>OY781043.1:0-3940469 GCA_963676165.1 Bacteroidales bacterium | reverse complement strand
GTTTTCCTTGTCCTTGTTGCTTCTGACACTGTCCATCTGAACTAGACATGGAATTCATTTGTTGCTGCATTTGATCCAATGCCTCAGACAAAAGAAGCGCCAAATTATTTGTATGCGTCATAACAAGCTGTTGACCAGAACGGACTTTGTGCACTCGGTTATCGTTCATATCTGATATGATATCTTTCAGATGTTTTCGAATGCTTTTTTGCTCTTCACGAATCATACCACCCACCATAGGAACTCTGGCACCAAGTGCTGTAAGAGAGTCGTCTATCATTTGGAAATGCTCATCAATTCGACTTTGTTTCGCAACAATTGCACGGAAACGTGGATCACGAGAAGAGATGACATTAAAATCATTCAATAAGGCTTCCTGATCAAAAGAAAATTGCAATAAATTCTCCAGAAGTTGCCGCATATCATCCATGTTTTCTTGTGCTGATTGCTGCATACTTTGACTCATCATGCTCATCATTTTTTCACTTAATTCATCCATTTGCTGAGCACTATTTTGTTGATTTTGTGATGCTTTTTTCTCTTTACTGTTCTCTAAATTTTCCTGACCTTCTTGCATCTCTTGTTTTATCTCCTCAAAATTCTGATCAAAATCTTGCATTTCCATTGGTTCAGACAATTCATCATTCTTTTCCATGGTCTTTTCATACTCTTCTTGAATGTCTTCCAATGCTTCTTGATGCGCCTGTTGTTCTTTTTGAAGTTCCTCGGGTGACTTTTCTTTATTTTTGGTTTCTTCGCTAAGGGCTTTGTGTTCTTCACTCAATTCTTTTAACTGATCAACATGGTTTTGCAATCGTTCCTCAACCTCCATGCGTTTAAGCATTTCCAGATTGTTATCCAGTTGTTTTTCAAGATCATCGTATGAAAATTTCATGTCCTGCATGAGTTCCTGCATGTCATCAGTTTGATTGTTTTTCATCAACTCCTGAAGCTCTTCCAGCATTTCTTTGAGTTCATCATCCATCAGATTTTCCATCATTTCCTCAACTTGCTGTTGTTTTTCCATGATATCCTCTCGGCGCTCTGAGTAGGAGTCCATAAACTCATTTCTTTCCTGATTTTGACGTGAAATTTCCTGCGTCAATTCTTCAAGGGCGTTTTGCTTTTCCATGATTTGCTGCATGCTTTCCTGACGCTCCCATTGAGACATGTTTTTATCTATTAGTTTCCGCTGCAAATCTTCAACATCTTCACGTAACTTTCGACTTAACTCTTTAGCTTCGTTGATTTTATCTTCCAACTCTGCATTTGTCTTATCATTCAACTGGTTTAAATCGTCTTTACTAGGAAATCGGAATTCTTGAGTTTGCGAGCGAGTGGTTTTACTTCCATGAATGGCATCATTATCCCCTACTTGAAAATAATATTGAATAGCAGCAACATCCTGTTTTGAAAACTTCGAAAAGTCAAATGCAAAATAAAACTCCTGAGGACTTTGAGCCGTATTGAATGGGACATCAAGATATTGAGGCTCCTGAGTGTCTGCATCAGCATCTTGATAATAAAAACGTAGAGAGTTAAACCCATAATCGTCTCGAATCATGCCATTGAAATAAAAAATATTCAAATCAGCACTATCACGCATTGCCTGCACCTGAATTTCAGGATATAAATCAGGAATAACATGCACATTGTAACGGATAGGATTATCGTTCACAAAGTGATTGTTTGCCAAAAATATCTGATATGCAGTAGAGCGTAATAAGGTGGTATCGGCATGAAAAAACTGATCTGATGGTTCGGCAAACAATACAGTTGAATCTGCAAAAAGCAGACTCAATTCCGAAGTTTCTCTGGTGTTGAACGACCACGAAAGTTTTGAACCGGCTGGCATGCTAATATCTCCCTGGTCTTGGTACTTTTGAACAGACTCTCCAGTATATGCAGGAGGGGTCATGGTAATTTGATAGTTCATTAATGCCGGTGCAGGCAAAACATTAATTTCAAATGTTGATGACTTTATTTCACCAGATTGGAAATAAATTTCAAGGGAATTATTGATGTTTTTAAATTCGTATTCAAACTGGTTGGTTGTGGGTTCCTGCATCAACAGATGATTTCCATTAAAATGCACCCAGACTTTATCAGGAAGCACATCACCTTCTGTGGTTAATTTAAGTTTCAAACTACTCCCCTTTCTCACATTCAGATCTGTATTCATCAGTTGAAACTCAAAAGGTGGTGGTGGAATAAATTCCTGTCTATGCTTTACAATTCGTTCTGTCCCTTCGGATATTGCTGATGGCCAGAAAAAAAACAGTAAGACAATTACAACGACAGGGGGGATAATGTATTTTGAATATTTTAAACTCGCTTTCAGAGGCAATGCAGACAAAAAAGGTATCGGTTTTATTTCTTCTGTTTTTTGTTCAATTGCAGCTTGTATGAGTTCAGAAGTATCTGAATTTTCATTTCCCATATCAGCAAGTTCCAGAGTATTCTCAAGTTTGTCTTGCATTTCGGGGAAATAGGTTTTTAGAATTCGTGCAGCATCTTTATACGATATTTGCTTCCCAATACGAAGAAACCCAAGCAAAGGACGAACAAAAAACCAAATACTCACGGATGCTATCATGAGTAAAAGCGAATAAAACATAATGGTTCTCACCAAGGTATTGAAATTTCCCAAATACTCTAAAACACTAACAAGCAAAAAATAAGACAGACCTATTGCAACAGAAAGAATCAACCCACGAATGAATTGATTCAGATAGTATCGGCGAATAAACCGATCCAGACGTTTTAGCAATATGTCAAAATCTGAATTGTGCATAGATAAATATAACGATTTATTTCGCTAACCATTGCTCTGGATTTAGAACTTTTTGTCCGTACCAAACTTCCATATGAACAACCGTTTCACCCGAATTAACATCGGTATGTACAGAACCTATGCTTTGTTTGGCACTGACTTTATCTCCGACAGAAACATAAACGGATTCCAAATGAGTATAGGTACTCAAATAATTTCCATGTCGGATAATTACAGCATTTTGATAACCTGGCACTTTAAAGATTTTACGTACTTCACCATCAAAAACAGAACGAACGATGGAACCTTTGGAGGTTGTGATATCTACACCATTGTTGTTGATATATACACTTTTAAGGACTGGGTGAGGTTGCTTTCCAAATTTCCCAGTAATTACACCTGAGGCGACAGGCCAAGGGAGTCGTCCTTTATTGTTTCCAAATTCTTTTGAAATAATTTTTTCTTCAGGAGTCATTGCGTACCCGTCCGAACTTGATTTTTTGGCTTCTTCTGCAATTAAGCGCTCTATTTCTCGTTGCAACTGATCGGCACGCTGTTTATGACTTTGTAGTTTTTTGCGCAAATCATCTTCTTGTGATTTCAAATCACTGATAATATCATTTTTCTCTTTAATTTCTGAATTCAACTTCTGAGCCTCTTTTTCTTGATCCGTAAGCAAGTCTAGTTTTTCTTGTCTGGAGCTATCAAGAATCATGTTTTGCTGCTCTATTTCGATTTTTGTTTTTACAATCGCATAGGCTTGAAGTCTTCGGTATTTTGCAAGTTCTTTTAAGTAAGCCATGCGCTTGTATGCTTGATTAAAATCGTCAGATGATAAAACAAAAAGTAATCTATCCTGTGAGTTCTTGATTTTATATGCATGTTGAATCATCTTTGCATAGGCCTCTTTTAGCTCATCAAGATCTGATTGTAACATGTCAATGCTTTCTTGATTTTCTTCCATGCGTTTATCAAGCAGATTGACTTCTTCAGAAATTTTTTGAATTAAGGTTTTGCGTGAAGTAATTTGTTCATTCAATAAGAGTAGGTTATTGTATGTTTTTTTTCTGCCCTCTCGGGTTTCATCCAACAACTTACTGGTTTTTTGAATTTGTTGTTGAGTTTGACGCTTCTGGGCTTCGAGATCCTTTCGTGATTGTGCAAACCCACTTGATATTGAAAAAGTGAGGAGGATAAACAAGCTTGCCCAAATAATGTTATGTGATTTTTTCTGCATCATTACGTCAGTAGTTTTTACGAAAGTACAAATTAAAACCTCATTTCCTGATATTTATCTGGAATTTTGAATGGGGTTTTAAACTGATTATCAAAACTTATGCTTTTAGTTTCTAATTTCAATTCACTTCGCTGATAGCCATCAATACGTAATGTAAGACTTTCAGGATAGTAATTTGAATCAAATTGTTCCGCTGGTCCATAAATGATAGACATATTATCTTTACTTACCCGAGAAAAGAAGGATTGCTCTGCGAGAAAAAAGTTTTGCGGATAAAAAAGATATTTCTGATTCACATATTGTGGATTAAATGCCTTCATGACAGTAT
Source organism: Bacteroidales bacterium (assembly GCA_963676165.1). Lineage (GTDB taxonomy): Bacteria > Bacteroidota > Bacteroidia > Bacteroidales > ML635J-15 > JAQIBY01. The sequence continues at coordinate 3,936,131 of OY781043.1, read as the reverse complement.
CGTATTGCAACTCCATTTCAGTATTGGAATACAAACAATAGCAAGCTGAGTCATTACAGGTTTCAAGCGATTTTTCACCTTGTTGGTTATAATCCAACATGCGTCCCAACAGGAGTTTTTGCATATCATAAAAATCCAGAGCCATGGGTGAAAATCGATTAACCAGAGAAAAGTCTCCTTTGTAATAAAGGTTATTCAAACGATCAATAAATTGAATACTATCGGGAGTAACAATTGCTCTCATACCTTCAAAACTCATGGAACGAACCGAAATCCATATTAAACTGTCTTTATACATTCTGATATAACAGTTACCAGATTGTTCGTTGCCCTGGGATGATATTTCTGCAGCAAATCGAAAAGATGCCGCAGAAGGAAAACTATCGGTCATTTCAAAATGTTGCAAGATATCTTTCGTGCTCATGGCCTTATGCTTACCTGTAAGGACACGTGATGTTTTACATCCTGCAAGTAAAAAAGTAAGCAGGAAAAATAAGCTTATAAGCCTAAGGATAGTATGTGAATTTACATTTCTCATTCAAGTGAACCTGTTGAGATTTTTTTGTCAAGAGCTTTGGTGCTTTCTCCAAGGCGAGCAGCCTCCTTCCAATATCCTAATGCCTCTTCTTTTTGTCCAAGTTTATACAAGACATCCCCATAGTGCTCGAGAATTGCAGGACGCTCATTTCCACCATTTTCTAAGGCTCTTTTGATGTATGATTTTGCAGATTCAAACTCTCCAAGCTGAAACAAGACCCATCCGTGAGTATCAAGGTAACTCGGATTATCAGGACGCAAGTCTATAAGACGGGTTGACATCTCACGAGCCTTTTCAAGTTGTGCTTTTCGCTGAGACAAATAGTATGCATAATTGTTCAATATGAACACGTTTTCCGGATTGATTTCAAGAATACGATCAAAAAGAGAATCGGATAGTTGATATTCTTTTTTGCGGTAATAGGACTCAGCCATAAAAGTAAGAAACTCAACTTCAATAGGGATATCATTTTGAACGTAGTTAAGACCAGCTTTTGCGCTTTCTATGGCAAGATCATTCTTATTTAACTGGTATGCTGCCATGGAATTAAACAAATATGGAATCGGCTGAACCGGGAATAATTGCATCACTGTATCACTGTCCGTTAATAACGCGTCAAAATCAATTAAATGATTGTCAATATACAGAAGCTGCTCCCAAATCATATATTTATCTGTTTCTGTTTCTAGCACTTTGCAAATCGTTGTTCTGGCCTGTTTAAAATCACCTACTTTCACTAGAAAATCAGAATAAATTGTAAGTGCTTTAGGCTCTTCAGGGTGAGTCAGTAGAAGAACATCAAAAATTTCTTGTTGAGTTTGCATTTCAACCATACTATTTCCGCTGGTAGTTAGCATGGAAACAAGCATTTCCACCTTAATATCCAGATCTAAATTTTCATCTGCGAAAGCTTGCTTAAGGAAAACGAAGGCCTTTTCATAATTTTGCTGCCCACGATAAAACTCAGACATTGCAAGTAATATTTTTCCATCTTCTATATTCTCACCAGCAAGGTTATCATAAATTTCTCTTGCCTCTTCAGGCTGATGAAGCGCCATATACAACTCTGCCAAAACCGCTTTGTATTTCGCAACATCAGGAAAGGCGTCGACTAGTTTTTCAACTTCTTTGATGGCTTTATCGTTTTTCCCAGCTTCCAGATAGATGCTTTCTTTTTCAACGATAATAATATCAACGATTCCAAATTCTTTTTCTGCTTTGTCAAGTGTTGAAATTGCAGATTTCGTGTCTCCAATTGCCATATAAAGGTTTGAAAGCATGAAATAGAACTCCAATTGTCGAGGCTCAAGACGAATAATTTCCTCCATCTCCCCTGTTGCTTTTGCAAATAATCCGGCATTTTGATACAATTGCACCAATAGGATATGATACCAAACGTTGTCTGCATCAAGACTTGTGGCATTTTCTGCATAATGCATCGCAGCACGATAATTACCCAACTGTGTATTCACCTCTGCCAACTGATAATGTACTACAGGGTTTTCAGGATTTATTTCTCGCGCTTGTTCTAAATTTGCAAGTGCTTCTTCAGGACGACCGATTGTCTTTAACCTCAAAGCTTCAAGAAAATAAGCATCGTAGAGGAATTCCTCATCGCTTAAACTTGTATTGCCATCATTATCTAGCTTATTTGTCGTATGACAAGCGCTAAAAGCAAGAGCTAATACTGGAATGAGAAATATGAGTTTAATAATTTTCATCGACTATTTTAATTTACTGAAATCGCTAATACTAAGATCTTCTGGCTTTCCATGCACTTCAGCAAAGTTACCAATCATAGAATTATCAATAATTTTATTTGAAATTCTTGCCTCTGATTGAACAATGCTATTGGTTATAACGGATTGCTTAATTTGAGTGTTATCACCAAGAGAAACATATGGTCCAACAACAGCATTTTCTAACTTAACGTTTTTCCCAATGTAACAAGGTGGGATAATGAGTGCGTTTTTAGTACTGACAGTTTCCGAGATTAAGTGTTCATCTTTCAAATAATGCAACATGCGTTGATTGGTATGTACCGTTGCATTTTTATTCCCACAATCCATCCATTCTTCAACTTCACCTGGGACAAAGATCAAACCATCATTTTTCATATTCTCAAGTGCATCAGTAAGTTGATACTCCCCATTTCCGGTTATCTTATTATCTAGCAGATACTGTATTGCATCTCTCAGTTTTTCACCATGTTTAAAGTAATAAATACCGATGATAGCGAGATCAGAAACAAAGTCTTTAGGTTTTTCAACAAAGTCAGTAATCTGACCTTTATCATTGAGTTTTACAACACCAAAGGCTTCTGGATTTTGGACTTTCTGCACCCAGATTGTGGCATCAGGATTTGGGTCTAATTTAAAATCTGCTTTGAACAGAGTATCAGCAAAAGCAACAACCACATTACCACTTAATGAATCAGCCGCACACTGAATGGCGTGTGCTGTACCTAAAGGTTCATGCTGATAATAGATACTACATTTTGCGTTTAACTTCCCTGCAATTTCTTTCAGTTGGTTTTCAACTTCCTCACCAAAATCACCAATTATGTAAGCAATTTCTTCAATTGCCTCATCAGAAACTTTCGCGATATTTTCCACAAGTTGCTGTACAATTGGTTTTCCTGCAACTGGAATTAATGGTTTCGGGATTGTTAATGTGTGGGGTCTCATGCGTTTCCCCATTCCTGCCATTGGTACTATAATTTTCATAATGCTTTATTTTATTCCTGTATGTCCAAAACCGCCAGCTCCACGACTGGTTTCATCTAACACCTCAACTTGTTCCCATTCAACGGTTTCATGTTTTGCAATTATCATTTGGCAAATGCGTTCTCCCGGTTGAATTGCATATTTATCGTTGGAAAGGTTCACAAGAATCACACCGATTTCCCCGCGATAATCTGCATCGATGGTGCCTGGAGTATTAAGTACTGATATACCGTGTTTTAATGACATTCCACTACGAGGTCTGATTTGAGCTTCAAAACCACGAGGTAACTCAATAAATAATCCAGTAGGAATAAGTTTTCTTTCGAGAGGATTGAGTTCGATTTCACTTTCAATATTTGCTCTTAAATCCATACCTGCAGACATTTCTGTCTTATACTCAGGTAATTCGTTTTTCGATGTATTTACAATTCTTACTTTCATCATACTATATTTTCAACAATTTATTAAATGATAAAGAAAACAAAAATGTTTCTTATTCTTTCTTTCTAATCAATTGAATTAGGTTTTCCTTTTTAACAGCAAAGGCAACAAATGTGATAATTAACAAAGTATTCAATCCGTATTTAATTGCATCTGCCAGCTGGTTTGTCCAATGGAATGCAAGAAAAACGATGGCTGCCAGAACAAAATACACAAGGATACTTTTGATTTGATATGGAATTGGATAATGCTTTCTTCCGTAGAAAAAGGAAACGAGCATCATGGCAAAATAGCAAATAAGTGTTGCAATTGCTGAACCCATGTATCCCAACCAAGGAATAAGCAGAATATTCAACAGGATAGTAATCACGGCCCCAATAATTGCAAACATCGCTCCGAAGCGAGTTTTATCATTCAGCTTATACCATACTGACAGGTTGAAGAATATACCCAAAAACAAATTAGCAAGCAGCAAGATAGGTACAACAACCAATCCTTCATGATAGTTTTTACCAATAAAATATTTTACGATATCAAGGTAACCAGTAATCCCAAGGAAAATGACTAAGCCAGCAATAACAAATAAAGTCATAACTCTAGCAAATAGGCTTTTAGACGCTTGGCTTTTACCACTTGAGAAGAAAAATGGTTCTGCCGCGTATCGAAACATTTGAATGAACAAGGTCATTAAGATTGCGAGTTTGTAATTTGCGCCATAAATACCAATTTGCGCCATAACAAAAGTATCACTACCATCCAGCAAATATTTAAGTAGAATTCTATCGATTGTTTCATTAACCATACCAGCTAAACCACTAACAAGCAATGGTAAAGAGTAGATAATGAGTTTCTTCCATAAAGTTTTATCAATTTGAAATTTTGCTTCAAAGATATCAGGAAGTAACAATAGTAAAGTTATACTACTTGAAAGTAAGTTTGAAATAAAGATGTATCCAATACCAATATGCCAATGGTAAAAAATCAGCAATGGAGAATCAGGGTTTGATGCAGCAATCTTTGGGCAAAGAACAATAAAAAAGAGGTTAAAGGCAATATTACTAATGATATTGACCAATTTAATTGTAGCAAAGCGTTTTGCTCGGTTTTGCATTCTTAGTTTAGCAAAAGGGATTGCAGTAAATGCATCGAAAGCAAGAATTAAAGCAAACCATCTTACCCATTCAGGATGAAGAGGATATTTTAAAAGATTTGCAATAGGTTGTGAAAACAAATTAACAAGCAAAATGAAAGAGAAAGAGGTAATAAACAAACTTCCTAAAGCTGTCGAGTAGGTTTTTGACAAACCAAATTCACTTTTTGAAAAGCGAAAGAAACCTGTCTCCATTCCATAGGTCAAAAGAATAATGAAAAATGAGACATAAGCATAAAACTCCGTCACGATTCCATACTCTTGAGGCAGAAAAAGATTAGTATATAAAGGGACAAGCAAATAATTTAATAAACGGCCAAGCATACTACTCAAACCGTAAATTGCTGTTTGTCCTGCAAGATTTTTAATGCTATTTGCCATTCTTCTCTTTATAAATCATTTTAATATGCTCTATTCCTGCATCCATAAATCTTTCACCAATCGGCTCAAAACCAAGCTCTCTGTAAAATGAAAGTAAACTTGTTTGAGCATAAAGATATCTAGATTTCTGCGTATCATGAGTTTCTTTCAAGGCATATTCTATCAATTGCCTGCCAAAACCGATACTTCTTTTACTTTTTTTGATTGCAAAACGTTCCAATTTAATTCCATCGTCTGTTTCTCTATATCGAAACGTTCCGACAGGTTTTTTATTGACAAACATAAGGCAATGTGTTGCCAAAGCGTCATCTCCATCATATTCCAATTTATAAGGAACTTTTTGCTCATGAACAAAAACCTTAACCCGAATTTTCATCGCTAAGTCAAGATATTGTTTCTGTGAAAAATCAAACTTCACAAATTTCACATTAAAAGAGTCCATTGGCTTCTTCGATTTCGCTTTGTTCATAATACTCGTCTATCAACAAATTTCCTTTTTTATATGCCTGAACCGCAAGAGTATCCGCTCTTTCATTTCCAAGGATATTAGCGTGTCCTTTAACCCATTGAAATTTCACATTATGCTTCCGGTACACTTTGAGGAAACGCATCCACAAATCTGGGTTTTTCTTCTTTTTGAACTGCTTTCTTTCCCAATCAAACACCCAGCCTTTGCTTACAGCATCAGCTACATACTTGCTATCTGTATAAATTTTAACATTGCATGGTTTTTTTAGTGCCTCCAGAGCAATAATTACGGCAAGCAATTCCATTCTATTATTCGTTGTTTTACGAAAACCTGCTGATATTTCTTTCCGATGTTTACCACTCATAAGGACAACACCATATCCTCCCGGACCTGGATTACCACTGGCTCCACCATCTGTATAAACAATCACTGCGGGTATATTATCCATGCTAACAATTTAAAGTTTAAAGATAAGAATAAATATCTGGCAGTAAAAGCGGAATCAAATTTCTCGGTTAATTCATTGTTTTGATTATTTTTGTAAAAATTCAAAATAAAATATTTATGATTTCAACTTCAGATTTTAAAAATGGACTCTGTATAGAATTCAAAGGTGGCATTTACCAAATCGTTGAATTCCAACACGTAAAACCAGGTAAAGGCGCTGCTTTTGTCAGAACAAAATTGAAAAACCTGGAAACCGGACGCGTAGTTGACAATACCTTCAACTCCGGAGTAAAATTAAAAAGTGTTCGTATTGAGCACCGTCCATATCAATTTCTTTATAAAGATGATATGGGTTTTAACCTCATGCATTTAGAAACATTTGAGCAAATTAGTTTAGGCGAAGATATGATAGAAAATTATGACTTTATGAAAGAAGGTCAAGAGGTTCAGGTCATGTTCCATGCAGAAAAAGAAATGCCAATGTCTTGTGAATTACCACCTTTTGTAACATTAGAAATTACATATACAGAACCTGGTGTTAAAGGTGATACTGCAACAAACACATTGAAACCTGCAACCTTAGAAACAGGAGCAGAAGTTATGGTACCATTATTCATCAACATTGGTGATAAAATTAAGATTGATACAAGAACTCGTGAATATAACGAGCGTGTAAAAGAATAGGTATTTATAAACTTATTTGATTAAGCTGTTTTCAGGAATTGGAAACAGCTTTTTTATTGACTTCATCTTCCTCATGGTTTGAGTGATAAAGATCGACTGCAACAATAATTGCAATGAAACCCCAATAAGGAACAGATGCCTTATCAGTATCTAGAAAGTTGTTCAATAATCCATGAATAAAATATGTCACTAATCCTGTAAGAGCCATTAATATAAGCGTTCGGGTTTCGGTATCTTTTGTTAGCTTATAACGTCTTAAGGCAACAATAACAACAGAAAGAATTACTCCCAATAAAGACAACATTCCAATTAAACCCGATTCAGATAATGGTCCTAGATATTCGCTATGTGCATTACCCATATCACCTGCATTCGTACTAATGATTGTTTTCTCATATGATTTCTGGAAGGGTGCATAATTAAACTGGTATGTACCAGGCCCCCAGCCCAATAATGGCTTTTCTTTAAACATTCGAATCGCACAATTCCAACGGTTTATTCTTTCCTTATTGGAAGCATCCGTTGCAACATTGGAGATACTTTTCACATGCTCTTTAAAATCGGTTGAACTGTCAGTTTTATTCTGCTCCAGCTCTATCATGATATCTGTACGATAAATAAAGAAAATTGCAACAAGTAAACCAACACCTGCCAAAATCCATCGATAATTAATTTTCAAGCGAATAACAAGGTAAACACCAAGCGTTCCAATAAGACTTACCCAAGCAGCTCTTGTATAAGACAGAACAATCGCAACCAAAAACAACCCGATTAATCCAATTCCAACTAGTTTAAGATTTTTCTTTTCTTTATTGAGGAAGAGCATTCCAATCAAAATTGGTAAAAACATTGCCAATGCAGCTCCATACGAAGTATGATCATTGTAAAATGGATTCATAACAAAGTGTGCCGAATGTTGATCAAAGCCGTGAGTAGAATGCTTCAAAAGGGTAATAAGAATAACAATAGCAAGGGGAATAATATATGCCCAATAAAACTGTTTGATCTTTTTATAATCTTTCAAAAGGATAACAAGCATAAAATAAAAAACAACAATAAACCATGTTTTTGCCAAGAAAAATTTTAAAGAAACCCAAGGCATTGAACTTGTTATCGAGGTCACTAAAATCCAGAAAAGATAAAAATATATTGCATAACTAACTGGATGGGAAAGCACCTTTCTGTCATAGCTATGGTCAAGGCTTTGTTTAAAGATAAAAATAAGTAAAAGACCAAAGAGTAAAGGCTCAGTCGGAAGTGCCATATCAAAATTCAGACTCGGAAAAAGCTCTTTAAGAGGAATGGAAAATGGTGTTAAAAAAACAATAACCATCAATAGTTTATCCATTGCAAAAAAGGCAAAAAGCAGAATAAGAAGTAAAAATGGAATCGCAGCAAATGCCATGGATTCATACTTCATAATAAACAATGCATTCAGCACAACGAAGAGTGCACCGAGCAAATAAAACAACCCTATTTTTTGCTTAATGCTATTCACTATTGTTTTCTGGAAAGTCTTGCTCTGTCAATAAAAATAAGAATAACAATCCCTGCAAATAAAGTACCTAACATGGAAAAGAAAACAAATACCCAACGCGTTGGATATGTTTTTTTATCAGCAGCAAATGGACGAGCGACAACATGTGCGTATGTTATAGTTTTCGATGTATCACGTACAAATGTTTCTAACTCTATTTTGATTTCATGATAGTCAGACATTGCATTCCAAAGCAAAGAATCTGTAATAATAAAATCACTACCAAAATCTTGCAGATTCTTTAGGTTTTCTTTTGTGTCTCCAAATGATTTTCCACTTGCGATAGCACGAGTGTACTCTTTGGTTTGCACACTAAAATCAAGTAGATTATTCTCTTTTCTATACTTCTTAATTTGTTCACTGAGGGAGTCAATTTCAACTTGCTTACGATTTAAATGTTCCTGATATGCGATTGCATATTCAGCAGATTTTTCTTTGTTCAGAGAAAGAACTTTATCGTTATAAAATTCAATGATTGAATTCGCAATATCAGCAGCCATTTGAGGGTCTTTATCCATCACGGTTATCTGCACTGCTTCATTTTCAGTCTGGCGAATACTAACATTTCCCTCAAACTTTTTGTTCAATTTAGAAATAAAATGAGGCTCATTTTCTGATATTTCATAATGTTCAGCTAAATTGAATGCATCAAATACCTCAAAACGGATATCCTGAGAATTCAACATTTCCAACATCTGTTCTGTTTCTGACTCTTCAGACAAAGGTATTGTGTTGGCTGGATATAAAACAGCTGAAGAACTAAATTTAGGAGTAATAAATAGGCTAGAAGAAAACAGCACGCCCAATCCACCCCCAATGACCGTAATAATCAGCAAATGAATCTTCCATTTACTAATTAAGTCAAACATGCTACTATTTCTAAAATAGTTTTCCATAGTTGAATAATTTGGTAGTTCAAAGGTAAAACGACTCACTCGAAAGCGAATCGGTTTAAATTCTATTTTTTTTTTAAGTTTTCTAAAAGAATCAATACAATAATTGACAACAAAAATGCAGAAACCGTCGATATAACAACAATTAACCAACGAACAGGATAAGATTTCTTCTCAGCCTTCACTGCATCATTGACAACAAATTTATGCGGTAAATCTTGTTCCACATCAATTTTAGCCTCAATATATTTAGCTTCTATTTCAGATAACTTCTTAATTTCACTTGTTAACTGTTCCGTCAATGAGACATATAACGGACCATACTTTGCAAGAGTATCAATTTTTTGTTCGAGACGTTGGATTGCACCGTTATTTCCTTGAGCCAAAGCTGTAGCATACTGCTCATTAAACATTTCACTTTGAGATTCATACTCTACAATACCAACTGTTCCTAAAAACTCTAAGGTGTCTCGGATAGCATTAATTTTTACTTTCTGAGCTTTAAATTCTTGTTCAACCAAACGAAAAGCTTTTATTGCTCTTTCGGTCTGCATTTCATTCATTACAGAATCCAACTGAGCAGAAATTTCATTTGCAATAAGCGCAGCTGTATCCGGAGAAGGATCTAATACAGATATTTCCACAGACATAAATTCCGTACGATTTATTTTTATGTTTTTGTTGTATGTTTCATAGAGTACTGTTGCTGGGTATTTCCCATTCGGATCAATTTCGTAATGCTCCATCAGGTTATATTTCTGAATCACACGGTTACGAATTGTATTCGACTGCAATACCTGCATCATTTGTTCAACTTCTTCCTCTTCTCCAAACTTAAGGATTTGTTTTTCGCCACCATTCTGAGCCATTAAAGCTTGAGAAATACTGGATGAACTAACTGGAAACAATATCACGGATGATTTGTATTTGGGTTGTATCATTAAACTTGCAACCGCAGACAGAATTGCAGCTAAAAATACAATTACAAATACTGGAATACGCTTTCTGAAAATTAATTCAAGTATATTCTCTGCTTCAAATTGTTTTGAATATTTATCTTGTTCCTTCATGCAAATCTTCAATATATGTATCAAACAAGTTTCACAAAAATAGCAATTATTCCGACATTGAATAACGAAAGCTTGAAATTTATTGATTGACAAGGAATACACTAGTCTGAATGTAAGTTATTAGTCATCAAATTACACTTTTGCCTATCATTTCCAAATTTAGATCACAAGCTTTTATTCAGAACTTAAAATAAGTAAGGAAAGATTACAAATCAATAAAATCCATAATAACCAATCAATCAATACATTTAAAAATGTGGGATAAATGTTTTTAGTTTGTATATTTGTAAAGGAAAATAAATGGAATAAAAATGAAACGTGCTTCTGAAGAACCTCTTTGCCATCATTGCGGAAATGTTGTAAAAACTATTTTCACAAAATTAACTCCTGATGAGTTAGAGTATATCAACGATAGAAAACGATGTACACGTTATGAAAAAGGACTAATTATGTACGAAGAAGGTGCAAGAACAAATGGGTTTTACTGCATCTGTAGCGGAATTGTTAAGGTTTACAAAACTGGTGTTGAGGGAAAAGAACAGATTATTCGTTTTGCAAAAAGTGGTGACATTATTGGTTATCGCTCCATAATAAGTGGAGAACCTGCCTGTACTTCTGCAAAAGTTCTTAACGAGGCAGTTATTTGTTTCATTTATACTTCAGATTTATACCATCTTCTCAAGAAAAATGCAGAATTTGGCATTGAAATGCTTCAACTTGCATGCACTGAACTTGGAGAAGCAAATAATTACATTACCGATATTGCACAAAAATCTGTTCGCGAAAGATTAGCAGAAGTTCTAGTGAACCTCAAACACAATTTTGGATTGGATGATGATGGTATTTTACAAATATATTTAACCAGAGAAGAACTTGCAAACCTTATTGGAACAGCAACAGAATCTGTGATTCGCTTATTGTCCGAATTTAAACAAGATAAACTTATTGAATTGCAAGGAAGAAAAATCCGGATATTGGATGAAGGAAAACTTACCCGGATCGCAAACATGATGTAAGATGCTGGAAACTCAAATCCGCAATAAAATACAAGAGCAAATACCGCTTAACAAATCTGAGGCACTTCAATTATGGACAGAAACTAGTCTTGCAGAAATTATGCAACTAGCAGATATTGTTCGCCATAAACTTCACCCAGATAAAAAAGTCACTTGGCTAATTGACAGGAATGTCAACCTTACTAATGTGTGCTTTAGCCAATGTTTGTTCTGTAACTTTTGTGTCAAAAAGAATGCTGACAATGCTTATGTTTTAAGTCTTGATGAATATCGGATAAAAATCAAAGAGCTTTTTCAACTTGGTGGAAATCAGTTATTGTTACAGGGTGGCATGAATCCTGAACTTGATCTAAACTATTACGAAAACTTGTTCAAAACACTTAAAACAGAATTCCCTGAATTAAAATTACATGCACTAGGACCTCCTGAGATATATTGGCTTGTCAAAAAATCAAATCTCTCCATTAAAACAGTTTTAGAGCGACTGATTCAATCAGGGTTGGACAGTTTACCAGGTGCTGGGGCTGAAATTTTATCAGACAGAGTTAGAAACATTGTTTCTCCAGGTAAGGCAACAACTGAACAGTGGTTAAATGTGATGCGTGAAGCACACAAACTGGGAATCGTTACCTCTGCAACAATGATGTTTGGATCCATTGAAAGCATTTCTGAGCGCATTGATCATCTCCTAGCAATTAGAAATTTGCAAGATGAAAAACCAAATGACACACCGGGTTTTCTAGCTTTTATTCCTTGGCCATATCAAAGAACAAACACAAAGTTATTTGATAAATACCCGGAAATGCCAGAAGTATTTGGTGCTGAATATGTTAAAATGATTGCTTTTAGCCGTATAATCCTAAATAACATACCTCACATTGGAGCAAGTTGGCTTACTGTAGGACATGACATAGCAAGTATGGCACTACATGCAGGGGCAGATGACTTAGGCTCTGTTATGATAGAAGAGAATGTTGTATCAAAAGCTGGAGCATCCTACCAAATGACACCTGATGCTATGCAAGATTTGATAAAGAATTCAGGATTTGAACCTGTGTTAAGAGATCAAAATTACAAGGCAATTCTCAATCCTGCACTCACATAATTACTTCGAGTAAATACAGGATCTAAACCTTTAACAAACATTCCATTTACACCAGGATGGGACTCCATAATAAAACAAATACAAAAACAAAAATGTGCTTTTTCATTGTCATTTTATTTTAATTCCATAGTCCAAAGAGATGCCTCTAACTTACGAATTTGATCGCGATTATCACCTCGAGGATCATACACAAAAGCTTCTATGGTAACATATTCATTTGTTGCTTCATCATACATAGTAAAGCTAATAAATGGACCTCCCATAAAATCGTTTTCAACTTTCCATAAACCTTCCATTACCCAGCAGTCAAAGTTATTCACAACACGTGCAGACATAATTGGATAATGATATTTTGTTTCTGTTGACATATAGCTTTCGGGACGAGCTCCCGGCACATTTTCTTTAAGAATTTCATTGCGTTTCTTTACAAGATAATCCAAACTAGGTTCTCTAGTACTATCTGCAGGATATCTATACACGAGGAAACTTTGTGTTGCGTGAACAGTTTCATAAGATAACCAAGCAAAGTCTTCACGCTTTTCATCAAAAGTATATGAACTAGGAACAGCGAAATACACTCCATATTTTTCAACTATATCGTTGGAATACTTTTCAATATGGTACTTTCTTAAATATGGAATTAAGCGATCTCTATCTGCTTTTTTGAAAATCTCGATAAGTGTTTGTTCTTTTTCTTTCACAATGCGCATAAACTCAACCATATCAGGAGCTTTTATGTAAACCACAGTTTGAGGTTCACTGTAAACATCTGCCTTCACACTAATTTGACCATACTCTGCACCTTTACCAATTTCAGGCATAATTACATTTCGGTTTCGTTTATTTAAACCAGTAAATTCTGCTTTATCAATCTGGTACAAATCAAACACAAACTCTTCTTGAGGAACAGTATACAAATCTTGATGATATACAGCTCTTAAAGCCTCTCCGGCTTCACTTTTCCAACTCTCATCTGGCATAACAACAAGAACTTCTCCCGGATTTCCTGTTGCAGCATCTTTCATGTGCAATTCTTCTTTACTTTGCTGACAAGAGAAAAAGCTCATTAAAAAAAACAATGCAATAAAATGAATCAGCTGTTTAGTTTTCATATCTTTGGAGTTTTATTTATGTAACGAATTTAGTTATCTTTATTGTATAATGCGTAAAGTTGCAAAAATGCTGCAATTTTTTCTAATTTTATAACGAATGTTTACAGAAAGACAAAATAAAGTTGCCCGTTTGATACAAAAAGACATCAGCGATATTTTTACTCATTTTGGCAGAGAGTGGTTTAGTGGTACAATGGTAACCGTAACGGTTGTCAGAGTATCGAAAGATCTTTCCAATGCGAAAATCTACTTGTCAGTTTTCCCTTCAAATAAAGCGGATGACTGTCTTGACATTGTTAATAAAAATTCATCAAAAATTCGCTACGAATTAGGGAATAGAATAAGACATCAACTGAAAAAAGTGCCTGAAATCTCCTTTTATTTGGATGATTCTTTGGATTATATTGACCGCATCAATGAACTTTTAGATGAATAAATTGTGAATTTTCCTTTCTACATAGCCAAACGATACCTCTTTTCGAAAAAAAAACGAAATGTCATTAATATCATTTCTTCCATTTCAGTTGCTGGAGTTGGAGTGATGACTATGGCTTTGATCGTAGTGCTTTCTATCTTTAATGGGTTTGATGATCTTTTGAAAAATCTGTTTTACAGTTTTGACCCAGATCTTCGTATCGAATCCATCGAAGGAAAAACCTTTACAGAAGACAGCATTATATTTAACACATTAGATACACAAGAAGGAATTGAAATCTACTCGAAAATCATTGAAGAAAATGCACTCTTGCGTTATGAAGAACAACAGTTCATTGCTCGCCTGAAAGGAGTTGATGAAAACTTCATTTCTGTGAGTGGTGTCGATACCATGATGAGCAGAGGCGAATTTGTTTTATGGGACAGTGGATTGCCCATGGCTGTTGCAGGTCAAGGAGTCGCCTACAAATTGTCTCTAAATATCCATTTACACGCCCCCATCAAAGTATTTGTTCCTAAACGCGATGCAACAATGACAGGAAGCTTTATGGATGCTTCTCGTGCAATCAATCAGAAAAACATTTATCCTTCGGGTTTCTTTTCAATACAACAAGATTTTGATAGCGAATATGTCTTCATACCAATAGAAGTTGCAAGAGAAATTTTTGATTATGAAAATGAGCTAACTGCAATTGAAATTAAACTGAACAAAGGAGCAGATTCCGAAGTGGTTAAAACTGCGCTCAAAGCATCCCTTGGTGAAGGATTTTCCATTAAAGACAGATATGAACAACATGAGTTCTTTTATAAAATTATGAAGTCTGAAAAATGGGCTGTATTCTTAATTCTCAGCTTCATTCTGCTCATTGCCTCATTCAATATTATCGGGTCACTTACCATGCTTATCATCGATAAAAAAGAAGACATACAAACCTTGAGAAGTTTGGGTGCAAATAATCAAACCATTAGTCGTATTTTCTTACTTGAAGGCTGGTTGATTACTATCGTTGGAGCTGCTGTTGGTCTTTTGCTCGGATGGTTATTGTGCTGGATACAAACCAAATACGGAGTTATTCAATTAAATCAATCTGGTTCATTTATTATTGATGCTTACCCTGTTGCAATGCGATTGATTGATTTCATCGCTGTCTTTTTCACCGTTACTTTTATTGGATTATTTGCCGCTTGGTTCCCTGTCCAATACATCACAAAGAAATACTTATAATCCTAGTTTCCTGAGTTCATAAGTTTATTTGCATAATGAGCAATCGCATCAATATCTTGCTTTTTCATACAGTCAAAATGTTTCTTTGGACACTTTTCAAACCCGATTTTACTGCAAGGACGACATTTTAAATCCTTCACTTCAAAAATTTTTGACCTTTCATTCGGTAGGTAAGGTGTCATTCCAAATTCAGGAATAGTATTTCCCCAGATAGATAAAATGGGTTTATGAAAAGCTGCTGCTATATGCATAAGTCCGGTATCATGTGTGATGACAAGATTTGCATGTTTAATCACATCAGCAGACTGATTCAAATTCAACTTGCCACAAAAATTGATCACATGAGCATGAGCTTTTGATAGGCTTTCTGCTTGATCAGTATCTTCCTTTCCTCCGAGTAAAAGCAATGGGGATTTCACCTTAGTACACAATGCATCCAATGATGCCTCATCCAGTTTCTTTGTGGTATGCTGACCTCCAATTGCCATCGCAATATAAGCTTGAGACAGATTATGCTCAGCACGGAGTTTCTCTGTTGAATCTTCCTTCGGAATAAAATAATCTAATCCCTGCATATCATTGGTCACATCAAAAACAGAAACCGTCTCTAAATAACGATCAACTATGTGCTTATCTGGCAATTTGTTCTTTTTGAAATTAACCATAAGCCACTTTTCCCGATTGAGCTTATTGACAGAAAAATCAACAACTTTCAATCGGTTTTTTAAACGTTGCGTACGCAAATTATGATGCAAATCGATCACATAATCGAAACCTTCTTCACGCAATTCATTGACAGTTTCTCTCAAACTATTTTTTAACACATGTACTTTGTCAACATAAGGGTTATTATCCAAAATGTTTCGGTATGATTCTTTCGTGAGAAAGTGAACTTCAGCACCTTCAACCTGCTGTTTCAATCCTCGAATTACCGGGCTTGTTAAAATAATATCTCCAATGCTACTAAAACGGATTATGAGGTATTTAATTTGCATGAATTTGATATTGCGGTGTAAATAATTTAAAATATTAACAACAAAAGTAAGAATATGCTGGCAAATGGAACAATCATCAAGAAACTATCGAATCGGTCAAACAAGCCACCGTGTCCGGGGATGAGGTTTCCACTGTCCTTTACACAAGCTAATCGTTTGAATGCAGATTCCATAAAATCTCCAATGGTCCCAAAAACAGCTACTATAGCTGCTAAACCAATCCATGCAAACATATTCAATTCTCCCGACAGATAATGTAATAGCAAAGCAACACCAAATGTCAGAACTAGTCCTCCGAAAAAGCCTTCCCACGATTTTTGGGGTGAAACACTTGGTAAAATTTTATGCTTTCCAATGGAAGAACCAACCAAATAGGCAAAACTATCGAAGCTCCAAATCAGAATGAATAAAGAAAGAAGCACAAAGGGATAGTTGGATGATAAGAACATGTTGGTTTGCCATTCAGCAGGTGTTCCATTCAACCAATAAAATATGGCTGTCGAACCAAATGGCAACGCAGCATACAAGCTCACAAAAGTAGATACCAAGAATGATTTAAATGCCTTCCCTTTTACTTTCAAAGCAAACACATTCACAATGAGACCAAAAGAAATGAATAAAATTGAGAGGGTATTTACATCCGCTAAAATAAAAGCAAAAAACAGACCTGTATAAATTGAAACAGAAGCCAATACAACTGGCACTAAAGGGATTTTTGCATAAAATGAACGAATGATTTTTGCAAATTCAAAACTAATTGTAGCAGTTAAAAAGCATGCTAATAAAGCCCACGACCACCAATTTGCAAACAATGCTAAAAGCAGTACTGAGACAAAGACAATGCCACTAAGGCTACGCTTAATCAACGGACTCAATGTTCAAATCAGATTTAAACTGTTCAATGAATTTTTGACAAGTATCTGCATCTTCATTTTTCACATACAGATAAATTGTACCAAAATGATAGGATGAATCCTTCTGATTAAAAATACGCGCCTCATATCCTTCATTTTCCAACATTTGCTGGGCCATGACCACGAGATGTTCTTTGTTTGAAGAAAATATTTTAGTCCAGTTTTCCATTTTCAGGATTTTCTTTTGGTTTCTCCTCAACTGAATCTGTTACATCTTCAACCTGATCTACACTTGCCTCTTCAGTTTTTTCACCGTTGGTTTCTATCAGCTTTATACGTTCTTTATCCCCTTTGCGAGGACCAAAAATACGCTCTAAATCATCGCTAAAAATGACCTCTTTTTTCAGGAGAAGCTCAGCCAATTCGTGCAATCCTTCTTTATTATTATCCAAGACTTTTTTAGCACGTTGGTATTGTTTTTCAACAAGCGCTTTCACTTCTTCATCAATCATTTCAGCTGTACGATCACTGTAAGGTTTTGTAAAATTATAACCAGCTTCGCCACTAGAATCATAGAAAGACAAGTTTCCAACTTTTTCACTCATGCCAAAGTAACTCACCATAGCAATTGCCTGTTTGGTTACTTTTTCAAGATCGTTTAGTGCTCCCGTAGAAATTTTACCAAAAGTCAGGTCTTCAGAAGCACGTCCACCAAGTGCAGAACACATTTCGTCTAACATTTGCTCTGTGGTTGTAATCTGTCTTTCTTCAGGAAGGTACCATGCTGCACCCAAAGCTTTACCACGAGGAATAATTGTCACTTTCACCAATGGATTTGCGTGTTCAAGTAGCCAACTTACTGTTGCATGTCCAGCTTCATGAAAAGCAATTGTTCGTTTTTCCTGTTTGGATATGATTTTATTTTTCCGCTCTAAACCACCAATGATACGATCTACTGCTGCTAAAAAATCAGATTTTTCAACTGATTTCTTTTTATTTCTAGCTGCAATCAGAGCTGCTTCATTACAAACATTTGCAATATCAGCACCAGAAAATCCAGGGGTTTGTTTTGCCAATAAATTAATATCCACATCGCCTCCCATTTTCAACGGTTTGGTATGAACCTTAAAAATGGCTTCACGTTCGTTCAGGTCTGGTAATTCCACATGAATTTGACGATCAAAACGACCAGCACGCATCAAGGCTTTATCAAGAATATCAGCACGATTGGTAGCAGCTAAAATAATGACTCCTGAATTGGTTCCAAAACCATCCATTTCAGTCAATAGCTGATTCAAGGTGTTTTCTCTTTCATCATTTGAGCCCATATTCGGATTACGACCTCTTGCTCGTCCGATAGCATCAATTTCATCAATAAAGACAATACAAGGAGCTTTGGACTTTGCTTGTTTAAACAGATCTCTTACACGAGAAGCACCAACACCCACAAACATCTCAACAAAATCTGATCCAGACATGGAAAAGAAAGGAACATTTGCTTCACCAGCAACAGCTTTTGCGAGCAATGTTTTGCCAGTTCCCGGAGGGCCTACGAGCAATGCACCTTTAGGAATCTGTCCTCCTAAATCGGTGTAGCGTTTCGGATGTTTGAGGAAATCGACAATCTCCATTACCTCAACCTTGGCCTCTTCAAGACCAGCAACATCCTTAAAGTCAATTTTAATGTTTTTTTCTTTGTCAAAGAGCTGAGCTTTGGATTTTCCCACATTAAAAATTTGATTTCCTTGGCTTCCTCCACCCATACGACGGAACATAAACACCCAAAGCAGGACGATAAGTCCGATTGGCAATAACCAGTACAACAACTGACTCATGTTTTGACGTGTTTCGTGCATAATTGTAACACGCTCTGATGCTGGAAGATTTTCTTGCAAAGTTGCAAGACGTTCTTCAAGAAAACTCAAGTCTCCAACAGTAAACTCATACTGAGGTCTGTTGCCAGATGCTGATTTATTGGCATCCTCATAAGTAGATTTCTCAATAGCTTCTTTTTTAAGATAAATTTCAGCTTTTCGTTCCTGCCCGTTATTAACAACAACAATCTTTTCAACATCTTGATTTGCTAACATTTCATTTTCAAAACGTTGACGGGATATGGTTGTTGGATTATTGCCAATTTTCAATAAGTCACTGGCAATTAAAATGACAAAAAGACCCAAGAATATCCACCAAGTGTTAAAACGTGGCTTCCCTGGTTCCGGCTTTTTGCCATCTGTCTTTTTATTTTTTACAGAATCGTTCATGAATCCTGGTTTCTTTTTTTCACTCATAATTTTTTAATATCTAATATAAGTAACCAATATCTAGGCTATTGGTTTAAACAAAAACAGTCAGAAAACTGAAACGTGATTATACACAAAATATTTCGGTATCTGCAACAGATTTTTGTTTACAAACTTAATGATTTGTTAAGTTGTTTTTTGTTTCCCAAACTCATCATAATCTATTCGCTCTGCATCAGCCCAAACATCCTCTAAATTAAAGCGTTTACGGGCATCTTCAGAAAAAATGTGAACTACAACATCAAAATAATCTAACAATATCCAATCAGGATCATCATTATGACCTTCACTAGAAATCATTTTTTCACCCAGGTTTTCACGACTTGCTCTTTTAATCTCATCAGCAATTGCTTCCATTTGAACTTGGTTAGTCGCATGGCAGATGACAAAAAAATCGGTTATGGAATTGTGCAATTTCCGCATATCCAAATTCACGATATCTTGTCCTTTTTTCTCGAAAATTGCATTATTCACTGTTTGACACAGTACTTCACTAGATGATAATTGTTTTACTTTTGTCATTCATTCTATTTTTTTACAAAGATAAAAAAGTCAGTGAAAGAAAAGTTGTTTTAGACACTCAATTACAACCTATTTCACAAAAAGGAAGTAAAATAAATTTTATTTTGTAGAAGTTTTATCGTATTTTTACTAAAATCCACGATAAAAAAATGAAAAACAACTTATTTCTACTATTAATTATTCTCGTATCTACTCAAGTTAATGCTCAAAACATCATGAATGAAAACATTGATGTTAAAGTCTGCTTCACAGCAAATCACACTTGGGTATCAGACCTTGGTTTTTATTTATTAGCACCTGGTGGTGATACAATTGCACCTGGTAATCATGGAGTTGTTCAACTCTTGCCATCGGTATCAAACTGGGGACCAAATGCTGAATTTTCAGGATGGACTGGAACTCCATTTTCGGTTTTAGGTTGTAGTGAAGATGATGAGAACACAACATGTCAGAATGGAAATGATCTTGTGGATTTATGCTTTACTAGTACATTAACAGCATCTGATCCATCACAAACACTTTGCGTCTGTGATACTCAAACACCTTTAACCGGAGATTATGCTTCGGTTGAAGCTTGGGATTCTATTTTTGGATATCCACTTATTGCTCCTTGGGGTATAGCTATCGCTGATTGTGAACAGATGGATTATGGAGAGCTTATCGCTTTTAGTATTGAATTCACCTTGCCAAATGGAGGAGTAATTCAATATGAAATGACAGGAGGTACTAGCTCAAGTTCTTTCCCTATTTATGACCAACACTGTTCTTTGGATAGTGCAACACGAATTTATATGATGCCAGACTCCTTGGTTGATTTACATGTTGATCTTTCCACTCAAAGCCCAATTCCTGAAAACACAACGCAAGCTTTTGCTACACTTGATTTGTTTAATGAAACGGATGTAATAATTCCATTTTACACGATTGATTCTGTCGAAATGATATCTTATGAAATAATTGGGAACTCGTGCGAAACCAATTACTTAATTCATCAAGGTGAGGGTGTAAACAATCAAAGTTTTAATGTAAATTACGACATGCCTAGTGAATTACTTGATATTATTGACTTTCAACTAAGCATTAACTGGACAAACACAAATTCAGGAGCTAATATGATTTTAGATGTAAATCATTTGATTGGGAATTTATCCGCAATAACAAATAATAATATCAAATCAAGTGAAGTAAAAGTTTATCCAAATCCGATTACAACAGAAGCATTTGTAGAGGTTCTTCATCATGGTAATTACAAATTATTTGCTCCAAATGGAAGTTTAATTCAAAGTGGAGCTTTAGAGCAAGGTAAAAACATTTTAAACATAAATCATTTACCTTCCGGACAATACTTGCTACACATCTTTACAGAAGGACAATTCTTTCAAAGACAACTTATTGTAAAATAAAAACCAGCCAGAAATTATTCCAGCTGGTTCAAACTATTTTAACGTAATTAAAGTGTCTCTCCGTTCTTAACAGCGCGTTTTTTATAGACGACATAGTACATTGCTGGCACAACAAGCAAAGTGAGAATCGTTGCGAAAGTCAAACCAAAAATAATTGTCCATGCCATTGGACCCCAAAATTGAGAAGAATCACCACCCCAATAGAAATTTGGATTAAACTCTGTCAAAAGTCCAATAAAATCAATATTGACACCAAGTGCAAGTGGCAACAATCCTAAAATTGTAGAAAATGCTGTCAGCAAAACAGGAGTAAGCCTGGTTCTTCCTGCTTCAACAATAGCTGAACGGAAAGCCATCCCTTCTGCACGCAACTTATCAGTATAATCAATCAATAAAATCCCATTATTTACTACAATTCCACCCACAGCAATAATACCAAGTCCACTTAAGAAGAGAGAAAATTGCATTTTGAAGATCATAGTCCCCAGGAAAATCCCAATTAAACTTAATATAACTTGGGTAAGCACAATTCCTGGCTTTCCAATTGAATTAAACTGAGAAACAAGAATAAGAAAGATTAACGCAATGCTAATGCTTATCGCAAAAGTTAAAAAGTCCATTGTTTCTTTAATGTTTTCTTGTTCTCCAGTAAAAGTTACAGTGTAGCCATCCTCAAGTTGAAGTTCAGTGGCAAAAGCAGCTCTAAGTTTGGAGATAATATTGATGGCATTATACCCTTCCAACACATTAGATGACAAGGTGTTTGTTCGTTTATAATCTTTACGGATAATTCCACCATAGGAATTGACATACTCTAAATCTGCAACTGCTGAAATTGGGACTTTATTGGAACCTGCTCCCACTTTCATATTCATTAGCGCATCAATATCGTCACGTGTATCTTTATTTAAGCGTAACATAATTGGGAACTCATCTTCGCCCTCACGATATTGAGATACTTCAGAACCATAAATTGCAGTACGTAGAGCACTTCCAACCATTCCGGTATTCACTCCAAGTTCATTTGCTTTAGTACGATCAACACTAACAACAATTTCCGGATTATGTTTTTCCAAATCTGAATCTAAGTTTTCGATTCCTTGTATGTTGTTACGTTCAATAATTTGTCGTATTTGAGCCTCAATTTGAGTAAGTTTCCACAAATCATCACCTTTAATTTCAATGTTGATAGGAGCACCAGTTGGAGGTCCTTTTTGTTGTTCCTCAACAATAATATCCGCAGACGGAACTGGTTTGATACCTTTACGAAGCAAATCAAGATACATACTGGTAGGTTCCCCTACACGGTATTGATAATCTTTAAACCCAATTGTTACTCTCCCCAGATTTGACATTGGAGCAGAATTTTCAAAGGAAGATTTACCTGCATTAACAGCGACAGAAGAATTAATAAACTTAATATCTTTACGATAAGGTTTCATAATGGAGTCAATTTCAGCTTCTATTTCCTTCACCACTAAATTTGTTTTTTCTACAGCTGTACCTGCTGGCATTTGAACATAAACATAAATCTGGCTAGGATCTGATTTAGGCATGAGCGTAGTTTCTGGCTTAAATGCTCCATAAAGCATCATTGTAATAATAAACAATGCGACAATTGAACCTAAAACAATGCGTGGCCGTCCTTTTTTCATAACCCACTTCAACCTTCGTTCATACCAATTTTGAAGGGCTGGAAGCACTTTATTTTGAAACCCTTTAATCAGTGGTTTCATTAATTGAACGAAATAAAACACAAATAAACCTATTGAAATTAGGTTTCCTGGAACCATAAACCCAGACATGTAAAAAACAGTTGCTAACAAGACAGCAACAACAGTCCACAAGATGCGTTTGCGAATATTATAGGTTTTTTGGTGTTTTCTATATTTCATAAAACTCACAGCAAATGCCGGATTAATGACATAAGCCACAAATAAAGATGCAACCAGAGTAATGGATAAAGTAATTGGCATCTCACGAATAAACTGTCCCATAATTCCAGGCCAGAAAGAGAGCACAACAAATGGTGCTAAAGTCGTTGTGGTACCTGCCAAAATAGGAATAGCAACTTCTCCAACTGCACGTTTTGATGCTGGTACAATTGGTAGATTTGGAGTGTTCATATAATGTCGATATATGCTTTCCACTACCACAATGGAATTATCCACAAGAATACCAAGTGCAACAATAAGCGCCATTTGTGATGACCAGTTGATTGTAAAGTCCATCAACGGGATAACAATGAAAGCAATGAGGATAGATATTGGTACAGCAAGTGCAGCAAAACCTGCATTGTCAACTCCCATAAAGAACATCAAAACGAAAGCGACAACAATAAATCCTAATATTATGGTATTAAACAAGTTAGAAACTGAGTCTCTTGTCATTTTACTCATATCTCCGGTGGTAGTAACCTTAAGTGCTTGCGGTGCTTTTGAGTGATACTCATCAATAATTGCATTTGCATCATCAACACACTCAATGAGGTTTTCTCCATTACGCTTAATAACATTTAAAGTAATAACATCCTCATCAAACAAGCGAGCATAAGATTGTCTGTCCTCAAAATCGTCTTTGATTTCAGCAATATCTTTAAGATATACTCCAGGCTTTACTAACACATTATTGAGTTCTTTCGAATCCTTTATTTCTCCAACCACACGTAAGGAACGTTTAAAATTATCCATATCAATTTCCCCACCTGCTATGGTCATGTTTTCAAAACGAATAATGTTGGAGATTTGATCGAAAGTAAGCCCAGCTGCCTGCATTTTTGCGAGATCAACATTGATTTGAATTTCTCGGTTTAATGCGCCAACAATATCCACTCTGGAAATTGTACTTTCTCCCTCTAGTAAATCTTGTAATTTATCTGCATGGCTTTTCAATTCAGCCAAGGCCATATCACCTGAAAGGTTTATATAAAGCACAGGGATTTGAGACATATCCATTTGTACAACCTCAGGATCTTCTGGCAAATCTGGCAAATCAGATTTTGCTTTACTAACTGCATCTCTTGTATCAATCAATGCCTGATTTTCATCAACGCCTGATTCAAATTCCACAAGAATAATGGAAACATCTTGAGAAGATTTACTGGTTACATGCTTAATACCATCCACATTACGTACCTGCTGCTCAATTGGATAAGTAACAAGATTTTCCATATCAGAAGGGCTAGTTCCAGGGTAAATACTTACCACAGAGTAAAATGGGAAAGTAACTTCTGGAAACTGTTCTTTGGGTGTACTTGTATAGGAATATATCCCTGCAAAAACAATGAGTGCCAAAAAGATATATACCGTTTTTATGTTATCGACTGCAAAATTTGACAGCCAGAATTTTCTTTCGTTTTTCATCTTATCTGATTTTTCGAATGAATGAAAATTAATCGCATTTTATTATTCTACTATCTCAATGAGTTGCCCGTTGGATAGATTTTGATAACCATCAGTAATTAGGACTTCACCTTCATTTAAGCCGTTATCAATTTCTGTAAACTTATTATTACTTTGTTTGGGAGTAACAGTTCTTCTATCTGCATAAAACTTTCCATCTTCTTCTTTCACGACAAAAACAAAATAGCCCAACTCATTTTTTTGAATGATATTCATTGGTACTGCAATGGCATTCATGTTTGAGTAATTATAAATTTTCACTTGACTCAACATGTTTGGTTTTATATAATCAAACGTTTCTGGAACATCCACCTCAATTGTGAAAGTTCGTGTATCAGGGTCAATAACCTGAGAAACAGCTTTAATTTGGCTTTCAAACTCTGTATCAATTGCAGGGAAACTCACAACAACAGAATCTCCTTTTTCAATATCGGCAACATATCGCTCAGAGACTTCAGCTTCAACTTTCAGATGCGAAAGCTGAACAATACGGAAGGAAGGCATACTCATTTGAATAATTTCACCTGTTTTCAAATAAACTTTATCAATTGTTCCATCAATTGGAGCCGTAATTTGGGTTTGAGACAACTGCTGGTTTAATGATTCCAGACGATTTTCCAGCCCTTCTTTCTGATTTTTTGCTTGCAAGTATTGCATTTCGCTACCAATTTCTTGTTCCCACAAGCGTTTCTGTTTTTCGTAACTTGTTACTGCAAGTTCTAAACTGGTCTCAAGTTCTGCTTTCTGTGTCAACAATAATGCATTGTCTATTTCAGCTAAAACAGTTCCTTTACGGACAAATTCACCTTCTTTATGATAAATATTGGTCACAACACCTGAATATTCAGCAGGCACTTGAATGTTATTATCCGAAGTCACATTTCCCTGAACCGTAAAATAATTTTGGAAAGGATGTTTTTTTACCTCAGCCGCATGGACTGGAATGGTTCTTACATAAGTCGTTGAATCCAAATTCTCCTTGAGACTTTGAATTTGTCCATCTATTGTGGCAATTTTTTCCTGAAGCTTTGCTTTGCGAAGCTCCAATTTTCCAATTTGCTTTCTTGCATCTTTACTGCCACAACTCGCAAACAATAAAATTCCTAAGGCGATTAAAACTATATTTCTCAATTTCATAAAGCGATTAATTTTCTGTGTTTGTCATTAATTTATCTAAACTCGTTTTTGCTTGTATCAATTCTAAAATTGCATTGTAATAATTGTTTTGCGCTTGCAAATTCTGAGATTGAACCTGACTAAGATCTAAGCTCGAAGCAACACCTTCACGATATTTTACAAGTGTTTTTTCGTAAATTCGTTTGGTGAGATTGATGTTTTCAGCTTCATTCAGATATTTGCTAAAAGCGGTATTGTAATTAACAATGGCTTGTTCAAATTGCATAACCAATCCATCGTGCAATGCTTCTTTTGAGTTTTCAATTTTATCTAGCTCAATTTGTGCTTGTTGTACTTTTGAAAACCTTTGTCCGCTCGACAAAATTGGAATTGTAACATTCACCCCGATTAAATCTTTTGGAGTCATATCAAATTCAGGTTCCTTAAGCTTTTCAGTATGTGAATAGAATCCGGCAATAGTTGGCAAGAATTTCACTTGTTGCTGTCTTAATTCCATTGTTTTAAGACCTTCCTGTGTTTCCATTAATTGGTAATCAATATTATTCTCTGCTTGAAATTGTATTGCTTGTAATGATTCACTTACCATTTGATCCAAAATAGATTCTAAACTTTGACTTAAGATCAAATCGGTTTCTAAAGGCATACCCATATTTATTTTTAAAAGCTTATATCCTAGCTCAACTTGCCTTGTAATATTTGCTAAACTCGTCTCTAAATTTCGCTTAGATATTTCCAGTTGATCAACATCTGTATCTTCAATCAAACCAGCATCAAGCATTTCTTTCATTTCGAAAATGTTTTGCTCAATGGTTTCCAAATTCTCTTTTAGAATACTCTTGTTTTCTTTAAGGACAAGAATCATAATATAGGCATTTGTCACTGCTTCAACAGTTTCTTGCTCTGTTTTTACCAAATTCTTCTCACTCAAAGACTTGAAAATTGCGGCTGTCTTTAAACCAACAATATACTCTCCCGAAAAAATCAATTGATTTGCACTCAAAGTGAAATTTGACGTTGGTTTAAAGTCAATGGTTGAATTCTGACCAGGATTCATTGGGTCTGGAAAAGGTAACTCAATTGCATCATCAAAAATATGGGTGTAATCAAAAGTTGCTTCTGCCTGAGGTAAACCCATAGCCGTTGTTTCCCATACTTGTTTCTTTGCATTTTCTACATCAAGTTGAGAGTTGCGAATGTCTCTGTTATTTTCACGTGCATATTCCAAAGACTGGTCCAGAGAAAACACTTGTTGGGTGTTTTGAATTGAATCAGTTTGTGAAAATAGCTGCATGGAAATAAATAACATGCTTGCAAACATTAATCGTTTCATTGTCTTTTGTCTCAGTGTCATATTATTCAACTGTTTTTATTTTTCAAATTTGTTTCGCTTTCAGCTAAGAACCAATTATGTGTCGGTATATTTGTTCGAATTTTCGGTAAACACTTTCATTTTTTCGGTAATTCATACTGAAAATTTCATGTCTTTTAATCTGTTTTCTAAAAACTCCAAACCCTCTCTGGTTGCAATAGCACGTATTTGATGCTCAAACAAAGCCTCAAATAACTGCCGATATGTAAACTTTTCAGAGTTTCGTGCAAAATCTGTATGCACTCCATCAATTTTTGCCATGTATAAAATTGAAACCAAATCAATATCTATATCCTTTCGATACAAGCCTTCTTCTATTCCTTGAAGTAAATTCTCTTTAAAATATAAATGTGATTTGTCCCTCATCATTAACTGAAAGTCATTCCACAAACAGGGATAGTACTTTTCAAGATCAAAACGGAACGAATTCTTTAATTTAATCTGAAATTCATAAATTTTCTGACTTGCATGGAACAAAACTTCTATTGCATTCCTATTCTCTTTAAACGATTCATTTTCTGCATCTTTATGCTTTTCCCTGATTACATTTAGGACTTTTACTAAAAGATCTTCCTTATTATCAACATATTGATACAGAGTTTTCTTACTCATCTTAAGATACTTACTAATATCATCCATACTGGTATTTTTCACGCCATTTTCAAGAAAAAGCTGTAAACTAGAACAGCAGATATGTATCAATTTTTCATCCATAATACACTCAACAATAATTTTCACAAAGGAAACAATAAAGCCCAAAATCGTTTCCTTTGTTTATTAAATTATCGCTAATAAATCTTAAAACTTTGTTAATGTAGTGATTTTCTATTAGTTCTGTTAGCATCGGTGATCTACTTTACGCAAGTCTCACCAAAAGAGTTTATGCGTTTATGATTTTCAAGAAAAAACCTGTATCTTTCGTACATTATGATGGTTATTCTATTGTCATCGGCTCGCATGGAAGAAGCGGATCAGACTCTGATTGAAATGTACCGGAAAAGCGGAGATAAAGCATTAGTCGGAGAACTGTTTAACCGTCATTCTGGTTTTGTCCTTGCGGTATGTATGAAATATGTACAAGACATGGCACTTGCCGAAGAACTGACAGTAGAAATTTTCGAATCTCTCTTTCGGAAATTAAAAAAGCACAAAATTGATTATTTCAAGACATGGCTGTACTCCGTTTCAAAGAATCATTGTCTTTTGCACCATAGAAGTCAGAACACTTTTCGAAAACACAAAGGGCTTTTCCAACAAGAAAATAAAGATTTTATGGAATCTGAGGACAATTTGCATCTCAGTGAGGAAAATGAAAAAGAGCAACAGGTCAACGATTTGCAAACTGCACTATCACGACTTAAGCCTGAACAAAAACAATGTGTTGAATTGTTTTATCTTGAAAACAAAACATACGATGAAATTTCACGCATTAGCGGACATAATTTAAAGAAAGTAAAATCATACATTCAGAATGGTAAGCGCAATCTGAAATTGATGATGGAAGGGAAAAAATGAAAAAGGACATTTCACATATTTTCGAAAGTAGCGATCACATTGATGAGTCGAGACTTTGGCTATATGCTAAAGACAAACTTCATCGGGATGAGGCGTATGAAGTCGAAAAACACCTTATTGATTGTGAGATGTGCAGTGACATCGTCGAAGGATTTTCGAAATTCGGATCTGAAGGTAGCTTTAATGCATCCAGAAACCGCGCAATCGAAATGTTTCATCGTTCTGGGAAAAGACAAAAAAAAATAATCATTCGTAGGGTATCCATTGCAGCAACTTTTGTCCTCATTGCTGTCAGTTCAATTTTCCTCGTTTCTCAATTGAAGCAAACCAAACAAACTCCTGAGAATTTAGCTTTCGATCAAAGTGTTGAAGAAGAAATTATACAACTTGAGAATCCAAATTTGGATGACAAATTAGAAAACACAGTAAATGTTGACGCTGAAAAACTCCCAGAACCAACAACAGGTCAAACCAAAAGAGAAAATGAACAGATAAAAAAAGAACTGGAAGAACCTGTTATTGAAGAGCTTAATGTAGTTGATGATGATTTTGAATCGGATGGAATTTATATTGATGCTAACATTGCTTATGATGATGATATAGAAATTGCCAATCAAGATAAAGTCGATGAAGTTGATTCGGATACAATCGAAATGTATATGGAGGTGAGTGAAAATGCTGAACCAGAAAATGAAGTTATTGCAGAAAATATTCAACAAGAAGAAACAACACCGACTACCATTGATGAATCTACTGTTGAAACCTTGTCAACATCCAAGTTTAATTGGGGTAAAAATAGAAATTCTACATCAGAATCTACAACACGAGAAGCAAGTGTGGCTCCTGCTACAAACAGTTTCTTTGCAGAAGGTATGTCTGCATATTACGACAAAAACTACGCACAAGCCATAAGCATATTACGAAATATTTCAAAAAACCAAACTGATTATTGGGATGCTAGATGGACTATTGCAGACTGCTTAGTTCAGCTCAAAAATATAGAACAAGCAAAAGCAGAATACAGAAATCTTCAAGACAGTTTAAGCCCTTATCGTTATGCTGCCGGAGAAAAGTTGCTCGAACTTGAATAATTCAATGTTTTACTCCTTTTTACACACTCCATTTTTTGAATCCATTTGAGGGTTTGCCTAAAACGATTTTTCACTAACTTTGCAGCTTAAAATACAGACATTATGCATAGAACTCACAATTGTGGCGAATTACGTCCGGAACATGTTAATCAGACAGTAACACTTAGTGGTTGGGTACAGAAGAAACGCGATAAAGGCGGAATGATTTGGATTGATCTGAGAGATCGTTATGGAATTACCCAAATTGCACTGGATGAAAGTAAAACATCAGAAGAGCTTATTAAGCTTGCAGAAACTATTGGACGTGAATATGTTATAAAAGTAACTGGTAAAGTTGTTGAGCGCTACTCAATCAATGATAAAATTCCTACTGGAGGCATTGAAGTGTTTCCAGACGATATTCAGATTCTGTCAAAATCTGAGACCCCACCTTTTACCATTGAAAACGAATCTGATGGTAGCGATGAACTTCGCATGAAATACAGATATCTCGACATCCGTAGAAATCCTGTGAAAGAAGCTTTATTGCTAAGACACAAGGTTGCACAAGAAAGCCGAAAATATCTTGACACGATCGATTTTGTTGAGGTAGAAACCCCAAATTTAATAAAATCTACTCCTGAAGGTGCAAGAGATTTTGTTGTCCCATCACGTATGCATCCCGGAACGTTTTATGCACTTCCACAGTCGCCACAAACATTCAAACAATTGTTGATGCTTGGTGGGATTGACAAATATTTTCAAATTGTGAAATGCTATCGCGATGAAGATTTACGTGCTGATCGTCAACCTGAATTTTCACAAATTGACTGCGAAATGTCTTTTGTGGAACAAGATGACATTATGAACACCTTTGAAGGCATGATGGTACACTTGTTCAAAACTGTGAAAGGCATTGATATAGAAACCCCTTTCAAACGCATGTCATGGCACGATGCTATGGATAAATATGGTAGCGACAAACCAGATTTGCGCTTTGAAATGGAAATTCATGAACTTACAGAACTTGTACAAAATAAAGGATTCAAAGTGTTTGATATGGTTGAATATGTGGGTGGTGTGTGTGCGAAACAATGCGCTAGCTATTCCAGAAAACAACTTGACGAACTTACGAAATTTGTTCAAAGCCAACAGATTGGAGCAAAAGGTCTTGTTTATGTAAAATACAATGAAGACGGAAGTTTTAAATCATCTGTTGATAAATTCTTCGATGCAGACTCGCTAAAAACTTGGGCTGACGCATTCAATGCAAAACCTGGTGACTTACTCTTACTATTGGCTGGTGATAAACGCAAAACCCAAGAACAACTTTGCGAACTACGCCTTGAAATGGGAAATCGTTTGGAATTAAGAAATCCAAATGAATTTGCTCCTTTGTGGGTAGTTGACTTTCCATTGCTTGAATGGGATGAAGAAACAGAACGCTATCATGCAATGCACCATCCATTTACATCAGCAAAAGCAGAAGATCAGGAATATTTTGAAAGCGATCCTGGCAAAATCAGAGCCAATGCTTATGACATGGTCATTAATGGAGTTGAATTAGGTGGTGGATCCATCAGAATTCATCAGCGTGAAGAACAATCTCGCATGTTTAAGTTATTAGGCTTTACTCCTGAGGAAGCTGAAGCTCAATTTGGATTCTTACTCAATGCATTCCGTTACGGCGTTCCTCCTCATGGTGGAATTGCTTTTGGTTTCGATAGAGTTTGTGCTCTTTTCGGAGGTAGCGATAGCATCAGAGATTATATTGCATTTCCGAAAAACAATGCAGGACGCGATATCATGATCGATGCTCCATCACCAATTTCTGAAGCGCAATTGAAAGAATTGGAGCTTGTATTGCAAAACAAACCAGAATAAGCGGTCCGACTTTCATGGTAAAAATTGGACATACTGAACTGTGTGATCAACCTTTGTTTTTAGCACCCATGGAGGATATCACTGATCCCTCTTTTCGCTATATGTGCAAAAAGTTTGGTTCAGATATGATGTACACTGAGTTTATTTCCTCAGATGGACTCATTCGAGATGGAAGAAAATCGCTGCAAAAACTCAACATTCTGGATGAAGAACGCCCCGTTGGCATTCAACTTTACGGACATTTAATTGAACCCATGGTCGAATCTGCACGTATAGCAGAGAAAGCCAATCCAGAAGTAATAGACATAAATTTTGGATGTCCTGTAAAGAAAATTGCGGGAAGAGGAGCAGGTTCTGGAATGATGAAAAATCTTCCACTTATGGAGGAGATGACCAGACAAATTGTGCAAGCAACTCATCTTCCAGTAACAGCAAAAACCCGTTTGGGCTGGGATGAAGACAATAAAAATGTCATAGAAGCCGCATTGCGATTGCAATCTGCCGGCATCAAAGCTTTGACAATTCATGGCAGAACACGTGCTCAGATGTACAAAGGTACGGCTAAATGGGAATTGATTCAAGAAGTAAAGGAACATCCAGAAATTGAAATTCCTATCATTGGCAACGGAGACATAAACTCTGGGCCAATGGCGGCTGAATATTTTAAAAAATACAAAGTTGACGGCATCATGATCGGACGTGCAAGCATCGGTCGTCCATGGATTTTTCAGGAAGTTCGTCATTTTTTAAATACTGGAGAAGAAATGCCTCCTCCAACTGTCACCGAACGTGTGGATATTGCAATTGAGCATTTTAAACGCTCTTTGGAATACAAAGAAGGAGCACGAGGGATTTATGAAATGCGTCGTCATTTTGCGCTATATTTTAAGGGATTACCACATTTTAAACCTTTACGGATGGAGTTGCTAACCACACAAAATGTGGATAGTATTTTTGATTTTCTTGAGAAAATCCGCAGCGAATATGGAGATTTTCGTCCCGAAAACCCTGTAGCATATCCTGAAATGCCAGAGTAGTGGGGATTTATGCAAGCTCTACGAGTTTGATGATTCAGAGGGGCACTTACGCTTACAATAATGGAAGCTCTACGAGCTATTCTTCGTTATAAAGGGTAGTACATTGCATAAAAACTTCGTAGAAGTTGAATTATTGTAAAAACCTGAAGAGCCTAAAAATCTGAACCTCGTAGAGGTTCCATTAAAACTTACTCGTCAAAAAACCTATGCAAGGTATAGAAGAGTGATGATGGGTGGAGTATCGCTTTACTAGGAAAACAGATAGTGAAGAAAAAGAGTTTCAACTAAAAACAAATAGCAGCCTGAAATCAAGCTGCTATTTATTTTTTAATCTGAGTTTTGTTTAACTGACTGATCCGGAATCGTAATGTATATTTTCCCAATCTGCATAATTGGCACGATTGTAAGGGTCAACATCAATACCATACCAATCTCCTACTGTTGGAGTGCTTGCATTACCATCTCCATTTGAGTCCCCACCCATTGTATCATCATTAAATGACGTGTAATTTACCTCGCTGGGGTCATTATAATTAGAAGACAAATTATTTATTCCGTTATAAAGGTACATTTCAGAGTTTGAAACAAATTTGATGACAACACCTGTTTCTAAGTTCAGTTTTGCACCATCATTAATTTGAAAATTTTGTCCTGTATAAACAAATGCCACATTGGTTTCGCCCCAATTTGTTGTATCGTTTACAGTTCCATCCACAAAAATTCCTTGATATTGATTCTCACTGAAAACATTGGATCCATCTATGCTTATATCTGCATTAATTGACAAAGGCAGCGTATTGTTTTCAAACCGTGTATTTGTCACTGAAAAGTTGTCTGGATTTGCTTCAGAATGCAGTACACCAAAGAAATAATTTCCACTTGGACCTCCGAGATTGTGTTTAAACAAACAATTGGACACAAATCCTTGAGAATTTGAACCATACTCAATGGTTGAGCCATTACCTAGCCCACCATAATAGAACTCACAATAGGTAAATTCTGCATTTTCAGCACCCACATCAATCAATCCCCAATCACCTGCAGAAGCAGTACTGCTACCATCATCGTTGGTATCACCACCTTTGGAATCATCCGCATAAGAAGTAAAAATAATAGGGTTAGACGCTTCTCCATTAGCAGTTATGCTACCACCTGAACCAATGGTCATATTTGCTCCGGTTTCAGTGAATTTAATGATTGCCCCTGGCATAATGGTCAAATCAGCATCTACATAAAAATCGTATTTATTGATGACATAAATGCTTCCACCTGACCAAGTTGTAGCTTCTGTAATGTTATTATTTACTTCAACAATTTCAGTTTGGTCAATAGGATCCTCACCGCAAGAAAGCAGAAAAGCCAAGCCCA
This sequence comes from Bacteroidales bacterium, assembly GCA_963676165.1. Lineage (GTDB taxonomy): Bacteria > Bacteroidota > Bacteroidia > Bacteroidales > ML635J-15 > JAQIBY01. The sequence goes on along the minus strand of OY781043.1, from coordinate 3,902,044 downwards.
AAAAGAGAGGTAAAAGATAAAGTTTTGATTTCATAATTTTCAGTTTTTTCACATGCTTAATCAAAAAGCTTGCCGCATTTATGTAAAGATATAGAAAAAAGTTTGATGTGTAAAATGAATATCTCTGATTTTACAAAGCAACTCATTCATTAACGAAATTCACTTGAATGGGTCCCAGAGATAGAATAGTTTGTGGGTTTTTCTGTCAAACATCCTGAAAGATAAATGCAAAAGTTAAAGATACTGGATTTGAATAATTCATAAAATGATGATAAAAAACATATTAGCGATATCTGAAAATTGTAAAAAATATGAATCTTTTTCTTACTTTTGCTCAAAGAATTGTCAATCATTAAATATTGTAGCAATGGAAATCAAAGAAAATTACAAGTACACAAAATCTCACGAATGGATTCGCGTAGAAGGTGACGAAGCATTTATTGGTGTATCAGCTCACGCTCAAGAGCAACTTGGTGATGTTGTTTTTGTTGAAGTAGAAACTGAAGGCGAAACGCTTGATAAAGAAGAAGCATTTGGTAGCATTGAAGCTGTTAAAACTGTATCTGACATTTATATGCCAGTAAGTGGTGAAGTTTTGGAATTCAACGAAAAACTTGAAGATACTCCAGACTTAGTAAACAAAGATCCTTACGGAGACGGTTGGATTGTTAAAATTAAAATTTCAGATGCTTCAGAACTTGAAGATTTGATGGATGCTGAAGCTTATAAAGCATCATTATAAAACATTTTAAAACAGCATCATCTCATGTGATGCTGTTTTTCTTTTTATGACATCTATCGGTATCATCCTAGCAGGCGGGATAGGACGTCGTATGAAAATTGAAATGCCAAAGCAGTTCATGACTTTGGCAGGTAAGCCTGTGATTCAATATTCCATTGAAAAGTTTATCCAATCAGAATCATTTCAACACATTTTAATTGTTTGCCATCCTGACTACTTTGAGCAAGTACCCAAAATCGACTCAGGGCATACACAAATTCATATTATTGCTGGTGATAACAGCCGCAACGGCTCCACATGGAATGCAATTGATTTCATTCAAAACAACTTAATGAAGGATGGAGAAGAAGCCAAGTTACTTTTTCACGATGCAGCCCGTCCTAATGTAAAAATAAAGACAGTGTACAAATTGCTTTCAGCATTGAATCATCATGCTATTGCTGTCCCTGTTAGTAAATTAAGTGACACAATTTACGAAACAGATCTACAGGGTAATTTTGCTGGAATAAAATCGCGTGACCACTTGGTTAAAGCACATACTCCTCAAGCATTTTGGTTTTCTGTCATACGGGATGCATATCGTATCAAATCTTCGCAAAGTAAGGCGGATTTCACTGACGATGTAAGCATCGTTAAAGCATTTATTCCAGACACAGAAGTTGCATTTGTTGAGGATGACCCTTGGAACATCAAACTCACACAACCTGAAGATTTTAGTGTGCTTGAAGCTTTGCTAACAGAATAATTCAGAATCTTCTTTCTTAACATTTATTGATGAATCTTTTCAGCAATCATTTTTATTTGGAACATGTGCAGAAACACATGCAATCAGAGTTCCCAATAAGTGTTTCATACAATCGATTTATAGAGTTGGAGAAAAAGGGTCTTATTCTGATGACTTTGTTTCTTGAATTTTGTTGTCTGGGACAATGTACTGGAGTATCATTTATTGACTCAACACCATTAAGAGTTTGTCATATACGAAGAGAGAAACAACACAAAACCTTTAAAGGTGTTGCAACAAAAGGACAGTGCTCAAAGGGTTGGTTTTATGGATTCAAATTACATCTGGTTATTAATGATAAGGGAGAAATCTTAGATTTTCTTTTTACGCAGGGGAATGTTGATAATAGGTATCCTCTTAAAAATAAGAATTTTCATAATAAGATATTTGGAAAACTCATCGCAGATAAAGGATATATCTCTAAAAGTCTTTTTGATAATCTTTTTATCGATGGAATTCACTTAATCACAAAGATTAGAAAAAACATGAAAAACTCTCTAATGTTAATCCAAGACAAAATACTTCTTAGAAAATGAGCTATTACTGAGACAGTTAATGAAGAACTTTAGAATATTTGTCAAATTGAACATACAAGACACAGAAGCTTTGAAAATTTTCTATCTAATCTCATTTCTTGACAAAAAACCTTCGCTAAATATTGAAAAAGTCGTTGATAAATCAAGACTTTCTAACCTTGCTTAGATAAAATTCACGTTAAATAGAGTCCATTATTCTCATCTATCCTCAAATACACACAAAAGCCAACTAAATAATAACAACATATTACATAAAAGTTATTTAATTATACTTAAATGCATATACATCAAACCAATAAATCTTGTAAAAACAATATCTTTTATTACTAATTAAAACACAATCTATTATATACCTAATACTTATTTGCATTTCACCACAAACTATTTCTATGTTTTGAAACGTGAATGAATGAAAATACTATTAAAAAATAGTGATTTTATCGGTTTTTTGATTTAATACAATACTGCATTTTTTTGCTAGTACAGAATCTTATAAATATTACAACTTTACTGTTTTTCTTTTATTAACTTTGTTTAGTACAGAACAAGCACTATTTATAAGTCAAAAAACATGATAACTAAATAATTATTGGTATATGAAGCATATTATTTTCTTTATAATTCTATTAGGGATACTATTCTCGTCTTGCCGTGAACTCGTGCAAGATGAATTCCCTGAGTTTGAAAACAAAGTGACAGTCAACACACTTATTTCAGCAGGCGATTCAGTGAAAGTGTATCTGGCATACACTGATGAACTAAATGCAAATCCTCTTAAAACCATTGAGAATGCTAAGATCAAGATGTCTAATCAGGATTGGGATAATATCAGTTTTACTCATCAAAGTAATGGGGTGTATGTTTCAGATTACATTGCACAGGTAAATGATACCTTTAATCTAACAGTAACTGTACCGGACAAAGATATTGTAAGCTCTTCCTGTGTTGTTCCAGAACCAATAGAAATAATTGATGCAGATGTTGAACCATTTGGCTACGTTGATGACGAAGGAGTTGCATCACCTTTGGTACATGTCAAGATTAAAAATGATTCTGATTTAGCATTTTATGGGGTAGTTTATATAAGAGCTTATTCAAAGGAGCCTCGTTATTCTGTAGATTTGGATAATCCTGAGGATTCATATTCTGTAGATACTGTTTATATTTTGGAAGAGGACTATAGACCTATTGCTACAATTGATAATATCAATGAATCTGGCGAGTTTCTAGAAAAAGAAATTGAAGCAATTAGAATATATTACTCCAACCTTGTGACCTCAAGGGCGTTTCAGGTGAAATTAAGAACAGTAGATTGCAATTATTACACCTACCTAAACAGCATAGGTGCTTATGAGGTTGGCAGAAATCCGGATTTTACGAATTCTTATATCGCACCATTTAATTTTTACTCAAATATTGAAAATGGGTATGGCATTATGGGTGCATTCTCAGAATTTGAAACAGATACGATTTTTTAATAAAGCAGGCATGAAAAAGTTTTACAGTTTAATTATAATTTCACTACTGAGTTTGACTTACATTTTTGCGCAAACGCATGTTTCGGGTTATGTGTATGATGCCAGAACAAAAGAAACGATCATTGGCGCAAACGTATTTGACTCTATTGGTATTGTGGGTACATGCACTAACACTCAAGGTTATTTTTCGCTTAGTACACAATCCTCCGTTTTGAAAATTTCATTTGTCGGATATCAAACAAGCTATGTTGATATCAAGAGTCAGAACGATGAAATCCTGAATATTTACCTAAAAGAATCCATAGAGCAATTGAAGCAGGTTGAAGTTTCTGCACAGATTGGAGATTACATAAATGCCCCCAAGTTGCACATTAAAGACATCAAACAATTACCCGCAATTGGTGGTCAGCCTGATGTATTACGTGCTACCAGAATACTTCCGGGAATTCAAACTCAAAATGAAATGTCCAGCTTATTAGTCATAAGGGGTGGAGATCCTGGACAAAACATGTACTTGCTTGACAATACTGAATTGTTATCAGTTAATCACCTCGGCGGTATCATGTCTGTCTTCAACCCAGATGTAATAAAAGAGGTACAAATTTATAAAGGAGGTTTCCCAGCCAAATATGGAGGAAAGTTATCATCCATTATTGATATTACACAGCGTAGTGGGAATGCATCGGAATTTAAAGGTGCTCTAGGAATTGGAATTACAGATCTGAATTTGAGTCTGGAAGGGAAACTTGGAGAAAATACAACATACATTCTTAATGGCAGAAAAACAGCTTTTGATGCTTTGATGTTTGGGTTAACAGCAATTGGCGATGGTAACCCAGCAATATTATTTTATGGCTTTTATGATGCAAGCATGAAGATTTCATGGAGTGCTAACGATAAAAATAAATTTCACTTCAATATCTTTCAAGGTGATGACTACATACATAGTCTGGGTAAGAAAAATGAATATGACAAAAATAACCTTGAATTTAATAGAAAAAACCACTGGGGGAATTTTGCTCTTGCAGGTTCGTGGAACAATACTGCAAATTCAAAACTATTCGGGCGTACCGTTTTATCATATACTCGTTATCGGGTAAGGGATTTTGAATCCTTCGATAGCGATACCATCAGTGCTTATGAAAAAAGATTTTTGTCCAGTGTTGACAAGCTTTCCCTGAATTCAAATTGGACATATAGAATTTCTAATGTTTGGAGAATTGATGCCGGACTACATTCTTCATTTGGATATTACACGCCATATAATTATAAAATCAAAGGTGAAAGTTCTTCCTTTTCAAAGGTTTCCAATGAAATTCTTAATAATGCAGTGTCAGTATCAAACAAATTAGATATATCTAATTTTCTTAAGGCAGATATTGGTGTACGTGCAACCAATTACACATACTCAGACATCAATGAGTTTGCATTGGAACCAAGGCTAAACGTAAATCTTGACATGAAAAAATGGGGTTTAATTAACATGGATTACATGCATGTTAGCCAAACATCTCATTTGTTTCTCTCGCCCGGTATTATCTATGTCAATGAAACATGGCTACCGGCATCTAAAGGTATTCCTGTTTCCAAATCAAAACAATACTCTGTATCCTGGAGTAAAAACTTTCACAACAATATGTTTGCTTTTAGTATTGGGGCATATCATAAAGACATGTCTGATCTGATTTCAGCAAAGCCTGTTCATATTGATGCTAAAAGTCTTGAGAATTGGCAAAATATTGTTGAAACAAACGGAATTGGTACTGTTCAGGGTATTGAGCTGATGTTAAAAAAGAATTATGGTCGGTTTACAGGAATTCTATCCTACCATTTAAGTCATGCAACCCGTCAATTTGAGAACATCAACAATGGAGATGCATACGTGTATGAATTTAATCGACCACATGATTTTTCAATTTTCGCAAGTTATGAATTAAATGAAAAATGGACTTTTAGTGCTGCATGGTGTTATCAATCAGGCTTACCATACACTCCGGTCATTGGCAGACAAATGATACTTGACCCCAATCATGAAGATGGATATAATTATTACGAGGCCTTCATCTATGGTGAACGAAACAGCGAACAAATGAAAGCTTTTCACCGATTGGATATAGGATTTACTTACAAAACATTGACTAAAAAACGCAAATTACCATGTGAATGGACTTTCTCTCTATACAATGCTTACAACAGACACAATCCAAACTATTACTATTACAACAATAATGACGGACCATCGACACCCCATAATTATGATAAATTCATTCATTACGACATGTACCAAATGAGCATTTTCCCAATCATACCGGGGGTATCATATAAAGTATATTTTGGCAAAGAAGATGTTACAAGTAAATTCAAAAATCTATCATTTAAAAATTGGTTGAATTATGAAAACTAAAATCATTATAACAATGATTATTGTATTAGTTGCAATGCAACTATCAGGGCAGGAATCCTACATTAAAAACCGTTGGAACATTGAACTTAGCCACAAAATGATGCAAGGAGATAATGAGTTCATGATGTCTGATGATCCGTTCTATCACCTGGGAGTAAATTATGGCTTACATAAGCATCTCGAGCTAGGTATTAATACAGCTTTCTCATCATCTTCTTTGGGTATCCGTAAAAGGTTACAATACTATACAAATTGCAATTTGCATATTCTGCCATTTTGGGTAGAGTCTGATGATTTTAGATTCGATGTGTACTTGATTTCTAAAGCGGGGGGAATAACATATTTTCATCCAGCATATACAACATATATTGATGATGCACCCGTTGACTTCGAAGCTTATCGTGAACATCATTTCTATTTTGGAGGAGGAGTAGGAATTGCATTCTATCCCTTCAAACACGTGGGTGTCTTTTCTGAATATACTTTTGAAAGATACTATAATACGAAATCAATGTTTTTTAAATACGGTTTATGTGTGAAATTTTAAAAGATAGCGGAAGTTTGACGTAAGAACTCGTATTAGGAACTCAGCTGACTAATGGTTTGCAGCAATTTTTCTTTACCTGCTCTCAAGAATGGAGTTCCGGCAAATAGTCACGTGAATTCTGCATCATCCATGGCAGATACGCTTTGATAATTCAAATATTGCAAATGCTTTTCAAAATACTATTTTGCTTTGTACTTTTCCTCAAGCTCGTCCATTAACTCTTGGCGATCAATAGGCACAACACCTGAATATTCACAGACAAGTCCTCCTGCCATATTGGAAATGAAAGCAACATCGTATAATGAGCAATTTGCACATAAACACAAGGTAGCTGTTGCTATAACAGTATCACCTGCACCAGAAACATCAGCAATATTACGGATTTCTGCAGGAATATGCTCAAACGACTCACGGTTTGTAATTACAACACCAGCTTCAGCCATTGTTAGCAAAACACTATCAATTTGCTTTTCGTGCATAAGTTTCTCTGTAAGCCCTTTAATAGCCGGCAAATTATCTTTCTGAAATTCAGTCTGCAATCCATCTTTCATTTCCTTATAGTTTGGCTTAAAGAGACTTACTCCATGGTAATCCATAAACTGACGCTTTTTCGGATCGACAGTAGTAATGATTCCAACATCATTTGCACGATTAACTACGTGAGTAATGATTCCGGGAGTAATGACCCCTTTGTCATAATCTTCAAAAATAATTGCATCAGGTTTGTACTGCTCCATTAAGCGATCAAACTGCATTTTTAGCTGAATTTCAGTTTCAGCATCTAAGCTATCCACATCTTCTTCATCGACACGAAGCAAGTGCTGAGACTGGCTTATAACACGTGTTTTTACAGAAGTACGACGTCGTGGACTATGAAGAATACCATCAGAAGGCATATTTTTCTCTTCCATCAATCTGAGAAATTCAGCCGCATATTCATCATCACCAACTACAGAACACATGATTGGATTAGCACCCAATGACTTAATATTCAAAGCCACATTGGATGCTCCTCCAAGTCTGTTTTCTTTGCCATTGACAGAAACCACAGGGATAGGTGCCTCAGGACTAATTCTGTTCACCTTTCCCCACATGTATGAATCAATCATTACATCACCAATGATAATGACATTTCTGTTTTCAAAGCGTTGAAATAGTTTCTGTATTTCGTGCATTTCCATAGCAATTCCTTTATTTAATTAGTCCACAGGGAAAATTTTATGTTCCATGAGGTAATTCAAAATGGTCTCAGGATTATTATCTCTGTCTTTCGGACTTAATTTAATTGCAGGATTTTCCGGAGTTTCATATCGTTCATCTACACCAGGCATATCAAGGATTTCTCCTTTATCCGCTTTTTCGTACAAGTCAGGTTTATTGGTTTTACAGAAATCAAGCTCTGCATCCATATGAATGACATGGAACCTGTCCTCACCAATAATTTCACCTGCTTGTTTTCGAATGCTCTCATAAGGCGAAATGAAAGAGCAAATGACAACATAACCTTGATCATTTAGGATTTTTGCAACATGTGCAACACGACGAAGATTCTCTGCTCTGTCTGCAGGAGAATGATCTAACTCACGATTTAATCCCATTCTCACAGTACTACCATCCATCAGAACAACTGTAGCACCTGCATCAAACAATTTGCGTTCTAGTGTATAAGCCAATTCGTTTTTACCAGACCCGTGTAAACCTGTAATCCAAAGCGTTGCTGGACGTTGGTTTAAGAATTTCATGCGTTCTTCATCGGTAATAAGTGCTTGACCTTTATCTATTTTCTTACGCTCAACATCTGTTATGCGAGAAGGAAGATCTTTCTGACTTAATTTGTCAATAATCATCCCAACCGCAGATGTGTTATTGGTTACAGGATCAATAAGGACAAAAGATCCGGTTTCTTTATTCTTTTTGTAAGGGTCAAAAATCAATGGTTTGACAGTTGTCATTACAACCCGACCAATTTCATTCAATTTAAAGGCATCATCTCCCTCTCTTTCCAATGTGTTTACATTGATTTTATATTGAATTTTATCGAAACGTGTTTTGGTTGTATTGTATGCGTGTTTGATGTAGTAACTTGTATTTGGATTCATGTCTTGTTCGTCCATCCACACGAGCATTGCTTCAAAATGACGCTCAACTCTTGGAGCGTTATCAATATGAACAAGCATATCTCCACGAGACACATCAATTTCATCTTCGAGAGTTAAAGTAATTGCTTGTGGAGGAAAGGCTTCATCTTGCTCCCCATTAATTCCGACAATTGACTTAACACGACTTTCCTGACGTCCTGGTAAAGCACGAACTTTATCGCCTTTTTTGATTGTCCCGGAGGAAAGATTACTTGTGAATCCACGGAAATCAATACTAGGTTTGTTTACGTACTGAATTGGGAAACGGAAGTCTTCAAAATTTCTGTCACTATCGACATGAATGGTCTCAAGAAATTGCAACATAGGTTTTCCATTGTACCAGTCCATATTTTCAGATTTCTCAACAACGTTATCTCCTTTGAGAGCAGAAATTGGAATAAAGTGAATATCTGGAATATTAAGACTTGTAACAAACTGCTTGTATTCTTCAATGATTTCCTGATATCTCTCTTCACTATAATCAACAAGGTCCATTTTATTAATCGCCACAACGACATGTTTAATTCCAAGCAAGCTTACAATAAAGGTGTGACGTTTTGTTTGAGTAATAACACCATGTCTGGCATCAACAAGTAAAACGGCGAGGTTTGCAGTTGATGCACCAGTTACCATATTACGTGTGTATTGCTCGTGTCCTGGGGTATCTGCAATAATAAATTTACGCTTATTGGTGGAAAAATAACGGTAAGCCACATCAATGGTGATTCCTTGTTCACGCTCAGCTTTTAAACCGTCAAGCAAGAGTGCATAATCAATGTCGTCACCGGCATGACCAACGCGTTTACTATCTCTTTCCAAAGCAGCTAGTTGATCTTCATAAAGGCGTTTACTGTCAAAAAGCAAACGTCCTATAAGTGTTGATTTTCCATCATCTACAGAACCTGCAGTTAATATTCTTAGGAGATCTTTTTTCTCGTCCTGATTTAAAAATTCTTTAATATCTTGTTGCATAATAATTGCGCTTTAAAGTCACTACTTGATTAAAAATATCCCTCGCGTTTTTTCTGTTCCATTGAACCATCTTGGTCAAAATCAATAACACGTGTTGTGCGTTCTGATTTTGTTGTTGTCATCATTTCTTCAACAATTTTTTCGATGGTGTCCGCCTCAGATTCAACTGCACCAGTTAAAGGATAACAACCGAGGGTACGGAATCTTACCATTTTCATTTCTGCTTTTTCAGCCAATTCTTTAGGCATACGCTCATCGTCCACAAGAATTAAAGCACCATTGTATTCAACAACAGGACGTTTTTTCGCATAATAAAGAGGTACGATTGGAATATTCTCCAAGCGGATGTATTGCCAAATATCAAGCTCAGTCCAGTTTGACAATGGGAATACCCGAATGGATTCTCCCTTTTTAATTTTTGTGTTGTAAATGCTCCAAAGCTCAGGGCGTTGGTTTTTGGGATCCCACTGATGGAATTCATCACGGAAAGAAAAGATTCTTTCTTTTGCTCTGGATTTTTCTTCGTCACGACGTGCACCACCAAAAGCAGCATCGAACTTGTATTTATTCAAACCCGCCAACAAAGCCTGGGTTTTCATAATGTCAGTATGAACTTTAGAACCATGAGTAAACGGTCCAACTCCAGAATTAAATCCTTCTTCGTTATAATGAACAATCAAATCCCAGTTGTTTTCACGAGCATAACGATCGCGGAACTCAACCATTTCTTTAAATTTCCATTTGGAGTCAATGTGCATCAAAGGGAATGGAACTTTTCCTGGCGCAAAGGCTTTTTCTGCCAAGCGAACCATAACACTGGAGTCTTTACCAATCGAATAAAGCATCACAGGATTTTCAAATTCAGCAGCGACTTCGCGCATAATGTGAATTGATTCTGCCTCCAGTTGTTGTAAATGTGTTAGTGAATATGTACTCATAATTTCAATTTTTTCTCATTAATATTTAACTCGTGGTAAAACATAATCCATTGCTTGTGTTAAACACTCTGAAATGGAAAATTTATCGGTGTTAATAACGATATCCGGATTCTTTGGTGCTTCAAAAGGGGAATCAATTCCTGTAAAATTTTTAATTTTTCCTGCTCTTGCCTTTGCATAAAGTCCTTTCACATCACGCTCTTCGCAAACTTCGATAGGTGCTTCAACATAAATTTCAATGAAGTTTTCCTTTCCGATAATATCCATAGCCAATTGTCGAATATCATCGGTTGGAGAAATAAAACTATTGATAGTAATCAAACCTGAATGAATCAACAATTTTGAAACTTCAGCAATACGACGAATGTTTTCTTTTCTATCTTTTTCGGTAAATTCAAGATTGTTATTGATCCCTGAACGGATGTTATCTCCATCCAAAACCTGAGTTAAAAACCCTTGCATATGCAATGCTTTTTCAAGATTCTTTGCAAGTGTGGTTTTCCCTGCACCAGATAAACCTGTACACCAAATAACCTTTGAACGTTGATTGAGTAATTTCTCCTTATCTTCTCTTCGAAGGATTTGATCAAACACAGGATAAATGTGATTTTCTTCCGAACCCATATATTGTCAATTTTCGTGTAAAATAAATGAATTTAAGCTAATTATTAAAATTCAATTTTCTTTGGTCTGACCATAAACCAAGGATTCCTCAAATTTTGCTTGTTATATTCCAACTCTTTTTGTGTTTCCCAATTGATGATCTCAGCACCAGCAGAAACAGCAATAGCATGACCTGCAGCAGTATCCCATTCCATAGTAGGAGCAAATCTAGGGTAAAGTTGAGCTTTCCCTTCTGCAATCATACAAATTTTTAGAGATGAACCTTTTGATAACATTTCCACTTCGTATTTCTCACTCATGGAATCAATAAAATCACTGGTTTCTGTATTCATATGAGAACGACTTCCAACAATGACAACTTGTTTTTTCACAAGGGTATCTACATGGATAGGCTCTGTTTCTAAAAGACAATCGTAAAGATCATTTTTGCAGTCATCAACCTTTATTTTGTACGCACCATATTCTCTATGTCCAAAAAACAATTCTTGGGTTACTGGCACATAAATTATCCCGGCAATGGAAAGTCCATTTTCAATGAGTGCAATATTGACCGTAAAGTCACCATTACGTTTGATGAACTCCTTTGTACCGTCCAAAGGATCAACTAACCAAAATGTTTTCCAATGACGACGTTTTTCCCAATCTTTATTCTCACTTTCCTCACTCAACACAGGGATATTTGTATTTTTCAATGCCTCAACAATAATGTTGTGCGCTTTTTTGTCGGCTTTGGTAAGCGGTGAATTGTCATCTTTCATCTCAACACCAAAATCATCATTTTCATACACATCCATGATAGCTTTTCCAGCAGTCACAGCCGTTTCCAGTACAAGATTAAAAAATGCTTTTGTCATTTTAAATCAGTTTATATGTAAATGCAAGTCCAAAAACCGTTACAATCATGTACAAAATTGTAAGAGGTAATCCAACTTTCATGTAGTCCTTAAAATTATATGAGCCAGGTCCGTAAACCATAAGGTTTGTTTGATAACCAATTGGCGTTATAAAACTTGCGGCGGCGGCAAAAGAAACTAAAAGCACAAATGGTATCGGGTTAATTCCTAAATCGATTGCAATGGTAACTGCAATGGGGAAAATAATGGCAACTGATGCTTTATTTGTGATGTAAGCAGACAAGAGATTTGTCACAGCAAACAAACCAAACATAAGTCCAATGATCCCCGTCGGTTGAAGAAAACGGATAAAAAATTGTGCTATCATTTCTGCCACACCTGATTTTGTCATAGCAGTACCAATGGCCAAAGAAAGTGCAATAATTGCCGCTAAATTGTAATCTAAACTCTTTGGTAAATCTCTTGCCTTAACAAGGTTTAAGAGTGTAATAATGACAAGTAAAACTGTTAATGAAACAAAGAGACTGGTAACATTTAATGCAGCGAGAAGAATTGCGCCTATGGTTCCTCCGATAAGGATAACTGTTTTGTAAGTAGGTAGTTTCTGAAAATCCCGAATTTTAGTAATAGGATAAAAATCCATCGTATCAGCTGCTCGATTTTTAAAATCTTCTCCAGTAATTAACAACAGAACATCACCTGATTGTAATTCCACATCACCGATTTTCCCGGAAATCCGTTGACCATTTCTATGTACAGCAATAATAGCAGCGTCAAAACGACCACGGAAACCAGCTTCTTTAATTGTTTTTCCTGTCAAACTGGAATTATGCGAAATTACAATTTCACGAATTTCAGTACGTTTCTTTTTGGAATACATTCCAACTTGAGTTAAACGTAATCCACTTTCATCGTTGATCATATCAACAATGGTTTCTGTTTCACCCGCAAAAATCAGAATATCATTTTCATGCAAAACAGTTAATCGACCAACAGCTGTTATTTTTTGTTCTCCACGAAATATTTCAGCCAAATAAAGGCCTTTCAAGTTTCGTAATCCTGCTTGCTCAATGGTTTTTCCGGCAAGTTTAGATCCTGGTTTCAACTCTGCTTCCACAAGATATTTTCTGTGTGTATTACTAAAACTTGTGATGACATCACTTTTGTCTGGAAGCAAATGTTTGCCAATCAAGAGCATGTATGCAATTCCGACAAGAATCATAATCCCTCCCACAATGCTGTAATCAAAAATATTCAGAGATTCCATTTCGGGCGCAATGGTTTGATCCACAACCAAACCATTGACAATGAGGTTTGTCGACGTTCCTATAAGCGTTGCACACCCACCAAGAATTGCTGCATAAGACAAGGGAATCATAAATTTTGAAGGAGAAACCCCATGTCGTTTTGACCAAGAATGCACATATGGCATGAGGATAGCAACCAAAGGAGTATTATTAAGAAATGCTGAAAATCCTGAAACCAGAGCCATCATCCGCCATAAAAAGCCATCACTCGTTTTGGCTCGGGAGAAAACACGATTAAAAAAATGTTCGAGCACTCCTGTTTTACGGATACTATCACCCAACAATAACAGCAAAATGATAACTGCTATTTGTTCATTGGCAAAACCCGCAAGAATTTCTTTCGGACTTAGGAGTCCGGTTAAGCCAAAAATAACCACTGCAATAACAAAGATAAAGGCAGTTCCTAACCACTCTTTATACAATGATACAAGCATAAAAAGCAGAACTACAATAACCGTTATTGCATGAAACATATCCATTCTTACAAAGTAAATATATTTTCACGAATAATTCGAGTTTTTTGCTCAGGACATTCTCTGCTTTTTTTTGTGCATATTTGCATCATGTATTCTGGAAATTCACATAGCATAAGGAGTATTAAACATCGTATTTCGGAGGAGTTGGCTTCGATTTATGACATGAATGAAGCCAAACAAATTGCAAGTTTGTTGATTGAGTATTATTGCAATTTGAACAAAACAGAACAAGCTCTTCATGCAAACGATGAACTAACAAAAGAAACACTAGAATCTATTCAACACGCTTTGGATAAACTGAAAGATTGCATGCCTTTGCAATATATTTTAGGCGAAACTGAATTTTTTGGTCGTCGTTTCGAAGTCACAAACTCAGTACTAATACCACGTGTAGAAACTGAGGAGTTAGTGCAACATGTGATACAAACAATGCAAGATAGTGCATCACCCAAAATTTTGGATATTGGAACCGGCAGTGGTGCTATTGCAATCAGCTTAGCAAAAGAGCTTGAGCATGCAAAAGTTTATGCAAGTGACATCTCTCAAGATGCGTTGCAAGTCGCTAGGAAAAATGCCTCTGCATTGAATGCACCTGTTGAATTCATTCATCACGACATTTTGAGTGGAAATGAAAACTTACCATCACAATTAGACTGCATTGTAAGCAACCCACCTTATGTTAGAGAAAGTGAAAAAGTACTTATGCATGAGAATGTTCTGTCATTTGAGCCTCATACTGCTTTATTTGTTTCAGACAATGATGCATTAATTTTTTATGAAAAGATTGCCAAAATTGCTAAATTGCAACTGAAATCGGGAGGTTTTGTTTTTTGTGAAATCAATGAAGCTCTAGCTGAAGAAACGAAAAAATGTTTTGAAGCTAACGATTTTGGCAATATTTTTGTTTTCAAGGATATCAATCAAAAAAACCGAGTCATTAAAGCTCAAAGACATTAATTAAAAAATAAAACTATGAAAAGAATTGTAATTCAAGTTGTTTTAGTAGGTTTTTTACTTTCATTAATTGGATTAAGCGCCTGTCATAGAGAAGATTCTGAAGATGCTAACCAAGACAGAATTTACACATTATACGAACTCATGTATGATGCAAATGAAGATGAAACAACAATCCGTGCAACCTTTAGACTTGGAGGTCCTTTAGACTCAAAACTTACACTTAGTGAGGGTTCAAGCGTTACCTTTAATGGTGAAGAAATGAATTTAAACGGTTTCTATGCATACTATCAAACAAAATTAACGGGTGAAGTATTGGAAGGTACTTTTGTTTTTACTGATTTGAATGGAACAAGTTATACAAATGATGTAAGCATTAGTTCAATCGAATTTCCTGCTGACATGCCTGACATTGTAAAAGGTGAAGCATACAATTTTGATTGGATTGGTAATACAGTTCAAGATAATGAAGAAGTTACCTTCACAATTGATGGACCACAAGATTCAGATACTTACAATGAAACTGAAAATCAAATTGGTGCAGGTACCATGGAGCTTACACAATACAAAACCAATAGTTTTAGTACTGGAGCAAGTATTTTAAGCATTGAAAGAAGTTATGAAACTGAAAACTTGAGTGCACCAAGTGTAGGTGGTAAAATTATTACTAAATACACTGGCACCAAAGTTGGAATGAATGTGCAAGAAGTAACAGAATAACATGAATCCTGTTTTGAAACAAAGAAGATAATCAAATCCACCACATTTGTGGAATTAATCATCTATGAAAAGTGAAAGGCTATTCCGGTTGGGATAGCCTTTCTTCGTATGCATTTTTGTATGTTCTAAGATATCTGATTGAGATATTCCGATACAATTCTTACTTGATTTTTCACCGAATATTGAGTAATACTGCCCAAATCAATGGTATTTTCATTGTCTAAAAACTTCTGAAACCTATCTAAAATAAATGCCTTTTGTTTTTCTGTGTCATTGTATTCACAAGTAGTACCGGCATTGGACTCAGCAACAATCTTAGAAACATCACTATCTAAAGGACCTAAAACAAGAATAGGTTTACTTGCTCTTAGGTTTTCAAATAATTTTCCAGGAATACGACCTTTTGCATTGTCTGCAATATTCAATGGAAGCAAGAGCATTTGTGCTTTCAATGTTAAATCAATGGCATCAGGTCGAGGCATATTTCCTAGCGGGACATAATTCTCTTCCAAACCATGCGCTTTTATCATTTCCACAATTGCATAATCGACAGTACCAGCAAATTTTAGTCGCAGAAGTTTTCCAAATTCTGGGTTTTCTTTTTTCAATTTACCGAGCATTTCTATCATTGCATCAGGACGTCTGTCATAACCTAATTGTCCTGCATGAACAATGCTAAATGTATCATCAGCCACAGGGAAGTTTTCCGGGAAATCATCATCATCATATCCCCAAAAAATTGGATCGACATTTTCAGCACCAATAGACTCCAAATCCCCAGCCCAAGTAGGACTTGCAATGGTAATTTTCTTTGCTGTCTGGAAACAATCTTGCTCAAGTCTGTGATGTTTTTTATCGGCACGCTTTCCAATTTTCAACATTTTGTAATAATCCACTTGTGTCCATGGATCTTGAAAATCGGCAAGCCAAGGTATGCCTGTTTCTTGAGAAACACGACATCCTATTACCGTATTAGTATGTGGAGGTCCATCAGTTAAGATCGCATCAACAGGATTCTCTTTCAGATAATTCACAAGATACTTTACCGAAGGTTTTATCCATAAAGCACGCGCATCAGGAATGAAAAAATTTCCTCTCACCCATATCGCAAATTCATCAATAAAACTACGTTTTCTATCCCTAACATACACCGGGTTTGCAGAATCGTCTTTCTTTCGACCAGACAATTTTTTAAACATCTCAAACGGCTCATTAATAGGCTGTTTTAGAATAGTAATATCTTTGGGAATATGTCTAAAATTTGTTTCGTCAAAATAAGGATAGCTAGCATTTGATGGAGCATATACTACGGGTTCCCAATTGTATTCAGGTAAGTATTTTGCAAATTTCAAACATCTGTTTACTCCCACTCCACCAGATGGTGGCCAATAATATGAAATAATCAATACGCGTTTTTTCTCCATAACTATTCCTTCAAAATCCAATCTGTTTCCTGATCCCAATTTGCTCTTAATTCAATACTTCCAGAATAATACAAAACATATTCTGGTTGTTGTGATGTTTTCAAGATTCCGGAATCCCACACTTTGTTTTCATTTATATCCTTGACTAACCGAACTCGATATGATCCTGGTTCTAAATAATTAAATACAACATTTCCATTTTCATCAGGGAAAGCTTTCTTAATTGTTTTATCGCCTTGCAATAATTCACAAAAGAAACGATTGTCATCCGCAGTGATATTCAATTTCAAACTGGAATATGACCCTAATTTTCGGTATTCAAATGCAAAACTCAAGCTATCATTTACTCGATTTAGCACATCGGTTACAGCAGCTGAATCAACAACAAGCCGATAAAACTCTCCTTCTTTCAATTTCGATACAATTTGAAACTTATTGAGCGCATCTTGCTTAATTATCTCAAACTCTTTTGAAACTTCCGTTGAGTCGTTTTTCTGATGATACAATAGAATATTTTCTGAACTTACTGTCTGAATCAATGCATTTGTAGTTAATTCAAATTGATGAAAATAATGCAATTTCCCATTCAAAAGATTGGCTGCTAAATTGACATGTGAAACAGAGTCTCCAAGAGGAAAAATCAATGTGTCATTCATCATACCAATGGTATCAACATTGGATTCATATTGAAAAACAATTTGAATACTATCTTTTTGAGCAATTTCAGCATTCCTTAGGTATAACGTCAAACTATCCTGATTATCTGACCATTTCTCTATCACATCATCCGCTGAAATATCCGGTGAATTCCACTTTGGCTTTTCACTATTTTTTCTCGCAAAAACGAGCGAAATTTTTCCTTGGTCAGGTCTTGAATTTTCCGAAATATATTGGTTAACCTGTGGCTCTTCAAATATTCGCAATTGAAGTCCAACAGGATAATACACATTTGCAAATAGAGAATCTTCAACAATGAAAATCTTTTCAGCAGATGGGACGATTACAGAATCAAGAAATGCAATTCGTTCATTTGGCTGATCAAAAGTGTATGAATAATTGGCATCTTCAAGCGCATAAAGGGCATACTCACCTTCAGCAACATACTGAAATTCAAACTCACCTTGTGCATTGCTCACTGTCATGTACTCAGGAATTTGTTTTCGAAAAGCGGAATCTTCCAGGTTACGGTAAAGCATTACATAAGCATCTTTCACAACATCTCCTGTATAAGCATTGAGAATTTTCCCTGCCACTTTAAGCGAATCAATTTCATCTCCTGTCGATAAAGCATAAACTAAAGATGGAATTTCATTATTTTCTGTAATGTCGGAAATCGCATTTAAGAAAGTAAAACTATAGGTTGTGTTTTCTTTAAGATCTTCAGGAAAGCTAACCAATACACCTTTGCCTTTAATTTTCACCTTTGGTTTTTCTGAAAAAGGTGGCGATACAATCAAATTCTGTTGAATATTATTGAGCTTCACATATTCATCGAACTTTATGTAGAAGGAATTCTCTGTAAAGTTTGTACTTCCATTTGCTGGCAGTGCATCCTTAATGTATGGTGCTTTAGTATCTTTAGGACCACCTGTAGGACTACCAACTTTCGCACAGGAAAAGCTCAGCATCAGACCGATAAGGATAAGTATGTATGTTAAATTTTTATGCATTTTTCAAATCTTTATGCAAACTTAACAAGATTCGCTTTTTAACGGATATAAAAAGCCAAATATTTGATCGACAGAAAGAAAAAAGCACGATATTGAGAAATGTCAATAATCGTGCTTTGGACATGAGCAAACTAATTGAAAGTATCTCTGTTACACCTTAGAAAAGGTAAAAAACTAAATTAAATTATTATAACCCCAGAAACAGAGATAACTTTATTGCGCTTAGTTTTGCAGATTTTTCTGATATAATCTGGATCTCTTATGGATTTCAGAGGAATAATTCTTCCACAGATTTTGTATCTCCAGATTCGTCTCCAGATTTTGATTGGTTTCAAGATATGAAATTCCATTTTTATAAATACCCTGGCTGATATGATTAAATATTAAAGATGTAACACCTTTTCCTTTGTAATCCGGATGAACCCCTATCAGCAGCAAATCCAACACATTCTGTCTCAGTAATTTCTGACAGAAGTAACCAACTTTTAGTAAATTGGTGTTTCCATTGGAAAATCGAAATAATCTGGACATAGAAGTCTGTGTTAAACCAAAAGCTATGATACTATCAGAATTATCAACAACAATACAAATAAATTCTGGCTTAAGAACATGTTTATATTTCAACATCAAATATTTTGCCTGTTCTTTAGTTAGCCGGTTTGTTCCATATAAATCTGAATAACTATTGTTATACAAATCCAATAGAGAGTCAAAATAATTTTCCATCAACAGAGAAATACTTACCGATAAAACCTGTAAACCATATCTTTTTGCAATCAAACCTGAAAGATTCAGCATTTTCTCGGGTTTAGCCTTGGGGACTTTAATTCTACGTTCAACCCAATCTATTTTTTTTGAATAGCCGTAAGATTCAATCAAAGTTCTGTAATACAAGAAATTATAATTTGAAGCTGTAGTAGATAGCTTATCATAACCATGAACCAGCATACCATGTTTATCCAGGTTTGAAAAACCGAATGGACCAACCAATTCAGTCATCCCGCAATTTCTTGCCCATGTCTCAACCTGATTGATTAAAACTCTGGCAACTTCTGTTTCATTGATGAAATCAAAATTGGAAAATCTTGCCTGTTTTACATTATTTTCCTGATTATAGGTAAAGTTTATTATGCCTGAAATACGGCCCACTATTTTCTGATTTTCCAAAACGATCCACATCTTAAATTCACAGCCATCCGTCATTGGAGTATTTCCGGAAAGAACTTCCAATTCTTCTTCCTCAATTCCTGGGACATAAAACTTTGAGAATTTATAGAGTTTTCTCTGAAACCGAACAAATTGTTTCAATTGTCTTTTATTTGTTACTTCAACTACCTTGTACATATCCATTCTTTTTGACCTTTTTCGTTTTTTGGTCAGTTTATACATAAAAAAATTACATTGTTCTTGAACTTATTCCACAAATAATGAAATCTGTCAGACTGTTAACTGTTTTTTCAAATCTCTTATACTCTGTTTTTAGCAGAATAGAAATATCTGAACTTTTCAAAACAAAAAACAAGTTCTCAACTGTTATATTCATGTCTTTGAATGTCATAGAACCATTTTCTTCACCTTCATTCAGAACAGACATAAGGCTATTTTTCAGAAAATCGTCAAATTGTTTTGTAATCTGTTCAGTGAAATTGTATGCTTCTATCAAATCATTGCGAATTATTTCCGAATAGCTGGGAACATCTTTCAACAATTGTATCCTTTTCTTAATAAAATGCTCTAGTTTATCAGTTGCCGACAATTTGGCATTATTTAAGATTTTTCTCAGTTCACCTTGAACTTCTCCCAATTCTCTGGAAAGTACTTCAACATAAAGATCTTCCTTATTATTAAAATAATAATAAAGTACGCCTTTGGCCTTATGAATGCTTTGGGCAATTTCATTCATTGTAGTTTTCTGAAAACCGAACTTTGAGAATAAATTCTTGGCAGTACCCACAATCAAATTTTTAATATCATCCTGTGACTTTTTGACCATTTTGTTTTTTTTGTCAAATATAATTCTTTTTTTTATTTACAAACTTTTTCACATTTGTCTTAAATCTAGGTTAAAAAGCGCTTCAGGTCAAAGGTTTTCAGATTTCTTTGGTATTTTTGTATTGATGTTCCATACGGATGAACTATATATGCAAAGATGTCTTGATTTGGCAACTTTAGGACTAGGGCATGTGAGTCCGAACCCTTTGGTTGGCTCTGTCATTGTGAAAGACAACAGAATCATTGGTGAAGGTTTTCACAGAGAAATTGGGAAAGCTCATGCAGAAGTTAATGCCATTGCTTCAGTTAAAAACGAAGAGGATTTAAAATCATCTACCATCTATGTGAATCTTGAACCTTGTGTTCATTATGGAAAAACACCTCCTTGCACCGATTTAATTATAGACAAAGGAATTCCTCGTGTCATAATTGGGATGAAAGATCCAAATCCTAAAGTTGCAGGAAAAGGAATAGAGAAACTTAGAAATCATGGGGTTAAAGTTATAGTTGGAGTGTTGGAAAAAGAATCGAAGCATCTTAACCGTCGGTTTATTCAATACATGACATCAAAGCGCCCATATGTTATTTTAAAATGGGCAAAAACAGAAGATGGTTTCATGGATGCTTTGCGCCCTGTGGATAGGACAGGAATCCCCAGCTGGATTACTAATGCGTATTGCAAACAACTGGTTCACAAATGGCGTACTGAGGAGGATGCATTCATGGTAGGAAAACACACTGCCATTATGGACAATCCTCAACTTACTGTTAGAGAATGGACAGGAAGAAATCCAAAACGTATTACCATTGATTACGACGAAAATCTTCCGAAAGATTTAGCTATTTTCAACGAAGAATCTGACAATTACATCTTTACAGGAAAAGACTCACACAAGGAGAACAAAAATCATTTCATTCACATACAATCCAGAAAACAAAACTTAAGCGAAATATTAGAAATTCTTCATCAGGAAAAGATACAATCTGTTGTTGTTGAAGGAGGTTCAGAGTTATTGCAAAGTTTTATTAAACAAGGTATGTGGGATGAAGCACGTGTTTTTACTGGAAATCATTATTTTAACGAAGGTGTAAAATCTCCGGTAATATCAGGAATTAATGAATCAAATCAGCAATTTGGCAACAGTCGGCTGAAAATAATATATCGTAGTTTATGAATTTAAGAGACGCTTTCATACATCAACATCCGGCAGTAAAAATTTTAGTGACAATTACACTTGCCGTCATTGGACTATTGGTCTCTCAAGTATTGGCATCAATCATTCTTGTTCTTTTGCCTGATCAAATTTTAGGCAATACCATAAATACATCAGAACTGAACATTTCCATTCTCAAAATAATTCAGGTTATCAGTGCAATAGGCATTTTTCTTCTTCCGGCATATATCATAGCTTACATCTCAACACCAGACCCTATGGGTTTTCTGAAAATCAATCAGAAACCAAAAGGAAGAGAGATTTTTCTAACTATTTTACTGATTTTCAGCAGTATTGCTCTTATTAATTTGATGGCTGCCTGGAATGCAAACTTGAGGCTTCCTGAATCCATGGCAAATCTGGAAGAGATTATCCAAAGCATGGAAAAATCCTCCAGAAAAATGCAAGAACGCATGCTCAACGTTCAAAGCATTGGAGGGCTGCTAATTAATCTACTTGTTATTGCAGTATTACCTGCTATTACAGAAGAATTTTTCTTTCGTGGAATCATGCAAAAATTGTTCAAGCACTGGTTTAAAAATATCCACGTTGCTATTATAGTCACTGGTATTATTTTCAGTTTTGTACATTTTCAATTTTATGGATTTGTTCCACGTATGTTTTTGGGAATTGTTTTAGGCTATTTGCTGTACTTAACAAATAATTTATGGATTCCAGTATTCGCTCATTTTCTGAACAATAGCATTGCAGTATTGGGATACTTCTTTTATTTCAAATCCAATCAGGATTTTAATCCCGACGAAATCGGAACAAATTTAAATTCTCCTTACTTGTATATTTCAGGCTTGTTATTCCTGCTCGTTAGCATTTATTTCTTCCAACAGAAACGCAAAAGAAGCTTGTAAGTCAGGATTTGAAATAGACTTTCTGCGTTTTATTTTCTTAGGTCTTTCTGGCTGAAGGATATTAGTAGATTTTTCCACAGGGATCTCCTCCGGATTGAATAACCGAGCCGTTTTAGGTGAATTTTCTTTTGCAATTTCAGAAGATGATAAGCTGTATGTTAAACCATAAGTCCCCGCAATTTCACGAACTTCTTCGGACTCAAGATGCTGATATTCGTATTCTAATAAATTCCAAAACTCGACAATTTTTTGAGTTGCTTCAGTACGAAGCTTACTTATAAACTCTTTATTATTACGGAATTTCTCGATTTGGACTTTATGGTTTTGATGCACATCTTTAAATTTCTCAAACCACACTTTAACAACAGCAATGCTTGGATTGGTAATGTATTTTCCTCCATTTGCAATACGTTGAGCATCAGCATCAAATACTTTCGGACCCCATTCAAGAATTTGCTTTGCAGTATTCATTGCAGGCAATGCAGCATTCGCTGATTTTATACCATAGTAACTCAAGTTCTTTTCAGGCATTTCACCACGCATAACTGCCATTTGCATTACCAACAAATAATGTCTTAAAAACATTCCTGCCTTTTCTTGCACTGCAAGGTATTCAGGATCGGCTTTTAATTTTTCGCGTGCAAGAAAAATCTGCTCGAAACGAGATAAAACAGATTGCAAGGACTCAAACTGATCCTGAGAAACAAAACGCTCATTTGGATTTGTATCTGTCAGCTGGTCAAGACATTGTTTCAATGTCTGATATCTGGATTTATCCGTATTTGGCAAATTTCTTCTTGGCATTTTCTATACTAATTATACAAATACAAATATATGGACATAAATTGTCGATAATCATCAAGAATTAACCGTAATTTAAACAAGGGTCTGTTAATAACCCGATATTTGTAAAAAATTGAAGTAAATTTTAGTCAAGCATTCACAACAAAGCAAAGTTTTAATGGTTTGAAAAATTGGAATGAAAAATTATCTTTACAAGAAATAAAGGGATTATGAAATCGGGCTTAGTAAATAAAAAGGCAAATTTCGGTACTCTACCGGTTTTTCTCACAGCTTTATCTACAATATTGGGAGCTGTATTATTTCTCCGCTTCGGCTGGGCAGTCGGTCAAATTGGCTTTGTAGGCACAATTGGAATCATCGTTTTAGGACACTTAATTACCATTCCAACAGCTTTGGCAGTTGCAGAAATTGCGACAAACCAAAAAGTTCAAGGGGGAGGAGCTTATTATATTATTTCCAGATCTTTTGGATTCAACATTGGAGGAGCCATAGGTATTGCACTCTATTTAAGTCAAGCAATTAGTATCGCTTTTTATGTTATTGCTTTCAGTGAAGCTTTTACTCCGCTTTTTGATATTATCCAACAAAAATTGGGAATTGTCATTGATGATAATCGATACATTAGTCTTCCTATGATGGCTTTACTCAGTATTCTCATGCTCACTAGAGGTGCTAATGTTGGAATGAAAGCCCTGTATTTTGTTGTCGCTATTCTTTTCATTTCATTAATCTCCTTTTTCATGGGAAGTCCAATTGAAGAAGGAATGACATATCAATTAAATGCAACGACAGAAAATAGTGCAAGCTTTTTCTTTGTTTTTACCATTATCTTTCCGGCTTTTACAGGATTAGCTGCCGGCTTAGGACTTTCAGGTGATCTGCGAGAACCACAAAAATCCATACCACGTGGAACAATTTGGGCGACAATTATAGGAATGCTAGTTTATATTTTGGCAGCTTACAAACTGGCAATCAGTGCACCTGCATCAGCATTAGATTCTGACCAATTAATTATGCAACGCATTGCTATTTGGGGTCCTATCATTCCAATAGGACTAGCAGCAGCAAGTTTATCTTCTGCTTTAGGTTCCATTATGGTAGCTCCAAGAACTTTACAAGCAATGGGTTTTGACCGAATACTTCCAACCACTCGTTTAAATAGCTGGTTATCTCGGGGAAAGAAAAAAGACAACGAACCCATCAATGCTTCCATTATTAGCATTCTTATTGCGACTACATTTGTAGCCATTGGTGAATTAGATTTTGTTGCAGAGATAATATCCATGATCTTCATTTTTACTTATGGAGCTATCTGTATGATTTCCTTTCTGGAGCATTTTGCCTCTGACCCATCCTACCGACCAACATTTAAATCGCATTGGATTATTTCAGCAATCGGGATGGTTTTGTCTTTCTGGGTAATGTTTAAAATGAATAGTTTGTATGCAGCAGCATCTTTATTGATTGTCAGCTTTATCTATTACTTGATAAACATCTCAAAATCTAATCATAAAGAAGGTTTTCAGAAATTATTCAAAGGTGTAATTTTTCAATTGAGCAGGAGTTTACAACTTATGGCTCAACGCGCAGGAAGTCAAGAAGACGAAAACGAATGGAGACCTTTTGCAATTTGTATTTCTGAAGATACCTTTAAACGCCGATCAGCTTATGACCTAATGCGATGGTTTTCACACAAACATGGTTTTGGAACGTATATTCACTATATTCCGGGAATGCTTAATAAAGAAACCACTGATGAGTCTGTGAAGTCATTAAATCGCTTATTAAATTTATCGAAAGGAAGCAATAGTAGAGTGTATCTTGATACAATTATTTCTCCATCCTACACCTCTGCCATTGCACAAACCATTCAGTTATCAAGTATATCTGGACGAAATAACAACCTGATACTTTTTGAATTCAGTCGTTCAGAACCAGAAAGTATGGATGTTGTTTTAGACAATTTGAATCTGATAGAATCCGCTTATTTTGACATCTGTATTTTGAATACATCCTATAAAGGATTTGGATATCGGAAAGAGATACATCTTTGGATTTCGAGTCACGATTTTGAAAATGCAACAACTATGATCTTGCTGGCATACATTATCTTAGGACATCCGGAATGGAAAAAAGGGTTAATTCGAATTTTCACTGTATATCCTAAGTCTGCAGGCGAAACAGAAAGAGATCAATTGCTACAACTCATAAAATCTGGACGTTTACCAATTTCACCAAAGAATGTGCAAATTGTTAATGCGGAAAATGAAAATCACAGAGCAGATACGATTGCAAAATACTCTAGCGATGCTGATTTATGCATTGTAGGCTTATCAAAAGAAGAATTCTCAAAAGAGAATATCCGTAAGTTTAACGAGTATGACAATTTAGGAAATATGCTGTATGTCTTCTCAAACAAAGAGAAGGTAATTCAATAAGTGATTTCAGAGATTTTTTCGCCTTTATTATACTCAACTTCAAGTTGTAATTCGCCATTTTCACGATAAAATTTCCAGGTTCCATCTGGTAAATCTTCATAGAAATTTTGCTTTATCCGAACATTGCCATTCTCAAAATATGCTTCGGATTCACCTGTGCGTTTCCCATTTTCATATTCACCATAGCTCCAAACTGTCCCATTGGGATAAAATGAAATCCATTGTCCTATACGTTCGCCATTCTTAACCCATCCTTCCATGTATTTTTCACCCGTAGGATGATAAATTACCTCTAGATAATCTTTGTCTGTAGAATGATAGCGCACAGTTTTTACAGCTGTATCACCATAATAATCATGAATGATTCGTTCAAATTGTCCACCTAAGGTATCGACCATTTCAGATTGATTTCCCGTATTAACATTTTGTGAACAAGCCATTTGCATTGTTACAAATGCAAGAATTACTACTAAGAAAAAACTATTTGATAAGCGTTCCATTTTCAAATTTTTGAGTTAAATACAATTCACCTTTATCATCGTAATATTTCCACTCACCATGTGGAATGTCGTTTTTATACGATGCCTCATAACTCGGTTTTCCTGTTACATAATATTCAACAGATTTCCCATTTAGCATACCGTTTTCATAGGTTTCTTCGAGCTTAATTTGTCCGTGTCTGTAATAGAAAACTTGTTTACCGTGCTTTTTCCCATCTTTTAGCTCATATTCACTTTCCAAACTACCATCAGGGTAAAAATATTCAACTTTATGAACAATTCTCTTATTACCAAGGTACTCACAATGTTCTATTTTTTGTGGATCTCCATCGGCGTATGTAATTGTAACTTCTTTTCTGATATCACCTTTACAGGATATTATCGTGAGAATTGAAAGCATAAAAACGAATAGCAGTGTCCTTTTCATTGGATGAATTTATTTAATTGTTTTTAGCATAACGAAGATAATTCATAATGTGTTTCTCTCAAAAATCAAAAGAAATTATTTTTTCAAAACAAAATTTTGATCAAAACGCATGAGTATTCCAATATAAAAATCGGTACTTTCAACATTAAAACTATGATAAACTCCAGCTCTCATTCCCATGGTTAAACCCGGGAAAAATACTTTTTGAACATCCAAATGAGAATAAAGCACATTGCGTTTATTTTGAATAATATAATTGGATTTCTCTGAAACTGATGAAAACTGAAAATCGCCCAAAAGCTGATAGGCACGATTTCCATACCAATAACCAACTTTACCGGAAATGAATTTCCATCTCGCTTGAAACTCACTAGCCAAACCATACCCCATATTGTAAGGGAAATTGGATCGTGGAATTGTATTTAAAAACTGCACATAGAAGCTCTTATTTCCTAATGAAAAATTATCAGAAATTTGTTTGCTAATATGAAAACCATTAACAAGGTTCATGTATGTTGTAACTGCATGAGAAATGGAAAGGTCTTGTCCCCCATTATGGTAAGCGATCATCTGTGTAAAATATTCCATCCGACTTTCACCAATCTTGTGATTCCATGCAATATGATAGCCTCCAAATATTTTTTCAGTTTGATCATCTAAAGGAAAAGTCAATTGTCTCCAATCCAACCACACATCAAAGAAAACACGCTGATTTTCAAATTTTGCTCTAATTCCTTCTTCGTTACTCATTGTTACCGCTTGGTAATACGAATAAACTTGTTCGGGTAACTGATGATCTAATCCTCCTTGAAAACTTCCAAACTCAAGTGTTAGATTGTTAAATGGAGAATACAAAAGATTAAAAATCGGCATAACTTCAAGCAAGTTATCTCGTCCAAGCGAATTCAACAAATAAAAGCCAGTGCTAATCTGAATATTATCCGCAATTTGATATGTCAGTTTCGGAGTTATGTGATATCCTGCAGCCGTAAATGAATACACCATTGGATTGAAATACTCTTGGTTCAGGAAATAACCAAAACTATTGAAATCTAATACTAGCTCAGCTTGCTCAAATTGATCTTGTTTCGAAACAAAAACAGAATCGTTGAATTGGGCTTTAACACTTGCTGAGCCTAGCACGAGACTGAAAGTAAGCAAGATGCTTATTGCTATTTGATTCAATTTCTTACACATAGATAGCAAAAATAGTATTTATATTTTGTAACTTTAAGCAAACCAAAAGAAACTGTTTTGAAAAAACTCCTTGTATTCCTTCTTGTCATTGCATCTTTTCTAAGATCCCATGCTGAAAATATTGATTCAGTATATATGCAAATTATGCAAAGTCCGGACACAATTGGTAATATCACTGATTTAATTGGACATGCATCATTAAATTCACACGAGGACCATCAATTGGCATTAGAGTATTACCAACTCGCTGAAGATTTAGCACAAAAGTATTCAGACACTTGTGCAAACTGCATTCTATATTATGGTAAAGGAATTCTAGCTCATGGGAAATCGGAATATGAAACGGCACTTAATTATTATCACAAAGCTTATGAAAGCTCAAAAGCATGTCATAACACGAAAATACTAATCAATAGTACAAACAATATGGGTGTACTAAATCGCTACGCAAAAAATTTTCCCAAGGCAATCGAGTGGTACGAGATAGCTTTGCGATTTAGTCGTGAATATAACGACACAATAAAAATGATTCATGCACTAAATAATCTTGGCAATGTGTATGCACAAAGTGAGAATTACGATAAAGCAATTTCCTACTACAATATATGCTTAAAAGAAATTGAAAAAACAGAAGAATATGAATCTTATCGCTCTACTATTTATCCAAATTTAGCACAATGCTATTACGAAATTGGAGAATACGACAAAGCCATTAATCTTTTTGAAGAAAGTTATCGTTTAGCTGAAGAGGCTGATATTCCACACATTCAGTTAATTGTTTTACGAAGTATCAGTGAAATTTACCTCGAACGGAATCAACCAGAAAAAGCTTTGTCCTTTTTGAATAAAGCAATCCCCCTATTGAAAGAGTTTTACAATGAAAAAATTGAGTCTGACATTTATATGCTCCGCTATCAGGCACAACTTGCCTTAGGAAATCATGAAGCTGCCATAAAAGACCTTGAGAAGTATCAATCCTTACAAGACAGTTTAGATTTACAGGAAATGCACGTTTTGCTTTCAGATATACAGGAAAAATACGACAACGAAAAGCTCAAGCGCATTACTTCGAAACAAGAAGAAACTATCCAAGATAGAAATCGACTATTGTTGCTCTCTGGTCTTTCTGGTATTATTGTTTTAGGATTTTTAATTTTCTCAATTTACATCAACCAATACAGAAAAAAAACGAACAAATCATTAAAACAAAAGCAAGGAATTATTAATGAGGGTTTGGCTTATGGTAGATTTGTTAAAGAAAAACTTATGATTTCCGAACCGGAAATTTTAACAAACAGAAACTTAAATCACTTCATTTACAACAAACCCAAACATGGAGTTGGTGGAGATTTTTATTTAATCAAAGAGCATCCTTCAGGATTATTTATCATTTTGGGTGATGCAACTGGACACGGTGTTCCTGGAGGATTTATCTCACTGACAGTTTTAAACTTATTTCATCAGGTATTGGAGAATTATAACGAACTGGATCCATCAAAATTATTACAGATTGTGAGATCGCAGTGGGAAACATATTCCAATGCAAAAGACAAATACGACGAATCATTTACTGCGAGTGTTGCATGCATTAACTCCCAATCATTAAAATTGGCAAATCACAAACAAAAGTCCATTTTGTATAATGATGGAGACATCGTACATCAAGGTAAAAAATCGACCTTTTCGGATGAAATAACTATGCATGAATATTCAGTTAAAAAGGGAGATTGGCTCATTTTAAGTTCTGATGGGTATTACGATCAGATAGGTGGAAAGAAAGGGAAAACATATAAATTCAAACAATTTTCAAATTTCATGGAAGAAGAATTGAAATCTTCTCAGACAAAAATACCAGATGCATTGGAAAATGAGATTGTCAATTTCATGAAAGGAGAAGAACAAACGGATGATATGCTTGTTATCGGAATAGGTTTTTAATACCATGGAAAGCATTAACTTTGCAGAAAATTACAAATCATGAGTTTACTTCCAAAATATGATGTGATAGTTGTCGGTGCAGGACACGCGGGATGCGAAGCTGCTGCTGCAGCAGCAAATATGGGTTCCTCGACATTGCTGATTACCATGGACATGAATAAAATTGCTCAAATGTCATGTAATCCAGCTATGGGAGGTGTTGCAAAGGGGCAGATTGTTCGTGAAATCGATGCATTAGGTGGATACAGTGGGATTATCACCGATTTATCCATGATACAATTTCGCATGTTAAATCAATCCAAAGGTCCGGCAATGTGGTCACCACGAGCTCAATGTGACAGAATGATTTTCAGCATGACATGGCGTGATTATCTGGAACAATTACCAAATGTTGATTTTTGGCAAGATGCAGTGACAGAGCTTGTCATTGAAAACAATAAAGCCTGTGGTGTTAAAACCGAATGGGGAATTGAGTTTCAGGCTGAATCCATCATTCTTACCAATGGAACTTTTCTCAACGGATTAATGCATGTAGGGCAAAAACGCATTAAAGGTGGGCGTGTTTCTGAACCAGCCTCATTTGGACTAGCAGAACAAATTGCAAGTTATGGTTTCAATGTTGGACGAATGAAAACAGGAACACCCATGCGCATTGATGGTAGAACTGTTGATTTTTCTCAACTCACAGAACAAAAAGGGGATTCAGACATCCAAGCTTTTTCGTTCATGCACGATCAAAAGAAACTTCCGTTTTTGAAACAACGATCATGCTATATTTGTGAAACGAGTGAAGCAGTGCATGACACACTCAATGAAGGTTTAAAATTCAGTCCACTTTATGACGGAACCATTCAAAGCATTGGGCCAAGATATTGTCCAAGCATAGAAACTAAACTCCAAACCTTTCCAGGCAAGAATTCACATCAACTATTTCTTGAACCTGAAGGTGTTAATACCATTGAGTATTACCTAAATGGATTCAGTTCTTCCCTTCCATGGGAAACTCAATTAGCAGCATTAAAAAAGATAAAAGGATTTGAAAATGTACGCATTTTCAGACCTGGTTATGCGATTGAATATGACTTCTTTGACCCTACTCATCTTAAAGCGACGCTTGAAACTAAAATAATCGACAACTTATATTTTGCAGGACAAATCAACGGAACAACAGGATATGAAGAAGCCGGGGCACAGGGTTTAATTGCAGGAATAAATGCTCATTTAAAGAACAACAAAAAAGATTCATTTATTCTTAATCGTGATCAAGCATATATTGGCGTTCTGATTGACGACTTAATTACCAAAGGAGTTGATGAGCCATATCGTATGTTTACCTCTCGAGCTGAATTCCGCATTCTATTAAGACAGGATAATGCTGATGTTCGTTTAACAGAATTATCACATCGAATAGGCTTAGCAAGCGACGAACGAATGAATCGCTTACAAGATAAAATTTCCAAACGCGATCATCTCATTCAGTTTTCATCAGAGTTCTCATGTAAGCCTGAATACATCAATCCGAGCCTTGAAGCATTAAACACTTCAGCATTAAAGCAGAAAACAAAACTTCGTAAAATCATTATGAGACCACAAGTTCATATTAATGATTTGCGTTCTGCCATCATGCCATTAGAGAATGATATTCAACAAACTCAAATCACTCAAGAAGTCATTCAAGCAGCAGAAATATTAATGAAATACGAAGGATATATTCAAAGAGAGCGCTTAATGGCCGAAAAGATGCATAAACTAGAGAGCATTAAAATTACCAACCTCAATTACGAAGAAATTCAATCACTCTCGACTGAAGGCAGACAAAAATTAATAAAAATACAACCAGAAACCATTGGACAAGCATCAAGAATCAGCGGGGTTTCTCCCTCTGACATAAGCGTTTTGCTTGTCTATCTTGGACGATAAGTTTAAATGTTCCACGTGAAACAAATTACAAAACTATGAAAGAAATTAACGGCAAAATTGTAGACATCATCAACAAACGCACTTTTAATGGATGCGTTCAAATAGATGGAAATAAGATCGTAAAGATCACTGAAACAAAAGAAAACTACTCGAATTATATTATTCCAGGCTTTGTTGACTCTCACGTGCACATAGAGAGCAGCATGCTTAATCCAACAGAATTTTCTCGTTTAGCCATCCAACATGGTACTTTAGCAACTGTTTCGGATCCACACGAAATCGCAAATGTAGCAGGACAAGAAGGTGTGGAATACATGATTAATGACGCAGAACATTCACCAGTTAAAATGCATTTCAATGCACCAAGCTGTGTTCCAGCAACAGGATTTGAAACCTCTGGTGCCGTTTTAGATTCAAAAGCAATTGCATCACTTCTGACACATCCTAAAATTGTGGCCTTGGGAGAAATGATGAATTACCCAGGTGTGATTTTTGACGATAAAGAAGTCCATGCAAAAATAAAAGCCTCACTAGACGCAGGAAAACCTATCGACGGACATGCACCTGAACTCAGTGGTGAAAACCTCAACAAATATATTCATAGCGGAATATCTACTGACCATGAATGTGCAAGCCTTGACGAAGCAATTGAAAAGATCAATCAGAACATGATCATACAAATACGCGAAGGATCTGCAGCAAAAAACTTCGAACAACTGCATTCCCTCCTCTCCTCTCATCCTGAAAAATGTATGATTTGCACTGACGATTGCCACCCTGACGACTTAATGAAAGGCCATATTAACAGAATTGCAGCGAGAGCAATTAACAAAGGACACGATGTTTATGACGTACTCAGAGCATGTTCACTCAATGCAATTCAACATTACAAACTGGACGTTGGTGTACTTCAAGAAGGAGACAAAGCGGATTTTATCATTGTTGATGATTTGCGAGATTTCAATGTACAATCATGCTATATAGATGGCGAATTAGTGTTTGATCAGAATCGTATTTTATTCCCAAATTCAGACACCAAACCCATCAATAAATTTGAACTAAACAAACATTTTTCCGATAATGACTTCCAAGTTGAAAGCAGCAATCGATTATTTAAAATCATAAAAGCCTTTGACGGCTCCCTACTTACTGACTGTTTTGAACATCAATTACCAAACAGAAACGGAGTAGTTTATACCGATCCATTAATGGGCATTAACAAGATTGTTGTTATAAATCGTTATCAATCCGACCCAAAACCAAGCATAGGATTCATCCAGGGTTTTGACATTTCCAGAGGTGCAATTGCATCAACGGTCGCTCATGATTCTCACAACATTATTGCAATTGGTGCAGATGACAGTTGCATTACAAAAGTCGTAAACCGACTCATTGACTCAAAAGGTGGACTTGCGCTTTATGATGGAAATGAAATGTATCACCTCCCCCTACCTGTTGCCGGATTAATGTCCAATGAAAACTTTGAATTAGTTTCAGAAGCATACGAAGCAATTTCCAAAAAGACATCAGAGATTGGATGCAGTTTAAAAGCTCCATTTATGACAATGGCATTTATGGCACTTCTGGTTATTCCAAAACTGAAAATTGGAGACAAAGGTCTTTTTGATGTTGAGAAATTTCAACTTACAAGTTTAGAGGTCTAACTTGTTCCACGTGGAACAGATAATACATTTTAACTATGCGCTCTGTCATACAACGTGTAAAGCACGCATCGGTATGTGTTGATAATAAGATAGTTGGGAAAATTAAAAAAGGCTTATTTATTCTCCTTGGCGTATCCGACGACGACACGATGGATGATGTGCTATGGCTCACAAATAAAATTTATAATTTAAGGATTTTTGAGGATAAAGATGGAAAAATGAATTTGTCAAGTGAAAATATAAAAACAGAATTCTTGGTCGTCTCTCAATTTACTTTGCACGCAAAAACAAAAAAAGGAAATCGACCATCATTTGTTCATGCAGCAAAACCCGAAAAAGCAATTCCACTTTACGAAGCATTTCTCCTCGAACTTGAAAAACTTAGTTCGCAAAAATGTCAAACCGGAAAATTCGGAGAACATATGGAAATCGATTTATGCAATGATGGTCCAGTCACAATTATTATCGACACCAAAAATAAAGAGTAATGAAGATAATTCTTAAAACACTTCTTTTTATATCGCTCGCGATACTTATTTCGTGCACAAGCGATAATATCAATAGCGGAATTAAAGGATACATTGAATATGCCGAAGCAGATTGTGCAATTGATCAGAGTTTTTGGACATACAACCCGTATAATGGAATGATTTACGCTATTCCAAAAGATTCTATTCTTTTCGCCAATGGAAATTACAAAGCATTATCTGATAGCACTCAAGCCATAAATGGTAACTTTCAGCTGGGTCTTGAACCTGGATATTACTATATCTTTCTTGATGAACATCGATCCTTTAACAGCACAACAGAATTTAAAGTCCAGTTAAATCAAGTCACTGAAAAGGAATTCCGACTTTACTCATGCATCTAATTGTCATGAATTTTTCATATCTTTAAATCAAAATACAAACGATGGAAATCAAAGAGGCACAAGATCTTGTCGATGAATGGATAAAAACCAAAGGAGTACGCTATTTCAATGAATTAACGAACTTCACCATCTTAATGGAGGAAGTTGGAGAATTAGCACGAGTTTTTGCCAGAAAATATGGGGAACAATCCTCCAAATCATCTGATTTAGAGCATCAACTTGAAGATGAGTTTGGTGATGTATTTTGGATACTGCTCGCACTTGCAAATCAGACGAATATAGATTTGCAATCCGCATTGGAAAAAAGCCTATCAAAGAAAACAAAACGCGATAGCGAAAGACATTTAAACAACCCGAAACTTAAAAATTAATGAATATGCAACAATTGACACTCACAAAACAAGAGATTGAAGCCAAAATTAACCAGGCTTTGCAACAAGTTGATGTAAAAGACATTGATATACTCAAAAAACTATTTAACTCCATCGATTTAACATCCCTGAATACAGCAGATCATGATGAGAAGATTTTAAGTATGGTGAATAAGGTTAATAAATTTTCTGCACTGTATCCGGAAATGCCGAATGTTGCAGCAATTTGCATCTATCCTCCTTTTGTGGATATTGTAAGCTCTAACCTAAATGCTGAAAATGTATCCATAGCAGCTGTTTCTGGAGGTTTTCCTTCTAGTCAGACCTTTCTCTCGGTTAAACTGGCTGAGTGCGAAATAGTGGCTAATAAAGGCGCTGACGAGCTCGACATTGTTCTTTCTCTAGGCAAATTCCTTTCAAACGACTTTGAATACTGCTCAAAAGAGATTAGCATCATTAAACAAGCTATTGGACAAAAGCATCTTAAAGTCATTTTAGAATCTGGTTTAATGGAAACACCAGAACAAGTTTATCAAGCTGGTATTTTGTCGTTAAAAGCTGGTGCAGACTTTATCAAAACCTCAACCGGAAAGGATAAAAAATCTGCAGATCCGATATCTGTATACGCTATGTGCCATGCAATAAAGGATTATTACAAAGAAACAGGTAAAAAAGCTGGAATTAAGCCTGCAGGCGGCATCTCTACACCAGAAGAAGCTATTGTATATTACGCAATTGTGAAAGATATTTTAGGTGATGAATGGCTTAATAATAAGTTATTCAGAATTGGTGCTAGTCGTTTAGCAAACAATTTATTAACAGCTATTTATAATAAAGAAGTTAAGTATTTTTAGATTAAAATAAATGTAATCGAAGCGTATAGAAAATCTATTTCTTGCGTTCAGCAAAGTAGCGAATCATGGCTTTTAAGCTTTGATTCGCTTCATTTTGTGGCAATTCAGATAGTAATGCTTCAGCACGTTCCACATGTTCACGCATTTTTTGACGTGCATAATCCATACCTCCATTAAGCTCAATAAACTGAATAATATGTTTAATATCTGCCTTTTTTACCCCCTTCTTAATGGTTTTAAGGATACGTTTGGCTTCATCCTGAAGCCCATTATTCAAAGCATAAATCAAAGGAAGCGTAATCTTTTTCTCTTCTAAATCCTTTCCTTTTGCTTTTCCAAAGACACTATCAGCAGTAAAATCCAAAATATCATCTTGAATCTGAAAAGCAAGGCCAGCTTCCAGTCCAACTTCTTTGATCATTTCACGATCTTTTCCTTCGACACCAACAGATACAGCACCAACTTCAGTCGAGGCTCCAATCAAAACAGCAGTTTTTCGTTTAATGATATCGTAATACTTAGCTTCGGAAAACTTTCCAGTTTCAGCAATTTCCATTTGGTTTATCTCACCAACACTTAGCTGAGCTATAGTTGGAGAGAGTATTCCAAGAATTTCATACATTTTTTGCTGAGTAGCAATACTTAAGGCATTTGAAAAAAGATAGTCTCCAACAAGAATTGCAATCGAGTTTTTCCACTCTGCATTAATGGTTGCCTTACCCCTTCTCAATTCCGCTTCATCCACGACATCGTCATGCAATAAAGTTGCTGTATGCAAGGTTTGTACAAGTACGGCAGCATAATCTGTCTTCTCAGTCACTTCACCAAAAATTCTTGCAGCCATAAAAACAAGATGAGGTCTTACCTGTTTTCCCATGTCTTTAAACACATAGTCCAGAATTTTATTTAAAGTACTATCGTCTGAATACGCAGATTGCTTTAGTAGTTCTGTGTACCGATTTACATCATTTGCTGTCAACTGAACGATTTCGTCAGATTTCTTCATTCTTGAATATTTATCCGCATAAAAATACAGTTTCCATCTTAAAAATAAAAGCTATACCTTGCAATTTATTATGAAATAAACAATGCATTAACAGAATTGTTAATTCAGAAAAAGATTCAAATGGCAAAAATACGGGTTACTAAACAATTCAAATGGGAAATGTCTCATGCCCTATTTGACTATAACGGACTATGTCGAAACATGCATGGTCATTCTTACATTATGCATGCAACCATTATTGGCGAACCGCTAAATGATGAAAAAAGTCCAAAACACGGAATGGTGATTGATTTTGGTGATTTTAAACAGTTAGTTAACGAACTTATTGTGGACAAATTTGATCATGCTGTTGTATTAAACAAGCACGAAAATACAGATGCATTGAGTAAAATTAAAGGATTATTTGATCGTTTAATTGTTTTAGATTATCAGCCAACATGCGAGCTTATGGTAACAGATTTCGCAGAACAAATTCAAGCTGCACTACCCAATCATTTAACACTTTTTAGTCTTAAACTTTACGAAACTGCCACCTCCTATGCTGAATGGTTTGCAGATGATCAGATTTGATCGTATTTTTACGGTAAATCTGATGCATTATGTCAGCATATAAACAATTAAAGCCAACACGATATGGTTTTGGCGAAGGGCTTGTTGAAGCAGGTTCTAAATACAATAACCTCATTGGTTTAGGAGCAGATATTACTGGATCGGTAAGCATGGATGGATTTGCAAATACCTTCCCTGATCGATTTTTTTCCTTTGGAATTGCCGAACAAAACATTGCTGGAGTAGCTGCTGGATTTGCACTTTCTGGAAAAATTCCAGTCTTCTCAACTTATGCTGTTTTTTCTGCAATGAGAGATCTTGATCAGATACGTATTTCACTATGCTACAACAATGTACATGCAATTATTGGGGGTGCACATGCTGGCATTTCAGTTGGGGCTGATGGTGCTACTCACCAAGCATTAGAAGACATTGCTGTCATGAGAGTTCTCCCCAATATGACCGTTCTTTCCCCTTGTGATGCAACGCAAACGAAGTTGGCAACACTTAAGGCTATGGAGCTTAATGGTCCTGTTTACATTCGGTTTGGACGAGAAGCAGTCCCGGATTTTACAGATGAAAACTTACCCTTTGAAATAGGAAAAGCTCAATGCATAAAAGAAGGAAAAGACATTGCGCTTTTTTCAACAGGTCATATGACTTGGGAAGCCCTTAAAGCTGCAGAAATTCTAAAATCAGAGCACAATATTGAAGCAGAAGTATTGAATTTCCACACCATTAAACCCATTGATAAAGAAGCGATTATTCAATCAGCGCAAAAATGCAAGTACGTACTTACTGCAGAAGAACATCAGGTCATGGGAGGTTTTGGTTCTGCTGTGAGTGAAGTTCTATCTCAAAACCAACCGGTTAAAATGCACCTACTTGGAGTGAATGATAGCTTTGGCGAATCGGGATCACCAGAAGAGCTAATGAGCAAATACGGATTAACCGCTGAACACATTGTTAAACAAGCATTAAAATTATTATCATGATACGATTTCTTTTCTTACTTATCGGACTACTTTTCGGAATATTACCAGCCAAAGAAGAACCTCATATATCTCCTGAAGAGTATCCAACAAAATCCGAATTATTGGGTCAAATTGATCCGGCAAAAAACCCAGATTTTGTTCATGTCGATCCATCTATTTCATATTTTCCAGAAGTCTATCTCAGAAAAGAAACCTATGAGGCATTTTTAACAATGCGAAATGCAGCTTTAGAGGATGGAATTAACCTTACTATCCAATCAGGAACACGAAATTTTTACATTCAGCGCTACTTGTGGAATCAAAAGTTCATTGGCAAACGAAGCAATGGGGCTGGATATGTTGATCAGTCCTTGTCAGATAGTTTAAAAGCTGCGAGTGTATTGGAATATTCTGCAATGCCAGGAATATCAAGACACCATTGGGGTACTGATATTGACATCAATAGCACAAGACATGATTACTTTTACTCTGGTGAAGGGAAAAAAGTGTACGACTGGCTACTAAACAATGCAGAATCTTACGGATTTTATCAGGTATATATCCCTTTTGGTGAGGAACGCAAAACAGGATTTAAGCACGAAGAATGGCACTGGACATATAAGCCGGAATCCGATAAATTTACTTATGCATTTAGGCATGTCGTAACCTACGATGATATCAATGGTTTTATGGGCGATAGATATGCCAAAAGTTATCGGGTAATTGAAGATTACGTTTACGGTATAAATCCAGATTTATTATCCAATTAAGCATGAAAATTATGATGAAAAAACTGCTTCAAAATAAATTTCTAAAGGATACAAAACACAACACTTGGATATTTCCAATCATGCTATCCATTGCAGCTTTTCTTCATTTTTGGCTCAACAATTTTAGCTTTGAATTATCCGAATTCAACGATAGAATAATAGGCATATCTACTTTTAATAAAATTGATGTTGCCGCCCGTTTATCTCAGTTCTACAAAGCGTTTTTTATTGCAATAGCAGTCTTTTTAGTCGTAAAAATTGGATTCAAATGGTTTGTTTCTCGTTTTCATCAATCTAAGTTAGAGTTTACAGCCATCTATTATCTTTCACTGTCCGAAATTTTTATGCTGGCTTTTAAAGTGTTTGGATATCACTTTGATGCAACAATTATTTTGTTGTTATCCATGATTTTATTCTTCTTGATAATTATTCCACTGAAAGCGAAAATTTCACAATTCAAATTCAACTCAAGCAAAGATTATTTATGGTTGTTCATACTATCCTTTGCTGCAAATAACTTGCTTTCGATAATCATTGGAGGAATACTTTTTCAGCAATTTGCTTATTCTTTTATGGGGATTAGTTTAGTATTGGTTGCTATTACACAGCTTCTACCCTATTCCGCTATAAACATATTTCACACCTTACGATCTTTGGTGAGTGTTCCCTTACTATTCGTCTTTTCGCAAGAGATTTTCTTGATCCTCAATCAACATGAGATTGCTTTTCTTCATCCTGTTATTTCGACAACGATTTTATGGGTTGGAATCATGCTCTATCAGCAATTTATTGGCAAAGCAAAACCATCATACCATGCAATGAATACTCGGTGTTTATCCATATTCGTGCTTGGTATCATAGTGTTTTCCACTTACCATATTCAACAAACCTTACGCAACGATTTATTCGAAATTGCAAATTCCTCAAATGCCATGATGAGCATTTTTCAATATGGTAAATTTCCTGTTGCAGATTTTCTTCCGACACATTTGTTATCTGACTTTGTTTTGCCTGTCATTTATACTGTTTTCAATGGATATGACACGAATTTCTCATACATGGCATACGAGTTTCTCTTTGCATCAGCATATTATTTCATCATCTTCAAAATTGTACTCAGGCTTAGCCAAAACATTTATTTTGCTTTATTAAGCATTCTCTTTTTCCCATTTTTCAATGCTGTGTTTTGGGGAATAAGCTCCTTCCCTAT
The DNA here is from genome assembly GCA_963676165.1 of Bacteroidales bacterium. Classification (GTDB taxonomy): domain Bacteria; phylum Bacteroidota; class Bacteroidia; order Bacteroidales; family ML635J-15; genus JAQIBY01. The sequence goes on along the minus strand of OY781043.1, from coordinate 3,861,911 downwards.
TTTGCTTTTACCATTAGCGATATACAGACTTTTTTTAAATCGAAATTTCAAATCTTGGCTGCTACTTGCAATTTTAAGTGTAGCACTCATTGGCTGGAAACCCGATGTTGCGATTTTAGGCATTTATGGCATGATTGCAGGCATTATTTTGGTTTGGGCAAACAAATCCTCAGAAATGCATTGGAAAAAGGCCTTAATCGCCTTTGGAGCAACTTATGGAACGCTTTTGCTTGCTTTAGTTCTTCTGCAAGTTGCATTTCACTTTCCAGTAACGAAAGGCATATCCTATACGCTTGGTTTCTTTGCCTCCAGTCCACAAGGAAGAGGATTGCCTGTATTTGCGTATCAATTGGATAGAATTTTCTATCTGCAGCATGTGATATACCCCATTATAATTGCCATTGTATTGATGTTTGCACTACGAAAATTCAAACGTCTAAATCAATGGAATGCCATGCAAATCATTAGCATTGTGCTATTTTCTATTTTCTATTTTGCCAATATTCAACGGGGGCTAACCCGACATTCATTTGCTGAAAGACATGATGGTTTCATCAGCTCATTTGCTATTTTGAGTATTTCTCTCGGATTTTTTCTTTTCAAAATAAAGCGAGAATATCAGCTTATCGGATTTTTAGTGTGCATGAGTTTCTTGGCAATCATGTTTAAGTTTCCATCAGAAGCTTCAGCAGATATGCTTTATGAAAAGCACCAAACAAAGCTCAAATCAGAGTTTGTGTATTCAAAACACGAGAAATTACAACGTGTGCAATTGAATGCTGATTATTACAAAAATAATGTGACTGAAATTCAATCTTTCATGAAAGAAATACCTGCTGGTAAAACCTTTTATGACTTTTCTAATACGCCAGCTTTGTATTATCTGACCAACCGAGAAATGCCGATTTATTTCATTCATTCACTTGCTGTTACATCAGAATCTTTGCAAGATATTGAAGTTGAAAATCTCAAAGAAAAATCCATACCTTACCTAATTTTTTCACATGTTCCAGAAACCTATTGGGACAAGACAGATGGAATACACAATGCATTTCGGTTTTATAAGATTTCTGAATATCTGTATCAAAACTATTCTCCACACAAAACTGTGGGTGGATACAGTATTTGGAAAGCAAATGATCAAGAAATCAATTGGGAAAGTGACAATTTCCCAAAAGATACAATTTCCGATACTCCACGTGTTTTTGATTTGAAATATTTACCTTGGATATGGGCAAAATACGATCAGAAGCTTTCAGAAACATCCATAAACAAATTGAAAATCACCGAATCTGAAGGGAAGGAAATGCGTATGGATGCAGATTTTGATAAACAATCAGGAAATTATGTTCTCGTTGAAATTGAAAATCCCAATAGGAGAAAAGGCAAGGCAAAATTAAAGATTTTTGAGACATGGGAACAAATTGGAGAATTCCAATTTCTAATTCCAGGAGAGGAAGAAAATGAACGTTTTGTAGTACGTGTAAGCTCTCAATGGAACTGGTATCATCGAGACATCAATCGCATAATTTTAGATGCACCTGAAGGGTTTAAAGTCAAAAACATCGCACTTTTAAAAGCGGATTAGATAATCAAAACTTTTATTAGCTTTGTCCTAAAGCAAAGCGGTTAATTTCATGAAACTCATCATTCAAATACCCTGTTACAATGAAGAAGAAACACTTCATCTAACCTATATTGACTTACCAAAAAAAATAGATGGTATAGATGAAATTGAAACTTTGGTTATCGATGATGGGAGTTCAGATAGAACTATGGAAATTGCGAAAAGCTTAGGAGTAAACCATATCATACATTTCACTCAAAATAAAGGACTTGCTAAAGCATTCGAGGCTGGTATTCACAAATCATTAGAACTAGGTGCTGATATTATTGTCAATACTGATGGAGACAATCAATATGCAGGATCAGACATTGAAAAATTGGTTCGACCAATTCTGAATCATGAAGCAGACGTTGTCATAGGTGATAGACAAACAGATTCTATCCAGCATTTTTCCTTTCTAAAAAAACGTTTACAGAAAATAGGCTCCTTTATTATTCGAAAACTATCAAAAACAGAAATAAAAGATGTAGTCAGTGGTTTTAGAGCATATAGCAGGGAAACAGCAATGAAAATTAATATTGCAACGGACTTTTCTTACACCATTGAAAATGTCATACAGCTCGGCTTTTTAAAGGCTAAAGTCATCTCTGTTCCAATAAGTACGAACAAACAACTTCGAAAATCCAGATTGTTTAAAAACAACCGAAGCTTTGTATCACAACAATTAACAACAATCATCAGGGCATATGCAAATTACAAAGCAATTCGTGTATTTACTATACTTGGAATATTGGTCATGATTCCTGGTATTGCAGGGTTTATTCGCTTCTTATATTTCTATTTCACAATAGGAGGGGAGGGGCATATTCAATCTCTGATATTTTCCACTGCTTTCCTCAACGGAGGCTTATTGATTTTGTTTATTGGAATCATTGCAGATTTAGTGAGCACAAACCGTAAATTGCTTGAAAAGCTACTGGAATTAAACAAAAAAGACAAATGGGACAAGACATCATAACAGGAAATTATTTCGATAAATATAACAGCAAAAATCCGGTTTATAGAGCATTAATGAATGGTTTCTTTAAGGATCTAAAACTGCTCATTTCATCAATTGACACAAAGCAAAATATTAAAATTTTGGAAGCAGGTTGTGGTGAAGGTCATTTGGCATCTATTCTCCTAAACAGCTTTGATAATGTCAATTATACTGGTTTTGACATTGATAAAGAAATGATTCAACAAGCCAAGGATCTCATACCATCAGCAAAATTTAATGTTGGGAGTATCTATGAGCTTGATAATTACAAGCAAGAAGAATTTAATCTTTGCCTAGTATCTGAGGTACTTGAACATTTAGATGAACCACAGAAAGCATTAAGATTACTATCCGAATTATCATCTGAATATTATCTTTTCTCTGTACCCAGAGAGCCTGTTTGGAGGATTTTAAACGTCTTACGATTGAAATACATCAAAGACCTAGGCAATACACCAGGACATTTTCAACATTGGAGCAAAAAGCATTTTATTCAAACCATAAAATCACAGTTTGACATTGTGGAAATAAAAAGTCCCTTTCCATGGACAATGATACTTGCCAAACAAAAAATCACCGTTAAATAAGGAATTTCCGGCAAATCTATTGTTAATAAACCCCTAACTTTCAGATATATTAGACCTTAAAAAATAAATCTTTAGGGGTTTATACCACAGCAATATCAAGCTAAGTATATAATTCACAATGATTTGTTAAGAATTAAATTTTGTTATATCATACATTTTTTTTTACTTGCACAGCGATTTGTTCATTATACGAACTTAAATTTGAGCCATTATTAAAAACATAACATTATGATTTGTCAAAGAACCAAACAGATCATCAAAACAGTCTTAATTATCTTTATATTAAGCACAGGAGTCAGCTATCAGTCTCTCGCTACCTGTGCCAACCCATCAATTGAAAATGAGGCTGATTCAGTAGGCACTTCATCAAAAGAAATATTTTATTTTGTTGAGGAGTCTCCAATGTACCCAGGAGGACAAGAAGAATTAATTAATTTCTTCTCACAAAACCTAACCTATCCCAGTAAAGCCAAAGAAGAGCGAGTAGAGGGACAAGTATTTGTTCGTTTTGAAGTTAAAGAAGACGGATCAATCGGTGAAGTTATTGTGTCAAAATCTGTACATCCATCACTTGACGCAGAAGCAATTCGCGTTATAAGGAGTATGCCAAATTGGCTACCAGGGCGTTTCAGAGGTGAAGCAGTAAGTTCTTGGTACACATTACCAATTTCATTTTTCTTACGTAAATAAAACACTCTAGATATCAATAATAAAGGCACTCATTTTGGTGTCTTTTTTTATTCTGTTTTGTTTTCTAAAATAGTTTTCTTATCTTTGCACTCACATTGCGGGGTGGAGCAGTTGGTAGCTCGTTGGGCTCATAACCCAAAGGTCGCAGGTTCAAGTCCTGTCCCCGCTACTATAAAAGAGCAAGAGTGAGTACGAAGTACGAACCTTGCTCTTTTCTCATTTATTCACTCTCAAACTCACTCTGACATGTACTGGATCAAGCAATATTTCTGGGGGGAAGCATAAAATTAAGCATAAATTTTAGATAGTCTGTAAAGAAAAAATGGGATGTTTCTTACTGCTTTTCTCATTTACTCGCTCTCATAACTCAATCCCACTCTGTCAATATTATTATCCTTTAAAAAGTGTTAATCATTTTAGCTTTTCATTATGACTTCCTATCTTAGCCCTAATTAAACATGTATCACTAAATTTATCTTCACATGAAAACAATCTATCCAATGCTCGCATTTTTGCTCCTATTGGGCTGTAAATCTGCTACAGAACGCCCTGAAAATCCTTTCTTCACAGACCAAAATACTGCCGTGGATTATGCTGCAGTAACAGCTGACGATGTTAAATCGTATGCTGACATTGTCATGAATGAAACTGAAGACAAAATTGAATCCATCAAATCCTTGGAAAATGCAGATTTTGAATCTGTATTTGCTTGCCTTGATGGTGCATTTAATGACATTACTATCGCATCCAACAACTGCTTTATGTTGTATTGGGTTTCACCTGACTCTCTTACCCGAGTTAACGGATTGGAAGCCTACCAAAAATTATCAGATTTGTCAACCAACATTTTTTCAGATAAATCCATTTATGAGCAAATGAAACATGTGAAATCATCCGATGCATTTTCACAACTTGCTGACCATGAGAAACGCCTTGTTGACAAGCTAATGATGGATTTTGAACGTTCAGGAGTAAATCTGGAAACTGAAAAACTGGAACGCTTTAAAACGCTTACAAGTGAAATCAATGAGCTCAGTGCAGAATATTCAAATAACATGAACACAGCAGATGAAAAACTCATTCTTGATGAAGAAGGTATTGAAGGTTTGACTGAAAGTTTTAAAAACACATATCGGGTTGCTGAAAACAAATATGAAGTTCCAGTAATGAACGCAACCAATCGTCCGATAATGGGCAATGCAAAAAGCGAAAAGACCCGAAAAGAATATTACACAAAATTCAATAGCAGAGCTGCAGATAAAAACATTGAGATTTTAAATCAAATGATTGAAAAACGTCATGAATTAGCCCAAATAATGGGTTACAACTCGTATGCAGAGTACAATTTAGCAGCGAAAATGGCGAGTAATCCAGAAAATGTTTGGTCTTTTCTTAACGATTTAGTGGAAAAATCTCATGACAAAGCATTGGAAGATCTTAAAATGCTTGAAACCCTAAAACAGAAAGATGAAGATGCAACAGATAAAACACTCCATGCATGGGATATTGCGTATTATACCAATCAAATACTTATAAACGATTTCAATGTCGATCATGAAAAGATTCGTGAATATTTACCAATGAAACAATGCTTAAATGGTGTACTAGGTTTGTACGAACAATTGCTGGGTTATACCTTTAAAAAGGTTGAAAATCCAATGGTTTGGCATGAAGAAGTCGAACTCTACGAAGTGCTACAGGATGGAAAACTTGTTGGTCGTTTTTATTTGGATCTTTTCCCACGTCCTAACAAAGAATCATGGTTTTATGGCGTTGGCATTAGCGATGGTCGTCAGCAAGCAGATTATTACCAAATTCCTGCTTCAATGCTACTTGGTAACTTCACAAGGCCTACGGAAGAACTTCCTTCTTTATTAAGTTTTAAAGAACTTAACACGCTTTTCCATGAGTTTGGACACATTATGGATGCGATGAGTTACAAGGGCGAATTTTCATTGCAAGCAGGTGCTAAAGCAGATTTCATTGAGTCTATGTCACAAATATTTGAAAACTGGACAATGGATTATCAAACACTGAGCACTTTTGCAAAACACTATGACACAGGTGAAGTCTTACCTGAAGAAATCTTCAACAAATTGAAAGCATCTCAAAACGTTTGTTCGGGTTATCATACCCTATCTTCATTGCGTAAATGCTATTACGACATGTATTTGTACGATCGCTACGATCCGGAAAATCCGTTTGATACCGATGAGCTTTGGAAAACAATTGACAAGGAGCTTGGCCTAGAAGGACTTTATGTGGAAGGAACTCACCCTCAAGCAAGCTGGATACATATAAACACTCATCCTGTGTATTATTATGGCTATTTATGGTCTGAAGTTTATGCTCAGGATATGTTTACCATCTTCAAAGAAAACGGCTTGGATAATCAGGAAACCGGTATCCGTTTCCGGGATTTAATTCTTGCCAATGGCGATCAAACAGACGTACTTGAAAATGTTGAAGAATTTCTTGGCCGTCCTTCAAACAATGAAGCATACATTGAAAGTTTAGGATTGAAATAATTCATAAAAACATCATAAAAAAACCGTAAACTGATATAGCTTACGGTTTTTTTGTATTTGAATCGTGTTAGAATATAAAAAGCAAAGGAAAAATCATCTAATCAATTAACAAATTAATTAAGTTGCGAATAAAATATTGTCGTATTTTCACACAATAAACTAAGAAATTATGAAGCAATCAATTACACTATTTACTTTTGTTCTTCTGCTTGTTTTCTGACTAGAAACTCAACACCTTAATGCAAAGTTATCATGAAAAACAGTGCAGGTGAAATAACAAAAATTACTGCAGAAAACCCATCCATTGTATAAAAAGGTGAACCTCATGTCTGGATTACTAGTGATTTAACCAATGGATCATATAGCTATTCCGTCGAAACATCATTTCTGCAACTGGTTACAAGGAATATTTCGAACAGTTCACCATTGAAAATTGGCTTTCAACTCTTCCAATTGCACTTTCTCAATTATCGACGAAAGTGCATTATTTTTTTTACTGTTTACATTTTTATTAAATTGCATGAATTAAACACAATATAAAGTACATTAATATGAAATATTTCCTTTCATTCATAGTTTTTCCTTTCATAACTTTAAGCACATTCGCACAAAATCTCACCTATATAGGGATAGAAGGCGGTTTTAAATCAGATAAATACACAACCTACGATCCTGCTGGGTATTTAAAGAATAATGGGACCTTTGGTGGCAATGCAAGCTTAGTTGTTGGTCAGGAGATATTTGAATCTGTGTTTATTGAGTCAGGGATAATGATTCATGAATATTATGAATGCATTGGTTTTAAGGGACAAAGTTCAACTAGTATGAGCAATGAATTATTTTCACTGCAATTTCCGGTTCGACTAAAAACGAGCATTAACTTATTAAATAACAAACTATTAATTTCACCCTATACAGGCTTAAAATTCTGTCATAACTTTGATTACTTTGAAAATGGAGAATTCAATGACAGCAGTGAAGGAATAAGTTCAGATTTTACAGGAGAATCTTTCGATTATAAAACACAAGAAAATTCCAATTTGCGTAAAAATTTTTTATTACTAGAAACAGGAATCGCCTTGGAATATCAAACAAAAAACCGCTTTATTTTTGGAATTTCAACAGCATATAATACTGGCTTTTCACCTATCATTTACCAAAACATTGTTTACAGCCAAAACTCGGGGACAGATCATACAGCATATAAAATCAGTAATGGAAACTATCTTAACATTACATTCGGAATTAAAGCTCCAATCAGTAATTTATGGCAAAATAAAGAAACCATTAAAACTAAGAATAAGGATAACAATCAAGCGATAAAAAAATCAAATTCACCTTTCTACATTGGAATAAATGCAGGAACTGCAAAATATTTGTTTTCCAGTAATGGTGAATATTTTACCCCTTTTGGTGAAAAATGGAACAATTTATCAAAAATCAATCAATTTAACGGAAGTCTCTTATTGGGATATAATATCACTGATTACCTGACACTGGAAACAGGTATAAACGGGGAAAATTTTACGAACTTTTATGATTATGAAAACGACACTTCATTTATCGGAATAGGATTTGGATCTGGAGGATTTGAATATCTTTCTGTTCCATTTCGTAGTATGTATCGTTTTAAACTCCTTGAAAATAAATTGGAAATAAAACCTTACATTGGCTTCTCATTACTTATACCAACCAAAGGATCAGGTAAATATGATTATAATGAACATATTGATGGAACTTTAGCATTTGACGAAAACAATTGGCCTTATCATTCTGATACTATTAGAATAGCAATTGCTGAAGCCTATAATGAAAAGCAACTAAGCATTCTGGCAAACGCAGGATTAAGATTGGAATATGCAATCAATCCTCACATTTCAATTATTGCTAATGGTAATTTTTCATTGGGTTTTGTTGATATCAACAGACTTGCCATTAAAGTTGAGGAGGCAGGTGAGATTCACCGTGGAGAAATTTTATTTAATGGGACAGGCTATAGCCTAAACGCCGGTTTGAAATACAATTTTGGAAAATAAATCAAAATAATAACATAGTCAATACACGAAAAAACCATGAACCTAATCAAACGCGTTACAATTATTTCAATGCTTTCATGTTTAAGCATTATCGGAATGGCTCAAACTGTAGGATGGACAGTATTTACTTTGCCCTATAATCAGATAACTTCAATCGCTATTGGAAATAATCAAGAAGTTTGGATTGCAGGTCATTCTGACGGGATAGGAAAATTTGACTTATTAAGCTGGACTTTCTATACACCACAAAATTCTGATCTACCTGTTAGTTTTATCAAATCAATAGCTATTGACAATAATCAGACGAAATGGATTGGTACTTCTGGTGCTGGATTAGTAGAGATTGACGATAATAACTGGACAATCTATAATGCAGGTAATATTCCAATTAACACTAATTATTCAAATTGTGTATATGTAGATGCCCATCAAAACATATGGGTTGGAACTACATCAGGTTTGGTAAAATTCGATGGGTCTGAATGGATTTCCTATAATACAAGTAACTCTGGAATCATAAGTAATAATATTGAAACAATAAGTATTGATACAAACGATAATGTATGGATTGGAACTTGGGGTGCTGGTTTAATAAAATTTGATGGAACCAACTGGACAGTTTACGATACAGAAAATTCTGAATTAACTAGTAATTATATAAATACAATTGCAATAGATAATAATGATAATAAATGGATTGGCACAAACAGTTATGGATTGGCTAAATTTGACAATGTCAATTGGACCATATACAATTCAAATAATTCTGAATTAAGTAGTGATTATATTAACACAATTGTTATCGATACAGATCAGAGTATTTGGATAGGTACTAGTGAAGGTTTAGTGAAATTTTTCAATAATGAGTGGACAAATTTTAATACAGTAAATTCTGGATTGCCTCATAACATGGTAAAAAGTTTGGCTATAGATAATAACGGGGATATTTGGATTGGTACTAATAATGGCTTGGCTGTTCTCAATGAGGAAGAGTGGTTAGCATCTCTGCAAATGCTTACAGGTTACGTTTATACTGACATTAATGAAAATGGCAACTTTGATGAGAATGAATACCCAATGACTAATGTGCTTCTGCAGGTCGACCCTGGACCATATTATGGCATTACAAATCATGAAGGACAATATAAAATAATTGTAGATAATAGCGAAGATAAAGTTATTACTTGTTTGCTTGATTCTGAATTATGGAACATATCATATCCTGAAGATTCATCTTACTCAGTACCTGCAAGCAATGAAGATACGATATCCGGACTAGATTTTGCATATGTAGCGGACACATATTGCCCGATTATGGAAGTAGATATTATCTTGTCCCCTGTGGTAATTTGCTCATACACTTCTGCAACTATTTATTATCGTAACAATGGATCCTTTGAATCGGACAGTACCACAATTACCGTCGAATTGGATGATTATTTTGAGTATGTTGACGGTGGAAATCTCATTTCTCAAGAAAGCAATACACTTACCTTTGATGTAGATACTGTTTTCCCAGGGCAATCTGGCAGTTTTAACATCACATTAGAAACAACATGTGATATTGATTTTATGGGAGCCACAGCTTGTGTAAAAGCCCATATTTATCCAGACGAGTCTTGTGTAGATCCAGATCCTGAATGGGATTACTCCAGCATTTCTGTAGCAGGTGAATGCATTGGTGATAGCCTAATTTGTTTTACTATCACAAACACTCCTGATTCTAATGATGGTGATATGACCAGTATTTCCGAATACCGATTATTTGAAGATAATATAATTGTAGAAACTGGAATGTTTCAACTAAATGCCGGTGAAAACACTGAAATGTGCTGGACAGCAACTGGCACAACACTAAGGTTGGAAGCCGATCAGCATCCAGCACATCCAGGCAACAGTCAACCACAAGAAAGCATTGAACGTTGTGGTAGCCCTGAAAATTCTTCAGGACAAATCCTTTCCGTACCACAAGATGATCTAGATCACTTTATTGAAATCGAATGCAGAGAAATTGTAGCATCTTATGATCCAAACGATAAATCGGTAGTACCGCAAGGAATAACTGAAAAGGGAGTGTAATCTGAACTCTGTCCAGTTGTTTGTTAATGAATAATCAAAATTAATATTTTTTTCGAGACCAATTCTTAAAAGCCCGCTTAAATAATTTACAGGTTCTGTCAAGGGCGGCTGAGGTACGAAGCCGTTTATATACCCTTGACAGGTTTTATAAATTATTTTTCCTTTGCTTTTTAGAGTTGGTTCACTGTTTTTAGAGTTCGATTTTAAAACGACCTTCGAAGTGAATACACAGTTGTTGTACTGTTAGTGACCAGTTATGCAGAGGCTGAGTCCATTTCTTTGACACATTTTCAGTAACCAAATAGATGAGCTTAAGCAGCGCCATATCGCTGGTAAATGCACCTTTGGTTTTCGTTACTTTACGGACCTGACGATGAAAACCTTCAACAGGATTAGTCGTGTAAATCAGTTTTCTAATAGGCTCATCATATTTGAAGTAATTGGATAGTTCATTCCAGTTCTCATTCCAGGACTTAATCACAATTGGATATTTCTTACCCCAAATATCTTCCAAATTAAGCAGCTCTGTTTCAGCTCCCGACTTTGTTGCTGCTTTATACACCTTTTTAAGATCTTTCATAAAAGGCTTCTGGTCTTTTGAGGCTACATATTTAATAGAATTCCTGATTTGATGAACAATACACTTCTGTATTTCTGCCTCTGGAAAAATGCTTAAGATGGCTTGAGAGAAGCCGGAAAGATTATCTGTACAAGCAATTAGAATATCTTTAACACCTCGACTTTTTAAATCTGTAAGGACTGAAAGCCAGAAATTTGCACCTTCGCTTTCTGATATATACATCCCAATCAATTCTTTGCGGCCTTCTTTGTTGACGGATAAAATATTGTAAACTGCACGGGAAACCACCTTCCCTCCATCACGTACTTTATAATGCATTGCATCAAGCCACACAATCGGATAAACATCGTCTAATGGGCGATTTTGCCACTCTTTAACCTGAGGTATAACTCGATCGGTAATCTCGCTTAAAACGCTAGAAGAAACCTCCACATCATACATCTCCTCAATATAAAGGCCTATATCGCGTAGACTCATCCCTTTACCATAAAGGCCTATGATCTTGGGGGCTAAATTATCCGCTAAAACAGTTTGACGCTTTTTTATTATCTCTGGCTCAAATGTGCCATTACGATCATAAGGTGGCTCAATGGTTACCTCTCCTACATCTGTTTTAAGTGTCTTCTGCCCTTTGCCATTGCGCTTATTGCCACTTGAACGTTCGGCTGGATCCAAGTGCGCATCCATCTCTGCTTGTAAAGCACTTTCTAAAAACTCTTTAACAATAGGTTCAAAAACACCACCTTTACCGGTTAACGATTGACCTCTTTTTAACTGTTCCAAGGCTAAATCACGCATTGCTTTGTACTCAGGACTTTCTTTTCTTCTTCCCATAATGTTACAAAATTAATATTTGTTTGAATTATGGACAGACTTCAGAATACAGTCTCACTGAAAATCATTATATTGATTCAACTGATGTTCTGGAATACAGAATTCGCTTCCAAAATACAGGCACCGCACCTGCACAAAAAGTTATAATCACCGATACCATTTCCGAGTATTTGGACATTGTCACGTTTAACCCAATGAGCAGTAGTCATGCATGTGAAATTGATTTTCCTCAGTCCAACGTAATTCGCTGGACATTTGAAGATATAAACCTCCCAGATATAAATGCCAACGAACCTGAAAGCCATGGATTCGTAAAATATAAAATACATCAGCAGCCGGGCAATGAGATTTCAACAGAAATTACTAATTGTGCTGCCATTTATTTTGATTACAATCCGCCTGTCATTACCAATGAAGTGCTTAACACTATTGCTGATATGCGACAAATTTTTACTCATGAATTTGTAATAAATGAAAAAAATCGAGTTGAGGTTTTTCCTAACCCTGCTTCCACTTTTATTAAGTTTGTAGTAGATACAAAAGAATATGACATTGAATTATACGATGCATACGGCAGAATTATCCGGCACATACAAAATATAAGATCCTCTGAATATACCTTATCAAGAAATGGTCTCCATGATGGAGTCTATTTTTACCGTATTTCAAATTCAAAAGGAGTTATTGCAAATGGAAAACTCATAATTAAATCGTTGTAATATGAAAATTCTTATTAAATACATTTTTCTAATTCTCACTTTTAATTCCAGCAAAAGGTTCTGGAATATATAATAATCTCGAAGATATCGATGGACCCTAAGAATTTGACGAAAACAATTGGTATTATACTGACACCATAAGAATTGCAAATGCAGAAGCCTATTACGAAAAGCAGCTAACTGTTTTGGCTAATGCAGGATTACGGCTGAAATATGCAATCAGTCCACGCATTTCGATAATGACAAGTGCTAACTTTGCATTCGGATTTACAGATATCAACAGACTTGCAGTAAAAGTTAAAGAAGCAGATGAGATTTACCGTGGCATTCTATTCAATGGCACCGGACACAGCCTAAATGTGGGTTTAAAATATACTTTTGGCGAGTAAATAAGAGATAAGTAGCAACAGTTATTCACATAACTCCTGAAAAGCTTCACTTGCAATATCCAGACCTAATTCTTTTGCCTTTAAAATATCTTTACATCCAACTTCTGATGTTTCAACATGATAATTAATGATTCCTCGGAGATAATATGCATCACGACATAAACTATCAATCGCAAGTATATCCGTGCTTTCTTGTACCACCCCTTTTTTATCCTGATTTATAAGTAACAAACCGAGCTTATTTATTCTTGCTTTTAAAAAAGTTGAATCCACTTCAATCGCAATATGAATATCATTCATTGCCTTTTCATAATCCTTGTACTTCCAAGAATACAAATATCCACGATTATTCCTTGCATATTTATTTAATGAATCAAGCTCAATTGCACGATTATAATCCAATAATGCACTTTCATGATTCCTAAGACACTCTTTAGCCCACCCTCGATTACACCACGCCATAGAATACGTTGAATCTAAGGATATTACTTTATCATAACCTTCTTTTGCTAATTGACAATTTCCTAATTCCATATTTGCATAAGCACGATCAAAAATTATGTCCACATTCAATGAATCAATTTCCAATATTTCATTACATAATTCAATTTCTTCTTCATACTTATGCATCGCTGTTAACACAACTGATTTATGCAATAAAAACCTAATATCACTTTTATTAAGTGAAATAGCTTTTTCTATATCTTGATATGCCTTGTCCAATTCTCCTAATTCATAATATGATTGCGATCTCAAAAAATAAGGTTCACTATAATTCTCATCAATTTCAATTGCTCTAGTAAGATCAATATTTGCTCCTTCATAGTTGCTTAAATTGTATTTTACCATTCCTCTATTAGAATATGCAATACTGTTTGTTGAATCCAAACGAATTACCTTAGAAAAGTCTCGTATTGCAAATTCATTATTTTGAAACCCATTAAAATAGAGTAAACCTCGATTATTCAATGCATCCAAAAACGATGAACTATTATTTATTACATAATTATAGTCATCCAAAGCTCCTTGATAATCTTTCATTTCTTCTTTCAAATTTCCTCTATTTAAATATGCGTCATAATAAGTTGAATCCATTGAAATGACTTTATCAAAATCTTCCATTGATTGTCTATATTTCTTCAAATAATAATTTGATAGCCCTCGCTTAAAATAAGTATCAATATCATATTTATTATTATCAATAACTTGATTATAATCATTCAAAGCCTCATCATACATACCACTCATCAACAGAATATATGCTCTACTTTCAATATAATAAAAATCATTATCACTTTTTTCAACAGCAATATGTATGTCTTTTACTGCGTTTTCAAATTCACCAAGTTCAATATAAAGCAATGCACGATTATTATAATACTCTGGACGCTCAGAATCAAATATTATAGCTGAATTATACATCGCCAGTGACTTTTGATGATCTCCGATAGAATTATATGCTTTACCTAAAACGTTATATGCATAACTTTTAGTAGGACTTAATTTAATGCTCATTTTTAAATCCTCAATGGCTTTATCAATCAAATTCATTGAACGATAAGTTATACCACGATTTAAATAATAATTAGAATTTTTAGGTGATTTTTCAATGGCATAATTTAAGTCTGCAATCGATTCTTTATATTTCTCTAATTTTCCATAAGCATAAGACCTAAATGCATACGAGTCAACATAGCTTGGATTTAACTTTATGGCTTTGTTTAAATCTGATAATGCTTCTTGATAATTTCCTAATTTGAAATTTGAAGCTCCTCTGTAGTAGTAGTATAAATAATAATCTCCATAATAATTTATGCTTTTATCACACTTATTTATAACTTTTTGGTAATTTTCTTCTGTATAATAATTCGCTATATTTCTTGATTTACCAAATTTTGTATGACATGAAGAGAATAATACAATGAGAAATAAAAAATAAATAAAATATTTATACATGATTTAATTGTTTGTGACCAACAAATATATCAAATAATTATAAGCATCAAAAAAGCAGCCCGAAAGCTGCTTTTTATTAATTATTTCAAAAATTATTTACTTCAACAAGAAAGAAAAATCGTCACCTACAGGAATTTCTCTAGGCTCTTCTCCGTATTTGAACAAACGCAACGGATGAATTCCAATTAAATCCATTTTTTCGCCTTCAATAAGGAACATACATCCTTCGCGCAATCCAGCAACATAAACATCTTTATTTACCTCAATAAACTCCATAATACGGTCTTCGCGAGTCTCTCCACCATGTCCATCAGGATTTTTATCCAAATAATGAGGGTTAATTTGGAAAGGAATCAAACCAAGCACATCAAATCCTAAAGGATCAATAATTGGCATGTCATTGGTTGTCATAATGGTTGGACAAGTTACATTTGAACCTGCACTCCATCCAATATAAGGAGCACCATTTTGTACTTTCTCTCGCATAGGTGCCAATAATTTATTTTTATGCAGCATATGGGTTAAATGCCATGTGTTACCACCTCCAATAACAATTGCTTCAGCGTCTTTCACTGCTTGTACAGGATCATCAAATTTGTGAATAGAAACCACATCGTGACCAATTTCATTAAACCGGGTTTTTACCTTTGCTTCATATTCATCGTAACTAAAAGTTACACCTGCATAAGGAATAAACAAAGCGGTCACTTTTTCTTTACCCAAAAAATCAGCAATATTTTGCTTTGGATAATCAAGATAAGGCTCACCAGCCATGGTCGAATTACTAATTAATAAGCATCTCATAATCTATTATTTTTTAATTATTTTCAATAAAAGCATAAATTTATAAAAAATTTGCGTTTATTAATCAAAGCTAAGATATTTGCTCAATGCGAGAATACATTATCATATTATCAATTTTGCTATCTGCACTTGCTGTAAACGCCCAAGAGACTGATATTTATCCTAATGGATACAATGTCTTTTACTATGCAAATGGGCAAATCAGCAGCGAAGGATATATGGAAAATGGAAAACCAAACGGATATTGGAAAAATTATTATCCCAACGGAAATATGCGTTCTGAAGGCAAACGCACCTTGTTTGAACTTGATAGTATTTGGAATTTTTATCATGAAAATGGAAAACTTTCCAAACAAATAACCTACAGAATGGGCAAAAAACACGGATATTCTTTCCAATATAAACTCATTGAAAATGAAGACTCAGTTGTCAGCAAACTTTATGCTAAAGAATTGTATTATGAGAATAAAAAAAGTGGTGTTTCAGAATATTATTATCCAGAAACTGGAAATATAAGGTACACATCTTCTTTTAAGGACGATAAGCGCCATGGATTAACCAAAGAATACTCAAAAAATGGGGAAATCATTAATCTCTTTGAATATTTTAACGGGTATTTGGTTGAATCGAATATGGTAAATCGCAGAAATTCTGACAAACAAAAAACAGGTAAATGGGTAGAGTTTTATCCTGCCGGACAAATTAAAATTGAAGCATATTACCTTGCAGACCTCTTGCATGGTATGTACCGTGAATACTCAAAAAGCGGTAAAATTATTCGTGAACAGCAATATTTTAAAGGAAAACCTGTCATTGCTGAAGAAGTTGAGGCAAACCTTGAAGCTAAACTTAAACAATCCTACTATCCAAACGGAAACGTAAGGTATGAAGGTGCTTTTATCGATAGTATTCCAGTTGGATTGCATAAAGAGTACAATGCCAATGGTAAAATTAATAAGGCCATGGAATATAATGAATTTGGTCAAGTTGAATCGGAAGGATCACTTTCAGAAATAGGGGAAAAAGATAGCCTTTGGGTTTTCTATTATCCCGATAAATCCATCCGCGCTAAAGGTGCATTCAAAGATGGTAAACGTCATGGAAAATGGGATTTTTATTTTGCAGATGGAAGCGTAGAACAGACGGGGAATTACAGAAATGGTAAAGCTCATGGACTCTGGACTTGGTACTATTCCAACGGAAAAGTTTTACGAATTGAAAATTATCATAAAGGAAAACGCGAAGGAAAATTTGTTGAATTATCCATAGAAGGAGATACCATACAACGAGGTGAATTCTTTGACAATGTGAAACAAGGTGAATGGTTTTATAATGTCGGAGATCACACGGAAATTGGTACTTATGATTATGGATTAAAGCAAGGTATCTGGCGACACTATTTATTGGATGACCAATTGATTTTTGAAGGCAATTACATTGATAATGAAGCAGATGGAATGCATCAATGGTGGTACGACAATGGAAAAACAGAATTACGAGGAAATTATATCATGGGAACAAAAAATGGCAACTGGTACAAATATCATCCGGATGGAAATATTTTCTTAATTTACAATTACAAAGCTGGAGAGTTATTCAAAATCAACGGAAAACGATGGGATAAATGGGAAGATAAACTCCAAAATGCTGAATAAAAATCAATGAAAATCACCCTTTCCATAATCAGTGTTATCATATCTATATTATCAGTAGCTCAACCCATTGAAGAAGATATCGGCAATGCATTGGATGAAGATGGATTAACTTTTATGCGTTTTGACACGAAAAACTCATTCATTGCAAACTCAAGAGTGAAAATTTATGGAATAAACATTGGCTACAACCACAACAATACTGTCAAATATGGCATAGGTTTTCATGCGACAGATAGCAAATTCAAACGCACCTTTTATGAAAAAGAAAACAATGAACTCGTTGAAATTCCAACTCACTTAAATTTTGTTTACATATCACTCTTTGGCGAATATGTGTTTTACCAAACAAAACGATGGGAGGGAAGCTTACCCATACAACTCGGATTTGGTGGCACAAATTTCAGCGGTGTGTATAACGATAGCTCTTATGTTTATCACAAAAAATTCACCATGCATTACGAAGCAACTTTAAATGGGCATTATCGCTTTTTAAAGTACTTTTCAATTGGTGGTGGACTTGGGTATAGAATAATGATCATTGATAACAAACAGCTCGGTTTACAATTAACCAATCCAATTTATACTATAAAATTCAAATTTTACATTGGCGATTTATACCGCGATACCAAAGCACTTTTTGTTCACGATAACTAATTTTTTGCATTTTAATACAGATTGAAATCACTCATCTTATGATTTTCATTAATTTTGAATTATAATTACACGCAAAATGGACGATTATATAGATCCGCATAACGAATCGTTTTCACCCACAGACAGGGAAATTGAAAACATTTTAAGACCACTTGAATTTTCAGACTTTCAAGGACAAGATAATATTGTTGAAAATCTGAAAATCTTTGTACAAGCTGCTGACATGAGAGGGGAGGCATTGGATCATGTACTTTTACATGGCCCTCCCGGATTAGGAAAAACAACGCTTGCAAACATTATTGCCAATGAATTAAATGTTGGTTTTAAAGTCACTTCTGGTCCTGTCTTAGAAAAACCTGGCGACCTTGCTGGTTTACTCACTAGCCTTGAAAAAGATGATGTGCTTTTTATTGATGAAATTCATCGTCTTAGTCCTGTGGTTGAAGAGTATTTGTATTCTGCAATGGAGGATTTCCGTATCGATATAATGATTGATAAAGGTCCTGCTGCTCGTAGTGTTCAATTGAGTTTGGATCCATTTACTTTAGTTGGAGCAACAACACGTTCTGGCTTGTTAACTAGCCCATTACGCGCACGATTTGGAATTAATTCCCACTTGCAATATTACAATGCCAAAACGTTACAAGGAATCGTTTCACGATCTGCTGGTATTCTGAAAGTTAGCATAGATGAAAATGCAGCTTTAGAAATTGCCAGAAGAAGTAGGGGAACACCTCGTATTGCAAATGCTTTATTGCGCCGAGTAAGAGATTTTGCCCAAGTAAAATCCAATGGTCATATTGACCTGGAAATCACAAAATATGCGCTCAAAGCCTTAAATATTGACTCCCGTGGTTTAGACGAAATGGACAACAAAATCCTTCTTACCATTATCGATAAATTCAAAGGTGGACCTGTTGGCTTAAAAACCATTGCAACTGCAGTAGGTGAAGATGAAGGAACCATAGAAGAAGTATATGAACCATTTCTCATTATGGAAGGTTTCATTAAACGCACACCACGTGGTAGAGAAGTTACAGCACTTGCATACGATCATCTTAACAAAGATCATATCTCAAACGATAATCAGTCAAAACTCTTTTAATCATGAAAAAAACCGTTCTTACTATCAGTTTTGTTTTAATGTCTTTATGGATATTTGCTCAACAACTTAATAGCGATACCATTGACGTTTTACATTATCACATCCAAATTACTGACATAAATCGAGCTGAAGAAACCATTCAAGCTCAAACTGATCTTAAACTAATACCTAAGGCGGACAATACATCACATTTTTCATTGGATTTGCTAACTATGACCTGCGATTCCATACTTTTAAATGATGCTCAACTTAACTTTAATCACAACGACACATTGCTAAATATCTTTCTTGAAACACCTATCAATATTGATGATACAATCACACTTTCTGTGTTTTACCATGGAAATCCTCAACCTGACCCACAATGGGGTGGATTTTATTTTATGAATAATTATGCATTCAATTTGGGTGTTGCTTTTGAAGATATCCCACATAATTACGGAAGAGTTTGGTATCCTTGTGTTGACGACTTTATTGATAGAGCAACCTATGCTTTTAGCATTTCAACCGAAACCGATGAATTAGCTTCTTGCAATGGTATTTTAACAGCCATTGACACAATAGTTGTAGGAACAGATTCCACCCTAATTCATCATTGGGATATGAATCAGGAAATTCCAACTTATTTAGCTTGCATGTCTGTTGGATCATATGAAATTGCTGAATGGACTTACGAGGGTTTAGAGCGTGATATTCCTGTTCAAATATTTCATTACCCAGGTGATTATGATGATGTCATAGGATCTTTTGCAAACTTAGACACAACAGCAAAAGTATTTGAAACACTTTTTGGTCCATATGTATGGCAAAAAATAGGTTATACTGTTGTCCCTTTTAATAGTGGTGCAATGGAACATGCCACAAATATTGCCATAGGAAGTGGTTTCATTAACGGTGGGCTAGATTATGAAACCCTTATTTCTCATGAACTTTTTCATCATTGGTTTGGCGATTATATTACCTGTCATCAAGCTGAAGAAATGTGGATTAACGAGGGATGGGCAAAATACTCTGAATCCATTAGTACCGAATTTGTACATGGTGTAAATTCAGGTAAAAATTATCGTCGCAATGATCATAATAATGCATTATTAAATGCACATTCTGAGGATGGTGATTTTTATGCTGTCAATGCTGTACCACAAACAGTAACTTATGGTACAACATCCTATTACAAAGGAGCTAGTATTGTTCACAGTTTAAGAGATTATCTTGGTGATGAACTGTTCTTTTCTTCCGTTAGAGCTATGCTGGAGGAAAAAGCATTTCAAGACATTACTTCGGAAGAAATGAGAGATATTTTATCTACCGAATCAAGTATAGATTTGTCTAATTTCTTTGATAATTGGGTATTTAAACCAGGATTTCCACATTACAAACTTGATTCTGTAAACATAATCAACAATGCAGGTACTTTTGAAGCAGATGTGTTTGTTAAACAACAATTGTATGGAAGAAATACTTTCTCTAATGGTAATATTGTCAACATCAGTTTTATTGATGAAAATTATCAAATTCATGAAGAAAGATTACAATTTGATGGAGAATTTGGAAATCAACAATTTGAATTGGATTTCAACCCTCTATTTGTTGTGATTGATGCAAATGAAAAATGTTCAGATGCTAAAATTTCGAACATTGAAGTAATACAATCCACTGGCACAAAATATTTTTCAAATCAATACGTAAAATTTACTATTGACAATATTGAAGATTCTGCACTCATTTATTCTTCTCATCATTGGGCCTCACCAGATCCTATGAAAACTCCAATTGAAGGATTAGTGCTTGCAAATCATAGATATTGGAATGTACAAGGGGACTTTCCAGATGGTTTTGATATCAGAGGAAGCTTTTATTTTAGCAACGCAACATCGGGGGGATTTCCTGTTTTAGATAGCGACTTTATTACCAACAGTATGGACTCTCTGCGTTTAATGTATCGTTCAAATCCACAAGCAGATTGGGAAATTGTACCTAATCAAAATGTTTCAACTTTCATGAAACAAATTCAAATCGATGAAGTCTTACCAGGAGAATATACTCTAGCAATTTACGATTGGAATGCATATCACGATGTGGAAAATTTTCAAGCATTTGATGTTTCTATTTATCCAAATCCATCATCTGGACAAGTCATCATTGAAAGTGATCCACAATTTGATGGCAAGTTTTATATTATGAATACATTAGGACATGAAATTGTTACTGGAAAATTAAATTCCAATCGAAATCAGTTCATTTGGGAGTGTAACACTGCTTCAGGTGTTTATTTTGTCGTTTTTGTTGATAAACTTGGAAACAAACGCACTGAAAAACTCATTATTCAATAAGTTTTTTTTGAGTATTTTAAAACTTGTCAATAAAAAGGTTTTGTAGTCAAATTGTTTTTGCTGATTTTTGTACAGAGAATTAAATATACTGTACAATGAACTTTCTTAAAGAATTGGAATGGAGGGGTATGATTCATGATTCCATGCCCGGAACTGAAGAATTACTGAATAAAGAAATTGTTAAAGCATATGTTGGTATTGATCCAACAGCTGACTCATTACATATTGGACATCTTGTTGGTATAATGATGCTCAAACACTTACAACTAGCAGGTCATCAACCTATAGTAGTACTTGGAGGAGCAACTGGAATGGTAGGCGACCCTTCCGGAAAATCCAAAGAAAGAAATCTTTTAGATGAAGCTTCTTTGCGTCATAATCAAGATTGCTTACAACAACAAATTTCCAAATTTCTTGATTTTTCAGAACAAAACGACAACAAAGCCTTACTTGTCAACAATTACGATTGGATGAAGAATTTTTCATTCCTCGAATTTGTTCGCGATGTAGGAAAACACATTACTGTGAACTACATGATGGCAAAAGATTCTGTTAAAAAACGCTTGGCAAAAGACTCTGGCGATGGAATGTCTTTCACTGAATTTTCTTATCAGCTTTTACAAGGATATGATTTCTTACATCTCTATCAAGAATACGGATGTAAACTCCAAATGGGAGGTAGCGATCAATGGGGAAATATCACCACTGGTACTGAACTTATCCGCAGAATTGCAAAAGGTGAAGCCTTCGCGTTAACTTGTCCTCTTATTACCAAAGCAGATGGTGGAAAATTTGGAAAAACAGAATCTGGAAACATTTGGTTAGATCCTGAAAAAACAAGTCCTTACAAATTCTACCAGTTCTGGTTAAACGTTTCGGATGAAGATGCTGAAAAGTACATCAAGATTTTTACTATTCTTCCAAAAGAAGAAATTGATGCCCTTATTCAAGCACACAAAGCAGAACCACATCTTAGACAATTACAAAACAAACTAGCGGAAGAAATTACAGTGATGGTACATTCCAAAGAAGAATTGGAATCTTCTATTCAAGCATCTAAAATTTTGTTTGGCAAAGCGACATCTGATCAATTAGCTTCTATCAACGAAAAAACCTTCCTTTCAGTTTTTGAAGGTGTACCTATGTTCGATGTAAATAAATCGCTTATTCATGATGGTAGAGATGTGTTAGATTTACTTTGTGAGGATACAGATATCTTTGCTTCAAAAGGAGAATTAAGACGTCTTATTAAAGGAAATGGACTCTCAATTAACAAGGAAAAATTCACAAATCCAGAAGTGCAAATTTCTTCTACTTTTGTCATCAACGAAAAGTACATTTTAATCCAAAAAGGAAAGAAGAATTATTACATTATTCGCTTAACCAATTGATAGCATAATGATTAAATAGATTTTAGTAAAAATGCCATTCAATTTTGGGTGGCATTTTGCTTTTAAAACAAGGTTCTTTGATTTAATTCTATCATTACTTGAAGTTTAAACTTAAACCGTTAGAAATTGGTAAAAATGCAAAAATAGTCGTTTTCAGATAGTTGGAAAAATGCAAAAAAATGATTGATTTTATTTATTAACCATTGTTAATTTACTGATGACCAACAAGAAAAGCAAAGTATAAAAAAAGAAAGAGCTTAATATCAAGGACTTATTAATTTAACAATAAATTCACATTGATAGCCCTTTGTTTTTAACAAATTTCAAAAAGTAAAATTGCATTTTTCATTTCCGATTTAGTTTATAAAAATTACAGGGAAAACAAAAAAACTTAGCCCTAAAATATGGGTAAGTTTTCAAGAAATTATGCACCATGAAAAAATGAAATTATACGATTTATTTTTTAGCATGAGATAAGAATTAACAACTGTTAATAAACTAGCGATTTTTCTCATTTTCAATAAGTAAAAATTAACAATTCACTGTAAAACTTCATCAAAAAAGAATTAAATTGTAAAATGCAAGGGAAAAGCAATAAATTTGCTAAACGAATTAACAGAGTATTATATTTATCATTAATATTAAATTTAAATAAATAAATAATAATATATATGAATACAGATCGCTTAACTGAAGTTGGATACATTAACGAACCGATAGATAAATCTCTCGATTTAAAGGCCGAGATATTACGCCTTAAAAAAGAAAAAAATGCAGTAATACTTGCACACTTTTATGTTGTTCCAGAATTGCAGGATATTGCCGACTTTGTTGGTGATAGTTTAAAACTTTCTCAAGAAGCTGCAAAAACTGAGGCTGACATTATTGTCTTTATTGGTGTTCACTTTATGGCTGAGACAGCAAAAATTCTTTCGCCAACAAAAAAAGTACTCCTTCCGGATTTAAATGCAGGTTGTTCTTTGGCAGAATCTGCGCCGGCAGATAAATTTGAAGAATTTATTCAACATTATCCAAATCACGTAGTTATCAATTATGTCAATACAACTGCAGCTATTAAAGCATTATCCGATGTGATTGTAACAAGTACAAATGCCAAACAAATTGTAGAAAGTTTTCCAAAAGATCAGCCAATGATTTTTGGACCAGATCGAAACCTGGGAAATTATATTAATTCTGTGACTGGTAGAAATATGGTGCTTTGGGATGGTGCATGTCATGTACATGAAGAATTCTCTGTTGAAGAAATTCTACGATTGAAAAAAGAATTTCCTCATGCAAAAGTTTTGGCTCATCCAGAATGTGAAAAACCTGTACTTATTGTTGCTGATCATGTGGGTTCAACATCTGCTTTGCTAAAATATTCTGCCAATGATGATGCTCACACTTTTATTGTAGCTACCGAATCTGGTATTATTCATCAAATGAAAAAACTTTCTCCGGAGAAAGAATTTATTCCAGCTCCTCCGAAAGATTCAACTTGTGCATGCAACGATTGCAATTTTATGAAATTAAACTCCATGGCAAAATTGTACAATTGTTTGAAATATGAATTGCCAGAAGTGAATTTAGATGAGGCTTTGAGAGTAAAAGCTGAGAAACCTATTCGGAAAATGCTTGAAATTTCTGAAAAACTTGGTTTGTAAATTGCTCGTATGAAAATCAGTACTTTCTGGCACAAATTAAGTTTAAGCATACCAATGCTTTTTATTTTTTCTGTTGTGACATTTTCTCAGGATAATAGCTCAGCACAGAATAGTCAACTTGTGTACGGATTCAAAACGGGTCCTGCCAAAGTATTTGAAGCTTATTCTGCCATGCCAACAACGCATATGTCTTGGTTTTCAACATTTGAATGTGCAAAACGAGGAAATGGCTTTCACCAGTGGGAGAGACAACTGAATTATCCTGAATATGGATTGGAAGTTATGTTTGGAAACTTAAACAATGAGTTTTTGGGTGATGTTTTCGGAATTCAACCATTTTTACGTTGGCATTTATCGAAAATTGATTCGCCTTTTAAAGTCAGTTTTGTTGCAGGTTTGGGATTTTCATATTTTACCAATCCATATCATCCGTACGATAATCCGGAAAATGCCCTAATAGGAAGTCATATTACAAATTACACGAAAGCTGAATTTGAATTGTCATATCAAATTCAGAAAGTGCGTATTTCTTGTACTTTAGGAGCTTTTCATTTTTCAAATGGACATGTAAAATTGCCTAATATCGGAGCCAATGTGCCAGAAATGAAAATTGGTTTGGTCTATATTCCGGATGAAACATTGAATTTTCATGAAACTATAGATACCTATCCTGACAAATGGCAATATGAAATTGGTTTGGCTTTAGGATTGCATTCTTATGGTTCATCTGTCAAACCTTATGGCGGGCCTGTTTATCCGATTTATACGCTGAAACAACAGATTGGAAAAAATCTTTCACCAGTATATCGCATCAGTTTTGGTGTAAATGTCGGATTTTACCAATCCTTTTATCAGTTTGTGGAAAACAATCTTATGCCAGGTGAAGATCCCTTTAAGCAAAGCTATTATGCTACAGCCTTTTTTGGACAAGAAATGTGCATGGGACATATTGCACTTTATGGCGAATTTGGAATAGATATTTTTAAGCCGTTTCTTAGAAATTATGCTGATATTTATAATCATGAAACTGGTTTTTCAGCAGTTATTAAGAACTATAATTCAAATCGACTAGGATTAAAATATTACATAAAAGAGCAAAAAAATAATTCAAATAATTTATCGTTTGGTATCTTTATCAAGTCGAATTATGCTCAAGCAGATTTTGCAGAATTCGCAATTAATTATCGTTTCTGATGTGTGCTAAAATTATTCATATTGACCTGTGTGATTCCAGTAATCAAGAAGCTCTCAAATTTACTGAGCTTTTAAAATCACGTACTGAGTTTGCGCTTTTAGTGAAAAAGCAACTTGCGGGAAGAGGAATGGGAAATAATACATGGCATGCTAGCATAGGAAAAAATATTACAGCTAGCTTTATTAAATATCCACGCTTTTTAGAGCCAGATAAGCAATTTTATATTTCTATGGTATCAAGCCTTGCTGTGTATGACTTATTGGCTGAAAAGGGTCTTAAATCTCGAATTAAATGGCCAAACGATGTGCTTGTTGACAGAAAGAAAATAGCTGGAATTCTTATCGAAAATCAAATAGCTGGAAATACAATTGAAAATGTGCGCATAGGAATTGGGTTAAATGTGAATGAAACTAAATTTCCTTACGATATTCCAAATCCAGTTTCTATGTTTCAATTAGGAATAGAACTTCAATCACCTGAAGATTTGGTTTATGAACTATATGATAAAATTGATTATTGGTATTATGAGTTGAAAGAAGGTAATTTGCAAAAAATTAAGAAGCATTATTTATCCCAACTTTTAGGGTATAAAAAATACTTGAGGTATAGTGATCATAATTCAGAATTTGAAGCGAAAATAATTGATGTTAACGATTTAGGTTACTTAATTTTGCAAGATAAAACTCACAATATTCGGGAATATGAAATGAAATCTGTGAAATTTTTATTAGACGAAACATGAGTCAGAGTTCAGGTGTCGTGAGCCATATGTCAGTGTTGACTTTAAAACTTGCGGCTGGCTTCGAGACATTCTTAGTCCTCTTCAGCCAGCGCGGAACGGCTCGGTCAACTACTAGGTGCTAACCTCAAATTTTCAAACCTTGAACCTCAAACTTCACCCCAATTTACTTGTTGCATAAATAAAAATGTTACATTTGACTATTCATTTATTGATTAGAAAAAAATAAGATTATGGCGAATATTCGTGATTTGAAAAAAGACTTAAAGTGGTTAACTTATGAAGTACTAACCGACTGTATGATTGCTAAACTTCTGAATGAAGATAAAAATGATGAAGTTGAGGATTTGATGCATGCAATGATGGATCAGCATAACGATTTAATTAGCAGAATCAATGAATCACGTCGTATTCAGGATGGTAAAGAAAAACGTCAAGCGTTTAAAGCAATTGAAAAAGACATGTATGAAGTTGCAGACAGTTCGTTCAAAAAACTTAGCGAAATTGTAAAATAAGCAACATGCGTGAAATCTTTATGGAAGGCATAGGACGTGTATGTCTTTCAAAAAACGGTCGGGCTAGAAAGTATTATCATTTTAAACTTCAGCCCGACGGTTCTGTTTTAGTAAGTATTCCCAAAGGTGGAAGTTATAAGCATGCAATACAGGCTGTCGAAAACATTAAACCTAAAATTATTAAACTCAAAGAAAAGCAAGATAAAAACTTGAGAAAACTTACGGTTTTTGATGAAACAACTGAATTTAAAACCCGAGGCTATACTATTCAAATCCGTCGAACAGAATCGGAACAAATGCATGCAAAATTGATTAAAAACTGTTTGACAATTGCTATCCCTCAGAATTTTGATATTCTATCAGAATCTATTCAAGATAGTATTCGCAAAGCCATAGAAATGCTTTGGCGCATGGAAGCAAAACGAACCATTTTACCCAGAGTTGAGGAATTGGCAAGAGTACATGGCTTTTCTTATCAAAAAATCAAAATTACATCGGCGCGCACGCGTTGGGGATCTTGCTCTTCAAAGAATAATCTCAATTTTTCCTTGCATTTAATGATGTTGCCTAATGACTTGGTAGATTACATTATTTTACACGAATTGTGTCATACAATTCATAAAAACCATGGTCCAAATTTTTACGCTTATCTTAATAAAGTAACTGATGGACAGCATGATAAACTTAATCAAGCCTTAAAATCATATCGAATTGGAGTATATTAACTTGAATCAGGTTATGAAGTTGGCAATATCAAAAAGACAGTAAATCAAGAATAAGCAAATATCCATACGGTATCCCTTCAACTTTTTTCTTACTTTTACAGCACAAACAGAAAGATTTGACAATGAGTATTCAAAACATACGTGAAGATTTCCCCATACTCAAACAAGAAATTTATGGGAAACCTCTGGTATATCTTGATAATGCTGCCACAACCCAAAAACCTGTACAAGTTATAAAAGCCATGGATGATTTGTACTATCGGCTCAATTCAAATATTCATAGAGGAGTTCATTATTTGAGTGAAGAAAGCACTTCTGCTCATGAAAATGCGCGTCAAAATATGGCGGATTTCATTCATGCTAAGCGCATGTCTGAAATTATATTTACGCGAGGAACAACTGAAGCAGTTAATTTAGTGGCTTACAGTTTTGGTGAAGCATTTATTCATGAAGGGGATGAAATATTAATCACTGAAATGGAACACCATTCCAATTTTGTTCCTTGGCAAATGCTTGCTGAGCGTAAATCAGCAAAATTGATTGTACTAAAATTCGAAGAAGATGGTAGTTTGTCTTTAGAAAAATTTAAAGCTGCTATAACCGATAAAACTAAAATTGTTTCTTTTACTCATGTTTCCAATGCGTTAGGAACCATAAATCCGATAAAAGAAATGATTCAAATTGCACATGATGCTGATGTACCTGTTTTTGTTGATGCAGCTCAATCTATTCAGCATTTGCAAGTGGATGTACAAGCATTAGATTGTGATTTTCTTGCTTTCTCTGGACATAAAATTTATGGACCTACTGGAATTGGAGTGTTATACGGTAAAGAAAAATATTTGGAAGCTATGCCACCTTTCCATGGTGGTGGAGAAATGATTTCTTCAGTTTCCATTGAGAAAACAACTTACAATGAATTACCTTTTAAGTTTGAAGCCGGAACTCCTAATTACGTTGGAGCAATAGGTTTAGACGCTGCAATTCAATACATTAGTCAAATAGGATTAGAAAATATTCTTCAACATGAAGAAGCACTTTTTCATTACGCCACTGAAAAATTATTGCAAATTGATGGATTAAAAATGATTGGTACTGCTCAGCAAAAGACATCCGTACTTTCCTTTGTTTTGGATGGAATTCATCCTTACGATATGGGAACCATGTTGGATAAAACTGGCGTGGCTGTTCGTACAGGTACACATTGTGCTGAACCAGTAATGAATCATTACAATATTTCAGGAACAATTCGTGCATCTATAGCATTGTATAACACCCAAAAGGAAATCGATGTTCTGATGAAAAATTTGCAGAAAATTAGTATGATTTTGAGAGGTTAAACAAAGTGTTTTATTAATTGTTGAATGTGTGTTATGAGTATTGAAACAAAACAGAATGTTGTCATTGAGGAATTTTCCGTTTTTGACGATTGGATGGACAAATATGCTTACTTAGTAGATTTGGGAAATGAATTGGAGCATCTTCCATCTTCAGAAAAAACAGAAGATATTTGATTGATGGTTGTCAGTCAAAATTATGGATTACTGCTGAGGTAAAAGATGGAAAAATGCATTTTAAAGCGGATTCTGATGCAATTATCACGAAGGGAATTGCGAGTTTATTAATTCGAGTCCTCGAAGATGAAACTCCTGAGGAAGTCATGAAAACAGATTTATTTTTTATCGATCAAATTGGACTGCATCAACATCTTTCACCAACCCGTTCAAACGGACTTTTAGCAATGATTAAGCGAATTAAAGCCTATGCAATGGCTTATCATGCAAAATCGTAATCATTATGAAGAATCAACAAGAAATACAATTGGACATTGTGAGCCAATTGCGTAAAGTTTTTGACCCGGAAATACCTGTCAATATCTACGATTTGGGTTTAATCTATCGCATTGACATGGATGACGATAATAATGTGGAAATTGATATGACACTGACTGCACCAAATTGTCCTATGGCTGATAATATTGTTATGATGACAGAGACTGCCGTTTTACGTGCTAAAGGTGTTGGTAAAGTGAAGGTTAATATTGTTTTTGATCCGCCTTGGGACAAAGAAAAAATGAGCGATGAAGCGAAACTTGAACTTGGATTATTGTAAAAAAATAGGTGCATGAACCAAAGAAAAGAATTGATAGAAAAAGCTTGGGAAAACCGAGATTTATTGAAAGATAGCAAAACTGAATCAGCAATTATTGAAACCATAGAAGATCTTGACAAGGGTCGAATTCGTGTTGCTGAACCCGATGAAACATCGGAAAGTGGTTGGAAAGTCAATGATTGGGTGAAAAAAGCTGTCATTATGTATTTTCCGCTTCGTAAAATGGAAACTTTCGAAGAAGGAATCTTTGAATATCATGACAAAATTCCATTAAAAAAGAATTATGCTGAAATGGGCGTTCGTGTTGTACCTGATGGTATTGCACGCTACGGTTCCTTCTTAAGCAATGGAGTAATTATGATGCCATCTTATGTTAATATTGGCGCTTGGGTAGGTCAATATACCATGGTTGATACTTGGGCTACTGTAGGTTCATGTGCTCAAATTGGTGAACATGTTCATCTTTCAGGTGGTGTTGGTATTGGTGGTGTTTTAGAACCGGTTCAGGCTGCTCCCGTTATCATTGAAGATCATTGTTTCATTGGTTCACGTTGCATTGTCGTTGAAGGCGTACATGTTGAACGTGAGGCTGTGCTTGGCGCAAATGTTGTGTTGACTGCATCAACTAAAATTATTGATGTTACCGAAGATGAGCCCGTGGAAATGAAAGGTAGAATTCCTGCACGTTCAGTTGTAATTCCTGGTTCATACACTAAAAAATTCCCTGCAGGTGAATATCAGGTGTCTTGCGCTCTAATTATTGGTAAACGTAAAGCTTCTACTGATAAGAAAACATCCCTTAACGATGCTTTGAGGGAATATAATGTTTCAGCTTAAGACTGTTCAAAAATCACCAAATTTGATCAAAATCGGTGAATTAAATCACCAAATTAGACTTAATTTAGTGATTAATCTTTTATTAAATAATATAATTTGCTCTGAGAATTTCATAAATAATTGTGATTATCAATGCAATAAGTCCAATATAAACATAAATTCTTTTGCCATATCTTCGTTTAAACCTTTCGGAAAAGATTTTTCGTTGAACAGCTTGAAAATTGTATCGTTCATCATTAAGAAATGCTTCGGCTCCATCATAGCCAAGCAACTCAACTAAATCTTCTAAAGTTTTTTCTGGTATTTTATTTTTGTCTATCATTTCATTATTCCACTACTGTCTTTCCACTGGCTGAAATTGCTTTGATTTTATGAGTTTCAGCCAAATCTTTTTTCTGGAAATCGTACAGAAAATCTATGGTTTCTTTGTAATGCTCAGTGACTTTTCCACGCACTACCTTCATGGTGCTATTCATCATTTTATTTTGCTCTGTAAATCCTTCAGAAAGCAACGCAATGGCTGATGGCAACCAACGTTCAGGAAATTCCCCTTCAAATATTCCACCTTTCTTAAACAAATTTATGTCTTGCTGAACCAGCTTTAATGCTTTTTCCTGACCTGCTTTACTTGCTAAATTCAGATTGTGCGATTTCAGAGCAGATTCCAGCGCATTATAATCAGGATAAACCAAGCCCACAGTGTATGGGCTTTGATCGTTGTGAAGCACGACTTGATCAATATACTTTGTTTTTTCAGTGAGCGATTCTTCAATGGCCTCAGGACTGTATTTTTCTCCATCGCTGGCAATCAGCAGGCTTTTGAATCGTCCCAACACATACAAAAAGCCATCAGCATCCATATAACCCATGTCGCCGGTATGTAACCAGCCATCAATGACAGTTTCTGCTGTTGCTTTTTCATTTTTCCAATATCCATACATCACATTTTCACCTTTCACAACGATTTCGCCCTTTTGTCCAACCGGTAAATCATTTCCATCATCATCACAAATTCGGATATCAAGTTGATCAACTAAAAATCCGCTTGAGCCTAATTTGTGCTTATGCAATGCATTGGAGCTAATGATTGGAGTTGCTTCAGACAGTCCATATCCTTGCATCATTGGAATTCCTATTGCATAGAAATAGCGTTGTAATGCAATGTCAAGTAAAGCTCCACCACCTATGAAAAACTCCAAATTTCCACCAAAGAACTGACGGATTTTTTTAAATAAAATGGCATCAAAAATCGCATGCAAGGGTTTTCTTAAAATTTGTAAGCCTTTTCCTTTATTAAAGCCTTCTTTATTGTATTTATAGGCATTTTTTAACGCTGCTTGATACAAACCATACATGAATTTTCCTTTGGCTTTAATTCCGGCATCTATGTTTTTCTTAAAGTTCTTTGCCAGTGCAGGTACACTAAGTAGTAAATGAGGCTGAATTTCCTGAATATTTTTCGGTATGTTTTTCAGTGTTTGCATAGGTGTTGATCCGGTTTCAACCATGGCCAAGGATGCACCTTTCCCCATAAAGCTGTATATGCCTGCGACATGCGCAAAACAATGATCAAGTGGAAGAATTAATAGGGTTTTATAATAGTCAGGAATATCCATTAAGCTGTATGCCTGCTCCACATTAGCCGTATAATTCCTGTGAGTTAATATAATGCCTTTCGGATCTGCTGTTGTTCCGGAAGTGTATGTAATGTTGACCCAGGAATTATTTTCAATATGTTGCCTGCGTTGGAATATTGCATCTGCTTGTGATTTTAATAGCTCTTCACCTCGTGAAAAAACCGCTTGATACGATATTCCATCCGAGTCCAACTCAGGTACTGTATCCAGATAAATAATTTGCTTTACGGATGTTAATTCATCTTTTATTAAAGCAATTTTTTCAGCTTGTTGACCAGATACTATAACAAATTTTGCCTCTGAATGATTGATTCTAAACAGAATTTCTTTGGCTTCTAATTTTATGGATAATGGAACGTTAGCAGCATGATTATAAAGCACTGCCAATTCGCTCATAATCCATTGGTTTCTGCCTTCACTTAATAAGGCGACATGATCTTTTTCTTCCAATCCCAACGACATGAGTCCGGCAGCAAGAATTTCAACTTGTTCTTTGCATGCTTTATACGTTGTTGCTTGGTATTTCCCATTTTGTTTTTCCCATAGAAAGGGATTATCCGCATATTGTTTTACGCTTTCCTCAAAAAGATCAATGATTGTTTTCATAGTCAACGATTTTGAATGCTCAAGGTATAAATTTTTTTGAAATGAAGGGAAATCACTTTCAAGAGGGCGAAAATGCACGATGAAGAAGTCAAAAAACACAAAATTGCTCAATAAAAAAGCAAAAAATACACAAAAATGCTTTGATGAAAAGCAAAATATTGTTAAATTTGCTTAAATTGAAAGCAATTATGGAAAATCTTCTGATAAAATCGGCTCAAAAAATTAAAAATGTACCTCTTACATTTAAGCGATATTTGTTTAATGAAATGAATTTTGATAATCGACAGATAAGTTTGTTAGGAAGTCGTGGTGCAGGAAAAACCACTTTAATGTTACAAATTGCTGCAGAACATCCAGAAATTGAAAGTTTATATGTTGCCTTGGATGATTTGTTTTTTACAGAAAATAATCTGTATTCATTGGCAGAAGCATTTGAGAAGCAAGGTGGACAATTACTTTTGCTGGATGAAGTTCATAAATACCCAAACTGGTCACGAGAGTTAAAATTGATTTATGATGATTTTCCTAGTTTGAAACTAATTTTTTCATCTTCTTCAATTCTTGATATTTACAAAGGAGAATCAGATTTAAGTCGCCGGGCAATAAGTTATACTTTGAAAGAAATGTCATTTAGGGAGTTTCTACAATTTCAACATAAAATTGATTCACCCAAACTCTCACTCCAAATATTATTGTCTGATCATGAATCAATTGCACATGATTTATTAAAGCAATTTAAGCCACTGAAATACTTTTCTGATTATTTAAAAACAGGTGCATTCCCATTTTTTGAGGACAATGAAATTGAATATTATCAACGCATACGTAACATTGTCAATTTAATATTGGAATTGGATTTATTGACAGTAAAAGCTTTCGATTACAATAGCATTGCCAAGCTAAAGCGATTATTGTATGTTTTATCAGTGAATGTTCCTTTTACTCCAAACATTTCAAAACTCAGTGAGAAGATAGGTTTAACTCGAAATGCGGTAATAGAAGCATTGGATTTGTTGGAACGTGCTGAACTCATCCAAATGCTTTATAAAAGGACAAAAAGCATTAGTGTGTTAAACAAGCCTGATAAAATCTGGTTGCACAACACAAACTATATTTATGCATTAAGCGAGGGAAATCCTGATATCGGAAATGTACGTGAAAGTTTCTTTTTATCACAATTATCCCACTTGCATCGATTAAGTTTGCCTGAAAAAGGGGATATTTTAATTGATGATTCCTATATTGTTGAGATTGGAGGGAAAAGTAAAACTCAAAAGCAAGTTGCGGGAATGGATAATGCATTTATAGTAAAAGATGATATCGAAATTGGCATTAATAACAGTATTCCGCTGTGGATGTTTGGTTTGTTGTATTAGGATAAATGAGTTTTTTAAGGGAGTGTAATCTGAACTCTGTCCAGTTGTTTGTTAATGAATAATCAAAATTAATATTTTTTTCGAGACCAATTCTTAAAAGCCCGCTTAAATAATTTACAGGTTCTGTCAAGGGCGGCTGAGGTACGAAGCCGTTTATATACCCTTGACAGGTTTTATAAATTATTTTTCCTTTGCTTTTTAGAGTTGGTTCACTGTTTTTAGAGTTCGATTTTAAAACGACCTTCGAAGTGAATACACAGTTGTTGTACTGTTAGTGACCAGTTATGCAGAGGCTGAGTCCATTTCTTTGACACATTTTCAGTAACCAAATAGATGAGCTTAAGCAGCGCCATATCGCTGGTAAATGCACCTTTGGTTTTCGTTACTTTACGGACCTGACGATGAAAACCTTCAACAGGATTAGTCGTGTAAATCAGTTTTCTAATAGGCTCATCATATTTGAAGTAATTGGATAGTTCATTCCAGTTCTCATTCCAGGACTTAATCACAATTGGATATTTCTTACCCCAAATATCTTCCAAATTAAGCAGCTCTGTTTCAGCTCCCGACTTTGTTGCTGCTTTATACACCTTTTTAAGATCTTTCATAAAAGGCTTCTGGTCTTTTGAGGCTACATATTTAATAGAATTCCTGATTTGATGAACAATACACTTCTGTATTTCTGCCTCTGGAAAAATGCTTAAGATGGCTTGAGAGAAGCCGGAAAGATTATCTGTACAAGCAATTAGAATATCTTTAACACCTCGACTTTTTAAATCTGTAAGGACTGAAAGCCAGAAATTTGCACCTTCGCTTTCTGATATATACATCCCAATCAATTCTTTGCGGCCTTCTTTGTTGACGGATAAAATATTGTAAACTGCACGGGAAACCACCTTCCCTCCATCACGTACTTTATAATGCATTGCATCAAGCCACACAATCGGATAAACATCGTCTAATGGGCGATTTTGCCACTCTTTAACCTGAGGTATAACTCGATCGGTAATCTCGCTTAAAACGCTAGAAGAAACCTCCACATCATACATCTCCTCAATATAAAGGCCTATATCGCGTAGACTCATCCCTTTACCATAAAGGCCTATGATCTTGGGGGCTAAATTATCCGCTAAAACAGTTTGACGCTTTTTTATTATCTCTGGCTCAAATGTGCCATTACGATCATAAGGTGGCTCAATGGTTACCTCTCCTACATCTGTTTTAAGTGTCTTCTGCCCTTTGCCATTGCGCTTATTGCCACTTGAACGTTCGGCTGGATCCAAGTGCGCATCCATCTCTGCTTGTAAAGCACTTTCTAAAAACTCTTTAACAATAGGTTCAAAAACACCACCTTTACCGGTTAACGATTGACCTCTTTTTAACTGTTCCAAGGCTAAATCACGCATTGCTTTGTACTCAGGACTTTCTTTTCTTCTTCCCATAATGTTACAAAATTAATATTTGTTTGAATTATGGACAGACTTCAGAATACAGTCTCTTTTTTAATCATATTCCTCAAGTTCAAATATTTCATTGACACTTTTTTTGAAACATTTTGCAATTTTTAATGCTAAGATTGTCGATGGGACATATCTATTTTTCTCAATCGAGTTGATTGTTTGCCTAGAAACTCCAATTATTTTCGCCAATTCTTCTTGTGTCAGATCGTTAATTGCTCGATGAATTTTTATATAGTTCTTCATTACCGTTTTTTTAACATTGAATGAAATATCACAAAGTAAACAAGAAGCATTGTAATTAGAAGTTCTGAAACACTTCTTTTCGTTATAAAACTATTCTGAAACACAAGGTTAATAAATGGTTCAACAATAGTATATCCAACTCCGAAAATAAAAGCAAAGCCTAATGATTTTAATCTTATTCTTAAGGTTAATTCATCTTCTGTTTTAATCTTAGTCATTGCAAGAATTAAAAGACCAACTAAAATTCCAGATTTCGTAATTGTGAGTAAAATATCTGGATTTATTTTAAAAATATCTACAACAGTTAATACGACTATTAAGCCAATAATTAGAAATATTCCAATTCCAATTTTGTTGAAATACCTTGGAAGTAATCTTAGTTCATGTTGTTTATTTTTCTCTTTCATAAGAAATATATGTAAAGTTAACTTTCTAATATGACAAATATACTTTACATATTATTACTGTCAAAACTTTTTTATTGTAATTCACCTGACACCTGATTGCTGCGAATTGGAGAAAAGACAATTGGTATTCAATGGGAAAGAGAAAGCAATTGTCATTCGTTTGTACGTGGTTGTGTGGACTCGAAAAACTCCAGTCTTTGCCAATTTCCCATACTTCCAGCAAAGCCCTGACTCCTAGCCCCTGACTCATGACCCCTGATTCTCAGATCATTGTTTTTCTAAAAAATCATCCAAATCTGATTTGCTAGAGTCAAATTCAAACACATCTTTTATTTTGTAATAGTTGGTTTTGTCAGTAACGTATGGGAAAGCAAACTTTGCCATATCTTGCTTGGAGCTTTCATAGCTGAAGCATTGTAAAATACGAATAATTTGTTCTGTTTTGAAGCACTTTTTGCGCTTGATAATTTGTTGGGCAGTACTTACTCTTGAGCTTTCAAAGCTCTCTTCTTTAAGTACGGCAAGAATTTCCTCTAGTTCACGGGTTTCTACAAAGCAATCACCACCAGTGCGTTCAATAACATTCGGTTTGGCTTCCACTTTGTGACTAGGATCTATGACTTGAGGTTTTTCTGTTTTGTTTTTCCCATACAATTCCATAATTTTTTGACTGTAATATGGAGTTTCAAGCATTTGTCTTACTGCCATATAGTTATCCGTATCATAGATGTGGGAGTAGGCGTTAACAAATAAGTCATATTGTACTTTTTCGTCTTCAATGAAATAAGCCAATTTCATTAATTGGGCAACACTTAGACAGTACTTTTCAACAATGGTTATGGAGTTGTTATATTTTCCAGCTGGACTTTTCACATTGCGCACCTGATCGGCTAATAATTTAAATTGAGATTCACTGATTGGCTGTTTGCAATTGGACTGTGTTCTGCCAGTATAATTTGATGCATCAGGCAAATTGTATGGAAAGAGATTTGCTGGTTTTTCTGGTTCTTCAACTGGTTTAACCTCCATAACTTCCATTTCAGGTTTGGAATTTACCTTTTTGGCATCGTGAAATTTAAAGGCAGTACTCATCATTTCAAAACTATCCATAATCACATAGTAATCAGATGGATTCACTGCTCGTTCGTAAGCTTTTAAGCTAAATTGAAGTTTTAATTCGTCGTTTGGTAACATGTCAGAGACCTCTTTAATCTGACGACATGTGAAATACTTGCTATTGGCTAATGCCATTGCATACTCTATCCGTTTAGTCTGTGTGGATGTCATTTGAAATTTTTCCAAAAATGTTTCAAATTCATCTTGAGGTACAGGAGCCTTTATACGTTGAATTTGAGCTGTAGCAAACAAGCTAATACTCAATATCAATCCTAATACAATTCCTTTTTTCATAACACGTTTTTCCCTAGTTTAACAAATTCTATACCATGCTAATTAATGCATAACAGCAATCACACAAGTATGTTTTTCTTGTTTTCTATTTCCTTGCAAATCAAAATAATCCAAAAGAACTATATAAATTCCAGCACCTGGATGTTGTCCGTTCTCGTCCAAACCATCCCATTGAATGATTCCTTCTGCAGCCAGTAATTCATTTTCTGTTAAATTGCGAATCAGGTGACCAGCAGCATCGTAAATTGTGATGGTCATAACATAACCAGATTGCTCCATGCTGTAACTGATGTTAAGATAATCCTGATACCCGTCATTGTCCGGACTAATGCTTTCCGGACTCAATTCAAAGCTTGTATTGTATTCTCCGTATTCGCGATATTGTGAGTTTTGATAAGTTGGTGTTCCAAAACCTGCAGATTCGGCAGCAGAATGCCAATTGTTTTCATCTGCAGCAGGCTGATTGTAGTCTATGCGTTCAAGAGAAACACCTTTGACTTCTTTGAGCAAATCAAAGTGGTAATCCTCGTGATAATACATTTCATCAATCACTTCCAAATTTCGTTTACAGATTACAACACGACCTGAAGTATTTGTGTATGATGGTAAATCCTCCACTTCAAGCAATAACTGTGGATTTTGACAATAATAATCCCTGTAAACGGATGCAATGTTCTCTGAAAGTACGACATGGTCGCCAGGGAAAATCATAAATCCGGTTTCTGTGATGACATTCATGTTATCAATTTGAAGTGAATCGTCTCGTGTTGCAATACGTAAATCTGCAAGGTTAATGTATTTATCAGATCGATTGTAAATCTCGACAAAATCGTATCCTCCTGCTAGAGGATTGAACAAAACTTCATTAATTACAATATCTTGAGTTTCCAGAGTGTCTGGTAAAGCAAATACACTTGTTAAGGTTTCAGGAACACGATTACCCACACAATCCTCAAGGGTATCTGTCATTTGTAAAGTGTAAATGGTTTGCGCTTCAAAAGCATTAGGGAATACAAGTTGGATGGCATCTTGTCGATTTTCAAATCGGATGGCAGATAAAGCGGTGCCGATGCCATTGTCCACTGAAAATTCTGATGGATTTGGAATATATGCAGGGTGTAAAGTCTCCGAGAAATACACATTTAAGGTGTCTGGAGCACCTACGATTGCACGCAGAATTTCGGGCGAGCTTTGGTCGTTAACAGTTCCGTTTACAGAGTTAATTTCTCCTGGAGTACCTCCGTTTTCCGATATAGATTCTGCCCAGTTTTCTGCTTCACCACAAGGATTGTCACGGTCAATCATTTCCAATGACCATCCGCCTTCCATTTTAACAGCACTTTCATACCACGTTTCGGAGTAGTTTACAAAATGAATAAGCACTCCTTCAGGGCTCACAAGTTTCAATTCTCCATCAGCATTGGTAAGACTTGGAAAACCATCAACAGGAATAACATTCGGGATGCCATTAAACTCAATCACATCATCTTCATCGGTAAAGCATACAAAACTGTTGGCAGGAATCTCTGCTGCTGGTAAAACTACTTCTGTTCCGCCTTGTGAAAAGACAAATCCTGAAAGGTTAATCGGATAATTTGAGGCATTGTACAACTCTACATATTCTGCATCGGGAAGATAAACTTGAGGACTTGGATCTGCCATGATTTCAGTTATTAACAAATCAAAATTTCCGGCGATATAATTAATAAAACTGAAACTTGTATCAGGCATGACATTTCCGCACATATCAGAGATATTTTGAATGCTGAGAGTATAAAATACATCTTCAACAAAGGATGCCACAAACTGAAGGTGAACAGTTCTTGAATCATCCTCATCTTGACTGATGAGTATGGGTTGACCATAATCTGGAGTTAAGTTGAAATTGGAATATTCAAACAAACTGTTATCAGGTATTTCACTGAAAAATAGAGTGATTTCATTTCCACTGCTTAATTCCCAAGAAAGAATTTCAGGAGCCTGATTGTCAATGTTTTCAGCATAAATTGAATTGAGTGTTCCGGGTGTTCCACCGTTCGGATTTTCACTAGCTTTCCAATTGCTCATTCCGCTGCAAGTGTTGTTTGGGTCAATGCGTTCTATACTCCATCCACCATCGTCTTTGTCAGCATTTTGATACCAATCATCCGTATAAGTGACAGTCGTAATAAGACTATCTTCTGCATCATATAATTCAACTTTAGTACCGCCATTTGACAGCCAGTATGATGAGAAATTCATCCCAATTGCATCTCCATAAGCTGAGAACTCTGATAACATGTCACTATCGCAGACAATTAAATAGCCATTAGCCTCAATTGTTGTTGCTGGAAAAGTATATTCACTAGTTCCTATTATCAATTTCCAATTTTGTAAATTTATGGGTAAGTCTCTTCTGTTAAAAAACTCCAGATATTCGTTCTCTGGCAAATTAACAACAGGTGAAGGGTCTGCCATAAGTTCATTTATGATAATATCATCAGGTTCAACTACAATGATAGCAAAGGAAAAATTTCCATCGGCAACCGGATTTCCGGCAACATCTGTGATATCTTGAAAATAGACATTATAGGCTTGATTTGGAGTAAATTCTGTATTAAAACTCAAGATAACCGCAGTGTTTGAAGCATCTGAAAAACTCACATTGTCAGGATTTGTTAAGCCTCCACTAACTTGGTAATGTAGCGGATCCAACGCGGTTGTTGCATCCATTGGTTCAGAAAAATTCAACTGCAATGCGGTATTATTGACAATGCTATATCCAAGAAATTCTGGAGCAATATCATCCACAAAGGCATCTCCAGTGACAATAAAATTATCGAAAAACATTTTGTCCCAACGAGTTGAACTAAACACAGATTTAACCCCAAAGAAAAAACTTGAAATATGTGTATCGTCAAATACATTTCCTTCCATAAAAAAATCGCTTCCACCCAATGTGTCTGATGCCAATGTCCAGTTACCAAGATCATCGCGGGTGACACGTACTTTCACATTAATCGGTTCATCATCCAATCGACCATCTACACCATCAATGATTTTTGTTTTTGTTCCACCGGATTGTTGATACAAACTGATTTCATCCGAAGTGTTACCAATTCGTACAAAATATCCATTGATATCACCGCTTAAATCAGAAAGGTTGGAAACTAGATACACATCAGTGTAATTGGAAGATGATGGGTTGAATTCGTATTTCCACACAAATTCCCAAACAGCATTGTTGATAGCTTCTGAAGCTGTGGATAAATAAGCCGATCCACTTTGAGTTTCGTCATAAAGCTGTAGTTCATTGGATGCACTAACAGCATATTTTTCCGTTTCACCAACCCATTCCGGATTGCTTGTAAAATCACCATCCGTAAAGTCATCAGCGAATTGAGCAAGGGTGAAAATGCTCATGAAAACAAAAAGAAAACTAATTAAATATCTCATTGGTAAAGATTTTGTCAAACAATAATTCCGAAAATTAACAAAAATTGTGGCGTAATGCAGAATTAGTTGAGTAAAGTTTTCTAGAATTTTTGTAAGATGCAACGCTTTGAATTCACTTAATTCACAATAGAATTCCTAACAGCTCGGAAAAAATCCTTATTTTTAGTCGAAATTTAAGTGATAAAACATGAAAATTGCAATTGTAGGTGCAACAGGTCTGGTTGGACAGAAAATGCGAGATGTGCTAATAGAGCGCAGTGTGAAAGTAGATGAGATAATCTTTGCAGCATCGAAACGTTCTGTGGGGAAAAAACTACAATATGGAAAGAAAACGATTTCTGTGATTAGTTTATCGGATGCTGTTGCTTCTAAACCCGATGTGGCGCTTTTTTCTGCCGGTGGTAAGGTTTCAAAACTTTGGGCTCCAAAATTTGCTGAGGTTGGATGTACAGTTATTGATAATTCCTCAGCATGGAGAATGTATGAAAAGATTCCTTTAATTGTTCCTGAGGTGAATGCTGATGTGTTAACGAAAGCCGATAAGATCATTGCAAATCCGAATTGTAGTACTATTCAGCTTGTGCATGTGCTTGGTCCATTGCATAATGCGTTCGAATTAGAGCGTGTTGTCGTTTCCACTTATCAATCAGTTACTGGTAGTGGAATGAAAGGTATTTATCAATTAGATGCTGAGCGAAGAGGAGAGCATTCCCGAGAAGCCTATCCTCATGCAATTGATATGAATTGTTTGCCTCATGGTGGTGATTTTGAATCCAATGGATACACTTCGGAAGAAATGAAATTAGTGAATGAAAGTCGTAAAATTCTACAACTACCAGATCTGCGATTGACAGGTACAGTTGTTCGGGTTCCTGTAAAAGGAGGTCATTCAGAGTCGGTTAATATTGAGTTCAAAAAGTCCGTTCAAGTTGAGGCTGTGCGTGATATTTTAGAGCATACTACGGGACTTATTGTGCAAGATGATGTGTCCAACAATTTGTATCCTATGCCAATTTTATCTGAAAATCGTGATGAAACATTTGTCGGTCGGATTCGCTTGGATGAATCAGAGCCCAAGGCAATTAATTTGTGGATAGTAGCTGATAATTTGAGAAAAGGAGCAGCTACCAATGCTGTACAGATACTTGAATATCTTATTCAAAAGAACCTGCTTGCATGAGCCGAAAAAGGAGTCGAAAATATAAACGTAAAAAGCAAGTTTGGACAATTGCTGGCATAAGTATTCTGCTATTAGCATTGTTGATGGTATCTGTTCCTGCTTTTCGTTATCGTATGATTGCTCTTTTTTCCAACAAAACCTTTCCAGAAATTAGTTTAAATGAAAGCAAGAAATCACTTGATGACTATGCGGTATTTGGATTGGACGTCTCACAATATCAGCATGTTATAGTCTGGAATAAGTTGCAGGAAGAACATGATCTTGATTTTGTTTTTATTCGTGCAACAGCTGGTAAAGATTTGCGTGATAAGTATTTTTCATACAATTGGAAATCTGCAAAAAATCAATCATTAATACGTGGTGCTTATCATTACTATCGTCCTGATGAAAACAGCATTGAGCAAGCTGAAAATTTCATTCGAAATGTGAATTTGGAATCAGGTGATTTTCCGCCAGTACTGGATATTGAAGATTATTCAGATATTCAATCATTGAACAGTTTAAAAACTGGATTGCTCAAGTGGCTTCAGGCAGTAGAATCACATTACGGTGTGAAACCAATAATTTACACTTATTACAAATATTATGAATCGCATCTTGCTGATGATGATCGTTTTGATGGTTATCCTTTGTGGCTAGCACGATACAGTAATGGCAAAAATTATACTAAACCTGGTGACAACTGGTTGTTTTGGCAATACACAAAAAATGGAAAACTTTCCGGTATTGATGGAGATGTGGATCTCAATGTGTTTGAGGGTGATTTGGATGAAATGCAAGCACTCCGAATAAAATGATCTGAAGTTATTTTAAAATTGCTTTGTCGCTTTCTAGAATTTTTACGGCTTTCAAAAAACTATCATCAATGCGATGAATGATAGGATAAAAACCATCATCGTTAAGAATATTTCTTGCAATGCTAGCATACAATTGAACTTCAACATATGGTTTACATTCATCGAGGGCTGCTTGAGAATAATTTACGCCAGAAGACTGTACAAATTCTGCAAAATCATCAAAAACTCTTTGACGTTTTAAAAACTCTTCAAGACGTTTTGCTGATGTAAAATCATCAATTTTATTGCGATGAATGCGTGTATATTCAAAGGCGTATTCATACACTAAATTGCGATTTTGAATGGTAAAATACAAGTCGTTCATGCTTGTATCAATGGGCACAAAAATATCTGGCATAATACCACCACCACCATAGACAGTACGTCCGTTTTTCGTGTAATATTTCAAAGAATCTTCAAAATGCACTGAATCGACCGACATGAATTCACCATTGGCATAACGATTCATGATATCGCTGTAATAGTCTTCCAAATCGTTGCCATAATCTTTTTGAATACAGCGACCTGAAGGAGTATGGTAGCGGGCAATTGTTAAACGCATTGCTGATCCATCTTCAAACTGAACAGGTTCCTGAACGAGCCCTTTTCCGAATGATCTACGACCTATAATCCAACCTCTGTCATTATCTTGAATGGCACCTGCAACAATTTCACTTGCTGAGGCTGAGAATTCATCAATAAGAACAGCCAAGTCCAGATTAATGCAACGATACAATTGGTTTGTTGCATGGGTTTCAATTCGTCCGTGTTTTCTACCTTGAGTATATACAATCATCTCACCTTCTGGCAGAAATTCATCGCTTATTTTAGTTGCTGCATCCATGATTCCACCGGTATTTGAGCGTAAATCTAAAATGAGCTTTTTCATGCCTTGTTTTTTCAGTGAAATCACAGCATCGGTAAATTCATTGTAAGTTGTGTGTGAGAAGCTTGATATCTTAATGTATCCAATATCTTCATTTGCCATATACGCAACATCCACACTAAAAATTGGG
Organism: Bacteroidales bacterium; assembly: GCA_963676165.1. GTDB lineage: Bacteria > Bacteroidota > Bacteroidia > Bacteroidales > ML635J-15 > JAQIBY01. The sequence goes on along the minus strand of OY781043.1, from coordinate 3,817,572 downwards.
ATTTTATCACGAACAATATCAAAATAAATCAAGTCAGAGTTTCCACGACGCAGTACCCCAACTTTCACAATGCTACCTTTTGGTCCTTTCAGTTTTTTCATGACTGCCTGAGTTGAAATGTCAACTCCTGCAATGATAGTATCGTCCACGCTAAGAATTTGATCACCAGGTAATAAACCAGCTTTCTGAGATGGTCCGCCAGAGATAATATGCAAAACCTGAAGCGTATCATTTTTCATATTAAACTGAATTCCAATTCCTTCGAAACTACCTTCCAAAGGCTCATTCATTTCTTTCAAGTCTTTTGCCGGAATATACACTGAGTGGGGATCAAGCTGCTCAAGGAAATCTGGAATGGCATTTTCAATAATCTCTGCTTTTGAAACAGTATCCACATAGTTTTCTGAAATAAAATCGAGCATAGCATTCAGCTTATTCGACTTAGTTTGTTCATCAGAAAAAACAGGGTTATTACCATTTGAAATAAGGCTGGCAAGAAAAATTCCTGCTACAACAGAAACAGCAATAACCAGTGGAAGAAAAGCAGATTTTTTATTCATTAGTATCTAAATTAAAGTGCACTACTTCAACACCAGCACGTTTTAAAAGTTCAAGTCCTTCATTTTTTGAGTACAATTCAAGAAATACAACTCGAACAATACCAGACTGAATAATTAATTTTGAGCATTCTATACAAGGAGAAGTTGTGACATAGAGTGTTGCACCTTCGCTGTTGTTGCCAGATTTTGCCACTTTCGTAATGGCGTTTGCTTCAGCATGAAGTACGTATGCTTTTGTTTTATAATTTTCGTTTTCGCACTCATTTTCAAATCCGGCAGGTGTGCCATTGTATCCATCAGAAATAATCATGCGATCTTTAACTATCAGTGCACCAACCTGGCGGCGTTTGCAATATGAGTTTTTTGCCCAGATCTGAGCCATTTGCAAGTAATGCTTGTCGAACTGATATTGTTTTTCAGGATTAGAATGTTTACTCATTGCTCATTAGTTTATATAAAAAAGCCCTCTTGCGAGGGCTGTACCCAGAGCCGGGATCGAACCGGCACGGTATTGCTACCACTGGTGTTTGAGACCAGCGCGTCTACCAATTCCGCCACCTGGGCAAAAATCAGGTTGCAAATGTAAAAAATAATTTGAGTTTAAACAAGCACTTTATTAAAAGCTTGTATAAATTATTAAAAATACGATATGTTGTCAGTATTATGTGATATCAATTATTGGTTTTAAATATCGATAATTTATGCTTCGTCCTTATTTGTTTTGCATTAATATGGTTATATTTGTGTGTTTATAAACAAATTAAGTGTTTACATTATAGGTAATAATAGCGTTGAAATAAATCTTGGACCCTTCTAAAAAACGATTAATGAATAAAATTTTTAAAAGTATTTCTATATTATTCTTGTTAATGGCATTATATAATGCAGAAGGGCAAGTAGATAATTTTGTTTTGAATGAATTAATGGTTGAAATACCTTTAGATGATAAGCAAAAATCAGAGAAAGATGATATTGTAAAATATTTTGAATTGTTAAAACAGAACTATGATGTTGAAGAATTTGAATTTATTAGAAATGGATTGTATGTTCTTCAAATTGATACTTCAAAGCAACAAGTTAATGATGTTATAAGAAAGATAAAATCCATTGGCGTTTTCATTAATGTGGAAAAGAATCATTTTGTCTATCTTTTTGATTCTACAAACAATAGTCCAAATGATGAATATTATTCTGAACAATGGGCTTGCCATAATGATGGTTCTAATTGGGGAGCTATATACGGTGCAGATATTAATATTGAAGCAGCATGGGGTATAACAACAGGTAGTGAGGATATTACGCTCGCTATTATTGACACAGGTTTACGCATGCAACATCCAGATTTTCAAAATAGAATTTGGATAAATTCAGCAGAGCTTCTTGATGGGATAGACAATGATAATAATGGGTATGTTGATGACATTTATGGTTGGAATTTTATTTATGATGATAATAATCCATCAGATGATAATGGTCATGGGACACATTGTGCTGGTATTTGTATGGCTACAGGTAATAATGAAGTTGGAATTGCCGGTGTAAATTGGAAATCTAAATTAATGGTGTTGAAGGTTTTGGCAGAATCAAATTATGGTGAAATTTCTGATATAGTAAAGGCTATTTATTATGCTGTTGACAATGGAGCAGATGTAATTAGTTTATCTCTGGGTACATCAAGTGATAATATCTTTTTGAAAGAATCGATCGAATATGCTAATAATCACGGAGTAATAGTGGTTGCTGCAATGGGGAATGGAAATACTGAAGATATAAGTTACCCTGCGGGATATGATAATGTTGTTGCTGTGGGTGCAACAAATTGGCAAGATTTCAGATGGTATTTTCCACGTTATGGTAGCAATTATGGCAATCATATTACAGTGGTTGCTCCTGGTGCAAATATTAAAAGCCTTGATAATCGGACTGATAATCAAATTGTTGAAAAAACTGGTACATCTATGGCAACACCTTATGTTGCTGGTTTGGTGTCCTTAATGAAATCACTCAAACCCAATTTGAGAATAGATCAGGTGTTTGATGTATTAAGGAAATCATCTGTTGATATGATTGGTGAAGCGTTTGAAGATACACCTGGTTTTGATAAATATTATGGATATGGAAGAATTGATGTGTTTTCAGCTTTGCAAGAAACATTGAAGATTGATAATATGAATGTTACTTACAGTGACTTTCAATGTTATCCAACGATTTGTAAGCCAAATGGAACTATTAATTTGCTTTATTTGAAAAATGGAGAAACAAGGTTATACTTTTATACCACAACAGGAATGCTAGTTCATAAAGAGAAATTAGAGATTGATGGAGTTTTTACCAGGATAAGGATACCGGATTTAGCTGATAATGTTTATCTTTTACGGTTTCATAATCTTGACACAAATGAAACAGAAACAAAACGACTAATTATTGTAAATAACTAGCTTTTAAATGATGTCGGCATTTTGTTGATGCTGTTTTTTCATCAATTATTTCTATTTTTGATGAAAATGTTGTTTTATGGAAAAGAAACTATTTCTCCTTGATGCTTATGCTTTAATTTTTAGATCATATTATGCGTTTATTCGCAACCCTCGCATCAATTCGAAAGGACTCAATACATCTGCAATCTTTGGATTTGTCAATACACTAGAGGAAGTACTTAAGAAAGAGGAACCTACGCATATTGCTGTCGTTTTTGATCCTCCCGGACCAACTTTCCGCAATGAGATGTTTACTGAGTACAAAGCCAATCGAGATGCGACTCCTGAAGACATTAAAAAAGCAGTACCGTATATTAAAGATATCTTGTCGGCTTACAACATTCCTGTCATTGAAAAAGAAGGTTTTGAAGCTGATGATGTGGTTGGTACCATTGCCCGAATTGCTGCTGCTGCCGATTTTTATGTCTATATGATGACATCGGATAAGGATTATGCGCAATTAGTTACAGATAAAGTCTTTATGTATCGTCCAAGACGCTCAGGTGAAAAAGAAAATCAAGTGCTCAAAGTCCCTGAAGTTCTGAAAAAATTCAGTATTGAAAAACCTGAACAAGTCATCGATATTTTGGCTCTTTGGGGTGATAGTGCTGATAATGTTCCAGGTGCTCCGGGCATAGGTGAAAAAACTGCTATTAAGTTGATTGACCAATTTGGGTCAGTGGAAAATCTTTTGGACAATACAGATCAACTGAAAGGTAAGCAAAAAGAAAAAATTGAATCCAATAAAGCACAAATTCTTTTGTCTAAGAAATTGGTTACCATAGAACAACATGTTCCTGTGGAAATTAATTTTGAAAACATGAAATATGAGGAGCTGGATAAAGAAAAGCTCAAACCACTTTTTGATGAGCTAGAATTTAATCAACTTTCTCAACGTATTTTGGGAATTGCTGCCAAACCAAAACCTGCAGCTCAAGGGAGTTTGTTCGATTTTGCTGATGATGTACAAGATGATACTTCTGCCGAAGAAACATTCAGCATGAAAGATTTTACAACGGAAAATCCGGAATATATTTTGGTGGATACGCCTTATCTCCGTAAGGAATTAATTGAAGCACTTTCCAAAACAAAATTTTTTGCTGTCGATACTGAAACTAGCAGTTTGAATGTTCATGAAGCTAAATTGACAGGAATATCTTTTTGCATTCAGGCGAAAAAGGCTTGGTATGTTATGATGCCTAAAAAAGAAGAAGAAAAACAAGCCATTCTGAATGATTTTAAACCGGTCTTGGAAAACCCTGACATTTTGAAAATTGGGCAAAACATTAAATACGATATGTTAGTGCTTCGAAATTATGGAATCGAAATTCAAGGTGAACTTTTTGATACCATGATTGCTCATTATCTTTTGCACCCGGAATTGCGACATAACATGAATTTCATGGCAGAAACCATGCTCAACTATCAATGCATTTCTATTGAGAGTTTAATAGGGAAAAAAGGCAAAAATCAGAAGTCCATGGATGATGTTCCTCTTGAAGATATCAGAGATTATGCTGCTGAAGATGCAGATATCACTTTACAGTTAAAGGAGAAGTTGGAGCCTGAATTGAAATCTTCCGGTTTATATGATTTGTTCAGCGAAGTGGAATGTCCTCTCATTTATGTCCTCGCTGATATGGAATTTGTTGGTGTACATTTGGATGTCGATCAGCTCAATTCGTATGCTGAAAAATTAAGCGAAGAGCTGAGTTTCATTGAAAAGAGAATTTATGAACTTACTAGTCATGAGTTTAATATCAGCTCACCAAAACAGTTGGGAGAGATCTTATTTGATCGTTTAAAAATAACTGACAAACCACCAAAAACGAAAACAAAACAGTACTCAACCTCAGAAGAAACATTGCAAAAATTGAGTGGCAAACATCCAGTGATTCAGGAAATATTGGAATTTCGTTCAGTGAAAAAGCTTTTATCCACTTATGTCGAAGCATTGCCTAAACTGATTAATCCGCAAACGGGAAAAATTCATACATCCTTTAATCAGACTGTTGCAGCAACCGGACGTTTAAGTTCAAATAATCCGAATTTACAAAATATTCCTATTCGAGAGGAGAGGGGTCGTGAAATTCGTAAAGCGTTTACCGCTAGCGATAAAGAGCATGTTTTTCTGTCTGCCGATTATTCACAAATTGAATTGCGTTTGATGGCACATATGAGCCAAGATAAACACATGTTGGAAGCGTTTCAGAATGAAGATACTGATATTCATGCAGCCACTGCAGCTAAAGTGTTTAAGGTGGATGTTTCTGATGTGACAAGAGAGCAACGATCAAAAGCAAAAACCGCAAACTTTGGAATTATTTATGGCATTTCAGCATTTGGTTTGTCTCAGCGATTGAACATTTCACGAACTGAAGCAAAAACACTTATCGACGACTATTTTGAAAGTTTCCCCGGAGTGAAACAATACATGGATTCCTGTATTGAAAAAGCGCGGAAAGAAGAATATGTAGAAACGATAATGGGAAGAAAACGCTTTTTGCCGGATATTAATTCACGCAATGGAGTTGTAAGAGGCATGGCTGAAAGGAATGCGATTAATGCACCTATTCAGGGATCTGCAGCTGATATTATTAAAGTGGCAATGATTAATATCCATAAACGCATCATTTCGGAAGGCTTATTTGCTCGTTTAAATCTTCAGGTACATGATGAGTTAAACTTTGAATGTCCTGTCAGTGAAAAAGAAAAACTGGCGGAAATTGTCAAATATGAAATGGAAAATGCTGTCCATCTTTCTGTACCACTTACTGTTGACTTAGGAATTGGAAGAAACTGGTTAGAAGCACATTAAAAGACAGGGGACATGAGTCAGGTGCATGGATCACCAGCCTGCCATCTTTGGCTGGTAAACCGGTAGGCAGGAGTGTTAGCTGGAAGTAAGGGAAATAACAAACCAGCGGTCGGACTGTCTGGCTTAAACGGATAAATTCCAAATTTCAACATCCAATATTCAAACTTGCCTACGCATGCTCGCGAGTTTGCAATACAAAGCAATCTCGACGTAAGTCCCAGCCTCGACTGTTTGAAAAATATATGCAGAAAAAAGGTTTCCCGCTGACGGGATCAATACCAGCCAACGGGAAAAGTTTCTTGAAGTTTGTTAATCAATTCTATTCAGAAATTACAACCTCTTCAATCAGGTCACCAGCACGAATATCGTCAATGATATCCAAACCTTCTACCACTTTACCAAAGCAAGTATGCTGATGATCTAGATGAGCAGTATTTTCGCGGCTGTGGCAGATAAAAAATTGTGATCCACCCGTATTTCTACCAGCATGTGCCATAGATAATACGCCTCTGTCATGATATTGATTATCGCCATCCAATTCACAATCAATGCTGTAACCCGGACCTCCGGTTCCAACTCTTGGGTTGTTTTCATCACGTGAATGAGGGCATCCACCTTGAATAACGAAGTTAGGAATCACACGGTGAAAGCGTAATCCGTTATAATATCCTTCTTTTGCCAATTTGCAAAAATTATCGACAGTATTTGGAGCATCGTTGTCGTAAAATTCGACTTTCATGACTCCTTTTTCAGTTTTAATCTCAGCTGTTCTCATAACTAATTATTGTGTGTTAATAATTTTTCAATACGTAAAATACTTTCCTCTTTACCAAGGATTTCCAATATATTAAACAAATGTGGGCCTTTGCCTTCACCCACAAGTGCTAAACGTAAAGGAGTCATTACTTTTCCAAACCCGATTTCTTTCGACTCTATCCATGTTTTTACATTATCTTCCAACACCTGTGAAGTGAAATCGTTTTGCTCGTTTAAAAGATTTTTTACCTCGGCAAGCAATTCTGGCGAATCACCTTTCATGGATTTCTTCAGCAATTTAGCATTATACTTCTGAGGACAAACAAAGAAGAAATCAAGTTGTTCCCATAATTCCGGAACAAATTGTACACGTTCTTTCACAAGACCAATGATACGAGCGAGCTTTGCATCGTCAAAAGTTATGCCTTTCGCTTCCAATATTGGTTTAAACTCTGCTGCCAGTGTATCGTCTGACTTTTGAATGAGATATTGATGATTAAACCATTTCGTTTTTTCAGGATCAAAACGTGCTCCCGCTTTGTTTACACGTTCAAGATCAAAAGCTTGAATAAGCTCATCCATGCTAAACAGTTCTTGTTCAGTTCCCGGATTCCATCCTAACAAAGCAAGCATATTGACAAACGCTTCAGGATAATATCCATCTTCGCGATATCCACGTGCTGTTTCTCCCTCTGCAGGTTTCCATTCAGTTGGGAAAACAGGGAATCCTAGTTTATCTCCATCGCGTTTACTAAGTTTTCCTTTACCTGTTGGTTTCAAAATTAATGGTAAGTGTGCAAACTCAGGAGCTTCCCATCTTAAAGCTTTGTATAGTAGCACATGCAAAGGCATAGATGGAAGCCATTCTTCACCTCGAATAACGTGAGATATCTGCATTAGATGATCATCCACAATATTGGCAAGATGGTAAGTTGGCAAACCATCAGATTTGAATAAAACTTTATCATCTAAATTGGCAGTGTTGTAAGTAACATCACCACGAATAATGTCTTTCATTGATATATCCACAGGCTCGTCCGGCATTTTAAAACGGATAACATAAGCATCTCCTGCATTAATGCGTTTTTGAGCTTCGTCCATTCCCAGATGAATGCTATTATTGAGTTGTTTTCTTGTGATGTGATTGTATGCAAAGTTTTCTTTATTCTCTTCAGCTTTAGCACGTTCTGCATTTAACTCATCTGCTGTATCAAACGCATAATATGCATTCCCGCTTTCAATGAGTTGTTTTGCGTATTGTTGATAAATGGACTTTCTTTCACTTTGTTTGTATGGCCCAAAATCTCCACCTTCTTGTATGCCTTCATCAAAATGAATTCCGCACCATGCCAAGGATTCTATGATGTACGCTTCTGCTCCTTTGACATATCTGCTTTGATCGGTATCCTCAATTCGAAGAATGAATTTACCATCATGTTTTTTTGCAAACAGATAATTGAAAAGGGCTGTTCGTACACCTCCCATGTGTAACGGTCCGGTAGGACTTGGCGCAAATCGTACTCTAATATCACTCATAAACAATTTATTTTTTCTTTGATGCACAAAGATAAGGATTTATTACAGTTGAAAATATGAATGCAGATAGATTGTTTAACGGGTAAAAGAAATACCGTTATTGTAAACGTATTTAACTAATCCACAATCTTTAGCAATAAATATTTCTTTGACTGTTAAGGGTTTTTGTTGCTCCTCATAATCAAGAAAAATAAAATGCAACACTTCATTGTATTCGTTTGCACCTATGCTTGTATTTGACAAAATCGCTACTGTGGAATATATGATTTCATTTTCTTCATACCCATCTTCTGTCATAAGTAAACTTTTCGATCCAAATTCGGAATAAATCCTGTTTACTCGGTTCTTCTTCAGGTCATAAGCAAATTCAACACTATTCATACTAACAAATATTTCATCCCCATAAGGTGGCCATCCTGCTGTTAATGAGATGGTAAAACGATTTCCAAAGGATGAACTATAAGCCTGATAACGATATTCTGTATGTGTCATATCGGTATTGATACCAAGAAAGCTGCCCCAGGATTTTGTAAAATAGGCTTCGTCTTGATCCAACATAAATGATTCTGAAATTCCATTAATATCACTCAATACAAATTGAAAATTTTGATCGTAATCTGGTATCCATGCCTGACTAATTTCTTCAAAATAAAAAGTTTCTTCTTTAAGTGCAGAATCTTCTCCACAAGATAACAGAAAGAAAGGCCATAGGCAAAATATGAGTATCTTATATTTCATAATATTCTCCGTTTGACATACTTATTTTAAGTATTCCTTCTGTTTTATTGATGAATAAACTATCAGGTCGGATGGAATCTTGTGCGTAATCATAATCGTAAGATTTCAGACCATATACATTATAATACATTTCCCCATTTATCTGTATTGAATCCTGATAATATCCGGTGTCTGTGTATGGTAGGTAATACGCAAAATATCCGATATTACAAGCATATTCGATTAGTGTGTCTTGGGCATTATCTAACGAAAATTCAATGTTGAAAATCGGGTAATCAGGTGTTAAGGTAACGATTTCACGTTCGTATTTTATTTGGTAATCGCAGCACTCATCACAGTATAGAAACTCTGTTGTGGTTTCTCTCTTGCATGTGAAATTTATGGAAAAACCTGAATTATGTGTGAGGCTAATGATTTGATCATTTTCATAAGGAATGCAGGATTTCTCTTCTTCAGATAGTTTCCCATAATCAATAATTTTAGGATTACAGGGATCGCATGAACTCAAAAAGATTCCACAGATTATTAAGAATAATAGGATGATTCGTTTATGCATTTGCAATTGATTTGTTGCGAAAATATGAAAATTTCTCTTGAAAGTTAGGGAATTTTTATTTAATAAGAAAAATTTAACGTGATTTTATTAACCTAATATTCAGGAAGATAAAATTCTTTTGCTTGAGAAAAATAAAAAATTAAGAGAAGGGAGATCATGAGATACTCCCAACTATTTTTGTAGTTTTGTTATGACCAAACAACATAACTACAATAGATAAAACTACACATTTTTTGAAACCCGTTTTTGGACAGCTGATTTTTTTAATATATTCAAAAATTGGGATCTGTGTTTTACTCGTTGTTATTATTATTTCTTTTTCTTTAAATTGAATCCTAACTTCAAGTTTATAAAGCACAGATTCTATAAGGCAAAGCTCACACCAATCTGATGCATTGATTTGAGAGATCCATTATTAAAGCTCCCATCCAAAAGCATATATACTTCTAATTCGAAGGCTTCAAAATTGTATGAATTGCTAATGCTTATTCTTAGTTGACTTAATTCTTTTGTATCCAGCCTGTAATATGGTTCTACTCCAAAGGAAATGTTTGAATGTTTGCTGTTGCTATATTTCAATTTCATCCTGTTTCTAATGTACTTTTTGGACTTCCCCTTTTCGTAAGTATATTGATACCGCAATCTATAATCTAAACAAAAGCGATCAGATAATTGTCTGAATTTGTATTTCCCATCAAGGGTAATTCTGTTTTTATGCAGATTTATCATGTCGATATCGTCTTCAACAGTATAATTATATCCACTGGTAAAGCGATAAGCACCTGACAGGGTGAATCTCTTTGTTAAATCAAATGAAATTCCGGGTTGAATGATATAGTAGGTGCTGTTTTCGTATTGTAGATTATTTCTGATTTGTCCCTTGAATATGAATTTTAAATTCTCACTTACTTTCTTGTCATAATCAAGCCCAATCCTCAATTCTTGTGCAATAGCTGTATTAACTATCATTAATAAAAAAAGTGTATTAACTAAACCTTTATAAATACTTCTCATATTATTGAAAGTTTTTTATAAAAATGACAACCTGAAAATTCGACTCGAAGGATATAAATTCCTGTTTTTAGATTTAAATTGATTGAAATACTATTATTCACATACTGTGTTTCATTGACAAGTCTTTTTCCTGAAATATCATAAATCGAATAATTAACTTCAGTATTTAAATCAGGTATCTCCAATACTATATTTCCGCAGGAGGGATTCGGATATACCGCCACAGGATCTTCAATGTATTCATCCATTAGTTGTTTTAAAACAAATGGTCTTTGAATTGCGAAATCTTTAAGCATATCTACATTACTCAACCATTTATGATAATCTGATGGGTCTTTCCACCGATAAATATGCTCTACAACCAGCGAATTATATAGTTCCTGATAATCATTAATTAGTTTAATCATTCGATTGGGAGCAAAGGTTGTGTTCAGGTGTTTAATAAACTTAATCTGAAATTTCATTCGAAATTCCTGATTTTCAAATAACCTGCTTAGGATGTATAATGAGGATTCCGAGATTTGAAAAGGTTTTTTTGACTTGTCAATAAAAGTTGCTAAACGATTATCTCCAATCTGAATCATGACTGCGTCCAGATCAAAAAAGAAATATCTCCATTTTGAGTTTTCAGAATCACTTTTCCATAATTCGAGATTGTTATCAGGAAAATCAGTGTTTGCCAGATAGAATTGAGCTATAAAATAATCAATTAAACAGTCTATATCAATTATTTCGGATATGTCTGTTAGAAAGTTTTCATTTTCAGGATCATTCATTTCAAGCCAGGAGATCATCTGCTTGTATTCTTCAATAGTTCCCAAATTAACAGAAATGTTGCTGTTATTGTGTCCAATGATGTCAATATGTTCGATGTCCGGATCATAGTTGTTTCTAACATAATCAATGTCTTGTTTTTCCCGAAGACTGTAAATGCCCCAATACTCGCCGTTTAAGAATAAAATCACGGTTTCTGAGGCTGCATAGTCAAGGTTCATGTTTTCTACGATACGTCCGGACATCTCATCTTTAAACAGAGTTCTTGTCCAATCGCGAGTTGCTCTGATTAAAAGAGTTTTAAATTCATTGAGATATGGTTTTTGACTTAGAATAGGTAATTCAAATGAAGTTTTTCCATACTCATCGCGTGCATAAATTTTTAATGATTTTTGAGCTCCGGCTCTCGATCCCCGTCCATGAATTCTCATGCCGGCACCTTGTGTAAGAATCTTTTCTTTATCATCAAATATTTCTAGGTGGATTGGCCGTTCCCACTCCTTGCCGCGTCTGTTATAGTTTTCGTAATTCCCTTTTACATAAATGCCTTCTTCATCATCAAACAAATTATTTTTATCAGTAATTATAGAGACAATCGGTACTTCGTAATCAAAAACAGTTTGATCGCTTATGAAATAACTACCTGATATTTCGTTGCTTGCCGGACATCCATGGCTATAAACCTGTGCTCTTAATATATTGGCTTTTGAAATTTTATTTCCGGGTATTATACCTGCGTCACATTGATTTGCAAACCTGTTTTCGTTCTCGTTGATGTCATTCAACTGAAAAATACCATTGTATAGTATGGCTTTGTCATCCGGAGAATCGCCATTTAGTGAATAGAAAATCTGATTGTCAGAGCAGGAATTTGTTAGTTCAATCTCGATGGAGTTTTTATAAAATCCACCTTCCTGATTAATGAAAAGTGTGTCTTTACGATAATTCAGCTCTATAATTTCTGAGTTGTTGTTCGAGTAAGAGGGGCTTGCAGTTAAAACGCTAAAAGATTCACCACCATCAGGATATCGTCCAAGGCTATTGTCAGGCGGCACACATTCGGGTGCTTTGAAGTCAATTACTTCATGATAAGGATTCAGCAGATACACTGTGTCTTCCATTATTTTGAGTTTAAAGTCAAGATGCAACTCATTTTCTGTCTGAATAGAATTTCCAGATGCAAAGACTAATAAATAATCTTGAGGCTTTAGGGTTAAATCAGGTAAAATGCCTTTTTCGGTTTCATTTTTTCTGTCCGTAAGGCAATAGCCCGATAAATTAACCGGAGTATTTCCCTTATTATATATTTCAATCCAATCTGGGGTGTTGCCCAAAGAATCAGTACATGTTACCCGATTTGTATATTGAATTTCATTAATAACAATTTGTTGAGCAAATGATTGCTGTATGCTTAACAATCCTATAATCAGATAAAATAGAAATTTTTGTTTCATTACTATAAAATTATTAACCCAACAGATAGCATGATATAATCATAGTTCATAGCCTGTGTGTAATTGTTATCATTGAATAGTTGATATTCCATTTTTGAAGCCTGATGGCAATATGAACACTCGAATAATAATGAAAATGAATCATTTAATTCAATACGATGTCCCAGACCCATGTTAACGTAAATGCCTCCGGACAAATCATAGTTTTTCAATTCAATTGCAGATTTATCGAAAGCAAAAGAATAACCACCTTGAAATTTTATAAACGGGGTATTTGATTTCTTTTTTTTGTCGCCTGTGATCTCAATAAAAACAGGGACAAACTGATGATCTTTCAAATTAATAAAACCAGAGCCCAGACCTAGAAAAATGCCTTTTGAAACATTATATCCATGGCTTAACTGAATTGTATAACCGGGATTGTACAAGAAATCGTCATTATAAATTTGACCACCAAAAACATAAGACGAATTTATTTTAAAATATTTATTAAAAGTGTCTTCGTCAGATTGCGACATGCATTGGTTTGAAAACACGAAACCTATCAAAATAAAAATTAAGCAAGGATGTCTAAACATATTATTTCTCCTCAAAAAAATTCTAAATGTATGTTTAAATTGAGAGTTTTAAATTACCTATTTGTCAATATAACAAAGAGGTAGTGTTGTTGTTTTAACTTGCTGTTCAAATAATACGAATTGAAGTGTGACTTTTAAATACGTCTATTTGTAAGCTCATTATAAAGTTCAAATATGCAAATTTAATCTGAAAAAATCCAGTTATAATAATTGCTTTTTAAAGAGTTAGTGAATGATTTATATGTGAAGAGCTTAATGCTAAATTTTTTGAGTAAGTATTGCAATCAATTGTCTGAAATCAAAGAGATACATCCCTATGCTCGACATTTACAAAGGAATTTGGGCAGAATCCTCAAAATGGAAAAAAGAAGGGTGGAATAAAACTCCATACGGTAATTAATGTTGATGAAACTGTGCCCAAAATGGTTTGGAGGAGTTCTGTAATCAAAATCTATTTGTGCTTTTAGAAAACGATATTGATTCAAACACAATCTACGTTTTTGATAAAGGATACAATGATTATAAATTTTTAATAAACTTACTCAAGCAAGTCAGGTTTTGTTACACGAAATAAAAGACAATGAGTCCTATACTGTGTTCTAATCGCAAACCTAATAATGACAGTTGTCCAGAAAATGTTAAAAAGATAGTGGGCTTTTTCAAATTTGGTCAGTTTTTGTAAGATTCATTTATTCAATTAACGTGAGTTCGACGTAAGAAATCTAAAACAGAAAGTCATTTTGATGTCAGATTTAGCCTAACAAAATACGAAGTAGTAACGGGTTACTTCAAGGATTTTTTAGGCAAAAGATGGTATTAAAATGACTTTCCTTTACAGGCTTCAAATATTTCCCCATATTCGTTCATGAAATTTTCTCAAATTATCCCGATAGTCTTTCAAAAATTTCATTTGATATGAAAAAATCTTTTGAAGCTGATTTGGATTTCTTAGATCGAATTCACGTTAATTACATTTATCTGCTCAAACTCCTTGAAAATCCAGACAAAGATTGGCAAAAAACATATGACGAATTAATGCAATCAACTTTGTTTTAGGTGGCTTACTGTCCAAAAACATTGTATCAAAAATACAATTCACAGTTTATCAGGTGTTTGTAAGATCAAAGAAGTGATTTTATTTTTTTATCGGATAGTGATGAAATTTAACAAAAAATATTTGGAAATTGATATTTGACTGCTGTATATTTGACTGACCGTTCAGTCAGTGAAATTATGAAAGAGAATGTAAAAACAAAGCAGAAAGAGGCGACTCGAAAAAAGATCATGGATGTATCGCTCAATTTATTTTCGAGTGAAGGATATGATACAGTATCTATGGCGAAAATTTCGAAAGGAGTTGGTATATCAAAAGGAAATCTATACAACTATTTTGAGAGTAAAGATAAGATGTTATCTGAGATTGTACTTAATGCTGTAAAAGAGATATATCGTGATTTTGATGCCAATCATGATGGTGAAATCAGCCATGAGGAGTTTATTCAATTTATTTATGATGTATTTGAGAACGTCAAAGCCAATCAAAAATTTTGGAAGCTCATGTTTAGTTTGTTATTGCAGCCTAAGATGTTGGAAATTATACAGACTAAGCTAGGAACAATTTCTCAAAATATCATGGGCTTATTTTATTCCTACTTTTCAAAACAGTACCCTGATGATATGGAAACTGAACTAGTCTATTTTTCATCTTTACTCAAAGGTGCATTAATGCAATATGCTTTTGCTCCCGAAGTGATGAATATCGATAAATTAAGAGACAAAATAATTGCTCATTATTCAAGTGAATCTCATTAAAACTGCAGATTATGAAAAAATTAAGTATTCTAATTTATGTGTTGTTAACAGGATATTTTGTGCAAGCACAGGATGCCACTGAAATTGTACGTGAATCGTATGAGAAGGTCAATGGGACATCGAGTTACATTGAAATGACGATGGAAATTGTTCGTCCGAATTGGACACGAAGTATCAGTATGAAAACTTGGGCTTTGGGAATGGATTATTCCATGGTATATATCTCAGCGCCAGCACAAGAAAAGGGACAAGTTTTCATGAAGCGTGATAAAGAAATGTGGAATTGGCAACCAAAAATTAATCGAATGATTAAGCTTCCTCCTTCAATGATGATGCAATCTTGGATGGGTTCAGATTTTACGAACGATGATTTAATCAATCAAGCGAGTATTGTCAACGATTATACACACAAAATCCTAGGAACAGAAACACATGACGGCTATGAATGCTGGAAAATAGAGTTTATTCCTCACCCAGATGCACCTGTTGTATGGGGGAAAATTGTTGCATTAATTTCTAAAAATGGGAAACACATGTTTAAAACGGAGTATTTCGATGAGGATAATTATCTCGTAAAAACTGAAATTGCTTCTGATGTAAAAGTAATGGGTGGTGAAGAAATTACAACTTGCTTTGAAACCATTCCTGAAGACAAAGAAGGTCACAAAACCATCATGACTATGAAAGAAGTTGATTTTAATTTTGATTTAACAGAGGCATTCTTTAGTCAAATGAATATGAAACGGATTAGATGAAACTTAAATGTCAATTGCTAATAGCTAATTGTCTATTGAACATAAAAAAACAATCAACAATCAACAATCAACAAGTAACATCATGAAAATATTTGAAATAACAGACATCCCTGCCTACCAAAAAGCAACTGAGTTTTCAGATACAGTGTGGGAATTTGTCTCTAAATGGGGAAGCTTTGAAAAGAAAACAATAGGTTCACAATTTACACGAGCAGCAGATTCAATTTCCGCAAATATTGCAGAAAGTCAAGGGAGACATTTTAAAAAAGACAAAATCAATTTTTATAGATATTCAAGAGGTTCAGGATTTGAATGTATGGATTGGCTTAATAAATCATACCGAAGAAATCTAATTAATGAAGAGCAATATAAAGAGTTGAATTTACTTATTGATGAAATATTAAAAGAAATTAATGTGCTAATTCTATTAACTCAAAAAAACCTTAAATATTAACAAACAAAAATTTACACTGATTAATTTCGAAGTATAGCAATCAGCAATCAGCAATCAGCAATTAGCAATTAGCAATTAGCAATTAGCAATTAGCAATCAATCTCATGAACTACACAAAACTTGCATGGCGAAACATATGGAGGAATAGAAAACGAACACTGATTACAGTTTCTTCGGTTTTCTTTGCCTTGTTCCTGGCAATACTGATGCGGGGACTACAACTGGGAACATACGATAGTATGGTGAAAAACTCAGTAGAGTATTACAGTGGATATGTCCAAATTCATGCCGATGGATATCAGGACGATCAAATTTTAGATAACAGTTTTTTTGTAAATGACAGTTTAAAAAGCCTGATTTTAGCGCAGGAGAATGTGGCTGATCTTTTGCCTCGTCTTCAAGGTGGTTCTCTCATTGCGACCGATAAGAAATCGAAGCCTGCCATGATTATGGGTATTGATGCGGAGAAAGATGATCAGTTAACCAAATTGAAAGATAAGCTTATCGCTGGAAGATTTCCAAAAACAGGAGAATCTGGTGTTGTTCTTGGTGAGCAATTGGCCACATATTTGGATCTTAAAGTTGGGGATACTGCCGTTTATATTGGGCAAGGTTATCATGGATTCTCGGCTGCCGGATTGTATCCTGTTTTGGGAGTCATTTCCTATCCTGATCCAAGAATTAACCGTCAAATTTCATACATGGACATTCAAGTCGCCCAAGAATATTTAAGTCTGTATGGAGGTTTAACTGCGTGGGTTGTCATGTTGGAAGATAATGAACTCTTTAAAGAAACAACTACTCAGATTGAAACTATTTTACCTGATGATTATGAAGTAATGCATTGGGAAACCATGTCTCCGGAAATTTTACAAGGTATAGAAGCCGATAATGCCAGTGGTATGATTATTCTAATGATACTTTATATCGTCATAGGATTCGGAATATTCGGTACTGTGCTTATGATGATTGCTGAGCGACGAAAAGAGTTTGCCATCATGGTATCGGTAGGAATGCAGAAAACCAAACTTGCAATATTGGTAACTCTCGAAACACTATTTATTGTTATGGTTGGAATTGTACTGGCTATTGGGGCAAGTTTACCTGTGATGTATTATCTCCACCTCAATCCACTCAACTTTTCCGGAGATGTCGCAGAAATAATGAACACATATGGAATGGAACCAATCATGCCGATTGCATGGGAATCAGGATATTTTACCGGGCAAACCATTGTCATACTTATTATTGCATTACTTGCCATAGCATACCCTTTGCTTTCAGTATTTAAAATTAATGTATCAAAAGCCATTCGTTAACTAATAATAGAGAATTATGGAACTTATAAAAATAGCTTGGCGAAATATTTGGAGAAACCCTTCGCGTAGTCTTGTGGTAATTATTGCCGTGACATTTGGAATGATAGGTGGTGGTTTTTCGACTGCCGTTATGATAGGAGCAGTAAATCAGCGAATAGATAAAGCCATAGACATAGAATCATCGCATTATCAGGTGCATATGCAAGGGTTTTTAGACAATCCTGAAGTTGGAAATTACATGCAGAATGTTAACCTTCTACTGGCTCAGATCAACCAAAAGGATTTTGTTGAGGCAAGCAGCTCTCGACTTAAAATTGATTGCAGCATAGCATCTGCCTATCAAAATACAGGAGCAGTTTTAATCGGGGTTAATCCCGAAGATGAGATGAAAGTCACTGAGCTTGAAAACGCAATCATTGAAGGCAGTTATTTTGATAGTGACACAAAAAATCAACTCATCATTTCCAGCACAATGGCGGAGGAATTAAAAATTAAAATGCGCTCAAAACCTGTCATTACATTTTTAGGAAATAATGGAGATTTAACTGGTGGAGCATATCGGATTGTGGGCATTTATCAAACGGACAATACTATGTATGACCAGTTTCATGTTTTTGTGAAACGATCAGATTTAGAGTCTATTGCAGGATTTTCTCCTGAAGATTCTCATGAAATAATTACCCGATTTGTCGATAATGAAGACCTAGTAGAGCGTAGTGCAGAACTTGGAAAGCTTTTACCTGGGCAATTTGAAGGGAAAAATTGGAAAGAAATTAATCCTGATCTCGGAATGATGAACATGATGACAGAGCAGTTCCTTTGGTATTTAGTTGCAATCATTATGTTTGCTTTGGCTTTCGGTATCATCAATACCATGCTTATGTCAATTTTAGAACGGAAAAAAGAACTAGGCATGTTGATGGCTGTGGGAATGCATCAAGGCAAAATTCGTCGTATGATTATTTTGGAAACCCTTTTCCTAACTGCCATTGGTTCTTTTGCAGGCTTGGCGCTAAATCAAGTCTTGGTAAGCTTAACCGCAAGAAATGGCATCGATTTAAGTAAATACGCAGAGGGATTTTCTTCCTTTGGGTTTAGCGCAGTACTTTATCCGGAAATCAATGCGAGTTTTTATCTGCAAATTGTTGCCTTGGTTATTGTGACAGCTTTGGTGGCTGCGATCTTCCCAATATTACGCGCCGGAAAAATGAAACCGGCTGAAATTATCAGTAGTAATTAATTTTAAAAACCAGATATCATGAAAATTATAGAAACCAAAAATCTCCATAAAATTTATAACGGAAGCGAAATTCCTGTCCATGCTGTTAATGGTATAAATTTAGAAATTGAACAAGGTGAATTTACTGCCATTGTGGGTCCTTCAGGATCAGGAAAAACCACACTTTTGAATATGCTTGGAGGTCTTGATAAACCAACAGAAGGCGAAGTGATTATTGATGGCGTTCAAATAGGAGAGTTGAGCAATAAGCAAATCATTGATTTTCGATTAAAAAATATTGGATTTGTGTTTCAAGCATACAATTTAATTCCGGTATTGACAGCCAAAGAAAATGTGGAATTCATAATGCAGATGCAAAAATGGAATAAGAAAGAACGGGAGCAGCGTGCTATTGAAATGCTTGAAGCTGTAGGCTTAGGTGATCGCTTAAAAAGTCGTCCAGGAAAAATGTCCGGAGGACAGCAGCAACGTGTCGCTGTAGCAAGGGCATTGGCTTCGCGTCCAAAGTTTATACTCGCCGATGAACCAACAGCAAATTTAGATTCAGCATCCACTGAAAACTTGCTAAATATTATGCAGGAGCTGAATGAAAAAGAGAACATTACATTCATCTTTTCCACACATGATCAGCGCGTAGTGAATAAAGCAAGACGCATTATTACCGTTGAAGATGGAAAAATCAAATCGGATGAAAGTCGTTAAAAGTTTGGAGTGAAATTGAAATATAGCAAAGCGAGACCTATGAAAAAGTTATACCTATTGATCCCATTTTTACTCATCATAAGCATGAGTGGAAAAGCTCAAAATAAACTGGTCGTAAATGGCTATGTTAAATATATGGAAATGATTTCTTTTCAGGAGCTTGACAGTATGTGGATAACAAATTCCCTTATTCACAATCGCTTTGATATTGCCTATTATTCAAAAAATTACCTTAGTGCACAAGTGTCTTTACGAAATCGTTTATATTTTGGTGAGATGGTTACATTTTCACAGCCACCATTTAATGCACTTTTAGGAGCTGCAGGCACTTATAATTTTGTGGATGAAACAGAATTTGATTCTGGCTTTTTCAATCTCAATCACAATGTGATAAAAGGAGATTCCTATTTTCTAAATACCAGTATTGACAGGGCTTTTCTGAAATTTCAAAAAGGAAAATGGGACATTACTGCTGGGCGACAGCGTATTAATTGGGGACAGAGTTTTGTCTGGAATCCCAACGATATTTTTAACGCCTATTCGTATTTTGATTTCGATTACGAAGAAAAACCCGGCAGCGATGCCTTCCGTGCGCAGTACTATCTGAATTATGCCTCTCGCTTAGAAATTGCTGCTGCTGTTAATCGAGATACCAATATGACTGCTGCAGCACTCTATCAATTCAATAAATGGCAATACGATATCCAAGTTTTGGCAGGTGTTTTTAATAGCGAAGATTATGTTGCCGGCATGGGGTGGTCAGGAAATTTGTGGAATGCTGCCTTGAGAGGAGAAGTGTCATATTTTCATCCAATTGAGTATGCTGCAGATAGTAATGGAACATTTATTGCCAGTATAGGATCCGATTATAGCTTTAAAAATGGTAGCATGATACAAGCTGAAGTAATGTTTAACTCAGCGATTGATAAGGATAGACCATTCAATTTATCCGATTTTTATACCCAACGGATTTCTGCGAAAAATCTTTCCTATAATCGTTGGACTTTCTTTGCAAATTTTACCTATCCGATATCGCCTCTAATCAATCTTAGTTTCTCAGGTATGTATTCACCACAAAATAATTTCACCTATGTAGGACCGGCATGCTCTTTTTCCATTTCCAAAAATTTCATGTTTGATATTACTGCACAAAGCTTCTTTAGCGATATCCCAACCAATGAAGGTGGCGGTGGAACTTATGCCTTTTTGCGAGGGAAATGGAGTTTTTAAGTCGCAAAACTGTCAACGTATTGATAAATATATTTTAAAAACTGTCAATGCATTGATAAATTTAGTATTTTTGTTAAAATGAATAATCATGAATGAGCTAATACAAAAATTCTATACTAAGTTATCTGAAGTAAATCTTGAAACAGTTAGAGATTTTAAAGATATCATTGATTGGAAAAATCGCTTGATTGGAATTAAGGGGAGTAGAGGTGTTGGTAAAACAACATTAATTCTTCAGTATATAAAGCAGCAATACAAAGTACTCGATAATGTACTATATGTTAGCCTTGATGATTTGTACTTCACTGAAAATCGTCTTTATGACCTTGCTTCAGCGTTTTATATGAAAGGTGGTAGATTGCTTGCTTTAGATGAAATTCATAGGTATAATAACTGGGCAATTGAGTTAAAAAATATATATGATGATTTTTCTGACCTGAAAATAATTTTTACAGGTTCGTCATTATTACATTTTCAAAAAGCAAAAGCAGATTTAAGTCGTAGAGCGGTTATATATCACATGCCAGGACTTTCTTTTCGTGAATATCTAAGCTTTGAAGGTGTTTATGAATTTGAATCTTATAAATTAAAAGATATTCTAAAAAATCATGTGGAAATTGGCTTCCAAATTAAAAATCAAATTAAACCACTAGCATATTTTAATGACTATTTATTACATGGTTATTATCCTTTTTATATTGAAAATAAAATATCGTTTCACAGAAAACTTGAAGAGGTTATTTTAACAATATTGGAAGTTGATATTCCTCAATTTATAAATATTCCTTCTGCAAATATTTATTACTTGAAAAAGCTATTGCAGATTCTTAGTAATAGTGTGCCTTTTAAACCGAATATGACTTCATTGAGCAGTCGTACAGGAATTAGCATAAATACACTTAAACAGTATTTGTATCTTATGCATGATGCTGAAATTTTGAGTTTATTGAAGTCAGCAAACAGAGGGATTAATAGTTTGAATAAACCTGAGAAAATTTATATCAATAACTCCAATATGATGTTTGCACTTTCAGATCAGCAACCGGATACTGGTAATGTTCGAGAGACATTCTTTTTCAATCAATTACAACAAAACCATCAAGTTTCAGCTTCAAAGCAGGTTGATTTTATGTTGGACGAGAAGTATCATTTTGAAATTGGTGGCAAAAATAAGTCGAAACAGCAAATAAAAGATATTGAAAACTCATGGGTTATCAAAGATGATATTGAAATAGGTTCAGAAAATATTATTCCACTTTGGCTTTTAGGGTTCACTTACTAATGAAAATCTGAACTCACATGATTAAAAAATTCCACCCATTTATTTTCCCAAGCATGTCTTGAGTAATATTTCTCAACGGTTTGTCTGCCTGCTTTTCCTATGCGTTGGAGTCTTTTTTCAATGCCTTCAGAAGCATTCTACAACAAGCTTTTTGACAATTTACCAAATAAAATAAATAAGCAATTGCTTTTTTCATCGATTTTGTTTATATTTGAAGGAAGCAAACAAACCTATAGATATATGACAAATATTGGATGTATTCGTTAGGTTTTGTGAGGGGATAAACGAGTTACAGGGCATTTAAACAAACGACGCAACAAGATGGAATTACCATATATTGATGACAAAGAAATTTTATTTGCAGAATTCAGACGATTGAGTGAATTGCGACATAAATCAAAGTCAAAAGAAAAATCCAAAGCTTTGAGAAAAGCGGAAAAACAATTGGTTTTCGAAAAGACTTCTGGAATCTGTCATATATGCGGTGAGAAATTAGACGATAAGAAATTTAGTGTTTCGACTCCATTCAGTGAGATAGATTCAGCCGAAAATTCACTTCCTGCCTGCCAGAATTGTAAAAAACTATTCGGAAATCATTTATCAGAGGAAATTAATTGGATAATTAAAATTGGAATGTGGGCACGCACTCAAATTGAGTTTGAAACGGAAATAGGATTAGAGATAGCAACTGAGTTAATTGAATCGGAGAAAGACCGAGAACAAAGAAGAAAAGAACCGAGAGTTCCGTATTCCATAGATAAATCAAAATATCCAGTTAAAATAAATCCTTTTGTCGGAAAATCGACAAAAAGAGAATACAAGAAAATTAAGGACGTTTTATTTTGGTCTTATTCAAATTTAGCGATGGCATATAGAGCAAATGAGGATGACACTGAAAGATATAATAGAAATCATTTTGCTATCAGACAAAGACTATTTAAAGGATTGATGTCTGGACAAATGAATATGGGGTCATTGTTTCACGATGAGAAATCAAAATTAAATTCTGACAAGTGCTGTGTTTATTGCGGTAAGACAAGAAATTTACAACTTGACCATATAATTCCAAGAAATAAAGGAGGGAAAGACACTGGTGAAAATCTTGTTTGGGCTTGTCGAAAATGTAATGCCTCAAAAAATGACACGGACTTAATGGAGTGGTTGACTAAGCAAGGGAGATTTCCATCCTTGCAGATATTGAGAAATTATATGAAATTGGTAATTCAATATTGCCAAGAGAATGATTTGTTAGAGAAAGATGTTGATACGGCTTGCGAATTGAATTTGCCTTTCGCAATAGAATATATTCCGTTAAAATATCCTGAACCTATCGACTTGATTTATAGAATAGAAATAGATAAAAACGCCCTGTAACACTTTGTATAAGTAATGGCAGGCGAAGTGGTAAACATCAAGGTTTGTAACCCGCTCAAACTGCATAGCGGTTTGACAGGAAAGTAGCCCGCAATCTGCCACTACTCATACAATTTACCGTTGTGGGCAATTCTGACCCGTCCTAAAATCTGGCTACACAATATGTAGTAAATTATGTATAAAAATGATGGGATTACAAAACGTTACAGTGAAGGTTTTAAATTGAAAATTTTAGCCGAACTTAGTACTGGAAATTATTCAAAGAAAAAACTAGGTGAAATTTATGGTATTAACCGAACTACCATAAACGAATGGATCAAAAAGTACAACCGGAAAGATTTAATGAATACTCGTATATTAGTGGAAACTCAAGACGAAACAACCAGACTCAAAGCCTTACAAAAAGAAATCAAAAAACTCAAAGAGTTATTGATTAAGAAAGACTTAGACAAATTAGCATCTGATTCATATCTTGAAGTCGCAGCTGAAAAACTGGGATATAAAGATGTCGAAGAGCTAAAAAAAAACTTAAACATCTAAGTATGGTTAAGGCAGTGGAAAAAATTAAGCACACAAGGCAGGCAAGCATTGAGCAAACCTGCCAGTGCTTTGGTATGCACAGAGATGCTTATTATAAATTTATAGAGCGTAAACTTAAAAGAGAAAACGTCGAAAATCAGGTTCTTGAACTTGTGAAAAATGAACGGATTGAACAGCCAAGAGTTGGAACAAAAAAACTCTATAAATCTCTAAATACAATTTTTGAAAAGAGATGTATTAAAGTTGGTAGAGATAAGCTTTTTGATATTCTCAGAGACAACAATATGCTTATAAAACGTAAAAAAGCATCCTGCAGAACTACAGACTCTTATCATCGTTTTCACAAGTATAAAAACATTGTGAAAGACATGACTGTTACTGCTCCTAATCAAGTTTGGGTATCTGATATTACATACATCAGAACTGTTAATGGTTTTTGTTATTTAGCACTTATTACTGATATGTATTCCAGGAAAATCGTTGGATATGATATTAGCAACTCACTGGAGCTGGCGGGCTGCCTACGAGCCCTCAAAAAGGCTCTGTGGCATGCCCGACCAGCGGCGGGATTAGTACATCACTCTGATCGTGGAATACAATACTGTAGTAATCAATATGTAAAAGAATTAAAAAAACGAAATATTAAGATAAGTATGACAGAAGAAAATCATTGTTATGAAAATGCTATAGCTGAGAGAGTTAATGGAATTCTTAAAGAAGAATTTTATCTCGATCAATGCTTCTTTAGCCTGAAAAATGCTAAAGTCGCTACTAAAAATGCTATCAGCATATATAATAATAAAAGATTACACTTATCTTTGAATTATAAAACCCCTAATATGGTGTTTAAATATAGAGCTTAATCGTATGTTTAACCTGTAGCCATATTTCAGGACAAGACATTCCCCACATAAGAACCTCCCAAATAGATTTAAACTTAAGTTATCTATTCCTCCAGCTCAGATTAAATCCTTTTGCTAACGAAGGAGGGTGTTTGAAAGAAAAGTTCTGCTATTTTTATGCCGACTCTATGTATGACCGATCTTTTAAATGGTGCTTAAAAAGCCCGTGCGTAATTCTGGTTGAAATGTAAAAAGCCTCTGAAAGTTCACTTCAGAGGCCTGTTGATAAATCCAGTGGTGGCTCGCATTAAGCGAAGACCCCGTTCAGAATATTTCTCGATTCAAAGATACATTTCCTTAGAGTCATTTTACGAATTAAAATGAAAAAATATGGCAAGGAAAAAGAAAATTGAAATGGAGATTGTAAATCACAATGCAGCAGGTATTGATGTGGGTAGCAGATCTCATTTTGTTGCAGTAGGGCAATCATTAGAAGATGTAAAAGAATTTGGTGTTTATGCTGAAGATCTGGTGAAACTTTGCAAATGGTTGCTTTCATATGATATTACCACAGTAGCAATGGAATCAACAGGTGATTATTGGCAAAATTTATATGTGGAATTGCAAAAACATGGCATTGAGGTTATTTTGTGCAATGGAAAGTTTACAAAAAATGCAAAAGGGAAAAAGACAGATGTAAAAGATAGTCGTTGGATTCAACAACTTCATTCTTTGGGATTGCTCTCGGGTAGCTTTCTTCCCGATGAGACCACAGAAACATTACGGACCTATTGCCGTCAAAGGGCTAATTGGATTGATTTAGCATCAAGCGCCTCCCATAAAATGGCAAAATACCTTAAGTTTTTGAACTTTCGTTTAGATGTTGTGGTAAATGATATTTGCGGGCTTACAGGAATCAAAATCATTGCTGATATCTGTAATGGGAATCTTGATCCATATTCATTAGCAGAACACCGACACTATAATTGCAGAAAGCCCAAAGAAGAAATAGCCAAAGCTTTGCATGGAAATAATAGAGAAGACTATTTATTGGGATTAAAGCAGGAATTTGACAGCTACAAATTTTTTCAAAAGAAAATCAAAGCATGCGATAAAGAGATTGAGCGATTAATTAAAAAAGAAATACGAAAGAATCCGGAAAAACAAAAGCTTAAAACAACAGATAAGCCATATAAGCGGATTAATAAAAATGCGATTGACATTAAAAACTTCAATCAAATTGCTTTTCAATATTTTGGAGGCGTTGATTTAATGGCAATAGAAGGAGTAAGTCATGCAACCGTAATGGCAATAATGAGTGAGGTTGGAATTGATGGATTTAAAAAGTTTAAAACAGCAAAGGAGTTTTGTTCATGGTTACGGCTTGCCCCGAACAATAAAATATCAGGAGGAAAAGTATTGAGTAATCGAATCCCCAAGGGGAGTAGCAGATTAAAAATAGCACTCCGGCATTCAGCAAATGCAATCGGGAATTTAAAAGACACTCATATGTCTGATTTCTTTAATCGAATTGCTTATAGGAAAGGACGACAAGCAGCAGTAAGTGCGACTGCTCGAAAGCTTGCCACTATAATTTGGACAATGGTCGTAAAGCAAGTGCCATATAATCCCCCAACAGAATATTTATTCCTTGATCAAAAAAGAAAAATGGGAATCGCTAAAAGAATTAAAAAACAAATGGCTAAATTTGACATAAAACCGGAAGAAATTGGAGTTGGTAACTCGTTGAGTCCCAATTGTAATTTTTAACGTTAGTCAGAATAAAGGGAGGCGTGCATCGTTGAAATTAGAAATTAAATACTAAACCAATAGATATGATTAAGAAATTATTATTTATAATAGCAATAATCGGATTGATTAGCTGTGAGAAAGAAGAGATTGATACAAATTCTGAATATAGTTGGGAGAAAATCATAGAAATGTCTAATCGGAATTTTACGACAGGAACAGTGATAAATAACCAACTAGTTTTGATGTCTAAAGATTCGATTTTTACTTTTGACAAAGACCACAATATTATTAATACTCAAATAATTCCAGGAGAAAAATCTGTAGAAACTCGTTCAGCATACATATTTGAGAATGCGGAGATTCTAAGTATTCCGATTTATTATTTTCCAAATCCCGGGAGTACGGATTCTATTTCGATTAGTTTTCAAGAAATTGGAAGTAATCAAAAATCAGAAGTTGAGCATATGCAAATTCCAAACTATCAAACACGAGGTTATAAAACAAGAATGTTTGAATCAGATATAATGTCTAATCATGGGGATGATTTTTCAGTAATTATGCACGGTTGGGATAAATCGGATGCGTCTGGTATGGATAATTCAGATGACTATTATTGTATTTTAAGGATAAAGGTAAATCAGACAGGTGGATTGTCTAGTACTGTTGATAAGATGATTGATGTTACAGAATTACCCTTTTTTGAAAGCCCTAAAAAGTATGATTTAGTAAGATTTAAAGACTTTGATTATGTATTAGCCTCTGATGGAACGCATGTTATAAATGACAACGGATATTTAGAAAAGATTGAATCAACACAAGCAATTTTCAAAGATTCTGAAAACATCATGCAATTAAGAGGAAATTCCGTGTATACAAGTAATGACGGTTCTACTTGGACTAAAAAAGTAGATATTGAAACAAATGTTAATTGGAGTACAACTACAGTTGCAAATATATTTGATAATCTATTAATTGATTTTGGTTGGTCACAATGGTTAAAATATTCAAATTTGGAAACTGGAAAAACCGACAATATAACAGATAAAGGACTTTCCGATTCAGATGGAGCATTTTTTATAGAATTCAATGGATATTATTATTATGGACTTGAAAATGGATTAGTTTATCGAATTAAGACTAATGAGGCAATTGAGCTGAACTAATTACTGCCCACAACACGCGGTCATAAAACAGTTGGGGTTCAGTGGTTTGCGAAACTTTGGTTCTCGCGCCAGCCTTTTTCTCGGTTGATAATTATGAGCTCCGAAAACCCAACCGTTTCATACCGCCATCCGTTAAGAAAAATAAATTAGGAGAAATAATGATAAAATTTAAACGCATGAAGAAAATTATCTATTTATTATTTATTGTGGTTTTAGTAATTTTATATTCATGTAATAATGATAAACCACAAAAGGAAGAAATCACGTCTGTATATTTTAATGATTATCTGGAATCTAAGCTTAATGATTCAACCTATCTGGGAATAATATATTATAAAGCAAGTGGAAATACTGATTCTCTCTATATCCATGGAAGTGCTTCACGGACTAAAAAAGAGATTAACCTTGAAACTCAATTTGAAATTGGTTCTGTTACAAAATCCTTTACCGCTTTGTTAATTGCAATTGCAGAGGAGGAGGGAAAGTTATCGTATGATGATCCTATTGAGAAATATCTTCCTAATAAATTCATAGTTCCTGAAAATAGTACGGGGAAGATTACAATAAGACAATTAATTACTCATTCCTCAGGCTTACCGTATATGCCAACAGATATTCATACGAATAATCCAGTTCAACAAACAGAGGATTATTTGAATTACACACCGACTAAATTATATGAATTTCTAAAGAATTATAAAATAGAAGGCATTGCCAAAGATTCAATTATATATTCACCGCTTGGTTTTGCAATTCTTGGATATGCATTAGAAAATATTTACGAACAAAACTACAATGAACTCTTAAAAATTAAAATCACTGAGCCATTGAAAATGACCCGAACAGGTGTGAATTATCAAGAGCACTCTGATGATAATTATGCCAATGGTTATTTGGGGATGGATAATGTAAACTGGTATAGAAATGATAGCTGTATTTTTAATACTTCGGGAGGCCTTCGTTCATGTATGAAAGATTTAATAGTTTATGCTAAGGCTAATGTAGGAATAATAGACTCCCCTTTAAAATCAGCAATGCAAAAAACTCATGAAGTACAAATATCTGGAGAAACACCATTAACCTATTCTGATATCTGCCTCGGCTGGGGAAAATATAAAAGTGGTTTTATTGTACATTTCGGTGGGACTATGGGTTTCATTGCTTTTGTTGGATTTCATCCGGGAAACAAAGAATTTCAAGTACTATTAGCTAATACAGCATACAATATGCTTGCAGTTCCTTGGGTACTTGAATTTGGAAGTAATGAAATGAATAAGAAATAACTGGGGACAACAATAAATATAGGTCATTTGGCGGATCGTGCTAAATTTGAAAATGAGTATATCAATTAAATATATAGAGGTTTGAACGGTTGGTACTTTGAAATGCCAAACGTCCCATATTCTCAACGTTATACCTAATTCGCCACATAAGCACTTCCAGATTAGAAAAACAAATAAAATTATCTAATCTTCCAGAGCTTATTAAATCCTGTTGCTAACGTAAAAATGGGGTGCGAAAATGAGCTAAAAATGATAAATTTGAGTAAATCTTAAAGAACTGAAAATCAGAGACTAATTTTTACGTTAGTCAGAATTTAAGAAGAAAATAAAAATTCATTTAAAAATGACTGCTGATAAAAAAAGAGAACTTTTAAATTTAGCAAGACACTTAAAACATTTTTCTAAAAATGCTATTATAGCTTTATTATTTTCATTAGCAATCTACACAACAGGGTGTTATAAACCAGAAGATAATATCGCCGATGCAGTTGAGGCTTATAACAAAATTGCATATAGAGCTGATGAGGCTTCTGGCAGAATTGAAGGTATAGACCTTAACTCTTCAAATATAATATATAGATTACAACCAGAAAGTGATACACTTGGTATTTTAGAAAGTGAAATAGAAAGATGGAAAGCATTAGTTAAAATTAGAATAGAAAGAGGTGAAATTCAAACAGTTGAAGGTATTAAAAAAGTTGATGATTTATCAGAATTAGCAGATAGTCGTTATAAAAATGCAGAAAATAAATATTTTGTTGTATATAATGGTAGTTTAGATGAAATACTAAATTCTTACGAAACTACTGTATCTGAAAATAGAGCAAGATTAGATTCTTTGGAAAATTCAATTAGTTCTATAAAAGCACAAATGGAACAAATAAAAACAGAATTAAATTCAAGAATGACATTCCCTGAAATAATAACCACCATTCAAGCATTAGATGAAAATATAGATGCAATTGAGGGATTAGAAAATAATATAATAACAGACTTAAATTCTTTAAGAGACAATGCAGAATTTACACAAGCTTCTTACGATGAAGGTATAATAACTTTATCAGAAGACCAACTAGAGAGATTTGAAGATTTAAAAACACTTATTATTAATATTATTGGTGATGCAAATGAAAGTATATCCTATATAGAAAATGTATTAGAACAAGATGGCTCAGAAATAGTAAATCTTATAAATAGCAAACTTTCTAATGATTTTAATACAATTAATAATGCTAATACAAGTATAAATTCAAAACTAAATCAAGTATATGCGTTAATGCAGGATTTTGTATCTTCAGGAGGAACTCAAGAAGATATAGATACTATTATAGCTAAATTAAATGAAATACAGTCTTTATTAAATACAAATTCAGCTAGATTAACAACAATGAAAGAAGCTATAGATAAAATAGTTTCAGATTTATTTGGTGAAACTCCTACTCAAAATTATCAAACTGCAAAAGAAGATCATGATGCAAATCAAACTAGACACAATCAATATGAAGAAGAAACAGATGGTTACCAAGCAAATATAAATGTAGTTTTTATTGAAGATATTTTAAATGGAATTATTGCAACTCCTAATAATGTTTTAGTTTTAAATAGTTCAAATAATACAATAAATATTTCAACTGCGGCACAATGGAATTATTTTTGTTATAATATATTATCTAATGATAATTTAACCGTTAATTATGATATTGGTGAATTGAATTTAAATCTTAGCAATGTAGAAATGAATAAGGATCAAATAAGATTATATGCTTTATTAGCTAATAATGAAGATTTTGAGTTTAATTCAAACTTTCAAAATGTAACCTGTACAAATGAAGGTGATGCAACCCTTTCAGATTTAGATAAAATAATTGATTTTAGTAGTATTGAAATTTCTGGACAAGCTATTCCTCATAATCCTAATAATAATAATTTCTCAGAAGCTATTTTTGATGTTAATAATCAATCAATAGATGTACATACAGGAAATAGAATTTTTCCTTTAATAGGACAAGTTGGTGTAACTAATTATGTTTGGGATGGATATTTTGCTTGTGATTTTGCAGAGATAAGTAATTATGAAAATACTACATCAATACCATGTAATTATGTTTTTAATTTTACTGGAAATGGTACAATAGAATCAATGATATTAGGATCTCCAGAATATGATCTTTCAAATTATGTAAAAACACTATCAGATTCAAATATCCCTTATATGGATTATATAGATAATATAAGCATTTCTCAGGGAATATCCTTCACAGGTAGCCCATTACAAAAACTACTTGATAAATCTGGGAAATTTTTAGATGGATATGAAGAAGCCTTAAATGCATTAAAAATTATTGGTACTCGCGATGAAATTAATTTTGGTCCTGTCGGGTTTGTTGGCACTCAAGAAGCCTATTCATTAGTAAATACTGAAGCAATTACAAAAGCAATGGCTGATGTAAATATTAATGGATATACAGGTTCAGGAATTAGAATAGAAGGTCTAAGAAATGTAATTCTAATATCTGATGATAACGATGTTCCTGTAACAGTTGATGTTGCAGATGGAGAAACTTTTGTTGCAACAACAAGTATTATATTAGCAAATATAACAAGTCCAGGTGAAAAAATACAAATAAAAAGGTGTATGTTTAACAAAATTTCAAATGCAAGCGCATATAATAGTGGTAGCATATTTTTATCATTAAATCCAAGTGTTGATGCAGATTTTACCAGAACAGCTGGTGATTTACATTATTTTCTATCCAATGTTTCTGGTATTGATTTTAATTCAAACAATGTAGATGTGGGAACAATTTGTTATGAAGATGGAGATATTCTTTTTTTAAACGAAATTTTAGGTGGTAATTCATATGGAGGAGTAGAAGGAAATACACCTGTTATTGCGGGTGATGGATTAATGGATTGTAATGATTTTCAAGGTTTAGAAGGACATAGTATTAATTATTGGAAAGATAATGGAACAAATATTCCTCAATACACTTGGGTTACTGCAGAAAGTACAAGTACTACAACAGGTAAATCAGTAAGAATTGGCTCTAATAGTAGAGGAAGAACAAGAAAACCAAACTTAAATATAATAAATAATGGAAGAATAAATAGAAAACTAGTAAGTTCTCCCTCAAGAACATCTCCATCAAGCAGTGCTTCAACAGGGACAGGTAAGATAAAAAATCAATATTCCAACTCTAATGATTCAAAACCAACTCGTCAAACTCAATATTATCAATAAAATCAGAGCATAATCAATAGGCAGCTTCTAGGTTTTAACCTAGTGGAAAACTTTCATACCACTGTACACTTTGGCTTTTAGGGTTCACTTACTAATGAAAATCTGAACTCACATGATTAAAAAATTCCACCCATTTATTTTCCCAAGCATGTCTTGAGTAATATTTCTCAACGGTTTGTCTGCCTGCTTTTCCTATGCGTTCTCTCTCACTTTTGTTCTCAATAAGTTGAGTGAGTGTTTTAAGCCAAGTATCCTCACAATCAGCAAGGTATCCATTTTCACCATGGCGAATAATGTCTGTGTTTACACCAACTGGTGACATAATTGTTGGAATTTCAAGGGACATATACTGCAATCCTTTGAAACCACATTTTCCACGTGTCCATTGGTTGTCTGGAAGTGGCATTATTCCGATATCAAATTGTTGAAGGGTTTCAATTTCACTTGCTTTCTCCCATTGTATAACCTCCAATGGTATGCTACTGCAATCATATGGAAAGTTTACAACCATACGGAAACATAACTTGTCAGGGAAAGAAGCATGTAATTTTTTAAGCACAGGGAGAATGGTTTCAAAGTGCTTTATCGTGGGCTGAGTTCCTGTCCAGCCAATGCAAATTTTCTGATTTTCAGTTCGTTTTTCATTCGGCTTATGATAATTTGTATCAATCACTGTTGGAAAAACATGTGTGTTGGAATTGAATTTTTTGGCATAATCAGCCAAATAAGCGTTCCCAACCATAACATGATCTGAGTACCTGCAGATATCTCCTGTTTTTTCTGGCTTTTTAAGCCAACTGAGGTTCTGATTCCCAACTGAAGTATCATTGAGCCAAATGCTATCATCAAAGTCAAAAACAAGCGGAGTATGAATTTTTGACAAGCGCTTTTCAATGTAACTTGTCCCCATCATAAAAGCTTCACGATAAATGAAAACAACATCGGCATGTTTTGCACGCTTAATATCTTTTAAACGATGAAAAAAACTTTTCACCATGATGCGAAACTTACCCCAATAATGTCCTGATGCATAAAAGGTTAAATCATCCTTTTCATTTAGGATGTTAGAATACTGAATTTCCCAAGCATCTCTCTCAAGCGCTGGTAGAAATTGCTCAATTCGAAATCGTTGTCCGGGCGAACGATCCGGGCGATGATGAACTAGGCAAAGCAGTACTTTTTTTCGCATGTTTTGTGAATTATCGTTCAAAGATAGAAGCAGATTGGCAATAAACAAATAAACTTAAGATGAAGTATTGATCATTTTAAGATTTTTGCATAGGCTTTTTGGTAAGA
Organism: Bacteroidales bacterium; assembly: GCA_963676165.1. Taxonomy (GTDB): domain Bacteria; phylum Bacteroidota; class Bacteroidia; order Bacteroidales; family ML635J-15; genus JAQIBY01. The sequence goes on along the minus strand of OY781043.1, from coordinate 3,784,026 downwards.
TTTTGTACCAACAGTAAGTGAAAAATACTCGTCTGCAACAGAACGTAAGTGCTGAGAATCAATTTGTAAGATTTCTGGTAATTTGTCAACAACTTTTTGATATGTCTCGGTATCAAACTCACGGATTACCAAACCTGTTTGATATTTTTCGATGATGTTATCAATATCGCCCACATTGCCATTGCATATTACAGGGACACCCATTCCTAATAGTTCTGCAAGTTTTGTTGGCGAGGAAGCTTTTTTTGAAAAGACAGGTTTAATAAAAAAGATGGATAAATCGGATAAAGAGATCAATGCAGGAACTTCATCTCTACTTGCTGGTCGGAATATGAGTTTCTCTTCAGGAATAGATTTCTGTTTGGCCATTTCACGCATACTATCCGGATTGTCTCGTGTCAAAATAAGAAACTTACTTTCCGGGCGATTTTTTAATAAAACAGCAAAAAAATCAAGCATTTCCTCAGGTAAATACCACGTTCCTATAGATCCTAAATAAGACAGCACAAAATCATCATCGGAGAGATTCAATGATGATTGAATCTCTTTTCTTTGAGTTGGATTCACTTTTTTGGGATTGAAATGATCTAAATCTGCACAACATGGAATGACAGTTATGTCATCAGTTTTAAGATGCTCAAATTCCCAAGATGCAATACATTGCTTCCCATTTTCTGTCAAAGAAATAAGCTGATCGCAAGTATTCATAAAGACTTTTTCTTTCCGCTTAAAAAACTTGTAAACTTGGCGGTAAACAGGATTTGACTGATTCCATAAGCCTCCATCCACTCTTTCATCAGCATAAAAACCTCGCATATCAAAAAGGAAAGGAACATGAAATTTCTTTTTAAGTGCCATTCCGACAAAAGCACTGATGTAGCTTCGGCAGTGTGTCGCATGAAACTGGTGTGTTTTGTGCAATTTAATTGCTAAGTTTTTCATTGCACGGATATCTTTCATTGTAGAAATTAGCGGAGGCTTTTTTGTGTATTGTACCGGATGCCAATGAATATTGTGGGCTTTGAGTAAAGCAGATATTTGTGATTTATTGGCTTGAAAGTTTGATGGTTTTTCTGCTGAGATAATATGAAATTCCAAACCAGTTTTGCTAAGTTCAATCAGGTATGGAATTACTTGAGATTGACCCAAAGAATCAGTCATTCCATCATAAGATATGTATAGAACAGGATGCATAAAAAGTGCATCCGCTAGGAATCCTAACGGATGCCAATCACTTATACAGAGACAACTTCTTTTACCTCAGGGACATCTTGTTTGAGTTTTTCCTCAACCCCAAGTTTCAGTGTCTGAATGCTGAAAGGACATGATCCACATGCACCCAGCAATTTTACCTCTACCACAAAATCATCAGTAATATTTACCAATGAAATATCACCACCGTCAGCCTGTAAATAAGGGCGTACTTCTTCGATGGATTTTGCAATACGTTTTTTAATTTCTTCCATAAAGCGTTATTTGTGTTTGATTTCAACAATTTTTGTTGGATCCATTGTTTTATTTCTCACATCAACCTGTTCAATCATTGCAATTGCAGCAGTTTCAAATGCTTTTCCTGTGAGAGAACTTAATTGCATACTAGCAGGTTTTCCTTCGTCACCGCCTTCGCGAATGCTTTGAACGAGAGGAATTTGTCCCAACAATGGAATATTTGTTTCAGCAGAAAGTTTTTTACAACCATCTTTACCGAAAAGATAATATTTGTTATCAGGTAATTCTTCTGGAGTAAACCAAGCCATATTTTCCACCAAACCAAGAATTGGTACTTCAATTCCTTTCGTTTTAAACATGGATATTCCTTTACGAGCATCAGCAAGGGCAACATCTTGAGGTGTAGAAACAATTACAGCACCAGTTACAGGAACGGTTTGTACCAATGTCAAATGAATATCACTTGTTCCTGGAGGTAAATCGAAAAGTAAATAATCCAATTCGCCCCAATCTGCATCGTTAATTAGTTGTTTCAATGCATTGGTAGCCATAGCACCACGCCATACAAGCGCAGAATCAGGATCCACAAAGAAACCAACAGAAAGCATTTTTACTCCGTATTTTTCCAATGGCAAAATCCATTCTTTCCCATTTTCTTGTTTGCCACGAGGTTTTTCATCTTCAAGACCAAACATTTTAGGAATTGAAGGACCAAAGATGTCTGCATCGAGTAAACCAACCTTGTAACCATGTTGAGCTAAAGCAATTGCCATGTTGACGGAAACTGTAGATTTTCCAACGCCACCTTTTCCTGATGCAACAGCAATCAGATTTTTTACTTTGCCAATTCCGGTTTCAGCTTGTCCTGTATGAATTTCAGCTTCCTTAGTAATGGCTCTGCTTTTTGCTTGGATATTTCCTTTGATTTCGATCTTGTCTTCACCGAAAGCAGACTCAAGTATTTTAACACAGGCTTTTTTCATTGATGCGATGAAAGGATCAGTATCTTTTTCAAAAACCAAATCGAAACTAACTTTTTTTCCTTCGATTTGAAGATTTTCCACCATTCTCAGGCTAATAATATCTTTGGCATTGCCTGGATAAAGCACTTCTGCCAAAGCTTTGCTTACATTATTTTTATTGAGTTCCATAATCATAAAACTTAAACAGTAATACAATAAATAAGTTGCAAAGTTAAGGAAAGATTCCGTTTTTATGTCTTTTTACTCCCTTCTTACCGTTTAATTTTGCGTTTATTTTCCTGTTTTTGAACACTGAACAAGTGATCTTTGCTCAAACCACATGCTTTCTTTTTGTAATATTTCGTATTTTTCATGAATATTTGAAACAACAAAAGCAATCTGCTGTTTATCAGCTATAAGCATGAGTTATGAAAAAAACAAAGGAAAATAAAGTACATATTGGAATTTACGGTCGTCGAAATAATGGGAAATCTTCCTTGATTAATTCCTTAGCAGGACAAGATATTTCTATTGTTAGCGATGTTGCAGGTACTACTACTGATCCCGTGAAAAAGTCGTTTGAAATTACAGGGTTCGGACCTGTTATACTTGTTGATACTGCTGGTATTGACGATGTTGGAGAATTGGGAGAGTTGCGCATAAAAAAATCTTTTGAATCATTAAAACTCATTGATCTGGCAATTTTAGTAATTACTTCAAATCAATTTGAAGAGGCTGAAAAACTCATGCTTGACAAATTTAAGAAACAAGATATCCCGTTTCTTATTGTCCATAATAAAGGCGATGTCATTAAGCTTGATGCAGATTTCAAACAACAAATCAAAGATGATTTTAAGCAAGGTGTCATAGAATATTCTTGTGTAGATGATCGTAGTGCTAAAGAAATACTTATCAGGAAAATTCGTGAAAGCATACCTGAATCTGCCATGCAAACACCATCCTTAATCGGGGATTTAATTCAATACGGAGATATTGTTTTGCTTATTACGCCGATAGATATTGAAGCTCCTGAAGGACGAATGATTTTGCCTCAAGTACAAGCAATTCGCGATATCTTGGATAATGATGCCATTGCCATTGTTTTAAAAGAGCGTGAAGTGGATGCTTTTCTTCGAAAAACGGCGATTAAACCAGCTTTAGCAATTACTGACAGTCAAATTTTCTTGAAAGCTGATGCTTCTATTCCTGCAGATATTCCTTTGACAGGATTTTCAGTTGTATTGGCAAGGTATAAGGGTGATTTTGCTGCCTATCTTCAAGGTACACCTAAAATTTCTGAGCTGAAAGATGGGGATAAAGTCTTGTTGTTGGAATCATGTACACATCATGTGGCTTGCGACGACATAGGACGAGTTAAAATACCACGTTGGATTTCAGATTTTACAGGAAAAAAACTTGAATATAAAGTCGTTTCAGGATTAGATAATATCCCCGGCGAAATCACCGATTATGCATTAGTTATTCAATGTGGAGGGTGTGTGATTACACGTAAACAGCTTATTAATCGAATTCAGCCAGCAATTAAAGCTGGTGTGCCTGTGACAAATTACGGAATGGCAATTGCCTGGGTACAAGGGATCTATGATCGTGCTGTTGCACCATTTACAAGTGCCTCGAAATCTGAGGTTTATTTGTAAAAATTAGATCTCAAATGATATTTTCCTCATAAACTATTGTAGTTTGTGTGTGTATTTACCGAATATGAACGTAATTAAATGGAAAGCTAAATGCCAATAAATGAGATTGTAAAAGGTGAAAAAGTTAGATTTATTACTTTCCAGATAAGCGATATATTTTACCATCTAATGTGCCAATTAGGAAATCATTTCCATGGGCATGAGCTAAGCTCAAATGCGAGCTAGTGAAAGGTTCAATTTCTATCGGCTCATTTAAGTTCTCATCGGCAAGGAAGAATATTCCACTTTGTCCCACAAAAAGTGAATATTTTTCGCCCAAAGCCATATCGTTAAAACGCCCTTGAATGTTTGTATGTCTTACCCATGAAAGGTTATTATATTGAAATATTTCTCCATGTTCACCAAGTACAAAAATTTCATTATCATCCGTTTTTTCAAGATCAATAAAGGCATCTCCATACAAACCTGTTTCATGAAATTCTTTTCCAAAATTATCGCTATATAACACTTGTCCATACCCTGAAATAAGCACATTGTTCTCAAACCAAACAATAAGATCAAACCACTGATTATCCCAAGAAGTCTGAACCCAAGGATAGTCTCCTGTTTCGGTTTTGCTTGTGATGCCTTTCTGGTAATATTCTCCCCCAATTGCAAGAATCGATTTTGAATTCCATGCGTAAATTGCATGATATGGATTCAGATAATTGTCCCACGGGTAATTACTGATTTCATATTCTTCCCAAGTTTGTCCAAGATCCTTACTATGCCATATTCTCAAAGAATCGCTTCCTGCCCAGTATCCACCTTCATCACTGATATGGATGCAATTAATTGATGCATCATCAAGAATTAAACGCATACTCCAGCTTTCACCTTTGTCCTTCGATTGATAGATATATCCATGTTGGTCTCTTCGTCCTCCACAAACAAATAATACGGAATCGTTGACACTAATCATATCTTTGATTTCAGTGTTTTCTGGAAAATAAATTTCACTTAATAACAAGTCACTCGGCAAACTTTTCTCTTTTTGGCAGGATACACCTAAAAGTGTGAGTGAAAAAATCAGTATGTAAGCAATTTTGTGCATGTTAAAGAATCAAAAGTGAAATAGCCATAATCATCATTCCGGCAAGTAAACCGTAAATTGAATGGTGGTGTTTTCCGTATTTTCCAGCTGTTGGCAAAAGTTCGTCAAGAGAAATAAAAATCATAATTCCGGCAACAGAAGCAAAAACAATTCCCATTACCAATTCGTTGAGGAATGGCATTAAAATCAGATATGCTAAAATTGCACCTACTGGTTCTGACAAGCCTGACAAAAAAGATAAACGAAACGCTTTTCTCCGACTTTGGGTTGCAAAATAAATGGGAACAGCTACAGCAATTCCTTCCGGGATATTGTGAATAGCCACAGCAATGGCAATCGGTAATCCAAGCTCAATATCATTGTACGCAGACATGAAAGTTGCAATTCCTTCAGGGAAATTATGGATGGCTATGGCAATAGCAGAAAGTACTCCTAAACGTTGTAACTTCTTGGTTTTTGCTGCTTCATCATTGATGTCTTCCACTTCATGAATTTCATGAGGATTTTCTTCTGAAGGCACAAGTTTATCAATCAGTGTAACAAGTAACATACCTCCAAAGAAGGCTGCTAATGTAATCCAATTTCCGACATCGTTTTGGAAATATTTATGCATAGATGCATTGGCTTCAGGTAGAATCTCTACAAAAGAAATGTAAATCATAACTCCTGCAGAAAAACCTAATGCAACAGATAATAAAGATTGATTTGTCTTTTTATACATGACCGAGATAATACTCCCAATACCGGTACTTAAACCAGCAAATAGAGTCAATCCAAGGGCAATTAGTACATTATGATCCATAGCAATTTCTAATTATAAGATATTACTCCTTATCGAACAGTTTATCGTTTCCAATGTTCAACAATTACAGTGTCTTCAATGGCTTTAAGTTTTTTGGGAATCTTGGGGTAAAAATCCATTCCTGTAATAATTTCTAAACTATCAATACTGATACTATAATCGAGAATATCTGCGCTTTCAGCTTTTTCATTGGGAATATGAAAGGCAATACCAGATTTTATGGTGTCATTATAAATCAAAACTGTTTTAAAAAAGGACTCAGGTACAGATATTTCGTTGGTATCTCCAATTTTAGGCAAAGAATCTTTCAATACTGGTCCGGTGACTACAAGAACAGAATCGTATTGATTCGCCCAACTTCTGACATTGCGTTCAAGTACTCGCCAAATTCCACGATTAAACCCTGGATCCTGTGGAGTAATATTACTCATAAAATTGACTTCCTTTTGAGCCAATTCGTTAAACATCATGTCACGTGCAGGGATTAAGTGACCACGGTCGTAACCAGACTTTTTGTAATCGTCATAGGTTGCAGTATAGGTAAAAACTTTTGGGTCTTGATTGTATTGATACAAACGGTCAACGTACGGATAAGTTTCAGATTTGTCGATGCTGTACGCTGTCCATTTTGCTATTTCATGATCCTCATCATACACTAATGCGTAGTACTTATGAGTCACAACTTCTTCATTTCGTTCAATTCTGGGCCATTCAAATTGACGATTTGCCTGGCAAGATACTAATAGACTGATAATTAGGAGTATAATTATGATTCTTGAACCCTTCATGTGATATTATTTGCTACTAAGATAACAACTTACAGGGAAATGATCAGAAAAATTCACGTTTTTTGTATTAAAAGCATAGGATTCCAGAGACTTATCGTATAAAATATGATCAATTCGAAGCTTTAGTATTTTTCGACTGTAACTGAAATCAAACCCTTGACCGGAAGCTTTAAAGGCATCTTTGAGGTTTTTTGCAATTTGATGATATGCATAGGATCCGGGTGTATCATTAAAATCGCCGCATACAATGACAGGATATGGTGACAATGCAATATGTGATGCCAAACTATCGGCTTGTGCTGCCCGTTGTTTTGAAGCAGCAAGAAACTTTTTAATGATCTGCTTTTTACTTCCCAGCTGTTCAATGCTTATTTCTCTCAAATTTATTTCATCAACTTCAGAATAATCGTTGAGGTTGAAGTGCAATGATTGTAAATGGGCATTGTATAGTCGTAAAGTATCATTCTGAAAAATAAAATCGGTGAATTGCACCAAATTATTGCTGTTTTCAAATTGGATATTCCCCTTTCCGATAATGGGATACCGAATAAATGTTGCAAGTCCAAAAGCCTGGTTATTATCAGGCATAATAGCAAACGCTTCATGAATGGAAATTCCATTTAATTTTTCTTGGATTAGCTTTCCGGTTTGAAAACGGGAGTTTCTTGTTGTGAAATATTCTTGAATACACAGAATATCAGGTTGTTCCTTTTCAATAAAATCAAGGATAGAGTCTCGAATTTCAAGATTATTATCCCAATGATACCAGCCAAAAATTTGAGTGTTGTATGATATTACATACATTATTTCCTTTTCCTCGTTTTCTGGTAGATTTTTCCCTGATATTTGAACAAATCGACTTATTAAGCCAAAGCCAGCAAGTAGTGCTATCAATGAAATTAGGCTATATTGATATTTAAAGATTAGCCAAAAGATGACAAAGAGAACATTCAAACCTGCAATGTATGGAAACAGGAATCCCATTAAGGTAGGAAGATGAAATTTTTCTGGTGATAAAAATCCGGCAGCATAACTCATCATCAATAGAATGACAACCAAGATGTTAAGGAATACAAAAATGGCTCGAATAAATTTCATGTTACTTCCGGCTTGACTTAAATAAAATTTCTTTCTCACGTTTTGTTAGACTTTCATATCCAGATTCCCCAATTTTATCCAAAATACGATTGACCTCTTCTTGTTCTGCTGTTTTCCGCGCATTGTATTCCATGTCAGTTTCGTGACGGGTACGATTTTCGGTTTTGTAATTTACTTTCATTTTCGGTTTTGGCTTAAAAAATTTGCCAACAGCTTTAATAATTTGAGTTAACCACCACGAAATATCTGTACCTTGTTTATGAAGATAACCAAAAGTAAACCCAAAGAGAGCTCCTCCCATGTGAGCTAAATGTCCTCCGATATTGTGACTAAATGCAATGCTGAAAACATCAATGGCCAATACAGCCAATCCCAATTGTCGTAAGTCAAAACTTGCAATCAATGGAATGTGAATTTTATGTTTTGGTGCTATTCCTACAAGTGCCATTAAAATGGCATAAATAGATGCAGAAGCACCGACAACTCCTACCGTATTGTTATGAATTGCTAATCCTGGAAAAATTTGATAAGAAAGCAGATAAATACCAGCTCCACTTAATCCTCCAAGAATATAAACGGACAAAAGTTTATTTTCATCCAGCCATTGGAGAAACATTTTTCCGAACCATGAAAGTGCAACCAGATTAAAGAGCAAATGAAAGAAATTTATCTGAGTAAACATGTAAGTTACGATTGTCCATGGTTTTAGAATGGCACGTTCCAAGCTTGCAGGAAATGCCAAAAGATCGTGTAAGGCTTCAGTATCAAAACCACCTAAACGGCTCAAAATAAACCAAGTAACAACGAGGACAAACATGCCTAAGTTGATGTATATCAAGCGTGTTAGTACAGTGCCGTTTTGAAAACTTTGTTTTATGTAATCCTGAAAATTCATCAGTTCCAACGGTTTTGATTAAACTGATTTTTCTTATAAATCTTAATCAAAATAAAGCCAAACAGCATACCTCCTAGGTGAGCAAAATGGGCAATATTGCTTCCTGGTTGAGTTAATCCGAGGTATAATTCCAAAACGCCATATCCAATGACTAAATGTTTTGCTTTTAAAGATACTGGAGGAAAAATCATTTGCAATCTTACATTGGGGAAAAGCATTCCGAAGGCTAATAAAACCCCAAAAACAGCTCCTGATGCTCCAACGGTAGGAATGTTATAAATCAAGTTAAGGTCGGCTAGTTGAGGATTAATGAAATTCTTATAGTTCAGAAGTGCTTCTCTTCCCTCACTAATAACAAGGTTTAAATCATCAGGGCTTATATTGGAAATAATGGTTTGTGCATGAATAAAATTTACTAAGTTGTGCAATAATGCAGCTCCTAGACCTGTAACCAGATAATAAATCAGAAAGCGTTTTCCACCCCAGGTTTGTTCCAAAACGTTTCCAAAAATCACCAAAGCATACATGTTAAAAAAGATATGACCAATACCCCCATGCATAAACATATGTGTAACAATTTGTAATGGGTTGAAATAGTTGGAATCAAAATAAAATAAACCAAGTTTTTCTGTGAGGTTGAACATGAACAAATTTTCTGCTAAATATGTCGCTACTAACATGGCTACATTAATGATTACCAAGTTTTTCACAACTGGTGTCATATTTATGCTAAATCCTCTTCCAAATAAATTCATAATCAACTATTTTAAACGTTTTTCAAGTTCATCAACAGATATAATGCTGATAATGGATTTACCGCTCGGTGTATAATTATGGATTTTACACGCCATTAAACGATAAAACAGTTCCTGCATTTCTTCAGGTTGAAGATGTCTTACAAAGTGTTTTGCCGAAGTTTTAGACATTGCCCATGCTAGGCGTTCGTCAAGTTGGAGTTTGATATCGCCCGTATGCGTTTTATAATTTTCTAAAACTTCTTCAATTAAACGCTTCGGATCTTCAACAATGATATCTGCAGGCAAACCATTTACAACAAGACTGTTATCACCAAAAACAGATAGATCGAATCCAAGTTCATTCAATTTGTCCATTAATTCCATTGCTAGGGCAAAATCCTCAGGATTCAATTGTACATTGACAGGATAAAGTTCCTTTTGAACTACTCCTTCGCGTTTCCCCAGAAATTCCATAAATTGCTCATAGAGTATCCTTTCGTGGGCTCTTGTTTGATCAATAACCATCATACCTGACTTGACTGTGGTAATGATGTATCGTTGTTTAATTTGGAAAAATTGAGAGTTGGTTTTATTCTCAATTGGAATTTCCTGTTGTTGATTTTCAGTTTCGATTTCTGGTTCGGGATACAAACTTTTCCAATGTTTCAAATCTGGAGAAACTTCCTTTTGGTGCGGATGCGAATAATCCGTTGAACGAGAAAAACCAGCGGCTGATTTTTTCTCTTCTTCAAAAGGATTAAACCCAGGGTTAACATCAATATCAGGGGCTTTAAAGCTTGCTTTCGAACCAGAATAAATATCCATGGTTTCATCTTTTTCAAAATCCAAAGAAGGAACCAAATTAAATTTTCCAAGCGCCTCTCTTACGGCAGCATGAAGCATTTGATAAATAGGACGCTCGTCTGTAAATTTAATTTCAGTTTTTGTCGGGTGGATATTCACATCAATTTTATCCGGATTAATATCAAAATAAATGAAAAACTGAGGGTAAGAGTTTTCTTGAATGAGTCGTTCATAAGCACTGGCTACTGCTTTATAAAAATAGCCATGACGCATGTATCTGCGATTCACAAAAAAGAACTGCTCTCCTGATGTTTTCCTTGCTTTCTCCGGTTTTCCGATATAGCCACGTAATCGAACAATGTCAGTATCAATATTGACATCAATCAAATTATTTTCCATGCTACGACCAAAAATACCAACGATACGCTGTTTGACATTTCCAGCTTGCAAATTCATGATGTCATGATCATTATGCGACAATTTGAAACGAATTTCAGGGTGAGCAAGTGCAACTCTTTGTACTTCGTTAATGATATGTTTGAGTTCTGTTTGCTCGGTTTTTAGAAATTTTCGTCGTGCCGGGATATTGAAAAAGAGATTTTTTACCATGAAGTTAGTTCCTTCAGGGTAAGCATCTGCCTCTTGCAATTCAACCACTGAGGCAGACATACGAATGTATGTGCCTATGCTTTCGCCTTTGGCTCGGGTTTTTAAATCGACACTGGCAACAGCGGCAATGGACGCAAGTGCTTCGCCACGGAAACCTTTGGTTCGAATTGCAAATAAATCCTCTGCTTTGGTGATTTTTGATGTAGCATGGCGCTCAAATGCCATTCGTGCATCTGTTTCGCTCATGCCTTTTCCGTCATCAATCACTTGGATTAATGTTTTTCCGGCATCACGCACAATGATAGTGACCTTTGATGCTTCAGCATCAACAGCATTTTCAACCAACTCTTTAACAACGGATGCAGGACGCTGGATAACCTCTCCAGCTGCAATTTGATTGGCTACTGCATCCGGTAACAAATGAATGCAATCTGCCATAATTATAACGCTAAAATGACGTAAGTGAGTAATAATAGAATGCCAAAAATGACAAGTAACCTGAGATTCGATGCGCGTTTTGCCTTTTTTACCGGTTTAATGCGATAAGCAGACATACGCCCACGAATACGATCTTCTGTACTCGCATCATCATCAATATCAGGGTCTTTACCTTGCTCCATTCGCAACTGACGACGTTTTTTTTCACGACGCTCTTTTTCCGGGTCGTAAAAAACCGGTTGATAGTTGAACACTGAATGGTTCGGTATTTTAAAAAATCCTCCTGCCATAATTTCTATTTCTGATGCAAAACTATGAAATTAAATGATACCTTATTATTAATAAGTTCTTAAACTCAAAATTGCTGCATCAAAACAACTAACAATTGGATGCATTTATTGTTTGTCAACTTGAATTTTAGCTGTGATTATCAGTCTTCATCAACAACTTCAAAATCCACATACTCCCCTTTGGTAGAGGATTGCCCTTTTTTTGCTTGTTGAGTATTTTCTATGGTAACTTCGCCCTCCTGTTTTTCGGATTGCCGGTATGCTCTTTTTTGTTCCTCTGTTTGTTGATTCATTTTTTTTGAGAGCTGACGGAATTTATAAGGGAGAATAATCCTAATCAAAAGAAAAAGGATAAACATGAAAATGAAAAAGAGTAGCAATAAGCGTAGTAAAAACATAGTTTCTGAATTTAGACAGTAAATTTAAACATTCTGTTGAATTGCAAAAATTGAATTTTTAGTTTTCATGCATGTTCAGAATATCTGCATGCATAGTTTCCAAAAATGTTCTTATGCTGTAAATGTCTTTGATATTTCGAACGCGTAAACTCAATTTGTTATTATGCTCTTTTAACATCACTTTTCCAGGATGTTTCTGCATGAATGCAATTACGCCAGAGAAAATACGACTTTGATAAAATACAGATTGTTGATCTAAAGGAAAATAGCCAATGAATCGTTGGTTTTTTATTACAATACGTTGGAAACCAAGCTTTAAAGCAATCCAGCGCAACCGTACAACTTCCATCATTCCAAGTACTTGCTCTGGCAATGGTCCAAAACGGTCCAATAATTCTTGTTCAAAACGCAAAATCTCCGATTCTTGTTCAATGTTATCAAGTTTGCGATATAAGTGTATGCGTTCTGATACTGATTCAATGTAATCATCCGGCAACAAAACTTCATAATCGGTTTCAATTTGGCAATCGTTGACAAATTGATGGTCTATTGGTAATGTTTTATCTGCATCTTTTTCCTGAAACATTGTCCTGAATTCATCTTCTTTAAGCTCTTGAATGGCTTCTTTAAGAATTTTCTGATAGGTTTCATAACCCATATCTGAAATAAAACCTGATTGTTCTGCTCCCAGCATATCTCCAGCACCACGGATATCCAAATCCTGCATGGCAATATTAAAGCCACTACCCAAATCGGTAAATTCTTCTATGGCTTTAAGTCTGCGTCGAGCATCACCACTAACATGTGTTAATGGAGGTGCCAACAGGTAGCAAAATGCTTTTTTGTTTGAGCGACCAACTCTACCGCGCAATTGGTGCAATTCACTTAATCCAAAATTATTTGCATTATTGATGATGATAGTATTTGCATTTGGAATGTCGAGTCCGTTTTCGATGATAGTAGTTGCAATAAGAACATCAAAATCACCACGCATAAATTCCAGCATGATGCGCTCCAAGCTTTTTCCATCCATCTGACCATGTGCAAAGCGGGTTTTTACTTCAGGACAAATTCGGTTTATTAAGGTTTCAACCTCCATAATATTTTGCACCCGATTATGAATGAAAAATACTTGACCATTGCGATTCACTTCATACATGATTGCTTCACGAATAATATCGTGATTAAACGTGTGCAATTCGGTAATAATTGGATGTCGATTTGGTGGTGGTGTGTTGATGACAGACAAATCTCTGGCTCCCATCAACGAAAACTGCATAGTACGTGGAATTGGTGTTGCCGTTAATGTAAGGGTGTCAACATTGAGTTTTATTTGCTTGAGTTTCTCTTTAACAGAAACTCCAAATTTTTGTTCCTCATCTATGATAAGCAAACCAAGATCTTTAAACTCAACATCCTTACTAACAAGTCGATGTGTGCCAATGATAATGTCAACTTCACCTTCTTTTAAAGCTTTGAGCGTTTTTTTGATTTCACCGCTTGTTTTTAATCGACTCACATAATCAATTTTCACTGGCATATCCTGAAGACGAGACTTGAAAGTGTTGTAATGCTGAAAAGCTAAAATAGTAGTTGGAACCAATATCGCAACTTGTTTACTATCGTTGGCAGCTTTGAATGCTGCTCGTACTGCGACTTCAGTTTTACCAAAACCAACATCACCACAAACCAAACGATCCATGGGAATTTTATTTTCCATGTCTTCTTTGACTGCTTGCGTTGCTGTCAATTGGTCAGGAGTGTCTTCATAAATGAATGAAGATTCTAATTCACGCTGAAGATATGTGTCAGGAGAATATGCAAATCCATCGCTTTCTTGTCGTTTGGCGTACAAGAGGATCAAATCTCGCGCAATATCTTTAACTTTCTTCTTTGTTTTCTCTTTTATTCTTGCCCAATGTCCCGATCCCAAACGGTGGATATTGGGTTTGTCTCCTTCCTTATCTCTGTATTTAGAGATCCGGTGTAAAGAATGAATGTTAACAAAAAGAACGTCTCCTTCATTGTATCTGATACGGATTACTTCTTGGGTTTTTCCATCGTTTACAATGCGCTGAAGTCCTTCAAATTTTCCGACGCCATTATCGACATGAACAACGTAGTCGCCAGGCTTTAAGTCATGTAATTCTTTAAGACTAATGGCATCTTTGCGAGCAAAATTTCCTTTAAGTTGATATTTATGATATCGTTCAAAAATTTGATGATCCGTAAAGACACAATATTTCAGATCGTGATCAATAAACCCTTGATGGAGTGCGAAAAAGACAGGTTCAAACGAAATATTTTCTTCTTTATCCGTAAAAATATCCCGAATTCGTTGAATTTGCTTCTCATTATCAGATAAAATGTGACAAGAGTAACCATCGTCTTTTCGTTTTTGAAGCTCTTGAATTAGCAAGTCAAAATTCTTTTGAAATGCTGGTTGGGGAGCTGTTGAAAAGCTCAGTTTTTGACTGTAGTCTGCATCTTGTATTTGTCCGAAAAGGATTTGAGGAAAACGTTCAAGATACGACTCAATTTCTTTAGGATGTGTAAGATGCTGTTGAGGGTCTAACATAGGATGAGATTCTACATCCATATTTTGGTGATTGTCGAAGCGTGCATTTGCTTTTTCCCAAATGTTTTCCAGACGTTGCAGAATAAAATCCGGATCTTGCATCCATACACTTGCTGAGTCGCTAAGGAATTTCATGAAAGGAACTTTCTTCTCATCGTTTAACCTGTCATGAATGTTTGGTACAATGGAAATGCGCTTAAATTTTTCTGTTGATATTTGTGTTTCCGGATCAAAACTACGTATGCTTTCAATCTCATCACCAAAAAATTCAATACGATATGGCTGTTCGAAGGAAAAGCTGTAAATATCAATGATGCCACCACGGACAGCATAGGTTCCGGGCTCATAGACAAAGTCACATTCTTCAAAGCCATAATTATCTAGGATTTCTTGAACAAAATCTTGAGATAATTCATCGCCCAAACGAACCTCAAGGCTATTATCTTTTAAGGATTTTCTTGGCACAACTGCTTCAATAAGTGCTTCCGGATGAGTGATAAGGACGTATGGTTTTTTGCTTGTACTAATTCGGTTTAGCACTTCTGTTTTCAATAAAATATTTGTATTGTCAATTTGATTGTATTCAACACTGCGCTTATATGCTGACGGGTAAAATTGAAAATTATCGTCCTTGCCACTAAGTTTTCTCAAATCATTATACACGTAAGCCGCCTTTTCTTTATCGGGAAGAACAATTAAATGATGTTTCTTTTTGTGTTGGTATTGTGCATAAAACAGCATGGAAAATGAGGATCCTGCCAAAGAGGACAAGTGCATTTTTCCAGTTTGAGAGTGTGTAAATTCCACAATTTTTGAGAACTGTGGATGCTTTAAATATGCGCTTTCAAATGCTGAATTATCCATAATGTGTTGGTAAAACAAAATGTTTGCTCAAAATTACAATGCTTTTTGCGATATACAAATCCAACAATTGAAATTGGAAATTGTGAAATCAAAGAAAGATTAAACCCTTTTGTTTCTTCTTTGTTTTACTATTATTAAAGAAAAAAGTTGATTTATGGAGTTATTGCTAATTTTTCTTTTTGTTGCTTTATTTTTTTCCTTTTTGTGTTCTCTATTAGAGTCTGTATTGTTAAGTATAACACCAAGTTACATTGCGCTTTTAAAGCAAAAAGGGCTTGGATATGCAAAACAGCTTGATCGGTTTAAAAAGAAAATTGATAGACCGTTGGCTGCTATTCTCACACTGAATACCTTTGCTCACACATTAGGAGCAGCTGGTGTTGGAGCTCAAGCACAAGTTTTGTGGGGAGAAACGTATTTATCAATTGTCAGTGCTATACTCACTTTGCTTATCCTTATTTTTTCTGAGATTATCCCCAAAACTATTGGTGCGAATTATTGGAAATCCTTTACCCGTACTACAACTTATGCTTTAGTAATTCTTATTTATTCACCGCTGTATCCTTTCATTTTACTCAGTGAGTTAATTACAAAGCTTTTCCCAAAACCCAAAGATTCAGTCAATGAAATGCGTGAAGAGCTAAGTGCAATGGTGGACTATGGAAAGGAACATGGTGCATTTCGCGATAGTGAAATTAAAATTGTTCAAAATTTGATGCGTTTTCAATTTGTAAAAGCTAGAGATATTATGACACCGCGCATTGTTATGCAAGTAGCAAATGCAGATATGAGTGTGCGTGAGTTTTATTCGGAGTATAAGATTTTGCCTCACTCACGAATTCCTGTTTACTCTGAGGATAAATTCCAAATTAATGCATATGTATTAAAAACTGATATCTTAGATAAAATCCTCAATAATGAATCTGACATTAAACTAAAGGACATACAGCGACCAATTAATATTGTGGTTGAAAGCACTCCTGTATTTAAGCTTTATGAGAGTATGATTGAAAAGAAAGAGCACATCAGTTTAGTTTTGGATGAATATGGTGTTGTTGCCGGATTAGTCAGCATGGAAGATATTGTCGAGAGTATTCTGGGTCTTGAAATTGTTGATGAAACAGACAATGTTGAAGACATGCAAGAACATGCTTTAGAATTGCTTAGGAAACGATATGAACAGCGTTCTGTCTAATTGGTTCTTAGGATTTATGTTTCGCAATAAAAAAACAATTTGATACCACTGAATTATTTCGTATTTTAGATTACTAAATTTTTCGATTATGAGTGATTCGAATGAAGTTTCCCGACAGATTCTATCACAATATGGTTTAAGTCCTCAGGAAGAGGTTCTTGATGTGCATAGAAAAAAGAAAAAGTACAGCATTGGTATTCCTTGCGAAACTTCAATGCAAGAGGGGCGGATTCCCTTAGCACCTCTGGCGGTAGAGTCTTTAGTTGAAAGTGGACATACTGTGCTTATTCAGAGAGGAGCCGGAGCACAAGCTCATTTCACAGATGAAAAATATGCTCAGAATGGAGCAAAAATTTGTGACTCTGCAAAAGAGATTTTTCAAGCAGATATTGTGATCAAAGTGGCACCTTTCACTTTGAAGGAAATCGAGATGATGCACTGTAATCAGATCGTGATGTCAAATTTACATTCAGGGACGCACAACAAAGAGTTTTTTGCAAAATTGATACAAAAACGCGTTGTAGCAATTGCTTATGATTTATTGAAAGATGAGCAAAATTGCTATCCTATTGTGCGTTCCATGAGTGAAATTGCAGGTAGAAGCTCTATTCTCATTGCGTCTGAATACTTGTCAAATGTGAATGATGGAAAAGGTGAAATGCTGGGAGGAATGATTGGAGTTTCCCCTTCAGAGATAGTGATTTTAGGCGCAGGAACAGCGGGTGAATATGCAGCTAGAACGGCATTGGGTTTGGGGGCTCAAGTTAAAGTTTTTGATCGCTCTGTCCATAGACTTACCCGCATTGTAAACAGCTTAAATTACCAGATATCCACATCTATTTTGCAACCTCAAGTATTGGAACGTTCTTTAAAAACTGCTGATGTTGTCATAGGTGCTATGCGAACTATAAATACAAGTGCCATTGGAATTATCACAGAAAATATGGTATCGAAAATGAAAAAACATTCTGTTATTGTAGATATTAGCATTGATCAGGGAGGATGTTTTGAAACCAGTCGATCAACAAATCATAAAGAACCAACCTATACAAAACATGGGGTTATCCATTATTGTGTGCCGAATATTGCTTCAAGAGTTGCACGAACTGCCAGTTATGCATTGAGCAATATTTTGTCCCCTGTGATTTTAGAAATGGGAGGCTCTGGAGATATTACCAATTACCTTAAAAGTCACAAAGGAAGCCGACATGGGGTTTATGTGTACAATGGAATTCTAACCAATCAAGATATTGGAAATAGATTTGACATGTACTCCAGAGATATAGATTTGATTATCAGTGCAATGTAAATAGAAAAACAATGAAAATTATTTCTTACAATGTGAATGGAATTAGGGCTGCAGTAAGAAAAGGCTTTAATGAATGGTTCGAAAGTGTAAAGGCAGATGTGGTCTTAATTCAAGAGACAAAAGCGTGGGAAGAAGATATTGACACCTCTTTTTATGAAGCAATGGGCTACCATTGTTTTATTCACTCTGCAGAAAAAAAAGGATACAGTGGTGTGATGGCTATTACGAAAGAAAAACCTGATTATATGGAATTCGGAATTGGAGAAATCCGTTTTGATGCTGAAGGTCGATTAATGCGTTTGGATTTTGGTGATTTAACCATCATAAACTCTTATTTTCCTTCAGGAACAACAGGAGATGTGCGTCAAGACTTTAAATATGAGTACTTAGATGCGATACAAGAGTATATTGATAAACTAAAGCTTTCTCGTCCAAATATTGTTCTTTCCGGAGATTATAACATTTGTCATAAACCTATTGACATTAGTAAACCTGAAAAGAAGAAGAATGTATCGGGGTTTTTACCTGAAGAACGAGAATGGGTAAGCCAGTTTTTAGAAAAAGGGTTTGTGGATTCTTTTCGTGAATTTGATCAAAGCCCTGAAAAATACAGCTGGTGGTCATATCGTGCTAATTCACGAGCAAAGAATCTGGGCTGGAGAATTGATTACCACATGGTGAGTGAGCCTCTCAGATCAAAATTACAACATGCTGATATTCTTGCTGATGTAGTGCACTCTGATCATTGTCCAATTTCTGTAGAAATTAAATAAATATGGCTGTTAACAAAGAACGTATTTCCTGGAAACCAGGAACCATGCTTTATCCCCTACCAGCTGTTATGGTAAGTTGTGGAAAAAGTCCGGAGCAATATAATATCATTACCATTGCATGGACTGGCATTGTGAATTCTAATCCACCAATGTGCTATATTTCTGTGCGAAAATCGAGACACTCACATAAATTGATTAAGGAAAGTAATGGTTTTGTCATTAATCTAACAACCGTAGATTTAGCCTATGCTACAGATTGGTGTGGAGTGCGTTCAGGGAAAGATTACGACAAATTCAAAGAGATGAGATTAACTGCAATTCCTGCTGAGCATGTGGATGCACCAATGATTGCAGAGTCTCCCATGAACCTTGAATGTAAAGTGCATTCAATCACAGAACTTGGTTCGCATGACATGTTTTTAGCGGAAATTGTTGCTGTCCATGGAGATACACAGTATTTAGATAGAGAAAGTGGTGAATTTCACTTAGCAGCATCGGAATTGCTTACTTATGCGCATGGAAAATACTACAGTGTTGCCAAAAAACAAGGAAAATTTGGTTTCTCTGTGGAAGGTAAAAAGCGTAAAAAAAGAAAGGTTTAGGTTTGTACTTCGATTTCTTTCAATGGAAATGCTAACCAATGAGTGCTTGCGTCAGACTGTCTAATAATCAAAAAAGCGCTAGGATTTAAGCCATCAGAAGACTATTAGCTCCAAATAAGAAGAGATAATTTCGAGTTGGTTTTTGATAACATTTAGAAGAAAGATAATTTCGAGGTCTTAAAAAGCTTAAAATCAAGTGATAGACAAGCAGTATTTTAGGGGAAATTCCTTTCCCCTCATTAAAGCTTTCTATTAAAGTAGTAATTCCAAGAATACTTATTAATCGTCTGAGATTATAACAAGAAAATACAAATCCAACATCTGCTGTTGCTCGAATTATGTATTTTTCTGTCATTATGTGATCAAATCCCCATTGCCTTTTCATCGTTCCAAATGGATGCTCGACTATGCTTTTTCGTTCTCTGTATTTGTCTTTGGCTTCACTCATTCGTTTTGAGTTAGCTGCGATGTTCTCAGTATATTCACTTCTTTTTAATGTGCGTCCTCTCTCACTTTTAGTGCATTTGGATTTTACTGGGCAACCTTTACATTTTGATGTACTATAATTTTAAAATTTATTGCTTACTTTTCCTTTTCTCCTTTTCTCATCATACCACTTTCCACTGGTTGTTAGAGTTTCTCCAGCTGGACAGGTATATGTATCATTTTCTTTGTTGTATACAAAGTTGCTTATACAATAATTTGGGTCAGGAATTTGGTTTGCATGTGGTGTAGAAGGTACATTTACCAGAACATTGATGCCTAAATCATCTGCTTTTTTTAGCTCTCTCCCTGAATGGTATCCAGTATCAAATAAAGCAGTAAAAGTAGTATTACGTAAAATAGACTTAGTACGTTGCAACATATTTCCCATTGCGTTTTTATCACCTTTGTTCGTCACAATAAAGTCCAGCAGCAGGTTGTGCTTAGCGTCAACCATACTTTGAACACAGTAAGCGACTTCCGATATATTATTTCGAAGAGTCATATTTCGACTATCTGGATCACTAGTTGATATTTGTGTTTCTTTATCTCTAGTTAATTCCTCAGACATGCGGTCGTACTTTGATTTAAGTTCTTTTTTGTTCTCAATCTTTTTTAATATTTCCTGATTATCACCATCGTTATTACTTAATTCTTGTTCGTATTCTTCTATTTTTCTTTCGATATATTCTTGATGTCGCTCTATCTTTTTCTGATTGAAATTATTCTTTTTGCTATTCTGGGCTCTAAGCTTTGTGCTGTCTCCTGCAACCAATTCGCCTCCAATAAGTTCAAAATACTGAGATAACTTAACCGTCTCTCTGAAAACTTTCTTTATTGATTTGGAATTGTCCTTTCTGAAATTCGATATAGTATTATGATCTGGTGACAAATTATTTAAAAGCCACATCAATTCAATATTTCGTTTGCATTCTTTTTCTAACCGACGTGATGATCTAATGCTATTCATATATCCATAAATATATAGCTTTAGTAAATCTTTGGGGTGATAGGCCGGACGACCTGTTTCTCTGTAATGTGTTCTAAATCCCAATTCAGAAAAGTTTAAATTATCAACAAATGCGTCAATAATGCGAATTTCATTATCCTCACCAATGCTTTCTTCTAAAGATACTGGGAATAGACTTTTTAAATACCTACTTTCTCCTTTTATAAATTTCATATTGTAAGGTACTAATATCCTTTCCTTTAACATGAATTCATGCAAAATCTTTATTAACAAACTTATTAAGGTTATTAGACAGTCTGGCGCCAAAACTCGTATCTAGATTATTACCAGATACCTATCTATAGTTTTACGAAAAGCGGCTAGTACTAGACTAGCGCAGATTTTGGTAATGATAAGCTGAACTGTCAAAAAAAATAGCCCATCCAAATATTTGAGAATATAGGTCATAATAAACATTCAATGTCCCCCCAGCTTTTTTGCTTGATCCAAAAATAGTTTAAAAGATAATAAAGATCAATAAAATCTTTCTTTGTACCACAACCTGAAATAGCATTCAATTTCATCTCACCAATATCTTTTAATGAAGCCAAACGAAAACAATCTTCGACAACAATTTCTGAAATCCACGGATATTTGTAGTTGACAATATCAATTTTAACATTGTCAATAGACATAACATTAATGTGTTTTGATTTTTTCAGAAACTCAAATTTTTCTGCGCTTCAAAATCAATTTTCCCGAACAGATCAATATCAACAGACTCTCTATGGCCAATATGTAAGGCAAGCACTGCTCCTCCAACCAACCCAAGGTCAGAAAACACCTCAACTTGCATTAATTTTTCTAATATCCGTAAAAGCTTGGGTTCGACTGTTGATTTGATAGCATCGGAATGATTTTAATGGTGTGTTAGTAAGCATAGCAATAAAGCTGATTACTTTAGGATCCATTGATCGCGCACTCATAATTGCATTTTTAATTTCATCCATATCCAAACTTTCCACATCCACATCCCAGAAAAGATGAGGTGAAAAGTCTTTGGGCGATATGTTTTTTTATTCATTTTTATGAAATTTCATGCAAAGTTACACCAAATGTGTTTCAACATGAAAGTACAGAAATAATTTATAATGACCAATTTTCATTCCGTATCCGCTGTATTTTTCCTTCCTGTGACTTCGAAACAACCCACCAACTGGGAAAACCCCTTAGTCACATATTGTCTAATGTACGGTTGAAATGTTGTGTGGACGCGTAGAGGTGCAACGTTCAACTCTCCCCCATTTTGTCCTTTCTAATTTTTTTATTAAATTGCGTAATTATTCGCAACGATTTTTTTCGCAAAACAATTGAGCATGGAAAATCCTTTTAAATTTGGTACTGTTGTACACGGTGAGTTCTTTACGAACAGAATAAAAGAAATTGATGAGATTACAAAACTCATTAACAGCAGTAATCATCTCATTATCATATCACCTAGACGCTTTGGAAAAACAAGTCTCATTAAAAAGGCACTTCATAAAACCAAGTATAAACACATCTTTTTGAATCTTCAAGCATTTAATAGCATAGAAGAATTTGCATCAAAATTACTATCTGAAATCTATCACAATTTCTCCAAGCAAAAACTTACAGATTATTTTAAAAGCTTCCAGATTATCCCTACTGTTAATATTAATCCTATCAACCAAGAAATATCTGTATCCTTCGCAAATTCTGAAAAGAAACAGGTCATTTTAGAGGATGTTTTAAACTTACTTGATAAACTCACAAGGCAAAAAAAATTCATTTGTGTCTTTGATGAATTCCAAGATATTTTTCGAATTGACAAAAACTTAGATAGGATGCTAAGAACAATTATTCAAGATCATCAACATGTCAATTATGTGTTTTTAGGGAGTGAAGAATCAATGATGAAATATATCTTTGAAGAAGTAAAATCTCCTTTCTATCATTTTGGTCATGTCATGAATTTAAACCCAATTTCAGAAACTGACTTTAAGAAATTCTTGACCAATCGATTTAAGCATTCAAAGGTAGAAATCACACCAAAACAAATCACAGAAATTATTGATTTCAGTCAAAGTCATCCTTTTTACACTCAACAGTTGGCTTTTAATGTATGGAATAACATTGTAATCTACGGGAACAGGGAACATATCGTAAAGGAAACAATTGATCAGGTTGTGCAGAAACATGACAATGATTACGAACGATTATGGCAAAACTTAAACAACACAGACAGAAAGCTACTTAAAGGTTTAGCGCTTTACAACGACAGTCCGCTTACTTCCGAATTTGGTGCTAAAACAGGCATTCCTGCAACCAGTACTGTATTAAGCTCACTAAAACGATTAATTCAAAAATCGTATTTAATAAAACTCGAAAAAAAATATAAAATTGAAGATCCTTTTTTCGCCAAATGGATACAAGCCTTTACTAGCTAAAAGAAATAGCATAGATGAGTAGACACGAGCTAGAGAAGAGAGCAACTTTCAGCGCTTCGCGCAACTCTTTCTACTTTCAAACTCTTTTCCTACCTTTACCATCGTGACCAAAGACATTATCATAGGACTTGATTGGCTCATGCTGTCAGTATATCTTGCTGTTATCATCCTGATTGCAGCCATGATACGCAGCCGCTTTGAGCATCCACTGGACAAAAAATACTTCATGCTGGGACTATACGCTAAGCTCTTTGGTGCAGTAGCATTTGCCCTCATTTATGTGTATAATTACGGAGGAGGTGACACCATTAACTATTGGTACTCTGCCAGATGCCTCATTAACCTCCACCATGAAAATTCCGAAGCCTTTTGGCATTTAATGCGTGGAAGTATGGAAAGCCAATATATGTCTGCTTTCACCAGCGACACCGGTTACCCTTTATACCGCCACGATCCCCAGGCATTTGCCGTAAACCGTTTTATGGTGCCTTTTGTGTGGTTGGGAGCCAAGCGCTTTTTACTTGCTACTGTGGTGTTGAGTTTTTTCATGTATCTTGTGATTTTTCGCTTTTACCGCTTTCTTTCACGCCTCTATCCCGACCACCGGCAAATTGCTGCCATAGCTGTGCTTTTTGTGCCCTCGGTTTTAATATGGTCCTCTGGCATATTGAAAGACAGTTTAACCTTTGCCTTTGCTTTATTGACCGTGGTTGCCCTTTTTAACCTCTTTGTTAAGCCGCAACAATGGTTGAGGTATTTATTGTATTTTGTGTTTTCTGCCTACATTATTGTAAGCATTAAGCCATACATTTTTTATGCTCTACTGGCTGCTGCTTTTGTGTGGCTCTTGGCAGCTTACACTCTACGCATAAAATCCAGTTTTGTCCGTGTTTTTGTTATGCCAGGCTTAGCCATACTTTTTGTAGCTGCCGGTTTGTTTGCTTTTGCGCGTTTGGGCTCTTCTGTAGGTGGTTATTACAGTAATTTTGATGCCATGGCAGAGCAAGCCGCCATCATACAAGATGACTTAACCAAGGATTATTACGGTGGTAATTCCTTTGACATTGGTGATTTTGAACCCACAGTGGGAGGGATGTTAAGCAAATCACCTCAAGCCGTACTTGCCGGTTTATACCGTCCTTTTCTCTGGGAAGCGGGTAATATCCTCATGATTTTTTCCGGTTTGGAAAATGCAGTGCTTCTTTTGCTTACCCTCTTTATCATTTTGCGGGTAGGCATACTGCAATTCATTCGGCAATTGAGCAAAGAACCTTTTTTAATTTTTGCTCTGGTCTTTTCCCTTGTTCTTGCCTTTTTTATTGGACTTACCACAGCCAATTTTGGAGCATTGGTACGTTATAGAATTCCACTTCTCCCCTTCTTCGTATTTATGTTACTTTTTGTTTATCAAGAAAAGCGCCGTCAAAAAAGCTTACGAGACAAATAATGTTGTCGCAGGGAGAAACCTAGTTTTAAAAAGAGAAATAACTTAAATGCAATCGTAGACTTTCCCTTAAATAATTGCCAGTGCATACGGTAAATATGACGCTTAACAATTTGGCGTAAAGCGTATTCTTTTATGGTTGGAAATGCTTTCATATAAAAATCAATCAAAGAATCAAACGCAGTATTACATTCTTGAAAGTCTTTAACAGCAACTTTTTTCAGGTGATTGTGCGTAATCAGATTGGAAACCTCATACCCAATAGATAAATGATTGAATTTCCAATAAGTCTGCAAATTATGTGAAAAGTTGACTTGCTGTAAAGCATTGTTTTGTGCAGAAACACTTTCAGCATGCATACGATAATGCACAAGCACTTCTGGAATGATCCCTATTTTTTGATTCAGTGCTAGTTGACTCCATAGTTGATAGTCTTCATTGTGAAGTGCTTTCTGCTCTGTAGAATACGAATTTTGTTTTAATACTGATGTTTTTGCCAAAATACCCGTATGGACAAGTGGATTTACAAGATGCAGATAAAAGTTTATGTATGGAAAATCCGTAAATTCAAATCGATTCCCCTTTACAATGCGATCATTGAGTATTAGATCTGAAAAACAACTAATGATGTCATAATCCTTAGAAGATAGAAACTCAAATTGTTTTTCAAACCGCTCAGGCAAAGAAATATCGTCAGCATCCATGCGGGCAATGTATTCCCCTTGTGCCAGTGATATACCTTTATTAAGTGTCTGAATCAATTTTAAATTCTCCACATTATGCACAACACATATACGTGAATCTCTCTTTGCAAATTCCTCAAGTATCTTTGCTGTATCATCCGTAGAACCATCGTTAATGCAAAGTATCTCCAAATTCTCATACGTTTGATTAACAATAGAAATCAATGCATCAGACAAATAATCCTGAGCATTATAGCAGGGTAAAAGAACAGTTATTAACGGATTATCTGTCATTGTTTTTGAGTTTTGTTTTCATGTAATGCTTAAAGTCAGGATGCATAGGATAAAAGATAAAAGAACGAAACAAATACACTATTGACCTTAATCCCCCGTGAATGCGGAACTTAAAAAAGAAAAACTCAGACAATGCTTTACTACGAGCTTTACCAATAGTTAAAGGATATCTCTGCTTTTGTTTCGACAAAAAAGTTTCCACATTGGCATTGTATTGCATTGCAAAACCATTGTAATGACAATTGGTTATTGTTGTAATGGAATAATGTTTTAATTTTTGATCTATGATTTTTTTCTCAATTTTAGACAAATTGTCAACAAATTTCATATCTCCAATGGGTGTAACATGCGGTGGGAAATGGATTAATAAATCCTTTTGACATTCAAGTACTGAATTAAACCTATAAGTTTGGAGTCCAGCATTAACAAAACGCACGGTATGTTCGGTATGACCAAAACGTTTGTATTTAGCAAATTCAGTATGAAACCCACCAATAATCTCTATACCCTTTTTCGTGAAAAAATTAAAATATCCTCCGCCAACCTGTTTAGAGACTAAGTGATAATCACCATTACTCTGCTCATTTATAAAATGATGATTATAAGCAGATAAACCAAAATGATTCAAATGCTCAATATTAAACAATTTTGATGCTTTTATATAATTGACAAAAATCGTTGGATTAATTAATTCAATATCATCTTCGATGAAAAAATAGTAATCGTAATCAGAAAATTGCTTCAAAACACGGTTTTTGGATAAACCGACCCCCTCTCTTTCGTCAGAATATAAAAGAGGGATATGGTACTGGTCACAAAATTGCTTGTATTCTGAGCTATTACCATCCAAAGCCAACAGAAAATCAAACCCTTCATTTGTATTACAGAATCGAATGTAATCCCAGATGTAAAGTTTTACAACATCAAGCCGATTACAAGTTGTAATAGTAATAAGCGATTTAAATTCTGACATACTAGTATTCTTTAATAACTTTTGCAGGCACACCTCCAATAACCGTGTTTTTTGGGGTACTATTTTTAACTACACTACCTGCAGCAACAACAGTACCATACTGTAAGGTGACCCCATCCAATATTGTACATGCATGCGCAATCCAAACATTATCACTTATTTTAATCCCAACTTCTGATGTACCAGCACTTCGAATTAAAGTATCACTTTTAAAATTATGGTTCTGTGGTACTATCATTGTATGGCCCGCAATTAAAACATGATTACCAATTTGTGTTCCTCCTTGTCCATAAATTATACAGTATGGATTTATCGTTACATCATTACCAATTATTATATCTCCACCATAAGTCCAGATTTTCACACCATCACGAATATATGTATTGTCTCCTATCTCAATTTTACCACCCCAGATACATGCAATGCTGACATTTTTGCCAATGCTGACATTCTTACCTATTTTAATGTCAGGATGTAATTTATAAAGAAACACTTTATAGGCAGAGATTATCTTGCGTTTAAGATCAATTATTTTATAATAGAAACGACGATACATTAATTATTAACTTTATACCATTTTACAAAACGATTTAACCCTTTTTCTAATGTGATGTTTGGCTTATAACCTAATAAATGTCTTGCTTTATCAATACTTGCATAAGTTAAGTTAACATCTCCAGGCTGCATGGGTAGCCTTTTGTATTTCGGCTGTTTACCAATTTCAATACTTAAGGAATTAACAAGTTGATTCAAGTCAACAGGACTTCCATTTCCTATATTAATCACTTCAAACACTCTGCTGTTTTGGTTAAGATAGTTAATGCTTCTTAAGATACCTTGAATGGTATCATCTACGTAAGTGTAGTCACGAGCAGTTGTCCCATCACCATACAATGTAATTGGTTGATCATTAAATATTTTGTCTGTAAACTTATGTATTGCTAAATCTGGACGTTGTCTTGGACCATAAACAGTAAAAAAACGCAAGCACAAAGCACTCAAATCATACAAGGCATGAGCTGTATGTGTCATGAGTTCACATGTTTTTTTTGTATATGCATAATTTGAAATAGGAAAGTCAACATTATCTTCCTCCTTAAATGGCACTTCTTTATTGTTGCCATATACTGAAGAACTACTTGCTAAAATAAATTTTGAGATAGAACTTTGTTTCATCCAATCTAAAAGCAGCTGTGTTGCAAGTACATTATGTTTTACATAAGCAATGGGATTTTCTATTGATGGCCTAACGCCCGCCTTTGCTGCAAGATGAATAACAAAATCAACTTGCTCTGGAAATTCTTTATAATCCTTGAGTACTGACAAATCAAGCTCCAGAAAATGGAAGTTTTTGTTTTTACTAAAACCCATCATGTTTTGTACTTTGATTTGTTTATCGTAGAAGGGATCAAAATTATCAATACCATACACTTTATGTCCATCCTCCAATAAAACTTCACATAAATGTGAACCAATAAATCCAGCACAACCAGTTAGTAAAAATGTTTGTTTTTTATTTGTCATAATTGGTTTTCATCTAAAGTAAACTTCCTTGCAAAGATAGCATCTGTTTGCAAACGTATGGTATCTAAATCATCAAATTGCAATAGTTCAGGGTGTTTGTTCCCGACCTTCCATTCTATATAGCGTAAATTATTATTAATAATATTTAGTTTTGATTGATTTAACAAGATTGTTTGAAAAAACATTTCTTCAGGATGTAATACATGTTTGTGGTATTTCAGAAATTTAGGGTTTTGATCTATAAAATCCAATAAATAACACATCGCATCACGATTCATATTCCACCATTGAGAACTGTAAAATGGCTTAAAACTCAAAGGATAAGCTCTAAAAAAACGAAAACCACTCCTGACACTTAATAACATGTTTAGCAGTTTCCCTTTAAAACTCATCTGATGTTCTATTTTATTCCATGGAAAAAGTGTTTCCATTTTACCATTGACAAGAAAATTATAAAATTCATATCTGGTAGCACCATTGTATGGCAATCGTTCAATAGGAAATTTTTGATATTCAATAAAGCTAAACACTTGATTTTTCGAATAAAAGTCCAGTATCCCTTCTACCGGTTTAAGTGGCAAATCCTGCCCACTGATCAAACAAAAATACTGATAATCTTGGCAATACGCCTCTCTCATTAAATCTAAACTTGCGTAAATATAACGTATGCTGGAATACACAATATGCTCCTTTTGACTAATATATTTTGGCTTAACATTATATGTCTTAAACGCATTTTGAAATAAGTTTTTGTCAGAATACTTATCCAAATGCAAAAACACATCAACATTAGGATGTTTTAGCTTTGACAACAAAAATGCAAGTTGCTTTGGCTTATTGTGTGCAAGTATGAGAATTGCTAATTTCATTTTATCAGCTTGGTATTTATTTGCTCTGGAGTTAACGACCACCATTCACTTTCCAGAAGCTCACCAATCCGTTTTTCATCAAAACGGTATTTGATAATTTTTGCAGGAGTTCCCCCAACAACAGCATAAGGGGGCACATCTTTCGTCACAACAGAATTTGCACCAATAATTGCACCTGTACCAATCGTAACACCAGACATAATGACAGCATTAACACCTATCCAAACATCATGTCCAACAACAATTGGCCCCTTGGAAACGATTTCATCCTTAATATCACCCCCAAAAAGATTTCGGTTAATATTGTACGTTGTAAAAGCGGAAGAATCGTGAAAATATTCTTGAAAAGTTACATTTCGAGCAATGGAACAAAAATTACCAATTTTTATCTCATACTTACCCGAAAGCACATAAATACCTGGACCCCACAAAGAAGAATAGCGCCCAATACTGACCTTACCACTAAGTGTGGTTTTATACAGCTTGACATATTCATCAACAACAACATTCCCATGTATTTTAGACTGCTTAACAAAAGCCGTTTTGTGTAAACTTGCCTGTTCGTCAATCCGGTTAAATGATTCAATGAAGGTATTGAATTTATCAAACAATCTACGTCTTATTTTTTTTGATAATGTCATGCTACTTCAAATAATATTACATTATTTAATCCAAAGCTAATAAATATTTAATTGGCACAAGCTGTCTTCTAGTGATAATTTATTTTTTGACTGACTAATTTTCTGCTTTGTACTTTCTTTCAGAAGTGGCATAAAGTCTTTTGTTTCTTCTCCAATATATTCTTCCGCATATCCTTCCGCTATTAAACTATCATACATATCTATTCCAATCGGATCAATAATAATAGAAAATACACCCAAGTCAGCAGCTTCTTCTATGCTCCCAGAATATCTTGATATGTGTAATGCGGATTGTTTCAACAAATCTGAAATCGAGAGCTCATTTGCCCATTTAACATCAAAAGCATTCGGAGGACAATTGACCTCTATTGTTGATAGGATATTTCCTTTTTCTCTTACTGTTTGTCTTGGATGAAAGCGGATACCCCAAAGGTATATATCTTCAGTTTCTTTGATGGCCTTTAAAAGGTAATTGGGTAAATCATAATTGGGCTGCAAGGTAATAAGTATGTATGCACGCTTATTCGTTTCAATATGCATCGGTGCATATGCTTTTTTTGCATTTATCCATGGATTTCCTCCTTTCACGACCTGATGCCTGCTAGCTTTCACCATATTTGTTAATTGCAAAGCAGAAAGGGTATTCCAAACCCAAAACACATCAGGTAATAAATTATACCCTTTTTGTGGAATTTTTGAGTACCCCGAATAAGCTATATGATATCTTCCCTGTCCTCCATGTTGCATTTCTACGGTTTTAATTTTCAATTGTTTTGCCGCCAAATTAGCACCATATACCTGTAACGAATAATAACACAACTCAAAAATAGCTATAGGCTTCGTTTTCGTGTAAAGTTTGGTAAACATTTTTTTATAAAATACAATTTGCTTAATTGCAAAAATAATTGATGCATAAATTGCATCTTTATCACTTCTGAAGTCCGCTGCAATTTGTTGACATAGTGTATCGAATGATGCATCCAATCGATATTGTCCAAGTTGTGTCTTTTTCAGTTTCTCTTTTAAGACAAAATATTCATGCAACCGTATATGATTGTTTTGTATCCCATATTTTTCAACCGAACCATAGTCTAAATAAAACAAAGTCTTCTTCTTTTGTTTTAAAATTTTAGCAATACTTACAAAATACTTGTTTTCAATCTTACCCAAGTCTTGAGTCAGGTGCTCTTGATTAAAGAGAAAAACAACGCTGTTTTTTTTTAGAAAATTTATTTTTATGAATGCACTCAAGCCACGTCTGAGTAATACAAATTTTGAGGTTTTAGTAATTTTCTGTTCAATATCAGCCTCATCTTGATTAGGAGTTTGTAAAAACCAAAACAGTTGCATTTTAATTGCGGGCCACATTGCATCATTATCAATTTGCCATGCATTAACATCATATTTATCCTCCAAACTGTTTAGATATTCAACTAAGTATTTTCTCTCCTTATAAACCATGCTTCAATATGTTTCTGTATTTATACCATAAAAATAGCATTAAAAACATTGTAATTAAACTAATACCTAATTTGTATGTAACCAATAAATCGATGGATAAATAAGCAAGAATGCTTATTACAACAGTCAATACTAACCAAAAAACAGGATAAAAATTTACTGAATTTACTTTTTTAAATGTTTTCAAAAAGTAACCAGAATAACCCATATACATAAAAGCAATAAAGGTTGAAACTGCAGCAAATTCAAACCCCCATAGTGGAATAAAGACAATATTTAGTATGACATTGATTATGCCTGCCACAAAAGAAATTCTCCATAAAAGTTTGGTTTTCTCTGTGTAAAAGAGTTTATTGGTTGAACCTAAATACATTGGTCTATAATTATAACTCATAACAATGATAACAGCAAGATAATACATCTCATTAAGCGTTTCATTCTTAATCAACAAATAAAAGATTTCTTTCATCCACATACTAAAAACAAACGTTGCTATAAGGAATATTGCTTGCGTAACAAAAACAAGATCACGCGCTTTGTGGTCTTCTTTGTTCTTATAATATTGCATCATAAGGGGACTCATGGACATACCAAGCGCCATACCTACTTGCTGCACAAGGTTACCAAACATGTATGCTATATTGTATTTACCAATATTTGCAGTACTGGTTTGCATTAAATCGAGTACCACTCTGTCTGAAGAATCAAGCAGATATGATGAGTAATAATGAGGAATTGTAGGTAAACTAACCTTTAAGCTCTGTCGTATTAATCTCCACTTAAAATTAAAAATAGGTTTTATCTTGTGCACAACATTTAAAGGATACCAATAAGAAAGGTTATTGAGTAAACCCACAATAAAAATGGAGTAAAACCAACCCATATAACCAAGTTTAAAATACGAAATAAACAACAAGTTTAACAAGACAGTTAGCGTTCCAAAAATCGCAGTACGCACAGCAATGGGCACAGGTTTTCTCCTGATTTGATAAAAGAGATAACCAATATTTGCAGTTTGACCAAAAAACACCAAAGGCAATACATTAAGGATGATGATTTTCAATC
Organism: Bacteroidales bacterium; assembly: GCA_963676165.1. Taxonomy (GTDB): domain Bacteria; phylum Bacteroidota; class Bacteroidia; order Bacteroidales; family ML635J-15; genus JAQIBY01. Next base: position 3,751,830 of record OY781043.1, on the reverse strand, counting down.
TGTTTTCTATTGCATAGTCTGGCACAATAAAGAAAATGAGAATTGCTAATAAAATGGCATAAATAAAATTCCACAAGTTTAAAAACCCATAGATTTGTCGCCAGGCAATTTTATAATGATGTGGATTTTTGAAGTAAAAATTAATTAAAACAACTTTTAACCCTAAGGCAGCAAAAACAGCAATGGCTGTTGTATATGCAGTTATTACACCAAAGACTCCATAATCTAAATCTGTCAGATCTTTTGTAATAATTGGCAAAATAAAGAAACTAGCAATTTTAGAAATTTGTGGAGCTAGGGCATAAACAATCGTATGTGAAAATATTTTCTTTATTTCATTCATTCCAGATTTCTTTTCAGCATACACTCAGCAAACATAAAGTCTAATTCATCATCTATATCAATGGATGATTGTTTATCCATAACATATTTTGTTTTTATCAAATTAGAAAGTCCTTTCTTTTTTAAACTGTCAACAGAAAAAATATAAATTGCACCATTGATTTCCCAAACCGTGGGACAATCTTGTCTTCGAGCATAATTCCCTTCTGCAAATTTAATCAATTCTCCATGCTTATTTTCGGTAAACAGGAGATAATAGGGGTTCACTTTAGCTTCAGTCACAGAGATTATTGCCTCTATTCCCGGATTAACAAGAGCCAAAGCTTCTTTTATATGTTTTTCCTTTCTTAATGGAGAGGTTGGTTGCAATAATACAATATAGTCATAGAACACTCCAATATTTTCAAAATACGTAATTGCATGTTTAATGACATCCTCTGAACTTGCAGTATCTGTAGCCAACTCATGTGGCCTTGTAAAATGAATATTTAACCCCGCCTGCTTACTGATTTCTTGGATATTTGCATCCTCTGTTGAGACACAGATGTTTTCGACATTAGTACATTTCAATGCTTCTCCGATAGTATACTCAATAAGTGGTTTACCGCCTAAAGACTTTATGTTTTTATCTGGTAATCCTTTGGACCCACCTCTTGCTGGTATGAGAAATAAAGTTTTCATTAAAAATTCAAGGTTTTAATATCTTCTTGCGCTTTTTTATAGTCAGCATGCGAACCAATATCCAACCAATATCCAGGATGTGAATAAATACTCACATGATATTGTTTTTCAATCAAACGTTGCATTAAATCGGTTGTATTAAAGAAACTATTTTGTGGTATTTCTTTTAAAACCTTACGCTTCATAAGATAAATACCTGCATTTGCATTGTAAGTATAAGTCGGTTTTTCTTGAAAACCTATAACTTTTTCATCACAAGTCTCCATAATCGCAAAAGGTACATCAATATTATATGGTATTGTTACCAATGAAAAATCTGCATTTTTCTTAAGCATATCATCAAAAAAACTCTCATAATTTAAGTTTGTTAAAATATCAGAATTCATGATAAGCAGGTATTCCTTTTTCAAGTTGTCAATCATACTGACAGAACCAATGGTTCCAAGTGCCTTATCTTCATGCAAAAAGTGATAGTTCACATTGTCACTTTTTGATTTCACAAGTGTCCTTTCGAGCATTTGACTTAAATACCTTAAGCTAAACCAGAAGTCATTAATACCATACTCCATTAAACTTTCAATATTACGCTGAATAATAGGCTTATCACCAACAGGTAATAAAGGTTTAGGTCTCTCGTTTGTAAGTGGTTTTAAACGTTTCCCACGGCCTCCTGCCATGATTGCAACATCAATTGGCAAAACCGATTTTAAATGTCTTAAATTAATAATCCCAACTAGATCTTTTGAAGCATTAATCTGTGGTATAATTTTTATGTTTTTTTGTTTACATGCCTTAATAATTTCATAATCAATATCGTTTTCTAAAAGCACAAATGGATTTTGATTACAGAACTCCTCCAAACAATTTTGGGCGCTTAATCCTTTTAAAAGTCCTCTTCGTATATCACCATCAGTCAAGCTACCAATTAAGCGTTTACCATCTACAACAAATAAAACTGCATCGGCTGCTAGTTGATTTAATTTTTTTAACGCATCTTCAAATGATGCATGAATTGAAATACAATGCTTATTCAAATCAATTGTCTTCATTGGTTATATGGTTTAATTCAAGTTTGGCATCTGCCTTTAAATCGCATATTAATTTTTGTCCGATAATTTCATAATATAAAAACGGCGATATACCATCACCAGGTCGCTTCATTATCAAATCATGTTTTGTTAAAACATGTCCTTTTTTTAAATCTCTCGTAATGTGTATGCTTTTTCTCGCTATGATTATGTTCTTCTTTTCAGATTGGCTTGGCGTTTTAATACCACTACCACCTATTGCCAATTCTATATTACGAATGGATTTTACCATTTCACATAATTCTTGAGGTTCTAAGGATGCCTTATGGTCAGGCCCAGGTAAATTGCGATCTAAGGTGAAATGCTTCTCAATCATCCGGGCACCAAGCGTTACAGCTGCAATAGGTACTTCAAAACCTTTTGTGTGATCAGAATACCCTATGTCAAACCCAATAGTATTTTTAATATGTAACATTGCTTTTAGATTTACATCTTTCATTGGTGTTGGGTATTCTGTATTGCAATGCAAAACTGTAATCTGATTTTCATTTTCCAACACCTTAATAGCCTGCTGAATTTCTTCAATGTTAGCCATGCCAGTACTAAGAATTAAATGCTTCTCACTTGAAAAGTGCTCTAATAATGGCAAATTAGTAATTTCCCCAGATGGTATCTTGTAATAATCAAGCTTCAATGTTTTAGCAAAATCTAAACTAGGGATATCAAACGCTGTTGTAAGAAATCCTATCTCCTTTTTTTCGCAATACAGTTTGAGTTTCATAAATTGCTCAAAACTCAATTCATATTGACGAATTAAGTCTAATTGAGAAATCTTACTTGACGTATTTTTTTGTTGGTATTCTGCCTGTTGTGCTTTTTGTGCTATGTTAAGTTCTGCAATAAAGGTTTGAAATTTTATATAATCAGCACCTGCACTCTTTGCTTCATCAATTAACTTATATGCTAAGTCCATTGAACCATTATGGTTAATACCTGCTTCTGCTATAATTATTGTCCTCATTTGATTCGTTTTGCAGGGTTACCAACCCAAGTTTCATTGTTGCCTATATCTTTCAAGACTACTGAGCCTGCTCCAATTGTGGAATTTGCTCCAATATTTATATTGTTCCTTATTGTTGCATTTGCTCCAATAAATGTATAATCTCCTACTTTTACATTACCGAGTACAACAGCACCCGGAGCAACGTGTACACAATTTCCAATTATTACATCATGTTCAATTATTGCTCCTGTATTAATTATTACTCCTTCACCTATTCTAGTATTGACATTAATTAGACTCTTAGACATTATTAGTGTTAACACATCAATAGAAACATTTTCTTTTATAACAGCATCTTTACTAATTAAACATGTAGTTTTAGCCTTAGCACCTTTTATTTTTTTAATTAATTTACTCCGGGTAGCATTGTCTGCAATTGCAGGAAAGATATAAATGTCTTCTAGGTGCTTTAACCTCTCAACACTTTCTAAACCAAGATATTCAAGGTTACGAGAATTAATCTTTGATTTTGTTTTATCAAAATAACCAATTAGTTTGTCATTATTCTCATATATAATATTTTCAATTACCCGTCCATGTCCAGAATAACCTAATAAAACGAAATTACTCATACATAAAGCTTTTAAGTGAAGTAATGATTTTGTTTACAGCATTCCCATCACCATATATGTTGGGTTTTAAGTATTTCTTAGAATTTAGTGCCTCATTCGTTTTTATAACAATTCTATTAGTCTCACAAGGCACATGCACGACATTCCCCCCTGCAGTCCTACCTTTTTGTCTGTTTCCAATATTTACAACATTTTTCTCAAAACTAGCTGCCTCAATAATTCCACTTGAAGAATTTCCAAACACCAATGCAGCATGCTTCATCATAGAAAAATATCCTTTAACGCCTAAAGCTTCGAAAACATGAATATTATTATATCGCATTAAATCAATCAGCTCCTTTCTTAGCCCAAATGCATGAGTATCATTATTGGGCAAAGTAATTACCCATTGATAATTGTTGAGTTGTTTAATTGCAGAAATAACTTCATTAATGTCTTTTGGGTTATAATTAACTGTCTCAGGATGATAAGTACATAAAATAGTTGGCTTGTTTAAATCAACCTCATACAATTCGAAAATTTCTTTTTTTGATAATAGTTTTATTTCTTTTAAATTATCCAAACTCAACGCACCGACATTATACACATTTTTTGCTTTTTCTGTGCCAAGCATCTCTTTGACTCTTTGTGCATGTTGCTCTGTAGATGTAAAATGTATGCTTGACATAACAGTTATTGCATTTCGAAATACATCATCAATTGCACCAAGTGTTGTTTCACCACCATACAGATGGGCAACAGGAATATTAAAAGGAATTGCAACTTGAGTTGCCGCAAACATTTCATAACGGTCACCAAGGACGATAATTAAATCGTAATTTTCTGCTTTAAAAATTGAACTAAACTTAATGGTAGTTAAGCCCATTGCTGTAGCAATTGCTTCTGGACTATCACCCAAGACCAACGACTCAACTTGATGCTTTACTTCAATACCATCTTTCTCAAATGCATTCACTGTTTTACCAAAAAACTCAGAAGTATGCGTCCCAAAAGCAATAACATCCAAACTAAAAACGGTATCCTTTTGCAACGCTTTTATTAATGGTTTATAATAACTATAATCTGACCGGCCGCAACTGAGTATGGCAATATGTTTCATTTTATAAGTTTTTTATGACATCAATCACTCGTACTATTTCTTCATGTTTAATATTTGTGGAACATGGTATTGACAAAACACGTTTGTAAATATCCTTTGACACATCATTTGTAAAGGTTTCAACATCTTGAAACATTGGTAAATCACTCATTAGTTTCCATATTGGTCTTGTTTGTATTTTTTCTTTTGCAAACACATCAACTAATTGTCTCACAGTGTATTTACAATTACTATCCAACACTAACGAGTACATCCAATAATTTGATTTTACAAAATCCTGTTCAACATGCAGACTAAAACCAGGTATTTTGTCAATGGCTTCTTTGTAAATAGAATGATTTTTTCTTTTTATTTCAACAAAGGTATCCATCTGTTCCAATTGCCCAAGACCAATTGCAGCCAACACATTCACCATTCTATAGTTATAACCAACTTGATCATGATGATATTCAATATTATCTGTTTTGGCTGTAGTTGTTAAGTGTTTGGCTTTTTCTGCAATTTCTACATTATTTGTTACAATCATACCACCACCACCAGTCGTCATAATTTTATTTCCATTAAAACTAAAACAACCAATTGAACCCAAATTACCCGTTTTCTTACCCTTGTACTCACTACCCAAACTTTCCGTTGCATCTTCGATTACAACCATATTGTATTTTTCCGCTAATTTAAGTAAAGGATCCATGTCAACAGGATATCCAAGGGTGTGCATCGGTACAATAGCACTTATTCTTCTATTGCTATTTTTATTCCATGTGTAACCATCTTTCTGATATGTGTTATTTTCAAGAAAACCCTGTAATTTATTCACATCAATCCCTAGGTTTTCCCAATTTGAGTCCATCAATATTGGATAAGCATTGCAATATCTTATCGCGTTAATTGGTGCAACAAATGTTAAATTTGGAGCAATAACCTCATCATTAGCTATTACACCAGCAACAAGCAGGGAGATGTGTATTGCTGCGGTACCATTCACACAAGCTACAGCATATTTAGTACCTATATATTTTGCAAAATTTTCTTCAAATTTAGATACATGTGGACCAACAGAAGATACCCAAGCATCAGTAATTGCTTCAGTAACATATTTTAATTCATTCCCTGATAAATTAGGAATACTTAAGGGTATAAAACTATTCGAAGACATAGCCATCATTTTCTAAATATTCTTTGTACCATTTTACCGTAATGCTAACACCTTCTTGCCAGGAAAACTCAGGTTTATATCCTAGTAGCTTTTCTGCTTTTGTTGTATCTGGACAACGCCTAGACACAGAACCTTTTGGTGCTTCTACATTTTTATATTCACCTTCATAATTGAGTTGTTCGCCAATAAATTCAATGAGTGTCCTAATTGGAATTTCATCATGCATTGAACCTATATGCAAAATTTCACCATTTGTTTTTTCAGAATCCATTGCCAAAACAGTCGCTTTTGCTGCATCATCAATATAGCTGAAAGAGCGCGTTTGATCATGTCCATACACCATAAAAGGTGTTTCTTTTTTTAATATACGCTGTACAACTTGAGGTACGACATGTTTAAAACCCATTCGTGGTCCATAAACATTATGGTAACGTATCACAGTGCAATCAAAATCAAAAACTTTAGAGTAGTTAAAGAAACCCGATTCTCCGAGCATTTTTGTAACAGCATATGTAAATCTAGGATTTTTTATATCGTCAATGCATAAAGGAACGTCTTCAGGTGTTGGTATTGTGTAACCAAATTGTTCAATTGTACCAGCATAACATTCACTGGAAGAAGTAAATAACACCTTATCCACTTTATGTGTCTTTATCCATTCAAGAACATTCATAGTAAGCATAGTATTAATACGAATGATCTCATTTGGCATTTTTTCTGTGTACTCAACCCCAACTACTGCTGCCAACATATAAAGCTGATGATAGCTATCCGCAAGTTGCTTAAAAGCATTAGGATCAGATAAATCGGCGTCAATTACTCGAATGTTATTCTCCTCAACAAGAGTTTTCAAATCTTCATCCATTTTCCCTCTGGAAAAATTATCAGCAAGTGTTATCTGACTATCTTCTTTTTTAATTATTTGTTTCAAAATATTGATACCAATAAAACCGGCACCACCAATGACTAATACATTTTTCATATCAATTGTTTTTTATATCTCCTCTTCCAATAATAATTAATTCTGTATGGCTTTTTATTAACTCAATTTGTGCTTCTGAAAATACATTGTTTGCATCAATAACAATCCTAAATTTACCATCGATAATTTTCTGCAATAATATCTTACTTTCTTTATATACTTTATGCGCAGTTGAAAGTAATAAAACCTCTGAATCAAAAGCTAAAGCCGCATCTAATTCACTTATAACATCAACTCCTTCTTCTACCCAACGGATTAAAAAAGGATCATGCAAAATAATGTTTGCACCTTTTTTTTTCAAGCCTTTATAAACAGCAGTTAATGGTGTATATCTGGTATCCCCAACATTGGCAAGATAAGAAACTCCTAGTACTGTAATATGAGAACCAGCCACTTTGTCTAGTACGTTTTCAATAACTTGCAGTGTGTGCAATGGCATTTTGTCATTGACTTGCACTGCATTTTCACTTTGTTCCAATTTTGGTCCATTAAACATTGTTTGTGATGCCCAACTTGCTAGCAAAGGATCTTTGGGCAAACAATACCCACCTACACCCAATCCAGGTTTCATAATATTTCGATGTGTAGGGCGTTTTCTAATCGCATCAATTATTTCAAAAAGATTTACGCCTGCTGCTTCAGCAAATTTTGTCCATTCATCAATAAAGGCAATATTCATTGCACGAAACGAATTCTCCAACACCTTCCCAATTTCACTAGCATTGGTATTGGCTAAACGTGTTAATGGGTACTCTTTTGTATTAATAATATTTTCCAAAAATATTTGTGCTGCATCTGCTGCCTCATCATTCATTCCAGAATAAACACGATAAAAATTTTGTATTGAGTTGATGTAATTGGGACCTGGCATGACTCGCTCATAAGAATGTGCTATTTTATAATTTGGTTTCAAATTACGCTTAGCAAAAGCTTTTGCCATGATTGGCTCAACTATATTTTCACATGTACCAGGAGGGACTGTTGTTTCAATTAGTAAGAGCACATCTGCTTTACAATACATAGCTATATTTTCTATTCCCTTCTTGAAACCTTCCATTTTAACATCAAATGCATGGATATTGTAATCATCATTCACGTGTTTTTTTACATCAAGGTTAATATCAACAACAATGATATCTGCCATTCCAAATGCTTTGGGATCTTCAGTGGCACAAAAGTTCTTCTTTTTTTGTGTGTTTTGGAAGAATGTTTCAATGAGGGGATCATCTGCCTGTAATGGGAAAACACCATTATTAATTGCCTCTATTTTTTGCTTGCCTGCATCAGTTGGTAAATCAACACCTATTACAGCGTAATTGTCATTCTCTGCATTAGCAACCACAACAGACATTACTGCCCCGACAAATCCAAGCCCTTGTACTGCTACAATTTTTTTATCCTTATGTTGTTCAATAAAGCTTTCTAGCAAGTTAGTTTTTGTCATAATCACCGTCCTTTTGCAAAGGAACTAAGATAAGGATATTTTAAGAACTAAAGTTAAGCTTTACTTATTTTGTTTTAACTTAAACAAACGCTTAAACTTAAAAACATAAACCTTATTTAGAAAAATAGCAATAACTGCAACCAAAAAAGGAATTGACAATACAATAAAACGATATTCAACAAACCCATAATATATAGGGAATAAAGCAAGTAAAAACAAAGGGATTATAAGAATAAACACAATGTTTGATTTATATTTTTCTTTCTTCAATAAAAGTGTCAATAATACAACCAGTAAAGCCAAATGACCCAAAATAAAAATAATTGCATTATTCAGGTATATTCCCACTTTCAACATCAATTGCAATCTTGGGTTTTTATTATTTGTAGGCAAATAATAGGTGTAAGGTTGAATAATAAATTTCTTTAATAGTCTAAATCTGCTAATTAAGTAATAATTTAGTGGTTGTTCTTTTTGATACCTCTGCACATAATTTTCAACTTCTTCAACAAAAATATTTTCGGCTTTTTTTCTTGTGGTGATTTCTATACTTGTATCATTACTAATCCAGTAATAATTCCTTAAAGCAATTAAGCTATCTTTTGTAAACTCATTATCAAATACATCATCAGGGAAAACATCTATAGGAGGTCTTGAAAATCCATTTTTACTCAAATAATCATCACTTTGAAACCATAATCCTTGTGAATTTGGATTCCATTCCACCGCATCTCCACCATTTGTTTTTATAAATTTTCTATAAGCCATTTTTGTTTCACTAAAAGGCCATTCTGCTTGCAATGGAATTAATTCCCTATCTACAATATAATTTCGAACAGTCCAACTCCCTATAAATAGTAGTAGAGGCAATAAGTAATAAAACATACAATTGTAATGCATCCTTTTTCTAAGGCTTAGGATAAGAATAATAACTAAAATTAAAAACCATATAACAATCATAAATGGTCTGAGAAATACTACCCACGTAAGAAAAAAACTTGTGTAAAGGAAATCTCGTTTTCTGTTATTATTTAGTGCGTTATATAAGAAGACATAACCTAGCATTAAGAATGAAATAGCAAGAGACTCCGTATAAAAATGATAGCCCCAAATCGTTGCATAATCTGTAAACCCTAATAAAAACAGTAGCAAATAAAAGCTAAACCCCTTAAGTTTAAATTGTTCACAAATCTTTTTTGAGAATAAAACACTTGCAATTGAATACAATAAAAGGCTTATTATACTAAATAGTGCTAATGTATTTTCTTGATTAAAAAAACATCTAATTGGAATATATATTGGAAGAAATCCAGGCATTCTTTGATTATATGAATTATTTGCAAAATACTTGCCCGTATTATAGAAATGCTCAGAGTATTCTACGTATAAATAACCATCTCCACTTATCTGGTATATGTTGTCGTTATAAATTATTAGTTTAAAAAATTGAAAACAAAAAATAACAATTATAAAAACAAAAATTCTATAATTACCCTTTAGCTTGTTGGTTTTCATAAAACTCAATTATGACATTTTTAATATGACTAATTTCTTTTTCTTCTAACTCATAGTACAAAGGCAATCTAAGCAAATTCTCTTCATAATAAACAGCCTTTGGTAGAGTTACTCTGTCTAAAGGGTAATTCTGCCTTATAAACTCACTTCGATGTAAACTAAGATAGTGAAAAACTGCATGGATATCATTTGCTTTTAAATATTGAATTAATGCAGTTCGTTCTTCTCCATTACGACAGACAATATAATACATGTGTGCATTATTGCTTGCAAAATCAGGTATTGTTGGACAAGCAAAATCGCATTGCTCTGACAAAGGCCTTAATGCCTCATCATAGGCATCCCATATGACTTTACGTCTTGTTTGTATTGCTTCGATATTTTCAAGTTGGGCATATAGAAAAGCCGCATTGAGTTCAGAAGGTAAAAAGGAGGAGCCGGTATCTACCCATCCATATTTATTGACCTCTCCTCTGAAAAATTCTGCCCGATTAGTCCCTTTCTCCCATATTATTTCAGCACGCTTAACAAATTGTTCATCATTAATGCAAAGCATACCTCCTTCCCCACTAATGATGTTTTTGGTTTCATGAAATGAAAAAACAGACAAATGTCCGATACTACCAAGCGCTTTTTTCACACCATCCTTATCAGTATAATAAGAATCTACAGCTTGTGCAGCATCTTCGACAACATATAAACCATACTTTTCAGCAACATCCATAATTTTATCCATATCACAGGCAACTCCAGCATAATGGACAGGTACAATCGCTTTCGTTTTATTCGTAATTAATCCCTCAATCTTATCTTCGTCAATACCAGGATAATCAGAACGACTATCTGCAAATACTATTTTGGCGCCTTGTCTAACAAAAGCCAATGCAGTAGAAACAAAAGTATAAGATGGTACAATCACTTCATCATCTTGCTTAATGTCTAGTAACAATGACGCCATTTCTAGAGCATCAGTACATGAAGTTGTCAACAAACATTTTCTAAAGTTATAGTTTTCTTCAAAAAACGACTGACATTTCTGAGTAAATTCGCCATTTCCAGAGAGCTTCCCTTTTGAAACAGCTTGATAAATATAATGTGTCTCTTTACCGGTTAAATAGGGTTTGTTAAATGGTATCATAAAATGAAATTTTCTAAGTTCTTATATGCAATATTTCTTTTTTTCTCCTCAGTTATATCAACTGAATACTCGTTAAAGACTTGTCGTAGAAACTTTTGATTGAACTCCGGATGATCAGTACCAATGCATATTCTTCTATCAAATTGTTTAAAAAGGAACTTGATATCATTGCTAATTGAGCTCCCATGATATTTACCAATTGTAAAAGAGAGATCCAATAAAACATTTGGGTAAGCTCTTACAATTTCCATAAATTCTAATAGTCTCACATTACCTCCATGTAATAAAATAATCTTTGTTTCTTGATTATTATACAATAATTCATTGAGTACTCCAATTGTATTATATGTCAACAACAAAGAATTTTCAAAATAATAAGTACAGAGTAAAACAGGCATATTATACTTAGAAGCGATTTTTAAAAAACAGTCAAGTTGAGGGTCATCCAAACGCAATTTTGATATGCGTGGATGGATTTTAAATGCAATATAACCAAGGTTTATAGCATTTTTTATGTACGTTTCAATATTTTTTTTATCGTTAAAAATATTAAAATCAACAAATGCAACAGGTAACAATTTATCGCTGTATGGTTTAAGGAATTTTGCATATTTTTTTAAATCATAACCACCAATACCTTTCATTCCAACTGCTAGTGCTTTGCAAATATTATTTTCTTTCATATCATATAATAGTTGCTGTATGTTTGCACTTTCTGGATATTTCGGCAAAATCCAATTATCATCCAAAGTAGGATGGGTTAATGAATCAAAAATTGGAATATCATTCATATTGTATCTTTATTAATGCTTTTATTAATGCTTCTTTTTCAATCATTCTTAATAGATTATCTTCAAGAATAATATAGTACCCTTGTCGAGATCTGTCATCTTCAGCATCTTTAATCACATCCCCAATACTAAAACCCAGGTTTATATCATATACTCCTTGAATTTCTTTTGCATCTTCAACACCTTCAATTTTTTTTACTTTCCCCTTTGGGAACTCAAAGAAACCTAAAACAGCACACCTGTATTCATCTATTTTAACAATGTTAGTATCTGTATTTATGGATTGAATTAAATCTTTATAAAAAACATTATAAGTTTCAACTCCTGACAACCAAGCAGCTATATGTGAAGATATTAAAGTCCCTCCTCCTCTGCATGCTATTTCAATTAAATAAGGAATACCCGTTTCTTCACTCACAATAAATTCAGCATGTAAAAATCCAAAATTAAGTTCACTTTGTATTACAAAGCGTTTTACCTGCGTTTCCAGTTCCTCTTGTAAGTTATTCTCAATTCTATTCTGAAAAAGTAATCTTGAAGCGATACCAGTTCTAAAGTGCTCTTTTTGTGAATATCCTAAAAATGTAGTTTTACCACCTGTATGGTATGCCTCAACAGTATATTCTGTACCAACAATAAATTCTTCAACTATTAAATAACCACATTGTGAGTATGAAAGACTTTTTTGAAAATCTTCTTCTGTAATTACCTCCTGATAGCTCAATTTATAAATACCTCTACTTGATTGTGAATCTGCTGGCTTTATAATAATTGTATTCTTTGTTTTTTGTCTAAAATCATCTAATTCAACAAGTGTGCTAATCTTCTCACTAACAGGTGCATTTAAACCTGCGGCATGACACATCCCCCTCATTTTAACCTTATTAACAAAACAATTTGTTGTTTTAAATTTATTACCTGATAGATTCAGATTTTCAGCTATAATTGAGACTGTATTAACAGCAATATCAGATTGATCCGAACAAACTAAATCAAAATTACACCCATTAATTTTATTTAAAATAGTTTTTGAATCCCTCACATCAAATTTTAAATGAGAATCAGCAATTTCTACACCAGGACTATTACTATATGGATCAACAACTACAACTTCGCTACCCCTGTCTTTCAGATACTTTATCAAAGGAACTTGCCATTGTCCTGCCCCAATTACTAAAGCATTATTCTTCATTGTTTTTGTTTATTATTTCAGAAAATTCTGAGAGTTTTTGTAAAGAATCGTTATCTATTAAGCCATTTGGTTTTAAATATTCTTTCAAACAAACAATTTCATATGTTGACATTTTATGTCTATCAAGACAGAAATACCAAATATCTTCTTGATATTCTATAAACTCCAACTTGTTATATAGCTGTTCTGTAATTTCCTTTGGGTCAATTAAAACCACACCGCTATCATCGCAAACCATTATTCCACCATCATATTTATCAAAAAGAGGTACAAGTATTTGCTCATCAAGTTTCTTATCATTCTTTCTATTAAAACAACCAATAGGGGTTGTACCTTTACACCATATTGGGTATTGTTCTTTCAATAAATTATGTGCATCTCTTAAATAACCATTAGTAACAATTCCTTTAACTTGCTTATATAGCATCAAGTACTTGGATACTAAATCACCAAATAATGCAGACTCACCACAATCAACAGCATAAAAAAATGCAATTACACCTTTCTTTGCATCTTGTATCTGCTCGTGCAATTCCCAATTACTTTTATTAAAGGCATAAAAGAATTGTACTTCTCCAACTAGATGTTTACCTGTTATCATTGGTTTTACTAGTGGTACAATACCTTTTTTCCCTAAAGCATCAGCAACTTCTGTTGTTGAAATTCTATTCTCCTTTATTAATTTGATAATTTTATTTTTATACATCATTTTTCTTATTTAAATGCTTTGATATTATGTATAACGGCCTTGATTTAGATTCTTCAAATATTTTGCCTACATAAATTCCGACAATCCCCAAAACCGTAATTATTAGCCCAGTAGAAAAGAGCACAGTTGCTATTAAGCTGCTCCAACCAACAATTTGTGTATCTGACAGCAAACTACTTATTACTTTATAACTAATAAATATTGCTGATAATATTAACATTATAAAGCCAAATTTCACAGTAAGTTTAAGCAATTTATCAGAAAAAGAAAAGATATTATCTGCTGCCATTTTTAAAAGAGCTTTAAATGTATAAGCACTTTTCCCTTCTTTTCTTGTATTATGTTCAATATCAATTGTGATAGTTTCAAATCCTAACCAATTGATTAAACCACCAAAAAATCGTGATTGTTCTTTCAATTTTCTATAATTTTCAACAACATTATCTGACATTATTCGAAAAGTACCAATTTTATTATCAAGTTTAACATCTGTTAATAAATAAAAGATTTTATAAAAAATTTTATTCCAAATTTTTTTGAAAACCCGATCCTTTCGTTTTATCCTTCTTCCTAGCACAATATCATAACCTTCAAGTGCTTTAAAGTAAAGTTTCTGAATTTCTGAGGGCTTGTCTTGTAGGTCGCAATCCATAACTACAACCCAATTCCCATTTGTATAATCTAAACCAGCCGTTAATGCGTAGTGCTGTCCAAAATTACGTGACAAATTAATCCCCTGTACTCTATTATCTTTCTCACATATCATTTCTATTATTTCCCAGGCATTATCTGGGCTTGCATCATTTACTAAAATGATTTCAAATTTTTGTGTGATAACAGATAATTCATTCACTATCAATTGATACAATTCATATAATGTTGTTTTACACCCATATACAGGTATTACAACGGATATTAAATCTTCAGACTTCATATTATAGTTTAACAGTAAGTATTATACCAATTATTATTAGCACAAGTCCAATAATTTTCCCAAGAGTAAATGTCTCATTAAACAATAGTATTCCAAAAATAAAAACTATTGAAGGAGCTAAACTCATGAATGGATATACGGTTGTTATTTCATATTTTGTCATTGCACCCATCCAAAATATTGAAGCAATAAATGCACTAAAGAAACCAGACAAAATAAAAGGATCTAAAAAAGCTTTAAGCAAGAATTTTATTTTGTCTATTAAGTGAATAGGCATTTCTCCTAAAATATTCAATCTCCACTTTAATATTAATTGTCCATAAATAGTGAAAACCAATGTACCTACTACATACCACATGCTTAATTTTTCATCAAATTTAAAAAAATATTGTGAATATTATAAGCTTCATGTGAATTAGCCAGTTTTAAATTCAAGGCAATTTACAAACTGAAAAAAATTAATAGTCCAATTATTAACTTTAAACAAATCATTAAACAATCTCACTTTACTTTTATTTTTTTTGTATATTTGATTTACTAACTCTAACATAATGAAAATAATATCAATTTTATTAGCCTTTGTTTTTACTACCCTTAAATTATTAGGGCAAGTACCAATGGATAACTTAGAAGTTTGGTATAATGCTGATAGCATTGAATCTAATAGCACTAAGATTTCTTTACTATATGACATGAGTAACAAAAACAATAATGCTACACAAACTATTGAAGAAAACAAACCAATATTGGTAGAACAAAGTCTCAATAACTATCCAGCAATATTATTTAGTGGCAATAATTGGTTAACAGTCGAATTAGATTCAGAAATAAGTCAACCTCTTACCGCATTTGTTTTGTGGAAAAAAACACATAGTTCACAACCTCAAAATGTTTTTGACAATTTTAATCCTCCAACATTTGTATTAGCTTATTTTAGTAATGGTATAGGACTTTATGGATCACAAAATTTTAAATATAATAAAGAAGTCGTTTTTGATTATATTCTTTCAAAGGCTGTTTTTAATAACTCAGATAGTAAGCTTTATGAAAATAGTGTTTTAAAAGCAACGGGTTCGTTTGGCACAAATGGTTTTAATGGTTTAACAATCGGAGCTAATTCAACCTATCAAAATGGATTAAAAGGCAATATTGCTGAATTACTTATATATTCTGGCGTTTTAAGTCAAAACGAATCAGACTCGGTAGAAAATTACATTTATAATAAATATGCAAAAAAATTAGAACTAGGTACGGATTTATCTATTGATTATTTCTTTTGTGACACACTATTATTCATTGACAGTACTTTTACAAATATTTTATGGTCAACAGGTGAAACCAACGATAGCATTTATGTATCCGAAGCTGGCGGGTACCGTGTGCAAGCTCAAGACATTTTTGGGCGCATGCAATATGATACCATTTGGGTAACATATCCCAATCCAAACTTTTCGGATACTACAATTTGCCTAGGGGATTCTGTTGCTTATGCGGTGGATTTACCAGGATCATACAATTACCTTTGGTCTCAAGGAAGCATAGACTCTCTAATTTGGATAAAGGAGGAAGGATTATATTCAGTGCAATTGACTGACACCAACGGTTGCTCCAAATCCTTTGATTTCTTTGTGAATGTGGATAGTTTCCAAAACCTTGTGGATTTAGGTCCTGATTTGGAACTTTGTTCTGGCAATTCCATCGGTTTGATCTCTGGTGCCGAACTTGTCTCTGACTATTTTTGGACTCCCGAAGGTAATACAGATTCAATTCAAGTTGTCAATACCACTGGTTGGCAGTCCGTGCTGCTTGAAAACCCCATTGGTTGTGTGACGTCAGATTCCATTTACGTCACCATCACTGGAACAGCACCTACCCCAGCATATTCAGTAGCAAATTTATGTTTTGGTGAACTAACAACATTCGCTGACGAATCCACTTCGCCTGAAACCATTGTCGAACGCCGTTGGGTATTTAATGCAAGCGATACGCTTTATGGCACTATTGTGGATTATCAATTTGCAAATCCGGGGTCTCAAAATGTGGAATTACAAGTCACCTCTGAATCCGGTTGTGCAAACAGCCTTTTCTTTCAAGTAACCATCAAACCCATCCCAGAGGTCAATTATAACTACACCCCTGTCTGTGTTGGTGTAGAAATGAATTTCATTTCTGACATTGTTTTGCCAGATGGAACAACAATCACTGGCTATAACTGGCTTTTGGATGATAATTCCATTGGTACAGAACAACATTTAGATTACACCTTTATGGAAACAGGTTCATATGTACTGGAATTAATTGTAGATACTGACAATGGTTGTTTCAATCAATTTACTGATCATATCACAGTAGAAAACAACTACCCTTTGGCTGAAAATATTAGTCTCGTAGCTCCTGTGAATGGCACAATTATAAACCCTTCTAATGAACAACCATTATTTACGTGGAACAAGGATAACAACGCGTATCTCTATGTATTTCAATTAGCGGGCGATTCAGATTTTTCTAACATACTCATTGAAGACACACTTCAAACAAATAGTTTTGAAACAAACATTCCTTACACACATGACACATTGCATTGGCGTGTAATTGCTTATAATTCATGTCTGGTGTCTTATCCTTCTGAATCTAGATTTATTACGAAAGTAAATCCTACTGCAATTGAAGATTTACTTATATGGTTATGCGCTGACAGTGTTGAAATAGTTGATGGAAGTGTTCATAAATGGTATGATCAAAGTGGTAACAATTTCAATCCAATTCAATCAAATATAAATTACAGACCCCAAAAAATAGATAATATCTTAGCAGAAAAGCCTATAATTAGATTTGATGATACAGACAGACTTAAATATCAATTCACAAATGAATACTTACAACCAATTACTACATTTGTAATATGGAACAAAACAAATCCAACACAACCTCAAAATATTTTAGATAACTACACGACAGATCCATTTGTTTTAGCATATTTTTCTAATGGCATAGGTCTTTATGGTTCATCAAATTTCAACTATCTTAAAAATGAAACCTTTAATTTTATTCTGAGTACTGCTATCTTTAATTTTACAGAAAGTAAAATTTATGAGAATAGTACTTTAAAGAGTATTGGCAATTTTGGACAAAACAGTTTAAATGGCATAACGATAGGCTGTAATTATTCTAATGAAAATGGTCTCAAAGGGGATATTGCTGAAATTATAATTTACAACTCATTATTAAATGTAAATGAGCGTATTTGCATCCACCAATACCTCCGTCATAAATACTCCCCGCCCGTCAACTTAGGCTTTGACATTGATGTGCCGTATGGATTTTGTGATACGACCATTACTACAGCAGAAAAACCTTGGTTTACTGATTATTTGTGGAGTACAGGAGACACCACCCCTACTATTTCCACCAATCACAATGGGGAATATACCGTTACTGTCACTGATATTTTTGGGTTTACATCCACTGATGATATCCGGGTGAATTTTCCTCGTGTGACTCAGGAAGATGCCATTTCCATGGTTTGTGATGGGGACACCCTTATCTGGGATTCCGGTTTGCCAAGCGATGGATACTCTTTCAACTGGCTAAACTCCTCATCTACTGATACCTTTGCAACATATTGGCAAAATCAGCAAGCTGCGCTTCAAGTGACCGATACCAATGGCTGCAGTTTCTTCACCGATACGGTAAACATAATGCTGGACATGTTTGAACACACCGCAGCCCTCGGCGATGGAGATACAGCCTTGTGCAACGGCAACCTCCTGTCCCTTGTCAATGGCGCCGATGAAGCGGTCGATTTCCTTTGGCAGGATGGAAGTACCGATACCGAAATTCTCATAGAAACTGCCGGAACTTACCATGTCACTGTCACCAATATACTGGGATGTACTGCCCGCGATACCATAGCTGTGAGTATTTTGGGTACTGTGCCGGTTCCAAACTTTACCGTCACGGGTTTCTGTGCCGAAGAAAACATACAGCTCAATGACATTTCTACCTCCTCCGATGGCACCATTAACGCGTGGGAATGGACTTACAATAGCAGTCTGTTTAGCACGGATCAAAATACCAACATCAGTTTTGATACTCTTGGCATTTATCCCGTACAGCTCGAAGTGTTTACTGATGTGGGATGTCATCATACCATCACTCAGGACATACAAATTCATCCACTTCCTGCCCCTGCATTTTCACCCATCACAGCCTGTGCTATGCAGAATGTGCAATTCGACAATCTCTCTACCATTGCGGAAGGAAGTCTGTCCACCAGCCAATGGCAATTTGCTGCCGATGGAGAATGGATTTCTGCCGATATGCAAGCAGTACAACACAATTTCGATTCCGACGGATTGTTTGATGTCAGCTTGTCTGTCATGTCCGAAGCGGGATGCGAACAAATCATCAGCAAAACCGTAGAGGTAAGACCTTCACCAGTGGCTGATTTTAGCGCCTCTGCCGGATGTGTGGGAGAAGCCGTGTATTTCTGGAATCAAACCGATGCAGCTGGCACCCAATTGTGGGATTATGTCTGGGAATTTGGAGATGGTAATACTGCCACAGCCTCCGATCCGACTTACACCTACAATTCAACCGGAAATTACAACACCAAGCTCATCGTAAAAAGCTTAAATGGATGTACCGATACCATTCAAAAAACACTCACTGTACACAATTTGCCAGTCGCAGCCGTCAGTAATCTGTACGCTTGCCTTGGTGTTCCACATCAACCCGAAGACATTACCGGAAATGAAGCCGGAGCAATTCATGCATGGAAGTGGGAGATTGACACACTGGAATTTGACATTGAGAATCCTGTAATCACCATGACAGAAGCAGGAGAATATGCCTTGTCTCTATGGGTAGAAAGCGAAACCGGATGCACCTCACAGATTGACACCATGCTTTATGTGTGGGAAAATCCTGTGGCATCTTTTGAGCTTCCACAAACTTGGGGAGCCGTTCCTTTGTCATTGACATTGGAGAACAATTCTGAGCAATCCGAGACTTGGGAGTGGCATTTTGGTGATGGTGAGACATCCGCACTGGAAACTCCCAATCATGTATGGCAAGACAGCGGAAATTATACCGTTCAGCTCGTTGCAATTTCCCCTTACGGATGCAGCGATACCACTACGCTCAACCTGCGAGTAATTATTCCGCTTGTAGATGTTGCGGTCATTGCTATGAATAGCAAAATGGATGGAAACTATTTGGATGTGACTGCAGATATTATCAATCCGGGAACTGTACCAATCAGCAATTTGGGCATCACCCTCAATCCTGGAAACGGAGAAATTATACGTGAGGTTTTACCCGATGAGTTTGCTGAAGGAGCTGTTCTGCGATATCATTTCAATGCTCAGCCATATTTTGGCAGTGGTCAGTTACCCGCTTATGTTTGTGTGTCATTAGATCCCGGTGTCCCGGATGATCGACCTGACAACAATCAACTGTGCGACATGCATGAGGCCTCATTTTCATTGCAAGCCATGTATCCGAATCCAGTCATGGACATGTTGAATTTATCTGTGCTTTTACCACAAAGCGGTGATTTAAATGTTGAGGTATTTAATGCCAGCGGTCAGCGTGTAAAATCCCTTAGCATAGACCTCAATAGCGGATATCATGCTTTAGCCTTGGACTGCTCTGACCTCAGCAGTGGCAGATACCAATTACGATTAAGCTTTAAGGATCAAGAAATTGTAAAAGCCTTCGTGAAGTAGAAACATGGCTGAATTCCGAGAACTCACGACTTCTGCGTGCTTGCGTTGTCGCATTGTCACGTGGGTGCAAAAAAACACCTGTCTCTGCCAAATATCAAAAGCTTCCTGTCAATGACCCCTAACCCATGACACCTGACACCTGACACTAATAAGACCTCTCGTTACGTCCTTCCACAAAATTAATGAATGATTTATTCACAACACGGTTTCCTCCGGAAGTAGGATAATCTCCGGTAAAGTACCAATCTCCTAAATTCTCAGGACATGCCATGTGTAAATTTTCTATGCTTTGATAAATGATTTCCACCTCAGCATTAATATTTTTCGGACGAAGCAATTCAGATATCTTCGCTGAAATTTCATCTGCTGTAAATGGTTTATAAATCTGCTTGACATAGTTAATCATCTCCTCTTTCGGAAGATTTTCTTGTGCTTTACATTTATCATACACTTCTTTAATGATTGACTCTTTGCCTTGATCTTTCAAAAGAGCAATCGCCGCTTGGAATGCTACAAAATCTCCGAGTTTCGCCATGTCAATACCATAGCAATCGGGATAGCGAATTTGTGGAGCTGAAGATACTATGACAATCTTTTTCGCACCTAAACGGTCCAAAATATTGAGAATAGATTGCTTTAAAGTTGTTCCACGCACAATACTATCATCAATAATCACCAGATTATCTTTTCCAGCATTTACGGTTCCGTAGGTAATATCGTAAACATGCCCAACTAAATCATCACGCCCTTCATCCTGTGAAATAAAGGTACGCAGTTTGACATCTTTAATTGCAATTTTCTCAGCTCTTGGCTTTTTATTGAGCAAAGCCTCTAAATCTTCAGGACTTAGCGGAGGTTTTGCCTCTTTGATTGTTTGGAGTTTTTGTTGATTCAAGTTGACTTCCAAACCTTTGATCATTCCATAAAATGCAGTTTCTGCAGTATTGGGAATAAAGGAGAAGACTGTGTTATCAAAATCATTATCAACAGATTCCAAAACTTTCGGAACAATAAGTTCACCAAGCTTTTTACGCTCAGCATAGATATCGACATCTGATCCACGAGAAAAATAAATGCGCTCAAATGAACAGCTACGTTTTTCTTGCGGAACACGAATCATATGTTTTGACAATTTGCCATCACCATCAATAATAATTGCACTTCCAGGATCCAGTTCATGCACATCGTCTTGATTAACATGCATGACTGTCTGAATAACCGGACGTTCAGATGCAGCAACTACAATTTCATCGTCTTCGTAAAAATATGCAGGACGAATTCCCCATGGGTCGCGCATAATGAAAGCATCACCATGTCCCACGATACCACCAATAGCATAACCGCCATCCCAATTTTCAGATGCTTTTTGTAAAACTTGCTCTAGTCTGAGTTTCTGTGGAATTAAGTCAGAAATTTCACGATTGGTATGTCCTTGATTTTTCAAACTACGAAATAACTTCTGATTTTCCTCATCCAAATGCAAGCCAACCATTTCCAACATGGTTACTGTGTCTGTGTAATCTTTAGGATGTTGTCCGTATTTAATCAGCGTTTTAAACAACTCATCTACATTGGTAAGGTTAAAATTACCTGCCAGCATAAGTGAACGACTTTTCCAGTTGTTTAAGCGCATAACAGGATGCAAGAAATCAATTTCATTGCGTCCAAAGGTTGCATAACGAAGGTGTCCTAAATAGATATCACCGATAAAAGGAAGTTCTTCATACGCTTGTTGAGCACTCACTTTCTCTTCAGGAAGTTTTTCATCAATTTTTTGATGAATACGATCGAAAACGTCCTTAATTGGCGTATCAGCATTAGACCTTAATCGATCGATGTAATTATTTCCCGGAGGAATATTATTTTTAATGCTGAGGACACCTGCTCCGTCCTGACCACGATTATGCTGTTTTTCCATAAGGAGATACAGTTTTTGCAAACCGTAAGACCAGCTTCCGTATTTTTGGTGATAATAATCCAGTGGTTTCTTTAGGCGGATAAAGGCAATTCCGCATTCGTGTTTTATTTGCTCACTCATGGTAGAATTCTTTGTCGCAAAGTTAAACTTTTTGACGGTATTTAAATTTTTATTTTTAACAGATTCTGTTTTAAAACAAATGAATAACAACATAGAGGTAATGTGCAAAAATACCGGCAATTAGACCTCCAATGGTGTGGGATAAGAGCGCTTTAGATGTCAACTTTCTGTAACCAAGTGTATCCAGCATGGCAGTATGGGTACTTAAATATCCACTCCAGCACATTCCCATCGCAGTGAAAACTGCAATTTCATTTCCGCCAATAATACCTTCGGCTAAAAACGCTTTTACCAAAGATAAAGCAGCTCCAACCGCACCTAAAGAAGTAATTGGGAATGCAATTAATTCAGGACTTTGGAATCCGAATAGAAAATGAAAAACTCCCGAAATTTTGCCTGCAAGTGCTGGTAAAATCGGTACTCCTTCATAAGCAGCACCAACATATCCAACATCTGCATCAGCAGGTCCAAAAGTAATCATCATGACAACTGTAGAGATAATTAATACACCAGGAATAATTGCTAATCCTAACTCTACACCTTGTTTTCCTCCATCGAGTACAGAATTTAATACGCGTTCAAACACAGGACCTTCTGTGCGAAAGGAAATTTGTGTTTCGTCTCCTTTAAAGTTCTGATCAGGTCGTTTAGGAACTTTCCCTTTAATCATCATCTGCATTAATCGAGTAGAAATAATTGAGCCGACAACTGCACCGGCAAGACCAACCATGGCAGGGCCAAAATATCCTATCCCAGCCATAAAGGTTATCACAATTAAACCCATTCCAAAAGCAGTTCCAAAATTGGTTAAAGAAATTAGCTCATAATTCTTAAAATACCGTGCAAAATTTCTGTCATTCGCTAAACTTATGATTGCAGGGTTGTCAGAGAAAAATGTCATTAAGGCTGCGAGAGATGCAACACCTGGTAAATGATACAAAGGACGCATTAAGGGTTTGAGGACAATTTCCAAAAGTCGAACAACTCCAAACTCAATCATAAGCTTTCCTAAAGCCCCAGACAAAACAGTAATTCCCATAATGAAGAAAACCGTGTTCATAAGCAAATCCCAAGCAGTATTCATCAAGGTATTTAACATATTTGTAATTCCCATATAATGACCTAAACCACCAAAAAATGCAAGAAAAATAATGAGAAATACAAATGCCTCATAGCGACGATTGCGGATAAACGATGTGTTCTTTGTCTTTTGTACTAAGTTCATTCTTGCTCGCGTTTAAATTTGCGGCAAATAAAGAACTTTTCATTTTTCTGAAATAAGATATTTGTCATTTTTGATACCTGATTCTTATCAGGATTTTTAATAAATGGAGTTTAAATACACTTTGGAGAAAGATCGGTTATTATTGAATGAATCGTTCGTATTTGTTTAAAATATTCATTTGATTGAAGAATTTCGCATTAATTTCTTCATTGTGTTGAAGAAATTTGTATTTTTACTGTATAATTTTTGTATTTATGCTAAAAAGAGAAATTGAAAATATCGTTTTTGATGAAATGTCAAGCGGTAAAGTGATTAAAATTCTTGGAGCAAGACGTGTTGGCAAAACTGTACTATCAGAATTTCTTACAGAAAGATTCAATGGTAAAACAGAGTTTTTCAATGGTGAAGACTTCAATTCGCAAAGAATACTTGGAGAAAGAAGCTTATCTAATTATAAGCAAATTTTTTTAGACATAGAATTAATTGTTATTGATGAAGCTCAGTATATTAAGGATATAGGCTTAATATTAAAGCTTATCATTGATAATCTTAAAAACATTTCAATTCTCATTACCGGTTCGTCGGCATACAATCTTTACAAAGAAACAGGTGAACCGCTTGTCGGTAGATCATATAGTTTTTATTTATATCCCTTTTCAATTAATGAGCTAACACAAATAAATAGTAAAACTGAATTATTAAAAAATATAGAAGAATATTTGATTTATGGTTGTTATCCTGAAGTTGTTTTCTTCGATGATTTTAATAAAAAACAAAACTATCTTACAGAACTAGTTAACTCATATTTACTTAAAGATATTTTAATGATTGACGGAATAAAAAATTCGGCAAAAATGAAGAATTTATTAAGACTTATCGCATTTCAGGCCGGGAGTGAAGTTTCTTACGATGAACTAGGCAGACAATTAGGCCTTAGCAGAAACACCGTGGAAAAATATCTTGATCTTTTAAATAAAAATTATATTGTTTTCAGATTACCCGCATACTCTAAAAACCCAAGAAAAGAAGTTACAAAATCAGGAAAATGGTATTTTTATGATAACGGTATAAGGAATGCATTAATAGGTGATTTTAAACCATTAGCTTTAAGAAATGATAAAGGCATTTTGTGGGAGAATTTTATCATAAGCGAAAGAATTAAATATTTTAATAATAAAAGAATAAATGCAAATCTGTATTTTTGGAGATCTTATGCTAACCAGGAGATTGATTTAATTGAAGAAGTTGATGGTGAAATTAAAGCAATTGAAATAAAGTTCGGAAAAAAAACAGCTAAATGTCCATCGGGTTTCAAAAAACTATATCCAGATTCTGAATTTACATTTGTTAATAGATACAATATATTTAATTTCTTCATTTGATTGAATAACTTTATGTTTTCTTGCTCACATAATCTTCCGAATTGCATTTTACATTAATAATTTAAGCATCTCCTTGATTTCCGCTTTTTTTTGTATCTTTTCAGCATGTTTAAATGGAAGTTACTCATCGGTATGTTATGCTTTTCCCTTGTGGGATATGCGCAATCTACATGGGTGAAACAAGATTTAAGTGGATTAGAACTTCAAAAGCAATTGATTTCAGACAGTTTGAAATCTGGAATCATTTCGCCACCTAAAATTCCAGAACTAAAAATTGACAGTCTCTCTGGAAAATGGTTTCAAACAAAACTTGGTCGTTTGCTTTTTCAAGATCATCTTATCAAAGCATCCAATGATGATTATGCTGTTTTTCTTGACCCAGCAATGAATTTCCAAATAATGAAAGGAAAAGGCATGGATGGATACATCAACACCAGAGGGTTTCATCTTAATGGACATTTAAAGCACAGAATTTATTTTACAAGCTCCTTTTTTGAAAATCAGGGAAAGTTTCCTGAATATTTGGATGCTTACGCAGAAAAATATGCCGTATTACCGGGTTATTCAAGGATGAAAGTGTATAATGAAACTGCTTGGGATTACGCATCAGCACTAGGCTCTGTTCATCTCATTGCAAATGATCATCTTAACTTTCGCTTAGGTCATGATAAACTCTTTATTGGAAGTGGACACCGCTCACTTTTCCTTTCGGATGCAGCTTTCCAGCAGTTCTTTTTACAAACTAATTTCCCGATAGGGAAATTTCAATTCACTAATTTGAGCATGCAATGGATGAATCCTAACTTCAATAACTTTATGGAAACTGGTGAAATAGTTAGTTTGGAAGGCAATTATCCAAGAAAATTTACAAGCATTCATATTCTGCAATACAGTCCCAATGACAAATGGAACATCTCACTGATTGAAGGACTCGTCTTTCACACAGAAGGGAATCATTCACCCTTTTCAGTTCATATGATCAATCCTTTTATTTTAAGCCGGTCCTTAATGACAGGGTTTTATGGAGATGATAATCTGACACTTGGTGTAGATGTCAGATACCACAATAAGAAACATCTTTTGTATGCACAATTCCTTTTGGATGAATTTAGTTTCTCTGATACTCATGTTGCAATGGAAATTCACAAGCCTCTTTATGCATATCAAGTAGGGGCTGTGTTTTGGGATGTTCTTGTTCCCAATTTCAATTTTCGGATAGAACACAATTATGTGAATGCATTCTGTTATTCTCATGAAAATCCAGAAATATCATGGACACATTACAATCAAAATCCAGCTCATCCGCTAGGGAGTAATTTTGCAGAGTTTTTGGTTCAATTGCAATATCTGTACAAACGCATTCCTATGCAATTGCAAGTCAATTATTTTATCCATGGAGATGATGAGTTATACTCAGAAAGTTTAGCTCCTCAACCTGTTAATTTAGATTACCAATTGAGCTATATAACAGGTAATACAGAACAGATTATTTATGCTGACTTTGAGACTGGATTCTACCTAAATCCTGCATGGAGAAGCCTCTTATTTGCTGGCATTACATATCGACAAGCAACAGAAAAAGAGGTTTGGTTGCGCTTTGGTTTAAGAACAAATCTTAACAGACAAATTCGGGATTTCTAATGAAAAATGCAATTCTACATATCATGATATTGTTTCTCTTGATTGCATTTTCAATGAAGTCAGAAGCTCAGAATTGGGTATCGGTTTCTTTAAACCAATCAGGACAAATCGAATTGGAGAAACGCATGCTTAATGACAGCTCAAATCATCATATGGATGTTTTTCACAAGCGCTTGTCTCCACACGACAGCTTGGCAAAGCGATTCTCACAATATGATTATGAAAGCGATGATTTTTATTTCAGATTTTATCCTGAATTTAACCTCGCAGCTGGAATGCAAGAAGAAAATCAATTTGTCTCAAACAATCATGTCGGTTTTTTTGCAGATCTTTCCTATGGCAAAGAAAATCATTTTGTAGCATTACATACAGGATCTGCCTTTTATGCCGGACTACAGCCATATTACATGCGTTTACTTATGCAGACTCGAAGAATAATTCCTGGACTCTGGTCTGGTGAAAGCATTAATCGAACTTGGAATACAGCTTGGGAGCCAGAAGTTATTTTGCATTATCAAACCCCATTTTTGCTGCAGCTTGAGACTGGTGTTGGTAAACAACACATTGGCAATGGCTATCGGTCTCTTATCCTATCTGAGAATGCTCCTGCTTTTCCTTATGCACGACTTGCTACTCAGTTTGCAAAGGTAAATTATCATATTCAGTGGATGTTACTCGAAAATCATCCGCATCAAGCTTGGACAGATCCTGATACAAAGAAACTAATGATGATGCATTATCTAAGTTGGAACATTGGGAAACGCATCAATTTAGGATGCTTTGAAAGCATTGTTTGGTCAAATGCAAACGATCGCCTTTTGTTTGAAACTCAGTACTTAAATCCACTGATTTTCTTTCGGCCAGTAGAGTTTTCATTGGGCAGTTCTGACAACGCATTGATGGGCATCAATTTATCCGTAAAGGCAGCAAAAAACATTCAAGTATATGGTCAATTTGTCCTTGATGACATACAGGTCGGACAATTCATAAATGACATAAAATATCAACTTGGAATACTGGCTAAAGGGGAAACTTACGGTTGGTTTGGAAATAAATACGGTGGTCAAATCGGATTAAAATATTTTGATGCCTTTGGTTTAAATGGCTTGTTTATTCAATCTGAATTCAATGCAGTAAGACCACTCACTTATGCTCACAATAATGTGAATCAAGCTTATACACATTCTTATCAGGCATTGGCACATCCATTGGGTTCAAATTTCATTGAAAGTTTTAGTCGTCTAGCATATCGATACAAATCCATGCAATTTGGTGTGAATTTCATGTATGCCAAACAAGGAGTTAGCCCAATTAATACAAATATGGGCGAAAATATTTTCTATCCAGTGAGCGATGGTCCTGGACAGGCTTGGATACCTGTATCTACTTATGGAAATTTATTATTACAAGGCGACCAATTAGATATTTATCATCTTGTTGTTGATATTAGCTGGATGCCTTTAGGAAATAGCAAACTTGAGTTATTTGCACAAGGATTTTACAGAAAATCCATACCAGAAAACAGTGTCTCAATCAGAGATTGTGGAATATATTTGGGGGGACGAACTCAAATAAGTCGATTAAATAAGTTCTTTTAATCTTAAAAACATGGATATATACGGAAAAGCTTGTCTTGATTACCTTAACGGAAAAAAAGATGTCAAAATAAAATTTGATAGCAAAATTGCAGAAATGGAAGATATTCCTGTGCATTATTTGTTTCGGTCTTACGAACAAATGCCTATTGTTGAACAAGTTGCCATACAAGAAGCTAAGGGTAAAATCTTAGACGTTGGAGCAGGAACTGGTTCACATGCATTGAAACTACAATCCCTCAATCAACAGGTTACAGCCTTGGAGATCTCTCCGGGATTGTGCAAAATAATAAAACAAAGAGGTGTTGAAAAAGTGATACAGGCAGATATTTTTGAATATTCAGGTACCTTATATGACAGCATTCTTTTCATGATGAATGGGATTGGTATTTGTCGCGATTTTGAGGGATTAAAAAAGCTGCTGAATCACCTTAAATCTTTAATGTCAAAAACAGGACAAATTCTATTGGATTCATCTGATCTCATTTACCTTTTCATTCAAGAAGACGGTAGCATAGAACTTCCTCTTAATGAAACATATTATGGAGAAATGCCATTTAGGGTAGAGTATAATTCTGATGTATATGAAGACAAGTGGTTATATATTGATCCGGACAATTTAGAGGATATTGCGCAACAATGTAGCTTAAAGTGTGAAATTATCCAACACGGTGAACATTACGATTATCTTGCAAAACTGACACTTTAAAAAAGAAAACGTACAAGGACAAACACAACGCTAATCACAATGGACCAAACAAGCCATGCGGCAACTGGAATATAAGAATTTAACTTGACATCCTCTTTGACTGACAAATAGAACATCATAATAATCTTTTGAATCAGATAGGCGATTAATGTAGCTAATGCTACCCCTTCAATTCCAAACAAGTCAATAAAGACAAGAGATAAGCTAATGTTTATTATAAGTTCAAACAAGGATGAAAACATAATAACACGTGTTTTCTTCAATCCAACAAGTATGGTTTGTGGAAAGATTAAGCGCGATACAATAATCAGTAAATAAATGTTAAATACATTTGCACTTTCAGCAAAATCAGGGTTAAATACCAATGGATATAACCACTTTGACACCAATAGAAGAGCAATACTTGCAGGGAAAAGATAATGCATGAGTTTTTCAGAACGTCGCTTAAGTAATTTTAAGCTCTCTGACAAATCTGATTTTTCTGAGAATTCTGGTATCATTGCATTGCTAAATGCATTGGCAAGTAGCACAACAAATGGTAATTCCCTTGCACCGTATTTAAAAATAGCAAACGTTGCTTCGTTAAACTTGTTTGAAACGAGAAAGCCATCGACATAACTTGCTGACCCAGAAAGTAAGATACTAAATATGAGCGGAGTTGCTAATCCTAAATGCTCTTTAATAAACATCACGGATAAACGAATACGACTATATTTCAACAATAAAAACAGCAAGTATGCAAATTTTATCATGTTGACAGCAACTAAACCATAAAGACCGTAACCCAAATCGTAACCCAGCAAAACAGGTACAGTAACAAAGAATAATTGCAATGTGAAGCTTATTAAACCATAACCAATAATTGTTTTGGGATGGTTTTTAAGCAAAAGAATATACTCAATAAGATTATTCGGACCTGACAGTACAATGTATGCAATTAATATTTTCAGATAAGGTAGTTTACTTGTGTGTAAACTCAGAAATCCTGCAATTGCCTCGTCACTAATGAAAACAAAAAGACCAGCCAAAATGCTAAAGGTCAGCATTAACAAAAAGCTATTAAAGAGAATAGGTGTTTTCTGACCATCAGTGTTTGCAAAGGTGTTATTTGATCTAAATAATGGCATAATGGATTGGATTAAACCCCCAATCCAGAAAAAACTTACTCCGCCAGCAATTAAAAGAAAGGTTTCGTATATTCCAATTTCACCAGTACCCAACTGAGATTTTGAGAAAATAATACTAATTAGAAATAAGATACTGAAGCGAAACAGTTGAAAAAACTGCAACCCACTGATATTATTTATGCTCAGTTTAAACCTCACTTCAAGTATTTTTATACAAAGATAATATTACAATTCATCTGTTTACAATTTATTTTCGATTCATCATTGTAATTTTATTAATTAAAAACTTGCATCATATTGTTTTTATTATTTATCTTTGCAGTCCTTGAAATGGTGGATGTAGCTCAGTTGGTTAGAGCACTGGATTGTGGTTCCAGGGGTCGTGGGTTCAAATCCCATCTTCCACCCAAAACAAAGGCTTCCGTTAGGGAGCCTTTTTTATTGTAAACTACGAATGAAACTTTGTTTTGATTATCCCCCATCAGGGTATCACCGAAGGTAATCCCATCTTCCATCCCCCCAAAAAACTAACTTTATGGCGTGATTTTTGCATATTAACGGGTCGGTTTTTGACAAAAAATAAGGGGTCAAAACATAGAACGAACAGAGTTTGAATTTTGAAAATTATTGCAATGAAAAATAGACTATTACTGGTTTTTATGATGGTTTTTTCATTCTACACAATGAAAGGACAAACAGTGAAAATCATTGACAAATCCACAGGAAAAGGGATACCCAATGTGAGTATCATTAACTTTAGCGAAACACATTCCACACTAAGTAACAAACAAGGAATTGCGGATCTTAAAGTCTTTAGCACAACAGACACCTTAGTGTTTCATCACACTGCATTTCAAACGGTTCTCATTTCGTATCAGGAATTAAAGAAAAAAGAATTTAAATTAGCACTATTCCCAAGTGTCATTCACTTAAAAGAAACTGTTATATCTGCAAGCCGTTGGGAGCAAAAGAAAGAAGAAGTTCCTATGCACATAGTGCAAATCCCTATGTCGGAAATACGACTATCAGAACCTCAAACGTCTGCAGACATGCTTGGAAACACAGGGCAGGTTTTCATTCAAAAATCACAAATGGGAGGCGGATCTCCAATGATTCGAGGCTTTGCATCCAATAAAGTTCTTATTGTTGTGGATGGCATACGTATGAACAACCCAATCTATCGTCATGGCAATTTACAAAATGTGATTTCTATTGATCCAAATTCACTTGAAGGTAGTGAGGTAATTTTTGGTCCGGGTTCTGTCATTTATGGTAGCGACGCAATAGGTGGTATCATGGATTTCCACACGTTCAATCACCAATTTTCAGAAAACGATTCTTTGGTTTTCACTGGAAATGCACTTGTTAGATACAACACTGGAAACCGTGAACGTACAGGTCATTTTGATGTCAATATAGCAGGAGAAAAGTGGAGCTCAGTTACTAGCATTACTGCATCGGACTTTGGAGATTTACACATGGGAAAAAGTGGGCTCTCTGAAGCGTTCACTTCCCAAATGACAAAAGATGATGTTGTATTACGGTATGATGATCAAGATTCTGTCGTTCCAAATTATGATCCGTATTTAGCTCGTTTTTCAGGTTATAGTCAACTTAATCTTTTAGAAAAAATAGCATATAAAATAACCGATAAGAAAACCATGGAATACGCATTCCATTACAGCACAACAAGTAATGTTCCACGATATGATCGTTTAACTCAGCTATCCTCAGGAACTCCAAAATACGCTCAATGGTACTATGGACCACAACAATGGATGATGCATGCATTAAAATACGAGGATCACAAAGCAAATGGACTATTTGACGACATGAAAATACAGTTTGCCTATCAAGATTACGAAGAAAGTCGTCACGATAGAAAATTAAATTCCGAAACATTAAGACACCGTACAGAACAGGTTCAGATGATGAGCTTAAATGCAGACTTTTTTAAGGCACTTAATGGTAAAAACGCCATATTCTATGGTCTTGAAGGAACAATGAGTAAAATTTATTCATTTGGACATCAGGAAAACATTTTAACAGAAGAAGAGTCTGCAGTTGCACCAAGATACCCCAACAATTCAGATTACAGTACTGCTGCGATATATGTGACACATCGCTATTTGATGGCTTCAAAATTGACAATGAATACCGGAATTCGTGTGAATGGAATATATGCTTTTGCCCCATTTTCTAAAGAATTCTATGACTTCCCGTACAATAAAATTGAGATGACAGGTCTTGCTCCTAACGCACTGCTAGGTATCGTTTTCAATCCAAGCAAAACATGGCAAATGAATCTGAATTTAAGCACAGGATACAGAGCCCCAAACATTGATGACATTGGAAAAGTCTTTGATTCTGAACCTGGATCTGTGGTTGTACCAAACGAAAATCTGAAACCAGAATATGCATACAATTTAGATTTCAGCACCAGCAAAACTTTTGCGGACTTTATTCGGGTTGATGCAGGAGCATTTTACACCATTTTAACGAATGCAATGATACGTGATGACTTCAGTTTTGATGGTCAGGATTCCATTGTTTATGACGGTGAATTATCTGCTGTTCAGGCAATACAAAACATTGGAAGGGTTGATGTTTATGGAGCTTTTGCCGGTGTGTATGCAGATATTAATAAAAACATCAGTTTGAAAACGCAAATCAACTTTACTGCAGGGGAAGATCAGGATGGAAACCCATACCGACATGTACCTCCTTTGTTTGGTCAAACTCATATACTTTTCAATTTTGGACATGTAAAAATTGATGCCTTTGCTGTGTATAATGGTGAGATTTCTCCTGAGGACCTTAGTCCAGAAGAACATGGAAAAACAAACATGTACCTCGTTGATGCTGAATATGCTGAGGCTCAACTTGAGCTTCCTAAAGACCAACGTTTTAACGAGGAAGGTTTATATTCTCCAGCATGGATGACACTCAATTTACGAGTGAATTACGCAATGAATGAAAACCTCCATCTTTCTGTCGCTGGTGAAAATTTAACCGATCAGCTATACAGACCATATTCCTCTGGCATTCCTGCAA
This sequence comes from Bacteroidales bacterium, assembly GCA_963676165.1. GTDB lineage: Bacteria > Bacteroidota > Bacteroidia > Bacteroidales > ML635J-15 > JAQIBY01. Next base: position 3,718,684 of record OY781043.1, on the reverse strand, counting down.
TGGGAAGACGTGTTATGCTTAGTTTAAGAGCCAATTTTTAATTTAGCAAAGCTCATTGAGGAAAGCTTCAAGCTCATTATCATTGGGAGCTTTGCCATGCCATTTGTAATTGTTTTCGATGGACTTTACACCAGCACCCATCTTAGTATTGGCAATAATAACCGTAGGCTTATTGCTAGCATCAGCCTCTTTAAGTGCTGTCTGAATTTCAGGAATAGAATTGCCATTGCATGATAACACATGCCAGCCAAAGCTTTTCCATTTGTCTACAAGTGGCTCAAGGCTCATGACATTTTCGGTTTTTCCGTCAATTTGCAATTTATTTCTATCAACAATGGCAAAAAGTCTATGCAAATTATGATGGCTAGCACTCATAGCAGCTTCCCAAATGCTTCCTTCCTGTAGTTCGCCATCACCGAGAATAGCAACAACGCGTTGGTTATTGTTGTCAATTTTATTGGCAAGTGCCATTCCTACCGCAATAGAAAGACCTTGACCTAATGATCCAGCAGAGGTTTCTAGTCCAGGTATTCCATGTTCCAATGCGGGATGTCCTTGTAGCCTTGTGCCAGTTTTACGAAGCGTCAGAAGTTCATCTTTCGGGAAATAACCAGCTTCTGCTAAACTAGCATACAATACGGGAGCAACATGTCCGATGGATAAAACAAGGCGATCTCTTTTTCCCCAATGAGAATTGTTTGCATCATAATTTAGAAAATCGAAATACAACACAGTAAATACATCTGCAAGACCTAAAGATCCACCCAGGTGCCCGGAACCAGCAGCATGTAATGATAGTAAAATTTGTTTGCGTATTTGCTTAGCAATATGCACTAAATCAATAGAACTCATGCTAATCATCTTCTAATTCAGGAAACTCTATGATTGCTTTTACAATAAAAGCTTGAGGATAATCTTCCTTTATTTCCTCCATCATTTGCATGGCTTCCATACGAGTACGAAAATTTCCAACATGAATTTCCCAGTTTGGAGAGTTATAATGAAGGTAAGGAGTAACATCATCAAATTTCTCACGGAAACTCACTTTAATATCGTCAGCTTCACTACGTGCACCAGCACCAGTTTTAGCAAAAATTCGGATTCTGTATCCTTCAAATCCTTTCTGTTTCTTCAGAATACTTTTTCTTACTCCCGCTAATTGGGCAATACTTCCCGCTTGATTGATATTAACATCCCCAGAATAACTGCTGGGAGAAAATAATGAAATCTCTTCGGCTTTTATGGATGCTGGAGTAGAGACTTCCTCGGGAGGAGTCTGAGCACAAAGGCTAAAACCCACAAACACGAATGCACTTAATATGATGAGTATTTTTTTATTCATAGCAAATCTGTATTCAAATCTCATGCTAAACTACCAAATTTTGACGGATTCTTCAGCAACGACATCAATCTTTTTAACAATAACAAACTTAGAAACTGTCACAGAGCCATCCAGTTTTATCTTTATACGACGGCTTTTCAATTCACGCATAGCAGCCATAGAACTCATTCCAAGGTCCTTTACTTTGACATGGAGTTTAATTGCATAAATATCTTTAGATTCCTTGGGAATACGTACTTTCTCGAGCTTTGTAACCTTTCCCAATTTTAATCCATTGACATAGATATCCATATCCACATCCTTGATATTGAAACTGATTTTGTTCGGATTCTCAATCGGAAGCCATATTTTCAATTTAATATCCTGAAAATCTAATTTTTCAACTTCGTAAGATGTTGGTTTTTCAATTATTGGGGATTGAATATTGCAGGAAGTCAATCCAAAAACCAATAAAACAAAAACAAGTATGCCTGACAGTGTATATTTCATAGTGCTTATTTTGTGAGATTTTTTGCAAACAGTTTAATATCCTGACCATCAAAATTTCCCGAGGTCATGATTAGCAAATTTCCGGGTGTATTTAGATGTGTTTCTACCGCTTTCAATAAATCACCAGATTGTGTGAAAACCAAAGGGTTAGTATGAAAACAAGCCTGAACAAATTCAACTGACAATTCAGGTAATTGCTTATGTTTTACTACCTCAGGATTAAAATATACGTAGGCTGAATCTGCGGCAGCTAAAGCATCCTTATACTGAGGAAGGAAATCTGCATTCAGAGAGCTAAATGTGTGCAATTCTAACACAGCTGTTAAATGCCTTTCTGGATTACGTTCTTTCACTGCAGCGCATGTTGCTTTCACCTTGGAAGGAGCATGTGCAAAATCAAGGAAAACATCCAAATCATTATGTTTAGAAAGATGCTCAAGTCTGCGAGAAGCTCCTTTAAAACTTTGAATTGCACGATAAAATGCTTCATCATTTATTCCAGCCTCACGACACAAATGTTTTGCCGCCTGAACATTTTGCATGTTATGAGCACCAAAAATCTGTAATTCATAGTTTCGTTCTTCTGTCTCCAGATATGCCGTTTGCGAATCCACTTTATAAGGATGTGCCTGATATGCCATTGAGTTGATTTTCTTATTAACACCAGCAATGGAATTTAACTTGTCATCCCCATTGTAATAGTAGAGATGCCCACCATCTTGGATGCTTTGAATAAAGGATTTAAATTGCTCAATATAGATTTCTTCCGTTTTAAACACATTGGCATGATCCCAAGCAATTCCTGTAATGACAGCAGCATGAGGTTTATACCACAGAAACTTTGATCTCAAATCGATAGGAGAAGAAAGATACTCGTCTCCTTCGAAGATTGCAATTTCGTTTTTCTCTGACAAGTTAACCATGGTATCAAATCCCTCAATTTGTGCTCCAACCATATAGTCAAAATTCACCTTATTTGTTTTCAAAACGTGCATGACCATACTTGTGATACTGGTCTTACCATGACTCCCAGCAATTACAATACGCTTTTTATTTTGGGTTTGCTGGTAAAGGAATTCAGGGTAGGAATAGATTTTTAAACCCAATTCCTGCGCTTTTAACAATTCAGGATTATCTTTTTTGGCATGCATACCTAAAATGATAGCATCAATGTCAGTTGTGATTTTCTTAGGAAACCAACCCCATACATCAGGAAGCAAACCATGCTTATCTAGTCTTGATTTTGAAGGATCGAAAATCTCATCATCAGATCCACTTACTTGATAATCTTTTTCTTTCAAAGCAATTGCAAGATTATGCATTGCCGCACCACCGATTGCTATAAAATGTACTCTCATACTTTTTTCATTAATCAAACATCTTGAACAAATCAAGGATAGTTAAAGAATAATATCTGACTTCTGTATATGACGAATAGCGTCAATTAACTGATTGTTTTCCTCTTGAGTTTTAATGCTAATTCGTATGTATTCCTTGTTTTCAAATCCTTTCTTTGGAGATAAATCTTTGATAAATACATTAAAATCCGTCAATAAAATCTCTGTCAATTTCTGAGCTGAACCATGCACTTCACACAAGAAATAATTGGATTCTGTTTCGATTGGACGAAGTATTTCAAGTTGCTTCAATTTTCCCAGAAAGATACGCCTTTCCTCTTTGAAACGATCAATCGCTGACCAATAGCTGGCTCTGTATTTCTCAGCAATTTGCAAATAAAACTCAGCAAAGGAATTGATATTCCAAATCGACATATCCTTTTTCATGAATTGAATCAAATTGGTATTTGATGAAGCGGCAAAACCCAACCGAAGTCCCGGAACGCCAAAAGATTTAGATATACTTTTTATCAAAACTAGATTGGAATATTCTTGGATGATTTCTCTCAACAATAGGCTTTCATTTTTCCCACTCTCAGCAAAATCAATAAATGATTCATCCAAAACTAGATGCATATTATTGGCTTTTGTCCACTCTGCAAGTTTCAATACGTCAGGCTTATTCAAGAAATTCCCTGACGGATTATCTGGATTAATAAGCACTAAATTCGATATTTGGTTCTCTGACTTACTGTAAAACTCAATTAAATCATTTGCATCATATTTAAAATCTGAATTCTGCGGTATAAAATTGACGATGTCATCTTTAGATAATCGATTGGGATACTCTTCAAATGTAGGAATGACAATTCCAAACTTTCCCTGTAATTTCCCTGTTATTGACTTTATGATTTCTGCCGCTCCATTTCCAACACACACATGCTTGATATCCATGTCAAAATACTTTGCAATCAACAAACTATTAACATCCATACCAGAAGGATATTCTGTCAATAACTGTTCAAAATTCACTTTTATTTCATCCATTAGCTTTTGAGGAGGGAAATATGGGTTCACGAGATAGCAAAAATCAATAAGTTGAGGATATCTCCAATATCCACCATATCGTTTTTGTATGCGCTGCAATTTCTCTGAGTTGGATTGTGTAAAAATGCTTTCGGCAATATCCAAATCTTGAATATCATCAATTTCATACCATTTTTCATTATCCAATGGGAGTGCTTTTATTTCTGGCTTTTCCAATGGAGTAATGACTTTCAGTACTTGTTCGTAATACTCATTATTCCCAAGGGCTTTACTGTAAGCCTCAAGAAACGGAACATAGTGTGAATTCGAAAAGGCTTTACTGAATTTGTAAATATTTACCGTTTTATAATAGTCATCAATATGATTAAAATTGAAGCTGTTTTTCCCTAAGAAATTGGTAATATTATTATCATCATCAATGGTAACAACGGTTCCATCCATCCAGCTTTCATATTTTGAAACTAGAGTGAGATTTGGATGTGGATCATTTACAATACGTTGTAAAACAGCATCTTCAAAAATCAAATCGGATTCGAACAACAGTGTATCATTGCTGAGCAGCTCGTCTTTTGCCATATACAACGAGTAAATGTTATTGGTTTTATCGTATATCTTATTATCGATAAATTCAATATTTGTTTGAATATTCAAATCTGAAATAAACTCAATTAGCTCTTGACCATGGTAGCCGACCACCACCACAATTTTGGAGATGTTTAATGCATCAATTTGCCGTAACATGCGCTCAATGAGTGTAACCCCATTCACTTTTACCATGCACTTAGTACGATCTTTTGTTAGATCCTTCAGTCGTTTACCCATTCCAGCGGCTAAAATAATTGCTTGCATTCTATTTGATTTTCAGGTTTTTATTCAACTTACATAGGTAGAAATTCTACTTCAACCAGTGTTGTAAATCTCTGCCAATAATTTTTTCGGTTTCAAGAATATCCTCTTTGAAATAATCGATAAGGTATTTACGAGTATCATTATTCATTTGAGGTTTCTTCAAGTTCATATTCGTTAATTTTAACAATAAACGATTTCTTGCTTTTTGCGACAAGAGTTTTTGCAAAATCTTACGCACAAAGGTTTGTTTAAACATCAAATCATTGAATTTTTTAAAACGATACACGCCTGTTGCTCTGTGTTTTTCAGAAGCGTTAACTTTTAAATCGGTATCCAGTTTTAAAAAATTCAACACATCATGAACAACGGAAGTAATATCATTTTTAATGTCGTCGAATAAAATGATTTTCACCTTATCCTGACCAAAAACATCCAAGAAATGCTTAACACGTTTTGAGTATAAACCAACGTCTTTATATCTCCAAATAAAGCTGTAATTGTCTTTGATGCGGCCTTCCTCTGCCTCTAATGCCTTCTCAAAGGACAAATTTTCTCTGTCTTTACTGACTTGATGGTAATATGCTGAAAATGCTCTATCGATAGGGTTTCGTAAACTAATCACAATTTTTGCATCTGGATTCATGGCTTTGATATCATCAGCAACTTGGTAGAAATACAGATAGTCCGTAGAAGCTTCACCAATGATTTTTTCATCCTTTGCATCTTTAAAAAGCTCAAGATAATGCTCAAAGGTTTTTAGGCTTGTTCTTTTGTTGTCGTTGATTTCATCTTCTTTACCATGATGTGGAATCTTGGCATACTTAGTTGAGAAATAATACGGTTCTTTCACAACTTCGCAGAAATAAATCTCCGGATGCTTCATCAAATGGTAATAGAGTGATGTTGTACCACATTTTGCAGCACCGACAATAAAAAGATTTGGATGTTTTTGTGTCATAGCTTTTAAATTAATAAACTTCAATGGTTTTTGCATGCGCAGGACGTTGATCTTCGGGAGGGATTTCCATGTAATTTCCAAAACAACGCGTTAAATAGGCATGTGGGTCGCAAGGACCTGAAACCGTTTTCCCTTCAAACTGTATTGGTTTTACTGGTAGAATTTCATGTCTGCGGAACTCCCAATTGTAAGGGACACCAAAACCATACATCAACTTGTCTTTAGGAAATAAAAACGCAAGTCGTCGTAAACTAAAAACAACAAAGCGAGAAACAAGCCAAACCAGATGAGACAAAAGCCGCATGAATTTATTATTACCACGCTTATTGTGTTTGCGGATAATTCGAAAAGAGATAAAATAGAAGAAATCAATAAACCGCTTTAGTTTCAAACTTCCCCTGTCAATGTAAAAAATGTCTAAAAAAAGCCCTTGATATTTAAAGTGCTTTCTAAAAGGAGCCTTGTCTTCACCGTAATCTGCCAAAGAGTGTTTGTCAACAACTCTACCATAAAGCATGTGGTAATGCTTTTCGTTTTTGTGATTTTGGAATGCAAGATTTTCTGGCAATTCGTTTTTTAAAATCTTTATTAGCTTGAGATAATCTTTTCGCAATAAGGCAACATCAATATCATCATCCCAAGGAATAAAACCATTGTGACGAATAGCTCCTAAAGTTGAACCTCCGTCAATCCAATAGGGGATATCATGTTTTTTACAGATTTTATCAAATTCTAAAAGCATATCAAGCAAGCGAAGTTGGGCTTTTCTTAATACCGTTCCTTTACCATTGTATTTCGAAAAATTCTCACTCATTTTTTTGCTTGTTTTAGCTTCTTGCTACCAATTGTTTGAGGCAAATACCACCCCAATTGTACAAAATTAGCTTTTTTCACCAACTTTACTTACTTAATTTCAGGATATTTAATGTACTCTATTTGGATTTTAAACGGAGCGTTTCAAGGGCTTTGTCAATAATAGCATTTAGATCATCAGATAGCTTAAATACACGAATTCCGAGAATGAACAATATTCCAATTACAGCACATCTGAAAATCACGTCAGGTATTAGTGATAACTCAGGAATCAATAATGACAATCCATAGATTGATCCTGCTAAGCATAGAATAAATAGATGTTTCCATTGAAATGGTTGAATTTTAAACTTTATCCAGATGAAAATCCATTTAAACAAGAAATCGATAAGATAGGTTATGAGAGTTGCCAAAGCAGCTCCTTCTAGCCCCAGTTGCGGGATAAGAATGATGTTTGATACAATTAAAATAGCAAGCAGAGACAACATAATAAAAGAATGCAATCGATATGCACTTGAATAAAGAATTACTTGGTTACTTAAGCCTGAAATCATATTGACTACAAAAGCAGCTGCAATTATAAAAATTGCCCATTTTCCAGCAGCATATTCTGGGGGTAAAACTCTCAAAATATTATGAATGTTAGCCCAAAGAAAAACAAACAAAATTAAAGCCCCAATGAACATGTTTAAATTGCTTTTGACATAAACCAATCTGACTTTCTCAAGGTCATTGTTTCTGAAACCTTCGCTTATCACTGCAGATGAAATACGACGCACTGCTTTTCCGGGGATAAGAATCATGGTACCGAAATAAAAAGATACAGCATAAATACCAGCAGAGCTCAAGTCCAAATACTTATTTATCAAAAACTTATCCATATTCATAATGGATATGTTTGTAAATCCCGAAATCATTCCAAAAAATGCGACACTCGCAACCATCCTCCAAATATTGGGTGGTAAATCACTAAATTTCACCTTAACTTTAAATTCCCCAATTCGAATAAGATAAGCAAACATCAGCACACTTGGAGAAATAAATGCCAGCATATAATAATTCAGGAAGTTTTGGAAATTAATCAAATTAAACTTGAATAGTATCAAGCCAAACAAGATTAGGAGTCGCATAAAAAACTCCTTAAAAAAGATGGAAGTACTCGCTTTATAAATTGACCGGAAATATCCATCAAGGATAAGATATGTCAATGAAGCAATAATCATTGGGATCAGATAGTACACATTTTCGGCAAAGAGTGGTGCTTTCTCCGAATTGCTGGCGATAATATTTCCCTTAAACAAAAAGAACCAACTTACTGATATCAAAATCCCAGCAACAGAAAACATCAATATAAGACGAGCAAATCCTCGATGATTCTTATCTTTTGTTTTAAAGTATGGAAAGAGTCTGATGTTAACATAATTGATTCCTAGCGTTGAAAATTGAGCCACCATTGAGCTTACAGCCAATAATACATTGATAAGACCAACTTGATTGGTACTAAACAATATTGGCATCAAAAACAGAGTATTTAGGAAAGCAATAGCAGCTCCTAAATAGTTGTAAATTGACCCCTTAAGGCTTTGTCGAATAATGACTCCCATAGTCTAATACTCCCAATTTGCTTGATCCATTTCTAATATGCAAGCGGTCAGTAATGCGATGCTGCTTTCCACATCCTCATTGTGTACACTTTCCACAACTTGATGAATGTGTCTGGTAGGAATGGATATGGCTCCAGTAATTGCACCGCTTTTATTCATACGTTGAATAAAAGCAGTATCAGTACCTCCAGCAGGAAGAATTTCTGTTTGATACTGAATGTCGTGTTTCATTGCTGTTTGTTTCATATGCTGAATCATTCGTTGATCAGCTATGGCGGAAGAATCCATTAATTTTATTGCAGTTCCTTTTCCAAGCTCGGTTACCTTTTCGTGATCCTGAGCCCCAGGAACGTCATAAGCAATGGTAGTATCCAGTCCGATACCAAAATCGGGTTCAATTTCTAGAGCTGCAACTTGGGCACCACGAATTCCAACTTCCTCCTGTACTGTAAACACAGCATACAAGTCAAATGGTAAAGTTTGATCTTTCAATGCTTTTAGTGTTTCAATCAATACAAAGACAGAAATTCGATTGTCGAGAGATTTTCCATTGATGCAATGTCCCATTTGGATGCATTCTCTTTCTCTTGTAATGGGGTTTCCTGGTTCTACGATTGCATCAACTTCTTCTTTTGTCATACCTGTATCAATGAAATAATCTTTGATTTCAGGATTCTTTTTGCGCTCTTCAGGATCCATCACATGAATCGGTTTTGAGCCCATAACCCCTACAATATCCTTTTTACCATGGACAATAACACGTTGTGCTGTGAGAGTTTTCGGGTCAAAACCCCCAAGAGGAATGAAACGAATAAAACCATCTTTATCGATATGACTTACAAGAAATCCGATTTCATCCATATGGGCAGCAACCATCAATCGTTTTGATGTTTTACCGCGTTTTATGGCAGTTAAGTTTCCCATGTTGTCAATGGAAAGTTCATCAACAAATGGTTCAATTTCTTTGCGGATGAGATTTCTTATTGGAGTTTCAAACCCACTTGTTCCAGGGGTTTCACTTATCGTTTTTAATAATTCAAAGTTTAACATTAAATCATGAGTTTTTGTACCAGTGCAGATTCTGGTTGATCAATAATTGTTGCAAAATTGACATCTTCAGCATGCTTTATCTCGTTAAGCAATTCGCTTATTTTTTCATCTGTACAATCAAAACATTGAAAAATGAAATCAACATTTGCATTTCTTTGACTGAGAAAGCCTAAATCAGATTTGTTCTCAATCAGTCTGTAAACGCACTTTCCCTGAAGATTGGTATGTGAGTAAACAGAAAATCGCTGAGGGGTTTCGAGCTTTTCATTGTACAGTTTTAGTTCTTCTGTAAAATTCAATTCGGTTCTCAGAGTTTTGTTGAGTACCCAACTTAAACGAGCAATTGTTTCATTACTTACGATTGCAATGAGTTTAAAATTTGTATCAGGTTGATATTTTAAGCGAGAAGATTTCACGTTCGTATTTTTTGTTAAAAATACGATTAAGATTGCAGTTTTTCAAGTGCATTTTTTGAGGCTTTTTGTTCTGCCTCTTTTTTCGTCCATGCCTTTCCTTCTGCTATATACTTATCATTGATTTTTACAATGGAAAGAAAGTGTGAACTATGTTCGCAATCTTCAATGTGCTCATGGGTTTCAAAAACAAGTTTCCATTTCTTTTCTTGCACCAAATGATAAAGGCTTGATTTATGATCATATTCTTCTTGTTGAATACTCTCGAAATCAATCTGGTTTAAGTATTTTTCAATGATAAAATAGCGTGCAGACTTAAAGGATCGATCGAGATAGATAGCTCCAACAAGTGCTTCAAGTGCATTCCCAAAGATTCGGTTTGTGTTAACTGGATTATTAGGATCTTTCAAAATCATATCTTTCAAACCCATGTTGGTTGCAATCTGATTCATGGTTTTTCTTCTCACAATTTTCGCACGCATTCGAGTAAGAAATCCTTCATCTTTATCAGGGAAATGTTGATAGAGATATTCCGAAACCACAGTATCCAAAACAGCATCACCGAGAAATTCCAGGCGTTCATTATTGATTTTCATCATTCCATCTCTTACACTCGCAGACCGATGTCTCAATGCTGTACGATACAAATCTGGGTGCAAAGGATAAAATCCGAGCAATTTTTTCAACTGTCGGATAAAAAGATTTTGTTTTGAAAGGAGCAGGAATAATGTGTTATATGCTCTTGGCTTTCTCACAAAGGTTATTTGTCAAGTGCTTTGAAAATAACGGAGGTATTATGACCACCAAATCCAAAGGTATTACTCATTGCATAATTCACTTCTCTTTCCTGAGCTTTATTAAGGGTCAGATTGAAGCGTTTATCAATTTGTTCATCCCATTCTTGATGATTAATAGTAGGAGGAACAATGTTGTTTTGAATTGCAAAAATAGCAGCGATGGATTCCAAAGCTCCGGCAGCACCCAGCAAGTGACCAGTCATTGATTTTGTTGAACTCACGTTCAATTCAAATGCATGATCGCCAAATACTTTTTGTATTCCAATAAGTTCAGCGACATCACCGATAGGTGTTGCAGTACCATGCACATTGATATAATCAATTTCATGACCATCAATTCCAGCATCTTTCAATGCTCTTTCCATAACCAATTGAGCTCCTCCACCATTAGGATCTGGAGCTGTGATATGGTGAGCATCAGCAGACATACCGCCACCAACTAATTCAGCATAAATTGTTGCACCACGTTTTTTTGCATGCTCATATTCTTCCAGAATAATGGCTCCGGCACCTTCACCCATTACAAAACCATCACGGGTTGCACAGAAAGGACGAGATGCTGATTTGTATTCTTCATTATTTCTGGAAATTGCTTGCATAGAAGAAAATCCTCCCAAACCAGCTTCATTAACTGCGGCTTCAGAACCTCCGGTAACAAAAGCATTTGCTTTTCCTAAGCGGATGTAATTGAAAGCATCAATTAATGCATTTGAAGATGAAGCACAAGCAGATACAGTTGCAAAGTTAGGACCTCTAAATCCATATTTCATGCTAATGTGACCTGCTGCAATGTCGGAAATCATTTTAGGAATAAAGAAAGGGCTAAAACGTGGTTTAAAACCTCCCTCAACAAATGATTTCATTTCTGAAATTAAGGTGTCTAGGCCTCCAATACCGGAAGCCCAGATCACTCCAATTTCATCTTTGTCTACACTTTCATTACTGAGTAAACCTGAATTTTCAATTGCTTCAGCAACTGAAACCAATGCGTACTGTGTAAATCGGTCCATCTTACGGAGTTCTTTACGATCCAGATGTTCTTTGGGATCAAAATCTTTGACTTCACAGGCAAAGCGAGTTTTGAATTCACTGGCATCAAAGCCTTTAATCCAATCAATTCCACTTTCACCATTGGAAAGGTTTTTCCAAAAATCAGATATGTTATTTCCCAAAGGATTAACTGTACCTATACCTGTTACTACAACACGTTTAAGTTCCATAAGATTTTAATTAGTGATACTTTCTTATTTTGCGTTATTTTCAACGTAAGAAATTGCGTCACCAACAGTCGCAATTTTTTCAGCTTCTTCATCCGGAATAGAAATATCGAAATCTTTTTCGAATTCCATGATGAGTTCTACAGTGTCAAGTGAGTCAGCTCCAAGATCGTTAGTGAAACTAGCTTCTGGAGTTACTTCATTCTCGTCAACGCCAAGTTTGTCAACGATGATGTTTTTTACTCTTGATGCAATATCAGACATAGTTCTAAATTTATGTTAATAAAAAATTAAAATGCATTTTGAGTTTACAAAGAAACAAATTTATAAATTATATAACCAAATAATTATGCATTTTTTTGACCAATAAAAATTTCTTTACTTTGGAAATCAAAGTTTTAGATATAACAAATTTATGAATAATTTAGCAATTTTCGCATCCGGATCTGGCACAAATGCCGAGAACATTATTACGTACTTCTCAGAAAATCAGAAGATAAAGATCAAATTTATCCTTACAAATTGTAAAAAAGCAGGCGTATTGGAACGCGCAAACCGCTTGCAAATACCGGCTCTGTTTATGCCTAATAATGAGATTAAGACCGTTGATTCTTTGTTGGAATTGCTAAAATCACATCAAATTGATTATATCATTCTTGCAGGTTTCATGTCGTTGATTCCTTCAAAACTTATTCAGGCTTTTCCTGATCGTATTTTAAACATACACCCTGCCTTGCTTCCAAATTATGGAGGAAAAGGCATGTACGGGCACCATGTTCACAAAGCTGTCATTAGTAATAATGAGACAGAAAGCGGCATTAGCATACATTATGTGAATGAGAACTATGATGAAGGTAGAATCATTTTGCAGGCACATTGTCCCGTTTTTGAAAATGATACTGCAGATCAATTAGCCAATCGGATTCATAAATTGGAACATAGATATTACCCTCAGTGTATTGAGCAGGTTATTTGTGATCATAAAGATTAGCATCAAAAAAACGCCATTCTTTATTTTTATAAATTTCCCCGGCATAATCGATGCCTATGCGTTTTCCTGTTTGGAGCTTGCATACATATCCATCATCAATAAATTGAAACTTTTCACTTGTGGTAATATCAAGATAATTAAATGATTTATTGATTCCCATTTGCTTTGTGAGCTTACCAGGACCATTGTATTCTTCAACGCCTCGAATTAAGACAGCTTGAGGATTCTCCTTTTCACCAACAACAACATTTAACATCCAGTGCATTCCATATACCAAATAAATGTAAAGAATACCAGCCTCTTCGTACATTGGAGCTGTACGTTGTGTTTTTCCTTTGCTGGCATGGCAAGCTAAGTCCTCTTCACCACGATAAGCTTCTGTTTCGGTGATACGGTAATTTTCTATACCACGGCTTGTTTGAATACGAATAATTTTACCCACAAGTTCCGGAGCTACTTCCAGCACATCTCTAAAAAAAAATGATTTCTCAAGTTTTTGCATCCTAAAGTTAAGTGCTTAATATCTGATTTTATTTTCAAAATCATTCCAAGTTTGAAACACAACATCTGCTTCATTTTTCATCATTTGCCGGGTTGGGATGTTTCTTTCACGGATGTTTTTGGCAAGTTCTTCATAAATAAACTCATCATTAAAACCTGCAGCTGCTGCATCTTTACGACTGCTTGCAAAATACAATTTATCGAGTTGTGCCCAATAAATTGCACCCAAGCACATAGGACAGGGCTCACATGAAGAATAGATTTCACATCCTGTCAAATCAAAAGTTTCCAAGTTTGCGCAAGCTTTTCGGATGGCATTAACTTCTGCATGAGCAGTTGGATCATTGTTTTTTGTAACAGCATTTGATGCCTCAGCAACAACTCTTCCATCTTTGACAATAACTGCCCCAAAAGGACCATTACCTGATTGTATATTTTCTTTTGCCAACTCAATGGCACGTCTCATAAATTTTTCTTGAAACATAAGCTTAGTGTTTGTACCCCATAAAAATAATGAATAAAATGTAGCTATGAAAGCTGCTCCTGTTAACGTTTCAAAACTATCCTCTGACAACATGCTTAAACTTGCTATAATAAAGAAAACCAGAAAAAAATAATTTTTAAATCCTTGCTTTTTCATTGCAGGAATAACCCATGCTAACAAGAATAAAATAAAACCAGGAATTCCAAAAGCAATTAAAAATGTCAGATATTGGTTATGTGCACGATGTCGAAAATCTGGTAATAATAATGAATTATCAACTCGATACTGGTGTTTAAATCTATCATTAACATCTCCGGTTCCTACTCCCATTAAAGGATCATCACAAAATATTCTCCACCCCGTTTTTAGGTATTCAATGCGCTGAGTTAAACTTTGACCAGAAGGATTTCCTCCATTGAAATAGTTATGCAATTGCCAGATTGTATAATATAGTCTTGCTGCATTTCCCTCCCCATCCTTAAAACGAACGTTACAAATTCCATTTTCTATAGCAGCGATATCTGACTCGCTTAAACGATATACAGCTTCAGCATCCTTAAATTCACCTTTACTTGTTAAATAGCGGATTAAGGTGTATTTCACAGCATTTCCCTTTGCATCGAGGCTATCAACATTCAAAGAAGATACTTCATTCCAACTTTGAGAAATTTCATAAAAGTTCACAAATTGATATACCTTATTACCGTTTTCAAGCTCTACTGCATTTTCACGATGGTAATATTTATTTCCTTTGGCTGTTTTTAATGTATAATCATTGGGATAAGGATTTTTTGATTTGTATAAAGACATGGTGTGGTAACCCGTAATGGAAACTACCCAAATAAACACTCCTACTAGTCCGGCAAAAGCTAATATTCTTACCTTTTTTGATGCCAGCTTCTGAATTAATATTGGAGCAACTAGCAGCATCGTAATGTAGAAAACAAGTAGCCCTGTAAATGCTTGTAAAGCGAAGAGTGTAATAAAATTAAAAATTATTGCAAATGCATGTAGCAACTTGTATTTCTGCCGTATATGTGTAAGTACGATAAAATATGCGCTAATAAAAATAGACAATACTATCATCAAGCTTAGCCGAATATGACTAATGAATATGGAATAATCACGAGGGTTGGTGTCACGTGTTTCCAAAACGCCATATTTTGCAAGCAAAACAGAAACTCCTGCAGCGAAAACAGTGAGAACAAACAATTGCAACAGGAAATTTCTCCGCCACCGATCAAAAGGTGGCATACTACTCACAACCAAAGGTATAGCAAGTAGAGGTAACTTCTTTTGGATATCAGCAAACGCATAATCAAAGTTGCTGGTATTAAACAACCATATGAAATGAATTATGATGATAAGAAAAAACCAACCAACTTCTGCATTTTGTTTTATTCGCTTTTTAATTGGAAGAAAGAACAGAGAAACAAACCAGATGGTAAGTAGTAAAAAAACCGATACACTTGTCATGTAAAATGAAAAAGGTAGGCTTGCCAATAATAGGCAAGCCGTAAAAAAATATCCTCGTGTAAGCAGTTTTTTCATTGAAGACTGCAATCTATGTTTTTAAAAGATTTACAGTAGAGATTCTGATTTGATTTCTTTATAACCAAATACTAAGTTACATCCCATCCGAAAGTTGACATTTCTGGCATTTTCTGGTTTAAATGCTGCCATAATATTATCACTCACAATGTAATATTGCAACATTGCACCACGAATCATTAAACCAAAACCAACATTATTGTAAGTGTTATTCATAATGGAATAAGATAGGTGTGCTGAAAGCCATGGCGTCAAATTTGAATTTGCTGAAAGTGTTAAACTTTGCAATACATTCTTTTTATAAAACTCAAGTCTGTAAAGTGCACCAAAATCTAACATTTTATGAAAATGATATTGTCCTCCCAAATACATATCCGTTGGCAACCAAGTTAAATAACTACCATCTGTAAGATCCGGAGAAAAAATATTTAATATAGAATCCGTAAATTCTTCCATGTTTTCATCAAACTCTTCCTCATCTGCAAAGAAATCAACTTCAACTCCGCGGAAAGTAAAAGTGCCATCAGTTCTAAGGCTAAGTGGATTTTCATTCCAACTAATGAAACCAATATCATTCACAGAAAAATATGCTGAAAAATCACTATTAATTTCATAAGTAGCTCCCAAATCAATTGCAAATCCGGGGTTTTTGAAATTAAAGAAATAACCTAATGGATTGTAGTTATCAAACTGATTCTCATCTATAGTAAACTCTAAAGAGTCTTTATCGTATTCAATATCAACAGGAGTATTTGCCTGAATTGACATATCAGCAACTGCAGTAATACCATAATCGTTTTGGTTGGTAAAAAGTGTCAACTCATTAATTTTCGTTTGAACATTAGAATTTCCAAACAAGAATTTTGCACGACCACCAACTTCAAGCCCCTTCATAACTTCAGTACTAAAACCACCAGCAATTTCACGATAGTGAGTCATATGAAAACCTAAATCTGTTAAAACAATTGTCTCATTGTTTTCACGGAAATAATTGTTTCCGTACCAAGCTAGCTCAAACATATCTTTGGGCAGGGTAAACCCATAATCAATACGTTCTGTGATGCTAAAACTCAAATGTGAACCGTTTGATGTCTTTAAACCCAAATGGAACAAATCAAAATACATTTGAAAACGCAAATGATTTGCAGTTTTTAAATTTGCAAGGAACAGCTCTGGATCAATAACCAGAGAGTCGGCTTTCACGCCTGTTCCCTCATGGATAATATCACTAAATTGAAATCCATTGTTTGCATAATTAAAATAAACAGGAGGTGGAATTTGTCCAACAACAGGAACAATAAGTCCACCAATAGTCACATCATAAGGACTACTGAATGATGGATTCAAATAGCTAGATTGAGAAACCTTATTCATATAATAGAAAGTGTTTCCCTGTTGTGCTTTCAGACTCATGGCAAGTAAGCCTAAAATTGCAATAATGATTGTTCGTCTTATTATATTTTGCATGGCATCAGTTTTCTAGTGATAAAACATTTATTGAATTGTATCTAAATTGACTTCTATATCAAGATCTGCTTCAATCGCAACATTAAAATCCACCTCATAATCAGGATAAATTTTAATCACTTCGTCATTGATTGCATTGGTGGTTGATCCTGATGCTTTATACAATAAATATTTTGTTTCCATTATAGTTTCTAAACGCTCTCCTGTGATTTCCAAATCAATGGTTTTATTTGTTTTGCTAATCACTTGACCATCATTATCAACTTCCGCACTTTCAATTAATCTGATATCAGCACTTTGAATTACGGAATCAATCACAACATAATTCTCATTCAGAAAATATGCTTGAGATTCCACAAAGATTGGAAGACCATTATCAATGGTTAACCTGATCAATAAGCGTTCAATAACGCCTGGATCTTCAAATTCTTCTTCAATATTGAAATCCATGGTGTCAGTGCCGTGAAAACGGTCAATATAGCCCCATAATGGTAACTCGACTTCAATATCGGCACGGAATTTACTATCATCCCACACAAAGTTATGGTGTCCCGCATCTCCTCCTGGATTAGTATGTGCATGAGCTATAAATTTAATCCATGCAGGACGTTGAGTAATGACTTCACGAATATTTGAATTATCCTTATCCAAAATCAAACTATCTTCTACTTCTGTTCCAAAGATTGTTGGATAAGACATTTGATGTGGAGAAACAGAGTCCATAGGTAAACCTGCACCATAATCTAAAATATCATAGTCCTGATCGTAATAGGAAGAATAAGCATAAACTGTATCAAAATAGAAATTTGATGGAATACCATAGGAATTGGCGTAAAACACTTTGAATTTTGGATCTTCAAACCAGAAATCTTCAAGCTCCCAACCTTCTCCGGGATCAAATAAGTCAAGTTTAATTTTTCCACTTTCATAGATCAATGTATTGTGTCCAAAATACCCAAACATCGCTTCATGGTCTAGACCCAAAAGATCAATATCTAAATTCAAGCTTCCTGTATTGTTCCCTCCAGAATGCACAAAACGAATTTCTAATTCGACAGGTACCTCATTGTAACCTAATGCAGTTTGTGTCATATCTGCAACATAACCATCCATATCGTTGTTGGAACTTGCATCTGAGCTACCATAAGGTAAAAGATTCAGCACATCAGAAAAAGGTACTCCATTTTTTGTGATGGTAGGAAATGTAATAGTCAGTTGAATTCCGTGTTCATAGGTAGAAGTTGCTACCATATTCAACAAACCTGCATCGAACCAAATTGAATCAAGTTCTGCATCAGGATTAAATAAATCGAAATGCAAATCGACATTACTACTCACTGTTAGCACATCTCCAGAATTATTAAATCCTGTAAAGTCCACACCTGAAGCCGGTGTAACTGAACCAACATGTTGATCTCCGATATCCATCAAAACAGAAACAGTATCAGATTCTGCATAATCAAAATAGTAAAGAGAAAGAAAACCGTCATCATTTTTGCGGATTCTTCCAACTGAATCATATGTGTTTAACCCGTCAATCATAGACAAACTACCGTAAGCTATTGGAGCTGCTAAACTTGGTTCATAATGAACATCCCCTGAAAGGCGGTCAAAATCGAAACTGTCTTTTACACATGAGTTGGTACCTAAAATAAAGGCAACAAGCACTAGTGGTAAAACAAATAGTCTTAGTTTCTTCATAATAAATGGTTTATTTAACTTCATAATTATACAAAAATTTCCCTTTGCCTCCAACAAAAAGATTAAAATGATCTGAATGATCATCCATATAACTTATGCTAAAAGGGCTTGAGCCTGTTAAAGGAAATCCTTTATGTAGGCTTCCATCGGGATTAATGAGATACATTTTGGCCGCATTTTCATCAACAATACCAATTTTGTGATTACTGGAGGAAAACTTGTAATAATCCGGCTCAACTGAAATGTTATTTTCAAAATCGTATGTCATTAACTCTTTTTTATTCTCATCATAAACTTCCATGCGCTTATTGTCAAAGAAGATGTATTCTGGTTTGCTATCTGCATTAAAATCACGATACATAAAAAAGTGATTTTCACTATACGGATGAAAGAAAACGGTATCAACATTACCATCAAGATATGTATGGAAAACCACACCACGCTTGTCAGTAGTTGTTATTACAGCTTTACTATCATTGCTTCCGACTTGAAACCAGAACTTGTTCCGTTTAGATGCAGAAAACTGTCTTTTAGGTTGCACTCTGCTTTCACCTTTTCGATTAAGCAAATAGATACGATGCTTATCATGAAACACTATATAGTCTTTACTTTTATTACGTATATGTTGCGGTGGAATAGTTAGGGGATGCTCACTCCCCTCAAATTCCCATCCAGAAATAAGATTTCCTTCAATGTTATACATATACAATTGTTTGTCCTCTGTAGGAACACAAATTCGGTAATCGCGTGATTGATCGTAATCAAACAATGCCAATCCACAACTTGCAGGCGAACGCAAACTCACAGGAAATCTTTCAACATGGTTTCCTAGTCTATCTATGAGATAAATTTTTGTGCGTGTGTTAAACAGGTATTGTAATTTTCTGTTTTTGAACGCATCAACTTGATGAATCTCACCAACAATCTCCTCATCCATTGGAATTTTCCACAGAACAATGCCGTTTTTATTAATCAAGTATAGATTATGATTCACATCTTGAACCATAATCTCTTTTTCGTTTGAATTGTGATTCAGAACAATGACAGGTTTCATTCGAACTGAAGTATCCAAACGACTCTCCCAGACAGTATGAGGAGCTTCAAACTGTATTTCACGATGTTGGATTGCAATGTTATGATAAATCATATTCTCACTCACAACCTGCTGTACTGCAAATTCATGAAAATGCTGTAAAATAGCCTCATGCTTCATCAATTTTTGTGCTGATTGCTGATTCAAGATGGACTGAATCCAAGGAATTGCTTTTTGAACATTCACATAAAAAGTCGCCTGAGATTGTCGGGATAAATTCTTTTTGAAATCCTGAAAAGCAGGTGATTTTTCAAGTGTTTTATTCAATAACACACTATTCACAAACCGCGTTAAACTCGCTTTATTTCTGCCAAACACAAGGTAATTATTAATCACAATACAATAATCAGCCTGTACTGCAGAATAAAAACTTCCGAAATACAATCCCGGCCAATTCCCAACAGGTAGTCGATAAAGAGGATATTGGTGATTTACTCCTAGATCAATAGTAGAAACATAATCGTCCATATTTTGAGACGTTTCTGTCGTATATGTGGACAATAGTTCCTCTATCATTTCTTGAGTTTTACTCTTTGATTGTGTTGATATCAGCAAGTAGGCATTTTGAAAAATATCAAGTTGATTGATGTTACTTATTGCGAAACAGATTTCATCTTCAGTTGAACCGTAAACGAAATCAGCCATATTGCTATGAATTTTTTGTTGAATTTTTATGTCATTTTCATCAAAATAATCCAAATACTTGATTTCTGAAAGAAACTCCTTTCTCACTTTCTTAAACTCCTTGACATCACTAATGCTTTGCGTGTAAAAAAGCGCAGTTCCTTCCGGTAAAATGGTTTCAAATCCGGAATTTATGCTTTCCTGATCCATCAGATGTTGCAAATACATGGATGAAGAATCGGACACAGCCACAAAGCCATTCAAGTTGATTGTCTTTTCCTTAAAACTTAAATCCAAAGTCATCCAAGAAGCATATTGATTAAATGCCGGATGTTTATCTACCATAGATTCATTAAAGAACGGAAGTAAAAGATTACGCAAACGATTCAGATTGATGTAAACATTTGCAACTTCTTTTTCGCCGGCAGTACGATACGTGTTTTGAAAATCGGCGTTATCAATCAAGCTAATATCTGTATTCGACTGGCGCACAACCTTCTCTACCAAAAGAGAATTTCTACTCCAAATTAAATTTCTATCAACAACAGCAAAAGCATAACGCTTACCTTTTAACATTTTCAAATCATATATATCATGATTATCGTATTCTCTCAATTTAATATCTGCTTTCCCTTCAAACATTGCCTGCAAATCCTTCACCAAGGCTTCAGACTTTATGCTTTCAGGAATTGGAATCAAGAAAATTGCACCAAGTTGATTCTTTCCAGCATCATGGATAGATACAATCAGCGTTTGAGAATCTAACAGTTTTCCAGTTTCATTGCCCAGTAAACGGATAGAATCCAACAAATTGATATTTCTCTTTAAACTTTGAACATTCGGAAAACCACAGAGATCAGTCCAATAGTTAGGTTCTTCTTTCAAACGATCAGAAAGACTAACGAAATCTCTGATTTCAATAATCATATTTGCATCCACAGGAATTAGTCCAATACTTTCAGTGACTGTTCTATCCTCTTTGTTCCCAAACAGACCTAATCCTGCAAGCGCAGCAATTGCCGCAAGCAACACAATGACAAAAATGACTTTCCATTTTTTCATTCAATCCAACTTTTTTCGCTTTTTACAAACTGTAATTCTTAACTATCGCACTACAATATAAAACGCAAATATTAAGATATTAGTCTTGGTTTTGTTAAGTCTTCGCGCGGATTAATACAGATTACAGGAATTTTAGAATTATTTGCAATAATTTTTTGCTCGTCTGCACCAAACATATAATTTGTCAGTCCAATGTTTTTTGTTGTCATTACCATGATAAGTCCTGCAGAAATCCGTTCAGCAAAAGCAACTGTCTCGTCTGCAAAATCTTTAAAATTTGTTTCTATTTCAATTTTAAAAGGAATATCATTCTCAACTAAAATCCGTTTTGCAAATGCAATGTTGTTATTGATAACTTGCTGTATATCTTTAATACCACTAACTTTCTTAAGGATACGCACTTTTAATTGATACTTGTTTGCAAAATAAACAACCCATTTCATTTTTTCTCGACCTTCAATATTTGCGTCAAATGGAAGAACAAGTTCTTTAAATTCATTGACAGGCTTACGTTGTACTGTCAAGAAAGGAATTTTAGAACCAACAATCACCTTAAGTGCCTTGCTTCCAAATATTTTTTGAGTACCAATACGACCATGTGTCCCCATAATAATTAATTCGGCCTTTACTGATTCTGCATATTCATTAATGCTTGAAAATATTTTCCCATGTTTAACCACGGCTTCAATTTCAATGTTTTCATTTGAGGTAGCATTTCTCACTTCTTTTTCAAGCTGTTGTTGCAATGCGTTATTCTCTTGTTTAGTATTTGCAATATGTAAGCAGTGAATTTTTGCACCAGAGACTGAAGCATAGCGTTCTGCATGTGCCAGTGCAAATTCCGAAACTTCGGTAAAATCCCAAGTTACGACAACGATTTTTTCTTTATTTTCCATTTTATTTCTTATTTTGAACTTTTATTCACGAAAATTAATAAAATTAATGATATTACGACCAAAATCCCTCTGTTCTGGCTTAACACTGTTTTTCCTATGCTTGGGAATTACAGCATTCGCACAGTATAATCCCATAGGAGTGCCCAAAATTACAAATTTTGAATCAAAAGACTATGGTTATGAGAGTCAAAACTTTGATATTAGTCAGGATAAAGATGGATTAATGTATTTTGGTAATACTGACGGACTTATCGAATATGACAATCATACTTGGGATATTATCCGTATGGTAGGAGTTCCGCGCTTGGATGTAGATTGCTATCAAAGAATATATGTTGGTGGCTTTAATCAGATGGGATATCTCAAAAAAACTCGCTCAGGCACACAATTAGTGTCAATTTTAAATAATGAAATTGAAAAACCGGGACAGATAAAAAAAGTTACTGCTTTGTGTGGGGGCACTTATTTCGCATCTGATACTTGCATTTATCGTTACCAGAACGAAAAGCTAAGTATGTTTTACGATCCGGGAAGAGAACTGAATATTTTCAAAGTTTCAGGCGAACTATATGTGTATGTGATGGAGGTAGGATTGTATCATTTGGAAGATCACAGATTGGTTTTACTCAAATCTGTTTCCCAATTCAAAGACTTTGGCTATCACGACATTACCCGATTTAATGGGAAACTCATTTTCAAACCGAAAAGAAACATTGGATTATTTGTTCACACAAGCAAAGGATCAAAGCGCTTTTATACGCAAATCGATAAAATGCTTGAGGATGCAAAAGTGACCCGACTACTCAACTACCACAATACCTATTTAATTATTGGAACAGAAGTAAATGGAATCTTTGTACTTGATAAACAAGGCAAATTGGTTTTCCACTTAACCAAATCAAGTGGTTTAGCAGACAACCATATTTCAAATATATTTATGGACAGAGAAGCACAACTCTGGGTAAGCACTTATAATGGAATTTCATACATTGACTTTTCCTCTCCTTTTACGTATTTTACCAGCGACCCCAGATTAAATGTTTCCATCTTATCAGTTGCTGAACATAACAAACAATTTTTCTTAAGCACAAACCAAGGTGTTTATTTTAGACAAGACACTGTCCGTAAAATCAATGCTCTGAATTACACTGATTTTCTTACACTTTTTACAAAAGTTGAAAACCTCAATCTTCGAGTGAAAAAACTTGTGAGCTTAAATAACCACATGTACGCTTGTACAGACTACGGTTTATACATTATTGAATACGGAAAAGCAAGATTGCTGCTAGAAGGTGACTTTGAAGATGTTATAGAATCCGACTTCTATCATGACCAAATTTACATCTCTAGCTCAAATGGCTTGTTGTTAGCCCAACAAAATTACGATGGGTCATTTGATAAAATTGGATACATCAACAATCTCGATTACAGCATTCGGACAATTGCAGAAACAGAAAACGGACAACTTTGGTTAGGTTCAAATAACAATGGATTATTCCGTGTCGATTTCACCAAACCTGGCGAATTAAGCCCTGTATTCATTCATATTCAACGTGGTTATGGTTTACCAGAAAATTACGATTGGATTGACGTTTACAAAACCCGCAATGGCATTCTATTCTCAACATATAATGGAGTTTATCGATATAATGAAAAGGCTCTGTTTGTTAAAGACAGTTTGATGGGTATCAATTTTACATCTGGTAAAAATTGGATATATCCTATCCACGAAGACAAACATGGAAACCTATGGTTTTCCAGCGGTCATAAAGACACATACAAGAAAAACAGCGGGGTTGCATATTGGAATCCCAAATCGAAAACATACAAAACAAAATTTAGTCCATTCCAATTAATTTCTGACAGAACAATAGAAAGCATACTGCACGATGAAGCTGATATTACTTGGTATGGAAGTATCAATGGGTTAATACGCTATCAAGAATCAAAACAGATCCAAGACACAAGCTCAATACCATGCATTTTACGTCATGTATCCATTGAAAATGACTCAGTGATTTTGAATAAAACTGTCTATACAAATGAAAATAGCGTTTTAAGTTCCCCTGTAGTTTTTACACACAGACAAAGAAACATACGCTTTGAATTTGCTGCTCCATTTTATCGCTCAGGAGATGACATTTTGTATCAAACAAAACTTGAAGGATTTCAAGAAAATTGGACTGACTGGTCAAATGAATATTATAAAGAATACACTAACCTCAGCAGCAACAACTATGTATTTAAGGTTAGAGCAAAAAGTCCGTTTGGCAGAATTTCCGAAACCACCAGTTTTGAGTTTACCATACGACCACCTTTATACTTTGCATGGTGGGCATTCATATTTTATGTTGCATTTGGACTGAGCCTGCTTTATATGCTAAGCAAACAAAGAGAATTCCGTCATGCAAAAGAAAAATATGAATTGGAAAGTATCATTGCTACTCGTACGGAAGAGTTACTAAATCAGAAAGTCCAAACCGAACGATTGGTTAATCGCATTTTACCAAAACGTACCGTTGAAGAAATTCGTACCAAAGGAAAAGCCAGCTCAAGAAGATACGAAATGGCAACAGTTTTGTTTGCTGATATTCAAGGATTTACCAAGATAGCTGAAACAACTAAACCTGAAGTACTCATTAAACAACTTGATATTGTATTTAAATCTTTTGACCAAATTATTGAAAAATACGATATTGAAAAGATTAAAACCATTGGTGATGCATACATGTGCGCAGGTGGAATACCAACACCAAACAACACCAATCCAATTGAGGTTGTACTCGCCGCCATGGAAATGCAAGAAATTGTTAGTCAGATAAATAAAGAAGAAGGCGTTGATTTTAAAGTCCGAATTGGTATTCACACCGGTCCGCTTGTTGCAGGGGTTATTGGTACACAACGTATTGCTTATGACATTTGGGGAGACACCGTAAATATTGCCAGCCGAATGGAAACTCATGGTGAAGTTGGACAGGTTAATATTTCATCCTCAACTTATTCACATGTTAAAGAGTTTTTCCATTGCATGTATAGAGGTAAAAACCCTGTAAAATACAAGGGGGACTTAGACATGTACTACATCAAATGCATCCGCTCAGAACTTAATAAAGCTCGTGGATCAATATCTCCAAATGAAGATTTCATTGTAAAACTTCAAATGGTAAGATTGCAGGATTTACAAAATGACATTCTTGAAAAATTAGAGAAAAATTTACCTAAGAACTTGTATTATCATAACCTCAAACATACTGTCAATGTCTTCTATCAAACAGAAACAATTGCCAGAATGGAAGGTGTCACAGAAAGACAAATGCTACTATTAAAAACTGCAGCACTTTTCCATGACGTTGGTTTTTTAGTAAGCTATGATTTTCATGAAGAGAAAGGTGTGGAAATTGCGCGTAAGACTCTTCCAGGATATCACTATTCTCAAACACAGATTAATCAGATTGCAGAATTGATACTTGCAACCAAATCGCCGCAAAAACCACAGAATCTCCTTCAAGAAATTATTTGCGATGCTGATTTGGATTATCTAGGGCGTCCTGATTTTATTCCTACGTCACAAAACCTCTTTAGAGAGCTTTTTGAACGAAATAAAATTGGAACGATTGAACAGTGGAATCGTCTGCAAATGAAGTTTATGGAAAAACACCATTACTTTACAGCCAGCGCTCGTCGATTAAGAGAACCTGAAAAACAAAAACGCTTAGCGGAATTGAAGAAAATGTTGTAATAAACGTGTTACAATATTTCCATTTCTTCATCTGAGAATTCTGCCTTATTTGCATGCAGTACTTCTCTTGCTTTCACTAAATCGTCACTGTTGACCATGAGTTTAGTTGAATCAATTTGACGGAAAACAGAGGATGAATTAACATAAGATTCTATTCCAGCTTCTTTAAGCAATGCCTTTAAAATGTCAGCACGATAAGTGTATCTGAAAATTGCGATACAAACGAGATGTGATTTATTTTCTTCCATAATGTATTTTATTTGATTAAACGAGAGTTCGCTTCTTCTTGTTACATATTTAACGTGAGTTCTATCTAATAATCACTGAAAAGCTTTGGCATCTACCTACACGAATCTTTCACCTCAAAACGCTTTTTATTGATTTCTTTTCATAATATAGCCATCACGCTATTTTTATAACTTGACTTAAAAAAGTATCTTTGTCCTTTATTCATAGAGAAATGGAAAAACGGGTAGATTTTCTGGTTATTGGGTCTGGCATTGCCGGATTAAGCTTTGCTTTAAAAGTAGCTGACAAAGCCAGTGTTTGTGTAGTAACAAAGACCAAATTGGATGATACTGCGACATCATACGCACAAGGTGGAATCGCCGC
The DNA here is from genome assembly GCA_963676165.1 of Bacteroidales bacterium. Lineage (GTDB taxonomy): Bacteria > Bacteroidota > Bacteroidia > Bacteroidales > ML635J-15 > JAQIBY01. The sequence goes on along the minus strand of OY781043.1, from coordinate 3,692,047 downwards.
AGTGACTTATCAACCTGACAGTTTCGAAAAGCATGTGGCAGACACATTGGATGCCGGTTCTTTTCTTAATCAAGAAGAAATTGTCAAAATTGTGGTTGAAGAAGGTCCTCAACGAGTCAAAGAACTTATCGATTGGGGAGCATCTTTTGATAAAACAAGTAAGGGAACATACAATCTTCATCGAGAAGGAGGACATTCCGAAAAACGTGTACTCCATCACAAAGACAATACAGGACATGAGATACAGCAAACACTTATCCGACAAGTAAAAAATCATCCAAACATTGAATTGTTGGAAAATTATTTTGCCATTGACATCATTACTCAACATCACATGGGATCTCTTATAAAACGAAGTACAAAAGGCATTGAATGTTATGGTGCTTATGTTTTTGACAAGGAGAAAAAAGTGATACATACAATATTGGCAAAGTCCAGTTTAATTGCAACAGGTGGCTGCGGAAATGTTTATTTAAATACAACCAATCCAAATGTCATCACTGGTGATGGTATCGCTATGGTATATCGTGCTAAGGGAAAAATTGAAAACATGGAATTTATTCAATTTCACCCAACAGCATTGTATGATCCTAAAGCAACTCAAACTTTTCTTATTACTGAAGCGTTGAGAGGCTCTGGTGCAATTCTAAGAACTTTCCATGGGAAGACTTTTATGGAAAAATACGACCATAGAGGTTCTCTTGCCCCTAGAGATATTGTTGCACGTGCGATTGATAGTGAAATGAAAAACTCTGGCTCAGATCATGTATATCTTGATGCCACAGAAATTCCTGTTGATGTATTAAAAAATGAATTCCCAAACATTTACAAAAAGTGCATTGACATAGGCATTGATCCGATAAAAAATTTCATCCCAGTTGTTCCATCTGCCCATTATTTATGTGGAGGAATAAGCGTAAACAAACATGCAGAAAGCTCTATCCACAGATTATATGCAGTTGGTGAAGTTTCTCATACTGGCTTACACGGAGCAAATCGACTTGCATCTAACTCACTACTCGAAGCGGTTGTATTTGCAGATCGGGCAGCCAAGCACGGACTAGAAGCTATAAAATCCATACAATGGGAAGAAAACATACCAGAATGGAATGATGACGGCACAACACCAAATGAAGAGATGGTATTAATTACACAATCTTGGAAAGAGACGCAATCCATCATGAGTCATTACGTTGGCATCGTACGTTCAAATTTACGTATGAAAAGAGCTTTGGACCGCCTGGAAATCATATACAGAGAAACTGAAGATTTGTATAAAAAGTCAAAAGTCACTGTAAAAATATGTGAACTTCGCAATCTGATAAATGTTGGGTACTTAATTATTAAAATGGCACAGGAGAGAAAAGAATCCATCGGTTTACATTGTAATATCGATTTTCCTAAGGAATCCGTGCAACACAATAAAGAAAAATAACATCTATGTTGCAATAACTAAAAGAAGGTCTATGAAAATTAAATTTATCGTGCTGTCACTGATCATGTTACTGGTTGGCAGTTTAACATTTGCGCAAAATGTTCCACAATCAGTAGCTGAAAAAGTTGCAAAAAATTTCTATTACCAAAGAGTGAATCAAAATCACAAAGCAGATTATAACTCTATAAACTTGAGTTTAAAAGTAGCTGAAACAAAAAGTGCTCAAAGTACTTATTATGCATTTGATGTGAATGAAAATCAAGGTTTTGTTTTGGTTTCTGCAAGTGCATCTGTAAAACCAGTACTTGCCTATGCATTTAAAGGTGAGTTTAATGCAGAAAACATGCATCCCGGACAAGCAGATATGTTACAATGGTATGAAAGTCAAATAGCATATGTAGCAGAAAAGAAATTAAGAGCAGATGTTTCTGTTGCTGAACAATGGGAAGAATTGATTCAATATACTCCTGCAAAGGGCATAAAAAATTACCGTAACGTGGAATCACTGCTTTTAGTCAATTGGAACCAAACCTCACCATACAATGCGATGTGCCCTGAAGATGCAGATGCTTCAGGTGGACATGTCCCTGTTGGTTGTGTTGCTACAGCAATGTTACAAATAATGAAACACTGGGATTACCCAGAAACAGGAACCGGATCATATACGCATTCAAATTGGTGGAACGGTGGATATGGTGATATTACCGTTAACTTTGGAAATCAAACGTATAACTGGGAAGCCATGCCATTATCAGCTAGTGGAGCAAACGACGAACTTGCAAAAGTGAATCTACATGCCGGCGTTGCTGTAAAAATGTATTGGGGTTATGATGGTTCAGGAACACAAACAAGTAGAGTTCCTGATGCTTTGGTGGACTATTTCCGCTATGATAACTCTTGCCAAATGGTAAGTAAAGATTATTATAGTGAAACCGAATACAAGAATATCTTAAAAGGACAATTGGATAATAGATTGCCTATGGTATATTCTGGATCTCCTGCTTCAGGCGCCGGACACGCATGGAACTGTGATGGTTATATGGACAATGAGTTCCATATGAACTGGGGTTGGGGTGGTGCCGGTAACGGATATTACACTTTAGACGATTTAGTTTCATCCGCAACTCCTGGTGGAGATGATTATAATTTCATCTATGATCAAGATGCAGTCATCAATATTTATCCTGAAGAAAACTACCCAGAACATTGTACAGGAAATAAAACCATTGTAGGTCACCAAGGAGCTTTTGGCGATGGCAGCGCAAATGAAGATTACCAAAACAACATCGATTGTGAATATTTAATTTCCCCTGAATGTGGTAACCTTATCCGTTTAGAATTTGAAAAATTTGATTTGGGTGATGGTGATGTCATTAATTTATACGATGGATCAACCACTTCAAGCACTCTCCTTGCAACTTATGATGCAGATAATTTACCTGGAAGCAGTTCTGTTCAAGCAAACTCAGGAAATCTACTCATTCATTTCCAAACTGATGGTAGTTCTGTTGGTGATGGATGGTACGTTAGCTTTTCTTCGGATTATTGTGCCGCAAGTTCATATTATACCGATCAAAGCGGTACAGTTAGTGATGGATCTGGAACTTGCGAATACCAAAAATCAACAGTCTGTTTCTGGCACATAGAACCTGAAGGAGCAGAAGCTGTTCGTTTAGATTTTACAGAATTTGACTTGGCAGACGGAATGGATTACGTGCAAGTATATAAAAATTCCACTTCCGAATTAGTTGAAAGATTCGATGCAGAAAACATTCCTGAATCATTGGTTGTAAATGCACCGAAAGCCATTATTCTTTTCTTTGCAAACTCCGATGATAATGTAGGTTCTGGTTGGGTAGCAGATTACCAATCCACAGAAGCTGATATTGAAAGCATTGACATTTTAAGCGGAGTAAATGTGTATCCTAACCCTACAAATGATGAAGTAAATCTTGCATTTAGCCTTACTCAACCAGAAAATGTAAGCATTAAAGTTTATGACATGCTTGGTAAAACTTTATTGAAAAAATCACTTAATGCACAAGTTGGATATCAAAAAGTTTCCATTAGCAACATGATAGATTTTAATGAAGCAGGGTTATACATGATTGATATTACTGTTGATGGTTATACAGTAACTCGTAAAATAAGCATCGTGAAATAATTATTTCAACATACAGATACAAAAAAACATCTTTGAAATTTCAGAGATGTTTTTTATGCAATTATTTGAAAATCAGGGAAGATAGCTTTTGGCGTGAATTTTTGCTTTTTTGCAAAAATCATGTCCAAAAGCGATAACACAATCTGATCTTATGCTTGTTTTAGGTTTAATCCTTCCAAATATCCAGAAACAATTTTCTGGATATATTTCCCAATGATGTCAAATTCTAAATTCACAACAGTTCCCGATTTGAAATTGTGGAAATTTGTTACATCATAGGTGAATGGAATAATTGCCACTGAAAAACGGTCATCTTTAGAGTTAACCACAGTAAGAGAAACTCCATTCACAGAAACAGAACCTTTTTCAACTGTAATATTACCTTTGGTTCTATCGTATTCAAAAGTAAAATACCAAGAACCATCCGCTTCTTTCACGTCAACACAAGTTGCAGTTTGATCCACATGTCCTTGTACCATATGACCATCCAACAGTTTATCCATTGTCATGGAGCGCTCAAGATTTACTTCGCTACCAACTTCCAGTAATCCTAAATTCGATTTGATCAGAGTTTCATCAATCGCAGTAACTGTGTACTGTTTCTTTTCTTTGTTAACATCAACAACGGTTAAACAGACTCCGTTATGAGCAACAGATTGATCAATTTTCAAATTATCTGCAAAAGAACATTCTAGCGTAATGTGCAAGTTTCCTTTGTCTTTTTCTAGCTTAACTACTTTAGCAGCTTCTTCAACAATTCCTGAAAACATATCTTTTAATTTATTAGGTTTGCAAATCTAAAGATGTAAAGGTAAAATTTCCTGTGAATTGCATCAAAAAAACATGGCAATTATGACGAAAATAATTTCTGAACGCATCATCGACTTCATCAATGAACATCATGTACTTAGCTTAGCAACAGCAAAAGCAGAAAGACCTTGGGTTGCGCATTGCTTCTACGTTTGGATGGAAGATGAAAATGCCTTTTTGTTTACTAGTGACAACGATACCCGCCATGTTTCAGATGCAATAACAACAGACTTGGTGAGCGGTGGAATTGTATTGGAGACCAGCATGGTAGGAAAAATTAGAGGCTTGCAATTTCAGGGAATAATTGAAAAAGCAGAAAATAACTTTTACAAAAAATGCAGAAAAGCCTACATAAAAAAATACCCTTTTGCTGTTCTCACAAAGACCTCTTTATGGGTAGTAAGACCAACATTTTTCAAAATGACAGATAACCGCTTGGGCTTTGGAAAGAAATTGTATTGGGGTGAAGAAAAATGAGATTAAACATCCATGACATATGGTCAGATTATGAGCTTATTGACAGTGGAAATCATAAAAAACTGGAACAATTTGGGGAAATATGTTTCATCCGACCAGAATCTTCTGCAACACATAAAGCTCATTTATCCTTTGCTGAATGGGAAGAATTAGCACATGCAGAATTCATTCAGGAAAGCAGAACTTCAGGAACATGGAGAACAATTAAAACCCATGCCAATGAGTGGAAAGTTTCGCTACCAGATACACTGAATGCTACTCAACTGACATTGCGAAAAACAGGATTCAAACATCTTGGGGTTTTCCCTGAACAAATTTTGAACTGGCAGTTTATTTCACAACAGCCCAAAGGAAAACTTCTTAATTTATTTGGTTACACAGGTATTTCATCCATTGTTGCCGCTCAGGTTGGATTTGAAGTATGTCATGTGGATGCGCTCAAGCAATTGGTTCAATGGGGAAAATCAATGATGTTTGACAATCATTTGAAAAATACGCGCTGGATTTGTGATGATGCTCCAACATTCGTACAACGTGAAATTCGTCGCGGTAATCGCTACGATCTTATCCTTGCTGATCCACCAGCTTTTGGACATGGAAAAGCAAAAAGACCATGGAAAATTGAAAAAGACCTTATTCCTTTCCTCCTTTTATGTAAACAAATACTAAATTCTAATGCCATAATTTCTTTGAGCGTGTACACAGAAAAACTCCATCTAAAAGACCTTATTCAAGAGATTATTGACATTGGGTTTACTTTGGAAGATCACATTAAAATTGATGGAGAAGACAGATTTGGACAATGCATTGATCATGGTTATATCCTGCGTCTTAAAGCTATTTAGAGGAATTTAAGATTTCTTATCATATCAAAAACCTCAAATTCAACTCTACAAGACTTTTCATATTTCATCTATCACATCAATTTATTAATTTGTTACATTTCCAAGTCATTTTTACCAAAAATTAGCACTGTAAAAATCACATCATCATTCATATGAAATTGGCATAATAAAATAAATGCCAGCCTATTCATAAGGTTTCTCTGCTGAACAATATATCAGTTCATGCTTGGAATATTGCAAAAATGACCGCCTTTTCTCATTTGGAAATGCTATTTTTACAGAAAATCTTCAATTTTGAAAGAAATCATCCATAAAACAGCCGAAATATTTTATCAGGCGAAATATGCCATTGCTTTTACAGGGGCAGGAATTTCCGTTGAAAGTGGTATCCCTCCTTTTCGTGGCGAAGGTGGTTTATGGGCGGATTATGATCCCATGATTTTGGATCTGACAAGATATCATTATGCAAGCCATGAAAGTTGGCCTGTTATTAAGCGCTTATTCTTTGATTTCTTTGGTAGCGCAAAACCTAATTCTGCCCACCAAATACTTGCCGATTGGGAAAGCAAAGGCATTATTAAAACCATTATCACTCAAAATATTGACAATTTGCACCAAGAAGCCGGAAGTCAGAATGTACTGGAATATCATGGAAACGCACGACAGTTTGTATGCGTAGATTGCGGAAAAATTACACCAGTTAATGCGCTCAAACTCACTGATACACCTCCAATCTGTCCATCCTGTGGTAAGCTCCTAAAACCAGATTTTATTTTCTTTGGAGAAAATATCCCGGAACCAGCAGGTTCACGCTCAATTGAAGAAGCTATTCAGTCGGATGTATTTCTAGTTGTTGGAACAAGTGGTGAAATCATTCCGGCAAGCTACATCCCCTATGAAGCAAAAAAAAATGGAGCGAAAATTATTGAAATTAACACTGAAGAGAGTCAATTTACACATTCTATCAGCGATATTTTTCTCCAAGGAAAAGCGGGAGAAATTTTGTCTGAAATAAACCATATTTTAAATCAAAAGTTATGAAAATTGTATTCCTTGAACCGATTAATATCGAAGCAGACCAAGCTCAGAAATGGACAAATATGTATCAGGACAAAGGTCACGAGTTAATCATCTATCCTGACCGCAATGAAGACCCTAAAGAACTTGCCAAGCGAGGTTCAGATGCAGATGTACTAATCATCAGCAACATTCCGGTTCCGAAATCCCTCATGGAAAATTGGAAACAATTAAAATATCTTGTAGCAGCATTTTCAGGAACTGATCATATTGATTTAGATTATTGTAAATCTCGAGGTATACAAGTGAGTAATGCCGCAGGTTATTCCAATGAATCGGTGGCAGAACTGTCTGTTGGCATGGTTTTAAGCCTTCTGCGAGACATTCCGACAGCAGATCAGCAAACGCGTCAATTCATGGGAAGAAATGGACTAACAGGAACTGAATTAAGCGGAAAAACTGTTGGTATTGTTGGAACTGGCCAAATTGGAACAGTTGCAGCACGTATTTTTCAAGGATTTGGTTGCAAAGTGCTGGGAAATAACCGCCGCCAAGCGGATGGAGAATACTGGACCTATGCCACTATAGATGAAATCATCAAAGAATCTGATATCATAAGTTTGTATGTTCCGTTAACCGAGCAAACTAAAGGAATGTTTGGTGCGGAAGCTTTCCAAAACATGAAATCCAACGCAATTCTAATCAATTGTGCCCGTGGTCTGGTGGTAGATATGCCAGCATTAAAACAGGCTTTAATTAATCAGAAAATAGCAGGTGCAGCCTTTGATATTTATGAAGTTGAGCCACCCTTACCACAAGACCATCCTTTGATAGATGCACCCAACTGTTTACTCATGCCTCATATCGCTTATGCAACCCATGAAGCAATGCAAAAACGCATCGCCATTGTATTCGAAAACATTGAATCATGGCTTAATGGAAAAACGCTGAGAGAGGTATAGGTTTGAAGTTCGCACAAAATAGTCGACCGACATAAGAGGGGAAGATTTAAAGTTTTTTCTGCTCAATGTCCCGCGGTCTGAACATGCGTCAGGATTGCTTCGTAGCACTATTCAGGCACTGTTACCCACTGAACTTCTCCCCTCTACAGCCTAATCAAACCTTTTCTTTCTCCGATGGTTTTTTTTGTATATTTGATTATCCGATTAAAATAGCGATTTCTCGGACAAGTAAACAGAAAGAAATGAAGAAAACGTCACTCATTGTATGGCTATTGCTGCTAGGTTTTTACTCTGTAAATGCTCAAACAGCACCCAAATATTCCAATGAATTTTTAAATATTGGGGTTGGTGCACGTGCACTCGGAATGTCTGGTGCTGTTACATCAACTTCCGACAATATCAATGGTATGTATTGGAATTCTGCCTCCCTAATTGGTCTGGATAATGACATGGAACTTGGACTTATGCATGCTGAGTATTTTGCTGGAGTGGCAAGTTATGATTTCGGAGGTCTTGCTTATCGCATTGATAAAAAAAATGTCATTGGTGCTTCATTTATTCGTTTTGGAGTGGATGATATTCCCAATACTTTGGATTTAATTGACAGCGATGGAAACATACGATATGACAGATTATCCTCCTTCTCAGCAGCTGATCTTGCAGTCCTTTTGTCCTATGCTAGAGCACTAAACATTGAAAATTTAAGTGTTGGTGGTAACGTAAAAATTATTCGACGTACCGCTGGCGATTTCGGCGGTGCCTGGGGTTTTGGTTTTGATGTGTCAGGACGATATCAACTAAATAAATGGAATTTTGCAGCAACTGCCAGAGATGTAACATCCACATTCAATGCATGGTCATTCAATACCGATTTGCTTGAAGAGACATGGACTCAAACCGGTAACATTTTACCTGAAAATTCGATGGAAATTACTCTTCCAAGTTTGACCATAGCAGCATCAAGAGAGTTTCAAATCATTGATAAATTTGGAGCCCTGCTTGCAGTTGATTTGTTTAACACATTTGATGGAAAACGCAATACTTTGCTGAAAACAAACCTTCTAAGCATTGACCCACGTGCCGGATTAGAGCTTAATTACAACAAGAAAGTCTTTTTGAGAGCTGGCTTAGGTAATATGCAGCAAATTCCATTAGCTGATGATGAAACATCTTGGCGAATACAAACAAATTTAGGTGCTGGCATTCATTTTAGAGGTCTTAGCATAGATTATGCCTTGTCAAATTTAGGAAGCGATGAGAACTTTTATTCTCATGTTTTTAGCCTAAGATACCGTTTTAGTACAAAACAAATGAGCCAATCAAGCAGTCGTTTAGAAACCGAATAAGTTGTTAGCATGAAGCAGATCTTTCATATTGCCATTATATTGTTGATGTTTTTACCACTGTCCATCAATGCACAGTCAGTTGGAAACGAATGGATTAACTATGATCAGACCTATTATCAGGTTCAGGTTGTTCAAGATGGTATTCATCGAATCCCATATCAAATTCTTGTCAATAGTGGATTTCCTGCAAATGAAATTGATCCGCGAAAAATTCAGCTCTTTTATCAAGGAGAGGAACAATACATTTACATCCGTGGAGAAGGCACCAATGGAATTTTTGATCCTACAGGCTATATTGAGTTTTACGGGAAACGAAACCGAGGCTATCAAGATACTGTCCTTTGGGACGATCCAGAAAATTGTTTGAATCCTGATCATAGCTTATTTACAGATACTTCAGTTTATTTTCTAACATACAATACATCCATCAATAATCGGCGGATTGAGAATATTATTGATAACGATTTTACTCCACACACCTCCAATTTAGCACCTTATTGCATTAAGCATGTCAGAGAAAACTATACAGGAAAATATTATGGTGCTTCCACAAGATGCCTTTACACTGAAGGAGAATCGTGGTTAGATGCTAGTCGTATTGAAGAAGACGCTCCCATAACAAAAACAATTTCAACTGCTTCAGCTAGTAGTAGTGGACCAGATGCCATCATAGAAATTGCAGCTGCCGGAACACCGAACGAAGATTTCATTTCTTATATTCCTCATCAATTAAAAGTGGATTTTTTAGGAGCCACGCGAATTGATGAAATTTATTACGGTTATGAGTTTGTACGTGAACAAATTCAGATATCAGCTGCATCTATACCAGAACAAATTAGCTTTGTGTTTTCTTCTAATGATGTGCAAAATCCAAGCTATAACGATTACAACAGAGCTTCTTATATTGATATCCGCTATGCACACAGCTTCGATTTCGAAGGATTAGATGCTTTTGAGTTCATTTTACCTCCTGGTACTGGTACAAAAGACTATTTGGAGATTTCAAATTTCAATGGCGGATCATCGGTTTATTTGTACGATTTAGATCAACATCAACGCAGAATGGCGACTGCAGACGGTAGTCTTTTTAAGGTTTTGGCTGAAAACAATGGAGAAGATCGCCACATGCTACTATGCAATCAGAACGGACTTATTGAAATCACCGACTTAAAACCTGTAACCGAAAGTGGTAAGTTCACTGATTATTTATCGGTGTATCCAACAGCAAAATATCTCATTATTACTCACCCAAGGCTAATGAATGGTGCGGAACAATATCAAGCATACAGAAATTCCACAGGTCATGATGCTGCAATTTATAATATTGAAGAGCTTTATAATCAATATATGTATGGAGTGAGTAAGCATCCTTATGCAGTTCGTCAACTTATTCAGGATATAATCAATGAAACATCACGAGTGCCTGAGTTTCTTTTTATCATAGGGAAAGGCATTAACAGTGCAACAGCACGAAATAACACAAGCTATTATGCGAATAATTTAGTCCCAAGCTTTGGAAATCCTCCCAGTGATGTTTTAATTACAGCAGGATTGGAAGGGACAGGTTTTGAGCCCCTTGTTCCAACAGGAAGGTTGGCTGTAACCAATGAGCAACAAATTCTTGATTATCTGGATAAATTGACAGTGTATGAGTCCAATACTGTGGATGAATGGATGAAAAATATTTTACATTTTGGTGGTGGCGCAACTGCGACTGAACAACAGACATTTGCTAGTTACTTGTCAGATTATGAGGAAATTATAGAAGACACTTTGTATGGTGGCTATGTACATACTTTCTTGAAAAATAGCTCAGCTCCTATTCAAATTACAACATCTGATTCTGTGCGCGATTTAATAGACAATGGTGTTTCTATGATGTGTTTCTTTGGGCATGCTTCCACAAGTGGATTTGATCAAAACATTGATTTTCCTGAGAATTACAACAACCAGGACAGATATCCTTTCATGCTGGCAAACTCCTGCTACTCAGGTAATATTCATACGCAATATACCACAAGTACAAGTGAAGATTGGGTACTTATTCCTAATCGTGGAGCCATTGCTTTTATGGCGAGTGTTGGTCAGGGTTTACCATCTTACCTAAATGTTTACACGGAGAATTTATACGAACAAATGGCGTATAAAAATTACGGTACTCCATTGGGATATCAACAGAAACAAGCCATTGTGGAATCTCAATTTGTAAGTACAACAAATATTCAATTGGAAGCAACATGTCATGAAATGACATTGCATGGAGACCCGGCTATTATGTTAAATCATGCTGATCTACCTGATTTAATTGTAGAAAGTAATGATATCCAGTTTGATCCCGAAGAAATTACGACTGTGCTGGATAGTTTTTTAGTGCACTTAACAGTTCGTAACATTGGTAGAGCATTTCAAGATAGTTTTTTGGTGCATGTTGAGCGTCGTTACCCAGATAATAGTATGGAAAGTCTTGATATTGCAAGAACTTACTCTTATTATCGTGACACGATTACTTTCAAATTGCCAGTTAACACTGAAAAAGGTCCAGGTTTAAATCAACTAAGTATCCGTTTGGATTATTACGATGAAATTGAAGAAATGAATGAGCTGAACAATAATATTGATTTGAACTTTCTTATTAGCTCCAGTCGACTTTTCCCAATTTACCCATACGAATATGCAATTTATCCTGATGCTACACCGACATTGAAAGCATCAACAGGAATGCCTTTTGCGACTGAGATGGAATATTTCTTTGAAATGGACACAACAGATTTGTTCAACTCTAATCTTGGCGCCCCTCTGTATTCAGGAACGGTAACATCTCCGGGAGGTGTGGTAGAGTGGACTCCACCTACGAGTTTAGACAACAATACTGTGTATTATTGGCAAGTGGCGGCATCGCATCCAAATCCAGATTCTATTCAGTGGAATGAGAGTTCATTTATCTATATTCCGGGAGAGGAAGGATGGTCACAAGCTCACTTTTTCCAATTCAAAAAAGACGATTACGATTTCATCAATTATAATCGTGATACAAGAGATTATACCTATGTTGAAACTGCTAGAGAGTTGCATGTTCACAATCAAGGTATTCTCTGGACACAAACTTTTTCTGATGTTCTTTGGGCTATTGACGGTGTCATTGGGGATGGTTTAGGTGACGTTGGATGTTGTCATACACCACCCGCTATGATTGTCGTAGTCATAGACCCTGTTGAATTGCGTGGATGGTCATCAGATTATGAAGATTTTGGACATAGAAATTATCCCAAATGTTCTACTCAAGGTTCACCAGGGTCGTTTTTTGTATTCAGTACGGGAAGTGCTGATGATTTTAATGAAGAGACAATGGGTGCTATGAATGACATGTTAATTAATCATGTGCCTGATGGACATTATATTCTCGTTTATTCCTGGGAAGATGGATACTTCGAAAGCTGGCCTGAAGAGTTATATACTACGTTTGAAAGCTTAGGAGCTACAGAAATCCGAACCGTCTCTAATGACATTCCTTATATTTTCTTCTGTCAGAAGGGGAATCCATCTGTTGCGGAAGAAGTGGTGGCCGATTATCCTGAAGAAGAAATCGATTTTTATTATGACTTATTTTCTGCTTTCAATTATGGAACAATTAGCAGCACTGTCATTGGTCCATCCAACAATTGGAGCTCCCTGCACTGGATGCAAAACAGTGAAGATGACCCGGATCATGATGAATCACAACTCGAAATTCTAGCTTATGATCCTGTTAGCCTCGAGGAAAGTCCTATTGATACCATTTTGCCTCCAACTTACGAAGTATATATGCTTAATGAAGTAATCTCAGCGTCTGAATATCCATATCTAAAATTGCGTTTCCGTACACAAGACGATTCAGTCAAAACTCCTGGTCAAATTGACAAATGGCAGCTCAGGCATACAGGTATTCCAGAAACAGCCATTAATCCTCAAGCTGGATTTTACATCAGTGGAGATACGGTTTTGAAAGGTGAAAACTTTGAGTTTGCGCTAGCAACAGAGAATATCAGTATGCATGGAATGGATTCAATGCTTGTTAAATACTGGTTGCAAACAGATGATAATGAGGTGATTGATTTGGAGTCACGACGATTAAGACCTCACCCTGCAGGTGATATTTTAATCGATACCATCACACTCAACACCATTGATTTGCACGGTTTAAATTCCATTTGGGTAGAATACAATCCAACAACAGAAAGTGGCAATTATGATCAAGCAGAGCAATACCACTTTAACAATATTGCTCAGTATTTCTTTGTCGTTGAGGGAGATGAAGAAAATCCTATATTGGATGTTACCTTTGATGGTGTTCGTATTCTCGATGGTGATATTGTTTCTGCAAAACCCGAAATTCTCATCAGTCTTAACGATGAAAACCCATATTTAGCATTGAATGATACGTCCTTATTTAGAGTCTATCTCACCAATTTAAACACTGGGACAGAAAAACGGATTTTCTTTAGAGATAGTCTTGGAAATGAAGTGCTAAAGTGGACGCCAGGAGTCCTGCCAGAAAATAAATTCCGGATTGATTATCGCCCAGAATTTGATGAAGATGGAATGTACCAACTCAGAGTTCAGGCGACTGATGCCTCTGGAAATGAATCTGGAGATTACGATTTTACCATCAGTTTTGAAGTGATTACACAATCTAGTATCACTCATATACTGAATTATCCCAATCCATTTTCGAGCTCAACACGTTTTGTTTTCGAGCTCACGGGCTCTGTTGTTCCAGACGAAATTCGCATTGAAATATATACTGTCACAGGCAAATTGGTGAAAGTAATTGATCAAAATGAACTTGGTCCGATTCATATTGGTAGAAACATCACAGAATATGCGTGGGACGGAACTGATATGTATGGCGACCAACTGGCAAACGGTGTGTATTTCTATCGTGTGAAAACAAAGATTCAAGGCGAAAACATTGAACATCGCTCAAACGAAGCAGATAACTATTTCAAACAAGAAATCGGTAAGATGTACTTAATGAGATAAGTGGCAGAGACAGGAGTTTTTTCGCAAGTATGCGAACACACAATGACACGACATTTTCTAGGCTCAAAGCCTCGCATTCTTTCGCGCATCCATTGCTTAGCAAGACATTGAGCAGAAAATTTTCGCCACCACGCCAGACTGTCTAATAACCTTAATAACGTGAGTTCGACGTAAGAAAAGGCTTAAAAATTTGCAAGAAAGCAAGGTTTTAATTATATTTAACTAATACCAATTTAACTTTGATATGCCGCAGATAATTGGTATATTTAGGCATGAAAAACCCAGTACAATTTAATATAAAAGAAAGCCTTCCGGAACTAAAAAAATTAAGGTTAAAACAGCCTACTTTGTCAAAACAAAAACGAGTGGATTGCTTAATCCACTTAAAAACATCTAAGTTTAAAACCCGACAAGATCTGGCCAACCACCTAGGAGTCCACATCCGCACCCAAGAACGTTGGTTAGCACAATACAGGACAGAAGGGATCATATCATTAATATCAAACGAACCGCAAATCAGAGCGTCAAAAATCATCACCCCCGAGATCCATGACGCGCTGGAAGCTAAGCTCAATAGCCCAGACTCCCCGTTTTTAGGCTATTGGGAAGCGCAACAATGGGTTGAAGAAAAATTCAATGTTTCAATAAAATACCATTGGTTAAGAAAATACTTAATTACCCATTTTAAAACGAAGCTGAAAAGCCCCAGGAAATCCCATTACAAAAAAGATGAACAGGCTATCGAATCCTTTTTTAAAACTGCCAGAGACATTCAACGACCTTAGAATTAGTCTGGATAATGATAAGTATTCAGGGATAAACCTGTACTTCCAGGATGAAAGCCGTTTCGGATTAATGACACATATAGGCAAATATCTTACCGCCAAAGGGATTAAGCCGATAGTCAAATATCAACATGCTTTTAAAAACACTTATCTGTACAGCAGTTACTCTCCGGTAAATGGAGATTCGTTTGTATGGGAAATCAATGGTACAGACACCAAAATATTTGAGGCTTACCTACAGGCTTTTTCCAAACATCGTGAGACAGAATATAAAATTGTGGTTATTGACAATGCAGGGGTTCATTCAATATGGCAACACATCAAATCAAGGTTCAAAAATCACACTTTTGAAACGATGAAAAACGTAAAAGATTGGTTGGCAACAAGTGTAAACCAAATGACAGAAAAACAAATAATGTCAATAACCCTCAATGAAAAATATTTAATACCAATTTAATTTGTTAATGAGCTTTAAAAGCATTATCTTAGAAGCATGTCATTTAAAAGTAGAATACATGTAAAAGAAGATCTTGGATTTTTACGTAAAAAAATCAAAGCGACAAAGGACAGTTATGTTTCACAGCGAATTAGGAGCCTGGTGATTCTAAAGGAAAACCCATGCAAAAGACAATCAGATATTGCTGATGAGCTCTGTATCGGCTATTCCACGTTAAAGCGGTGGTATAAAAAGTATAGAGAAGAAGGTTTTGAAAAATTCATTCAGCGACCAAAGATTGGGGGCAGCAAAAGTAATATCCCGGCGCATATACATTTGGCATTAGAGAAAAAACTCCACTCCGGAACCAATCCATTGTTAGGGTATTGGCAAGCCGTTGAATGGGTAAAAAGTGAATTTGGAGTAGATATCAAATATCATACTCTACGGCAATATTTACGAACTAATTTCAAGACAAAACTGAAATCACCACGTAAATCCCATTACAAAAAAGATGAACAGGCTATTGAAGCCTTTTTAAAAACTCCCGGAGACATTCAATCAGATTAGAACAAGTTTAAATAAAAATAAATACAAGTCGGTCAATCTTTACTTTCAGGATGAGAGTAGGTTTGGGCTAATGACCCACGTGGGAAAATGTTTAACAGCAAGAGGTATAAAACCAATCGCTACCTACCGGCATGCATTTCAGAATACATACTTATATGGTGCCTTTTCTCCAATTGACGGGGATTCATTTGTTTTTGAATCCCTTGTGTTAGTAGTGAGGCTTTTTACAAATACATTTTAGCATTATCAGGACACAGGTCAAATGAATTTAAGATAGTGGTCATTGACAACGCCGGCTTTCATTCATTACAAAAATACAAGCTCCCCGAAAACATATGCTTTATAAGAATTCCACCATACTCGCCGGAATTAAATCCTTGCGAAAAAATATGGGCATACATTAAACAGCGCTTTAAAAATATCGCATTCGGTTCAATACAACAGGTCAGTGATTGGTTGGAAGACTTTATTTGCCATTCAATGAATCAACAAATTGTCATGTCAATAACTCACGATGAGAAATATGTTAATAATTTTAAGGCTCACGTTCAGGTTTAATTGGTATTACTTTCAGTATCGGGAAAAAGAAACGATTTGAGGTTTCACAGAAAACCTACTTGCAGAGGAACTAGTTCGGCTAGCAACAGAAATTTCTTTATAATAGAAGTGTCTAAAACAGAAAAAACCGCAGAATGTTAATTTCATTCTGCGGTTTTCTTATGTAAATAATTTACTTTCTTAATCCAATGAAATAAGCAAAGAATCAAGGAAGAACTGAGTTGTCATACTGTCAGTACCTTCATATTTAAAGGCAACATAAATACTTCCGGAGAAGTCAGCTAAGCTAATAAATCCACTATCAGTCCAATCACCATAACCGCTCACAGGAGCATCACAAATGTTTGCTGACAATTCTGTCCAGGTTGCAGTTGTAGGATCATCACCTCCATCATAGTCCATAGAAACCATTACCTTGAGTACGCCACCACGGTCATTAGCTGCTCTTGTTTGGAATTCCAAGGCTGCAGATTCTCCTTCTGGGATTTCAACAGCAGGAGTAATGAGCCAAGAGTTTTGAACCATTTCAGCAATGGAAGGAGTTAATGTTGCAGCAGTTAAGCTTGTTGTATTTAGTCCTTTCCAAAGCACATCACCATCTGTAGCAATGTTTTTCCAGTCAGTTAATGCAACATTCTCACCATTGACAACCTCATCAAAGTTTTGCTCATAAAGAGGAGTGCCACAACGGTATCCATCCATTTCCACTTCAAAAGTACTACGTACAGCTAATTGCCAGTCGTCGCGGAATTGACCGACAACAGCAACAACAGAACCTTTTCCTTCTGGAATTTGTTGGGCAGCAAAATCAGCATATCCACTTGTGCGAACAAGAATAGTATTTCCATTACAATCTTCAAGAGTGCGATTAAGCGTTTCTAAACCTTCCGCATTTGCCCAAGTTAATCCAACTTCAGAACTTACAAACTGTACTCCTTCAATGCGAACGAGTTTTGCTTGATAATTTCCAGTTTGGATTTGTGGTATGGTAACAGTTTCTGGTTCTCTATCTTTCTGGGTTGCAATTTTGTACATGTTATGATCAACATCAACGGAATCAAGCTGAAGCATTTCTTCGTAATCTCCCAAAATAAGGCCTTCAAGATCTAGGCGAATAGAGTCACCTTGATAAATTCCTCCTGAAGACATTAGATGAAGATTTATAGCTCCAGTTTCATCCTGCACATAAGCAGATTTATAAATATTACCACTTTTATCGTCCATAGTACAAACGCAGTACACGGAATAATTTTCAGTGAATTTGTATCCTTCAGGATGCACACCAGAGACGACAGAGTCAAAATAAATTTGTCTAAGATCAGAAAGTGTCAGAACAGTACCTGCTGGCATGTCTGGAATTTCCGGCTTGTCAAAATCGCTGTGAATGCAGCTATTTAATCCCAGTATGCTGAGAATAATGATTAAACTAATTGATAAATATTTCATTGTTTTCACGGTATTTACTTGTTAATGATCAAATCTTTATTGTTATTCGCAACGTTCTGCGTCAAAAATTACTTCGTCGGTAGTTCGAATTAGCAATTGACGTGTTACATCACCATTGTATGGATTGATATAAGTTGTAGAAATTCCAATAATGCTTCCATTTCCTTCAGGAAGTGTATCACGAGCAAAATCAGAATAATCACTCGTACGAATAACGATGCTGTTTCCTTCACAATCTTCCAGCGTGCGACTTTGAGCACTGCTACCATTTGCATCAGCATAAGTATTTCCTAATTCTGAATCTGCAAACTGAACATTAGAAAAGCGAACTAATTTAAGATCGTATTCGTTAGTTACTAAATCTGCAAGAGTGATGTCAACAGGCTCAATATATTGTTCCTTCTTTTGGACAATAATTTGATTTCCACAGTCTTCTACATCCTCGAAAACTAACTCTAATTTTCCGGCATAGTAAGTAATAACAACATCTTTAAGATTAATACGCACAGAATCACCAATATGTGTTAGTCCAGCATAATCTAAGCGATATAAATTAATTCCACCTGTTGAGTCTTGCAAATAAGCTTCTTTATAAATATTTCCTGTATTATCATCCATGGTAACAGTTGCATATAAGCTATAGGCTTCGGTAAACACATAATTATTGCCACTGTCAGCATAAATTTGATATAAATCCTTAATTTCAAGAATTTTATCCTCATCAAGTGTATTTAATGGAGGGGTATCATACTCTAACTCACAAGCAACAAAGCCTGAAAGAATAACTAAGGAAATTACGATTTTTAAAATTGATTGATATTTCATTGTTCTATCTTTTTAATCATTAAAATCTGAAGTACATGTTTAAGAAATAAGTTCTGCCATACATGTAGAAATATTTTGGTGGAAATTTGTCAATGTTTCCAGTGTCATAACGGTATTGCTCATAACCTCCGATAATAAAATCGGTAGTATTGAGAATGTTGTTAACACTTAATGTGAAACCTGCACTGTAATCACCAAAACGGAAAGATTTACCACCAAAGAAATTTAAGGTATAGCCACCTTCAACTTGAATTTGTTCCAGCATTTGGTTCCATTGTGGATCAGATTCAACATAATAAGTCAAGGCTTCTTCAGTACGACGGTCAGGACTAAAATCAAGATAAATATTATCGAAATAGTTCAAGTCAACACCTGCGAACCAATATTTTGGTGAGTTGTATTTGATTCCAACACTTGCAGCAAGTTCTGGCATGTTTCCTACGTGATAATTTTCGATGTAAACGGTACGATCTTCAGCAATAAGTTCAGAATCGTTATCTTGTGTGATAGTTACTTGTGGACGAGAGTTGTAAAGGAATCTAGCCCAACTAGCAGCAGCGTTCATAGAGATAGTTGGAGTTAATTTCACGTCCAAGCCAAACTCAGCACCATAATTTAATTTGTCAATTCCTGTCATGCTATAATTCACAAAAGAATTGAGTTCATCATGATAGAAAGCACGGGTTTTGATTCCATCTTTAAAACTGGTGTAATATCCAGTTAAACGAGCATCAACATAAGGAGATTTCCATACATAGCTCAAATCAGCTGTCATAATTTTTTCACTTACTAAGTTATTGACAACATGGTTACGTGTACGAGCAGAAACATAAGAATCCCAGAAATAAGGAGCTTCTGTTAAAGCAGCAGCGTTTAGAACTAAGAAATGACGTCCAGTAATTTTATAGGTAAGACCAGCTTTTACTGCATAGTCAAGGAATTGATTTTTTGGAGCATCGCCAAATGACTCGGTAGGAAATTTACCGTTTCTGCGATTACCTGTTCTCCAGAATTCTGAATAAGCAAGTTTCGCTGAAGCGAAGGCGTCAATTTTTGAATAGGTAAATTCTGCTTGTCCAAACACATCATACATATTGATGTTTGCAGTGTAATCATATCCAATCATATCACCTTCAACAGCAACGTTGTTTGGATTATCAAGGTCATTTTGAGCAATGTCTTCATCAGCAAAATCGCGTTCAGCAAATTGGTCAATATCCAACCAATAATCAGCGCCTAGCAAATCAAATACCGTTTGGTAATGATGTCCTTTATACCATCTAAGATTTGCTGCTGCAATCAGTTTAATATTTTCACTGAGTGTGTTTGAATAGGTTGAATTTGCACCATATTGCATAATGTCTGTACGTGCTTCTTCCAACATATATTTTGCTCTGTTTCCGGTAATATCATTTCCGATTTCACCGCCTACATTATTTACAGTGTAAAGGTTCTTGCTGTTTGCGAAATAAAACTCATCCCAATCAAGTTGAGTTGCTTCAGGATTGTTTTGCCACAAATTGGTATAATAGTCAAACATTGCAGGATCATCTGTCCAATAGGAAGGAAGTTTTTTGTAGTAATCCGGACGTGGATCTGATGCATCATACCAGTTAAGGCGAGTAGAACCTCCGCGACCAAAAGTAACATTCAAACCTGAGGTTAATTTCTGATTTTCATCAATATCCCAGTAATGGTTTAATAAAACTTTGGGCTTATGGTAGTTACTTTGTCTTGAATTACGCATTTCTCCATCTTGGTAACCCCAATAAGGGTTATAAAAGTTATTTCCGGATAAGTCGTAAGCTTCTTGAGTTGTTGCTCCTGCCTTTCCTCTTCGTGAAGGAGCGCCAAAACCTACAAGACCAATGGAATGCTTATCGTTAATTTTCTTTTCAGCAGACAAGAAATATCCATAAGCATCATAGAAAGTTCCTTCGACATATCCTTGTTGAGCCCAACGTTTTGACGCTGAAACAGTAAATGCCCATCCATTGTCCATTAAACCGGTACTGTGTGTTAGCATGATACGATTAGCGTAACTTTTGTTTGCTAATGAATAAGTGACACTTGTTTGTGCTCTGTCTTTGGAAGCACGCAATGAAATGTCTGTCATCCCTCCGATACCACCAAAGCCATAATCGTTGGCTTCCAGTCCGTTTTTAATGTCTTTGTAACGGAACACATCGTTTAGTCCACCCCAGTTACTCCAATACGCACGTCCTGATTCCATGTTATTCATTTCCATGTTATTCAGGCTGACTTTTGTGTATCTTCCGTCGTAACCACGCATTCTAAAACGTGCCTGGCTAAATGTGTATGCAGCGCGCGAAACAAACACATCTCTTGATGAACTTAGCAGTCCAGAAATGTCTTGTGATTGCTGATCTGCATTTAAATCTTCAGAGGACAATGTTAATACGGCAACATCATCCAACACCCCTTCAGCATCATTTTTGACACTGTCTTCAGTTTCTGTTTGTGCAAAAACTTGTGTCGCAACAAGCATTGCAACCAATGTTGATAATAAAATTCTCATTCGATTATTTTTTATAAAACCCTATTTTTCGTAAAAATTTAGAACCTCAAAGTTAGGAAAAATTTCTATTCGAACTCAAATTGTTAAAAATCAATAATAAAAAGATAATATAGATGCATGAATTTGATAAGAAAAGAATGCAATAATTGCTCTAAAATTCCTTAAACAAAATAAATCATGTAATAGTATGCAAGGTAGGTTGTCAGAAGGATTAAGCCATGCCACCATCGGATTTTTGCATTTTTTATAGGTTGCATGAAAACAAAGAGAAGTAAGCAAATGCCTATCATCCAAAACCAATCGAAATCGAGAGTTGCTTGATTTACAGGAATGTCAGTCACAACAGATGTAACCCCTAAAATGCCAAACAAGTTAAAAATATTTGATCCAATGAGATTTCCGACAGAGATATCCAGTTCTCTGCGTCTTGCTGCCATAACTGAAGTTGCTAATTCTGGAACGCTGGTTCCAAAAGCAATCACGGAAATGGAGATAACACGTTCGCTCACACCGAGTTTAGTTGCAATATTGCTTGCTCCGGAGACCAATAAGTCGGATCCGAAAACTAAACCACCAACACTTAAACCAACGATAAGTATTGATATCCAAACGGAATATTGAGGGGTTTCAGGTGCCTCGTCTCTCATTTCTTTTCGAGAGGATATCAAACTGTATAAAATGTAAGCAAGTAATAATCCAACAAAAATGAAACCTTCCCACCGAGCTATACTTAAATTTGTTGATGCGAAAAGTAAAAAAAGTAAAGTTCCAATTAGCATGACAGACCAATCAAACAGGATAGTTTTTTTGCGTACAGGTATGGTAATAATTAATGCAGTTACTCCTAAAACCAATGCAAGGTTTGCAATGTTTGAGCCAACTACATTTCCAATGCTAATATCTGGATGACCTGATAGCGCAGCTTTTAAACTAACAACCAGTTCGGGCGCAGAGGTTCCGAGGGATACGATAGTTACACCTATAACAAGTGGAGATACTTTAAAGCGTTTTGCCAAAGCAGCTCCTCCTCTGACCAACCAGTCACCGCTAAAAACAAGTAAGGCGAGTCCTGCCATAAGTATAAGTGCATCAATCATGTTACAAAATTATAAATATTGCAATATTTTTCCTTGTTTTCATGTAAAAATCCGTAATTTCGTTCAAACACAAATCTCATGGATACAATATACCAAACCCAATCGAAACTTGCTCTGTACGGAAAATATCATGATATTTCTGAGCGGAAGAAGCAGCTACATCGATTATATGCTTGTGTGTCAGAAAATCAAGACTTGATATCTGAAGCTTTGTATAAGGATTTAGGCAAGTCGTTTTTTGAATCATATGCGACAGAAATTGGATTTGTTTTGGAAGAAATTTCCAGAATGGAAAAGCATGTCAAACAATGGGCATCTCCTAAACGCGTGAGAACAAACCAGCTCATTAATTTTTGGTCGAAATCTAAAATTTACCCTGAAGCTTACGGTAAGGTTTTAATAATATCACCATGGAATTATCCGGTTAACCTTAGTATGGCTCCAATAGCAGCAGCTTTGGCCGCAGGAAATGTTGTTTGCTTAAAACCTTCGGAATATTCTGAGAATACTTCGACAGTATTGCAGGTTTTGTTTGAAAAATATTTTCCTGATCGGTCTGTGAGTGTATTTACTGGTGGTCCAGAAGTGTCACAAAAACTTTTAGCCAAACAATGGGATTTTATCTTTTTTACCGGAAGCCCAGCAATTGGTAAGATAGTTATGCAAGCTGCAGCTGAGAATATGACACCTGTTTGTTTGGAGCTGGGAGGGAAATCTCCGGTTTATGTAGACAAGACTTCCAATATTGATCTTGCAGCCAAACGAATCGCATATGGCAAGTTGCTGAATAGTGGACAAACATGTATTGCACCAGATCATGTGTATGTACATGTTGATGTGGAGAAAGATTTTATCGGAGCCTTAAAGCAACATATTCGTAATTTTTGGGGTGAAAATCCGAGAGAACATGCAGATTATCCCAAGATTATTAATGAGACTAAAGCCAAGCGATTAATGACACTTCTTCATGGGGTGGAATCTGAACCCATTGGTGAAAGTGGCATCAAGGAGGAGAAAATGAATCTTCACATTATAAAGCAATGTCCTGAAGACCATCCTTTAATGCAAGAAGAAATATTTGGACCTTTATTGCCTGTGAATTCTGTGCAAAACGAATTGGAGGCGATTGATTTGATTCTGAAACGCCCTAAACCACTTGCACTTTACGTTTTTTCTCGAAGCAAGGCAATTGAAGAGCAGTTTTTAAGCAAAATCTCAAGCGGTGGTGTATGTTTAAATGATACAATTATGCATATTACCAATCCCAATCTTCCCTTTGGAGGAGTAGGAAATAGTGGAATGGGATCTTATCATGGAAAAGCTGGCTTTGAGTGTTTTTCTCACATGAAATCTGTGCTTAAAAAGGCAAATTTTGCTGATCCGAATTTGAGATACCCTCCTTTTACATTGAAGAAACTCAAATTGGCAAGACGTGTGTTGAAATAAAGCATGTTTATTTGGCTTGATTTTCAATGAAAAGCTTAATATTTAAGGCAGAATGAAAATTATTTGATAATCTCCTTGTGTTGATAAAAATTAATTCTATATTTGCAGTCCGAAAATTATTAGAGATTAAAAGTTTATAAAAATGGCGAATCATAAATCATCATTGAAACGTATCAGACGCGACGAAGCAAAAAGACTTCATAATAAATATTATGCTAGAAGTACTCGTAGTGCTGTAAGAAAAATTAAAGCAACAACTGAGAAAAAAGAAGCTGAAGAATTGTTGCCAAAAGTTTCTGCAATGCTTGATAAACTTGCAAAACGTAGCATTATTCATGCTAACAAAGCTGACCGTCTGAAATCACAGATCAAACGTCACGTAAATAGCCTGTAAATTATTACACATACATATTGACAGCATTCGCAGTATTTCTGTGAATGCTTTTTTTGTTTCCATACATCTCATGTCCAAAAGCGAATTGACTATTGCTTGGTATTTTTTACGGGAATGAGTTTTTTTTCAGCATCCTTTTTACCTTTGTACTATGAATCTTATTGCAAATCAAATATTGATTTTGGGATTGATTACACTGGTAGGGTATCTTGCATTTGTGCTAAAGGCAGTAAATAAAGAGATCAATCAAGCTCTTGTTAGGGTGATAATGAAGGTTACTCTTCCTTTGTTGCTTTTTACAACCATTGCTAATTTAGAAACGGATAGCAAAACCTTAATCAATGGATTGGTGATATTTGTTTTTGGTGCATTTTCTGTCCTTGTTTTTTATCTTCTGTCGAGTGGATCGGCTCGTATTCTTAAACTTGATCGTCAGAATAAAGCATTGCATAAGGCTCACACTATGTTTGGAAATGTTGTGTTTTTGGGTTTCCCATTGATGGATGCATTGTTTCCGGGAGGTAAAGGTTTACTGTATGCGACACTTTTTCAGCTTGGGCAAGATGTGCTTATGTGGACATGGGGGATAGTTATGATGAGTAAAGCATCTGATCAATCCAGTAAACATTCATGGAAACACTTGTTGAATTTAAATACATTGGCTTTTGCATTGGGGTTTCTATTTTACTTTTCAGGGATAAGTTTGCCTTTTGTGTTTAA
Source organism: Bacteroidales bacterium (assembly GCA_963676165.1). Lineage (GTDB taxonomy): Bacteria > Bacteroidota > Bacteroidia > Bacteroidales > ML635J-15 > JAQIBY01. Next base: position 3,667,156 of record OY781043.1, on the reverse strand, counting down.
CAAAGCCTTAAGTGGAATTGGACACACGACAATTTATCTTTCTATGGTTTATGTTGGAGCTGTTTTAGCACAGGTGAAACTCCTTGTTTTAATTCAAAACTTCAGATCGTATTTGTTGTCCTTGAATAAGCTAATCCTCGGACCTGCAATTGTTGCTGGGGTGTTATATATTTTGCAGTCTTTGGGTTTAGCTTGGATGGATACAGATGCTGTTATCGTTATCGTGTTGCAAGCCGGGATGCCATGCATGATAATTGTTTCAGTCATTGCAAGAGAATTGGGCTTGAATGACTTTCAAGCAACTCAAAACATATTTTTAACAACCGTTTTTAGTCTTGCAAGCTTGCCGTTGCTTTATTATTTGCTAAAATTGGTTTTTTAGAATACACGGTTGTTATTATTCAACAACTACAAATCTTTTTCGGATACTATCTTGATTTTTGGGATAGTGGATGAAATACATTCCAGATGATAATTCGTAAAGAGAGATAGCATGTTGATATTCTCCTGCCATGACTTTTCTCCCAAAGCGATCAAAAATCTCATAAGCTGTGCCTTCTGCAATGTTTGAAATGTATAATTTATCACTGACTGGATTTGGGTAGATGTGACTGTTTATGTTTTTTTTGTCGTCATCAACCGTTAGAACCCAATCTCCATCATCTTCAATATAATCGTAAATACATTTTGTAAAATGCTCTTCAAAATGGAAATATTCTCTATGTACCATGCCATAGGTTTTGCCAAAAAATTTGTTGCTAAAACTGTAATCATCCATGTTTTTGAAGTCCATAAGTGCAACATTGTAAAATACCTGATTAACAGAGTCGTAAATTTTGTCTGCGTAAAGGAAATCATTTGATTCCCAAAAGTAGAACGATCCGTAACCAAAACAAATACCAAATTCCATAACCAATGTTGTGTCGGGAGTCCAGGTTGTGTGTGAAATTTTCTGTGTGTTTGTCATAGAATAGAAAACCTCCAAGTCTGATGACATACCATATCCGGTTGCAAAAGGATAAAAACAATTAAGTGGAGCTGTTGCAGGGTGGGGCTCGTTTAAGTAAATCACTTCTCTTACAATGCTTAAGTCCGTCGTGTTTTCATAAATGAGTTCTAAGCTATCAGTTGTTATATTACGCTCGATAAGTTTCAATGGAATATGATTATATGATGATTCTTCAGGATTTCCATACGAAGTTTTATATTTTTTCCCGTCTCCTATTTCCATATCAAAGAAATCCAACAAAGAAGGGCGCTGATATCCGAATGATTCGTCTTCACTTTCAATGCCAATCAATTGAAAACTCATATTTTCAGTTGCATAATCCGGAAATTGAATGATGCCAAAGGATTTTTAAATCTGGACTTCTCTTCCATTAACCGATATGGTTTTAATGGAGTCTGTTTGTCCGAAAATATTTACTTCGGATAATGCAGTTACTTCAGCTGTCAGATTGTGGGTACTATCAAAAAGCCAGGTGTCATTTAAATCAGCATGAGGATAAATAACCATGCTAGAAGAGTCTTGCATCCAAAAATAGTTTTCATTTTGGAGGGCTTTTTTCATTAAAAACTGTGGGTGATTGTTGGTGAAATATTTCCCTGTATAATATTCAATGAGATCGTTACACGTATCGCACATACCTGCAATACGGTTCAAAAATGCATGTCTCCATTGGTGACTGTTTCCGAGCTATCAACCCATAATTGATGTGTAATGTAGCCAGTCTCGTTGTTTGTATAGTTGTAAGTTTTTTCTGTTGATAGTAGTTACCAGTTTTGTGCGTTTGTAGCTTGGCTAAATGCTAAAATGGCTACAATTATTACCGTAGTTGGCTTAAAAATGTAAGATAGTTTCATGTTGTGATATTTTATATCTACAAATATAGTGAAATATTCGATGTGAAACAAGGATATTTCAAGTCGTTCCGGTGCCTTCGAGACGATTCAAAAGAAGACTGAGGGATTCGCCAAGCTTCGAGACAAACCGCCAGCAGGCGGACCTCCTCAGCTGACAGGCGAATCGTCTCGAAGCCATCTCACGCTATGCCAAGAGTCTCGAAGCCCTAAACACTTTCTACTCACACAAGTCAGAAACTTCCATAATATTTCTTAATTTCGCTGCGAATCGAATAGTAAGCAAATTATGGAGTATAATTTTAATGCAATTGAGAAAAAGTGGCAATCCTACTGGAGTAAAAATCAGACATATAAAGTCACAGAAGATGAATCAAAACCTAAGTATTTTGTTTTGGATATGTTTCCTTATCCTTCCGGAGCAGGTTTGCATGTAGGACATCCTTTAGGGTATATTGCTTCTGACATTTACTCTCGTTTCAAAACACTCAAAGGCTTTAATGTGCTTCATCCAATGGGATACGATGCATATGGACTTCCTGCAGAGCAATATGCAATTCAAACTGGGACACACCCTGCAATTACAACGGAAAAGAACATTGCACGGTATCGCCAGCAACTTGATCAGCTTGGATTTAGTTTTGACTGGTCTCGCGAAGTGCAAACCTGTGATCCAAAATATTACAAATGGACACAGTGGACATTCATACAATTATTCAATCATTGGTACGATAAGGCTCAAGCGAAAGCTCAAAATATTGAAACCTTAATTGCTCATTTTGAAACTCAAGGTTCAGAAAATCTTGATGCGGCACACGATGAGCATACTGCATTTTCTGCGGATGAATGGAAACAAATGAACGAGCAAGAACAATCTGAAATGCTCATGAATTATCGTTTGGCTTACCTTTCAGATACTATGGTTAACTGGTGTACTGAATTGGGCACTGTCCTTGCTAATGATGAGGTGAAAGATGGATTTTCTGAGCGCGGAGGACATCCTGTTGAGCGCAAAGTCATGAAACAATGGTCATTGCGAATCACTGCATATGCTGATCGTTTGCTTTCTGGTTTAGATCAGGTGGATTGGTCGGATTCACTGAGAGAAATGCAAAAATACTGGATTGGGAAATCTCGTGGTGCATCGGTAAATTTCACTCTGGAAAATCATGGGGACATTATTGAGGTGTTTACAACCCGTCCTGATACCTTGTGGGGAACCACATTTATGGTTATTGCTCCTGAACATGAGCTTGTCGAAAAAATGACCACCGATGAGCAACATGAAGAAGTTGAAAACTATGTTACTTGGGCGAAAAACCGTTCTGAGCGCGAGCGTCAAATGGAAGGGAAACAAGTAACCGGAGTATTTACCGGAGCATATGGCATCAACCCACTCAATGGTGCTCGATTGCCAATTTACATTGCAGATTATGTGCTTGCCGGATATGGTACCGGAGCAATTATGGCAGTTCCAGGACACGATAGCCGTGACTTTAAGTTTGCACGACATTTTAATTTGCCTGTAATTCAGGTGGTTGTCCCTGAAGGGGAAAACCCTGAAAATACCGATGATTGGGAAAAAAGCAAGGATTCTAAAGAAGGAACACTTATTAATTCAGAGGAAATCAATGGTTTATCTGTCAAAGATGCCATCGATGCTGTGATAGAAATGTTGGAAGAGAAAGAAATCGGTTATGCGAAAGTAAATTTCAAATTGAGAGATGCTATCTTCTCACGTCAGCGTTATTGGGGAGAGCCTTTCCCTGTATATTACAAGAATGGAATTCCTTATTGTTTGAGTGAAGATGAATTGCCGTTGAACTTGCCTGAAGTGGATAAATATTTGCCGACAGAAGCCGGTGATCCACCACTTGCACGTGCAGAAAATTGGAAAACTAAAGAAGGATATCCTTTAGAAACGAACACCATGCCAGGTTTTGCAGGTTCCAGCGGGTATTATTTACGATACATGGATCCACATAACGATGCACAATATTTTTCACCTGAAGCAGTCAATTACTGGCAGGATGTGGATTTATATATTGGTGGAGCTGAGCATGCTACCGGACACTTGATTTATGCTCGTTTCTGGAATAAGTTCCTCTTTGATTTGGGACTTTCCGTAAAAGAAGAGCCATTCAAAAAGCTGATTAATCAAGGAATGATTCAAGGACGCTCAAGTTTTGTGTATCGGGTTAAAAATACCAATCAATTTGTAAGCTACGGCTTACGAAAAGATTACGATACAGTGCGTCAACATGTGGATATTAATTTTGTGAATAATGATGTATTGGATGTTGAGGCTTTCAAGCAATGGCGTGTAGAGTTCGCCGATGCAGAATTCATCCTTGAAGATGGAAAGTACATCTGTGGATGGGAAGTGGAAAAAATGTCCAAATCAAAATACAATGTCCAAAACCCAGATGATTTGGTGGAGCAATACGGTGCCGATACTTTGAGAATGTACGAAATGTTTCTTGGTCCGATTGAAGCTCATAAACCATGGGATACCAATGGAATTGAAGGTGTTTCTCGTTTTGTAAAGAAATTCTGGCGTTTATTTCACAACAGTGAAAATGAACTTTCTGTCAGTGAGGAAGCTGCTGATGCAAAAACAAAGAAAGTGCTTCATGCTTGCATTAAGAAAGTCGGAGAGGACATTGAACGTTTCTCTTTCAATACCTGCATTAGTACATTTATGATAATTACCAATGACTTGGCTGATCTAAATGCAAATCAACGGGAAATTCTCGAGCCAATGGCAATTTTGATTGCGCCTTTTGCTCCTCATCTTGCTGAAGAATTGTGGTCATTACTAGGTCATGAGGAATCTGTAACAAAAGCAGTATTCCCAGAATATGATCCGGCACTTTTGGTGGAAAACAGTTATGAATATCCAGTTTCTTTCAATGGAAAAATGCGTTTTAAGCAAGAATTTCCTTTGAATATGAGCAAAGATGCCATTGAAAAAGCCATTTTAGAGCATGAAAATGCACAAAAATGGTTGGAAGGAAAACAAGTGGTGAAATTCATCCTTGTGCCTAAGAAAATCATCAATGTGGTGGTGAAATAAAGAATCGTTTATTCTTTAATTGTCAGTTTACATTCCAAATGATTATCACCGATAAGTTTGGCGTTTTTCCAGAAAAATTCAATTCCAGAAATCGTCGCTGAGCCTTTTTTGTTTCCATTTTTCAGTTCACTGATAATCATTGGATAAATTTCATTTTCAACATGGATTTTTGTATTACCAACGGTAACAATACCTGTTGTAGGAAAAGCATTTGGACCTTTTCCTTTGCATTTCTTGAGATAAAGATTTTCATTATCATTAAACCTCATCTCAATTAAATGATACGTTACACTGCCATCATCATGTACTTTCCCTCCTTTAATTACAATGACAATGTCCGCAAAAGCGGATGTTAAACCAAGGATTAAAAGAAAGAATATTGTCAGGAGAAGTTGTTTTGTTCTCATAATAAATACAATTTAGTTTATATCTATTGGTAAATTTAATAAAAAAACAGTGCTGTCCAATAAAAATGATGTATATATAGAAAAAAGATTCGTCCTATCTAAATACATTGAAATCAGTATCATCTCGGTCAGCTGGCTATTGGAGAGAAAACTTAAAACCTTTATCGGTCAACATTGTGAAAAACAATTTGTTATATATGTTTTCCTTATTTATTATTTAAGAAAATTATCAATGTGGTGGTGAAATAAGCAGTGTTTCTTCTTGTTTAGTTGAGATGATCTGTATTATTTGCTACATCTGAACAACTTCTGAAATATTATTAGGCATCGTTTAACTGTCATTATAACAGTGTGTTGGCTTTGTTGTTTTAGTGAATGCAAAGCTTTTCTTAAGAACATATTAACAGCAGAGTATTTGTAGTGTGCTGCTTTTGTGCTAAATTGCAAGAAGTTGTTAACATCAAAAATCGTAACATGAAAAAACATTTAACGTTAATTTTAGCCATTCTGTTTGCTTTTATTTCAACAGTAAAAGCTGACGAAGGAATGTGGATTCCTGGTCATATCAGCAAGATGAATTATACTGATATGCAAAAGTTGGGTTTGAAACTCAGTCCAGAAGAAATTTATAGTATCAATAATTCATCATTGAAAGATGCAATTTTTCAACTTATTGGAGAAGGTGGAGCTGGTTTTTGTACTGGTGAAATAGTTTCCTCTAAAGGGTTGATGTTTACTAATCATCATTGTGGATATGAGTCGATTGCTACATTGTCATCTACAGAAAACAATTACCTTGATGATGGTTTTTGGGCAAAATCTCATGATGAAGAAATTGCTGTTCCTGGATTGTCTGTATCACGTGTCGTTCGCATTGAAAATGTAACTGACCGTATTTTGGAAGAAATCACTTATGAAATGGAAGAAAGTGAAAGAGCAAAACTTGTTTCAGATCGAATTAAAACAATAAAAGATGAAGCCATTGAGGGTACACATTACAAAGCAAATGTAAAAGAAATGTATCAAGGCGGTGAGTATTATCTTTTTGTTTATGAGGTGTTCGGTGATGTACGCTTCGTAGGTGCTCCTCCTTCAAGCATTGGTAAATATGGTGGTGACACTGATAACTGGATGTGGCCACGTCATACAGGAGATTTTTCTATCTTCCGTGTGTATATGACACCTGATGGAAATCCGACTGAAGGTTATGAAGAATCAAACGTACCTTACAAACCTTTACATTTTCTTCCTGTCTCAATTAAAGGAGTAAAAGAAGGTGATTATACCATGATTATGGGATATCCTGGAACAACTGAGCGTTATCTGAGTTCTTGGGGAATGGAATACAAAAAAGATTATTTCAATCCTTCTGTTGTTCGTCTTTTTGGAAAGAAACTTGAAATCATGAAGAAATTCATGGATGCTGATGATGAAATCAGACTTGAATTAGCAGATACCTATGCTAGCCTCGCTAATGGACACAAAATGCTTAAAGGTGAAGCTGAAAATTTACGTAATACAGATGCAATTCAACGCCGTAAAGCGCTTCAACAAGAATTTGCTCAGTGGGTAAAAGCTGATGATTCTCGTCAAGCTAGATATGGTGATGTATTAGCAAACCTTGAAGAATTATACACTAAATATGGACCGGTTACGGAATCAATGATTTACGCATCCATTGGATTGTTGCAAGCTAGTGATCAAATTATGATGGCTCAGCAATTCAAAGGTTTGCAAAAACAACTCGAAAATAAAGTTGATGTAAGCTCATCTCTAGATCGTTTAAAGAAAACTATTGGTGAAAACTTTGAGGGATATCATCCTGAAATTGATCGTGAAATTATGCAAGCAGTGCTTTTAGTTTATGTTCAAGATATTGATCCTGAAAAGCAAATTGCATTTTTTACAGAAGTTTTACCTAAAGAATTTAAAGGAAAAAGTATTGAAGAATCCATTGAAAGTTTTGTTGATGAAACATTTGAAAAATCAATCTTTACAAGTGAAGAACGCATGATGAGTTTTCTTGATAAACCAAAAGCAAAAAAATTGGCGAATGATCCAATTATTATGCTTTGGGACGGTGTTATAGGTGAATTAATGGGTTCACAAATGGAATACCTTGGTATGATGGATCAGATTGCTGTGAATGAGCGTGAATTTATTTCAGGATTGCGTGAATTCCAGTCAAATAAAGCATTCTATCCAGATGCTAACTCTACATTGCGCCTTACTTACGGTTCGGTTAAAGATTATGATCCTCGTGATGCTGTTCATTATCGTGAATTTACATACGTTGAAGGTATTCTTGAAAAATACATCCCTGGAGATGGAGAATTTGACCTGGATCCAAAACTTATCCAGTTAATTGAAGACAAAGACTTTGGACGTTATGCTGATGAAACTGGTTCTGTTCCTGTATGTTTCCTTAGTGATAATGACATTACCGGTGGGAACTCAGGTAGTCCTATCCTTAATGGAGAAGGACATCTTGTGGGTCTTGCTTTTGATGGAAACTGGGAATGGTTGTGCAGTAACTTAATTTACAATCCTGAATTGCAACGTACCATTAATGTGGATTCACGTTATGTGCTCTGGGTAATTGAAAAATTTGGTGATGCAAGCAATATTATTGATGAACTTGAAATCATTGAATAAGTAATTTACAGATAAACAAAAAAACCTCCAAGCCAAGCTTTGGAGGTTTTTTTATGCCTCTACTCGTCTGTGCTATTACGGGTTAAACAAAAAAGTTGTGGGGAACGTTAATCTTTTGTTACTACTTGTCCCCGCTATCGGTCGTACAGGTTGGCTATTGACTCACTTCTACGCCAGTTGGCGTTGTCAGCATAACACCTACAACCACATTCCCAGCAAGTTTTTGCGTTAGTCCAGTACTATCCGATTTTCGTAAAACTACAGACATATACTTGGTAATGCCCCAGATGCGAACTTTGGCACATCAGTGAATTTACCGTAATTAAACGAGATGTGATTGGAATTTTTAGAGCTGTGCCTGCGAGTCTGCCTGCCATCCTCGGCTGGTAAACAGGCAGGCAGGGGATGAACTTTTCGCGGGTCATGGAAATCATATCCGTTTATAGGGAAATGTGGTGCAGCGCCTGATTTTCTTTGTTAGCCCGCCTGCCAACATATTTTTAATGGTTTGCGGGCAGGCTTTCTTTCGTGAAAACACCTTAAATAATAACATCCGTTTTTATCCCGAACACTCAAGTATAGTTTTCTGTGATTCGGGATAGGAAAGAAAGCAAGTTAAAAATGGTATATATTGGTGGCTTCCCCCACAGAAAGTTTGCTTGATCCGCTATTACGCATCTACGCCATTATCTATTGTCTCTACACGACACAGAAACACATCTTGTTTTCCGTTTCGTTTGCCTTTTACCCAATGGGCATTTTCATCTTTCGCATAAAGAATTTCTAAATCATCCGATTTTTTACTCTCATGAAGAAAATTCATCTCAATTCGGGTAATGTTATTGTCTGAAATATTTTTCTCTGCAAGACAGTCTACCGTCCATTGGTAATATCTTACATTATTTGTATGGTAATTTGGGTCAAGATCCGATAAGCGAATATGAACATTAAAAACTTTTTCCATTTCAGTTTTATATGTCAATTTTTCAGGATATTTCCCTAATGCTTTTTTGTCTTTAATAGGAATGGACTCCATAACATGGTTTGGAATTTGTGGACGTAATCTTTCATTAATGATCAACCAGTCTGATGAGCCGGAAATGCATAATTTCTCTTCTTGATCTTTGTATTCAAAATCACGAACGAAAAACAATCCATCTAACCCACTTGGCCATGTGCTTAACTCAATAAATTCTGTCCAAACCGGAAGTCTGTGAATTTGAATTTCTGTGCGTGCAAGTACCCAGTGAAATTGTTTTTTGATTAAGTCATTGTATCCATAGTTTAATCGTGAAGAGTGTTCCCAAGCCATTTCTTGAAGCTTTCTGGCGATTCCTGCTATGTTCATGTTTTTCTCACTATTAACTTCGAAAGAGCGAATTTCTTCGGTGCGTTTGTACGCTTCAGTTTGTATAATATTATTTTTCATATTGTGTTAAAGTCAATTTAAAAACTCAATTTTTCAGTAATTTTCAAAATGATTGCATATATTTAGCTTTCAATAAACAAAAGTAGAGATAAATGTGCAAAATTCTCCTGACAACACTCATGATTCTCCTTACGGGGATAATTTCGCTCAACGCACAAGTTGACAAGTCAGACTGGAAAGGCGGAGTTCCTGAGGGCTGTACGAGTATTACTGTTGGTAAATTGGCAAGTGTCGATGGTTCAGTAATGACAAGTCACACAGATGATAGCCATAGAACCCGTTCCTGGATGGATATTCAAGCAGGAGGTAAACATAAACCCGGTGAAACCGTGACAATGTACAAGCGAGTTGCTTGCGATAGTTTTGCAATGCCAACTTATGCACACAATCCGATAGGCTTAATACCACAGGTAAAAGAAACTAATGGTTACATTAATACTGCTTACCCTAGCATGAACACCAAGCAATTGGCGATAGGGGAATCTACCTTTGGGGGACGTTCCTGTTTGCAGTCAGATGAAGGATTAATTGATTGTCAGCGCTTGTGCAAATTAATGTTACAACGTACAAGCACTGCACGTGAGGCTATCCAAATGGCAGATGAATTGCTCATGAAATATGGATGGAACGACGCTGGTGAATGTCTTACAATTGCTGACACAAAAGAAGTTTGGCATTTAGAAATCGTGGGTCCGGGGAAAGGAAATGTTGGCGCAATCTGGGTTGCTCAACGAGTGCCGGATGATCACATTGCGGTTAATGCAAATGCAAGTACAATTCGTGAGATTGATTTGAATAACAGTGATTATTTTATGGTATCCGCAAATATTTTTGACATGGCAAAGGATAGCACATGGTGGAATCCTGAAACAGAACCTTTCCGTTTTGCTTATGCATATGCTCCAAATTCCAGACAATCTGTGGCATCACGTCGTCGTGAATGGCGAGTATTTGATTTGCTGGCACCTTCCCTGAAATTGTCTCCAACCGCTGAAAACTATCCGTTTTCTGTTAAGCCAGACAAAAAAGTGAGTGTGCAAGCAATGATCGATGTTTTTAAAGATTACTATCAAGGTACTCCTTACGATATGAGACGAAATATCACCACTGCGGATGAGAATGGGAACCAAATTATTTCTCCTTTGGCTAATCCGTTTATGCCTTATGATGAGTTAGATATTATGCCTGTAAGTGGTAGTTGGTATTATGTTTCAGATGATGGACATATTCAGTTTCTTGGAGAACGAACAATTGCACGTTGGTACACAATGTATGGTACAATTACTCAGAGTCGCGATTGGTTACCAGATGAAGTTGGTGGTGTTTTGTGGTTAGCTCAGGATAATATTGCAACATCCATTTATATTCCCGTTTACTGTGGTGCAACTGACCTTCCTGAAACCTATAAAACACCAGGAAGAACCAATGGGTATACCATGAAATCTGCTTGGTGGGTATTTAACCGACTCGGAACTTTAACAGCACAGCGTTGGGGTGATATGAGTCAAGATGTTGATGCCGTATGGAAACCTTTGCAAACAGAAATGTTTAAAAATCAAAAATCATTTGAGAAATCAATTACCAATATGAAATCTGAAAAGCAACGCATAGAAGCTTTAACAGAATATACGATGTCTTGGGGTGATCGCGTGGTAGATGAAGCCATTCAACTCAGCGATTACCTTTGGACAAAATACGACGAGAAATTTTAATACATGTTTTACTAAAAAAACGCAATACAATGAAAACAAGTTTCTGGAAAATTATGGCAGCATCAATGGTGGGGTTCATTCTCGCTTCAGTTGTTGCATTGTTACTTTTTATGGGAGCCATCGGCTCATTAATCTCCAGCGTGAGCAAACCTGAGAAAATTGAAATTGAAGAAGAAACTGTACTCAAAATGGATTTTAGCATGTCTATCCCTGATAGAACACCACAGAATCCGTTTGAAGCCTTTAATTTCGACCCATATAACCTTAAGAAAATCGTTGGACTTAACGATATCCTTAAAAATCTTGAGCGTGCTGAAAAAGACGATAATATCGAAGGAATCTATCTCGATTTAAGTACTGTTGCTTGTGGAATGGCTACTGCTGAAGAAATTCGTGATGCAATTGTCGATTTTAAAGAAAGCAGTGACAAATGGGTAATTGCATATGCTACAAATATGACCCAAAAAGGATATTATATCGCAACTGCAGCAGATGAAATTTACCTTGATCCTCAAGCATGGATGGATTTCCGTGGGTTGTCTGCTCAAGTGATGTATTATAAAGATGCTTTGGACAAAATTGGTGTTGAGCCTCAGGTTTTTCGTCATGGGAAATTCAAATCTGCAGTTGAGCCTTTCTTAACAAATGAAATGAGTGACGCTAACAGATTGCAAACCTTAACTTACCTTACCAGTATCTGGAATCACATGCTGGAAACCATTGCTGATACTCGCGATATTTCTGTTGATGAACTGAATGCAATTGCCAATGAATTAAAATTGAATTCTACTCAAGCAGCTGTTGACTTTAAACTTGTTGATGGATTAAAATATCAAGATGAAATCTTTGCTTTGATCAATGATAAATTAGGTGAAGATGAGGATGAAGAGATTGAATTTATGACAATGGCAAAATACAACGATCATCATAAAATGAATGCAAAAGTAAAACTCCATGATGATAAAATTGCAGTCATTTTTGCTGAAGGAAACATTGTAATGGGGAATGGTGATGACACTAAAATTGGTGGAGATCGTTTTGCTAAATCTATCCGTAAAGCTCGTCTCGATGAAGACGTTAAAGCGATTGTAATTCGTGTTAACTCACCGGGAGGAAGTGGTCAGGCTTCTGAAATTATGTGGCGTGAAATTGTACTTGCTAAAAAAGAAAAACCTGTTGTTATCAGTATGGGAAATCTTGCTGCTTCAGGTGGATATTACATCTCTTGTGCTGCCGATTATATTTATGCCCAACCAACTACAATCACAGGATCAATTGGTGTCTTTGGGTTAATGTTCTCAGGAGAACAATTGTTGAAAGAGAAAATCGGAATCAATGTTGAAGTTGTGAATACCAACGAATATGCGGATATGGGAAATATTTCAAGACAATTCTCTGATCAAGAGAGAGTCTATATGCAAGGTATGGTTGAAGGATTTTATGATGTCTTTATTACACGTGTAGCAGATGGTCGTGGCATGACAAAAGAAGAAGTAGATGAAATTGGACAAGGTCGTGTTTGGACAGGCAAAAATGCGCTTGAAATTGGTTTGATTGACGATTTCGGTGGATTAGAAGAAGCAACAAAGAAAGCTGCTGAACTTGCAGACCTTGATAAATATTCTTTAGTTGAAATGCCGAAAGTAAAAGACTTCATGGAAACATTGCTGGAAGACATTGCTGTACAGTCACGTATGGAAATGCTTAGCCAAATTCCTGGGTTTAACCAAACAGCATATCAAGAAATTCTTGATTTTGTTGAAATGGAACAAGGTGTTTATGCTCGTATGATGATGGATGTGGATATTAACTAAATTGATATTTCAATAAAATATCGAAAGCGCAGATTGTGAAAACAGTTTGCGCTTTTTTATGGATCAGCAGTATTCTTAGTCCGAGGATAATACCAATTTAGCCCAATAATGCCTCATTGAAACTAGTTAAATATTTTTCATTGAGGGTTATTGACATTATTTGTTTTTCTGTCATTTGGTTTACACTTGTTGCCAACCAATCTTTTACGTTTTTCATCGTTTCAAAAGTGTGATTTTTGAACCTTGATTTGATGTGTTGCCATATTGAATGAACCCCTGCATTGTCAATAACCACAATTTTATATTCTGTCTCACGATGTTTGGAAAAAGCCTGTAGGTAAGCCTCAAATATTTTGGTGTCTGTACCATTGATTTCCCATACAAACGAATCTCCATTTACCGGAGAGTAACTGCTGTACAGATAAGTGTTTTTAAAAGCATGTTGATATTTGACTATCGGCTTAATCCCTTTGGCGGTAAGATATTTGCCTATATGTGTCATTAATCCGAAACGGCTTTCATCCTGGAAGTACAGGTTTATCCCTGAATACTTATCATTATCCAGACTAATTCTAAGGTCGTTGAATGTCTCTGGCAGTTTTAAAAAAGGATTCGATAGCCTGTTCATCTTTTTTGTAATGGGATTTCCTGGGGCTTTTCAGCTTCGTTTTAAAATGGGTAATTAAGTATTTTCTTAACCAATGGTATTTTATTGAAACATTGAATTTTTCTTCAACCCATTGTTGCGCTTCCCAATAGCCTAAAAACGGGGAGTCTGGGCTATTGAGCTTAGCTTCCAGCGCATCATGGATCTCGGGGGTGATTTTTGACGCTCTGATTTGCGGTTCGTTTGATATTAATGATATAATCCCTTCTGCCCTGTATCGTGCTAATCAGCGTTCTTGGGTGCGGATGTGGACTCCCAGGTGGTTGGCCAGATCTTGTCGGGTTTTAAACTTAGATGTTTTTAAGTGAATTAAGCAATCCACTCGTTTTTGTTTTGACAAAGTAGGCTGTTTTAACCTTAATTTTTTTAGTTCCGGAAGGCTTTCTTTTATATCAAATTGTACTGGGTTTTTCATGCCTAAATATACCAATTATCTGCGGCATATCAAAGTTAAATTGGTATAAGACCAATTGATTTTTATAATCATTATTGTCCGGTGAAAATGATATGATTGAACAAGAATAGCTCTGGGATAAATCCCGGAGGTTTTATTGTAAAACACAATGGCTTTTGGCGGGCATTTTTGCTTTTTTTGCAAAAATCATGTCCAAAAGCGATCCATAAGCAAGAGTTGTCTTAAAGACAAACAGAAATCGGATTAGAAAACCACTATACTTTTTTCCGCTTTCGCTTTATGAAAAGCATCAATAATTTCAGTCACAATCAAAGAAGTTTCGCGACTATGTTTCCAGCTTTCCTTTTTATCGTTTTGAATCAAACTGACAAATTCAGCGATTTCGTAACGCAAACCATCTCCATAAAACTTATGAAAATACTTACTGTTATTGGCAGAATTTTCAAAACGCACTTCAAACTCTTGTGTTTTCCACCAAGGAGCAGGAACATACACATAACCCTTTGTCCCAGAAATTGTCATCATTCCTTCGGACTTTACTCCCAATCCAACTTTAGCAGTTGCAACAGCGTGATCATATTGCAAATGAATACGGGTAAACAGATCTAACGAGTCCCGCATATGCGCTTCAAATCGCTGAGATTTGGGCTTCCCTAACAATTGGGAAATGGCTGTGAGCGGATAAGTTGAAAGCTCATTTACCGACCCTCCAAATCCATCATTTTGCATTTCACGAGTCTCTTCATCTGCCAATTTCGTAAAACATGCCTCAACAGATTTTATGTTCCCGATAATTCCTGATTTTGCAATTTCAACAAGGCGAATAAAACCTGGAGCATAGGATGTTTTTACCGCCTCAACAATAACCAGATGTTTTTCTTCAGCAAGCCGATATAAGGTTTTAAGCTCTTCTGTGGATAAGGTAATTGGTTTTTCACACAGCACATGAACACCTTGCTCAAGTGCTTGTTTTGCCATGTCAAAATGAAACTGATGGGGAGTTGCAATATACACTGCATCCACTTGCTTTAACAGATCTTCATACTTATCCGTATGGAAATACAACTCGTGTCGCTCTGCAAATGATTGCGCTTTTTCAACTGTCCGAGAATGCACTCCAATAATCTGACATCCACTCACAAACTTCGATTCAGGAATGAAACGCTCAGCAATACGACCTGTACCAACAATTCCAAGGCTTATGTTTTTATGCTTTTCATTTCGAAGTTCAGTACTTGAAATGTTTTTTGTCCGTTCAAGATAAACGACCTCACAATACTCTTTGAGATAATCAAACTTCCCTAACCAATCTGAACCAATTACAAAAACATCCACATCGTACTTTTGAACATCTGAAATTTTCTGCCCTTGATAGTTTTCAACGATAACCTGATCTGCTAAACCAGTTTCTTTGACACTCTCAATGCGCTTTTCAAGACTCTCTTCCACATTCAGCTTGCCACGATCAAAATCGTATTGCTCCCCTGTCACACCAACAATTAACTTATCTCCCAGTGCTTTTGCCCGTTTTAAAATGTTGATATGTCCCTGATGGATAAGATCAAAAGTTCCGTATGTTATGACCGTCTTCATGTTCGTTCAAAATCAATGGTTAGAGTAATCAAAGTTAGAAAAATAATGGAAAGAAGCCTAAAGGTTTAAATAATCGAACAAACGTTTTGAAGCATCTCCATCTTTGTATTGATAAGATAAGTCTAGAATTTGCTTTCGAGCTTCTGTAAAGGAATCTTTCCCTTGTTTTATGTTTGAAAGCGCCTGCAATAATTCATCTTGAGTATGTATCTTTTCTCCAGGACTCGTCTCATAAAAATCATTGCGCAAACCTACCTCAACACGTTGATATTCCTCAAAGTCTGGAATATAAAACAACACTGGTTTATCGCGCAATAAATAATCAATATAAATGGATGAATAGTCGGTAATCATCACATCACAAATTGTCATGAGAGGATATACATCTCGGGTTCTATCGTACAAAAAGACATGAGAAAAATCTCCGGTATCGGGCACAGGACTCAAAATATGGTATTTCAAGACAAACATAAAATTGTGTTCAACACAAAAGGAATTGATACGTTCAAAATCCAACAAATCAATACTCAAATTATTGCGATAGGTAGGAGTATAAAGGATAATTCCAACATGCTCTTTTTCTTTCTTCTCCATTAAAAAATGCATAAGGTTCGCATCTGCATTCAATAAATCATTGTCATTCAGACTCCGAAAAAACACATCATTCCGACTTTGTCCCAATGGAAGGATTTCTTTGTACCGAAATGCATTTTTATACAAGTGTTCGGTATAATAATCAGAGGTTGAAGCGATAAGTTTATAGGTTAAAAACTGTCCACGCAGAATTCCATATAAACGTTTCAAGCCTTTCAACGAACCTTGGTTAAATTGATCGGTTGCCATCTCAATTTTCTTAGAGCTTACACCATGCCATAGTTGAATTCGTTTTGCCTTTATGGATAAAAATGCTTTGAAATTATAAAACCATGTAGATGTATCAACTATCAGATATTCTGCACGTAACAACATAATTGACGCCCGTAAACTTGGAAAATACAGACTGTTTGGTAAAGCCTTCGCAACATCATGTTTCTTTTCAAATAGAATATAAGCATGGGGATAATTTTCGTGCAACAAATAATTATTAAAATACTTTGTATTGTCGCTGTAATATTTTGAATCTCTGCCAATTAAAACAACCAAGCCTTTCTTTCGTGGAAATAGTAATGACAATGGAACGATAAAAATCCAACCTATCACGATGGATACAGCCGAAACAAACCTTTCTATATTTTTATTGCGTTTCATGTGTTTTAAATCAAAATGAAAGTACACAAAAAAGTTTGTAATCAAAAAATGTCAAGCAGAATAGATTGAATTTTTCATGCAAAATTGAAATTAAAGAAAATATTTGTACTTTTGCATCCATTGATCCTTTAGCTCAGTTGGTTTAGAGCGCTTGCTTGACAGGCAAGAGGTCCGCAGTTCAAATCTGCGAAGGATCACATAAGGAAGCCTTTGACTTCCTTTTTTTTTGCTAAAGTTTTCTTCTCAAAGTCTCGCTCAGCAAAGGAATGCGCGTCGGATAGTCGAGGCTATGAGTCAAGAAAAATTCATGCCCTCATAAGCCTATAGTTGCTAAATAAGTAGTGATAATTAGGGATTGATTTTGTGCAGCCTTGTTTGTGTAAATAATTTAGAGGTCTTAAAAGTCTTAATTTGATTCCATATCTGGTTAATATTTGAGCACAAAACCTCTTTCCCTTATTGAAAGATTCGATTAGTGCATCAATTCCCAGAATATTTATTAATCGCTTGATATTATAATACCAATTTAACCCAAGAACGCCTCATTGAAACTAGTTAAATATTTTTTATTGAGGGTTATTGACATTATTTGTTTTTCTGTCATTTGGTTTACACTTGTTGCCAACCAATCTTTTACATTTTTCATCGTTTCAAAAGTGTGATTTTTGAACCTTGATTTGATGTGTTGCCATATTTTTTCACAAGGATTCAGTTCGGGACAATAAGGGGGAATATTGAGCAATAAGATATTGTCCGGGACACTTATGTTCCTAGTTGAATGAAACCCTGCATTGTCAATAACTACAATTTTATATTCTGTCTCACGATGTTTGGAAAAAGCCTGTAGGTAAGCCTCAAATATTTTGGTGTCTGTACCATTGATTTCCCATACAAACGAATCTCCATTTACCGGAGAGTAACTGCCGTACAGATAAGTGTTTTTAAAAGCATGTTGATATTTGCCTATATGTGTCATTAATCCGAAACGGCTTTCATCCTGGAAGTACAGGTTTATTCCTGAATATTTATCATTATCCAGACTAATTCTAAGGTCGTTGAATGTCTCTGGCAGTTTTAAAAAAGGATTCAATAGCCTGTTCTTCTTTTTTGTAATGGGATTTCCTGGGGCTTTTCAGCTTCGTTTTAAAATGGGTAATTAAGTATTTTCTTAACCAATGGTATTTTATTGAAACATTGAATTCTTCTTCAACCCATTGTTGCGCTTCCCAATAGCCTAAAAACGGGGAGTCGGGGCTATTGAGCTTAGTTTCCAGCGCATCATGGATCTCGGGGGTGATGATTTTTGACGCTCTGATTTGCGGTTCGTTTGATATTAATGATATGATCCCTTTAATTATGTATGATCGATGAACTCGTCTGAACTGTGAAAATAGTTGTAGCAGGCTAATTACAGTTTCTCCAGAAAGCAAGTGTGTTTTAACGTGAGTTAGATCTAAAATTCTTTGAAGTAACCTCCGTTAACTCCTCTGTATTTTATTAGTCCCAATTTGACATCAGAATGATTTTCTGTTTTTAGATTTCTTACGTTAGATTCGTGTTAATTAAGGTTAAAGAAGTTGTTTATTCTTCTTCAGGAAATAATTCAGCGTCTGAAATGCCTGGTAAAATGCGTTGCGCATCACTTTCGCTTAGTGCTTCCACATTTTTAAGTTTCCTCTGGATGGCACGTGTCCGTTTTCCCATTACTTCATCAAGTTGATTCATACCGGTTTGGATGTTTTTCTGTGCTTTCTCCATCATGCCTCCGAAATTGCCAAATTCTTTTTTGACAGCTCCAAGCACTTGCCAAACTTCGCTACTACGTTTTTGAATGGCTAAGGTTTTGAATCCCATTTGTAAACTGTTGAGGATAGCTGCTAAGGTAGTTGGTCCTGTGACTATGATTTTGTATTTCACTTGCAGCTCTTCAAGCAAGGCTGCCTTTCGAACAACCTCTGCATAAATGCCCTCAAAAGGAAGGAACATAATTCCGAAATCTGTTGTACCAGGAGGATCAAGATATTTTTCACTGATGTCTTTTGCCATTTTTTTAATGGTATTATCCATCACTTTTTGCGCATTTGCAATTTGATCGGTATCTCCAACATCATAGGAGTCTTGAAGTTGTTCGTAAATGTCTTTTGGGAATTTCGCGTCTATCGGTAGCCAAACATGAGTTCCATCCGCATCTTGCCCCGGTAATTTGATAGCAAACTCAACCAGATCGTTACTGCTAGCTTTCGTTTTGACATTGGCTTCATATTGTTCTGGTGCTAAGATTTGTTCAAGCAGCATTGACAATTGAATTTCACCAATTCCACCTCGCATTTTTACGTTGCTAAGCACTTTTTTTAAGCCACCAACATCTGAGGCTAGTGTTTTCATTTCTCCAAGACCTTCTTGAACCGCTTGGAGTTGTTTCCCAACTGTCTCAAATGATTGACTTAGCCTTTCGTTTAACGTTTTTTGGAGTTTCTCATCCACCGTTTTACGCATTTCTTCAAGTTGACGATTGTTGTCCTCACGGATTGCTACAAGTTGTTTTTCTATGGATAAACGAACCTCTTTAATGTTATCAATTGACTGTATTGAGTTCTCTGTTTGTTGTTTATTAAACTCGTTGAAATTTTCTTTAAGTAAACTGTTTAACTCTTTGACATTTTTTTCAAAACGAGTACTAAAAGCTTCTAGCGATTTGCTTAGCTCCTCACGGTTTGTTGTCGCGATTTGATTGCTTTCTGACCGATTACGCTGAAATTCATCTTTAATCGATTTTTCAGTGTTTTCAAGCCGACTGTCAAAGCGGATTAGGTCATTTTCGATTTTATCCAGTTTTGATAAATCAATGGCATTTTCCTTTTTCTTAAACAGCAAAATCAGAAGAATGGTTATTGATAAAATAAGACTTATGATTACTAAAGCATTAAGCATAATTTCAAGACTTTTGATGGATAACAAATTTACCTAAATTTATTGAAATTTATCATGGATCAACAAATTCTTTATGCAACAAACTTTATTTTAATGTCACAAAAAAGCCGGCAAAAAGCCACGAATGGTCGGAAGAAAATCCGACCATTTTTTATGTTTTAAACATAAGATCAGGGTTTCCTCCGCATTGACTCACTATTAAGGTAATTGCAAGATTACGAACTTCCATAGCAAATCTTCTTTTGGCTGTTTTATATCCGAGATTGTTTGCCTTCTTGTATATTAGAATAAGCATTGCCACAATCAAGGTCATATACATCATTACTTCAATACCGTTTTTATTCAAGGAGACTAAGTGGTTCACGTTTAATTCTTGCTTAATAAATCTGAAAAACACCTCTATGTCCCATCTGCGTCGATAAGCTTAAGCTATTTCTTTAGCAGTTAACTTAAAATCATTGGTTAAGAACCAATATTGCTGATCCTGCTTTTCTTTACTTTTTATAATAATCAAACGGAACTCAGTATTGACTAACTCTTCCCGATAATGAATGTTACCCCGCTTGTTTTTAATGGGAATACCTGTATAGAGTTTGACTTTAGAATCTTTTATTAAAATAGAGTTTCCTAGATCTAGACCCTGCTCTGGTTTAATGAGTGTTTCTAATTCTTCATCTTTTGCTATGTAAAACCTTTGTGTAGTAATCCACCTTGGTGGAGGTAGATAAATTTGCTAATAGGCTTTCAGGAATAACATTTTAAAGTTGATTAACTTGAATTTTGTGATCTTTAAAATCTATCATATACAATTGATTAACAGATACTAAGATACAAAATTCCCACAAATAAAACAAGCATATATTACTAAATGTCAGTGTGTTGGATGATTTTTGTTATTCATATAAACATAAAAAAGTCGGAAGATTAATCTTCCGACCATTCGTGGCAAAAAGCTGGCTTTTCAATTTCTTTAGAGGCGCTTTCTAATAAACACCTTCTTCTTCCATTTTACTCATTTCTTCGTTGAAAATTTCTTCGAATTTAGCTTTGTCATAATCAACTTGTAATTTTTGATTTTTTGACAATGAGTTTTCGATTCCATTCAACATTGCATCTTTGCTAACTTCAATTGCAGTGTGGGTAGTATATTTACCATTCGCTTCGTTTAAAGTTTCTTCACAAATTACTGCAACATCAACGAGTTTTTGGTTAATGACTTCACGAGTGAGGTTTTCGAATTTAGCTTCGAATTGTGAGTTTTCTCCAAATTCAGTTTCATTGACATAACGATCAGTGACTGATTTGATTTTTGTTTCGATCAAACCTGCTAAACGTTGTTTTGCGGCGCTCAAAGCTTTTTCACGTGAAAGGTTCATGTCTTGTGATCCAGCACTTGCGTCAGCTCTGAAGAAATCTTTATCAGAACGACCTTCTGATTGACATGGAATAATAACTTTAGTTGCACCTGCGTTAGCTTTTACCGTTTTTTCTTCTTTTTTACAAGAAGTAAAGATCATTGCTGTGCTTACAAATCCGATAAGCAAAACATTTTTCAAAATAGTAGTTGTCTTCATAATCCTGGTTTTTAATAAATAAATTTTAAATTTTCACTTTAAAAGTACAACAATTTTCTTATGTTGCAAATATTCGATTAATTTGTGAATGCTAAACAAACTTTATGCCAAAAAATAATCATTACGCTCTAAATAAGAGTCAAAATATTGATAAACAGCAACTAAAACAGAAAATCATGGCGATTTTCAGCCAGCAAAAAGGTAGGTTGCTTAATTATAAACAAGTGTCATCTCAGTTATTATCCTACGATAAACAAGAAAGAAAGCTAATTGCATCTCTTTTAAATGAACTCATGCAGGAGAAAAAACTCGAAGAAGTTCATCGTGGTAGATACCGCATGAAACCGCGAACTGGACAAATTACTGGTCAAGTGAAAATGTCAAGACGTGGATTTGCAAGTATCATTAGCAGCGATGTGGATGAAGAGGTTCTTGTGAATTGGAAGAATTTGAAAAATGCGCTTCATGGTGATATTGTTAAAGTCAATTTATATGGTAAGCGCAATTCCGAATTTTACGAAGGCGAAGTTGTAGAGATTATCGAACGTCGAAAAATGAAATTTGTCGGTGTGATTGAGGCAGCACAAGGTTACGCCTTCTTAATTCCTGATGGGAAATTCATTCCTTTTGATATTTTCATTCCTCCACAGCAGCTGAATGGAGCGAAAAACGGTGAAAAAGCCATAGTTAGCATTACGCGTTGGCCTGATCACAGTAAATCACCAGAAGGAAAAGTACTTGAAGTCCTTGGAAAACCTGGTGATAACGATGTGGAAATGCATGCTATCATGGTAGAGTACGATTTGCCATATCAGTTTCCAGAATCTGTTATGAAGGATGCTGAGCAAATTCCTGCTGAAATATCTGAGAAAGAAATTGCTTCTAGACGTGACTTTCGAAATGTTACAACATTTACTATAGACCCTGATGATGCAAAGGATTTTGATGATGCTTTGTCTTATAGAAAATTGGACAATGGACTGTTTGAAATTGGGGTACACATTGCTGATGTAACCCATTATGTCAATGAAAAATCTGTGTTGAATGATGAAGCAGAGAAACGCGCAACTTCAGTTTATTTGGTTGATCGAGTTGTTCCGATGTTGCCAGAACGTTTGTCAAATTTTATTTGCTCACTTCGTCCTAATGAGGATAAGCTCTGTTATTCAGTTGTCTTTCAAATGACTGAAAACGCTGAAGTGAAGGATTATTGGATAGGTAGAACCATCATAAATTCAGATCGTCGCTTTACATACGATGATGCTCAAAAACTAATTGAAAGCCATGAAGGTGAGTTGTCAAAAGAAATTGGTGATTTGCATGAGCTTGCTACCAAATTGAGAGATAATCGCTTTGTGCGTGGAGCATTTAATTTCGAAAGAGATGAAATTAAATTCAAATTGGATGAGGATGGAAAACCGACTGGGGTTTATACAAAAACTATGAAGGAAGCCAATTGGTTGATCGAGGAATTTATGCTCTTGGCAAATCGAAAAGTCTCTGAATTTATTGGTAAGGCTCAGAAAAAATATTTGACCTTTGTTTACCGTATCCATGATGAGCCAAATATTGATCGTATCCATGGTTTTCAAAGTTTTATCAAACGATTTGGATACAAAATTGATGCTGGCAATACCCAGAAGCTTTCCTCTTCCATGAATACTATTTTGAAAAAGGTTCAAGGGAAGCCTGAACAGCATGTTGTGGAAGATCTGGCCATTCGTAGCATGGCAAAAGCAGAATATTCCACAACCAATATTGGGCATTACGGTTTGGCTTTTGATTTTTACACTCATTTTACTTCCCCAATTCGTCGTTTCCCTGATATGATGGTGCATCGTTTGCTTACGCGTTACCTCAATGGGGGCGATTCTGCTCGTATGGATAAATATGAATTGTTGTGTAAGCACAGTAGCGATATGGAACAATTGGCAACCAAAGCAGAGCGTTCATCCATTAAATACAAACAAGCTGAATTTCTTCAGGATAAATTGGGAACAGAATTCGATGGTGTGATTTCCGGAGTGCAAAAATTTGGACTTTTTGTTGAAATCAAAGAAAATGCATGCGAAGGTTTGGTTCCAATGCGCAGTTTGACGGATGATTTTTATGTGTTTGATGAAGATAATTATCAACTTTATGGAAAACATTCTGGCAAACGATACAGACTAGGGGATGATCTTCGCATTCGAATTATCAATGTAGATTTGCAACGGAAAATTGTTGATATGGAGATTGTTTGGTAAGTTGTTTTTATCCCAGAAACTTTGCTTATAACCCAGACCTTCAAGTCTAGGTACTAGACAAACAAAATTGTATCTGTTTTTGGCATACGTTTTTGCTTTCAAATTGCAAAAAGTTATGCCAAAAACATCCTAATCTCTTCACTTGATCCAATCTACTTCTTGCTAAGACCTGCAAAATAATCAATATACATCTGCAAATCGACATCAGGATATTGCTTACTAAGCGTTTGACATTTTTTTAAATGTGCATCAGCAAATTTCTTCGTTTCCTCGCTGTCAGGGAAGAAGAGTTTATGTTGTTTCGCTTTGCATAATTGCTCAATTTCCTGATTGATGTGTTTTGTTTCATCTGAAAAGAAACACTCTGAAAAATAATTCCAAATATAGCTTTGTGCTTGATTGTTAGGATGTAATAAATCGTCATCGTAAAAGCGGTAATCTCTTAAATCGTCCATCATTAATTCATATGCAGGAAAATAATGTACATTCGGGTTTCTTGACTCAAGAGTTTCTGCTGCTAAAATTAGTCGCGATTTACTTCTCTGATTTTCAATGAAACCATCTTTTAAATGACGAACCGGTGAAACAGTTAATACAATGGTTAATTTCGGATTTGCCTGTCTCAATTTTTCAATAAGTGTATCGTAGGATTTTACAATGGAGTCAACGCTAAGCGCTTCACGAAGAAATTCTTTTGCTGGCAATTTATGGCAATTTGCTACAACAGAATGATCTGCTTTATTGCGATAAATTCGAGCTGTACCCCACGTAATAAACAGATAATCTATGGATGTCAGATCAACTGAGTGAAAAGCCTCTTGCATTTGCTGAATGGCTTTTGCTTTATTTGGATTTGAAAATTTGCTGTGAAAATCAAAATGCAAATACATGTCCTTGTGTCGATACAATGCTTTGATATCAGGTTCATTCCCATGTATTATGGACCATAAATGTTTTTCTATGGATGCTGGATTGTACAAAACACCAAAGGGATTAACAATGGCATTAAACTGATTATCTAGCATTCTGCGTCCAATATTTTCCGTAAAACAAGAACCTAAGAAGCAAAGCTTTTGTGCATGATGAATGTTAAATTCCGAAGAATTGTGAGGTATCTCTGTTCTGAATTTCATATAGCGAATTTACGGAATCTTTAGAAACAGACCTTAATAAATTCTGAAAAGTATCCTGTTATTATTCCGTACAAATTCGTAATTTTGAAAAAAAATCGTTGCATGCAGTTTAAAGAGATTGTTGGACAGGGTGCCATTAAGGCAAGATTGATTCAAACCGTTAAGGATGGAAGAATTAATCATGCGCAAATGTTTTATGGTACTCCGGGTAGTGGTAAGCTTCCGCTAGCAATTGCCTATGCGCAATATTTAAGTTGTAGCAATCCCACTGAAACAGACAGTTGCGGAGAATGTCCGTCATGTAAGAAATTCCAAAAACTCGTGCATCCCGACTTGCATTTTGTTTTTCCTGTGATAAAAGACAAAAGCAAAAAGCCGGTAAGTGATCATTTCATTGAGCTGTGGCGCGAGATGAACACTGAAACTCCCTATTTTACTTTCAACATGTGGTTGGATAAACTGGGAAGTGAAAACAAACAGGCAAGTATTTATCGTGATGAAGCTCAGGAAATTATCCGAAAGCTTTCGTTAAAAACCTACGAGTCTGAATACAAGACTATGATTATTTGGTTGCCGGAAAAAATGAACATTACGGCAGCAAATAAATTGCTGAAAATGATTGAGGAACCACCGCCAAAAACCGTTTTTCTTTTGGTGTCTGAAAGTCGTGGAACAGTATTGCCTACAATTTCTTCACGGACATCACAAATTAGAATTCCGTCCATTGCAGAAGAGGATATGAGTCAGTATCTTCAAGAAAAGTTTCAAGCTCAAGCTGGTGATGCTTTGGCAATTAGTCGCTTAAGTCGTGGAAATCTGGCTGAGGCAAGAAATCATTTTGATGCAAGTCGAAGTCGTACCGAAAACCTTGAAATTCTCAGTGAATGGTTGGCTGCTTTGGTGAAAAAAGATATTTCTGTTTGCATCAAGTGGTCAGATGATATGGCCAATAGAGGACGAGAAAAGCAAAAAAGCTTTTTAACTTATTCACTTCGGTTTTTTAGAGAGCTTTTAATGTATCGAACCAAAAAGCCACAGTTGAATTTTGTTTTGAGTGAGGAAAAGGCTTTCATTGAGAGAGTTGCAAATCATGTGAATTTGAAATTTATTCACAAAATTAATGAGGAAATTGAGTTGGCACATTATCATATTGAGCGAAACGGTTTAGGAAAAATCATACTTTTAGACTTGAGTTTTAAACTCATTCGCCTGATACAAAAATAAGTGTTAACTTTACATAATATTAGCAAGGCCTAAACGAATAGAAAATGACGAAAAGTAGAGAATTAGAAAGAGGTTGCAGGGTTTGCGTAATTGATGAAAATGTCAGTGAATTCAATATACCAGAAGGTTGTTTTAAACTTGATGTTTACGATTGGTTAAAAGATGTCCCGCAACCACCGACTCCTTTTCATATTGTTGAGGTTCGGTTTAAAAATACACGAAAAGGATATTACGAGAATGTCAATGCATTACCATTGCGTGTAGGTGATATTATTGCGGTTGAATCATCACCAGGACATGATATTGGTATTGTTTCGCTTACCGGAGAACTGGTGAAAAATCAGCTGAAGAAAAATGGATTAACTCCAGAATCTGAATTCAAAAAAGTATATCGTAAAGCAAAACAAACAGATATCCAGAAATGGAAAACTGCTGTTGAACTTGAGCTTCCTACCATGTTGCGTACTCGCGAAATGATTCGTAAACTTGGTTTGGATATGAAGCTTGGCGATGTTGAGTTTCAGGGAGATAAGACAAAGGCAATTTTTTATTATATCGCTGATGAGCGTGTGGATTTCCGTCAACTCATTAAAATTATGGCGGAAGAGTTTCGTATTCGGGTAGAAATGAAACAAATTGGTGCTCGTCAGGAAGCTGGTAGATTAGGTGGTATCGGTCCCTGCGGTCGAGAACTGTGTTGTACAACTTGGTTGGCAAATTTTAAATCGACAACAACACATGCTGCGAGATCTCAAGAATTGTCTCCAAACCCTCAAAAACTTGCCGGTCAGTGTGGTAAATTGAAATGTTGTATCAATTATGAGCTGCAGACATATTTGCATGAGCGTAAAAAGTTCCCTGCTCAAAATCCTGAGTTGCAAACAAAAGAAGGAAATGCAAAACATGTGAAGAATGACATCTTAAAACATATTATGTACTATGAACTCAGAGGTGAGCACACTTCTGTTATGACACCTGTTCCTATTGAGCGAGTAAAAGAAATTATGAGTCTTAATAGAAAAGGTGAAATTCCTGAAAAGCTGTTGAGAGAAGAGGATGTTGAAGCGATCAAAAAGAAAGTGGATTATGCGAGTGATTTGAATGAGGACAGTTTGAGTCGTTTTGAAGGGAAAAGCACTAAAAACGCGAAAAAGAAATCACGCAATAAGCAACGTAAAAAACGAAACCCAAATCATAATTTGAATAATCCTCGGAATCATGATAAACGGAATAATCGTAAAAACGATCGCAAAAATGATCAGAAAAATGAAAACAAACCCCGAAATAAAAATCGTTAAAGTCCTTGTTTTTCTTTTGCTTTTTGTTGGTTTAACAAGTTGCGGGAAAAATACGGTGTATAAAAAGTATGTTGACATTCCGAGTGGTGTGTGGGCAAACGATAATCTTGTTGAATATTCTTTCAATATTGAGGATGCCAACCAATTGTATGAGGTTGATATTATGCTTCGAAATGCCAGTTTGTATCCGTACAGTAATATCTGGATTTTTATTCACCAGACAGCTCCTGATGGAAGCGAAGTAGTTGATACTTTGGAGTGCGTTTTGGCGGATAAGGAAGGGAAATGGCTTGGCGACGGAATGGGTGATTTGTGGGACAATGAAATTCCTTGGAGATTGAATTATTCCTTTCCTC
This sequence comes from Bacteroidales bacterium, assembly GCA_963676165.1. GTDB lineage: Bacteria > Bacteroidota > Bacteroidia > Bacteroidales > ML635J-15 > JAQIBY01. Next base: position 3,639,518 of record OY781043.1, on the reverse strand, counting down.
AAGCAGGTGAATATACCTACCGTATTGAACATGGAATGAGAGTTGAGCATCTACCGGGAATTATGGATGTTGGCTTAAGTATTAAAATTCAGGAATAAGGTTGTGGCGAAAAGAAAGTTAAAACGCTTCAGAGAAAATGAGGCTTATCCTCATGTGATTGAACCTAATTATTACGATTTAAAAGATGCACGTTTCAATTTGAAGTCAAATTGGGTATCAAATTTCTTTAAAAATCAGAATCCTATTATTTTGGAACTTGGCTGTGGAAAAGGTGAATATACCGTCGGTCTAGCTCAGAGAAATCCAGATAAAAACTACATAGGTGTTGACATTAAAGGGGCTCGTTTATGGAGAGGGGCAAAAACTTCTTTTGATGCAGGTATGAAAAATGTTGCTTTTTTACGAACTCGTGTGGATTTTATTGATTTCTGCTTTGGCAACAGTGAAGTGTCCGAAATATGGTGTACATTTTCTGATCCCCATCTTGGTCATCGAAAAAGCATAAAAAAACGTTTGACATCAAGCAGCTTCCTGAAAAAATATCAACAAATTATTGGCGATACTGCCATTGTGCATTTAAAGACTGATGATGCCATACTTTATGCTTACACTCAGGATGTTGTGGCTCATAATTCTTTGAAGGTTTTGCATGATATTGGGGATATTTACGACGGAGATTTTTCTGATATCGTTCCTCCTATCAAAACGTTTTATGAGCAAATGTGGATAGAAGAAGGAAGAACGATTCGTTATATCTCCTTTGTATTGCCAAAGAATAAGGAACTCATCGAACCACCTGTGAATGAAGAAAGAGAAGGAATCAACTAATTCGGATTTTTACCAGCATGTGTATGAACTCGTGCGTAAAATTCCACATGGAAGAGTAACCAGTTACGGATTAATTGCCCGGTATCTGGGTTCTCCTCAAGCTTCACGCATGGTTGGCTGGGCGATGAATCAAGCACATTATCAGCAAGAATATGTTCCGGCACACAGAGTTGTTAATCGAAATGGAGTGTTGAGCGGCAAGCACCATTTTGGAGGGGAACATGTCATGCATGATTTACTTGTAAGTGAGGGAATTCAGATCGAAAACGATCAAATAATTGAGTTTGAAAAGTACCTTTGGGATCCGATGATTGAACTAGGCAACAAATAGAAAATGTTTCCCTTCTACATATCCAATTTTATGTAAAAAACTACCAATTTTGTTGCGTATTTTAACTTGAGGTACATACACTAAAATAAATGCCTCTTCAGGACCAGGCAAGTCTTTATAGTGAATAATGGTTTTGTCAATTTGCCTCTTTTTTGTGATATCAACAAAGGCTTTAATCTGAATTTCATGATTTTCCAAAATTGAAGCCCGCCGTCTCATCAAACGACTTGCTCCCCAAACATATATTTCCGGATGGTGTGGGTTTATGGCTTTCAGACTTTGCTTTAGGTATTTGGACTTTGTTTCATAAAATGCCAGAGTGCTATATCTTTCGTCCGTGCGGGTTAATCGTGTTGAACTGTCATACCAGCGTATGACTGTATCCTTAATTTTCGCAATTTTAATACCTGCTTGTAACCATCTTAACCACATGTCATAATCTTCAGGGAAATCTCCATGTACATATCCACCCAGCGTTGTTTCCACTGACTTTCTCCACATTGCAGATGGGTTAATTACAGGACTTTCAATAAATCGCCTTAATTGGATGCTTTCAGGAGAGGAAACTGTTGGTCCACTCAGTGTATCGAGCCAATCCAGCAGCTTTAACCTTGTTTCCGCCAAACTCAACATGCCCGCTGACAACTCCAATATCTGAATGTGAGTTTAGAAACTCAAGTTGATTTTTTAATCGATTTGGGTAGGCATAATCATCTGCATCCATTCTTGCAATAAATTCGCCTTTTGCTCTCTTGCTCCCTGTGTTTGACGCATAGCTAACACCTTGTTTTGTTTCTTCGAGTAGCAGAAAGCGTGAGTCTTTTTGCGAGAAAGTTTTTGCAATATCCAAACTTTCATCTTCCGAATTGTTATTGATAAGTATGCATTCAAAGTCTTTGAAGCTTTGACAAGCGATACTTTGCAAGGCTTGATAAAAGTTTTTCCCTGCATTGTAAAACGGCAATATGACACTAACAGTTGGCATGAAAAAAGCTACTCTCCAATCAGAAAGTAGCTTTGAGTTTTTTACTATTGACTGTACTTGTTAGTCTTCTGGGTGAATTGCTTCAACAGGACAAACATCAGCACATGCGCCACAGTCAGTACAAACATCAGGATCGATTTTATAGATATCTCCTTCTTCAATTGCTTCTACCGGACATTCGTCAATACATGTTCCACATGCAGTACAATCATCATTAATTACGTAAGCCATAGTATTAATTTTTTTAGTTCCTATTCATTGCAAACTTAGTTTTACTTTCTTAAATACTAAAAAAAATCAATATGAAAACTTGTAATTTATATTTAGTCTATATATAATATGTAAATGGCTGTAAATTTGTTATATCAGAAGATAATTCTCTCTGAATTCTAAATAATAAATGTGTGAATCTAGATGGATTTACACCATGTTTAATGTGATTTCAAAGTTTGAGCGAATAAAATCTAAAGTTTTACAATTTTTTTGCGTTGTAATTCCCGTTTATCTGTTTCTACTGTTAAGTAATAAACACCTATAGGTAAATCTGACAAATCGATATTCAGAAAGCCATTTTTCATTAAACCTTGGTACAAAATTTTACTGTTTGTATCAACGATGGTAAAATGCACTTCATTAAAACTCCCTGTTTCAATTGTAAAGCTTGATGTGAAAGGGTTTGGATAGGTTTTTAAGTCAATTTGTTGCGTTGGAATTGACTCAACCTGTTGTATTGTTTTATTGCATAAAACCCAAATGTCAGGATCAACTTCAATATGAGTTACTTGTCTGTCACTTTCAACTTCAAAAATCTCAGAATTGTTTGTGTTTGCTAGCTTTACGCTTAAACTGTCCCCATCAGAAAAGAATAGTCTGTACTCCAGAGGTATAGTAAACAAAGGTGTTTCAGAAGCGGTTGTTGTTTGATTAGATTCAATGTACACGGTGTTGTTCTTTTGATACCAGTTGATGTTGTATTCCGGAAATCCTTCACCATAATAGTATTCGTCAAAGAAATTCTCAAAATCTAAACAACTAACAGTTTCCAATATAGCCCTGAAATCCTCTCCAGTTGCAGTGCTGTTTCCATAAGTTGCAAGGAATTCATGCAATACCTGGAAGAATACTTCATCGTCATCAATGAGATACCGAATCATATGGACAAGCATTCCACCTTTTTTGTAAGTGAGGTAATAGTCAAAAATACGTCCGACACTATTTGCTTCTTCAATGGGTACATAAACAGATCCATTGTTGTAGGTCTTTGCTTGATCCATGGATAGTTGAAGGTAGTTTCTTTGTTCTGCCTCAGTGCTCATCGCTTCATGAGTAATGAATTCACTATAAACAGCAAAGCCTTCGTTAATCCAGATATCCTGCCATGTTCCGCAAGTGACATAATTTCCGAACCAGGAATGTCCCATTTCATGGGCAACAAGTGCAAAGCCAAAATCCCGAATGCTAGTCATGGTTTGATGCTCCATTCCTCCATTCAGTTCCACAATACAATGGCCGTATTTTTCATCATGATGTGGATATAAACCGAGGGCGTCGCACAGTGCTTCCATAATTGGAATACTTTGGTTCATACTCCATTCATTGGCAGCAAGATAACCATCACTGTTATACACAAAGTTTTGAATGAGAATAGAATCTTCACTTTGCTCTGGATGTGCATAAATTGAAGCGTCAGTATAATCGGCGATTGCAACTGAAATTAAGTAATAATCAATAGGATAAGATGATTTCCATTCGTAAGTTTCAGTTCCATTTCCATTGTCAATAACTTGGTCGAGTAAACCATTAGAGCCTGCCATTAAATGATCCGGTACGGTGACAAATACCCAAGACGAATCTGCTTTGTCGGTTAGGTCTTGTTTGACAGGAAACCAGCCCATTGCATCAAATGGTTCTGATAAAGAAAAAGTACAGTCAATATCCCACGTATCATCGTGTCCATGAAACATTCCATAAGGAGGGTTTCCAGAGAAATCAACTTCTATACTGATCAAATCCTCTGTTCTTGCTTTAGACAAAGGAATGCTTATGATGTTGTTTGAATGATCGTAGCCTGAAGACATTCCATCTTTACGCACAGCCGAGACGTTCATTGCATTATCAAAGTCCAATTCGATTGCACTCGCAGCTCCATTTGTTAGCACCAAATCTATTTGGGCTGTCCCTTCAATTGCAATGGACTGATCATCCAAAGCTATATCAAGGAAATAAAATTTGACATCGTAATCGTCAGCAGCACGATGGACTTGAGTTAAGCGATTGTCTTGCTGTGATTTCCATTGATTTATTTGAGGATCTTCCCATTGGGAAAATGCTGAAATTGCCAAGAGGATTAGAATGCTTATCAGGCTAAGATATTTCATCTTTATAATTTATTGAATGATTTAACAAAGCTTTCGTCTTTATGATAGACTTTTAAAGAATACATACCCGATGAGAGGTCGTTTACATTCAGTGTAAATTCTCCATCAACAGGGAAAACTTCTCCTTTGCTTATGATTTTACCATCAATGCTAATGATTTCATAATTAGCAGATTCAATGGAAGAGTCAGAAAGCTCAATTCGAATATATTTATCAGAAACAGGGTTTGGATACAGTTTCATCAATGCTGATTCATTAAAGTCATCAATACCAGTGTCACCTACCGGAATGGATTTTGTTTCTGTGTATTCACCTTGTTCATTCGTAACAGTGAGGCTAACGTCATAAACTCCATCCTGAGCAAATGTATGCCCTGGGTTTTGATCAGTGCTGGTATTGCCATCACCAAAATCCCATGCCCAACTGCTTGGATAGTTAGTAGAAATATCAGTAAAGCTTAGTTCAAGTATGTTTGATTCATTAACTTCATATGTGTAGTCAACAGAAAGGCATGTCCAAACTAAATGGAAACCTTCATGAGTTACTCCAGGATCAGTGTATTGCTTTACAAGTGCAATATTGTCGCTGGTAATGTAAATCCCAGCAGGAGGGTTGTTGTTGCAGAAGATACCAAGTGCATAGCCTGTGTATGGAACTTCACCATCATAAATGGCAATATAATCGTGATTGCAGTCGCTTGTTCCTGCTTCCACATCGAAAGAAAGAAAGGCAAACTCAATTTGATCGGCATTGGCAGGTCGAACTTTTATGAGTCCATTTGTATTGTTTGAATACATCTCGTCTGGTCCCCCATTATCGTAAATTGTGCCTTCACAACAGATTTGTTCTTGTCCATAATTCGCTTCCGGCATGTTGAGTTCCGATACATTCATTGGATCGAAATAAATGTACTCTTCTTTGGTTAGCGATGCATCGGGACATAAAGTTGTTGATGCGGTTAGGCTAACATCAAAAGTTCCGAGTGTTGTGTATTCATGAGTTGGTTCAAAATCGCTGGAAGTTTGTCCATCCCCAAATGTCCATGTATAACTGAGGGCGTTGTCGCTCAGGTTATAAAATTGAATTTCGCCAGCTTCACAACCATTAGTTACATCTGCAGAAAAATCGACCATAGGAGCCATTGGGTTAAGACTTACGGTTTTAGTAATGGAATCTTCACCCAAAGCATTAGTAATAACGAGTTTAACTTGGTAGTCGCCTACTGCGCTGTATGTGTGCATAGGCGAGAAATCAAGCGATTGGCTTCCGTCACCAAATTCCCAACGATAATCTGTTGGAGTACCACTTGAAATACTTGCAAATTGAATTTCACCTTCACATCCATTGATAATGTTATGTGTGAAATCTGCCACTGGAGGAGCAACCAATTCAAACAGGTCACTTTCCCAAACACCACGACCGTAAGTTGCAGCTCTTAATTTGTTGACTGAATACTGGATTTCAAGTTCATTGACAATAACATTTGGGAGCCCTTGGTTATAAGAAATCCATTCTGACATACCGGCATTTCTGTAAAAAACGCCCAGGTCAGTTCCAACGTAAATGGCATGATTGGTCCCAATTTCATAAACTATACAGTTAGCTGGTACATTAGGTAATCCGGTCGAATAGTTTGTCCAATTGTTACCGCCATCATCAGAAACATACACTTTTTCTCCGTCTGAGAATCCACTCAGAGTTACCCAAAGCATGTTGGCATCTGTCGGGTTAATTGTGATGTATGTGATGGAGTTGCTTGGAAGTCCGCCCGAAACATTTGACCAAGAGCTTCCTCCATTGGTGGTTTTGTAAATATTGTCATAAGTTGCTGCATAAATCACATCTGGATCAGATTGTGAAATGGCAAGGGATTGAAGATTCACTCCACCTGTAAGGTTGCTGGAAATTGCATCCCAAGAGTTTCCTCTGTTTGTTGTTTTGTAAACATCAGAAAAACCAGCATAGAGAGTTTCCGGATCAACAGGATCAATGATAAAAGGTGTTACCCATGCACCATCACCGGCAGCTGAAGGTTGTACGTTGCTAAAATCTTGTCCTCCATTGGTTGAGCGGTGAATTGCTCCATAGTAATATTCTGCGTAAAGAATGTTATCGTTGGTATAGTCAATAAGACATTCCATACCGTCACCTCCTAAAATAGAATTCCAATCGCCATTGTTATAGCGCATAGAGCCATTGTCTTGAGCACCTGTGACGAGACGGTTTGGATTTGTAACGGATAATCCGAAACGATAAATTTGTAAGATATGAAGTCCATCACTGATATCGACCCAATCGTTACCGTTATCGGAAGATTTATAGAGCCCTCCATCGTTTCCGGAGAATATATCTCCAGTAATTGGATGATAGTCCATAGTGTGATGGTCAGCATGAATGTAATCTGCATTGTCACCATACCAATGTCCTGTAATTGACCAGCTTGATCCTCCGTTTGTTGATCTCCATGCATTTACACCACCAACATGTACAATGTCAGCATCGTTCGGATCGGCAGCACATGCAAGGTCATACCAACCTTGACCTCCGCTATCGTTTCCTGAGGAATCCCAACCTAAAAGATTCATGGAAGTGTTATCATGAACTTCTGTCCAGTTACTACCATTATTGTCTGAGCGGTACATGCCAAGATATCCTGAATCATCAGCATTGGAAACCAAAGCATAAATACGATTTGGATTGTCAGCTGTGACTGCCATCTCAATTCGATTGGCATCTGCAATTTGATAAATATTGGTCCAGTTTGTTCCTGCATTGCTTGATTTATAGATCGAAGCACCACCTGAATACTCGTAGGTAGCTGCATAAACAGTATTCGGATCGCCTGGTTTAAATTCTATGTCTTTAAAATGACCACTTGCTCTTACATCCCAATTTAGACCTGCATTTGTTGTTACCAAAACACCACTGCTTGATGCTGCTAACAGAATATCAGGGTTATTGGGGTTAATGATTAAACGACGAACAATGATTTGATCCTGAATGTTTAAATCAAGCACTGTATTGTCCCATGTGTTACCACCGTCTGTTGATTTTAAAATGCCTGCGCTGTATGTGTCACGGGCATCACCATCTCCAGTTGCAATGTAAATAATGTCTGGGTCTGTTGGATGAACAGCAATATCACTAACTCCAATTGATGGGAGATGATCAGTGGTAGTTGTCCAACTGCTTCCACCATCTGTAGTTTTCCAGAAACCACCACTTGGAGCGCCAACGTAAAAGGTATTAGGATTCGTTGGATGAAAACTGATGCAATTGATACGTCCGCTTCCTCTTCTCCATGTTGGAGAGTTAATGTCCACAGGAGTGTCGTCTGGTCCCATATGTGTCCAGTTTGCAGTTTCACTACGTGTTGTTAATGCCGCTTTACGTTGCATTTTTTCCCATTCGGGATACAATGCATTGTGAGGAAAATATCCGTTCTCGTCAACACGAGGTCCCATAAAGTTTTCCCAGCGTTTAAACTGCTTATATCCTTTTCCTTTCTCTACTTCACGCTTTGCCCAGTAATCATTAAACGCATCTTGAATCTCATAAAAGGAGGGTTCTCCTTTGCTTTGATCCAGATCCTTCATCCATGGCTGAGAAAAACTGTTTGTGTGGAGAAATAAAAATCCTAAAGTAATTAGAATTGTAATTTTTACTACGTGAAATTTTTTCATTGAACTAATCTTTACAACATAAACACCATATTATTTATTATTTACAGAAAAGTTGTTTCTGCAAACTATTTGTCCTGTAAAGAAAGACAATATTTTTACAGCTTTGGATGCATTTTAGTATGAAAATTATCATGAACCAATAATTTTCGTAATTTCGAAAAAAAATAGGGCATGAATAAAGTACAAAAATATCTGATTGGAGGACTCAGTTTATTGGCTGTTTTCCTATTCTTCTATTTCTTTGGAAATATTGTAACTTATATACTGATTGCTGCAGTTTTGTCAATGATTGGACGACCTGTGGTGACTTTCCTTTCCAAGATTCACATTAAAAAAATCCGGTTCCCAAGATGGTTGGCATCTCTTGTAACTCTGGCTTTATTTGTGTTTATAATCACTGGCTTTTTGCGTTTGATTGTACCTTTGGTTGGAGAACAAATTTCAGAATTTTCAAAAATTGAAGCTCAATCGGTATCTAAAAACCTTGAGGATCCATATGAAGAAATTGATAGTTTTGTTCATTCCTTATCAATTCCTGATTTGGACGATTTTTCTTCCAAAGAGTTTATCAGTGAGAAAATTGTTAATGTTGCCCGCTTTGATCAAATTTCTGACCTGATTAATAATCTTGGTGGTGCTTTAGGTTCTGTGCTTATTGGCATTTTTGCTGTGATTTTCATCAGCTTCTTTTTTATGAAAGATAGTAATCTTTTTGATCGGGGTGTTATGATGATTATACCTGAGAATTATGAGAAAAAGGCAGAAAATGCATTACGGAAAATTAAGAATTTGATCTCACGATATTTTATTGGTCTGGTTTTTCAGGTATTAGGTATTACTACGCTTGTAACAATAGGGTTAACAATTTCCGGGGTCGACTTTTCTTTAGCTATACTCATTGGTATTATCGCCGGTTTTTTAAATTTAATTCCTTATGTTGGACCGTGGATTGGTGCTGCATTAGGCATTGTTCTGGTTATTGCCGGAAATATTGGTTTGGATTTTAATACTGAGATGTTGCCACTGTTAATTTATGTTTTGCTCACATTTGTTGGTACTCAAATGGTGGATGTCTTTGTTTTTCAACCATTAATTTTCTCAAATTCTGTGAGAGCACATCCTCTAGAAATTTTTCTCGTTATTTTGATCGGTGGTAGTGTTGCTGGCATATTGGGAATGCTGCTTGCAATTCCAACCTACACAGTACTAAGGGTTATCGCAAAAGAGTTTTTCTCTCAGTTTAAGTTCGTTCGATCTCTCACAAAAAACATGGATAAGAAATAGTATGAGGATATATAAATTTGGTGGCGCGTCTGTAAAAAATGCTGAGTCAGTTAAAAATCTCCTGAAAATATTATCTCAAGAAAGCGGAGATTTAATGGTTGTTGTATCAGCAATGGGCAAAACAACAAATGCCCTAGAGCAACTCACTGAAGCATATTTTACAAAAACAAGTGGTAAAGTTTTTGATTTGTTCTCGAAAATTCGGGATATGCATTTTCGAATTTTTGATTACCTTATGCCACGAAATTCTCATGAAGAAAAAGCTGAGCTGAATGCCCTTTTCACCTTGCTTGAAGAAAGATTGGAGAAAGCACCATCCTTGAATTTTGACTTTGAATACGATCAAATTGTACCATTCGGGGAATTATTTTCTACTAAAATAGTCTCACTGTATTTAGGTGCTTCATCTGTGAATTGTGAGTGGTTAGATATTCGTAGAATTCTCCGTACAGATGATCAATACAGAGCGGCAAATATTGACTGGGAAACCAGCAAATCTCAGCTTGATACAATATTGCCATTGAATAAGATGATTGTTACCCAGGGCTTTATCGGAAGTACGCGGGAGGGTTTGAGTACAACGCTCGGACGTGAGGGATCTGATTATACTGCATCTGTGCTTGCCAATTTAACAGATGCTAAGGAGGTTATCATCTGGAAAGATGTCCCTGGAATAATGAATGCTGATCCTAAACAATTTCCTGAAAGCCAGAAGATGGATACAATTTCTTATCAGGAAGCTGTTGAGCTGGCATTTTATGGCGCGAAAGTTATTCATCCTAAAACAATACAACCACTTCAAAATAAGCAAATTCCATTGCATGTGAAATCTTTTCTTGATTCTTCAACAACTGGGACAATTATTACCAATGTGGATAAAGACATTGATATGCTACCTGTGTATATTCTTAAAGAGGATCAGATTTTATTATCCATATCAATTCGAGATTTTTCATTTGTGAATGAAAGACAAATTAGTGAGATTTATGGGATCTTGGATGAGCATCGTGCACATGTAAGCTTAAGTCAAAATTCTGCAATTAGTTATTCGCTTTGCATACAATGTGAGTCTCGCAGACTCCCTGATTTGATTGAATCCTTGAAAAAGCGTTTCAAGTTGCTGTATAATGAAAGCGTGGAGTTAATTACTATTCGACATTATACGGACGAATGCATTGATACTTTGTTGAAAAACAAAGAAGTGTTGCTAGAGCAGCGGTCTCGGCGAACTGCTCGCTTTGTTGTTAGGGAGAAAGGGAATTAATCGTCTTTCTCGCTGAGTTTATCTCCGTAAGCTAAATCGCCAGCATCACCCAGACCCGGGACGATATAAGATTTAACGGTCAATTCATCATCAACTGCTGCAGACCAAATAGTGCAACGATTTGCAGGCATTGTTTTATGCATATATTCAATGCCTTCGCGCGATGAAATTATGGCAGCCAAGTGGATGTGTGAAGGCTTTCCGTATTTTGATAGTGCTTTGTACGCTAGTTCAAAACTGCCACCTGTTGCCAACATTGGATCTACGATAATAAGTTCACGGTTGGTTAAGTCAGGAGAGGTGACATAATCAATTTTAATTTCAAAGGAATTGTCGTCATGGTATTTTCTAAACCCAGCAACAAAGGCATTGTCTGCATTGTCAAAATAGTTTAAAAATCCATGGTGAAAAGGAATTCCTGCACGAAGAATTGTTGCAATAACAGGTTGCTTGTCAATGACAGGTACATCTGCTATTCCTAAAGGAGTTTTGATGCTTTCTGTACGAAAAACCATCTCCCGGCTAATTTCATAAGCCATAATTTCACCGACACGCTCCATATTACGACGGAATCTCAATCGATCTTTTTGGATTTTCTCGCTCCGAATTTCAGATAGAAATTCATCCAGTAGGCTTCCCCTGTTCCCTAAAATGACTGTTTTTAGCATAGTTAATAGTCTTTTCTTCTCAACTTGGTTTTGAACTTGTTCATAACAAAGTAAAGATATTGCGAACTTGCTGAAGTCTGTAAAATAATTTAATGCTTTACAGCAGTCTTTGAAAATATGCGGTTAATCCTGTTTTTAAGTGAAAATATAATCTCCATCTCCATCCGAAAAGCAAAGTTTGCCAAGTGAGATGTCCCAGCTTGCATAAACATTTTGAGTAATGGTCTTGGTGTGAAGAAATGGGTGATTTTGTGAGGAAATATTCTCAGCTAAAACACTGTCAAATATTCTTAGCTGTTGAACTTTATGTTGACTTGCCCAGTGTATAATAAATTGCGAAAAGGCACTTAGCTTTTCATTTGTCATCTGATAATAAGGGACTTTTAACATTCCGTCTCGTTCATGCAATATTGCCCAGCCAATATCTGTATTTCCTTCAAAACGAATAAAGTAGTACGACATCTGATTTGCATGATGAGAGAAAAAATAATTCTGCTTATTGTTGCCTTCTTTTACCCATGGATAGTTAAGAATCCAGCTCAGTTCATCTGATTTTCTGGTAAATCCATGCATGGGACGATGATCAAATGCTTGCATAAAGTCGGCACTTGGTTTCATATCAATTTGAACCTTCTCTTTGGGTGCTTTTGTGCTTGAAAACAATAATCTTATGTGTGCCAATAAGCGAATGCCAATGTCTGCTAAGGGTAGAAAAAACTGAATAAATTTTGAACTTCTTTCTTTGAGTAAAATCGATGGTTTTGTAAAAAGATAGAATGTTTTTCCTTGCCGCTGTAAAATCGCTTTAAATTCCCCTGTGCTTTGATACAAGGCATGAGATTCAGGGGCGTAATTGGTGTACATGAGTTTATTATCCCAATCTTTCATCGCAGCTTGTAGCAATTGTTTTGAGTAGCCTTTTCTTCTATGTTTTGGATTGACATAATTTCCGCTCAGCCACGCAAAATGCTGACTCGAACTTCCTTCTAAATTATCAGGAAGTAAGCTACGGTAGGCAACTAATTCAGTCTCATTTGTCAGCAAGTAAAGCACATAATCGTTTTCGATGGCATTGGGATTGTTGACATAGGATGCGATGCGTTCATGAGATATTGGCTTTTCATTGAGATTCGTAAAAATCTCAGACTGACAGAAGTCAGACAAGTCTTTCCATTGTATTTTATGAAAATCTACTGTCATGATTTTTGCCGTTTTTGTTTTAACCAATATGCCATGAGTTCTGCATGCATAATGCGTGATGCCGAAAAGCATTGCTTGTGTTCCATTGGGATGCGTTGAACATGTTTTACCTTGTCAATTTGTCCTATGCCTGAGGTACCAAAACTGCAGTCTAAATTGGCTTCCTTGTGTATGTTTCCTAGAGTTTGCTTGCTTACTCCATCATCTGAAAATGGGAAGGCAAAACTGTGATATTTGGGTTGTGCTAAATGTTGAATTTCATTGACGCTTTCTTTTACTTCCTCAATTTGTTTGTCAATGCTTAGATCAGAAAAACGTGCATGTGTCATGCTGTGCGCTCCAATCTCAAATCCTTGTTTTTTAAGACTGACAATCTCTTCTTTTGACATGTAAATCCGATTTTTCCCAATAATTTCTGCTTTCGAAAGCTCTGCCTTTTCCCATGCTTCATTCAGTTGTTTTTTATCATGAAAAGACAAACTGAGTAAACTGCGTTTTTCTGAAGCTGATATGCCTTTTTGCTTTTCTAGTTCAGAAATTAGACTCGATATTTCGTAGCGGTAAAAAATGTCAGCGTCTCCAACAAATGGAGGGTTGATAAAAAAGATTGCTGGTATGCCTTTCTGCTTTAGAATAGGGGCAATTATATCGTAAACTTCAACAAGCCCATCGTCAAAGCTTAATAGCATGGTTTTTTCTTTGGTTTGGGCCTGATCAGAAAGAGAATCCTCCAAAGAAATGGGCTGAAAGTGTTTCAGTAGAAATTCTAAATCAGAGAGAAATGCTTCGACACTTTTAACATGATAAAGATGCTTAATGTGAGGTAATGTGGTATCGCTTACTGTATGCCAGAAGGGAAACACAGTATTTGTGGATGTTTTGTCTATCCAGCCTGATACTGAGCGTATTCTTGCCCAAGGTGTCAAAAGCTTTATTTTTTGTTCGTGGGTCATTTTCCTCTCCATTTTTGGATCATTTGCATGCTTTTACTCTTTATCAACGGAAACGCTTCATTTTTCGCATTGAATCCTTGATAAAAACGTGCGACACCTGAATTTTCTGACCCTTCAAAGTCAATAAGCATGTCAGATTCTGTATGTTCTTTTAGCACTTCATCCACTAAGCCAAATGCTGCAGCTGATTTTTTCCCCATCTCATTGCTTGCAGCTTGCAAATAAACAAGCCTGTTTCCATCGTTTAACCAACACACGGCAGAAACCAGTTTTTCATTAAGAAAAGCTGCTCTTAAGTCAAGAATATGATGAGTTTTAGCTTCTGAAAGTAAGTTTTCTAAACGTTTCCAGCTTTCTTTGTTGAGTTGCGTTCCACTTGATTTTTTAAAATCAATATAGTTAGAGATGCTTATTTCATTGTAGATTAATTCTTTCTTTTCTGCTTTTTTGATATTGCGCTTGTGATTGTTGCTCATGCACTTTATCATTTCTTGATACGATTTTCCCAAAGGCAGAATATAATTCGTTTTAAATGTGCTGTGTGATTTGTGGATATACCTTCCTGTTTCTGCATTTAGACTGAGCATGTATGGTCTTTTTGGAATAGCATGGATAAACTCTTCCATCATGTTTTTTAAAAGATTTCCTTGCCAAAAAGGACCTAATTGTTGGCAAAAAATCGGTTGAGTGTAAAATTTAACTCCAAGTTTTCTTGCATATGGTAAGGGCATAACAGCATGATAGTTGTCAAGAACAAGTGCATCCCATTGTTTGTCGGTAACAGCATCAAGATACCATGACAAGGCATAAATTCTGGAGTTTTCAGCTTGGTTGATACACTGATTCCATTTGTTGTCGTTAATTTTATGTCGAGCTAGTTTTCTGATTTGCATCTTGAACAATTAATGAGACAATAAACCTTCATCTGAGAAGCTAAAGTAGTCATTATTCACAATAATAAGATGATCGAGCAGGGCAATGTCAAATAGTTTTGCCGCTTCTTTAATTTTGTTGGTGACTTGTATGTCGGCATTACTTGGTTTTCTGTTTCCTGAGGGGTGATTGTGACTCAGGATAATGCCATGGGCTAGTTTTTCAAGTGCTATTTTGACAATAATTTTAACATCCATTATGGTTGCTGCTGTTCCTCCTTGGCTGAGACGCAATTTGTCAATGACATGGTTCGCTCTGTCAAGGTATAAGATCCAAAACTCTTCACTCATTCTGTCTTCAAGCATAGGAGCTAGAATATCATATGCTTTTTGACTTGAGCTGATGCTTTGAGGCTTATCTGCTTTTTCAACTTTACGACGTCTTCCTAACTCTAGCGCTGCCATAAGTGTAACTGCTTTTGCATCACCAACACCTTGAAACTGCTTTAGCTCATCGGCAGAGCATCTTCCTAAACGATTCAATTTGTTGTCGTATTTTTTCAAGATATGTCTTGCTAATTCAACTGCTGACATTTTTGTGTTTCCCGAAGCAAGTAAAATTGCGATAAGTTCGGAGTCAGACAATGATTCAACACCCTTACTCAGGAGTTTTTCTCTGGGTCGATCTTGTTCAGCCCAAGTTTTAATGGATTTGTGCATATGCTTTGTTTTCGATACCGAAATATAATAAAAAACCGTAGAATATCGAAATGCATTTTTATTCCCAATTATCCGAACGTATGGAACTTCTCCATGTTGCAATAAGTGGTTTGACGTTTTTTTGATCGCAATTAATTTCGAGAAAATCAGAATAAAGTGCAGCAGTATTTGTTTGTGTCAGATTGCTTAATGCTGGCAATACCTGTTGTATTTCCTGACAATGTTTTACCCAAGCTTCATTTCTTAATTCGTCTTTGTTAACAGATTTATCATTGAGCATTAAATGGCTTGTTTCTATCCAAAATCCTGTGATGATTAAAGCCGCCAAGGCAGAGCGTTCCGCTTCGATGAGTTGGGTTGTAAGCTCAGTGTATGCCTGATTTAATATCATCAGCGAAGTGTCGCTGTTAAACATGTTTTCCTCAATGTCCATGACTGCTTGTCGGATTTGTTCCGTTGGCAAGTCAAGCGCAAGAAAACGCTCATCTAAATCGGCAGCATATTGCATGCTTAAATTGACTTTGTCAAAATAACGCAGGTAGCTTAAATCTGCAATGAGAATTCCTGTTTGCAAAGCAATTTGCTCATTGACATCTGGCATCAGATAGTCTGCTTCAACCAGTGTTTGATAGGCTATTCCCGCTTGACTGAGTAAATCTATTATGTCTTGGTAGTTAGGCAAACTGTCAGGGATGAGTTGAATTTCAACTTTTTGCGAAGATGTATCCATATCGAAAACAGCCTTCCCCTTATCTTGACATGAAGACAAGAAGAACCCAAATGCCAATATGATGAGAATAGTACGTTTCATTATTCCCATGTGATTTCATCAGCAAAAATCCAACCTTCACCACCATGCCCTAAGTGCCATTCAGGGATGTCACCATACTTTTCTGCGTCAAATTTTATGTATCGAACAGCTTGTTGCTCAAAATGAATATCGATTTTTTCAATATGTGCTCCATAAAGATCTTCTGCAAGTGTTGATTTTTTGCTCCCGATTTTTCTGAATTGCTTGTCATTGCCTGCAATATAGAAATCGACATTTTGTGGCATCCATATCCAACTCTTAATATCTTGTAAGAAACCAATGGAAATTTTTGATATGTTTTGAGTTGTCCCTAAATCAATAATTGCTTGGACATTTTGATTGTCATAGCCTTGCCATTCTCCTGTGCGGAAGTCATTTCCTCCACGAATTCCATCAATAAGTGCGTTGTCACCACCAGCGTTGTACTGGTTGCTATAATTTGCAAAAAGTTCTATGCCAACTCTGTCGTCAATTTTTTTGTACCGACCGACAACAATCCCACTTTTTTGTTCACCTCGCATTGCGATACAACGAATTTCTGTGTCATCGGTGATGGTGATAGGCTTTTCATAAAGCTTAGCATAGTCTGCAGGCTCTGCGTCATTTTTTAAAGGATTGCTTCCGTCCAATGTGTAGAAAATACTTACCTCATCTTTTTGTGGAGAATGAATTTTTAGCACTAAAGAATCTGCAAAGCTACGTTGTGCAGGTGTGATAATCGGACTGATGATAATAGGTTCGTCAGTAATTTCTGAATAATAAATTGCATTCTCATCTTGTCCTAATGCTTTGTTTGGTTTGTCTCCCATAACAAAATGAAGATGACCACCTTGCATAATGTCTTTATGCTCAATATAGAGTTTGTTATAGGCGTCATCATTCAATTTTAAAGATTGGACATAAATGTTTTTGTCGCTTAAATTTTCAGCAGTTATTAAGAAAGATTTTCCGTTTTCTAATTGAATGTTTGCAGTGTCAAACATTGGTGAGCCTATGTCATAAATTCCGCTTGCAGGGTTGACAGGGTAAAAGCCGAGAGCACTCATGACATACCATGCTGACATTTGTCCGCAATCTTCGTTTCCAATGTAGCCGTCTGGTTGATCGGTGTACATTTCTGTCATAATGTGTTTGACAATTTCTTGTGTTTTCCAAGCTTGTCCACAGTAATTGTACAAATATGCAATGTGGTGGCTAGGTTCATTTCCATGTGCATATTGTCCGATGAGACCAGTAATGTCAGCTTGTTTTCTTCCGCTTGTTTGGTCGTCAGCACTAAAGAGAGAATCTAATAAAGCACATGCATTTTCTTTACCTCCCAGCATTTTCATCCAACCATGAATGTCTTGTGGTACATAAAAACTGTATTGCCATGCATTGGCTTCTGTATAATTGAAATTGACTTCAGCAGGGTCAAACGGACTAAACCAGCTTCCGTTTACTCTTGCACGCATGAGTCCTGTGGATGAGTCAAAGTGGTTTTTGTAATACTGAGCACGTTGAATAAAGTCCTTGTAAATCTCATTCTTACCCATATCTTTTGCCATTTGAGCTATGCACCAATCATCATAGGCATATTCCAAAGCTTTGGAAACAGATTCATGTTCGTCTTCAACGCCAATGTATCCTTTGCTCATGAAAGCCGGAAGTCCGAGATGCTCCATGGTAGCAGAATGAACCATTGCTTCAAGGGCTAGTTCTGTATCGTAATCACGAATCCCTTTAAAGTAAGCATCGGTAATTACAGGGATTGAGTGGTAGCCAATCATACAGCCTGTGTAATTTCCAGCCAATTCCCAAACAGGAAGTTGTCCGCCTTGTTCGTAATGATTTAAAAAGGTTTGAATAAAATCATTCGTGCGTTCGGTTTGGGTGATAGTGAATAATGGGTGGGTTGCTCTGTAAGTATCCCACAATGAAAAAACAGTGTATTGATTGTGATTGTTCCCTTCATGAATTTCCAAATCTGTTCCTCTGTATTTCCCGTCCACATCTGAAAAGATATTTGGTGCGAGGTATGCATGATATAGGGCGGAATAAAACACCCGTTTTGCATGATCATCACCGCTGACAATAATATCACTTAGCTCGTCATTCCATGTTGAAGTGGCAAGTGAACGTGCAGTTTCAAAATCCATCCCTTCTGCTTCGTTTTCAAGGTTTTGTTTTGCACCTTCGATGCTAACGGCAGAAATTCCAACTTTTATGATAATCTCGTCATCTTCAAGTGTGTTAAAGCCTGCAATGGCTTTAACACCTTTACCATAGGCATCAAATGCTTCGTTAATTTCTGCTTTTTTAGTTTTGAAAAACACGGAATTGATGGGTTGTGAAAAGCGAGCATAGAAATACAAATGTTGATCGTTTGCCCAAGCACGTGAACGACGAAATCCAGCAACATCGGTCTTGTTAACCTGCTTGAAACCAGACTCAAAAACCTCATCTCTATGGGCGAGGTCAATGATAATGTATGCAGTATCTTTTTGATTGTAATGGTATTTATGGATACCTGTGCGTTTGGTTGTTGTGAGTTCAACATTGACATCTGGCGTTTCTAAATGTACGGCATAGTAACCAGGCTCCGTGATTTCAGTTTCGTGACTAAAGAGAGAGCTGTATCCGTATTCATCAGAGAACTGCCCGTTATCGTAAGTGTATTTTCCACTCATTGGCATAAATAGGATATCGCCATAATCTGAACAACCTGTTCCACTCAAATGGGTGTGACTGAAACCATAAATGATAGAGTCAGAATGATGATAAGCAGAGCATCCGTCCCAACCTATTAAGCGAGTATCTGGGCTCAATTGAACCATTCCAAAAGGTAAACTTGCACCTGGGAAAGTATGCCCATGACCGCCAGTTCCGACCATTGGGTTTACGTATTGACTTAATGCTCGGATTTCCTTTTTTTGTTTAGGAACGAAAAATAGGATAATGACAAAGGCTGCAATAAATCCGATTGTAAATAGAATGGGAAAAAATTTTCTGTTTTTCATGAATACAGTTTTTCTTTTGGTCAAAAATAAGAAAAACTCACAAAGACGATAAATAAACTGGATTATAATTGTATATACAGGATGTCAACAAATTATCTTTATTGTGACTCTTTAAATTTTACTTGGAGTTTGTTTGCATGTTTTATATATTTGTTAAAACATTTAATCGAAAATCTCATGAGATATTTAATTTTTCCCTTTTGTTTACTGGTTTCTATAACCCTAAGTGCGCAAGTTGAATTTTTTAACATTCCAGATACGACGATAATTACAACAAACTATGGATTGGATCTAAATAATGATAACGAAATAGATTTCTCTATATATTACCATTCAGAGTCTGGTACCCCAGATACCGGATTTTATATGAATACTTATTCTGTAATACCATTAAACAACAATGAAGTTTTAGCAATTGGACATGGCGAAGTTTGTGCAAAGTACAAAGCAGATACAATTTCTAGCTCTGATGAGAACTGGATGCCATTTTTTGACTCCCCATCATATTATATTACCCGAGGAAGCTCTGATGAAGCTTATAATATACGAGCAGATGGGTTTAATGACTTGTTCATTGGTCTTAGATTAAAGAATGATGAAGATTATCATTATGGATGGATTCAATTGTCAAGTGAAAATGTCTATACCTTGACCATAAAAACATATGCATTTAATGCAACACCTAATGAACAAATTGTTATTGAAGAATCACTTTTTCTGTTTAATGAGAATGATTATAAAAACACACTTTGTAAAATATACCCAAACCCTGCAAGGTCTAATTTTACAGTAGAGTTAGATAACAATGATTCTTCATTTATTGAAGTTTTTGATGCCACTGGTAAAATGGTATTCAGTGAAGATTTTAGGAGAAATATTGAAGTAAATTCT
Organism: Bacteroidales bacterium; assembly: GCA_963676165.1. Taxonomy (GTDB): domain Bacteria; phylum Bacteroidota; class Bacteroidia; order Bacteroidales; family ML635J-15; genus JAQIBY01. The sequence continues at coordinate 3,619,651 of OY781043.1, read as the reverse complement.
GAAACACTTAATACCGGAATTTATATTTTAAGAATTAGAAATAACGATAATATCATTACTCAAAAATTACTAATTGAATAGGTGTAATTATCCTAAAATTAGAGTTTTAATTGATGAGAATTAGTAATTATTGCAAATGGTCAAGTTCCTCAAATCTAGAGTTTTGAGAAATGAATTCGGGGACAATCTTTTTCATTAAAGCAACCATTTCCATTTCATCCACACGGTAAGTCATATTCAATAAATTACCGACTGATTCTTTGACCTGCTCAAAATTGTATTCTCTAACTTTGGCAATCATAATGTGGGAATGGTACGTTGGTTGAGTGTTTTCTTTGCTTGCAAGCAATTCTTCAAAGAGTTTCTCTCCAGGTCTTAATCCTGTAAAGGTGATTTGAATATCTGTACCCAATTCCAATCCAGAGAGTTTTATCATGCGCTTAGCAAGGTTGATAATTTTAACCGATTTGCCCATGTCGAAGATGAAAATTTCTCCTCCATTTCCCATTGATCCAGCCTCCATAACGAGCTGACATGCTTCCGGTATGGTCATAAAGAATCGTGTGACATCTGGATGTGTAATGGTCACAGGACCTCCATTTGCAATTTGTTTTTGAAAGCGTGGAATGACAGAACCATTGGAGCCTAATACATTGCCAAATCGTGTCGTAATAAATTTTGTTTCAGATTGGGACTTGCCTAAACTCTGAGTGTAAATTTCTGCAATGCGTTTACTTGCACCCATGATATTCGTTGGGTTTACAGCTTTGTCTGTAGAAACCATTACAAAACGTTTAACCCCATATTTCACTGCCATGTCAGCAATTATCTTTGTTCCGCCAATGTTAGTACGTACAGCTTCTGCCGGATTTATTTCCATCATTGGAACATGTTTGTATGCAGCTGCATGGTAAACATGATCTGGTTTGAACTTTCGATAGACATCTTCTACGTGCATTTCATTGGTAATGTCACCAATAACTACTGTGATGTTTCTGAAATTATATTGCTCAATGATTTCAAGCTCAATGTCATAAAGTGGAGATTCTGCCTGATCAAAAAGTACAATTTGTTTTGGACGGAACTTTGAAACTTGGCGTACAATTTCACTACCTATACTTCCTGCTGCTCCAGTCACTAAAATGGTTTTGTTAAGTAATTGGGAGCGAATCTTCTGTTTGTCAAGTTGAATAGGATCTCTTTCTAGCAATTCTTCAATCTGAATTTCCTTAATTTGTCGAAAAGAAAGCTCTCCATTAATCCAGTGACTGACATCAGGTATGGTAAGCACTTTGACTTGCTTGTCTAAACAAATATCAACGATTTCCTGTTTTTGAATGGCATTCAAATCTTGCCCTGCAATAATAAGAGTCTGTACTGATAATTGCTCAATTGTCTTTTCAAGGTCTTCCAGTGGATAGACCATCAAACCTTCAATTTTCTTCCCAATCCTATCAGATTTTTTGTGAATAAACCCAGCCACATTATCTTTTGAAGAAGCATCGCGCTCAATGGTTCGTTTTGTAATTAAACTCACCTCGTCTGCACCATAAATCAGGACATTCGTTTTTTCTTTTCGTGAATGGTTAAATTCAATAAAAATCGTTTTGATTAACAAACGGAAGAAGGTAATCGCAAAACTTGTCATCACAAAATCTATGATAATGACAGAGGTCGGAATAATGTATTTTGTTGTGAGACGAAAACTGATAAAGTTTGCAATGAAAAGCACTGCAGTCCCAATGATTTGAGTCAATACAAGTCGTTGAACATCCTTGGTGTTTGTGTAGCGAACAAGTCCAATGTGTGTTTTGCTGATAAGAAAACTGACCGCTCTCACAAAAAGAACCATAGGAACAACATACCTCAAAGACTCCATGTCATCTTCAGGAATATTGAAGTTGAATCTTAGGTAGTAACTGAAAACAATGGACATAAATACGAAGACGAGGTCAATTAAAAAGATGACCCATCTTGGTGTGACTCTTCGAAGTGTGTTGATGTTCATAAGCGATAAAAGTACAAAGAATCTCTGAATTTACATGGTTTCTGCTACGATTTCTTATCGGCGAATAATTTCAATTTGATTGTTTTCTCGAATTCGAATAATTGAGGAGGCTTTCACTTGTCTGACATTTCTTTTCAGATTGACAGCATAGTTAACCTGTTCAATGAGAGCTCTGTCTATGTCATCGTACTTAAGTGGAGACTCTTGTCCTGAAAAATTTGCTGACGTAGAAACAATAGGTTTTCTAAAGCGTTTAATCAAACTTTGGCAAAATTCATCTTTCACCATACGAATTGCGATGCTTCCGTCTTGCGCTATGAGGTTTGTTGGTAGATTTTTTGCTCCGTCAAAAATAACAGTGAGTGGTTTCTGAGCAATTTCCATCATATCCAATGCCACGTCGGGAGGATTGTTTACATAACCAAATACTTGATTGATATTTTCAATTAGAATAAGCATGCTTTGGGATGGATCTCTTTGCTTAATTTTATAAAGATTGTCAATTGCTTCAGCATTATTTGCATCGCAACCTAAGCCCCAAATAGTGTCTGTTGGATATAAAATGATGCCTCCTTTATGCAGAACATCTAGTGTTTTGTTCACTTCATCTTTTAACATCATGATAAGACACTTTGATACAATTTTATTAATTGATTTGCGATATTCTCTTGAGAAAAATGTTTTGCATATTCAAAGCCTTTTTCTCTCATAGTTTCCGCTTTTTCGGGATGATCTAAAATGGAATTTATGCTTTCCCCAATTTCTTCTGGATGATTTGGATTCACATAGCAAGCTGCATCGCCACCGGCTTCAATAAAGCAACCATATTTGTTTGTGATCACTGGAGTTCCACTGTTTAACGCTTCTAAGATAGGGATTCCAAAACCTTCAAACAATGAAGGGTAAACAAAGAGTTTTGCCGCTTGATAAATTGCAGGCAAATCATCGCTTGGAATGTTGTGACGGAAATGAACTCTTTGTTCTAAATGATTTGCTTTAATGTAATCCTCAAGAGTTTTGAGATAGGCTGTTTGCTTGCCAATAAACACAACATCAATATCAGATTCAGAATGTTTCAATCCTTCGAGCACATGCAATGCATTTTTTCGACGTTCTAAAGTGCCAACACTAAGAATAAAATGTTTGGGCAATTTGTGTTTGCTCAGTGTTGCTTGCTTTATTTCTTCCGTTTTTACATCGTAAAAAATAGGGCTGCAGCCTTGATAAATAACTTCAATTTTATTTTCAGGAATGTGAAAGAATGAGATGATATCCTCTTTAGTTTGCTCTGATATTGCAATGATTTTATCTGCCGCCAGACATGCCTCAAAAAATTTCTGTTGATAAATTTCCCTATCCACAGATTTATACAATTCCGGGTAACGCATGAAGATTAAGTCGTGGATCGTTACGATTTTGCGTGTCCCTGAATGGACAATATTTGCAGGTAGCTCATTGCTGAGTCCATGATAAATGTCCAAATTGTCGTTTGAAATTGTTGTTCCCAAAGTCATGCTTCTCCAATACGATTGGTAAAAACGGTTTAAGCCTTTAGGCTGAATTACATTTGCTTTCCCTTCAACATCAAAGTTAACGGGATTTTTCTTTTTGGGAGTGTACAGATAATATTTGTTATCTGGATAATATTTTAATAAACTTCCAATCGTATCCCGACTGTAATTCCCTAATCCACTACGATTATAGAAAGCTCGTTTTGCATCAAATCCTATGCGCATCATCCTGCATTTTCAATTCAGCTTCAAAGATAAGGAAAACAAAAGAATAGTTTAAGAAAAGCTTCAATTAACATAAATAATTGAATAAATGCATGATATCATTCTGTTATAATTCTCTTTTATTACGATATTTGCAGGCATGAAGTTTATTTTGCCAATTATATTGTTTTGTTTTGTTGCAAAGAGTTTTGCTCAGGATGTCGTTATGACGGATACAGTTCAACTGTCTGATACAAGTTCTGTGATAAAGGTTGATAGTTCATCACAAATAAATAATCAGCCTGAGTCATCTTTTGCTGAACGAAAACTTGATGCAATACAAGCCGTTAAACAAGTGAAAAGGCGTGATCCCCGAAAGCGTGTATCTCCTGAAGAAGCTTCAGAAAATGATTCACTCATTGCGGAAAGACTACAGCTAATGGCTGATGACTTTGAAATTTCATTGAATTATAATGAGTTCGTAAAGGAATACATACATGCATATGCCATTCAAAATGCAGATAAGATAAGTCGAATTCTCGGTGAGAAGGCATATTTCTTTCCAATTTTTGAAGATTATTTAGGGAAATATCAATTGCCACCTGAGTTGAAATATCTTGCGGCAGTTGAATCTGCACTTGAGCCTCAAGCTGTTTCTAAAAGTGGGGCAGTTGGTTTGTGGCAATTCCTTCCGGGGACTGCAGGTTTATTTGATTTGGAAATTAATGCTTGGGTTGATCAACGTCGAGATGCGTATCATTCCACAGATGCAGCATGTAGATATTTAGAATACCTCTATCGTATTTATGGGGATTGGCACCTTGTTTTGGCATCTTATAATGGTGGTCCAGGAGCAGTTCAAAAAGCAATTACGAGAGCTGGAGGTGAAACAAATTATTGGAAACTAAGATCTCATATTTCCGATCAAATGCAGAATTATGTGCCTGCTTTTATTGCCATGGCTTATGTGATGACGTATTATGAGGATTTTAATATTCAACCATCAATCCCACGCTATTCTCGTTACGATACAGATACCATCATGGTGTACGATGAGATAACATTTCGTCAAATATCGGATGTAATTAATTTGTCAGAAGATATCTTAGAGTATCTGAATCCAACCTACAGAAAGCAGCAGTTGCCACAGTCCACATCAGGAAACATTTTGGTTTTACCGGATGATGCTATGATAGAGTTTATTTTGGCGTTTGAGCAGATTAAAGAGTATAAGCCAGAGCCGCAAAATGAAAACAATAAGGACAAGGTAGAACGTTCTGTTGAGGTGAAAGCGGGAGACTCTTTGCATAAGCTTGCCATTCGCTATCATTGTACAATTGATGATATTTTAAAATGGAATCACATTTCTCGCAAATACCAACTTAAAGCTGGTGAGAAATTGAAAGTTTATGTGACAGAATAGTGGTGTTAAAGTACCTAAAGTGAGTTCAATTTAAGAGGTCTAAAGCAGATTGCTTATTTTGTTTAAAAGATCTTCCCGATTAATAGGTTTTAGCACATAGTCATCGCATCCCATATCCAGCATTTCTTGTATTTGTGTTTCAAGAATACTTGCAGTTTGAATAATGATTGGAATCTCTGGGTGTTGCGATTTTATCATATCTGTGAGCTGTACTCCGTTAATATCGGGCAATTGTACATCTAACAAAACAATGTCAGGTACTTCGTCTTCAATATGCGACATGACTTCACCTCCAGTGGCAGCATGCTTAATTTGTATGCCTGTTTTTCTCAAAAAGACATTTAGCAGTTGAAAATTAATGGGATCATCCTCAACAATCAACACTCTGTATTTTTCCCAATTATATTTCACGATGTTTAACTTAATATGTGATAATGAAACTATGCAGGCTTTAGTGTTTTAGAAGCTTACTAAATTGTTTTTAAGATTTTCTAAAAACTCAGCTTCAGTTTCTCCACCATATTGTGCTTTTAAGACTTGTTGCCATTCTCCATACATAGGGTTTGGTAAAATGATAAATTTACGTCCTAAGATGTCTTTATGTTCTGCAAGCTTGTCTTTTCCAAAGTTTTCTTCACGTTCTCCAAGGAAGTTGCTGTAATCGTTGAGGTTGTCCCCAACATAAAGCAAAACATCATAATCAGCAGTAACAATAGCTCTTCTGTCATCTTTGTTGCTGGTTTCTGTTTTCAGAAGAAAATGATCTTCACGAAGTTCTGGGAAACCTAATTCCGTCATGTTTTGAATGCTGGTTTCCAGTTCGTTGGTTTTGCGGTTTGAGATGTAAAAAATATCAACATCCATAGTTTGCGCTTTTTCCAGAAATTCAATTGCTCCTGGTAATGCATTTGCTTCAGCTTTATCAGTCCAAGTTTTCCAAAAATCTGAGGAGTAAGATTTTCCGGTTAATATCATTTTAACTTGGAATGGTGAGTTGTCCAACAAGGTTTCATCAATGTCAAGCACAATGGCATTTGGTTTTTCAGATGCATCGTTTTTAAGGTTTTCGCTTAGCGCGAGTTCCGCTTGATAGAATGCTTGATAGTAGCATGCTGCCATTTCTGCGGATTGTTGATACCATGCTGTTGCATATAGCAATTGATCGTTATTTTTCACGGTTTCAGTTTCCGCGTTTGTAGTTTGTTCTTGCTCAGATGTTTGACATGCCTGAAAGAGAATCATTGAAATCAAAGAAAGGAATACAATAGCTTGTTTCATGGTCATAATATTTTTCCTAAAAATACAAATATTGTTTAAACTCAAGCGAATTGTACCATTAATTTATTGATAATTTAAATTCTATTGTACGGATATCGTTCAAAATGTAAGTCTTTTACCATATTGAACAGCGCATTTTTAAATTCATCCATATTGTTTCCTGTTTTTGCTGAAATAAACACTGCAGGATGGTTTTCTGATGCCAGATACATGTTTTTTAATTCGTCCAAACTGTAATTGTCTTTTTCCTTTGGGGACAAATCATCATCATCTTTCTTATTGTAAGTAAATGCGTCTGTTTTGTTAAAAACGAGCAAAGTTGGTTTGTTACCTGCTCTAATATCATTCAGAGTTTCCTGTACAACTTGAAGTTGTTCTTCAAAACTTGGATGTGAAATGTCAACAACATGCACCAGCACATCGGATTCCCTTGTTTCATCAAGTGTCGATTTGAATGATTCAACCAAATGAGTTGGGAGTTTCCGAATAAATCCAACCGTGTCAGAAAGCAAAAATGGGAGATTATTAACCACAACTTTACGTACTGTTGTATCGAGTGTTGCGAAGAGTTTATTTTCTGCAAAGACTTCAGATTTACTCAAACTATTCATGATGGTTGATTTTCCAACATTGGTATATCCTACCAAAGCAACACGTACCATTTTCCCTCTATTTTTACGTTGAGTTGCCATTTGTTTATCAATTTTTTCCAATTGTTTACGAAGCAAGGCAATTTTGTCTCGGATAATACGTCTATCTGTTTCAATTTCTCGTTCTCCAGGGCCACGCATACCGATACCACCGCGTTGTCGTTCGAGGTGAGTCCACATTCCTTTGAGTCGAGGTAGGAGATATTGGTACTGAGCTAATTCAACCTGTGTTCTGGCATGAGCAGTTCTGGCTCTTGCTGCAAAAATATCAAGAATTAGTGTAGTTCTGTCAAGTACCTGAATTTTGAGCTTGTTTTCAATATTTCTTGCTTGAGTTGGACTTAGGTCATCATCAAAAACAACAAGTTTTATGTCATGACTTTTTACATAGTCATCAATTTCTGCAAGTTTCCCGCTACCGATATAGGTTTTGGGGTTGGGGTTGTCTAGTTTTTGTAGAAATGACTTTTTAGGAACAGCACCAGCTGTTTCGGCAAGAAAAGCTAACTCGTCAATGTATTCTTTTGCTTGATCAGTGGTTTGATTATCAAATATTGCACCCACTAGAATGGTGGGGATTTCTTTTTGTAGTTTGTTATTTCCCATACAGAATTGAAAAAACCCCGATTTTTTAATCGGGGTTTTGATATGATATGATTAATCGATTCTAATATAATTTGAAATTAATTGGAACAATATAGGTTACAGGTACTGGAATACCACGTTGTTTTCCTGGTGTCCATGCTGGCAATGTACTAACTACGCGTTGAGCTTCTTTGTCAAGATATGGATCTACTCCACGAGCAACAGAAACGCTGGTTACATAGCCATTTTTGTCAATAACAAACTGAACAAAAACTTTACCTTGAATTCCGTTTTCTTTTGCGATCTCAGGATATTTTGTGTGTTCTGCAAGGTATTTTAGTAAAGCAGCATCACCACCTGGAAAAGCAGGTTTGTCCTCAACGCTATGGAATGGAATTGGCTCAACTTCTTCTTCAACAGTTTCTTCAAAAGAGCTCATGTCAATCTCAATTTCCATATCTTCATCTGCTTCAGAGTTGATATCAATATCAGATTCTTCTTGGTCATCTTCAACCACGTTGAGTTCTTCAACTACTTGCTCTTGTTCTGGTTCTGGTTCTTCCTCTGGTGGTGGTGGAGGTTCTTCTTCTTGGAAGGTATTAATAATTTCTTCTTCGAAATTTTCTTCCATGCTTAAGTCTCCAAGTGCACTATTGGATGAATCGGAAGTTCCCCATTCAAAGGCAACAAAAATGATTCCGAGAACCAGGGCTAGCCCGATTTCAAGAAATAGCGTTCTTTTACGCTCCAGATCTGCTTTTTTCGTTTTCTTAACTTGCATTGTTCCTAAAATTTAGAGGTGTAAAATTAATCCATTTATTACAGTTATACAAAAAATACTTTCTTTCTTTTTATTTTTTACAAGTTAGAAAGCTTACAAGTTGCAGTAATACAACGTGGTAAGCTTTCATTTATTATCAATTATTTAATATAATTTGAAGTCGATTGGAACGATAAATCTCACTGGAACAGGAATGTTTCTTTGTTTTCCTGGTTCCCAGTCTGGTAGTGAGCTAACAACCCGTTTTGCCTCTTTACTCAAATACGGATCAAAATCGTTGATTACTTCAACTTCTGTTACTCGTCCGGTTACATCAATGACAAAAGATACGTAAACTTTACCTTCAACATTGTTCTTTACTGCAATTTCAGGGTAATCGGTGTTTTTGCTGAGATATCCTAAAAGAGCTTTGTCTCCACCTGGAAAGGCAGGTTTAATTTCAGCATCAACAAAGTCAATTGGTTCCACTGGTTCCGGCTCTGTAATTGGAGGAGTGTAATCAGTGAAGATAATTGGTTTATCGTCATTTTCTGTTTCAATTATGATCTTGTCTTCTTTTTCGTCATCATCAACCACATTGAGTTCTTCAATCACTTTTGGGTTTTCAATTTTTTCTGGTTCGATGATTTCTTTTTCCGGTTCAACAAAGGTGATTTCAAGTTGTTCGATCATATCGTCATCCCAACTAACGCCACTTAAAATAGTGTTTGATTTGTCTGACTTGCCATATTCAAATGAGCTGAATACAACTGCCAGAGAGAGAATTAAGCCAATTTCAAAAAAGATAAACCGCTTTCTCTCCAAGTCTGCTTTTTTTGTTTTTTTTGTCTTCATAGCACAAACTGTTTAAAGGGTGAATACTTAAATTTGAAAAGGCGCCTTTATTAAATAACGGAAGATGTTTAAAAAGTGCTGCGTCTGCTTCAAATTTGGAGATTAGATGCAGAGTTTCTCAGATTTCCATAAAATGGGATGAGAAAGTTTTACTGTGATGATTTTCCCCAGCGGTAAGCTTGGTTTGGGATGTTAAGTTGGTCGAGAATACGATCTGTAAAATGGCTTACTAATTCATTTAAATTTTTTGGTTTGGCATAAAAGGATGGAGAAGTAGGAATGATTTGAGCACCAGCAAGTATTAGCAGTTCCATGTTTTTGACATGAATTAAATTGTAGGGTGTTTCTCGAGGGACAATAATGAGTTGTTTCTTTTCTTTGAGCATGACATCTGCAGCGCGAGAAATTAAATTGTCGGCTATGCCATGTGCAACTTTTGCCATACTGCCCATGGTACATGGTATGATAATCATTGAGTCGGGAGCAGAAGATCCGGATGCAAAAGGAGCGTAAAAGTTGTTGATGTCATAAACTTTGGATTGAAACTTTGGAGATTCGTCCAATTCAGCTTCCCAAACTTGTTTTGCGGTATCAGACATAACAATGGATAATTTTCCCACTGCCTGAGAATTCTCAAGTTTTTCAATGAGGTTTTTAGCGTAGATTGCTCCGCTAGCACCTGTTATTGCTATGACAATGTCTTTCTTCATGGTTAAAATCGGTATGCAAATGAAAAATGCAACACATTGTTATATTGTCCTCTGTCCAGTAAATAGGTTTGTCCTCCTGGGTGTTCTCTGACAGGAATAAAACTGTAGGAATAACGAAAAAGGAAGGTCCAGTGTTCATTGAAATGGTAATTTATCCCTGCATGAAGTGAAAAGTCGTACGGTTTAAATGGGTCAGTAGGTTCGGCAAGTCCTCCCCCGTTGTCATCTTCTCTTGCTTGCAATAAATAGGCAACAGATATTCCAATTTCGGGATAAACTTGTTTTTTAAAATTAAAATCGATGAAGCCAGGAATATGAATCCCCTTTAAATGATATTGTAAGCTAATGGGTAATTCTAAGTAGCGAAGTCGTAAATTGTAATATGCTTGATTTTTGTCTCCTGAGTACTGACTTCCTTTTTGCACAAAAAGTAGTTCGAGCTGATAGTTCCATGTGTCAGACATTTCACGTGTAATAAAAACACCAGCTTTGGGATTAATTTTATTGTATCCACCTCTGTTGTCTCCATTGTATTGTGTGATTAATGCACCACCAGTTATTCCTCCCTTAAAGGTCTGAGCAATAGTTGGTTTTATTGCAAGTACGAAGACAATTCCCAATAGAATTTTAGTGTAAATTTTCATCTTGTGAAGATAGAAAAAATATGCAAGCGGGTAAATCAAATTTGCCCGCTTTCATTGAAATATATTTTGATAACTATACGTATCAATGTGATAAATGTGCTTCTTCAGCTTGGAGTACTTCTTTGGTTTCATTGTCATAGACAAAGGCAACCAATTGAAGGTTGTCCGGATTCCAATCGGGCTTAATCTTTAGCTGATAGGATTTTTCAAACTGATCTCCAATTGCGAGATTTGCATCTGTGTTGAGTTTTTCTCCAAAAGTTCCATTCATGCTTTCGCGAAGGACATGGTTGTGCTCATAAAACTCAATTGGAGATTCGTCTGCAGAATAATCTTCTTGCCATTGTATGATGTATGATTCTACGATATACACTGCAATTTGAAGGTTTCTTTCTGTAGCAACGTCTGTGTTGACTACTATGTCTGCAGAAATTGTGCTGTCAGCAAATGTGCTTTCAATTTCAATTCCAAATTCAGGGTAGAGGGTTAAAAACTTTGCTGTTTTTGTTGCCCAAGCTCCAGGTGCAGAAATGTCAGCAGGGTCGAAACTGTTTACAGTCCCAACTGGTTGTTGAGAAATGTTAAAATAACCACTAGAAGTAAGTCCATCGCCTCCAAGCGCTATATTCAAGCTATCCATAAAATTATAATGGAAAGGCTGAGTTGTATCTGAGGTGATAGCCAAGCCGAGAAAAGAGCAGTGTACTGCAATTGGTACGATTGCTTCAGGGTAAGAAGATTGTAATTGGTTGATGGTTCTATGACCATCAGGACAAAATCCGCACCTTTGTCCAGTGAAATCGAGGAGTAGCACTTTACGTCCATTCCATACTGTGACATTATCCTCATAGTATGAACCTTCGATATTGTCACATGAGACAAAAGTTGTGCTGATGAGTCCTATTGTGAGTAAAAGAAATAATATGCGTTTCATAATCATATCGAATTAAAAAGTGCTAGAAATTGATAACATAAGTCCGTTAGAGGCTGGCACTGTACGGCAAACCCCACCAACGCACATCACACCTTGACGTTGTTTTCCATAGCTTAGCTGTACGCGGCTTCCTCCATTAATGTATCCCATACCTACGGTGTAGTAATGGAATCTTTCATCTTGAATTTCGTTGCCATAATTCCAGCTATCCATCACAGTAAAGAAGAAATGCGGGATGCTGAACTCTAACAAGCCCATTGCCCAGTCGCCTTTATCGTCATCTGTAAACATTCCTTGGAATTCACCACGTAAACTTGTTTTGCGGTTGAACTTATAGGTTAAGTCTGCAATTGCAATATTGGCGTGAATCATGTCGTGAAACTCTGATTGTTTGAGCACTTCATTATTGACAGTGAGATTCTGGTAGGTAAGTACCATTTTAAATGTTTTGGATATTTTTTTGCTAATTTCAAGGTTAATATCCTGATAGTACAATTCATCACCTATGCTGAAAAATGGAGCGTCATATCCATCAGTTCCAGTTGCTCCGATTGGAGTTGTGTCGTTAAGTGGATTTCTTACCACATTATGGACCCGAGAATAATTCAGTGCAATGCTAGTTCCGTATTTTCCTCCTAGAGTACTTTTCCGTTTGAAATTGTACAAAATTTCAGCTTGAGCTCCCCATTCTCCATTGGGTTGAGTTGCGTATGGGTAATAAGCTGCAAGTGTGTAAGTGTGATTTTTCGTAATTTCTGGAAGTAGGTTAATGTTGAGGTCGGTAAGCGTTGCATTTCTGTCTGAGCGGAAACTCATGTTGTCAACCCATTTTGTGGAAAGGAGTACGCCAAGACCACGTTTTGAGTAGGTAGCAGTTGCCAGAAAAGCTTGTCCCGGTTTGTAAATGTATTTATTGTCCTCAGATGGGTCATTAATTTTATACGCGTATTCCGAGTTGAAATTCAGAAGTCCGTAAGAAACATTAATGCGAGCAGCACTTGTTGCAACGTTTTCCGGAAGGATATAAACGGGGTCATTGTCTTCTTGAAATTTACTTACAAAGCTACCACCAAGAATTACTCTTAATTTTTTTTCTTGAAGAGATGACAAAAGATCATTCACGCTGATTTCTCCGTCGAACCCTCGAACAATACCAGGTCCGTAATCAAAATAGTACCGTTGTTTTCCAACGAGACCAGTGAAATTGATACCTGGTTTTGGACTGTATTTTATGCGTATCCCATCAATGGAATTGTCCACGCCAAGTGCTTTTTCTTCGTATGATCTTAAGCTAAGTCCATTTCCAAATTGTTCGTAAAAATTACCAGCAGTAATTTCAAAGCCATCGGATGAGAACATTGCCCATCGGTGAGGGATGCCTACACCATCGTTTCTGCCATCTTCACCAGGGAATCCAGCAAGGGTATTCAGGTAGCCTTCGTAACGAAAACCTGCCGAGAAATTTCCTTTGGCATAGGTAAAGTTAGCATAAGAGTTCATAAGCATTAATTCGTCTGGGGAGACAGCATTAATGCTTGAGTCAGTAATATAATACTGGAAATCTCCTTGGAAATTTCCAGTAAAACGACCGTCCTGAGCGACTGACTGCACTGCATAAAGAAGCAGTATTGCAGGCAGTAACCTGAATATGTTTTTCATGAGTTTGTTTTTTACCTGTTCAATTGGTGGTTACTCTTTTTCTGTGAGTTTTAAAATTTCCTCATAGACTTTTTCTTCATCTCCGTCCATAAATGCGGTGTGTTGCCAAACTACATTTCCTTCTGAGTCAATAAGGAAAGTGTGAGGAACATTAATGACATTCATTGCACGTTTAAGGTCTGAATTTGTGTCAATATACACATCAAAATCCCATGCTTTACCGTTTACAAAAGGAGCAACACGGCTAACGCTTCTTGCATTGTCAATGGATACAAGGATAATTTTTACTCCGGTTTCATCTTCCCAGTCCGGGTAAAGTTCATTGTAAGCATTGAGTTCTTTGACACATGGTTTACAATATGTAGCCCAAAAGCAAAGTAGGATAGGTCCACCATCTTCATTCATAATAACATCTATTGATTCAACAGTCTGTTGATCAAGGGTTTTTAATTGAACATTTGGAATTTCTTGTGCGTTAACAAAAACTGCCATGAAGGCAAAACTGATGAGTAAGAATAAATGTTTCATAAAATTTTGTTTTTCGGTCTATATGGCAAATATTACACCAAAGTAAAAAAGAGGTTGTCTAAAAAGGTTTTTGTATTCGGGTAAGTATCTGTGAAGTTTTCCAAATACCTAACTCTCATACAGCATAACCATACTTTTTGGACAGCCTCTTTTATAGAGAATAAATTTATTTGGTCAGGACAATTCTGCGAGTTGCAACCTGATCATTCATAATAATTTTGACGATGTAGGTTCCATCTGAGAATTCACTCAGATTAATGGCATTATTCGCATTGGCATTATCAATGTTTACCACAGTCTGTCCAAGATGATTCAACACCTGAACCTGTGCACCCTCAACATTGTTAACCCTCAACATTCCGGTGGTTGGGTTTGGATAGATTGTAAGTTGTGATGCTTCTTCCAGTTCTGAATCTACAGTCGTATTCACATCAATATTATCAATCATGAAATAGAATGTATCTTCACCGGTGTAATTTACAGCTATATAAACTTCCTGATTATCATATGCTCCCAAATTAAATGTCTCATTAGTCCAAGTATTCGGGGCTTCTTTTTCACCACTGATATCAGTGAATGAGTTAGGAGAATTATTGGTCGTTGAAACCATGATATGATATTTCTCAAGTCCCCAGGTATCATTTCCGGTTAAAACATCAAGAGACATAGTAGAGCCAGTACCTAACTGAAGAAGCGGAGAAATGAACCAGTCATCATTATAAGGCGGTGGGTTTGTAGTTACAACAAATCCTGCTTTATCCCCTGCAGCGGGTGCTTTTTCATTTGCAAGAGCATGGCTATATACGACAAATGTAGAAGGTCCGGAAACTCCATAATCAGAAAAATCGGTATAAACATTTCCTCCATCATTGTCCAAAGATGTCCAGCCATAAGGAGCAAAATCTGTAGCGAACTCAGAACCGACAATGCATTCTTCGAAAGTTACATGATAATCATCAACATTCCCCGGATCTATAACCTCAACAGATTTGGTTGTTGAATTTGACCCATTTGCATTCGTTACTTCCAAAGTAACATCGTATGTTCCGGCAGTTGACCATTGAACCGTTGGATTTTCATCGGTACTGGTTGCCGGAGTTCCTGATTCAAAAGTCCAGTTATAAGAAGTAATAGATGAAACTGAGAACGACTCATTTGTAAAAGACATATTCGTATTTATAAACCCATTCAAAGATCCTGAAAAATCAGCTTCAGGGACATCTGTATCGGTCGGGCAACCTGAAATCGTACCATAAACAGCAGCTACACTTGTCCATGCTTCATTGGTAACATCTTTGTAAGCACCACTTGGGCATACCATAAATACGGACGGAACTCCTCCACTATACAATTCCAGGAAAGAATTACGAACAGAAGCATCATCAATAATTGGGACTGGCCATGTCCCTCCTTCTGTCCAATCACCCTGAGTATTGTCTGCATAGGCATTTCCGGTAGTCCCGGTAGTTCCGGTGATCTGAGCCAATGTATTTGTCGATTCTATTTCCACCCACAATACCATTAACTCATCAGTTCCATCAGGGCCATAAGTATCATACAAACCATCAAGGACTCCCGATTGGTGAAGAGTCCAGCAAGGAGAACACCATGCACATGACAAATCAACAATCACATACTTTCCCGCATCAAGATATGACTGGAGGTTATGTTCAACTCCGTCAATATCGGTTGCAGTAAAATTAGTAACCATAGCCCAGTCAGACTGGACACTTTTTGTGGAAGTAAAATCAACACGTTCTTTTACGTTTTGTTTTTGTTGTGCAAAACCAAATGTTGCAACAAACACCATAATTAAAAGGAAAGATAGATTTTTCATAAGCTAAAATTTATTTTTATAGGGCAGCAATATATATATTTTTAAGATATAATTTAGAATTAAGTAAAACAAATCATCTTGACTAATATACAAAGTTACAGATCACACCTAACTTATTGTTTTAATTGCAGATTAATACAAATTAATTGTTAAGTGTATTTTTTAAATATGCATTTTTTGTTCAACATTTTTTTTTATTATTGCAATATGAATATTTTAAAATTTTAATGATTATGAAAAATCTGTTCATTTTTAGCTTTTTACTTTTTACAACCAGTGTATTCGCTCAAAACATGAATATTCTAAATGAAAGTAATGAAAATGTATCCAATACTACCATTAATATGGAAGGAGGTACTAGTGGTGAATTAGTTTTTGAATTCAAGATACAAAACAATACAGCTATTGATATCAGCGCCAAGATTGAACTCTTTACAATATCGGAAGTTTCCGGTACGATAAATTCGTTGTGTATATCCGGAACATGTTTGATGCCAGGACAAACCGTTTCTCCTGACTTTAATTTGACAGCAAACAATGCCACCGATGGATTTTCCTTTCACTACACCCCATTTGGACATGAAGGAGTATCTTCTTACCGTTTAAGAGTATCTAACAATAACAACTCCAGTGATACTGTCAATGTAATCGTTACTTTTAATACTTCAAACTCAGCCGTTGAAAATGTATTCGGAAATATTATTGCTTCTGACATCTATCCAAACCCGGCCGGAAGCCAGGCAAGTATAGACTACAACCTTCCATCCGGGTCATCCCTTGACATTGTTGTTTACGATATGCTTGGTAAAGAAGTCAAGAGCTTTGAGCTTGAATCATCCGGAATTCTAAGAATGCCTCTGGGCGATTTGGAACGTGGCACATATTTCTGCCGTTATCTGTTAGATGATAGATTGGTTGAAACACAAAAACTCATTGTTAAATAAACACTCTTAATAATCCCGATTTGTCGGGATTTTTTATGAACTCAAAAGAATTTGGTAATCTAGGAGAGGAAATGGCTTGTGACTATTTAGCATCACAAGAATATCAGATTGTTGAGAGGAATTGGTTTTTCAATAAAAAGGAGTTGGATATTGTTGTTAAAAAAGATGATATGCTCATTTTTGTTGAAGTGAAAACACGAATGGACACTTCACTTGAAGATCCTTCCAAAGCAATTACAAAACGTAAAAAGCGATATTTACTAGAAGCTGCAAATGCATATGTGCTTGAAAAAGATATTGACCTTGAAGTACGTTTTGATGTAATAACTGTTTTACTTGATGAGGATGGTGCACCGACTTTACAGCATTATGAATCTGCAATTATTCCTGAGTTATGATAAGTATCCCAAAATTTTCTGATGTTGAAAATGCGCATAAGCTTATTCAGCCTTTCGTGCACAAAACACCAATGTTGACTTCTGTTTCTTTGAATGAAATTGTTGGATGTGAAATGTATTTCAAATGTGAGAATTTTCAGAAAGTTGGCGCATTTAAATACCGTGGAGCGACAAATGCTGTTTTGAATTTGACAGAAGAGCAATTGTCTCGGGGTGTATGTACACATTCTTCGGGGAATCATGCTCAGGCTCTCAGTTTAGCAGCTAAAAAAGCTGGAGTTCCCGCATATATCGTTATGCCAGAAAATGCTCCTCAAGTTAAAATTGATGCTGTTAAATCGTATGGGGCTGAAATCATCTTTTGTAAACCAACACTTGAAGCCAGAGAAACCAATTTGCAAAAGGTTCAGGAAAAATCAGGGGCAAGTTTTATTCACCCTTACGATAATTTTCATGTGATAGCTGGTCAGGGAACTGCTGCCAAAGAGCTTTTGGAAGAAGTTCATGTTCTGGATGCTATTATTGCTCCCGTTGGAGGCGGCGGTTTTATGAGTGGTACGGCAATCAGTACAAATGCAATGAGTCCAGGAACAAAAATTTTCGGTGCAGAACCCAAAGCTGCTGATGATGCAAAACGTTCATTGGATGCCGGGAATCTTATTCCCTCTGTATCTCCTAAAACGATGGCAGATGGTTTGTTAACCTCTTTGTCTGATGCAACGTTTCAAGTGATTCAAACGCATTTAACTGATATTCTTACATGCTCAGAATCGTCAATTATTCAAGCAATGAGATTCTATTATGAGCGGATGAAGATTGTTGTTGAGCCAAGTGGTGCTGTGCCTTTGGCATGTGTTTTGGAGAATCCTGAACAGTTTAAAAAACAGCGCATTGCTATCCTGATTTCGGGTGGAAATGTGGATATCAAAGCGCTGCCTTTTAGTTAATAGTCTTGCTGTCACTTCAATTTGAATCGAATTGGTATTGTCATTTCTGCAGCAACATTTTTCCCGTCTTTTTGTGCTGGAATCCAATCTTTAAGTGTTTTTACTACACGCAAAGCTTCTGCATCCATTGCTTCATTGACACCTTTTAAAACTTCTGCATTTATCATCTTACCTTCTTTCGTAATTGTGAATTTGATGAATACTTTGCCTTCAATTCCTGCCTTCTGGGCTTCTTTTGGATATTTAATATGACTTGCAAGTTGTTTCATCATAGCTTGCTCACCAGCTTTGTATTTTGGAGGTGTTTCTACCTCTTGATATTGTGAGGTTTGTTGGTTTTCATTCACAGCAAAAACTAAGGGTTGAATTGCAACTTGTAACAATAAAAATAGAATGCTTGTACTAATAATGTATCTCATGATGTTTTTCCTTTCTTTAATTTTTAAATGATTGAGATTAATTAATCGTCTTTTAATGAGTATTTTACTAAATCCAGAAGTGTAGGCGTTCATTGTTTGTAAAGAATAATTCATTAAAAGATTTTGGTATTCAGTGATTGAAATTCCTTTTTTAACGACAGATCGATCGGCTTCAAATTCATGAATTTCACAAAGTGATCGTTTGATTAACCAAGTAAACGGGTTAAACCAAAAGAGTATTTTCATGCACTCTGCAATCACTATGTCCAGTGAATGGAGTTTCTTTGAATGCGCTTTTTCATGCATGATAATACTTGATGCACTTTTTTCTTCAAGCAAGTTTCTGCTGATAAAAATGAAGCTAAAAAAGCTGAAAGCGGTATCTTCCTGAGAAAGAACATAAATGCTAGTGTTCTCATGTGTTTCTTTGCTTGACTTATTAAGAAATTGCGCAAGTTTTAAAAGTCTAAACAGAAAAACACTTAATAGGAAGAGAGTGGGAATCAACCAAAACCAGAACAAGTATGGTTTAATTTGAATCGCCGGCGTGATGATTTCTTGGCTGACTTGTATCGTTGGAAATTGATAAACCGTCAAATTGGTTTCTCCCATGGTTACCTGAGGTAAAAATACCATCAAGGAAATGAATATGCCTGAGAGAATGAATAGGCGGTTAAATAGGACATTAGGCTTGCGTCTAAGAAAAACTTGATAAACAAACCATATTGTCCCTAAAATGGTAATCATATGTAGGTTAGATGATAACATGACTATTTGTTTTTTTTGCGTTCAATCTGATTTTCAATAATGGATTTCATTTCTTCCAAATCCTTTAAACTGATGTCGTCTTTTTTGTTGAAAAAGCTCACCATTTCTTTCCATGAATTCCTGAAATAATTCTTTCTCAACCGTGTCATTAGTTTATCGCTATAATTTTCTTTGCTTATTATTGGAAAATATTCATACGGTTTTTTATTGCCTTTGTGCGATACAAATTCTTTCTTTTCCAATATTCTTACAATGGTTGATACCGTGTTATATGCAGGGTTTGAGTGTAACTCTTTCATGACATCATGTATGTTCCCAGACTCAATGCTCCATAACACTTGCATAATTTCTTCTTCAGCTTTTGTGAGTTGTTTCATAACTAAATCTTTAGTTGTTTTAACGCAAAGATAGCAAAAGTGTTGCACGGTTAACTAAAAAATTAGTTAAATAATTTTTTAGTGCGTGATGAAAAGAAATAAAAAATAATGTTTATATTTGAGCATAACCAATTTAGGCCGACCATGAACACAAAGAAATTTCTTGTTTTGCTTGCTGTACTTATCAGTTTTAGCGGTGTGAGCTTTGCTCAAGATTGTACCCCTGATGCAGCGGTTATTGATACAGCAGAACCGGGACAAATTAGTCCTGCTGTTTTGCCCAATGCCATTCAATATTCATATTATGATGAGACAATTACCATCATTCCTCCGGATTCATATTCTGGATTGCCAATTATTTACTCTATAATAATTGACTCTATTGTTGGTTTGCCGTCAGGTGTGAGTTGGTATAAAAATGAAGATGAATTTTTAGTTACTGATCCTGACACTCGTTATTGTGTGAATCTGTATGGTGAGCCTACAGAGCAAGGCGATTTCCCTTTGACACTGTACATAACTCCATATGTTGATATTGGTTTTGGACCATTTGCATCCGATCAGCAAGTTGATGATGCTTCCATGTCCATGATAGTTGATGAGCCTGTTGGATTGCCTGATTTTAAGGGATTTGTTGCTGAAAAGGCATATCCAAATCCATTTTCATATCAAACAAGAATCCAATTTACAACGTCACGTGCAGGTGTAGCGGAATTGGTTGTTTACAATGTGCTGGGGAATGTAATCTATCAAGAGCGTTTGTTTGCAGAGTCAGGAAAGAATGCATTTTATTTTGATGGAAGTGATTTATGTGCTGGAACGTATATTTATACGATAGAGCATAATGGGAAAAAGGAAACAAATCGAATCATGAAATCAAAGTAATTGATATAACTATATTTGAAAGGAGCTGTTCTCATTTTGGGAGCAGCTTTTATTTTCCAAACTCGTATGGAATGGCATCAAACCGGTATCCTGCTTTTGTAAGTGTTTCTAGTGTTTTAGGAAGAGCTTTCAACATGTTAGGAGCTGCTTTGACAGAATCGTGGAAAACGATGATGGATCCGGATCTTACATTATTGACAACATTACGATAGCATTTTTCAGGGGATATTTTTCTATTGTAGTCATGGCTGAGAATATCCCACATGACAATTTGAAAATATTGAGATAAACGTTTGGCTTGTTGTCTGCGAATTCTACCGTAAGGAGGTCGGAAGAGCTTTGTTTTTAAAAAGCGAGCTCCAAGGGTAACATCTTCAACATAGGTGTTGCCCGATGATCGAAAACCTTTTAAATGACTGTATGAATGATTTCCTAATCGATGACCAGCTTGAATAATTTGTTCAATTAATTCAGGGTGATGTTCTGCATTTCTTCCAAGACAAAAGAAACTGGCTTTTGCATTGTATGAGGCTAAAATTTCCAATGTTTTGCACGTTACACCGGGAGTTGGACCATCATCAAAAGTGAGATACAGAATTTTTTCTGTGGTAGGAATTCTCCACAGGTGGTTTTGCCAAGGTGTGTTTTGGACAAAATTAGGTATCTTATTTAGCATAAATAAAAGTCAATGACAGAAGAAAATAGTGTGGCACCTTTTTGCAACTGTCTATTTGTTCGGGTGCAAAGATAAAATATGAATTGTGAATATTAAAACCTTCTTGCATTTCCTTTAAATTAAATAGAAAGATTTTTTTTAATAATTGTTTGGATTTAAAATAAAATTCATATTTTTGCAATCCCGAAAGGGAAATTGTCCGATGGTGTAATGGTAACACAGCTGTTTTTGGTGCAGCCGTTCAAGGTTCGAGTCCTTGTCGGACAACATTTTGACCTGTGGTGTAATTGGCAACACGGAAGATTCTGGTTCTTTAATTCTGGGTTCAAGTCCTAGCAGGTCAACAAAGCCATCCAAGTGGATGGCTTTTTTATTCAACATATTCTTACTGAACCATAAGATTGCAACCCCGAATTTCACTGTTGTCGAAACGTCCAAGGACCGAAAATCCATTCTCGTTTTGTTTTCCAATGTCTCTTGTTTCCAGAAATGAACATGAATGAATATTTGCTAAGTCAATGATATTTATTCCTCCTGTTTGGCCAGCTTTGACTAGGCTTCTGGGATCGTGCATGTCTCGGATGCAGATTTTCATCCAACTTGGAGTCTGAAATGCCGATCCGTTAATTGACCATGCTTGTGAAAGCAATTCTGTCATTCCATATTCCGAGTCTATAGATGTTGGTTTGAATGCAGAATTAAGCATGTCGTGAAGTGCTTCTCTGGTGATTTCTTTTTTTCTTCCTTTCATTCCACCAGTTTCTATGATTCGAATTCCCTTAATGTTACCGGGAAATTGCTCACACAAATCAGTTAAGGCAAAACTCACTCCCCACAATAACACATTTTGCTTTTCCGCTTGTGCTTTCCGCATATCATTCATGAGTTCTTGATAATTGTTGAGGTAAAATCCACCTCTGCTGTTTTGGTTTTTTTTTATGAGGCAGTCAACCATGTGAACAAGGGATGCATTTTTTCGCTCTAAGTATGAGGGTAGTAGTGCAAAAATTGTGTAATCAGATGCATTTCCCAAAAATTTTTGAAATCCCAGAAGGAGACTTTTTTGGTATAATGCTGCATCTTTTACAAAATGTCGTGATGGAATTTGTCCTGTCGTTTTGGAGCTGTGAAATTCAAGTTCAGCCTGGAATTCTCCAGTTATCACTTTGTGATTTTTAAACATCTCAACTGGCATGCACGGAATGTCTTGGTAGTTTTTTATTGATTCCGGTTTGATGTTTAGGTACTGTACAAATTGTCCATAGACAGGATTGTGATGATATTGATGTTTGAATATCTCCAGAGCAGCTTGATTGAAATCTGCTTCGCTACGAATTGTAAATATGTTCTGCGCAGGAAAATTCATACTGTAAGTTTTTGCAAATATACAGTGAGAAAGCGGATCGAGCAAAAATTCATCCCAAAAACATGTATAATTTTGTTCGCTTTAAATTCCGATCTAAAGGTCAGGTTAATAGTTTATTACTCCATAGTATATTCCATCTAAAACCTATGTTTTCGACACTAGGTCACTCAATTTATTTTGGCACGTCGTTAGATTAATAAATACCGTTTCCACGAAAGGATAATTGTTCTTACAGCGCTTTCTTTCCGATGAAAGAAAGCTAGCAAAGAAAATCTAGCGCTGACCCGCATTTTTCTATTAATCGGATATGTTTTCCGTGACCCGCGAATCTCCTCGTACCTGCGGGTCGCGGCTCTAAAAACTCCAAACACACCTCGATTAATAACGAAAAATCCACGAAGGCGCCAGAGTTCGTGTCTGGCTGAAGGATTTTTATAGTAGTCTAAAGCTTCGTACTATGGATACTGCGTTATAAGGTGTGTATTCTAGCCTTCTGGTATTAGACCGTGTGCGTTGCCAATCGGTGATGCCTTCCGTAAAATGCCGAATAAATTCCTTTTCTGCACTGGTGAAAAATAAGTGTGATATTCTTAAACAAAAAATTACAGTAGTTTTCCAATTAATTAAGTACAAATTAATGATTTTTATTTTGCTATCAGATCACCTAAACTCTCATACAAAAGTGACAAGCAGTAAATTGTGTTGATTAGATTTTTACGGTGGTAAAAATGACTAAGAAAAAGCAAAAATTCATGCCAAACACACACGAGATTTTATATGCTAAATCTGCTAGGATAAATCCTTGAGGTTTAGATTTGCAATTTTTTGCTTGATCAGAGATAGCCATATAGGTAAAGGTAGAGATGAGCGATTGAGTTGCTTTTGGGGGAAACAAAGAATCTTTAATTCTTAATTTCAATTTCTGCAACTTTATCGTCCCAGCTGAGGTAATACATGCCATCTTTTAATCCGACAACATCGATAATTGCTCCTCCCCCAAAACGAATTCGTTCGCCAAATTCATTGTACAGTTCGTACAAGGTTTCGGCAGAGAATTCAATTTTGTCTTTCGCCCGCTTTTTGGTGAGCAGTTTGACTTCATCAATTTCGAGATGTAGCTTTAAGGTATCTGAATATGAAATTCTGTCGAGATGATCAATTTGTTTTAGGCGATATATATTCATGCCATTATGAGGGTAAATTTTCACCCTGTAATCGTTGTTTTCTGGTCCACCGATGCCTTCAAACTCATCGATTTGTACCCATTTGCCCCAGCGAAATTCTTCCACATAAAACATGAGTCGGCTAGCTTCTCGTGTTGTTTCAAAGGCAAGAAATCCATCTTGAAGTTTGTATCCTACCAATTCGTACGTGCTGAGAGGTTTTAAAACTTCTGGGTTGATGATTAAAGGAGCGCAATTGCTTTCATGAGTAAAAATAATTGTAATGTTTTCACCCAGTTCAATGTCCATTCTGTCAAGAGAGATTACAAATGCTGAGGAACGAATTTCATCAGGAATATTTTCTCCATTAACCGTTACATTTGTAATGCAGAACAGACCTTCTTTATCGTTGAGAAGGGAATTCTGAACAAAAAGATTTTTACCATGGTAAATGCCTGTCATTTTTAGTTCTGTTGCAAAACCTATGGCAACAATTAATAAGGAAAGAAGGGTAAATACGACTTTTTTCATAACAAAATGGAATTGCTAGTTTGTAACAAATTTAATAATAATCAGCATTAAAGCAAGAATTAATCCAAAATTTAGTGATTGGGAAATGATTAGTCGTGAAGTATATCCCAATATTCTACAGCGCGACGCAAGTGAGGAATAACAATGGTTCCACCAACAAGATTTGCGACAGACATGGTTTCCATTACCTCATCAGTACTGAGTTTTAGCTCTGCACATTGTTCGAGATGATATTTTACGCAATCGTCGCAGCGCAGAACCAGAGAGGTGCTTAAGCCTATCAGTTCTTTGGTTTTAAGATTCAGCGCTCCGGTTTTGTAGGTGTTTGTATCCAGATTAAAAATGCGTTTTATGACTAAATTATCTTTCTCAAGAATTTTGTTATTCATCCGTTTTCTGTAATCGCGAAATTCATTGATTTTTTCGTTCATAGCTAGTTAATTTTTTCTCCAAAGAGGGTGGCAGATGTGTATCCTGTGACTTTTACCGGAACAAAGTCCCCAACTTTTTCCCCGTTGTCGGGAATAATAACGACTTTATTTTGACAAGTTCGTCCGAAAAGTTCGTTGGCTGAGCGTTTCGATTTCCCTTCGATAAGTATGGTGAAACTTTTCCCTTCGTCTTGTTTGTTGCTTTCTAAAGAAAGCTCATTTTGCAGAGCAATAAGTTCGTTCAAACGTTCAGTTTTCACATCCTCAGGAACATCATCATCCAAATGTTTGGCTGCATAGGTACCTTCTCGTTCTGAGTATTTAAACATGAAAGCTGAGTCGTAGCCAACGGTTTTCATAATGGAGAGACTTTCTTGGTGGTCTGTTTCGGTTTCGCCGCAAAAGCCTGCAAAAATATCGGTTGTAATGCCGCAATCAGGTATGTGTTTTCGAATATTCTCTATCCTGTTAAGATACCATTCGCGGGTGTATTTTCGATTCATGCGTTTTAACACATCGTTACTTCCCGATTGTATGGGTAAATGAATGTGGTTGCAGATGTTTTTGTGGTTTGCAATGCATAGAATGAGTTCGTCTGACAAATCTTTTGGATGGGATGTTGTGAAACGAATACGCAATTCAGGGAAGGCTTCTGCAACACTGGCAAGCAGCATTGGAAAGTCGATGCGTTCGTTTTCGGTTCCCCATAAATAGGAGTTAACATTTTGTCCTAAAAGGGTAATTTCCTTGTATCCATTTTCTTGAAGGTCTTTCACTTCATTCATGATGTCCGAAATTTGACGACTTCTTTCTCTTCCACGAGTGTAAGGGACAATGCAATATGAGCAAAAATTGTTGCATCCACGAGTAATGGAGACAAATCCATTAATTTTTGAGTCGTGAAGTCTTGTTGGAAGGATGTTTTCGTAGGTTTCTGTCAGGCTAAGATTCAAATCGGACTGAAAGTTTCCTTTTTTTGATTGTTTGATAAGGTCAGGAATATTGCGATAGGAATCTGGACCTGCAACAAAGTCAACCACGCCGGTTTCTTCAAATCCTTTTCCAATATGTTGTGCCATGCATCCGATGACACCCAGAGTAAGCTGTTTATTTTTTTTCTTGATGCCTTTAAAATGTTGAAGTTTATTCCAGATACGTTTTTCAGCATTTTCTCTCACGGCACATGTGTTAAACAGGTAGAGATCAGCTTCATCTGGATTATTTGTGAGGCTGTAGTTTTCAGTTTTCAAAATGCTTGCTACTACTTCGGAGTCTGCAATATTCATTTGACAGCCAAAGGTTTCTATATAGAGTTTTTTCATTTCCATAGGGCAAAAATACATTATGAGAAGAATTAAATCCACATAAAAGGTGAAAAAAATACATAGATGCTTGTTTTTGGGGATATATCAGATACTTGGAAAAGAAAAGTGTTGAATAATTAAGGAAATTCGTTGTAATTTTGTACTTTTATCATCTTAAGTTAAACTCTAAATTTTAGAATATGTCAGGACACAGTAAATGGTCGACAATTAAGCGGAAGAAAGGTGCTTTGGATGCCAAACGTTCTAAGATATTCTCTCGCTTGTCAAAAGAGATAACAATTGCAGCTCGTGAGGGTGGTTCAGATATTGAAATGAATCCTCGTTTAAGAACCGCAGTGCAAAATGCCAAGGGGCAGAATATGCCGAAGGATAATATCGAACGTGCCATTAGTAAGGCGTCATCGGATGATTCCATTTTACAGGAAATGAGTTTCGAAGGATATGGAACTGGAGGAGTTGCTGTATTTGTGGAGTGTTTGTCTGATAACAATAATCGTACGGTAAGTAATGTGCGTGCGATTTACACAAAATATGGTGGTAGTTTAGGAAAGAATGGATCCTTAAGTTTCCTTTTTGATCGCAAGGGGGTTTTCACAATTCCTAGAGGTGATCATGATTTAGAAGAGCTTGAATTAGAAATGATTGATGCTGGAGTAGAGGAAATTGAGGAAGCTGGTGAAGTGCTTTTGATTTATTGTCCATTAGAAGCTTTTGGCGCAATGCAATCGAAACTAGAGGAAATGGAAATTGAGCCTGAGAATGCAGAATTGCAACGTATTCCAAACAACACACATAAAGTGGATGTGGATTCCGCAAAAACAGTGATGAAAATGATTGATGCTTTTGAAGACGATGATGATGTTCAAAATGTTTTCCATAATATGGAGATGACTGATGAGCTCATGGAAGCGCTTGATTCTTAAGTAGTAAAAAAGTGATGGAAATTCCGGAACAAAAATTCCGGAATTTTTTTTGAAAAAAGTGAAAAAATATTTGCAAAATTTAAACTTTTGATATTTCTTTGCAGTCCCTAATGAGAAATTAGGAAACGCAATGGTCCGTTCGTCTAGGGGTTAGGACGCCAGGTTTTCATCCTGGTAACAGGGGTTCGATTCCCCTACGGACTACGAAAAAACCCTCGCTCTTTGGAGTTGAGGGTTTTTTCTTTTGCTGGATTTGTATCCACCAACTAGGAACTTTAAATCGAAAATTATTAACTTTACAATAGTTTTGAATAATTAGGCTGCAATTATATTCGTGTCTTTAACAGAACCATATGCCATGAAAGAAATAGAGTTTAGTAAAAAGAAATTAAGCATGCGATATTCAATTGCATTCTGGGTACTTATTGTTCTTAATGTGGGTATTATTCCCTTTAATGATGATTATTTATTCATAATTTTAAACACGATATATGCACTGATTATGATCCCAGTGATGATAAATGCGATGAAACGTTTTAAAACGTATTTTTCAGTTATCAAGATTTTAAATTACGAAGAGCTAAAAGTGAGTTTTTTTCATAATAATAAAGATGATATTGTTTTTAATGTTCGTCAAGTTAAATTAGCGATTACTGATAATGAAATGCAATTTACAAATACTGTGAATGGAGAATTAATTGGTGTTGCTAAATCTGCTTATTTAGTGCGAAAAGAAAACTGGGATTTATTGTTGAATTTTGTTCAAGGTAACGGTTCGGGTGGAAGTGATATAGGAGATTAAAAGTTAAAAAATTAGAATGAATGCATTATCAAAAAAAGGCTTTTCTTTTGTTGTCTTTGGTTGTATATTTTTTATAATTGGAATATTTGGACTGTCTAAAACAGGTACTTATTCTAGTACAGAGCTGCCAAACGGAGAAAAGATTTTAATCCGGACTCAGAGTTTTATTGTTGACAGTTGTGGTGCCATTTATATTGGAGATTCTCACCATGGTATTGTGCAAGTTTATGATAAAGATGGTGAGTTTCTGAGAAATTGGGATATTGAAACCCATGGAGGTGCAATTATACTATTTTTCACAGAAGATAGAGATGTAGCAGTAGTCCCTGTCAGGGATAAATTCTTTTATTATTGTTACACAAAAGAAGGTGTGTTTGTCGGGAAAAGAAAAAACACATTTGATCTAACTAATCTTGATCCAATGTATCATATTACAAGCGATGGAGTTGAATATACTATCTCAGGAAAACAAAGACCAAGAATTTCAAGAAATGGTGAATTGTTAGTTTATCAAAAGTTTTACAAGAATAATATATTTTGGTTGTTTATATTTTTAACAGTTATTGGTTTTATTATTTTCATAATTCCATTTTTGTCAAAAAATCATTACAAGTAGATAGTGAGTCGTTTTTGTAGTGTTAGTTATTTAGATAATTACGTTTGTGTTTTAAGACCTGAATTAAGCTTGTATTTGTTGGCGAGCTAAAGAATATCCATTGTCTTGGGATTAATCAAAACAAAATTATTAACTTTAACACTAGTTTTTAAGTTGATTGGCTGGTGGGGTGGCAAATAGTACGAGACTGTATTCTGAAGTCTGTCCATAATTCAAACAAATATTAATTTTGTAACATTATGGGAAGAAGAAAAGAAAGTCCTGAGTACAAAGCAATGCGTGATTTAGCCTTGGAACAGTTAAAAAGAGGTCAATCGTTAACCGGTAAAGGTGGTGTTTTTGAACCTATTGTTAAAGAGTTTTTAGAAAGTGCTTTACAAGCAGAGATGGATGCGCACTTGGATCCAGCCGAACGTTCAAGTGGCAATAAGCGCAATGGCAAAGGGCAGAAGACACTTAAAACAGATGTAGGAGAGGTAACCATTGAGCCACCTTATGATCGTAATGGCACATTTGAGCCAGAGATAATAAAAAAGCGTCAAACTGTTTTAGCGGATAATTTAGCCCCCAAGATCATAGGCCTTTATGGTAAAGGGATGAGTCTACGCGATATAGGCCTTTATATTGAGGAGATGTATGATGTGGAGGTTTCTTCTAGCGTTTTAAGCGAGATTACCGATCGAGTTATACCTCAGGTTAAAGAGTGGCAAAATCGCCCATTAGACGATGTTTATCCGATTGTGTGGCTTGATGCAATGCATTATAAAGTACGTGATGGAGGGAAGGTGGTTTCCCGTGCAGTTTACAATATTTTATCCGTCAACAAAGAAGGCCGCAAAGAATTGATTGGGATGTATATATCAGAAAGCGAAGGTGCAAATTTCTGGCTTTCAGTCCTTACAGATTTAAAAAGTCGAGGTGTTAAAGATATTCTAATTGCTTGTACAGATAATCTTTCCGGCTTCTCTCAAGCCATCTTAAGCATTTTTCCAGAGGCAGAAATACAGAAGTGTATTGTTCATCAAATCAGGAATTCTATTAAATATGTAGCCTCAAAAGACCAGAAGCCTTTTATGAAAGATCTTAAAAAGGTGTATAAAGCAGCAACAAAGTCGGGAGCTGAAACAGAGCTGCTTAATTTGGAAGATATTTGGGGTAAGAAATATCCAATTGTGATTAAGTCCTGGAATGAGAACTGGAATGAACTATCCAATTACTTCAAATATGATGAGCCTATTAGAAAACTGATTTACACGACTAATCCTGTTGAAGGTTTTCATCGTCAGGTCCGTAAAGTAACGAAAACCAAAGGTGCATTTACCAGCGATATGGCGCTGCTTAAGCTCATCTATTTGGTTACTGAAAATGTGTCAAAGAAATGGACTCAGCCTCTGCATAACTGGTCACTAACAGTACAACAACTGTGTATTCACTTCGAAGGTCGTTTTAAAATCGAACTCTAAAAACAGTGAACCAACTCTAAAAAGCAAAGGAAAAATAATTTATAAAACCTGTCAAGGGTATATAAACGGCTTCGTACCTCAGCCGCCCTTGACAGAACCTGTAAATTATTTAAGCGGGCTTTTAAGAATTGGTCTCGAAAAAAATATTAATTTTGATTATTCATTAACAAACAACTGGACAGAGTTCAGATTACACTCCCAATAGTACAAAAATTTGATTTGCAATGATTGTTTTATACATATCTTTTGTTCTGATGATTTGTTATCATCTATTATTGGCTTTAGAGTTTTATCACCTTTCTAACAGAAACCCCATGCAGGTTCTTAATCTTTAAATAATATACACCCCTCGGGGCTCCCTGAAAATTATATCTGAAAACTTTGTTATGGGGTGTTTTGCTTGCTATTACCTGTCCTGTATTATTAAAAATAAGGATTTTCTCTATTTTCACATCTGAACTAATTACAATGTTATCGGTAAAAGGATTTGGATAAACATCAACTTTTACCCTGTTTTCAACCTCATTATTTCCAGCTTCAATGGCTGCTATGTAATTGCTTGGAATTTTGTCATTTTCATACCAGTTTATAAGTGTGTCAAGCTTGTGAAAATCGCATAAGTAACCATCTTCAACATGATTGTATGTCAAGTAACCAAACAGGATTTCCAGTTCTAAGGATTCCCCAGCTGCCAGGCTGAACGGGCCGGAGAATATTACTTCTGAATTATCAAATTTACTAATACCTGATCCAAAAGCTGTCCTTTCTGATAGATAGGCAGTACTGGAAAATCATTGCTTTTTGCTTCATGAAAGCATGTTTTAAAATTAAGGATGCCAAAGATCAGAAATTTATTAATATTCATCTCTCATATAATGTTGATCATATTCTTTGATTTTACTCAATCCAAATTTAATACTTTCTACAAATTCCTGATAGAGGTTGCCATTGGGATAATAGATGTATTTTGTAGCAAAATTATTGTTGTCAAGTACTGCTGTTACAGCATTTGTTTTTCTGTCATAAACCATAGCACTGACCTGTGAATTGACGGGCTGAAAACGAATATCGTCAATATAATGGGTTGACGATGCGCCTGCCCCGTTGAAACCTGCCGTTATCATATCATTTGATTGGATGTTGCTTAAATCAACCGTTACTTTAATGTAGTGCCAGTCTTCAATTTTTGGATAATCATTATTTACAGAATTGCAGGTGTAGTTCAGGATGTTATCCGTAGATTGATCTGCATGTACGACCTGGATATTTGCCTGCATGTTTTCATCTGAATTTTCATGGACCCAGAAGATTAGATTGTAGAATCCTGGTTTAAATTTTTCACAATCTGCAGAATAGGATAAGGAATTATTTTGCATGCAGTAGTAAAATTCCCCGGTATGAGCATTTATATTCGGTATTGATGTAAAATTCCCTTTGGCGGATGAGTTATCATTGACCCTCAGCCCTGAATTATCTGGTGCAAAAAGTTGTTGGTCATAAAATGTCATGCTTCCGTCCTCTTCAAAGTTCTCAAAGCCGGAGTGGAAATATGCCAGATATGAACTATTGCTGCCGGATGATAAGGGTAACAGACCGCTCTGATCATATTTTGCTGAAGAGTAATTCCCGTTTATATCCACGGCTTCCAATAAATTGGAATACTCATCGTAAGCAATGTTTTCAGACATGCTGACCCAGCCGTTTTGTTCATTATCCTCTAGGTTTGCAAGAGTCCAGTCAAAACGGTTATCAAGCCCGTCTTCATAGAACTCTTGGTATGCTCCGTTTGATTTTGTCAGTCCTTTCCAGACATAGGATTTTGACCCGTGATATGTTCCGTTAACAGCAGTTGTGTTGTATTTAAAACAGGCTTCTGTTTGATTATAATAGGGAGTAGCCCATGTGTTAGAGAGGAGAGAAGCAGACATTGAATAATAATCCCCATTTTGTTTAACTTCACTTTGAGATGCTAAAGAATATATGTTTTTGTTCAAATAGGACTTATATTTACCACTTAATAAGCTATATGGATTTTGTTCATTTTCCTGTGTGATTAAATATGAGGGTGTTGATACGATTTTTTGCCCCCCTGCTGAGATTTCAAGAGGGTTTCCAGATTCTAAATCAAATTTCACTATTTCAGTACTACTAATGTCTCCATTGTTGTTTTTTATAGTTTGTATTAAAACTGAAGGGACACGACATATAACTGCTTGTTGGTCTAGCAATAGAGTTGTATCAACACCTTCGATTGTGTATGTCCTTAATTTCCTTGAAATAAAGGTCTCTTGTACTATACCTGCAGTCGGTAATGTTGAACTAAAACTGTAACTAGTTTCCTCATCGGCATATTTATAAAACTCTTGTGAGACTAATTGTAAATCGTCATTTATAAATTTGTAATGCTCAACTCCTTCAAGCCTTCCTATTTTTGAAAAAGATTGTTTTATTTTAAACGTTCTGCTATCTGCTGATGCGTTTACTGCGAGAATATTTGGTATTTGATCTGGGCTGGAGTTATGCCATTGAATATTTGGTACACAATGATAGAATAATGATTTAGTTGTTTTTTTTCCTCCTGTTTCATTAAGCATTTCCGCATGTTTAAAATGTAATACAGGGTTTGGCCTGATATAAAACAGAGAAATGAAATCAGATGTGTTGAAACGTGAACTGGGTTTATGTGGGACTGCTGGATTGTGGAAATCATAAGATATGCTAATTAGTTTATTTTCACCATGTTCATCGTTTGATTTAATACTTTTAACAGTATAATAATCAAGTGGTAATAGGTTGTATTCATTTTGGGATATGTTCTCGTCTATGCTAATTGATTTATAGTCAATGGTTTCGTATGATCCTAGAGAATTCCTAATTGAACATAAATTCCCCCAGGCATTGTTTATCCACCCATGTTCAAAATATGATAGAGATATTGGGTTTGTATCAGGTTCACCTATATAAGAAAACTCCGTCATTGGATTTATGTCTTCATTATTTCTTTTTGTTTGAATTCCAGTTAAAGTTAGTTTCCCAGTACTATTGTTAGTTGTGTTCTTTTCATAACCAGCTCTAATGCTATAATCATAATTGAAAACAATGTTTTTAGATGCACATGATAATAAATCTGAAATGTTATCAGAAGCATCCAAAATGTTACCTTCAAAACTAGGAATGAAACTCTCTTCATAAGAAGGTACATAATAATTAGTTGACCCAATTGTAATTAATTCAGAGATATTAACTGTTCCTGTATTTTGAGACTGTTCTGTGCTTTTTTGCCACAAAATATCACTGTTTGGATATTTTTCATGTGCATATCGTTTATTAACCAGAATGATGTTATCTAATTTTTTTGTTCCAACTTGATTCGCGCTGATTTGTTCTGATATCGTTTTGGAATGTTCAGCATTAAGGTCACCAGTATACATTAGATCATTATTTTGATTATATATGGTGTCTACAATTTTTATTGTTTTGTTTTGATATGCAGTATAGCTTTTGTTGATGTTAAATGTTTGACCTATTGCATCATTTCTGCTTGATTTTATGAAATATGCAATATGTGTGGAAGTTTCAATGCTGTTTAAGTAGTATATTTGTTTTCTTCCAGAGTACGATCTGTTTACTTCGTTAGTTAACCATTCGTCAATGCGTTCTGTTTCCCAAATATAACCATCTGACCATTTACCATAATTAAACTTAACCCAATAGCCAGAATCTTCTTTTCCTATGGTTCCGAATTGGTTTGATGTATTTGGATTATCAATAAAATCGGGCCCCGTAATAGCTGTTAATAACCAAGAGTATGCAAACTTCTGAAAGCTATATTTTGTTAATGAGCTAATTAAGTTTTCATTTTGGTCAAATAATATATCCTTTAGAAACCAT
The DNA here is from genome assembly GCA_963676165.1 of Bacteroidales bacterium. GTDB lineage: Bacteria > Bacteroidota > Bacteroidia > Bacteroidales > ML635J-15 > JAQIBY01. Next base: position 3,586,140 of record OY781043.1, on the reverse strand, counting down.
TCAAACTGATAAACAGGAAGTGAAAAGTGGTATGTTAATCCATTCTTATCAGTGATTGTATATGCTCCAATCCCAGAAGGGTCAATTTTTGTGTTGTTTGCTCTTTCCCCTAAGAGATTATCACATTCAATAAAGCCTCTATTTGAATTGTCGGAATTACTGTAGTTAGTCAATTCTGAGTTGATGAAATACTCAATGTTATACCCTGTTGCTTTTTTCTTATTGTAAGTTATGTTTTGGTTATTGTCTTGATCATTGGTTTTATTATATAGTTCTTGAATTTCTTCAGGGAGATCATTTGTGTTTGAGTTAGTATATTGAAAGCTATGTGTCTCGGGGTTATATGATGCAATTTCTTCACGTCTATAGCCAGCATGCTCATTTAGCATGAAAAACTCAGGCTTTTCATTGAAATCATTAGTTGCGTAAAAAGGTATTTCTTCACCAGGTATGTATTCGCCAGGCTCAGTGCCATAATTCAGGCAATATTCAATACGAAAATTAGGATTTTCATCAATATCTTCATATTGACAGCCATGTCCATACAAGTCTCCAGTTTCAAATAGTTTTAAACCAAAAGTCCCTTTTAGATTTGCAGTGTTAACATGAAATTCGTCATAGTTTGGAAACAAAAGGTTTAAGGCCCCATGTATCTCATAATCTTTGAAACTTGGACTCTGAATGCAGTTGTCGCCAGTTGGTAAATAGTTGCAGTAGTAAGTATCCATGAAATAGTATGGAAACACTTTAAAACGTTTATCGTTAAGAGAAGTAGTGTTCCCGTTTGGGGTAGTAATTGTGTTGTCGTTTAATGTGCCGCTAGGAATAATATCTCTAAAATACAGTGGTCCAGTACCGAAGCTTACCGGTTGGTTAAGGTTGTCACTAAACGTTTTTTCCTGAAACCCGAAAAGCGCTCTGTTAAACCCGAAAACATGCTGTAGCGCTGGAGATATCCATGATTCGTGGTTGTAGCCAAAGTTTAATGTGTGACTGTCGTTTGTGGTTTGTGCATCTTCATCGTCAATACAAGTTAAAAACCTTGCGTTTTTCACATCGTCAGGGATGCCATTTAGAGTTCTGGTAATTGAGCCTGGGCTCAAGAACCAGCCAGCACCAACCCATGAAGCTTCTTGATCGTATGCGAGGTTTGACATGTAATTCAAGTTTATTGTATAACCACCTCCAGGTCCCGGAACATGAAGTATGTTAATGTTTTTATGATATCTTCCTGTTGACATGTCAACACCATCCTGTGTGAAAATAATGTGATCAATGTTGTTAGGTCCAGTGTTTTGAGAATGCCCCAAAGTACTAAGAGTTAAACCCAGAACCAGAATAATAGCTTTTGAGATTTTCATAACAGTATAAATTATTTAAAACAAAAGAAAAGATAATATTATGAAGTACATAAAAAATTGTATTAACGTATTCGACATCTCAATTAACGTAATTAGAATTTTTTCTCAAAATGCTCAAAAGACTTGAAAAATAAGGGTATACGTTATTATGATAGGTTTTATACATTCATCTTGCTAATCCATTAAAAAATAAAGCGGATAAAAAAATATTAATGTGTAGAAGTTGAATGGGTGTACGTAAAATACAGAAAATCAGAAAGAAGGGGATTTAATCTTTGTGCTTATTTTCGATTTTAATAAACATTGTACACACGTTAATACAAAAAATATATGCGATAAAACAAATCTTATGGCAATTGCAATAAATATGGCTTTATTGTCTATAAAATTTAATGCTAATTGTTATGAAAACCTTACAAAAACTAGTTATTGTTGTCATTATTGTTTTAGGAGTAAATTCAATCCTAATAGGACAGGAAAGTGATCCTTTTAATTATTATGCAAAATATATTCCTGTTAATGTGGAAAATGTTTCAGATACTGTTTATCAACTTGATTTATGTTTGTTGAAAGACAGTTTTGATGACATTAATTTGTTAAAAAAAGTTCAAATCAGAGTAGGTTTGTATAAGGGTGCGAATGATATCTTTAGTTACAATTTTGATTTGAGTCTTGTCGATAATTTGCCTAGTGGACTAAGTATTTCCACAACCAATGATGAAATAATTTTCACAATAGGAGAATACACACCTCAAATACTTCATTTTACTGTTATGCTTGAATTGCTTGATGGAACAATTTACGGACCTGTACATAAAAACTAATCTACCATGTTTTCAAAATTAATTAAGATAAGCCTATTGCTATTGCTTTTGTTACCAAAATTGTCTTTTTCTTATACGGTAAAAGATACGGTCATAAATGTTACTAAAGATGCGATGATCTCATCAGCCTCCGCAAACACAAATTACGGGAATACGGATTATTTACTTATGTCAAGTTTCGCCAATCTGAACAATAGTGTGATAGCTAGAAGTTTGGTGCAAGTTGACTTGTCTGGTATTCCTGCTAATGCAGTGATAGTTAGTGCACAACTTAATTTGAGTTCCAATGTTCATATCGGAAATTATCTGAGTTTATTGATACAAAGGGCAACGGAAAGTTGGTCTGAAAATCTTGTGACTTGGAATAATCAACCTTCAACCACCACATCAGGTCAAATAATATGTTCTTCTCTCGGAGGGGCAAATTCTGATTGTGTAATTGACGTAACAAATTTTGCACAAAATTGGCATATCAATCAATATGAAAATCATGGTATTTTGTTGAGATTATTTCTTGAGACCCCAACAAATCAACTTCAATATTATTCTTCGGATTATTCAAACACTGCGAAACGACCTACTATTTCAATAAAATATGTTATTCCGGAAACAATTAATATAATACCAGAAGAAGATATCTTTGTGGCTTCATTATATCCGGATTCTGTTTTTTCCCCTGTAAAACAATACTTTGATTTGATAGCATGGACACAAAGTGGACATGTGAATATCCGTAGGTCGCTAATGAAAATCAAGCTTGATTCAATTCCGGAGAGAGTTTCATTGGTGTCATCCAAGTTACATCTGTTTTGGAATGGATTTTCATGGGCAATACATTCTGGGGATAACAAGAGCCATATATATCCTGTTAATATCCCATGGGATCATGATACAGTTAACTGGAACAATCAGCCTACTTATAATTTAACTCCAACAACTGCAATTCCTTCAACGACAAGTAGTACACAAACCAATTTTGAATTTAATATTTTTACAATTATTAATTCGTGGTATTTGGGGAATTCTGATAATTATGGTATGATGATGAAACTTGATACAGAATCAATATATCGAAAGATTTGTTTTGCATCAAAAGACCATTTAGACTCCTCAAAAAGGCCATATATTACGATAGGTTACATTCCTGGTCTAGATGTCGATTATAATTATTTAATTGCTGAAAATGATCAACAAACAAATTTAGAAATAGAAACGAGTGGAGGTATTACTCCATATAGTTATCATTGGTCGCATCTTGATTCGGTAATTACAGAGTCGGTTGTCGGGATATATCCCGGGACTTATGAGCTTTCTGTTACTGATTTTACAGATAGTACAATAGTTAAGCAGATTGATGTTTATCAGAACGTTGGATGGGAGTTGTTGGATAGTTTACAAATATTCAATGGAGAGTTAATAACTACAAATACATCAAATGACTGGAATGCCAGAGCATTGTCAAAGCATAGTATAGAGCTTAATGATCATGGTTTTATTAAACATGTTTTAGATACATCGGCTTTTCAAGGTTCGGGGAGATTTATTATTGGGTTTCAGAAAACAAAAGAATTGCCCGACTATTTTTCCATTAATTATGGGTTTCTTGTAAATGAAAATAATGTTCAGGTAATTGAGAATGGGAACTTATTCAGCTCTCTTAATTATGAACAGCATGATACGATCTATATTGAAAGGGAAGAAGGATTTATTCATTATTTCCTGAATGATTCTTTAGTTTATACAAGCTTAAATAATTTCCAGAATAAGCTATACATTGTTTTAGCTTCAAACTCACCGTCTTGTTACATAAATGACATATATACTACCGGGCGTTATGATATTTCACAGAACATAAGGTTTTTTGCAGAAGATTACAATAATGGAGAATTTAAGATTGATTTCTATTCTCCGGAAAACATGTCATTTTTATGGGATGATAATTCTACAGATAGTTTCTGTTTTATTAACAAGGGAGTGAGAAATCTAGTATTGACAGACTCACTTGATCGTAGAATTGATTATAACTTAATGTGGGGAAATTTGCTTTTTAATTCTAGTTCTGTTTATTTTATTAATGATAGCACTTTTGGGTTACATGAATCCAGTCTTATTCGCTCGAATAACAAAGTTGACACAAAGCTTTCTTTGCTAGCTTATCCTATATTATCAATTGACAAACCGGATGTTGAGCAGTATAAATATTTAGGGATTTGTTCAAGTGATTCTGAAGTTTTTGCGGCCGGATTTAAATTCGGCAATGATTCTGTATTTACTGTTGTGGATTTGGTTGAGACATACATTGGAGATTATAACACTTTTAATTTAATTCAAATGCAATGTGTTGAAGATAGTGTTATGCTTTATAAAGATGATATGTTGTTGGGAGCTTTTGCCTTGGATTCAGAAAAGAATTATAATTATGCTGTTTTAACAACAGATAATGTTCGTTTTACAGATTTGTTTACAACAAATTATTCTAAAAATCTGGAGATGGAATACGATTTAACACCTATGGGCAAAGATGATTATCACCTTGAAGTGTTAACATTTGGAGGTGTTTCTCCTTTAAGTTATGTGTGGGAAAATAGTAGTACATCTCAAGTTAGAAATTCAATAAGTCAAGGGTATTATTCACTTACGGTTTCTGATGTAGCGGGAAATATTGCCAGTGGGGATTATTTCATTTGTGATACAGTGCAATTCTATAATGTAGAGAATACAAATGTTGAGGAAAATGGAGTTGTATCTCTTCCAAACTCGGATGATTGGTCTAGCAGAGCGCTAAGCTATAATGTGCTTTCAAAAGGTGAAAATGGCAAGGTTGAATGGCGTATTCAAAATGATTTTTATAGTCAAAGTGAAAGTGTAGAAGTTTTTGTTGGTTTATCTAATGGCACATTTAGTACTTATTCAGATTTATCACATGCATTTTATTATGATTCGGGAATTTTAAGTGTTTATGAATATGGTGATTTTAAGATACAGATTGGAGAAGTTTCTTTGTCCGATGTGTTTTCAATTAAGATTTTAGGGAATAATATCCTTTATTTTAAAAACGATTCATTGTGTTATTCAAGTGCTTTAGTAGGTCAAGCTAATTTAAGATTAGGTGTAAACATTAAGGAGGAAAAACACTTTGTAGAAGACCTCTTTGTTAGTTTTTCTGATGAAGGAATTTTGCCGGTTTATCTGCGACCTGTAGCGTTTAATAATAATCGATTGTCTGTGCGTGCCTTTAGTGGAAAAGATACTACATCAAGTCAGATTATTTGGAGTAATGGGCAAAATGGTGTTAATAATGATTTGATGCTAAATAAACTGTATGCATATCAAATCAAAGACAGTCTAAATCGAAGAAAAGATGATAAGACTATTAATTGTAAGCTGGATTGGGATGATAATGAATTTCTACTTCAAAACGATTCTGCAATAGTTGCAACTGCGGGGAATTGGAATGCATTTGCATTTTCTGAGAAATCAATATCTAAAGACGAAGCTGGATTTATAGCATATCCGGTTACCGATTTAGATTACCTATCAAATAATGCCGGATCAAGGATATTTGGGTTGTCTGACAAACAAAGCATGGCATACAATTCTATTGAACATGGCTTCTTGCTTTATAATCATAAATTTAGTATTTATGAATCAGGAGTTCAAATTACTCCAAGTCAAAGCATTGTGCCTGGAGACTTATTGTCTATTCAGAAGATTGAAGATAGTATTTATTATGCATTGAATGGTGCGATTGTATATTCAAGTTTAGCAATTCAAGAAGCACAGTATCCTGTTGTTCGTTTGGAGGATGCTTCAAGTAGTCTTGGAGAAATAGTTTCTAATTTGAGATCACCACTAAAGATAGTTGCTTCGGTTCTTACAAGTGATTCTATTTCCCTTGATGTTTCCGGAGGTGTAAAGCCATATCGTCTACATTTAAATCATAAGAATGTAAATACAAATCTATTTACGGATTTCGATAATTCAAATCATTTATTTCAGGTTATTGATCATTTTGGTGATACTGCATCTTATGAATTTTCTTCATTGAGTCTTCCTTATTGGCATTCCACACAGGATATGATATCGGCTGATGGTTATTTTGTTCGGAATGACAGTACTATAGCAAGAGGCAGATCATATTCATATAATGTACTTGAACAGGAGAAAAATGGATCAATAATAAAATCGACCAACGATATTAGTTCGAATCCAAAATCATTTGGTTTGACAAATCTTAATGATACAGATTTCATCCCTGATTTTAAAATAAGCTATGAAAATGGTTTGGTTCGCTATTATGAGAATAATTCATTAATAAAGACTGTTTCAATACCAGATATTGGAATGGATTCATATATTAAATTGAATAAAGTAAATGATGATTTAGTTGTTAGTCTTAACGATTCGATTTTATTGTCCAGAGAAGATGTTGTTACCTCTGATTTGATTTCTATTGTAGAGATTAATGCAGTTGGTGATACTTTATACTTCCCATTGTGTACATTTTCTCCTTTACCACTTGTTTGTGAGGTTAATGCTACTACACCCGGAGGTACTGGGAATATTTCAATCAGTAAAATAAACAATGGAGTTCCTCCGTATTATGTGGAATGGCAAAACGGTGACACTGTAGATTATTTGAATAATGTTACACCAGGTGTTTATCCTTTTACTATTACAGATGCAAGTGGTTGTGAGTTAGATACTATGGCAACTTTTGTTAATTATTGTGATTTCATTCCTTATGGTGAATGTTTTGTTAAGAGCTATGAGGTCATAAAAGATAACGATTTTTCTGTGAATGATTATGCAATATCATCATCTTATGTGCCAGCTGCTAGCACTGCTGTTTTTGTGTTTGAAGAAATGGACAAAGGCTATTCAGAACATAGTAAAGTTTTAGGCTTTACTGAAAAGCAAACAAATCCACAAATCCAAGATTATTGTTTTGGAGCACATGTGGACAGGGGGAATTTGTATGTTGTTGCAAACGGTAAAAAAACTCCAGTCTCAACAAAATTCGAGGAAGGTGATATTCTAAAGTTTTATGCTTTGGATAAGTATTTCTTATTGACTTTAAATGGCGAAGCAATCTATAAGCAAGGTAGAAATCCGGGAAAAGATATTTTCTTTTCCACTCATTTATTTGAATCGTTTGGTGTTTTGTCACCTGTGCTTTCCAGTGCAGTTAATAGCAATCAAGGAATCAAACATGCAAAACCACATTTCACAGGGAAACGTCTGATTTTAGAGCCAACTTGTGCTAATATTATTAATAGTGGGAATAAGTTTGCGACAATAAAAGCGTCAAATGAAATTATCTGGGAGGCAAGTAAAGGAGAAGCTCTAAGGACATTGTTAAATTATAACATTGACCTCTTGCCCAAAGATGTAGAAATTGCTTCTGCAAGACTCTTATTGTCTCCAACAGGTTCTTCGTTTGGAGTAAACAATAGTGTCATGACTGCTTGCTCTGATCATTGGCATACTGATAGTGTGAATTGGGATAATGCGCCTGAGCTCAATATGAATTATGAAGTTGATATTGCGCAAACCGATTCCGTCAATGAAGCATATGCAATTGATGTCAGTAAACTTGTAGAAGCATGGTATTCAGATGAATTAGAAAACAATGGTATTTTGTGTCATATCGCAGATGAAACGGTAGGTGGGAGTATGTCATTTGCCGGGGGCGATTCTGTTGTTTATGATTCTCAGCCACGCTTAGAGATCTTTTATTATGAACCCTTGAAATTGAAAACACAATCAGTAAAGTTAGAAGATACCTATGCTTTTTCAGCAAAGCCAACTAATATTCTTGGTGGTATGGATGATCTGCTTGTGAGTGGTCGAGATTCAGCACGTGTTTATATCCACTTGCCTATAGAGGATATTCCATTTAATGCAAGTATTGATTCTGCTAGTTTAGTTCTACATATTGGGAATCATACGACTCCTAATGCTTCCACTGCATATTTAGTAAAGGACAACTGGAGTGAAGACGGTTTAACCTGGAATAATAAGCCAGATTACTATGCCAAATATAGTAATATTGCTTTAGGGACTATTTCGTCAAATGACAGCATTGTTATTGATATTGCAAAGCTGATTCCTTTATGGAAAAGTGGTGTTATAGATAACAACGGTATAATGATTAAACTTGACGACGAAGCGAATGGAGAAAGTGTTATGTTTTTGAGTTCTGAAAGTAAAGACAGTACGAAGCATCCTAAAATGCATTTGCAGTATTCAATTGAACCTTTAGACCTTTATGTTGAAGATTTGACTGAAGAAAGTGATAGTTTGGCAAGTGTTCGCATCGTTGCAACCGGTGGTGTTCCTCCTTACGAGATGACAGTAAATTCAGTAAATAAAGGCGCAGATGCAAGTTTCTATAATGAAGAATTCTCAAACAAAAACATTCGAATTACAGATGGTTGGGGGAATATTTTAAATAGAAACATAAATTTGCAACAACATAAAGACGTTAATCTTTCTTCAAGCACAACAAATACAGGTTGGAATTGGTATCAATCTAGTGTTTTTAATAAGGATGAAGTTAATGGGACGCTGGTTTCCAGTAAGGTTGGAGAGTCACGAGTTTATTTCGATTCTTTTGGTCGTACTCATCAAGCACAATCACGCTCTTTTGAAGATGATAACATTTTATGTCAACAAATAGTATATGATAAAAAAGGAAGAACTTCAATTCAAAGTCTCCCTGCACCTGTCAATGATAATAATTTTGATTATCGTAACAATTTTATGACAAGTAATGGTGCTGTTTTTGATGAAGAAACACCTAATCTTAGTTCAGATCAACGAAAAGTGGATAATAACTCTTTGCTAGGTGCTTATTATAGTACGAATAATAGTGATGAATTATATGTCCCAACAACAGATTATCCGTATTATCAGGTAGAATATAATGAAATCATGGGTTCTGTTCCGGAAAAAACCAGCATGGCCGGAGACAATTTGTACATGGGGAGTGGACATGAAAGTAAGTCATATCCGATGTTTATACGTTCAAATGAACTGTTTCACATTACAGGGGCTCAGGGTTTCCTTATTAATGAAAACTATCATGTTTTTGAAGAGGAGATTGATGTGGAAAATCCTGTGAATTTCCTTTATGAAAAAGGAATGATGAAAGTGCTTTCAGAAGATGCTGATGGTAAACAGTTTGTTTCCTATGCTATAGGTGGAAAGAAAGTGGCAAGTGCAAAGGTTGCGCAAGATGAAAAGGCAGGAGATTATCAACGTACTGTTTTTTCAAGGATGGCACCTTTCCAATCTTTCCTTGATTTTCATATTTCTGAAGGAGTTGTTGATGCAGGAATCAATATTCAAGCAAATTTTCAAACAGATATACAGATTTATTCTGTGTCTAGTGGAGAGCTTGTTTGGGAAACAGAGGATATAAACGATTATTTTTATAACATTAATGATGTGCAATCTGAAGTTGTAACTGTTGATGGTGAGGATTATACATTGGAAATGAGCCACGCTGATATTCCAATTGATTTGTTGTATGAGCAACCTTTTGATTATGAGTTGTATTGCGCCTTACAGATTCATGGTTTGCCTGAGGGCGTGTACCGAATTTACCGTTCAGCACCTGATGAAATGTCTCAAATATTGAATATAGGATATCATATTGATTATTACAATTATAACTTGTCGTATTACGATAAAACAGGCAGGCTTAGTAAAACAATTTATCCTGAAGGAGTTCAAACAATACCTGAAGGGAATAACACGTTAGTTACTAGCAATTCGTCATCTGCAGTAATTCAGTCTTTAGAGGTAAATGCAAACCCGGATGAAGGTGAAAGTATTCCGTTTGTGCCACATTTTACTTCTGCAAATCAAGACGAAAATGGTGCTTATCAAAATATAATCAGTATTCCTGTTGAACATGATGAGAATAGTGTTGATTATGGAAAAATTTCCGTTCGAATGTTCAAAACAGACCAAATTATTGTAGTTGATGATTTACCTCAGCATTTTGCTTGTGTTGCAGAAACCAATGATGGGCTCGTTCTGAGAAATATTGCTATGGCTGGTAATGTCAACTATAGCAAATCTGTGGATAATATTTCTCCCTATGTTTATGGTAGTTTATTTCTTATTGATGATGCGGGTTTAAAACCTGTTATCGATGTAGATGGGTATATTTTTAGTTTAGATTCACTAACTAATTTTGGGACATGGCATAGTAACAATTCATTATTTTCAGGCTTAAATGAAGTTGATCTTAACATTCCAGTCGTATATGCAAACCAGTATTCAACCATAAGTGATTTAGAAATTATTGATTTGAATACTGTGAATTACAATCAGGATTTTTCCTTAAATGCCAGCAATACAATGACTGTGTTACACGATGGAGAGAATTCTGATAAATACATTGAAGTAATTGAAGTTGAAAACGGTCAGGAAATTACAGTTGATTGGGATGACGATCACGTTGAAGGAGATTTGCCACCATTGCCGACGATAAGTAATAATGTTAAAATTGACTTTGTTGTTTACGGTGTTGTTGAGTCAATAGGAGGAGAAACAAATCGGTTTGTTATTGACGACCAGTTTACTTATACGATGTATGTGCGTGGAGACAACACCTTAGTAAATGATGGCTTTTATTTTGATTTTAATGTCCCCGATGTTGTGCATACCGGTGATTTAGAAATTCCGGCAGATATTTATGAAAACATTGTTGAGATTCAATTAGAGCTTAAAGAAATTCATTGCAATCAATCCGATGCTCCTCCTAGTGGACTTGGTGTCGATGTTGTTTATTGCACCGATTATTACATTGGAAATTACTCTACGGGTGATTTAACCTTACCTTATAATGATTTTGTTGAGAATCAAAATTACGATTATTATCAATTTGGAGGTTTGGATGGATACGAGATTGATGTTCGATTGGATTATACAAAATTGCCGAATGCACCTGAACATACAATGTATGATACATATACCTACAACAATTGGGGGCAACTGTTATCCAATACAACTGTAGATGTTGGTGAAACAAACTATTTATACCGAAAAGACGGAAAATCCCGTTTCATTCAAAATGCGAAACAGGCAAATGATAATACTTTTTCCTACATCAACTACGACGATTTAGGTCGCATAATGGAAACAGGTGAATATAGCGAAGATGCTACCTACAATTTTGCGAATTTAAGCAGCATACTTGATGATGTTATTCTTAATAACGATTTTTCAACCGACCCGTTGAACAATGCAAACTGTAAAGATGAAATTTATTTTAGATATGATATCGGCGATCAGTCAAGCACTTTTGAAAGTGAAACAGGGCTGTTGGCAAGCAATTATCCTGTAAGCTTTTCTGAAGGACGATTGGTTAAAACATGGACAGATAAATTAAGCAAATGGTTTTCATACGATGATTTCGGGCGTTTGTCCTGGATGGTAGTGCATTACAATGGTATGGGGCAGAGTACAATTGAAGGAACAAAAACGTATCATATGGATTATGATTTGTTGGGCAATTTGAAATGCATGACATATCAGAAAAACAATGAAAGCGAACGATTTGATTACATGTACGCATACAATGCCGATATGCAGTTGGTTTCTGTTACCATAAAAACCAATTATGTATCAGGAACCCCTGTCCTTGTTCAGGAAGTTGCCAGTTATGAGTATTATCCTGATGGCAAGCTTAAACGTACTGTTGTCGAAGAAGATTTACAAGGCATAGATTATGTTTACACCATCAACGGATGGTTAAAATCCATCAACAATCCAAACTTGGGCCTAGAATATGCCGGAAAAATGACAGATCCCGGACAGGACGATCTTGCTACCAATAGTGTTTGCAAAGATGTTTTTGGTATGACACTTGATTATTTTGATGGCGATTATAAACGTGAAGCCAATATTGCCGGTATTGGTGCAAGTTTTATTAACTCAGGCGAGGGACAAAATAATTACTCAGGACTTATCCGTTCTCAACGTTGGAATACAGCGGGAGGTCCACAAAATAACCAATTGGCAAATGAACGTACACATTGGATGTATCAGTATGGTTACGATGAGTTTAATCGGTTTGTTGAGGCAGAGTTTGGACAATATACAACCAATATGCAAACCAACGGAACCAATGGGCATAGTCCTCACAATTTGGTTGATGATGTACTTAGTCAGATATCTGCAATACAAGCTTCTCCAGCTGTAAATAGCGGAAATATTTACTCAGGAGTACTGTCGCAAATTGCCAACGAAGGAAAAGACATAAATTATTTCCACAATCATACGGTTGAGGGAGGAAATACGATTACCGATTTTGAAAACTCTGAAAATTTCACTTACTTTAATGCCAATGCCGCAATTGTTCAAAGCATGGTAGAAACCGGACAAAACATATCCTTGCCCCAAAGTCAGGCAAGTCTTACCTATGGTTTTACACGTGATGTTGAGGAAAAATATCACGTGTATGACATTGCATATTCTGCCAATGGAAACATAACACAACTCAAGCGAAATGGAAATTTGAGTGGTAGCGATGTTTTTATGGATGATTTAAGCTATCATTACCTTGCCAACAGCAATCAATTAGATTATGTTAGCGATGCAGTGCCATCTGCCCGTTATAATAACGATATAGACAACCAGAGCAGTGGTAATTTTGACTATGATTTAATTGGCAGCATGATAGAAGATGCAGTGGACGGATTGTATCATGTAAAAGACTCCAGAGGGAAAACAATGGAGTTAAGAGATGCACAATCGAATGCATTGCTCACAGAATACACGTATGATGAAAGCGGACGTTGCATATGCATTTATAATGTTGATGCGAAACAAGCTACCTGGTTTGTGAGGGGACCCGGTGGAGAAATAATTTCAGTGTTCTCTGAATTAGAAGGGCAGAGCTCAAAACATGAAGAGCAGTATTTGTATGGAATAGGGCGTTTAGGAAAAGCCTCTACAGACCAAAACCATGCTGATATTGTATTGTTGCAATACGAGTATCAAGACAATTTGGGCAATGTACGAGCTGTTTTTCAACGCGATTTAGGAGACGTTGAAGTTGTTGCAATAAGCGACTATTATCCCTTTGGCATGAAAATGCCTGATCGCTGTGTGAGTGTTGGTAATTACGGACATGCTTATCAGGGTGTATTTGCGCAGGAAGATGCACAGTACAGCCAATATAACCGTTTCCAGTTGCGTACTTACGACAACCGCCTTGGTCGTTTCCTTTCACCCGACCCTTACGGGCAGTTTTACTCAGCCTATACCGGCATGGGCAACAACCCCGTAAATTTGGTTGACCCGAGTGGTGGGATTACTGGTGGTGAAGTTGTGGTTAGTGATGAAATGCCATGGAATTTAAAGGATGCAGCTAATGTTATTCAGATGTATATAGCACTTAAACAAACTGAGTATTTACTTGCATTTAGAGATGCAAATCCTGGAGATATAAGTTTATATGATGATGCGTGGATAATAAAATGGACTTCCCCAATTTCATCAGGCGGTGGAGGTGGGAATGCAGGTGGAAGCATATCTGTATCTTCATCCTCAGGGTCACGACATATAAAAACATCTGGTCCGAAAAGTGGTTCTGGAGACTCTGTACTTATGTGGCGTATAGGAAAACCACGAGAGCCTGTGCCAGATGAGTATGGCACTAAAAGTGAAGCTGATACAGACATTCATAAGATTTACATTCACATAGTGCATGGGATAAATGACGAGGGGAAAAAGCATGATGCTGGTGGTAAATATGGAGGTCATCTAACTCTGATTATTTTCGGAGCAAATGAAGGAAATGATTCATATAGTTTCAGCCCGACTAGAGAAAAATCTGGGCATTATGTAGAAGATAAACCGGAATTTAAATACTTAATTTATTCAGATGGACAAGTTAAAAACTCATCAGAATCTTTACAAAATAGTTATGAAGAAGGTCAATGGAGGGGGTATACATTATTTGAGTTATCTGTGACAAGTAAAGAATATAAAACACTTCTTGCAAATGTTAATAAATCTATGGATAACCCGCCACACTATAGTCTTTTTGGTACGCGATGTGTGAGTTGGGGAATGTCACAGTTGAGAGAGGCAGGTATTATTGCAAATAATTCTCGTTTTAATCAGCTTACTACGGTTGGCGCGATTAAATATTTAAAAAATCAGACAAATGTTAAGGTTGTTTATGAAATTGATAAGTAATATGAAAACAGGTAGATTGTTAGAAGCAATAATGTTCTTGTTTTTAATGCATGGAATTCATTTATTTGGATGTGAAAAGATGGATTCATTGTTAGTTAATCAATGGCGATTGGTTGATTTTGAATTTAAATATAAAGAGACGTATCTTGCGCAAAATCATTTGATTCGAATTAGGGAAAATCCATTTTTGAAAGTTGACAGTTTGCTTAAGACAGATGACACATGTTGCAGATTAAATTATATCTTTCACTTTAAATCAAATGGTAGATTTACAGTTAATCTTAATAATAAAAAAGAATACAGAGGGAAATATAAGCTAGGAGATGCTAATACATTTAGCAGATTGGACATTAGATTAAGTACAAAAATACCATTTGATAATTGTTCTCTTTGTGAAGATTGCCTTCATTTTTTGAAAATGTTTTTGGATACAGCGAAATCTTTTACACTCAATGGTGAATTTCTTATCATAAAATTTGAATATGAAAGTGCAATTGGAAATGTAAAGATGAAACTTATTGAAGTACAATGAAAAAATATAAATACATAGTATTTTTTATTACAGCTATACTGTTTGTAAGCTGTAATGAAAATCAAAATCTTGGAGATGATTATTATTTTCTGCCTGATTACGTTGCGTATGATGTTGGATATCCTGGTGGTGCTATTATTTATAAATCGCCGGAAAAGTATTATTATAAAAAAATTGTCGTTAAAGGAAATGTCAAAGCCGTGCATCACAATCGTAAATATATTATTGCATCACAAAAATTGTTAGATGTTGAAACTCAAACAGAAGATACAACCTTCAATTATTTCATTATTGATAAGGAGAACGACTCGGTTTATGGGCCATTAAGTTGGGAAAATTATTTGGATACAAAGAAAGCACTTGAAGTAAATGTGTTTTTACGTTTTGGTGCTGAGTAGATAGCAGATTTGTAATCCTAAGGGACTTAGACCCTTAATGTTTTGTCCAATTTGCAAATAAATATAAAATTTAAACGTTGTTTATTGTACATTTTGAGATTTAACATGCATTAATTGAGTTATGAAAAAAGCTTATTTATTACTAATAATCCCATTATTATTGACAGGTTGTAATTATCCACCATTAAGAGCAGATGAAATACCTGATAAAGTTGAAAAATATCTTAACACATTATATGATTTTGAAGATGATGAATGTTTATTACTAATTTCTTCAAAAGTTGATTACAAATATACCGCTAGCTTTTTCACCAATAAAGGAATTGGTAAATATTGGTTGTATGAAAATTCAGACACGGAGAAATTCATCAAATATGCATCGTGGGATGAAGTTAAATCAATTTCCTATAGTTATGGAGATGGTTGGTTTAAAGCTGCTGCTATAACAATTGTACTAAGAGACGAGTCGAAGATATATGCTAAGTTTAGCACTGATACAGCACAAACCAATTTATTGTACAAGGAAGTAAAAGGGCTCTGGAAACAATATAAAGAAGAAGTTTCAGAAGAGATGGTAACACGTGAGTCAAAATAAATTAAGATGATTTTATTTAAATATACGAATTCAAATTTGATTAAAACTGATCCACCAATTGGATGGGAGGAGTAATATGAAAAAGATTGTAAGGATAATAGGGGTTTTATTTGTAACAGTTTTAATTGTTATTTTCATCATTTATTGGATAGCTTGGGGAAGTGTCGTTTTTAATCGGGTAATCATTTGGACAAAACCGAATGTTGAAATAAATGAAATAAAATATTGTGCTGATGATAGACCGTATGCTAAAGTTAAAATAACGGAACAAGAAATTCAATACGATGTTGTTTTTTATAATGTAAAATATAGAACCTTTATTTTAAAAGATAATCTTGAAGTTGGTTCGATAAATGGAAATACATTATTTACAGTTTACCTAGAAGTTGATGATAATTGTGAAAAGACATATTTATCATATTCAAATCGAATGAACTTCAATTCAAAGAAAAAGCTTGATTCAATAATGAACGTTGAGGTAACTTCTTTTAATGATTTTATAAAGCAAATTGATCAAATTGATACTTACGTTAATAATTTTGCTGAAGACAGTTTGGTTAGATATGATATTGGTAAGAATAAGTATCTTTTCATTAAAAAATCTGCATCGAATAACGGAAGATTTCTTCAAAGTTTGGAGGATTCACTTTATGGGAAATAGGTTAATGAGTAATAGGTAATGCATCAGATGAGTTCGTGGAGTGATTTTGACAGCCTAAATTTTTGGGAGTCATCATGGATAATGCGTTATGTTTCACCGTATTCAGCAGGTGGTGGTGGCAATGCGGATGGAAGCATTTCGGTTGCTTCATCCTCAGGTTCACGACATATAAAAAGATCTGGTCAGAAAAGTGGATCCGGGAACTCTGTACTTATGTGGCGTATAGGAAAACCACGAGAGCCTGTGCCAGATGAGTATGAAACAGGTTTAATAAATGCTTTAATCAAGGATCCAACCAATCAGGAGTTAATGAAAGAATTTGTTGCTGCTGGGGGTCATATTTCAGAAGAACTTGGACCATTAAGTCCATATAATCTTTCAGGAGAGGAAAGGATGCTTTTATCTTTTAGTTCTTCACTAATGGGAAGGCCTTTAGGATTTCCTGATGCAACATCTGTTGAGATAAACTTAAAAGCTGAGGCGGGAGTGTCAACTAACACAGCTCCCATTGGTGTTTTAATTAAGAATAATCCTACTATTAGTGGTTCAAATGTAATGACTTATGTTTCAGGGGGTACTGGGGTAGGAACGATTGATGCTTCTGCAACCGTTAAAGTCACTTCTTTTTATATTGTTGGACCTAATGCAGATAAAGTTCGCATGAGAGATTTCTCAGGTTGGTTTGCGTCTGGAAGCGTGGGTGGTAAAGTAATTGGAGGCGTTACATTAGGTGTTTCAGTATCAAACCCTACACCAGGGGCAGTTATTATAGGTTTTTCTGTTGATGCAGGAGTAGGACTAAGTCTGACAGGTGTTAGTGGGGATCTTAGTGGGAATATAATGGAGTATTATGGAAATTTGTAATATGGAAAATTCAAACAAACACACAAGAAGAAATGTTTTATTTATTGTTCCGATATTTATTATTGGTTTTGTTTTTCTAGTCTTTATAGGATTTAATATGACATCAAATGTTTTTGATGAATACCCTGTTTTGAAAAATGATGAGGCTGTTTATGAAACCATTACCTTTGTTGAAAAATATAAAGGAACGACCTTGATCGAGACAAAAAGTGGAAAAACACTTGGTTTGCGAGCATTTATTTCCTCAAACTGTAACAATATTTTGTATGATTATGCTGTAGTTGGAGATTCTCTGGTTCACAAGCCAGGCAGTCGCTTGCTTTATTTGTATAAGAAAGAGACTGGCGAGAAAATCAGATTTGAATTGGATTTTCTTGAGGATTGAGAATGATAATTATGAGTAATGCTTCAAACAAATTAGCAGAAAAACTGGCTTAAATGTGAATTTTGAGCAAATAATAAAAGGCAGCGTGAGTTCGAAAGCAAAGCTTGCCTATACTTTTCCAATTTCCGACTTTATTGCTTAACTTAGTCCTGTGCATACAGCCATGACAACATATAACGCTTTCAACCAGTATCGCCTCGGTCGTTTCCTTTCACCCGACCCTTACGGGCAGTTTTACTCAGCCTATACCGGCATGGGCAACAACCCCGTAAATTTGGTTGACCCGAGTGGTGGGATGATCCACATTCCACCAGATTATTATGAACACGCTAGATATGAGGTGGTTGGGGCAACAGTACGTGATCCAAATACCTATTTGTATATTTATACCGAATTGTTTGAAAGAAGTCTTTGGGTTGATTTTTCTGGATGGATGTCTACAGCTCCAACAAATCGCTATTATGGTGGTGGTGGTGGCGGAAATGGCGGCTCCACAGGTCCCGGAAGCGGCAGTGGAGGTGGATCTGGCTCACCAAACTCTGACAGCCATTTGTCTGGACCTCCGCCTGGTCCGGATGGAGAGGAAGAGGAAACTAAAACAGTTCCCCGGGGTGAACCTAATGAGTATAAAACAGAAGCATTGTCACCAGCTATTCCTATTGGATATCAAGTTTTAAAGATTACATTTGCAACTTCTGCAGCATTAGTTGGTACAGTTGCAGTACTTGTAGTGCTTACAAGTAGTGATACTCGTCCTCCGGAACCACTACCTGAGCCAGATGTCGTCGATGCTGTTGGTGCAGTAATACTTATTGAAATAACTGAGGCTGTCCTAGATGAGATGTCAAAAGGAGGAAGAGGAGATATATGGCCACAAGATTATCCAAGACCAAATATTTCGGAAATTGATTGGCGATTAAGTGATTCAGAACTGGCTAATAGAGTGACTGGAGGACAGGGCACTAAAGGACCAGGAAGTAAATGGAGTAAGGTTAAAAAGTGGTTTAGGGATAAGAGAAGAAAACTAAATAATAAATTAAAATGACAAATGAAATTTCAGAAAAGTATAATAAATATTTAGTGCTATTAAAAATAGCTAATAATGAATGGTTTATTCTTTGCGGAATGAAAACAAAGGACAGAAGCTATGATGATTTTATTGTTACAGATAATAAACAGAGAATTGTGGTGTTTGATACATTTGTAAAATTAAAATCGTTTGTACACAAATATGATCATCTTATTCCTGATAGGGAAAGCACAAAAGACTGGATTAGATTATTATCGAAACTAGAGCCATATTTAACTGTCAATATTGATGTTGTATTGGCCCAAATGGATAAGGTTCATATGGTAAATGATTTAGAATTAAATGTTAAAGAAGATATATTTAATTTTATTCAAATTGTAACGGACTATATATATATGATTAATGATTCTGTATTGTTTGAAATGATTGAAGATGTAGATATAGAAGGTTTTATGAATCAATATTATTCGGAAATTGTATGGTCGGATTCTGAAAATATTATTGACGATGAAAATCTTTATAGTTTTGAAGGCTTTAAGAAAAGTTTTATTACTTTAATAGATTTTTTCTGCGCTAGATGTATACTATTTAATGGATAGGATAGTGCTTCAACCGAATTGTCATAGAAAAAGTAGAAAGGCATTTTTAGGAGAGAATGATTCTCTGATAAAAGTCTAACATTAATATATGGGTTTAACGAAACAACAACCGCCTTTGTCTTTCCAATTTCAATTTTTATTGCTTAACTTGACCCTGTGTTTACAGCCACTACAACATACAAAGTATTTAGCCAAAACCGCCTCGGCCGTTTCCTTTCTCCCGACCCTTATGGGCAGTTTTACTCAGCCTATACCGGCATGGGCAACAACCCCGTAAATTTGGTTGATCCGAGTGGAGGGATTGCTAGAGGATGGAGAATACATACCTCAGAATGGAAATCTGGTGATATGCCTTCTATTGGTGAACCCAATTGGTATTTAAAACATTTTGATATTTTTATTTTTATTGATTTTGGTCAAGGACCCACCGGCGGTAGCAGTGGTGGTGGAAATGGCGGCTCCACAGGTCCCGGATGCGGGAGTGGAGGTGGATCTGGTTCACCAAACTCTGACAGCCATTTGTCTGGACCTCCGCCTGGTCCGGATGGAGAGGAAGAGGAAACTAAAACAGTTCCCCGGGGTGAACCTAATGAGTATAAAACAGAAGCATTGTCACCAGCTATTCCTATTGGATATCAAGTTTTAAAGATTACATTTGCAACTTCTGCAGCATTAGTTGGTACAGTTGCAGTACTTGTAGTACTTACAAGTAGTGATACTCGTCCTCCGGAACCATTATCTGAGCCAGATGTTGTCGACGAATTAATTATGATTTTCCTAGCTAAAATTACTAGAGATTTAATAACAGGCAATGAGCATTACCCGGGGCCGTGGACAGAAGAAAGACCTAAAGATTATATAAAGCCAATTAAGCTTCGTGATAATATAATTACAATTCCTAGTGGAAGTGGAAAGCCTATAATTGATTTTATCGTACAACTTGCTGGAGGGATTGCATTAATTAAGACATTTTATGATGCAACAGAAGTAGAACCAGTTGACACAACGCAAAACAATAGTGTTGAACCAGATGTGTTTTATTATGAAAAAAAGTAAAATTATTTTAATATGAAAAAAGTTTCATTAATTAAAAACATAAGCCTTTTTATGATTGTTGTATTAACAGTAATGAGTATTTTAAATTTTAAATTTAAATCGTTATTATTTGTATTATTAGCATTTTTCTTGACCTTATCAATCGTTTCAAATCTTTGGATTTATTTAAAAAAAAAATGAAGAAAATATTGTATTATTTAGCGTATAATTCGTTCTATATTGTGAAATTACTATTTGCCCTTAGTTTGTTAAGTGTAACAGTTATATGGGCTATAAACGACAAGGAAGTTTCAACTTTTTGTATTTATATTCTTTTTTTTGCAATTGGGTTACTTGTCGGTTATTATATTTCACATATCTCAGTAAAACATTTAAATAAATAAGCTTAAAGCTGTGTTAGGCAAATAATGCTATTAACAAATCTGAACTTCAGCATTAGAAGATTCCATACATCTGGTAATGCTTCAAATGAGTTGGCGGAGTAAACACAGTTAAAAAGTCAGAAAGTAAAAAGTTTGTAAAGCTAAAACCGATTTTTGCAACTAGGCGTCTTCGCCACATTGCAACCACACAATTTCCGCCCGCTCGTTTTTCTAATATTAATTGATTAACTTGACCCTGTGTTTACAGCTACTACAACATACAAAGTATTTAGCCAAAACCGCCTCGGCCGTTTCCTTTCTCCCGACCCTTATGGGCAGTTTTACTCAGCCTATACCGGCATGGGCAACAACCCCGTAAATTTGGTTGATCCGAGTGGAGGGATTGCTAGAGGATGGAGAATACATACCTCAGAATGGAAATCTGGTGATATGCCTTCTATTGGTGAACCCAATTGGTATTTAAAACATTTTGATATTTTTATTTTTATTGATTTTGGTCAAGGACCCACCGGCGGTAGCAGTGGTGGTGGAAATGGCGGCTCCACAGGTCCCGGATGCGGGAGTGGAGGTGGATCTGGTTCACCAAACTCTGACAGCCATTTGTCTGGACCTCCGCCTGGTCCGGATGGAGAGGAAGAGGAAACTAAAACAGTTCCCCGGGGTGAACCTAATGAGTATAAAACAGAAGCATTGTCACCAGCTATTCCTATTGGATATCAAGTTTTAAAGATTACATTTGCAACTTCTGCAGCATTAGTTGGTACAGTTGCAGTACTTGTAGTACTTACAAGTAGTGATACTCGTCCTCCGGAACCATTATCTGAGCCAGATGTCGTTGATGCTGTTACTGCAGTAATATTTATTGAAATAACTGAGGCTGTCCTTGATAATGTATTAAATCCTGAATTAGAGGGGACCACAACTAGTAGAGGGAAGCCAAAAGAGTATTTTTTGGATGCTGAGAGCCGAAGGTTGCAAAATGACAGGTATTATCCACTAGGAAGTAAGCCTCCAAAATGGTTTTGGCCAATGATTGGATTGGGATCTATATATGAATTAATAAAAGCTTGGCCAAAGCCAGATGTGCCTGAGGAAGAAGAACCTGTATATGATAATACTGAAATAGGACCATCGCAGCCAAAGCCAAATTTCCCAAGTAATTAAATGAATATTGAAAATTGTAGAATTGCGTTGTTAAACATTAATTCGTAATTAAAAAAATGAAAAGTATAATTATAATAAGAAATATTTTCAGAGGTTTTTTGTTGACAACTTTTTTGTTTAGGTTGTTTTTTGTAGATACTCTTAGTTATAGATGGGAGATTGTTTCATATTTGATTTTGGGATCTAGTTTATTCGGATTAATAATAGTAGAAATCATTCTATATTTTCATAAAAAGAAAAAAAATCAATGAAGATTGTGTTTATAAAGTATTCATACTATATCATTTCTACCTTTTTTATTATAGGGTTAGTACTAGTTGTTTTTGTAAGGCAACAAATAGAGGATGAGATTTTTATTAGGTTAATAGATTATTATTTTTGGTATGTTTTTGGGTTGTTCTCAGGTATAATTTTGGCAAAAGTAATAATTAAGAACTATGCTAAATTGAAAAGAGATGATTCTTCAAATAAATTGGTCAAGTAAGTTTGAGCCTCTAAAATACTGTAAACCAATAAACGTAAGAGATAAAATTACTAAAGTGAAGATGATCTTTTGGTCATCTTTACTGTTTTTTAGGCATTGAAACGGAATAAAATGGGGAAAGTGTATGGCTTATGCTTCAAAAGCCAGAAAACAGTTTTGAGTTTGAACTGCCTTAACTTTTCCTTTTCCAACTTTATTGCTTAACTTAGTCCTGTGCATACAGCCACTACAACATACAAAGCATTTGGCCAAAACCGCCTCGGTCGTTTCCTTTTGTAGAGCTATCGTAAAAACTGCTTTGCCATTGCTTTTTTTACTTTAAGCTCTGATTCTTTTTCAATGATATTGCTTTGCAAGCTTGATAGTTTAGCTAAAATTGCGTTATAATCCTGTGTAATTTGCTGAATTTCTTGTTTGCTTGTCTCAGATTGCGTTGTTGTTGCATCCTTGGATAATAGTTTAGCTTTCCTCTCTTTTTCAATTTTTAGTGCTGTAACCTGTTCCTTTTTTATGTTTAATTCTGTTTCTGTATGCTGTATTTCTTGCAGAATTGCTTTAATTTCATTTTCAGAAGTCTCCTTTTCTGCTTTCAATTTTTCGATATCCAATTTCCCAGATTTAAAGCTTTTAACTAGTGTGTTTGCTGGGTTTGTTAATAGATTTGTGAAATCAGTATTTGGATAGGACAAGGTCTCAAAATATTGTTTGGTTTCTTCTGTAACCAGTCTTCTCGATTCTACAATTGCCAGATTTAAAGCGTGCTTGAATTCTTTGCTTAGTGAATTGCCATTGGGATCAATTGCTTGCCCATTTTTATAGTCGTTTTCTAATCTGAATAATACATTTTTTAGTTCTGTAAATGCTAAATAAAATTGACTTAGATATTTTCTCTTTTCAAGCCAGGAAGTGATAAACTTATGAGTTGCCATTATGGATGTTAGTATTATTGAAATAATACCGATGATAACTTCCCCCGTTTCCAGATTATCAATTTGCGGTGCATAATGAAAAGTAATAAACCAAATAAGAAATGGAATTGCTAGCAACAGAATTATCGATATGAAAAAGTATAATGTTCGCCAAAACGTTTCTCTTTTGATGTGCTTTTTGTACCAGATTATGTTCATTATGTTTTCGTATCCGAATACATAAATCAAATTTTTGTCTGAAATGCTTAAGTGCTCGTATTGCTCGCAGATGGAGAGGCGTTTGCAAAATGTATTTATCTGATCATTTAAAAGCTTTTTAAACTTTTGAGCTTTGTCTTTTTGAAATTTGTAGTTGAGATTTTCCATTGGTTTAAATAGTGTAAAAGATGAAAAGCGATGGCTTTCACTCCACAATTTCTATGAAATCCATCACTTTCCGTTTCTGATTGGATATAATTAAACAGTGAATTCTGAAAAGTTTACATCATCCAGAATCACATCTTTTTCTTGTGATTGATTCTTTGCAATAAGATAGTAATCTTCAGATTTTTCAAATTTGATACTGCGGAATTTGAAAAAAGGATAGAATTTTTTGTCAAAATCCAGATTGATATCAAGATGATTGCTGGAGTCTGTATTTAATCCAATTTTTGCATCTGCTAAGTCGATTTCTTTAACTTCTGCAATGGCTTTGATTTTTGTCATAGTCTCCTCTTCCATGTTTGATTTTAGTGTAATTCCTTTTATCCATATGCCACGTGTTGCCACGTAGTTGTCGCCATCAATTATTTGCTGAATGCGGGGATCATTCTGATTTGCCATTTCAGTAAGGAAAACAGCGAGTTCTCCCTCCTCAATGTAATCCACACCCCAGCTTTTGATATCAACAGTGACATTTCTGGCTTTTTTTATTAAGGTTTCAAGCTCTGCACTGATATTTGTAATTTTTACCGATTCAAGAATATTCGCAAACACATTAAAATCTGTGTTTTGGACAACGTCTAATTCAAAACTGGTTGAAGCTTTGACAGAATCATTTAGTATTTTGGGGAAATTGGCGTAGTTTTTCACCAGACTTTCTTGTGTGAACACCAAATTTTGGTCGGTAAAATTTCCGAAGAAATTCTTGTCCATATCATAAATTGATCCAACGGGAATGCTGTTGGCCATTGACATAAACATGCCGTTTTTTCTTGAAATGTTTGTACCAAAAAATGCGATGTCTTTAATATCCCACCACATTCTTCTTACTTGTCTTTTTACTTTGCTCATGACATTTGGTTTTAGTTAATAAATATACTTGCTTCAATTGCTTTGTTGTAAGCATGATTTTCTTAAATTTTGCATGAATTATTAGTGGCTCTGAAATAGTATGCGAAAGATAATAAAAAAAATGAAAAAGACCAAGGTATGTCGGAATAATTATAAAGTGACATGGAGTAACCAGTGTTGTTCTGCCCTGTCAAATGGTTTAAACTTTCATGCTATTTTTGATTTTACTGCTGTACAATATTATATTTCTCAGCAAACAAATCTAATATATCGTTGTGCTAAGTTTAAACATTGGCAAGTACATTGAGATTAGAATTATTGCAACGATGCCACCTACAACTAAAATTAGTATGGGTTCTAAAATTGTGCTTAAGCTTTGAGATTTGTGGTTCAGTTCTTCTTCGTATTGTTCGGCGAGTTTGTTAAAAACCGTATCAAGCGCATTTACTTCTTCGGCAACTTTGATTAGTGTTAGCATTCTAGGGTCATAAATATCGTGCTGTTTTAAGCTTTCATAAAACGAGCTCCCATTTTCCATATTCTGAATTATTGGTTGTATGGTTTTGCTGATAGGGTAAAAGTTTATCATCTTTTCAATAAGTTGAAGAGAAGTGATTAGGTGTACATTCGCAGAACTCATCAAAGCCATTGCTTGAGCAAAACGAGACAAATATAGTTTTCGATAGAAACTACCATAGATTGGGAGTTTAAGTATTAGGATGGATTTTTGTTTCTTCCAACTTTCAGATTTTGAAAGTGATTTAATTAAAAAGAATAAGCCTAAAATTATTAGTGCTAGCAAAACCAGATGTGAAGAAAACCAGTCTGAGATATTTACAATAATGCTTGTTAATCGAGGTAAATCTCCACCAAATCTTGCAAAGACATCCTTAAACATTGGAACAATAACATAGAACATGAAAAACAGTACGACGACTGCTGTAATAAGTACCAGTATAGGATAAGTTAATGCTCCAGAGATAATTCGTTGTTGTTTGACTTTGTTACGAAAAAAGCCAGAGAGATTTTCTATGACATTTTTAAGTTTGCCTGTTTCTTCTCCTATTCGAATGGAATGATATTCATAAGGCGTAAAGCTGTTATGCTTACCCATTGCATCTGCCAGACTAATTCCTTCTACAAGATCATTGTAAAGGCACAATAGAACATCCTTCTCTTTACCTTCTTTTTTTTCTTCAATAATTAATTTGAAGGCAGACTTGATATCGAGCCCCGATTTAATTAAAATAGAAAGATCATTATAAAATCGTTCCTTCTTTTTGTTGTTGAGGACTGGTTTCCCCAAAGTGATACTTGAGTTTGATTTCTTGTCTTGTTCGTTGTTGTCAATATTTTGTATAGCCATATCTTTCAAATTTGCAGTTAAATAAGATTTCGTTATCGTAATCTTTAATGACTTTTGTGAAAATCCTTTGTTCACCTAGATTAAACTCTATCTCAATTGTTTCCACTAAGCCAAATTCATTTTCAATGAAATACGTATTTAGGTTTGGGAATGAAAGCGTGTCTTTACCTATGATTAGCTCATTTTCATTAGAATACATTGAGATTATTGTTTTGTCTTTGTTTTCAATCAAAATTGTATTGTTGTCGGACATAATCAGTTTAGATGAAAAATAAATTCTGTCCTTTAGTAAATGAATATTTTGTATTGTGTTTATGCTTAGTTCATTTTGTTTTGATTTTAATACATTGTGTTTGTTTAATGACTGATATGTCATTATTGCTAATCCAACGATAATCCCTGACAATAGCAAGGTAATGCTGAGTTCAATAATCGTTAGTCCATCAGTCTTTTTGTGTAAAGTATTGTTCACCACTTTTCCAAATTATATTATTTAACATTACTTCATATCTTAAAATGACAAGATTGTTTTCAGTCAATTTCTCAAATGAATAGTTAATTGTATATGTTCCGATATCTGTAGATTTGTTGATGTATTCATGGTTTTGTGAAATGTCAGATATCTCATTTTGAAGTTGTAATACGGATTGTGCTTTTATCATTAAGTTATCTGTTTTGTAGGATTGAGAAATAACTCCAAACGCAATAATTAGTGTAGTCATTAAAATGCTAACTGCAACAATACTTTCAATCATTGAGTTTCCTTTTATTTTATGACTTAATTTAAGCATTTTATTTCCATTTGAGGATTGTTAAATATTTGTATTCCTGCCCATTCAGGTGGAATTCTTGTTGGGTCTATTTCATTATTAAAGATCGTATTGGTGTAAACCATCCCGTTCACCTTTCTAAATAGTTCTCCACAATAACATGATCCGTAAACTTTGGATTCTAATTCTGCTTGTCCAGGTGTATAAATTCTGCCTAAAATTGTATTGTCTTTGTTTATCTTAATTTTGCTATCTCTACCATATATAACGATGTCTGAATGAATGTCACAGTTTTTTTCAATTTCTATTTTTTGAAAGCTAGTATCTGAAATGTTAGTTACAATTAAGGCTGATGGATATTGAATGAATGTTTGATCTTCAATGAGAATAGAGTCTTTTGCAATGCATTGTATTGCTCCCTTAAATCCTGATTTGATCTCAATGTAAGGAGCTGAAAGAATTACATCAGTAAGTGATGAATTCGATTTTACTGTAATGGATTTCTTTGAATCAATTATGATTTTACCTTGATAATATTTGTAATTAATGATAATATCATCATCACAACGAATGAAAATTGTTTTTTTGTTAAATGGATTGATCAAACTATCTTTTTCCAATATCTCTTCATAAAATACTAAACTATCAAGCTCTCCTAAAGTTGGTTTCTCTATTTTGTTAGTTTCCGGGAGTGTCTTATTTGCTTGTTTTGTTTTTCCTTGAATATATTTTTTGCCACGAAATCCACTTCCTCCGACATAACAGGTTTTTATACCCAATTCTGGTATGTATGCAGTTCCGGTAATGTTGCATTTTCCGCTTATGTACGTTTTTTTGTTCGATTCTTTTAAATACAAGGAAATCTGTTCTTCATTATAAGGCTTCTCTCCAACCAACAATGTTTTTGTATAATGCTTGCCAGAGCTTTTAACAGATGCGTTTACAATTGAGTAGGCACCCCATAATTCACGTTTTAGGCTGATGTCTTCATTTGGGTTGTCAGAAGGAGAAAAGTTGTTTATTTCAGGGTTATTTAGGTAATAATTTAATGCACTATTAAGGTTCTCATAATAAAACAACTCCCTAATTTCTTTCGTAAAGAAATCTCTCTGCAGTTCGTTCCTCAGAAAGAAACCTAAAAGTAAAAGAAAAATGACTAAACAAATAAAGATAACATACAATAGAGCTCCACCCTTAGTCTTTGTTTTGATGAGTATCTTTATTTTTAGAAAAGAGCTTTTTGAAAATTCCATTATTACTTGTTGTGTCAGATTTAACTGTTTTTGTATCCTTTTTTTGTTCCGGTATTATGAGTTCCCCGTCCTTATAATGATGTGTAATTACAGTGTCCTCCAGAGAAACGGTTTGTTCCCCATTTAACTCCCCATTTCTGTAATCTTCAATCTTTGTAATGTTATTCTGTTCATTATAAAACACTCTTTTCCCTGATAAGAGATTGTGCTTATAAGTACGAGTTTCTTTCAATGCTAAATTTTCATAATATTCCTCGGTTTTACCATCAAGTTGCCCTTCTTTATAGTTTCGTCTTAGTTTTAATTTCCCATCTTTATAAAAATCTAGTGCTTCCCCATGTTTTAGTCCATTTTTGTAATTCACAGATTCTAATAAGATTCCATTTTCGTCCCAGGTTTGCCATACACCATGTTTTAATCCATTTTTAAAATTCCCTTTTCGGATCATTCTATTATTCTCAGAATAAACCTTGCATTCTCCGGTAAGTAGGTATTCGCTAAAACCACCTTGATTAAGGTGTATCTTTCCTGCTTCAAACCAATAATATGTAACATTCGTTTTTTCTGTAATGTCTATGGTTTTAGGTATGTAATGAATGTCCCAATATGCTTGATTGTGACTAATTACTGCATTCCTTAAGAGTTCTTCTTTTTTGCAGGAACTTAATTGAAAGATGCTTAAAATGCCAATCAATATGATTGAGTATTTAGTTACTTGATATTTTGTCAAAATAGATAATTGAATCATTTCTGTTTATTGTTAATTTATCCTTTGTAAAAGATTGTATAATAAGTGATTGAATGCTGTCTCCTGGTTGGCACAGGTAATATTTATTATTCAATTGAATGTATGCGGTTTTTGTTTGAGGATTGGAATTATTTACCATCCCAATGTATTGAATGTTGATATTGCTATTTTGTTCATTTTTCTTAGACTGATTTTTTGATGTTTTATTGTTGCTCTTTGTCGTTGTTTTGAGATTGTCTTGTTTTGATGAACTATTACTTGTATTGTTACTTACAACAGGTTGGTATGATTGGTAATATGAGTTTTTTACTGTTGTTGATGAGTTAAACGGATCTGAGTAATTCATCAGTAACTCGAATTTCTCTTCCTTCTTCTCAATTCGTTTTTCTGTTTTTACTATTGGAGTAAAGACATAATCATCAGAAGGATTAAGCATGTTAATTACCCTGATAATAATAATTCCCCAAATGATTAAAACAATGGGTATGAGGATATATTTTGTTTTTTTACTCTTCATAGACTACTTTGAAAAGATCTGTCCATTCTCCTTCGTTTCCAGCTAAATCAAATGATTTAATGCGGAAGTAATATGTTTGATATTGTATGTTGTTATTGTATAAATAAATTGTATCCTGAGTTTGATGTGATACTAGTATTTGGTTGCCCAAGCTGTCGTTATAGAACTGAATGCTATCTAATAAGGGAGATCCTGAATTATCTGGATGGCTCCATGAAAGATGAATTCCTGATTGTGCTAGTTCACTTTCGTAAATCGTGTCGGTTGTTGGACTTAGAATGCTTGGAGTTTGTGGTTTTGTTGTATCTATTTCAAAACGACGCGTGTTGAAGGCAGTTGATGAATTTGCGTTGGAAGCTTGTACACCCCAATAAAACACACCTTCTTCTTCAAAAAGAATTGTGCAATCTGATTCTTCAAGACTGAGAGGCATAAATAGATTGTCACCCTCCCAAGAATCGATATGAACTTCGAACCTATAAATATCAGCAAGATCAATGTCACCCCAATCGAAGAAGATCTCAAAATTATTAAAATATTCATTTGAAGCAGGATCTAATAAGATGATATCCAGATCGTTTAAGTCATTTGTGCTGTCAATAAATAAATGATTAGAGGTAAAGTTTGAAACATAGGCTTCATTTTCTGCTCGAACTCTCCACTCATATTGTCCTGGGGAAAGGCTTGTTTCGAAACTTGTTCCTGATATTGTAGAGTCAAGAATGAGATTCTCAATTCTGTCAAAACAAGGATTGACGACTTGAATTTTGTACTTTGTTGCTCCTTCCATCTCCTCCCACCAGAATAAAACAGCATTTGAACTTGTTGACATGCTATCATATGGAGATAGCAGAATAGGAGATTTTTCGCTAATATCATGAGAAAACCATTTTTCACATGAACTTAGAAAAATTGCTGATGCTATTATGCTAAATAAAACGATGTACTTAAATGCTTTCATGTTTTGAACTTATTTGATAATAAATACTTGTTATAAAAATTTGTGATCTGCTGCGTTTTGCTCTTTCGTAATGAAAATTTAAAGAAGCAACTCGTCCAACAGCGTAAACTTGTTCTAAATAATATGCTAATTTGAGCCCCTCAAAGTATGAACCTGTAAAATGCATTCGATAAGTAGTTATCGGAATTGCATTGTCATTATTTACTATTGGTTTTTCAATTAAGTAAACCTCGATATTGTTGCTCACAATATACTTTGAAATTGCTGCCATGAGGTCCATGTCTGAATTTGGTAAGCTGTCTGATAAAAATGCATTTAAACTTGAATCAGATTCAAATAGAGAGATCGTGTTTTGTAGCTTGCTTAACTGCTGATAATTCGTCTCTTTTTGTGTTGTGAGATTTGTGATTTCATTTTTAATTGTTCCCAAATCTCTGATTGATGTTTTGAAAAACACAAATAGAACAAGTACAATGAATAAAGCAATCATTGTAACCTTTCTTTTATTTGATAATCGTTTAAACATTCTTTATCTCGACTTCTATGTAAAACTGAAAACTATTTCTGTTTTCAGTGGTAATTAGATTAACATTTGAATTTTCTACAAAATCAAGTGTTTTTATTGCTTCATTCCATTCGTTAATAAGTATGCTTTGTTTTGCATTGCCGTAGATTTTTAAAATTCCCTTTTCATATTCAATACTTGTGTCTTCTTCTTTTAAAATTGGATTGACGGAAAGGTTGCTAACGCTGATTTGAGTTGGAATACAACTTAATACTCTGTCGGCATATTTACTTGTCTTTGATTTGTTTAATAGGTTTTGTGTTTCAATAAATTTAAATTTCTCATTTATTCCTTTATGCTTTGCTTCCAAAGAAAGGAGCTGTGCTTGAATATTTGAGTTCTCTGCTTGAACCAATTCGTATTTAGATTGTAAATTACTTCGGTAGAAAGTGCTGCCCAGCAATACTACGAATATGAATCCAAGTCCATATACCATTAAAAATTTTAATATTCTTAAATTTATATAGTTTGCAAAATGTGAATCTTTAAAATTATGGTTGTTTTTGAAAAATTGCATGGCATTAACATATGCTAGCAGAAACCTTGATTGAACTTTTTGCGAATCTATGATATTTTCACTTGTATTCAGATCATTGTCGTTACTAGTAATGACAATGTCTCCATTGATGTTCTCGATATTTTGAAATGGAATGCAGACTGATGTTTTTGTATCAGCTAATACATATGGACCTAGTGCAATTTCTATGACATTTTCTTTCGTTTTATCAACGAGTTTTTGGAAATATTCTTTGGGGATAATTGAAAAATATTTTCCGAACTTGCCTGTGTACATTTGAATTTTGTAATGTTCAGGATTTATTCCGGGAATGGCTTGTTTTACAGCTTTTGTTAGGTTGTCAGTTTTGCTATGTGACTTTTTATGAATGATAGAATTCCCTCTTAATGATATTTGAGTTGCATGCTTTCTTTGAGATAAAAGTTTTTCCAGTTCTTCTAAATTTGTTGATATCTCCTCTTGGTACTTAATTGTTCCGTTTTTATTGGTTTTTATGATATAAACACTTAAACGTTGATCATCATGAATATAGATGTCAATACCTTCTGCAGTATTTCCTTTGAATAGTTTAATGATGATATTTCCCAAATGCTTATTCATTGTACTAGTAAATGATTGTAGGTTTTATAAATACATTAAGCTTCGTCTTTGATTTGTCTTTTGTACTATTGCTAAAAAACCATTTAATGACTGGAATCTTAGATAAAAAAGGAGCTCCTTTATGTGTGTCGTTTAATGATTTTTCTTCCAGTCCTCCCAGTAAAATCATTTCATTGTTTTTTACCCGAATCATAGATTTAAAAGAACGAGAAGTTGTCCCAGGAGGGGCGTCTGGATTCATCCTCCCAGTGAAATCGGAATGATTTACTTCAATGTCAAGCGTTATTTGTTCATCTCCAGAAACGATTGGTTTTATATTAATTGATAAATCTGCTTGTATCGGTTTGTACTGTTGTGTCGTTACATTTTGAGTTGATTGATTAACAACTAAGTTGCTTTGAACCTCTAGATAATATTCTGTATTTCCGATGGAAAGACTCGCTTCTGTTCCGTTAAGGGTAGAAAGCTTTGGTGTAGATCTGATTTTTATAATTCCATTTTTTTCAAGAAATTGCAAGTTTAAATAAAAATCGTCTGCAACATTTCCTAATTTTACACCTCCAAAACCACTGAAACTGTTTAATAATGTGTTTATCGTTTGTGCATTTAAAGTGTAATTTAATGCCGGAAATACTGTTCCCCCAGTTTGAATTTCATTTGCAGACATTCCTGCTTCAACACCATAAGCAAGAGATTCTTTTGATGAAATGTCAACAATGATAACTTCAATCATAATGACAGGAACAAGTTGGTCGATTTCTCGAATAAAGCGTTCAAGTTGTGTGACTTGAGTTTGGCTGCCAAAAACCAGTAAGCTGTTTAGATCAAGGAATTCTTTAATTTCAATATTGTTTTTTAGTTCTCCGGGAATTACTTCTGAAAGCTTGTCAACGGAACGAAATCGTAAGCTGATAACTTTAGCTTCTTTTATTTCATATAAATCCCTTGGTCCAAATAAACGGATGCCGTTCTCTTCACGGAATGTTGCATTTGTTCCTTGGAACACAGTTTTGATAAAATCATCATAATTAGTGTTCTCAAGTTTGAGGCTTATTGTTCCTTCAAGATCGCCAGAAATGAAATATTGTTTTTTTAATGTGTCAGAAATAAATCTAACAAGCGATTCTAATTCTGTATTTAGACAGGTGAGTGAAAAGGTGTTGTCCAAATTTAAATTGAAATTAATACTGTCTCCAGATTGCTGATTTGACAGACTGTTTGATGAGGTTCGTTGGGTTCTATTGTTTCTGTTGCTGTTTGAATTCGTTGTTCTTTGACTTGGTTTTGGTTCAGGTCTTTCGAAGATAAATACAGAATCTTTAACTTCATTTAGCGTAAGTCCATTCATTTGGCCAAAAGCTTCAAGTGCCTCTTTGATTGGAAGACCGTCAATGTATCCGTTTACATAAGTATTCCCTAAATCTTTATCATGAATGACATTGAATGGTGTTGATTTTGTAATAGCACGACATACAAATTGTAAACTATCTCGTTTTGAGTCAATTGTTAAGTGTGAGTTGTCATTCGTGTATTTTATTGATGTTTTTGGAAGCGGTTCAGGCTTGATTGGTTCATCTTTGGTTGTAATCTTTATTATATTTCCTAAGATTTCTATTTGTATGGGATATTCATTTGCAAGAAAACACAATATGTCTGCAATGACAACATCTGAGAAATTGTTTGATACATTAAAGTTTATATCAGGGGAAACGCTAAGATTCAATCCTTCGTTATATGCAATTCCTCTTACAAACTCTCTGAAAGGTGCATTGCTTACGCTGATTGTAATGCTGTCTGAAAGTTGTGGAATGCTTTCTTTTGCATTTTGAATGTTTTCACATTGAGATTGCCCCAGACCAATGTTACTTACTATGAGAAATAATATAAATAGAGAAAATCTCTTTGCAATAATCATATGTTTGTTTTCAGTTAAATTCATTTTTATCATTTATAAAATTGCTTCTATTTCAGCATATGAAGTTTCACCGTTTAGAAATAAATTGATGGCAGAATCTTTTAAGCTGAGATAGTTTATTTCTTTATAAGAGTCAGAAATGTCATTGCTGTTATTTCTAATATGTTCGGCAATTTGTTCCGTGATAGGGATTATCTCATAAATTGCTTTTCTTCCTTTATATCCTGTGAAGTGACATGCCGGACATTGCCCTGCTTCATAAACTGGCTTGTTGTATTTTGTTTTTATACTATATTTTTCATTTGGGTCTTTAACTTTTTTCTTGCAATGTGGACACAATAACCTTACAAGTCTTTGAGCGACACTTAAGTTTAATGTTCCTGATAGCAAATATGCAGGAACTCCCATATCTGTCAACCTTGAAATTGTTCCCCATGCAGAATTTGTATGAATTGTTGATAAAACTAAATGTCCTGTTAAGGATGCTCTAATTGCCATTTGTGCTGTTTCTGCATCGCGAATCTCGCCAAGCATTATGATGTCTGGATCTTGTCTGAGAAATGTTCTTAATGCGCTGACAAAACCAAGTCCAATACTGTCATTCAGTTGAACTTGATTAATCCCTTCAAGTGTATATTCTATTGGGTCCTCAATCGTTAAAATATTATTGCTTGGCTTGTTAAGTAGTTTGAGTGAAGCATAAAGTGTTGTCGTTTTTCCTGATCCTGTAGGTCCGCTAATGAGTATTAAACCATATGGCTTTTGTATCCCTTTAATGAAGGTCTCTTTTTGACTTTGATTGAAGCCGAGTTCTTCAAGGGATATGCTACCTGCATCTTTGGATAATAAGCGCATTACAATTTTCTCTCCATATAAAGATGGTAAACTAGAGACCCTAATGTCAACTTCTTCTCCTTTTGTTGCAGTGTGTAAAATTCGACCGTCTTGAGGAAGACGTTTTTCTGAAATGTCAAGATTGGCTGTGATTTTTATTTTATTAACTAAAGATGGATATAAATCTTCTGGAATTGTGTAACGCTCAATTAATTTTCCATCAATACGAAATCTGATTCGACATGTTTTTTCGAAATGTTCTATATGAATGTCACTACACGACATTTCCATAGCTTCATTAAGTAAATCTTCAATTATGTCAGAATGAATACTGCTAATTGCTTGTTTCTCATTTTGTTTCTGGTAATAGTTTTGGAGTAAAAAAAGAAGCTCCTCGTGCTCAATTATTTCAAACTCTATTGATTTCCCTAAAACAAGTTGAAGTTCGTTACGTATTCCATTTGAGTTAGATTTTTTTGATGCAAATAGAGTTATACTATTGTTTGAAATACTTTTTGGAAAAATCAAATAGTGCCAAGCTTGCTCCGAACTGATCAGGTTAAGTAATTCAATATTGATGTTTCCCTTATGCATATAGAGAATATATATTTATTGTGATTTTTAAGTATTCCAGTCCAATGAAAATAATACTTGAAATGGCTAAATAGCCCGCAAATGGAAGACTTTCCTTTTTTAAGATTAATCCAGAAATAATGATTCCAATAATTGAAGAAAAAATGATAATAAGCAGTGTGTTCGTTGGATTAAACCTAAGACCTACAAAGCCTAAAAACAGGAAATCTCCTAAAGCAATCGTATCTTTCTTTAGTTTTAGTTTGAGTGTAAAACCAATAATAAATGTGATTGAGGTTATACCTAAACTAGTTAGTAAAGCTATTTGCCAATCTGATTGTTTTAAAAAATATCCGAAAGGAAGAAGTCCAATTAATACAATTAAATAGATTTTGTTTGACTTAATGTCTTGAATTGCAACAATAAGCAAAAGAAATAAACATGTAATATTTGCAATGTGTGTTAGCATTAGTCTTTTGTGATTTCTTTCAATTCTTGATTTTCGTTTATTTGCCAAACATTAAAAACGCCATCTTTATCAAAATCAATAATGGCTGTTGCTGAAGCGGTAAAACCTTTTTCAGAGGCGTTAATAATCTCAATCTTATAATTTGCATTTCCACCGGCATCTACAAGTTTTGCTTGCTCATATCCAATTTCATCCAGTTCATTGCTGTATTTTGAATACATGTAAAAATAGGATTGTTGTAGAGTGAAAAGATGCTTGAGTTGTACTTGTGCTTCTGTACTCTTTGCCTTGGAAATCATTGGCATGAAAACAGGTAGTGCCAACAGTGTCAATATCCCAATAATTACAAGGACAACCAGTAGTTCTGTAAGAGAAAACCCTTTGACTTTTTTATGTTTTTTAAGCAATCTCATAAACGATTATTTTTGATGATTAGTAAAATTAGCATGAGTATGTGACATTTGGATAATTATTAAATTAACGTAGCTCAAAACTGGATTAACGTTAATTGTGTATTGTGGCATATGAGTTTGTGAATTGTTTTAAAATACAATGTTACAGTCTTTAAGAGCCAGAATGAGTTCGTTTTTCTTTCTCGTGGCAACAGGAAGAGATTTTCCATTGTCAAGTGTTATTGTGGAATTGTCTTTTGTATAGTCATAATTTTCGATATGAAACTTATTCACAAGAATAGATTTGTGTATTCTTATGAAAATGTCTTTTGGCAGTTTTTCTTCAAGCTGTTTTAGCCCAGCTGTTTTAAGGGCAGGCTTCCCTCTGCCACTAACATGTACATAGGTGTAATTCCCATTTGCTTCAAGATACAAAACGTCTGAAAAGGAGTAAACAGTTCCTTTTTGTTTTTCCTGTATCATGATTGATTTAAACGCATTTGTTTTTTGGGGGAAAATCGGAATGCTTGGAAATGAATATAAAACAACATCAAGGAATTTCATAATGCGCTTGACCTCCTCTTTTATCTCTTCTGTTTTAAATGCATCAATATATTTATGTACAATAAGAATGAGTTGATCATTATTGCGTGTTTTAACTGGGAATAGTAGTGTGATTTCTAAATCGAGTTTGTTGTTGGAGATTGCTTTAATCTCATGATTGTGAAAAATGTAATAACTAGGTTCATTTATTTTTTCAAAATTAGTGTCAAGCATCTTACCCACTTGATTTATTGATTCTTTGTTTGTTAAGTTGTTTCCTGTGTTAATGCAAAATTTTTGCTTTGAAGGATAGTGGTAGAGCCATAAATGATTCGCATTAATCGATAGGCTTGACAATTCAAACAGTCGTTTGATCAGCTTTTCATTTGGGTTTTCTTTCAAACTGGCGTTTTTCATATTTTTGTGTTATAACTTAAGAAAATGGCGTGAAAAAGAATGATTTACAAAGATAACGCAGATTAATAACCTATATTGCAATTAACGTTAGTACAGAAATTAATAGCGTTTATACAATTTATTTGTTAGCAAAGTTAGTAAAAAATACTTTTACAACATTTGTTAAAATTAAGTTAATTATGAAAAGTTGTATTTTATCGCTGATTTTATTTTTCTCAACTCTCGGAGTCATCGCACAGGGCATCGTTGTAGATAGTTTAGGTGTTGCAGTAAATGAAAGTGAGGTTTCCGCTGATCCTTCTGCAATATTAGATATAAGCTCAAATTCTAAGGGTGTACTTATTCCACGTTTGACAACTGCGGAAATTCAGGCAATTCAAAATCCTGCAGAAGGATTGTTGGTTTTTAATGCTAACGATCAGGTGTTTATGTATTACCAAAATAGTTTATGGCATACTATCGCAGAATTAGACGATATACCTGTTGATGGAGATAGTGATTCCAGTAATGAAATTCAGGCATTGTCAAGTAGTTTGTCAAGTGGTCAAATTAATTTGTCAAATTCTCAAACGACACAATATGTGAGATTGACAGCTGGAAATAATATTGATTTTACTCAAGGTTTAAAAAGTGAAGGGATTGTAATAAGTAGTCCTGATTCTGATAATGACGCAACAAATGAGAAGATTTCCAGTGCATCGGTAGTAGGTGATTATCTGAGAATAATAGAGGGAGGAGTTACACGGAATATTCCCTTAAGTTCAATACAAAGCTATTGGACAAGGAATAGTGGTAGCAATTATATGTATCCCAGTGATGTCTCAGACAGACTAAAAATTGGGGGTAATCAGATTGAGACTATATATAGTACAAATCCGCATTTTGGTTCACGTATTCCGATGCTTGATATCCAGACAGGTTCTTCGACAGGTTCTTATGAAGAACTTGTTTGCTTGAATCATCGTTATGCTAGTTCTACTGCAACACCTCGTAGGTTAGGAGTTTTAATGGCGATTGGAGGTGAATCTTCAGTAAGCACGAATAAATCAGGTGGGGTTTATGTGGAATCTGTAAGCTCTTGGGCAAATAATCCAAGACTTAGATTGTTTGTTGGAGCTTATGCGCCATTAACAATAAATTATAATAATAGGGTAGGAATAAATATGACGAATCCTAATAGAACACTAGATGTTAATGGCACTGCAGGAGGTACCTATGCTTGGGCTGTTAATTCTGATGCAAGATTGAAAGAAAATGTTGAGACCATTAATGGTGCCTTGAATTTAGTCGAAAATATGAGAGGTGTCTTTTTTACTTGGAAAAGTGATTCCGTTTGGGTTAGACCTGAAGGTAGACAAGTTGGTTTTATTGCTCAGGAAGTAAAACAAGTTCTGCCAGAAGTTGTATCAGATACTTCTGTTGATAATTCTTATTATAGTGTTACGTATAGTTTTATTACACCAGTTCTGGCTGAAGCAATTAAAGAATTGAAAGTTCAAAAGGATACAGAGATAGAGGCTCTTAATGGTGAGCTGGAAGCAAAACAAACAGAATTGGAAGCTTTACAAACAGAATTAGAAGAGCTGCGAAATACAGTAGAGGTTTTGCAATCGACTGTTGAGACAATGCAGGAGTAATGAATAAAATATAGATTATGAGAAAGTTAATTAAATCAGTCTTTCTGGTTTCAATCTTGTTTTCTTCTTTTTCCATAAGTGGACAAGAACTCAAGATAAATAATGTCTTTTTATCTGAAGGGGAATTCAGTTACTCTAGAGGAGATTCAATATTCATTGCAGGGGAGAATGACACGGTAAGGATTGATAGTGCTATGATTTTGGATTTGAAAGCTCCCAAAATATTGTTGTCAAAAACGACAATTGTTAATGATTTTATAAATGGTAGTTTTAAAGCGTTCTATGATTCGTATAGCAAAGTGAAAGTTGTTCCTGAAATTACTTTGGGAGATACACTTTCCAGTATTATTCTGAATGTTTCAGGTGGGATTCCCCCCTATACCTATGATTGGTTAACTTTTGATGCTTCTGATAGTATTATTTTTGATACAATTTCAGATATCTTTCAAGGGCTAGATTTTTCATCTCTAAGTGGCTTTTTTGATTCGAAATACAAAGACCCATTTTTAACGGATTTGAGTCCTGGGGTTTATACATGTAGAATTTCAGATGTTTCTACAATTAATTATTTTGATTTTGTAATTGGAAATACGTGGGAAGAACTTAATTTATTGAATTGTTTTAAAGATTCATCATTTAATATTGTAACTAATGTGGTAGGGAATGGTTGGGATTCTCATTTTAGTTATAATTCATATTTTCCTTTAAAATCGGACTGGCAATATAGTGCTTTGTTGAGTGATACATCTAATTATTCAATTGGGATTTCTGATACAACTGAAATGCAAGATAGTTTAGATGTAGAATATGGTGCTTTGATTGATGAAGGTGTTATTGTGCCGATAGTAGGAGGAGAGTTGAGTAGTCGTGTTATAACATACAAACATGAGGATATTATTTCAATGATGTTTAAAAACAATGCTTTTATAATCAAATTAAATGGTAATATTGTTTTTAAGCGTTATGTTGTTGACTCGACAGAGAAAAATTTCACTTTTAATGGTAATTTAAAGTCTGGATCTATTATACTGCCTCAATTATATTTGCCAATCATTGTTTATCCTTTGCCAATCGCAATTACTCCTCGACTTAATCTTCAGCATCTAATTTGTGGTGTTGAAAATTCTGGTCGAATATGTACAACTTTTCCATCATATGTTAATTGGTCCGCAGGTTATTTAAATAATGGCGAATGTATGTACAATTTGTCTGCAGATAATTATACAATTACTTATCAGACACCTTTTAATACCTCAATAACTGCTGAGCTTGGTTATATGTCTTCATGGATTACAGATGGCCTTGAGGTATTGGGTATTTCTGGTTTGCAAAATAATAATATTACAACTGTTGGATTTGCCACTTCAGTACAAAAAATTCAAGATGCGAATACTAGTCAATGGGTTGAACTGAATTTTGATTGTAATAATTCTTTAATGCTTTTTACATTGACTAATGATAATAATTCTTCCTATATTGGTTTCGTAATATATGTAAATTCGGATACTGGTAATGCATTGCCATTTATTTTAAATTCTGGTAATGCTTTCCCTTGTTCAATGTTTAGTCCTAATAACAGTGAAATATTCAAAATTAGAACGCAGGGAACTGGTAATGATTGGAATGTTTATAGATGCTATTATCAGAATGGTAACTATATTGAGCAGGATATTACAGGAGGGTTTAACTTTTCTGCTCCTAATTTGAATAATGCTTTTCTGTTTTCTATTCTTTTCCCTGGAAACTCAAGCGTTCTTCAGGCTGCAACATCCTTTGGGTGTGAAGTCCAACCTTCATATTATGAATTAAGGAAGGATATTGAAGGTCAGAACTACCCTGTTTCATTGTCTGATGGTGTTATAAGATTCGTTTTTGAAGAGTCCTATTTGGATAATGATGCAGGTAATCAGTTGTCATTATTTAGATATTCAGGAAACGATGTTGGAACGCCATGTTTGGTTAATAGTTTTAATTCAATGTATGGTTATAATGAATATGAAGTGAGTATAAGCGCTTGTGGCTTTTCTGTTGGTGACATCGGGTTGCTAGAACTTGAGACAGAAAAAAACGAAAAATGGTATTTGAGATTTAAAATTGTTGAATAAATGAAAGATTTCATTTCCATAATTGTTTTATTGTCTATATGTGTGAGTATGTCATGCACTTCCAAAAGGGAATTGTCACCTTTGGATTATTATAACTACTTTAAGGATGAAAAAAATGGGCTTTTATTGAAACAAGAAGTTAGTGGAATGGAATTGTCATTGCAAATTGAAACTCCAGAGTTTAAGGCAATCAATGATGCATATCTAACTGTAAACAATGAAGAGCCCATGTTAAAATTGGGGCGTACCATAGAAGAATATAAAGGTTGTACCTATTTTACGCTTTTTGTTTATAGTGTAAATGATGATTATTTAAACCAACAGTATTTTGTTGATGGGGTGGGTTATTCGTACAATGACTTCAACCGGTTTTTTATAAAAGATAGATTTTCAATTGAAATTGGAAATGAGAAGTTTACTCCTGTGGATTGCACGTATATTCCAGGTGATAACTTGTTGCCATATAGTGCGTATTGTGTTGTGTTTGAGGGTGTTATTGCGAGTGAGACAATTGAATTTGCTTTTAGAGCTAATGAAATTGGTTTAAATACCTGTTTTGAGTTAAAAAAGAAAAACCTCAGAAAAATTCCTGAATTAAAATTTTAAGATAATGAGATTCTTGCGACATAGTTTTATAATGAAGGTTATTGCAGTATTGAGTGCAATACAAATTCTAAATACAGTAATTTACCCAAGCATTGTTATGGCTTTAACAAGTGGTCCTTCTCAGCCTGAAGTTGCTGGGTTCACACCTGCAGGAGTTACTGAAATGGTAGATCTTTTTACAGGCGATTTTAGCTATAATGTCCCCTTATTCACAATAGGAGGTTATCCAATCAATCTATCATACTCAAGTAATCTTACTACTGACATGGAAAGCAGCTGGGTAGGTTTAGGGTGGAGTCTTAATCCAGGAATAATAAATCGTGACATGAGAGGACTTCCCGATGAATTTGACGGAGACCTTGTTGTGAAAGAGGAAAACAGAATTGATAATAAAACAATGTCTCTGACAGGGTCGTTAAGTGTAGAGGCGCTTGGTGCAGATGTTCCTGGTGGTGGAGGTTTTGATTTGACAGTTACTCATAATACCTTTTCTGGATATTCGATTGATTTAGGAATGAATTGTCATGTTTCCCCATTTGCAAAGCTCCCTAAAATGGGTTTAGGTGCAGATTTAAATATGGGTACAAATGGGATGTCTATATCTCCATCCGTTTCATATTCTATTATAGATAAAGACAAATTTAATCTTGGTGCTAGTTTGGGGGCTTCATATTCTAGTCGTAAGGGGTTAAAGTCAACTTCATTTGGAGTTAGTGCTAGATTAATGGGTTATAAATATGATAAACATTTACTTGGGAAAAATACTCCTATAGGGAGAAGGGTTTATGAGTTGAATCAGGCAGGTTTTAGAACTTCGTCTGGTTCTTCTATCGGATTTTGTGATTATTCTATAACACCTAAAGCATCTAATACTTATAAAAACTCCTCATTCTCATTTGATGTCAAAGTTGGTGCAGATGTTTTTGGTGTGTTCGGATCTGCTGGTTTAAAAGCATCATTTGCGACTCAAAGTATTGAAAATCAAATTTGTAATTATAACGCATATGGTTACTCTAATTTACAAAACATAAATCATGAAATGGGTAATTATCTTATTGATTTTAACCGTGAGAACTATAGTAACAAAGGGAGATCAGTACCTCGTATGTATTCTAGTTCATTAACATATGATAGGTTTATCGTAATGGCTCAAGGTGCTGGTGGGTCGTTTAGGCTAAAGCGTAGTGATGTTGGTATTATAAGTGACCCTTTTGTGAAAGATATTCAAACTTCTGCAGACGATGAGTCAGTATCAGTAGAAATTGCAATTCCTGCTAGTTCTGCTTTAAGACTTGGTGGAAATTATGCTTGGAGCAATGTTGAATCACATACTGGAGTTTGGAATGAAGAAAATGACTGGATGAATTACTTCGGTTTTGCAGGAAAGCAAGAAGGAGATGATTATGAACCAAGTTATTTTGTGAAAGAAGGTGATATCAATGCATGCTCAGACGATCAGTTTTTTGGTCGGCTAGGTGGTTTTGATGCCATTGCTCCTGTAGTAACTAAAAATCATATTGTGAAAAATCAATATAGGAATAATGATGGTGAAATAGAAGATTTATCTTGGACAGGTTACTTGAAAAGATCTGAAAGGGAGATTCGAAAAGAAATTTTACAACCAATCAGAGTTTTTGAGCAAAGCTTTTGTGAAGAGTCGAATATAAATATTTATAATGAGAATTTGTTTGAAGAGGGGAGTGGATTTCTGCTTCAAGACATAATTTCCCAATCGAATGGTCAAATTGTGATAAATAGCCAAAGTGCGGTTCAACGTGATGTTTATCCCTCTCATCATTATACTGCTTTGCACTATCAAAATATGAGTGGTCGTCGATTTAATTATGAGATCCCAGCATATAATAACCTTAAGAAAGAGTCTGTTTTTTCTGTAAGTTCTTTGCCAAATATGAGCGATACGGAAGGTTTAGTTTCTTTTTCTTCAAGCGAAAATAGTATTAATAATGATTCTGGGTCAGATCACTATTATAGTGCCAATATAGTTGCCCCGTATCCTTATGCCTTTCTTTTAACATCAGTTCTGTCTTCTGATTATTCTGATGTTGATGGTGTTGCTGGTCCAAGTGATGGGGATAATGGGAATTATGTCAAGTTTGATTATACAAAGATTGATAATTATAAATGGAGAGCTCCATATAAAAAAGCTAACCACAACAAAGGAATGTATTCAAAAACACATGACGATAAAGGGTCTTTTGTTTATGGCGAAAAAGACTTATGGTATCTTAAGATAATTGAATCAAAAGATCAGATTGCCGTATTTTTTCTTGGTGACGATAGACTTGATGGTTATGAGGCTGACTCCGAAAATGCTTTGACAGGAGCTTCTGTTAATGATGAAAACTTGAGAAAACTTGATAGTATTCAAATCTTTAATAAAAATGAACTTGCTAATATAGATGCTTTGGAAGATGCAGTTCCAGTAAAGACAGTTGTATTTAAATACGATTATTCTTTGTGTTCAGGTGTTTATAATAATTTGTCAGGGAGTGGCAAGTTGACACTTAAAGAAGTATATTTTAAATATGGGAAATCTGGACAGGGAAGACAAAGCCCATATGTTTTTAGTTATAATGATATAGAGGAAAATCCTAATTATCATCCCCGTGCATATGATCGATGGGGTAATTATTCAAGTCCAATTGCAAAAGATTTAAATGGGGATGGTGTTTTTAATTCTAATAGCGATTTAACAAGTGAAGAGTTTCCATATACAAGTCAGGAATTATGTCAAGATGCACAATTTAATTACTTAGCAGATAAATATGCAAATGCATGGCTTTTAAATGAAATTCAAGTCCCTTCTGGTGCAATAATTAATGTGGAATATGAAGCTGATGATTATGCATATGTTCAGAACAAAAAAGCAATGCAAATGGCAGAAGTCATTGGGTTTACTGATTGTCAGGGAGATATTGCTTCTTATGTCGCAGGGATGGAAGTTAGTGATATTGTGAGTGAACTTTATACAAACTATGACAATTCAAATAATTACCTTGTAGTAAAACTGCCTGAATTGATTTCTTATGATGATTAT
This sequence comes from Bacteroidales bacterium, assembly GCA_963676165.1. Classification (GTDB taxonomy): domain Bacteria; phylum Bacteroidota; class Bacteroidia; order Bacteroidales; family ML635J-15; genus JAQIBY01. The sequence continues at coordinate 3,541,535 of OY781043.1, read as the reverse complement.
TATTCCAGTGGAATATTTGATGTGAATAAGTTTACACGAGATGTTCTCTGTGATGAGAACGGTCAAATTATTGAAGATTTCTATTATCGATTCTATTTAAATCTTGAAGATTCAAAATATGATTTTGTTTCTGGTTATCTTGAATTAGAGCCATTTACTGGGAATTGGACATCTCTGCCTCACTTTGCCACATCTAATGGGACATTATATTTAAAGATAAAGAAAGTTGTAATACAAGATTTTATTAATAATGAATTAATAAATCCAATTACACAACGCGGAATAAGTTTTTGTAAAAAATATTATCCTGAAGCCGTTTATGAATTTGAAGATCCCAATGATGATGAACCTGGAGATTTTTTAGTGGCTATGGCTTCTATTATATCAGGTCCTTTAAATGATTTAATTGGAAGAGGTAAAAAAATGATTTCTGATAGTAAATGTAACTCGTTTAATGCTAACCGTTCATGGGTAAGGGTTTATAATCCACTGGGTATAAAAAAAGGTGGAGGAGTAAGGGTTGCACAAGTAAGTATGTCCGATAACTGGGCGGATATGACAAGTTCACAAGGGGTGGGGGCAGAAACCTCAATGAATTATGGTTTTACATATGATTATAAAAAATTAGAAGGTGGCAAACTTATATCATCAGGGGTTGCATCTTATGAACCAATTAATGGTGGAGATGAAAACCCTTTTAGAAAGCCATTGGCTTACGAAAGAAGATATATTTTAACTGCAAATGAATCTGATTACATTGAAGGACCTACTGGAGAGGCCTTTTATCCAAATCCAGTTGTGGGTTATTCAAAAGTAACCGTAAAACCAATCTCAAGCCCGAATGTGTTAGAAAGTGCTAGTGGATATAGTGTATATGAATATTATACAAGTAAAGACTTTCCGACAAGAATGAAGTTAGTAGATAAAAAAGAAGAAAGGAAGCCCCACGTTTTAAATAATTTCAATGTTTTTGGTTCGGGTGTTAGTGTTAATAATTATACAGAGTATATGGGGGTGTCAATCATAAAAAATGATATGCATGGGAAGTTGAAATGTGAATGTCAATATAAGAATGATACAGAGGTTAGTAATAATGCTTCAATACTTTCCGAAAAAAGATATAATTACAGACTTGATCAAGAGGGGAATTTAAGTCCTTATGCGCTTGCTTATAATTGCGAAACAAATACGATAAGTGAAGAGATGTTTGGAATCTCAGATGATGTGACAATTGATATGGAAGAGTCAAAGTCTAAAATTGAAAACTTTAATACAGAGTTAAACTTAGAATTATTTTTTGTTCCTTTTACCATACCGATTCCAACACCGTTTTTTAGCTTGTTTGTCGTTAAAGATAATTACAGAGGTGGAATGGTGACAAAGATAATTAATCAGAATGGATTGCTTGAAAGCATAAAGGTAACTCATGAAGGTTCCGTTGTGAAAAGTAATAATCTATTGCTCGATTATTATACTGGTCAAACACTAATAACAGAGACCGAAAATGAATTTGAAGATAATTATTACACATTTAATTATCCTGCATTTTGGATGTATAAGCAGATGGGTTTAGCATACAATGGGATAGGCTTTTCTGTTGAGGTGTCTAGTATTGATAGTGAGGGGATTGCCAGTTTGTCAACATCTTCTGCAGAGAAATTCACACAAGGTGATGAAGTGCTTATTGCTACTAATGGAGGATATTATAAGCGTTGGGTAAACTATGTAGGTAATGATAATATACAAATTATTGATAGAAATGGTGACCCAATCGGTCCTATTACTCAATATTCAAGTACAATAACCATTTTGAAATCCGGTCGCGATAACAATTTGACAGCTTTGGCGGGAAATGTCATTTTAAATTCGAACCCTTTACAGGAAAATGCGGGGCAATATTCGTTGAATTTTAATTCTGTAATCAATGCCAGTGCTGTTGAATTCTCAGACGATGCATATCAGAATTGTAATTGTAGAAATGATAGCATAGGTGTTTTTAATGAATGGCTTGCTGGAACTAAGGGATTTTGGAAACCATATAAAAACTATTATTATATGGATATGAGGAAGCAGAGCTCAGGCAGCGGTACAAATCTGAGGGATGCGAATTATAATACCAATATACGTGAAGATGGTATTTTTGAAGGCGATTTTCTTGAGTTTTGGAAATACAATTCAGGAGCATGGGAGAAAAATGAAAGTGGTACTGCTGGAGGAGTTTCTTTTGTAGAGCGTTGGAATGCTGCAAGTGAGGTAACTAAATTTAGTATTAGGGGGATGGAGCTTGAGAATAAAGATGCCATGGATGTGTTTTCTTCTGCAGTTTTTGGATATAATGGTTTGCTACCCCTTATTGTTGCAAAAAATGCAATGCAAAAACAAATAGGATACGATGGCTTTGAAGATTACAATACTGATCCGTGTACAAAAGATCATTTCAGTTTTGAAAATGAAAATATTCAGATCAGTGATGAAGAATCACATACCGGTAATCATTCGATTAAATTGAATCCTCAGTCAAGTGTTGAATTAACTAAAGAATATTAAGATATGAAGTTTTTGCATAACATAATCTATACATTTTTATTACTAGTAATGATTGCAGGAACTGTATCTGCACAATCATATCGAAAGTACTATATTGTTCCTGGACAAAGTGAAATTTCTATTGATAATATTACTGGGTATTATTTTGGTGACATGCCTGCTATTGCAGTGGACTTAGCTGATTGGTATAATAGTGGTGAGGTAGGTGATAAACATGCAGAAATTATTGCAAGTTCTAATTATGTTCAAAATGATGTAGAGTTGCTTATTGAAAATTGCTCAATATTTTATTTTCCACTTGAATCGGAAATGAGAGAAGTGACTTTTAGAGCGGAGGGGTATTTTGATCAAGGGCCTATATTTATTATTAACTCTTCATCTATAGATTGGTGGATGGAAAATTACATCGTTTTTGAAAATTTAAGAGTTCATTTTTACAATGGGTTTACTAATTATTCTTACCTTTCTTTTTGGGGAGGCGAAGTTTGTTTTATTGATGGTTTTCTTGATAATCGTCGGCTATTTGAGATGGTAGATTGTCAATTTGGTGATGCAGAGAATAATGCAAGCTTTACAATCCATAACAGTTCAAATTTAACAATCAAAAGTTGTAGTGTTCTCCAAAGGATGAATATTTATGTAGATATTCCACAAACCGCATTAGCACTTCTAGGATTGGATAATTATTATATGCCGTCGGTTAGTCAAATACATGAAACTCGTATAAAAGAGAATGTGTTTAATGGAGGGTTGTTCGTTGTTAACAAAATTAGAAAATCTTTAATGGAAATATCTAATAATGATGTGAAATCTTATGGTGATTTTTCGTTGTATATTAGTCTACCTCCTGTAAACTTTAGCTTTTTTAATAATCTTATTGAAATCAGAAATAATAGTGGATTGGAGATTATTGATCATAATAGGGAGAGCTTTAATGATGATATTGATTTTTTATCTGATTGTCTGATTAATAGTGTCGATTTCGATGCCGTGGATGATACTGCAAATACTTTTGTATTTGATGATTTGCCAGGAGGAGTCCTGATTCCACCTTTGATGCCATCTTTGTTTGATACAACAATACGCAGAAGTTATATTATAAATAATTTGTCACTGCCTACTAACGTACTTATAGCTAGGGGGATTCATCCTGTTTTCGTTCAGAATTGTATGGTGAGTAGTATTGTAAATGATAGCTATTTTGAACCAGCTGTTTTTCTTGAAAAACATGAGACTCCACAATCTAATTTATATTATCCTAGACATCGAAATAGAAATATAATATCACCCATAGTTACATCAATAAATTCATCTTTTAATGGTACCTTAAATTCTTATAATTTGGGGATAGATTTTTTGATTGATCAACCCCTGTTTGAAAATGACTATTATGCTATAACTGCAGATAATGCCCCTTTTGTTGTGGAAATGTATCGGTCAAATTACAAAGGTGATTTGTTGGAGAGAATTGCGGTTGAACAATACGATTATTCTCAATACAATCTTGAACAAACACTTAGTGTTAGTGGGTTGGATGATCTTCCTCAATGGGTCGCTCTCACATTGTCTGCGGGTATTGATGTTAATGGGAATACATCAGAAGATCCAATAGGAACATCTGAACCAATCGTAATCCCAGTTTTGTCAGAAAGTGCATTTGATCAGGAAGTTTGTGTTGATGAAATAATTGATTTTGATTTAATATTAAATAGTCCATATTTCTCTTCAGCTGCAGAGTTATACCAATTAGGTTTTAACATTAATGCGCCAGGTGCAAATGTGGATATTGACGGCAATTATTCATATTCTATACCAGGAAATTACTCAATAGATATACAGATTAGTTGGTTGGACCCCAATAATGTAAATCATGTATTTTATGATGAAAGTTTTACTATAACAGTACTGTCAGAAGAAGAGTGTCAACTTCAAGGTACTTGCCTCGCAGGGTTTTCACCCACACCAGGCGAATATTTGCTGAGTGCATGGGTGAAAGAAGAAGAACCTGCTTATTCATACGAAAACGCTGGCATTATGGTAGAATGTGCTACAGGAACTGGTCTTACCCAATTGGGACCGTATTATGCACAAGGCAATATAATTGACGGTTGGCAACGGATAGAGCAAACCGTAAATATTCCTTCCGGACCGGGAGAAGTCAAAATTATACTTTTGAATAACAGCGAAAATGTTAATGTTTATTTTGATGATATACGCATTCAACCGGCAGATGCTTCTGCAAAAGCATTCGTGTATGATAAAAAGCTTGGTAAAATGCGGGCTACACTAAATGACAATAATTATGCAACCTTTTACGACTATGATGATGAAGGCAAGTTGATTCGTCAAAGACAGGAAACTGAACGAGGTGTGATGACAATTGAAGAGGTTGAATATAATACACATAATGGTTTATCAGACTAATAATCTTAACTGAATCATATGAATCCTTTAATTCTGGAATTATGATAAAAAAAATTAAAATAATTGTTTGGGGTCTTGTGTTTATATTATTTTCAAATGCAGCTTTTGCAATTAATGAACAATACAAAAAGAGATGGTATTTTGAAGATTGGTTTAGTGAGTCTGTTTCCCCTTTTGCATCGCAGCAACAATTAATGTTGCAGGATGCACGTCTTGCTGAGATGTATTCAAACCCCAATTGGCAAGAATCATTTTGCAATCAGGATGTTGTAGGTTCAATAATTCTAGGAATTCGAGAGAAGAGTTTTGATTATATTGATGTAGCGCTACTTCCTTCATTGAGTTTTGAAGTTGACCTTAGAATACAATACTTATTGTTAACTTCTGATGGATTTGAACCACATATAATTGAAGAAACTCTTAGTGTTGATTTTTCAGGTGAAGGTGATGGTACAGTGAACACGGCAAAGAATAAATTTATGATTCCGGGTGCTGTAATGATGAGTGTTCAAGTTTTAAATGATTTTGCTACAGATTGTGAGTTTTTATTTATTGAGTCAGAGATTAATATTGATAGACGTTATCATTTTGACAAATCAATTGTTGGAGGGGCTCTGTCTATAGCTTATAATCAGTATGGTAATCAAATGCTTAATGTTGAATGGCCAGCAATACCACATGTTGAAGAATATGATTTTGAATGGGTTTTTCTATCTTCTGCATGGGTTGATAATAGTGGAGAGTTAAATTATCACACAATAAATGAGATTCTATTAAATGAAAATCCATTCCAAAAAGGGGCAACTCGAATTCAAACCTGGAAGAATTCATATCAATTTCCATTAATTCAGAAACCTGGTGTTATTTTGTTCAGATATAGAGGACTTGGATATGAATTTAGTAATGATGGGATTGCTCATTGGGTTGAAGGAAAGTGGTCTGATTTTGGAGTTGATTATTCTGGACCAAATATTCCTGCTAGTCTTCAGTCCAATTTTTCATATTTTGTATCAGAATTAGAATCACATGAACCCGAAAAGAACTGGCAGATTATTTCTACTTATGCAGAAGATGGAAAAAATGTAAAGCAGATTTCTTATGCAGATGGAACTAACCGTATACGACAATCTCTGAGTTTAAGTCAGGAATTGGAGTATCCTATAGTTCAGGAAACAAAATATGATTTTTATGGTAGGCCAGCTCTGAATTTTATGCCGGTTCCTGCTTCTGATAAGTTGTTTACATATAAGTCTCTATTTAATCAATCCACTGAAGTAGGAAATGAAGAATATACATATGAGTCTTTTGATACGGATGATAAAATTGAATCTCCATCAATATTGTCATCCAACACAGGGGCAGAGAGATATTATTCTTCAACTAATGACCTCTATAATAGTTATTTTGACAATAATCTTATAGATCAAGTTCCTTACACAGAAGGTTATCCGTTTACCAGAGTGACATATACAAGAGACAATTCTGGTAGGATAAAAAAAGAATATATGCCCGGTGAGACGTTTAGACCAGGTTCAAATGAAGAGTCATATACTGAGCATTTTTATGCTGGTGTTTTACAAAATGATCTTAATCGGTTGTTTGGAGATGAAGTTGGAAAAATGGAGCATTATTTCTCTCATATGATTAAAGATCCAAATGGTCAGCATTATATTGAATATTCAGACATGAAGGGAAATGTAATTGCATCTGGTCTTGCTGGATTGACCCCAGAAAGCTATCAACAAATATATCAAAATGGCAATATCGAATATGATACTATTGATGCTTATACCGGGTTTAATACAATTAATCAGGATACACGTTCTTCAGTGTCGAATTTTATTTTTATGCAAACTTTAGAGCAGAATGTTGAGCTAAATTATGTAAACGATGGTAAGCTGGTTGAGTTGTGTTCTGATTTTTGTGTGGATTGTGTCTATGATTTGGAAATATTGTTGTTAAGTTCTGATGGTGAAAATCATTTCTTGTTTCAAATATCAGGAGATGAATGGGGGAACGATACAATTATTGGGCAGGATATCATTGATGTGATTGAGTCTGGAAATGACTATACGAGTTCTTGTATCCAGGGAATTCAGCCAGAATTGTCATTAAGTCATGCTTCGGTATGTTATAATGAAAGCAGTAATTCATATGAGATTTGTGATTTACCTCCGGGTTCTTATAATGTAATAAAGCGACTGGTCGTCAATGAAACAGCATTGGAATATTACGTAGATGAATACATAGAAAATTCAAGTTGTGTAAATCCCCCTGTTTCCCCATATATCAGTATGGGTTGTGACTATAATTGTGATTCAATACAGGCAGATATTAACCAGGCTATAAGTGATGGAGACACTGAAGCTGAAGAAATATTGCAAGAATGGTATGTTGAGTTATGTGAACCAGATGCAGTGTTAATGTTACTAGGGTATTATCAATCTATGTTACATGATGTGGAAATTGGTGGTCAATATGGTTTGGTTTATGATAATATGGACAACATTTCAGTGTCAGATTATCATCTGTCCGTTTATAATGCATCGAATGTTTTGCCACAAAGAAATGAATACCTTCCAGGAGGAGCTGCTTTTGTTCCTGATTATGAACATCCTTATAATTATGAACATGATGCTAGCCATTACTATGATGAGGAAGGGAATGTCGTCTATATTGAAATTGATGGAATTACGTATGAGCCTCAAGATTTAACTTTGGATGAATTTCTTACTTACTATGACGATTCATGGGCTGAATCATTAGTTTACTATCATCCTGAGTTTCCATACTACCTGATGTTAGAATCACTAATAGACTCATATGTTTATGATGATTTATTGCTTTCATTGAGCTATGATGAACTTCAAAATTTAGAATATAGTCCATTGGGATTACATCCGAATGCCACGTCTCCAACTATGCCAACTTCTGGCATTCCTGATCAGATTTTTAGTATTTCTGATAACAATTGGACATTTTTTGATTATTCAAACAGTTTTGGAGTAATAACAAAAGAGGAATTTTGGGAATTATTGTACGACGCACTTGAAAACTTCTCCAACGATCCTGTTAGTGGTTCTGATATAACACTTTGGCAATATGTCGATATTCTGGACAATCAGCAATCATGTGCAGGTTGTACAAATATCCCCCAACAACTAGGTAATACCAGCATTCATATTAATTCGGAAGAGGCGTGGGATTTGTTTAAAGGCTTTTATAGGCAGATTAAATTGAGTTTGTTAGCAAGATGTTACGCACTTAATGCAATTCATTATGAAAATGCATATAATTCTTGTATTGGAAATCCTGATTATAATTTTTCTGCAAATGGCTTCATCTACGCACTAGAGACTTCGAATTCTCCTCATTATAGTAATATTTTCTTAGCATATTTCCCCGATTTTCAAGCGTTTAATGCTTTTCAGCCTTGTAATACTATATTATCTGGTTTGTATGCTAATAAAACAGCTAGGTTTCCTGATTATGTAACCCAAAACTCTCAACTTGAAGGGTCTGAAGAGTATTTACCGTATTGGAATGTTGATTATCTTACTTGGAATATAAACTGGATTCAACAAGATGGTGAACTAGCGGCACAAGTCGTAGAAAATACAATGGCATATGTTAATATTATGAATTCTGAATTCTGTGGACAGTGTCCAGAAACAATTGCTTTGTTTGCTTTCATTCAAGATTTCCTGCTTGGTGATGAGGATAGTGTTTATGACCAACATGAGGATAGTGCTAATTGTGTTATGTCTGGACTTAACAATAATTTCGGTGTCATGTTAAATGATGAACTTTTGGGTGTTGATGGAAATATACAATTTGTTTCTTATGCAGGGGCAACGATTCAAGAACTTTACTTAGATTTTGAAAGGAATAACACAAGTTGTTCTATTCTTTTAGATTTGACAGGTACTAATGTTTATACTTTTGATGATATAGAGTCAGTTTGTTGTATTCGCCCTGCAACTGCAGACGAAGAACTGTTAGGGTATGAATTTGCTTTTACTGTTAGTGTTGAGACCGAAGGTTCTGTTGCTGGCGTATTGGAAGATTTTACTGTTTTAGGGAATATTTCATGTTTTTCTGGCTTATTTGATTGTGAGTTTGAGCCTTATTGTAGTTTGACTTCAACGGGAAGACAATTACAATCAATAATTTCAGGTATGCTTGCACTTGGTGAATGGAATTCAGTTACTAGTTTTAATGATCTTAATCAGTTTGGTATGATTGGTCCAGACCTATTAATTTCATTGAATGAGGCTACCAATTATAACGGTGAAGTATGGAACTGGTTGTCATCTTATATTCCTCCCTCAAATAGCCAATTGGATTTTGTCCTAACAAATGGTGATGGAGAGGAACTTATATTTAATCTTGTTTCAGAAGAAGGGAGTGACCTTTCAGATGTGAGTCAAATTGTCGGGGTCTCTCCTCCAGAATATGGAACTGTTTCTGGGAATAACCTAATTCGCATTCTGTCTGTTGTTAATAATCAATACGAGTATCTATTGTTGTATACTCCAGGTAATATTTATCCAGTTTCTTGTATTGATGAATTGCCAGAAGCTCCTGATTTAATTAGTAGTAACTATAATGCAGGGAGTCAATTTGAAAATTCCGATGAATATCAAATTTACGATAATTTTTATACTGCATATATGAAGCAGTATTTATCCCAAAATAGTTTGCCTAGTATTGAAATTATGGATCAGGAAATAAATGTGATGGGAGTTTCAATAGAGTTGGTTTATCCTGGTTCTTTTTCTTTGGGGATACAGTTAGATGAGATAATCTCAATTACTCCTGATTTTTCTAGGTTGACAGTTAATGGAACGAGCAGGTTTGCTAATATGATTGTTGAAGATATTAACGGGCAATTTTATGAAATTGCTCTTAAAGCGCCTGATAATTACTTCGGCTCTGTAATTCGGGTTACTTCACAACCTGAATATACGTCACCGATTAATACTATTTTGTCACATTTGACAACTTTGATTAATTCAAACTCTCTGTCAAGTGAAGCTACTATTGGTACAACAGAGATTAGATTAAACCTGCCATATGGTAACTATGGACCAGATGGTACAAATATTGATTATTATGAATCCAATTATTTTACTTATGATAGTATTGAAGCATTTGAAAATATTTATATTGATGAAGTTGCAGTGTATATTGATGGTCAGATTCGTGCTGCTTTTGAAGGTTTAGCTCGTGTTGAAAGTAATGGGCTAGTCTATTATGAACTGATTAGTGGGGTGATTACTCCGTTTGCATCTGAACTTTTTGAAATTAGTTGGGGAGAGGTTGGTTTATATAATTCAGACTTTCAAGTTCCTTTTATGAATGATGGTGATGAGGTCTCCAATGTTGAATTTAATGAATTGGGGTTCTATACTGATTTTCTTAACTCAAATGGTTCAGCATGGGGTTCTAATTATACTAAACTCTATTTTAGTATAGATAGTGATATCTCTAATTTTGATGATGGGGATGTTATTGATCATACAAACAATGACCCAAATGGGAATTTTCTTTCTGTTTATTCAAATAATTCTAAATATCCATATACAACAGTTTGGGAGCAACAGGTGTCTTTAGAAAAAAACACTGATTACGCATTTGAGTTTTGGGTTAATCTTGAAAATTTAGATGGTGATTTATCAGATCAAAATGCGATCCATTTTGTTGTTAAAGACCAGAATGAACAGTTATGTTTGCCCTCTAGAAACAAACCTACTATTGGCTTTATTGAAGATCAAATGTATGAATTCGTCAAAACACATAATGATTTTTACTTAACAGAGCTGGATACAGTAAATATTGATTGGAAGAAGATCAGGTATTATTTTCACTCTTATAATGAAGGGCTTGTAAATCTTAGTATTGAAGTGAAAACGAATAGCAATACATCTTTTGAAAAATTTGCAATTGATGATGTCTCTCTTTTATATAGGATGGATACTGATTGCTATGAAGATCCAAATGCTTCTGTTGTTTGTGATAGCGCTTCAACTAATCCTTTATGTGAGATTAGTTTACCATTTAATGAGAACTTTAGCATTCCTCAATCAGACTGCGGAACAATGCAGTCAATTGTTAATGATTATTTACAAGAAGCAGATTCTATACAGTACATTAATAATTTGCGTGATAGTATTAGGCGAGTTATTATTGATTCTTGTTTAACCGTAAGTGAAAGCCTGACTTTTCTAAGAAGAAATCCTGTTAATTACATGACATTGTATTATTATGATCAGGCAGGAAATCTCATAAAAACTGTTCCTCCTGATGGGTTAGAACCTGTCAATTATGATGATTTTGAAGATATTAATGATGATCGTGAAAATGGAATTACTTCTTATCAAACTGAGCACAGAAAGGCTACAGTATATAAATACAACTCTTTTAATCAAATGGTTTCTTCGTATATGCCAGATCATGATCAAATGTCTAATTCTTCTTTGGATAATTTAGAATACTGCTATTCGGGAAGACTATACTACGATTTGCTAGGACGAGTTTTATTGTCACAAAATACAAAACAACGAAATGAAAATGTATATCGTTATTCTTTTACTAAATATGATGAACTTAGTCGTCCTATTGAATCGGGGGAAGTTGACTTAAATGCAGATGTTGAATCTTTCCCATTTTACAGCTCAAGCGCTGGTGTTTTTGATCTTACCAACACTTTTTGGAATCAGTTCCTAGACGACCCAAGTTATATAACAGGCAAACGCCAGGTTATGAAAACTACGTATTCAGAATCCCCTTCGAATTTTCCTTACAATCAGGATAATCTTCGTAATCGTGTGGCTTGTGTTGAATTCAGAAAAGATGCCTCTCAAAACAATTATGATGTTGCAACTTATTATTCATACGATATTCATGGAAATGTGAAAGAATTGTGGCATCATACACCCATAATGTCAGGGACAGATTTAGAGTATGTACACTTGAGTTATTCATACGATTTGTTAAGTGGAAATGTCAATGAAGTAATCTATCAGGATGGAAAAACTGATGAATTTCATCACAAATATGATTATGATGCAGCAAACCGCTTGACAGATGTCTGGACAAGTCGTGATGGTTATACTTGGGAACGTGATGCAGAGTACTATTACTATTTGCATGGACCACTGGCAAGAATTGAAGTTGGAGACAACAAAGTACAAGGTCAAGATATGGCTTACACTATTCAAGGTTGGTTGAAAGCTGTGAATCGCGATAAAGCAGAGCGAAGTACAGATATGGGTAGTGATGGTATTGCATATAATCCTACATCCTTAAACCAGCATTCTGCTGTTGCTGAAGATGCCTTTGGTTACAGTCTGGCATATTTTGAAGATGACTACAACTCTGGAAATACCAGTTTTTTATCCTCGGTTAACGATAGTGACTTTTCACCGGATTTATACAATGGAAACATAAAGCGTATGATTAGTACCGTAAACCAAAATGGGAATATGATTTCTGATATGTATTCCTATGAGTATGATCAGTTGAACCGTCTTGTTGGCATGCAATCTTACGAGGGCAATGCTGTAGGTACTTATTCTATAGGGAATACTTTGGGAGCAAATTCTTCTTACGAGTACGATCTCGATGGAAATTTAGAACAGCTGACTCGTCATTTTGGTCTGGAGAGAGATGATGTTATAAGTTATACGTATCCTGATGAAGTTACTGTTGGTTCTGAGTTAAGAAAAACAAGTAATAAACTTGGTAACATTACGAATACAGGCAATCTCCCAAGTATATCATCTCAATCGAGTGGCAATTATACTTATGACGAGATAGGTAATTTAATTTCTGATGACGGAGAGGAAATTTATACAATCGTATGGACACCTTCGGGAAAAGTTGCTGAAGTAATCCGCATAGCAAATTCAGAAAAGTCAGACCTGGAGTTCCGTTACGATGCTATGGGAAACCGGATATTTAAAATTGAGAAAGTCAAAAATGAAACAGGTGATATTTTAGCCCCTGAAAATTGGAAAACAACCTTTTATAGTAGAGATGCACAGGGAAATGTTATGGCAACTTACATTGGGAATGCAGATGCAAATGAAAACCCTGCCAATCTTGAATTGTTAGAGCTTTATATGTATGGTAGTAGCCGTTTGGGTAGTATTGATGCTGAAATGGAGAGCCAAAATGAAGCGGTTCGATCTGCTAAAAAGTATGAGTTGACCAATCATCTTGGAAATGTAGTTGCAGTTATTAATAATCAAAAAAAGCCAAATAATCTTGACAGTGATCAATATATTGATTATTTTAGTCCTGTGATCGTATCATCAACAACATACTGGCCATTTGGACTCCCTCTGGAAGCCGATAATCTGCAAGAGTATAGGTTTGGGTTCAACGGCATGGAAAAAGACCCAGAAATCACAGGACAAGAGGGAAGCCACTACACCGCGATGTTTTGGGAATATGATACACGCATTGCAAGGAGATGGAATGTTGACCCAGTTACTTATCCATGGCAATCGTCTTATGCAACGTTTAATAATAATCCAATAATTTTCACAGACCCATTGGGATTGTTTGGCACACGAGAAGCTGCTCGTAATTACAAAAAAGAACATGGAATAAAAGGACGAGTTAGAAAAGGTGATGATGGAATGTATTATATAAAGTCAAGACATAAAGCCAGAGTATACCATACCTACAGAGATCCTTCTCAAATTAATAGAGCTAATGATCGTTTTGATGGTAATTTTGATGATTTTGCTGTGTTTACGGATTGTGTCAAAGACAATACGAGAAATAGAGATGGGGCAAGATTAACTTCAAGGTCTGCTAAAGAAGAAGGATATAATGTTCCTGATGGACAGTCTCTGTACGAAATTGATACAGATGATTTGCCTAGAGCAGGAAGGGGAAGACAAAGTATACGAACTCCTAAAGCGTTATATGATGGAGTGAAAAAGGGGAAGGATATAATTGAAAGAAATTATGCAGGACGTGAAAACATTAAAAAGGAAAAGAATAACAAAAAAGACAAAGCAGTTTTAAAAACTGTAAATAGCGAGGAAGGAATACAAGTGCCAGATTCAATTACATTTACAAGAACAGTTGTTAAAGAGGATGGCTCTGTAGTTCTTGAAACTGTAAAATATCCTACTAACAAATAAAAACAATGTAAATGTATTGTGTTAATGTAAATATGAAAAGTCGTTTGTATAGCTTATTCATAGTGTTTCTTTTATTGTCATGTAATAATATTAAAACTGAAAGAGAATATTATTCATCTGGAGAATTAAGAGAAAAATACCAAATAAAAAATGGGAAGCTTCATGGGGATTATTATGAATACTACAAAACTGGAGTAATTAAAGAGAAAGCTAAATATTTTGATGGGCAGTTAAATGGAGTACGTCGATTTTTTTATGAAAATGGTAAATTGCATTGGGAAGCACAATATAAAGATGGTAAAAACAATGGTTTTCATAAAGAGTATTCTAAAAATGGAGTGTTAATTATTGAAGGATATTTAAAAAATGATAAGCAAGATAGTATATGTCGCTGGTTTTATCCTGATGGAACACTAGAAAAGGAAGTAGAATTTAAGAATGGAATTGAACACGGCTATTCAAAATTTTATTATCCAAATGGAGAAATAGAATTAGATACATATTTTGAAAATGGTGGAACAAAGTATTTTAAAAAATATTCTAAAAACAATAACCTTCTTGAGGAATATAGATATTGTGAGATAAAACCAAAGGTTGATACGGTATATGTGGGGGAATATTTTAATGCAGATATAAAAATTTATGGACCAATAAATGAAAAAAATAAGCTAAACGTAAAGATTTCCGATACGGAACTAAAAAGCTTATTTGATTCTGGAGAAATAACGATTAGCAATTATGGCGAAGCAACCTATAAGCAGAAGGTACAAAAAAGTGGACATTTTTATTTTAATGTTCAATTTTTTCTAGCCAATGAGATAAATCAATACAACACTTATTATTCGGAAATTGTTGTTTTAGATAATGTCGATAATGCCTCAAACGAATTCCCCGAGTAAATTAAAACAGTAGTTGTAAAGGATATAAATGTTAAGGTAAGGTGGCTTTTTGGTCGCCTTGTTTTTTTACCACTTCAAACTTTGCAGAAATACAGTGTGAGTCCCGATAAACATATCAAAAAAGGTATCGGGACAATTCAACCATCGCTATTTACTGCACTATCGTTTGTAAATATCGGGTCTCATACCAATTTAACCCAATAATGCCTCATTGAAACTAGTTAAATATTTTTCATTGAGGGTTATTGACATTATTTGTTTTTCTGTCATTTGGTTTACACTTGTTGCCAACCAATCTTTTACATTTTTCATCGTTTCAAAAGTGTGATTTTTGAACCTTGATTTGATGTGTTGCCATATTTTTTCACAAGGATTCAGTTCGGGACAATAAGGGGGAATATTGAGCAATAAGATATTGTCCGGGACACTTATGTTCCTAGTTGAATGAAACCCTGCATTGTCAATAACTACAATTTTATATTCTGTCTCACGATGTTTGGAAAAAGCCTGTAGGTAAGCCTCAAATATTTTGGTGTCTGTACCATTGATTTCCCATACAAACGAATCTCCATTTACCGGAGAGTAACTGCCGTACAGATAAGTGTTTTTAAAAGCATGTTGATATTTGACTATCGGCTTAATCCCTTTGGCGGTAAGATATTTGCCTATATGTGTCATTAATCCGAAACGGCTTTCATCCTGGAAGTACAGGTTTATTCCTGAATATTTATCATTATCCAGACTAATTCTAAGGTTGTTGAATGTCTCTGGCAGTTTTAAAAAAGGATTCGATAGCCTGTTCATCTTTTTTGTAATGGGATTTCCTGGGGCTTTTCAGCTTCGTTTTAAAATGGGTAATTAAGTATTTTCTTAACCAATGGTATTTTATTGAAACATTGAATTCTTCTTCAACCCATTGTTGCGCTTCCCAATAGCCTAAAAACGGGGAGTCTGGGTTATTGAGCTTAGCTTCCAGCGCATCATGGATCTCGGGGGTGATGATTTTTGACGCTCTGATTTGCGGTTCGTTTGATATTAATGATATGATCCCTTCTGTCCTGTATTGTGCTAACCAACGTTCCTGGGTGCGGATGTGGACTCCTAGGTAGTTGGCCAGATCTTGTCGGGTTTTAAACTTAGATGTTTTTAAGTGGATTAAGCAATCCACTCGTTTTTGTTTTGACAAAGTAGGCTGTTTTAACCTTAATTTTTTTAGTTCCGGAAGGCTTTCTTTTATATCAAATTGTACTGGTTTTTTCATGCCTAAATATACCAATTATTTGCGGCATATCCAAGTTAAATTGGTATCATTCGTTTGAGTGTGAGAAATGAGAATGCCAACAATCTGCTATTATTGGAAAATAGTTATCAACACCCACCCACCAGCCATATTCAAGGGATTGGGAAGGGAGTTTTTAGGGGGTTTTTGTCGGTGGTTTTTCAGCTTGTTTTTTGAGTTTGGTTTTTGTGTGTTTGCGGTTTCTGGTTTGGGTAATTTTATCCGTTTTAAAATGAGATTTTGGGGTTTATTTTAGCTCGATTTCATTCAATATATCGTGATTAATTCAGCATTGTTTTAGCCAGCAAAGCAAGGGCAGGAACAAACTACCTGCTTAGGCTGCTGCTTTTTTGCCCTCTGTGGCTTCGTTTTCTGGTGCGGTCGGTGTGGGTTGTGCAAAGGGTGTTGATAGTCTCGTCCGCTCTGCGTTTCCATTGGCTCAGGTATTTTCTGTTTCTTCGTTTTTAGTTGGTGGCAGGGTTTGCCGTGCTTCGTTTGCTTTGCGTTCTGCTGCCTTGGTTCATTGGGTTGCTGCTTCTGGCGATTTATTGGTTGTGTTTCCGTCTACTGCTTGCCCTGCTGGTGTGGTATTGCATATAATCCTACATCCTTAAACCAGCATTCTGCTGTTGCTGAAGATGCCTTTGGTTACAGTCTGGCATATTTTGAAGATGACTACAACTCTGGAAATACCAGTTTTTTATCCTCGGTTAACGATAGTGACTTTTCACCGGATTTATACAATGGAAACATAAAGCGTATGATTAGTACCGTAAACCAAAATGGGAATATGATTTCTGATATGTATTCCTATGAGTATGATCAGTTGAACCGTCTTGTTGGCATGCAATCTTACGAGGGCAATGCTGTAGGTACTTATTCTATAGGGAATACTTTGGGAGCAAATTCTTCTTACGAGTACGATCTCGATGGAAATTTAGAACAGCTGACTCGTCATTTTGGTCTGGAGAGAGATGATGTTATAAGTTATACGTATCCTGATGAAGTTACTGTTGGTTCTGAGTTAAGAAAAACAAGTAATAAACTTGGTAACATTACGAATACAGGCAATCTCCCAAGTATATCATCTCAATCGAGTGGCAATTATACTTATGACGAGATAGGTAATTTAATTTCTGATGACGGAGAGGAAATTTATACAATCGTATGGACACCTTCGGGAAAAGTTGCTGAAGTAATCCGCATAGCAAATTCAGAAAAGTCAGACCTGGAGTTCCGTTACGATGCTATGGGAAACCGGATATTTAAAATTGAGAAAGTCAAAAATGAAACAGGTGATATTTTAGCCCCTGAAAATTGGAAAACAACCTTTTATAGTAGAGATGCACAGGGAAATGTTATGGCAACTTACATTGGGAATGCAGATGCAAATGAAAACCCTGCCAATCTTGAATTGTTAGAGCTTTATATGTATGGTAGTAGCCGTTTGGGTAGTATTGATGCTGAAATGGAGAGCCAAAATGAAGCGGTTCGATCTGCTAAAAAGTATGAGTTGACCAATCATCTTGGAAATGTAGTTGCAGTTATTAATAATCAAAAAAAGCCAAATAATCTTGACAGTGATCAATATATTGATTATTTTAGTCCTGTGATCGTATCATCAACAACATACTGGCCATTTGGACTCCCGCTGGAAGCCGATAATCCTCAGCAGTACCGTTTTGGGTTCAACGGCATGGAAAAAGACCCAGAAATCACAGGACAAGAGGGAAGCCACTATACAGCTGCATTTTGGGAGTATGATACAAGAATTGCTAGGAGGTGGAATGTTGACCCAGTTACTTATCCATGGCAATCGTCTTATGCAACGTTTAATAATAATCCAATAATTTTCACAGACCCTTTGGGATTGTTTGGGACACGAAAAGCTGCTCGTAATTACAAAAAAGAACATGGAATAAAAGGACGAGTTAGAAAAGGTGATGATGGGTATTTTTATCTTAGAACCAAAAGTGGTTATTCGGTTTATGATATTTCACAGAATATTACAAGGGCTAACAATGAGGTTGTACCTGCTGAAGATTTTAATGATATGTTTGCAGATTATGTTGGTGAAGTTTCTGGTTGGCATAAGTTCTGGCATTCAAACAGAGGAGAAATGTTAAAAAATCCAGATTTTCCTAATGGATATGGAGCTTCAAGAAAAGGAAACCCATCTAATTCTATTGATACGCGAGATGTGCCTGGAGCCCCTGGCAAGTATAAAAATATGAAACTCCCCAAAACAACATTTGAATGGTATAAATTTCTTATGAATGCTGAAAAGAATGCTGAAAAAGCCAAAAGAATTATTGACAAAACAGAAGATGCAATTGAAAGAAACAAATCAGATGGGAAACCAGTGCTTGACAATCCAACGCAAAAACAAGTGAATGAAGATAATCGTAAAATGTTACAAGGTGAACCCCAAACCATTTATGTTCCAATACAGGACGGTACAGGATTTAAATATGTTAAAGTCGAAGCCAATGACCATAATAAAAAATTGAGAGATAGTGATAGTGTTGTAACAGAATCAGATATAAAAGGGAAGATTTATGAGTAGAGTTATTCAATGGTGTTTTTTAATAGTGTTTTTTTTATTTATTTTATCCTGTGATGATGCAAAAATTATCAAAGACTATTACCCTACAGGAGAATTGAAAGCAAAGTATCGTATAGAAAATGAAGAATTGCATGGCACATATTATGAGTATTATAAAAGTGGTAGTTATAAAGAACAATCTATATATCAGAATGGAAAGTTAAATGGAATAAGGCGAGTTTATTATGAAAATGGCAAGTTGGATTTTGAAGCTAACTATAAGAAAGGGAAGAAGCATGGAGTCTATAAAGAGTTTTCATCTGATGGGAAGTTACTAGGCGAAGGATACTTTAAAAATGACCTGCAGGATAGCATTACACGATGGTTTTACCCTGATGGTTCACTGGAAAAAGAAATTCAATATAAAAATGGCATTAAACATGGAACTGCAAAATTTTACTATATAAATGGGCAAGTTGAGCTTTTTGCAATAATAGAAAATGGAATTACGATGTATTCCATTAAGTATTCAGAAAATGGAGATGTACTAAATGAGTTTCGTGATCTAATAATAAATATGCCTGATACTGTTTGCACGGATACTAAATTTGAAATAGAATTAACATTAAAGGGTCCTGAGATTAATAATTATAGTGCAATAATTGAAGTGTCAAATGAAACAGATTTAATTTTTCACGAAGTTGTATTTAAGAGGAATGTCTATAATTTAGATACTGTTTTTAGTAAAAGTGGGAAGTACTCATTAGACGTTTATTATTGGATTATGGATAAACCATACATATCTCCTGATAGTATAATTGTAATAAATTGCAGTAATTCATCAAACGGATTATCCGAGTAAATCAAAACAGTAGTTGTAAAGGATATAAATGTTAATTAAGGCGGCTTTTTGGTCGCCTTATTTTTTGCTCTTTTAAAAACTTATCAACACCCACCCACCAGCCATATTCAAGGGATTGGGAAGGGAGTTTTTAGGGGGGGGTGTTGGTTTTTTTTTAGCTTGTTTTTTTGAGTTTGGTTTTTGTGTGTTTGTCGGTTTCTTATTTGGATAATTTCATCCGTTTTAAAATGAGATTTTTAGCGATTTTAGTTTAATTCAGCATTGTTTTAGCCAGCAAAGCAAGGGCAGGAACAAACTACCTGCTTAGGCTGCGAAGCTGGTATAAGCCTTTGCTTGATGGTGCGTTGTTTTAACACCATGCAATCAAAGTCTTTTATACCAGCTTCTTCGCTTTCAGCCTTAGTATTTTCTTATCCTGCCCTTGCTTTTTCTGGCTCTCGCCATGCTTCAAGTGCTGCCGCTGCTTCGGCTGCTGCTTTTTTGCCCTCTGTGGCTTCGTTTTCTGGTGCGGTCGGTGTGGGTTGTGCAAAGGGTGTTGATAGTCTCGTCCGCTCTGCGTTTCCATTGGCTCAGGTATTTTCTGTTTCTTCGTTTTTGGTTGGTGGCAGGGTTTCCCGTGCTTCGTTTGCTTTGCATTCTGCTGCTTTGGTTCATTGGGTTGCCAATTCTGGCGGTTTGCTCGTGGTTTTTCCTTCTACTGTTTGCCCTGCTGGTGTGGTATTGCATATAATCCTACATCCTTAAATCAGCATTCATCTGTTGCTGAAGATGCCTTTGGTTACAGTCTGGCATATTTTGAAGGTGACTACAACTCTGGAAATACCAGTTTCCTATCTCTGGTAAACGACAGTGACTTTTCACCGGATTTATACAATGGAAACATAAAGCGTATGATTAGTACCGTAAACCAAAATGGGAATATGATTTCTGATATGTATTCCTATGAGTATGATCAGTTGAACCGTCTTGTTGGCATGCAATCATACGAGGGCAATGCTGCGGGCACTTATTCTATAGGGAATACTTTGGGAGCAAATTCTTCTTACGAGTACGATCTCGATGGAAATTTAGAACAGCTGACTCGTCATTTTGGTCTGGAGAGAGATGATGTTATAAGTTATACGTATCCTGATGAAGTTACTGTTGGTTCTGAGTTAAGAAAAACAAGTAATAAACTTGGTAACATTACGAATACAGGCAATCTCCCAAGTATATCATCTCAATCGAGTGGCAATTATACCTATGACGAGATAGGTAATTTAATTTCTGATGACGGAGAGGAAATTTATACAATCGTATGGACACCTTCGGGAAAGGTTGCTGAAGTAATCCGCATAGCAAATTCAGAAAAGTCAGACCTGGAGTTCCGTTACGATGCTATGGAAAACCGGATATTTAAAATTGAGAAAGTCAAAAATGAAACAGGTGATATTTTAGCCCCTGAAAATTGGAAAACAACCTTTTATAGTAGAGATGCACAGGGAAATGTTATGGCAACTTACATTGGGAATGCAGATGCAAATGAAAACCCTGCCAATCTTGAATTGTTAGAGCTTTATATGTATGGTAGTAGCCGTTTGGGTAGTATTGATGCTGAAATGGAGAAGCCAAATAATCTTGACAGTGATCAATATATTGATTATTTTAGTCCTGTGAGCGTATCATCAACAACATACTGGCCATTTGGACTCCCTCTGGAAGCCGATAATCCTCATGAGTACCGTTTCGGATTCAACGGCATGGAAAAAGACCCCGAAGTCACAGGACAAGAGGGAAGCCACTACACAGCAGCGTTTTGGGAGTATGATACAAGAATTGGGAGAAGGTGGAATGTTGACCCTGTAGGTAAACCGTGGGAAAGTTCGTATTTAGCGTTTAGTGGAAATCCAATTCTGCTAATTGACCCGATGGGGGATAATGCGGATGGGTACACTGTTGATGATGATGGGTATATTGAAAGAGTTGATGATACGGGTGGTGATGAATTTGATGTTCTATATGATAAAGAGGATTATGAAAATGGACACAAAGAGTACTCTGAGGTTTATGAGGATGAAAAAGGCATTAAACTAGATAAGAGTGTAATGACCAGTGAAACAGTACATGAAAGACAAAATGTTACATTAGCATTTCCAAATGACGAAGACAAGGTCAAAAAAGGAGAAAAAACAACATTGAGAGATTATCATTACTATAATCTTAATAAACAAGAAAACCCAGAGGAATTAATGAGATTTCTTACTGAAAATACTGGTGTGGAATGGGGTTTTCGCAGTTTTTCATATACTCGTCCTTTTGATGATCAAGTAAGACAAGGAAGTGTTTTGTCCACTGGTCATTTACACCGTCAATTACCGACTTATTCTAAGTTAAATAAATATAGGAGTGTTTGTAGTTTTGATGTTTCTTTAGATATTCATAATCACCCAAGAGGAACTCCTTTCGCATCAGGAGAAAAAGGAGATATGGGTGCCGCAAAAGTAATTGAGAGCTATTCAACTAAGCCTGTATTTAAAATAATGCCCAAAGGTGGCTCTACCTTCCAATATGACAGTAAAAATAAATGGCTGCCTGATTTTGAGACACTTGAGATTGTAGTTAAAGCAAAAAGATAATATGAAAACCACATATAGCTTAGTTGTAGTATTAGCAATGATAATAATGATATTATTTTCATCTTGTGATAAAAGTAATAATGATTATGAATGTTCTTTAGTTTATGACACCTACAAAATGCAGCATTACGAAATAGACTCATCATTACTACCTACTTTGGATGTTATTATTGCAAAAGAAGAAACAAATAAGGATAAAGGTTTTAATCCATTTGTGTTTATGGGAGTTTCTTCATGTTTAAACTTTACGTCAGATTCAACGAGTTTAGTTTTAGTTGGCATTGGTATCCAACGTTATAATATTTTTATTAATAGAGTATATTGTATTAGTAATTCTAAACACGATAGTTTTTTTAAGCATAAAAATTTTGTGTTTTGTTTTAGTCATAGTAAATATTACGATGCTATATGTAGTCCCACCAATGATTTTATTAATTTAAATGTTTCATATTCTGATTGGTCAACATGTGGTGAACGTGAATCCTATTATCCCGTTGAACCAAATGAATGGATTGTATCTTTTGAAAAAGATAGTATAATGATAGATTATTTTTATTCGATTGAAGCAGGTGTAATAGAATTTGATACAGTGTTGACAAAAGTAAATCCTGGTAATGCTTCAAACGAGTTGGTGGAGTAATTTCGAGCCGCTAAAATATTGGAAATCAATAAAAGTTAGAAATAAAATTACTAAAGTAAGGGTGATCGTTGGGTCATCTTTACTATTTTTAGGGCTTTAAAACGGGTAAATGAGTTGAAGGTTAGAAAGTCGGAAAGTTAGAAAGTTTAAAGCGATAACCGATTAATTGGGAGTGTAATCTGAACTCTGTCCAGTTGTTTGTTAATGAATAATCAAAATTAATATTTTTTTCGAGACCAATTCTTAAAAGCCCGCTTAAATAATTTACAGGTTCTGTCAAGGGCGGCTGAGGTACGAAGCCGTTTATATACCCTTGACAGGTTTTATAAATTATTTTTCCTTTGCTTTTTAGAGTTGGTTCACTGTTTTTAGAGTTCGATTTTAAAACGACCTTCGAAGTGAATACACAGTTGTTGTACTGTTAGTGACCAGTTATGCAGAGGCTGAGTCCATTTCTTTGACACATTTTCAGTAACCAAATAGATGAGCTTAAGCAGCGCCATATCGCTGGTAAATGCACCTTTGGTTTTCGTTACTTTACGGACCTGACGATGAAAACCTTCAACAGGATTAGTCGTGTAAATCAGTTTTCTAATAGGCTCATCATATTTGAAGTAATTGGATAGTTCATTCCAGTTCTCATTCCAGGACTTAATCACAATTGGATATTTCTTACCCCAAATATCTTCCAAATTAAGCAGCTCTGTTTCAGCTCCCGACTTTGTTGCTGCTTTATACACCTTTTTAAGATCTTTCATAAAAGGCTTCTGGTCTTTTGAGGCTACATATTTAATAGAATTCCTGATTTGATGAACAATACACTTCTGTATTTCTGCCTCTGGAAAAATGCTTAAGATGGCTTGAGAGAAGCCGGAAAGATTATCTGTACAAGCAATTAGAATATCTTTAACACCTCGACTTTTTAAATCTGTAAGGACTGAAAGCCAGAAATTTGCACCTTCGCTTTCTGATATATACATCCCAATCAATTCTTTGCGGCCTTCTTTGTTGACGGATAAAATATTGTAAACTGCACGGGAAACCACCTTCCCTCCATCACGTACTTTATAATGCATTGCATCAAGCCACACAATCGGATAAACATCGTCTAATGGGCGATTTTGCCACTCTTTAACCTGAGGTATAACTCGATCGGTAATCTCGCTTAAAACGCTAGAAGAAACCTCCACATCATACATCTCCTCAATATAAAGGCCTATATCGCGTAGACTCATCCCTTTACCATAAAGGCCTATGATCTTGGGGGCTAAATTATCCGCTAAAACAGTTTGACGCTTTTTTATTATCTCTGGCTCAAATGTGCCATTACGATCATAAGGTGGCTCAATGGTTACCTCTCCTACATCTGTTTTAAGTGTCTTCTGCCCTTTGCCATTGCGCTTATTGCCACTTGAACGTTCGGCTGGATCCAAGTGCGCATCCATCTCTGCTTGTAAAGCACTTTCTAAAAACTCTTTAACAATAGGTTCAAAAACACCACCTTTACCGGTTAACGATTGACCTCTTTTTAACTGTTCCAAGGCTAAATCACGCATTGCTTTGTACTCAGGACTTTCTTTTCTTCTTCCCATAATGTTACAAAATTAATATTTGTTTGAATTATGGACAGACTTCAGAATACAGTCTCGATTAATTTCGGATTTACGATTATTTTCTCCCGTTCTTTTGACCTTAATTTTTTTAGTTCCAGAAGGCTTTATTTTATATCAAATTGTACTGGTTTTTTCATGCCTAAATATACCAATTATCTGCGGCATATCAAAGTTAAATTGGTATGAGCCTTAGAAAAATCAGCTTACGCATCTCGAAATTGTTGCCACTTCCGATGGGTTTGGAATCGGGTATCTCCTCGATTGTAGCCAGTGTTTTTATTCAATTATCTTTTGTTCTTTTAAAATATCGTAAGTCAATGTTTTTCTTAGTTTTCCTTTGCTTAAATTTTCCATATCTATATTCAATGCAAAAATCCAAACATTATCTTTTGTTTCAACATATCCGACATTCCAGCCAATATTTTGACTCCAACCTGTTTTGGAATGAATGATATAGTTTTGAGTTGAATCTGTAATCATAATTCCTTTTACAGTTTCTTGAATGTTTTTGTCGAAAGCTAATTCATTTTTAACCAATTTTTCAAGAAAATCAATTTGTTCGTTTGCAGAAATAGCAAGGTTGCCATCAAGCCAAAATCTGTCTATTTTATTCTCAATTTTTTTATTGCCATAATTTGTTTTGTCAATACATTCTTGCATTTTCTCTTTTCCAGTTCTACGTGCTAATTCTTGGTAAAACCACACACAAGAAATTGGTAATGCAGTTTTCATCGTTTGGTCTTTATTCCACGACTTATACTCTCTATCTATACTGTCCCATTTTATCGTATCATTTATGTTTGCAATTGATGATTCTTGTAAAGCTATCATTGAATTTAGTATCTTAAAAGTTGATGCTGGAACAAATTCTTTATTACTTCTTTCTTTGTTGTAAATTAGCATTTTGTTTGTATTCATATTTTTTAGGACAAAAGTTCCATTAACATCATTTTCTTGGAAAAATTTCTCCAAATTATCTGTGCTTTTATTTTGGTTACAACTTGCTAATCCAAATAAAGCTAAAATTAATATTATCGTTAATCCTTTTATTCTCATAATTATGCAGTGTCTCTTTTATAACGGTTCGGCTATAGGCAGTAGTGGTTTGCGTGCGTTTTACTTTTCAAACCGAGGAAATGCTTGGGGGGCTACTGACCTGCGAATTGAGCATTTATCCGCTATTGCCTATGAACTATTGTTAGCGTTTGTTATATTTATATTTTGTCAATCTTTTATTTCCTAATTTTATTAATTCCCCATTTTCAACAGCATTTTTCAGGTCTCGGCTTGCTGTTGCTGAAGAAATATCTTTATTATGTCTCATATAATCTTGACGCGAAAATTCATCGTTTCCAATAATGTCTTTAAACAATTCAATTCTAACGGTATTAGTTGAACTTAGTTGTTGAGTTTTTAATAAATCTTCAAGTGCAGAATTTATAATTCCCAACATAAATTCAATGAATAGGGTAGATTCTCCTTGTCCATCTGATTTTCCAAGAGCATTGTAATAATCTTGCTGTTTTTCTTTTACTAATGTTTCTATGGGTAAGAACTCAAAAACGGGAGAATACTCTTTTAAAATCATAGTTTGCCATAATCTTCCCATTCTGCCGTTTCCATCAACAAAAGGATGGATAAATTCAAACTCGTAATGAAACACACAACTCTTTATTAGAATAATGTCATCATTATTTTTCAAGTAACTGAATAAATCTTTCAGCAAAGGATAAACCATTTCTCCCGAAGGAGCCAAATGTGCTATTTGATTTCCTTTTACTATTCCAACCGCAGTATTATTTCTTATGTTTCCTGCATTTTTGACGAGATTATCCATCAACATTTTGTGTGCAGAACAAAGCGATTTTATGTCGTAAACTTTGAATTTATTTAGATTCTCATAAACATTGATTGCATTTTTCACCTCAAGAATATCTTTTTGAGGAGCTAAAACTCTTTTATTGTCTATTAGGTCTGTTATTTGTTTAAAAGTTAAGGTGTTCCCTTCAATTTCTAATGATGATTGAATTGTTTTTATTCGATTTCTTTTTCTTAATTCAGTTGGTGGTTTAATTAGACGAGCAGATTTTACTTCTCCAATTTTCTCTGAGATAGTAGAAATTAAATCTAAAATTTTACTTGTTATTTTATAAGGTGGTTTCATAAACTTCAAATGCGTGATATTATCATATGATGTTATCAAAGATAAATCTTTTATTCTGATTCCACAAGTTTTGACAAAATGTAATGCGCTGATTTTAATTCTGACTAACGTAAAAATTAGTCTCTGATTTTCAGTTCTTTAAGATTTACTCAAATTTATCATTTTTAGCTCATTTTCGCACCCCATTTTTACGTTAGCAACAGGATTTAATAAGCTCTGGAAGATTAGATAATTTTATTTGTTTTTCTAATCTGGAAGTGCTTATGTGGCGAATAACCGCCAACGGTTTGCAAATATATAGCGGCTGTGCTTCTCTGGCGCGTTAAACTCGCAGTTGATATGTATTTGCTGTTAGCAAACGAGTTTTTTCATTATGCAATATACTTTTCTTATTGTTGATAATTACGCTGTTTTTAACATCATTTACTACTCTATCTTATTTACTTATTTCCCTCAACCAAATACCAATCTACCCATGCATCCATTTGATGAACGGAGTTGGGTCTTAGAATGATTTCTAAATTATTATCCAGCAGGTAAATTGTTGGTGTAGCAAATACATGATAGTCTTTTACCGGCTGACTTTCCCATTTTTGGTAGTCACACATGCTGATGAAAGGAAAATTATTTGCAAAATTCTTAAAGCTTTCTTCTTTTTTATCCAATGATATAAATACAACTTCCACATTTTGGGATTTCCATTTTTTGTAAACATTGGCGATATGTGAAAGTTCTGCTGGACAGGCCGGACACCAACTTGCGCCAAAAACTACCACCGTGTAATCGCTTTCTATTTCAGACAATTTTGCTACTGCAGGATTGCTGCGGTTTAATACGTCGCCGTTAAACACAATATCAGGTGCTGTACTTCCTTTTTTCATGGCTCGGTAACTTTCCAATTGAGCCGCAAAATCGTTGTTTATCGTACAGCCTTGTTCATTGAGTAGTTTCAATGCCAAATATTCAGAAGCTCCAAACAAACTTCGACTTTCGAGCAGTTTAAAAAGGTATTCTGTAATTTGATTTAATTCCTTTTCATTTGCAAGGAGGTTATCAATCATATAATCAATGGATTTATTCATTTCTATGTAAACCAAATCTAAGGAACGACCGCTGTTTTCGATTAGCCAAAAATGTGCATCGATGGTTTCTTTCAGCAAACCGCTTTTGTATAGCCGATTATCGGTGTAGTCCAATTTTCTAAATGCCTGTATTGTTGCCGGAATTTCTTCGGTGCGATATTGTGCTATGGTTGAAACGGAACTTACCAATTTACGAAGCGGCAGATAATAACTCACATATGATTTTTGTGGTAAGCCTGCCAAAAACAAGCTGTCTTCGGCTTTAATCCTCTGCTTTTCTGTTTCTATTGCCAGTTTAGGTGTTTGATGAATGGAAAATAGCGAATCTTTCTTATAAATTTTTGTCAGGTAATCCCATGCACTTAATGTTTGTTCCCTACGCGGATGTTCAAAGGCGTATTGCTCAAAAAGCTTGTTCTGTTTCCCCTCAACAATCTCAACACTTTCAGGTATAGCCAAACTTTCTCCTTTTAACGTTACACTTTCTTCTGAAAGAATTACTACAAAACTTTTGTCGTCTTCAGACAGAAGATAAGCCATGCCATAATCTTCCTTCCCGAAAGATAACTGGAATTCACCTATTTCGTTAACCTTTACACTATCAATTGCATAAGTGTCAAAGCCATTAAAACCGATGAGTTTTATATGGTGGTTAGTAAGATTTGGGAATGAGCCGGATATGGATTGAGCATTTGCCTGAATGGTTATAACGAGGAGTATAAAGAGTGTTCTGATTAGTTGAAAGTTTCTAAAGTTCATAAAATTGAAAGATTATACTTTGATAAATGCGTTTTATAGTAATTTCCTTTTTTCAACATTTTCTCTGGCCTCAATCAATGCTTTATGAAGTTTTTCTTCAAGTACTTTTTTAGGTGGCAATTCTGTCCAGTATTCTGCAACCATAATACCATCTTTATGTAGCTCCAGCAATTCAATTTGTTCATTGCTTTTACCTGCACATAAGATAAGGCCAATGGGACTTTCCTCCCCTTCTTGCTTTTCATAGCGGTCGAGCCATTTCAGGTACAGTTCCATTTGACCTTTAAACGCAGGTTTAAAATCGCTGAGCTTTAGCTCTATGGCAATAAGTCGTTTTAATTTACGGTGAAAAAATAATAGATCAAGGTAAAAATCCTTTCCATCGAGAATAATTCGTTTTTGACGTTCAACAAATGTAAATCCTTTTCCGAGTTCTAAAATAAAGTTTTCGAGCTCCCTGATTATTGCTGTCTCTAAATCTTTTTCGAGATACCCGTCTTTCAACCCAAGAAAGTCTAAAAAATATGGATCTTTAAAAGTGTCTTTTATTTGAGAATTATTACTCGCAATTTCCAAATTAGCGATTTCTTGTCTTTCAAAGGTTTTTTGCTCAATGTATTTCTGAGTTTGTCTTACACTCCATTTTTCATCCGCTATTTTACCGGCATAAAATAATTTCTGTTCCATTGTTTTTAATGGAAGTAGCTGAAGAAAATGCGTCCAGCTCAATTTTGTCATCAGTGATGTCACAATTTCAATGTCAGCAAAATCATCTGCAAATTGCATCATTCTTCGCAAGTTACGCTCGGTAAAACTTCTTCCATGCTCTTTTACCAATTGTTCCGAAATTGTAGAAACAATTTGTTTCCCGTATTCAGCCCGTTTATTTTGCAGTATGTGTTTGTTAATGCGTTTACCCACCTGCCAAAAAAGAAGGGTAATTGTGCTATTGACATACGTAACAACCTGATTTTTATTTTGCTCAATAAGTTGGGATAACTCAAGATATAGCTTGTTTTCTGATGATGGTATTTTGTTATTGTTTTCTTCCATATTTTTTCAAATATAACAGTTTTTTAATAAAAACTCAGACCGCCACACATTCGACAATATCAGCACGAGCAGGCGGTATTTAAACCATGCCATCCGCTAAAGCAGAATGGCATGTTAAAGTTCAAAAGTGTCAACCCTTTGACTACGCTTAGGGTAAAATCGCTTCGCTAATCAAAGTGTCTAATCCTTTATGCAACGCACAGAATTACCGTATGCTCGGTAGACGCTGCTCACGAGGGCACCGGAATAGTCGAAGATCAAGTACCGCGAGTAGGTACCATCCACGGTACTTGACCAATAACAGCCTCGAGACCCCACATAGGGGAGATAACCATTGCTGTAGCGACGATGGCCTGCCGCAGGTAACTTAAGCGGTGAGGCAAAAGCACCGACTGCATTGTTGCTGCTCCAGCTTTCTCGTTCTGCATCCAATTCTGCGTCAGTTGGCAGGCGGAAACCACTTGGGCAAGGGTTGTTAATACCACTTACGCCTTGCCACAAATTATCGTTTTGTGGGTTACGCCAGTCGTAAGGACTGCTACTGTTAGTAATAAAATCGCTATGCCCAGGAGTATCGCTATTACTTAAAATACTAGTTGTACTAGATGTTCTCATTTGATGTCCGTCAGCAGCACGTCCCCATTGGTAGAGATCGCCGTAAGCTAATGCATCGGTGCTGCTTGTAGCTACTTGTGAAGCTCCGAGGTTGCGGTCCATCCATATTTGTCCTGTGGTTGGATTGGTTACTTCTACCACTTCGGTTTCTGTATCGGTTGGCCAAGTATTTGGACTAACAATAATGTAATCGGTTTTTACTTCAGTATCACTCCCAAATGCATTAGTAACAGTGAGTGAAACGGTATATGTCCCCTCGTTTTCATAAGTATGTGAGGGATTTTGGTCTGTACTAGTACTTCCATCTCCAAAGTCCCATTGCCAATCGGTTGGGAAATTTGCGCTAATATCCATAAACTGTGTACTTTCTCCAAAGCTTATTATAGTTTGATTGGCATTAAAATCAGCTTGTGGAGATAATGAATTATTGTCCTTTATACAACGAACAGAGTAGCCGGGCGCCCGGGCGCTGCCGCTCATGCCGGCACCGTTGCTGTTGCTTTGGAAGTACAAGTGGTTGGCGTAGATGGGGTAATTACTATTAAACGAACTAGACCAATAGCCGCCTTCGGAACCCACATTGAAGAGCGAACCATTGCTGCTGCGGCCACCTGCCACAGGCAATTTTAGTGGTGAGGCAAAAGCACCGGCTGCATTATTGCTGCTCCAACTTGTACGTTCTGCATTCCATTCTGCTTCGGTTGGCAGGCGATAACCACTTGGGCAAGGGTTGTTAGTACCGTTTACACCCTGCCATAAATTGTCGTTTTGTGGGTTGCGCCAATCGTTAGGGCTGCTTGATATTAAAATAAAATCGCCATGCCCAGGTGTATCGCTACTACTTAAAGTGCTTGTTGTGCCCGATATTCTGCTTTCGTGACCGTCTGCTGCTCTACCCCACTGGTATAAATCGCCATAAGCATCGGCATCGGTACTGCTTGTAGCAACTTGCGTAGCTCCGAGGTTGCGGTCCATCCATATTTGTCCTGTTGTTGGATTGGTTACTTCTACAACTTCAGTTTCTGTATCGGTTGGCCAAGTAGGTGAAATAACAACAATGTAATTGTTTTTTACTTCTGTGTCACTCCCAAATGCATTAGAAACAGTGAGTGAAACGGTATATGTCCCCGCATTTTCATAAGTATGAGAAGTATTTTGTTCTGTACTAGTATTCCCATCTCCAAAGTCCCATTGCCAATCGGTTGGATTGTTTGTGCTAATATCCATAAACTGTACACTTTGTCCAAGGCTTATTTCAGTTTGATTTATTATAAAATCAGCTTGTGGAGATGGTGGATTGTTGTCTTTTATACAGCGTACAGAAAGCCCAAACGCCCTGTTGATATCATCAACATAAGCATTGCCAGCGAAAAAGTGTAAGTAGCTAATATTGTTACTACTTATAGTACTTGACCAATAATTTCCGTAGGAGCTTACACCAAAGAGTGTACCATCACTATAAACTCGGGCGCCTGCCAAAGGTAGTTTAAGCGGAGAGGCAAAAGCACCAGCTGCACCGTTAGAGCTCCAGCTTTCTCGTTCTGCATCCAACTCTGCATCAGTTGGCAGACGATAACCACTCGGGCAAGGGTTATTAATGCCATTTATACCCTGCCAAAGGTTGTCGTTTTGTGGGTTGCGCCAATCGTAAGGGGCATTGGTTGGAAGAATAAAAACATTATGACCGGGGTCGTCACTACTACTTAAGTTATAAGTTATCCCAGAAGTTCTATTTTCATGTCCGTCTGCTGCTCGCCCCCATTGGTAGAGATCGCCGTAAGCATCGGCATCTGTACTGCTTGTAGCAACTTGCGTAGCTCCAAGGTTGCGGTCCATCCATATTTGTCCTGTGGTTGGATTGGTTACTTCTACCACTTCGGTTTCTGTATCGGTTGGCCAAGTATTTGAAATAACAGCAATGTAATCGTTTTTCACTTCTGTGTCACTCCCAAAAGCATTAGAAACAGTGAGCGAAACGGTATATGTTCCCTCATTTTCATAAGTATGTGAGGGGTTTTGCTCTGTACTTGTATTCCCATCTCCAAAATCCCATTGCCAATCGGTTGGATTGTTTGTGCTAATATCCGTAAACTGCACACTTTCTCCAAGACTTATTTCAGTTTGATTGGCACTAAAATCAGCTTGTGGAGGTAATGAATAGTTATTCTTTATGCAGCGCACAGAGAAACCATTCTGATTACTTAACATATCATCGATCCAAAAACCATAAGCACTCATATTTAACAGATAAGTAAACCATGAATTAGTAGCATTGGAAACTGTAGCACTCTGCCAGTAACCGTATCCACCAACACTTCCAAACAATCCATTTGCACTACGAGCACCCCCAGGCAGCGCTGTAAATCCTGTTTCGTTGGTTGCACCAGTGTTTGGGCTACTCCAATGCGTTGTGCCGATTTCTTTAAGTTTGCCACCAGCTACGCTTCCGCCACCTAAATAATCGGTTAATTCTGTCCATTCAGCTTTACTTGGCAAATGCCAGTCTGCAGGGCAAATACCCTGTACTCCACTGGGATTATCCTCACTGCTTTCTTCTCCATTCATGGCAGCTGACCAATTGTATAATACGCCGTAAGTATCATAATTTCCAGTGGCTTTTGCTTCTGATACATCCGTCCCATCGTATCCATAAACATAATAATAAGAGCCTGCCACATCTTCTGAACCATCGGCAACTGCATTTACACTTGGCAAATATTTGAGATTTTCTGCCATCCAGGTTTGTTCCCCTATTGTTACAACAGCATAATTATCCCCATCTAAATCTGTACATGGGACAAATTCAAAATTAACAGATTGTGTTTGCGTTGGAATGATCGTTAAAACCCGAGCATAATCACTGGATACACCTTTAAATAACAATCGTTCCCCGTCGTTGTATTGCATTTCTACAAGATTTTTTGTGCTTTTTAATGCTGCTTGGGCTTGAGAGTCTATCAGCCCTTGATCAATCGCTTTAATTGCAGGCATTTTAGCGTCATCATTTGTTGAAATAAAATTTGCTGATGTTTGATGTGCACTAGTTATTACATTTACAGAATAAAACCCTTGAGAAAACCCGGAAATTTCAAAACCATTTATTCCTGTATATAAATCCCCAGAATGACTAACGACAAGCCGACCATTCAAATCAAAAATTTCGATTTTTACATCATCAGTTTTATCACCATAGAATTCTATTTTACTCGTTCCTTGCATCGGATTTGGATAAATGTTTAAATCTAAATTAACACCCGACTGCGAGGAAATACCAACTGTCCCCACAAGGTGCAAAATGTCTGTACCTGCTAATTCAAGAGTAGTACCTTGTGTCAGATTTTCAACAAATACTGTTTCCACATTCGTGCTTTCTCCAGATCCGGTAAAACTAATCTGGTAATTTTGTGCGTTTATCATCGTTGTGACGAATAATAATGCAATAATAAAGGTCGCTTTTTTCATAATACTATGTGTAAGTCAGGATTAAATCCAAATTTATTCAAAATTATATATATTCACAATGTTTATTTTTCTTTTGCATGTTTGCCAACGGTTTGGCTATGGGTAGTAGCGGTTTACGTGAGTATTACTTTTCAAACCGAGAAAATGCCCGGGCGGGGTAGTGAACTCCGAGTTGAGCATTCACCCGCTATTGCCTATAAGCCATCTTAAGTTTGCAATATATTAAATTTGGACATTATTTTAACATATAAATTAATAATAATTTGAAAGAACAAAAAAGAGGATTAAGATTAATATGAGCGATTGAAGAGTAACTTCGTCAACATTGATAAACTCCTCTCTTTTCTACCTCTGAATTTGTACAGTTCTTTAAGGCTTTTAGACCTTGTTTTTAAGTAGGTAAACTCTCGGTAGTGCTCTTTCTTTAACATTTTTCCTTATGGATAAAATTACTTATTTTTTTTGAATTGACGTTAGTAAAAACGTTTTTGATGTCTATAACGATAAACTAGGACTTCAACAATACGAAAATAATCAAAAAGGATTAAAAAAATTCTTATCAACATTAGATTTAAACAGTTATGTGGTTATGGAATCTACAGGTTATTATCATTACTGTTTAGCATTTTTCTTGTATAATTTATGTGTAGCTTTAATGCTTGTAAATGTAACAAAGCATGTCGAGAAATTGTACGAAAGAATTTTGGTTAAAGGAAAGAGTAAAAAAACTAGCGTTAATTGCTGTTTGCAACAAACTTCTAAAACAATCTTTTGCAATCGCTAAATCCAGACTGTGTTATGACCCAAATTTCAAAAGTAAATTGTCTTAATTTTTTTTGAATTTTTGTTTGGTTTTTACCACTGTTCTTTGTTATGGCTTCGTTTTTTTATCTTTTTTAAAAATATGTTTTAACAGCAAATACAAACTGATTTATAAAAATCTCTTTAAAATTTGATATGTTATTTTGCTCGTAAAATAATAGCATTGCTTTCTTATAATCAATCGAATCAATTGTCCTAAATGATAATGGACAATATCTCTCATTCATTAAAAGTGCATTACTAACTATTCTTGCTGTTCTTTTGTTTCCATCCATAAATGGTTGAATGTAAGAAATTAGAACTAATGCTAAGAATGCTTTCTCAAAGATACTTTCTTTTTTGTTTATCAAATTACAAGTGTCTTGTAAAGCTTCTTTGATTTGAAACTCATTATCTAATGGTCTATAATTTGTGCCCGAAATACCTACACGACGTTTTCGTAAATTTCTTTCAACATCTAATTCTTTTGTCAAGATGCTGTGAATATCTTCAATCTTAGATACAGCTAATGGATTAAGATAATCAGGATTGTCAACAATAAAATCAAGAGCATCTTTATGATTTAAAAGCATTGTAGCTTCTTCTTTTGTCTTTCCTGAAGCTGTTTCTTTTTCTTTTAAAAGCTTTTCTGTCTCAAGCAAAGAATAAGTATTTCCTTCAATTTGTGATGATTTCCAGCTTAAATCAATTGCTAAACGTTCAAATTCTTTTTTGTATTCACTTTCAGATAGTTGAGAAATATTTTCGCTAAACTTTGTTTGTAGCTTGTTTAGCTTTGATAATTCACTATCGGTAAACAAGTTATTTTTTGTGAGAACATCATTTATAATCGAAAAATCAAAATTTTCTTTAATATCTCTTTCGTCTATTTCTTGTTTGTAATACTCGTCAATATCAATCGGTTGAATAATTTTAAAAGTCGGAGAGAGAATATATTTAGTGCCTTTTCCTTGTCCTGTTGATGATATATAGTTTTCTGAGATTAGCTTTGTTAAAATCCTTTTTAGGGTAGCATAACTCACAGAAATATCGACACCATCAAATATTTCTTTTGATGAGCTTTCTCCTGACTTTTCAATGAAATCGATAATTTTCTGTTCTCTTTGTTTAATCATATTTTATCTTTTAGCTCACAAAAATAATCTTTTTAGCTCACATTGTGTTTGTTTTGAGCTTAAACTTGGTTTTAAATGAGCCATAACGGCAGTCTGTCTAAAAACTACATTTCAAAAACAGAGTTTGTAAAAAAGAAGTTGGTCTTTATCTTCCGGATTAAAAATTCCTGTTTTATCCTGGTTTTCGTTATTTCCTGATTTATTTGCCTTAAAAATACCAAATTTCAAACAAAAAACAGAAAAAAGACTGTCAGGTATTCTATTAAATTGTTTATTTCCACACTATTTATAATCCGTTTCAGGTTGTCAGACAATCTGACGGTAGATTGTGTGAGTAGTGGCAGATTGCGTGGCACTTTCCTGTCAAACCGCTATGCAGTTTGAGCGAGATACAAACCTTGATACCTGCCAGCCGGCAGGCTGGTTTACCACATCACCTACCATTACTTATACAAGGTGTTGTTTGCTGCCCATATTTCGACAATACTTCATAATATTCTATATACTACTGCTATTAATCCATTTTGATTGCATTGTCACCTTGCCGTTCTCATGAAATTGCATATTTGCTATCCATTTATAAGATAAAACCCATAAATGCCCATTCATTGGAGAGTATGCCTCTTTGGGGGACATAGAAATAGATAAATTTTCATTTGTTCTAACTATTTGATATTCTCCGGCAACTATTCCTGAAATACAATCAACCTCAAATGAAAATTTGCCAGATATTTTTGCGCCGTTCTTTAAATTGATTAAATCGGGGATGGATGGAGAAAAAGTAACTGATACATTACTTTTTGAATCATTGCAATTGATTTTGTTTATTTCTAAATGCCCATTGTTGTTAACAAGCGTATAATTCATATTTCCATCTTTGCAGCTATAGTCTTTTAGCGGAAATAAAGGTTTCAATTCCCCGGTATATTGTTCGTTAACACAGCAAATAACGGGTTTTGTTGAATAGCGCGACAGGTAGACAAATGAACCATTTAGTAAAATAGGAATTTTTGAAGCTTGCAAAGCCTTATTGTTAATAGTAACTGTTAGGGCAGTGCCTGAACGTTTTACGAAGTTAAAATCTTCCATGTAGAATAAAGGGAAAAATGTAAACGTTTTAATAATACCTCCAATAGGAGCTAAAAAAGAAGTTTTAGGACTTTTATTGCTTCTTTCCTTAACCTTAACCTCTATTTTTCTTCCTAATT
Source organism: Bacteroidales bacterium (assembly GCA_963676165.1). Taxonomy (GTDB): domain Bacteria; phylum Bacteroidota; class Bacteroidia; order Bacteroidales; family ML635J-15; genus JAQIBY01. Next base: position 3,504,670 of record OY781043.1, on the reverse strand, counting down.
TATCTTTTAGTTTAACATAAGCATCAAGGCCAGAATCGGTAGTTTGTAATGAATAGGCAATATGTTTGTCTATGGACAAATGCCCCTGGAAAAGAGCAAGATTCACAAAAACAGAATCGGTAAAATAAACATCATTCATACCATTTTTGCCATATAAAATTACGGCTGCACCTTTTCCCCGGTAATCATCAAAAACCTGCAATTCTATAGTTTCATACAAACTATCTCCTTTAAAATCAATCAGCATTAATTTTTCCATTGGAGAGATGTCCAAACTAAAAGGAGAATAAAAACAGTCTGATTCCTTGTCTGTATAAATAGTTGTTTGATTTGATTGAACGCCAAGATACGCTGTTTGGTTAACAGAATATTGTTTCGTGTTCATGCAGGAATGAAGGATGGTGAAAATTCCAATAATGAATAATAAATTAACTCGTTTTTGCATTTTTAATCGTTTTATTAAAAGATTTATTTTGCAAAGATTTAGAATTCAATATAGTTTTCCGTTAACAAATGATAAAAAATCACAAGTCCTTTTGATTTCTTAGCCTGCTGAGCGAAACATTGGTTATTCCTAGATACGATGCTATATATGAATGTTGCACCTGATTTTCAAGTCCTGGAAATTCATCACGAAATTTAGCCAGTTTTTCCGAAGCGGTTTGTGTAACATCAGCTATCTGTTTTTGAAGCTTATCTTTAAAAAGTTTAGTAATCATCAATACAGTGCCCTGCGAGAAATCGGAATTTTCTGTCCTTTTCCTTTCTAATTCAACGGCTTCAATAATCCCAATGGTGCATTCTGATAATGCCTGAATAGAATACATATTTTTATTATTGGTAACTCTGCAAAAATTTGGAGTTATAATACCATTTTTATTATAAAAGTTTAGGGTCACTTCATTTGCTTTATCATCAATTAAATATTCACGCAAAATCCCACCCAACAAAAAATAATCGTTGGTATCTGGTTCCCCTTGATTTATTATGTTATTTCCCTTTGGAACATTCACTATTGTTAATGATGAAAAAACGTCATTTAAAGTTTCTTTTTGAAATTTAGAATAGGTGTTTAATAGATCTTCAAATGTTGTTTTAAAATCACTCATTTTGGATATGTTGTGTATAATATTTATATGTTTTATTTTTAATTGTTTTCTGAACTTTCATCTTCTTTTGGGGTTGCACACAACGGTACTTGGGTATGAAGCTATGCGGGAATTTCGCCGCGTTTCAGTATCCCCCGAAACCGAAAGTTAAAGATAACTAAAATTGTCAGAAAACCACGAAAACCCGCATGCTTTACGACCCAATGTTATGCAATGTTATTGAAATAGTTTTAGTTCAAAATATTCTATAGAATCTGGATTTTCAGGCTTTATTTTTAACTTACTGTAATTTCTACTAAATTCCATGATTGTGGAAACCCAAGTATTATCATTGCAAATAGGATTTTCAGAAAGTACAGTTTCAATTGTCGACATATTAATGGATTGATTACTTTTAATTCTTGTTTCCATTAGTTTTAACCTTGAATCTCCAAAACTTATAGCTTCAGGTGTAGAGTTTAAAATATTCTTAACATATTCAGTAAATGATGGATGATATGATGTATTTGTCAGCGCACTATTTGCATGATAAGTATAGTTGTGCGTCGTATCAGGCCAGAACTCTGTTACTGTATCAGAAGCACATTCAAACGATTTTATGTATTTATTGGAACCAACAATATAGTTTTGTCCAGAGGCATGTTTTATTTCCCTAATGAATTCTTCAGCTTCTTCGAATGAATTTTTCTCTAAGACACTTCTTACAACGCAACTTACTGGCAACCCGTCTTTAGAACTTTTCAAGTCCATTAATGAATTACAAGTAATTCCAAGAAATTTATTGAGACCATTTGCTCCTAAGTATCCAGCAAAAGTTGTAACCAATTTTCTTGAGCTATCTGTTTTTATATCTAATAGCACTTCGTATCCATGATAAAAAGGAGGAACGTCTATGTTTTGTGCAATAATATTAGAACTACTATCTTTCTTAAAATTATTTACTCCAACGGATGTACAATGATGTGGAAATTTAATTAATCTTGAATTTGTCCACATTTCGTCAATTAGCTGAAAGGCAAATATTGTATTAAATTCGATTCCAGAACCGTCACTGATACCTTTTATTTCTTCAAACAAGTTGGGAGACCATTTTTTTATTGCTGAAATATAGTCAGTTGAATCAAGAAATGTCTTAATAAAATCGTTTGCCTGTATTTTATAACTGCTTTCAATATCAGTTTTCCACAATCCAATTAACTCATTGATTTCATTTTTCAGCAAAGCACCATGTTGGTATCCATTATCATAATGGTTTCCACTCAAATGAAGAATAGGAATTACAGTAGAAACAGTATCCAATTGTGCAAGCTTATCAGATGCATTATCAGCTTGTTTTAAATTCTGACAAGAATAAAAAATAAAGACGATTAAAATAAAAGCCGAAGTATATTTTTTTGCTATTTCAATAATTTCGGTAAATTGTATGAGTAGTGGCAGATTGCGTGGTAATTTCCTGTCAAACCGCTACGCAGTTTGAGCGGGTTACAAACCTTGATATTTAGCACTTCCCCTGCCATCTTCCTAAATTTGTAAAATATTATATTTAAACATTATAATCAAAAGAACGAAAGAGAGGATTAAGGTCATTATACAAAATGTGTCATAAAAACACGTCAACATTGAAGATCCCCACTCTTTCGCTACTTAAATACGATTAGTTCTCTGGGCATAAAGCCTGTTTTCAGGTTGTTATATTCAAGTAGCATCGTTCTTTTTAAAATCATAATTATGAATAAAAATACAAAATTTATTGGGATTGACATCTCTAAAAATGTTTTTGATGTCTGGAATGAAAAATTGGGACATAAGCAATTTTCAAACAACGAGAATGGCTTTGCTGAGTTTGTCCTGCTTTTAGCACCAGACAGTTGGTGCGTTATGGAATATACAGCCAGCTACTACCAACAACTTGCAATCTTTCTTTATGAAAACCATGTGAATGTTTCTGTAATTAATCCGCTAGTAATTAAGCGGTTTATTCAAATGAAATTGCAACACAATAAAACAGATAAAAGTGATGCAAAGATGATTGTTAAATATGCACAAGAACAGAAATTAAGCAAATGGGCTCCTAAACCAGATTACATAGAAGAATGCAAAGATTTACATTCTGCTATAAATCTTTATCTAAAACAAAACACCGCTCTTAAAAATAAATTGCAAGGCCTGTTAGACAAAGGTGTCAAAGGAAAGGTTGTGACCTCCTTAAAACGACAGTTAAGACTATTAAAAAATGAAATTAGCCTGTTAGAGTCTGAATTAGAATACAGAATCAAAGAAAACAAGCAGGAAATGCTTACTAATATCACATCAATACCTGGCATCGGCAAAAAGACAGCTCTTTTTCTTATTGTTTGTACAAATGCATTTGAAACGTTTGATAATGCAAAACAATTATCCGCATTTTTCGGACTCTCTCCTGTCGAATACTCGTCGGGATCTAGCGTAAAAGGTCGCTCTAGAATCTCCAAAAGAGGGAATGCGCGGATGAGAAATTACCTCTTCATGTGTAGCTTTACAGCATGCAAAAACAATCCTCATTGCAAGGCTATTTATAACCGAATTGTTGATAAGGGAAAATCAAAAAAACTTGCCCTGATTGCTGTAACAAACAAACTCTTAAAACAAGCTTTTGCAATTGCAAATTCTGGAAAGCCATATGATCCAAATTTTAAATCGCATTTGATTCCTTCTTAATTACGGCATTTTAAAAAGAAAATTTTTTATTCGTTTTTACTTGGTTCTTTGTTAGCGTTTCGTTATTTCTTTTTCAATCCATTTTTCAACATTTTCAGTATATCCCTCAATTAGTCGTGGAAAATCAAATTCACTATCCATTGTCGGATTAAATGTCTTTTTCAAATGGTGATTTGCTAAAGGAAAATCCACAATTTCAATATATTCATTGCTCAAATTATTTAGTAGTAATTTATTTTTTTCTGTGTTGATTAAATCATCTCTTCCGCCTAATAATACTAAAGTTGGTATTCTTATTTCTTTCCAGAAAGAATAAAAGTTTTCAGTCCTACCTTTCCAATAGAAATCATCAAATTCATTCTTGTCAATGGTTAAACTGCTATATAATCCAGTCTGGTTCATGAAGCTGTATTTTTGAGCGTTTTGCTGAATATAGCTCTCAACTTCCTTACAATTTGCGCCATTATTAATCAATTTCTCAACTTCTCTATGGCTATTTGCCGCAATTTGTCCACTTAAATTTGAATTGCCGAAATTCACAACTCTTAAACTGTCAGAATATGCCGCAGCTTCTGTTACACTAATTATTTCAGGTGACTTTGCAATAAGAAACTTTGGTATATCTGTTTTCGATGCGATTCTTGGCAAAAGCATTGCCCCTTGGCTATAACCCCAAAGACCTATTTTGTCTTTGTCAACACTTTCTTTTTTGTTGAGAATTTCCAAACAAGCAATAGCATCGTCAATTATTTCTTCATAATCTGAGGTAGAATATTCACCAGTTGATTTTCCGTTTCCCCGTTTATCAAATATTAAAACCTCAAATCCTTGTTTGACAAAATAGTCAGCATCATATAAATAATCACTTTTTAGATTCGTTGACGACCCGTGTAATAAAACTATTGCAGGGAATTTCCCTTTGGCTTTCTGTTTGTAATAATCAGCTACCAGAATAATATTTTTGCTTTTTATTGTCAAATTTTCAACAGAATATGGCTTTTCTGGAGTTTTGGGTTGTTTTGTTAAATCAAAAGTCATATTCATATTTGGCTGTCCGTTTTGCATTTCAACGGTCCCGTTAATTTCATCATTTTTTAATTCTCCTTTAAAATGCATTTCAACATCAAGCACAAATGAAAAAGTGACATTTCCATTGTTTACTTTCAGGTTATTTATTGGTTGTTCTAATAGCATTAAGTCATAACTCGAAAATGTTTGTCTCTCGGAATTTAGGTCAAGTACTAAATCTACTTTTTTATTGTTCATTTCTATAACTCCTGTCCAATATCCAGTTATAGTCTCTGAATTGGCACATCCATTCATTGAAAAGATAATTATTAGAATGACGGATTTTAGTTTTATTAATTTTCTTGTCATGGTATTTGGTCTTTAATAATGAACGCTAACGGTCTCGGCTATGGGCAGTAGCGGTTTGCGTGCGTATTACTTTTCAAAGTGAGAAAATGCTCGGGCGGGCTACAAACCTATGAATTGAGCATTCACCCGCTATTGCCTATGAGCCATTGTTAGGGGCTGGCGATTACTATTTCTTTATTTGACAAGTATTTCCGTTATTCTTTTCCACTCCATACCATCTAGAGATGAATTTGTCGGTCTCAAATCATCCCAATCTCGATTAGTTAGATTTTTTATTAGTTTTCTTAAATCTTGATATGAGTATTGATTTAAATTTTTATCTACTATATTTTGTAATGAAAAAGATAATGCTCTTGGTGCTCCAATCATTCTAAATGCTAATGATTTTTCATTGTCTACACCAAAATATACTAATGAAGGAATATAAGAATCTGAAATTTCTTCGTTCCCTTTGACAATACCTTCTAATGCACTTAAACCCCAAGATGTTTTGAATCTTATATCATTCATTTTCTTTACAAAATCTGTTATTTTCTTTTCTGTTTCAATTTCATTTTGCCCAGAGGATCTGAATGCAGGGTGAATGTCAGAGATATTAGAGAGTTTATTTCCTTTTACCCAATCAATTATAATCTTGGCATATACTTCTGGATTAAAAGGCGTTTTACTATCTTCTATACCTAATTGAGTTTCTCTAAGAGCAGCAATTACCTTTATTTTCTCAGCTAGGTTACTTGGATTTTGTTTGTTGAATAATTGTTCTTTTGACCAACTGTTTAAATCTCTTATTTCAGGATTTTGAGATGCTTGATTCATTACATTTAATACAGATGGAACAGAGAAACCTGTTTTGTCTGCAAAAGACAAAACTCCTTTATCTTGAAATTTAGATTGTATGTGTAAGTAAATTGATTTACAAATAGATATAAATCTTTCTTTTTTCTCTTCGGAATCAAGCAAATAATACTCTAAAGAATCTTTAAAAAGATCCTCTATTTCTGAAACATAATATTCATTCTCTCCAACGGTAAGGAGGTGTACGAAATATTGTATAAGAGGGGAGAGTGAACTAGAATAGTTTCTAAATAATTCACTTAGTCCATTTGTTTCGTTTAATTTTTGTTCAATGATATTTGCATTATCAAATAGTTCAGCTAAAGAACTAGATAAAACATTAGCACTACTGCTAATTAGATTTTTTGCACTTTCTATATTGGTGTCACTATTGAATGGCAGTATTATTTTTCCATAATTGTCGATTAAGGTTCTACCTGCACGTCCAGCAATATTCCAAAAGTCGTTAGCGTCCAATTTGTTGTAGCTTCCTCTTCTATAATCATCAAAAAAAACTGTTGAAACAGGAAAATTAACTCCTTCTGCTATTGTTGTTGTCGCACAAACGTATTGAATTTGTTTCTCTCTAATTAAATGTTCTACCAATAGTTTTGTTTCATCAGACATTCCTGAATGATGAGTAACAATGCCTTTCTCTATTACCTTAGAAAGGGTTGTTTGTTTTCCTATTTCATCGTCAATGAATTTTTTAACCAATTTGACATCATCGTTAGGTGTGTAACTGCTAACTTTATCATATATAAAATTTGCCCTAGAGTTTGCAGTACCTTTTCCATAACATAATACCAAGAATGTCTTCTCTGATTCCGAAAAATGATTTAAAGAGAATTCAAGAATTTTATCTTTTTCTCCTGTACTATTTATTGTATACGGATTAGAAATAATAGTTTTTCCTATTGGTTTAACAGACTCATAAGGAGACGGAAGTACTTCTATGTGGACTTCATTTTTTGTACGTTTGGGTGTTATGTGGGTGTTAATGCCTAATATTAGTTTTTCAGATGGCTTCCAGTCTATTGCGATTGAATTTCCGCCACCAAGCCATTCTGTAATAGTGTCTCCAGCATTCTTTATAAATGGAGATAATAACATATATTTAGCGTTAGGCCTTTCTCGTCTTAAAATAGCAAGTAGTAATTCAAGTTTTGCTCCTCGTTCCCCATTTTGAATTGTATGTGCTTCGTCAAGAATAAAAAGAGAAACGTCTTCAACAGAAGTATGTTTTCTTCTTATTAGTAAATCTAATTTTTCTGGTGTTGATACAAGAATGTCTATTTTTTCTTCTCCATTTAAAAAAGAATCTTCTGTTGGGTCAATTTCAATTGCTGAAGATGTTTTTTCTATAGCAAATCCTAACGATTCTAAATCTGTTTTTAAATCATAATATACTTGATTTACTAATGCTCTAGAAGGGACAATATATATGATTTTAGCGTCCGCTCTTAATGCTTTAGTTACAATAATGTTGAACTCGGCTAATAAAGTTTTTCCTGCACTTGTCGGCATTTGTAAAACTGTGACATTTGCTGCAACATTTAATAAGTTGTTGTCTAAAGCTTTTTGTTGAGATGGTAATAATTCTAATATTCCAGAAGTTGCTTTCTTCTTACAAAGCTCTTTAATTTTATCGTTGAACTTTGTTTGAGTCCATATCGCATTCTTATACATAGAATTTAAGCCAAATTCAAATAGATTGAATAGACTGATTAATCTATGCTCATTTTTTGCGGTTTTTTTTGCTATATCTAAATGCTGCCTTATGACAGCATCTAATCTTTCTTTGTAATCATATCCATTTTTTAAATAATTTGCTGTTTCAACAACAGCCTTTGATAAATGATATATCGAAAGCAATATATATGCTTCATTAACTTCATTTGCTAATGAAAATTGTTTTAGATATGTTTCTTCATATCTATTTTGTTCTTCTTTTAATATTTCAATAATTGATAGTGCTTTTTCAATGTCAGAAAAACCATTTTGTTTTCTTACTAATAAAATATACGCTTCTATGGTTTTATTAAGTAATCGATTTTTCCAATTAGAATTTTCATTTGTTGATACAGAAAATTTTTTTAAATCAATTCGTATGCAAATTTGCTTGTCTGCTTTTAATGCAAGATTTGCTAAATAAAAATAATAGAGATTAGTTGAATCTATTCCTTCTATTCCAAAAATATCATAAAAAGGTTCTGCATTTTCAACCGATTCAATATTGCACGATTTTAATAATTTATATGTAATTTCTTTTGTTTGACTGGAAATGTCAGCTTCATTTGTGAAAATTGAATTGGATAAAAAGAATGCAAGTCTTAGTAATTCCTTATTATTCAATTCCGAACTAAGTGGAAGTCCTAATTGCTCAAATACATAAATCTTTTCGCTTTCATTTAAAAGTGAAATTATTGTATCTTTTTGTAATATGGTATCAATAATATTATTCATATTATTCAGCTATCAGTTCTTGTACTTTTGTGTAAAACTGATTAACAGTCTCATTTATGCTTTTGTTACTAAATGAAAGAATTGAAAAATGAACACTATTTGGTTCAAATTCAGCTTGATTCGTTTTCATCTTTCCAAAGTCGGTTGTTCCATTAACACAAGTATAATCTCTAACTAATGTACATCCATATGTAATTGAACATTTGTCTGTAAGGTTATGTTCTAGACTAATAATTGCAAAACCAATAATTCCTGCATCTTTTGAATTTAATCGGCGAGCATAATCAGATAATCTTTGAATAACTACTGATGTTTCATTCTTATGTTTTAATTGAGTTTGATAGATGGAATCTTTTGTTTGATCTACAACAGGTGGAGGAGTTTTCTTGTCTGCAGAAACTTTTGCTTCACCTAAAAGTATTTCTATTTTTTCATCAGATACTTTACGATACCCGATAGCATCTAAACCACGACCAGGTAACTCTGCTCTTTCTCGAAAAGTTATATTTTTTAGAGGAATAATGAATCTTTCACCTTCAGGTAATTTTTCTTCAAAGTAATATGTCATCAATAATTCACCTAAGTCGCTTCTGTATATATCATTAAGAATGGCAGGCTCTAACGCTCGTTCTCTCTTTTTATCAATTGGTATCGCTTTTTTTGTTATAATTTGTTTTAAAGCTTCGGTGCCAAATCCTAAATTATTAAATAGAACTTGTTCATTTATGCTTTTATAATCGAATTGTGTTTCAGAACGTTGTTCTAAATATTTATTTGCAAATTTTTCTAAAAAAGAATCAATTACGGATATGTCTATTTTCTTGTGTACGTGCATAATAAAAAAACGATAAAGGTACTTTAATATTTTGTTTTATAGAACATTAAATTATTCTTCTTTTCATCACCAAAGATAATAAATTTGTATAGTAGATTTTTCTTTTCAGAAGAAGTCTTTTGCGATTTTTTGTATCTTGAAATGCTTTCTGATAATCAACGCGTTGCGCTTGCCCCTAACTCTTTTATCCCCTCACAAAACCTAACGAATACATCCAATATTTGTCATATATCTATAGGTTTGTTTGCTTCCTTCAAATATAAACAAAATCGATGAAAAAGCAATTGCTTATTTATTTTGTTTGGTAAATTGTCAAAAAGCTTGTTGTAGAATGCTTCTGAAGGCATTGAAAAAAGACTCCAATGCATAGGAAAGACAGATTAATGGGGGTTGAGGATTCAGCGCTAAAAAATTTGTGTTGTGAATTCCATTTCTGCAAATCTCACAATTTTATTTAATCCTGATATTCTGTGTGTTAGTGGATGAATAAATGTATTCCATCAAAATTTAGTACCTTATTGACGCAACGCTATCCACTCTCAGGCGTCTAATTAATAAAGATGCAATGATGAAACGTTTAACTCCATATCTCATAATTTTGCTGCTCATACCAGCAATGTTCTCTTGTGAGACGGAGTCTGTCGTTGTTCAGGAGTTTGAAAATCAAACAAACGTTGATGTTCGTCTTGTTTTGCATCACAATTTTTCAGAAATCACAGATACTATTTTAATCCCTGCACATACCACTATAGAAAGATATTTTGATGCAGAGTCCTCAGCAAGTGTTTCGAAAGAAACTCCTTTTGGCGATGTCGATTCAGTTGAATTCCTTACTCCGGATGACATTTTCTTACACAGTGATATCTTAAACTCCGAAGATTGGACCATTAATTCCGATTACTCTAATGATTTTTCTGGTGTGGAAAGAGAATCATATCACTTTACTTTCCGTACAGAAGATGTTTGGAAAATTACACGAGGAAACGTCTAATTAACGTGAATTCGATCTAAGAAATCCAAACCAGCTTCAAAAGATATTTTCATGAACGAATATGGGGAAATATTTGAAGCCTGTAAAGGAAAGTCATTTTAAAACCATCTTTTGCCTAAAAAATCCTTGAAGTAACCCGTTACTACTTCGTATTTTATTAGGCTAAATCTGACATCAAAATGACTTTCTGTTTTAGATTTCTTACGTCGAACTCACGTTAAGTTAAGCAGTAATCCAGCAAATTACATTGTCATTGAAAATCCGAAAATGAAGTATCCTTTCATTTTGAGAGCATCTCATTTTGACAATTTGTTTGTCTTCATCCAACTCAAGAATCTCCATATCTTGTTTAAAATCAATCAATGAGTTATCTAATTTATAAGCAGCCTCCTTCGCTGACCACATCAGACTGTTTCTGACTAAATCACTCCCTGCCAATTGCATTTCAAAATCAGTGAGGAAACGTGACTGAATACGCAGTACCCGTGCTCCGATATGCTCAATGTCAATTCCACACGCTATTTTTGATAAGCCTACCGCCACATGTGTTTTGTTATGTGAAATACTAAGATTCAGATCTCCAGATAAAATAGGCTTTTTGTTTTGATAACTAATTTTTCCTTGTATTCCAGCATGATGCAATAGCAATCTTACACCGAGAAACTCCATTTTGCGACTTTGACTGCTGATTTTCTTGTATGCAGTAAGATCGTCAGGATTTAGAAGGGAAATATTTTCTTCATTGGTTGGGAGAGAAGCAATGAAAATTTGAATCTTATCATCTTGATATACCAATTCAGTTTTCATTATTTCCATTCTGTGGTTTCCATGAGATGGACAATGTCCTCTCGAATAAAATCAATTGCAGGAGCTAAGCTGTCTTTGTTTGGTCTGCAATTGAAATACAGCGCTCCTCGTAAATAATGGTTGACAGAATCTGTAAGGTAAAACTGAACTGAAGAGGCAACATTTCCTTTTAAATTATACAGTATTCCATAGGTTCCTAAGCTGTCATTTTCAAAGGAGAGCTCATTGATTGATTCTGCCTTTACGGTATGCTGATATGCAAATTCACGCGCATCTTCTGTCAGATCAACAAGATTGTTTTCTATGGGCTTGTATGTTAAGAAAATCGTTGCGTTGTTTATTGGGAAATCGATGTTTACCCAACAAGGGTTTGGATCTTGTCCGGGATAAATAATGCTGTATTCAGGATATTGGAATGTGAAAGGGCAGTCACTTTCGTATTGCCGATACGCTTTTTCAGGAAAATCAATTCGAAAATAGGCTTTCGGTTTAGGAGTGCCGTTGTTTTTCCCTTTGCATGATACAAGAACAAAGCTTGAAATCAAAACAAAAGCGATGAGCAAATTATGTAGTTTATTTATTTTCATGCACTTTCTTTACTTCTATTGTTTTAATTCGTCGGTTATCAACGGAAACGATTTTGAATTGAAAGCCGGAAATCTGAATAATCTCATTTTGACTTGGCATTTCTCCTAAAATTTCTAAAATCAATCCCGCTAATGAATCTGCATCACCTCGGATTTCATTGAATGTTTCAAAATCACATTCCATGATTTTACAAAAGTCATTCAGACTGACACTTGCAGTAAATTCCCATACATCGTTCTTTTGCTTCTTGTATGGCTTGTCTTCAACATCCGATTCATCGGAAATTTCACCCACAATTTCTTCCAGAATATCCTCCATGGTAATAAGTCCGCTGCTTCCTCCGTATTCATCGATCACAATAGCCATGTGGATTTTCTTTTGCTGAAATTCTTCAAGTAATTCGGAAATCTTTTTGGATTCAGGGATAAAGTAATGTTCCCGAATTAATTTTTGCCATTCAAACGAATTTTTGTCTTCAACTTTTAGGTGAGGAAGTAAATCCTTAATATAAAGTATTCCTCGGATATGATCAAAATTTCCATCGCATACAGGAATGCGTGAGTATCCCGATTCCACAATGACAGAAATAACCTTGTTTAAGCTGTGTTTAATGTCTATTGAAACGACATCAACACGTGGACGCATAATTTCTCTTACCTGGATATTGCTAAATTTGACAATCCCTTCCAACATGTCTTTTTCTTCAGATAAATCGTCGGAAGCAAGTTCTATGGCATGAGAAAGCTCATCCATGCTTAAATTCTGATGATGCTTTTTGAGTCGCTTATTTATCACATTGGTGCTGCTGGTTAAGAGAGCACTTAATGGAGAAAAGATACCTGAAACAAAAAGCAATGGTCTGGACATGCGTAATGCATGTTTCATGGAATACTCATTGGCGTAAACCTTGGGCATTAATTCTCCAAAAAGTAAAAGGAGAAATGTCAAGGCAACTACCTGAATAATAAACTGCAATGCAGTGGATTGTATGCCTTCCATTAGTGGTTGTGTAATATAGGAAGATATGATGATAATGCCCACATTCACAAAATTGTTTGCCACAAGGATTGTGGCAAGCAATTTTTCTGGATTTTTTAATAACTGTAAAACGGCTTTTGCTGATTTTGTGTTTTTGTTTGTAAGCTCTTGCTTGTTAGTTCCTGTAAGTGAAAAATAGGCAACCTCAGATCCTGAGATCATAGCAGAGAAAAACAATAACAAAACAATGACAGCAATGCCAATAATTATTTCCATCACGCAAGTGGATTAAAATGGTAAATCATCATCAACGTTACCACCATCATTTCCAAACGGATCATCGTTTTGAACCGGTTTTGGATCATTGGTTGGTGCAGAGTAATTGTTTGTTTGTGCATTGTTTGAATTTGCTGCTTGTTGGCTGTTTCCTGCGCTGTAATTGCCCTCTGAGCCATCACGCTTATTTAAAATACGCACTGAATTTGCAACAATCTCAGTAATGTATCGTTCTTGACCGTTTTTGTCCTCGTATTTACGAGTTTGAATCTTACCTTCAACATACACAAGTTGTCCTTTACGGATATTGTTTTCTGCATATTGGGCAGTATTTCTCCACGCGACAATATTGTGCCAAGTGGAACGGTTTTCCCAATTACCATCCTTGCGTTTGTATGATTCGTCCGTTGCCAATGGGAAGTTTGCCACTGCAACATCGGGTTGAATATAATTGACATCGGGATCTTTCCCAATATTTCCAACTAAAATAACTTTGTTTATCATAATGTGATTTTGAAATGTAAAATTAATAAAGTTTAACGGATAAGTGTCATCTCATCAATTAAATGTGAGGCTCCTGCCATTTTATCGATGATGAATAATGCATAACGAACATCCAAGCTAATGTTTCTGCACATGTCTGGATCATACATTAAATCACTCATTGTACCTTCCCAGTTTCTATCGAAATTAATACCAATCAAATTTCCTTCTGAATCAAGTACAGGAGAACCTGAATTTCCTCCGGTTGTATGATTGGTTGCAATAAAACAAACGTGGATTTTTCCGTCTTTGTCTGCATATTGACCGTAGTCTTTTTTATTATAAAGTATTCTCAGTTTTTCTGGTACATCGTAATCATAAATTTCCGGATTGTCTTTTTCCATAATTCCTTCGAGGGTTGTGAAATGCTCATATTTCACTGCATCTCTTGGGTAATAATGATCTACCTGACCAAAGGCAACACGCAAAGTGAAGTTTGCATCTGGATAGAAAACTTTTTCTTTGCGGAATTCCATTTGAGCTTGCATGTAGATTCTGTCCAAACTATCAATCACAGCATGATGGGCAGTGTAAGAGGGACTTAAGTCGCTGCGGTACATGTTTACAAACTCTTCGTAAATTGTGAAAATTGGATCGTTTTTCAATTTTTTGTATTGCTTAGATTTGTACCCATCCAAAAAGTCATTGAGCTTTTCTTCGTTGGCTAACAAAGACTTATCAAATATTTTGTCTGTGCTTTTATCAATCCCTTTTTCATGAATTGTTTGGATGCTTTCTGGCCAATATTCTGATTCAATCTCTTGAATGTAATACTCAACTATGGTCTTGAAAATTGCTTTGGATGCTTCTTGATTGTAATCTTTATAAAATCCTTTTGCTTTAGATTTAAGAGACTCTAAGCTGGTTTCAATGCGTTCTTCAGGAGTGTCTTTGCTTTCAGAATAACGAATAAGATAATTGCTTGATGTTGCAAGATTAATTAATTCCATCCCGTTGAGCACTTCGACTACTGCTGTCATAATACGCTCGGTAGGTTGGAGTGCAGTGTACTCTTTTTCGTACATTTCCATGAGTCCATCGTATTTTCCACCTTTAGCCCCAGCAATAAATTCTGCTTCTTCAGCTTGTTTACGTTGAATGGCATCCAAACGTTTTAGTCCTCTGTTTTCGCCTATCCATTTTTTCCATCCGTTGGCAATACGAGCAGCTTTCGATGAATATTGAATGCGAATAAGTGGATCTGACTCCATGTGTGCTTTCATAACATCTAAAATACGTGTGCGCATCGCAATACGAATCGGATTGTTCGTGTTCATTGCCATGTCAACCTTATAGCTCGGAACATATTGTTCTGTGCTGCCCGGATAGCCAAAAACCATGGTAAAATCTCCAGGTTCTACACCTTTCAATGAAATCGGGAAATGACGTTTCGCTTTCATTGGGATATTATTCTCTGAATATTCTGCCGGACTTCCGTCAGGAGCAGTGTAAATTCTGAATAATGAAAAGTCACCAGTATGACGTGGCCACATCCAGTTGTCAGTGTCTCCACCAAATTTTCCAATGGCTGAAGGTGGCGCTCCCACTAAGCGAACATCTTTATACACTTTGTTGATAAACATGAAATACTGATTTCCATGAAAGAAAGGTTTGATGATGATTTCCTCAGCATCTGTTATTTCTGTTGCTTTCTTAATTTTAGCAATGTTTTGCTCAATGGTAATGCTACGTTGTTGCTCTGTCATCTTTTCATCAACATCTTTTAGAGCTTCCTCAGTAACATCTTCCATGCGAACTAAAAATCGAACTTCAAGTCCTGGATTTGCCAATTCTTCCTTTTTGGACATGGCCCAGAAGCCGTCAGTTAAATAATCATTTTCCAAACTACTATGTTTTTGGATGTTTCCGTAACCACAGTGGTGATTTGTAATCAACAAACCTTGATCAGAAATTAATTCACCAGTACATCCACCTCCAAAAATCATAACCGCATCTTTCATACTGCTTTGGTTAATGCTGTAAATGTCTTCTGCAGTAAGCTTAAATCCTAATTTCTGCATGTCCTCAATGTTGTATTTTTCCAACAACATTGGAATCCACATTCCCTCGTCTGCTTTTGTCAGAGGGCTAATCAATACTAAAATACCAAGTAAAAAACTAAGCGCTAATCGTTTCATATGTCATTTTTATTTTATGCGTGATACTAACTTTTCGTACAAACTGTGGCTTGGTAAGCCAACTACATTGAAATAACTTCCTTCAATGCGTGAAATGCCAATGTAACCTATCCATTCTTGAATGCCGTATGCTCCTGCTTTGTCAAATGGGCGATAGCGTTCAATGTAGTTTCTGATTTCTTCATTGCTTAAATCCGCAAAATCAACTTGTGTTTCTGCATGAAAGCTTTCGCAATATGTGTTGTCTCTCAAACAAATTCCTGTAATAACGGAATGCGTTTTCCCAGAAATACGTTTTAACATTTGAAAAGCTTCAGAATAATTATGTGGTTTCCCCAAGATAGTGTCTTCTATGCAAACAATTGTGTCTGCAGAAATAATCAATTCTTTGTCCGATTTGATTTCTGTGTGCATTGCTTTTTGCGTTGCAATATATTCTGCAGCTTCAGCAGGACTCATGTCTTCAGGGAAAGTTTCTTCTTTTAAAGACGATCTCCTTAAGAGATACTGTAAGCCCATTTCGCGAAGGATAGTTTGTCGGCGAGGAGATTGACTTGCCAAAACAAATTGAAAGGTTTTATTTAATGTTTCAATCATAATTTACTGAATATTCAGAAAGATTACCAAGCTAAACAGTACTCCCAAAACCATGATAACTTGTAGGATACGCATAGCAACAAAAAGATGTCTGCGTTTGTTTGCTTGCAAAATGTATAAGGATAAAAAGATTAAAGGAGCTACCAAAAAAATGCCTAGATAGCTAACTGTGAGTAATTTGTCTTGTATGATTGCAATGTTTCTCAGATAAATAAACCATGAGAAAACAATATATGCAGTGGTGAAAGCAAAAAGTAGGCTACTGATCTGTCGTGCTGCTTTTTTGCCAAAAACAATGGGGATGGTTCTGCTTCCTGCTTGATAATCCCCACGGAAATCTATCATGTCTTTTACGGTCTCTCTTGCCATGTTGAGAAGGAAACCTGCAATGCTAAAACCTAAACTTAGAATCATCAGGTGGTGGTAAATTCTTTCGGGAATTTGTCCGCTAATTGTTGGTTCTGCAAACATAAACTCCAGCATCCAAGGCAAAAATGGAATTCCTGATATGAGTAAGGAAATTAAAAGGTTACCGCTGATCAATCGTCTTTTATAACGACCAGAATACAGGTAGAAAACGATGCTGATAAAGATGAAAATCGTTCCGTACCAAAAATGTCCTGCAAGAGCACACAAATAAAAGCCTGCAATGACTCCAAGTAGGTTTAAGACAGAATGTAAAATAATTGCAAACCGACGATCGATTTTCGTTCCAATAACCACTTTGTTCGGACGGTTATGCAAATCCGATTTTCTGTCAAAATACTGATTGATAATGCTTGCAGCTCCTGTGATGAGAAGCACTGCAAAGACAAGAAGTCCAAACTCAAATTCACTGCTCACTAAAGCTAAACCATAGTGTGATAATACTGACTCAATAAGGAAATAGCGCATGCTGAACATCACAGCAGCAATGAATAATAAGTGATGAATTCGTATGAGTTTTAGGTATTTCATTGTTTATACCAAGTGTTTTGCGTTTTCATAACTTGTGCAATAACATCTCTGACACAGGATTTTCCACCATCGAATCCGGAGATGTATAATGCAACTGCTTTAACATCTTCAACAGCATCAGCAGGACAACATGCAACTGCACATTGCTTCATGACATCAATGTCGGGTAAATCATCGCCCATATACAACACTTGTGATGCCGTAAGTTGATGTGTGCTGAGAAATGCTTCAAAGTCTTGCATCTTGTCGGTTGAATGAATTGTTACTGAATGAACGCCAAGTTTACGATATCGTTCCGCAACTGCCTCAGATTTTCCTCCTGAAATAATTCCAAGAATGTAACCTTCTTCAATCGCCCGGGCGATAGCAAAACCATCTTTAACATTCGTTGTTCGTGCTAGCTCTCCATCGGCTAAAATATGCACTTCAGAAGATGATAGTACACCATCTACATCAAAGACAAATGCTTTAATTTGTTTCAGTCTTTCTTTAAAATTCAATTCAGTCAATTCACTCATCTTGATTCTCTTTCTTTGTTTCAAAGATACGATTACTCATGAATTTATACAATTCTGTTAAGCCTTCATTTTGCTTTAATTTTTCAAGATGCTTTTGCATGGTCCCTTCATCTTGCCTGAGTGCAGGTCCTGTTTGGGATTTTATCGGATTTCCTGTTTCAATTGCGCGCTCTGCAGTTTGCCGTATTAATGGAGCAAAGGCATCAAAATCAACGGAAATGTCTTGTAAAATATCATGCGCAATATGGTACAAATGATTGGTGAAATTGCATGCAAAAACGGCTGCAACATGTATGCTTAACCGTTCATCGCTTGTTGCGTGATAAACTTTTGTGCTTAAGCGTTTCGCAATTGTGTCAATGATTGCTAAAGTTGCTTCTGTA
Source organism: Bacteroidales bacterium (assembly GCA_963676165.1). GTDB lineage: Bacteria > Bacteroidota > Bacteroidia > Bacteroidales > ML635J-15 > JAQIBY01. The sequence continues at coordinate 3,486,576 of OY781043.1, read as the reverse complement.
TTGCTTTCTGTGAATATGGGAATTTCTTTAAAACTAACTGTTTCTTCTTTGCTGAAAGTTTGTAACGGATAGAGAATACCGTACTTGTCACTATGTTCTTCAAAGACATTTTGAGAAACACTACCTGCTGTATGGATCAACAATCGATTTCCAAAATCCACTTTTTGCAATAATGTTGGAATGGAATCATCGGAAACAGAAAAAATAATAATTTCTGCATCTCGATCAAAATCTTCGATTTTATCGGTGTAATCCGTGTTTAATTTCTGGGCTAAGCTTTTGGCATTCCTAAGATTGCGACTGATAACTTGTATGATGTCCATCTTGGCACCCTTCATGGATTTTCCCAGATTACTTCCCAGATTACCACTGCCAACTAAACAAATTTTCATATTCATACAACTAAATTATAACTTACTGCATCTATCATTGCAGAGGTTTGAGTGGTGAAATTACGACATTTATTGTAACTTTAGGTCAAATTTGCCAGGTATTATGAAAATTATAAGGTTTTTCCTTCGGGGAATGATTGTTTTTTTATTTTGTATATCAGTGTCTTATGCTCAGAATATGTCTATCAACGAGACTATAAATGAGCGTGGTGAAGCGGTTGTGGAAATCAATGTGAATTCAAAATCTGATGTCTTTGAAATATCAAAAATTACAGGAATAGATAAGTTCAAAAATAATTCGGTAATTGTTTATTTGAATACCAAACAATATGAGGCTGTCTCAAACCTTGGATTGGATATGGAAATTTATTCTCCATATTATTCTAAAACTCGTTCTTTGTCCATGGCAAATTCTGTTGCAGAGATGTCAAACTGGGATAAGTATCCAACTTGGGCTGTGCTGCAGCAAATGATGCTCGATTTTGCAACTGATTATCCTGACATTTGTCGCCTTGATACCATTGGGTTTTCTGAGGAAGGAAGAGCAATTTTAGTAGTGAAAATCTCTGATAATGTGAATGAAGATGAGATTGAACCCGAATTCTTTTTCTCCGGTCAAATGCATGGTGACGAACTTGTTTCCTATATTTTGCCGTTGCGTATGATTGATTATTTGCTTTCAAATTATGGCAGTGATGCTCAGGTGAATAATTTGATTAATAATTTGGAAATTTGGATTAATCCTTTGTCAAATCCTGATGGTACTTATGGAGATAGTGAAACGGATGTTAGTGGATCAACACGCTACAATGCAAATGGGATAGATCTCAATCGAAATTTTCCCGATCCCAATGGGTCTTGGAATCCGGATGGAAATGAAACTGCCATAGAAAATATTGCTATGATGGATTTTGCTGCAGAACGCCATTTTGTGATGTCTGCAAATTCTCATTCTGGTGCTGAAGTGGTAAATTATCCATGGGATAGCTGGGCTGAAGTGCATGCGGATGACGATTGGTTGTATGAGATTTCCCGAAAATACGCTGATACTGTGCATGCCAATGCTCCTTCAGGATATTTCACACTGCTAGATGATGGAATTACTAACGGTTATGCATGGTACACGACGGATGGCTCTCGTCAAGATTATTTCAATTATTACGAACATTGCCGCGAAGTAACTCTGGAATGGTCAAACGACAAGCTTTTAGATTCTGAAGAACTTCCTAATCATTGGAATTACAACCGTGATGCCATGTTGAATTATTTTGCTGAAGCATTGGAAGGTGTGCATGGAATTGTAACCGATTCAATCACTGATGAGCCTATCGAAGCACAAGTGTTTATTGAAGGTCATGATGAGCGTAATACTCAAGTGTATTCAGAATTGCCCAATGGGGATTATCACAGATTACTTTATACAGGAGAATGGAGTTTAACTTTCTCTGCAGATGGCTATCAGTCAAAAACAAAAACTGTGAATCTGTCACAGGACGAAAGAATTGATATGGATGTGCAATTGGTGCCATTATCAGAATTGCCTCCTCAGGTTAATTTCTATGCCAATCGGACAGAGGTGAGTTGTAATCCATTGATTCAATTTACAAATACAACAGAAGCTGTTGGTGACTTAAGTTTTGAATGGAACTTTGGTGATGGGACAAGCTCTGAAGTAGAAAATCCTGTGCATGTATATCAGCAAAATGGACTTTATGATGTGAGCTTAGTTGTGACAAATGATAATGGAGTAGGACAAGAAATTAAAAACGCTTACATTGAAATCTCGCTTACAAGTCTTGATTCTGTGCATTCTGCATCACTTTGTGAAAGCAGTGGGAGTGTAGAGTTACAAGCATTTAGTGATGGTGAGATTCATTGGTTTGAAAACTTGAACGATGAACTTTCCATTGAAACAGGCGAAACCTTTACAACTCCTGTCTTGGATGCCTCACAAACCTATTATGCCCAAGCAATTTTTGCTGGAGAAACAAATTATGTTGGAGAAACAAATACCAGCGACGATGGAGATTACGACAATACGGATACACAGCATTATTTGATTTTTGATTGTTTCGATGATTGTGAATTGCAAGAGGTGACAGTTTATGCTGAAACAACTGCTGAGCGTACAATCTCATTGCGTAATGCTGCAGGAGAAGTTTTGCAGGAAAAAACGCTCAATATTAGTTCGGGAGAACAAACAATAAGTCTGAATTTTGAGCTGTCTCCTGGAGAAAACTATCAATTAGCAGTGAATGCAAATTCCGGACTTTACCGAGGAAGACAAACGTGGACCAATACCTTTGACTATCCGTACGAGATTGATATGTTGAGCATAAAAAATTCTGACGCTGGAATTGGTTGGGGAACATCAGAACAGGTTTACCCTTATTTTTACAATTGGAAAGTGAAATCCCCTGATTGTTATACCGAAAGACAAGCGGTTTACGCAGTGATTAATGAGTCGCCATCGGTTGATTTTAACTGGGATGCTGAAGGCTTGAATGTTACATTTGAAAATCTTTCAAATAATTATACTGACTTGTTTTGGAGTTTTGGTGACGAAACAACAAGCGAAGAAACGAATCCACAACATGCATACAGCCAAGCTGGAGAATATGTGGTGACACTTACAGCCTATAATGACTGTGGTGACATGATTGATTCAGAAACTATCAGTATTTCGGAGTCTTCAATAAACCAAAACGAGAAAAAACCAATTGTGATTTATCCTAATCCTGCCAAACATGCTGTGACCATCCAATTTCTTAATGGTTCAGATTATACCAAAGTGGAATTCATCGATTTAGCAGGAAAGATTTTACATCAAGAAAGCATTCAGTCCAATGAAATAAATTGGTCTGTGGAGCAGTATCAAACAGGAATGTACCTTGTTCGATTTATCCGTGAGGATGGAAGTGTCGAACATCAAAAAATAATGATAAAACACTAAACCACATGAAATTAAGAAAAGTATTACCAATTGTTTTTGTGCTTTTTGTTTCAGCACTTAACGCTCAAACACAAAATGTTTTGGAATTTGCCCAACAAACGCTAGATAGTCGGGGGGAGTTTTATTTTCAATTTACTTGCGATGATGTTGAAATACTGCAGGAGCTGGAACAACAAATTGCAATTGACGAGGTTAGGGGAGATGTAATTTATGCTTACGCATATCCAGATACTTTTGATGATTTTCTTGCCTATAATTTGAAATTTGTTCCGGTTGAATCGTATTATGATACTAGCCGCGCTCTGACAATGGCTACTACAACTGCGCAAATGGCAAGTTGGGATAGATATCCAACTCATGCTGTTTATGAGCAGATGATGCAGGATTTTGTCACCAACTACCCTGATATTTGTGAGCTGGAAGTCATTGGACAGTCTGAAAATGGAGTGGATTTATTGGCAATCAAGATTTCTGATAATGTCAGTGTGGATGAAGATGAACCTGAGTTTTTCTGGTCAAACACAATGCATGGAGATGAACTCGTTGCTTATGTGCTTAGTTTGCGTTTCATCGATTATTTACTATCGAATTATGGTACAGATCCACAGGTTACAAATCTTGTCAACGAAATAGAAATTTATTGCAATCCTTTAGCAAATCCTGATGGGACTTTTAATGGATCTGCATCTTATACAAGTGTGTCTAGTGCGACTCGTGCTAATGCCAATAATGTTGACTTGAACAGGAATTTCCCAACATGTAATGGGGATCCATACACATTACAAGCTGAAAGTAATGCCATGATTAGTTATGCAGATAGTCACGATTTTGTGATGTCTGTCAATACTCACAGTGGAATTGAATTAATTAATCATCCGTGGGATACTTGGCAAAGTTGGGAACGTTTGCACCCTGATAATGATTGGTGGGTACACGTTGGGTTTGTGTATGCGAATCAAGTTGAAATAGATGCGCCTGCAACTTACTTTGAAGGTCCAGGTTCAATGGATTATGGCGATTATAATAGTACAGGCGTTACCCATGGTGCCGATTGGTATTATGCCATTGGTTCCCGACAAGATTATATGAATTACTATCAACATTGCCGAGAAATTACACTTGAGTGGTCAGATGATAAGCTTTTGGATGTGAGCTTGTTGCCAACTTATTGGGATTACAATAAACAGGCTATGCTTAATTATACAGAGCAAGTGCTTTATGGTTTGCGTGGTATTGTTACTGATGCATGTACTGGAAATCCACTTTCAGGTGTGAAAGTTGAAATTGTTGGACATGACCAGGATAATACAGAAATGTATTCTTCTGCTCCGATAGGGAATTATCATCGTCCAATTTACGAAGGAACTTATGATTTTACTTTCTCCTTAACAGGATATCAATCGCAAACACACAGTATAACAATCACAAATGACAATACTGTACGTTTGGATGTTGAACTCATTCCTGACAATGTTGCTTCACCGAATTTTTCTGCAGATCAGACGAGTGTGTTTGAGGGAACAAGTATTCAATTTACAGATTTAAGTTCCGGAACAGTCGATTCATATAGTTGGACATTGGATGGAGGAACACCTAATACAAGTCCAGATCAAAACCCATCCTCAACTTACAATACTGCAGGAACCTACGATGTAAATCTTGAAATTACTTCTCAAGGGTGTACAGTTTCTGAGTTGAAAGAGGATTATATTGTCGTAAGTGCTCCTGCAGCACCGATTGCAGACTTTGAGGCTTCAACAACAAGTGTTGCAGTTGGTGGTACTGTTGATTTTACCGATTTATCTACCAATGTCCCAAATGTTTGGTCATGGACATTTGAAGGAGGAACCCCAGGTTCATCCACAGATCAAAATCCAAGCATTACTTATAATACAGCAGGAACCTATCAAGTGTCTTTAGAAGCATCAAATAGTTATGGTGCAGACACTGAAACTAAATTCGCATATATCACAGTTGTTGAACCTGATATCCTTATGCAAAATGGGTCAATTTATCAATGTTCTGGTGTTTTCTATGATGCTGGTGGTACATCAAACTATGCCAATGATGAGAATTATGAATTGACAATTTATCCGTCAAGTCCTGCTTCATTCATACAGGTAGAGTTTGTGAGTTTTGATGTTGAACCTAATGGTGCTGATTGTTATGATTATCTCACAATATATGATGGTGAAAACACATCTGCAATTGAAATAGGAACGTATTGTGGTACTGATCCTTCTGTGATTGGTACAAATGGTGTAGTAACAGCATCAACAACTTCAGGTGCTTTGACTTTTGTTTTTACTTCCGATGGTGGTGTAAATCAGACTGGTTGGGAAGCAAATGTATCTTGTTCTAGTTCAGAAATTCCACCAACAGCAGGTTTCTCTGCTGCAGAAACCTCTAGTTGTACTGGTGAAATTCAATTTCAAGATGAGTCTGCACTAGCAACTGGTTGGACATGGAATTTTGGTGATGGAAATACATCAAATGACCAAAATCCATTACACACTTACACTGCAGATGGTACCTATACCGTGAGTTTAGAAGTTACTAATGATCATGGTTCAGACAATACAAGCATTGTTGATTATATTACCATTGATATGCCAGATGTTCCTGGTGTATCTGATGCTGAATCATGCGGACCTGCCAATATTACTTTGTTAGCAACTGCTGATGGTGAAGTGAATTGGTACGATGCGGCTTCTGGAGGTAATTTACTTGCAACAGGTCTTGAATATACCGATAACTTTTCTGCAACAACAACACTTTACCTGGACAATACCATAACATCTTCTCAAAGTTTTACTGCTGGTAAGACAGATAATTCCGGTGATGGTGGGTATTTTACGAATACAAATGAACATGGTCTGATTTTCGATGCGTATACCGATTTTGTGATCGAAGAGGTTACTGTTTATGCGGATGGAGCTGCTGATCGCACAATCACACTTTATGATAATACAGACACTGAAATTGCAAGCACTACTGTCAGTATCTCAGATGGAGAAAGTGTTGTAAGCTTGAATTTTGCTGTGTCTGCAGGAACAGATTATACACTTATGGGACCAGGCTCTCCTAATCTTTACCGTAATGGTGGAGGATCAACAGGAACGCTTGCTTATCCATTTGAAACTTCTGGTATTTTATCTATCCATGACAATACTGCTGGGAATCTTGAATATTACTATTATTTCTATGATTGGCAGGTAAGAGTGGATGAGACTTGTATCTCAGCTCGTGAAGCTGTTAATGTTACAATTCATGATTTGCCAACCGTTGATTTGGGTGATGATCAGGCGATTTGTGATGGTGATGATTATACTTTTGATGCAGGATCGGGATTTTCTACTTATACTTGGACTCCAACCGGTACTGGACAAACGTTTGTGGCAGATCAAGCCGGAAATTATGACGTAATTGTTGAGGATGCAAACGGGTGTACTGCCACAGACAATGTGAATTTAACAGTCAATCCAAATCCTGAATTGACATTCTCAACAACACTTGCAACAGGTACAAATGCTGATGGTAGCATCACTGTCAATCTTATTTCTGGTGATGAAGCTCCTTTGACATACACATGGAATACACTTCCAGAACAAACGACACAGACCGCTTCAAATTTGCCTGCCGGTAACTATTGTGTTACTGTTGTAAATGGCTTTGGTTGTGCAACGGTAGCTTGCGATAATATCGATGCCAGTTCTATGCCTCCTGTCCCTGATTTTACAGCTGATGAGACAGAAAGTTGTGGTTTTCTAACTGTACAATTTACTGACTTAAGTTCAAATAGTCCGATAAGTTGGTCTTGGGATTTTGGAGATGGAGAGACTTCTACTGAACAAAATCCGCAGCATATCTATAATAGTGCAGGAACTTATACCGTGGAATTGACAGCAACCAATAGTTATGGTACCGAATCTTATAGCCTTACAGATTACATCACAGTGTATGATGAACTTGTTATTAGCGAGGTGTCAGATAGCCATGTGGATGTCGCATGTTTTGGTAGTGCAACCGGGGAATTAGAAGTTAATGCAATAGGAGGAGACTCAGACTATTCATTTACTTTAGATGCTGGTGCTCCGCAAGCTTCAGGATTGTTTAGTGGACTTTCTGCAGGAGGTTATACCTTGCAAGTTATTGATGGTGTTGGTTGCTCAGATAATATGTCTGTCTTTATTATTCAAGCGGATTTACTTGAAGTGACTGTGAATACGATAGATGAATCAGCGCTAGATGCTTGTGATGGTTCTGTTTCCGCGGATGTGAGCGGTGGAACTTTGGATTATACTTACTTATGGAGTGAATCTTTAGGAACAGATCAGACTGTTTCAGATTTGTGTGCAGGAACTTACCAGGTGACTGTTACTGATGCATTAGGATGTACTGCTACTGCTCAGGGTGTTGTGGCCGAAGGTCCTGTTGTTGTGAATGCTGATTTCTCAGCCGATGAACTCGAAGGATGTGAAGACCATACTGTGCAATTTTCTAGTTTAAGTAGTTCCGATGTTATTTCATGGACATGGAGTTTTGGTGATGGATCATCATCCAATGCCGAAAACCCGGAGCATGTGTACACAGATCTTGGTTTATATACAGTTGAGCTTATTGTTGAAAATGCATCAAGTGAAACGGATACAGAAACAAAAGTGGATTATATTCACGTTTTGGATCGTCCTGAACTAGACTTTGATGTGACACACGAATCTTCTGCTGCAGCTCAGGATGGTGAAATTACTGTCTTAATCACAGGAACAGATTTTCCTTATGAAATCAGTTGGAGTAATGATGAAATGACAGAAACTATTACTGGCTTGTCGGGAGGATATTATTCTGTTGCTGTTACAGGAAATAATGGATGCGCTGCAACAGATGTTGCCGAAGTGCAAACCTTAACGGGTGTTCCTGCCAAAGCAAATTCAGGAACACTTTGTTATCCGAATCCGGTTTCTGGAATATTGCATGTTGAATCATCAGAACAAATTCAGGAAATCAATGTGTTTAGCGTTGATGGACGAAAAATATTTACCCTAAACCCACAGACAAATCTTGCTTTAGTCTCAATGCCGGAAGTTTCAGGAGTGTATTTGCTTTCAGTTAGCTATGAAAGTGGATCATCTGAGGTTTTCCGCATAATCGTGGAGTAATAAATAGGTATCTACCTGAAAAATGGCTGAAGAGTGATTGCTTCAGCCATTTTTTTGCTGTTAATTATTGAGTTGTTGGTTTTAGAAGTTTCTAAATAAGATTCTTAAGTGTTTTAAACTATTATTATCTGTGGGTTTTGCAATGAACAATCTGATGCCTTTAATTTTATAACAAAATATGACACAAAACACGGCATACCCTAACTTATGAGTTCATGTACTTAATCAGGTAAAAGCCCAATGATAGAATTTTTGCCTGAACAGACGTGAATTTTTTTCTGCAATAGCATTGGATGATTTATCAATGGCATAGCCTGTAACAAACAAAGGAACAATTAAAATTATTATCTGTATTGATGAAATTATTATGCTTTTCCTATGTATTCATAGTAATGCCACCTTTACGACAAATAAATTTAAAGACTTTAAATAAATTTAGCAAAAATGTTTTCATAAAATTCTATAAATAATTCATTTCTAAATTATTTTTGTAATTTTATCAAGATAAAACTATAAAAACAAATACATTATGATTAAATCAATTTTCAAATTTAACAAACGACAGGTAATTTTTGTATTATTAATTATCATTATTTCGGGAATTGTTTATTTCATTAAAAAAGCACCATTTCTTGATCAATGGGCAAATTGGATAGATCCCTTATCTGCATTATCAATTATCATTATTTCCATATTTGTATGGTTTAACGAGCAAAAGAAAAACTACATCGAAAGACTGCCTAAAAAACTGGATGTCATCTATATGGAAAAAAAAGGAAATGATTTTATCGAACATTGTCGCATTGAGAATGCTCCTCTATCATCCGAAGCAGATATAAGAAGTTGGGGACAATCGTTGGCACAAACGGTGATTTCCGATAAAATCGGACGCATAGATTTCATTGGATTTGAAACATCTGCAGGAAAACTTGATAAAAAACAACGTGTATATAAATACACACATACTATTTATTTAGAAAAGCCTTTTACTATAACTCACAAAAATTATATTTATGATGTAAAAGGAAAATCCATTAAAAGAGAAAATCTGAATAAAAATCCGAATGAACAAAAAACAAAAAGTATAGATTACCAAGTTAAAGAGAATGAATACTATCTTGAAGACATTTCAGAAACCGAAGGAATTAAAACTCTCAAAAAATACAATCTATGTCATTGAAGTTCTATCTAAATTATTATTAACAGATTTAACTGAAACAACTATATGATTTCACAAACCAGTATAAATACATTCAAAATCACACCAATCTGTTTTACGTTTTATTGCAAAACACAGGTTCCGGAGCGTCCTGATTTTGCGTTTATAATACACAGTGCTTTTGAAACAGCGTTTGCAGATATTGATATTGAAAACAGGGAAACAGGTACAGATTTCCCATTGTTTTTCAGGCACAGAATTCCGGAGAATAAAATTGCCGATGTAAAAATCATCAGGGACAACATAGAAAATCCACCAAGAGGGTACTCTTTCAGCTTTAATAAAACAGATAGATATGGGTATTTCAATGTCAGGGTAAATTTTTATGGATATTTCTCACAAGCCATTCCTTTTTTTACCAAAGGGAGATTAAACGCCTTATTTAACCGGATTAACTTTCATGGTGTTAGTTTTGTATCTGCCAAAGGGATTGACAATATACAATTACCAGGACTTTCAACTTTCTCAGAGAAGGGAATTCAATCGATAGGCATTGATAAATTTAAAAGTGCAAAAATCAAATCGAATTTCCTTGAAATGCACTTTACCAGCCCTGTGAACCTTTACAAACAACACAGCCATACAGGCAATTTTGCATTTACAGATATTTTTTTTCATTTGCTTAAACGAATTGCATTTCTGAATTATCTGTACTGCGATGGAGAAATCCCGGAAATTGAACAACTAAAAGAAGACAGCCGAAGTATTGCCTGTCAAGTAGAAATAGAACAGATATCATTGAGCTTAAAAAGGAGCTACCGAAAAGATAAAACCGAATTGAAAGGGTTTTCCGGAACGGTACAATACAAAACAGACAAACGACTACTCAATGAAATTCTCGGCTTACTGCTGCTTGGTGAATATGCACAAATTGGAAATCAAACAACATACGGGCAAGGTAAATACATGATAAACCATAACAATTATGAGTTTGTATGATAAACTATGTAATTATGACACGCTTTGGCAATCGTGGTTGCAGGTAAAAAAGAAAAAATCAGCCGGAGGCATAGACAAAATAAGTGTCTATGAATTTGATTTAGTTGCAGACGTGCAAATCAAACAAATTCAGGAACAGCTTTCCGAAAACACCTATCTTCCTCAACCCTATAAATCTGCATATATAAAGAAAAACAAAAAAGGATACAGGCCTCTTGGCTTGCTTTCAATTAGCGATAAAATCGTACAACAAGCAATTAATACTCTTATATACCCAATTATTGACAATCAATTGTCATCAAATTGTTATGCATACAGACATAAAAAAGGAGCTATAAAAGCGGTGGGCAGAGTTATCGCAAACCTTTTTATATATGTACTCAACTATGGCATTTGCGAAAGCGATCCTTTAAAGTCATTTTCACAACAGTCCATAACTTCCTTTCAGTCAACAATAAACACACTAACTGTTTTATGTCAAAAAACGTTATATTTTCGCAAATCACTAAAAAAACAGAATTCTCAAAACAATTGCGAAAAGAAAATAAGACGTAACTGCCAGATTTGCATGATATTAGACGACGAGGATGACAAAAAATATAAAAAATTAAAAAGATTGTTACAATCATTTGCGAAAATTTTATGTGTATTTATTAAATTTGTAGTAATACCAACTTGCTCTTTGACATTTTGCACTTTAAATTAATAAAGCTATTTTTGTCAAGTGGTTGGTATTCTGGATGATTCATCCACTGCCTGAGATATGGCAATTGAGACAAACAGGTTGAGAGATTACTTCCATGTTTATCAAGAGATTCATCCACTGCCTGAGATATGGCAATTGAGACTTAATAATTTTTATTAAAGTTTCGTCTTTAAAAAAAGATTCATCCACTGCCTGAGATATGGCAATTGAGACGCTTGAGCCGCCTTCGATCTTTTTGATCCTTTTCAGATTCATCCACTGCCTGAGATATGGCAATTGAGACAAAATGTTTTACTTTCATAAAATGTTTTACTTTCGATTCATCCACTGCCTGAGATATGGCAATTGAGACGAAAAGTTAGGACAGAATAGCCTTCTCCCTTATTTAGATTCATCCACTGCCTGAGATATGGCAATTGAGACCTGACCGATAACGGCTGGCGGTATGCGATCGTTGCCGTGATTCATCCACTGCCTGAGATATGGCAATTGAGACAATTTTTTGTTTTTAATTAATATTTAAGTTTAAAGATTCATCCACTGCCTGAGATATGGCAATTGAGACATTGAAAATCCAGCAAAAGTAAAATTTAATAATTTTGATTCATCCACTGCCTGAGATATGGATAGATTTCAAAAACCAAATAATAAATCACAACGGAATATTAAGTGGATAAAAACAATAAAGTCGGGAGATTTCCCGACTTTACTAATAAATTGTTTTGATTGCTTAACAGAAGTTCTATTCAAACGTCCTGAAATCGACAAATTCAAATACTGATTTTTTTGTGTTTCTCTCCTGCTTAACTATGCGTTTTGTTGTACTGGCAATACAGGAAATGTGGGCTCTTCTCAGGCGGGTGATCAAAGCATAACAAAAAGTAAACTCACCCATGATGTGCACAGCATTGCTGACATCAGAATTTGCAAGCAGCTTTTTACATTGTGCAAAATATTCATCTGCAAGTTCGATAACTTGTATTGAAGTTAAATTGGGATCTATGCTTGGAAAAGGTAAATCCACAATTCCGGAATAATCATATTTGGCTTTTGCTTTTTGATTTTCCGGCCAATTTGCCGATGGATGATTTGATAAATTAACTAACATTTGTTTCCCACTTTACTAATAATTGACTTATAAATTGATTCTATCTGCTTCCTAATTTTATCCGAAGTTCTGGCATTAAATCTCACCCCTGCATGATTCACATCATTTCTGGAGTCAATCAAATTATTCATATCCTCCTGCAAATCCCTGATAATTTCACTTTCCATTAAACGTCGGGTTAAATTTCTGTTCTTTGCAGCATCACCTCTCCAGTCAGACTCCGGTATCCTATTCTCTGCAATACTAAAACATGAATTGACAATGTTTCGATTGATTGTGGATTCCCAATCCAGATTCTCAGTTTCAAGAATATAGGAAACAACAGTTTCAATTAACAAAGTATAAGCCTGTTGTATCCAGCCATAATCCAAACAAAGCTCAACGGCAGAGAATCCGTTTTTTGTACTTTCACTGTTACTGAACTCCGAGAATTTATTTTCGATTCTGTTTAAAAGCGGCGCCAGTTGTGGTGCTTTGCTTTTATCAATGGAACTAATGGCTTCTTTAATAAGATTATACTTATCTGCTTTGTATATTTCCTTTGCCCGAACAGTACGAATGTTTTGAAATACTTCGGGCAATGGCTTAATTAATTTGTGCAATTTCTTTGCTTCCTCATCCTGTCCTTTGGTTTCTTTCAGAACCGGCGCTATACTTTTATTGATAAGCTCTGATAAACTATCCACATTACCAAAATCATACAAATTGTTCGCTGCAGTTGTCCAATCCTGTAACACGGAGAAACCAACAAAATCAAGTAGTCTAACATTCCTAACTTTTTTCTTTTCTCCATTCGTATCTTTTTTATCAGTAAATATAGGGTTTTCATATGCTCCATAATGAATTCCTGATATTTCAACATTTTTCGTTGCTTTCAGATAATTTATTAATACCATACCCAACATGGGCAAATTTCTAAAACCATGAGTTATATCAAAGACAATCGTATCACGTTCCTTTATACAGTCAAATACAATTTGGAAGATATCCCACATTTCATCTATGGTAAATCCATTGGGGATACTAACATCGTGTACAGTCCCCTCTTTCAATTCCGGTTTTATTCCTTGTAAACATTGAAGCAATCCACCCTCATTTCCCCAATTGTTTTTTCTTGCATCATCAGTAAGGAAAAAGTAATATGCATCAAAATTCTGACAATGGTATTTAATTGTTGCTTCCTGAACAAAACAAGTTTCCACCCCAGAATCTATATTAGTGGTAAAATAACTACAAGGGTTATATCCACCAACTCCTAAAAAACTGATAAACACATTACGATTCATAATTTAGCTGTGATTTAATAAAGTTATTTGTTTTAAGGTTTTTCATTTGCAGAAATCCAACCTTCAAATCTGAGGCTCTGCTCATAATGGTCCGGTTTTCTTTTCTGTTGTAATTTTCCAAATCGAAGTTTGTTATCAACACAGAACGGGCATTGATTCCAAAATCATCATCAAGAGCTCCAAGCTTGTACAGATCTTCCTCCAGTTTATCTTTTATTCTTGACGAACTAAAATAGGCTTTACACTCAACCAGGTAAATCCGGTTCTGATAAACAAAGACCACATCGTATTCGTTATTGGTACGCTGATTCCTGATTTTCACTTTCATTGCAATTTGAGATTGATTCAATTGCAGTTGTGTTTTTATCTGATAATAGATGTACTCCTCAAACCACCCCCCGGTATAAAAGCTTTTGTTATTAGCAGACTTGTATTTTCTGGCATTAAGAATTTCAGGGATTTCGTTGATATTGTTGTTGAAATAAACACATTTTTCAAAAAGCTCACTTGCAATTCTATTATCTTTCAGGTTATGTTCCTTAAAAGTTAAAGACAATCCGTAAGCTGTTAAATACTCTTCGAGAGATAAACGGCTTTTTACAATGAATTCAGGAGAGCTTATCCTTGGAAATATTTGCCTGTATGCATTCTGACCAATATATTTATACAAAATTCTGGCATTGGGAAAATTTGTAAAGAATGACAAACATGCAATCGCCATGAGTTTTGTTCCACCAGTAATATTCACGATATATTCATCTGAATTGCTCCAACTCCGGTTTTGCAAGGTGTTTTCTATCTCTGTGATTGAATTCGGATTTACAAGAATTTTAGTGACTCTTTGTAATTTCAGTTTACATGCCATCATTACCAACGCGCTCCGGTTGTTACCCGGAGCTTCCATAAGGGACGTGGTAATGAATATGTGTTGAGTTTCATCATCAGAAAATTCTTTGATGATTTCAACATTTGGCACAGTTTCGAAACTGATGAGAGATATTATGGTTTTAGGCATTTTTAATTATTTCATTAAACCATTTTTCCGCAGTATCAGGCCCAACCCATTTAATAACAAGTTTCCAATCCTGTGCATTGTATTTTTTCCAACGCTTATTGTTTCGTATGATACATCGTTGTACAAACGATTTCAAAACTTCTGCATTTTTATCGACAATAAAATCCTGATTCTTTGCTTTGTAAAAGCTCTCAATGATTTTCTTCCCTTTATTAAAATCATTGTATTCATTTGGAATTGACAAGCCGGACTCCAAAAGCTCCTTTTGAGCTTCTTCCTTTTTCAACTTGTTTTCCTCCTGAACTTTTTTTAAGCTTAAAGCTTTATTTGATTCAAGAATCAAATAATCTAAGGATTCCAACTTTTTAATGTGTCCGGATTCTTTGGGGAACAATTCTCCAGCTTTGATGTATTGTTGTCTTGCCATATAAAAATCACCCGCATCAAGGTACGTATCTCCTTTTTTTAACTTTTCATCATATACTCTGTTATCTTCATCTAGCTTTGCCCTTTTATCTAACTCTTTTTTTTGAATTATTTGCTCTTTCCGCATTTTATTAGAGCTAATTAATTTAAAATTAGCAAGTCTTTCTTTTTCTATTTTCTTTACAACATCTTCATTTGTTAAAAGGCTTACAACATTAGGACAAGTATTTTTTTGTGAAAATGTATTTAATGACTGGCTTTTCTTCTTAATATTATTAAAGTGATTTCTGTTTTTTTTATCCTGTATGGTATTGTCTTCAAGTTTTGGATAAGTTAACAATTGGTCTGTAGATTCTAATGCTGTTTGCGATAATGAAAACAATTCTATCATACAAGGTGACTGAAGCCATGTTGTTCTCTCTTGAGATTTTGAAAGTGTATGTTTATTCATTTCATACTCAAAATATGCCATCAATTCATTGTCCCTTTCTGGATTAGAATTTTCTATCTCCACTTTCACTTTTCCAAAACCATATGGTTTTGCACCTCCAATATTGTGGAAAGCATTTGGGCAATTGTGCATAGTAATAGCTGACAACAAAGCTCCGAGCTCAACTTTTCGCAAGTTATGATATCTAATTTTACTATAAAACACAGTATTTTCTGCTAATGGAATAAATTCAGTCGCAATATTTTCATTATTTGAAAGATCACCTGCTTTTATCTCTAAATGTAATGGATATCTCTTAAATCCCCTGAGTTCTGCATCATTATTTAAATATGTTTTGTAATAATCCTTTTCCTGGTTTTTGGACTCAATTAAATCCTTAGTCTGTTTAATATAAGCAGGATAAAATGAAGGCTTGGGAGAGCCTAGTACGCGTTCTTCATTATTTGAAGATGCTGTTGCATTTTCACTCATTGCATGACCAATCACAACTCTCCCCTTTAATGAATTATTACATTTCTCATTACCAAATATGAGACTTGCTAAATCGTATTTGAAATTATCGAATTTATTATTCTTTTCTGCTAATGAATAAGATTTTAAAGGATTTAATTCTTTAATAAAGTGTCCATTATTCAGACAATACAACTTAGATAAACCAAAATGCTTCACTTTCCCATTCTGTTCTTTAAAAAAAACAGGTATTTGATTAGAGCACTTGTGGAAAGTCCAAGACTGATCCTCAAGTTCTTCTATATTTTTTATCAGTTTTTCATTTACAGGATAAATATTTTTAGAGTCTTTACCAAATACAAAGTCATAATGTTTATTTCCAATACTTCCATAAAATACAATGTCTCCGATAAAATCACCACTGTCATCAAACTTATACAATCTCCCATATTTTAAGGATTTATTCCCTATTCTTTTGATAAGATCTTTAACATATTTCAATTTAACATTTGAAATCTTTTTGCCATTCAATTTTTTGTATTTATCAACTGCACTTTCAGCATTCTGAATTGTTCCAAATCCAAGATTATACCTTGCTTCAATATCCGACATTGAGACTCTTACATGCTCTACTTCATAAATCCTCCAGCAATCTCCTTCTTTTTTTAACCATCCAGATTTTAATTTATCTTGTCTTGTTTCAGATTTGTATTCCAGATTATTCATATCACGAAGCCCAAAGAAAGAACTTCCATCAACCTGATCCATCCTCGAGAAGCTCATAATCTCCAATACACTTCTTATCATACCTTTCATGGAGGTAGCAGGAATGAAATATTGTTTTTTACCATTGCACTCTACATTTGAGAAATCTAAATAACGATTTATGGATTCTCTTTCTGAGTCTGAAGGTTGGAGTATTTTTCCAGCTTTGTATTTTTCAAAAATCTCTTTATCCAATTTTGAATGACCATTTCGAATGAAAATTGGAGTTTCAGCTGTAATTTTAAGTTCTATTTCTCCACTTTCTCCATCTTGAAATGGAATATCATGACTGACTTCTTCTGCCCAGAAAGGTTTATAGACTTCTTCTTCTTTGGGTGCTGGTATAAAATTATATGGTGAATTAAATGTCATAACTTATTTCTCCTTTTAATTAATAAAACCTAAAAAAACTAACTCTGCCGGTGTTAAAACATTCATCCCGTCACATAATGGATCAGGTTCTTCCCGCCAGAATTGCAGAAACTTTAATTTCTTACTATCCATTTCATTTGAAATGAACTCTTTGATTTTATAATCCTTATTATTAAAGTCATTCGGATCTATTGTAAATTCCTTAACAAAATATTGTCCGTCAACATATTTAATAGAAATGGATTTTTTACCATCGAACAATTGCCCTTCAATCAGAAAAGGATTCTGTTCAGAATACAGTTCTATTTCAAACTCGTTTCCGTTTAAAACCTCTGGGTTTGGCTTATCACTATACCATAGATAGCCTTCATATTTGGATTTATTGTTTTCATTTTGATTCGGTTTAGTTAGTTTTCCTTTAAAAATTCCATTACCACGATTTACTCCACCACCAAGTGGCAGCATTCCAGTACAAATGTCATTAAGTGTTGCTTCAAGTGCTTCCTTTACACACTTTGGTTTAAGAGAATCCGCTTCAACAAATAAAGTCAACTCAAAATCATTGTCCTTACCATAAATAACCTCTTCAGAAAACAATGCTCCTTCTATGGCTCCACCTGTAAATCGATCAATACTGACATGATTTATAAGCTTTGTGTTTGATCCACACTCTTTATTCGTCAATTTAATAACATCTGAAATCATAACACACCCTCGTTTTTTATTTATTGTTTCAGAGCCGTTCTTATCACCCTCAGAACCGAACAAGTTTTTCACGGCAAAATTGTCTTTTCCAGTTTTTGCCTCTTTTGAACCAATATAGTACTCATGTAAACGATTGTAATGAAAGGCTACTCTGTGAGAAATAGCTCCTTTAATAGAGCTTGCAGGCATCAGAATGGCATTTTCAACAAACTCATTTTTCTCCCAATCAAGATAATCTTCTGTAACCGGAGATATATCAGCATTTTCATTACCAAAACCGGAACTAAACAAGAAAAAATCCTCAGGTTGTAAACTGAGTTTGTATTCCAACAGAGTTTTCACATTTTTACCAAAACCGAATTCACCTACATCATCCCAGAATTTGGTTTCAGTTAAAGATGATGATTTTTCAAGGTATGCTGTTCGTTGATCAAATTCATTGAAATTAACAGATTTATACTTACAACTAACAACTTTCATTTCACCAAAGCCTGAACGTGAGCCACTGCCAATACGCAGTTCATTGGATTGCAGCTTGTTCAAAATAGTTTTAAATACTTCGTCGTCTTCATTCTCCTCTGCAACATATTCAATTTCAAAACAGAAGCGGCTTCCTTTATAAGCTACCTGTTCGTCAAATTTACCCCCATCCTGAGCTGTACCTGCAGAATTTATTCTCACATGCTGCCGTATAGGGAGATTCAAATATTTCTGAAAAAACTCCTCGCGTTTATTTATTTCCTGGATACCATCAAGTACATTTCCGTTTAAATGCACAAGTTTTCCTTCTGTAAATATCAGCTTTGAACCCATGCCTATTTCTTTTCCTTTCTCTACTTTCTGAAATCCAAAGAGAGAATCATCATTACCATTGCCCATTGCATGACGTAAAACCCCTGCAATGCTTGTCCCCGGGATATAAGGCATACCATTAACATCTTTAACTACGGGAGCATCAGTTGTAATATCTACATCTCCGGATCCCAGAGAAATCGGGCTGACAGCCTCGAGAATTACTCGTGCCAAAAATCGTTTTGTATATTCTTTCTTTTGTGTCATAGTTAGTTCCTCCTGCATTTTTTCGCCATTTCAGAAGCAAGGTTAATCATTGCAAATTGTGCATTGTCATCCGTAAGTGTCTTTACAAAATCTTCCAGTTTCTTACGTCTTTGTCTATCATCCCATTTTTTCTTTGCCACACCATGGGTTAAATAAGCATCCGAGCCAAACAAAGCCTCTTCAATTTGAAACTTCATTCCTGAATTTTCAAGGCTTGAAGGATTTATATTCATCACAATTTTTCGAATATTTCCCCATTGAGAAGCAAACGACTCACTATTAAAGATGCTTTTATTAGCTTCTATAAATTTATTTACTTCTGCAACAGCCTTTAATTCAACAAATTCTACATTTCTTCTGCGTTTGAGTAATTTCAAAAGCAAAGTATCTCCCTCTTTTATCTCAAGAATCTGATCAGCTTGCTGTTCTTCTTTATTTTCAGGCTTAGGTATATCTTTCAATAGATACTTCGCAATATTGCTTTCTCCTTTTTTCTCAAGAAAATCCGGATTGTATATAACTTTTCCAAAGCCTTCATTTTTGTATGAACCGACATATTGTGAGGTTTCCGGACAGGTATTTGCCTTTACGACAAATACTGAGCCTTTTTCCAAACCGCAACGATCAGTGTCTCTGGTTTGTCGTTTAAAATTCCATGGTGCATACTGGAATGTGCGAATTTGACATTTCTCCCAAAGAATTTCCCCATCCTTAAAACCTAACTGTTCAACTGAAGGTTGAAATGTCGGCATTCCTTTTTCATCCAGAAAAATCAATCGTCCATCAGCATAAACTGTGTGTTCTGTATTCTCCTCTTTCTTTTGTATTGTATTCTCATCAACAAAAGATTCTTCTATTATTTCAACTAAACCATACTGGGCAGATCTTGATCGACCTATTCTCTGTTTACCACAAATTGCATCTGAGATCTTTTCTTCAAATAGAACATCATCATCCAATTCAATCTCAAAATACATTATTGTACCCTTTGCGATGGATTGATATCCATACATTGCTGTATCTTTAGATCTTCTACTATCTCTATCATATGCTGATTTAATGGCAAAGTTTTTTTTGACATTAATTCTTGTCCCGGCTGATGTATCCTTATCAAAACAATAGAAATCCTTTTTGCTTTGTTTTAACTGCAATTCTTTTTCACTTTCAGAATTATTTGGAATATAAACTTGTTTCTCTTTTGCTTCGTTTTGTTCTTTTGGGACATGAAACATTGCCGGAACTTTTAATCCTCTTTTACTTCCCAGTGAAGGATGTGCATCTCCAAAACGAACTTTCCCTGAATGAAATATTTGCAATGCATTTATTGAGTCAATTTTAGGATATAGTTTTCCGGCAACAATACCCAGAAAATTGCTACCCGGAATAAAATCAAGACTCGTTTGATTTCCTTCGGTTGCAGCATTCTGATTGAGAATAATGTCCGTTAATAAGGTGCATTTGAATTGTAAAGTTTTCATTTTTCACCTCCTTCCTCAAGTATCGTAAATTTACATCTACCTAATCCACGATTACGATTGACACCAAGCCTTTTTACAAATTTCAGTGTATCCTTCATTTCATTTTGAAATGATTCAGGCACATCCAGAATTTCACCTTCGAGGGTACAAGGGACAACCACTTCTATTTTCCTTAAGCTATGATCATTTGCAATTCCTTTATCATCAATGGCTGTTGATGTAATGGCATCATAGAGATAACCGGAAAGTTCATCCGTAATTTGACTGCGTTCTTCTTCCGGAAGTGAAGCATTGGTAAAAAACATTTCTCCTTTTATCTGTTCTGATTTTTTCTCCGATTCTGTGTCATTTTTTGATTCTGAATTAAAACCAAATGCTTTTTCTATCTGATCTGAATTCCCATTAAAAAGTATTTCGGCAGCTTCTCGTAACAGTCCTTTGATAGTTTTCCCGGGAACAAAAGGCAATTTTTTATTATCCTTAATGACAGTAGCATCAAGGTCAGCTCCCGCGCCAAGCCCTGAACCACAATGCCAGTATGTGAAAAATTCTAATTTATATTTTATGTCCATAATTATTTGGTTTTTTGATTGATTACGGTATGTATTGAAATTATATCATATATGGGTGAAAAACTCTTTTCTGATTCATTGACAAAGCGTTTATTACTCAGTTCAAGGAGTTTGATCGAATCATCAAGATTTCTATCAGCAAAAGTTGTTTTTATTCTATCGACTTTTTGTTTTGCAAGTGACTGATTTTCATGCATCAGATTCAACCATTGCCTGAAGTGTGATTTTAATGCATTACCATCTTTACCATTCAGTTTTCTTACATAATTTTTAAGGTCACCAACTGTCCAGCGATTGTTCACAGAGTCTTTGTAATATGGCCCAAAATCAAAACACGTACTCCCTGCTCTTAATTCACGCTCAACCATATCATTGTAATCTTCAGTAAAACTATCCTTCACCTTATAAAACATCAGGCATGAAGGTGCTAAACCTTCTTTTACATAATCAGGACTTTTGGCATCTTTCTTTGCTTTTCCGCAAAGGCTTTCCGCCAAATCATATGCAAAATAAAACGGGAAGGATGATTTAATGTAAGCTATACCTGCACATGCTGTCAGATGATCAAACCCGAGATTATTATTTTTGAAGATATTAGCAAGATATTTATTCGTCTGATCCTCAAATTCGGCAAGGAATGCCTCTGTAAAGTCAAGAGCAATATCTGCCCGGCAAATAACTGTTAAATCATCACCACCAAGTACGATTGGGCGCAATGGCACTGTATCTAATTCAGAAAGCTTATAATCATCACTAATTTTATTATAGGCATTTTTTGCTGCTTTTTTTGTTGCAATATCCAGATTTTTTGAAAACTTTTTAAATTCATCTTTATTTGAACCCATTTTTTGAATAACTTTCCCCAAACCATTGCCATCAGCATGAATTACAGATAGCCAATCATTATGAGAAGGAAATTTTTCAATCTCGGTTGTGACTTTTTTCGCATCAATTTCACCGAATATATTTTTATACAATGTAGAAACTGAAGGCTCTTTATTTGTATTTACAACATCTTGTTTCGCTTTTGAAGCTTCATCAAAATAATCTTCACCTTTTTTACAGACTGCAGGCATTCCGGTTTTTCTTGAACGGAGAATACCCATTAAACCAATATTTGTACTGTTTAAAGGTTTATTGCGCTGTATCTTTAGTTTTTTTTCCAATTCAGTTATGGAATCTTCAAAACTTTTACCATTCATTGACACTACAGCCTGACTAATGGTAATTCCCGGTGCCATTTCCATAACTTTTTGAGGAAATTCTCTGACAGCTTTCGCACATGTTGCTTTTGTATCAAAAACATGTTTTATGTTTCCAGCAGCCCGGATAATTGAAGTGCCATCAGTTGCGAAATCATCAAATGCCGAAGTGCAGACATTCTCTACAAGCTCACTGGCCCCAACGATTTCCTTTAATTTGTTGGTTTGAAATATGAAGCTCTGTATACCTTGAACCGACGCTCCATATAAATATTTTCCATCTCCCATGGTTTTTGTTTATTAGGTTATTATTTCTGTTTGTTGTCACTGTTATTTCATTTTAAAATTCCAGTTTTCATTGTGATTTTCACCGGACAAGCGAACAGACCCATCTTCGAACTGAATGCTCAGATTTGGTCTCTTTCGTATTTTTAAGAGATCCCTACAAACTTTAATCTAGAGCATTAAGCTCTTGCATAGATCGAGATTTATCAAAAACAAAAATCCATAAATCACCAAGAGAATCAATGGATTGATTTGTAGTTGTATATTGGTTTTTGTTTAGATTTTGAGAAAAAACAAGCAGAGTTAATTGCATTAAGATAACAGTCCCAATAAGTTTAATATTATATTTTTTCATACCTGTCAAATTCTAATCTTGGCTTAAAGATAAAAATTTATATAATAAATAACAAATTCTATATTTGATTTATGCTTTTAACATTATAGTAGTTGTTTGGAGCTGTTTATAGACATATATGTTGAGTTGGAGTCTCATAACACAGATTATCTGTTCTAATTTGCAGTATACTTGCTGCTGTTATTGTGTTATTTTGGGATGTAATATTTCCAAAACTGTTGAGTAAAGTGGGGAGATTTTCATTGGCAATTGTCGATAAGTGAAATTTGCCGATGGAAGAGAGTTATTGTTTTAGTAGCTGTTATTCTTGCAGCAGTTTGGGGTGTTTTTTTAACTTAGCAAGAGAAAATTGTGAAGCTGAGAAAATTAAAGTATATTCTAATTTCCTGTTAAACAAATTTTATGTTCTTTCAAATTATTTATTCAATAGTTTGCGAAATCCGCTTAACATTTCCTGAATATTTTTCTGAACAATCCCCAAAACACCTTGTTCTGTTTTCACGTCGTGCTTTGAGGTTGTGATGTCTGAAAATTCAATGCATACGAGCTACTTTCTTTAAGATTCTCAACTTTAAGCATGCATTATGAATTATCATGACATAAATTATTGCTTGTTATGCTGATAAATCGTAATTTTGCAAACAATTTAGAATTTATCTAAATAGATTATTATGGGTAAAGAAGAACAACAAGATAAAGTCCTGCAGGAAGTAACCAGAAATGAATATAAGTATGGCTTTACTACTGAGATGGAACAGGACAGTATTAGTAAGGGTCTCAGCGAGGATGTCGTTCGAATGATTTCTGCAAAAAAGAATGAGCCCGAATGGATGTTGGAGTTCCGACTAAAAGCTTACAGAAAGTGGCTGACAATGGAAATGCCTAAGTGGGCACATTTGAAATTTCCAGAGATTGATTATCAAGACATCATTTATTATTCAGCGCCAAAGCAAAAGGCTCAACTGGAATCTATGGATGATGTTGATCCGGAAATTCGCAAAACATTTGACAAGCTTGGAATTCCGCTCGATGAGCAAAAACAGTTATCAGGCGTTGCTGTCGATGCAGTGATGGATTCCGTTTCTGTGAAAACAACATTTCAAGAAAGTTTGGCTGAAAAGGGTATCATTTTTTGTGCATTTTCTGAGGCAGTGCAAAAGCACCCTGATTTGGTGAAAAAATATATGGGTTCAGTTGTCCCTTACGGAGATAATTATTTTGCGGCCTTAAATTCAGCAGTTTTTAGCGATGGGTCATTTTGTTACATTCCAAAGGGCGTGCGTTCACCAATGGAGTTGTCCACATATTTCCGTATTAATGCGGCAAATACTGGTCAGTTTGAACGTACACTCATTGTTGCTGAAGAAGGATCGTACGTAAGTTACCTCGAAGGATGTACAGCTCCTCAGCGTGATGAAAACCAGCTGCATGCTGCAATTGTGGAGATTGTCGTTGAAAAAGATGCTGAGGTGAAATATTCCACTGTTCAGAATTGGTATCCTGGAGGTAAAGACGGAAAAGGTGGTATTTATAATTTTGTAACAAAACGTGGAATTTGCAAAGGAAGCAATTCAAAACTCAGTTGGGCACAGGTAGAAACCGGTTCCGCAGTCACATGGAAATATCCAAGTACCATTTTGAAGGGTGATAATTCAGTATCTGAATTTTATTCTGTTGCTGTGACAAACAACTATCAGCAGGCAGATACCGGATCGAAAATGATACACCTTGGAAAAAATACACGGAGTACAATTATTTCCAAAGGTATTTCTGCCGGCTTCAGTGAAAACTCATATCGTGGTTTGGTGAAAGTGGCAAAAAATGCGGATAATGTAAGGAATTTCTCTCAATGTGATTCCCTTTTACTTGGCGATAAATGTGGAGCCCATACTTTCCCATACATCCAAGCAGACAACAATTCTGCAGTATTGGAACACGAAGCCACAACGTCCAAAATTAGTGAAGATCAGATATTTTATTGCAAACAGCGTGGAATTTCTGAGGAAGATGCTATTGGCTTAATTGTCAATGGATATGCCAAAGAGGTCATCAATAAATTGCCAATGGAATTTGCTGTTGAAGCACAAAAATTATTGCAAATTACACTTGAAGGTTCAGTTGGATAGATGGTTGAGGAAAGCACATATCAGGAACTAAAAACCTATCTTGAGGAGGGAAATTTCTTGACTCAGGACATTAGAGAAATGGCACAAAATCCAGAAGTAATTCCAGATTTAATGACCCTTGCTCTTTCAAACGATGAACCCGCTGCTTGGCGAGCTGCATGGTCATTGTCGCATGCAATGAAAGATTCCGTTGATTGGTTAGTTCCTTATTTGCCTCAAGTTGTTGAGGTGCTTCCGTCCATTAAAAAAGATGGGCATGTGCGTGAACTCCTAAAGTTTTACAGGGATATAGACATTACGCTTATTCCTGAAGATTTGCACGGTAAGCTGTATGATTATTGTTTTTCTTTATTTGAAAATAACAGTCTACAGCCGGGAACACGTAGCAATGCTTTTCGTGTTTTGCTTAAAATTGTTGAAACTGAACCTTTGCTTATCGGCGAAGTAAAAGCTGCTTTTGATATGATAGCACCCTTTCTCAGTAAAGGAATTCGTTCATCCTGTCAAAGGCGAATTAATCAAATAGAATTTCAAAGTATAAATGAGTCTAAAAACGAGATATAATGTTAAAGATCAATAATTTACACGCAGAAATTGAAGATAAGAAAATCCTTAACGGGATTAATCTCGAAGTGAAACCAGGTGAAACTCATGCAATTATGGGTCCTAATGGATCAGGAAAATCTACACTTGCATCTGTTTTAGCAGGTCGTGACGTGTTTAATGTCACAAAAGGAGATGTGACTTTTCAAGGAAAAAATCTTTTGGAAATGGAACCTGAAGACAGAGCACGTGAAGGTCTATTCCTCAGTTTTCAATACCCAGTAGAAATTCCGGGAGTAAGCATGGTAAACTTTATGCGTACTGCTGTGAATCAGGTGAGAGAATACCGCGGACTTGAAAGTCTATCATCTGCAGCTTTCCTGAAATTTATGCGTGAACGTAAAGAACTCGTGGAAATTGATTCAAAACTGACAAATCGCTCAGTGAATGAAGGGTTTTCAGGAGGTGAGAAAAAGAAAAATGAAATTTTCCAGATGGCAATGTTAGAGCCAAAACTTTCCATCTTAGATGAGACTGATTCAGGTTTGGATATTGATGCTTTGCGCATTGTTGCTAATGGTGTAAATGCGTTAAAATCACCTGAAACATCAAACATTGTGATTACTCACTATCAGCGCTTACTCGATTATATCGTACCTGATTTTGTTCATGTCTTGTACCAAGGCCGAATTGTAAAATCTGGTGGTCGCGAGCTCGCTCTTGAACTTGAAGAAAAAGGTTACGATTGGATTAAAGATGAACTTGCTTAAAGCTGTGTCTTATGCAAATTGAAAATTATATCAAAACATATGAATCCATTCTTGAGCAATCTGATCAAAATGTTCCGGAATTTATCCGTGCAGAAAGAGAAGATGCGAAGCAGAAAATTGCTGATGGTGGATTACCTGACAGAACCGATGAACGATACCGTTATCTGGATTTGAAAGCAGTATTCGGTGAAAACGACTATTCACGAATCGTTAATGAACCTGAAGTGACAGCAACTTTGCGTTCCTTTTTCCAATGTGAAGTCGATGGAATGGATACTGACCTAATTCTTTTGTCTAATGGATGGTATCACGAATCAACTTTGTCGAAAGAAAGTGAAATTATTGTTTGTAGCATGCGTGAGGCTTTTCATGCATATCCTGAATTGCTCAAAAAGCATTTCAATCAATACTTGAAAAAAGCTGAAGACAATTGGGTAGAACTCAATACCATGCTTGCTCAAGATGGTGTGTTTATTCATGTCCCGGACAATTATATTCCGAAAAAGCCAATTCAAATTGTAAATCTGACCCATGGTTTCAGTGAGAAAGAAATCTTTCAAAGAAACCTGATTGTTGTTGGTAAAAATGCAAAATTGCAATTGCTGCTTTGTGATCATACACTGAATAAAGCAAAAAATGTCAATCACCTTGGGACTGAGGTGTTTGTTGATGAGAATGCAGATTTTCAAATGTATGATTTGCAGAATGAGCCTGACGTTTCAAATGTTTTCTCACACACTGCATTTCATCAAGAAGCCTACTCAAGATTATCAAGTTTGGCATTTAGCCTTCACGGAGGTACAATACGGAATAATGTGTATGTTACCATGAATGGACAAGGAGCAGAAAGCAATGTGTATGGCTTAGTATTGTCCGACAGAGAGCAACGTATGGACAATTTTACTTTTATTGATCATGCCGTGCCAAATTGCAATAGCAATGAGTTTTATAAAAGCATTTTAGACGAGAAATCCAGAGGCGCATTTAGCGGTCGTATTCTCGTGAGAAAAGATGCTCAAAACACCAATGCATTTCAAACAAACAATAATATTTGCTTAACCGATGATGCGAAAATGAGAACCAAACCTCAGTTGGAAATTTATGCTGATGATGTGAAATGTTCTCATGGAGCAACCGTTGGTCAGCTCGACGAGGAAGCTATGTTTTATTTGCGTGCTCGTGGTATTGATAAAAAAGAAGCACGTTTTATGATGCTCTTTGCTTTTGCTAATGATATTGTTCGTAAAATAGAAATTGAGCCTTTGCGTGAGCGTGTCGCAGACTTGGTTTCAAAACGTTTGCGTGGCGAACTTGTCGCATGTGAACACTGCCTTTTGAATTGTGAAAGCAATTAAAATCGTTTAAATATTTTGAAAATGCAGTATCTGTTCGGATGCTGCATTTTTTTGTAGGGACATTGCGGTTTAATTGATTGATGAATTTCTTGTATCAAGCAAAAAAGTTGGTGGGACATTAATAGTTTATCATGACCAATATCTGCCAGTATGCGGATAGGCTAGTTTTGACAGATTTGCATTATTACAAGAATCTGCGCTAGTCCAGTAGCAACCAGTTTTCGTAGAAATAAAGTTAAACATTTGGTAATGTTCCAGATGCGAGCATTGGCGCCAGACTGTCTGATAATTAAGATTTTCTAAAAATTCATGCCCTCATAAGCCTATAGTTGCTAAATAAGTAGTAATAATTAGGGATTGATTTTGTGCAGCCTTGTTTGTGTAAATAATTTAGAGGTCTTAAAAGTCTTAATTTGATTCCATATCTGGTTAATATTTGAGCACAAAACCTCTTTCCCTTATTGAAAGATTCGATTAGTGCATCAATTCCCAGAATATTTATTAATCGCTTGATATTATAGCATGAAAAAATCAACCCAACATCTGCTGTTGCTCGTTTAATGTATTTTTTCGTTATTATGTGGTCGTATCCCCATTGTCGTTTCATTGTTCCAAATGGATGTTCTACTATGCTTTTCCGCTGCCGGTATTTATCTTTTAAATCAATCATTCGTTTCGTGTTAGACTGTATGTTCTCGGCATATTCACTTCTTTTTATTCTACGACCTTTTTTATTTATTGTACACTTAGACCTAACGGGACATTCTTTGCATTTAACGGTACCATAGTTTTTAAATCTGTAATAAACTTCTCCATTCTTATTTCTTGCGTTACACCAATTCCCATTAGTTATTAAAATTTCACCTTCTGGGCATGTATATGTGTCATTTTCTTTGTCATATACAAAATTGCTTATACAATAATTTGGGTCAGGAATTTGGTTTGCATGTGGTGTAGAAGGTACATTTACCAGAACATTGATGCCTAAATCATCTGCTTTTTTTAGCTCTCTCCCTGAATGGTATCCAGTATCAAATAAAGCAGTAAAAGTAGCATTCCGTAAAATAGACTTAGTACGTTGCAACATATTTCCCATTGCGTTTTTATCACCTTTGTTCGTCACAATAAAGTCCAGCAGCAGGTTGTGCTTAGCGTCAACCATACTTTGAACACAGTAAGCGACTTCCGATATATTATTTCGAAGAGTCATATTTCGACTATCTGGATCACTAGTTGATATTTGTGTTTCTTTATCTCTAGTTAATTCCTCAGACATGCGGTCGTACTTTGATTTAAGTTCTTTTTTGTTCTCAATCTTTTTTAATATTTCCTGATTATCACCATCGTTATTACTTAATTCTTGTTCGTATTCTTCTATTTTTCTTTCGATATATTCTTGATGTCGCTCTATCTTTTTCTGATTGAAATTATTCTTTTTGCTATTCTGGGCTCTAAGCTTTGTGCTGTCTCCTGCAACCAATTCGCCTCCAATAAGTTCAAAATACTGAGATAACTTAACCGTCTCTCTGAAAACTTTCTTTATTGATTTGGAATTGTCCTTTCTGAAATTCGATATAGTATTATGATCTGGTGACAAATTATTTAAAAGCCACATCAATTCAATATTTCGTTTGCATTCTTTTTCTAACCGACGTGATGATCTAATGCTATTCATATATCCATAAATATATAGCTTTAGTAAATCTTTGGGGTGATAGGCCGGACGACCTGTTTCTCTGTAATGTGTTCTAAATCCCAATTCAGAAAAGTTTAAATTATCAACAAATGCGTCAATAATGCGAATTTCATTATCCTCACCAATGCTTTCTTCTAAAGATACTGGGAATAGACTTTTTAAATACCTACTTTCTCCTTTTATAAATTTCATATTGTAAAGTACTAACATTCACGCTTTTCTCATGCATTCATGCAAAATCTTTATTAACAAACTTATTAAGGTTATTAGACAGTCTGGCGCCTTCGCGTATTTTCTGTGATTTATTGAGATGTGTTTGGAGTTTTTGAGCCGCGCATGCGAGCCTGTCTGCCATTCTTGGGCGCTAAACAAAACGAGCTTTCTGCGGGTCACGGAAAACATATCCAATAAATAAGAAAATTCGGGTCAGCGCCTGATTTTCTTTGCTAGCTTTCTTTCATTAGGAAAGAAAGCGAAGTTGAAAAATGCTAGGCATTAGTGGTTTATCCCACAGGAATATTGTTTGCTCCGCTTTCTTTTGTGAAAACACCTTAACGAATACACTCGTTTTCATCCCGAGCACTCAAAAATAATTTATTGTGATTCGGGACTGAAAAGAAAGTGGATGTATGGATTGTTTGCCATTGATGGATTATACCCCTCCCCCCCGAAAGTTTGATCCCAGATCTTAAGTATTCGCATGATAAACACCTCCAAAAGCTTTAAGCTAATAAGTTTTTAAAATTATTTAGGAGACAAACCCTGAAAGAGTGTCATTATGATAACCATGGGTGAAGAGGTGAAATTTATTTTACCGCGTAAATTTGCTTTCACAAATTTCGTGACAAAAACTCATCTCCACTTTACTACTCTTGGCACTTTTTTTGAAAAGAATTAATTTTAATATCTTCGTAAAAACATATCTTATGAAAAAACTTGTCTTGTTTTTAACTATCATCCTCATTGCAGGATCCTCATTTTCACAAGAAATCGAGTCGCATAAACCAATGGGCAGATGGTCATATAATATCCTAACCAAACGATTAGAGAAACCAAGTAGAGATGAACGACGCATGAAAAAAGGTGTTCGCATCATCAAACGTAAGCACATTTCATCCAATCAAACTTATAAGCTGTCTCTTCTTTTTACGGAAGATCAATACCGTTTAAGTTTTATTAAAGGAGTTTATCCAAGTATTACTGATAAATCAAATGCAATTATTGTGGTTGATGGATTTGATAAGTTTTCTTATCAAACAATTCTCTGGGAATTTATACAGTCAGAAAATGCGAAATATGGCATTGAGGGTATGGATATTGCCTCTTACGAAGATTTTCTCGATATGAGAGATAGAAAAAAAGATAGGCAGTATGATAAGCCTGAGGATAATGAGAAGAGTGAAGAAATAGAAGAAGAGGAGAAAACGGAGGAAAATGTAATCTCCGAAAACACACAAGATACTGACAACGCAAGCGATGAAGTGGAAACTAATCCAAAAGATGAGCAAGTAGAAGAACAAAGCGCTTCCATCGTTTTTCCTGATGCATCAGCATATACTGGAGGGAAAAAAGGTTGTGATAACTATTTGTCAGACAAGCCGTTCTTGGCATTTGCAAACACGGTTGCTCAATTTGATAGTGACAAAGAAAAGGCCATTATTTGTATGGAGTACACTGAAAAATATTGTTTTACAACCTCTCAAGTTATGAAGCTAGGAGTGATTATTGAAAATGAAGCCTCACGCTATGTTTTCTTTAAAACTGCTCAAGATAAGGTATATGACAAGGAGAACTTTTATCACGTGAAGCAACTCCTTACAAATGAAAAATTCATTCAGGAAATTGATTAGTCTTATTTGATAAGTTGCAAATCAATAACATAGAAGACAGTTTAATAATATTTCTGAGTAACAACCCTGAAAGTTTTAATGGACAGCAATTTTTAATGATTTTAAAGAACAACCAGCTTTGGTAAAATAATTTAAGAATAAGAAAATTGACTTTCTGTTTGATGTAACTATTTAATTGTCAGAGGTTAGTTGGGGTGTTTGCAAAAGAGGTGGAAAACTGAAATTAATGTGCTACGACAAATTTTCCAGTTACAATTTTTCCTCCTTTAATCATATATTTTATTAGAAATACTCCGTTAGAGAAATTCGAAACATCGATTTGGTTTTGTTCCATTCCAGAATCAATGATCTTCCCATTTAAATCAAATATTTTATACGAAAGAATATCGTAGTTAATATTCAATAAATCATGAACAGGATTAGGATACAGATTATCTAACTGTTGCTTATACTGTTCTATAAGCATTAAATTTCTTGGGTCTATTCTATTGCTTAAAATTGTTCCATTTGCACCTATGACAAATAATTGTAAATTATCAGTTCTTTCAATGTCAATCAGTTCCTGATATGAGAAACTCGGTACTTGTGTCCAAGATACTCCATAATCATTTGTCATAAAAACTAAACCGGCTAAACCAATACAATACCCAATCCCATCGTCAAAAATCTCCATATATTTAAAACTAGCCATGTTCATTAAAGTATCGATATCCCATGTTTGTCCAGCATCAAAAGATGATGCCAAACACCCATTTAAGCCACATGCATAAATAGTATCAGTTCCGACATTATCAATTGAGTACCAAATTGAATTATCAGTTCCAAGCGGGAAACTAATCCAGTTATTTCCACTATCTGTCGTTTTTAATATTGTCCCATAAGGTGCTGCAATAAAACCGGTAGTATCATCAGTAAATGTCACATCATACAAATAGGCTTCAAAATTTGAGTTTTGAACCTCCCAATTATAACCACCATCGGTTGTTTTACGAATTGCACCATCTGAATCATAGCCCACGACCCATCCTACTGTATCATTAATAAATACCATTTTTGTTGGATTGATACTAGATGTCATAGAGTATTCATCCCAAGTGTCCCCAGCATTTTCAGAGATAAATACTTTTCCTGAAGTACCAGTAATTATAATTTTTTCTTCTGATAAGTATTTTACATTTTTTAAATGATTTTGCTCTCCAAGATTAATTAAATCCCATTCAAATCCAGCCGTAGAAGTTTTCAATACCACACCATCATATCCGACAACAATTCCTTCATTAGGAGTAATGAAATCGATTGAGCTTAATCGATTATTTGTGATTGATTCTGTTACTAACGTCCAGTTATTACCATTATCATTTGTCTTGTAAATCATTCCAAGATCTGTTCCCACAAACAGACTCTCAGAATCAATGATTTCTATGGACAAGTATGATGGAAGTGGATTAGGCGAAACATTCACCCAGCTTGCGCCTCCATCCTCGGTAATAAGTACCTTTCCATCGAAAGTAACTAAATATCCATGAATTTCATCTTTAAAAGCACAATCAAAAAAATGTTCATTATAATCATCAACTACTTCAATTTCAAACCAACTATCACCGCCATTCACGGTTTTATAAAAACTATCATAACCACAAACATATCCAACTTCAGAACTGGGGAAAGATACAGCATCAAAAAATAATTCATCCCCAGTATCGTAAGAGGTCCAATTCACTCCTCC
Source organism: Bacteroidales bacterium (assembly GCA_963676165.1). GTDB lineage: Bacteria > Bacteroidota > Bacteroidia > Bacteroidales > ML635J-15 > JAQIBY01. Next base: position 3,453,613 of record OY781043.1, on the reverse strand, counting down.
ATTTGTCGAGCGAAGAATAATACCATCATCACAAACGGCAAAACCTAAACTCGCATCATAAAAGAAAATATCATGAATTTTTTTTGTATTTGAAGATACTTGCTGCCAAATTGTTCCACCATCAGTTGTTTTGTAAATCTTGCCACTTATGCAACCTATAATGCCATTGCTTTCATTCAAGAATTTACCACAGCCAATTTGTTCATTATTAAGGTTATGATTTAATTCTGACCAAGTATTTCCCCCATTGGTTGTTTTTAGGAGAGCCCCATCTAAAGCAAATGCATAACCTGTTTCTAGATTTATAAAAGACAATGAAATCAAATGATTAGGATAAATACTTCCCAAAGAATACCAATGCTCACCACCATTAATCGTTTTTGTGACGTGACCCATTGAACCACATGCATAGCCAATCGTGTCATTTAAAAATTCTATTTCATAAATCATTTCGCCCATTGGCTTTGGGTTATACCAATTCCACTGTGCATGCGCAAATGTAGAAAAAATCAATACTAGAATAAAACTAAGAATTATTTTTTTCATGGCTTGATGTTTTTCACAATGTAAGGATTTAATTATGAAAAACAAAGTTTTTCTTCAAAGATGAGGTAATAAAGTGTTAGTCTCTTCATATAAAAACATTAGGTTGTCAATGATTTGAGTGGAATTCAAAATTTATATCCGTTGAATTCAAGTGTCAAGTAGTTGGTAGTTGTTGTATGCAGGAATTTATTCTATTCCAACAATTTTTTTAGGATTTCATATAATTCCTCCGGTTATTTCTGAGTGTGCAATAATTGTTTTGTTCGTGAATTTAAAATTTGCGTTGCAAATTTCATGACAGAAACACAAATTACGCTTTTGTCAGTTCCTGGAAAACATCCTCAAGCGATTTGTTCTTCTGTGTCATGCTAAGTACAGTAATCTTATTTTTTACAGCATACTGAAACAATAGCGGACGAATGTCTTTTCCCGCTTTCGATTGAACAAGGTATTGATTGTCATGGAGGTTGACAGCTTTCGTAACATGCTTTAATTCTCGCAATTCAGATGGTTTAACCTTTTGATCAAACTCAACAATTACAGTTAAATCTTCATCTGTTTGCATAGCTGATAATGCAGATGCCTTGTCGTTAGCAACAATTTCTCCATTATTAATAATGATAACCCGATCACAAATTGCTTCCACTTCTTGCATTAAATGTGTCGATAGCAAAACCGTTTTTTCTTTACCAAGTTGTGAAATGAGGTTGCGAATTTCTACAATTTGGTTCGGATCCAATCCACTTGTTGGTTCGTCAAGAATTAGAACTTTAGGATCATGAAGAATAGCTTGGGCCAATCCGACACGCTGCTTATATCCTTTTGATAATGTTCCAATGCGTTTGTGTATTTCTTTTGTTAAACCAGTAAGTTCAACAATTTCTTTAATACGTTCTTTCTTGTTTTTTACCTTGTAAATTCCTGCAACATAGTTTAGATACTCAAGAATAAACATGTTTTCATACAAGGGATTGCTTTCTGGCAAGTAGCCAATTAATGATTTAATTTTAAGCGATTGCTCGCTGACATCAATCCCTTCAACGAATACAGAGCCATCTGTTGGAGGAATAAACCCAGTGATCATCTTCATGGTAGTCGATTTTCCTGCTCCGTTCGGACCAATAAAACCAACAATTTCTCCTGTTTCAACAGTAAAGCTAATGTTGTTCACAGCCTTCTGTTTATCAAATTGTTTTGTCAATGATTTGACTTGAATCGACATAGTTTGATCTTTTAATTCCTGTACAAAGTTATTAAATCCAATCTGAATTCCGTATCTTTAAGCGTCAAAACTGAAACGAGCTATGAAAGAAAGATATTGCATCGATCTCACAAATTACGAACGTTTCCCATCACGGGTAGTGAATGTGGGAGATATTCCGCTTGGGGGAACGCATCCCATTCGTTTGCAATCCATGACAAATACAAATACCATGGATCTAAATGCAACTGTTGAACAATCAAAGCGGATATTTGATGCAGGGGCAGATTTTGTGCGAATTACAACACCAGGAATCCAAGAAGCGAAATTTCTTGCAGACATAAAATCAAAACTCCATAAAGATGGATATAAAAAACCTTTGATTGCAGATGTACATTTTAACCCCAAAGCGGCTGAGCATGCAGCAAAAATTGTCGAAAAAGTGCGCATCAACCCGGGAAATTATGTTGACCCACGTGCAAAATTTACTGGGAAAGCCCTTTCCGATGCTGACTATAAATTGGAATTGGAGCGTATGCATGAAAAATTACTTCCCTTAATTAACATCTGTAAAGCGCATGGAACCGTGATTCGTATCGGTAGTAATTATGGGAGTTTGTCTGATCGCATAATGAACCGATATGGCAATACTGCAGAAGGTATGGTTGAAGCAGCTATGGAGTTTTATCGGATTTTTCGAGCTGAAAACTTCGATCAATTAGTCTTGTCAATGAAAGCTAGCAACCCGTCAGTTATGGTACATGCTTCACGTCTCTTAAATGCCCGTATGATGCAGGAAGGAATTAGTTTCCCTCAGCATTTAGGTGTGACAGAGGCTGGTGAAGGTGAAGATGGTCGTTTGCGATCTGCAATTGGCATTGGTGCTTTGTTGGCAGATGGAATAGGTGACACTATCCGTGTATCATTAACAGAAGCCCCTGAAAATGAAATTCCTGTTGCTAAGTCAATTATTGAAAGTTTCGAGAATCGCTTTCAAGCCGTGTATCGGATGCCAATTTATGCACCCTTCTATGATGCGTTTGATAACAGTCAGAAAACTCCTTTGCCATACGATATAAAAACCCCTGCTGTCGTTGCTGATTTACGCAGTTTGCCTATGATAGATACGGATGTGCTTAAAGCGCTGAATTATACGTACAGCAAAGATTTTGAAATGTGGGTGCCAGGAAAACGAAGTCCTGAAATACTCATCGTTACACGTAGTAATTCTCCTGTTCAACCAGTGAAAGCACATGTCTTTTGTGATGGACAAGAAGGTGAAAGATCATGGTGTAAAACTGCCCTTTGGGATGTTAGTAAGCTCACCCCAAAATCAGTACCAGAAGCTGTGGAATGTATGTTTGACGACTTGGATGAGCGACAGATAGCGGATTTGTGTGAAAAGCATAATCCTCTATTTTTTCTGAAATCATCTTCGGAGCATCCTGTTGGAGACCTTCGTGCTTTTTTGCATCGCTTGGGAGAGCATAGAGAAAATACTGCTGTTTTATTTGAAATGCCAACAGGTATTGAATCAAAAACTCAACTCGCTGCCATTATAGGTTCCGTGTTGGTTGAAAATCAAATTGCAGGATTGGTTTTTCGTCCTGATACAGCAGAAATTGTGCAATCTCAAAATGACTTGGCTTGGGATATGTTGCAGTCAGCAGGAATTCGCCGTACACGTGTCGAATTTATTTCTTGCCCCGGTTGTGGAAGAACATTGTTTGATTTGGAAAGCACAACTCGGAAAATTAAAAAGGAATTTGGTCATCTTGACGAGCTGAAAATTGCTGTAATGGGTTGTGTTGTCAATGGTCCGGGAGAAATGCTTGACGCAGATTATGGGTACATAGGTGCTGGCGGAGGGAAAGTGAGTCTGTACAAAGGACAAACTCCTGTATTGAAAAACATTCCCGAAGAAAATGCTGTGGAAGCATTGAAAGATTTGTTACGTAAACACAACGACTGGAAAGACGCCTAATTATGAGATATCAAACAATACCTGCAGACTTATTTGTGCAAAATCGAAAGAATTTATTGAAGAAATTGCCCGACAATTCCATCGTTATTCTTGCTGCAAACATTGAGTATCCACGAAATGGAGATCAATATTATCCCTTTCGTCAAGATTCCGACTTTTTCTATCTCTGTGGTCTGAATTTTCCGGCTGCTGTCCTTGTAATAGAAAAATCAGGAGGAAATTTGAACGAAATCCTTTTTACGCAAGAAACCAATGAGCATATCATGTTATGGCAAGGTCCAAGACCGGATAAGCTTGAAAGTAAAAAGATATCCGGAATCCAAGATGTACGTTGGTTGGACGAGTTTGGTGTGTATGTTTTACGTATTTCTTCGCAGTTTGATCACTTTTATCTGAACCTTTCTGGTGGCAGACGCATGGATACTAATTTAGCAACGCCTGTAAGTCTCTTGGTTATGCAATATCCTGATAGTTTGGTGCACATAGATTTTGAAGATATTTGCCCTGAAATTCATGCTTTGCGTACTGTAAAATCTGAAAGTGAAATACAGTTAATTCGAAAGGCAATTCAGATTACGAAAGATGCTTACTTTCAGGTGTTAAAGGCAGTCGAGCCAGAGAAGTTTGAATATCAGATTGAAGCATGTTTGCGGCATGAAATGTTAAGTCAAGCTGCCGATGAAATGTCATTTGCACCAATTGTTGCATCAGGGAAGAATGCTTGTGTTTTGCATTATGTTCATAACGATGGAGTCTGCAAAGACGGTGACTTATTGTTGATGGACTTTGGAGCAGAATATGCAAATTATGCAGCAGATTGCTCTCGAACGTTTCCTGTGAATGGCAAATATTCACCTCGACAAGCTCAAATTTATCAAGCTGTTTTGGATGTCTTTTACGAAGCTCAAAAGCTTTTTAAACCGGGAAATACCATTCAAAAAATCAATGATGAAACGGGTCAATTAATGCAAGAAAAACTGTTGGAAATTGGACTCCTCTCTCATGCTGATATTGAACAACAAAGCGCGGAAAACCCTGCATACAAACGTTATTTCCCGCATGGAACAACACATTTTATGGGTTTGGATGTTCATGATGTTGGTGCAAAGCAGGATGTTCTTAAGCTGGGAATGGTACTGACATGTGAGCCTGGGATTTATATCCGTGAAGAAGGTATAGGTGTTCGAATTGAAACAGATATGCTAATTACTGAAAATGGGTCAGAAGATTTGATGAAAGACTTTCCAATTGAAATCAAACAGATTGAAGATATAATGAATTCTTAACACAATCAACAATCCTCCGTCTTCTCTGTTTATCCTTTATGGAAAATGTAAAAATACCACATCGTTTGTTGCTCCGCTATTACGGGCAAAATAATGAGCATGCAAGTGCAAGCAGAAAAGTACGAATGGCGCTTTCCGAAGCTGTCATTCATGAAGCGATTCTTATGAAGAAAGTGAAAGTTGAGAATGAAGTTTTATCTGCTGGTTCTGAGCATTCAACAGGTCATAGTATTATCGATCAAGTTGCAGATCAGATACAAATTACCCCTGGGAAATCTTACAGCGAATGGGTGAAGCAGCTAAGTGCCAATGAATCTATCGCTTTGCACGTTACAGAAAATCTTGTCGATAATAATTTGCTTACTGAGGACACGAAAAAAGCCTTATTCCGAAAAGCAAAAACGAGTTATCAATTGAAAGATCAATCGCATGCAGAAGCAATACTAAATTACATTCAGCAAACTCAGAAAAATGATGCTCGAAGTGAAATTAGTCTGGAATTGCTCAGGAAATATGAAATTGCATAAAGCAATCCCCAATCAGCAATTAACAATCCCCAATCATCAATTAGCAATTATTTTTGTCACTTACTTGCCTTATCAGCCATTGCCTGCAGGTCTTTTATGAACCCGTTTATTTTTTCTTCATCAAAGCCTTTTTCTCTAGCGGCTTCTTCAAGTGTACCCCAAATAGGTTCTCCACAGCGAATACAACGAATCCCTTCGTCTGCGAGGTAAGCAATTGAGTCAGGAAGATTTTCAACTAAATCTTCAATGGTAATATCCTTTGTAATGTTCATAATACAAAATCTTTATCCTCTTTCAAGGAATGGTAAATACAAAATAAATGAATGATTTGAATCAAAGACCAAGTGCATAAGAAACAGATTAGTTTGGAATTTGTTTACTAATCTGCATTGCATGACAAAGATAATATTTTTCCTATTAAGATGATAAACTTGAAAACATGTCAAACCATAAAATCAATTATTTGTTAATTTGGAAAACTTCCTTTAGCTTTAAAAAAAATACCTCAGTTTATGGAATACAGTGGAAATATCCTTAAAATGCAAACCGAGAACCTTCGTCCGGTGCAGTACTATCTACCGATTGGTGATGAGCGAGTTTATATGAACGATTTGATAGGTAGAAAGTTGAGTTTTCGTTTTTTGAATGAGATAAATTGCATTGCTTGTGGTGCAAAAACGAATAAATCATTTCACCAGGGATATTGCTATTCTTGTTTTACAAGCTTGCCACAAACCGATGCAGGGGTATTACATCCAGAGAAAGATAGATCGCATGAAGGAATTTCCAGAGATATGGAATGGGCAAAGCAAAATTCACTTGTGGATCATTATGTCTATCTCGCTTTAACCAGCAATTTGAAAGTTGGAGTGACACGAGCAAGGCAGATTCCTACCCGTTGGATTGATCAAGGAGCATCGAAAGCTATCCGACTTGCAAAAACTCCTTATCGGAAACTCGCTGGTGATATAGAGGTCTTTTTGAAAGATTACATTTCCGATAAAACACAATGGAAACAAATGCTATTGTCTGTAAACTCAGATATTGATCTTCTTGAAGAAAAAAAGAAAGCTTCAGCACTTCTTCCTGATGAGTTAAAACAGTACATAACGATTGACGATAGAGTTTCTGATATTTTGTACCCCGGTAATTATGATTTCGATAAGATATACCAACAGCATTTTGATGGAAGTGAAGAGTTTTCTGGTACTCTGATTGCAATTCGAGGTCAGTATTTAATCTTTCGACAGGGATTTGCTACAAATATCCGCCGACATAATGGGTATAAAGTTGAATTGAAAATTTCATAACATGTCCGATTCTCAACTTGAAATGACGCTGGAAAAAGCACGCCGTTATTGTCTTCGGGGAGAAAAATGCAAATATGATTTAAGACAAAAGCTTTATCAGTGGCAAGTGCCAGACCAATTGCATGACAAAATTATCCGTCAGGTTGAGGAAGAAAGATTCATTGATGAACAGCGATATGCTCAAAGCTATGTCAATGATAAATGTTATCTTTCAAAATGGGGAAAAGTGAAAATCCGTTTTATGCTTTCCGGAAAACAAATCCCAGAGGAAATACTTCGTGTTGCATTGGATGAAATCGATATGAAGCGATATCGGGAAGTCTTAAAAGATTTAGCCGAATCAAAACAAAGACAATTGGAAAAGAAAGAAGAAGATCCCTGGAAAACTCGGCAGAAACTCTTTGCTTATCTTTCACAACGTGGTTTTGAATCCGACGAAATTTCTAAGATACTGCCTGCTGATTAATGCTTATTTGTACAAACTCTAAATTGCACCTAAGCACATTACTTTTTTTCGTACGTCTTGCCTGATCCTGCCTAAATTGTATCTTTGAAATTCATATTGGGTAGTGGATAACGTGAGAAAGCCCGGATTAATGAACAAACAAAACGTATACAAAATAGGTCTTTCGACAGCCATTGCTGTTGTTGTGGCGAATATGGTAGGAACAGGCGTTTTTACTAGTTTAGGTTATCAGGTAATAGACCTAAAACACGGATTTACAATTTTAATGCTCTGGGCTGTTGGTGGAATGCTTGCTTTGTTTGGGAGCTTTGCCTATGGAGAACTTGGCGCATCACTTCCACGTAATGGAGGAGAGTATAATTTCTTATCGAAAATTTATCATCCCCTGATAGGCTTTCTTGCCGGATGGGTTTCTATAATGATAGGTTTTGCAGCTCCTATTGCAGCCGCAGCTTTAGCAATGGGCGATTATGCAATTGGGATGCTGGGAGAAGAGGCTGCAAATCCATGGACAGAAAAGTTAATTGCAATCGGAGTATCACTTGCAATATCACTCATTCACCTTCAAAATTTGAAGGCTGTATCACGCTTTCAAAAGTTCTTTACCTTGTTTAAAATTGTACTCATCGTAGTGCTCATTGTTTTGGGTTTTGTTTTAGCTGATGGTGGATCGCAAATCAGTTTCGCTCCGACAAAACAAAGTATCAACGACATGTTTTCCATGGCATTTGCAGGAAGCCTTGTTTGGGTAATGCTTGCTTATTCTGGTTGGAATGCTGCAGCATATATTGTTGATGACATGAAAAACCCAGGGAGAAATTTGCCGCGTTCACTTTTGATTGGGACTGCTGCAGTGGCAGTGCTTTATGTTTTGCTGAATATGATGTTTCTATATGTTGCCCCAATTAACGATCTTGTACTGCAAAAAGACGTTGGAAATGTTGCGGCTCAACATATTTTTGGCTCAACGGGTGCGGCTATTGTCTCAGGATTAATTGCCTTTGCATTAATATCAGCAATTAGCTCGATGATTTGGGCAGGGCCTCGTGTTAGCTCAACAATCGGTGAAGACTTGAGGGTGTTTAGCTTTTTAAATAAGCGAAATAAAAATCAGGTGCCACACATTGCAATTTTCTTTCAGCTAGGACTCATTATTCCTATGATTATTTTTGTGCCCTTTGGTGACCTTATCGAATTTACATCTGTCTTACTGAGTATTTTCTCTTTCTTAGCTGTACTTGGAGTTTTTGTGTTGCGCGTTAAGCAACCAAACTTAAAACGACCATACAAAGCTTGGGGATATCCAGTAACTCCTTTAATCTATCTGATTCTTACGGGATGGATGATAGTTTTCTTTTTGAAAATGAAACCAAGCATTTTAATCGCCATCCTTTTAACCCTTGTGGTTGGTAGTGGAATGTATTTTTTGAGTAAATATTTTGATAAACGAAAATCCAAATGAATAAAACTATGAGAAGCTTTTTGTTATTAATTGCCCCTGCATTTCTTTTTTTAGCATGCAATAAGCCGGCACAAACAAACGAAAACACAAATGAAGAAACTGTTCAGGAAACTACAGATACCCTGCAAGCTGAAGTTACTTTCCCGAAAGACAGCATTCATGATCAGATTGCGCATTATCTGAGTGGTAGCGTTATGGACTTGAAGGAAGCAGAAGGGAAAATTTCAGATGCAGAATGGGATGAGTATTCAAGTACAATCAATAAGAATTGGGGTATGATCGAAGAAAAGCGTCTTTCTACTATGAGAGATTGGGTGACAGAATATTTTAGTCATCAAATGAACGATACTATGCAATTATTCTATCCTTTTTCTGGTCCTGATTTCTTGCATGCATACACGCTTTTCCCTAACGCCAATGATTATGTCTTTCTAGCAAATGAAAAAATTGGCTTAATGCCTGATTTCTCTGAAATGACAGGGCAAGAACACAAAGATTATTTGCATAATATTGATTTTTTCCTTCGTGATATTTATAAACGCTCTTATTTTATTACCGGAAATATGATTAAGGATATTGGTGGTAAAAAAGTGGAAGGTGTATTGCCAATCTTTTATGTATTCCTTTCAAGAACAGGACATGAAATTTTAGATGTTGAGGCTGTGAAAGTGGATGTTGAAGGTACATTAAGTGTGTATCCTGATTCAGTAAATATCCCGAATGATGAATATCGTGGAGTGCGTTTTTTCTTTAGAGAAAATGCTGGTGGTCGTGTCAAAACCTTGACGTATTTTTATTGCGACATTTCAAACAATGGATTTACAAAACATCCTGAACTTGAGCTTTATTTAAAAGGATTGAGACAGTCTAATGGTTTTGTGAAATCTGCATCTTATCTTATGCATTACAATACGTTTAGCTCTATCCGTGAAATTCTGATGGATAAAACTCAGGCTTTGTTCCAAGATGATACCGGAATTCCATTCAAATATTTTGATAAAGACTCACATGAGTTTGTCTTATTTGGCGCATATGAGAAACCAATTTCTGACTTCAGTACGAATTTGACACAAAATGATTTGAAAGCTGCTTATGTCAGTGATGAATATGAGCACAAAGAATTACCATTTTCTTTAGGATACCATTGGTACACAAAAAATCAAAATTACATGCTTGTTGTCGATGCGGAAGAAACTGAGACCATAAGTGAGTAGTTGATTGATTCTTACTAATATGATATATTTTCAATGCATAGATTTTTCTCTATCTTTGCATGGTTTAAAGCTTGAATAATTATGGCAGTACCCCAGGATAGTTCAAATCGTGTATATTTTCCACACCTTGATGTGGTTCGTTTTATTGCGGCTTTCATGATTATTATTTATCATGGCTATGAAGCTTGGAGGGGTTGGTTTGGAGAAATCGGATTCCTTTCTGGTGGAACATACACTGATTTGACAGCAGGGGGGAAACTTGTGCATCAAGCTTTAAAGAACTTTGAAATTGGAGTTGATGTTTTTTTCCTTCTAAGTGGATTTCTTATTACCTATATTCTTATTAAAGAAAAAGAAAAATTCGGGAAAATTAACATCTTTAATTTCATTGTACGACGAACATTGCGTATTTGGCCATTGTATTTTATGCTTATTGCAATTGCTCCATTGATTGTCAACTGGGTAAATGCTGATACGCCAAATTATCTTGTAAATATATTATTTGTTAATAATTTTCATACGATACAAACCACTAAATGGATATACCCATTTGCACATTTCTGGTCCATCTGTATTGAAGAACATTTTTATCTCGTTTGGCCATTTATCATTGCATTTATTCCAAATAAACATCTGATGAAAGTCTTTATTTCACTTATCATCTTTAGTATTGGTTTTAGAATGTATTCAGTGATGTCAGCTGATCATCCATGGTATACGTTGTACTTGCATACCTTTTCTCGTATGGATGTTTTGGTTATTGGAGCGATAGGGGCATATTTCTATGCTAAAAAGCCATTCCAGATAAATCTTAGCCGTTATTATCGTATTCTACTTTGGATAGTGCTCATTGCAGTTTTTTGTTTAGAGCCGGTGGGAAATTGGAACTCTGTTTTCCTTGGTGGCTTTAAAAAGTTCTTTTATATCGCTGTAATAAGTTTGTTATTGTTGGACTACAATTTCAATGAAAAGTTTAGGCATGTTTTGAAACCAAACAGTATTTTCCATTATTTTGGCAAAATCTCTTATGGAATCTATATGTATGGAAATATTCTTCTTCATATTATTATGAAAAAGATTATGTTGAGATGGGATATTTCAAACTTGTATTTGTATATGCTCTTTGTTACAGTACTAAGTCTGCTAATTCCTGCAATTAGTTATGAAATTTTTGAGCGTCCAATTCTTAAATTGAAGCGACGATTTGCCCGCATTAAAACTAGGAGGTAATGTGCGTTACCTACACAGGATCTGCATCCATGTAAATTCGTAATGATTTACCAGCATCTGAAGTGCTAAAACCCTGGACAATTTTTTGTAGTTGTTTTTTATACGTGTTTTGGTTTTTCCCTTTCGGGATTTTAACCTGTATTAATCGTTCGTAAAGCTTGCCAATACGTTCAATGACAGGAATTGCAGGTTCGCTTACTAGATTGCCAAATTCCCGATTAAGATCCTTGTATAAAAACGTGCTACGTTTTTCCAGCTGATATTGATTCACACTTTTGATGTGTATGTTTATCATGTGTGAAAATGGGGGATAGCCAAGGGCATGTCTTTCATCCAAATCATTTCCTATCATCTTAATAAAATCATGCTGGATAAGGGCTTGCAAAACCGTGTGATCAGGAAAAGACGTTTGTATGAGTACCAATGCATCCTCCATATGTCTGCCTGTTCTGCCACTCACTTGTTCCAGCATTTGGTATGCTCTTTCGTAAGCTCTGAAATCGGGATATGTTAGCATTTGATCTGCATGAAGGACTGCTATAAGTCGCACGTTTTCAAAGTCGAGCCCTTTCGTTAGCATTTGGGTTCCAACCAGTATCTGCGTTTTCTGAGCTGCAAAGTCTTGAATGATTTTTCGGTATTGTTTCGGATTTTTAAGACTGTCCTGATCAAATCTTGAGATTCCAACTTCTGGAAATGCAAACGAAAGTTCTTCCTCTACTTTTTGAGTTCCATATCCGAAATAACTCAAGTCAGGATTTCCACAATCAGGACATTGAGCAGGTACTGGAATGCTGTAATGACAGTGGTGACAACGCAACCTTCCATCTTTTTTGTGGTAAGTGAGATGGACAGAGCAATTCGGACAGGATGCTGTCCAGCCGCATTCTGTGCATCTGAGCAGGGGAGCATATCCTTTGCGATTTCTCAAAACAATGATCTGACCGTCTCGATTCAAAACTTCACCGATTTGTTTCAATGTTTCTGGATGAAATTCATTGGTCATGACTTTGCGCTTTCTTGCATGGTGTGTGTCAAGCAAGCGGATTTTTGGCAAAGGAAAATCCTGATACCTCGAATACAGCGGAATGAAATAGTACTTTCCTTTCACAGCATTTAACCATGATTCCGCAGAAGGTGTTGCAGATCCTAAAAGAATATTTGCCTCGGTTTTTGTTCCCAAAAGCACAGCCATATCTCTTGCGTTATAGCGAGGTGCAGGGTCGTGTTGCTTGTAACTTGAGTCATGTTCCTCGTCCACAATAATGAGACCTAAATTGTGCATAGGCAAGAAAACGGCAGAACGTGCTCCAATGATTAGAGGGTTAATGCCTGACTCGGCATTTTCCCACAAACGTAGTCTGGATTTTCCAATAAACTTGCTGTGAAAAACTTCTGCAATATTTCCTGTGCTTTCATTAATGCGATCAATAATCTGAGTTGTCAATGCAATTTCAGGAAGCAGATAAAGCACTTGTTTTCCTTCCTCAATGGTTTTCTTGATAAGGTGAAGGTAGATGAGTGTTTTTCCGCTAGAAGTAATTCCGTGTAAAAGACAAGTTTTTTTCAACCCAAAGCCTTTGAGTATCTTTTTATAAGCAACTTTCTGGGCGTCATTGAGTTCGGGAAGTTTTGAAAAGTCAGCTTTTGGCTTGGTTTGCATTATGATACGGGATTCTTGTTTAAGTAGTCCTTCTTCAATCAGTGGTTTTAATGCTGTCTTACCAACACCTATTTTGTTTTTTAGTAAGTTGACAGGAAGGTCTGTATGTCCTGTAAAAAACTTCAATATTTTTTTTCTTGCGGGTGCACTTTTCGATGCTTTAATACTATCCTCAAGCTTGTCCCATGAGGTGTTTCTGACAATGAAATTTTCTCGCAATTGTATGCTTGATGTATATTCACCTTCGAGATTGTCTATTTCAGCAAGAGAGATGATGGCAGCACTGCTTTCTTTTGCTCCAAAAATATCCATGCAATGTCTCAAACGAAATTTGTGCTCAGTATTTAAGTGTTCACCAAGGAAATTGGATGCTTTTGTGAGCCTTTCCGGATTTGGAATGTGGATATCAATGTCTTCAAAATTTCTGAAATAACTTGGAACCGCAGCTTTGTAAATTTCACCCAAACTACAGTGGTAGTAAAAAGCCATCCATTCCCAAATTTCAATTGTTTGCTCTGAAACAAATACTTTTTCATCAATTGCAAGCAGGATACTTTTAATTTTATCTGAACTTGCTGATGTGGAATGTACTTTTCGAACAATGCCAGTATGTATTTTCGATTTCCCCAAAGGGACAATTACCCGATGTCCTTCCTTAACGCGCTCTACAAGCGTTTTCGGAACCCGATATGTGTAATTAACCGGAACAGGGATGGGTAAAATAACATCAGCAAGCATAAATTCTGATTAAAAGTTGAGTGTTTTCAACAAGGCGATCAGAGTTTTATCTGCTTCTTTATGATGTTTGATGGTTTGTGATAAAGGAATATGGTCAATTTCCTTATGTTTTAAACCAACCATAATGCTACGTTGATTGTCAATAAGAGCTTCAATTGCAGCAACACCTAGTCTGCTTGCAATGTATCTGTCGTATGCCGATGGAGAACCTCCTCTTTGGATGTGTCCGAGTATGGTAACTCGCATATCGTATTGGGGGAATTTCTCTTTTACTTTATCCGCAAGCTTAAAAGCACCACCTGTTTCATCGCCTTCAGCGACCAAAACGATATTGCTAGATTTCTTGTTGTTATTTCCGTTGAAAAGATAAGATTCGAAATCTTCCAGTTCTGTTTGTACTTCAGGTATAAAAATTGCTTCTGCTCCCGTTGCTATACCTGATCTTAATGCAATGAATCCAGCATCTCTACCCATAACCTCAATGAAAAATAAGCGTTCGTGAGATGATGCTGTATCGCGAATTTTGTCAACCGCTTCAACCACAGTGTTTAGTGCTGTGTCAAAACCTATGGTCATGTCTGTGCCATACAAATCATTATCGATAGTCCCAGGAATTCCAACAATTGGGAAATCGTATTCTTCACCGAAAATTCGGGCACCTGTGAATGTTCCGTCACCACCGATGACAACGAGAGCCTCAATGCCTTCCTCAATTAGATTTCTATATGCTTGATATCTGCCTTCTTTGGTTCTGAAAGCTTCTGAACGTGCCGATTTTAAGATGGTTCCTCCACGGTGAATAATATTACTCACTTTTCGTGATGACATTTCAGTGAAATCACCGTTAACAAGTCCGTCATAACCTCGAACGATTCCTGACATCATAATTTGGTGCGATAATCCTGCTCTAACAACTGCTCTGATTGCAGCGTTCATTCCCGGAGCATCTCCTCCAGAAGTTAATAATCCTATGCGCTTATATTTTGTCATAATTGTATGTCCTTAATTTCTCAGCAACCTCTTCCATTAACCACCACGGAGTTGATGTGGCTCCTGATATTCCTACCGTTTCAATTTCATTGAACCATTCACTTTGTATGTCTTCTGGTTTGCTGACAAAGTGGGAATTCTGATTTGCTGCTTTACAAACTTTAAAAAGCATTTTCCCATTGGAGCTTTTTTCTCCAGATACAAAAATAATGATATCATGGGCTTTTGCAAAGTCTTTTAATTCAGGCTCTCTACCTGAAACACTTGGACAAATACTATTGTGTACTTTCAACTCTTCAGGATTGTCCATGCGCTCACGAATGGCTGTGGCAATCTCATGATATTCTGTGATTTTTCTGGTAGTTTGAGAAAATAGATGGATAGATTTTGTAAAGTCTATCTTATCCAAATCTTGTTTGTCCATTACGACAATTGCTTTTCCTGCAGTTTGCCCAATGAGACCTACTACTTCTGCATGCCCATGTTTCCCATAAATTACAACTTGACCGTTGTTAGCAAAAACCTCTTGTCCCAATCGTTTTATTCTATCTTGCAGCTTTAGTACAACGGGGCAGGTGGCATCAATAAGTATTATGTTTTTCTTTTTTGCAATTTCGTATGTTGAAGGTGGTTCTCCATGAGCGCGTATCAATACACTTGTGTTACTAAGTGTCTTGTATTGCTCGTGGTTGATACTAATTAGTCCTAGTTTTTGTAATCGTTTTACTTCAACATTATTGTGAACTATGTCACCAAGGCAATATAGCTTTTCTTGGTTGAGCAAGATATCTTCAGCCATATTGATTGCATTGGTTACACCAAAACAAAAACCAGAATTGGGATCGAGTTCTATTTTCATTTCAACTTCTCCTTTATCAAATTTAATGCGAACTCCAATTGCTCTTGCTGATTCATATTGCTGTTGTCAATAAGAATTGCATCTCTCGCCTGAATGAGTGGGCTTGTTTCTCGGTTGGAATCAATTTCGTCCCTTTTGATGATGTTTCCCCAAACAGATTTAAAGTTAGTTTCCATGCCTTTTTCTTTAAGCTCAAGATAACGACGTTCTGCACGAACCTTTGCTTCTGCAGTGACAAAGAACTTAATGTCTGCTTTTGGGAAGACCACTGTTCCGATGTCTCTGCCGTCCATTATAATGTTGTGGTTGTCAGATAATTGACGTTGGAGCTTGACGAGCTTCTTTCTCACTTCAGGTATTGCACTAACTAGGGAAACTTGCTTTGAAACTTCCATCTGACGGATTTCATTTTCAACATTTTCCTCATTTAAAAAAGTGTAATACAACCCTTTCTCTTTCTTAAAATCAATGTGTATTTCAGGAAGCAATCTGATAATGTCATTCGTATCTATCGGGGGCTTTGAGAAATCAATGTGTTGCATGCTATACAAGGTGACAGCTCGGTACATTGCACCGCTGTCAACATATAGCAAATTAAGTGATTTCGCAATTTGCTTTGCCATTGTGCTTTTTCCACAGGAGGAATGACCATCAACTGCAATGACTATATGTTTGTCCTGAATTTTCATGCTGTAAAGATAAGGATTTCAAAGGGAAGATAGAATGCTGCCCATTAAATTTAGATAGAGAGTATGTAAACAGTATGTATTACCCTCGTTTGATAAACTCTTTTAAATCAGATGTAATGGAAATATGATGTGTTATACCTGCCATATGGTAGCGAGAAACACCATAAGAAATCATTAGTTTAGAAATTTTAATTCCAGCACCTACGCTAAAGCCTACTACACCTGGATGATTGTTCAATGCTAACTCTGTGCGTCTTTGGTAATTGTATCCGAATGCAATAAAGAAGCTTTCTGTTGGAGCAACTTCAAGTCCAATCACCATGTGTCTCATTAGTTCATCTCCGGCGTTACCCAGTTTTTGTCCAAAATTACTTGTGGTGTCAGATTCGCTGTCAACAAGCTGTTGACTGTCTAGTGGGCTGTTATAGCGCATGTTCCAGTTGAACAAATTTTGAGCTCCTAAGCTTATTCTAAATGGGGCATGTGGTAATTTGTAGGTTGCACCTAGTTGAAAATCAAGGGGTAAAGGTTCTCGGTTGTCTTTGGTGTAAGGTTTTAATTGAAATCCAACATTACTCAAAACTGCTGAAGCTGAAAAGTTGGAGCCAGGAACATGATAATTAACTCCTGCATCAATGGCTAAAGCTGATGAGTAATAATGATCCAAAGCTGAATAGATTGTTTTTAGCGTTCCACCAACTCGCAGTGATGAATCTGAAAGGAAACTCCGGCTGTAATACAAATTGAAGGAATATTCTTGAGCATAGAAATTGCCTAGTATCTCGCCTTCAGCATTCGCTCGAATAAATTCTCCATAATTCAGATAATAAATTCCTGCTCCAAATGTTCCGATGTCATCCAAATGGTAAGCATATGATGCATATCCATAATTAATATCAGAAATGTAGTTAGTGTAGTTTAAAGCTAAGTTCTGATGCATATCTTCCCGCAATAAAGCAGGATTATAATATGCCATGTTTAGGTCTTTATCGTACAAAGAAATATTACTTCCTCCTAGTGCTGCAATGCGCGCAGAATTAGGCATTTCAAGAAATTCAAATGTATTGTCTCCTCCAATCTGAGCAAAACCGGCAATAGAGAGTATAGTAAGGCTTAAGGCTATATATAGTCGTTTCAACATAATGTCAATTTGATAGCAAAACTAAAAAATATTGTGAATAGAACGCATTTAATTTGTTTTTAGTGTTTGATTTTTATGATAAATGCCGTAATTTGTTTCATAAACAATTGGATTATGAAACGACTTGTTTTTTTAGGTTTTATTTTATTGGTTTTTTTATCATGTAAAGATGTTTCTAAACCCGTAATTATTTCTGAAGATGGAGCATGGTGTTGGTTTTCAGATCCTCGTGCAGTTTACTTTCAAGGGGAAAAGTCACAGACCTATGTTACATGGGTGACGTCACAGGGTGTTATTCAAATAGGTGCTTTTAATCATCGTACTAATGAACATGAGATTGTCTCGTTAGATTCAAGTTTAAAACCAGATGATCATAACAATCCTGCGATTCTAATCTCTGAAGAGGGAAAAATCCTTTTGTTTTATACCGGACATGCTTCACGAATGCCAATACAATTGCTGGTTTCAAAAAATCCAGAAGATATTTCTGAATGGAAGGAGCCTATTGTCCTTGATTTGAATGATAAGGAGGGGTGTCCTCAGTATTCACAAACTTACACTTATGTTAATCCTGTTTATGTTGAACGCGAAGCTGCAATGTATCTTTATTGGCGTGGTGTCGATTTTAAACCCAATGTGTCTCGTTCTTTGAATGAGGGGAAAGATTGGGAAGTAGGGAAGATCTTTATTTTGCCAGATCGAATTTATAAAGACCGAAGACCATATTTGAAAGTTTCTGGTGGAACTCAGGTTGATATGCATTATGCCTTTACGGATGGGCATCCCAGAAATGAAGAAAGTAATAGCATTTACTATTGTCAGTACAATGATGGTGTATATCAAACAGCAAATGGCGAATACATTTCAGATTGGGATAATTTGCCTATTTCTCCTGTAAAATGTGACAGAGTATTTGATGGAGGAGGGGAGAAAGGGAAAGCTTGGATTTGGGATGTTGCCGAAAACAAAAAAGGGAATCCAGTGATTGTTTTTGCAGCTTTCCCCAATGATGATAAGGTAAATACTGCGCCATATCGTGATAGTGTAGGAAATGTTTTGCGTTCCGATATGATTGAAAATCATATCTATTATTATGCTTGTTGGAATAAGGGGAAATGGGTTGTTAATGAGATGGTTAATTCTGGTAAATGGTTTCCAATGACAGAGGAGGGTGAAAATGAGTATGAGTCAAATTATTCAGCGGGACTAGTTCTTGATCACGAAGATCCTTCTGTTGTGTATTTGTCTAGGTTGGTCAATGGTACTTTTGAGTTAGAGAAATGGGAAACAAAGAATTTGGGGCAAACATGGAATGTTACCTCAATAACTTCAGATTCATCTTTCGATAATGTGCGTCCTACTGCTGTAAGGGGAGCCGAAAAAGGAAATCCGATGCAGGTTGTTTGGATGAATAATGAGCACTATATTTCATATCGTCGCTTTCGTTCAAGCATTATGGGCTTACAGGTTAAGTAAGATCTTTGAGATCCCATTCATTCAGAAAGTTCACGAGAAAATCTTCCATTCTTTTGTGTCTTTTCAGGGCAATGTTTTTCGCCGTTTTTGTGTGCATTCTCTCTTTTAATAACAACAGCTTTTCATAAAAATGATTGATGGTTGCGTTGTTGCTGTTCTTGTAAGATTCAAAACTTGTATGGTTTTCAGGCTTTATATTAGGATGATACAGCAATCGATCATGTTTTCCTCCGTAGGCGAAAGTGCGCGCAATGCCAATGGCTCCAATAGCATCCAGACGATCAGCATCACGAACAATATTGCATTCTAAGCTTGCTTCTTTATCAGGGACACCAGCTCCTCGGTATGAAACAAGTGGGATTTCATGAATAAGCTGTTGAGTCAGTTTGTCTTTAATGTGTTGTTTTTTCAAAAAGTCTGAAAGCTCCGAAAGACTAGCATTTTCATCTTTGACAAGTTTATGATCAGCAGTTTCATGCAAAAGCGCAAGCATTTCACAATAATGAATGTCTGCATCTTCTTTTTCTGCAATATGTAAAGCAAGATTTCTAACTCGCAGAATATGCCACCAATCGTGTCCGCTACTGTCTTTACTTAATTTTGTGCAAATGAGTTTTTCAATGGATTGTATGATTTCTTTCTCCATATTGTAAAGATACAAATTGTATGGATATAAAGAAAGAGATGTCCGAGAGGACATCTCTTAGTGTGTTTAAAATTCAGGCTCTACAATCTCAATTCCTAAGTTTGTGAGCGTATTCTTGATGTTGATCTGTTTCTCAATTCTGTTCAAAGATTCCTGACTTTTTGCTGTCTCATAATATGTCTTTGCTTTACTATAATTGCCCAAAATTTCATAACACATACCTATGCACTCGTTCACTTCCGGACTGTCTTCTTTTTGTTGTATTTCTACATAAAGAGAATACATCTTTTGTAATTCACTTTCGTCTGCATAATCTTTCAAATCACGTTTGTACTGTCTAAACTCTTTACGTAACTCTTTATTTTCTGGTTTGACTTTAGGGAAATCGTATTCGTAAACAACTTTTACTGCATTTAAATAATACCGAAATGAATGAGTGAAATCATTTGTTAGTAAAGGGATGAATGTGTTAGGGTCTTTTACTGAAGCCTGTTTCATTGTCTTGGTATCCTCATCATATCGCTCTTTACTGTATGGGATGTTTGCAATTTCACTTCCGGTTTCTTTGTCTGTAATAACAACATTACCGGTTACTTTTGCTGTACTTTTTTCACTGAATTTATAATAAACAAAAGGGATACTGTCTTTTGCTTCAGCACCGGAAATTTCTGTGTAAGACTTAGTATGGCTCGTTTCAAATTGATAGGCTCCTGTGATAGTGTATTGAGCTTCATTTTCAGTTTCTGTGGTATTGTATAAATTAGTTTGAAACCAAGGATTTAAGTCCTTTATATTATGGTCATAAGCTAAACCATCGGTTGATATACCTTGTGACATTTCTGTTTGGAATTGAGTGCTAAGCGAATTTGAAATCTCTTCGCTAGTATTGTCCGTTAAGGGAGCAACATAGATAGAGCCACCTTTTTCCAGAATGAGTTTCGGCAATTGTAATGTATATGCATCAAGTTTCTGTGCGATACTATTCGCTGAGAAAGCAATACATAAAAGTATGATTGAATAATATTTAAGTGTCTTCATAATTTTAAAATTTAATTGTTTACAAGTACTAGTTTAAAATCCCTTGTATTCCAGGTCATCTGAGTTACGACAAGACTCTTGTCATCTTTATTTGGTATTCTTAACCAAATATATGGCCACTCTCTCACTTCAGGCTGAAAGTAAAACTTCATTGCTTCCCAAAAATCTTTAAAATGACCATCTTCCCCACGTGCTGTTGCTTTGTCAAATTCTTCTTTGCTTTTCATATCACCGTTACGATGGTAATACATTCCTGTTTCATTGTTTATGATCGCAACATAACGTGTTGAGGTCCCATCGTTATTTGTAACGTATAAAGTCTCAAATCGCCAAGTTGTATATTCATAAATTCTGTAAGGGTCAAATGCTTCTTCTCCAACTTTGAAATCACTATTTACTACACGCTCAGGTTTCTCAAATTTAGGATTTGCTTTCGTGACAAAGACAAAGAATTGATCTCTCCCAATATCTAATACCCTCGGTTTGTTTAACTGTGCAGAAACAGTGTTCGTCATAATAATTCCTATTATTAACATAATAGAAGTTCGTAATAAAATTCTTTTCTTCATAGTAATTATAGTTTTAAATTCAACCTAGCTTTTCAATCATTATTCCAAAGATAAAGTCTTTAACCTTTCTTGTGTTCAAGTCTTGGTAAGATGGAGCTTGCAATTGAGTGATATGTTATATGAAGATAAAAAAGTAACCGTATGGAGGTTTGAATTTGTATAACTAAAAATAAAATGTGTTACGGAACATTTTATCTCTATAAGGAGTCATTTAAGGTTTTAAATATCTGATAAACCACAGGACAGGTTTCTGTATTCTTCAGACTTAGGTTTAGTACCTGCTGAAAGTTGACTTTGTTTGTATGCGGATATTCTCGGCAAGCTTTGGGTCTGGCTTCATATACTATGCAGTAGTTGTCATCCATCAGAAAAGGGCAGGGCATTGATTGAAAAACAAAATCCTCATCTTCATCTTGCCTTAAGTATTCTGCTGTAAAATCTTTTGGTTTCATGCGAAGATGTTTTGACAAACGTCGGATATCGTGGTCATTTAACATCGGTCCAAGGCTTTTACAACAATTCGCACATTGTAAACAGTCAGTGTCTGCAAAATACTCGTGGTGAAGGGTATGTACAATTTCGTCTAACTCTTGTTTTTTTATCTTTTTTAACTTCTTAACAAGAGCCCGGAATTTCTTTTTGTCACGTTTGGCGAGTTCGCTTAAATCGTTTAACGATATTTCTTTTAATGCATTCACAATTGATAAAAGTATTATGCCTATTGAATTTTAAAGACCCAAACATGTTTACATGGAGGATTATTTTGCAATTGTTTTGGGATCTTAATTATAGCTTTATTGGCTTTGTTTTTCCATGAAATCTTAGATTTTGAACCTAGTAAAGAGATCTTTGATTGCTTCGGTATGGATAAATTTTGTATTTCTATTTCCTCAGGCATTTGAGCCTCGTTTTCGTCAGCCAGATAAAATAAGTAATGTGATTGATCTTTCCCTTTTGTGTGTGCAACTTTTCCTGAAATATATGGATATAGAGGTTCAGATCCGTATATTGCTTCCCCATTAATGTTCATCCAATCTCCAATTTCTTCGAGTCTGTTATATACTTCTGGAACAAGGTCTCCAGTTTTATCTGGACCTATACCAAGAAGAAAGTTACCTCCCTTGGCAACTATGTTTACGAGTGTGTGAATAGCCCAATGTGTTGATTTGTATTCTTCTTTTGGACTCGTTGAGTACCAACTGTAACCAAGGGTGATACAGCTTTCCCAAGGGTAAGGTAAAATGCTGTCAGGAATTTGTTGTTCCGGGGTTCTGTAGTTCTCAAATTCCCCGTGTACAGTACGATCGACAATAAGTATCCCATCTTGCTTGTTACGAGCCATTTTTGCTATTTTAGGAATGTTAACATCCTGCACCCATTGGTTCTTTCCTAGCCAAGGACGTGTTTCTTCTGTTAAGGTTCCAGCAGGACGAACCCAGCCACCATCAAGCCATAAAATGTCAATATCTCCATAATCAGTCATCAATTCCTGAATTTGATTGAAGGTGTAATCTTGGAAATTACTCCATCTCTCAGGGTATTTTTCAGGATCATAATTTACATTGCGATCAAAAACTGGAAAATATGGCCACCAATAGTTGTCATTATGCCAATCAGGTTTGCTAAAATATGCTCCAATATGTAATTTCTCATTGCGGAAAGCATTAAACACCTCCTGTGCAACGTTGCTTTTCGGATTAGTTGAAAATGCACTGGCTTGATCAGTTATTTTGTAATTAGTGTATTTTGAATCAAACATACAAAATCCGTCATGATGCTTTGTTGTAAATACAAGGTATTTCATACCTGCATTACGACATGCCTTGGCCCATTTTTCTGGTTGAAATTGAGTTGGGTTAAAAGAAGTCCTTATTTTTTCATACTCCTTAGTATAAAGGTAGTAGTCATGGGCAAATTCACCTTTGCGTTCGCACCACGATTCATCCTCCGGACATAAACTCCAGCTTTCAACAATCCCCCATTCACTATATGCTCCCCAGTGGATAATTACACCGAATTTCCATGATTGCCAAGATTCTAATTGTTCTTTAACAAGCCTGTCTTTTGGCTGGATGTAAGGATGTTCTGTTTGCGCAAAAGTTGAAAAATTAATGCTTAAGAAGCTAATGATAAGTATTAGTTGTGTGAATTTCATAGTTTGCTATTTTACTGTGAGTATTGATGTTGCCTGAATGTCTTTTGATGAACTACCAATAAGAATTTCAAACTCTCCAGGTTCAACTACAGTGTTTAATGACTTGTTGAGCATAGAAAGCATTTGTGGAGTAATTTCAAATTGTATAGTTGTTTTTTCTTTTGGTTTAATATGAACTCGACGGAATCCTTTTAGTTCTATTATTGGTCTGGCAACCGATGCAAGTTTGTCTTTTATGTATAGTTGGACAACTTCATCTCCAGCGACTGAACCTGTATTTGTGATGTCAATTGAGATAAAAGTAGATTCTGATTTTGAGATGTGGTCAGATGATAATTGAATGTTTTCATAATCAAAGCTTGTGTAGCTTAGTCCGTAACCAAACGGGAATAAGGGTTCACCAGTCAAGTTAATGTAGTCATCTCCTCTTCCTGTCGGTTTGTGATTATAAACTAACGGCAACTGTCCTTCATGAACTGGCCATGTAATAGGTAACTTTCCCCCTGGGTTATAATCTCCTAATAAGACCTGTGCGATTGCATTACCTCCTTCTTCACCAGGATACCATGCTGTGAGGATTGTAGAAATATCATCCATCCATGCTGTCATCTCAACAGCACTTCCTCCAATAATAACGACTGCAACTTTGGTCCCTGTTGCTGCAACTTCTTTAATCAGTTTTTCTTGATTTCCTGGGAGGGATAGCTTGCCTCTGTCTTGAAATTCTCCTTCTTCTATGCCAACAGCAATGATAGCTAAGTCACATTTTTTTGCAATCTGACACGCTTTTTTTATTTCTTTTGTTTCATCTGAAACCCCATAATCCCAAACAAGTTTAAAAATAGAATTCCCAAATGGTTCATGATATTCAATTCGAATTGAGTAATCATTTCCTTTTTTGAATTTATATTCAACTAATTTTGTTCTATGGCTTTGTTTTGCCCAATTGTCAATCAGTAATTCGTTATTAATGTAAAAACGGTATCCATCATTTCCTTCAATGCCAATTTTAACTTTTTTAGTTTCTGGAGTGTTGATTTTCCCAGTCCATCGTACAGAGAAGAAGTCATTTCCAAGTTTTTCTGGATTTGGTGAAAAAAGTGTCCATTGAAAATTAATACTTGGATCAATACGTGAAAATGCAGCTTCCCCTTTTAGATTCACATTGTTAAAATATTCTCCTTTGAGTCCTTGATGCACTCCTTCTTCTGTGTAACAAGCCAAGTACTCTGATGGTATTACATGATAGCTTTTTTTATTGCGCTCACAGCCTTGAGTGTGAAATAATTTTATGTCATCATCAATATGTTGAGACAAGCCATCAAGAAGGCTCACTTTGTTATTCCCAGGTCCGCTATATCCTCCAAGACGGCAAGTGTCTGCTTCTGGTCCAATTAGGGCAATGGATTTTACATGCTTAGAAATTGGTAATGTTTGGTTCTCGTTTTTAAGTAGTACAATTGACTCTAGAGCTGCATTCAGCGCTATTGCTTTATGTTGAGGATTTCCATTCCAATCCTTAGCTTTAATAGGATCAACATAGGGATTTTCGAATAAACCTAATTCAAATTTTAATCGTAATACACGTCTAACCGCAGCATTTAGTGTTTCTTCTGGGATAGAACCATCGTAAAAAGGTGGCGAAAATAGCTTGTAATGTTCATAGTTAGTTTGAAAAATCACATCTAACCCATTTTTGATAGATTGTGCCGTAGCATCAGAATAATCCTTTGCTGTCATATGTAAAACATTTGCTCCTCCAGTTCCACCAGCATCAGAAATAACAAACCCATTGAAGTTCCACTCGTCTTTTAAAACATCTTGAAGTAACCATGAATTTGCTGTGCAAGGACTCCCGTTGTAAGAGTTATATGCTGTCATGATTGATCGTGCTCCAGCTTTTAAAATAGCTGCTTTGAAAGGGATAAAATGAGTTTCTCTTAAATGTCTCTCATTCCATTGAATGGGATAACTGTCCCGACCACCATCTCCTACATTGGCAACGAAATGCTTGGGTGTTGCAATAATGTTCATTTCTTCAAATGCAGAAATATAAGCAACCCCCATTTCTGAAACAAGAAAAGGGTCTTCACCATATGTTTCTTCTGTGCGTCCCCAACGAACATCATTGGCAATGTTTACTACAGGAGATAAAACTTGTTTGATTCCTCTTGATTTGCTTTCTTTCCCAATAGCTGTTGCAACATCATGCATTAATTCTGTGTCCCAAGTTGCAGCTAATCCAATTGCTTGTGGAAATGATGTCGCACCGTCTCGGATTAATCCATGCAATGTTTCATCAAAAGGAATGAAGGGAATGCCTAAACGTGTTTCCTCAACAAAATACTTTTGCATTGCATTAATTTTTCGAGCTGTTTTATATGCATTTTCTCCAGCACTGTAAGCAAGTATTTGTTGGGAAACATCAGTATTTGTGCCAGCTGAATTTACTTGAAAACCAAAGATGCCGTTTTTATATTTGTCTTGATCTGGATAAATATCTCCTGGTATCATGAAAAGCTGCCAAAACTTCTCTTCGGTTGTCATACGTGAAATAAGATCGTCAATTCGTTCGTCAACAGAACGTGTTGAGTCCTTATATACTTGACAGTATAAGTTGTTGATAGATAGTAAAAATAACAGAGCGAAAAATACGTTTCTCATAGTGGGTGTATTTAATGCCTAAAAATACAAAAAATCAAGTTGTTTAACTTGATACATGTCGTATTCCACAAATTAATCGAAATGTTTTTTAGCGAGTTCGCTTAAATCGTTTAACGATATTTCTGTGAATATATCCATAACGACCAGTTCGTTTCGGGTTAATTTGTGAAACAAAAACGCCTGCAATGACAATCAAAATCCCTATGGCTTTTCTTTCAGTAATAAGTTCCCCCAAAAAGAAATAGGAAAAAATAATGGTGAAGACAGGTATGATGTTGGTAAAGACATTGACTTTGCTTATATCCATCTTTTTTAATGCAAAAGTGTACATGAAATACGCAATGGATGTTGCGAAAATACTCAGTTTTATGATAGGTGCTAAAGCTTCCCAAACAAGTCCAGTTGCTACAAAATGTTTGTAATCAAGAATAAAAAAGACAGGGATAAACAAGAAAATTCCAATGCTGTTTTGATATAAAACAAGATTCAACACAGAGTATTTTGAGCTGACTCTTTTAATTAAAATAGAATACACAACTCCTGCTGTGACAGATGCAAATAGAAAGAGTAAGCCTTTCCCTGAAACAGCGATACTAGAGTTCTTTCCCATAACAAGTAAAACAATGCCTCCTAGCGACACAATGATTCCAATAATGTTATAAACAGAAAGTTTGTCGCTGAGAAAAATTGCTGCTGCCAATGGTGTAAAGAGTGGAAGTGTTGAGATGATAACAGCTGCTACTGCTGGTGATACCAAGCTAATTCCATAAGTTTCGCCCATGAAATAAATAAATGGCTCACAAAAGGCCATGATAAATACAATAAGTCTGTCCTTTTTCTGAAGTTTTTGTAACCTCTTGCTAATGATAAGGTATGGAAGTAAAAAGGCTGTGGAAATTAATAAGCGAAAGAGTACAACATTGACTGGATGGTAGGTTTCTAATGCAAGTTTGCTCCAAATAAAACTAATTGCCCAGATTAGCATTGCTCCAATGAGAGCAATGTAAACTAAGGCTGGGCTCTTTTTTAACTTATCAATATTCACACTGCGAAATTGCGGAAATTTATTAACTTGACCAATCAAAAACTAAAAGATTCATGAGCTTAAAGAAATATAGTTTTGTTCTGATTGCAGTGGTTTTTACTGTAGGCCAATTATTCTCTCAATGCAATACTCATGTGGTTTTCGATGAGGACGTTAATGATGACATTCTTATTGACACTGTATCATGGGAATGTTTTGAGATGAGAGAGTTTGCTCCCTGGTTTACAGAATCCTATGAGTCGTATGAGGTTGATTTGGAGAGTTTGCATGATATCCCCAAAGACAATTCTGTGCAGCTTACAATTTATCTGGCAACATGGTGTCCTGATACACAAAGAGAATTGTCTCGCATGAAAAAATTACTTGATGAAATGAACTCTCAATGGGAGGTGACACTGATTGCATTGAATCGTGAAAAACAACTGTCTGAGGATAGAATTCCTGAGGATAATATTACTCACGTACCTTGTTTTATTGTGTACAAAGATGGGGCAGAGGTAGGTCGGATAATAGAGTCGCCGGAAATCAGTTTAGAAATAGATCTGAGACAACTATTTAAATAACGTTAAATAAAAAACGACAAACTGGAAAGTTTGCCGTTCTATCATTTTGCATTTTGTTTACAATGCTTTAAGTTCAAATTCGAAATCTTCCATAATAGGGTTTGAAAGAATTTTTTTACATGCCTCATTGACTTTTTCTTCAGCTGCTTCTTTTGAATCAGCTTCAATTTCAAAGTTAATATGTTTCCCAATTCGCACATTTTCTACGCTGGTAAAACCAATATTGTGCATACTGTTATTGACAGCTTTTCCTTGTGGATCAAGCAGTGCCTTCTGTGGCATGACATTAATTTCTGCTAAAAATTTCATATCTAATCGGATTTAATGTTCTTATTTTTAATATGATACGTCACTGATAGAAGTGCGTATAACACAATGACCAAAGGTAATGCTATAATTTGTAAAAATGGAAAGATGCCTAAAGAAATTATGAGAAAAATATACCGATACTCATTTTCTTTCCATTTCAAGTGTTTAAATTTCAATGAGAACATCCGTAAAGGAAGCAACATGAAAATTGCTAGAATTATTGCTGAGGATACGAAGAAAACCTCAGTGTTGAAAAATGCACTGAGTTGATGATGGGTACTGGTTTCTATGCTTAGGACTATTCCAGCAATGAAAATCGCAAAAGCTGGACTAGCAAGACCAAAAAAGTCATTTTCATTATGACGTTTTGTGTTGAAAATTGCAAGGCGAATGACTGCTGCTGCTGAAGGAATAAATCCTAAGAGCGGAAGGTAATTTGATGCGATGCTCATTGAGCTTAATGACTGATAAATGATAAAACCAGGGGCAAGTCCAAACGTTACAGAGTCTGCAAGAGAGTCGAGTTGAACTCCTAAATCTGATTGTGCATTCAGTAATCGAGCCACCAAGCCATCAAAAAAATCAAACACAGCACCTGCAATAATGAAGAGAGATGCCTCCATGAGCATGCCTTTCGTTGCAAATAGTATTGCAAAAACGCCTGACAACCAATTTAAAAGAGTGACAAATGCTGGTGCAGCTACACGCATGAGATTTCCTTTTGATACCGATGTAAAGGTATGAAAAATGCCGAAATTGAAAAATGGGGGCAATTCCGGCATTTTAGGTGAGAGGTTATCTCCCTTAGAATTTGTGTTTGTAGCCAATACTTACTTGCATTCCTGGTGCAAGGCTGCTATAGATTTGTGGCGCAGCATTATAAGATTGGTATTGACTAACAATTTTATTGTTGAGCAGATTGGATACTTTGATATCAAAACTGCTGTTGTTTTCTTTCCCAAATTTCTTGTTGAAACTTATGTTCAAACTATGAAATGGCTTAATGTAAATGTCTGGGAAAAGCCCTGCTCCAACAATGTAGAGAGTTGGTCCTTTGACATTGTAAAATACACCACCGGAAATGCCTTTCTCAAAATTGTTGTAAGTAATTCCTCCGTTCACTAAATATGGGGACTGACCTGCCATTTGACGCGTTTTATCAATGGTTTCTCCTGTTTTCAGATATCCTAAACGGGAAGTGTATTCAGCGTCAGTCATGTCAATTTGAGATTCAACATAAGTGAAGTTTGCACTTACTCCCCAGTATTGAAGCGATTCACTAATGAATCCTAAATTCTTTCTCATCTCAAGTTCAACTCCCAATAATCGACCATTACCAACATTTCTGGTTTGATATTCTGTACTTGTTTGCTGTTCTGGAATACGGACTAGCTCAATTGGGTTGTCAAAGGCTTTAAAAAATGTACTTACAGAAATGATTTCATCTGATTCCATGAAGAGTTCCCAGCGCAAATCTAAATTGTCGATGCGTGTTTCAGTAAGCTCACCATCCCAATCATCGTAAGTAAATAAACTACCATTAAAAATGCGGTTGGAAATCGGATCCAATATCTGAGCAAAAGACAATTCTTTGAACGATGGACGTGCAATGGTTTTTGAATAGGATAAACGTAGATTTTGTGTTTTGGTTAATTCGTAAATTAAGTTGGCAGAAGGAAACAAATCGAAACTGTCCAAAACCTTTGTGTTGTCAAGATTTTTACCATTGACAGTGTCGCCACTTGCATATCGCTGATCTCTACCTGTATGGCGCATGACATAATTTTCTGCGCGCAATCCTAAGATGGTTTTGAGATGTTTAAACACCTGTGCTTCATTTGAAATGTAAAGTGCAGTGTTGTTTACATTTGACTGATATGCGTTGGAGTTTGGATAACTATTTCCGGATTGATAGTAAATTGAATTTGGCTTGTTTGGGTATAGGTTTGTTGGATCAAGTACTGATGAAGGATCAATATTATCCCATGATTGCGATCCAAAGAATTGAATATCGTAAAAGAGAATTTCGTAATCACGATATTTGAAATTGTGAGATGCTCCAAACTTTAATTTTGCTTCTTCCTCACGGAAAAAGTAGGTTTTGGAGACATCCATTTTAGCTGTTGCATTAATTTCATTCAGAGAGCGCCAAATTCGTGAAGGGTTTCCACCTGCTCCAGCGACAAATAATGTGTCCACTGGTGTGTAAGTGAAAGCTGTTTTTCTCAAATCTGGATCAAAGGAGGTTGAGTAAGTTGGTGAAATGCGCCAATCAATATCCCAGCTTCTGTTTTTAAGTTTGTGATTTCCGTGAAGCAACATGTTTTTTATGCCTCGCTGATTGTATTCCAAGTTATGTGCATTAGCAATATAGCCTGATTGTCCAACTGCTTGCCCATCATTTTCAATGTCAAAGATACCCGCGCGGCTTTCACCATTCTGTAGAACCATGAATGTCATGCGTAATTTTGACATCTTGGTTTTGTATGCAAGTCCGGCAATTCCTCCGATTAATACATTTTGCTCCCCTAAGGAGCCGGTTTGGTGCGTTGCATAGCGTAACTCATACGCGTCAGGATCAATATATCGTTGATATTCTCCGTATTCAACTTCCTCATAATATTTGTATGATGACTTGTATGAGAGAGACAGGATATACGCCATTTTCGGCTCCTTGTCGGGATGTTTTGGATTTTTAACTTCCCATTGATTTCCCATAGAAAGCCCAATGCTGTAATCCATCAAACTAGTTTTTCTTGTTGCTCCAAGTTGTGGGTTAAAGCTGGAAATGAAATCATTAGTTTCCTCGACAGATGCTCCTGATATTGGAGTGGGAATGTTAGTGGAAAGCGCTCCGTCAGGAAGTGCTCTTGCTCCATCATCAAAGCCCAGAAAATCTAAGTTCCCACCATCATAAGCCAGATAGTCTGAATTAAAATGCATGGCAGGATTGTATCCGAGACCAATGGAAAGGTTCATGATTTTTTTCTGTGGAAAATCTTTGGTTTCAATATTCATCAAACCACCAGTAAAATCAGCCGGCATATCTGCGGTAAAGTTCTTACTGACAACCATATTGTTGATCAGGTTGGTGGGAAAGATGTCCATCTGCAAAGTGTTTTTATCGGGATCGAGCCCTGGAATATCAACACCATTGAGGGTGGTTTTTGTGTATCTGTCTCCTAAACCGCGGATGTAAACATATTTTCCGCCCTCGATTGATACTCCGGTAACACGCTTTGCTGCTTCAACTGCCGTACCGTCTCCGGTAAGTTCCATTTTTGAGGATGAAATTCCATCAAGCATGGCAGGAGATTTACGTTTCATGTTTACCAAAGCGGCTTCAGTTCGCCGAACTGATTCTGCTTTAACAACAACTTCTTCCAATTCGAAAGCGCTTGTTCCGAGCTCAATGTTCTCAAAAAGAGTAACTTCTCCTTCTTTGATAACAACACCTTCAATAACTTTCGTTTGGTAAGAGATGTACATGATTTCAACATCATAAGTCCCAGCGGGAACATCTACTGTGAACATACCATCCAGGTCTGTGGATGTTCCTAATGTTGTGTTTTTAAACGCAAGAGAAACACCCACAAGAGTTTCACCCGTTTCTGCGTCTGTTACTGTTCCTCTGAATGTGCCATTTTGCGCCATAGACGCCACAGTCAGTAAAACGAAAAAACTTAAAAAGAACTGTTTCATTGTATTTATTCTAAGGGATTCTTAAATCGATGAAACAGACTTGCATCTTATGACACAAGTCTGTCCTTTGTAATTCTATATGAATTGGTTTTTAAAATTGTGAAAGTTTACCAGCTTGAGCAGCCCATGTCCAGCCTAATACACCAGCATTTGCAGTTGAAGAACCACCAGCAGTTACACCAGCAGGAACATCACCGTTAACGTGATTTGCTAAATCAGCTTCTGCAACATTGATATGAATGTCAGTGAAAGTTACTCCAGTAGCAGTTACGCGATTAATTTTTTGTCCATCTTGTACGTTTGTGAAGTATAAGTTTTGAAGATCAACAATAGAATTATCATCAACATTGATGAGGTCTTCACACATGCGAACTACAACATCTTCACCTTCTTCTTCGTCATATTCAAGTTCAGCAGCAAGGATAGCACCGTTTTTGATAGTGTGTCCAGCTTCCATAGAACCTTCTGGTCCGTCAAGTTCAAAACAATGTCCAGTTGGAGTTACAATGAAGAAGTTGTCTAAAGTACCGTTCCATGATTGGTCAGTATCAATAGCATCATCACCATTATTCCATACGACAACGTTGCTTACATTGACTTTACCACCGAAGAATTCGATGCCATCATCTTGGTTAGCAACAACTTCAATGTTTTCAATTGTTGTACCTGAACCAACACCAGCAAGTGTTAATCCGTTGATTTCGTTACCAGCACCAATGTTAGTACCACCGTGACGGATAGAAACGTATTTGATAATACCTGAGTCATCATCGTTTACATTACCACCATAAAGTCCGTTTTGGTCAGAAGTTGGAATACCTTCAATTTGAGTTTCTGTAATGTCACCAGCGTCGTTTGAAGCTGAAACTGGAGCTTTACCACAAACGAGAAGACCACCCCAAAGACCATTAATGTCAGGATCGAGGTTAGGGCTAGCAAAGTTACCTGCAACAACATCTTCTGGAGTAATTTCGTCAGCAACTGAAGTGAAAATAATTGGACTAGCTTCAGTTCCTTCTGCAATAAGTCTTCCTCCACGTGCAATCAAAAGTGCAGTTGCGTTTGTACCTGTACCAGCTTCACCTTTAATAATAGTACCTGGCTCAATTGTTAAAGTAGCTCCATCAAGAACAGTGATACGACCACCAAGTTGATACACTTTGTCATTAGTCCAAGTTGTGTTTGCACTAATGTTTTCAGTGATAACTGTGTTTCCTGAATCTGGTAAATCATTGTTGTCTGGTTCATCGTCTTTACATGAATTCAAAAGAATTGCGAGACTTGCCAATGCTGTGAACAAAAAGAAAAGTTTTTTCATCGTTTTAAAAATTTAAAGTTCAATTTTACGATGCAAACATAAACCGAAACATTGGTCAGAAAGTTAAGCGATGTTTAAGTGATTCTAAGTAATTATTAAGAAAGCATGGAAATTTGATGGGCAACTTAATAGTGAGTTAACATTCTGAGGTTTTAAAACTCATATTCGAGCCTAAATTTGATGGCGAAATCTTGCTTAAAGCTTTGGAAGGCATAGTCTCCATGGTTATAATAAACACCAACCCCGTACTTTAAGAAAAGTTGTCTTAGCACAGCATTAACTTGCAAACCGGACTCCATATAAATCTTATCTGGAGAGATAAAATAGTTTGGGAAATAGTAATATTCACCTGAGAATGAGTTTTTGTCATCACCAACTAGTAACCTGCTAACTAAAGCAAATTCTGGTTTCCACGATTTAATATGAAAAAGTAAATTTCCAATGTCATACTTAAAGTATAGTGCAGCAAATCGATCTGTGACGAAACCATATGGCATGGTTGCAAAACTGTTGTCCGAATCAATCCACTTACCACTTCGGTGGAGCATGAACCGTTGTTCATAAATTGGTTCATCGCTGTATAGTAAACCTCCATCCAGTGTGAAATGAAAATTGCCTATCCATTTGGTTTCAATTACATCATGAATTCTGGTTTCAAACCGCCAATACGGTTTAAAATTGTCATCTTTCCATGGAAATCCTCTGCGCAAATTAAAATGGATTTCTGGATATTTGCTTCCCATACTTAATATGTTGCCTTGGGGAGTTCTGACGATATCTTCTTTAATGTAATATTTGGTTTCAAGTCCAGTTTCCCAGCCAGTTTTGTTTTCGTGGAAAAGTACAAAAACTATAGGAGAGAAGTCCTGATTAATTTGATTGAAATCCAAATATGTTTTTGCATGAAAACCCCTAAAAGGCTTGGCTAAGATGCTTGCGGAATAAGTAGTGTACACATCAAAATCTGTGAGGAAAAATTCACGATAACTTTCATTATTCAGTTGCTTTTCCTGAAAATTGTACATCATGCTTTCTCGAATGTCATGCGAATAAGTGGATTGCAGTACGAGTCGTTCGTTTTTAAAAGGCTTTATGTGTATGCCTGCTCCATATTTAAGTTCTTTGTCCCGTATTCCATATGCTCCATATGCGGATAGTGAAAAATACTTGGAAAGCCGTTGGTTGGTCTCTATGCCTAATCCAATTCGATTCCCTTCATACTCATTATACCAATACAAGTGATTCAAATCGAAATTGATTATCCCATAAGGAATTTTACCCGTTGCTAAGATTTCTATGGTTGCAAGCTTTCTGTCAAGATTAACAGCATCGCCAAGACTGTCGATGAGTTCATATGTATTGCTTTCTCTTTTGTCAAGTCTTTGTGTCCGTTGTGAATTCCAATACAGAGAGTCCTTTGTTAAAGCATCGTCCGCATAAACAATTTCTGTTCCTCCCTTCAAGCGGCTGTTAATTTCCTGATTAATTTGGACATCCTTGATGTAAGTTTTACCAATCCCTAATAGTCTGCTGTTGTTTGATCCTGAAGAATCTGCCAACTCAACAAAGTTGACAATGAAATCTGTGTTTAGCTGCATTGGAAACCAATGTTCACCATCTGGTTGGTTATATTGTTGTTGAATTTTCACTTCCATTTCGCTGCCTTGCTTTGCAGGTTCTGCAATCACATTTTGAATTGCCCAACCATTGGTGTTTATGTAAATAACACCTTTTAGCCCTTGAAAATTCGTTCCGCGTTTTGGCTGAAATGACATAATAAAGGTTGTATCACCTGAAGCATTGTATGCAGTGTCTTTTAGTAGAAAAAAATATTTGCTTGGGCTGTTGTTGCAAAGTGGACTAATGTATTCATTGTCTGCAACTTCAATAATTTCGCCGTAAAATGAAAAGGATTGGTATTCAGCTGCTAAATATGTGAAACTAGGATGTTTTAATCCTGACACACGACTTGCAAGTATTTCTTCTTTGGATTTGTCCGGTGATTTAAATTGCTTTTTTGTGACAGATTCCATTAAGAAAAGGTGATTCTTTTCCAAAAAATCGACCATGCGAGAAACGGAGGATGTGTCTTTTATGTTGCCTGCAGAATCGCGTTCAAGGTCGTCCGCAAACAAACCCGCATCAGCAGTGAAATACATTTTTGAATAAGAAGTAAACTCGTAGGAATCAAGTTTATCTGGATCATGCAGTTTTTTATTCTCAATTGCGTGATTTATAATTCGGTGAGCCGGATTTTCTCCTGGCAACACCGTCACTTCATCGAGTTTAAATACATCTGCCTGTAATTCAATTGTAATGAAGTTTTCATTCCCATTAAATTCGGCACGCTTTTGTTTATATCCAACAAAGCTACAATCTATAAAATCAATCTTGTGTTTATCCGCAATGTGAAAATATCCATCCAAATCAGTAATACAACCCTCTTTTTCTATGTTGTAAGTAATATTGACAAATGCTAGCCCCTCTTTGGAGTCCGAGTCAATAACCCGTCCACTTATTGTTTCTTGACCAATAGCAGAAATGATAAATATGAAAGAGAATAAGGTGGACAGGATGTGCTTCATGGCTAATCGTATTTGTTGGTTTTTAGCATGCTAATTTCTTTTGGACTTAGAAAACGATATTTCCCCCGAGGTAAATTCTTCTTTGTTAAGCCTGCAAAATACACGCGGTCAAGTTTTAAAACTTTGAATCCGAAATGTTCAAAAATACGACGAACAATACGGTTTCTTCCTGAGTGAATTTCTATACCGACCTTTTTCCCAGAATTGTCTAAGAAAGAAATTTCATCGGCTTTAATGTCACCATCGTCAAGCTCTATTCCTTTGGAAATTTGATCCAGTTGATTTTGTGATGCTGGCATATCTAACTCAACATGGTAAATTTTCTTTTTGTTATGACTGGGATGAGTAAGTTGTTTTGTGAGTTCTCCATCGTTGGTGAAAAGGAGCAAGCCAGTCGTGTCCATATCTAATCGCCCTACCGGATAAATGCGCTCGGGACATGCTTCCCCAACAACATCCATTACGGTTCTTCTGTTTTGAGGGTCATCAAGTGTGGTGACAAGACCTTTGGGCTTATTGAGCAAAAGATAAACGTGTTTTTCTGCTTGAATTACCTTGTTTTTATAAGCAACTTGATCTGTTGGTGCTACTTTATATCCCATTTCTGTCACCGTTTTTCCATTGACTGAAATTTTTCCGCTACCAATCAGTTTGTCTGCTTCTCGTCGAGAACAAATTCCTGCATTCGCAATGTATTTATTTAATCGGATTGAATCTTGTGTGTCAGCTTGATCTTTCATAAGTACAAAAATAGTATAAAACAGCTAGATTGATTAACCGCTTTGTTTAAATTGATGTATTTGAACATAATTTGTCATGATTTTACTTTTCATTTGATCCCTTTCCTCTGAGTTTTATATCTTTGAAAAAAAGTTAGATTATGGCTATTCATTTGCGGAACGAAGAAAATGTTGAGGCGCTTTTTGCTGTTGCTGAAAAAATGGCAATTGCTGCTCGTACTGCTCCTAAAACTAGAGGGAAAGATGTTGTTGAACTTGCAATTGTTGACGGAGATGAGAAAGAAAAATTGGCTGTAGATATGGAGAAAATTGCAGCAGAATATGGTGTGGCTTTCTTTGAAAGAGATGCTGATAATCTTAGACAATCCCCAGTCGTCTTACTTCTTGGTGCTAAAGTGAAAGTAAATGGATTAAAGCCTTGTGGTATGTGTGGTTTCCCTGATTGTAAAAGTAAACAGGAGCATCCTGAAGTTCCTTGTGCTTTTAACTCCATTGATTTAGGAATTGCAATTGGATCCGCTATTTCAGTAGCATCCGATCATCGTGTTGATAATCGGGTGATGTACACTATTGGACAAGCTGCTTTGCGATTGAAAATATTTGATGAGAATGTTAAGTCAATTTGTGCAATTCCATTATCAGCCAAAGGGAAAAGCCCATTTTTTGATAGAAAGAAGAAAGCCTAATGAAACAGAAAGTTCTTATCCTCGATACGGTTCATCCTCGCTTAATTGAGCGCCTTGAACCTCACTTTGAATTGGTGCAAAATACCACTTGTACTGCTGATGAACTCAAAACAATGATTTCTGAATTCTCTGGTATGGTTTTACGTAGCCGTATTACCATTACCCGTGAGCTTATTGATGCTGGTGTAAACCTTCGTTTTCTTGCAAGAGTAGGAGCCGGAATGGAAAGTATTGATGTGGAGTATGCAGAAAGTAAGGGTGTTCGCTGTTTAAATTCTCCGGAAGGAAATCGTGATGCAGTAGCAGAACATGCTTTGGGAATGTTGCTGAATCTTTCCAATAATCTGAACAGAGCTGATCGTCAGGTTCGACAAGGAATGTGGGAAAGAGAAGTAAACCGAGGATGGGAAGTTAAAGAAAAAACTGTTGGAATCATTGGTTTTGGAAATATGGGTTCTGCCTTTGCACAACGACTTCAAGGTTTTGATTGTAAGGTGATAGCTTTCGATAAGAACAAAACGGATTATGCTCCTGCATACGTTGAAGAAGTAAGTAAAGAGGAGATTTTTGCTCAGGCTGATATAGTATCCTTGCACATCCCACTCGACGATGGCAATTATTATTTGGTTGATGAAAATTGGTTTGCTTCTTTTGAAAAACCAATTGTGTTGATCAATACCGCTCGTGGTCCTGTGGTTAAAACTGCTGCTTTGCTTGATGCTCTGGACTCAGGAAAAGTAATTGCTGCTGGTCTGGACGTGCTTGAGTACGAAGAAAGTTCGTTTGAAAGAACTAGAGAGTTGACAGAAATTCCCGACTTCAAACGTTTATCAGCAATGGATAATGTCATTTTTACACCACATGTTGGTGGCTGGACAAATGAGTCTAAATTAAAACTGGCAGATTTTCTGGTGGATAAAATTTTGGATTTGAAGCAGGCTTAAGGTATCCTGAAAGTCTTGTTGTCTCTGTCAACAGGAAGTTCCTCCTGAATATTAATATCAGATGTATTTACTTTACCGTTGGATAGTCTGAAAGATATGGTTATGAAAAACATATTACTCATGAATGATTCTTTTGAGAAAGTTGTTTTTTCATAGAATGGCGTTTGTTCATAGGATTCATTAATAGTATCACCATACCATGGCAGTGAGTAAGCTGCATAAACCTGCAATCTTCCTTTGAATTGCATTGTTAAAAGGTAAACCATAAAATAATTCATTCCAACCTGAGAATATCCGAGAGAATTCACGGTATAATATCTGTCTTTTTGATAGAGTAACCCAGAATGCCATGAAGGAGAAATATCATAATTTACTTGTGTAAAACCTGTCCAGTCAATGAATTTCCGGGTTTCAAGATTAGTATTTTGTTCTCTGAAGAGATCAAACTCCAAACTTGCACTTATTTTCTTTGTAAACTGAAATGCAAGCGAAGAATTCAATCCTATTTTTTCATATTTTACAAAATTGTCTTTTGTGTATTCAATGACAGACTCATTGATATTGCTTATATAACCGGATAGATTTCCTGAATAATGATAATAAGGTTTTATTGAGAGGTAACTTAAGAAGCCTTTTGTATAATGACGATATTCTGTTGAAAGTTTATGGAATTGGTAAGGCTTTAAAGAAGGATTTCCCTTAAAAATCTGAAATGAGGACAGATAATATGCCTGAGGAATCAAGTCATCCAAATAGGGAAACTCTGTTGAGAGTTTGTAATTGACAGACAGCTTGTTCTTGTCATTCAATTTTGTCTTTAATGAAACATGTGGTTGAAAGGAATTAAAAAGGACATTTGTTTCATTATTTTTTTGATAATAGCGATCAAATGAAGTCCCCAAAGATAAGCTGTATTTCTTTGTGAATTGAAGTTCAAAGTCCGAGAAGGCTTGTAGTTTGCTGTAAAAGTTTGAGAAATCAGTCAATTTGCCTTTGCTCACAGAATAGTTTTCCAGATAGGATACACCTGTAGAGAATGTAAATTCTTCTTTGATTGTATTCGTATAGTTTGCATCTAATTTTAGATTTGAATATTCTTTTTTATACTCCAGAATTTCGGACTTATTAACTGTTTGATTGTAATTGGCTGTGTTGTATGTGTTTGCAAAATAGGTGATAAGTCTTGATTTTTCATTGAATTTGAGATTGTAATACAGATTTCCACTGTATTTGAAGTAGTCTGAAATGCTGTTAATCAATGTGTTATTATTGATGGTGTCTGTAGCTGAAATTATTTGATCTTTGCTTCTTATTTGGTTTGCAGAGCTTGATGGAAAACCTTTGATAGATAGTTCTCCTCCAACCAGATGTTTCTTATTAATTCGATAGTCTGAGCCGAGTGATAAGTTGTAATTTGATGAATGGGTGTGGTGTGATGGCAAGCTGTCAAACTCATTGATTATCTGCATGTCTATATTAGAATACTTTGTCTGTGTCGAAGTAAACAGAGCGCTTTCAAATCCTGAAGCGTTTGCTTCAAAATAGAAACTCCAATCATCTCTTGTTACGTCAAGATTTAGGTTTGCAGATTTTTGAGTGATGAATGTTGTGTTTCTGTTATTGATT
The DNA here is from genome assembly GCA_963676165.1 of Bacteroidales bacterium. Classification (GTDB taxonomy): domain Bacteria; phylum Bacteroidota; class Bacteroidia; order Bacteroidales; family ML635J-15; genus JAQIBY01. Next base: position 3,414,241 of record OY781043.1, on the reverse strand, counting down.
TTGTCCATGTATTGTCCGGACAAGAGTGCGTCTGTGCCTCTATAGTTAGAGTGGGTAATTATGTTTATCAGAGAAGAATATCCCTGCATGCCGTAGTAACCACTAATATCCCGTAGAATTTCAACTTTTCTTATTCGTTTAGGGTTTAGGTTAAGAATATACTCACGATCTTTTTCAACCCCGTCAACTACAATCTTAACGTTTTTGTCATTGTCAACTTTCAAATCTCCATTGACATAATTGTACTGCAGACCATCCAATTTGTTCAGAATATCTTTAGTCGCTATGGTATTTTGGATTAGATCTTTCGTGACAATTACTGTCTCTTTATTTAAATCAATGCTAGTTGCTGATTCTGAAACTTCAACTTCATTAAGCATGTCTATGGAAGGTTTAAGCTTTATCATACCCATGTCTAAATCTGGAATGGATAGATTCAATTCTGCTATCACAGACATTTCTTCTTCAGGGTTTTCTACTTTAAAGTCAATAGTGTCTGTAAATGTGTTGTATCCCACCATTGAAACCTCACGGATATATTTTTCGCCAAGCTCAATTGAGAGGTGGAATATCCCATTTTCATCGGTAATGCATCCTGATGTCTTATACTCTGAATTCAGGGTCTTAAATTGGATGTTACAAAACTCTAAAGGCTTTTCTGAAATTGAGTCGCAAACAGTACCTGTAATGCCCATTTGGGGCAAAGTCCTAGAGTTGGTAAATCTTTTTTGTTTTGCCTTATTTATGCCTGAAGGAATTATATCATTAGGGAATTGTTTAAGTAATTTTAGTTGTCTTATAGCTTTTTCCTGCAGGCTATCTGTTAATATGTACGATGTTTGTTCTTTCCAGGTATTATAATCTTGTAGATCCTCTTTGAAAACTTCGAATACAGGATGAACGTATTGTTTATGTAAACTGTTTTCCGGAGAGAATTTTTTTGAAGCTGGGTTTTGGTAATCGTAACAAAAGATCTCGTTTAATGAGATAATGTTACCTCTTGCTCCATTTGTTTCCTTATTAATTTCCATAACGAAAGAGACAACATGGGTTGGATAAGAATTACCTGCTTCATTGTTGAAATCTGAAATTATATAATTAAATGTTTTCTTTGCCCCTGTGGAAACAAACATTTCCGTTTTACGGACAACCGTATTTTCCTTTGATGTATTGATGTGGTATCTTACTAAAAAAGAATTATCCTCTGACATTTTTGTCCCAAGTTTTTCTACCCCGGGATAGAATATCATAGAATAAGGTTGAGGTATTTCATCCAATATTTTTTGAGACAGTGTATATGTCCCGTATTTCATCTTTTTTGCCCAGATATCTACAACATAAATTAAATCATTTCCAGCATAGTAAACCGTGTCTATTTTTGATTCGTATTTTTTTAGATTCGGTTGATTATTGGTGAATCGTGGGAAGTCAATTGCAGGAGTTAAAACAAAATATAAATTTCCACCTAAAGCATTTGATTCATAGGGGAGTTTACCTGAGTTTATTATTTGATCTGCCAATATATTACCTCCATTAAACCATATATTATCATTTCTGGATTCAATTTCAGCAAGAGTTTTTCGATAAAAAACAAAAGCAGTGTCATATTTTATGAATTGCCTTGAAAATAGTTTTGCATTGTATGATGAATCCGGGAAATTTGCTTTTGTATTTTCAAATGCTTTAATGAGTAATCCGTTTGGGTTTGTTTGTTTCCCGGTAACAGCAACCTCTTCATAAACTTTTATTTGTTTTTTTAGTACTATTTGGTTTTTACTGGTAGCTTTATTCAGAGCAATTTGCGTTTCAATATAGCCTATACTTGAAATGATTAATGTATCAGAACTGGTTTTGTTAGGAATGGAGACTGAGAAATTTCCCTCGATGTTTGTTATACTGCCAAAGTTTGAGTGTTTAAGGTATACATTCGCATATACTATTGGCTGGTTATTCTCATCTGTTACTTTACCAGAAATTGTATGTTGTGAATACAACATGGTTGAGGCAATGAATATTATGAAGACTAGTAATAGAACCTTACTAAGTAATATATTGATTCTTGGGAGTTTGAAATTCATAATAAAACTTCATTTTGAATCCAGTCTATGTTTCGTGAGTCTTTAATCATTTTTGCTCAGCTTTGTCAGATATTACACTTTCTTTTAAGCTAGTTTTGCACAGTTTCAATAATTGATAAAGATTGACTTCCCTTTTGCCAAGAACGAAAATATGATAGAATTAATCGAATACTTGTACTTTTCATGTGTTGGTTTTCTGTTTGAAGACCAATTTAGAAAGAATATTGGAAAAAGAAAAATAAGAATAGAAATGTTTTACATCTCCAGCAAACTTTCCAGTAGTCCTTCAGGATAATTTGTGTAGAGGACTGATTTGTTGGGATCGAATGATTCTATAGCACTTTCAATAAATGGAATGTCAAAAGTCTCATTCTTATAAACGACTTCCAGTAGGGGGTTTCCTGGAATTAAATTGGTGCTTTGAATGGCTAATTCTAAACCAGATGATTTGTCTATAAGTGTGTAACCTGCTAAATTTTCTATCGTGGGTGTGGTTTCTGTATTACTTAGCATTTTCTTATCGTAGAAGCAGGATTTCTCAAGGAAATTTACTGCACTTTCTCGGGATAAGATATTGTCAAAATGAACGATAGGATCACTGATGTGTTGTCTAATTTCATCCATAAAAAAAGGAACCAGATTTCCATCTATTTCAATGAAAATCGGTTCCTTTTCATTTAAAAACCAATTGTTTGTTTGTTGAATGCTAAGTTTTAGTATAAAAGCTCCGTCAGTTCCGTACAACTTCTTCAAAAATCCAATCTCTACAAAATCGGCACGACAGATCATTTTGAAACAGCAACAAACTTATTTTTCGGTTTCTTCTTCAGAAGCTTCTTCTTTCTTTTCCTCAGCTTTTTCTTCCTCTGCAGGAGCTTCTTCAGTTTTTTCTTCTTCTTGAGTTTCTTCTGCTTTTGCTTCTGCTTCAGCCTCAGCTTTTGCAGCTTCTTCAGCTTCTTTGCGATCAGCTTCTTCTTTTGCTAAGCGTTCAGCAATAACTTTTGCACGATCTTCACGTACTTTAGTTTCAGCTTCATGTTTAGCTTTTGCAGCGTCACTTTTTGCAGCATCAATCTGATCTTGAGCAGCTTTAAGTTTAAGTTCTTTGTCTTTTTTCCAAAGATCAAAACGTTTTTCAGCCTCAGCTTCATCGAAAGCACCTTTTTTCACGCCTTCGAGGAGGTGTTTTTTCATTAATACGCCTTCCTGTGATAGGATAGCCCTTACTGTATCAGAAGGTTTGGCACCTTTTTGCAACCAATCGAGAGCTTTCTCGAAGTTCAACTCGATGGTAGCAGGTGTTGTAACTGGACTGTAAGAACCAATCCGTTCAATATACTTACCATCTCGTGGTGCCCTGCTATCTGCGGCAACTATATGATAGAAAGGAAGTCTTTTTCTACCGTGTCTTGCCAATCTTAGCTTTACTGCCATAATTTTTAACTTTAGTTTATTAATACTAATTTTTAAACAGGGCTGCAAAGATAATCTTTTGATCCACAAAATGAAAACTTTTGTTTGATTCTTTTCGGCAAAAAAGAAAATGCCCTCAGTTCGTGAAAAATGAGAGCACTTGTATGTGTGAAAATCTTTGAGTTCAGCTTAATCGTTGTATTTATTCATAAATTCTTCAGCTTTGTTTACCATGTCTTTGGAGCCAGTGTAAAATGGAACTCTCTGGTGAATGTCAGTTGGTTGAATGTCAAGTATTCGATTTCCATTTCCATCTGTCGCTAAACCTCCTGCTTGTTCTGCAAGGAAAGCAATAGGGTTACATTCGTAAAGCAATCTGAGTTTTCCATTCGGAGCACTTGCTGTGGTAGGATACATGAAGATACCACCTTTCATGAGGTTTCTGTGGAAATCTGCTACTAACGATCCAATATAGCGGGCTGAATACGGTCTGTTTGTTGCTTCGTCTTTTTCTTGACAGTACTTAATGTACTCTTTTGTCCCTTGTGGAAAGTTGATGTAATTTCCTTGGTTAATCGAAAAGATTTTGCCTTGTTTTGGAGTGACCATGTATGGATGAGACAAACAAAATTCTCCGATTGTATTGTCCAGTGTAAATCCTGTTGTTCCCAAACCTGTTGAATAAACTAACATGGTTGAGGATCCATACAAAACGTATCCTGCAGCAACTTGTTTGTTTCCTGGTTGCAGAAAATCTTCTAGTGTCGCTTTTTGTCCTCTGGTAGAAACTCTACGGTAAATCGAGAAAATTGTTCCGATGGATACATTCACATCAATATTGGATGAACCATCGAGAGGGTCCATGCAAATGATGTATTTCCCATCAAGTGAAAGGTCATCATCGAAAAGTACCATTTCATCATTTTCTTCTGATGTGATACCCACACAAATGCCACTAGCTCTCATGGTGTTGATGAAAACGTCATTGGCAAAAACATCAAGCTTTTGTTGATTTTCACCTTGCACATTGACATTTTGTGCATCTCCAAGAATATTGACAAGTCCTGCTTTATTTACTTTTTTAGCAACAATCTTAGCTGCAAGTCCAATGTGGCTCAGGAGTCGACTTAATTCTCCTTTTGCGTAAGGGAAAGCGGATTGTTTTTGAATAATGACTTCATTCAGTGTAATGATACGAGATGACATAGCTAAATAAATTTATTAAAAATAAAATTTGGCATAAAGTTACAGTTTTTCATCAAAATTGCAGACGATATTTTTAGAATATTTCTTGATATACAATTTATTTAGCGTACTTTGTGAAAAAGTTTTGTTTCATGGATTTTACGAATGGATTTTTCCAAGCAATGGAGCGTCCTCTAATTGTAGCAGGACCATGTAGCGCAGAGTCTGAGCAGCAACTTATGAATACTGCTGTGCAGTTGGCTAAGCAGGAGGCTGTTGGTGTTTTTCGTGCTGGCATTTGGAAACCCAGAACACGTCCGGGATCTTTCGAGGGAGCAGGAGATAAGGGATTGAAATGGCTTCAGAAAGTGAAAGCAGAAACTGATTTGCTTATTGCCACCGAAGTTGCCACTGCAGAACATGCTAAGAAAGCGCTTGATGCTGGTGTTGATGTTATTTGGATTGGAGCACGTACAACCGGTAGTCCAATATATGTTCAGGAAATTGCAGAAGCTGTCAAAAACACCAGTGTGAAAGTGATGGTGAAAAATCCACTTCATCCTGATATTGATTTGTGGTGCGGTGCAATTCAACGCTTTTATGAGTCAGGAATTAAAGATATTGCAGCAGTGCATCGTGGTTTTTTCCCGTTTGAAAAGTCAGCATTTCGAAATTTGCCGCTTTGGGAAATCCCAATAGAACTTCAGTTGCGTCAAAAAAATCTTCCTGTTTTGTGTGATCCTAGTCACATTGCTGGTAAAACAAGTCATATTGAAACAATTGCTCAACATGCTATGGACTTGAATATGGCAGGTTTAATGATCGAAGTCCATGAGAATCCTTCAAAGGCGCTAACCGATCGGGTTCAACAGATATATCCTTCTGATTTAGAAAAGCTTGTTGGTCAATTATCTGTTCGTAAAAATCAGTTTAAAGATCAATCTTATCTTTCTCGTATGGAGCATTTTCGGAAAGATATTGATCATATTGATTATCAGTTAATTGATTTGTTAGCACAGCGGCAGAAAATTGTTGAAAATATTGCAGAATGCAAATCGGAAATGCAAGTAAATATCTTACAATTGCAACGTTGGGAAAATATTTTGAAAACGCGTCTGGAATATGCAGACAACAATGGATTGTCACGATCTTATGTCTTGAAATTATTGCAGTCTATTCATAAAGAAGCAATTCGACTACAATCAGAAATTATGTGTGTTAAGCCTTCTTCGCCTCAAGGTGATGAAGAATAGAATGTAAAATTAAAAGTCCGTCAGTGTTGCCGAGCTCTTCGTCTGCAGCACGTTCAGGGTGAGGCATCATGCCAAAAACATTTCTTTCTTTATTGCAAACACCTGCAATATTCATGATTGAACCGTTTGGGTTGCTATCTTCTGCCAATTCACCATCTTCATTGGAATAGCGGAAAATGATTTGATCGTTTTGAACAAGATCAGCAATCATTTCTTTTGGAGCATAATATCTTCCTTCACCGTGAGCGATAGGAATAGTTAAAACTTTACCGTCAGGAATATATTCTGTTACAGCAGAGTGTTTTTGTTCTGCAATAATGTGCTGGTTTTTACAAATGAACTTTTGATTGTTGTTGTGTAAAAGAGCACCTGGCAATAAACCGCTTTCACAAAGTACCTGAAAACCATTGCATACACCAAAGACAAAGCCACCTTGATTTGCAAATTCAATAACAGACTCCATGATTGGAGAATAGCGAGCAATTGCTCCGGAACGTAAATAATCACCATATGAAAAACCACCAGGAAGCATAATGGCATCAACGCCTTGTAGGTCAGTGTCTTTATGCCATAGTTCTACAACTTCTTGATTGAGTTTGTCTCTAAGTACATAGACCATATCATGGTCACAATTGGATCCTGGAAAAATAATTACACCAAATTTCATGATCGTTTGCGTTCTGATTTTCCCCACAAAGGTAAAAACTTACTTGATTTTTGATGCTTCTTTTTTAATCTCTTCAAGTTTTTTTTGTTCTTCGCTTAGTACTTTGCCCTGTTCTTCAATGGTTTGGGTGAGTTTTTCAATCTCTAATTTATTATTTTCAATCTTTTCTTCGTATATTTCAATCTCTTTTGCGAGATGTTCTTTGTCGTCAGTTGCTTTTTCAACATCTTTAGAGACATCTTCCACAGCTTTTTCCTGTTCTTTAATTTTCTCGTTGTAGATTTCTTCAACAATTGAAATGGCAAAATCTCTAATGAGCCCTTTCATTGCAATGAATTTGTCTCCATGGGTTGCATTTAAAAAAGCACCTCCAAGATCAACAGAAACATAAAGTGTGACAGATTCTTTATTGGTTTCGGTCGTTGCATAAACGTCAATAGTGTTTTCAGAGATTCTTGGAATTGTCGCATTGTCAGCTAACATTTCTTTTTTGCTTTTGAAATCTTCAGGATTGTAATCTTTAATGAAACGTTTCCATTCCTTTTCAACCATTTTATCGTCTGCCATAGGGATTGTTACCATGATTGCAGGTCGACTGGTTTTATCAAATTTCTTTGAGGATTCTAAAACTTCAATGGTTTGTGCTTTCGCTGAAAATGCTGTAGCAATAACAAATAGGCTGAGTAAAATTTTCTTCATCATAATGCGTCTGATTTTTTTCTAAAAGTAATAAACAAAGTTTATGCCGCAAAGTTTTTTTTGTTTTCGATGAATAAAAAATGGTGAATCTTTCACAAAAGATTCACCATTGATTTTCGATTTGATATTCTACTATTTCAAATATTTAGCTTTTTCAATGAGTTGGATAAATTCATTTCTATAACTGAATTTGTCTTCTCCTTTTGCTGATTTGGCAAGAGTTAAGATGTTGTCCCAGTTCGCACTCCCTTTAAATTCACTATCCCTTAGCAACATGCCAAACATTGCTGCAGATGCTGCAAGTTTAAAATTGTCACTTAAATCAGAAGACTGAATACTCTTTGCTTTTACCGATTTAGTAAGCAAACGACTGCTGTTTTCATCGGGAGCTTTGTAGCGAAGTTTTAATGTCATTAAATCATTGGAGTGCTTGACTTCTCTGCTTTGGTAAATCAAGTCATCAACACGTCCTGTTGTTTCATTTTTTCCCGCAGGAATGATTTCATAGAGTGCTGTGACAGTATGTCCTGCTCCAATTTCGCCAGCATCTTTTTTGTCATCGTTAAAATCTTCGTTGTTAAGTAGTCGATTTTCATATCCAATTAAGCGGTACGATTCTACTGCATTCGGGTTAAACTCAATTTGAATTTTTACATCTTTTGCAATGGTGTATAAAGTTCCCCAAAGCTCATCAGAAAAGATTTTTTTTGCCTCTAAAATATTGTCAATGTATGCGTAGTTACCATTTCCCTTGTTGGATAATTGTTCCATTTTATTGTCTTTGTAATTACCCATTCCAAATCCTAAAATGGTGAGGAAAATTCCGTCATCTCGTTTGGATTCTATCAGACGAATTAGTTCTGCATCACTGCTTGCTCCAACGTTAAAATCCCCATCAGTTGCCAATATAACTCGGTTGTTTCCATCTGGAATTAAATTCTCTTTTGCAATTTTGTATGCGAGTTTTATTCCAGCACCTCCTGCGGTTGATCCACCGGCATTCAAATTGTTAAGTGCTGTTTTAATTTTGACTTTTTCATTCCCAGGTGTTGATTCCAAAACGCAACCTGCATTTCCTGCATAAACCACGATGGCGATTCTGTCTTGAGGTCTTAATTTGTCAATTAATATCTCAAATGAGCTTTTGAGTAAAGGAAGTTTGTTGTAGCTATTCATTGATCCTGAAACGTCCAAAAGAAAGACAATGTTTGATGCTGGAACCTCTTCGTTGTTCATGTTTTCTCCCTTCAAACCGATCATCAGTAATTTGTGATCTTTATTCCAAGGGCAATCGCCGTATTCCAAATGGGATGCGAATGGGTGTCCATCTGTTGGGGTAGGATAATCATATGAAAAATAATTGATGAGTTCTTCAATGCGTACTGCATCTTTGGGAGGTTTCTGATTTTGATTAATGAATCTGCGTACATTGGCGTAAGATGCCTTGTCAACATCGATGGAGAAAGTGGAAAGAGGTTCGTCAGTTACAGCGTGAAAACGATTCTCTTCAATGAAATCATAATCCTCCGTATTGTGTTCTGCATAAGGGGCCTCAGAATTCATGGGGGCGTAATAGCTTACCGCTTCCATTTTCCGATTTTGCTGAGCATTACCTACATTCATGTTCATGGCGAATTCATCCTCGCAATCATCTGAAACAACGCTTAGTTCTTCAAGGATGATAGGAGTTGACTTTTTCTTTAATACAAAATGAATGTCATGAATGGATGATTCGGTTGCAATAATGCTTTGAGGAAGGCTTCGTTCAAAATCAGCTTTCTCAGCGTAAATGTTATAATGCCCTGCATTGATATTTGTAAAGGAAAATTCTCCGGTTGATGTGCTGTACGTGGTTTGGATGATTTTGCCTGTTTGCAATAACGTGATTTTTGCTTTATCGACAACTTGATTGTCTTTGGTTTTTACTGTGCCTTTAATTGTAGCTGAAAATCCTACTGTGTAGAGGAAAATAAAGGAAATGAATAATGCTATTTGTCTCATAATTTTAAGTTTTTGATTTCAAAATTTGCAAGTTGGATACATTGCCTTCTCATTTTCCATAAATTGAATGTAATTTTTTTGTGAGATACATATTCAAGTGCATGTTTTAGTTAGAAAAAAAGTTGTAACTTAGACGAATAATGAAACTTGCCGTTCGAAATATTTGGGATGATTTCTGGTTTTTATTTTATCCGAAGATTTGTGATGCCTGTGGAAAAAGTTTAAGGAGGCAAGAGCATGTATTATGTACATCTTGCCTTGCAAAACTGCCTCGTACAGCTTACCATAAAGACAAAGATTCTGAGTTGGCTCAGGTTTTCTGGGGAAGAATACCTGTTGAGCATATAACGGCATTAATGCATTTTGTGAAAGGAAGCAATTATCGAAAGCTAATCCATAAGCTTAAGTACCAAAATCGTCCGGATATTGGTGTGTTTCTGGGTAGAGAACTTGGGTCAGAATTGCATGTTTCTGCATATTTTGATGATGTGGATTATATTGTTCCTGTACCTTTGCATCCAGATCGTTTGAAAACTCGCGGATACAATCAAGCTGAGATGATAGGTCAAGGACTGAGTGAAACAATGAAGATTCCACAGAATGCAGATAATTTTTATCGTGCAGTTTCTACCACAACACAAACCCGTAAAAATAGATTTGATCGTTGGGAGAATGTTGCAGAAGTTTTTCAGGTAAAAGACGAAAGCATGTTTGCGAACAAACATATCTTACTTATGGATGATGTAATTACCACTGGTGCGACAATAGAAGCATGCGCTCAACGCTTATTAAAAATCCCTAATGTAAAAATTAGTATTGCGAGTTTAGGCTACGCTTCTGTCGGGTGATGCTTGTGTTATCCGAATCTTAATCTTCAACACTTCAATTTTAACTCTGGGAAAAAGTCAGTATCTTTCAGGCATAATTTGTTTGGACTATGAAGCATTTATTTTTATTAGCTAGTCTTGTTTGCTTGTCAACCAATACATTGTTTTCACAAAGTTTTCAAGATTCGATTGAAGTATATGAGTCAAGCCTTGAAAAGCTGGAAAGTGAGAAACAGAAAATCAAAGAACAGCTCAACGAGTTTAAGATTTCATACATTAATATGCAGTTGAAGTCTGTTGGTTTACCTTTGGGAGCAAAGCAGGAAGAAATCGCTGAGCATGCAGGCTTAATTCTTTCGTACAATGAGAATCATGAATTGTCCAATTGGGTGTCAAGTATGATTTTACCTGATATCGAACAGGGTAATTTTTCCCGAACTAACGATTTTCGTCCTGATACCACTATCAGTACAGGCTCTGCAGTTGAAGCTGACTATTTTCTGAAAACGCTCATTTCTGATAATAAGTTTGATTACGATGGCTATGGTTATGATAGAGGTCATCTTGCTCCGTCAGCGGATTATCGATGGTCACAAAAAGCAATGTCTGCAACCTATTATTATTCCAATATGTCACCTCAGTGCCCTGATTTTAATCGTGGAAAATGGGCGGAAACAGAAGCTTTCCTGCGATCATATGTCATGGAAAACAAGACTGAGTTGATGGTTTATACAGGTCCTATTCTTAAGGATGATTTGCCTAAGGTTGAGCGGTCTGTAAATCAGATGAGTTTGCCAGACTATTTTTATAAAATTGCAATCGATACCAGAAACAATCGTGCCATTGCCTTTTTGATGCCAAATCAAATGTTTGAAGATCCGATTGAGAACTATGCAGTGACTATTGATTCTATCGAAAAACTCACAGGCTTAGATTTTTTGCCAAAACTAGATGAGAAGCATCAAGTATTTTTGGAAAGCAATTGCAATGCTGAACCTTGGTTTAGTGGAAAGCAAAAAGGCGATCGTGTTGCATTATCGAAAGATGAAATGCCCAAATATGCGTTTAATACAAGAGATGCAAGGGCATTTATGGGGACAAATAAAAAGATAACGGTATGTGGTACTGTTGTGTCAACGCATAAATCTCGTAAAGGCAATACATTTTTGAATTTAGATAAATCTTTTCCGAATCAAGTGTTTTCAGTCACAATTTGGGAGTCTGATCATGTGAATTTTTCCTATGAGCCTTCTGTTTTTTTGAAAGACAAAAAAGTGTGTGTGACGGGAAAAGTTGGAGAGTATCAGGGCATACCTTCAATGTACCTGAAACATGAGCGCAATATTCAGCTTTTGGACTAGTCAATTGTAACAATCTGACAAAATGACAAATCGACTGTCATATTGGGTGATGGTCAGGGAATTTTTTGTATTTTTGCATGGATAAACTGTGAATGTATGGATATTCAAACCGTCAAACAACGTTTTGGAATTATTGGTAATTCTGAAGGACTCAATAGAGCAATAGATCTTGCTGTACAGGTAGCTCCTACAGACTTATCTGTCTTGGTTACTGGAGAAAGTGGAGTTGGTAAGGAAAATATTCCAAGAATTATACATCAGTATTCTCACAGAAAGCACGGTGAGTACATTGCGGTGAACTGTGGTGCTATTCCTGAGGGAACAATTGATAGTGAACTGTTTGGGCATGAAAAAGGTGCATTTACCGGAGCGACAGATAGCCGAAAGGGATATTTTGAAGTTGCAAATTCGGGGACCATATTTCTCGATGAGGTTGCAGAACTTCCTATGTCAACGCAAGTACGATTATTACGTGTTTTGGAAACAGGTGAGTTTATGCGCGTTGGTTCATCAAAAGTGCAAAAAACGGATGTGAGGGTTGTTGCTGCTACCAATGTGGATATTTTACAAGCTATTGCTGAAAATAAATTCCGTGAAGATCTTTACTATCGTTTAAATACTGTCCCAATCAGTATTCCTCCGTTAAGAACTCGGCAGGAAGACATTCATCTATTATTTCGAAAATTTGCAGTTGACTTTTCAGGAAAGTACAATATGCCTGCACTGCGACTAGATCACAATGCAAAGGAATTGTTGACAAATTATCGTTGGCCTGGAAACATTCGTCAACTTCGCAATATTACTGAGCAAATGTCAATTATTGAACAGGACAGAATGATCTCTAGTGAGACATTGGCTCGTTATATTCCGGGAGTTGAAAAGTCAAAACTGCCTGCAATTATTCGCAAACCTGAGGATAGCCAACACGATTTTTCATCTGAGCGAGAAATCCTTTACAAGGTACTTTTCGACATGAAGAACGATATGAACGACTTGAAAAAGCTTGTTTTTGATATGATGAAAAATAACCCTCAGTCTGCGCGTCAGGCCGAAGAGGAAAATTCATCTATCTTACATAAGCTTTACAAGGATGAGGACATTTACGAAATTAATGGCTCTGGAGAACCTCCTGCATCATCGACGGCTACTACATTTACTGCTGACCCTGATCAAATTGAGGATACAGAAGAGTTTGTCGAAGAAAACCTTAGTTTGGCTGATATGGAGCGTGAGATGATTATAAAAGCCCTTGAAAAATACAGAGGTAGAAGAAAAGATGCTGCCAACGAATTGGGAATAAGTGAGCGGACATTGTATCGAAAAATTAAAGAATATAATATCGAAACTGTGTGAAAAAATTATTGACATATAGCTTTATGTTTGTGATGCTGGCATTTTTTAGTGCTTGTAGCGGAGGGTATTCTTTCACTGGAGGAGATGTAGGTAGTGCTAAAACAATTCGTGTGGCATATTTCCCTAATAGAGCATCTGTGGTTAATCCTTCCTTAAGTTCTCAATTCTCTGAGGCTTTGAAAGATCGGTTTGTGCAACAAACTAGTTTAAGTGTAAGTAACGGAAATGCAGATCTTGAGTTCGAAGGTGAAATTGTAGATTATAAAGTGACACCACAAGCTTATCAGGGAAATGAAACTGCAGCATTAAATCGTCTTACGATTAGTGTTAAGGTGAAGTTTACAAACCGTATAGATGAAACCAAAAGCTTTGAGTCAAACTTTTCTCGCTTTTCCGATTATTCCAGTACAGAAAACTTAACCAGTGTTGAAGATCAACTCGTAGAAGATATTTTGGATCAATTAACTGAAGATATTTTTAATCGAGCACTTGTAAATTGGTAAAATGGATAAATTTTTATTGACAAAATACATTGAACATCCTGAGGCGCTTGATAAAAGTAGTCTTAAGGACTTGTATGACTTGTCTGAAGAGTTTCCATATTTCCAGACTTCCTGGGTATTGTTAGCAAAAAATCTTCACAGTTTAAACGATCATCGTTTTGAGGAGCTATTGAAGAAAGCAGCAATCTATGCCAGTGATAGAAATCGCTTGTCACAGATTATTTTGAATACTACTAAGCCCCCAAAAGAGGCAAGTGAAGAGAAGAGTCCGCCTGATATTGAGGTGAAACCATCTGTTGAACAGAAAGCTGAGTCAGCTGTTGTTTCCAAAATTCCAGAGGTAGTAGAAGCTAAAAGTGAAATTAAGTCTGAGCAAGAGGACGTTGTTTTACCGAAAGAACAAGCTAAGCCAGAGGAGCCAAAACCTGATAAGATTGATTCCTCTCAGCAAGCAGATGATACAAAACCAAAGAAAACTACAGAACCTGAGACAGATCTTGAAAAATTATTGCAGGAACGACTCAATGAATTAAAAAAAAAACGGACTAAGTTAGAGTCCGATGCTAATGCTTCGGTTGAACCAAAGTCCGAATTCCCAGAATTAGAAACCGAGGAAGAGTACATTTTCAGTGATGAGGATTTGTTTGATGGTTTTGGTGATGAGAAGAAAGAGGTAAAAGGTGAATTCCAGTTCCCGTTGGAGGATCTTCCTGTTGATAAAATCCCAGATAAACCAAAATCCAAGCCTGATAATCGCAAACAAGCTCTGCTTGATAAGTTTATTACTGAAAATTCGAATAAAAAACCTGAATTTTCCAGGACGGCTAAATCTAAGGTGGATGATATGTCTGAGTATCTTGATACAAGCGATCTCGTGACAGAAACATTGGCAAAAATTTACCTTTCTCAAGGACATTTGGAGAAAGCATTATTCACTTATGAGAAATTAAGTTTGAAATATCCGCAAAAAAATATTTACTTTGCAACTCAAATTGAAAAAATTAAGGAATTAATTCATATTAAAGACAATTAGAAATGTTTATATTTTTATCAGTTTTATTACTCATCGTTTGCACTCTTTTAATTTTAATTGTGCTTGTACAGAACCCAAAAGGAGGAGGATTGTCTTCTTCCTTTGGACAAGGTAACTCAGTAATGGGTGTTCGTAAAACAACCGATTTCCTTGAAAAAGCAACTTGGACTTTAGCTATCGCTTTATTAGTAATTAGCTTACTTGCTGGTTTTGCTATTCCAAATCGCCAAACAAATGGCGATGAAAACAAACCGCAAACTGAACAAACACAAAATACAGAGGCTCCAGCTGCTCCAGTAGAATAGTTTTGTCAAGATATTGTTTGACGTCCATTGGTTTTCCGGTGGGCGTCTTTTTGTTAAAATACTTTGTGAAAAGATTCTTAATACTGACTTATGTTAGTAGTAAGAATTTTTTAACTTTGGGGCTTCTTAGACTGAAATTATGGGCATGAATATTTTAATAACCGGTGCCGGAGGGGGAATTGGACATGCTTTGTCACTTGAATATGCAGCTCCCGATATGTACTTAATTCTTTGTGATTATGACGAAGATAAATTAAGACATACAGCTGATTTATGTGAAAAGCAGGGTGCCATTGTTCAATTATTCCAATTTGATTTGTCTGATGAGCAACAAGTTATCGAGTCGGCAAATCGTATTTTGGATAAGTTTGATATGATTCATCGTATGATTTTGGTTGGAGGTGTTTCTCAGCGAGACAAGGCCATTGAAACAAAGCTGGAAGTCGATCGTAAAATTATGGAGATTAATTATTTTGGACACATCAATCTTACCAAGCGTTTGCTCCCTGCTCTTTTAAAATCAGGAGTCCCTCGTATTGGTGTAACTTCAAGTATTTCTGGGAAATTTGGTTACTATTTGCGTTCTGCATACGCGGCATCAAAATTTGCTTTGCATGGTTTTTATGAATCACTTCGTTTGGAACATTGGAAAGACGGTCTTTCCGTTACAATGATTTGCCCGGGAAGGATTAATACTCCAATTTCTATGTCTGCTTTGACAGCAGAAGGGACAAAGCATGGTGAGATGGATCCGGGACAAGCGGAAGGAATGTCGGCAGAAAAATGTGCTGCTAAAATGCGAAAATCAATTGAAAAAGGTAAAAAAGAAGTTTTGATAGGTAAAAAAGAAATTTTGATGGTGTATTTTAAAAAATACCTGCCATTTTTGTTTTATCATTTAGCAAATAAAGTAAATCCTAAGTAGTTATGGCAAAGATGATTAGTGGAATACAGCAAGTTGGTGTAGGAGTACCAGATTTCAAAGAAGGATGGAGTTGGTATATCGATAATTTTAATATGAATATTCGGGTGTTTGAGGAGAAAGCAATTGCTGAACTCATGTTGCCATATACCCAAGGTGAAACCCGTGAAAGACATGCTGCTCTTGCCATTAATATGAATGGTGGTGGTGGTTTTGAAGTATGGCAACATACAGGAAGAAAACCTTTGATGCCTAAAGAACCTGTACTCTTTGGTGATTTGGGAATTTCTGTTGCTATGATGAAATGTCAAGATGCTGAAGTTCTGTATCAGGATTTTCAGAAAAAAGGAATTGAAATACTTTCGGAAATTTGTCATAATCCTGGAGGCAAGAAGCATTTCTATGTGAAAGATCTTTATGGAAATATCTTCGAGTTTGTTGAAGAAGCAAATGTCTTTCAAGAAAAAAATGTGAGTGGAGGTGTTTACGGAGCTGTCATTGGAGTGAAAAGTATTGAAGAATCCATTTCAGTGTATCATGATATTCTTAAATACGATGAGATTGTTTACGATCGAAGTGGTAAGTTTGAGGATATTCAAACAATACCTGGTGGTGATGCAGAAATGCGTCGTGTTTTACTCAAACATAGCAAAGCAAGAAAAGGAGCCTTTTCCCCATTATTGGGTCCTACGCAAATCGAACTAGTTGAAATTAAATCAAGAGAGCCTAAAGATATTTTTGAAGGTAGAATGTGGGGAGATCCTGGTTTTATTCATCTTTGTTTTGATATTCAAGGTATGGATGAATTACGTGAGGAATGCAAAGCTGCAGGTTTCCCGTTTACCGTTGATAGTGCTGAGAGTTTTGATATGGGTGAGGCTGCAGGTCACTTTTCATACATTCAGGCTCCAGAAGGTACGCTAATTGAGTTTGTTGAGACACATAAAGTCCCTGTGATGAAAAAATGGGGATGGTATATTAACTTGAAAAAGCGAAATCCAGAAAAACCATTGCCTCGATGGATGCTCAAGGCATTAGGAATGAATAAAGTGAAGTCTTTATAAACAAATATTAGGTCGCAAAAGCGACCTTTTTTATATTCCCCAAGGGTAGTCAGTTCGACTCACACAATACGATCCATTTGAATGTTGGGTGAGATCCATAGTGAAACTTAAGGCTTCATCATCAGAAACCATTGGTTCTATAAATACAACTTGATATGTTTTTGCTTTGATATTTTCCAGTAGGATATTGACATCATATAAGCAATTGCAGTCGCATAAACTTTCTGTTGAATGTTCGTTAATAATAATACTGTCTCCAGTTTGATTTATATCGACAAAAATATTCCCGGGACAGCAATTAAATCCCGCATTGATGTGCACAAGTTCAACAGTCATTTCACTTTCATTGAACGTAAATTCTACACATGACTCATCGTTCGATATTTCGTTTGTGTTTTTGTTAAATGATTTACAGTTACTGCTATATGTAACTTCGCCAGCAATATTTTCGCTGCTTTCTTCTTCGCCACAGGAGCTTAATGCTACTGCAGAAATGATGAATACAAAAAGAATTATAATTTGCTTCATGGTAATACACTTTTCTACAATAACGCATGAATTTGCTAAATGTTTATTAAGTAAAGCTTAATTAAAGATGAAATTTGTTGTTTAGTCTTTCTGTAATTCGCGTGATTACTTACATTGAACTCATGAAAAAAAGCGAGGTTGCTATTTAGCAACCTCGCTCATATTTAACAAATTGTTGTGATCAATTATTTGTTTCTGCGTTTGTTTTTCTTATTCATCATTTCGTATGCAATTGGAGTTGCAATGAAAAGAGATGAATATGTACCAACAACAATACCAACAAGCAATGCAAAGATAAATCCGCGGATTACCTCACCACCGAAGATGAAGATTGTAAGCAATACGAAGAATGTACTTAATGATGTACTGAAGGTACGGCTAATTGTACTATTCAATGCACTATTGATGTTTTCATCTTCGTTGCGTTTTGGGTGAAGTTTAAAGAATTCACGAATACGGTCAAATACAACCACGGTATCATTGATAGAGTAACCAACAACAGTCAAAATTGCCGCGATGAATGCTTGGTCAATTTCCATACTAAATGGCATGATTGAGTAGAAAATTGAGAACAGTCCAAGGATAAGCAATACATCATGCGCCAATGCAGCAATTGCACCAAGTGAATATTGCCATTTCTGGAAACGAATCAAGATATACAAGAAGATAATAAGTAATGATAATCCAATTGCAATAAATGCTTTTCTGAGAATATCATCTGCAATTGAAGGCCCAACTTTCTGTGATGATTGTTTAAAATCACTTTGGAAATCTTCCATGCTTGCATTTTCAGGCAAGTTGTTTTTTACACCGAGGTAAATCAATGAATCCACCTCACTGTCAACGCGTTCAGAATCATCATCAATTTTGTATTTGGTGATAATTTTTACTTGATCACTGCCTCCGAAAGATTTAACCATTGGTCTTTCTCCAATCACATCTTCCAAATCAGAAGCAACATTTTGAACTTCCACATCTTTCTCAAATTTAACAACGTAAGTACGTCCACCAGTAAAGTCAATACCTGGATTCAAACCTCTTACTGTTAATGAAATAAGTGAAATTAAAATGATAGTTCCTGAAATCATATAAGCAACCTTACGTTTTTCAAGGAATTTGATTTTTAGGTTTTTGAATGCATTACGAGTGATTTTAGTATCAAATCTAAAGGTTTTGTCTTTGCCCATCATACCGTTGAAAATCAAACGTGTAATGAAGATAGCAGAGAATAATGATGAAAGGATACCGATAATCAATGTGGTTGCGAAACCTTGGATCGGTCCAACTCCAAATTTGAAGAGGATGATAGCTACCAAGAGTGTTGTGATATTCGCATCAAGAATTGCAGAATATGCGTTCTTGTATCCGTCAGCAATTGCAAGTTTTAATCCTTTACCTGCAGCAAGCTCTTCTCGAATACGCTCGTAGATAAGTACGTTTGCATCCACAGACATACCAATAGTCAGAACGATACCGGCAATACCAGGTAAGGTAAGTACAGCTCCAAATGCTGCAAGTGATCCAAAGATAAAGAAGATATTTGCAATCAAAGCAACGTCTGCTACCCAACCAGCGCGGTTGTAATAGAAGATCATATAAAGGAGTACTACCAAGAATGCGATGATGAAAGATCTTAAACCAGAATCAATTGCTTTTTGACCTAGAGTAGGACCAACAATTTCTTCAGAAATAATACGAGCAGGAGCAGGCATTTTACCTGATTTCAATACGTTGGCTAAATCTTCTGCTTCTTCAGGAGTAAAGTTACCTGTAATGGAAGAACGTCCTCCAGGAATTTTACCAGAAACATTTGGATAAGAATACACATAACCGTCAAGTACAATTGCAATACTTCTGTTTACGTTGTTTTCAGTGATTTTTGCCCATTCTTTTGCTCCTTCACTATTCATAAGCATGGTTACTTCAGCAGCAGCACTACCAGAGTTTCCAAAATCACGAGTTGCTTTTTCAACTACATCACCAGTTAAAACTGGACCACCTTTACGGGTTTCTTTGAGTGCAATTAGGTTGTAATAACCTTCCATTAAACCACCTTCAGCATTTTGAATTGGTTTAAACGTCCATGCAAATTTTAAATCAATAGGTAAAACAGATTTTACCTCATCCATATTAAGATAGTAATTGATACGTGCAGTATCTTTAAAGTGTGCTGTCCCAATTACCGGACCTTTAGCTGCTTGACCTGTTTCTCTGTTGATGCTAGGTTGCAGTTTGAAAAATAATGGATGTTCTTCTTCATATTGCTTTTGCTGTGCGATTTCACTGGTTTCAGCAGGTGTAGTTTCCTCTGTTTCGAGTCCTCCTTCAATACCTGGTTCAATATTGTCTTCAGCAAGTAATTCTGGAACTGTTTCTTCAGCAACTTTTTCAGTGTTTTCTTCTTCAACAACATCTTCCTCAATTGCTAATGATTTTGCAATGATACGTTCAGCTTGGTCAAGGTTTCCAATGATCTCTGCAAATTCGTAGGTTTCATAGAACCCAAGTTTTGCAGTTCCTTGAAGAAGACCTCTAACACGTTCAGGATCTTTAATACCAGGAAGTTCAATATGGAAACGTCCTTTAACAGCAACATCACGTTGAATGTTAGGTTGAACAACTCCAAAATGGTCAATACGTTTTCTTAAAATGTCAAACGCATTATCATAAGCTGATTGAGTTTCTTCTTCCAAATATTTTTGAACTTCTTCGTTGGTTGAAGTAATCGTAATTCTCTCTTTGTTTTGAGGAGTAATAAACAATGGTGCAATGCTTTCACCCGGAGCGATAGACTCATAGGCTTCTACAAATAAAACCACATAGTTTTCATTTCCTTTTTCTCTGTTTTTCTTCGCAAGCGTTAAGGCTTCGTTTAGTTTTGGATTACGCTTGTCGTTAGCCAGAGCTTTTACCATGTCTTCTGCCTTAATTTCAAGGGTTACATTCATCCCTCCTTTAAGGTCAAGACCTAAATTAATCTCGCTTGCTTTGCAATCCAGATACGTGTGTTTTCCTAGGAAATTGTAAATGACTTCTCCTGAAATTGAATCAAGATATGCTGATTCTACTGAATCAACAAAATTCGCTCTCAAATCTTCATCTGCTGATTCTCCAAGGTTTTTGTCTGCTAATGCAATAGCTTGTTCGTTAGCATCTTTTTCAACCATGTAAGTTTTCAGGCTGAAAGACAAATAATACATGACAATCAATGTCAGGAGAACCAAAATCGATATAACTGCTCCTTTATTCCGCATTGTACATAAATTTTTATTAATCTAATTAATTTGGCTTGCAAATATATTGATAATTTTTAAAAACTTAAGGCTTTATATGAGTTAATCTGTATATAGAATTAAAATGGACTGTTTATAATCAATTTGTGCATCAAATTTGTCCAAAAAATCACTGCCTAAAAGACCGCAAATTGTCATGTTAAATTGTGCTTCGTAAATGCTTCGTATGTGTTCCAAATTCATGATTCCAATTTCTAAATTGTTAATTATGAAGTCATCAATTTGTATGCCTGAAAGTTTTCCTGTCTGTGGATTTTCAATATCAGCATTTACGCCACTGGCAATGTCCATTTCTGAGCTATTTTCTATGTCATGAAGGAAATTTGCCATGATTTCGGGATCAAAAACTGACATGGAGGCACCTGTGTCTATAATTACTCCACTTTGATTTGCGAGATTTTTTCCCTCAATATTAAGCCATAAATGTATTCCCTTAGGAGGAATATTAATCTTCTTGAATACTAGTTTCTTCTTCATGTTTTTCACTCCGTCCTGATTTTAGCATTCTGTCTTTCATTCTACCGAAATACTCCGGATCTTTTCGTGCAATTGCAATGAGAATTGAGCTTACAAACAAACTGATAATGATGATTGCATAGGCATATTGCATAATCTCTAATCCTTGATGTAGTCCCATTTCAAATGCAAAGGTTGCCATGACTGCCGGGATAATGCCTTTGGGTAAAAGTACGCTCATAATAATACGTTCTTTGTAATCAATTCCTTTTGATGCAAAGGCACGTACACTTACCCAGCGTAGTAGAACTAATATGATCATTAGCACTAATGCAACAAGGAAAACCAGTGTTGAATAGTACTCCAACATCATACCCATGTACACAAAAAAGTAAGTTTGTATCAATAAAATGACTTCATCAAAAAAATTCTTTTCATTTGTTGTGTATTCTTTCGCTTTGTCGGTCATGCGTTGTGGAAACCAACGTTTGAAAGGGTTTTGATCAATATTTCCTGCCATCATACCGAAAGCAAGTACAGCAAAACCACCATTGAAGCCTAATTCTGTGCTCGCTCCAAAAATAATAAGTATGAAAGCTAAACTTGCAAACATGGTGTTTTTAACACGCTTCATACTGATGAGTACCAATACCCACAATATACCTGCAATGACACCGGACAATAGTCCAAATAGAACAGATTCTGCTACCATGCCGGTTGTTGATGCTCCCGTTTCTTGGCTGTGAACAATGTATTCGAAGAAAATTAGTCCGCCAATGATACAAATGACATCTGTGAAAACGGATTCATAAGTCAGTGTTTTTCGACTTTTGTCTTTGAGTTTTAATGATTGAACTATAGGTACAATGATCACAGATGATGTTCCACTTAATATGAACCCGAGGAAAAGTGAGGCGGTCCAATCCATTTTCCCAATGAAATGCGCTGCTCCTGATATGAGAACAATGGTGAAGAAAACATTGAGCAATGTGTATGGTAGTGCACGTGTTGGGACTGTTTTAATGTTTCTGAAATTGAAACGTTTGCCAACAAGATAAATGATAACATTAAGTGTGAGTGCTGCGAAACTTCCCCCAACATCTCCAAAATACAATTCGGGATCAATGTAAAACCCAATGACAATTCCAACTACAATAAAAAACAATGCGCTCGGAATCGATAAACTTGAAAAAATCCGATTGAAAAAAAATGATCCGAAAATCAATAATCCTACTAACAATACAACAACTGGTATATCCATAGCTTATAATATTTCAAAAATCAATTTACAAAACGTGTTCGCCTTTTGGCAGATAACTAATTTCAAACTTCACCCCCATTAAACCTTTACATTTTTATTGCATCAAAAATACGAACAAACAAAATACGAAAAATTATGAAAGCAAAAACAATTTTATCTCAGATTTTTATCGCTCTGTTATTTTTGGGCTCTCTTCAAGTTCAAGCACAGAACAGAAATTTTAATGGGCCAAGAAATGGAAATTCAGGTTTTGAAAGACAAGATTGTCGTATTCCAAATTTAAGCGATGAGCAAGAAGCTCAAATTACAGAATTGCGCAATGCGCATTTTGCGGAAGTGAAAGACTTGCGTGCTGAACTCGACATTTTACGTGCTCAAAAACGTAAATTAATGATTGCTGATAATCCAGATGTCAAAGCTATTGATGCAAAAATTGATGAAATGAGTGAGATTCAAACTCAAATGCAAAAACTTAGAGTTGCACATCATCTTGCAGTACGAAATCTTTTAACTGCTGAGCAAAAAGTGTATTACGACATGCATCATGGTAACCGTCAGGGAAAAGTTGGTAGAAACGATAATTATCATCGTGATCGTGGTGGAAAAGGAATGCACAGTGGAGGACATGGACTTCGTGATGGATCTTGCAGAGATTAGAGTTAATCCGAAATTGCCCGGATGTAGTATAGTGAACGAGTGATTGTCTTCATTCACTTGATATTTAACCCAAAAGCGTAGTAGTTGCCCAACTGTTACGCTTTTATTTTTGCTCTGATTGCTTTTTGTGTATCTTTAAGCATGCAAAAGACTAACGTACTTTTTACACTCTTGATTTTCTTTGTTTTGAGCTCGGTTTCAGGACAAACATTGCAGTTAAAATATGATTTGTATGGTAATGCCTATGTTTTAAAGGCTGATCGCTTGGAGAAATTGAATGCAAACGGGAAAATCATTTGTCAATTTGATTTGCCACAGTCTTCGTACATTACAAGTTTTGATGTGTCAAACCCTATGCGCATCATGGTGTTTTCTGCCGATTTTAATACCGTTTTGTTTTTGGATAAATATTTAAATCCTGTTTCAGAGGCTTTTGAATTAGATGGGATCAATCGTTATCACAATGTGTTGGCATGTACTGCTTCACGAGGAGGTTTCTGGATATACGATGCAGATAAACATCAGGTTGTTCATGTGGATCCCCTTGGGAATACGGATTTGAGTAGTGGTGAGATACAGCAAAATCAAAGCAATCCAATTTTACTTCAGGAGCAAAACCGACAATTGTATTTGGCATTTGACGATGGTAGATTGATGGTTTTTAATGCTTATGCAGCTTATGAAAAAACACTTCCATTAAATTTCTCCACTCCTCCTGTTATCCAAAATGATACATTGTATTTTATAAATAAGAACACACTGTTTGCTTACAATTTTATTACTGCAGAGCTTGATGCATTGATTGAATTACCAGATGACATTCAGATCTTTTCAATCGTCAATCAACAGTTAATTTATCCGCAAAGTGATAATTTAAAACGAATCAATTTAGATTAAGCCGGAAATTTCACGGATATTTAAAAAAAGGATATTATCTTAGTGTGTTCAATTTTAATAAGTAGATATTATGCATATTGCAATAGCCGGAAACATTGGATCAGGGAAGACAACACTTACTCGCTTACTTGCGAAACATTATAAATGGGAACCTCACTATGAGGATGTGGATGACAATCCTTATCTCACCGATTTTTATGAAGACATGCAACGTTGGTCTTTCAACCTTCAGATTTATTTTCTAAATTCTCGTTTTAACCAGATTCTGAATATTCGAAATAGTGGAAAGAAAGTTGTACAGGATAGAACCATTTATGAAGATGCATCAATTTTTGCCCCTAACTTACATAGCATGGGGCTGATGTCAACACGTGATTTTAATAATTATTATTCGTTGTTTGAGCTTATGACTCGTGTCATTGATGCTCCCGATTTACTTATTTATCTTAGAGCAAGTGTCCCGACCTTGGTTAGCCAAATTGGGAAACGTGGAAGAAAATATGAAAACAGCATTCGTCTCGATTATCTTACTCGTCTGAATGAGCGTTATGAAGCTTGGATTCAAGGTTATGATGCTGGGAAATTGTTGATCATAGATGTGGATAATCTTGATTTTATGAACAAGCAAGAGGATTTAAGCCATATCATTGATAAAATTGACGCTGAAATTCACGGACTATTTTAGCAGGGGTCAGCAGGCAGGAGTTAGGAGTTAATTGAAGGTTTTATTCTGCGCTTAGAGTTTAAAGTTGCGCAAAGCGCTGAAAGTGGAAAATTGCTATTCATTGTGTTCATAGCTGAAAGCTTCTCCCGCTCTCTTTTCTTGAGTTCGCAAACACATCGAATGACAATTGTTTTCCCTTTTTCAATTAACTTAATATTGTCCATTCGCATCTACGTGTCCACGTAAGAACGCTAGTCTTGATGTATAGAAATGCGAAAAGAGCTGTCGATAATTGGCAGCCCTTTTACATAATCTCATTTTTCAAATCAAGTTATTTTATTTTGATTTCTACAGGTGTTGTGTTTTTAATGTTATCTGAAACAGGACAACGATCGCAAACAGCTTCTTTCCATTTTTCAAGTGTTGCTTCGTCTGCATCACAGTCTGGATTTAAAGTTACCTCAATTTTATTGTATCCTGCTCTTTCTTCTTCGGATTGTCCAAAAAGACGTGCTGGATTAAGTGTTCCTGCCATTTGAATTTTTAAACTGCGAAGTTCAAAATTCATTTCTTTGGCAACTAAATGTCCGACAACGTTCAAACAACCTGAATATGCAGCTAATACGTATTCAACTGGGTTTGCACCTTCATCATTTCCTCCGAGATCTGCTGGTTCGTCAACAATGATTTCAAATCCTCTTGCTTTTACAATTGTTTTGGTTGCATTTGCACTTTCTGCTTTTATTCTAAACTTTAAGTCTGCCATAATGTTATTATTTAAATGATTAACTGGTGTAAAGATCTGGGTTCTTACATGATAGAGCAAGTAAATCATTGTAAGGTTTTACATGGAAATAAGTGGTGTTTTTATTGTATTTTGATGTAGTTTTACACCGAAAAATATGTTGATTAACAGCTTATGCATAATTTGAATTTTTTAAGTAGGAGAGAGGGCTCAGATAATGAGTTTGTTACAGTTGAAATGTGTTTTGAGGCATTGTCCCCTGATGAACAGTTATTAGTGGAAAAGTCCACAACTATACTGGAATTTAAAGCGCATGAAACCATCATAAAACAAGGATTTGTTGCCGATCATATTATGCTTATTGAAAGAGGAATCGCTCGTTTGGATGTGACAAATGATGGGAAAATATCAACCGTGGCATTGCTTTCAGAAGGATCGTTTGTGGGTATTATGTGTAGTTTTGCGTGTAAGAATATGGATTTTTCTTCTGTGGCGCTTGAGAAAACTGTTGTAAGACTTATTAATATGGGTGTTTTTCAGCAACTTATTCGTGAGAATGGAGAGTTCGCTTTAAAACTAATTCGACTTATGTCTGGAATGACAAATCGTATGGTGCATTGGATTACAAGAATGGCAGATAAAAACGTAGATGGAGCTTTGGCTTTGATGATAAATGAATTTCATCGTGTGTATAACTCGAATGAATTTACATTACCGGTTAGTCGTGTTGAGTTAGCTGAAATGTGTGGCTTCTCAAAAGAATCAGTCATTAATTCCTTGCGGAGTATGCATGAGGATGAACTTCTGTATGTCGATGGTAAGAAGATTATTATTTTAGCTCCCGATCGATTGAAAACCATCGCAGTGAATGCCTGAAACAGGTGTCAGGAGTCAAGAGACAGGATAAACAACAAACAACAAAAAATAAATAACAAACCTGCCTGTGGTAGCCAGGTAAGCACTAAAGTTCAAGCACAAAAATCTCAAACTTGCTTATGTCTGCTCGTGCGTTAGTAGGTACACATTTACATAACAGTTTTTGAAATACAAAAAAGGCTACCTGTAAGAAACGGATAGCCTTTGAATGTATCGAGTACAATGATTATTTTATTTCATCAATGGTTGTGAAGATTCTGTTCCAGCGATTTTCGTCCATACTTGTACCAATCACTTCAATTACATTTCCACCTAAGAGATTTGCAACATGACCAGATTTTTCTAAGCCCATATTGTTGGCAAGTCCATAAAGAAAACCAGCAGCGAAATTATCTCCTGCTCCAGTTGTGTCTATGCATTGTGCTGGGCGTCCAGCAACTTTTATTTGTTCGTTTCCTTGACGAATATATGCACCCTCAGCACCAATTTTTACTACTGCAATTTCTACCATTTCGCTAAATGCGACAACTGACTCTTCAGGGGTTTTGCCAGGGAAAAATGCTGCAGCCTCTTCCTCGTTGGCAAACACAATATCCACATGGGTTTTCACATAATCTGACAAGAACTCATGTTCGGCTTCTACAACGTTGAATGAAGCCAAGTCAATTGCAAGTTTACAATTGTGCGCTTTTTTAAGTTCAGCAGCACGTTCTAGCAAGGCGTGATTCATCACAAGATATCCTTCAATATAAAGAATGTCGTTTGAATTCACAGCTTCTTCACTAATGTCTTCAGGCATTAACATGACAGCAGCACCAAGGTGAGTTGCGAATGTTCTTTCTCCGTCAGGACTTACGAGTGCTAGTGCAGTTCCGGTAGGTATTTCAGATTTTGACATAAATGTTTTTACGCCATAATCTTGCATTTCTTTTTCGTAAAATTCACCTAATTCATCGTTTCCAACTTTTCCTAAGAAGCTAACGTCAACTCCGAGGCGTGCGAGACTGCGAATTGTATTGGCAGCAGAACCACCTGATACTTGTTGTTTGTTAAAAGATTCAGCAGATTTTAATAATTCTCCAGATTTTTTAGCATCTACGAGTTGCATGCTGCCTTTCGGTAAATTATTGTCGCTCAGGAAGTCATCTTTGTTAAGACTTGTCATTATGTCTACGAGCGCGTTCCCAATTCCAAAAATTTTCATATTTCTCTTAATTTTTCTTGTCAAAAATTTTGGTAAAGTTAACAAAACACTTTACATTTGCCTCGCATTTGACAAAAAACCCTCGGGTAGTTAATGCGCAACGATCTTCCTCCTTAGCTCAGCTGGTTAGAGCACCTGACTGTTAATCAGGGGGTCCTTGGTTCAAGTCCAAGAGGGGGAGCTCAGAAGTAGTCAAAAAAGCGGTTTGCAAAAGCAAGCCGCTTTTTTTTGCTCATTATAACATAATTGTGATACAAGTTGTCTGTTAAAAAAATGATAATTTTTACTTTGTTCCTTTTATAATTACCTTTATGGAAAACGATTGAACTTGTAAAACTTTAAACAAAAATGGGATCAAAACATTTAATCCATTTTCTTCGCTTTGAAAAGACATTTATGTAGCATTAAATTATCTCCGCACTGTGGAGACAATTAAGTTGGGCGCATTTTAAATAATGACTACCTGAATGATGTTGATGACTGGACAGGTGAGTGTGAAACAAGCTCGCTACAATGCAGATGAGGTGCTGAATGTTGCAGCGGAGGATGAGAGGAGGTCTGTTGAAAAATTATAATATATGAATGATTTAGCTGATCATTGTATTAGCACCCGAATAATTTTGACATAATTATTAATAATTAACTATCCAAACGTCAAATTCTAATATATCTGGATATTGCTCATTTTCGCCTGTTGAGAGGCTCCAATGTTTTTTTATTGGTTTATCCAAAATAAAATATTTACTTGTGGTTTCAACTATTCTGAGATTTTCGCCTGTACTTGTCTCAACAATAATTTTTGGTGAATGCTCAAAAGTAGGGAGCCTATCACCATTTACTGTTTTTAATTCGTTAAATACGAACTTTTGATTGTTTTCTTCATATTCTAAGCCTGAGACTATAAATAACTGAGATTTCAACAAGTCATTCTCATCAAAAATACTATCGAGTTTTTCCTTGTAATTTTCGATCATCTCATTAACAATTATCTCATTTTGCATTTTAATATTTTCTTTTGCATCCCATCCAAGATATGTAATTACCAAAACAGCTAACGAACCTGTGGCTACGATAAAATTGAGTTTTGCTTTAATCTCAAGAATGGACTTATCATTATTCTCATTTCTTGTTTTTTTTAAAAGGCCAATATTCCATATTAATAGAATAACAATTGCACCAGCCAATAATAATTGTACTAATATCATATTGCGATTTTTTAATTTTACAACTCTTTTGTTTTATTTCTGAAAAACTTGCCGAACTATTTTGGTGTTTCCATAAACTACTGATACTGCTTCCCTCTACTCCTTCCTTAAAGCATATTTATATTTCTTTATTTTATGCATATCCGCACCTACATTTAACATTATTTCCTGTTTATCCGCATGTAAAGTTAAAAAATCTATGTGTGTTTTAGTAAGAAATCAGCAAAAAATGGAATTAATTGTTCATGCAAAACCAAACCAACAAAAAAGCGAATCGTAAAATACAATCCGCTTTCCTTAAGCTGTAAATGCAATTAATTTATAATGTCATTGTAAATGATAAATTCATTGTCTCTGAAAGTGAATACTTTCCAGATAGTTCCTCTGTCTTGTTCGCGGATAGGAATGGTTTTAACCAATCTGTCCTCCATATAAACACGAACTACGGCCCCAGATTTTGACAACGAGCGAGAATTGGAGTTACCGCGGTTGCTGTAATCAAATACGAGATATGAATACACATCACTTTCATCCATGTCGTTTACTGTGATGGTTTCAGGTCCATAACCATTTCTGTCATCTCTGTCTAATCGTGCAGTTCCATCGGCAGACACATGCATGTCCTGATAAGAAATATGATATTTCCCTTTGTTCATGAAATGAGCATCCAAATCCTTTGGGCGTTTGTCCCAATCAAGAACCACGCGAAGACTTCCTAGTTCCAAAACTGGTGAAACCGAAAAACGATTCCGGAAAATCGTTAAAGCTCTTACTTCAAACTGATAGGTGGCTGAAATAAAACCATCGCAAGAAAATTTTGCCGGATAATTACCATCTTCCTCAATTTTTGGAAAACGTACTTTCCCTTCGTAATCTGTCTCATAGGTTTCTCCCCCAATCACTACGGTTGCTTCAGGAACAGGCTCTCCATTTTCTGCATTAAAAAATCGAAGTGTCATTTGATTGCCTTCTTCTTCTTCAAAGGCATCCTCAAATTTATCTTCCATGGCTTCAAACTTGTCTTCTATGTCTTCCTGTGCTGATGCAAGGCTAAATGCTGCAAGGGCAGCAAAAATAAGTAATAATCGTTTCATAATTTCTGGTTTGTTTGCATTAAAAATACTGCTTTTTCCCTTTGAATCAAAATCAATGCCAGAATCAATATGATTTTCATGAACAAAGCCAATTCTATTTTGTTAAACTATAAATTAGAATTAATCTAAATAAAATGATGAAACATTTAATTTACATATTGCCAATAATCGGATTATTAGCCATGTCATGTCAAAATACAGATCAGCACGAGGGGCATGATCATGACGCAAATTCAGTAGAGGAAGTGAAAAATATGACACTGGCAGCTGACGACTTAGAAGAAAGTCTGTATGCTTTCCCTGACTTGCCTTATGCTGCAGATGCTTTAGAGCCATACATTGATGCTCACATTATGGAGCTTCATTACGATAAACATCATAAAGGATATTTCAAGAAATTTCTTGCTGCTGTCGAAGGTAAAGATATAAATGGAATGCCTTTAGATGAGATATTTGCTCATGTAAGTGAGCATTCTGTTGCTGTAAGAAATAATGCTGGTGGATATTACAATCATTGGATGTTTTGGACGAATTTATCGTCAGAACCAACTGAAATAAGTGAAAAACTCAAAACTGCTATCGAAGAAGATTTTGGGAGTTTTGAAGCATTTCAGGATGAATTTAATCTTGCTGCTAAAACACAGTTTGGAAGTGGATGGGCATGGCTTATTGTTCTTCCGGGAAATCATCTGATGGTGGTAAGTACTCCAAATCAGGATAACCCTTTGATGGATGTTGTGCCCGAACAAGGCATTCCAATTCTAGCACTTGATGTTTGGGAACACGCATATTACTTGCAGTATGAGAACAGACGTGGCGAGTATGTTTCCAATTTTTGGGAAATCATTGATTGGGAAACGGTAAGTGAAAGATATGAAATGGCGCTTGAAGGCCATGTATATAACCCTTAATAAATTGTTTAACTTTTAAAAATTATAAAACGTTATGATTACTGATAAAATGAAAGATTGTCAATTTCCTGCTTTAGGTTATGATTATTCTGCACTCGAACCATATATTGATGCACAGACAATGGAATTGCACTATACTAAGCATCACAATGGGTATTTCACAAAACTGCAAAATGCAGTGAAAGGAACTGAATTGGAGGGAAAAACTTTTCTTGAGGTTTTGAATAACATTAGCAAATACCCGGTTGCTGTAAGAAACAATGGTGGTGGACATTTTAATCATGCCATGTTCTGGGCTTCTATGAGTTCAAATGGTGGTGGTAAACCAGAAGGAAAATTGTTGGAAGCGATTGAATCCGCTTTTGGATCCTTTGATGCTTTTGTTGAAAAATTTAATGCTGCAGCAGCCACCCGTTTTGGATCTGGTTGGGCTTGGCTTGTTGTTAAAGATGACAAATCGCTTGCTGTAACCGATACACCAAACCAAGACAATCCGTTAATGGATGTTGCAGATGTTAAAGGAAATCCGATTCTCGGACTTGATGTTTGGGAACATGCCTATTATCTCAAATACCAAAACAAACGTCCAGATTACATTTCTGCTTTTTGGAATGTTGTTGACTGGAAGGTCATTGAGAAACGTTACGAGGATATTCTAGCAAAATAATAATGTGATTCTTAATTGATCCATAAGATAATTAATTCTCACGCCTAAGCCGGTTATGCCAATGTGTATGCCGGCTTTTTTAATCAAAAAGGGCTTTCAGAAATCCAATGGATTCTTTCTTGTTTTTAACAATAAGGATTGGAATATTTTTGTCTACACTGGCAAGTTTTGCTGATGTGCTATCCATAATAATATTTGCAAGCTGCGATTTCAGTTTTGTGCCTGTTAAGATTAAATCCGATTCAGATTTAATTGCATGTTTGTAAAGCGATTCGGCTTCACTGCCATGTAAATTAACAGAATAACTGAAAGGGATTTCTTCTGAAATCTGATATTTTTTCTTGAACTTATTCAATTTCTTAGCAATATGAGGATCTAATTTTGAGCGTATCTTTTTAAGTGCTTTGGGAGTTTGCTCAGGGAAATAGTTGTATGGTAGTTTGTACACATGATGCATTTCTATTTGTGCTCCGGTGTATTTAGAAACAACTTCTGCCATTTGCAGAGCATGGAAAGATGCAATCTCAAAATTTGTTCTTACAAGAATTTTATCTATCGTATGCATGGTGTTTTCTGTCACCATAAGCACAGAAGAAGGAATAAGACCTATGATATGTCTTGCAACACCACCATTGCCCTCGAATCCGATTTTCTTTCCTAATATACAAAGGTCAATGGCATGTTTTCTTGCATAATGAACAATTCGTTCTGTTGTTGATC
Organism: Bacteroidales bacterium; assembly: GCA_963676165.1. Classification (GTDB taxonomy): domain Bacteria; phylum Bacteroidota; class Bacteroidia; order Bacteroidales; family ML635J-15; genus JAQIBY01. Next base: position 3,382,399 of record OY781043.1, on the reverse strand, counting down.
CCGTTTCGAGTATAATTTCTGGTTTTAACTTTTCAGTGCAGGTATATAAACTATATATTTTTTCCTTTAATTCTTGATGAATAATGTCTTCCACTGACTCTTCCTCAGAATAAAGCAAATCTGATAATTCTTCAGGGATATCATAAGTGTCCATGACATTAATGAAGGTAATAGACTCTGGTTGAAAGCTTTTCACCGCAAAGTTGGCGTAACGAATAAGAGATTCATCCATGTCTGAAAGGTCAAGACAAACTAAAATATTTTTCATAGTACTACGATTTGCTAATTATTTCTTATTCTTTTTAATGATTTCTTTAATCAATCCAGTTTTATTCTCTCTCTCTTTTTCTAGCGAATATTTCGTGAGTTTATAATGCTCTTGAGTGAGTCCTTTGTTCAGACTTATCATCATAATAATTAGAATGAGAGCAAAGGGTAAACCTGTCAGTATTGATGCTGTTTGTAGTGCTCCCAAGCCACCACCAAGGAGTAGAACTGCTGCAACTAGTCCTTCAGTTAGTGCCCAAAATATTCGTTGAGCAACTGGAGCATCTAATTTCCCACCAGCAGTCAGGCTATCTACAACAAGAGAGCCAGAATCTGAGGATGTTACAAAGAAACTTGTAACAAGGACAATTGCAATAATTGAAGTGAATTTTGCAATTGGGAAGTTTGATAGTAGCTCATATAATGAAGTTGCGACATTGGTGTCAACAGCAGATTTAATGTCTGAAATATGGTTCAGTTCTAGGAATAGAGCAGATCCACCAAAACTTGAAAGCCAGAAAAAAGTGATAATAGTTGGAACAATAAGCACACCTAAAACAAATTCTCGAATTGTTCGACCTCTTGAAATTCTGGCGATAAACATTCCGACAAAAGGAGACCAACTTATCCACCATGCCCAATAAAAGACAGTCCAGCTTTTTTGCCAGTCAGATTGAGTGTATGATTCTGTCCAGAAGCTCAATTCGAAGAAATTTTGAAGGTATGCACCAATGTTTTGGACAAAGGATTCCAAAATAAATAAGCTTGGACCAACGATAACAATAAAAAGTAAAAATATGGCAGCCAAGAAAACATTGATACGACTTAATCGTTTAACACCCCCACTAAGTCCTGCAACGACAGACCCTGTTGCTGCAAGTGTGATAATTACAATCAAAATAATTTGTAAATTGACCGTGTCCGGCATTCCTGTTAGATGGTTTAGCCCGGCGCTTACTTGTTGTACTCCAAGTCCTAAGGATGTTGCAAGCCCAAATAAAGTTGCGACAACAGCTAGTACGTTAATTGCTTTTCCTGGCCATCTGTTGATTTTGTTTCCAATGAGAGGATAAAAAACAGAACTTATTGTTAACGGAAGCTTTTTATTGAAAGTGAAAAATGCTAGAGACAAACCAACAATGGCATAAACTCCCCATGCATGTAATCCCCAATGCAAGAATGTAAATTCCATTGCTTTCTGTGCAGATTCGACAGTTTCTCCTGTTCCAATTGGAGGTTTTACATAATGTAAAATAGGTTCGCCAACGCTCCAAAAGAGAATTCCAATACCCATTCCTGCACTAAAAAGCATTGCAAACCACGAAAGTCTGCTAAATTCTGGAGTTGCAGTGCGTCCTCCAAGACGGATTTTTCCAAATTTCCCAAAGGCAACAGCAAATGAAAAAATCAGAAATAGGTTCATTGCTAAAATAAAAAACCACCCTCCAAAATCAGAAATTTTGTTTTGAATGTTGTTGAAGACTGCATTCATTGGTTCTCCAACCCAAAGCGTTATGGTGACAAATAGAATGATTAGTATTGCTGAAGGCCAAAAAACCTTTGGGTCAACATCAAAATATCGTTTCGGATTTTTCGTTTTGCTCTGTTTTGTTTTTCCCATAAAGCTTATTCTTTTCGTGGGGCAAATAAACGAAAATGCTTAGGCCTATCCATAACAATACGGTGTTATTATAGGGAAAGTGGTATAAAATCGAATTGTGTCAATGATTTTACAATGTATGTAGAAAATAGGTTATGGGTATGGGATCATAGCCAGTTGATCGACCAATTGGTCAACACCTTTTTTCAATTGCTTTTTCAGCACCATTTTCATCATCATATTTACGTCAGCATGAACTGTGAGTCTGACACGTGTGTCATAAGCAGAAACAGAGACAAGCTGAATCCAAAAATTAAATGAAAAGGAAGAGTCCTCTCCCGATTGAAACTTTATGGTTTTAAATGGATCTCGGTTTACAATGTGCAAACTTACCCATTGTCCTTTAACCTGAAAACGGCACCAATCCATGTCAGATTCCCACCCTTCAACTTCGGGTGGGATTAAGCGATCAAAGTTTCTAAAATCAGACAAGAATTGAAATATTCGTTCATTAGTATTTTGGATTTTTCCAATTTTACTGACAACTTTCAAACTTGGCATATCTTTTATTTTTTCCAGTTACCTGGGTCTTTTCTCCATTCTTTTAATGTTTCTACATCTGATTTTTGGACATATCCCGATTCAGTTGCAGCTTCAATGAGAGCATGATAATTGCTGAGGGTTTGGCATTTGACATTTTTATTCTCAAAATTGTCTGCTGCTACTTGGAAATCATAAGTGAAGATTGCAATCATTCCAATCACATCAATATCCGCATTGCGCAAAGCATCTACAGCTTTTAAACTGCTACCACCTGTTGAAATCAAATCCTCAATGACAAGTGCTTTTTGACCAGCTTTTACTACGCCTTCGATTTGATTGCCCAAACCATGACCTTTGGATGATGAGCGAACATAAGCAAATGGTTTGTTCATTGCATCTGCAACCAATGCTCCATGTGCAATTCCGCCTGTTGCAACACCAACAACAATGTCAAAATCTTCAAAATCTGCTTTCGCTTGTGCGACAAAAGCATCTCTAATGTAAGTTCTGATCTCAGGATATGACAAGGTTTTACGGTTGTCACAATAAATTGGACTATACCATCCTGAAGCCCATGTAAAATGGTTTTGAGGCTCTAATTTAATTGCTTTAATTTGCAATAAATAATTTGCAATTTGTTTTGAAGTGTTTTCCATGTTATGATAAAAATTTATTTTAAAGATCGATTTATTTCCATTACTAAGGAAAAACTAAAGGGTGAAACCTCAGGTTTTCAGGCCATTTCGATGAACGAAGCAGGCGATCTAAAAATACAGATTAATCGCTTTACTGCAAATAATAAGGTGAAACATTTTAATCTTTATGGAACATCTCCGCAAAGAGGACTCGCATTTTTGCAATCCTTGCTTAAGCCAGTGCTTGCTGCAGGAGGAATTGTGAGTGTTTCTGAAGATCTTAAACTGTTTATTTTTCGCAATAAAAAGTGGGATTTACCCAAAGGGAAAGCAGAAAAAGGTGAAACACCCGAAATATGTGCGCTTCGTGAAGTGTCTGAAGAGTGTGGTTTGGATTTGCAGTTACTCAAAATTGATCATCTGCTTGATAAAACATATCATCTTTACAAACAAGATGGAAAAATCTTATTGAAAGAAACCTATTGGTATGCTATGGGGTATTCTGGTGATGCCGATGCACTTGAGCCACAGATAGATGAGGGAATTGAAAAGTGTGTTTGGGTTGACAAAGAAACCATTCCCTCCCTTATGCGAAAGACTTACGCATCACTACAGGATGTCATAAAAACTCATTGCCTGGTGTGACGTTACTGTCTTGTATAGCGGAAAAAATATTGCTCAAACTGTTCTGTAGGCGAAGGTGCCGGTGAAAAAACCAACTTTCCATGAGGACCTACAAGATAATAAGTTGGAAAGGCATATATTTCCCACAATTTTTTAACCGTTTCCGGATTGTCAGGAAAAACAACTTTAAACTCCGGGTTGTGGTAAGAAATATTTTTTAATGCTTTTGTTTTATCTTCATCAAAGACAACTAGCAACACCTCAAAACTACCTTTGTGCTTTTCCGATAAGGCAACTAATGGTCCGATTTCTTGTTGGCAGGAGGGAAGTTCACTTTGATAAAAAACGATGTAGAGGTATCTGTTCTTAAGGTCGGATATTTTTCCTTTATTTCCATCGTAATCATACCATGAAAAGTCAGGGGGTACGGTGTTAGGTGCTAAATGTGTTAGTTTGTCAATCACATTTTTAGCAGCAATTCGATGTTCAGGGTATTCAGAAAAATTTGCAATGGAATCCAAGGTGATTAATACTGGCTTTTTTTTGAAATTGTCACCTGAATAGGCATCGTAAAGCCCTTTTATCATGACATATTCACGCAAGGCTTGATTATTGAGTTCAAACATTCTGCTCAATACTTTTGATATGGCGTGAGGGCTTTTTGCAAGATTTACTGCTTTTTGCAATTCTACTCCGTCTGAGCGAAGCAAAAACCGATCAAAATAATTTTCAAATAATTCCCGGAAAAGGAAGATGTATGCAGGATTTTGGTAATGTACTTCGCTAGGTCTATAATATTGATTGATGGTGTACCTATGATTGCGCTCATAAGCAATGCGTCTTAGGTTAGCAAAGCGAAATGTTTTCCATGCATTAAAATAGCTTGATTTTTCGTAGGGGAATTCCATTTTTAAACTGTCGATAAAAAGCTCAACATCTGAATCTTTACCTTGAGCAAGGAAATCCAGTAAATGGGAATCTAAATATGCATTGTATTTGGCATCAAATTGATTGACCATATAATTCAAGTCCGTTTTGCTTTGACCTTTAATCCCTGCCATCAATAAAATCGGCTTAAAAAACGGGTTGTAAATTTCAGCATTCGTTTTTTCTAAATAGTCAGGGAAAACAAGTTCGTAGTCACCTTGGGGTTCTGCAATAACCCAAATTTTGTAAATACCTACCAATGTAAAAACTGGGGCTTCAGTTTCTATCTCAAAAGACTGATCAAACTTTCCTTCCGAGTCAAAACGCATGGTGAAAAGACTATCTGCTTTCTCTGTTATTAAATCGCTATAACGATAAAATACCAGTTCGAAATTTGCGTAGTCTTTGGCTGTACCATGAATACGTGCTGCTTGTGCTGCTTGTGTAAACAGCAGAAAAACGATGCCAATGATAAAATATTTAGTTGCAGGTTTCATTTTTGCTAAGATAGTATCATTTTTAATAACTGCCAGAATCTTGAATTATTGCCTGATTTGAAATCTCATTAGAATAAATTTCATGCCAAATTTCCATTTATTCCTTAGTTTTGAGAAGCCTGTTCATGCTTTTTTATTTCTTTATAAATATTTTAACAGCATTCACACAATTTATCATTATTTTCACGCCAAATTTAAATGCTTATGGATTACATTCTTCGAGCTGAAAATGTGACAAAACAATATGCGGGTCACAAGGCACTTGACAATGTTAGTCTTTCTGTCCCTAAGGGTAGTATCTACGGATTACTTGGACCTAATGGAGCAGGGAAGACAAGTTTTATTCGGATTCTCAATCAAATTACCGGACCTGATGGTGGCAGCATTGAGTTATTAGGTGAAAAATTGAGTAGTAAACACATTCGCAACATCGGTTATTTGCCCGAAGAACGCGGATTATACAAGAAAATGAAAGTTGGGGAGCAGGCAATGTATCTTACTCAATTGAAGGGAATCAATCGGGTTGATGCTGCTAAGCGTCTAAAATTCTGGTTTGAAAAGTTTGGTATTGAAAACTGGTGGGACAAGAAAGTTGAAGAGCTTTCCAAAGGAATGGCTCAAAAAGTTCAGTTTATTACTACAGTTTTGCACGAACCCGAACTTCTCATTTTTGATGAGCCTTTTTCCGGTTTTGATCCCATCAATGCAAATCTTCTGAAAAATGAAATTTTAGAACTTCGAGATAAGGGTGCGACTGTCATTTTTAGTACACATAATATGTCCTCAGTTGAGGAGATTTGTGATGATATTGCACTGATTAATAAATCGAAAATTGTTGTTGAGGGAAATATCGATACCATCAGAAAGCGCTATGCTCCGGATGTGTATGAAATTATTTTCGATGGGGAATATACAAATCCCGATTTGGCGATGACAGCCGATTATGAGATTATGGAAACATCTGCCCAAAACGGAGAAACTCTTGTTAAGCTAAAACGCTTAAACGATAATTTTTCCGCTAACGATTTGATTAAATTCTTGCTCCCTAAAGGTGAGTTGAAATCATTCCGTCAGATTATTCCTAGTATGAACAGTGTGTTTATTTCTTTAGTTGAAGAAAGTGACAACCCACAAAATTCTGAAAATCATGAGTAGAACTGGCATTATTATAAAACGAGAATACCTGAGTCGTGTCAGGAAAAAAAGTTTCATTGTTATGACAATTTTAGGTCCAATTTTATTTGCTGCCCTAATGATTGTTCCTGTATGGCTTACTCAGATGAAAGATACTGAGGAGAAAACAATTGCTGTCATTGATGATTCCTATTTGTTTTTTGATCAATTTGAGGATAGTGAATATCTGAAATTTGATTTTGTTGAGGGGCTGGATGTGGATGAAGGCATTGCCTATATGAAGAAAAACGATTATTATGCATTGCTGTATATTCCGCATAATATTGTTAGTACATCAAGTGTTTCGGCAGCAATGTATTCGTATAAACAGCCTGGTCTTACAGTTCAAATGGAGATTCTCAATCATATGGAGAAGTACATTAAAGACGCAAAACTCCAAATAAAAGGATCTGAATTGGGTGTTGAAAAAGAGGAGCTTAGGAAAGTTATAAAAGCTGTTGAAACCAATGTTGATATCAAAACCAATATCATTAATGACGATGGTGAACAGAAAAGTACAAGCACTGAAATTGCGATGATTATTGGCTATATTGCAGGGTTCTTAATTTACATGTTTGTCTTTATGTATGGATCACAAGTAATGCGTGGTGTTATCGAAGAGAAATCCAATCGTATTGTTGAGATTATTGTTTCTTCTGTTCGTCCGTTTAACTTAATGATGGGAAAAATCATTGGGATTGCATTGGTAGGTTTAACGCAATTTGTACTTTGGATTGTTTTGACAACGGGAATTGTTACTGCTGCTCAGTTTATCTTTTTAGATGATGTTCAAGGATTTCAGCAGTCGCCACAAGTTGAGCAATTAGTTTCCTCAAATGCACAACTTGGAGACAACCCGATTCAGAATCAGTTTTCCGGAAAAATTGAAGAAGCTTTTGCTGCGCTTTCATCCATTAATTTCCCTCTCTTGTTAGGTTCCTTCTTGTTTTATTTCCTTTTCGGATATTTGTTATACGCAGGAATGTTTGCAGCCGTTGGTGCTGCGGTGGACAACGAGGCAGATACCCAGCAGTTTATGCTGCCGATATCCTTGCCTTTGATGCTTGGTTTGATTGTGATGTTCTCTGTTATTAACAATCCTGAGGGTAGTTTGGCCTGGTGGTTCTCCATTATTCCATTCACTTCCCCAATTGTTATGATGGTAAGAATTCCATTTGGTGTGTCAGCATTTGATTTGGCTCTATCTTACTCCTTACTCATTTTGGCTTTTGTGTTTATGGTGTGGTTGTCAGGAAAAATTTACCGTACAGGAATTCTTATGTATGGTAAGAAAGTGAGCTACAAAGAACTTTGGAAATGGATACGTTTTAAAAGCTAAACATGAAACTTGCCAGCATTGATTTAGGAACGAATACCTGTAATCTGAGTATTGCAGACTGGACTTCACATAAGTTGGATGTCCTGTATTCTGATAAGCAGGCAATCAAGCTTGGTGCAGAGGGTTTCCCTGAAGGAAATATCACGGAACCTGCTATCCAGCGAGTCCTTAAAGTGCTTCTGAAATATCGCGGGATTATTGCGGATTACGATGTGGTGAAGACTGAGGTTTTTGCAACTTCAGGTATGCGAAATGCTGCAAATCAGAAAGCAATTATTGAGCGAGTTAAAGAACAAACTGGATTTGATTTGAATGTTATTTCAGGAGAGCAAGAAGCTGAGTACATTTATCAAGGAGTGCGTCATGCTGTTCCTATGGATGAAAAACCTTGTTTGTTGCTTGATATTGGGGGAGGAAGTAATGAGATTCAAATTGCGAGTATGGCAAAAGTATATTACCGAAAATCGTTTGATTTGGGAATTGCTCGCCTGTTATTGAAGTTTAAACCTTCCGATCCGCTAAAGGAAAATGAAATCAATGCTATTTTTGAGTACTTTGATAAAGAGCTCGCAGAACTAAAGCCAATGATAGAAAAATATCAGCCTAAAGTACTTATTGGGTCATCAGGTAGTTTTGATACATTTGCTTCGATATATATCCGGAAAGCAGGTCTGCTAGGAACTTACAAAAATTCTGTTTGGTATGAAATCCCACGTGAATACTGGTTGGAGATTTATCAAGAACTTGTGTCGAAGCATAAAAATGAGCGACTTGAAATTCCCGGAATGGAAGCCATGAGAGTGGAAATGATACCTTTGGCTTCGGTATTTACAGAATTTCTAATAAATTTGTTCCGGATTCGAGTGTTAATTCGTTCTGCTTATGCATTGAAAGAGGGAGTTTTCCAATCCATGGCAAGGAATTTGCGTAATGACAATGAAAATTAAGAATTGAAAGTTTATGAAACGTATTTTAATCATTTGGTTGGTGCTGTTTATTGGTGTTTTTAGTGCTAACGCCCAAGAAAAGCAGTACAAAGTAAACACGATTGCTTTTTACAATTTAGAAAACTTATTTGATACCATTAACGATCCAGATATTTTTCTCAACGACGAATTTACACCTGAAAGTGAAAAACGTTACAACACAAAAGTGTATGAGAAGAAATTGCAGAACCTTTCATCTGTCATTTTAAAACTTGGAAATGATTTAACCAAACTTCCACCTGCAATTGTTGGTGTCTCTGAGATTGAAAATGCAACTGTGTTGGAAGATCTCATCAATAAAACCAAAATGAAGGACTATGGATATGATTTTGTCCATGTGGATGGTCCTGATGAACGTGGTGTTGATGTTGCATTTTTGTATCGCAAGTCTTTATTTACTGTTGAAAGTTTTAAGGCATACGATTTAGTGTTTGATTTTGATCCTGATGACAAAACGCGTGATCATTTATTGGTGTCTGGAAAACTTGACGGAGAAAGCATGCATTTTATTGTTAATCACTGGCCTTCACGTCGTGGTGGTGAGAAAGCAAGTCGTCCAAAACGTAATGCTGCAGGCGATAGAACACGCTATATTGTGGATAGTTTGCTTAATCTTGACAAAGATGCGAAGATTGTAGTTATGGGTGACCTGAACGATGATCCAATCAATGAATCTGTTCAAGATCATTTGCGCACAAAACGTAAAAAAGCACAATTGGAAGATGGTGATATGTTTAATCCTTACGAACAATTATTTCGTGATGGTGTAGGTTCTGGTGCTTACAAAGATAAATGGAATTTATTTGATCAGATTATTGTTAGTCAGGGTTTAGCAGTTGGTGAACCTGAAACATACAAGCTGTACGCTGCTCATGTGTATAATAAAGCTGAGTTGACGCAGCGTGAAGGGCGTTTCAAAGGTTATCCTTGGAGAACGTATGTAGGAAACACATACATGGGTGGTTATTCTGATCACTTCCCATCTTACATTTACATTTTTAAAGAAATGAAGAAATAGATATGAGAGATTTTTTTAAAACATTTGTTTTAACAATGGCAGGCTTTATGCTTGCCATTGCTGCCTATGCACAAGTCCCAAGTGGCTATTACGATAGTGCTGAAGGTGTGTATGGTGCTGCATTGCAACTTGCTTTGCATGATATTATTGATAACCATAACTCTTTGAGTTATGACGATTTGTGGGATGCCTTTGAAGATACAGACCCTAGACCAGAGAATAGTAACTTGGTGTATGATATGTATAGCGACAACCCTTCAGGATCTGAGGCTTACACTTACACTTTTGGATCAGACCAATGTGGAAATTACTCAGGAGAGGGTTCATGTTATAATCGGGAGCATTCATGGCCAAAATCATGGTTTAATGATGCATCTCCAATGTACACTGACCTTGTACATTTGGTGCCAACTGATGGCTACACCAATGGTCAACGTAGTAATTTGGTGTATGGTGAGGTTGCTAGTGTAGATTGGATTTCTACTAATGGAAGTAAAAAAGGAAGCTCTGCTTTATCATGGACAAATGGAACAGTATTCGAACCTATCGATGAGTACAAGGGAGATTTTGCACGCATTTATTTTTACATGGCAACGCGTTATTATTACGAAGATGCAAGTTGGAATAGCAATGACATGGTCAATGGATCACAGATAAAATCAGGTGCTTTGGATATGTTAATGACATGGCATGAAAATGATCCTGTAAGTCAAAAGGAACAGTTGCGTAATGATGCAATTTATGATTGGCAGGGAAATAGAAACCCTTATGTTGATCACCCGGAATTTGTAGAATACGTTTGGGGAGATCCACCAAATGCTGTTGTTGAATTAGATTTGAATGATGTGGAAATTAACCCCAATCCGGTGGCAAATCAAGTTACCATTTCTATCCCTGTTCAGTCTGCAAAAGGATTTGAATGTGTAGTTTATGATTATTGTGGCAAATTAATTGAAAAGGTGAATGTTAGTGAGTCAGAAATTCAATGGGATTTGTCCGGTTTGTTGGCGGGAGTTTACATTTTAAGAATAAAAGATATTAGTACAGGAGAAACTGTTACCAGAAGATTGATTAAGCAGTAGTATTCTTGTGTGAGAAATTGATATGTAAGAAAAAAGCTTCATAATTTGTGAAGCTTTTTGTCTGATTTAATTTCCTGTTAACAAGAATTTGCCTCTGTATTGTTTTCCCGATTTGCTGAAAATCCTATATACATAGGTTCCAGGTAATTGTTGTTTTAATGATATGCTGTGTAAGTTAGATTGAACATTTGTTGAGCTTTGTACCAATCGTCCTGCAATGTCGTAGATTTCGATTTTGTCAATCTTTTCATCCAATTGGAAACTTAGTTGATCGCTTGTTGGATTTGGGAACACACTCAAATTGTCTGTCTTTACATCTTCACTAATGTCAGTGTAAACTAGGTCCATTTCTCCAATGGTGTGACGAAGTTCATTGGTGTAGATTGGTAAATTGTAATCGAAATATATTTGAGCGTCATTGTAAATAGAGGAATGAATAGGATTGTTAGGTACCTGATCAATTTTGAATTTTACAAACCCTTGACTTCCTTCTAAATCGCTAGTGCTGTCAGGTAAGTTAATGTCGTCAAATATCCAGCGAATGGTTTGGCTGTCTGGGAAATCAATTACACATGCATGGCTACTGCCTAAGAAGTTGATGCTTGTTATATCCAAATGTTCTGAGATGGTGTCCATGATAATGACACGTTGAGCAGGAGCAGTTCCTGTGTTTTGGAAACGAATTTTGTACTCCAGTTGAGTTGTTGAGTCAATATAATTGTATTCTGCAATTCCTTGTGGAATCGCTGATTTGTCATTAGGATCATAGGAGTTTAGTACTTCCCAACAGTCAATTTCAATGAAATCATCTAGGTCATCTTGAGGGTAGTTCATTACATAACCTGTGGAGTTGTTTGGTGATCCGCATGACTCAATAACATCGTTTGGATGACTGTTTCCAGGATGTCCGGGGCGTTGATCTGCTTCAAAGCGAATGGTGCTACCATTGGCAGTATAGCAAAATGTTTCTATTTCTCCGCCATTGATTTGGAAGGTACCAGTTTCAACGAGAATATCATCTTCAAAAACCCGATATTCTGAAATGCCTGCCATGTCGCCTTCTCCGTATTCTCCAGTGTTGGTAATTGTAAAGCATACTTCTTCGTCGTCAACACACTCTCCGTTCACCATTACACTGGAGTGATCCCATTTAGGGTCATCATCTACGCAAGTTGAGTCTGGATAGATATGAGCCTCAACACAAGCTGTGCTTCCCATTAGCTCCTGATCGCAGGCGTATTCTGCATGAAAATTGAAATAGCCAGATTCCATGCTTGCCACATCTCCAATGTCAAAGGTGAGTAATTGTCCATCCTGAGCAATGAGATTTCCACCACCTAAGTAGCTTAAATTGTCATCAAGCAATACATCAATAGTTGCTGAAGTGGCTGTTACGCTTCCGGCGTTTTCGTAATGCACGCTAATGTTAGTTGACATACAAACAATTGGATTATTCATGTTGATATCCACGATCATGTGCGGGCAAAATACATCTGCAACATTGCCAAAATTGAAATAATTTAGTGTGTCTCCACCTTCTGCAATTACATGATGTGATGACGGATCAAATGGGGAGGTTTGTGTCCAGAGATCGGGGAGTTCTATTTGTTCAATATCGTATTCGCCAACAGGAAGGAACATTTTATAATATCCATCTTCATTGGTGATTGCATAATATGGGCCTGGTTCTGCACGAAGTAAAACGTTTGATATGTGGAAATCACCAGCATCGTAGGTATTGTTTCCATTTACATCGGCAAATGCATACCCTTCCACCATGGTAGCGTCAGCGTTGTCGGCATCAAAATCAATGCTCCAACCCATGAGGTATCCATCGTCAGATGACCAATTGTCTGATATGACGAGAGTCCAAACTCCATTTAATGGGCAGCCAATTAAATTTGAAAATGATTGATATGGGCTATAGTCACCCGCTGGCAATGTGGGTCCGGAACCTACTTCTTCACTCAATGTACCATTTTCTGTATTCATGGTCCAGCAATATTCATAACCCACACCTGGGATTTCGTTGTTGTCTTCGTATCCGTTGTCAATTGGTTCCCCAAGATATGTTCCACCACCACCTTGGGTTTGTAGTGTAGCGCTTTGTCCATTTGGACATGTCAGTGAAATAACAAGGTCTCCAAGGAAAGAATGTTCTAAGCTTGCACAAACTCTGGTTATTTCAGATGTGTCAGTTACAATTTGTCCGTCTCCATATCCATAAACAAGGAGAGGTGCCTGGTAAGATACTCCACTACCATCAGGAAGTGGAACTGTATCTAAAGAAACATGGTATGCTCTGTTAAGTTGTCCAAAAGTAAGTATTGATGCAAATAGACTTGCGCCGAGAAATAAGTGCTTTAGTTTCATGTTGGTTGTTTTTCTTGTATTTGTATCTCTTAAACGTTATAAGTCTGCAAATAGTTGCCTAAAGTTTAAGAAAAAACACAAGAATTAGTCTTGGTTGTGGTTTTAATTGTTTTTGAGTTGTAGTTGGATTGCTTTGTTAATGGTGTTTTGAGAGTTATTTCGTCAGAAATTGGAAAGTTAATACAACTTGCTTCTTTTTAGCAAATAGGCTTGAAGTACTTCTGAAAAATCCTTTCTGATATCTGCTTCGACAAAATCAATATTAAACTGTCCGCACCGATTTTTTAATTCAGTAAAAATACGTTTTGTTTCTTTCTGATAGTGTTCTCTCACTTCATTGGGATTTAGTTTTAGTTCTTTTCCACTTTCCAAATCCACAAATCGATGTGGTCGGTTACTGAAGTTAAAGTCTTGTTCCAAATTGTGATCTGTAATATGGAAAAGAATAACTTCGTGCTTTTTAAATCGGAGATGTTGTAATGCTGAGAAGAGAGTGTCAGGGTCTTCTTCAGTAAACATATCGGAGAATAGGATGACAAGTGAGCGTTTATTGATTTGTTCAGCTAAAATGTTTAGAGATTCTGCTGCACTAGTTTTGACTTTAGCTGGTTGAAAATCATCAGATAATAAGTGTCGTAATTCGTTGTATAAATGCGCTAGATGAACAGAATTGAGTCTGGCATCAGTGTGGAGTTTTACGCCTTCGTCAAAAAGACTTAATCCGACAGCGTCGCGTTGTCGTTTAAGTAGATAAATCAGAGCTGCAGCCAAATAAACGGCATAAGATATTTTGTTCATGCGCTCCTCTTTTAAAGGGAAAAGCATGGAAGATGATGTGTCAATAATAAGGTGAGCTCTCAGGTTTGTCTCTTCTTCGTATCGTTTAACAAAAAGTTTTTCGGTGCGTGCATAAAGCTTCCAATCAATGTGTTTTGTTGATTCTCCTTTATTGTACAAACGATGTTCTGCAAATTCGACAGAAAACCCATGATATGGACTCTTGTGTAGTCCTGTGATGAACCCTTCAACTACCTGTTTGGCAATGAGTTCAAGATTATCAAACTCTTCGAATTGTTGTATGTCTCTCAGGTTTTTCACTCGATACGTTATTTAAACAACGAACTTAGTGAAAATTTATGAGAATTGTATGTCAAACTTATTTTCCTTTTCGAACACGAAAAATTGGACGTTTTGTTCTGCCTTGAGGGTTGTCGTAATCTTGACTTGCATGACGTATGTCCTCAATGGTGTAAAATGCTTTAGGATTATACTCGTGAACTAAATCGAGAAGTTTGTTGAGCTTTTTTCGTTTACAAGTGGAGTAAATGATGTGTACATCACCATGTTTACCTTGAGCTTCAACATAGGTAATTCCGAAGCCTTCGTCGCCAATGTTTTTTATGAGTTTGTCCGCACCTTTTTTAGTGATAATTCGAACTCCAACTTTTCCAATTGCAAGTTTTTCTTCGAGATACATACCTACGAAATTCCCTGTTGCAAAACCGGCAGCGTAGAAAATGTAATTTACCCAATTGTCAAGATTCTCCATGATCTTGCTAATTGCCACAACCCAGATAAAGACTTCAATAAATCCGAGGATGGGTGCTAATGTCTTATAGCCTCTGTTAACCAGGATAATACGTAGTGTTCCTATGCTAACGTCAAAGATTCTAGCAACAAAAATGAAAAGAGGGATTATTACCCATGTTTGCCAATCGAAAGCAATGTTTAAAATCATCATAATTTGTCTTAATTTTAGGCGGCAAATGTAATCAAAAAATGATATGTTTTACATCATTATTTTTTTACTTGAAAGATTGCTAAATATATTTATTTTTGTTGAGAAGATTATGTACTTAAATATTTAAAAATTAATAAATTATGAGAAAGCATATTTTTAATGCAGGTCCATGTAAACTGTCTGACAGTCTTTTGGAAAATACGTCTAAAGCTATTCTTGAGCTTGATAATGCTGGTCAATCTATTTTAGAAGTTTCTCACCGAAGCAAAGAATTCATGGCTATCATGGATGAAACTGTTGCTTTGATGCATGAAGTAATGAACATTCCTGAGGATTTTGAGATTTTATTCCTTGGTGGTGGTGCATCAACTCAGTTTGCAATGATTCCTTATAATTTCCTTGGCGAAAAAGCTTTCTATCTAAACACTGGAACATGGTCCACTAAAGCTGTGAAAGAAGCTGCTATGTGGGGAGATGTTTTAGAAGTGTCTTCAAAAGATAAAGAATTTACTTATATTCCTAAGGATTTTGATATTCCTGCAGATATGGATTATGCTCATATCACAACGAATAATACCATTAAAGGGACTGAAATATTGAATGATATTGATTGTCCAGTTCCATTGATTGCTGATATGTCTTCTGACTTCATGAGCCGTCCTGTTGATTGGTCAAAATATGCTATGGTTTATGGTGGAGCTCAAAAAAATGTAGGTCCTGCTGGAGCAACTTTCGTCATTATTCGCAAATCAATGCTTGATAAAGTTGTTGATCGCCCAATTCCAACCATGTTGAAATATTCAACTCACGTTGAAAAAGGATCCATGTTTAACACACCTCCTTGTATCAATATTTTTGCTATCCGTGAAACTCTGAAATGGGTTAAAGCTATGGGTGGAGTTGAAGCAATGGATAAACTTGCACAAGATCGTGCTGATTTACTTTATAATGCAATTGATGAAAGCAATATGTTCAAAGGAACTGTTGCAAAAGAAGACCGTTCACGTATGAATATTTGCTTCATTATGGAAGATAAATATGAAGCATTACAAGCTGATTTTATTAAATTCGCTGGTGATCGTGATATCGTTGGTATCAAAGGACACCGCTCTGTAGGTGGTTTCCGTGCGTCAACTTACAATGCTTCTACAATGGAAGATGTTGAAGCGCTTGTGAAAGCAATGAAAGATTTCGAAAGTGCAAATGCATAAATAAACAGATTGTGTGATTATAGTGAGCTGTCTTCGGATGGCTCATTGTATTAAATAGAAAAGCTATGAAAAAAGTATTAGTGGCAACACAAAAACCATTTGCTCCTGAAGCAGTAAAGGGTATTGAAGCTATCGTGAAAGAAGCTGGATATGAATTTGTCCTCTTAGAAAAATATGCAGAACAACAGGATTTTGTCAATGTTGTTGCTGATGTAAATGCAATTATTATTCGTTCAGACAAAGTCACTGTTGAAGTGATTGAGGCTGCAAAAAATCTTGAAGTTGTTGTGCGTGCTGGTGCTGGATATGACAATGTGGATCTTGAAGCTGCAACAAAAAATAATGTTGTTGTGATGAACACTCCAGGACAAAATTCAAATGCTGTAGCCGAACTCGCGCTTGGAATGATGGTATTTATGGCTCGTGGTGCGTTTAACGGGAAACCAGGAACTGAGCTTAAAGAAAAATCAATTGGAATTCATGCATATGGAAACGTAGGTAAACATGTTGCACGTATTGCTAAAGGTTTTGGTATGACAGTTTGTGCATACGATCCATTCCTTGATAAAGCTGCAATTGAAGCTGACGGTGTAAAAGCTATGGATTCTGCTGAAGAGCTTTACAAATCTTGTCAATACATCTCTTTGCACATTCCTGCAAACGATAAAACCAAAGGTTCTATTGGTAAAGCATTGCTTGGATCTATGCCAAAAGATGCTTGCTTAGTGAATACTGCACGCAAAGAAGTTATTAATGAAGCAGAATTAATGGAGTTGATGGCAGAACGTGAAGATTTTTCTTACCTGTCAGATATCGCACCTGATTGCGCAGATGATATTGCTTCTAAATTTGAAGGTCGTTACTTCTTTACCCCAAAGAAAATGGGTGCTCAAACAAAAGAAGCTAATGTAAATGCAGGTATTGCTGCAATTGAGCAAATTGTTGCAATGTTTGAAAAAGGAGATAAAACGTTTCAAGTCAATAAATAGGTTCGAAAAGAGAAGAGAGAGCTTGCGAGCGTGAGACTTGTCGCTACAGTAGGTTCTAAAGAAGTATAATCGTTATGGCTGTTATTCTTTCAATAAAAGATCTTAGGGTATATAACCTTGCTTATGAGGCTGCGATGGATGTTTTTAGTTTAACTAAGGACTTTCCAATGGAGGAAAGATTTGATCTTACTTCACAAATTCGTAGATCTTCAAGATCTGTTGTAAGTAACATCATTGAAGCATGGAGGCGAAGGAAATATCCCAAAAATTTCGTGAGTAAATTAACGGATTCTGAAGCAGAGGCTGATGAGACGAAGCTGTGGTTAGATTTTGCTTTTGATTGTAAATATATTTCAGAAGAGCAGCATTCAATTCTGTATGATAAATATGATTATATTTTATCCATGCTAGTTAAAATGATGCAAGGTAAAGATAAGTGGTGTATTTCTCCGGAATAATGATCACTTGTCAATTGCATTTTTGAAATATGAATAGTGCTAATATCGCACGCTCTCAAGCTCTCTCTTCTCAAGTTCGGTTTAAATATGTATTAATTATTCACAATAAAAAATAATAGATATGGCTATAATCAAACCATTCAAAGGACTACGTCCTCCACAAAATTTGGCAGCTGAACTTTCAAGCCTTCCTTATGATGTGATGAATTCTGAGGAAGCAGCTCAAATGGCTGAAGGAAAAGAACACTCACTTTTGCACATTACACGTGCGGAAATTGATTGTCCTGCAGGAACCGATATTCATTCTGATACTGTGTATGAAAAAGCAGTTGAGAATTTTAATAAGTTTCAGGAAAAAGCTTGGTTGAAGCAAGATGCTGAAGCAAAATATTACATTTATGCTCAAACTATGGATGGCCGTACCCAATATGGTATCGTAGGAAGTGCAGCATGTCAGGATTATAAAGATGGTGTCATTAAAAAACACGAATTGACACGTCCTGAAAAAGAAGAAGATCGCATGGTTTTGACACGTTATACACGTGCTAATATTGAACCTGTATTTTTCTCTTACAAAGCTGTTCCTGAAATTGATGCAATAGTTGAACGCATTGTTAAAGGTGAAAAAGCAGAATACAAATTTGTTGCTAAAGAAGATGGTTTCGGTCATGCTTTCTGGCCTGTAAATAGTCCTGAAGACAACAAAGAACTCGAAGAATTTTTTGCAACTAAAGTCCCTGCTACATACGTGGCTGATGGTCACCACAGAACAGCTGCTGCTGCTCGTATCGGTGATGAGTTTGCTGCAAAAAATCCAAATCATACTGGTGATGAAGAGTACAACTTCTTTATGGCTGTACATTTCCCAGATAATCAATTGAAAATTATTGATTATAACCGCGTTGTTGAAGATTTGAACGGACTTGAGGCAGATGAATTCTTGAATAAACTCAATGAAGTGTTTGAAGTTGAGGATATGGGCGAAGATATTTATAAGCCTGCAAGACTTCATGAATTTAGCATGTACTTGGATGGTAAATGGTACAAATTAACTGCACGCCCAGGAAATTACGATGATAATGATCCTATTGGTGTTTTAGATGTTACCATTCTTTCAAATCTGGTTTTGGATAATTTGCTAGACATTAAAGATCTACGTACCTCAAAGCGCATTGATTTTGTTGGTGGTATTCGCGGACTCGGTGAATTGAAAAAACGTGTTGATGGTGGTGCAATGAAAGTTGCATTTGCTCTCTATCCAGTAAGCATGAAACAATTAATTGATATTGCTGATACCGGAAATATTATGCCTCCAAAAACTACTTGGTTTGAACCTAAGTTGCGTTCAGGACTTGTTATTCACAAACTCGACTAGTAACAGGAGTCATGAGTCAGGTGTTAGGAGTCAGGTGTTAGTAAAGCTTTCACCTGTCTGAAAAGACATATAGAAAACGCTAAATCTGAGAGGATTTGGTGTTTTCTATTTTGTAGTTAACATTATTGCTTGATTAATTTTGTGGAATAGCGAGTGTTTCCAACATTTATTTCAAGCTGATAGATTCCTTTAGAGAGCTGGTTTGTCAAAATAGTGTTGACTGATTTCCCTTTGAAAATGATTTTTCCTTGGTTGTCAATAATTTGGTATGTAAACTGATTGTCAATCCCTGAAATTTGGATTTTGTCCTGACATGGATTTGGGAAAACGGTGATGTTCTCTTTAGAAACTTCATTTATTCCAATGACAATGGGTGTACCCCATTCATGGCCGTCAATAACACCACCGATTAATTCTATTTCAGCTATTCCGCCGGAAGAAGATACAATCCGATAAGTTTCACCTAATCCTTTCTTGTAGGTGATGTCAGTGCTAGCATCAGGAATAAGCTGAATGGAATTGTCATGGTATTCACATAAGTTTTTACGGATACTCATTGTAATTATGGTGTCATCCCCCTGAATTTCCAGAGCTAAAGGTTCTGTGTGAAAAATATCTGGATAATCTTCAACATTGGTAATGCCTATCCAGCCAAGTTCATTCGTTAGAAATCTGCCTTCACAGCCTGAAAAATGATAATCTGAATAATCAGATTCGTAAACGCCGGAGTAATTTACTGACCATCTATGAATGTCATAAATTATGGTGTCTTCGGATATGTACACTCCAGTGATGGAATCTTTGTAATTAAAACCAGTTGATGGTTGTGAAATGTCGTATGGTTCTGAATGATAACTGATGTACATAATATCTTCAGGCATATAGGTGAAGAAATCATGAAACTCCGGAGCCGAAAAGCCATAACTGAAATCTGATCCGTGTAATCCAATCAGAGTATATTCTTCAGTGTACTCAAGAAACCAGCAGAAATTCAGAAACCCATGATGCTTAGAAAGTTTAATCTGTCCACTATCTCCAGATGTGTTTTCATACGTGAAAATTTTGATAGAATCAGTGATGCCATAAAAAGTCTCTTCGATGATGGTGTCACAGGTAATGGTATAATCATCACTTGTCCATGATTCTCCTATGCCTGAAAAAGGCTTGAATAATGTGCTTATATACTCCTCATCCCACTCATAATAAAAGTTGAATTCCAAGCTGTCATTTTTTAAAACAGCATCGATGAAATTATGATTGTCCTCGTAAAAGAAAAACATGATGAGTTCTTGTTGGTTACTTTCACTGATTTCCTCTTCCAAACCCTGAATTTCATGAAAAGTATAATGTGTTTGACCTCCTTCAGTGCTGGAAGCTAAAATCTCGAAATCATCCACCAGAATTTCATCATTGGATTCATAGGAATAATAGCTTTTTTGTCCTTGCTGAAAAGGCATCCAGTCCTGACTATATGCAGAGAATGCTATAAGACACAATGCGAGAAAGAAAACTTGTTTCATTGTTTTTCTGTTTGATTTGCTTTACAAGATACGAGAAATATTCTATATATTAAGTGGGATTATGCTTTTTCTCAATAAGCAACTAATCTGAGAGGATTTGGTGTTTTCTTATTTGCAATTGTGATTATCCAAGCGCAACATCTAAAATCATCATGGTTGTAAAGCCAATCATTGCACCAATTGTTGATAGATCTGTTTCATTTCCTCTTTGCGATTCTGGTATTAGTTCTTCAACAACCACAAAAATCATAGCCCCGGCTGCAAAAGAAAGTGCGTATGGCAAAAGTGGTTCAATACTAAGAACCATATAGGCACCAATAACTCCTGCGATAGGTTCAACGATGCCTGAAAGTTGTCCATAATTAAATGCTTTAAAACGAGACAAACCCTCTCTACGCAAAGGAATTGATACCGCAGCTCCTTCAGGGAAGTTTTGTAATCCAATGCCAATGGCTAGAGCGATTGCTCCTGATAAAACTCCAATGTCAGGATTATTTGCTAATGCTCCAAAAGCAACTCCGACAGCAAGTCCTTCTGGGATATTATGTAATGTTATGGCAAGAACAAGTAAAATACTTCGTTGCCACGATGTTTTTATTCCCTCAGCTTTATCTGTTGATAGACCCATGTGAAGGTGAGGTAAAATTTTATCGATAATTAATAAAAATGCTCCTCCTGACAGAAATCCAACCATGGCAGGGATCCATTCTGGTTTGCCACTTTCTTTTGCCATTTCTATTGATGGTAGTAATAATGACCAAAAGCTTGCAGCTATCATAACTCCTGCAGCGAACCCAAGCATTGAGTTGAGAACCTTTTGATTTATTTTTTTAAAAAAGAAAACCATTGAAGATCCGGCTGCTGTTACTAGCCATGTGAAGAGTGTTGCAATTAAAGCCAGCAATACTGGATTGTAGTTTAATAATTCTTTCATGATATAAACGTTTTTCTTTTAGGAAACCAAAGTTAATCAGGAATGTTTAGTAATAATTCATTTATGTTAAGAGCAATAATACTACTTTATTGCGGTGAAAAATCGTGTCCAGATATTATCTCCTTTCCCTGTAAATAGTCCACGAAAAAGAATGTAATCCCATGCCGGACCATCCATGTCAAAGACATACATTCCAGAATTCTCCGATTTCAAACCATTGGTGGATAATCCCCAAAGTGTAAAACCCGCAAATGCAGTAACCCAATAGGGTAAATTTCTGTTATGCCTTGATTTTGTGTTTTCTGTTTTATTTTCTGAAATTTTAAATCCAGTGGTTCCAATTTATAACTCTTTCGTTTTGTTTCCTTTTTAATATTATCCGAATTCTGTCAAAAATGTTTTTGGGGGATGCTTTTAGTGGATTATAATTGCAAACTTGACAGCGTTTTGTGTCAATTGCAACTTCTTTACTCCCATATCTATCCTTAGGGATGTTATCGTAATTTGTTTCCGTAAACAATTTATCTGATCCGCATCGTGGACAAGTATCATTTAATGTAAAAAGCTCTAAGGGCGTTTCAAAAAGTTGTAACAAGGTCTTTTTATCAAGATGTCTTCGCTTGGCTTCTTGCTTAATTTTCTTTCTTGAATCCTCCAAAAACTCTGTATATCGGTAACCAATAAATAGTGCTAGTTCATGGTCAGATAATGATTTGAG
Source organism: Bacteroidales bacterium (assembly GCA_963676165.1). GTDB lineage: Bacteria > Bacteroidota > Bacteroidia > Bacteroidales > ML635J-15 > JAQIBY01. The sequence continues at coordinate 3,360,389 of OY781043.1, read as the reverse complement.
AAATAATTCTAGCTTATCCATACATTAATGATTTATAAAATATTTGACAGTATCCATTAAGGCTTGCCCATGGACATTCTTAGCTAATATGATTCCATTTTCATCCAAAATATAATTGGCTGGTATGGTAGTAACTCGTATTTGTTTGAGTAGTGCAGCATCATCTCCCTGAAGGTCAGATGCTTGAATCCACCGATTTGCCTCATCTCGTTCGGTTGCTGATAGCCATGCTGAGTGGTCACTTTCAAGTCCATAAGCAATAATTTGCAAACCCTCAGAATGATATTCATCCCAAATTGGTACTAAAGCATTGCGATTTTCTAGGCGGCAAGGAGCACACCACGAAGCCCATAAATCAATAATGGTAAGTTTTTCTCCAAGATGATTGTGTAGCGCAATGGTGTCATGAGAAATGAGCGGGAGGATGGCATTCGGGAATTCATCTCCAACTAAAACAGGGAGGTCTTCTGGAAAGCTTTCACTCGCTAGTTGATGCGTCCATTCGTGATCTCCTCTTAACTTTATCCATTTTTCACTTTGTCTAACGAGAAATTCGGGAATTCTTTCGTAATTCATTTCCGGACTTACCCAGCGCAAAGCTAACATGGATGGCAGGAATTGAGATGAGTGATCGGCAAAATCAATCAGTGCTTTTTGATATTGAAGCAATGAGTGTTCTTGATCCATTAGTTCCTCACCATCTTCGATATTCCACGATTTCCCATTCAAATGAATGTCGTATGCATATTGTCTGACATCTCTCAATTCCAGAATTTGTTGATTGATTTCTGATGGATTTTCTAAGGAAAATGTTCGCTGAAATTCAGAAGCATTTGCGTGAATTTTTATGGCTTCTCCGCATTGCCAAACGATAGGAATGTAATTGGCTTGATCAATTTTTTCTGACTCCAAATATCTTGCTGCTTTTCCCTGAATTTTCATGGCAATTTCGAGTAAAATTGGTTCTTGTGTATCCGGCAAATGCTTGAATTCAAAACTTCCATCTGCTTTGACAACTGCAGAATCAATAATTTCGCCATAATAGGAGGCAGAAACATCCCAAAGTGACTCCGGTTTAATGAGATATAAGGTAATGTCTTTTTCTTTGTTAAGCTTTAATTTGCCAGAAATATCATTGGGAGATTGACAAGCTAAAAAGCTGATGGATACAATCAGAATACTTGCTGTGAGGATATGAGAAATTAATTTCATGTTTATTCTTCTGTTTTAAAAAAGTCAATAATCATTTTGGCTTTGGTTTTTCCTGTCACTTTGGCAATATCTTCCTCTTTGGCTTCTTTAATTTTCTTGAGTGACCCAAAGGCTTTGAGCAAGTTTTCTGATGTTTTTTTACCTATACCCGGAATTTTATCCAATTCAGATTGTATGAAGTTTTTACTCCGTTGATTGCGGTGAAAAGTAATTCCGAAACGGTGTGCTTCATCACGAGCATGTTGAATGACTTTTAAAGATTCACTGTTTTTGTCAAGATATAGTGGAACCGGATCATCCGGGAAGAAAATTTCTTCTAAGCGTTTAGCAATTCCTATAATAGCGATTTTCCCTCGCATTCCAATGGATTCTAAAGCCTCTACTGCAGCACGTAATTGCCCTTTCCCTCCATCAATAATAATGAGTTGTGGCAGAGATTGTTCTTCGTCCCTAAGGCGGGTATAGCGGCGGGTAATAATTTCTGTCATTGAGGCAAAATCATCAGGACCTTCCACCGTTTTCACATTGAAATGGCGATAATCTTTTTTGCTTGGTTTGGCATTTTTAAACACCACACAAGCAGCTACTGGATAATGTCCTTGTATATTGGAGTTGTCAAAACACTCAATATGGACAGGTTCTTCTGTTAGGTGGAGGTCAGATTTTAGCGTTTCCAAAATACGTTTCGTATGTCGCTCAGGATTGGTGTGTTCAATTTGTTTATGCTTGTCAAGCATGTAATACTTGGCGTTTCGCATGGATAAATCCAGCAAATGTTTTTTGTCTCCACGTTGAGGTACAAGAAACTCCAGCTCATCCATTTTAAAGGCTGGTTTCATGGGAACAAGACATGTTTTTGAAGTGGAATTTAACTTTCCACGAATTTCATGTATGGCTGTTGAAAGTAGTTCGGCAGGATCTTCTTCAATGCGCTTTTTAAGCTCAATGGTATGTGCTTGAATAATGGCTCCGTTTGCAATTTTTAAGAAATTCACATACGCAGTTTGTTTGTCTTGAACCATACCAAAAACATCCAGGTTGTGAATCTTTGAATTGACAATGGTGGATTTTGCTTTATAATTCTCAATCAGTTCAATTTTTTGACGTATTGTTTCAGCATCTTCAAATTTATAGTTCTCTGCAAAGGTTTGCATCATGGATTTTAGATAGGAGAGTACTGTGTTCAAATCTCCTCGTATGATGTTGCGAACCTGATCAATATTTTTAAGATAATCATTCTCGCTTTGTTCTCCTTCGCATGGTGCGAGACAGTTGCCCAAGTGAAACTCTAAGCAGGCTTTAAATTTTCCGCTTTTAATGTTTTCAGGACTTAGCTTGTACTTGCAGTTTCGGATAGGGTAAAGTTGACGAATCATCCCCAGTAAAGTTTTTACTACTTTAACAGAGGTATATGGACCAAAATATTCGGATCCATCTTTAATCACATTTCGGGTAAGATGAACTCTAGGGTATTCCTCATTTCGAATGACAATCCAAGGGTAGGTTTTGTCATCTTTCAGCATAACATTGTAGCGTGGCTGATGAGTTTTTATCAGATTATTTTCCAGAAGAAGGGCATCCGATTCATTTTCCACTACAATGGGTTTGATGTCCGCAATTTTACGAACCAATACACGGGTTTTACCACTGTCGTGATGTTTTGTAAAGTAGGAGGATACACGCTTTTTGAGGTTTTTTGCTTTGCCGACATACAGCAACTTATCGTCTTTATCATAAAAGCGATATACTCCCGGTTTATCAGGTAAGTTACTTACCTGAGTTTTGATTTTGCTATTTTCTTTCTTTTCAGCCAAAATGTAAATCCTATAATGCAAAAATAGAGAAAATTATTGGGAGTATGATGTGGTGAGTTGATGATGTTAAGGTCTGAAAATACTCACCGAAGTTTGTTTGATCCTAGAAAAGTTGATTTTATAAAAAATGGCTTTGGGAAAACTCCAAAGCCATTCAATATTTTGTATAAAGCAGGTGACTGAGGTCAGTGTAGAATGAACCGAGTCATGAAGTCACCGTTTGTTCTAATCAAAAAAGTCTTTCATTTTTTTGAAGAATCCTTGATCTTCAGCACCAGCTTTCCCTTGCTTTTGCGGTTTAAGCGATTCTGCATCTTGGAGTTTTTCCATTAATTTACGATCTTCTTTTGGAAGATGTTTAGGAATGAAAATATTGACTTTAACTAAGAGGTCACCTTTCCCGTAACCATTAATGTCAGGAACACCTTTATTTCTAAGACGAAGCACTTTCCCGTTTTGTGTTCCCGGATCAATTTTGACTTTTACTTTTCCGTCAAGAGTTGGAATGGTTGCGGTTGCTCCTAAAACTGCATCGGGAATGCTGATAAATAGGTTGTATAAAAGATCATTTCCATCACGAATGAGATCTTCGTGTTCAACTTCTTCGATAACAACAAGTAGATCCCCATTCACACCACCACGACGTGCTGCATTTCCTTTTCCTGAAACGGAAAGTTGTATGCCTTCAGACATGCCGGCAGGGATTTTAATTTCCACAACTTCTTCTCCACGAATAACGCCTTCACCATTACAGACAGGACATTGCTCTTGTATGATTTTCCCACTACCGCCACAGGTGCGACAAGTGGTCTGAGACTGCATTTGTCCAAGTATGGTATTTGTAACTTGGGTTTCTACACCAGAACCATGACAGGTTGGACATGTGCGAGAAGAGTTCCCATTTTTTTCTCCTGTCCCATGACATGCATCGCAGGCAATGTATTTTTTGATTTTGAGCTTCTTCGTTGTTCCATTGGCAATTTCATCCATTGTCAATTTGACTTTTACACGGATGTTTGAGCCTTTATTGACGCGTTGGCGAGATCTTCCTCTTCCGCCAAATCCACCGAAACCACCAAATCCAGCATCGCCAAAAATGTCGCCAAAACGAGAGAAGATATCTTCAAAGCTCATTCCGTCGCCACCGAATCCACCGGCACCACCTTGTACGCCTGCATGACCGTATTGGTCGTAACGTTGGCGTTTTTGTGGGTCGCGCAATACTTCGTATGCTTCAGCAGCTTCTTTAAACTTATCTTCAGCTTCTTTGTCACCGGGATTTTTGTCAGGGTGAAATTGTATCGCTTTTTTACGATATGCTTTTTTTATTTCTTCAGCTGAAGCTGATTTTGAAACGCTTAATATCTCGTAATAATCTCTTTTTGCCATTTTTGTCTCCTTAATCTCCTGATTATCTCAGGAATTTTCGGTACAAATATACAATTATATCTTGCATTTACTGGCTTATTCGCCAACAACTACTTTACTGAATCTCAATATCTGATCGTTGATTTTGTAGCCTTTAGTTACAACATCAACAACTTTCCCTTTCATGTCTTCTGAAGGTGCAGGGATTTTAGTAATCGCCTCGTGTTCATCTGTGTTGAACTCACTCCCAATGGAATCCATAGAGCTAACACCTTGCTGTTTTAGGAAGCCAATGAATTTTGTGTGAATCAAGTCCATGCCTTCTTTTACTGCCTCAATGTCATCAGCAGCTTTAATGCTTTCAATGGCTCTTTCCAAATCATCAATAACAGGAAGCATGTTTTCAAAAATCTGTTTGCCTGCAGATTTTGAAAGTTCCATTTTTTCCTTCAATGTACGTTTGCGGTAGTTGTCAAATTCAGCAGACAAACGAATGTACTTATCACTTAGCTCTTCAACGCGTATGCTGAGTTCTTGTAATTCTTTGTCTTTTTTAGAAACGGATTTCTTCTTTGTCTTTTTTGTTGATTTTGCTTCAGTTTCTTTCGCTTTCGCATCTTTTTTTTCCGTAGTGCTTTTTGTTGTTTTGTTTTCTTTTTGTTTTGCTTCTACCTTAGCACTTTCTTGCTTAACGTCTTTATTGTTTTCTTTTTTTTCCATATCTGCAAATTTCAGTTGCATCGTACTAATCAAAATGCCTGCCAAATCATCCAATTAGACAAGTTGGCAGGCATCATGAAAATATGTCAAATCTTTATTTTTTTTCTGCTTTTAACTCTAGGATTTCCTCTTTGAGTTTTTTCAATTGTTTTTCAATTTTTTTAATTGCTTTATTGTGTGAGGCATAGTCCTCATGATCTTTTAAGACCGTTAGCATTTCTGTCAATTCGTTTGAAAGTCTTTCCAATTCTTCCACGGGGTCTTTCATGACATAGGTTTCAAGCGTTTTTGATAAACGTTCTCCTCTTAAATTTTTAGCGATAATGATTCCGTTTTCATCAAGTAAGAAGTTTGCAGGAATTCCACGTACGTTGTAAATCCTTACATACGGGGATTGCCAATATTTCAAATCTGACACTTGTGTCCATGTCAAATTGTCTTTTTCAATTGCGTCGGTCCAACTTTTTTTCGTTTTGTCGAGGGAAACACCATAAACAGTAAAGCCTTTTCCAATGGTAAAACGTTTGTCTTTAAACTGATTAAATGTTTCAACAACTACAGGATTTTCACGGCGACATGGTCCGCACCAACCAGCCCAAAAGTCGAGAAGGACAACTTGACCACGTAAAGAAGATAATAATACAGTATCTCCATCAGGGGTTGGGAGCTCAATTTCCGGAGCACGATCACCAATATTGAAACCAATGTTTTCTTCTTGTGCATTTAGTATCAAACTAAAGCTTGTGAGGAAAATTATTAAAGCAAATTGTTTCATTTTTTTCATACTTATCTTGTTTTAATCTAACCTAGTAATGTGTGCTCCTATTTGTCTGAGACGTTCATCAATCTGCTCATATCCTCTGTCTATTTGTTCAATGTTTTGGATTGTACTTTCACCGTCAGCAGAAAGTGCCGCAATTAGCAAGGCAACTCCAGCGCGAATATCCGGTGATGACATGACAGTTCCTCGAAGTTTTATTTGGTTGTCAAGTCCAATCACAGTTGCTCTATGTGGATCGCATAAAATGATTTGTGCTCCCATATAAATCAACTTATCGACAAAGAACAAACGTGACTCAAACATTTTTTGGTGAATTAGTACTGAACCTTTTGCTTGTGTTGCAACGACAAGAAAGACACTGATTAAGTCAGGTGTAAGCCCAGGCCAAATTGCATCAGAAATTGTCATGATGGAACCATCAATGAAGGTTTCAATTTCATAATGATCTTGTGCTGGAATGTAGATATCGTCTCCTTTACGCTTTAATTTTATCCCCAAGCGTTTGAAGGTGTCAGGTATGATTCCCAAATTGTCATAGGACACATTTTTAATTGTAAGTTCAGAACCTGTCATGGCTGCTAAGCCAATAAAGGAACCAACTTCAATCATATCTGGAAGCATAACATGTGTTGTGCTACCGAGAGAAGTAACACCTTCAATTGTCAAAAGGTTCGATCCAACACCAGAAATTTTTGCGCCCATACGATTAAGCATCTTGCAAAGCTGCTGTATGTAAGGTTCACAAGCTGCATTGTAGATGGTAGTTTCGCCTTCAGCAAGTACTGCTGTCATGATAATATTGGCCGTACCTGTTACTGATGCTTCATCCAAATGCATATAGGCACCTGTTAATTTGTCTGCTTTCAGCGAATAGAAATTCTTGTTAAAATCGTAATTGAGGGTGGCTCCAAGTCTTTGCATGCCTAAAAAGTGAGTGTCCAGTCTGCGTCTGCCAATTTTATCACCACCAGGCATAGGCATATATGCTTCGTGAAAACGGGAAAGCAGAGGGCCTAGCATCATAATGCTACCTCTTAACTTTTGTCCCATTTCAGCAAATTGTTCGGTACGCAAGTTTTCTAAATGAATATCATCTGCTTGGAAAATGCATTCGTTTCGATTGATGCGTTGGGTTTTAACACCAATAAATTCAAGAATTTCAATAAGGAAATTTACATCACGAATGTCTGGAATATTTTGAATTTTAACTTCTTCACCGGTGAGTAATGTTGCACAAATAATTTGTAGGGCCTCATTTTTTGCGCCTTGGGGTGTAATTTCTCCGGAAAGTTTAAATCCTCCCTCAACTTTAAAACTAGCCATTAGTCTCTAAATTTTTTCTTGTATTTCTTTTTCCCTTTGTGATTATTACGTTTGTCAACGTAGGGTTTTGGCTGCTTAACATCAGTTAACGAAAGGTTGTCAGGAATTTCGACAGTTTCTTCCGTCATTCGCTTAATGTCATCAAAGATATACTCATCATTAACTGTTTCTTTTTTCCAGTTAACGTAGCTTATTTTCATGTGATTAGCAAGTTGTTCAATTAACATGTCTTTGGTTTCACCTTCGAATTCATTAATTTTGGTGAGCATTTTTTGAAGGTTCTTGCCATAATGTTTGAACTTGAAATTCTCATTGGAATATGGAATTTTTTCAGGTTTCGATTCCATGAAATTTCTTTCTGGAAGTGGGTAAGGCCAGTCTATGTCAAGATCAAACTCTGCCATTACAGCTAAATGATCCCATAATTTATGTTTAAAATCTGGTACATCACGCAAGTGAGGATTCATATTTCCCATGACATTGATAAGGGCTTTTGCCATATTGTTTCTTAAATCACGGTCGTGGATGGTTTTTAGGTAATTAACCATTTCGTGAATATGACGTCCGTATTCCGGAAGAATTAATGGAGATCTTTGTGTATTATAATCCATATAAATATATTTTGGGCAAAATTAATGCTTTTTTGCTTAGTTTCAAATAACTTATTGCTTGTTAATCAATAAGTTTCAGTTTTGCAAATTTGAGTAAGAGTATTTTTTCACCATGCTCATCAAAATTAACAACGGCTTTTGTGTCGCCTCCATTGTCTTGCAAAGAGACAATTATACCTTTCCCAAAACGAGCATGTTTAACACGTTTTCCTTCAGCTAAATCGGAAACATCTGCAGCAGGACCTTCATCAGGGCGTGCTTGTGTTTTGGAGATTGGACGTAATCTACGTGTTTCCATGACCTTTTTAGCTGGGGAGAATGTCTTTTTTTCTTTCCGTTTGAATGTTCTTGGTTCTGGTGATGAGCTTGGAGGATCGTCAAACATTGTGTCGAAAGGATCTTTACTGCTTGCTGGTCTGCCTCCATCAAACTCAATGTACTCCGGATTTATGTCGTTAATGAAACGACTTGGGTCATTGAACTGAACACTGCCAAAGCGATACCTCGAACTTGCATGTGTAATGACTAATTTTACTCTTGCACGTGTCATTGCAACATAGAATAATCGGCGTTCTTCTTCGAGATCAAAGCGACTAAATGTGGACATGCGTCCTGGAAATAAATCTTCTTCAACACCAGCAATATATACATTGTCAAATTCCAAACCTTTTGCAGCATGTATTGTCATCAAGCTGATTTTGGGATCATCGTCATCTTTAACACTATCTTGTGTTGTTAAAAGTGCAACGTTTTCTAAATAATCTGACAATTTGATAAAGGCATTTTCATTTTCTTGTTTTACTTCGTCGGAATAGTCCTGAATACCATTGAGCAATTCTTGAACATTCTCAAATCGACTCACACCTTCAGGAGATTTGTCGTTTAACAGGTCGTAGTGAATGCCTGATGTTTTAAGAATATCACTTGCCAATGAAAAAGCATCCTTTTCGTCTACTTGTTTCTGAAACCCCTGAATAAGTAAGGCAAACTGTTGAATTCGACTGATTGTTCCTTTGTTTAATCCTGTTTGGGTGATGGTTGGACGAATAATCAATTCCCACATGCTTAATCCATTTGCTTCTGCAAATTGTTCCAATGTTTCGATGGTTTTTTGACCAATCTTTCTGGATGGGTAATTAATGATACGCTTGAAAGCCTCATTGTCTCTCGGGTTTACTGTCAAACGAAAATATGCCAGCATGTCTTTGATTTCTTTCCTTTGGTAAAAAGACAAGCCACCATAAATTTTATATTTCAAATTCTTTTTGCGTAATGCTTCTTCAAGTTGCCTTGATTGGGCGTTTGTACGGTAAAGAATTGCAAATTCATCCAAAGATGTTTGTGTGTTTACTTGTGTTTCGAAAATGTCATCAGCTATGAATAGAGCTTCTTCGCTATCAGTGGATGATTGAAATACTTTGATGCGGTTTCCTTTATCATTTTTTGAAAAGACATGTTTCTCAAGTTGATTTTGGTTTCTGGCGATAAGTGAATTTGCTGCATCCACAATATTCTGAGTTGAACGATAATTTTGCTCCAATTTATACACCTTGTAATTGGGGTAATCATTTCTGAAATTTAAAATGTTCTCAATACGTGCTCCACGGAATGCATAAATACTTTGTGCGTCATCACCAACAACAGAGATGTTTTTATATTTTGCAGCAAGGCTTTTTAGGATGAGATATTGTGCGTAGTTAGTATCTTGATACTCATCCACCAAAATGTATTGAAAAATGCTTTGATATTTCGCCAAAATGTCGGGAAAACGTTTGAATAATATGTTTGTGTTGACAAGCAAATCATCAAAATCCATGACATTATCTTTTCGGCATTGTGCGCTATATCTTTCGTAAATATCAATGAAGGCTGCTTGCTGTCTTTTTCTATCTTGATCAATTAAGTCGCTACGATTTCGATAGGACTTAGCTGTCATTAAATTATTTTTTGCCTTTGAAATGCGGCCTTGAATTTCTTTGGGAGGGTATTGTTTTGTGTCGAGTTTAAGATTGACAATGATCTTTTTAATTGAATTTTTGCTGTCAGTTTGATCGTAAATCGTGTAATTGGAAGTGTAATTGAGCCATTTTGCTTCCATTCGCAGAATTTTTGCAAAAATGGAGTGAAATGTCCCCATCCAAATTTGATCTGCAGATGTGCCAAGCATTTGACGGATTCTGCTTTTCATTTCCGTTGCTGCCTTATTGGTAAAAGTAAGTGATAATATGTGTTGAGGCTCAATTCCTTGATAAAGCATATAGGCGATGCGGTAAGTTAAAACACGAGTCTTCCCTGATCCAGCTCCTGCAATGATTAGAGATGGTCCGTCGATGTTTCTCACCGCCTTTTCCTGCGTTGAATTTAGGTCTCTTTTTAAGATATTTTCCATGTTTACAAAGGTATTTCTTTTTCCTTGTAGAGAAAAGATAATTCAGTCCAAAATATTTTTTGTATTTTAGACAACGAAAAAGATAGAATTTCTGTCTGTTTAATAGGTATTTTCAATTTTTAGGGACCTAAAAATAGGATTAAAAAGTCGACTTATGAAAAAACAAACCATTGCTTTGGTCTTGCTTAGTGTGTTTTTTGCAATTCCAGTATTTTCTCAGAACAAGGTAGAAGATTTAACTTCTCGTTATGTTGTCATTGACAATATAGGCACATTTTTTAATGTCAAGGAAAACTGTGTGGAAAGTCAAGTGTTTTATGTGAAGAATTTTGATGAAGAGTTGAGTTCAAAACCATATCATATTGCGATAAATGAGTTTGACAATGTGATAAAGTTTAGTATTGCAAGTAGCTCTGAGCAATTTTACAGGCAAAGACGTTGTTTTTTACGTTTAGAAAAAAGAGAGCACTTCAAAACATTTTATAAGGTTTTAAAAGCTATGGAGGTTACTCACGTAGTTGTGGGTGAGGAGCTTATGAGCCTTGATGTTTTTTATCAATTAATCAAACAATAAAACTAGTCAGCTATGAAAGCATTCAATAAAACTAAATTATTTTTAACAAGTGTCATATTCTTTGGCTTATTGCTGTCAAATGCGGTTGCTCAAATTTCAGCACCAACAGCAACGTCATCTTTTTCAACTGACTATAGTGTAAATTACATTAATGGTGGTGGCGAAAATGACATGGTCTTTGTGTTCTGTGGAAATCAAGATGAAAATGCAGTTGGAGAGCTTCAAGTCGATGGTTCAGGTTGTACGGTTGCATGGTACATGTTTGATGGAGTGAGTTATCAGCCAATGGGAATTGCAGGATCTGTAATCTCTGGATTGCAATCAGGTGGTTATATGGCTCAGGTCGATTGTGGAGGTGGTGATGTGAATTGTTATCGTGCATGGGTTTGGGTGAATCAAACGTTTGTTGATGTGGGTGAAATTGAACCAGGATGTGTTGAGTTTACTCTTCAAGGAAGTGCAAATGTACTGGATAATGAGTTTACAATTCAAGATCCTCCGGGAACGAATTTTGAGGTGTCAGAAGCAACTGAAATTACAGTGTGTTTTTGGGCTGATCATTCTTGGGTTTCTGATCTTGGCTTTTATCTGAAAGCTCCGGGGCATGAACTTGACGAACCAGAATTTCCCGTCAATGATGATGGAAACCATGAGGTGGTTGAGTTGTTGCCATCGGTTTCTGATTGGGGACCAGGTGCATCTCAAGGTAGCTGGACTGGTATTCCTTTTTCCACATTAGGTTGTGGTGATATTACTGATGAAAATACACCTTGTCAGGGAGGAGATGGTTTGGAGGCTTTTTGTTTTACGAATACCTTAGATGCTGGAAATCCAACATTTACTCCTTGTGTTTGTGATTTGCCAACTCCGCTTAATGGAATGTTTGCTTCCGTTGGTCCTTGGGATGCAATATATGGGAATATGGCAGGCGATGAAGGTTGGAATGTTCAAATTTATGATTGTGAGAATAATGATTTCGGTAGTTTAAATCGTGCTTTAATATCTTTTACACAGGAAACATTGTGTGGAACAACAACTTTTGTGTATGATTCCGGTGATATTTCAAGTGAACCCGGTTCTGCTATTGCAGATAATTCATGTTCTGCATCAACAGCATCTTCTTACATAGTTCCTGCAATGGATCCTCCTGGAGCATATACAGTAACTTCTTCAATCACAAGTACGGTTTGGTCATGTACCGGTTCTTCTTTTACTTCTACAGACCTTACTCCAACAGTAGTCCCTGGAACGTCTGATTTCCCAGGTGAAACATCTGATTTTTCATTGACAGTCACTGAGACGATTAATGTTCCATCTGCTCCAACTTGTGTACATACAGAGTCACAAACCTTTATTACTACCCCTTCAGATGCAACTATTACTCCTATTGCTCCGAGATGTTATAATTCAGCTCCTGTTGAGGTTGAAGTTGCGCACCCTGGTGGAGATTTGACAATTTCAGCAAGTGCAGGTCCGGATGCACTTTTAAATGGCATTTTTGATCCTGAAGCTGCTGGCTCAGGAACACATACAATATTTTATGATATCACTGGAGCTTGTCCTGATTCTGATCAAATTAATGTAACTGTTTATGAGCATATTGTTGTTGAAAATGTAGATCACATGAACTGTGATGGTTCCAATGAAAATTATGAGCTCACCTTTGATGTGAATAATGAAGAAGGTGTTGGCACTCAATTTCAGGTCAATGATGGTTCCGGTTTCCAAACATACAATAATTCTTATTCGACATGGTTGCCTTCTCCTTCCGGTTATAGTTTGACCGTTACAGATATGAATGGTTGTGATTCCTATGTAGTTGAAGGGTTTAGAGATTGTGGATGTGGGTCTTTTGCCGGTTCTATGCAGTCGCTTGAGGTCGTTAACCTTTGCCAAGGCGAAACAACAGGTTCCGAAGTAAGTCACTTTAATAACCAAATTTTGGATGGTGATGATGTCTTTGAGTTTATTCTTCATACTGGCGAAGTTTATCCTGCGGATGGAACAAGTATTATCGCTCGTGGTCCAGATACTGATTTCTCATTTCTAAATGGAGTCATGGACTATGAAGTGATTTATTATATCAGTGCAATTTGTGGAGATAATGATGGATTAGGAAATGTTGATTATACAGACAATTGTTATTCTCAAGCTCCTGGTACACCAGTAATATGGCACCAAAATCCTATTGTGTCAATTACAGAGACTTCACTTTCTGTTTGTGGATTGACGATTAATCTTGAAGGGAATGAACCTTCTGCTGGAATGAATGGTTTTTGGACAGCTGATGGTGGATTTGTGCCTGCCGGAGGAACTGGAATAAATGATCATCAAATTACTGTGCTTGCGGATAATTTTGGTGACTATACATTTACATGGAACATCTCAAATGGAGAGTGTACGGGATCTGATGATATCGATGTTTCTTTTTATGATACACCAAGTGCTTTTGCAGGAAATGATACAACTGTATGTGGAAATCAGATTGAATTAAATGCAATATTGAGCACAGGTGGCTCTGATGGTGTTTGGTCAGCAAATGGCGTGAGTTTTAACCCTGCAACTTCTGAAAATGCTTTAGCGACATTAAATGCAGGTGAATATGGAACATATGTATTAACATGGACTGAGTCAATTGGATCCTGTTCTGATGAAGATTTTGTTTCTGTGACATTTGTGGAACAACCTCAACCAACTGTTATTAACAATGTGGACACTGTTTGTGGTGTTAATGGAGTTATTCATGCTCAAAATGTAAACTTTGATGGAGTATGGACTGCTTATGAAACTGATGGAACACAGGTTTTCCCAAGTTTTACCGATGGTCCTGATTCTCCATTAACAGGAGTTTCAATTTCAAATTATCCAGGAAACTACAGAACCCTTGATTTTATTTGGACAGAGACAAATACTGAATATGGAGTGGTTTGTACTAACTCAGTAACTCAGCGATTGGTTTTTGCAAAAGTACCAAATGCCTTTGTTGGTGATGATTATTATGAAGATGTTTGTGGTAACGTATATACTTTCGATGCAGATACAACCGGCTCTGGTTGGGCTGAAATGTATTGGCAAGGAAAAGAAACAGTCGATTTGAGTTTTGATGATAATTCACTACCAGATGCAACCGTTACAATTAATCCATTATCTGCTTATGGAGATTCCGCCCACGTAGAAATCCCATTCCAATGGGTAGTAAGAAGTGGAGGCGGCTGTTTCGATATCGATACCATGTGGGTAACCTTCTACAAAGAGCCAGTAGCAAATGCAGGCTTAGATGATAGTATTTGTGGCTTACAATATGACTTGGAAGCATTCTATAGCCTACCAGATACAACCAACTATTCTGCCTATGGAATATGGTCAAACCCTGCAGGAAATCCGGGAACAGTAAACTTCCTGAATACAGAAGATAATGGAACCCAAGTGAATGTAGGCACTCCCGGAACTTACCGTTTCGTATGGAGAGAAAACAACTCCATGTTACCAGGCTGTCACAGTACCGATACAGTAGAGATCACCTTCAAAGAAAATCCGGTTATTGATGCAGGAGATGACTTTGATGTCTGTGGAAACACAACCACATTGAGTGCCACCACATCAGGCTTTGATTTGACATGGCAACCCGTAGGAGGAGCTGTTTTTGAAGATTATAACGCAGCGACAACAGGCGTTACATTTGGAGGCTATGGCGAAGTGACCTTTAGTATCATTGAATCCAATGAGGAATGCGTAGATACAGACGAAGTGACCGTACACTTCTGGCGTCGACCAAGTGCAACCCACTTAGTAGATGAAGCCGATACCACCGTTTGTGGACGAGTATTTCCACGCTTACGTGCAGAAAACCCAGGCGGAGGAGTTGTAGGCAACTGGATATCAGTTCCCGCCAATGGAGTAACTTTCTACAATCAATACCATATTGATACAGTCAGCGTATTGAATTATGATCATTACACCTTCTGGTGGACAGAAAGTACCGGACCAGACGATGAAGGACCAGATTTCTGTAGCGATACATCAGAACCATTTACCGTACATTTTATTGAAATCCCAGATGCCAATGCAGGAACCGATACCGTATTCTGTGGTTACTCAGGAAACTTGAATGCAGAAGTAAGTGTAAACAATGGTAACTCAAGTGGAACCTGGTTTAACGTATCGTCAAATATTACGTTTGAAGAACCAGGAAATCCGGAAACCCTTGTAACCAGTGATGTATTAACTACAAACAATCCAAGTTATGACAACTTTGAGTTAGTATGGACAGAGGACAATTACGGATGTACAAATTCCGATACCGTAGTTGTAGGATTTGCACGTATTCCAGAGGCAATAATGACCATTATCCCCCCACGTTGTGAAGGAGAGCCAGCATCAATACGTGCGAACGAAGACTCTTTAGCGAATTACAACTGGCAATGGAATGGCGGATTGATTGATTCAATCTGGCCTGAAAATGATCAAGGCGGCAAATATCGTCACCTTGTTTATTGGCCAAATGACGACACCTCTCATATTGTATCCTTAAGCGTAGAAAACTATTGGGGATGTGTAAGTCCAATCATCGATACAATAATTTTTGAACCATACCGTCCAACATATAAAGTAGTTACTTATCCAGATACCTGTGCATTGGGAAAAGGAGCCTTTGAGTTCTTGCCTGATACAACGACAGAATACCCAAGCTTCAGTTGGTTCGATGTGAATGGAGAAGAACAACCAGTTCCGGTAGGCGATACCATCTTTAATATCCCAGCAGGAACCTATGAAGGAACCCACCAATATCTGACCTTTAACAACACATGGTCCACACAATACATTAACTTGTATGGAACCGATCAATGTGTTGATGCAATAGAATTTGATATTGACACAGCCGGAGTTGTAAAGGCAGAATTTGTAGTCAGTGCAGCAACAGATATGAATGCCTTAGTAGCACCAAATGCAGAAGTAATCTTTGATAACCTCTCCGATGGCGATGATGTACGCACAAGTTGCACATGGTACTTTGGCGATGGCGAGAGTGAAAACACATGTGATGAACAAGTGATTCACGTATACACAGAACCAAACGAATGCTATGAGCCATACTTAGTAGTACGAGTAAGAGATCTTCCAGAATGTCGGGATACAGCCTTTATGGAATGCATTACCATTGATGACATGAGTGAACTAGAGATCCCAAACATCTTTACCCCGAATGGAGATAACATGAATGACTTCTTCCAGGTAAGAGCCCAAACCTTGCAGACATTCCGAGGCATCATTGTCAACCGTTGGGGACGTACCATTTACGAATGGACAGATTACGAAACCATGGAAGCAGGCTGGGATGGAAAATTATCAGGCGGAAGCAATGCATCACCAGGAGTCTATTACTACATCATCAAAGCAACCGGAATGGATGGAGTAGAATACGATGAAAGTGGTCCTTTCCATCTGGTAAGAGAAAAACAATAGTTTGGAAAAAACTGCTATATTTGTTTTTTTTTGAAAAACTCAGGCAACGCTTTTGTGAATTATTGTGTCTGAGCTACTAGAATACGTAAGGAAATAAAAGTTTTAGACATATAATTTTGGAAATATCAATAAATAAAATAAAATAGCTATGAATATCAAAAAGATCTTGATTCTGTTTGCAGTTGTTTTTGTTGCTAATAGCCTGATTGCTCAGGATTACAACGAGAAACTGCTTGTTAAGTATTCAAATGCTGAATTGCAAGAAATGCGTACCGCAGATTTGCAACAGTACGAATTGCTGAATTTCTTTGTTACGGAAGGTTACCGCATTATTGACATGCCGGAGAAACCAATTGAATACATTGAACTGGCAAAAATTGATCCAGTTACAAAAAGTGTTCAGTATGATTATCAAATTACAATGGCAGATTTAGAGGACTTCAATCCGCTTGAATATAATTGTATGTTTGACGGTCAAAAAACGCTTTACTACAAAGTTGGAAACACTGGGAAGTTGATTATAGTAGAGGATTATTTCCGTATGAAAAATAAAATTGAAAATAAAAAGCGTATTGAAACATTAAAACGATAAATCATGAAAAAGTTATTATTTATCATTATTTTATTTGTTGGTTCTCTTAGTTTTGTGACAGCACAAAATGTTGAGATGACAGGTGATGATGGTACAACGGTTACTACTTGTAGTGGAACCTTTACGATTGGTTCCTATACTCCAGGTGAAACTTATACTGTTACCATTTGTTCAGATGACCCATTGAACCGGCATATTACAATTACGAATGGTTCTTATAATTTCCCTGATGGGACAGAGCTTTGCATATATGATGGTGATGATGCAACAGCAGACCAATTAGCATGTTGGGGCCCCTCAACAAATGGAACTGTTGCAGTTTTTGCTTCAAATACAAACGAAACAGGTTGTATCACTTTAGTCTTTAATTCGACTGTTGGCGGTGCAACGTTTACTGGTGATATAGCATGTCAATTCCAGTGTCCTGCACCATTGTTGGTTGATGTTGTTTCAGCTGTTCCGGCTTTAGTGAATGAAGGTGGTGTTAATTATGCAAACGTATGTTGGGATGAAGAAAACAATCAATCAGAAGATGTTACATTCACAGCTGCAGGTACTTATCCTTCAGGTGCTGGCTATACTCTTGATGATGCCAATGTAACCTTCACATGGAACTTCAATGATGGTTCTCCTGAAGAATCTGGTTTGGGTTTGACAACAGTAACACATAATTTCCCTACTAGACAAGGTTATACAATTACTGTTACTATTGAGGATTCTCAGGGATGTTTCAATACAAACTCAGCAACTCAACGTGTAAGAGTTTCTCGTTCCCCAATTTGGAGTTCGGCAAGTACAGTTGATCCTGCTGAAATTTGCATGGGAGAAACAGTAGAAATGTGTGCTGCATATGGTACATCTGAATGGAATAGTTCAATTGTTCCTGAGGTTGCTGATACTGTAAGTTTGCCTGATGGTAGTGGAGTTTGTTATAATTCTAACCTTATGCAAAACCAATTCTTACCAGGACAAACTTTGGAAAGTGTTTCAGATTTGAATGCTATCTGTATGAGTCTTGAACATTCATTTTTGGGAGACTTAACAATTGATATTCAATGTCCAAGTGGACAGTCTGTGCAGCTTGAAGCTCAAGGAGGTAGTGGAACATTCCTTGGTGAACCTATTGATAACGGTTATTCAGATAATAATGAAGTGCCTGGTGTTGGTTATTGGTATTGTATTACACCAACAGGAAGTGAAACATTAGCCGAAGCTGCTGCAAGTGTTTCAACAATTCCTGCTGGTGATTATGCTTCTTATGAAAGTTTGTCTGGTCTTGAAGGTTGTACCTTGAATGGACAATGGACAATTACCATTTGTGATAACTGGAGTTCTGATGATGGTTACATTTTCGGTTGGTATCTTGATTTTAATGAAGATCTTTTCCCTGATATGTGGGCATATACTCCAGATTATACACCTACAAACTGGTATGGTATGTATGGCGCTGTTTTAGATGATCCAACTGATGAGGATTGTGTAACAGGTACATACATGACAACTGATAACCCTTCTGTTAATACTGATCAACCTTTCATCTTTACCCTTACTGATGATTTTGGTTGTGAGCATGATACTGCTATGTATGTGACAGTTTATGATGAAAATAACCCTTCTTGTTGTGTTCAACCAACTCCAGATCCTGGACCAAACTCAACAGCTTGTGGGTTGACATTTACTATGGCTGCAAGTAATCCTGTTTCAGGGAATAATGGTTACTGGCAACTCGTTTCTGGTCCTGGTGAAGCAAACTTTGTTGATGCCATTGATCCACAAACTGAAGTTACAGTGACTGTTCCTGGTATTTATCAATTTTCTTGGACAGAACAATTCTATGGAAATGCTGCTTGTGAAACAACAGAAACCATGACCGTAGAGTTTGAAGAAGTGCTTGATCCTACATTGACAGATATTGCAGATATGTGTACAAATGGAGGTATTGTGGAAATTGAAGCAGTTGACTTCGGAACCCTTTCTGCCAGTCCTGCTATTCCTGGTATTGATCAAGGTTTCTTTGATGCTGACGATTTAACTCCTGGTACAACTTATACCATAACTAACACACTTGGAGGAACATGCTATACATCTCCAAGTGATAACGTATCATTTACAGTGTACGATGAGATTCAAATTATAAATTTTAATGATCAAACTTGTATTCCTGGAGATCTTTATGAAGTGGAATTTACCGTAGTTGGTAGTAACGGTTCTACACCTGTGAATAACTACTTTGTAAACTCTGCTCCACAAACCAATGCGAACTTCTATGCAACGCATACATCTGCAACAGCTTATGCATATACAGTTACTGATGTCAATGGTTGTTCTTCAATTGAGCTTGAAGGATTCCGTGATTGTGGTTGTCCAAGTGCTGGAACGATGTCTAGTCTTGAACTTGTTGATCTTTGCGGTAATGCATGTACTGGATCAAGTGTCTCACATGAGGGAAATGATTTCCATCCAGATGGATTACCATACGTCCTGGGTTATATAATTCACGATGGTGATATTAATAACCCAATTGCTTACAATGATTCAGAACCTGATTTCTGTCGTAATACATTGGGATTGTCTTATGGTACAATTTATTATGTGACAGCAGTTGTATCTCATGATGAGAACTCAAATGGAGATGCGGATCCAACTGATGGTTGTTATTCTGCTGCTCAAGGAACACCTGTTCGTTGGATGCAAATTCCAACACCTGATGCTGGTGTAACTAACGATACTTGCGGTCTTGTTATGCCATTACATGGTAGTGAAATTCCTGTTGGGATGGTCGGCTATTGGTCATCAACTTGTGATTTTGTTGGTGTAATGGGTACAGATTATCACGATGCTAATATGGTTGTTCAAGTCCCTTCTGATGCTTATGGTGATTGTTTGTTTACTTGGAATGTTGTGAATGGACAATGTGTGGGTTCTGATGATGTTGTGATGACATTCAATCAAACACCAATCCCATTTGCTGGTAACGATACCATTGTTTGTGGGACTGAAATCGATTTAACTGTTGACAATAGTATTCCTGGAACAACTTTCCAATGGTCCGGTAATGCGAGCTTTAACCCTGCAACTGGAGCAAATACTACAGTTACGGTGAGTAATCCTGGTACGTATGGATTTATATTAACTGAGTTTAATGGTGCTGATTGTTATGATCAAGATGAGATTGTTGTTACCTTTATACCAGGTCCTCAGCCGGTAATTACAAATACAATTGATACTGTTTGTGGAACTCAAGTTTGTCTTGATGTTGATAATGTGAGAGGTGAAGGTGTGTGGACTGCTTATGATGATGGTGGAGTACAAATTACACCATTCTTTGATGATGCTTTTAGTCCTAATGCTTGTGCGACTATTCAAAACTATTCTGGTAACTATAACAATGTTGATTTTGTTTGGACAGAAACAAATGAGTTCCAAGGTGTACAGTGTACAAATTCTGTGACTCAAAATATTGTTTTTGCAAAAGTACCAAATGCCTTTGTTGGTGATGATTATTATGAAGATGTTTGTGGTAATGTATATACTTTCGATGCAGATACAACCGGTACAAGTTGGGCATATTCATATTGGCAAGGAAAAGAAACAGTCGATTTGAGTTTTGATGATAATTCACTACCAGATGCAACCGTTACAATTAATCCATTATCTGCTTATGGAGATTCCGCCCACGTAGAAATCCCATTCCAATGGGTAGTAAGAAGTGGAGGCGGCTGTTTCGATATCGATACCATGTGGGTAACCTTCTACAAAGAGCCAGTAGCAAATGCAGGCTTAGATGATAGTATTTGTGGCTTACAATATGACTTGGAAGCATTCTATAGCCTACCAGATACAACCAACTATTCTGCCTATGGAATATGGTCAAACCCTGCAGGAAATCCGGGAACAGTAAACTTCCTGAATACAGAAGATAATGGAACCCAAGTGAATGTAGGCACTCCCGGAACTTACCGTTTCGTATGGAGAGAAAACAACTCCATGTTACCAGGCTGTCACAGTACCGATACAGTAGAGATCACCTTCAAAGAAAATCCGGTTATTGATGCAGGAGATGACTTTGATGTCTGTGGAAACACAACCACATTGAGTGCCACCACATCAGGCTTTGATTTGACATGGCAACCCGTAGGAGGAGCTGTTTTTGAAGATTATAACGCAGCGACAACAGGCGTTACATTTGGAGGCTATGGCGAAGTGACCTTTAGTATCATTGAATCCAATGAGGAATGCGTAGATACAGACGAAGTGACCGTACACTTCTGGCGTCGACCAAGTGCAACCCACTTAGTAGATGAAGCCGATACCACCGTTTGTGGACGAGTATTTCCACGCTTACGTGCAGAAAACCCAGGCGGAGGAGTTGTAGGCAACTGGATATCAGTTCCCGCCAATGGAGTAACTTTCTACAATCAATACCATATTGATACAGTCAGCGTATTGAATTATGATCATTACACCTTCTGGTGGACAGAAAGTACCGGACCAGACGATGAAGGACCAGATTTCTGTAGCGATACATCAGAACCATTTACCGTACATTTTATTGAAATCCCAGATGCCAATGCAGGAACCGATACCGTATTCTGTGGTTACTCAGGAAACTTGAATGCAGAAGTAAGTGTAAACAATGGTAACTCAAGTGGAACCTGGTTTAACGTATCGTCAAATATTACGTTTGAAGAACCAGGAAATCCGGAAACCCTTGTAACCAGTGATGTATTAACTACAAACAATCCAAGTTATGACAACTTTGAGTTAGTATGGACAGAGGACAATTACGGATGTACAAATTCCGATACCGTAGTTGTAGGATTTGCACGTATTCCAGAGGCAATAATGACCATTATCCCCCCACGTTGTGAAGGAGAGCCAGCATCAATACGTGCGAACGAAGACTCTTTAGCGAATTACAACTGGCAATGGAATGGCGGATTGATTGATTCAATCTGGCCTGAAAATGATCAAGGCGGCAAATATCGTCACCTTGTTTATTGGCCAAATGACGACACCTCTCATATTGTATCCTTAAGCGTAGAAAACTATTGGGGATGTGTAAGTCCAATCATCGATACAATAATTTTTGAACCATACCGTCCAACATATAAAGTAGTTACTTATCCAGATACCTGTGCATTGGGAAAAGGAGCCTTTGAGTTCTTGCCTGATACAACGACAGAATACCCAAGCTTCAGTTGGTTCGATGTGAATGGAGAAGAACAACCAGTTCCGGTAGGCGATACCATCTTTAATATCCCAGCAGGAACCTATGAAGGAACCCACCAATATCTGACCTTTAACAACACATGGTCCACACAATACATTAACTTGTATGGAACCGATCAATGTGTTGATGCAATAGAATTTGATATTGACACAGCCGGAGTTGTAAAGGCAGAATTTGTAGTCAGTGCAGCAACAGATATGAATGCCTTAGTAGCACCAAATGCAGAAGTAATCTTTGATAACCTCTCCGATGGCGATGATGTACGCACAAGTTGCACATGGTACTTTGGCGATGGCGAGAGTGAAAACACATGTGATGAACAAGTGATTCACGTATACACAGAACCAAACGAATGCTATGAGCCATACTTAGTAGTACGAGTAAGAGATCTTCCAGAATGTCGGGATACAGCCTTTATGGAATGCATTACCATTGATGACATGAGTGAACTAGAGATCCCAAACATCTTTACCCCGAATGGAGATAACATGAATGACTTCTTCCAGGTAAGAGCCCAAACCTTGCAGACATTCCGAGGCATCATTGTCAACCGTTGGGGACGTACCATTTACGAATGGACAGATTACGAAACCATGGAAGCAGGCTGGGATGGAAAATTATCAGGCGGAAGCAATGCATCACCAGGAGTCTATTACTACATCATCAAAGCAACCGGAATGGATGGAGTAGAATACGATGAAAGTGGTCCTTTCCATCTGGTAAGAGAAAAACAATAAACCAATAACACATATAAAAAAAGTCATCTAGAGATTTTCTGGGTGGCTTTTTTTATTGGTTTTGTATTCGCATTTTGGGACAAATATATCTTTATTATTATCTTTAAAAAAATCACAATTCTCGGACAACGAAAAAGCACTTATGCTTGTCTAATACTCAGAGTACGAAAATGAAGGATGATAGAAAACTTGTTAAACAGTGTAAGAACGGATCTCACAAGGCCTTTGATAACTTATATGCTAAGTATTCACCGGTGTTGTTTGGGATTTGTTTAAGGTATGCAAGAGACTATTCATCTGCTGAAGATATTTTGCAGGAAGCTTTCATAACAATAATAAATAAAATTGGAGGCTACCGATTTGAAGGTTCTTTCGAAGGCTGGTTAAAACGTGTTACAGTGAATACTGCGATAAATTATATTCGTAAACAGTCGAAACAAAATATGTTTCGAATAGATGATGAGAATTCTCATGATCCACCATCGCAGGATGCTGATGTCGTTTCTTCTTTGTCAGAGAAGGAACTTATGAAACATATTCAAGCATTACCTGACGGATACCGAACAGTGTTTAATATGTTTGTTATTGAAGGGTATAAACACACTGAAATTGCCGAAATATTAGGTGTGACAGAAAGTACTTCACGTACACAATTAGCAAAAGCGAGAAGAACGCTTCAAAACGAATTAATGAAGAAACAATGAATCTGTTTGATCAACATATAAAAGATAGGATGCAAAACCTTGAGGTGAAACCTTCCCCTCAAGTCACTGCTGCAATTAAAAGCCAGTATCCGAAACAAAGCTTTATACAAATTGCAAGGTCAAATTTTGCGTATATAACAGCAGCTATTGTTATCGTTGGGCTTACAGCTTTGTTTGTTACCCAAAATAGTAATTCAAAACCTTCTTACCAACCAGAAATTTATCAGTTTGATGCATATAATAATGAGTCATTATCAGACTATCCTGATAAGATGGGAAATACAAATTCTTCAATTTCTAGTGTCAATGAAAAAGTTGTTGAAATTGTAAATGGAGAGTTTACCACAATTACAACCTATAAGGATGGTTTTGGTGTAAAATTAATGTCTGCAGATGCTGTGATTGAGTGTGATAGAATGGATTTGCTGAAAATTTCGAAAGATGGAACTAATCTGGATATACAAGCGAAAGAAAAGGGAGAATATTTCTTGTTAGTTTGTTCTAAAGATGGTAATCGTATCGATACTCTGCTTGTGAATTTCTTAGAAAAACCTGATTTGTTGTCTTATGATGATACACTTGTTTGCGGACTATCTCTTGAATTAAGTCGATTAGATTTTCCTGGAACGTGGATATTACCAAACGATATGAATCTAAAACAAGCTGGAGATCGCATTATTATCTCTGCTGCTGATTATGATATTTATGAAGTGAAATATCAAGTCCAAGATGAGATAGGTGAACTGACTGATAAACTAAGTGTACAATTTATTCCTGAGCCAGAATTGGTTTATTCATTGACTCGATTGCCAAATTGTTATGGAGATCCTGCCATATTAATGCTTGATGAAAAACAAGCTAGCCAAGTGTCATTACGCTTGACCCAGGGTGAAGTTATACGGAAGGATAATGGTGAAGTCCGTTTAGAATTTGATTATACCGGTGAAAGTACTGCCCAGTTAGTGCTAAGTTATCAGGATGCTAATTGTAAACTGTTGGATACTCTTGTTATTCCTCTACCACAGAAACCTAAATATGAATTGTTAGTAACAAATGCGGATTGTTATCAAGATGCCAGTATAGAACTTAAAGTGGAATCAAAAGATGGTTTTAAAGCATTTATTGACGACACTGAATATCCATTAAATGAAATTAAAGCGATAGACCCGGGAAGTTACCGCCTGCATTTATTGGATCATAATGCATGTATCTATTCTGATGAATTTGTTGTTGGAAATGAGTCAAGCATAAAAGCTGACTTTAATGTCGAGTTTGCTATGGATGGAATGTCTGTGAGACTAGAGAACACTTCAAGTATTAAGAGTCAGAATGGAGAAATAACTTACGAGTGGTATTTGAATGATGAGTTTGTTTCCTCATCAAAATCACCATCTATCGACTTGTTTGAGATCTCTAATACCATTCGCTTGAAGGTTCAATCTGGAAATTGTATGGATGAGAAGATTATTTCGGATATTCGTCCTGATAAAGAATTAATCCGTTGTGGAAACTTCTTCACACCAAATGGGGATGGACATTTTGATGAATTTAAGGTAATTCTTGATCCTTCTCTTAAAGAGTTTGAAGGTAAAATTCTCAGCCGTACAGGACAGTTAATTTACGAATGGAATGATCCTGATAATGCTTGGGATGGAAGGTATAATGGTAGCCAAGATGCTGCTGAGACTGTCTATTTCTACATTATTCAGGCTGTTGATTCAACAGGGAAAATTATTGAAAAACGAGGAACAGTACAACTAATCAGGGATTAGTAAGCATATAATCCAGATTTAAAAGTAAAAAAGCCAGCTTAACGCTGGCTTTTTCAATATGTGAGTTTTGAAGTCGTTTATTCGTCTTCACTTTCTTCAGCATAAGCTTTCAATAGATCGTTTTGAATGTCTCCAGGAACTGGAGCATATTCTCCAAATGAAATTGAGTACATCGCACGACCACCAGTAATTGATTGTAATGCTGTAGAGTAAGTTCCCATTTCAGCAAGTGGTGCTTTTGCACTAATTTTTTCAAAGCCTGACTCGCTGCTCATTCCTTGTACAACAGCTCTTCTACCTTGGAGGTCACTCATAACATCACCCATACGGTCTGATGGAACCAACACTTCAACATCATAAATAGGTTCAAGAATTTTGGGTCCTGCATTTTTAAATGCATTGCTAAACGCATTTCTACCAGCAAGCTTAAATGAAATCTCATTTGAATCTACTGGGTGCATTTTACCATCATAAATATAAACGCGAATATCACGAGCATATGAACCGGTGAGTGGTCCTTCTTCCATTTTTTCCATAATCCCTTTAAGGATAGCAGGCATAAAACGTGCATCAATAGAACCACCAACGATACAGTTGAAGAATTCGAGTTTTCCACCCCATTCTAGTTCAACAGTATCACGTCCTTTAATATTGAGTTTGTATTCTTTACCACCAATTTTTACCATGTCAGGATCAACCATACCTTCTACGATAGGCTCGATAATCATGTGAACTTCACCAAACTGACCTGATCCACCAGATTGTTTTTTGTGACGGTAATCAGATTGAGCTTTCTTAGTGATGGTTTCACGGTAAGGAATTTTTGGAGCAATAAATTCAGATTCTACCTTGAAAATATTTTCCAAATGCCATCTAAGAATGTTCATATGGTATTCACCTTGACCACTAACGATCATTTGTTTCAACTCTTTTGAGTGAACCAAAGTTAAGGTAGGATCTTCGAGGTGCATTTTGTGTAACGCATCTCCAAGCTTTTCTTCATCACCTTCAGCAAGTGGGCGAATTGCAGTTCTGTATTTTGGTTCTGGATATTCAACGAGTGGGAATTCAGTTGAGCCACCTAGAGCAACCAAAGTATCATTCGCTTTTGTAACTTTCATTTTTACTGTAGCACCAATATCACCAGCAGTAAGTTGTGGTATTTTTGATCTTTCTTTACCAGCACAAGCATACAATTGAGTAATACGTTCTTTGGATCCTTTGCGGATATTTGTAACGTCCATACCCTCTTTTACTTCACCTGTGATAACTTTGAAATAGTTGATTTCACCAATATGTTCTTCGTTGGATGTTTTGAAAACAAAAGCACTGAATGGAGCAGATGAGTCATAGTTTACATCGTTTCCTTCTTTGTCTTTCATTGGAACCACTTTGTCTGGGCTTGGCATGACATCAGCAATGAAATCCATAAAGCGATCAATGCCAATTTGTGGTTTTGCTGAGAAACAGAAAACAGGATAAAGACTACCAGAAATAATTCCTTGAGTCATTCCCTGCATTAATTGCTCATCTGAAAGATTTTCTTCTTCAAAGAAGATTTCCATTAAGCTTTCATCTGCTTCAGCAGCTTTTTCTACTAATTCTAAACGAAGCTCTTCAGCTTTGTCTTGATGTTCAGCAGGAATGTCAGCAACTGTTGCTTTACCATCTTTATATGTGTACATTTTCATTTCCAGTACATCAATAATACTGTCAAAATCAATACCTGGGTTAACAGGGAATTGTACACTTACAGCGCTACCACCAAAGGTCTCTTTGACCATTTCAATGCTGCGTTCGTAATTTGTTTTTTCGTGATCCAAATGGTTTAAACCAATAATCATTGGTTTCTGGAATTTATCCAATTGACGTTTATGAATTTCCGTTCCAACTTCAACACCATTTTGTGCATTGATAATCATTGCAGCTGAATCTGCAGGGTAGAGGCTGTTGATTACACTTCCAATGAAGTCACCCATACCTGGATTATCAATAAAGTTAATTTTTTTGTTTTTATGCTCGGCGAATACAACAGATGAGAATACTGAGTTCTCATTTTCTTTTTCAATTGGTTTGTAATCCGAAATAGTGTTCTTTGCAGAAATTTCACCTTTTCTTGTTAGTGCTCCACTTTGAAAAACCATAGCCTCAGCTAATGTGGTTTTCCCTGAGCCAGAATTACCTAGCAAGGCTAGGTTTCTTATTTCACTGGTTTGATAGTTTTTCATAATAATCTGAAAAATTTGTTATTGTGAGAATTCATTAATAATTTGCCTTTTTTCAAAGGCTTACAAAAATAGTAACTATTTATTTACTTGCAAATTCTTACACAATATTATATATGTTAATAAGAAATCAATTCTTATTTGCCTGTATTTTCATGTAAAATCAATCAAAATAACCTCATACACAGATATTTTTTCAAAAGGGACTTGTTAATAACAAAAAAAGCAATACCTTTGCAGTCCAATTTAGAAAAGTTGTTTTTTGTTTAATAAGGATAATATGCCAACAATACAACAGTTAGTTAGAAAAGGAAGAAAACGTCAGGTAGAGAAGAGTAAATCACCGGCGTTAAATTCATGCCCACAACGTCGTGGGGTATGTACTAGGGTTTATACTACAACTCCTAAAAAGCCTAATTCAGCAATGCGTAAAGTTGCTAGGGTACGTTTAACCAATGGAAAAGAGGTGAATGCCTATATCCCAGGTGAAGGTCACAATCTTCAGGAGCACAGTATCGTGCTTATCAGAGGTGGTCGTGTAAAAGACTTACCAGGGGTACGTTATCACATTGTACGTGGTGCATTGGATACATCAGGTGTTGACGGTCGTACTCAAAGACGGTCTAAGTATGGAGCTAAAAAACCCAAAAAATAAGATTTGAGGTATGAGAAAGTTAAAAAACAAAACCAGAGTCCGCGAAGGAGATCCAGTTTTTAACGATGCACTCGTTACTCGCTTTGTAAATGATATGATGTTGGATGGTAAAAAGAACATTTCATTCAGTATCTTTTATGGAGCTTTAGATCTCGTTGAACAAAGATTGAAGGATGAAGAATTGACTCCTCTGGAAATTTGGAAAAAAGCAATCCAAAACATTACTCCATCTGTAGAGGTGAAGTCTCGTCGTATTGGTGGTGCTACATTCCAGGTGCCAATGGAAATTCGTGCCGACCGCAAAATTTCAATCGGTAACAAATGGATCATTCAGGCTGCAAGAAATCGTGGTGGTAAAAATATGACTGAGAAACTTGCTGCTGAAATCATTTCTGCTTACAACGAAGAAGGTGCTGCTTTCAAAAAGAAAGAAGATACTCACCGTATGGCAGAAGCGAACAAAGCGTTCTCTCACTTTAGATTCTAAAAATTCGGAAGTAAATGTCCCTTGAATTAACCAGAAATATCGGAATTATGGCTCACATTGACGCCGGTAAAACTACAACTACCGAGCGTATTCTGTATTTTACAGGTGTGAACTATAAAATCGGTGAGGTGCATGATGGGGCAGCTACAATGGATTGGATGCAGCAGGAACAAGATCGTGGTATTACCATTACTTCTGCTGCAACTACAACATACTGGAAAAACGCAGGATCTAATTATCGGATCAACATTATTGATACTCCTGGGCACGTTGACTTTACTATGGAAGTAGAACGTTCCCTTAGAGTGCTTGATGGGGCAATTGCAGTATTTTGTGCTGTCGGTGGAGTTGAACCACAATCAGAAACAGTGTGGAGACAAGCTGACAGATACAATGTGCCAAGAATTGCATTCGTGAACAAAATGGATCGCATAGGGGCAGATTTTATGCGTGTCGTTGATCAAATCGAATCACGATTGAAAGCGAATCCTGTCCCAATGCAAATTCCTATTGGTGTTGAAGATGAATTTCAAGGCGTTGTTGATCTAATTACCGAAAAAGCGTACATCTGGGAAGATGATGATTCCAAAGGAGTAAACTTTAAAGTGACAGAGGTTCCTGAAGAACTAAAAGATGAAGTATATGAACTTCGGGAAAATCTGATTGAGAAAGTCGCTGAGTCTGATGATACATTATTAGAACGCTTTTTTGAAGACCGTAGCTCTATCTCTGTTGAAGAGTTTAAAGCGGTAACTCGAAAAGCTGTTTTAAATCGTGAGATTGTCCCTGTTTTGTGTGGTTCTGCATTTAAGAATAAAGGGGTTCAACCTTTGTTAGATGCAGTCGCTGAATACCTCCCAAGTCCAATGGATATTGAGTCCATATTTGGAGTAGATCCCAAAACAGAACAAGATATTAGCAGGAAACCTTCCGTTAAGGAGCCGTTTTCTGCTTTGTGTTTTAAAATTGCTACCAATCCTTTTGTTGGGAAACTCGCATACATTCGCGTGTATTCTGGAGAACTCAATGCAAAGGAACAGGTATTTAATATGCGTACAGAAAAATCAGAACGTTTGAATCGTCTGTTTTTAATGCACGCTAACAAACAAAAAGCACTTGATAAAATTCAAGTTGGCGATATTTGTGCTGTTGTTGGTTTTAAAGACATTAAAACTGGGGATACCCTTTGTGATAAATCTAAACCAATTGTACTGGAATCAATGAGTTTCCCGGAACCTGTGATAGGTTTGGCCATTGAACCACATTATCAAGCAGATATTGAAAAGCTTGGAATCGCGCTGAATAATCTTGCAGAAGAAGATCCTACATTTACTGTACAAGTGAATGAGCAATCTGGTCAAACCATTATAAATGGTATGGGAGAATTGCACTTGGAGATTTTGATTGACAGATTAAAAATTGAGCATGGATTGAAACTTAATCAAGGTAATCCACATGTCAATTATAAAGAAGCTGTTTACGGAAGTATTATTCATCGTGAAGTTTTTGAAAAGCAAACCGGAGGAAAAGGAAAATTTGCGGACATCGCAGTGGAGATTTCTGAGGCGAAAGATGACGAAATGGGTTTGATTTTCGAAAACGACTTAAAAGGCGATGCAATCCCTAAAGAGTTTATTCCTTCCATTCAAAAAGGATTTGAACTCGGATTGTCAAATGGGCCAATTGCTGGTTATCCTTTAGAAAAACTTAGAGTGCGTTTAATTGACGGATCATCACATCCGGTTGATTCAGACGCATTGTCATTTGAAATTGCTGCTAGACAAGCATTACGTACCGCAACTCGTCAAATGGAGAGTAAAATGCTCGAGCCTATGATGAGACTTGAGGTTGTAACTCCAGAAGAGTATATGGGGGATGTTGTTGCAGATTTAAATAAACGACGTGCCGATATTCAGGGAATGGAAGAATTAGCGGGTGCAAGAATTGTACGAGCAAATGTTCCACTTTCTGAACAATTTGGTTACGTGACAGTATTAAGAACATTAACATCAGGACGTGCAACTTCCAGTATGGAATTTAGCCATTACGAAGCGATGCCTCCTGCTATGCAAAAGAAAATATTAGAAAAAGGATTGTTGTCTTTTTAATTGTTAAATATACTTATGAGTCAGAAAATAAGAATTAAACTCAGAAGTTACGATCACAACCTTCTGGACAAGTCTTCAGAAAAGATCGTAAAAACAGTAAAAACTACTGGAGCAGTGGTAAGTGGTCCTATTCCATTACCAACGCATAAACGCATCTTTACAGTGAACCGTTCAACTTTTGTGAACAAAAAATCACGTGAACAATTTGAACTTAGTTCTCATAAACGTTTGCTGGATATTTACAGTACTACTGCAAATACCATCGATGCGCTCATGAAACTTGAATTGCCTAGTGGTGTAGATGTTGAAATTAAAGTGTAATTTTTTAATAGTAAAAAAATGCAAGGAATAATTGGAAAAAAAGTCGGAATGACTTCTATCTTCAGTGCCGAGGGGAAAAATATCCCATGCACTGTAATTGAAGCAGGTCCTTGTGTTGTTACACAGGTTAAAACTGTTGAAAACGACGGTTATAGTGCTGTACAACTCGCTTTTGATGAGAAAAAAGAAAAAAGAACATCAAAAGCAATGGTTGAGCACTTCAAAAAAGCTGGTACAACACCTAAACGTAAAGTCGTGGAATTCCGCGATTATGGTAAGGACGTAAAAATTGGTGAAACTGTTTCTGTTGATATTTTTATTGACGGAGAATGGTGTGATGTTACCGGAACATCAAAAGGTAAAGGGTTCCAGGGAGTTGTGAAACGCCACAATTTTGCTGGTGTTAACGATGCAACTCACGGACAGCACAATAGAGATCGTGCTCCAGGTTCATTGGGAGCATCTTCAGATCCATCACGTGTCTTCAAAGGTATGAGAATGGCTGGACGTACCGGTGGTGATCGTGTTAAAATGATCAGCTTGAAAGTCCTTAAGACTATTCCGGAGAGTAATTTATTGTTAGTGAAAGGTTCTGTACCTGGTGCTAAAGGTTCATATTTAATAATTGAAAAGTAATGAAGCTGAAAGTATATAACAACAAAGGTCAGGAAACTGGAAATAGCCTTGAAGTGAATGACTCAGTCTTCGCTATCGAACCCAATGATCATGCAATATATTTAGATTGTAAAGCTCACCTGGCCAATCGTAGACAAGGCACTCACAAAGCCAAAGAAAGAGGCGAAGTGAAAGGAAGTACCAAAAAAATCAAAAGACAAAAAGGTACTGGAACTGCACGTTTTGGAGATATCAAAAACCCACTCTTCAGAGGAGGAGGTCGCGTATTTGGTCCAAGACCACGCAACTACTCACAAAAAGTAAATAAGAAAGTGAAACAACTAGCACGTAAATCTGCCTTGACTTATAAGATGAAAGCAGAAAATATTATCGTGGTAGATAAGCTTGATGTAAACGAGATCAGAACTAAGCAAATAATTGAAATTCAGAAAAATTTCAAAATTTCTGATAAAAAGTTGCTAATCGTTGTGAATGAACCAAATAATAATATATATTTGTCATCTCGAAATTTGTCAGGCGTAGATGTAGTAAACGTTTCATCTTTAAACACTTACAAAATACTGGATGCATCAGTTTTAATGTTTGAAGAGAATTCAATTGAAGTTTTAAATAATGCCTTGGCATAAAATTTTGGTGAAATGGAGATATTATTGAAACCAATCGTGACAGAAAAAATGACGGAGCAGACTGAAAAGCTGAACCGTTATGGTTTTATTGTTGACGTACGTGCCTCAAAAGACCAGATTAAACAAGCAGTACAAGATATGTATGACGTAGAAGTTAAGTCTGTCAATACAATGCGCTACGAAGGCAAAAAGAAATCACGATATACAAAAACAGGCGTTCTCAGTGGAAGAACAAACGCATATAAAAAAGCGGTTGTCACTTTAGCTAACGAGGATGCGATTGATTTTTACAGCAATATTTAATTTAGAGGTATGGCAGTTAGAAAATATAAACCCACAACACCGGGACAAAGAAATAAGTTGATCAGTGATTTTTCTGAGGTTACTACCAATACCCCAGAGAAGTCATTGATTGAGCCTATCAAACGATCAGGTGGCCGTAATAATCAGGGCCGGATGACAATGCGTTACATTGGTGGTGGTCACAAACGTCGCTATCGTCGAATCGATTTCAAAAGAGATAAAGACGGAATGGTGGCAAAAGTGATGACCATAGAATATGATCCAAACCGTTCTGCACGTATTGCTTTAGTTCAATATGAGGATGGAGAGAAACGTTACATCGTTGCTCCTCATGGATTGCAGGTAGGTCAGGAACTCATGAGTGGAAAAGGAGTTGCTCCAGAAATTGGAAATACACTTTTCCTTAGTGATATTCCACTTGGAACAATTGTACACAACATTGAACTCCACCCACAACAAGGCGCAATGTTGGCACGTAGTGCCGGTACTTATGCACAGCTTACTTCTCGTGAAGGGAAATATGCTGTCGTAAAACTCCCTTCTGGCGAAATTCGTCGTTTACTAGTAACCTGCCGCGCTACCATCGGCAGTGTTTCAAATGCTGACCACGCATTGGAAAACTCTGGTAAAGCTGGACGTACTCGTTGGCAAGGAAGAAGACCCAGAGTACGTGGTGTCGTTATGAATCCTGTCGATCACCCTATGGGTGGTGGTGAAGGAAGATCATCAGGTGGACACCCACGTTCAAGAAAAGGTTTGTTGGCTAAAGGTTACAAAACTAGAAAGCCTAACAAAGCTTCAAATAAATATATTATTGAAAGACGTAAAAGTAAATAATTGAGGTATGAGCAGATCACTTAAAAAAGGACCGTTTATTGATCCTAGCCTGGATAAAAAAGTGCTGAAAATGCAGGAAAATAAAAAGAAGACGGTTATCAAAACTTGGGCAAGAGCTTCTATGATATCTCCTGATTTTGTAGGATTAACAATTGCTGTTCATAACGGTAATAAGTTTATCCCGGTATATATTACCGAGAATATGGTGGGACATAAACTTGGAGAATTTGCTCCGACTCGTACTTTCCGGGGTCATGCCGGTAGAAAATAGTTAAACTGAAATTGTTATGAGTGCACGCAAAAGAAAATCAGCCGAAGCTAGAAAAGAGGCTAAAAAAAATATCAGCTATGCAGTTCTCAAAAACTGTCCAACATCGCCTAGAAAGATGCGTTTGTTAGCTGACCTGATTCGTGGTAAAGATGCCAATCAAGCTTTAGACATGTTGAAATTTTCAACGAAAGAAGCTTCCATTCGTATGGAAAAACTTCTGATGTCTGCTATCGCTAACTGGCAAGCTAAAAACGAAGGTGTCCGTCTTGAAGATGCGAACCTCTATGTAAAAGAAGTTTATGTGGATTCTGCGAGAATGCTTAAACGTATCCAACCTGCACCTCAAGGTCGTGCTTATCGGGTTAGAAAGCGCTCAAACCACGTTACTCTTGTTGTAGATAGTGCAAATCAAGTGGACGAAAAATCAGTTGAAGTTCAAGAAGTTTCAGAAAATTAAAGCAATATTCAATGGGACAAAAGGTTAATCCAATAGGTAACAGACTAGGTATCATCAGAGGATGGGACTCAAACTGGTACGGTGGGAAAAATTACGGAGATAAAATTCTCGAAGATTATAAAATCCGTCGTTATTTGAACGTTCGTCTTGCGAAAGCCAGCGTTGCCAAAATTATAATTGAGCGTTCAGTGAAAATGATCACCATTACTATCCATACTGCTAGACCAGGTATCATTATCGGTCGTGGTGGACAGGAAGTTGATCAACTCAAAGAAGAACTCAAAAAAATCACTAAAAAAGAAGTGCAGATTAATATCTTCGAAATCAAACGTCCTGAATTGGATGCTGCTCTCGTTGCTAGTAATGTTGCACGTCAGATTGAAGGTAAAATTGCTTACCGTCGTGCTGTGAAAATGGCTGTCGCATCTACTATGCGTATGGGCGCGGAAGGAATTAAAATCCTTGTCTCTGGACGATTGAATGGCGCTGAAATGGCTCGTACTGAAATGTATAAAGAAGGAAGAATTCCTTTGCATACTTTCCGTGCTGACATTGATTATGCATTAGCTGAAGCTTTGACTAAAACTGGTATGATCGGTGTGAAAACATGGATCTGTCGCGGTGAAATTTACGGAAAAAGAGACTTGTCTCCTAACGTAGGTATGTCTAAGAAAGCTGGTAATGCAGGTGGTAAAAAGAAGTTTACCCGTAAGAGAAGAAAATAAAGCGAAAGGAGTTAGAAAATGTTACAACCAAAGAAAACAAAATACAGACGGCAGCAGAAGGGCAAAATGAAAGGTAATGCCCAACGTGGAAATCAGCTCGCATTTGGTTCATTTGCCATTAAATCCCTTGAATTTGCTTGGCTTAACGGTCGTCAAATTGAAGCTGCCAGGGTTGCTATTACTCGTAAGATGCAACGCCAAGGTAAACTCTGGATACGTGTATTTCCTGATAAACCTATTACTAAAAAACCTGCAGAGGTTCGTATGGGTAAAGGTAAAGGAGATCCAGATAGTTTTGTAGCTCGAGTAAATCCCGGACGCATTCTTTTTGAAATCGACGGTGTTGGCTTTGAAGAAGCAAAAGAAGCTTTGAGACTTGGTGCTCAAAAATTACCTGTGAAGACGAAAGTAACTGTTCGTCACGATTATGATTATAATAATTAATTTGGGGAGCAATGAAAAATTCAGAAATTCAACAAATGACAGATAAGGAAGTCCAGGAAAGAATGACAGAAGAGAGACTTGTACTCAGAAAATTGAGAATGAGCCATGCTGTTTCACCTCTGGAGAACCCAAATAAAATTCCTGAAACAAAACGGAATGTTGCTCGTCTAATGACTGAGTGGAACAAACGTCAAAGCAGTGCTAAATAAGTCGGACTATGGAACGTAATTTAAGAAAAGAACGTATTGGTGTTGTTGTTAGCAACAAAATGGATAAATCCATCACTGTGGATGTTAAACGTAAAATGAAACATCCTAAATACGGAAAATTTGTGAATAAATCAAAACGCTTTATTGCTCATGACGAGCAAAATACTTGTGATATTGGAGATACTGTTCGCATTATGGAAACAAGACCTCTAAGCAAGAATAAAAAGTGGAGATTAGTGGAAATCGTAGAAAAAGTTAAGTAACCATGATACAGCAGGAATCTAAACTAGCAGTCGCTGACAATAGTGGCGCTAAAATCGTCCAGTGCATCCGAGTTCTCGGTGGTACAGGAAAAAGATACGCAGGAGTCGGCGATCAAATTGTCGTGACAGTTAAATCTGCCTTGCCAGGTGGCGAATTAAAAAAAGGTACTGTGACAAGAGCAGTTGTTGTCAGAACTAAAAAAGAAACCAGAAGAGATGACGGTTCATATATTCGCTTTGATGATAACGCTTGCGTTTTATTGAACACCGCTGGAGAAATCCGTGGTACTCGTATCTTCGGCCCAGTTCCTAGAGAATTGCGTCAGGAGAAATATATGAAAATCGTTTCACTCGCATCTGAAGTATTGTAAAAATTGATTGTCATGGTAAAAAAATTACATATTAAAAAGGGTGACATGGTAATGGTAATTTCCGGTGAGGATAAAGGATACCAAGGTAAAGTACTGGAAGTCCTGCCGAAAAAATACAAAGCCATCGTCGAAGGTGCTAATATGGTATCTAAACATACCAAACCTAATGCACAGAACACAGAAGGAGGTATTATTAAACAAGAGGCACCTATCCATCTGTCTAACCTTATGCTTATCGATCCTAAAGAAGGAAAACCAACTCGTATCGGTCGTAAAACTGATAAAAACGGGAAATTGATTCGATTTGCTAAAAAATCAGGAGAGGAGATTAAGTAATGGCTAATATTCCGAATTTTCAGAAAAAATATATCGATGAAGTTGCTCCTGCACTGAAGGAAAAATTTCAGTACAGCTCAACTATGGAGATTCCTAAAATCGAAAAAATCGTTATCAACCAAGGTATTGGAGATGCTATCACCGATAAAAAACTGATCCAATCAGCTATCGATGAATTAACTCTCATTACTGGTCAACGTGCTGTTGCTACTGTATCAAAACGCGATATCTCTAACTTTAAATTAAGAAGAGATATGCCAATTGGTGTACGTGTAACTTTACGTCGTCAGAGAATGTATGAATTCTTGGAACGTTTGGTGCGTGCTTCTTTGCCACGTATTCGTGATTTTAACGGTGTGCCTTTTAAATTTGATGGACGCGGAAATTATACACTCGGTGTAACTGAGCAAATTATTTTTCCTGAAATCCAATTTGATCAAGTGAGTAAACTGATGGGTATGAATATTACTTTCGTAACTACAGCTAAAACTGATGAAGAAGGTTATGCACTTTTGAAAGAGTTTGGTTTCCCATTTAAAAACAATAAAAAGAATTAAGATATGGCAAAAGAATCCATGAAAGCACGCGAAGTTAAGCGTCAGAAAATGGTTGACAAGTATGCTGCCAAACGTGAACAACTGAGAAATGAAGGCAGATTTGATGAATTGCACAAATTGCCTAAAAATTCTTCAAAAGTTCGTTTGCACAATCGTTGTAGTATTACCGGTCGACCTAAAGGTTACATGAGACAATTTGGTGTTAGCCGTATTGTTTTCCGTGAAATGGCATCTAATGGTTTGATTCCCGGTGTTAAAAAAGCAAGTTGGTAAAATTTAAGATAAAAGATATGACAGATCCGATTGCAGATTATCTGACCAGAATCAGAAACGGTATCCAGGCTAAACATAGAATCGTTGAAATTCCTGGATCTAACCTGAAAAGGGAAATCACTAAAGTCCTTTTTGATAAAGGTTATATCCTTAATTATAAATTTGAGGAAGCTGGACATCAAGGACTCATTAAAATAGCTTTGAAATATCATCCGGAAACTAAAGTTTCCGCAATTAAGAAACTCGAACGTATAAGTCGCCCGGGACTCCGTAAATATGTCAATACCGATGACATTCCACGCGTATTAAACGGACTTGGTGTTGCTATTATGTCAACATCTCAAGGTGTTATGACGGATAAAGAAGCCAGAAGACTCGAAGTTGGTGGCGAAGTTTTGTGTTACGTTTATTAATATTTGTTTACCATGTCTAGAATAGGGAAATTACCAATTCAAATTCCACAAGGAGTGAAAATTACAGTCAAAGATAATCTCGTGACTGTGAATGGCCCATTGGGTGAACTCAAGCAACAAGTGAATGATGAATTGATTATAGAGGTAAAAGAAGATGAAATGATCATCGATAGACCATCAGATTCTATCCAACATAAAGCAATGCACGGTTTATATCGCTCTTTGCTGAATAATATGGTCGTAGGTGTATCTGAAGGATTTACTGCTCAACTCGAACTCGTTGGTGTAGGGTTTAAAGCAGAAAATAATGGTCAGCTTATTGACTTCAGCCTTGGATACTCACATCATATCTTCTTTGAAATGCCTAAAGAAATTCAGGTTGAATGTAAAACTGAAAAACGTGCAAATACTGTGATAACTCTGAAAAGTTATGACAAACAACTCCTTGGTCATGTAGTGGCTAAAATCAGATCATTACGACCTGTTGAGCCTTACAAAGGTAAAGGTGTACGTTTTGTTGGTGAAGTGGTACGTAAAAAAGCTGGTAAGACTGCTAGTGTCTAATCGTTAAAAATCTGAACCATGTCTAAAAGTAAAATAGAAAAAAGAAATAAAATACGCAGAAGTATCCGTAATAAAATCTCGGGGACTGCGGAAAAACCACGCCTTGCTGTATTTCGCAGTAATAAAAATATTTCTGCTCAAATTATAGACGATCAGGCTGGAAAAACTCTTGCTGCTGTCAATTCAAATGAAAAAGGATTGATTGAAGAAAAAGTAAAAAAATCTGATCAGGCTAGAATCGCTGGTGAAGCTTTGGCAAAAAAAGCGTTAGAAGCTGGTATTAGTCAAGTCGTTTTTGATCGTGGAGGTTATCAGTATCATGGCCGAGTGAAAGCATTTGCTGAAGGTGCCAGAAAAGGTGGATTAAAATTTTAAACTGTTATGTCAAACAACTTACGAAAAGTTAAAGCGAGTGATCTCGAACTGAAAGACAGACTGGTTGCAATTAACCGTGTAACTAAGGTAACAAAGGGTGGTCGTAATTTTACATTTGCTGCTATTGTTGTCGTTGGTAACGAAGATGGTATTGTCGGTCACGGATTAGGTAAAGCTGGCGAAGTAACTTCTGCTATCGAAAAAGCTGTGGAAGATGCTAAGAAAAATCTAGTGAAAGTACCTATTTTTAATAATACAATTCCGCATGAACAATCCGGAAAATACTCAGGAGCAAAAGTATGGTTGAAACCTGCTTCTGATGGTACCGGTGTTAAAGCGGGTGGTGCGATGCGTGCTGTCCTTGAAAGCGTTGGCGTAAAAGACGTCCTTGCTAAATCAAAAGGATCTTCAAATCCGCACAACCTTGTGAAAGCTACAATGAATGCATTGCTCGAAATGAGAGATGCTTATACTGTTGCTGAACATAGAGGTGTTTCTCTTGATAAAGTGTTTAATGGTTAATTGGATACAGACATGGCAAAAGTGAAAATTACTCAAATTAAAAGCGCTATCGGTTACGAAAAGCGCCAAAAAGATACCCTCGTAGCATTGGGGATTCGTAAAATGCACCAGACTGTTGAGCACGAAGCGACTCCACAAATTCTGGGAATGGCTAGAAAAGTTCGCCATTTAGTGAAAATTGAAGATGTTAAATAAGTTAAGCAATTAGTGATATGGATTTAAGTTCATTAAAACCGGCTGAAGGATCAGTTAAGAGAGAAGGTAAACGCGTTGGACGTGGTGAAGGTTCAGGTAAAGGCGGAACTTCTGCTCGTGGTCATAAAGGCGCAAAATCACGCTCAGGTTACTCCCGTAAGTCTGGTTTTGAGGGTGGACAAATGCCACTCCAAAGAACTAGCCCTAAATTTGGGTTTAACAATAGAAATCGTGTAGAATACACTGGAGTTAATATTTCTGTTATTCAGAAATTAGCTGAAAAACATAAACTTGAAGTGATTGATTTCGATACGCTTGTTGACTTTGGTGTTGCTAAACCAACAGAATTAATTAAAATTCTTGGTAATGGCGAATTGAAACAAAAAGTGAATATTAAAGCTCATGCTTTCTCAAAATCAGCTGTAGAGAAAATTGAAGCTCAGGGTGGAACCGTTGAAAAATACTAAGGATGAAGAAGTTTATTGAGACCTTAAGAAATATTTGGCGAATTGAAGATTTGCGCAAACGTATATTAACTACCTTAGGACTGATTCTAATTTATAGATTAGGTGCTCACGTAGTTATTCCTGGAATTGATCCAACTATGTTGGCCAATTTACAGAGCCAGAGCTCAAAAGGGGTTCTCGGCCTACTTGATATGTTTTCGGGTGGTGCGTTTTCTAACGCCTCAGTTTTTGGTCTTGGTATTATGCCTTATATCTCTGCATCTATTGTTGTGCAGTTATTAGGAATTGCAGTCCCTTACTTCCAGAGACTGCAACGCGAAGGTGAAAGCGGACGCCGCAAAATCAACCAAATTACACGTTATTTGACAGTAGGTATTTTGATTCTTCAAGCTCCTTCTTATATGGCTAACCTGCATTCTCAATTGCCAGCTGAGGCATTTGCTTACACAGGATTGTTATTTAACTTGAGCTCTATATTAATTCTTACTGCAGGTACCATGTTTGTTATGTGGCTTGGTGAACGTATTACAGATAAAGGAATTGGTAATGGTATTTCCCTGATTATTATGATTGGTATCATTGCCCGTCTCCCTGGTTCACTCGTCGCTGAAATGGTATCACGTGGAACTGGTCAAGCTGGTGGTTTAATTATGTTATTGCTCGAAATCGTTATTCTGTTTGCAATCTTTATGATTTCTATCGCATTGGTTCAAGCAGTAAGAAGAATTCCTGTGCAATATGCTAAACGTGTTGTTGGAAACCGTCAATATGGTGGTGTTCGTCAATATATCCCACTTAAAGTGAATGCTGCAGGTGTTATGCCTATCATTTTTGCACAAGCTTTGATGTTTGTACCTATGATGTTTGCCGGGTTTAAAGCTGAAGGTGAAGTGAGCAAATTTGCTCTCGCTTTTGCTGATTACACTGGTTTCTGGTACAACTTTGTATTTGCTATAATGATCATTCTCTTTACATATTTCTACACTGCTGTTACTGTAAATCCTACACAAATGGCAGAGGATATGAAAAAGAACGGGGGATTTATTCCAGGTGTAAAACCAGGAAAACGAACAGTGGAATTTATTGATAATGTAATGTCAAGAATTACATTACCTGGATCAATTTTTCTTGCAGTTGTTGCTATTTTGCCAGCTTTCGCTATGATGGCCGGTGTGAATAATCAATTTGCACAGTTCTTTGGTGGTACGTCATTATTAATTCTTGTAGGTGTTGTTTTAGATACTCTACAACAAATTGAAAGCCACCTCTTGATGAGACATTATGATGGTCTTACCAAATCAGGAAAAATTAAAGGCAGAGGACAAACTGTTTCTGCGTTATAAATAAAGAATAAGGTTCTTTGATGATATATTTGAAGACAGCGGAAGAAATTGAATTAATGCGAGAAAGCAATATGCTCGTGTCAAAAACACATGCGGAAATTGCTAAGCACATTGAAGTAGGAATCTCAACGCTGGAAATTGACAAAATTGCTCATGATTTTATCCGAGATCATGGTGCAGTTCCTGGTTTCCTAAATTATAATGGATTCCCAAATTCAGTTTGTATCTCTGTCAATGATGTTGTTGTTCATGGAATTCCAAACAACTACCGTCTGAAAAGTGGGGACATAGTATCCATAGATATTGGTGCCTATAAAAACGGAATGCATGGCGATTCTTGTTTTACC
Source organism: Bacteroidales bacterium (assembly GCA_963676165.1). Lineage (GTDB taxonomy): Bacteria > Bacteroidota > Bacteroidia > Bacteroidales > ML635J-15 > JAQIBY01. The sequence goes on along the minus strand of OY781043.1, from coordinate 3,318,766 downwards.
TTTGAAGTGGGAGATGTGGACGAAAACGTGAAACAATTGCTGAAAGTTACCAGAGAATCTCTTTACAAAGGGATAGAAATGGCGACAGCAGGCAATCGTATTGGCGACATCGGTCATGCTGTACAAAAGTATGCTGAAAGCTTTAGATATGGTGTTGTTCGTGAGCTTGTTGGTCATGGCATAGGTCGTGATTTGCATGAAAGCCCCGAAGTTCCAAATTATGGACGAAACGGTACCGGCCCAAAACTTGACGCAGGAATGTGCATTGCCGTTGAACCCATGATTACTATGGGGAAACGCTTTATCAGACAAGATAAAGATGGATGGACAATTCGTACTGCTGATCATATGCCTGCCGCGCATTTTGAACATACTATGGCAATTACAAATGGGCAAGCAGACATTTTATCGGATTTTAGTATAATTGATGAAGCATTAAAATTAAAACGGAAATAGAATGGCTAAACAAGCATCGATAGAGCAAGACGGAACCGTCATCGAAGCATTATCAAATGCAATGTTTCGTGTCGAACTGGAAAATGGACACATTTTAACTGCCCATATTTCCGGAAAGATGCGCATGCATTATATTAAAATTTTGCCGGGAGATAAAGTCAAAGTGGAAATGTCTCCCTATGATCTTTCGAAAGGAAGAATAACATTCAGGTATAAATAAAGAAGAAAAGATTTATTATGAAAGTCAGAGCATCAGTCAAAAAACGCAGTGCAGACTGTAAGATTGTGAGACGTAAAGGTCGTCTTTACGTGATTAATAAAAAGAACCCTAAGTTTAAACTACGTCAGGGATAAGTAAAATTTTAAAATAATATAAGCATATGGCAAGAATCGCTGGTGTTGACATACCAAACAATAAACGAGGTGAAATCGCTTTAACCTATGTTTACGGAATCGGTAGAAGCCGTGCTCAGGAAATCCTGAATAATGCCGGTATTGATCGTAATCTTAAAGTATCAGATTGGGACGATGAAATTTTGTCCAAAGTTCGTACTGAGATTGAGAATTATATCGTGGAAGGAGAACTGAGATCCAGAGTACAAACAGATATCAAACGTTTGCAGGATATCGGATCATACCGTGGAATTCGTCATCGTATTGGTTTACCATTGAGAGGACAGCACACTAAAAACAATGCGCGTACTCGTCGTGGTAAAAAGAAAACCATCGCAAATAAAAAGAAAGCTTAGTTAAATATTAATCGTCTATGGCAAAGAAAAAGACAAAAGTTACCAGGAAACGGGTCGTTAAAGTTGAGGCGAATGGTCAATTACACATTCATTCCTCTTTCAACAATATTATTGTTACCCTGACGAATGCTGAAGGGCAGGTTATTTCATGGTCATCTTCAGGAAAACAAGGGTTCCGTGGTAGTAAGAAAAATACACCTTACGCAGCACAAGTTGCTGCCGAAGATTGTGCAAAAGTAGCTTATGATGCTGGGCTTAGAAAAGTGAAAGCTTATGTTAAAGGACCTGGCGCTGGACGTGAATCTGCAATTCGTGCGGTACACAATTCCGGTATTGAAGTGACAGAGATTGTTGACGTTACACCATTGCCACACAATGGTTGTAGACCTTCAAAAAGAAGAAGAGTATAATCATTTTAACAGTAAAGATTCATGGCAAGATATAGAGGACCGAAAACAAAAATCGCTAGAAAACTTGGCGAACCTATTTATGGGCCGGATAAATATTTCGAAAAGAAAAACTTTCCCCCTGGACAGCATGGAAATAACCGCAGAAGAAGAAAAGTTTCTGAGTACGGTATCCAGCTAAAAGAAAAACAAAAAGCTAAATACACATACGGTGTACTGGAAAAACAATTCTCAAACTTGTTTAAAAAAGCTTCCAGTATGAAAGGTGTTACTGGTGTTGTACTCTTGCAATTGCTTGAGTCAAGACTTGACAATGTCGTGTATAGACTCGGTATTGCGCCAACTCGCCAAGCAGCTAGACAATTAGTTTCTCACAGACACATTGTTGTAAATGGCGTTTTGACTAACATCCCATCTTTCCGCGTTAAACCGGGAGATATCGTAAGTGTTCGTGAAAGATCTAAATCACTCGAAGTTATTACTGACTCATTGAGCGGAGCTAATCATAGCAAATACTCATGGATCGAGTGGGATAACGATCAGATGGCAGGTAAATTCCTTAACATCCCTGAACGTGAGGAAATTCCTGAAAACATCGAAGAACAATTAATCGTTGAATTGTATTCAAAATAATCAATAACCTGATTTGTATGTCAATTTTAGCATTCCAAAAACCGGACAAAGTCGTTATGCTTGAGGCTGACGATATGCACGGGAAATTCGAATTCAGACCTTTGGAACCAGGATACGGTGTAACTGTCGGTAATGCCCTCAGACGCATCCTCCTATCTTCTTTGGAAGGATTTGCAATTACTCATATTAAAATCGAAGGCGTGGACCATGAATTCTCTACTATTAAGGGAGTAATGGAAGATGTCACTGAACTTGTTTTACAATTAAAACAAGTTCGCTTTAAACAACAAATTGAAGATTTTGACGGTGAAAAAGTTACCGTGACAATTTCTGGTCAAGATGTGTTTAAAGCTGGAGATATTGGTAAATTTCTAACCGGATTTAAAATTCTAAATCCTGATTTGGAAATCTGTCACATGGAACCAAATGTAACTCTTAAGATTGACCTTACAATCGCTAAAGGTAGAGGATATTTGTCTCCTGAAGAAAATGAAATCGAAGATGATGAAATCGGTAATATCGCTATCGGTTCTGTTTATACCCCTATTAAAAACGTGAAATATAGCGTTGAAAATATGAGGGTAGAGCAAAAAACTGACTACGAAAAACTTATCATCGAAATCGATACTGACGGCTCAATTCATCCAAAAGATGCATTGAAAGAAGCTGCCAAAATCTTGATTTATCATTTCATGCTCTTTAGTGATGAGAAAATCACGCTTGATACTGAAGAATCCTACGAAAATGAAGAGTTTGACGAAGAAGTTCTCCATATGAGACAACTCCTGAAAACTCGTTTGGTAGATCTTGATCTCTCTGTACGTGCATTGAATTGCTTGAAAGCTGCTGATGTCGATACGCTCGGCGATCTCGTACAGCATAATAAAAACGACCTGCTTAAGTTTAGAAACTTTGGTAAGAAATCACTCACTGAGTTGGAAGACTTACTCAATAATCTGAACCTAAACTTTGGGCTCGATATTTCAAAATATAAGTTGGATAAGGAATAAATTGATTAGTGATGAGACATAATAAATCATTTAACCATTTAGGTAGAAAAAAGGCTCACAGAAAAGCAATGTTGTCAAATATGGCTGCATCGCTGATTATGCATAAAAGAATTAATACGACTGTTGCTAAAGCTAAAGCTCTCAAAGTGTTTGTTGAACCTTTGATTACTAGAGCTAAAGAAGACACTACTCATAACCGTCGTATGGTTTTTAGAGCATTGCAAAATAAAGAGGCTGTATCAGAACTTTTCCGTCAGGTTTCAGTGAAAGTTGCCGACAGACCAGGAGGTTACACTCGTATCCTTAAAACCGGTGCGCGTCTTGGTGACAACGCTGAAATGTGTATCATTGAACTCGTTGACTACAATGAAAATATGTTGGCAGCGAAAGATAGTACAACTAAAAAGAAACGTACTAGACGTGGTAAAAGCACAACTGCAAAAGCAGAAACTGAAGCTAAAGCTGATGCTCCTGTAAAAGAAGAAAAACCTAAAGCTGAACCTAAAGAAGCGCCTAAAGCAAAAGAAGAAAAAGCTGAAGAAGCTCCAAAAGTAGAAGCTAAAAAGGAAGAAGTAAAAGAAGAAAAAGCTGAAGCGAAACCTGAGGTAAAACCTGAAGATGAAGCTAAAGACGAAAAAGAAGAAAAATAAGTTATCATATGCTTAATTCTGAAGGGGAGTTTTTGTACTCCCCTTTTTTATTTGTAATTTTCCGTGATTTTTTAACACATTTAAATTTGTAAATTATGGCTCAGATTCAAAACATTCATGCCAGACAAATACTGGACTCCAGAGGAAATCCGACTGTAGAGGTCGAAGTAATGACTACTAGTGGTGTAATCGGACGTGCTGCCGTGCCTTCAGGTGCATCAACAGGTGTTCACGAAGCAGTAGAACTTAGAGATGGTGAAAAAACCAGATTCCTCGGGAAAGGTGTCATGAAGGCTGTTTATAATGTCAATTCACGCATTAATGAAGCTTTAAATAGAGCTTTTATTGATGATCAAAACGCAATTGATAGAGCTCTTATCCAATTGGACGGAACAGATAATAAAGCTGAACTCGGTGCAAATGCTATGCTAGGAGTATCTCTCGCTTGTGCTCAGGCTGCTGCACAATATCATGGACTTCCTTTATACAGCTATATCGGTGGCGTTTCTGCAAATACTTTGCCTGTTCCTATGATGAACATCCTTAATGGTGGTTCACATGCGGATAACAATATTGACTTTCAAGAATTTATGATTATGCCTGTGGGTGCTGAATCTTTTTCAGATGCACTTCGAATGGGTGTGGAAATCTTTCATAACCTAAAATCTGTATTGAAAGATTCTGGTTTCTCTACCAACGTTGGTGATGAAGGTGGATTTGCTCCAGGTCTTAACTCAAATGAAGAAGCAATTGAGTACGTCTTAAAAGCAATTGAAAAAGCAGGATATAAGCCAGGCGAGGAAGTGTTTATTGCTCTTGACCCTGCTGCTTCAGAATTTTATAATGAGGAAACTGGCTTGTATGAGCTTAAATCAAACAATACCAAACTTAGCTCTGATGATATGGTTGAGTACTGGGCTAACTGGGCGAATAAATATCCTATCCTTTCTATTGAAGATGGATTGGCTGAAGATGATTGGCAAGGTTGGGCTAAATTAACCACAGAAATTGGTGAGAAAGTACAACTCGTAGGAGATGATTTGTTTGTGACTAATGTCAAACGTCTCGCTCGTGGTATTCAAAATGCTGTTGCGAATTCAATTTTGATTAAAGTGAACCAAATTGGTACACTCTCAGAAACAATTCAGGCTGTCGATATGGCGCACAGAAGCTCTTATACTTCAATCATTAGCCACCGCTCAGGTGAAACAGAAGATACTTTCATTGCTGATCTGGCTGTCGCTTTGAATACTGGTTTGATTAAAACAGGTTCTGCCTCACGTTCTGACCGTATTGCTAAATACAATCAGTTACTCAGAATCGAAGAGGCTCTTGGAGAAAATGCATATTACTTAGGACGTGATTTTAAATTTGTTCCTTAAGCAATAAAGATAACTCTTGAAAAGTCCGGTTCTTCCGGACTTTTTTTATGCCAATCCGGGACGATTTCTATAGGATTTAAATGCGTCAATGTCTTCATCAGAGTAATCGGTTTGAAAAATAGTTTCCCCCTTTATCCAACGATCTATTATGGCTGGATTTTCCATTGCGATAAGCAAAGCGTCTTCGAATTTTAATTCTTGAACTTCTAAATCTTTCCCTCCAAAGTACTGATTAAACCCTTCGCAATATGCTCTGCCTGTTTGCAATGGTAAATCGTACAGTTGTGCAAACATTTCTGGATTTTCAGGATGCTTGTGCTGTTGAATGCATGATGGTAAATCTCCAGAAAGGTAAATTCGACATGCCACAGGCCTAAATTCATGCATTATGCATGATCCAGTTTCCTCATCAAGGAGAGGGCAAGCATGTCTGTATTTTAAATATTCACTTGCAGACATAGATTGCGTTTTTTCTTGCTTTGCCTTTGTGCGTTTCAGTATATCCTGAAATTGATTTTCCGATAATTGATTCCGTAGTTTCTCTGCCAGATACATTGCTTCGATCGGACTCATAAAAACAGATTGGAAACAACAAGTGTCGCAACCTCTTCTACATGCAATTTTTTGTCCTTGCTGATCAACAAGACTTTCGAATTGAGAAAGAAAGCTATTGAGATAAGCGTAGAAGCTATGTACTGTATCCATTAAACGGAATTTGCGTATTCCAGCTTCGTCAAATGCAGTTTTTGCCATGTCATTGGCGTCTTTGAAAAACTGACGTTTCAGTTGATCAATAATATCGGGTTGAATTGTCATTTGGGTACTACCTGTTACGCTGGTCAAGATACGAATTCTTTTTGATTGATTTATTGAGGGATATTATATTTATCTGCTTTTTTTTACCTTTAAGGCAAAATGAAGCATATGGCAAAGCATGATTTAAAAAATTGGGTAGAGCGTTTAGAGCAAGATGATGAATTGCTTCGTGTTACTAAAGAAGTGTCACCCAATCAGGAAATTGCTGAAATTGCGGATCGCATGATGAAACAGTCCAATGGAGGAAAGGCTTTATTGTTTGAAAATACAGGCACAGATTTTCCTTTATTGATTAATGCTTACGGATCTGAAAAACGTGTAAATTCTGTGTTTGATAGCCGGTTGCCAGAGCGTGTTTTCCCAGAACTCTTTGATATTCTTGAAAAGATGCAAGGAAGCTCATCTACACGAAAGAAAATTAGCGCGTTGTGGGGTGAGAGAAAATTATTGAAAATATTTCCTAAACACCAAAAGGCAAAAGGAAGATGTCAGGAAATAATTAAACTAGAGCCAAATTTGGCAGATTTGCCTATTTTAAGATCGTGGCCTTTTGATCCGGCTCCTTTTGTTACATTGCCAATGGTATTTACCGAGCATCCAGAAACTGGGCAGCGCAATATTGGTATGTACCGCATGCAAGTCTTTAATCAGAATACAACAGGCATGCATTGGCATCGGCATAAAGGTGGAGCTGCGCATTATACCGCATGGAAAGGAAAAGGTGAAAAAATGCCTGTAGCTGTTGTTCTCGGAGGAGATCCTCTTTATACTTACCTCGCAACGGCACCTTTACCCGAAGGAATTGATGAGCTTCTTATGTGTGGCTTAATTCGTCGTAAAGCCGTTAAGATGGTTTCTTGCATAACTCAAGACATACAAGTTCCTGAAGATGCTGATATTGTCATTGAAGGATATGTGGATCCTGATGAAGCACTTGTGGATGAAGGTCCTTTTGGAGACCATACAGGCTTTTACTCGTTGACAGATAAATATCCTAATTTTCATGTGACAGCCATAACGCATAGGCGAGATGCTATTTATCCTGCAACAATAGTTGGTGTGCCTCCAATGGAGGATTTATACTTAGGACTGACAACCGAGAAACTCTTTAAGCCTGCAATAAAGATGGCAATCGCACCTGAACTCTTAGATTTTCATTTGCCGGGAGAGGGTGTAGCTCACAATCTTGTGCTATTGAAAGTGAAAGATGCTTTCCCTGGCGTAGTTGCTAAAACCATGCACGCACTACTGGGTGCTGGACAAATGATGTTTTCTAAATTTCTTATGGCACTGCCTGAACATTTCGATCTGACAAATTACAAACAAGTCCTCAATCATATTGCTAGTCACATTCATGCAGATGCATTTACTATTTCTTCAGGACCTGCTGATGAGTTAGAGCATGCTTCACCTCAGTTGGTTTTTGGTGGGAAGTGTTTACTGGATTTAAGTACAACCAAACCTGTTGAAAATCTTAGTCCAAAACGTGAAGGAAATATCATGCATTTCGGAAATGTGACTTTGTTTGCATCTCAGGAGGCTAAGCGGCTTGAAGATATTAATGCAAATTGTCATGTGTTAATTTGGGTGGATTATCCAGAGCTTTTTGATGATATAAGCCTATTGCTTTGGTGGATATTAGCCAATACTGACCCCAAACGGGATATTCGTCGAGAGGCAGATTTGATTCTTTGGGATGCAAGACATGTAGCGTCTGAAAGGAAAAATCAGAGAGAATGGCCTAACCCTGTGGTTTCATCCGACGAGATAATTAAACATGTGGATGAGAATTGGAAGTCCTACGACATTGGTCCATTTATTAAATCTCCCTCATTAAATGTGAAAAGTTTTGTTAAAAACGCTGGTGCTAGTCTGAAAAAACATTAATTTTATTCAAAATTCTAAAATGCCATGCATAAACAAACAATAGAAAGACTAGCTAGGGACGGTTACGATTTTGATATGAACCATTATATTGATCGTGGTTATAAGATATTTTCCTCCAAAATGGGAATGTTTGTTGGATATACAGCAATCTATTTTTTAATTTCGGTAATCAGTGGAACTGGATACGGAAGCATTGTGAATCTTGTCCTTAGAGGTCCTTTACTTGCTGGTTTCTTTATTGTCGCAAATGCAATTATTCGTAATGAATCTTTGAGTTTCGATCGCTTTTTTGATGGCTTTAAACTATTTCTCCCTCTTTTTCTTGCTGAGCTTGTATCGCAAATCTTTACAGGCTTAGGTTTCCTTTTTCTAATATTGCCTGGGATTTATTTAGCTGTGGCCTATTCATTTACTATCCCGTTTGTGACTTTTCTTAATATGGATTTTTGGGAGGCTATGGAAGCTAGTCGTAAAGTGATAAGTAAGAATTTTTGGCCGTTTTTAGGATTTTTTGTAATTCTTACATTGATCAATCTTGTGGGAATAATTCTTATTGGAGTGGGTGCTTTATTTACTTTCCCTGCAACCTATTGTATGGTTTATGCTGCTTTTGAGGATATTGTTGGAGGCGCTATTCATGAGGACGAAAACAAGAAACAAGCGCAAACTGAAGGTACATATTACACTTACGAATAAGATAATCTGAAATTGTTTAAATTAGATTTTTAGAGTTTTGAGAAATTCATCAAGGCTTTCATTTTGTGGGTCAAATCGATAGTTTGCCATTTCATAGTAATTGCGCCTTTCTTTCATTAATGTATTTACTTTAGATTTTAAAGCTTCATCTGACAGATTAGCAAGTAATGGTCTGACCGTTTTTGTTTTTTCCAAACGTGAAATGATTGTGTCAATGTCTGTGTCAATAAACACACTTATGCCATGCCCTTTGATAAGTTCACGGTTTTTACTCTCTGTAATTGTGCCCCCACCACAAGACATTACAAAGGAATCTGAATTTTTAATGGTTTTACTGAGGATTTCTGTTTCTAAAATACGAAACGCTTTCTCTCCAAATTGATCGAATAGCTTTGAGATTTCCATTCGATAATGTTTTTCTATTACAGCATCTAAATCGATAAATGGAAGGGAAAATTTCTGGGCAATTTCCTTTCCCCAGTAACTTTTCCCGCTGGCCATAAATCCAATCAGAAATACTTTCATTACAATTCCAATGTCATTTGGTTTTGTTCGTCGTCATCGTCTGAAGTGTCAGGTGTTTCTTGATCGTTCACTTCAACGATTTCTTCTTTTTGCAAAGGTTCGTCAAAACGTATTGTTTTGGTTTCGTATGTTGTTATGCGTTTACCTCTCGCTTTATGACTTTTTATTGCAATGAATTCTTCCGCATCAATTAACTCATCTTCACGGTCCTTGTTTTTACCGCCAAATACAATGCGAACCTGTGGCCAATTGTCATCATTCAGTTCAATGAGCTTAGAGCCTTCCCCTTCACTTACGAAGAGCTGGGTTGTGCTGATATCTTCAGCTTGGAAGCGTTTGAGATAATAATAATCCTGTTCTGCATCATAATGAATAGCAGTATAAACTTTATTCGGATCGTATTTCTCTATTTTGAGTAGATTTTCTTCAAAATGATTAGTTAAATCAAAATTTGTCAATCTGTAGCTGCCGTCTTTCAGGAAGACAATGATTTTATCATCACCTAAGAATTCACCCAAAAACTCGCCTCGCTGATCAACATTTAGGCGCATAATATCTTTATCGAAATAAATTTTACGTCCACCTAAGGTAGAAACGCCTTTTTCTTTCATGTTGATTTTGTGCACATCATGTTTGGTCAGGATATTTCCTTTACTTTGACGCCCTTTGATGGCTATTTCCTGAAAATCAAATTCGAAAATGAGTTTTCTGATTTTAGGTTTTGGTTTCAAGTAAACCTTGATGACTTCTGCTTCAGCATTTGGATTTGCAGTAAAGTAAAGTAGCTTTGAGTGTTCATGACCTTGAGTTAGATCATACATCTTATCGCGGGTGACGCTTGTTACTGCAAATCGTTTGATGAATGTGCTTCCGGTTTTCCCATCCCGATAAACGGCATTGTAAACTGTGCGTTTATCATTGCGTTTGAAAACTGCCGCATGAAGAATATTCTTGCCAATAAATGCTTTTTCTGCAACTTTTGTGACAATGTATTTACCATCCTTCAAGAACACTATGACTTCGTCAATGTCTGAACAGTCACAAATGTATTCCTCTTTTTTCAGTCCGTAACCGATGAAGCCTTCTTTGAAATTTGCATAAAGTTTTTCGTTGGCAATTACCACCTTTTGTGCTTGGATATTGTCAAAACTTCTCAATTCTGTTCGGCGTTCGCGACCGTTGGCATACGTTTTTTTCAAGCGTTGATAATGCTTGATGGTGTAATTGATAATGTCTTTGATGTTACGCTTAACTTCTTCCAGTTCTTCCTGAAGTTTAAGCATGTTTTCCTCTGCTTTATCTGCGTTGTAACGAATAATTCGTTTCATGCGGATTTCCAGAAGTTTCAACAAATCGTCTTCTTGCACTTCACGCAACAGTTGATCTTTAATTTCCTCTGCACGTTTGGCTATGTGTTTTAGTGCGTCTTCTGTTGTTTTCGCAGTTTCGTATGCCTTGTCTTTATAAATTCTATTTTCAATGAACCAGCGTTCTAAACTTGCCATGTGAAGTTCGTTCTCTAATTCATTTTGACGAATTTTAAGCTCTAGCTTTAATAACTGAACTGTATTTTCAACAGACAATTGAAGGATTTCTTTGACACCCATAAAACGAGGTCTGTCGTCGTCAATTACACATGTGTTAGGCGATATGCTAACTTCACATTTCGTGAAAGCGTATAATGCATCTATGGTTTTGTCAGAAGATGTGCCTGATGGTAAATTGATGAGGATTTCAACTTCACTTGCTGTATTGTCATCAATTTTCTTGATCTTAATTTTACCTCTATCATTTGCTGCAAGAATGGAATCAATGACAGATGAAGTGGTTTCTCCGTAAGGAATTTCAGTAATACGTAATTCTTTATTTGAAACTTTTTCTATTCTTGCACGCACTCTGACTTTTCCGCCTCGTATTCCATCGTTGTATTTTGAAACATCAGCCATTCCTCCAGTAAGGAAGTCAGGGAAAAGTTCGAAATCTTCGTTTTTCAAATGCTTGACACAAGCATCCAGTATTTCAACAAAGTTATGAGGTAATATTTTGGATGCTAAACCAACAGCAATCCCTTCCACACCTTGTGTCAACAGAAGTGGGAATTTTATTGGCAGCGTGATAGGTTCTTTGTTTCTGCCATCGTATGATGGTTTCCAATTGGTTGTTTTTGCATTAAAGACAACATCGAGGGCAAAAGGAGTTAAACGTGCTTCGATATAACGAGGTGCAGCTGCTCTGTCTCCGGTCAATGTGTTTCCCCAGTTACCTTGAGTGTCTATGAGCAATTCTTTTTGTCCGAGCTGTACGAGTGCATCTCCAATGGAAGCGTCTCCATGAGGGTGAAACTGCATAGTATGACCAACAATGTTGGCAACTTTGTTGTATCTGCCATCATCCAGTAATTTCATGGAATGTAATATTCGACGCTGTACTGGCTTAAGCCCATCGTAAACATGGGGAACTGCACGTTCCAATATCACGTATGAGGCATAGTCAAGGAACCAATTCTCATACATGCCGGAAAGCTTTGTAATCCTTCCTGCTGGATGTTGTTCCTGCTGTTCTGCCTGTTCGTTGACTTGCTTATCTTTGTTTTCTGTATCCATGTTTAGTCAATAATTTCTTCGTAATTTCTAAGGTTCTCAATGATGAAGTCTTGGCGATCTGGTGTGTTTTTTCCCATGTAGAAATTCAACATCTGTTTTAATTCATCTTGTTTTGTCAGTTTGACTTGATCTAAGCGTAAACCATCGCTAATGAAATATTTGAATTCGTCTGGAGAAATCTCACCAAGCCCTTTAAATCGAGTGACTTCTGCTTTCCCTCTCAACTTGTTTGCTGCCTGGTCGCGTTCTTCTTCACTGTAGCAATAATGGGTTTCTTTCTTGTTTCTTACACGGAAAAGTGGAGTTTCAAGAATGAATAAATGCCCGTTTTTAATTAAGTCAGGGAAGAATTGCAGAAAGAATGTAATGAGCAATAACCGAATGTGCATCCCATCTACATCGGCATCTGTTGCGATAATCACATTACGATAACGAAGTTGCTCCATTCCTTCCTCAATGTTGAGTGCTGCCTGAAGAAGATTGAATTCTTCATTTTCATACACTACCTTTTTGGTTAACCCAAATGTATTTAGTGGCTTACCTCTCAAACTAAAAACTGCTTGTGTGTTTACGTCACGTGCTTTGGTAATGGATCCACTCGCTGAATCTCCCTCCGTAATAAAGATGGAACTTTCCAGGCGACGTTCGTGATTGGTGTTTAAATGTACTCGACAGTCTCTAAGTTTCTTGTTGTGAAGCGATACTTTCTTAGCTCTTTCTCTCGCAATTTTCTTGATTCCGCTGATGGCTTTCCGCTCTTTTTCATTGCTCTGAATTTTCTTGAGCATGAGATCAGCAGTTTCTGGATTTTTATGCAAGAAATCATCCAAATGACTTTTAATAAAATCATTGATGAATGTTCGGATGGTTGGTCCATTAGGACCCATATCTTTTGATCCGAGCTTGGTTTTTGTTTGCGATTCAAAAACTGGCTCTTCAACTTTAATACTAATTGCTGATGAAATTGATGTGCGAATGTCTGCAGGATCAAGGTTCTTTTGGTAGAAGTCCTTGATGGTTCGGGCAATACTCTCTTTGAAGGAAGTTAAATGTGTCCCACCCTGAGGGGTATATTGTCCGTTGACAAATGAATAATACTCTTCTCCGTAGCCCTGTGTGTGCGTTAATGCAATTTCAATATCCTCACTTTTTAGATGTATGATAGGATACAGCCCTTCAGAGCGCATTTTGTCGTTAAGCAAGTCTAAAAGCCCATTGCGACTAATGAATTTTTCCCCGTTAAGGTCAATTGTTAAACCTGAATTGAGAAAAACATAGTTGCGAAGCATCTCGTGGATGTGCTCGAGATTGAATTCATAATCGCCGAAAACTTCTTGGTCAGGAGTGAAAATTACTTCAGTTCCGTTTTTTTCATCGCTAGGAATAATTTCACTCTCAGTCTTAACTATACCTTTTTCGTAGTGAACTACTTTTTTCTCTCCTTCACGGTATGCTGAAATTTGGAAACTTGAAGAAAGTGCATTGACAGCTTTTATACCCACACCGTTGAGTCCGACAGATTTTTTAAAGACTTTGGAGTCATATTTTGCTCCAGTATTCATTTTGGACGAAACATCCACTAGTTTGCCTAAAGGAATACCGCGCCCATAGTCACGAATACGGATGGTCTTGTCTTCTTGTCTAACCTCAATCTTTTTACCATTCCCCATGGCAAATTCATCGATTGAGTTATCAATGACCTCTTTAATCAATATATAAATCCCATCATCGTAAGAGCTTCCGTTTCCAAGCTTCCCAATGTACATTCCCGGGCGTTTGCGAATATGCTCCCGCCACTCCAGTGTTTTTATACTCTCTTCAGTGTAATTTCCATTCATAGCTAAACCTGCTAATTTGCACAAAAATACAGATTTTACAAGGAATTTTCTGTGTTTTTGCAATCAGTTTATTAACAGGGAAACGTTGATAATGCAACTGTGTAGCAGATTGTTGATAATTATTTTTGATGGTGTAGCATAGAAAGTCAAATTGCTGACTTATTCGCCAAAGTAGTTTATTTCATAGATTTTACTGAACAATTCACTTTCTTCCTTGATGAGATTTGCATCTTCGTCATAAAGAAAACGTGTTTCACTTTGCACATTTCCTGCAGCGTCTAGGCTTCTTTCGATCCGTTCTCTATCTGATTTGTAGTCGATTTCAATTTTCCCGCTTACTGGGGAGGTTTGTGAAATTACTCGTCCTGATTCATCATAACTCAGCTGATATTGATTGATGATTTTTCCTTTGTGATTCAGGATTTTCATGTAATAAAATTTGTCTTTCTCATCTTCGTAAGCAAAAATACGTTTCTGAATAGGTTTCTTCCCTTTCTTTTCGTATTCTGCCTCTTCTGTCATTCTTCCTTTTTCATCGTAAGTATAACAGGTTTTGCTGATGAGTTTTCCCCTGTCATCATAAGATGCTTTTTCAGTCAGATTGCCATTTTCATCGTATTGACGAATGTGCTTTTCTTCTATCTCATCTCCATCCAATTCCAGTTCGATTTTTTGTTTTTTCTCATCGTCTTTTTCAAATTTTCGAATGGATGAGTAACCTTCGGTATATTCAGTTTCTATCTGCTCTAGTTCACCTTCTGCATTGTAAACATAATTGCTCGATTCTGCAATTTCCGTGTCAGAAATGTAGTTGGTTTCGGTGAGTTTTCTTTTCTGATCGTCATATGTAAAAGTCGTTTTTTCAATGATGTTTCCAGCATCGTCAAATTTCACGCTGAGGATTAAATTTTCCTTCTCATCATATTCCAAATACTCTGATTTTACTGACTCTCCGTTTATTTCTTGAATATAAGTACTTATGCTTTTAATTGACTTCATTTTTACAATTTCTTAAGTTTAAATTTTCCATAAAACTATTAAAAGAAAAATAAAATCAGTAACATTGTTGGAAATTCCCGAAGGAAAATTTCTATGAGAAAGCATTATCTATTCATTGTCAACCCAAATGCAGCAAAGGGAAAGGCTGGAAAAGACTGGCGTCGAATTGAGCGTCATGTTGGCAAGCGTGATGTGCATTATAAAGCTGTTTTGACAAATAGCCCAGGTCATGCTGTAAGTATCGTTGAGGAGGAATTACGCTTGGGTTATAAGAATTTTGTTGTTGTTGGCGGGGATGGGACAGTGAATGAAGTTGTCAATGGGATTTTTCATCAACAAATTGTTCCTCCTGAGGAAATTAGTATTGGTATTATTCCTGTTGGAACTGGAAACGATTGGGCTCGATATTATAAAATCCCGAAAAAATACTCCAAAGCTTTAGATCATGTGTTTTCTGAAGAAGTTCATTTTCAGGACATCGGGAAGTTAACACATCTGGTGGATGGACGCCCTTCAACTCATTATTTTGCAAATATTGCCGGCTTTGGTTTTGATGCATTGGTAGTAAAAGCAACAAATGATATGCAGGACAGGGGAAATCGGCTTGCAATTGCATATTTGTTTAATTTAATACGTACTGCGGTATCTTATAGGTCCATTCCGATGACCATTGATATTAATACTCAGCGTTTTGAAAAGAAAGTTTTTAGTATTAGTGTGGGAAATGGGATGTTTAGTGGAGGAGGAATGAAGCAAACTCCTCAAGCAGAAATTAATGACGGGTATTTTGATGTGACAATTTATGATGATATGCCTTTGTTAAAAGTTGTGCGAAATGTGTCCAAATTATACAATGGGAAAATTCTAAATATTTCAGGTGTACATCATTACAAAACCAAACGTTTGGTGGTTCAGGATGGACCCGATTTACTGGCGGAGGTAGATGGTGAAATTATTCCGAATGGTCCATTTGAAATTGAAATACTTCCTTCTGCGCTCAAAGTTTTAATTTAAATATACTTTTACTTTTTTATAATTTGTAGATTTGTTTTAAATCATACAAATAGATTAAGTTATGACAAAAAAGAAAAAAAAGCTTGATAGTATAATTTTTGGGGTTGTTTTGCCGGAAGGTTTTGGTTTTTATTTTCAACAAAAGAAGAGAAAAAGAGTGCTTGTTGAGGTTGATATAAATGTTCCTGTAAAAGTATTTAAAGTGTTGCATGAGCTTGTCGAAGAGAAAAGCCTTATTGACAAGCTGTTAATTGATAGTTCTCAAGAATCATATTCAGAAGTTTTATTTAAGTACTTGAATTTGAGTCATTCCAGAGATGTCAGAGATCTCTGTTCATATGGTGAGAAAATTGAAGATGTATTGCAATTTGAGAGATTATGCAAACGAAAGATAGTTGAAGAAATCAATACTGAATTTTATAGACAGGAATTGAAACCTTCTAAAGATTTAGCAAGAAAAATTGAATTCGAAATATCGGAGAAACTGAATGTTTTTATCAATGGAATAACTTCTTTAGTTGATAAAAAGTGGGATAAATATCTTGATTTTATTAAACACGAGCTTCGTGTAAGAGAATTGTTTGACATCAGTTATATGCAGTTGTTTAAAGATTCTGAAGATTGCTTGAGATTTCAACGTTTAAATGAGAATAAGATTAAAGAATATATAAAGGTGTTACAAAATTCAAATTTGGTAGGGGAAGATACTCTGAATGAATATGAGTTATTATGTGTAATGTCAAATGAAATTACTGAAAAGATTGGATATAATTTGTTAGCAGTTAGATTTCCTGTGAATACTGAGCCAAATGAAAAAGAGCAGGAGTTTTTCCTTTTTAAATTGGATAAAGGTAAGGTTATCAATCCAACAGTATTTGTAACAACGATTAGTAATATTGAAAAAACAGAGTCTTTTTATTTGCAAAATAAAGACGATTGTTACTTTATTTCTGCAGGGATTTCTATAAAGTATTATAAGGTATTGGAATGTTTTAAAATGAGTATTCCTTATGTGGAGAGTGTTGAGCTGAATGAGAATGGGAGGTTTACCTGGAAAATTAATAATGTGAGTTCAATGAAAATAGTTGAAGACCATTATTATTTAGGATATTTTTTCTTTAATATGAGGTGTCCTGTTTTTGTACCATATAGATATATATTTCCCATTCTTCCATGTTTTAACTCTTTGGAGGCTAGATCAAATATAATCTTAGATTTGATTCTGCCAAATGACTTTAAGTTTGTTCGAAATCGTTATTTAAATTTGATAGAAAGATTGTCAATTGAAAGTGTTTTAGAAGATATTATTATTTCCCTTGAAGAGCGTCTTTATGACGTAAACGAAAGTATATCTTACCATAAGTATAGGAATATTAGATTAAATAAATCAAATGCACCTCAGAATAAATTAAATGCAATTCTGTCTGTTTTTAATATGCATACAAGAATGGTTAGTAAATCTGCAAAAGAGCATCAATTTATAATTGGAGATATAAAAAGTCTAGAGGATGATGTTTTCGGAAAGAAAGGTGAAATGGCTTTAAATCGATTTTTCATGATGGATGAAATATGTGAACGCTTAAATAATTTTAGAATAACTTGGGAAAATAAAACAAAGGAAAGCTTTTTACCATATGATTTCTTAATAGAAAATGAAGAACAGTCTGTATTTCTTGAGGTGAAAGCTACAAGATCTTCTTCTGATTCCGTTTTTTATGTAAGTGTTAATGAGTTGAAAAAGATGCTTGAAGATCCTAATAGATATATTTTGTGTCGTCTAGTTTCAATTGGAACTGAAGAAATGAGAGGTGTTCCTATCAATGAGGATTTTATTGCTAATTTTTATGTTTTCTCAGAAAGTACTGTGAAGCTAGTTCAAGCTAAATTATCGGAATGGGAAGAATATTACGAAGAGAAAAAGATCCGTTTTAAAGTTGAGCACTTAAAATCACTTTCTCTATTAGATTTAGAGATTAAACCAGATTTACCTGATTATGACTTCATAGATATTGTTGATTTTGATATTGACTATTTAAGAGAAAAGGTTGTTTCAATTGTTAAGGAATCGACTTTTGGAGCATTGAAGTTGCAACTCCAAGATTTGCAGGAATATTATGCAATAAATGAATTTATGAGAAATGAGATTGAATTTTTGCATTCAGAGTTTCAGCAACAAGTTGATAGAATAATAGAAAATATTAAGAATGGTTGTTCATTAGCAGATATTCTTTCGCAAGTAAAAACAGGAAATCACTACTGTTATTATTAAAAAATTGGATATAAAAAGTTTTTATGGATTGTAGTCTTTGTTATAATGAGATTGTAAGCTTATCTCTATTTCGATTTTTATAGTCTGATATAAAGCCAACAGAATTTATGAGGATTTTATGGTAAAAAGTGCTTAAGGATAGCTTGTTTGTTTGTGTGTTTGTTTTCGTGCAAGCTTTTTAGAAACTTCATCCCAATATTTGTGAATAAATATGTATTAAGCCTCAGAAATAAAGAGTCTTAACTTTCGTTCTATTGTTTGATAAGCTGTTTGTTCTGATGACTTATCTATCTTTAATTTTTTATAGATTTGTAAAAATTGAATTTATTGAATCGCATTAAGAACTATTTATATGAAAAATCTAACAAAAATTCTTGCTCTAAACATTTTGATTTTCCTGTCAATTGGTTCATATGCACAGGATCTGGAATGGAAATCTTTTACTTATAAAAATGGTAAAACTGAAAGTGAAGGTTACATGAAAACGGGACTGGAATTTGGTCCTTGGAAATATTACGACGAGCAGGGGCGCATCATTCAAAAAATTGATTTTAAAGAAGGTGTTGTCAATGGTAAATTAACCTACTATTATCCAAATGGTAAGCGTAAAAACGAAGGAAATTTCCGTGATGGCATTCAAATGGGAGAATATTTGGAGTTTTACGCGAATGGAAATCTTATGGTAAGAGGACATTTTTCGGAAAATCAAAAAGATAGCATTTGGGAGTATTATTTTGATGATGGCGCATTGCAAATGAAAATGAATTTGTCTTCTGAAAAACGACAAATCCTTGAAGCGTGGACTCAAGCAGGAAAACAGCTAGTGAAGGATGGAAATGGTAGTTTTGAAGAGTTTTACGACAATGGAAATCTTCGTCGGAAAGGAAACGTGAAAGATGGATTGGAAAATGGAGCTTGGGAATATTATTATGAAAATGGTGACATTGCTTCTAAAGGTGATTATAAAGCTGGTGAAAGAGTCGGAACTTGGACTGAATTTTTCCAGAATGGACAGAAAAAATCCATTCTTAATTATGAAAATGGTGAAAATAAAGTCTGGTTTTCCAATGGAAACCTTGCGATGGAAGGTGTCCTGAAGCAAGGTGAAAAACATGGGGAATGGCATTTTTATTACGAATCTGGTGAATTAAGAACTGTTTCTAACTATAGCATGGGATCCCGTCAAGGAAAACAAATGCGTTATTATCTAAATGAACAGGTTGAAGCTGAAGTGAATTACAATAGTGACAAGCTTTCTGGTCCTGCTGTTTGGTATCTGCCTAACGGAAAGAAAGATATGGAAGGAAATTTCAAATCTGATAAGCAGCATGGCAAATGGACGTTTTATCGTAGCAGTGGTGAAAAAGGAAACGAGGGCGAATTTGACATGGATAAAATGACTGGTTTATGGACATATTGGTACGATGATGGACAGGTTTGGAAAGAAGTGAATTATCAAGATGACCTTAGACATGGAAAGTATCTCGTAAATTACGAAAATGGACAAATTTTTCGTCAAGGGGAATACGATTACGATGTAGAAATTGGAGAATGGACAGAGTATTATGACAATGGAAATAAAAAATTGCAAGGTCATTACACTGGTGGAATCATGCAAGGAACTTGGACAAGCTGGTATGACAATGGACAAAAGCGTTCTGAAGTCAATTATCAAGATGGTTTGCAGTCAGGAAAAGCAACCTATTGGTACATTAATGGAGAAAAACAAGTTGAAGAAAATTATGTCCTTGTAGATGTTACAGATGAAGATCTTATTGAAAGCGCTGAGTACGACAAAAAACCTGTACTTCACGGGAATTTTAGGAATTACTCCATGCAAGGGAAAACACTGAATTCTGGGGAATACAATCAAGGAACCAAAGTGGGTGAGTGGAAAAGTTATAATCAAAATGGTGACTTAGTTCGACTTGAGGTGTATAACGATAAAGGTGAAGCCGATGGCAAATGGAAAACATGGTACGATCATGGAAGATTGAAGTCTGAAATGACATATAAAAATGGCATGAAAGAAGGAAAAGTTGTGTATTATACACATCGTGGAGAGACCATGTATGAAGCTATCTTTAAAGGTAATCGGGCGGTGAAAGTGAAGGTTGATCAAGGGGATAACATGCAATTTAATTAAGATAGACATGAAGCGAATAGCCTTAGCTCTTTTGTTTATTCTGCTTTGTTTCTCAGTATCTGCTCAAGAAGAAAATTCATCCTTCTCATTTACTGGAGGGATGTTTGTTCAAGGTGGCATGCTAATGAATGATAGTGGAATTGAATCTGGTATCACTACTGGACTAGGAGGTTTATTGAAATTTCAACTAAGTGAGCATTTCTTCTTAGGTACAAGTGGAGGAACCATGAAGCGGAATTATACAACCCCCGGATCTGAATTCTCTTACATTGATATTGGTTATGGAGGATTGCTCGGAGGATGGTATCATCAAACAGAAAACTGGAGATTCTCTGTTCATTGCTTTGCTGGTATGGGAAGCCAATCTCAATTGCATATACCTGACCAAGTAGGAAACAATCTGCGCTTTTCAAGTTACTCTGAACAACTTATTTGGTTGGTTTCGCCAGCAATAGGCAGTGAGTTTTTTGTGAGCGACAAAATTGCATTCTTGCTGCAAATGGAGCTTTTTTCTGGGTTTTATCAAACGGAACAAGTGTTTTTAATGCCTGAAATTCGATTTGGAGTACTCTTTAATCGCTAATTTCATGCATTGTTTTAACTTTGTAAAATTTTTAAAGAAATATAAGTAGAATGGGACAAGACGATCGTTTTAGCAAAATCATTTCACACGCAAAAGAATATGGATTCGTATTTCAGTCTTCAGAAATATATGACGGCTTAAGTGCAGTTTATGACTACGGACAAGCAGGTGTGGAACTCAAAAATAACATCAAGAAATTCTGGTGGGATGCCATGGTGAAAATGAATGAAAATGTAGTGGGATTAGATTCTGCAATTTTCATGAGTCCTAAAGTTTGGAAGGCATCCGGACATGTTGATGCATTTAATGATCCGTTGATTGACAACAAAGACTCAAAAAAGCGCTACCGTGCTGATGTGCTCATCGAAGAGCATATGGAAAAAATCAACCAGAAAATTATCAAAGAAGTTAAGAAAGCTGCAAAACGTTTTGGGGACTCCTTTGATGAAGCGCAATATCGTGCGACAAATCCAAGAGTTCTGAAATATCAGGAGAGAATCGACTCTGTTCGTGAACGCATGGTTCAAGCACTTGAAGCTGAAGATTTGGCTGGTGTCAAAAAGCTGATTGAAGACGAAGAAATTGTCGATCCTATTTCAGGAACTCGCAACTGGACAGATGTTCGCCAGTTTAACCTTATGTTCGACACCAAACTAGGCTCTTTGGCTGGTGATGACAATAAAATTTATTTACGCCCAGAAACTGCTCAGGGAATTTTTGTGAATTATCTGAATGTTCAAAAAACTGGTCGTCAGAAACTTCCATTTGGAATAGCACAAATTGGTAAAGCTTTTAGAAATGAGATTGTTGCTCGACAATTTATTTTCCGCATGCGTGAGTTTGAGCAAATGGAAATGCAATTCTTTGTTCAACCAGGTTCAGAAAAAGAATGGTTCGAACATTGGCGTGAAAAACGTATGAACTGGCATAAGTCTCTTGGTTTTGATATGGAGCTTTTCCGTTGGCATGCGCACGATAAACTTGCACATTATGCCAATGCCGCATACGATATTGAGTTCGACTTCCCATTTGGATTTAAAGAATTGGAAGGAATCCATTCCCGTACTGATTTTGATTTGACTCAACATCAGGAAATGTCAGGAAAGAAAATACAATATTACGATCCTGAGAAACAAGAATCATATGTTCCTTATGTTGTTGAAACGTCTATTGGTTTAGACAGAACTTTCCTCATGGTCATGTCTGCTGCTTATGAAGAGGAAAAGCTTGAAAAAGAAACCCGTGTGGTAATGAAGTTTCCTGCTCCTTTGGCACCATATAAAGTTGCAGTGTTGCCGCTAGTGAAAAAAGATGGACTTCCTGAAATTGCACGTGAAATAATCGATGAGTTGAAATACGATTTCAATTGCTATTACGAAGAAAAAGATAGTATTGGTAAACGTTATCGTCGTCAAGATGCCATTGGAACTCCATATTGCATTACTGTCGATCATCAAAGCTTAGAAGACAAAACAGTTACCTTGCGTGAACGTGATTCTATGAAACAGGAACGTGTTTCTATTGATGCTTTAGCGGGGATTATTGGTGAAAAAGTAAATATGAAGAATCTGCTTAAACAGATTTAGCTTTTATGCGATTTGCTCGAAATATTATCCTGTGTTTTCTTGTGACTTTTCCATTTTGGGGAATGTCGCAAGCGTCTCCACGTGAATTGTCACCGGAAACCAGAGCGTTAATTTCTGCTCAGATAGAGCATCTGAAGAATTGGTATCCAGTGAAAAACGCAGAAAAGCAAACCGCACCACCTCTTTTACATATTCCTGCATCAAAAAATGATTTGCGTGATTTGTTACGCTCTTCTCAAACTGCTTTTCCTCTGGTCAAAGAAGACCTAGTTTTGGATATTCTTGATGTTTACGTCAGTGATTATTATGAGGATTGCGCATATCTTTTGTCTGTTGCAGATTTGCAATATACCTTGTCTTCAGAAATATTTCAATCTGAAAATATTCCATCTGAATTAATGTATTTAGCGCTTGTGAAGTCAGGTATGAATCCAGAATTTACAAGTTCTGCGGGAGCTTTAGGTACATGGCAATTTATGTATTCCACTGGACGTCTGTACAAGTTGCGTATAGATGAGTATGTGGATGAGCGCCGTGAAATATCACGTTCCTCACAGGCAGCTGCTCAAATGTTGCATGACCTATATCGGCTATATAAGGATTGGTCAATGGCGATTACAGCATATTCTTGTGGTCCGGGAAATGTAAATAAGGCAATCCGTAAGGCTGGAACAAGTGATTTTGAGTCTATTTATCCATATTTACCCTCTCCAGAGCGTGATTTGTATCCTTCGTTCCTTGCGATTCACTTGTTAATTCAGCATCCTACAGATTTTGGTGTAGAGCCTGCAGTTATCAACTATCCAACCGATGTGGATACTGTCTATGTGGATGAAGATTTGCATCTCGGTCAGGTTGCTGAGGTTGTTGGCTTGGATGAGAATCTACTTTGTCAACTCAATCCTGTTTATCCAAAACATATAGTGCCAGGCGCGAAAGAAGCGGCTTTGCCTATGTGTTTGCCCCTTGGGAAAGCTGCAGATTTTCTCGAGTTAAAGGATTCAGTTTATGCATACAAAGATTCCCTCTTTTTTAATCTGAAACCCGAAGTTGTAGAGGATGAATCAGAACCTGTAAAGGCAGAACCTTATCGTCCGGGAAATGGATTTGTTGCTGTTGATTATACTATAAAATCAGGCGATAATATGGGATATATCTCTGAGTGGTTTGATATAAACATGAGTGAAATTCGCTATTGGAACGGTATTCATGGAAATTCAATCCGTGCTGGGCAAAAGCTGATTGTTTACGTGCCAGAATCTAAGCAAGCATACTATTCAGCTGTAGATAAATTGAGTTTTCAGCAAAAACAAGCAAGAGAAGGAAAACTCGTTGAGGCGAAGAAAAAAGTAGAGCCTGCTAAAGAGGAGTTGAAGCCAGGAACCTATGTCGTTTATACAGTAAAGTCTGGTGATAATCCTTGGAAAATTGCGAAACAATATCCCGGAGTGTCAGATCAGGATATTCTACGCTGGAATTCGATTGACCCCAAAGGATTGCGTCCTGGACAAAAGTTGAAAATTAAAAAAGTTTCGGGCAAATGATAAAGCCAAAGCATATTCTCGGATTCTTATTATTGGTTTTGGCACTCTTAGCTGCAGTGACACTCCTTTTCCCTGAAAAAACACAGGAAGTTGCTGGAATGACGCTAAAGTTCCGCACCTTAGATGATGTGTTCCATCCTAAGAAAGTCGAGTATGCTGATATTTCAGATATTGTAAAACACGATTTACCCGAAGATACAGTAGCTGCAGAAGCTCTTGATACTACCGCTTTATTGGATACTGTCCGTGCTGATGCTGATTTGTTGGCTGCTTCTGAATATCCAATTCAATGTTCTGAAAAAGGAAAGGAAAAGTTACATGCTTTCTATGCAAAAATGGAGAAAGCACGAACAGGAAGCAAACCTGTGCGTATCATGCATTATGGCGATTCTCAGATTGAGGCTGATCACGTCACTGGATATTTGCGCGAACGTTTGCAACAAAGCTTTGGAGGAAACGGACCTGGTCTTTTAGCCGTTAAGCCAGTCACTCAAAAATTGTCGTGGAGAGTTAACCCTTCCGACGAATGGAGTCGATACACTCTATTTGGAAAAGTTGATACGACAATTATGCACAAACGTTATGGGCCAATGATTGCAATGTTTCGTTATGCTCCTCATTGGGTGGATAGTTTGCCTAACGATAGCATTTTATACTCTGCTGAGTTTGAAGTAAAAAATTCATTTCAAGGATATGCAGCTTCCAATCATTGGGATAATGCGTATTTGTATTACGGCAATCTTCACCAACCTGTTCATATTGTTGTCAAGGATGAAGAGGGCGAGGTGCTAAAAGAGGACTCATTGGCAAAAACCCAATCACTTACAGCTTATGATTTAGGAGAGTTCAAGAAAGCCTTTCATGTTGAAATGCAAGGTTATGATAGTCCCGATGTTTATGCTGTATCCTTAGAATCAAATCAGGGGATAATTGTTGACAACATTCCATTGAGAGGTTCTGCAGGAACTGTTTTTACTCAAATGGAATACAGTATGATGTTGAGGTGGTTCAATACCCTCAATGCAAATCTGCTTGTTCTACAATTTGGTGTCAATGTGGTTTCTGATGAGGTTGAAGACTTTGGTTATTATGAGCGATGGATGTTGCAACAACTAAAAACGATTGCTCAAATGCGTCCTGACCTTGCTGTCGTTGTTGTTGGAATTTCTGATATGTCCAAAAAAGATGGGATAGATTATGTGTCGTATGAAGCAGTTTCGAAAATCCGTGATGCTCAGAAAAATGCTGCCCTTGAAGCTGGATTTGCTTTCTGGGATATGTATGAAGCAATGGGTGGTGAAAATTCTATGCCGAGTTGGGTTTGGGCCGATCCGCCTTTAGCAAATACAGATTATACACATTTTAATGTGCAGGGAGCAAAAATTATTAGCAATATGTTGTATAATGCACTAATGCTTGAATACAGAAATTACAAACATGAGCAACAAGCTGCTTCAAAACAAGAGGAAAAGGATGTGGATGATGAAGAGTAAGCAGATTATTATATGGATGTTTTTGTTGTTGGCTGTTGGTGTCAATGCGCAAGTGAATCCTTTTGATATCAAGAAATACGATTTTATTAATTACGATGATAACACAATCATAACCAATAATAATCCCCACTTTGACACCTTTTATTCCCGATTGGATACACTGATACTTCTAGGTTCAGGGAAAATAAACATTGTCCATATTGGCGACTCGCATATTCAAGCGGATTATGTTTCGGGGCAGTTGCGTAAGCGGTTTCAAGAAATGGCTTGGGGTCTCAATGGAGGTAGAGGGTTTATATTCCCTGTGCAAATTGCAAAAACCAATAATCCCTGGAATTATCGAGTGAAATACAGTGGTGCTTGGACAGCGTGTAAAAATGTGGAGCACAAGCGATATTGTGACCTTGGCTTAGCAGGTTTTCTTGTCAAAACACAATCGGATAAAGCGTCTGTACATGTTACTTTGACCGATAAAGAATATCCGCAATACACCTTCAATACGCTACGGGTTTATCATAATATGGATACTGTTAATTGGAGAATTGCCATGATGGATACTACAATGCAATACACAATTCGTCATTGCATGGACTCTGCATATTCAGAATTGGACTTTGTGGAGGAACAAAACTATTTTGACATTGAATTTCATCATTTAACGGATTCAGGTGAGTTTGTTCTGCATGGTTTTAGTTTGGATAATGATGATCCGGGAATCGTTTACCATTCCTTGGGTGTCAATGGTGCTGAAGTGGAATCTTGGTTGAAATGTCCTAAAATGATGGAGGAATTACAAACTCTTCATCCCGATTTGGTTATAGTTTCACTTGGAACCAACGACTCATACACATCAAAATTTGATGCCCCAGGGTTTGAGAAAAAGGTAAGGCAGTTAGTCGATCGTATTGAAAAGGCTGCTCCGAACGCTGCGATTTTATGGGTAACTCCAGGGGATAATTATCGCTACCGTAGATATCTAAATTACAGTACATCTAAAGCGACAGAAGTTATCTTGAAAGTTGCAGAAAGCAAACAAATCATGGTTTGGGATTTTTATGATATTATGGGTGAGCTAAATGCCATTATGAATTGGTATTATGCAGGTTTAACAGCGAAAGATAGATTACATTACAATAAACAAGGTTATGAGTTGCAGGGAAATTTGTTGTTCAACGCTTTCCTACGTGCTTATAATGACCACATAGACAAGGCAAACTGATGGACTTTATAAAGGATTTCCTGACATATGACCCAAGACATCCGATGCTTTTTACGCATCTGTATTTCTGGATTTTCTTTGCTGTTGTTTTAGCAGTTTATACCATTATCTACAAGAAAAATCCTTTACGCAATGCGTTCTTGTTTTTAGCAAGTTTATTTTTCTATTGGAAATCAGGGGGACACTTTTTTGTTATTCTTATTTTCTCCACCCTTGTAGATTACACTTTGGGTCAGCTTGTTTATACCTCAAAAATTGAAAGGAGGAGGAAACTGTTTGTTGGCTTGTCTGTTTTTGTCAACTTATCCTTACTGGCATATTTTAAATATGCATATTTCTTTGTCGATATTTTCAACGATGTGTTCGGGACACAACATGAAGTGGTTGATTTATTGTCGCTTTGGGCAAATAACTTGACCGGGTCTTCATTCAATGTAACAGAAATTATTCTGCCTGTTGGAATCTCATTTTATACCTTCCAAACCATTTCCTACACCGTTGATATTTACCGTCGAAAGGTGCAGCCGGTGAAAAACATTGTGGATTTTGGCTTTTATGTGAGCTTTTTCCCACAATTAGTAGCAGGTCCGATTGTACGTGCATCAGAGTTTGTGCCTCAATTGTATCAGAAGTTCCAGTTGTCAAAGTCAGATTTTGGGAAAGCCATTTTTCTTATCTTAAATGGTTTGATCAAAAAAATGTTGATATCGGATTTTATCTCTGTCAACTTTGTGGATAGAATTTTTGCAAATCCTGAGTTATATACTGGCTTTGAAAATCTGCTTGGTGTTTATGGCTATGGATTGCAAATTTATTGCGACTTTTCGGGATATACCGATATTGCCATTGGCGTAGCTTTGTTGCTGGGGTTCCATTTGCCATTGAACTTTAATTCACCATATAAATCGGAGAGCATTACCGAGTTTTGGCGGCGATGGCATATTTCGCTTTCTTCATGGTTGAGAGATTATTTGTATATCCCATTAGGAGGAAATCGGAAAGGAAAAATTCGTACATACATTAATCTTGCAGTAACCATGATTTTGGGTGGTTTGTGGCATGGTCCAGCATGGCGCTTTATCATTTGGGGAGCTTTGCATGGTGCATGGCTGGCAATTCATAAAGCATGGCTGGCAATTTTTGGAAAACCGGAAGGAAACCGCGGTTGGCTAGGGCATTTTTTACGTGTCTTTTTAACCTTTAATTTAGTGAATTTTGCATGGATATTTTTCCGTGCAAAAACCATGGATAAAGCCAATGCTGTCATTCATCAAATTGGAAAACTTTTCAATGGTGAGCAACTCAAACAAATACCTGAAATACTGTCTGCTTACGGACATATTTTTGCGCTCATGGTTTTGGCATACATTATTCACTGGTTACCAAAATCATTCAAAGACAAATACCAAAAATGGTTTATTGATATGCATTGGTCAGTTAAAGTGCTAATTGCAGTGTTGGTCGCATTTGTTGTTTATCAGGCAAAATCCAGCGACATACAGCCATTTATTTATTTTCAGTTTTGATTATATAATTAAAAGTAATATCTTTAAGGAAAATAATCTAATATGCGAAAAATTGTCGTTTTCATTGTTTTTTTTCATGTATTATTTAATTCAGCTTCTGGGCAAATAAATATTTTTGCATGCAATGGAGATACAATATATACTAGTATTATTGAGGATACGATTCTCCCGCATGGTTCCATCATTTATAAATCAAAAAATGACAGTGTTTATCTTCATTTAATGAGTGATACGATTGGCTATTTGGAACAAAATACTACTTTTTTAATCAATTCCAATCTTTATAGGTGGGTGAAACCAGGGAATTTCCCATCTCCGCAAGGTTTTGCTAAGATTGTATATGTTCGGAACTATGAGGATGAGTTTGTTGAGTATGATGTTGTTATTCAGGATGATAGTGTGCGGCTCGATTTCCCAGATTTGTTTGAGTTATATACATGGTCAAATGGCGATACTTTATCATATACAATGGTCGATACTCCATCAAACTATACTTTGAATGCTGCTACTTCATGTGGTGAATTATATACTGATACAGTAGTAGTATATTCAGATGCTGAAGAACCGTTTTATGTTGGTGATAGAGCGGATGAGGATTTTTATTATTTTAAATTTGATACGATCACTGAAATAGAATGTTGGTCTAATTGTACGAGCCAATACTCTCTCGATTTTAATATGGATGGAGAAAATGATTATCTGTTGGAGTTTTATTTGGGAGGTTCAGGGGTATCTCTTGATATGTATTTGAAGTTGCACCCATTGAACAATAATAAAATTGCTTTTCGAAATAAAATATCATATCATCCTTGGATTTTTTCTGAGCTTATGGATTTGAATTTAGCTGAAGTCTTTGAAGAAGGAAATGTAATGAATGAAAAACTTAAATGGACATCAGAGGAAACCTTTATTTATTTGTGGCATTACGAAAACTTGGAAAACACTCCGCTTTTAGTATATGAATTTATACATTTGAATAATTCACAGGATGTGTTTTTGTGTTTTAAGTTTAAAACATTGAATGAAGAAGAGGTTCTGGGTTGGTTAAGATTGGCAATTAGCATGTGGGGTTCAAACACTCCTCCAGGTGTTGATCTAATAGATTTTGCTGTTAATAAGCCATTGTTACCTGAAAATGGGGTTGAGGCAAATGATAAGATGGGAATATCTGTTTTCCCTAATCCAACTTCTGGAATTGTTTATTTTGAAACCCGAATTAGTAATTACTTTCTTTATAATTCAATGGGTAGGCTTGTTCAGATGGGTGAGGATGTTTCTATGGTGGATATGAGTGAATTCACTTCAGGAATTTATTTGTTGAAAATTATAGTTGATGAGCAAGTGATGTCTAAGCAAATCGTTAAAAGATAATCAAAGTTGAATGCTTTTTTCGTGTTTTAATATTTGTTTGCTAAACATGACAAAAGGATATTTTACAAAAAATCAGCAAAATAACTATCGGAAATCCAAAAAGATATTAGTGTTGAAGGTATTAGGTGATGGTTTTGAGGCCTTTTGTGTTGTGTTAAAATGCCAAGTGAGAAGACAATTTATAGGATTAGTTTTATTTATAATAGAGCATACATAGGATATATTAGTTTAGCTTTGTTGTAAAGTGTAAATAAAGTGATACTTAAAAAGTATGGTAGAGTTTATTGTTTGTTAGTTTTTTGATTTGTCACAAGCTTTAAAAGAGAATTAAACTTAGGCCAAAATACCTTCAGAACGATAAGAAGACCCGCAAAGATTATCAGCCAGACTATCCTTGATTGATATCTATCTACTACATATGAGAAAGTACCAGCTACTGCTGCATTAAAAACGATACCTAATGATATGATTGTAATGAGTGTTCCCAGCTGTCCTTTAATTAAACCTTTATACCAAGAAAAAATGATAATTAAAAGTGAAATACTTACAAGTAAATAACTGATCCGATTGTGTAATTTGAAATCTAATTTTCCATAATATTGACGGGAATTTTCATAATCATTTAACTCTTGTGGGAAGAATTCCTCAACACTTTGATATGGTGTTGTTTCGCGTCTGTAAGGTTTAAGCTCAGTGATGTCGAAATTTACTAATTGTTTTAAAGAGTATGTAAACCCTGTATATGCAAACATACCAAGGTATTTGGGTTGTGATAATAAATCATCTAGTATCGCTTCATATTCTTCTTGGCTACTGTTCCATCCGCCTGTTTTATAAAAAGGACTGTTACTATTCCAAACAAATTTAGATGGCATGTTCGGAAGCTCATCTTTATATTCGCAAAGAGAATAATCTTTTGTATCACAGACATCATTGAGGTAAGTGTCCATAATTCCTGTGCCAACTAGTCTTGCAACCATGAAAACATGTTTATGTTCACTTGTGGAAAATGATTTTCCGTGAGTATAGTTGTAAAACGGGGTGAAAAAGTATCCAAAAAGAATAAATGGGATTAATAATGATGTCCGTGTTATGCGTTTTTTAAAATCTGGTAACTTTTTCCGATAAATTAAATTGATTAAAAACAATGCGGCGACTAATAAAATAAGTATGTATATATAGCTGTAATGAGATATTACTATTAGCAATAGTAGAATGCTATTGAATATTTTGAAAGTGATATTTTTATAATCAGAAACAAAGATAAAAACAGATAATAGCATGAGTGGTGCAAATACATCTGCCATTAATTGTGATGCAAACCAAGAAGCACTTGATAAGAGTCCTAGAAATAGAACAATGAAAAAATGCTTAATATATATATCCTTGTCTTGAAAAATGATTTTTATTACATGAAAAATATAGAAAGAAATAAGAAAGGCTTGCATGAAAACAACAGGCCAAAGGCTGGCTTGCCAAGAAAAGGCTCTTATGAAAAAACTGTAGCCCATCGGGCATGTGTTAACTGGCAGTAAATCAATAGAGGTTGATATGTATTGACCTGTATCATAGTAAACAAGAGGGAATCTGTTGTATAAGGCAGGTGAAGATAGTAATAACGTTGTTATTATGAAATGTATTGCTTTTTGGAAAAAATTCAATTCGCGATTCATATTTATATTTTTTATTTGGAACAAAAGTATCAAAAATTTTATGTTAAAATAAATATAACTTAGTCGATTTTATTGCTTAGTGAGTGATTCAAGTTTTTTAAACTGATTAATATGTATGTGTTTGTTGTCGAAATAAACAATGATAATTGTTTTTGAAAGTGAATAATAATTGTTAAAATTGCCCAACTAAAAGGAGTATACTAGTTTTTAAGAATGTGAATTATGGATATTAGTAAAATCACAATTATTATTCCCGCATATAATGAAGAATCAACATTGATTGATATACTTAACAAGGTTTTATCTGTTGAACTTATCAATAGTATTGATAAAGAAATAATTATTGTAAATGATTGCTCCACCGATAATACAGGTGTGATTGCAAATAAATATATTCAGAATCATGCTGATGCAGATGTTAAGCTATTTCAACATGAGAAAAATATGGGTAAGGGGGCAGCAATCCATACAGGGATAAGCAAGGCAACCGGGGAGTATTTGATTATACAAGACGCAGATCTTGAATATGATCCTAATGAATACAACCGTTTATTGTCACCAGCTATAAATGGGTTTGCTGATGTGGTTTATGGTAGTCGGTTTAAGGGAAGTCAGCCTCATCGTATTCTTTTCTTTTGGCATACGATTGGGAATAGGTTCTTGACAGGTATTTCTAATATGTTCACGAATTTGAATTTGTCTGATATGGAAACTTGTTACAAATTAGTCCGTACAGATATAATTCAAGGCTTAAACTTAAGAGAGAAAAGGTTTGGGTTTGAGCCAGAAGTGACGGCAAAGTTGTCGAGGGTTCCAGGTATTCGTATATATGAAGTAGGTATTTCTTATTTTGGACGCACTTACGATGAAGGTAAGAAAATCGGTGCTAAAGACGGATTTCGCGCGATTTATTGTATTCTTAAATACAATATCTTTAAAAGGAAATAATATTACGTTTTTTTAATTTTGATTTCAAAATCGTCTAATAAACACCTGGAGCCTTGATTCCAAACAAATACTCGTAAAGAAAAATGTAACGGAAATTTCGGGATATTACATACTGCGTTTATCTGTTGCCAATTATTTATTTCGTTTTGTTTGAAAGGAATGCTTTTCCAATAAACTGTTCTTTCATTCATTCCAACAACCTGCACGACTAAATGTAATTGATTTGAATTGTTTATTTCTTCTATTCGATACCATAAGGAAGTTTCAACCTTAAAAGTGGAATCTAAACTGTATGCGCGTAATTCTCTTGAAAATGCAAAACTATATGAGTTTGTGCTATCCATAATGCATACATTATTCCCAGAATGTGCTTCTTGATGGTGAGAAATCATATGAGTATTTAATAAATAATTCGAATAGTGTGTTGCCTCAAAATCGGTTTTATATTTAAAAGTATTGAAATGAAGCAAAGGGATATTCTTGTTGTGCAAAACACGTTTGTATTCATTCCAGTCCCATGTTTCACCAAAGAAGCACCCGATATATGAGTTGGACATGAGAATGCTAAATAGTGACATGTAGAGAATTGGCAACCCATAAGAAACAGCTTTTATAATGGATTTTAGGTTGTTCGTTTTTAATATCTTACTATTTAAACTTGCAAATGGGAATGCTAGTAATAATGAATATTCAATGAATGAACGTTGTCCAAAGCTGCAGCCAAAATACCAGCAATCCCATGATGCAAAAATATAGGTCATTACTAAAAATATGCCCAGAATTAGAAAAGAATTTAGTTCTTTTCGTATTGCTGATAGTATGGTGCTTAGAATTAAAACAGTGTAAAGTGGAGAATAAAGGAGTAGTCCATTATTGGTTGATAAAAATATCTCTTTTATTTGTGGTGAAAGCCAATTAAATCCTTCACTGTATGAATAATATACAAATTTCCCAGTAAGATAGTGCCAGTATGCTAGCTGAGAAGATAGTACGATAGCTCCTATAAGTGTAGTAGTGATGATGAAACGTGGTTGAAGTATTAATTTGATTCGTGCTTTAAAAGACGTTAAAGAGTTAATGTTCCAAAAGAAAAGAGTGAAGATGATAAAAGCAGCATTTGTTGGACGTACTAGAATTATTAATGCCAGAATTATCCCTAAAAAAACATTAAGCCTAATGTTCTTTGTTTTTGAAATGAGTATTTTCTCCCATAGCCAAATCATAGTTGCAAATAAAAAAAAGGAATATATATGAGACATCAATATCTCATCTACTGCATAATAAAACAAATTTGTTCCAACGAAAATTAGAAATATAGTTAGGTAAGAAATCCATTTTGAGAAGCGCTTTTTTAGCAAAAGAAATAATAATAAAAAGCCAATGGTTAGATAAAAAGAAGCTCCAATGTACATAAAAAATAAATATGGATGATCAAAGCCGTGTCTGTCAATTTTGAATGTTTTTGTAATTAGGTGAGCCATGCCATAAAATGGAGATTGTAAGATGGCAACTCCTGCAGGGTATTTTGTTTGTATCTTACCAGAATCTTTATCAATGCTAAAACCATTTCCTGTATTTATATCAATGTCTTTTGGCATTTTTTGCCCGTCAAAACCATAAATAAATGTTGCAGGTAAATAAATATAATATCCTGATCTATCTGCCCATAATTCATGTTGCCAATTCCCTAGGTCATATGGTTTGTGGTTCCAGTATGTTTTGAAAATTAGAAAAAGAAACAGCAGAATAAAAATTATATAATCCTTTTTATGCATTTGAAAACTAATTTGCTTACAAATTTATAATTATTTATAAAACATTCGTTGTTTTATTCTGCTTCGTTGAGATAATATTAGTATTGTCAAATTATTTGGATGCTTGAGTGTTTGTTGTTTTGTATTATTGCGTTGTTTATAATTGAAAATATTGTAGTTTTGCTACTTAAAGAGTATTTTATGTTAAATGATAAAACTGTAGCCGTAGTTGTTCCTGCTTACAATGAGGAGTCTCAAATCGAGATGGTAATTGATACCATGCCTGAATTTGTCGATCGTATTGTAATTGTGAACGATAAGTCGAAAGATAAAACACTTGATGTTGTTAAAAAATGTATCGAATCAGAAAAAAATGATTACAGCAATGCGTTTATTGCAGAGCGGATTCCCGAAATAAATAGATATAACGAAGCTGAGCAGGTTGTATATGAAATGAATCAAAAAGAAAAATCATTTTTTACTCGCTCAGAAATTGTAAATAAAAATCCAGATAATGATCGGATAATTCTTATTAATCATATTGATAATGGTGGCGTTGGTGCAGCCATTGCATCTGGCTATAAATGGTGTAAAGATATGAATATTGATTGTACTGCTGTAATGGCTGGTGACGGTCAAATGGATCCATCAGAGTTGGAAGGAATTTGCTTGCCGGTAATTGACGATGGTGTTGATTATGTTAAAGGCAATCGCTTGATTCACCAATCGGCTCGAATGGTAATCCCGAAACATCGTTTTTTTGGAAATTCTGTTTTGTCGATATTAACGAAAATTGCCTCTGGTTATTGGCGCGTTTCTGATACTCAAACTGGTTATACCGCAATTTCACTCTCTGCCTTAAGTAAAATTGAATTGTACAAAATATATCCACGATATGGGATGCCAAATGATATGTTGGTGAAATTAAATATTGCATCATGTTCGCTACGCGAAATTCCTATTAAGCCGGTATATCGTGTGGGTGAACAGAGTAAGATGAAAATTCGAAAAGTGATACCAAAAATTTCTTGGTTATTATTGCGGTCATTCTTTAAGCGCTTGTGGCAAAAGTACTTTGTTAGAAATTTTCACCCGCTTTTTGTGCTGTATTTTATTGGTATAATGCTTTTTGTGGCTTCTGTTCCTTTCCTTGTGAAAATTATTAGCCATGCTGTTAATGGGGTTGATGCAAATCCGGTTACCGTGCTTGCTTTTTTCTTTTTGTTCATTAGTGCCTTTCAATCGCTTTTGTTTGCCATGTGGATGGACATTCAGGACAATGAAAGGCTGTATAAATAATCTTATTCTTTAATTGATTTGGCAAGCAGCGAAATCAGAAAAATAAAAACTTCTCCCGTTATAAACCATAACCGGCTTAAGATACTAAAACTAGTCGCTGTTGCCAGGTCGCAACCCATTAGTGTTAGAAAACTAACAATAATTCCTTCGCGTACACCAATCCCTCCGGGAATAATAATGGCGAGAATACCATAAACAACGCTAACCGGGAATATAAATGATGCAATAAAAGCATTGTCTATTCCCATGGTTTTAAGCAGAAAAAAGAAACCAATAATCCATAATGCCCAGTAAAAGATGATGTATCCACTGATTTTTGCTGCTCCTTTTAGACTTAGTAATGGTATATTTATTTCTTTTTTAAACCATTTTAATGTGAGTTTGCAAATGAGTTCATGCAGCGGTTTGAAAAATAGAAAGAGTGCAATTCCAATCATGGTTGCAAAAATAATCCAAGGAATATACCAGGCATTATCTAATTTTAATAAAGGGAAAAAGCTGATAATTAATCCCCACAAAATATATATAAGTTGTTCTTTAAGTGAGACAATGGAGCTGTCTCGCCCGGAAATTGTTGAATCTTTTGCAACATAACTTGCTCTGCCTAGTATTACCCACACTTTCCCCGGAATATATTTTGCGAAAATCGAAAGTCCATGTGAGATTAAGCCAGTTTTTCGGGGAATGTGAATTTTATGAATTTTCAAGGCATACCACCAACTTTGCGTGCTAAAATAAAATCCTGCCCATAAAAAGACAATGGCAAGACCTAGATACCAGTAATTTATCTGTATGTCGGAAAAAACCAGATAATCGACTTGTGTCAGGTAAATGACAAAGATGATTATTGAGAGGTAAAATAGTATGTTGAAAAATCGTTTCATTTGTTTTGTGGGGAGTGTAATCTGAACTCTGTCCAGTTGTTTGTTAATGAATAATCAAAATTAATATTTTTTTCGAGACCAATTCTTAAAAGCCCGCTTAAATAATTTACAGGTTCTGTCAAGGGCGGCTGAGGTACGAAGCCGTTTATATACCCTTGACAGGTTTTATAAATTATTTTTCCTTTGCTTTTTAGAGTTGGTTCACTGTTTTTAGAGTTCGATTTTAAAACGACCTTCGAAGTGAATACACAGTTGTTGTACTGTTAGTGACCAGTTATGCAGAGGCTGAGTCCATTTCTTTGACACATTTTCAGTAACCAAATAGATGAGCTTAAGCAGCGCCATATCGCTGGTAAATGCACCTTTGGTTTTCGTTACTTTACGGACCTGACGATGAAAACCTTCAACAGGATTAGTCGTGTAAATCAGTTTTCTAATAGGCTCATCATATTTGAAGTAATTGGATAGTTCATTCCAGTTCTCATTCCAGGACTTAATCACAATTGGATATTTCTTACCCCAAATATCTTCCAAATTAAGCAGCTCTGTTTCAGCTCCCGACTTTGTTGCTGCTTTATACACCTTTTTAAGATCTTTCATAAAAGGCTTCTGGTCTTTTGAGGCTACATATTTAATAGAATTCCTGATTTGATGAACAATACACTTCTGTATTTCTGCCTCTGGAAAAATGCTTAAGATGGCTTGAGAGAAGCCGGAAAGATTATCTGTACAAGCAATTAGAATATCTTTAACACCTCGACT
Source organism: Bacteroidales bacterium (assembly GCA_963676165.1). Classification (GTDB taxonomy): domain Bacteria; phylum Bacteroidota; class Bacteroidia; order Bacteroidales; family ML635J-15; genus JAQIBY01. Next base: position 3,282,044 of record OY781043.1, on the reverse strand, counting down.
TTTTAAATCTGTAAGGACTGAAAGCCAGAAATTTGCACCTTCGCTTTCTGATATATACATCCCAATCAATTCTTTGCGGCCTTCTTTGTTGACGGATAAAATATTGTAAACTGCACGGGAAACCACCTTCCCTCCATCACGTACTTTATAATGCATTGCATCAAGCCACACAATCGGATAAACATCGTCTAATGGGCGATTTTGCCACTCTTTAACCTGAGGTATAACTCGATCGGTAATCTCGCTTAAAACGCTAGAAGAAACCTCCACATCATACATCTCCTCAATATAAAGGCCTATATCGCGTAGACTCATCCCTTTACCATAAAGGCCTATGATCTTGGGGGCTAAATTATCCGCTAAAACAGTTTGACGCTTTTTTATTATCTCTGGCTCAAATGTGCCATTACGATCATAAGGTGGCTCAATGGTTACCTCTCCTACATCTGTTTTAAGTGTCTTCTGCCCTTTGCCATTGCGCTTATTGCCACTTGAACGTTCGGCTGGATCCAAGTGCGCATCCATCTCTGCTTGTAAAGCACTTTCTAAAAACTCTTTAACAATAGGTTCAAAAACACCACCTTTACCGGTTAACGATTGACCTCTTTTTAACTGTTCCAAGGCTAAATCACGCATTGCTTTGTACTCAGGACTTTCTTTTCTTCTTCCCATAATGTTACAAAATTAATATTTGTTTGAATTATGGACAGACTTCAGAATACAGTCTCGTTTTGTGTGTTGAAATTGTTGTTTTAAGGTTTAAAAATAATTTATGTCAGGTGTTGATGTAATGTTGTGTCCTGTAATAATAAAACACTTATTCTTTTGTGATGTTTCTTGAGTAGCTCATGTTGTTATTTGTTGCTAATATTTTTGTTACAAAGCTAATGATTTTTTTAGAGTGTCTTTAGTTGTTTCCTTAATGTTATCAGGGCAAACTCATACTTTTATATTTAACACTTTGAGCAAGTAATCCTCATTCCATCCTGCTTTAAGTCTTTTCCCAGCAATGCCTTGTTTTTCTGTTTTTTCATTTTTCAATAAGTTTAGTGCAATTTTCAGAAGTATAGAATAATTCTGAGCAGCATTTTTATTTCTTTTTCTGGAAGCATCTTCAGAAAATGCAACATCCAGTGTCCAATGAAGTTTATTTTCAACTCCCCAGTGAGAACGGATATTGTTCTGGTAGTTTTCAGGGGTTTCCCTTAAGCTTGAAATGTAATATCTAATAGACTTTTCTACTTCTTTATCGCTATTCTTAAATTCTCTTATGCTTTCTATTCTGATTATCTGATTTAAATTATTCCATTTATTGTCAATATTCTCAATAAATTGAAATTTAGATATGACACTGCATCTTCTGGTTTCAATTCTTCCATGACCATAGTCAATATCTGTACTTATTTCTATATTTTTTGAAAACCTGAATTCATCTTGAATTTCCTCTAATAATTGTTCTTGATTTTCTTTTACTGCCAATATGTAATCAGCTCCGTTTTCAATAATTTTATTTGCAATATTAGTTTGGGTTCCCATTGCATCAATCGTAATAATATTTCCTTCTATCAATAAAGTGTATATAAGCTCAGGAATCGCTGTTATTTCATTAGACTTTTCATTAACCTTTACTTGTCCTAAGACTAAGTTGTTTTGCTTTGCCCAAGCACTAACCATATGAACAGGAGACTTTTTCCCTTTTGTTTTTGCTCCTTTTAATGTTTTACCATCAATAGCTATTACCTGACCTTTGGAGAGTACTGATATTGTATTAACCCAATCAATAAAACACTTCTCAAATTTAGAGCTGTCAATTGATGAAAACACTCTATTCATTGTGTCTTCGGAGGGTATCCCATTTGGCAAATCAAGAAACTTTCTTAGAAAATCTTCTTTTGAAGTTGCAAACTCAACCATTTGTTTCCATGTTTCTGCCCCACAAATAACTGAAATTATTCCTATGAGAAGGATGTCAATTAAGTTGTGTAATTGATTTATATGGCTTCTAGGGTCTTCTATAGTGCCAAAAATACTTACTAAGTTAACGTGAGTTCGACGTAAGAAAAGGCTTAAAAATTTGCAAAAAAGCAAGGTTTTAATTACATTTAAATAATTGACTATTAAATATATAAAAACTTAAAACCCTGCCTTATGAACAACAAAATTACTGAAATATTTTGTCTTGTTGATGAATTTTGTAAAGAATTTGACCAGATTAAAGAAGGACATGTTTTTAACTGACAACAATTTAAAAAAGAAAAGGAATCGTAAGTTTAAAATGTCTGATAGTGAAATAATAACGATCATTATTGTTTTTCATTTGAAGGGCTATAGGTGTTTTAAACACTACTATATAGAACATGTGCAGAAACACATGCAATCAGAGTTCCCAATAACTGTTCCATACAATCGATTTATAGAGTTGGAGAAAAAGGTTCTTGTTCCGATGACTTTGTTTCTTGAATTTTGTTGTCTGGGACAATGTACTGGAGTATCATTTATTGACACAACATCATTAAGAGTTTGTCATATACGAAGAGAGAAACAACACAAAACCATTAAAGGGATTGCAACAAAAGGACAGTGTTCAATGGGTTGGTTTTATGGATTTAAATTACACCTGGTTATTAATGATAAGGGAGAAATCTTAGACTTTCTTTTTACGCAGGGGAATGTTGACGATAGGTATCCTCTTAAAAATAAGAATTTTCATAATAAGATATTTGGAAAACTCATCGCAGATAAAGGCTATATCTCTAAAAGTCTTTTTGAGAATCTTTTTATCGATGGAATTCACTTAATCACAAAGATTAGAAAAAATATGAAAAACTCCCTAATGTTAATCCAAGACAAAATACTCCTTAGAAAAAGAGCTATTATTGAGACAGTTAATGATGAACTTAAGAATATTTGTCAAATTGAACATACAAGACACAGAAGCTTTGAAAACTTTCTATCGAATCTCATTTCTGGTTTAATTGCATACTCATTTCTTGACAAAAAATCTTCGCTAAATATTGAAGAAGTCGTTGATAAATCAAGACTTCCTAACGTTGCTTAGATCGAACTCACGTTAAGTTATGTCTGTACTCATGATGTTTAACTATTTGAATATCAATACAACATACAAATTTTTATTAGTATAAACAACTATAAATCAGACATTTTTATAAGAAAATAAGTATGAGTTTGCCCTGTTAAAGTTATAAGATATGTATAATGTAAAATTCTGATATAGCTTGAAGGTGTTTGTAAAAGTAGGCAGTAGAGGTTTAAAGTGTCTCAAAAAATGGCTGGAAATAGAAAAAAAACGAATTAAAATTTGTGTGTTATTTTTATTGTTTGTAATTTTGGTCAATATAACAAGTAAAAACCCATAGAAAAATGACAAAAAAGATTATTATTGCAACTGTTTTATTGTTTGTTCTAGCCTTGCTTGGGCTAAATGTTGATGGTCAAACTTTATATGTGCCAGGTTCGCTTGGGACAAGTACAACATCGAATGTTGGTATAGGTAGGGATAATCCTAGTACTCAATTTGAGGTGAGCGTTACTCGTACTAGTCCTTTTAGTAATAAAAGACCAGAAATGAGTTTGTTGTTTATAGATGGCGCTAGGAGGCCATCTACTACATATGAATGGAAATATACGAATAGAGGTTCCTATTTAGACTTGGCATATGAGCTTAATGGTTCTGCTAATTCAATTTGTAAGTTTTATGCGGATAGAATGTTTTTAGATGGTGCGCAATTGATAATTGAGCCACCTGTAAGTAATAATAAAGTGTTTACTCTTGGAGATATTCCTGTGACTTTGCATGGGGGGAACCTTGATTGGGATTTAGGTGTTAATTCTTTTCGGTTGTTTGATGGCAATCTAGAGTTGACAAATGGTGCAAAGTTCCTTCTTGATGCGACTTCGATTAATGATTGGGGTTATGCTATACATGTTAATAGTACGTCAACGTCTATAAAGGCTTTTGTGGCAGCTTTGGATGGTTATGACCGGGCAGTAATTTTGAGTAATGGGTTTATATCTGGCACAGATTTACAAGTTAGAAGATATACATCTCCAGGTGTGTCCGAGGTGAATTTTCGGGTAAATGAACATGGGAGTGTATATGCTAATAATTATTGGATACTGGATGATCAACAAAATGTTATGTTTGAAGTAATCAGTAATGGTAGATTGTCAGCAACAACTTTGCGGACAATTGATCAGGCTGGAGATAATAAGTTTGTCGTTAATGGTAGTGGTCATATTTATGCAAAGCAGCTTTGGATAACGGATGATCTAGATCAACCTAATTTTATTGTGGATAATGACGGTTATGTATATGCACGTGAGATAAATGTTAAAATGGGAGCTTTACCAGATTATGTGTTTGAAGATGATTATGAATTGATGTCGTTTCAGGAATTGAGGGCTTTTATTGGTGAAAACGGACATTTGCCAGGAGTTCCTTCGGCTGAAGAGGTGTCAGATAATGGAATGGAGGTAGCCCAAATGAATGCAGTTCTGCTCGAAAAGGTTGAAGAGCTTACGCTTTATGTGCTTCAATTGGAAGAGGAATTGAATGAGCTGAAAAATGAATCAAACGAATCTGAGAATTCTGTAAAATAGTTTATTATGAAGATGTTATTACAAGTTATTTGTTTTTTTCTGTTTGTAGCGCCTGTCTTTTCTCAGACATATGAAATACATTATGGATACGACAATGCAGGGAATCGTATAATAAGACAAAAGGTGCAGGTAGTTAAAATTAAAAAACAGGAAAGACTTATTGTGGATTCATTACCAGTTTGTAAGGTGTATCCAAATCCAGCATCTGAGTATATAAATATTGAAATTGAGAATTATTTTGAAGAGTTTGCACTTTTGGAGGTTGTAAATTCATCTGGACAAGTTGTATTAACTGACCAAGTTAGAAATTCTTATTTACAGGTTTCGGTGAGCGAATTTAGACCGGGTGTATACTTTATTCGCTTGGAGCTAAAGGATGCTGAGGGAGAATCCTATTTGGAAGAGTATAAATTGCTTATTAATTAGTTGTATAAGTAGCATAAATATGGTTTGGGAGGGATTTCCTTTCAAAGAAGACGCGTACAGTTTAAATTAGGAGAAACACCATGAAAAAAGTACTTTCAATTATAAACTACTTAGCATTCTTGCTTACTATAAGTGGAGGGCTAATAGCTCAAAATCAAGAAATCATTTCGTTGGATACAGATGATAGCAATATTTCAGATACATATGTCGCACGGGATCTTGTGAAATATCTTCCAAATTATCATTTTTCAGCTGTAAGCAATGGACAAATGATTGGGCGGATAGATGAGGCACTTGTTTGTGAGGCTGATTATCAGCTGCCTGGATCCATTGTTGATGCGGATAATAGAACGCTTGATTTTAGTCTTGATGTTGGCTATACATCAGGAAATCCGGCAGTAAATTCGTTAGGTGGTGCAACATATACAGTTCCTGTCTTTACACCACAAGGTTCAAATGATATGAGTCCGAGTGTTGCATTGTTTTATAATAGTCAGTCGGGTGTCGATGTTGCTGGTTTAGGCTGGGGAATATCTGGTATGTCATCAATTATTCGCACTGGCAGTTCAATTTATTATGATGGTGAGATTAGTGATGTGCAATTTACTTCTGAAGATAATTTTTTATTAGATGGGAATAGGCTTATACAAATTGAAGGTAATGGGAGTTATATTGTTTTTGCAAAAGAAGTGGAGGATTTTACTCGAATTCGGTATTATGTTAATGAAGACAAGTTTGTTTTAATTACCAAGGGCGGGGTAACAATTGAGTATGGAAACACAAGTGATTCTAGGTTGATATTATCTGGAACATCAGCTCCATTTGTGTATAGCATAAATAAGGTATATGATAGAAATGGCAATTATATGGAATATAAATATTCCATTGATGATTCAGAAATAGTAATAAAAGAAATTAACTATACTGGGAATGTGAATGCAGGTGTTCTGCCTTATAATTCAATAAAGTTCTATTATTCAGAAAGAGAAGATAAAAATACAGCATATATTAAAGGCCATCCTTTGAATTCAAATCGAATTTTAAGAATGATTAAAGTGTTTTCAAATGGTAGCCTAGTGAGAACTTATAGCCTTGAACATTATTTTGATTTATATTCTAAACTAAATTCTATTCAAGAGATAGGTATTGGTGGTGTTAGGCTGAATAAGACAATTGTTAATTATGGTGATGATGGTGAGTTGGATGTTCAACAACCTCTTAGTTTTAATTATTCTGCAGTAAAAAAAATTATTACGGGTGATTTTAATTTCGACGGTTCAACAGATATTATTTCGGTTAATGCTTCTGATTTTTATGGATTGTCAAAATTGAGTGGATATGATTTTTATGATGTGTTGAATGAGAGTGTTACAACAAATGGTGGGAGTTTTGGAGGTCTTTGTTATATTGAAGGAACCGTTAATAAATCGACTTTAAATAATGCCCCTAACTTTTTTGTTAGTAATTTTAATGGGGACAATGTTGAAGACATTTTATTGATGGATTTGGAAGAGTCGTACTCTCATTCTTATCCGCAGGGTGGAAGTTTACCAGACATTGATGTAGATTTGTTGGAGTTAAGCAAGTTGAAAATTTATGAAGGAGGAGAAACGGGCTTTAACACTTATGATTTATTAATTTCTGGTGATTATAATCATATTGATCCAGAAAAACAGTTTGTTATTCAAGGAGATTTTGATGGAAACGGATTTTGCGATGTGATAAATGTGTTGTTCAAGCCAATTTATGTGCAAGGAATAGTACCTTATGGTGAATTTTCGCACGCTTCTAATTATAAAGTGATGCTGAGTTTTCCTGAAGATGGTGTTGTACATGAAGTAACTGGGATTGATCCAGTGGCGTTTGTTAATGCAGAAGAAATTCCCGTAATTGATTTCAATGGTGATGGTAAGTTGGATGTTATGTTAATAAAAGATGACGGCTATGATGTCTATGAATTAACAGGTACAGAGCCCAACTATTCTTTCAACTTATTGTATTCTTCGACACTCTTAAATTCCGACAATGAGTTTCTTTTTGGCGATTTTAATGGAGATAAAAAAGTTGATTTCTATGTGCATGGGGAGTATAGTCCAAGTGAATTTGGGTACTATAAATCTACCGGTTTAGGAGTAGAATTTAGTCCTTTCTATCCTACCGAAGGTGTATCTACTTATAAACATTTTAAGGTTGGAGACTTTAATGGTGATGGTCTTGCTGATTTGTTGTATTATTTTGGAAATTCTACAATAGATATCTATTATAGTAATGGCAATGACTTTGTAAAAAAGAGATATGCGTATAATGTGTCTGGGACTTTTACTTTGGAAGTTGGAGATTATAATAGTGATGGTAGTCAGGATTTAATGCTTCTTGCTCAGAATGCAAATGATAATAAAATTTTATATTTTAACAGAATTGGTGCTGACTTTAATAATGGAGATGCAAATAACGGAAAGGCTAGATCCTTATATGTAACAAAAATACTGGATGGTTTTAATAATTGGGTTAGCTTTGGATATGAACCATTAACAAAGAATAGTACAAGTTTATATCCTGCACAATCCTCTTTGTCAAGTTCAGATCTTGGGAACAATACATTTGCTTATAAAATCCCAATGATGATTGTTGAGAAAATGCGCATGTATAACGGTACTCAAAATGAAACAGGAGAGGGTTATAATCAAACGTATTTTTATTATGATGATATTATTTTACATATCAATAAGGGGATTATTGGTTTTAGGCGTTCCGCAAAGTTAACAACTCCAAATCTGTCGGAGTCAATGTTTCAATATTCTTGGATGGAATTTGATCAACAAAATTTATTATTGTTACCTTATATAAGTGGAGTGAATAAAGCATCTGGCAATACAGAGGTGTCAATATCTCAAAGCGATTATCAGGTTGTTCCCTTGCTAAATAATAGGGTTTTGCTTAAACCTCAGTTGGTGCAAGTTTTCGATCGGTTAAAGCATACAATTGTTAAACATCATTATGATGATGTTGATCAATATGGGAATGTAAAAGAGATGGTTGTGGAATATGTGAACAACGCATTAAACAATTACCATGTGGATAGATTGGATACAATTAAGACTGTTTATAATTCATGTGGACTTGAATTCCCATATTTACCAACGAGTGTTTACACATCAAAACAAGTTGGAAATGATGCTGTATATTCTATAACTAATACTTATACATACGATAATCAAAATGGGAATTTGTTGTCTTATACAGATAATGGAGTTACGACGGTCTATTCAAATTTTAACAATTTCGGGAATGCAGAAAAAATAACAATTTCTGCCAATGGTGAAGCTGATAGGTTATCATATGTTGATTACGACGAAACGGGAAGATTTGTGATATCCAGCCAGAACTCACTAGGATACACAGAAGAATTTGAGTACAATGATATCGGACTATTGAAGAAATCCACAGATATTCATGGGAACTCTACAACATATAAATATGATGGATGGAATAGGTGTATAAAGAAGATCTATCCAATAGGAGTCGTTGAAGAAAAAAATTATGATTGGGTCTCGTCTCCACTTGAAGAAAATGTGAACGTTAGATATTCATCCCTTTCCGAAATTACGGGAGAGCCTTATGTGAAGAAATATTTTGATTCTTTTGGCAACCCTCTGAGAGTCGAAACAGAAAATTATGGGACTGTAATATGCAATGATGTTCGGTATGATAAATATGGTAGGTTAATTAAAGAAACAGATAATTATGAAGCTGGATCATATAATAGTGCGGAGGCAAAAGTATCAACCTATGATGATTATGGTCGAATTGCTACTTCAAACTACAATGACATAAGCACAGAATATGAATATTATATTTCAGGGCAAAATTATGCCATGAAAACAAAGCTGTTGGCACCACTTAACCGGGAGTATGTTGTATCATATAATTCAATAGGGGACGTGATAAAAAGCGAAGCTCCCGTAGGAAATGTTACAACAACAATGGGAAATCATGGCCCGGTTTCCACAGATGCAATGAATGCAGTTACATCAATTGGGTATAACGACAGAGGTCTGCAGGAAAGCTTGAATGACCCGAATTCAGGTTTGATGACTTATGAATATAACGGGTTTGGAGAATTGAATAAGCAAACTGATGCAAACCAAAATGTCATAGAAATTGAATTGGATAATCATGGTAGGACTGACTATACAACCACACCGGAGGGACAAGTTAATGTAGAATATGTGACCTCCGGAAATGGGAAAGGGGAAATTGATTATATTGAGTCTCCGAATGGAAATAAAATCCAGAATTATTACGATGAATATTCAAGAATTGAGAAAACAGTTGAAACAATTTCAGGGAGTACTTATGAATTTGAGTATGAATACAATTCAACTGGTAAACTTGAAAAAGAGACTTACCCTGGGGATTTTGCAATAAAGTATGTTTATGATGAAGAAACTGGGGAGTTACTTGGGATTAAGAATGCCGGGGATGATACTTTTATATGGTATTGCGATGATTATAATATAGATGGACAACCTGTTGATGTTTTCCTAGGTGCTGATGCTTCGTCTTTGAATACGCATTACATTTATGACTCAGAAACAAAGATGATTTCCAGGATACAAACAGGGTCTTATTTTGATATGACTTACTATTGGGATGATGTAACCGGAAATTTGGAAGGACGTCAGGACAATATACATCAGTTAAGAGAAGCATTTCAATACGATGATGTTGACCGCTTGACAGAATGGGAAGTCGAAAATGGTTATGGCGATGTTGTAACCTATAATACAAGTTACAGCTCAAATGGAAATATTTCATTTAAGTCAGATGTCGGGAATTATTACTACGATCAAACGAAGAAACATGCAATTACTAAAATTACCCAACCAACAACGGCAATAAGTGATGTAAGTCAGAATATTCAATACAATTATTTTCATAAAGCAACGGAAATTTCTGAAGACCCATATGACTTAACCTTTGAATACGGTCCTGATAATCTAAGGAAAGAGACAGTACTTACAGAAAATGAAAATCCTGTTGAAAAAAGGATATTTTGTGGTAAATACGAAGTTCAGATTTTGAATGAAGGAACTCCTCAGGAGTCAATAATCGAATACAATTATATTAGCGGACCTTCTGGTTTAATTGCTGTTTATATTGTTGAGGATGGAGTTGGTGAATTATACTATACTGTATCGGATTATCTTGGCAGTATTTTGCAAATTATTGATCAAAATGGGAATCTCATTGAAGAAACAAATTTTGATCCTTGGGGGAGATACCGTAATCCGCAAACTTGGGAATACGATGATAATGCGAATCTGACCAAAGTGTTTAGAGGCTTTACAGGACATGAAATGCTACCACATTTTGCTTTGGTGCATATGAATGGTCGCATGTATGACCCCGTACTGGGACGTATGTTATCTCCAGATAATTTTGTACAAGATCCCAATAATCCTCAGAATTATAATCGTTATGCTTACTGTTATAATAATCCGCTAAGATTTACGGATCCAAGTGGTGAGTTTATCCATATAATTGTAGGTGCAGTAATTGGCGGAGCAATAAATGTAGTATCAAAAGCAATACAAGGAGATTTGCATAGTTTTTCGGATGGTTTGGCTGCATTTGCAATTGGGGCTGTTGCTGGCGGTGTTGGTGCAGCTACTGGAGGAATGGCCTTTTTGGCAGCGGGAGGAGGCGCTTTAGGTGTAGGAGGCTTTATGGCAGGTGCTATGGGAGGAATGGCAGGTGCTGCATTTGCTTCACCTATTCAAAGCATTGGGAATCATTTGTATTTCGGAGATCCTCTCATGACAGCGAATCAGTATGCAAATTCCGTTATGATGGGCGGTGCATTGGGTGGAGTAATGAATGGGTCGCTTGCAAAAATAAATAATAGAACTTTTTGGAACGGGAATATTAAACCTGCTAAAATAGATACATATATAAAGATACCTTATCCAGACATCGAAACAAATAAGCCTGAAGTAAATTTAAAATCACCTGACCTTCCTAAATTTAAGGAACTACCACCATCAAGAGGTACAATAAAAGAGTTTAATGTAAGGAATCTTTATCTTAAGGAAATAGAGAATCCTCATGTTTATTCATCTAAACATATTCAGGGTGGAATTGAAGATGCATTGTCTTCTGTTAAGGTAGAAGGATTTGACGAGGTGGCAAAAGCTGTAATGCAAGTTGACAGAGCTGGATATCTTGTTCAGGGTTCAAACCAAATTAGATATGTACAGAATGGTTATAATATTGAGGTTCGTTTGTTTATTGATAAGATGGGCAGAGTTCAAAGCCTAGATGCATTTGTCCTAACATCTGGAGGAAATCCTCCTCGAGATATTAATAATGTTGTAAATTGGTAAATATGGTAGATTTTCAAAATGAAAAATTGTATTGTAACTTAATTAGTAATTATTGTGAAAAAGGGGTGTTTAATATTGAAGAGGGAGAAATTCTTTTGAAGAATATCCTGCAGCGAAACCCCAGTGATATTCGCTATATTATTCAATATGTGTTAGTTTTATTGAATGAACCAATATTAGATTATGAAACTGCTTTTGAAATTTTGAAGGAATCGGATGATATTAAAAGCATCTTGCTTAGGAATCATATATTAGATTGGTATTTTGGTGTTATGCCTGAGGAGAAGCTATTGCTTAAGTGTATTCAAAAAGAGTCGACTACTAAAGCAGAATGGTCCATGCTTTATTATTATGTAGCTTTGGGTAGCAAGGATGTTTTAAAAAAGATTGAATTCTTAAAATTGTCTTTGGAGTTTTATCCATATAATCTAATGTCAATTGTTACATTAAAAAAAAATGGTTATGTGGATGTTGATTTAAAATATCGATTAGTAGTTAAATTAATCAATAGACTTAGGAGGAGGGATATGATAAGTAAGACTTTTTTGTACAAACCTTTTTTGTATTCTAGGCTGTTAGGTTTGGATAGAGATGATGATAATTTGAAAATCTTAGAGGATCTGTATTTTAAATCAAATAGTAGTCAGTCATTAAAATAATGTGTATGCATAAGATAGTCAATGTTATTTTGTTGAATGCAAGTGTTTTGATTTTTTTGTTAAGAAGAAACAGGAGAGAATTCTCAGGACTTAATTTTCCCAAGTAAATCAAAGTCAAAATTATATCTTCATTCTAAGTAGTCGATCCTTAAAATCCAAAACAATTAACAATCAACGTAATAATGTTGATAATTAGTCGATCCTTAAGATCAATATAACTAGCAATATATCAACAGTTTAATATTGATAAACACCCTGGTATAAGCGTTTTAAATTGCAAGGATTTTTGTAAATTTCGTAAAAAGCTTGCAAACTATGAAAGGGAAATCACAAAATCAGGATCAAAGAAATCTATTTCGACCGATATTGAAAGAGATAGTCAATCCGTAATATGAAGTATCAAGCAAACTTCTGGGAGGTAGCTTAGTATCCGTCTCCACGATGACGTATAGTTTTACGGGATAAAACTTTCGATTTTTACATCCATAATTTTCAAAAAGGATGTACTATGATTTTTAACTTTAATGACACTACCCGTTTTTATTTCTACAGAGAGCCAGTTGATATGCGAAAAGGAATCCATTCGTTATATCATTTGGTAAAAACAACAGGTAATATGGATGCGCTCACTGGCGATGGTTATGTTTTTATTGGTAGGACACGTAAATCGTTAAAGGTATTACGATGGCAAAAAGAAGGATTCGTGCTTTACAACAAAAAATTGGAACTGGGTCGTTATACCCTGCCTCGACAGGTAGGAGATACCCCCTTCTTTGAGGTAGAGAGAGGTCTTCTTGACCAGATCGTCAATGCGATAAAACAAAAAAGCAATTCAAATGAGCTTCGTCTGAAAGTCATGCTAAGTATCTGAAAAAGAGTAAAAAAGATGCAAAAATAATATGTTTTTTCCATAGTAAAACCATATTATTTTTGTATCTTTAAGCTATGACAGACAGGGAGTTAGTGATATTTTTACAACAACAAGTTTCAGCATTGACTGCTACAATTACCTCTCTATCTCAAGAGGTGGCATCTTTAAAGGCGGCACTCTTGGAGAAGGATAAAAACGCTGAAAAGATGAAGCAGTTTGCAAGCGTCAATCTCCCTAAAAAGACTGAAAAACGCAAGGGAAAGGAAAAACATCCGGCTCCCACGCCAAAAAAACGCGGCAACAATGGTGCAAAAAGAAAGGCTTATGACAATATAGAAGAAGTTATTGATGATGTTTTGCCTTCTGATGCCGAATTTGACGAAAAGGTTGCTGTTTTCCTGTTTCACAAAGATGTGATAAGGTATGAGTATATCCCCCCACGCCTGATAAAACATATTTATCGGTGTAAAAAATACAGGATGGGCGATGTTTTTTTTGAGGGGAAAGCTCCCATCGCTCCATTTCTAAATTCTAACTTTGATGCTTCATTTTTAGCCTACCTGATTCAACAACGGTATGTTTATGGAATGCCTGTTGAACGGACAATGAAGTATCTGAATGAAATGGGGATTGATATTCCCAAAGCAACGCTTCATGGGTTGATAGAAAAATCGGCAGCACTGCTCGATAAGTTAACACCTGTTCTCAAAGATGCTATTCTTTCAGATGCTTACATCCATTTTGATGAAACTTATCACACCATATTAGGTGGTGACAACGGAAGTCGTAAAGGTTATTTTTGGAGTGTGTTATCTCACCAAAATAATTTGATCCAATTTATTTACGAAAATGGTTCACGGAGCAAAAACGTATTGACAAATTACTTACCTGAAACTTATAATGGTGCTGTTCAAACTGATGGGTACAGCTCATACAAAGTACTGGAAGGATGGAATTACCCCAAAGCAATACGCTTAGGTTGTGTGCAACATTGCAAACGAAAGTTTATTGAAATCAAAGAGCAACCAAAAGCAGAAGTGATTATCGATCTGTACAACCAACTTTACATTATCCGAAAGAAAAAGCCCAAAGAGAAGTGGAAAGAAGAATCACTGAAAGTTTACAATGCTTTGGAAAAAGAACTCAGAAAGATAGAACAGGATTCCGACACGTTGGGCAATACTATTTTGAGCAAGGCTACTGCATATTGTCTCAATGAACTGGAATCGATTTACAACATTATAATATCTTCCGATTACGACTTGGACAACAATACGATTGAACGCCCCATGCGTTACATTAGCATCAGCCGTCGCAATTCACTTTTCTGTGGCTCAAACAACGGGGCAGAGAGAACTGCTACGCTGTATTCTATCGCCATATCATGCCGTCTGAACAATGTAAATACTTTTTCTTACTTCAAAGACGTAATACAGCGTTTAGCCGAAAATCAACAAATGACCAACGAGAAATTGAGAGAACTGCTACCGGACAAGTGGGCAGAGGAATAATAGACTTTCAATAGCCTATCAACATTGCAACGTTATCGCGGAGATGCTTACGTAGCTTAAAATTTAGCTAAACAGTATCACTAGCACCGGTGTAAAAGTCTATTGTGTGTAAATATTACATTAGGGATAGAGAAGACTATTTACTCCACCGAGTACTCCACATTTTCTTCTTTGATCAGCGCCTGATTATTCATGCGTAGGTACAACTGCACTACGGCAAGCACATCCTTTTCGCAATATTTTGCAATGCGTTTTACATCCTTTTCTTCGTAAAATACATTGGCAACTTGAGAGCCATCAATATCATCCTTTGGTGTAGGGATGTCAAAAATTGCAGTGAGTAAGTCCAATGATGTATAGTGCTTATAATCTCCGAATTTCCATAAATTCATGGTGTCAAGATGTTTAACCTCCCATGGTTTTTTCCCTGCAATATTGATGATTTCTGGCAAAGGAATACCGTTTACCAACATGCGTCGAGCCACGTACGGAATATCAAATTCGCTGCTGTTATGTCCGCAAAGAAACTTTTCACCCTTGAATGAAAATTTATTGAGCATGTCTGCAAAGTCCCTCAAAATTGCACTTTCATCCTCTCCGTAGTAGGATTTTAAATGGAAAGTGCGTTGACCGTCTTTCATGCGAACTAATCCTGCAGAAATGCAAACAATTTTACCAAATTCAGCATAAATACCTGCTCGCTGATAGACATCTTCAGCGGTTTGCTCATCTTGACGAAAGTAACCAGATTTCTTGTCCCAATGTGCTTGCATGCGTTCTGATAAATCATCAAAATTTGCAGTTCCTGGAACAGTTTCTATATCAAAAAAAAGTATGCTGCTGATTGGCGTATCGTTCATAATAATTGTTTTTTAGTTATTCAATAAAGCGTGTAGGTGACTGAGCGCCGTGTGTGGGACTCGAAGTCATCGGAACATTTATTTTAAGTTATTTTGAATGAAATTAGTCAATATTTTAATCGCAATTTTGTTTTCACCTCCTTGCGGGACAATAATATCCGCAAATCGCTTTGTTGGTTCAATAAACTGCTCGTGAGATGGTTTTACTGTTTTGACATATCTGTCAAGCACCATTTTTACGGAGCGTCCTCTTTCCACAATATCACGATTGATAACACGTGTTAACCTGTCATCAGCATCTGCATGGACAAAGACTTTAAGGTCCATCAATTCGCGAAGTTTTGGATTGCTTAAACACAAAATTCCTTCAATGATAATTACTTCTCTCGGCTCAATTGGAATGGTTTCACCTGCACGAGTACATGTCAGGTACGAATAAATTGGCTGACCAACTTTCTCCCCATTTTTTAATTTGTTGACATGATCAATCAATAAATCCCATTCGATGGCATTAGGATGGTCAAAATTTATTTTCTGTCTTTCCTTCAAAGGAAGGTGGCTGTTGTCTTTGTAGTATGAGTCCTGTGGGATTAAGGAAATCTCATCTTCATTCAAATTATTGGTGATTTTTCTGACAACCGTTGTTTTCCCGGAGCCTGTACCTCCTGCTATTCCTACAATTAACATGATTTGCTATTTGATTTCAGTTTTGTAATTTTGATCCTCAAGATAATAAATATTTGACAAATGAAAGAACTACCTCTCTATCCGATAAAATTTCAGCCAATTTATAAAGAAAAAATTTGGGGCGGATCAAAATTAAAGTCCGATTTAAATAAATCCGATGCACCCGAAAAATGTGGGGAGTCTTGGGAAATTTCTAATGTGCCGGGGAGTGTTTCTGTGGTTAAAAATGGATTTCTAAAAGGTAATACCTTGCAAGATATTATCGAGATTTACATGGGTGATCTTCTTGGGCCAGATGTCTTTGATCTCTATGGTGAAAATTTCCCTCTCTTGTTTAAATTCATTGATGCAAATGACGACCTTTCTGTGCAAGTACATCCTGACGATGAGGTAGCCGCTAAAAAGCATCAGTCATTTGGCAAGACAGAGGCCTGGTATATCGTAGATGCAGAGAAAGATGCTAGCCTAATTTCTGGCTTTAATCAATCCATTGGAAAAACCGAATTTGTTGCTCGCATGAATAATAATGACATTCTTCCTGTCTTAAACCGTGTCCCTGCTAAAGCTGGGGATTTGTTTTCTATTCCTGCAGGACGAGTGCATGCTACTGGAAAAGGAATACTGTTCGCTGAAATTCAGCAAAACAGTGATGTGACCTACCGTATTTACGATTGGGATAGAGTTGGAGATGATGGACAAGCTCGAGAGTTGCATGTGAACGATGCCCTTGATGTCATGGATTTCTCAGAATTAAAACGAGCTGAAACACCTTACGAAGTAGAGGAAAATGCTCCATCACGCATGTTAAGAACCGATTATTTTGTGATGAATATGATGCATTTGAGCAAAGAAATCACAAAATCGTATGCAGATTGTCAATCTTTTGTTGTTTACATGTGTGTGGATGGAAAAGCTGAAATCAGATCAGATGCTGGAAATGAAACCATCCAAAAAGGAGAAACTATTTTGCTTCCTTATGAACTTATGGAAGTCCAAATCATTCCTGACAAAGAAGTCAAGTTGATTGAAGTATTTATTGAATTGGAATAATTATTTTTAGTAGGGATGCGATTAATCGCATCCCTACTAAAAATACAAACAGCATCCCCACTACAATAATAAAATTTACAGATTAACAATAATTCAGAAATCCCTGTTAAACGATTAACACTTATGACAAACTTCATGTCTTGTGTAAGCAGGATTTTTCTATCTTTAAGCCAATTTATAACTAAAACTTAAAACCAATGCGAATTTCCCGTATTGAACAAACAAAAACCATTGATAACCAAGTTGATGATGTAGATTTGAGTTTGTTGGATCCTATCATTGAAAAATACAAAAATAAGCGTGGAATGATGATTCCCCTCCTGCAAAAAACGCAGGATGTGTATGGATATTTACCCAAGCAAGCTTTTCCTAAACTTGCGAAAGATACCGGGTTGAAACTTTCTGATATGTATGGTGTCGCTAGTTTTTATACTCAATTTCGCCTGAAACCTGTTGGTAAGTATATTGTCAAAGTATGTCATGGCACTGCTTGCCATGTGCAAGGTGCAAAAGCACTTACCGATGCACTGGAAGAAAGCTTGAAAATTAAAGATGGTGAAACAACAGAAGACAAATTATTCACTTTAGAATCTGTTGCTTGTTTGGGATGTTGTTCTTTGGCTCCTGTGATTATGATCAATGATGAAACTTACGGTAATCTTGATGGAAAATCAGCAGCTAAAATCATCCGAAATATCCGTGTGAACGAAAAATCGAAATAAGTACCCGAAATAACTAGTACTATGGGCAAAACCAAAGTCATTGTCGGTCTGGGATCCTGTGGAATTGCTGCAGGAGCAAAAAAGACCTATGAGAAAATTGAAGCATTGAAACATGCTGATAATCTGGATTTTGAACTCAAACAAACCTCCTGTATCGGAATGTGTTATAATGAACCTCTTGTTGAAATTATTGACGACGAAGGACATTACTTGTACGGAGGAATTGATGAAGATAAAGCACTTGAGCTTATTGAGAAACATGTGGTTCAAAAAGAACCTTTGAAAGATTATGTTGTGCATTCAGATTTGTTTGAAACCCTTGATGATGTCTTTTTTGATGATCAAGTGAAAATTGCACTTCGAAATTGTGGGTATATCGATCCTGAATCTTTGGAAGAAGCTGAAGCTCAAGGTGCATATCAGGCCATGGCAAAAATTCGTCAACAAGCAATGAGTTCAGATGAGGTTATCCAATCTGTTCTTGACTCCGGACTTCGTGGTCGTGGTGGTGGTGGTTTTGCAACTGGTAAAAAATGGGTATTTGCGAAAAATAGTGAAAGTGACGAGAAGTATATCATTTGCAATGCCGATGAAGGTGATCCGGGTGCGTTTATGGATAGATCATTACTTGAAGGTGATCCTCATGCAGTTTTAGAAGGCATGATGATAGGTGCTTATGCAATTGGAGCTCAGCAAGGTGTTATTTATTGTCGGGCAGAATATCCTTTAGCAATTAAACGACTTAATATTGCCATAGAGCAAGCAAAAGAAAAAGGATATCTTGGTAATAATGCTTGTGGAATAGATGGTTTTAATTTCGATATTTATGTGAAAGAGGGAGCAGGAGCATTTGTTTGTGGTGAAGAAACCGCATTAATGGCTTCTGTGGAAGGTGAAAGAGGAATGCCTCGAAAACGTCCACCATTTCCTGCAGTCAAAGGGTTGTGGGGCAAACCAACCAACATCAATAATGTGGAAACTTGGGCGAATGTTCCTTGGATTATCCGTGAAGGAGCAGAAGAATATGCCAAATATGGTACCGAAAGCTCAAAAGGAACAAAAGTGTTTGCTTTAACAGGGAAAATCAAACATGGTGGACTTGTGGAAGTCCCTATGGGAATGAGTATTCGAGACATTGTTTTTAAACTCGGAGGTGGAATTCTTGAAGACAAAGAGTTTAAAGCTGTCCAGCTTGGAGGTCCTTCCGGGGGATGTATTCCTGCACATATGGCAGATATTCCTGTCGATTATGATTCCTTGAAAACGACTGGAGCAATTATGGGCTCTGGTGGCTTGGTGGTTATGGATGAAACCACTTGTATGGTTGATATGGCAAGGTATTTCTTGGATTTTACCGAAAAAGAATCCTGTGGGAAATGTACTTTCTGTCGCATAGGAACTAAACGAATGCTTGAAATTCTTACCCGCATTACCAAAGGGGAAGGAAAAGATGGTGATATTGAAAAGCTTGAAGAATTAGCTTATCAAGTGAAGGAAAATAGTTTGTGTGGTCTTGGACAAACTGCTCCAAATCCTGTGTTAACAACCATCAAATATTTTAGAGATGAGTATGAGGCACATATTCGAGACAAAAAATGTCCTGCCAAAGTATGTACTGAACTTATCACTTACGAAGTGGATGAGGCAAATTGTACAGGTTGTACTGTCTGTGCGAAAAACTGTCCTGTTAATGCAATTTCAGGAGAACGCAAAGCATTACATCACATCAATCAAGAAACTTGCATTCATTGCGGTATCTGTTACACCAAGTGTAATTTCGATGCAATTAAATTACTGTAAAACTGTGAAATTAAGGATCAATGGATAAACTCAATATCATATTAAACGGAAAAACAGTGGAGGGAATTCCCGGGGAAACCATTTTAGAACTTGCCAGCAGACATGGCATAAAAATCCCTACACTTTGTCACGACAAACGTTTAAAACCTTATTCATCATGTTTCGTTTGTGTTGTTGATGTTGCCGGAAAAGGAACTCAACCATCTTGCTCAACCGAAATTGCTGAGGGAATGCAGATAAACACCGAAAATCAAAAAGTGTATGATGCACGAAAAATGGCGCTCGATCTGTTGCTCAGTAATCATTATGCGGATTGTGTCGCTCCTTGCAAAGAAACCTGTCCTGCAGGCGTTGATGTGCAAGGATACATTTCCTTAATTGAGAAAAAACAATACAGCGATGCGATTGCTTTAATTAAAGAGGATAACCCTTTGCCTGCAATTTGCGGACGTGTTTGTGTCAGACCATGTGAGGCTGCTTGTCGTAGAAATTTATTAGACGAAGGAAATGCTGTTGGAATTGATTACTTAAAACGTTTTGCTGCAGATCAAGATTTACTGCATTCCGAGCATTATAAACCTCAAGTTGCTGAGTCAACTGGCAAAAAAGTCGCAATTATTGGGGCTGGTCCTGGTGGTTTGTCTGCTGCGTATTGGTTGCAGCAAAAAGGTCATCAATGCGATATTTTTGAAGCCAATGATCATCCTGGCGGATGGTTGCGTTATGGAATTCCTGAATATCGTTTGCCAAATGATTTGCTCGATAAAGAGATTGAAACCATTACCGAACTCGGAAGCCAAATCTTTACTGGTCAGAATTTGGGTGGTAATTTGAGTTATGAAAAAATTCAAAGCGAATACGATGCAACAATATTAACCATTGGTTCTCAACGTGGGACTTTACTTCGTGCAGAAGGTGAGGAGGCAGACGGTGTATTTAGTGGTATCGATTTTCTCCGCAATATGGAAATGACAGGTCAGAAATATGATTTTAAAGGAAAGACCATTGTTACCGTTGGAGGTGGAAATACAGCTATGGATTGTTGTCGTACCGCCATGCGTTGTGGTGCCGAGCGTTCTATTATTGTGTATCGTCGTACCGAAAAAGAAATGCCCGCAAATCCAATTGAAATTCATGAATCCAAAGCGGAAGGTGTTGAATATATGCTTTTGACAAATCCTGTCAAAGTCAATGCTGACAAGGAAGGGAAAGTCAAATCCATGACCTTAATTAAAATGGAACTTGGAGAGCCCGATGCTTCAGGCAGAAGACGTCCGGTACCAATGGAGGGCTCAGAATATGAACTAGAATGCGATTATATTTTAGCTGCAATCGGACAAAAAACCGATGTGAATTTCCTCGATAATATCAACCAGTTTGCAAACGAAGGACAATTGGAATTAAATCGTTGGGGAGATATTGATGCAGACGAAAAGACTCTGCAAACAGGAATTCACAATGTGTTTGCTGCTGGGGATGGTGTAACTGGTCCAGCCACTATTATTGAGGCGATTGCTCAGGCAAAAACAGCTGCTCATTCAGTAAATCAATTGCTCAATGGTGAAGCGTTAAGTCCGATACCGAAACCATTTGTGAGCAGAAAAGATAATTTCAAACCACAGAAATCTGAGGATTATGTGGGCAGATATCAAAATCAATTGCGACATGAAATGCCTGTATTGCCTGAAAATGATAGAAAGCATTTTAAAGAAGTGGAATTGGGGTATGAATCGGAACAGCTGGCTGTTGAGGAAGCTCATCGTTGTTTGGAATGTGGCTGTACTGAATTTTTCACTTGTGATCTACAGAAATTCTCTACAGAATATCATGTGGAGCAAGGCAAATTTGAAGGTGAATTTCAGGAAAGACCTATTGATTTTTCTCATCCGTACATTGAAATAGATAACAATAAGTGTATTCTTTGTTCACGCTGTATTCGTATCTGTAAAGATGTCGTAGGTGCATCTGCATTAGGTTTGGTTGAGCGTGGTTTTGATACCTATGTTGCTCCTGCAATGGGCGATACTCTGGTGGAAAGTACTTGCGAATCTTGTGGTTTGTGTATTTCTGCTTGTCCAACAGGCGCAATTACTGAGAACTTTAAGTTTAAACCAGGTCCAGTAAAGACTGATTCAGTGAAAACAATAAGTCCGTTTGGTGCCATTGGGGAAAGTTTAAGTCTGGAACATAAAAATGGATTTGTTTTCCGTGTAAATGGGGCAGAAGGAATGGTAAATCCACTCGAAAATATTGACCGATATGCAAAATTTGGATATCGATTTATCAACGATGGAAACCGTTTGACTAAACCTTTGATTCGCCGAAAAGGAGAATTGGTTGAGGCGAGTTGGGATGAAGTGCAGAACTTATTGAAAGAAAAAATAGATCGCGATAAACCGAGTGCATTATTTGCCGGAGGTCGTTTGTCCAATGAAGAGATTTTTGCCCTGAAAACCTTAGCTGATCACAGTAGAATGATTCAGCACACAGGTTCTTTCCATTTGCTTCATTTGGGAGAGGGACATGTCAATGCATCGGAATTGAATATGCCTTTCGACCAGTTTAGCGATGTTGAGCATGTGCTTTTATTGCATCCACAACTCAATATGGACGATGCAACTTTAGGCTATATGGTGAATGAGGCGAGAACACAGTCTGGGGCAAACATTGTGCTTGTCACCGATCAAGAAAATCCAAAACTTGAGCAAAAAGTAGATCAGATTATTCGTGTGAAATCCTACGATGCATTTTTGCAAGCGATGAATCTTTATCTTTTAAAGAATAATTTGCAAAACGATTTGTTTATCAACCATCATGTTGAGGATTTAGAAACCTATAAATCCGCCTTACTTGCACTTGATTTTAGCCAATTGTGCAAATCTGCTGGTCTGTCAGAAAAGGCGGTTGCTGATGTGTTTAATGCGTACAATTTGAGTCAACATGCTGTGGTTGTTGCATCAGAGCGATATTTGAATGAGGTGGCATTGGCTGAGGCTAGAAATCTTACCCTTTTAACAGGAAAACTTGGTAAAACCTCGTCTGGATTAATGAATGTGAAAGAGAAAAACAATTCGCAGGGTTTAATTGACCTTGGTTTTGTTCAGAATGCTGATGATTTGCGAACTTCATTGGAAAACAATCAGGTAAAACAGTGTTTTGTTTTTGGTGAAGATCCTGTGGGAACAGCAAAAGACAGTGAAAAGGTGAAATCATTCCTCGATTGCGATTTCTTGATGGTTCAAGATTATTTTCTAAGTGAGACAGCAGAAATGGCTGATCTCGTTTTGCCTGCAAGTCTTCCGTTTGAGACAGGTGGATCATACACCAATACCCAGAAAATGATTCAACAATTTTCTGCAGGTTTGAAGTCAAAGCTTGATAAAACTAGCACTGAGCAAATTGCTATGCTTACAGAAGTGCTTTGTGATGATAAGTTGAACATTTCAACCGATGTTAATGTGTTAAATGACAACATGTTGCCTGAAATGCGAAACTTTGCAAAACCGTATCAATTGCGCTTTTTCACAAAAAGGACATTGCCAATGTTTTCTCATGCTGCAGATAGCGTGATGAAACGCTTTGACGATGAATTTGAAACATCATTTCTAAACGCCTAAAATCAATATATTATGAGTGATCTGAAATCTGTAAAAGAGATATTAAACTTTGCCATTGCCCAAGAGCAAGAAGCCGTAGATTTTTACACTAATTTGGCTGAAAAGTCAACCAGTCAAGACATGAAGTCTGTGTTTCTTCAGTTTGCAAAAGAAGAAATTGGACATAAAGCCCGATTAACTCGCATTCGTGATGAACAGATTTTTGACTGGAAAGATTCTGCCGTTGCGGATCTAAAAATTGCCGATTACATGCTTGATGTTGAGGAAAAGGAAAATATGGATTATCAGGATGCTTTGGTTTTGGCAATGAAAAAGGAAAAGAATGCTTACGATTTGTACATAAGTTTATCTGATCGTGCTCCAAATGAGGATCTGAAGCGCATCTTCTTATCTCTTGCAAAGGAAGAATCAAAGCATAAATTGCGTTTTGAACGTGAATACGATGATTTTGTTCTAAGAGAAAACTAACAAGCTATTGGAATTAATTTTTTCCCTGTTTCCGCAAGCTTTGTTCTGTGCGAGCGGGGTTTTATTTTGTAGGTTTTGTTTCCTGTTTTGTGCATTACATTGTCTCCCTCTAAAGCAAAGCAGATTATCAGCAGATTACGTTTTTGAGTTTTTGAATTTGGGTCATGCAATTAACTCTCTTAACCAATATGGGAACAAATGTGACAGTAAAAAACAAGAGTGAGATTTGCAAAGACACGTTTATAGAAGCCTTCTGAAAGAAGGCTACGTGCGTTGGGCATGGCAGACCGCGAGCTAGAGATGGATGTGAATGTCAGATTTTTGATGTAAAATCAATCAGATGCTTTAGACACGTTCTGATTAGATTTTACAAAAATCTGGCAGAGCGCGTTGACAGTCGGTGCTGCCTTGTCTTTTTTGCTTCCTTTTTTGACTAAGAAAAAAGGAAGAGAAAAATAGTGAAATAATTTTGGGGCATGCATTGCACAAAACAGCTGGGTTTTATTTTATGCTTTTTTTTCTACCTTTGAAAAAAATCGTGCTTATGAAGCTTCATACCAAAAAGCTCATTAAAAAATATGGGAAACGTACTGTTGTAAAAGGCGTTTCTGTTGAGGTGAATCAAGGTGAAATTGTTGGTTTGCTTGGTCCAAATGGGGCAGGGAAAACCACAACATTTTACATGATGGTGGGGCTCATTGTTCCCAATGAAGGGCGTATTTACCTTGACGATAAGGACATTACACGATATCCTATTTATAAAAGAGCACGATTGGGCGTTGGTTACCTTGCACAGGAAGCATCTGTTTTTCGTAAGATGAGTGTTGAGGATAATATTCGGGCGGTTTTGCAAATGACCAAGCTTTCCAGAAACGATCAAATTGAAAAGACCAATAAGCTAATCGCAGAATTTGGATTGGAAAGAATCCGTAAGTCGAAAGGGTATCAGTTGTCTGGAGGAGAACGCCGTCGTACTGAAATTGCACGTGCCTTAGCTTTAGATCCATCTTTTATTTTGCTCGATGAACCTTTTGCTGGTGTGGACCCTATTGCTGTTGAGGATATACAGAAAATTGTATGCGAATTGCAACATCGAAACATCGGAATTCTAATTACCGACCACAATGTGCACGAAACCCTTTCCATTACCAACCGAGCATATTTACTGTTTGAAGGAAATATTTTAAAGTCCGGAACAGCACAAGAACTTTCTGAGGATGAGCAGGTACGGAAAGTCTATCTCGGCGAAAACTTTAAGTTGAGGGATTAGTGTTTCAGTGGAGTTTCTGTTGTAGATTGCCACATTGCCATCATAATAGCATGAAAACTTAGGTTTTAACTCTTCTAAAATTTCCGCAGAGGAACATTTCATCTATGTTGAACCTGAATAAGTTAAATATTCGTCAATTGATGGATGATTAAAGGACAACAAATTCCACTTATCCTTGAAAGTTGGTATTCTTGGATTGCAATGTTTGAATAAAGCTCGTGTAAATCATCCGTCCTTTTACCAGTTTTTCTGTCTGTAATTGAATCTACAATGTAAGTGGAAAAACAATTCTCTGAAAAAAGAGGTGAGTATAGAGTAATTGTATCACCTGCATTTACATTGTAATTGTAAACCGGTTGAAATTCCTCATGGTAATTGTATAAATAAACAACTCCGTTGTACATGTAACCGTATCTGGATGTTTCAATAGTTCCGGTGATATAAGGAGGTGAAAATCTTTCTACAGTCAGTTTGCGACAGTTTTGACCTTGTATTGTTGTGTCTTTTCTGAGCGAACGTACCAATAATATTCGAGGCTATTATACGGAGGAGAATCAAAAATGAAGTATCAAGTGAAGCCCGTTCCCAAGTGACAACTTTGTTGTTTTGTGAAAATGTAATTGCTGTTGTAAATAGTAGCAGTATTGAAATGGCTAAGCTTTTCAAGATGTGCGAATTCTTGCAAGTTTAGCCTAAAAACAGAGAAAAAACAATAGGAACTAAGAGGGAATTTCTAAAATGTTTGGAATTACTTGTATCTCAAAACTGCAGCAGCTGTGTCCTCTTTTCTCAACACTCAAAAACTGAACCTCTTGCAATAACATAAAAGTTTCGTTTATCCGGATTTGTAAAACGACCTGTGCCTTCTGCAATATTGAGCATTATGCTGTAGAAGCTCTACGCAATTGATCTTTTATCGTACGATTCAATTTAGAATTTACAATGAATTTGTGTGTTTTTTTGTTGTAGGTTTTCGCTTTTTGATAAACGGTTAGATTTTCAAAGTCGAACATAAGTAATGAAAGTTAAGCTTTTTAGTTTTTCTAATTTGAAAATGAGTTTGAGTTCTGAGGGGTGGTCTTTCCCTCTTCCCTCAATACTCACACTCAAAACTCAACACTGTGCTTGTGATCCCGGAGGGGCTTCCCGAAATCATTCTTCATCGGGATAAACTTCTCGCCCCTCCTAAAAAAAAGTGAGTACCGTGTTTTTTTACTCACACTCTGTACTCACTCTCAACACTGTGCTTGTGATCCCGGAGGGGCTCGAACCCTCGACCCGCAGATTAAGAGTCTGCTGCTCTGCCAACTGAGCTACAGGACCAATTGAGTGGCAAAATTAGGAAAAATTCTGGTAGAGTGTTCTCTTTCTGCTTTTTTTTCGATAATGATGAATTTATTTGTTTTGACTTTTAACTTTTTGAATCATTTCAAAAAGTTGAATGATAATAATTTGAAAAAAAAATCAAAAGATTATGCAGTAATTGAAAAATACTTATCTTTGCAGCACCAATTTGCGGATGTGGCGAAATTGGTAGACGCGCTAGACTTAGGATCTAGTGCCGCAAGGCGTGGGGGTTCGAGTCCCTTCATCCGCACAATGCTTAACCGCTTTTGCCCAGTTTTCCGAGTGGGAGAAGCGGTTTTTTAAAATTTATAATGTTTAAAACTTCAGGAATGAAAGTAACAAAAGATCAAATTGATGAGCTGAATGCAGTCATTACGGTAAATGTTGAAAAAGCTGATTATCAGGATAAGGTAAACGACGTCCTTAAAGATTATAGAAAAAAGGCAAATGTTGATGGCTTTAGACCAGGTAAAGCGCCTATGGGTTTGGTCAAAAAAATGTACGGAAAAGCAATTCTTATGGATGAAGTAAACAACGTCATCTCTCAGGCTTTAACCGATTATATGACAAATGAAGAAATGCAAATTCTTGGCGAACCATTGCCAAATGATGATCAGCAACCAATCGATTTTGATAAAGAAGAAGATTTCTCTTTTAAATTTGATATTGGAATGTCTTCACCTGTTGAAGTGAAAATGACAAAAAGAGAAAAACTCCCTTATTATAAAATTAAAGCTGATGATACCCTCATTGATGAATACATCGAATCATACGCTAAAAACTTTGGTGAAATGGTAGATGCTGAAGTTTCTGATGAAGAAAGTTTTATTATTGCTAAAGTAATACAACTTGACGCTGATGAAAAACCAATGGAAGGTGGCGTTGTGAATGAAGAAGCAAAAATTTCTGTGGCACTTGCTAAAGAGGATGATGCAAAAGCAACACTCGTTGGGTTGAAAGCTGGTGATATTGTTACTTTGAACCTGTGGAATGCTTTTCCAAACGATACAGAAATTGCTGGTCTCTTAGAAATTGAAAAAGATCAAGTAGAGGCAGTAAAAGAATCAACCTTCCAAATTACTGTTCACGAAGTTCAATCTTTCAAAGAAGCTGAAATTGATCAAACCCTTTGGGATAAAGTATATGGTGAAGGTGAAGTGAAAACCATGGAAGAATTCCGTGAAAAAATCGCTGCTCAGGCTGAGGAAGGTTTCATCGATCAGTCAGAATACAAACTCTTGCAAGATGCAAAAGACAAGTTGATCAGTAAAGTTGATCCAAAATTGCCAGAAGAATTTCTGAAACGTTGGGTGAAAACAAATAACCGTGAAATTACGGATGAACAACTTGAACAGGAATGGAATCTTTTTGTTAAAGATATGAAATGGCAGATTATTAGTAATCAGCTGGCAAAAGATAATGAGATTAAAGTGGAGAATGAGGAAATGATGGAACAATCAAAAGCTTATGCACTTGTTCAATTCCGTCAGTATGGAATGGCTCAGTTGCCAGATGAATATCTTGAAAATTATGCTGCCGAGATCCTTAAAAAAGAGGATGAAGCTAGACGCATTGCCGATCAGGTAATGGAGAAAAAATTGTTGGATGTCATCCGCGAAAGCATGAAAGTTGAAGATAAAGACGTGAGTTGGGATGAATTCAAAGCATTGTTTGAAGACTAAAACCTATCTCTATGAATAGAAAAAACGAATTTTATAAATACGCTACTGGTCATCTTGGTCTGAACTCTCAGGCTATGGATGATTATGCTAAAATTACTTCCAGCTATATTTCCCCAACCATTATTGAGGAACGCCGGATGAATGTTGCAACAATGGACGTATTTTCACGTTTGATGATGGACAGAATTATCTTTTTGGGACTCCCAATTGATGATTATGTTGCAAACATTATTCAAGCACAATTGCTTTTTTTGGAATCATCTGATCCAGATAAAGACATTCAAATTTATTTCAATACTCCAGGTGGATCTGTTCATGCAGGTTTAGGTATCTACGATACTATGCAGTATATTTCCTCTGATGTTGCTACCATTTGCACTGGGATGTCAGCTTCTATGGGTGCTGTATTACTTTGTGCCGGAACACTTGGAAAACGTACGGCTCTCGAACATTCACGTGTTATGATTCACCAGCCTATGGGTGGAGCTTCAGGACAAGCTTCTGATATCGAAATTACAGCACGCGAAATTCTGAAATTACGTACAGAACTTTATGAAATCATCGCTAAACATACAGGTAAAACTGTCAAAACAGTTGAAAAAGACTCTGATCGAGACTTCTGGATGACTGCTAAGGAAGCGAAAGATTACGGAATGATTGATGAAGTTTTGAATCGTAAAAACAACAAATAGTTAAAGGAAAGGCTCTGCAATGTCAGAAATAGATCATTGTTCGTTTTGTGGACGATCACGTGATAAGGTAGATATGCTCATTGACGGTGCAGATGGTTTTATCTGCAACGAATGTGTTATGCGTGCTCTGGAGATTGTGAAAGAGGAGATGAATGATTCTGTTCCTTTTGATCCTGAATTACTGAAGCACAATAAACCCGCAGACATCAAACTGTTCCTTGATCAATATGTGATTGATCAGGATATTGCGAAACGTTCACTTGCTGTTGCTGTGTATAATCACTACAAGCGTTTGAGTTCTCCTGTTGCTGACGAAGAAGGTGTTGAGATCGAAAAATCAAACATCATCTTAATTGGTCCTACAGGGACAGGAAAAACCTTGATGGCGCGTACCATCGCAAAAATGTTAAACGTTCCTTTTACCATTGTCGATGCAACTGTTTTGACAGAAGCAGGATACGTGGGTGAGGATGTTGAAAGTCTTCTTACACGATTATTGCAAGCTGCAGATTACGATGTGCCTTCTGCTGAAAAGGGCATTGTTTTTATTGATGAAATTGATAAAATTGCACGTAAAGGTGATAATCCTTCAATTACTCGTGATGTATCTGGTGAAGGAGTGCAACAAGCCATTCTGAAGCTTTTGGAAGGGTCTATTGTTAACGTCCCTCCTCAAGGTGGACGTAAGCATCCGGAACAACGAATGATTGCTGTAAACACTAAAAATATTCTGTTTTTAGTTGGTGGTGCATTTGAAGGCATCGAGAGAAACATTGCCAATCGTTTAAATACTAAAGTTGTTGGTTACGGAGCTCAAGAAAAGCGCGATAATATTGACAAAGAAAATCTCATTCAGTATGTTACAGCTCAGGATTTAAGAGCATACGGGTTAATTCCTGAAATTATTGGACGTTTGCCTGTTGTTACCTACCTGAATGCATTGTCCAGAGATGCTCTAAAACGAATCCTAACTGAGCCCAAAAATGCCTTGATGAAACAATATACTCATCTTTTCAAAATTGATGGTATTGATTTCTCGGTTGAACCTAAAGCCCTCGATTACATTGTCGATGTTGCTTTTGACAATAAACTTGGAGCACGTGCTTTGAGAGGTATTTGTGAGGCGATTCTCACTGATGCTATGTTTGATTTGCCATCAGAGGGAAAGAAAAGTTTTAAGTTAACTCGCAAACTTGCAGAAGAGAAACTTTCGAATATTCGTATCAATCAATTGCAATCTTAGTCAATTGAGTAAAAATATGTAATCAGCCATTCAGTTTTGAATGGCTGTTTTTTTCGAACTTGTATTGCTTGATCCCGAACTTACCTTGTTCTAAATAACACATGGTAATTTATAATCACATGAAACGCTTGACTTTGGCAGTAATATGATAATTGAACTGTCTGGAAATCAGACGGTGGAGTGAACAAATCTTAAATCTATTGATTGAAAATGCAAGTTATTTTAGGTGAAAAACTTCTGTGCAGCTTACAAAATTAATATATTAATCAGATAATCAAGTAAATAAAGCACAAATTTTTATGATTTTGTTTGTTTTTATGTTTTATAACAGATATTTTTGACGGTTCAAAATGTCAATGGCTTCGTCCTTGTGAATAGTTGATGTGGATGAAAGCATGGCCAAATAGATTAAGAAAGAATAAATAAAATAATAATACTAAATACAAAAACTATGAAGAAACGCTTTTATGCCTTGATGGCTATCATTGCATTACCATTAATGTCAATGGCGAGTGAAGCAGATCTTAAAGTGCCTGATTTGAGCACAAGTCAATCTGCTCTTGGAGATGGTCACAGTATTCTCATGTGGGGATTACTTATTGTTGCATTTGGTTTTGCATTTGGTTTATGGCAGTTTGCTAGAATTCGCAAAATGAAAGCCCATAAATCTATGCTGGACATTGCAAAAGTAATTTACAAAACAAGTAGTACTTACTTGTTGCAACAGGGAAAATTCTTGCTGATTTTATTGGCAATTATTGGTGCTGTGATTGCTTTTTACTTTGGATTTTTAAGTGAACCTGAAGCTGTTGCATCTGGTTTGAAGACTCCTTTTGGATTTGTATCCAATGTCTTAATTTGGACCATCCTTGGTATTGTTGGTTCTTATTCTGTTGCTTGGTTCGGTATTCGCATTAATACATTGGCGAATGCGAGAACTTCCTTTGCATCACTGAGAGCAAAACCCTGGAATGTTGTCAATATTCCATTGCAAGCAGGGATGAGTGTTGGTGTATTGCTAATTACTGTTGAGCTTTTGATGATGCTTGCTATTTTATTGTTTGTTCCTGGTGAACTTGCTGGAGCTTGTTTTATTGGATTTGCTATTGGGGAATCACTAGGTGCATCAGCTTTACGTATTGCTGGTGGTATCTTTACTAAAATTGCTGATATCGGAGCTGACTTGATGAAGATTGTTTTCAATATTGGTGAAGATGATCCACGTAACCCTGGTGTTATTGCTGATTGTACCGGTGACAATGCTGGTGACTCTGTTGGTCCTACTGCTGATGGTTTTGAAACTTATGGTGTAACTGGTGTTGCTCTGATTTCTTTCATCATTCTTGGTGTTTTAAACGTTGAGTTCCAAGCTTCATTTATCGTTTGGATTTTTGTTATGCGTTTGATGATGCTTGTGACTTCTGTCATTGCATACGGAATTAATAATATGATTTCTTCAGCAAAATATAAAAATGCTGATAAATTCAATTTTGAAAATCCATTAACTTCATTGGTTTGGATTTCTTCTTTGATTTCTATTGCTGCAACTTACGCAGTATCTTATTTCATGCTTAATACAATTGATGGTTTAGGTGGTGATGCAGGAAATGGTTTGTGGTGGAAATTAGCAACAATTATTTCTGTTGGGACATTAGCTGCGGCATTGATTCCTGAACTGACAAAAGCATTTACATCTTCAAAATCACGTCACGTGAAAGAGGTTGTTAAAGCTTCTCAAGAAGGTGGTGCTTCCTTAAATATTCTATCTGGGATGGTTGCCGGTAATTTTTCTGCCTTTTGGAAAGGTATTTTAATTGCGGCTCTGATGTTTGTTGCATATTTTATTTCAGGACAAGGCTTGGATGAATTTATGAATTATCCTTCCATTTTTGCTTTTGGTCTGGTTGCTTTTGGTTTCTTAGGAATGGGACCTGTTACAATTGCAGTTGATTCTTATGGTCCAGTGACTGATAATGCTCAATCTGTATTTGAATTGTCACGTATCGAGCATATTGATGGTATTGAGGAAGAAATTGAAAGAGATTATGGCTTCAAACCTGACTTTGTAAAAGGAAAGCATTTCTTGGAAGATAATGATTCTGCTGGTAACACATTCAAAGCGACTGCAAAACCAGTTTTGATTGGTACTGCTGTCATTGGTGCAACAACAATGATTTTCTCTATCATTCTTGTGCTTCAGAAATTCGGACTGTTGGCCATCTCATTGACTGATGCTCCTGTTATTCTTGGATTTATTGCCGGTGGTGCTGTAGTTTATTGGTTCTCTGGGGCTTCTATGCAAGCTGTAACTACAGGTGCATATCGTGCTGTTGAGTTTATTAAGAAAAACATCAAACTGGATAAAGATGAAGCAGATCCAAAAGACTCAGTTGAGGTTGTGAAAATCTGTACTAAATACGCTCAAACTGGTATGTGGAACATCTTTATTGTCTTGCTTACTCTCACGCTTGCGTTTGCATTTTTAGATCCTAACTTCTTTGTGGCTTATCTGATCTCTATTGCTGTGTTTGGATTGTTCCAGGCATTGTATATGGCAAATGCTGGTGGAGCTTGGGATAATGCTAAGAAAGTGGTTGAAGTTGATATGAAAGAGAAAAACACTCCACTTCATGAAGCAACTGTTGTTGGTGATACTGTTGGTGATCCTTACAAAGATACAACTTCTGTGGCATTGAACCCTATCATTAAATTTTCAACACTCTTTGGACTGCTTGCAGCTGAAATTTCTGTTGAAATGATTAACCATGGAAAACAATCAACCGCACAAATTATCGGTTTAGTTTTCTTATTGATTGGATTGATTTTCGTTTACCGTTCTTTCTACGGACAACGTATTAAGAAATAAGGTATTCTAAATAAAATACGCTAGTTTAGAAAGGGATTCCTCAAATTGGGATCCCTTTTTTATTAAATTTACAACATGAAACAAATAAAATACCTCGTCCTGATTGCTTTTGTGCTGCTAATTGGCGGTCATTTGAATGCACAGAAAGTTAGTGTTGCTTCCGATTTTGGCTTAACCGATAAGTTTGGTGAAACACAATATTTGTATGAAGATATTTTGGATCAGGGAAAGACTGCGATTTTAGTGATCTTTTCCATTGGTTGTGAGTCCTGTGCTTATGGTATACCTTATGCAAATGAATGGTATCAAGATTATGGCTATAACGAAGAAAATGTTGTTGTATGGGGGATTGAAATCGCAGACTTTTCTACCTATGAGGATGTAGAAGGTTTTCCCGATAATATTAATCCGGAAATGGAACATCCTGAGTATCCGCTTTGGAACCTGAATGAACAAGATTCTGTTGTGGATTTAATGGGGATAACGTACACGCCTTTTTATTTTGTGATTTGTCCAGATGGAGTTTATAGAGACTATGCTTCGAGTAATGTACCGCTTGCTACCAATGCATGCCTTGAAATGGTTTCTGTAGATGATGTGGAAATCATTACTCCTGAAGTTATGTATTCTAATGGAACTCTAAATTTGGTTAATACGGTTTTTCAGGATTATAATTTGTCCATTTATTCTGTGGATGGGAGAGAAGTCTATCACTCCCGGATGAATCAAAAAATACCCGTGGTATTGCCACTTAAACAAGGAATTTATATTTATCAATTGAAGTCAGAAATCAGTGGTGAAATTCACACAGGAAAGTTTTACAGCTCGTCTTTGTAGTGCTTTAAGCTAAAGCTTTCTCCATCAAATACTCCATATGTAAAATTGACAAGCCAATCACCAAGATTGATGAATTCAGTCTTGTCATCTAACTTTTTATGAATTGGGATATGTCTGTGTCCAAAAACAAAGAAATCCGGTGTATCATCCTTCATGACTTCTCTTGCATGTTTAACAAGCCATTCTTTTTCCAATTCTAGCTGCTTTGGGTATTTGTGTTGTCCTCTGCTGTATTTACTCCACCTGTATGCAAAAGCCACTGAAAAATTAGGATGAATGCGTTTAAAGCACCATTGCAGAAACTTATTTGTAAAGATTTTTTTAAGTAAATTGTATTTTTTATCGTATGGACCTAAACCATCTCCATGTGCGAGGTAGAATGATTTATTTTTGATGTCAATGCGAGTTTCTTTTTTGATGACTTTAACACCTGTTTCTGTCGGTAGATAATCAAATACCCAGATGTCATGATTCCCTGTGAAAAAATACACAGGAGTTCCAGAGTCAGTAAGTTTGGAAATTGTACCAAGAAAACGTGTAAATCCCCGAGGAACAACATGTTTGTATTCAAACCAAAAATCAAAAACATCACCTAAAAAGTAAAATGCCTCAGCGTCTTTTTGTTTCTCTTCTAGCCATTGTACGAGTAGCTTTTCTCTTTTGAGACTTTCCTCAAAATTTGGACTCCCAAGATGGATATCTGAAATGAAGTATGTTTTCTTTTTTGTCAAAATAATAGATGGCTTTTAAAACGCAAATCCCAAGGATTTACAAGGTCCAAAGATAAACGAAAACGAACTCTTTCAAAGTATGTTGAAGAGTAAATGTTTTCATTGATTTTTTCAAGGGATTTTGTCGCAGCTACAGGGAAATAGATTTCCAGTATATCTTTAAATATTTGAAGCTCTATACCGCTTTCAAACAAAATGTTTGCCTCGTAAAAATCAGTGTCGTATAGTCCTGGAAAGCTTGCAAAGTTGGCATAGATGCGTAAAAATTTAAACATTGTTGCCGAGCTAAGATTTAAGCTCACAATTTGATTGTGACTGCTTATCGGAGTGTACAAAACAAAACCGCCTTGATCTGGTACAAACTGTCTGGCGCCAAGAAATTCAGGACTATTCATTGTGGCAGATCGATTCAAAAGTGTCAGTTCATACAAATAGTCTGAATTTGTGCTTGTCCCTGCAAGTCTGAAATTTACATTGTTGGGGTAATTGTCAAAATCGTAATAATGTAAACTTCCGGCAAATAATCGAATATCTAAACCCAAAGATTGAGTGTAAGGGACATGCATATTGCTTTCTAACCAAAATTTATAGTAGGCTTTCCCATGTTCAGCATTTAACTCAATTTTAAACGGATATGGGGGTTTATACTCTTCGTAACAGAATGATATCTGTTGGTAATGTTTTGGGGCTTGTGTGCTTACACTGGCTGAAATGAACTTGAAGTCAACATTTAGTTTCTGATTGTGTTTCCATGGTTGAAATTCCAAATTTAAACTTTGTTCGGACTTAATGAAATACACAGATTCTGTCAGCCCAAAACTTTTTGTGTAAGAGGATACATGAATACCTTTGAGCCAGTCAGATTGGTTTGTCCAGTGACGAAAATCAAGTTGAGCTGTTCCTGCTAATGTGTTGGTTTTTACACCATACAATGGCATTATGCGGTATTCAAAGGTTTTAACTGGGAGGAAACTGTTGCTGAAAAATAGTCCTGGCATAAATCCATTGACAGTGTTAAATGCTGGAACTGGTGCAATGTAAATGTTGCGATTGTCAAAATCATTTATCCCTCCAAGAAAGCGAAACGTAATTTTGTCTGATTTTGGGAATGCTCCAAGCTGATAATTGTTGTTTAGACGGTTGTGTTCAAGCATTTGATAATCGGGATCGATTTGTATTACATCTCCTTTTTCTAAATTGGGAAAGGAAATGCTTTTTTTGCCTGTGAAACCATCAATATAAATAGTGCTGTCCTTAACTTTTAGACTGAGTGGAGCTGGAATATTTCCTCTGTTTTTTAGAACGATCTCGTCTTTTTTATAGGACTTTATACTGTAGTCTGAATACTCAGTACTGCCTATAAACCCATCAAAAAACCAATCCAAATTTTTGCCGCTTTCCTTCTCAAAATAATGGCGTAAATCATTCGGTCCGGGATGTTTGTTTTTCCATTCCTGATAAAATGATTGCATAATGTGTTGCATCTTTTTTTCTCCCAATCCATGCTGTAAATGGTAGAAACCTGCAACTGTCTTTTTGTATGATAAACTGAAATAATTTATCATTTCGAATTCATTGGAAGGAAGGTTTGGTGATTGATCAGAGCCTAGGCTTTGACTGAGTAAATAATAGAGTTCTGCACTTAGGTTATTCGGGGTTTTATTCCATGTCCTTCCTGCAAAAGGAAACAACCCATCATTCCCTCGAAGTTCAGGATGATAGGTTTGCATGTATTTGTGTTCGTAGTAGGAGTTTAGTCCTTCATCCAACCATGGGTATCTGCGTTCGTTAAATCCGAGAACGCCATAAAACCAATTGTGTCCAACTTCGTGCATTACAACATTTTCCAGTATAATTCCACGTGCTTCATGGCTAATAATTGTTACTCCCGGATATTCCATTCCACCACCTATACCTAATCGTCCTTGCACGGCAGAAATTGAGGGGTAGGGAAGTTCGCCAATTTCTTTCGTATAGAAATCAAGGGTTTGGCGGATAGTCTTTGTTGTTGATACCCAGTATTGTTTTGATTCAGGAAGAAAAAATGTCCAAATTTCTTTGTCCTCATTGTATCTTTCATGCCTTACACAAAAACGTTTATCTGCAAACCAAGCAAAATCGTGAACATTATGGGCCTTAAAATGCAGTGTCTTTTTCTCGTTAGATGATTCTGGGAATTCATCTGTTTTTGCATCAGGAAGCATGATTAGCCACTCTCGTTCATCTTTATTTTGTAATTGACCACTCGCCGCAACTCTATAATTTGAGGGAAGTGTAATGTACACCTCGTAATCACCAAATTCTGAATAAAATTCTCCCATGTCTAGATACGGAAAAGCATGCCAACCATGCTTGTCATATACTGCCGGTTTTGGGAACCATTGTGTGATGTAATACGATTGATCAATATGTCCCAAGCGAGAAAAGACATAAGGCAATTTAACATAAAATGGGGTGTGAATAAGAAGGCTATCACCTGGAACTAAACCCGCATTGAGCTTGAGTTCTGCAATATCAATATGTTTCTCGTGCGATAACAACAATGCATCTTCGCCATCTATTGTAAACGCTAAGCTGTCAATATAGCCTCTGTCTACACTTTTTGAAAAGAAAAAGTCAGTTTGCTGCATTTCTCGTTTCTGTAACGCAAAGGCTGTGCTTTGGTTTTTGTAAGCATTAGGGTAGAGGTGAAACCAAATGCTATGCAGTGTGTCAGGTGAGTTGTTATGGTATAAAATGCGAATCTCTCCACGCAGACTGTGAGTGCTGTCGTCGAGAGATACACTAATAAAGTTATCTACTTTTTGTTGAAAATATTGATTCTCTACTTGTGCTTGAACAGAAAATACTGTTAGCAGAAGTAGGGTAAGCAGTTTAATGCCCAAATATTTCTTGTAGTTTCGATCCAAGTGCTGGTCCTCTTAGGTTTTTTGCAATAATTTTTCCTTCTGGATCCAATAAAAAGCTCGCTGGGATGGATTGAACTCCATACATTCTTGCAGCTTCATTATTCCAGTATTGTAAATCACTAACGTGAGTCCACTGAGATAAATTGTCATCCTGAATGCCTTTTACCCAATCAGCATGCGTTTTATCCAAAGATACCTGAAAAATAGTAAAATTATCTGACTTGTACTTATTGTAATCTGCAAGAATATTTGGATTTTCCATGCGACAAGGTCTGCACCAAGCTGCCCAAAAGTCTAGTAGAACATATTTTCCACGTAAGTCATGCAATGATTTTACTTCACCTTCAGGTGTTTCCATAACAATGTTTGGAGCGATGTCGCCAATATTCAATCCTCCTTGTTGTGCTGACATTTCTTGCTCAGCTTGCATACGCATTTTGCTTAGGTCAGACTTCAGACTTTGGGTATAACTTGATTCCGGATGATGCTCCTGAAGTTGTGCTAAGACATAATCAAACATTTCCTCATCTTCAGGGAAGCTAAAAATAGGATTGTTTCCTAGAGTTTGATAAAGCGCTAAATAAATAAAAAGTGATGTGTTATTTTCTTCAATAAGCGCTTTGAGGTATGCTTTATCACCTTCGAACAGTTGATTTGCTTCTTCGTTAATTTCATTGTACAATGCTTCAATATTGACTCCCGTTTTCTGGCTTTCTTCCTGATAGCGTTTATTCATCGCTTGCAAGGCATCTGCAGATTTTACAAGATGTGCATTCATATCCATTGCTAGTTTCGATTCTGGAGAGCCTTCCAATGTGTAGTCTCTACTAATAAATGGACCTTCGGTGGTTAGGTTAATACTTTCACCGGGCTTGACAATTAGAAAAACGAAACTGTTATTCAGAACTAAGCGATAAAAATCTGTGACAGAACTCGCATGTGAGAATTCGAATTTCCCTTCTGCATCCAAAACAACAGAATCGATTGGAATTAAACGACTCGGACTAAGTTTTTGGAATTTTAGCGTTTGGTTTTCTGCAGAGCTAATTGTGCCTTTAACCGTTAATACAGGAACGGCATTGTCATCAGAATTGTCGTTTTTCTCTTTGTTACAGGATGATACTAGAAGAAAACTAAGTATCACAAATGGAATCATGAATTTTTTCATAGCTTTGAAAACTGTTTTTAATTTGGTAATTAAAGTAAACTATTTAATTTGAAATTTGTTCAATCTCCAATGGCTTTATTGCATTCACATATTATTTCCGATTTTTCTGGTAAGCCTGTTATCATCACTGTAGGTATGTTTGATGGCTTACATCGAGGACATCAACACTTTTTAAAGGCTTTTCTTGAACTGTCAAAAGATTTGAATTTAGAACCTGTGTTGATAGGGATGTATCCTCATCCTCGAAAATTCCTATACGATTTAGATTTCCAGTGTTTGACAAGTGT
The DNA here is from genome assembly GCA_963676165.1 of Bacteroidales bacterium. Taxonomy (GTDB): domain Bacteria; phylum Bacteroidota; class Bacteroidia; order Bacteroidales; family ML635J-15; genus JAQIBY01. Next base: position 3,243,335 of record OY781043.1, on the reverse strand, counting down.
TGATGAAAAAACCAAACGATTAGAAGCTTTGGGAGTTCCAAATTACTTACTTCTCAATACAAATCGGGAATTGTTGAGTAATACAGCGGTTGATTTTGTAAACATGTTGAAAGATCAAGGCGTTGATGTGAGAGCTGTTGCAATGGGTTTCAATAATCGGTTTGGTCGTCCTGTGAAAGATGAAGCTCCTTTGGAAAATCAAATGCAAGCTATGGATATTGGTTTCTATCGGATATCTCCTTTTGGTGACAAGGTAAGTTCCACATTAATAAGGGAAGCCTTATCTCAAGGCCGTTTGGATTATGCGAATCAGATGTTGGGATACAATTATACATTGGTGGGGAAAATTGTCCCCGGAAATCAAATAGGTCGTAAGATAGGTTTTCCTACAGCCAATATTCGAGTAAATGCAGCTGAGAAAATTATTCCCGCTGTCGGTGTATATGCGGTGTTGTTGAGATATCAAGGTGTGGATTATCAAGCTATGATGAATGTAGGATATCGTCCAACCATCAAAGAGAAAGTCAAAAGCTTGTTTCTGGAAGTTCACATTCCTAATCATGATTTAGAATTGTACGATGCTGAAGTGGAATTGAAATTTCTGAAACGAATTCGTGACGAGAAACAATTTGATAGCCTTGATGATTTGACTACGCAACTCAAAATGGATAAAGATTTTATTATAAAATATTTTAATACTAATTTTGTTGACTCAAAAAAATAAAACAGATGACACAAGAATTATTTTCAAGTAAGAATTATCAAATTAGCGATATCGCACTTGCGGAATTTGGTCGCAAAGAAATTGAAATAGCAGAGAAAGAAATGCCAGGGCTAATGAGCCTTCGTGAAAAATATGGACCAAGCAAACCTTTAAAAGGTGCAAAAGTTACAGGTTCATTGCATATGACAATTCAAACTGCTGTATTAATTGAAACACTTGTTGAACTTGGTGCAGATGTACGTTGGGCAAGCTGTAATATTTTCTCAACTCAGGATCATGCTGCTGCTGCAATTGCAGAAGCGGGAGTTCCTGTGTATGCATGGAAAGGTGAATCACTCAAAGAATATTGGTGGTGCACATTACAAGCGTTAACATGGCCTGATGGTTCAGGACCTGATTTAATTGTTGATGATGGAGGTGATGCTACCCTTATGATTCATAAAGGTGTGGAAGCTGAAAAAAATCCTGCAGTCCTTGAACAAAAATCAGATGTTGAAGAGGAAGAAGAAATTCGCATGTTGTTAAAACGCGTTCTTGAGCACAATCCAAATCATTGGGTTAAAGTTGCTGATAAAGTTCGTGGTGTATCTGAAGAAACTACAACAGGAGTGCATCGTTTGTATCAAATGCAAGAAACTGGAAAACTTCTTTTCCCTGCAATTAATGTGAACGACTCTGTAACAAAATCAAAATTTGACAACTTATATGGTTGCCGTGAATCATTAGCTGACGGTATCAAACGTGCAACTGATGTAATGGTAGCTGGTAAAACAGTTGTTGTTCTTGGTTATGGTGATGTGGGTAAAGGTTCTGCTCAGTCTTTAAGAGGTTTTGGCGCACGTGTCCTTGTAACAGAAATTGATCCTATTTGTGCGTTACAAGCAGTTATGGAAGGCTTTGAAGTAACTACAATTGAAGAAGCCTTGAAAGAAGGAAATATCTTTGTGACAACAACTGGAAACAAAGATGTGATCACTGCAGAGCACATGTCCAAAATGAAAGATCAGTCGATTGTGTGTAATATTGGGCACTTTGATAATGAAATTCAAGTATATGCATTGGAAAAACGTGCTGATGTAACCAAAGAAAACATCAAACCACAAGTTGATCGTTATCGTTTTGATGATGGACATTCAATTTTCTTGCTCGCTGAAGGTCGTTTAGTAAATTTAGGTTGCGCAACTGGTCACCCATCATTTGTAATGAGTAACTCATTTTCAAACCAAACACTTGCACAAGTTGAGCTTTGGGAAAACAAACATGAGATTGATGTTTACAGATTGCCTAAAAAACTTGATGAGGAAGTAGCACGTATGCACTTGCCACAATTAGGTGTTAAATTGACAGAACTCTCACAAGAGCAAGCAGATTATATTGGCGTTCCAAAAGAAGGTCCATATAAACCTGAACATTACAGATATTAATAGAACTCACCTTAGATGACATAAACAAGAGGCGTTTGAATTTCAAACGCCTCTTGTCATATTATTATGTGTTCGATTAATTGTAAACGTATAAAATGCTTCCTTGCAAGTCAGTGCTATACCATTTTAATGGTTTGTTTGCTGGGCCAGAAATTACGGTTCCATCATACAAACTAAATTGCGATCCACAAACGGGGCAAGTCGCATTTAAATTATCATCAATTTCAACAATGGCATCTGCATCTTCTGGATGATAAGGACAGGCTCTGTCAAAAGCAACATACTCATCCGTGTAGTTGCAATGAATTATTACACCACGAAAACCTGCAACATTTAAGTAGTCTGCATTTCCTGGTATTTTTAATCCGTTGTATTGCACAGAGTTAATGTCAATATAGTAATTGAAATTTACTTCTGGAATGTAGTCATCGTCTTTGCATCCGGTGAACATGATAAGAATCAGTGATGCCGGAATGAATAATTTTAATATATTTGTTGCAAGGTGTTTCATAAAATGCTATTTTTAGTGTCTCAAATTTATGAAAAAATTTGTCATTCTCAATATATTGTTTTTAATCTTGGTTTCTGCTGTTCCAATGGGTTGCGCAACAACTAAACCTCAGAATAGACATTCCATTGAGCAAAAACATAAAAAGCGGAAGCATCACAGAACGCGTGAAGAGCGTTATGAAGATAAGTTGGTCAAAAAAGCGACCAAAAAGAAAGAAAAAGACGCAGAGCGCAGGGAGAAACTTTATAACAAAAGTAAAAAGAAATATGCCCGTAAGGTTTCCGGTGGAGGAGATGAGTTAGTTGACGGGAAAAAGGTGTATAAGCGAATGAAGCGATCCAAAAAGGAGGCGAAAAAAAACAGTAGTCGTAAGAAACCAATTTGGAAACGCATATTTAAAAAGAACAACAACAAGTAATATATATGGAATTTGGTGATTTAATAAATATTCTACTCATTTTAGTTTTCGCGATCATTGCCCCAATCGTAAGTGCAGTGTCGAAAAAACGTAAAAACGCAAATGCGCCTGTAAATAATTCACAAGGAGCACAGGGTTTTGATAGTGTTATTGAATCGTTTGCAAATGAACTCGAGTTGTTGAAGGAAGAAAAAGCGGAAGCATTCGAGGAGGAGAGAGTGCATGCTCAGCATTCGAAAGCAAAACCATATTTAAATGTTGATCTTGAAACTGCACAAGAAGCAGAACTAGATATTATGCCGTCAGAAAATTCGGCAAATACAGTTAAGAAAGCGTTAAGGAATAAGATGAAAACAGCGAAGTCTGGTTGTGAAATTGCAAAAGATTTTGATATCAAAAAAGCTGTGATTTATTCTGAAATATTGAACAGTAAATATTTTTAATTTGAAAATTGCTATTTTTTTTTGGCTCGCTTACAATTGTGTTCTATATTTACGCTTTGTTTAAAAAGGGTTAAGTATAAGTTAAAATAAATATAAAGCTATGCTACGGAGATTACTATTAGGTTTTACTGCACTGCTGATTGCAGTTGGTGCATTTGCTCAATCCGGTACATTGAAAGGTAAGGTTATTGATGCTTCTACCGGCGAACCTGTGCCTTTTGCCAATGTTAGTGTTGAAGAAAACGGTAATGTGGTTACCGGTGGGATGACCGATTTTGACGGTCAGTTTACAATTAAACCAATTCCAGCAGGGAAATATTCTGTAAAAGCATCCTATGTGGGATATGCTCCTTTACAGTATAACGGTGTTCAAATTCCGGCAGGTAAAATTACTTTCCAGGATTTTAAATTGAGTGCTGCTGCTGAAGTTTTGGCTGAGGTGGAAATTAAAGAGTACAAAGTACCTTTGATTGCGAAGGATCAAACAGAATCTGGAGGAACAGTGACTTCTGAAGAAATCGCTAAAATGCCAGGTCGTTCTGCTGATGCTGTTGCTACAACGGTAGGAGGTGTATATTCTGAAGATGGTTCCGTTGGTTCTATCCGTGGTGCACGTTCTGAAGCAACTGTATATTATGTAGATGGTGTGAAAGTTAGGGGTTCATCTTCAGTACCAAAATCTGCAATCGAGCAGGTTTCTGTTGTAACTGGTGGTGTGGCTGCTAAATATGGTGATGCTACCGGTGGTATTATCTCCGTAACAACAAAAGGTCCAACTAGTAAATATTTTGGTGGTGCTGAGGTTGTAACTTCACAATTTTTAGATCCTTACGGATACAATCTTGGTGGTGTTATGCTTTCTGGTCCTATCTGGACAAAAGAAGATCCAGGAACTGGTCACAAACGTACTATTGCTGGGTTCTTATTCTCAGCTGAAGGGAGTTATATACAAGATGGAGGTCCAAGTGCAATTGGTGTTTGGACAGCTAAAGACGATATTGTTGATTCAATTCGTAATAACCCATTGCGAGTTGTTCCGAATGAAATAAATCAAGTTATTTATCAGAATGCTGATTATATGCGTGCCGATGCTTTTCAGAATATAAATACAAGACCAAACGCTGAGAGTATGAGTGTGAATGCTGCTGGTAAAATTGATATTCAACCAATTAAAAACCTTAATATTACAGTTGGTGGTACTATTGACTACAGAAATCAACGTTTGTATAGTTATGCTAATTCTTTATTTAACTCTGATAATAATGGTCAGCAAATTTACACAAACTGGAGAGCATATGCACGTGTGACTCAAAAGTTCCAAAATGCAAATCAAGATGAAGAAGAGGATAATTCGCTCATTAAAAATGCATACTATACTATCCAAGCAGATTTTTCTCAAACAAATAGTATAAGACAAGATCAACGTCATAAAGACAATTTCTTTGATTATGGTTATATTGGAAAATTTGAGACTAACCCTACTCGTTTTTATGCATGGGGTACTGATACAGTAACAAATTTAGAAGGATGGATTCATGAAACATTTGTTTATCCAATTTCTGATTTTGAAGCTGGAAATTTAAACCCAGATCTTGCGGTTTATACAACTCAGTTCTTTGATTTTATGGGTGAGGATGATTTTATTAATAGAGATGCTGTTATTTTGAATAGAGGTTTAATGAATGGTAGTTTGCCACAGGATATTTATGGGCTTTATACTAATCCGGGTGTCCCTTATACTAGTTATATCAAAAATAATGAAAATCATTCCGTATTTCGGCAAGTGGTGTTGCGGACGTGAAAGATCATGAGATTTCTATCGGTTTTGAGTTTGAACAACGTGTTGATAACTATTATGGTTTGGCCCCATTTGCTTTGTATGATCTTGCAAGAGACCTTATGAACTATCACATATTAGAGCGTGACCTTAATAACCCAAATCCTGTGTATGATGCTAATGGTGTTTTTCAGGATACTATTAATTACCCAAGACTTTATAATGCAGAATCACAAACTCAATTTGATAGAAGTTTTCGGGAACATTTGAATATTGCGGAAAATTCACTTGAATGGATTGATGTAAATTCATATGACCCAAGTGAATTTGATATTTCTTACTTTTCAGCAGATGAGTTGTTTAACCAAGGAAATGCATATGTGTCGTATTTTGGTTATGATCATACAGGACAGAAATTAACTTCAAGTCCAAGCTTAAATGACTTTTTTACACAAACTGATGAGTATGGTAACCTTACTCGACCAGTCGCAGCCTTCCAACCTAACTATGTTGCGGGTTACATTCAAGACAAGTTTGCATTTAAAGATCTTATCTTTAATGTTGGTGTCCGCGTTGACCGTTTTGATGCGAACCAAGATGTTCTTTCTGATCCTTATTTATTCAGTGATGCTTACCGTGTTGGCGATAAAGATCCAGGAGGAATTCTTGCAAGTGCTGATATTCCTGAAGGAATTCCTGAAGGTGCTGTTGTTTATGTGAATGATTTGAGTAATCCTTCAATGATTAATGGTTTCCGTGATGGTGACACTTGGTACACTGCTGATGGAACTCAAACACAAAACCCAGAAGTTATTGCAAGTTCTAATGGTATTGCTCCTTATTTAATTGAGCAAGATGAATTGAACGAAAATGCATTCGAAGATTATACACCACAAGTTACTGTGATGCCTCGTATTGCATTCTCATTCCCAATTTCTGATGAGTCATTGTTTTTTGCTCACTACGATATTCTTTCAAAACGTCCTACATATAATGCACGGTTAAATCCAGTAGAATATCTTTACATTCGTCAAATGAATGATAACCCAATCAATAATCCAAATCAAACTACAGAGAAAACCATTGATTATGAATTAGGTTTCCAACAAAAACTTGGAAATACTTCATCATTGAAACTTTCTGCTTTCTATCGTGAAATGCGTGATATGCAGCAGGCAATTGCTGTTATTGGAGCATATCCGGTTAATTATTATACATATGGTAATATTGATTTTGGTACTGTTAAAGGTTTTGGAATTACTTACGATTTGAGACGTACTGGAAATGTTTCATTACGTGCATCATATACACTTCAGTTTGCTAACGGGACAGGTTCAAGTTTTGAGTCTGGTGTCAATATTATTAAATCCGATCAACCTAACTTGAGAACGACTATCCCATTGAATTTTGACCAACGTCACAATTTTGCAATTACAATGGATTACCGTTTCGGAGGGAAAGCAAACGGTACACCTTACGATGGTCCAAAATTGTTTGGTGCTAAAATTTTCCAAAATACAGGTGTGAATTTTATTGTTAATTCAGGATCTGGTTCTCCATATTCAAAACGAAATCGTCCTACAAATGGAGTTCTGGTTGGTTCTATCAATGGCTCACGTAAACCTTGGCGTACCACTATTAACATGCGTTTAGATCGCGATATCCGATTGACTTTGAAAGATGCTGATAAAGATGCTGGTACGAGAGAAAAATTTGCGTTCTTAAATGTTTATCTTGAAATTTCCAACCTCCTGAATACAAAAAATGTATTAGATGTATATGGTTATACGGGTAATCCTGATGATAATGGTTACTTGTCATATGCAGACTATCAAGATGCTATTGCAACTCAGAACGATGAAGAAGCTTACAGGAATTATTATGCAATGTATTATAATAGTCCATATAATTATAGTTTGCCTCGTACTATCAGACTCGGAGTGCAGTTTAGTTTTTAATGGATAAAATTTGAACAATATAAAAGCGATCATAAAAATGAAAAGCCTTAAATTATTAATCGGAATCAGTGTATTAAGTATGCTCTCGCTGCAGTCCTTTGCAGATGTTAATCCTGCTGACAAAGCGAGATCAACACAAAAGTCTGTACGCGTTGCAGGTTGTGAGCCTGCTAGAACTTCTACTGACTTATTTGTGAATAACGTTCGCGCAAAAATCCACACTGGTGGAGATATGTGGTGGGATCTTCAAGGGAAACCTAAGTACGAAGTTCCTGCTGAATCTGGGAAAAATGCTCTTTTTGCTGGCTCTATTTGGGTTGGAGGTAAAGATGCAAATGGTCAGTTAAAACTGGCCGCTGTGAGGTTTCGTCAGGTAGGTATTGATTATTGGCCTGGTCCATTAATTACTAGTGGTGCAGAAATAGCCTCAGTTACTCAAGATATTTGTCGTGAGTATGATGAGCATTTTTATATAACCAAGGAACAAGTGGATGAATTTCGTAGTTATATTGAATGTCAAAATAATCCTGAATGTAATACTGCAGAAGAGTTTCCTGGTTATTCTATTCCAGAGATTATTTTGAATTGGCCTGCTCATGGTCCTGCTGGTGGATATGATTATTACCTTGCACCTTTCTGGGATGTGAATGGAGATGGTTATTATAATCCTTACGATGGAGATTTCCCGTATTATGAATACCCTGAACATGGAATAACTGACGATCCTGACTGTTTAAGACCAAGATCTCGTAAACCAAAACTTTTTGGTGATGAGACTATGTGGTGGGTGTATAACGACAAAGGAAATATTCACACAGAAACTGGTGGAGAGGCAATTGGTATGGAGTTTCGTGCTCAGGCTTTTGCTTTTGCAACTAACAATGAGTTGAATGACATGACTTTTTATAACTACAACATCATTAATCGTTCAACATATACTTTATATGAAACCTTTTTTGGCGTTTGGACTGATGCCGATTTGGGTGGTGCGATGGATGATTATACTGGTTGTGATGTGCAACGTGGTTTAGGGTATATGTATAATGGTGATGAGTATGATGATGATTACGATGGTAATTCCGGATATGGTTCTCAGCCACCTGCAATCGGAATTGACTTCTTTGAAGGTCCTTATCAGGATCCGGATGGATTAGATAACTCAACTTCTTATGATACAGTTAATGGAGTTAAAGTTCTGAATTGTGATAAAGGTGATATCTTAAATGGAAATATCAATGGTCTAAACTATGGTGATGGTACCATTGATAATGAACGTTGGGGTATGCGTCGGTTCTTATATTTTAATAATAGTACTGGTGGTAATCCTGCAACAACTGATCCAAAAGAAGCGATTGAATACTATAACTATTTAACAGGTTTCTGGAAAGATAATACTCCTCTTTCTTATGGTGGTACTGGTCACTATTCTGGTGGAGCTTCTGATGTTGAAACTGATTTTATGTTTCCAGGAAACCCGACAACTGATCCATGTGGTTGGGGGCAAGGAGGTATTCCTCAGGATGATTGGTCGGAAGAAGTTCCTAATGGACCGGGTTCGACAGCTAATCCTGCAGATGACCGTCGTTTTGTTCAATCAGCGGGTCCTTTTACTTTGACTCCTGGTGCAGTGAATGATATTACAGTTGGTGCTGTCTATGCAAGAGCATCATCTGGTGGTGCTTGGGCTTCAGTTGAAGCAGTTAGGAAAGCGGATGATAAAGCACAAATTCTTTTCGAGAACTGTTTCCGTGTATTGAATGGTCCTGATGCTCCAGAATTGGAAATTGTTGAATTAGATAAAAAATTGATCTTCCAGATTTATAATAAACCGAGTTCGAATAATTACTTGGAGCAGTATGTAGAGAAAGATGCTTCAATTATTTGTTTCGAAGAATTAGATCCGTGTGATGAATATTACAGGTTTCAAGGATATCAGGTTTTTCAGTTAATTGATGCTGATGCTAGTATAACCGATCGTGAGGATAAAGATAAAGTTAAACAAGTATTTCAATGTGATGTGAAAGATGGGATTGATCAACTTGTGAATTACGAATTCTCTGAGGAACTTGGTGCGAATGAGCCTACTGAAGAAGTTTATGGGAATGACAATGGAATTGTACATAGTTTTGTTATAAATGAAGATTTATTTGCAGAAGGTGATAAACGATTAATCAACCATAGAAAATATTATTTTACAGCAATTGCTTATGGTTATAATGCTACAATGCCATATAATCAACAGGTTCAGGAAACATTTAATGGAATGAAGAAACCTTATTTAGCTGGTCGTAATAACATCAAAAAATATGAGGCTATGCCTCACAATCCAACACCTGCTGACGGAGGAACTGTAATGCAAGCTGAATATGGTTACGGTCCTGAAATTACACAAATTGAGGGTCTTGGTAATGGAAATAATGCTTTAGATCTTAAACCGGAAGTACTCGAACAAATTATGGCTGGTGCTCCGTGGAAAGTTGATTACCCAACATACGAAAATGGACAAGGTCCTTTGAATGTTAAAGTCGTTGATCCTCTAAGTATTCCACAAGATAGCTATACTTTTAAAATGCTTGATGCAGATGTTTGGAGTTATGGTTTGATTAAGGAAGGTGCTCGTTGGGAATTAACAAACTCTGCTGGTGAAATTATACAATCAGATTACCCAATTACACTTGAAGAACAAGAACAATTGTTACTTGATTACGGTTTGTCAATTCAATATGCTCAAGTTGAGGCTGCTGGTTACCGTAATAGAAACCCTCAGGATAATGGATTTATCGAAGCAAGCCTTGATTTCAAAAATGAATCACAACCGTGGTTGTCATTTGTTCCTGATGGTGACGGACAAGATGAATATAACTGGATTCGTTTAGGAACTTACCAAACTCAGGAGCTTGAAGATCCAGATAATTCTTACGATGACTATATCGGATTTGATCCTGATCAAAAATTTGAGAAAATTCTTGGTGGAACATGGGCTCCTTATGTATTTACAAGTTCATTCAAATTTGGACCTGCTTACAATACATCAAAACTTGGTTATGTCCGTAACAATATTCATAAATACTATCCAATTTCAAGTGTTGATATTGTAATCACTCCTGATAAAGATTTGTGGTCACGTGCGATTGTACTTGAAATGTGTGAAAATGAATGGACTGTGGATGAAGATGGTCACCCAACTGAAGTTGATCCATTGATTAATTACCGTTCAGAAGGAAATGCATTACGTTTTGACCTTCGTCAACACCCATCAATTGATAAAGACGGTAATGTAATTCCAGGTGATACTACACACGGTTTGGGTTGGTTCCCAGGTTATGCTATTGATGTGAGAACTGGTGAACGTTTGAACATTGCTTATGGTGAAGATTCATGGTTAGCAGGTGCTAATGGAAATGACTTGATTTGGAATCCAACTGGAGAATATGCATCACTTGAGGGACCTGTATTAGGGGGGAAACACTTTATCTATGTGTATGGTTCAAATACAGAATCACCTGACCCAACTTTGCCTGAACTTCAAACAACTTATGATGAAAGCCAATATGCTTACAGTATGATGAGAGCATATGAAGAAACTGACTTGTATAAATATAAGGTTCAGGCACTTGCGGGTATAATGTGGACTGCTATACCTATGGCTAACACAAGATTTGACCTTCTCGAAACAGAAGTAAAGATTCGCTTGAGAGTTGCTACTCCTTATTTTGAAGCTCAAGGACAATATGCAGCAAGCAACCCACAAAATAATAATTTGCCAATGTACACATTCAATACGAATGATATCAAAACAATTACTGGTGATGTCGAAACTGCTGAGTCAGCATTAGATATGATTCGCGTTGTACCTAATCCATACTACGGACACTCATATTATGAAAGTGGACAGCTTGATAATTATGTGAGAATTACCAATTTGCCGAGAAAATGTACTGTAACCATTTACAACGTAAGTGGACAAAAAATCAGACAATTCTCTAAAGATAACGATGCTAGCTATATTGATTGGGATTTGAAAAACTCCTACAACATTAGTATCGCAAGTGGTATGTATATCGTGCATATAAATGCACCTGGTATTGGTGAAAAAGTGGTTAAATGGTTTGGTTCACTCAGACCAATTGACTTACAGAATTTTTAAAAAAGATTTGTTAATTATATAAGATGAGCGTCATGAAAAATAGAATTCATAAGCTGATAGTAGCATTCCTCGCTGTCATTCTCATTAGCCCTGCAGTTTTTGCTGGAAATGAGCAGCGTAGTGGTAGCGCAGGAGCATCAGAATTGTTAATTAACCCTTGGGCACGTTCTTCAGGCTGGGGTGATGCAAACGTTGGTTGTGTCCGTGGTTTGGAAGGATTGTACCAAAATGTTGCTGGTACTGCCTTTACTAAACGTACTGAATTGATCTTCTCAAATACTCAGTACTTTATAGGGTCTGGTATTACTCTCAATAATTTTGGGTTTAGCCAAAAAGTTGGGCCTGCAGGTGTCCTTAGTGTCGGAGTTATGACAATGGACTTTGGTGAAATTGATATTGTTACTGAAGAATTACCAGAAGGTGGACTTGGTACATATAAAGTAAGTTATTCAAACATTACAATAGCATATGCACAGGAATTCTCCAATAGTATTTATGGAGGTATGGCTGTGAAGCTTGTGACTGAAGGTTTGCCTGATGCAACTGCTAGTGGTTTTGCTTTGGATGCTGGTATCCAATATGTAACTGGTGTTGGTAGAGATAAACTCGGAAACCGTAAAAGAGATAACCTCCGCTTTGGTATTACAATGAAAAACGTTGGGTCTACCATGAAATTTAGCGGTGACGGTATGTCATTTATCGGAGTATCTCAATTCGGTACTGATATGACTGTAGAGCATAGATCTGCGGAGTTTGAATTGCCTTCATTGATTAAAATAGGTGCATCTTACCACTTTGATTTAGCTCCTAAGAAACAAGCTTCTGAAGATGGTGATGAAGATGAACTTATTTCCAATCATAAATTGGCAGTTGCTGCTAACTTTACAGCAAACTCATTTACTAAAGACCAATTCCACTTTGGCTTAGAATATAACTTTAGTGATATTCTTTTCATAAGAGGTGGTTATGTGTATGAAAAAGGTATCTTCGAGTTTGATGGAGTTGAACGTACAACTGCGTACACTGGCCCAACTGCTGGGTTATCAGTACATATTCCAATGAATAAAGAAGGTTCAGTTATCGCTATTGATTATTCTTACCGCGATACAAATCCATTCCAAGGTGTACACACCATTGGTGCTCGTGTGACATTGTAATTAACAGAAAATCTAATATAATTAAGCGCTACTATTGTAAAATAGTAGCGCTTTTTGTATCTTAAGCGTTGAAAAAACGCAACGTTTAATGAAAATAGACGTTGTAATAGAAAAGCCATTGCTATGAAAAACTTTCTATTAACATGTATTGCACTAGCATGTACCATTTCTGTATTTCCCCAATCGACAAATAAAAGCAGAGTTGCGGATTGTGAACCTCCAGCAGCTTATGGTGTTTTGGATATTAATAATGTGCGTACTCGGATAAACTCTGGTGGTGATATGTGGTGGGATTTATTCGGGGATCCTGCTTATGAAATTCCCAAAGGGAGTGGAAGTCACTCTGTTTTTGCTGGTGCACTTTGGATGGGAGGCTATGATGCCAATGATGTATTGCACCTGATGGCTCAGAGATTTCGTCAAGTTGGACAAGATGCTTACACTGGTCCATTAATTGTTTCAGGGGATGATCAGGCGCTTACTGATAAGCAAACCTGTCGTGATTATGACAAAATATTTGAATTGCTGCGTGAGGATGTAGTCAATTTTCGAGCTTGGTGGGAGTGTTCTCAAAATCCAAATTGCAATACCGAAGAGTATTTCCCTGGATATGTTATTCCACAATCCATTCTTAACTGGCCAGCTCATGGACCTCAAGGTGGTTATTCCTATTATCTGGCACCTTTTTATGATGTGAATGAAGATGGGATGTATAATCCATACGACGGTGATTTTCCGTATTATGAATTTCCTGAAGATGGCATTACGGATAATCCGGATTGTTTAGATACACGAGACCTTACACCAAAACTTTATGGAGACCAAACCCTTTGGTGGGTGTATAATGATGCGGGAAATGAGCATGGTGAAACTGGAGGAGAACCACTCGGAGTAGAAGTTCATGCACAAGCCTTTGCCTATGCAGATCAAGGAGTATTAAATGATCAAACCTTTTATCAATATCAAATTATAAACCGGTCCACTCATACCTATCATGATTTTCGTGTTGGCTTATGGACAGACGCAGATCTTGGTGGGGCTATGGATGATCGAATTGGTTGCGATGTGCAACGTGGTTTAGGTTATATGTATAATGGTGATGATTTTGATGATGCTGTTGATGGTAATTCTGGATACGGTGCGGATCCCCCAGCTGTAGGATTTGATTTCGTGTCTGGCTTGTTTCAGGATTTAAATACGACGGATGACCCAAGCAATTGGGATACTGTTGCAGGAGTGCGTGTATTGGATTGTACTAAGGCTGATTTTATGAATGGAAACATCAATGGACAAAATTTTGCTGATGGTATTGTGGATAATGAACGCTGGGGAATGAACCACTTTATCTATTTTAATGGAACTACTGGTGGAACACCATATACTACAAGTCCAAATACCGCAATAGAGTATTATAATTATCTTCAAACAGTGTGGAAAGATAATTCACCTATGTACTATGGTGGAACTGGTCATCTTTCTGGAGGTGCAAATACAGATGTTGAAGCGAATTTTATGTTCCCTGGTAGCCCAACTACTGATCAATGTGGATGGGGACAGAATGGACAGGTTATGGATGGTTGGTCAGAGGAGTCAGAAGGAAATCCTTCAGATGACCGACGCTTTGTAATGAGTATGGAGGCAATTACCTTGCAACCGGGCGAAACAAATAATTTTACAGTTGCAACCGTTTGGGCAAGAGGGAATGATGGACCTCAATCAAGTGTTGCAAAATTGAAAAAAGTTGATGATGCAGTTCAGGCAATGTTTGACAGGTGTTTTCGGGTGCTCGATGGTCCTGATCAACCTGAACTAACCATCGTAGAACTTGATTCAAAATTGATTTTCCATATTTCAAATACTCCAGCATCAAATAATTATCTTGAGGAGTATGAAGAAAGGGATGAGTCTCTGATTTGCGATGATTGTGATAGGAAATACAGATTTCAAGGCTATCAAGTTTTTCAGTTAAAATCTCCAGATGTGGATTTCTTTGAGGAACGATACAACCCCGATATGGTGCAAGAGATATTTCAATGTGATATTCGCGATGAAGTAGAAAATCTTGTGAATTATAAATACAATGCAGATTGGTCTAGCCTAAGTGATCAATTGGAGGTTGAAGCAGCCAATAAGGGAATTAAGCACAGTTTTGAATTGAAAAAAGATGCTTTCCCTTTTGGAGAGTCTGATCGTTTGGTGAATCATAAGGAGATGTACTTTGTTGTTTTGGCTTATGCCAGCAATACAGATTTCTTATATAGCCCTTTTGATCAGACACACTATTTTGGTCAAAAAACACCGTATTTAACAAGCCGAAAAACTCCTGTGGTGTACACTGCAGTGGCACATAAACCAGATGCTGAGCAAGGTGGAACTGAATTGACTGTTGATTATGAAGATGGTCTGCCTATTACACAAGTTGAAGGTTATGGAAATGGAAATAACCTGCTGAAGCTTTCTGACTCCTCTTATGAAAAAATTATGTCTGGAAGTCCTTGGCGAATTGATACTGTAATGTATTGTGCTGGAAATGGACCTGTGAAAATCCGCATTATTGACCCTTTGAATGTGAAAGCGGATGATTTTACACTGGGTGTTCTCAACGATTATGGGATTTATTGGTCTTATGGTCGAGTGAAAGAGTCTGCCAAATGGTATTTATTGAATTCAGAGGGCGATACACTTTATCTGGAAAATGAAATTGGATATCTTGAAAATGAAATATTATTACCCGATTATGGAATTTCCATTGAGTGGTTTCAGGTTGATGCTGCTGGATATCGGAATAGAAATCCACAACAAAATGGAATGCTTTCTGCAACAATGCAATATGAAAATCCAGAGGCTGATTGGTTACATTTTATTCAAGATGGTGAAGGATTAGATGAATACAACTGGATTCGTTCAGGAACCTACCAATCTCAGGAACTTGAAGATCCTGATTTCTCATACGATGACTTTATTGGATTTGACCCTGATCAAAATTTTGAGCAAGTTCTTGGTGGAACTTGGGCTCCTTATGTTTTTGCAAGTACATTCAAGTACGGACCTGCTTACAATTCATCAAAATTAGGTTACATCCGTAATAACATTCATAAATATTATCCGATTTCAAGTGTAGAGATTGTGATTACTCCAGATAAAGACAAGTGGTCGCGTGCATTGGTGTTGGAAATGTGTGAAAATGAATGGACTGTTGATGAAGCTGGCAACCCAATAGAAGTTGATCCGTTGGTTAATTACCGTTCAGAAGGAAATGCTTTGCGCTTTGATTTGCGTCAGCATGCATCGTTGGATAAGGATGGACATATTATTCCCGGTGACACCACACATGGTTTAAGCTGGTTTCCTGGTTATGCCATTGATGTACGAACAGGAGAGAGGTTAAATATTGCATTTGGCGAAGACTCCTGGCTTGTTGGTGAAAATGGAAATGATATGATGTGGAATCCGACTGACTCACAAGATACTCTTGATGGGCCAATGTTTGGTGGAAAGCATTACATTTATGTTTACGGTTCAAATCAAGAAACGCCTGATCCGACTTTGCCAGCTTTACAAACCACTTACGATTCTTGTGCATACGTTTATGATATGATGAGAAGTTATGAAGAAACTGGCTTGGAAAAGTATAAAATTCAGGCTTTGGGTGGTATTATGTGGACTGCCATTCCATTATGGAATACTGTATATGATTTTTTAGATAATGAAGTGAAAATAAAATTGAGTGTAGCAACTCCATATTACAGAACTCAAGGCGAATATGCAGTAGAAAATGCTCAAAATGACAATTTGCCTCTATATAAATTTAGTACACGCAATTATATCCCAAATACAAATGATGTTGAGATTGCCAAAACTGCTTTGGATTTAATACGTGTTGTCCCAAATCCATATTACGGATATTCATATTACCAAGCGAGTAGTACAGAGCGAAAAGTGAAAATTACCAATTTGCCACAGCAATGTGTTGTGAGTGTTTATGATCCTTCAGGTCGGTTAATAAAACGATGGGATAAGCACTATGATCCGTCGTGGATTGAATGGGATTTAACAGATATTGCAGGTGATCGTATTGGAGGAGGAATGTATATTGTACATATTGATGTTCCAAACATAGGAGAGAAGGTGGTGAAGTGGTTCGGGGCACTTAGTGAATAGATTAGCATTCGGTTTGCACAAGGATGAAGTGAAGCAGCCTGCTGATGGCGATGCTAAACACTTAGCTTGAAAGCATGGCGACCAGAGGAAGCCCATGCAGGCAAGCATTAAGTGTAGCAGAGCAATTAGCCGCTATGAACGGAGGCCGACAGCCGGGATGATTTTTTGCGTGTGGCGGCTGATGTGCCCAAAGAAAAATTTTAAAAATCAGAAAATTAGGCTGTTAACTTCTGTGTGATGGAAATGAATTATTTGGAAAATTAGAATTTATGCGTTATATTTGCATTAATGAATCCCCGCATAGTGCAGGGGGTTCTTTTTTATTGTATTTTTTAAACCATATAAAAATGGCAAAAACAACATACGTAACCCAAGAGGGGCTGGATAAAATGAAAGAAGAGCTCAATCAGATGCAATCCGTTGAGCGCCCGGCTATTTCAAGGCAAATAGCAGAGGCTAGAGATAAGGGTGATTTATCTGAAAATGCAGAGTATGATGCTGCAAAAGAGGCACAGGGAATGCTAGAAATGCGGATTGCAAAACTTCAGGATGCAATTCATTCTGCTCGTGTAATTGATCCTTCACAAATTGATAC
This sequence comes from Bacteroidales bacterium, assembly GCA_963676165.1. Classification (GTDB taxonomy): domain Bacteria; phylum Bacteroidota; class Bacteroidia; order Bacteroidales; family ML635J-15; genus JAQIBY01. Next base: position 3,226,020 of record OY781043.1, on the reverse strand, counting down.
TTCGACGGTTCAAATATTGAATAAAGTAACAATTCAAAACAAGAAAAATAATGCAAAAATGCAGTATCAGATTGTTGCAGAAAGTGAAGCTAATTTGAAAGAAGGCAAAATTTCAATTGAAACGCCAATTGCCAAAGGCCTATTAGGAAAGAAAGTTGGTGATGTGGTAGAAATTGATGTGCCTAACGGAAAAATGGAATTTGAAATTCTTGAAATCAGCATGTAATTATGAACTCAATATTTTCTAAAATCGTCAATGGTGATATTCCAGCTTACAAGGTGGCTGAAGATGAAAATTTTCTTGCTTTTTTTGATATTAACCCATTGAAAAAGGGGCACACACTTGTAATTCCTAAAAAGGAAGTGGATTATTTGTTTGATCTTGACGATGATACATACAATGGATTAATGGCATTTGCTAAGCGTGTTGCAAAGGCAATCGAAGAAAATGTAACATGCAAACGCATTGCTGTTGTTGTACTTGGACTGGAAGTGCCTCATGCGCACGTGCATCTTATTCCAATGGATGCAGAAAAAGATGTTCATTTTACAAATCCACGTGTAAAAATGTCAGAAAATGAGTTTATCGATTTAGCGAATAAGATCTCGGCTAGCTTCAAATAGCTGGCCTATGCCAAGGCTTCTGGGGAACGGGAGTCTTATCAATATAATTAAACAGCCCGCCAAATGGTGGGCTGTTCTTATTTGACGTGAGTTCAATCTAAGAAATCCAAATCCAGCCTGCCTTCTTGGAAGTAAACCAGTTGGCAGGCAGCTTAAAAAGATTTTTCCTGTTCAAATGTACTAGTTTCAATCCTTGATTAGAATTTTACTTTGCCCGGATTTTTCTTGATGTAATCTTTCCAAGAGGATGATTTCGCTGAGGTCAATGGGTTTTGAAGCTGATAAAAATGACACATTGCTGCTCCAAGTGCATCCGTTGCATCTAAATATTTGGGCTGCTCCTCATATTTTAATACGCGTTGAAGCATGGCTGCTACCTGCTCTTTTTCTGCATTTCCATTTCCGGTTATCGCCATTTTAATTTTTTTCGGTGCATACTCGTGGATTGGCATAGAACGGGAAAGTGCTGCTGAGATTGCTGCGCCTTGTGCTCGACCAAGTTTTAGCATAGATTGCACATTCTTTCCGTAAAAAGGAGACTCAATAGCAAGTTCATCTGGGTGGTATTGGTCAATTAAGCTTTGAGTGCGTTCGAAAATATGCTTTATTTTTAAATAGTGGTCAGCATAACCGGTTAGGTCAATGATGCCAAGCGATATCAATTTAACTTGTTTCCCTGAGCATTGAATGACAGAATATCCCATGATATTTGTGCCTGGGTCCATGCCCATTATGATATTTTCTTTCCCAACCTTTGTCATGCTATGCGTTTTGAAATTTGTCTTTGCAGCAAAATTTCTCCTATGATTAATGCTAAACCTATCAGTGTCGATTCTGATATGGGTTCATCAAGCACTAAATTAATGAAAAATAAAGAAACAAATGGAGATAAAAAGGCCAGGTTACTAACAATGTCTGTGCGCTCAGCAAAATGCAATGCCGACATCCAAAAGAAAAAAGTAATTCCCATTTCAAATACTCCAATCCAGATGCTTGATAACCATGCTTGAATTCCTGTAGGAATGCCTTCGCCAACAATGAAGTAAATAATCATCAATATGCCAAAGGACAAGGTGAAATTGAGAAATAATTGTACCGTTTTGTCCAATTTGCTTTTTACTTGAAGTAACCAATAAATAGCCCAAGCTATGGAACTTAAAATGGCAAGAATTATTCCTGTGGTGTCACTTTTAAGTCCTGTGCCTTCCAAATCCTGAAGTGAAATAACCAATACTCCTCCGAAACTTATAAGCAGAGCAAGTAAGGCTTTCCAACTGAGTTTTTGCTTAAGAAAGGGAATGGCTAGCAAGCTAAGCATTACTGGCCAAGTGTAATTCAATGGTTGTGCCATTTGAGCAGGTAGTCTATCGTAAGCTGAAAAGAGAACCAGATAATAAACAATTGGATTGATAGACGCAAAGAGCACAGACCATAAAACGTCTTTACGTGATAGTTGTTTTAGCAAAGAAAATTTCTTCTGGATGACAAGAATACCCCCTAAAATAATGCTTGCTACTCCACTTGCTATGGTAAGCACTTGCAGTACGGAAATTTCATTCAAGGCTAATTTGAAGGCTGGTGCTACAGTGGACCAGCACAATACAGACAAAAGTGCAAATGAAATTGCTTTAGTTTGTGATTTCATTATTGGAGCTTTCTTCATCGAAGTCTCCACGCAATTCGCGTAAGGAATTACGTGCTTCGCTTGTGAAAATACTGCTTTTATGCTGCAATAAAAATTGGGTGTATGTTTGTTGTGCTGCCTCTTTGTCTTTTAGCTCATTTTGATAAATGCGTCCTATTCGAATCAAGGCATTGTCAGCTAAAATTCCCCATGAATGATCTGTTACAATGCGATTGTAATAGTCGATAGCTTCTTCATAATTCCCAAGTGCTTCATTGATAAGTCCTTTACGATATAAGACATCATCAATTAGTTCGTCTGTAGGAAAATCAGAAAGTACACTGTCCAAAACAATTAATGCTTGGGCATAATCATGCTTGAATTGCAATAAATCAGACCTTGCGAATAAAGTTAGAGCTGTTTGAAGGCTGTCTTCACTGGTGTTCTCGGTGATTAAAAGACTCATCTCCATGGCATCATTAGCAATAAGTTTACTTGTACTTGCTTTTAGTACATCCAGTTGAGCTTTCGCCCACTCAAATTGCCCCGTGTAATATGCTAACTTTGCTTTTCGAAACTTTGCCTCAGACCCGTATGGATTTTCTTTATTGAACTCTTCTACTTTAGCATAAACAAGTGTCGCATCCCAGGGATTGTCATTCAATAAATAAATGTCTCCTTTTAGCATGCTAAGTTCAGCTTCTACATCTGGTGTGAGGTTGATGCGTGTCATTGTGCTGTCAATTAAATGCAGAGCTTCTGCTGCATTTCCTAAATAAAATGCCTGAACTTGTGCTTGGAGTTTTATGAGGGGATGTTTTAGTTTGCGAGGAGCTTCTGCAGCTGTTTCGCCTATTAATGTTTCAAGCGATTTGAGTTTTTCTTCATCAGGGTGCATGTTGTTGGTTGCCACTTCATACAGATGATTAAGCTCAATTAATTTTGCATTGAAATAATATGGCGAAACTTTTCCATATGCATAAACCAAATCAAAGCACTCTGAGGCAATATCAAACTCCTTGTTTTCTGCAGCAATTTGACCAAGTTCAAACAATCCCTTACCTCGTTGATTAAATCGTTTGTCAAGCGCATTGGCATGTTGAATTGCCTGACGATATTTCCCTGTTTGAATGTATTGCCAAATGAGCAATTCAGTGTAAACAGGATTGGAATTATTGGCTTGTATTTTCTTGATGATGGAGGATTCGATAATAGGATTTAGGCTTTGGTCAATATCATAAAGAGCTAAGTTCTGTAACCGTGATTGTACGGTGTTGATGTAAGAAGCATTTGATCCAAGTAAATTCAAATATGCTTCCATCATAGGTTCATACTTTCTCTGCATGGAATATAGGTTGGCCAGCTCATAATAAAAATCTTGATTCGTAATGTTCTTCTGCCCTGCTAAATACGTCTTTTCAGCCCACTCGTATTTTCGTTTTCTGATGAAGTTATTTGCCAGGTTTTTTACTGAATTTGGAGTGATGCTTCCTTGCTGTATGATATCGTTATATGATTTCTCTGCTTTGTCTTTTTCACCCTGAATTTCATAAATGTAGGCTTGCTCAATCTTTAAATCAATGTCGTTTTTATTTCGGCGTAATTCACGATTGACAAACTTTTCTGCTTCATTCAGTTGTTCAGATTTTACTAGACTTTGGATGTAATAAGTTCTGTAATAGGTATTATTTCTTTCCTTGTACAACTCTAAAAAAAGTACAGATGCTTTTTCATAATCCTGATTGCGATAATATTCAAATGCCAATTGCGATTTGTTTTCCTGTGCTGATACTTCCGTCGGTAGGAGTGAGGTTAAACTTAATAGCAGCAGGACAAGTGTGATATGTTTCGCAAATTTCAGCATCAATCATTCTGCATTATTTGCAATAGTGTGTCCAGTTTTTCGTGGTTGTTTGTGTATTTGCCAAAGTGTGCTCTCACATGATTCATGCGGGCATCAGCTTGATCCATAATAAAATTGTAGGCAGAATCTTCTAACTCCATATAAGAAATACGCACAGAGTCTTCCAATAAACCTTTTTTTATGTCGTGATGAAGGTTCTCAAGTTGCTGTTTCGAATATTCAAAGTCTTGATTTAGTCGTGGAAGATGTTTGTCTTTGTAATTTCCAAGCATTTTACGTACTGAAATCATATGGTAATATGATTCCCAATAATTTTCGGCTTCAATTGGCAAAGTGTCTCCTGGATTTTCTTTGAAATAACTTAATTTAATGTTCGCAGAATCCAAATAAGCATTGACAGAGTCGAGAAGCGTTCCGTTCATGGTTTGATAAACAAGGTTACTTTCAGCAATCATTTGCTCTATTTTCTTGAGACTTTCTTTTTCTTCTTTACTACTACAAGAAACAAAGAAAAGTCCTGCTATAATTGCGATGATAAATGTGTATTTTAGTTTCATAATAGAAAATGTTTAAGCTTTTTCAATGATTTTAAATCCTGTGTATTTATGCAATACTTCAGGTATAACGATTCCGGCTTCGGTTAAATTGTTTTCCAGCAGTGCTGCCATAATACGAGGAAGAGCAAGGGCTGAACCGTTCAGTGTGTGAGCGGTACGAGCTTTGCGCGTTTCCTTATCTCGGAATCTCAGTTTAAGACGATTTGCTTGATAATCTTCAAAATTGGAGACAGAACTTACTTCCAACCAACGTTCCTGACCCGCTGAAAATACTTCGAAATCGTAAGTTAGAGCAGAAGTAAAACTTAAATCCCCACCGCAAAGCAATAAAATACGGTATGGTAAATTTAATTTCTGGAGCAGATTTCCAACATGTGCTTTCATTGCCTCAAGTGCTTCGTATGACTTGTCAGGATGCTCAACACGGACAATTTCTACTTTGTCAAATTGGTGCAATCTGTTTAACCCACGGACATGTGATCCCCATGAACCCGCTTCACGGCGGAAACATGCAGAATATGCCATGTTCATTTTTGGCAATTTTTCTTCGTCGATAATGACATCGCGATAGATGTTAGTAACAGGCACTTCAGCAGTAGGTATCATATAAAAACCATCTGCTGTGATTTCATACATCTGTCCTTCTTTATCTGGAAGCTGACCTGTTCCAAAACCACTGGCTTCGTTCACCATGAGTGGAGGTAAAACTTCTTGGTAACCTGCTTGTTCTCCTTCTCCAAGGAAAAAACTAATTAATGCACGTTGCAATTTTGCTCCTTTTCCTTTGTAAACAGGAAAACCAGCACCAGTAATTTTTGTTCCTAACTCAAAGTCGATGATGTCGTATTCCTCTATGGTTTCCCAATGTGGTTTTTTAACTGCAGGTTCAGTAATTTCTCCCCAACGGTCAACTTCTTTATTGTCCTCATCCGATTTCCCAGCAGGAACAATTTTATTTGGAATGTTTGGAATTTCTGACAACAGCTGAAACTGTTTTTCTTCCAATTGTTTTAATTCTTGAGTGTTTTGCTGAATTTTCTCTTTCAGTTCTCCAGTTTTCGATTTAGCAGCTTGTGCTTCATCCGCTTTTCCTTCTTTAAAAAGTTGTCCAATGGATTTTGAGATGCTCTTTTGTTCTGCAATATGGTTATCATTTTCAAACTGCAGCGCTTTTCTTGCATCATCAATTTGGAGTAAATTCTCAATAATTGCTTCGGCATCGAAATTTTTGATTTTTAATCGCTCAATAATTTCGACTTTATTTTCACGTATTGTTCTAATATTCAGCATCTCAATATGTATTAAATAAAAATCTCTTGTTCTTTCTGCTAAATTAGAAAAAACAAGAGATTTAAAAATGTTTTAGTTATGATTATTTCTGTTCTGCGTTTTCAATTGGCTCAACAGAAACATATGAACGGTTATCTCTTTTCTTTTGGAATTTTACGATGCCATCAGCAGTAGCATAAAGTGTGTCATCTTTTCCAATTTTAACATTTTTACCAGGATGATGTTTTGTACCGCGCTGGCGAACGATAATGTTTCCTGAGATAGCGGTTTCGCCACCAAAAAGTTTAACACCTAAGCGTTTACTTTCCGATTCACGACCATTTCTTGAACTACCAGCTCCTTTTTTATGTGCCATAATGCTTAAATTTTCTTATGCGTCAATACTTTCAATCTGCAATTGTGTGAATTGCTGACGATGTCCGTTTAACTTTTGATATCCTTTTCTTCTTTTTTTCTTGAAGACAAGTACTTTGTCGCCTTTAACATGAGATAAAATCTTAGCAGTCACCTTTGCGTTTTTTACTTCAGGTTTACCAATTTTGTATTTACCATCATTTTCAAGAAGTAATACTTTATCAAATTCTACGTTACTACCTTCTTCTCCTTCAAGGCGATGCACAAAAAGTTTAGAGTTGTTCTCAACTTTAAATTGTTGTCCGGCGATTTCTACTATTGCGTACATTTTATTCGTTTTAAAAGTCTTTAACAGATTGGACTGCAAAAGTATAAAAACTTTCTGAGAAAAAAACCATATTTACAAATATTTTTTTCATTTCCTCTTGTTCTGCTGGAAATCAAGCTTTAATCCCAGTTTTAACCACCTTCCTGGAAGTTTTATGTTCCCAAAATCTTCAACTTTTGTATCAAAAAGATTCACACATTGGATAAATACACTGTGCGATTTCCATTGATAACTAAGTGAGATGTCCATCAGCAAAAAGTCTGGATAATCAACTTCTCCCGTTGAATTTGTAAAACTTCCATTTCTATCTTGATACCTGAGTGTCAGGTCTGCACCAATTCCTGTCGTACCTACTTGATGAGTCGTTTTCAGAAATGCCTGATGTTTTAAATAGTCCAATGCATAAGCGGAAATGAGATCATCGGCAAATTTGTCTTTGTGTATGCCCGTGTAGTTAAACTCAACGCTATGAATGAATTGTTTAATCACTTGCTGTTCTGAAGGATGCCACGATATTGAGAACTCAACACCATAAGTGTCTAAGTTTGTGTGATTCATGCTGGTGTATTTGCTGTCTTCGGGTGATTTTACCCAGTCAATCATGTTTTTCCCACGCTGATGAAAGAATTGAGTTCTTCCTGTGAAACTTTGTTTCCTGAAGAAAAAACCTAATTCTGTATTACCTGCTTCTTCAGGAATTAAGTTTGGATTTCCATAATTTGATGCACCACTGTAATATAAATCCGTGAAGCTTGGAAGACGCATGCTTTGGTTGTATGCTATCCATGTGCTAAAGTGTTCGTTAGGCTTGTAATGCAATCGCATACTTCCATATTTATGCAAACCGTAAGTCTCGGTGTAATGCAGCATTCCACTTAATCCGAGATGGAAATTGTGAACTCCCACAGATTGATAGGATGCAAGTAAATTCACCTGATCTCTTACCGCCTTATAGCTATATGTGGCATTTGTTTGATCTGCAATTGGAATTGGATTGTTTAATTCTTTCCCCAGAACATTGCTTAAAATGCTCTCATGTTTATGCTGTATCCCGAGATGAAAATCTCCTAATGCGTTGCTGTTTCGGAAATCTGTTTGGTAATTGTATACTTCACTCAAATGATAATTATGTCCGCCATAATAATTCCATGCTTCATAAATGCCGGGAACATACTTGGCGGTGTCATTTTCAGACATAATATAATACCCATTGGAGTATTGATAAAGATCCTCACGGAAAAGCTCAAATCTGTCCTTATGTCGCCTGTAAGAGAAAGTCGGACTTATTTTGATTGCTCCTTTTGATTGCAATTTGAGGCTACCAAACCAAGTGCTGATGGCTTCAAATTGTTTTGGATATTTGCTTGTGTAGAAGGATTCTGCGCCAAAGGATTTGTTCAAATAGCCTGATTGTAAGTCTGCTTCAAGTTTGTCACTTATCGGAATTAAACTGTGATAATAAACCTTTGCAGATTCAAAATCTGTATTATCTGAATGTCCTTCAGATGATTTCCATGAAGTAGCCAAATGGTGTCTTGCTTTTCCAGTTTGGAAATCTGTTGCAAGGCTTAGGTCGAGGTAGTTGTGTTGACCACCTCCAAGCCAAATTTTTAAGCGATTTGTTTCTGAAAGAAGATTTTGATAATTCAATGCTCCACTATATATGCCACTTCCAGCTTGTTGCGATGTGCCAGGTGTGTAACGTTGAATTTGAGTGAGACTGATTGCCGGGATTGGCAGGTTTAAATTGTGATGTCCGGTTTGGACGTCGTTTAGCGGGATGCCATTTAATAAGATCCCGACTTGTTCCGGACTTCCGCCGCGGATGCTTACGTCTCCCTGTACTCCGTGAATTCCTCGCTGTCGGATGTCAGTTCCTGCTAAGTCCTGAGCCAACTCCGAGGCATCCTGTATCGCAGACTCTGTTAAGCGTATGCTTTGCTGCGGAACGCCTGAAAGACTCATGACAACAGAAGGTTCTGATGTCAAAATTTCAACCTCTGGTAAAGTGTCTGCTTCAGTGTCATACTCTGGACTCTCAATGCGCTCCTGTGCCACTACTGGCTTGGTTAGTAAGTTGTAAGTCATTAAGACAACTCCAATGTGAACAATTTTACCTAAAGACTGAAAGACAGCATAACCCTTTCTACTCCATCTTTTGAAGCGGAAGGATTGTTTTGCTTTGTGATTTTTAGCTGTCATGCTTTCAGTTATTTGTTTTGTTAGGGCGCAAATGTAAGTGTTTTTTGTTAAAGAACAGAGGTCGATCTGAGAAATCTAAATTAGAAAGATTTTGGATACTAGATGTTGGCCTGATAAAATATTGATTGGTTTGGGTTTACTTCTGTCTAAATTTTGCTAAATCAGACTTTGTTTTGTGACTTTTCCCTTTTTAATCTTTCAATTTTATCCAATAATTCGTATTGAGAAATACTTTTTCTTATTTTTGCCAGTTATAGATAATAGTTTAGAAATTAGAGATTTGAAAAAGTATCTTTACATAATCGCTTTGCTACTCATGTCAGTAGCAGTAATGGCGCAGAAAAGGCGCCCAGAGAATTTACCTAAGTTGGATTATCAACCTGCTCATTTTGGGTATAGTCTTGGTTTAAATACCATGGATTTTACCTTTAAACCTAGTGCTCAGTTTTATAGTTTTGATACTGTATTTGGGGTTGAAAATCAGCGTTATGTGGGGTTTAATATCAATATGATTGCCAATTTAAAACTTGCAAAATATTTGGATGTCCGTGTTATGCCGGGTTTGAACTTTGGTCAACGTGATTTAGAATACAAAGTCATTGATGATGGAGTGTACAAAAAGCACAACATGCGTATTGAATCCACATTTCTTGACTTGCCAATTTTACTCAAATATCGTTCGGAACGATTCGGAAACTTCCGCCCTTACATTGTTGGTGGTGGTTCCTTGAAATGGGATTTGGCTGCTCAAAAAAAAATTGCACCTGAAGAGAAACCGAAAATTCGATTAACACGGTTTAATCCGTATTATGAAGTTGGTATTGGTGTTGACTTTTTCCTTGAATATTTTATGTTTGCCATAGAGGTGAAAGGAGCTTTCGGAATGTTAAATAATGTAAGGTACGATGGTTCAGAATTTACTAATATTTATGACAGACTCGATTCCAAAATGCTGATGGTATCATTCCACTTTGAAGGTGGTAAACTTGATGGCATTAGTTGGTTCAACAAATAATCAAAAATTTTAGAACATGATAAAACAAACAGATGTTAAATGCTCTGCAAAGCATATTAACGATATGGATTATGTGCGCAGAAGAATTGCTGAACAAGTTAAATGCGATGCGGAAAACATTGGCGATGTACGTGTGATAAAACGCTCGCTGGATGCTCGTGGAAAATCTGTGCAATATCATGTTCGAACTGAATATGTATTAGGGGAGGGGAAACTTGATTATTCACCGGAAACATTCAAAAGCCAAGATGTTAGTCAAGCGCAACCTGTCCATATTATCGGTATGGGACCTGCTGGTATTTTTGCGGCTTTGCGTTTGATCGAAAATGGATACAAACCGGTTATTTTTGAAAGAGGGAAAGCTGTAGAAGAAAGAAAGAAAGATATTGCAAACTTGCATCGCGATGCCTTGTTGAATAAAGATTCCAATTATGCATTTGGCGAAGGTGGAGCAGGAACTTACTCAGATGGGAAATTATATACCCGATCAAAAAAACGTGGCGATAGAAATTATGTACTAGGTGTTCTTCATCAATTTGGTGCTGCCCCAGAGATTTTAATCGATGCTCATCCTCATATAGGTACAGATAAATTGAGTGGAATCATTCGAAATATTCGTGAAGCAATTTTAGATGCTGGAGGGGAAATTCATTTTAATACAAAAATTGTTTCTTTTACTGTTGATGCGAAATCTTTAAAATCTGTAACAACGGAAAACGGAGAAACCATACCGGTTAAGCATTGCATATTAGCTTCAGGGCATTCTGCATCTGAAATGTATGAGTGGTTTGCTGAGCATGAGTATCCTTTAGAGTCCAAATCGTTTGCTATGGGGGTTCGTGTTGAGCATCAGCAGGAACTTATTAATAAAATTCGCTATAGACAATCTGTAAAGAATCCATTTTTACCTCCTGCGGAGTATGCAACAGCTGTTCAGGTAGAAGGGAGAGGAGTTTATTCTTTTTGTATGTGTCCTGGAGGAACCATTGTCCCTGCAATGACAGAAGACCAAACTATTGTCGTCAATGGGATGTCAAATTCCAGACGAAATTCAAAATGGGCAAACTCTGGATTGGTAACGGAAGTTAAACCCAAGGATGTTTATAAAGAAACTGGTGATGATTCTCCATTAGCTGGACTAAAGTATCAGCAGCAGCTTGAGCGCTTAGCTTTTCAAAATTCAGGCAGTGGAATTATTGCACCAGCACAACGTATGGTGGATTTTTGTCAAGGAAAAATATCAAAAGACTTGCCTGAAACATCCTATTCTGCTGGTTTAGTTTCTACTCCTATGCATTTTTGGATGCCAGATTTTATGTCAAAAGCATTGAAATCTGGTTTGCAATTGATGAATAAAAATCTCAGAGGCTTTTATACAAATGATGCTTTGCTTGTTGGAGTTGAAAGTCGGACTTCCTCTCCTGTAAGAATTCCAAGAGACCGCGAAGAGTTTGAGTACATTGGTTTTAGCGGATTGTATCCTGCAGGAGAAGGAGCTGGTTATGCTGGAGGAATTGTTTCTTCTGCAATTGACGGGCTCAATGTTGCAGATGCAATAGCAAAAGCATAAGTTGATTAGAATGGATATCCGATACCAAAATTCAATGTGAAATCGGATAAGTTGAGTTCGTCAAATGTGCTTAGCCACCTATTGTCCTCAGGATATTTTGGATCGTAAAGTGGCATTCCAAAGTCAAATCTTAAAATAAAGAAGGAAAAATCAAAGCGTAAGCCTATTCCGGTTCCGAGTGCAATCTCCTTGTAAAAAGTCTTTGGGTTAAATAAGGCATCTCTATCATCCGATTTGTCAAGAGCCCAAATGTTCCCGGCATCCACAAAAAGTGCTCCTTTGATGAATGCAATGAGGTCAAATCGATACTCAACATTAAAAAGTAATTTCATATCTGCAATTTGGTTGAAAAGAGCGCCGCCACGGTAAGTTCCAGGCCCTAAGGTTCTGACTTGCCAAGCTCTGATGTCATTTGCTCCACCAATGTAGTATTTCTTTACAAATGGCATCCCTTGTGTTGAGTTGCCAAATGGCATCCCCGCTCCGATATATGTGCGATATACAATGCTTTGATGTTTGTCCACTTCTTGATAAAAACGAGCATCAATGTCTGCTTTGATGTATTGCGCAAATTCTAAATCAAAAAGTTTATAGGCATCAGCATTGGATAGTTCTAAGCCGAGAGGTTCTCCCAAAAGGCTCATTAAGTTTCCTGAAGTTTCTAAATTGGTCCAGATATACCAGTGATTTTTTGTCTTTTTAATGTTTTGATTGTTGAAAATCATATCCCAGCTTATGGCAGTAATAAGTTGATCCTCAAAACTGTAACGTATGTAGAGTGAGTCGATTTGTTCTCTGAATCCTGGGTCAAAATCAAAGACCTTAACGGTGTAATATTCAATTGGATTAATTCTGTGAAGAAAGTGATCATTTTTGCTTTGCCATTGATAACCAAAGCTTGCATTCCCTAGTGTTCTTGTGTAATCAGGACGGTTTTGATGATTGAAACTTAATCGGAAATTTGTTGATGGATTGTGTTCTTTAATGAAACGCTCACTCTGCAATGGTAGCATGAGTTTTGGAATGTCCAGATTTAGTTCTGTTCCGAATTCAAAAGTGTTTAAAAATCGTTCTTCGAGATCTTCTGTTCCGGCAAGGGTTTGCAACGATCCTGAAAACTTAGCAGAGAAAATTTCAGCACCACGAAAAATGTTTTGATTTTGATAGGTTAATACTCCTGCCAAGCCAAAATTTCCACTTGAATTTGTGCCTTCTGCCTCTGTTGTGTATGATTGTCGTTTAGATGGAGTAAGATAGATGTGAGCATCTAACCACGGATTTTCAGCATTCCAAACCTCTTTTCTGTAATGTTTTGATTCTTGAAACTGTATACTAATGCTTCGGAATTGTTTTAAGGCGGATAAACTTTTTTGCGTTAATTTGACTTCATCCGAATTGTAATCGTCTCCTGGCTTTATATAGTTAGCTTGTAAAATGACATCAGGTTTGATCTTTAGTTTGCCATCAACAAGAAAAGTAAACTCACCGTATTTTAAGGTGTCAAGAGTACGGATATAAGCATCTTTATCGACTGCATATTTTCCACGATCAAAATTCACGTAAATGAATACCTGCTTAATTTTTTGTCGAGTGAAAATTTCTTCCAAGAAATAGCGGTCTGCTTCAAAGGATTTTTTGATGGTTAAGCGGATATCAACTTTACCTTGTGTGTTTGTTGTGTCAGCGTAAAAGTGGATGTTCGATTGGTTAAAATAGTAATAACCATTGTTCTTCATCTGAAATAATATCCGCTCACGTTCTTGTAGAAGCAAGTCCATATCAAAGACATCTCCTTTTTTTACTAATGCTCTACTGGTGTCCTCTAATATGATATCTTTCACAAATGGGTCAATGATGTCGTAACTAATTGAATGAATTCGATATACAGGACCAGTTTCAATGTGAAATTGCAAGCTTGCCTTTTTGGGATTGGTTTTGTTTATAACCAAACTGTCTTTAATGCTAGCCTGATAATATCCTTTGTTTTGCAAGTAATTTTCAAGGTTTCGACGACTTTTATAATGCAATGAATTTTTGTAAATGACTGGAGGTTCCCCAACAACTTCGCCAATTCGTGTGACAAATTTTGGTGGGTGTTTACTTGTGTCTTTTGGGTGAGTGATGTTGTATGTCCACAAGTGAAATTTGAAAACCCCCAGGGTTTTACGATTTGGTTTTTGTTTCATGGAAGCATCCAAATCACCCTCGTCAATTTGAGGGTTATCACAAGTAATGCTCAGTTGGTTAAGCATGTATTCATCTTCTCCAACAAGTTTTGTTGATTTACAGGAGGAAACCAACAATGTCAAAAGGATGATCCATGTGACAAGCTGCAAACTTTGATATGTAAGCTTCGTATTCAAGTCATTTATTTTGAGTCAAAAATACAGATTTATGATGAATAATCACACTGCATTGTCCAATTCCGCAAAGATTGATCCAAATCCATGAATCTTGTAGAGCAATAAGCAATGAATCATAAGTTTTTTTACTTTTGTTCTATGCTGACAAATGCACAGGTAAAACATATTCGTTCACTACAACAAAAAAAGTTTCGTTTTGAACATCGTGAGTACTTGATTCAAGGGGATAAGATAGTCCTTGATGCGATACAATCACCCACAAGTCCAAAGCTTATTGTGGCAAGTGAAACATGGGTTAATTCCCATGAACAACAGCTTAAAAATTTTTCTGTGGAAATTGCCAATGAAAGGCAATTGCAACAAATGTCAAGCTTGAAAAATGCAGCTTCAGTAGTTGCAATTATGCCTATGCATGACGACTATGTCGATTTGAAACTTCTTTCTGAAGACCTTGTGATTGCTTTGGATTTTGTTCAAGATCCTGGCAACTTAGGAACCATACTTCGCATTGCTGATTGGTATGGTGTTCGTCATGTGCTTTGCTCGCTAGATACTGTTGATTACACAAACCCAAAAGTAATACAATCTACCATGGGAGCCTTCCTTCGAGTTGAAGTGCATTATGTGGATTTACAACAAACAATTGCTGATTTGCAGGCACATTATCCTGGTTTTCCTATTATCGGAAGTTTTATGGACGGGGAAAACATGTTGAATCAGAAGCCAATGCCAAGGGGAATGTTAATCATGGGAAATGAGGGGCATGGAATCTCGAAAGTGCTTGAAGATGCTTGTAAACACCGTATTGCGATACCTTCATACCCTGTGGAGAATCAATCAATGGAGTCGTTAAATGTTGCTGTGGCAACTGCAATTCTCGTGTCTGAATTACGAAAACCTTTTCAATAGCGATAGGATAGATTTTGTGAGATGAGTTTTACTCGAGACTGTATTCTGAAGTCTGTCCATAATTCAAACAAATATTAATTTTGTAACATTATGGGAAGAAGAAAAGAAAGTCCTGAGTACAAAGCAATGCGTGATTTAGCCTTGGAACAGTTAAAAAGAGGTCAATCGTTAACCGGTAAAGGTGGTGTTTTTGAACCTATTGTTAAAGAGTTTTTAGAAAGTGCTTTACAAGCAGAGATGGATGCGCACTTGGATCCAGCCGAACGTTCAAGTGGCAATAAGCGCAATGGCAAAGGGCAGAAGACACTTAAAACAGATGTAGGAGAGGTAACCATTGAGCCACCTTATGATCGTAATGGCACATTTGAGCCAGAGATAATAAAAAAGCGTCAAACTGTTTTAGCGGATAATTTAGCCCCCAAGATCATAGGCCTTTATGGTAAAGGGATGAGTCTACGCGATATAGGCCTTTATATTGAGGAGATGTATGATGTGGAGGTTTCTTCTAGCGTTTTAAGCGAGATTACCGATCGAGTTATACCTCAGGTTAAAGAGTGGCAAAATCGCCCATTAGACGATGTTTATCCGATTGTGTGGCTTGATGCAATGCATTATAAAGTACGTGATGGAGGGAAGGTGGTTTCCCGTGCAGTTTACAATATTTTATCCGTCAACAAAGAAGGCCGCAAAGAATTGATTGGGATGTATATATCAGAAAGCGAAGGTGCAAATTTCTGGCTTTCAGTCCTTACAGATTTAAAAAGTCGAGGTGTTAAAGATATTCTAATTGCTTGTACAGATAATCTTTCCGGCTTCTCTCAAGCCATCTTAAGCATTTTTCCAGAGGCAGAAATACAGAAGTGTATTGTTCATCAAATCAGGAATTCTATTAAATATGTAGCCTCAAAAGACCAGAAGCCTTTTATGAAAGATCTTAAAAAGGTGTATAAAGCAGCAACAAAGTCGGGAGCTGAAACAGAGCTGCTTAATTTGGAAGATATTTGGGGTAAGAAATATCCAATTGTGATTAAGTCCTGGAATGAGAACTGGAATGAACTATCCAATTACTTCAAATATGATGAGCCTATTAGAAAACTGATTTACACGACTAATCCTGTTGAAGGTTTTCATCGTCAGGTCCGTAAAGTAACGAAAACCAAAGGTGCATTTACCAGCGATATGGCGCTGCTTAAGCTCATCTATTTGGTTACTGAAAATGTGTCAAAGAAATGGACTCAGCCTCTGCATAACTGGTCACTAACAGTACAACAACTGTGTATTCACTTCGAAGGTCGTTTTAAAATCGAACTCTAAAAACAGTGAACCAACTCTAAAAAGCAAAGGAAAAATAATTTATAAAACCTGTCAAGGGTATATAAACGGCTTCGTACCTCAGCCGCCCTTGACAGAACCTGTAAATTATTTAAGCGGGCTTTTAAGAATTGGTCTCGAAAAAAATATTAATTTTGATTATTCATTAACAAACAACTGGACAGAGTTCAGATTACACTCCCTTTTACTCTCCAAATTCATCCAGTTCATGTTGAGCATTGTCCCATGTTTCCATCCACTGAAACAATTCCTCGGACAAGCTTTCATATTGTTTGAAATGCGCTTGTTCTGCTTTTTCAGGATTAGCCATAATTCCCTCTAAAGTGGCAATTTCAGACTCAAGCTTTTCAATTTTTTCTTCAGCCTCATTGACATTACGCTGCAATTTCCGTCTTACTTTTTCTCTTTCTTTTCTTTCGAGGTAATTGGCCTTGTTGCTGGAGTTATCTTTAGATGTTTTTTCTGCTTTTTGTTGTTTTGCCTGATTTAGCGCTTGAAGATTCTCAAGTCTTCTACGTTCCAGAAATGCAGAAATTCCACCCAAATGTTGCTTGATGTTTCGGTTTTTAAACTCATATATGGTATCCGCTAAGCCATCTAGGAAATATCTGTCGTGAGAAACAATAATTAGTGTCCCATCGTACTCCAATAATGCTTGTTTTAACACATCCTTTGATCGTATGTCCAAGTGGTTTGTTGGTTCATCAAGCACTAAAAGATTGTGAGGTTTTAGCAAGAGTTTAGCCAATGCTAGTCTGCTGCGCTCACCACCGGAAAGTACAGAGACACGTTTGTCAATGTCTTCACCTGAAAACATGAATGCACCTAAAATTCCTCGTAAGTTCTTACGAATATCACCAACTGCTTCATCGTCTAAAGTTTGGAATACAGTTTTGGAATTGTCTAGCATCTCATCTTGGTTCTGAGCGTAATATCCTATGCTCAAATTATGTCCCAATTTGATATCTCCTGATTCAAAATTAAGTTGGTTGAGGATAATACGAGACAGTGTTGTTTTTCCTTCACCATTTCGTCCGACAAAGGCAATTTTTTCCCCTCTTTCCAAAACAAAATCTACTTCTTTAAGCACTTGCAAATTGCCGTAAGCTTTGGATAATGATTTTGTCTCAATGACAATGGTGCCAGAGCGTGGAGCAGGAGGGAAGCGGAAATGGATTTGTGAATTGTCACTTTCATCCAGATTAATTTCTTCTGTTCTTTCCATCTGTTTGATGCGTGATTGCACCTGCTTTGCTTTGGTCGCTTTATAGCGAAATTTCTCAACGAATTTTTCTGTTTCTGATATCTTTTTTTGCTGATTTTCAAGTGCGGCTTTCTGCATTGTCAGCCTTTCTTCTCGCATAACCTCGTATCTTGTATAGCTTGCCGGATAGTCGTATAGCTTTCCAGCATCCAATTCAATGGTGCGTTGTGTAACTGCATCGAGAAAACTCCTGTCGTGAGAAATTAGAATGATGGCGCCTTGGTAGTTAATAAGAAAATCTTCCAACCATTGAATAGATTCAATATCCAAGTGGTTTGTAGGCTCATCAAGCATAAGGACTTCGGGTTGACTAAGCAGTAGTTTTGCAAGTTCAATACGCATTCGCCATCCACCACTAAATTCAGCTGTGTTTCTATGCATGTCTTCAGGATGAAAACCCAAACCTTTCATGGTTTTCTCAATTAGTCCGTCCATGCTGTCAGCATTCAATAAAGCCCTGCGTTCTGATAATTCAGCAACTTGCTGAATGATTTTTTGATACGCATCGGATTCGTAATCGTCTCGCTCTGCAAGTTTTTGATTGAGCTCATTGATATGCTTGTCTATGCGTAGAACTTCGGGAAACGCTGTTTTGGCTTCGTCAAGAACAGAATTGCCGGTATCCTCAAACTGTATGTGTTGAGGAAGATATGCAATTTGAATGTCTGATGGGAAGGAGATATCCCCTTCAGAAGCTTCAAGTTCTCCATTAATGACTTTTAGGAGGCTAGTTTTTCCTGCTCCATTTTTCCCAGTAAGACCAATTCTGTCTTTGGGTTTTATCATAAAGGAAATGCCGGAAAAAATCGCTTCTCCGGCAAATCGTATCGTTAAATTATTGACTGCAAGCATATGCAGAGTTATTTTTTCTTTTTAGGATCGTAACCACGTTGTTTAGCAGCTTCTTCCATGCGTTGTTGCCATTTCGACTTCTGCTTTGGTGCTTTCTTTTTGTTCGCCTCAAGCTTTTTCAATACTGCTTCTTCATCAACGATATATTTACGAATTACCCATGTTTGACCAATGGTAATTAAGTTGGCGAGGAAGTAGTAATAACTAAGTCCTGATGAATAGCTATTGAAAATCAACAAGAGCATGATAGGCATAAACCAAGTCATCATTTTCATGGTTGCTTGATTTGCACCTGCAGCTTGATTTGAATTATTCAATTTCGTGGAAATAATCATAGAAATCGCCATTAATAAGGTGAACAAACTAATATGGTCACCATACATTGGGATATCAAAAGGTAAATCCAAAATAGAATCGTAACTCGATAAATCTTCAGCCCAAAGGAAAGACTGTTGTCTTAACTCAATGGATGCTGGGAAAAATCTAAACAATGCAATCAAAATCGGCATTTGGAGCAACATAGGAAGGCATCCTCCCATAGGATTCACGCCTGCTCGTTTATACAATGCCATGGTTGCTTGTTGTTTTTCAGCTTCTTTTCCTTTAGGGTATTTATTATTTAGCTCATCAATTTGAGGTTTAAGCACACGCATTTTTGCTGTTGACATGTAAGACTTGTATGTCAATGGGAAAAGCACAAGCTTAATTAAAATTGTCATGATGAGAATGATGATTCCAAAGTTGTTTATCCAATTTCCTAGCCAGTTGAAAAGTGGAATTATCGCCCAACGATTCACCCAACGGAAAACTGAACGCCCCAATGGAATAATTTCTTCTAGGTCACGGTCGTAAGATTTAAGTGTTGAAAACTTATTCGGACCAAAGTAAAATTGCATGTTGTAGGTTTTCTGTGCTTCATGCATGTACGGGAGAGTCAATTCGGCATTGAGTTGTTCAAGATACTTCCCGGTTTCAAATGTTTGAGCAGAGAAAACAGGTTCTTCAAAACTCTCGTCGTTAATCAATATGGTAGAGAAGAATTGCTGTTTAAAGGCAATCCAGTTCACATTTGCAGCAGAGCTGGATTCGTCTTCATCTTTCCGTTCGTTCAGTTTTTCAATGTCTCCATCCTCAAAGCGATATTGCAGGGTTGTATTCTGAGTTTCCCATTTGCGTCCTTTCTCCAGTTGAGGAAGTTTTGCAGACCAATTAAGGCGAATGAAATTCACATTTTGAGCGAGCACCTCGTTCATGTTGACAAGATTGACTGAATAATCCATCATCCAATCTTGATCACGAAGCTGATACACAAATTCAATATACTTGTCTTCGCCTGCATTTAAGCGGAAACTTACAGAAGCAGAATCGTTAGAGTTTACAATCACATGATTATTGCTGCCCATAAATTCGAAGAACATGTCATTGGTGTTCACTGCGCGATTATCAATGAGCATTTCGTATCCAAAGTGAACAGCTGAATCTCCTTCAAACAGTAGGAGAGGCTCTCCATCGTGAGTCTTATAATCCTTCAATTCAACAGAATGCAATTTTCCTCCCTTTGTATTAAAGGAGGCAATCATATGATCATTCTCGAGTGTTATGATTTCGGATGTTCCTTTTGCTGCATTTGCAAGAACTCCATATTTCTGCTTTTGTTCAAGTGTCTGAATGGAGTCTTTATACATTTGAATGCGGATGGAATCTTCAGAAGTGTTTTCACCTGTGACAAGACTGTCAGGTAAGGCGATTTCATTCTGCAATTCCTTTGCTTTCTCCAATTCAATTAAAGCGAGAGAGTCTTTTGTCTTCTCTGCTTGAATGATGGAGTCACGTTTGCGTTCTAATTCTGCACGTTCTTCTTTGCTTGGGGATGTAAAAACTGTGTATCCTACAAGTAGTGCTCCAATAATGAGTAATCCAATTATACTATTCTTATCCATAGAAAGGGTAAATTATGAGAGTGTTGCTTTAATAAATTCCGCAAAAATAGGATGCGGATTAATGACTGTACTTTGATATTCTGGGTGGAATTGTACGCCCACAAACCATTTGTGTTCAGGGATTTCAACGATTTCCACTAGCTCGGTGTCAGGGTTAATTCCCGTTGGAATCATGCCTTTGTTTACAAAATCGTCAAGGTACATGCTGTTAAACTCATAGCGATGTCTGTGACGTTCTGATATGTTAATGCGTTTGTATGCTTCAAATACATTGCTTCCTTCTTTAATGACACAAGGATATGCACCTAAACGCATGGTACCACCCATATCGGTAACTTGTTTTTGAGATTCCATCAAGTCAATCACTGGGTAAGGTGTATTATGATCCATTTCAGCGGAGTTTGCTTTTTCCATGCCAATGACATTACGAGCAAATTCAATGACCGCACATTGCATTCCAAGGCAAATACCTAAGAAAGGAATGTTGTTTTCACGTGCATAGCGAATAGCATGAATTTTACCTTCAATTCCTCGACTACCAAAACCTGGGGCAACTAAAACTCCTTTGTATTCTTTCAGTTTTTCAGCTGCATTGTCTTCAGTTAAGGTTTCTGAATGCACTAAGTGAACTTTGACTTTCACTTTGTTAACGACACCTGCATGTATGAATGATTCCTGAATGGATTTATATGCGTCAGGTAATTCAACATATTTTCCAACGAGGGCAATGTCAACACTTCCTTGAGGATCTTTTAAGTTTTTCAAGAAACCTTTCCATGCTGATAAACTCGGAGTTTCTTTGACTTCAAGTCCTAATTTTTCCAGCACGATAACATCCAGTTTTTCTTTTTGCATCATTAAAGGAACTTCGTAGATGCTAGGCACATCGCGAGATTCAATGACAGCATTTGACTGAACATTACAGAATTGTGCAACTTTAGCACGTATATCATTATTGACAGGTGTTTCTGTACGGATAACAATGATGTCTGGCTGCACTCCTTCTTCCAAAAGTTGTTTGACGGAATGTTGAGTTGGTTTTGTTTTATGTTCTCCACTTGCTTTAAGGAAAGGTACCAGTGTCAAATGAATATTGACAGAATGATTTCCCATTTCCCAGCGTAACTGGCGAACTGCTTCAATGTATGGTAAAGATTCAATATCACCAACCGTACCTCCAATTTCAGTAATAACAAAATCGTAATTGTGCTTAGTGCCCAATAATTTAATTCTGCGTTTAATTTCATCGGTGATATGAGGAATAATCTGAACGGTTTTTCCGAGATAATCTCCACGTCTTTCTTTATCAATAACAGTTTGATAAACTCGACCTGTCGTGACATTGTTGTTCTGGCTAGTGTGTTGATTTAGAAAACGTTCGTAATGACCTAAATCCAAATCGGTTTCAGCACCATCTTCAGTGACGTAGCATTCCCCGTGTTCGTAAGGGTTGAGAGTTCCCGGATCAATATTGATGTAGGGATCAAGCTTTTGAATTGTCACAGAATATCCCCTTGCTTGTAGCAATCTTGCCAAAGATGCTGAAATAATGCCTTTCCCAAGGGATGATGCAACTCCTCCTGTAACAAAAATGTAATTTGTTTGACTCACAACGTTGTGGTTTTAAAATGTTAAACTTAGTCCTAAACTAGGCATAATTGGTAACTGATTCACGCGTTCAAAATTCACACGATCAAAATAAAAAATGTTTTCTCTGTTATATACATTCGTTACCGATGCGCTAATTTCAAGTTTTGTAAATTCATTAAAGGTGATCAATTTTTTGACATTTAAGTCTAAACGATGGTAAGTTGGTAATCGTCCTTCGTTGATGTCACCGTAAATAATTCCAAGGTCGCCATTTAATGACCAATAATCTGTATTGATTGATCCATACAGAGGCAATTGTTCATAAAAACCTTGTGTTTGAGTGAATGGAAAACCGCTACCCATATTCCAACGTGCGCTAATTTCCCAAGAGTTGTTTTCTCCAAGTTTGTAGGTTCCAACAAAGTTGACATTATGTCTTCTGTCAAAATGTGGAGCGTAGGTTTCGATACCATCATCTCTCACAACTTTACCTAAGCCATAAACCATCCATAAATACAAACGTTTGTATTCATATTTCAAAAGGACATCCACACCATAAGCAGCCCCTTTTTCAATGATAAAATCTTTTTTCTGATAATCAGGAATTTCATAATTCTCAGGAGAGTCATCATACAGTTTATTTCGATTGATGTTTGTCAGTTGAGAGAAGTTTTTATAGTAACCTTCTACATTAAGTTCCCAATATTTTGTTAAATCAAATTCAAATCCGAAAATCGCATGTTGTGATTTCTGTAATCTGTGTGTAATCGGATCTCCATCAAACTCTTCAGGGATTGCATCTGAACCGGATAAGAAACCATAAAACAAGTTAACAACATCTCTGTCTGAGTTTGCTGCGATGAGGTTCTGTGAGTAGAAACCACCTGCAAATTTCAATCGGAAAACTTCGGTTAGATTGTATTTTGCACCTAATCTTGGCTCTAGTGATACATCTGAAAGGGATGCGTAATAATGAATTCTAAATGAAGGTTCCAAAACAAGCGCTCCACGTTTCATTTTGTATTTGGTGTAAGCCGCAAGTTCTGTTGTGTTTTCTCTTTGATTCAAGGTTCTGCCTATGGAGTTCTGGAAAATATAGTCTGTTGTGAAACCTAAGGTCTCCAATCCCCAAACAAACTCATTTTTGCCTTGGAAATAAATGAAATCCAAGCCTCCATTGTATCCTGAAATATCACTGCTTCGTGGGACATTGTTTGCGTCAGAAAGCTCAATACTGTAATTAGAATATGACAAGTTTGCGCGAATCATAACACTTGAGCCATCAGGAACAATGATGAAATTACTTCCAATTCCTGAACTGTTCCAGTTTAAATCAGACAAAGCACCATAATTAACATTGTCTCTGAAATTAAACCCAAATACATTGACTTTACTTCCGTTGGCAGCATTGAAAGAAACTTTTCCAAAAATGTCGGTGTAGTTAAATGGGAGACTATCAGCAATGTAGTTATACAAGTACTTTGAGCTTTGTTCCAGATAGGAAGTTTTCGCTGAAATTAAATAACTTGCACTTCCTTTTCCTATTTCAAATTTCTTAAAAGGTCCTTCGAGCAAAAGTTTTGATCCAAATGGGCTGGCTGACAATTTCCCGCCAAAGCGTTTTTTGTTACCATCTCTCATTTTTATGTCCATTACAGAAGAAATTCTTCCTCCGTATTCTGCTGAAAATCCACCTGTGTAAATATCGGCAGATTGCATGATATCAGAATCAAAAACTGAAAACAAACCTATCGAATGGAATGGATTATACACTACCATTCCGTCCAGTAATACAAGGTTCTGAATTGGGGATCCTCCACGAATATATAACTGCCCTCCTTGGTCACCTGTAAAGACAACTCCAGGAACAACTTGTAGGTATTGAGCAATGTCAGGCTCAGCACCAATACTAGGCAGGCGTTTGATTTGTACGGGTTGTACTTTTGTTACAGAAGTTCGCACCTGAGTCGTTTTTTCCATGCGTTCTGCAGAAACTAATGCTTCATCAAGAATGACAGAGCTTGCTTCAAGGTAAAAGTTTTGCGAAATCACATCATTAGCTCGAACAGATACTTCCAAGCGTAAAGTGTCGTAACCTACATAAGAAACAATGACTTGTTGTTTCCCCGGTGGGACTTTCCCGATATTGAAATAACCATTCATGTCGGTAGCTGCACCTAATGAAGTGTTTTCAATAAACACATTGGCAAATACGCATGCTTCACCTGTGTTTTTGTCGTACACAAACCCTTTAATACTTCCATTTTGAGCAAACATCAAAGTTGGAAGGATTAATAGAATTAGACTTGTTAAAATGCTAATTTTTAAGTTTTTCATTCTTCTTTTTTTAGTTTTCTTAACGCCAGATCGAGAATTTTACGTTTGTCTTGTAATTGCGATTTATCTTTTTTCGCTTTCTCTATCTTTTTCTTGACGTTATTCAGCAGTGATCCGCTGCTGCTGCCGGTGAAAAAACTCATGTTATTCTCCCAAAGGGTAATATCTTCATTGATTTTGCTGATTTTTTGGTTTAGACGTTGTCTTTCACCTTGGATTTTTTGCTGATCATCAGCTTCAGTCCACTCATCAACTTGCTTTTGGAATTGTGCATTGTTTAGACCTGCCAAAGACATATCGAGACCTTGGAATGCATCTTCAATTGCTTGTTTGTAAGCTTTCTGTAGTTTGTCTTTGTCTTTTCTTGGTACAAAACCGATTTGAGTCCAAGCTGATTGGAAATTCTGTAAAGCTTTAAGGTTTTCTGCTTTATCTTCAGAAGGTTTAAATGCCTTAATTTCATCAATAAGCGTTGTTTTCTTGTCAAGGTTTTCTTTTTCTTCATTCTTTCTGCCTTTGAAATAGTTGTCGCGGGCTTCGAAGAAACTGTTACATGCTCCACGGAAGCGTTTCCAAACCTCATCGGATTGTTTTTTAGGTACAGAACCTATGGTTTTCCATTCTTCCTGTAGCTTTAATATTTCATCCCGAGTTTCATTCCAATTTGTGTTGTTTTGGATAGCTTCGGCACGAACACATATGTCAATTTTCTTTTGAAGATTGTCATCAAATTCTGATTTTATCTCTTTAAAAAAACTTTGCTTTTTGTCAAAAAATAAATTGCATGCTGAACGGAAACGTTCATAAATTGCAGCATTGTGTTTTTGTGGAACCATTCCAATGGTTTTCCAAACTTTCTGCAATTCCATAATTTCATTCGTGCGTTCATTCCAATCTTTCATTTTTTCAAAATTCTGATTGGCAATAACCTCAGCTTTTTCGCAAAGTGCTTCTTTTGTTTTTAGGTTATTTTCACGCTCCTCTTTTTTCTGAATGAAATGCTCTTGATGCTTTTTGTTGATTTCTTTGGATGCTAAACTAAAGCGTTCCCAAATTTCGTCACGTTTTTCTTTTGGTACCGGACCTGTTTCTTTCCAAAGGTCATGTAAGTCTTGCAACGATTTGTAAGCTTGTACAATTTTAGGTTCTAAAAGGAGTTTTTCAGCTTTTTCGCACAATTCGATTTTCATTTCAAGGTTTTTCTTGAAATCTAAATCGCGCATTTCATTGTTGATTTTAATGAAATCGTAAAAACGCTCAACTTGCATGTTGTAGCTGTTCCATAATTCACTTGCTTCTTCTTTTGGAACGTTGCCGATGGATTTCCATTCTGCTTGAAGTGCACGAAACTCTTCAAACGTTTTTTTCATGGATTCTTCTCCATTTGCCAAAACTTTGATCTTTTCAATGATTTCTTGCTTTTTCGCTAAGTTAACAAGCTTCACTTTTTCTTGCTCAGCATTGAATTTTGCTTTCTTATCTTTGAAAATATCCAAAAGTTCTTTCAGATAAGTTTCATCTTTATCTTTTGGTGCATCAAATTCATTTGGATCCAAACCTCCATCGACATGAATACGTTTGAGGTCTGCAATTTCCTGATGTCTTAACTTGTAAAAGCTAGATTTGATGACATCTATTTTGTTTCTTGCTATTGCAATGTCTTCACTGTCAACAGCTTCTTTTAATGCATCAAGTAATTCTGATTTAGAAAAATTTGTGTAGTCCGGCAATGTTTCTGCCTCTTTTTCATCAGATGTTTCATTCTCTGCTTTTGCGTCAGATTTTTCTTCCTCTTCTTTTACACTTGCCTCTGGCGCATCGTTTGAATGATTCTTTTCAGCTACTTTTTCTTCCGAAATATTTTCCTTCGATGGAGCTGATTCTGAATTTTCAGAGGTTTTCTCTGCTGCAGAAGAGTCATCAGTTTTTGACTGATCTTGAGCTTGCGCGTCAATATTTGCCTGATCGTTTACATTTTCAGACTTTTGAATATCGTCGCCTGAAGTGTTTTTCAGGTCGTTGTTATTCAGCGCGTTGTTGTGTTTTTCTTCGTTCATTACTGGATAATTTAAACTTCAGAATTTTATGTTTACGTTTTACAAATTAAAAAAAGTGCAATTTTACTAAAAATGTTCGAAATTAAGACTTAAAGCCCGAATTTTCAAAGTATTTATGTTCAATTCTGAATAATCGAACATAATTTAGACTGAATCTGTCTATCACTCAAAGCATTTGATTAATTTTGTACAAAAATAAAAATATGCGAATAGATATTATCACAGTTTTGCCTGAATTATTGAAAAGTCCACTTGGACATTCAATTATTCAGCGAGCTCAGGAACGGAATCTTGCCGAAATTCATTTGCACGATTTGAGAGAATACGGATTGGGAAAACATCGTCAAGTGGATGATTATGCATACGGTAATGATGCTGGTATGGTACTTATGCTTGAGCCTGTGGATAAATGTATTTCGGCTTTAAAACAGGAACGAGATTACGATGAAATCATATATACTTCTCCTGATGGGGAAAAGTTTGATCAGCCAATGGCAAATGCAATGTCACTAAAAGGGAATATTATGATTCTTTGTGGCCATTATAAGGGAATAGATCAGCGCATACGCGATCATTTTATTACTCGTGAAGTGAGTATCGGCGATTTTGTGATGACAGGAGGAGAACTTGCAGCAGCTGTCATGGCTGATAGTATTATACGATTGATTCCCGGAGTGCTTTCGGATGAAACCTCTGCCTTAAGCGATTCATTTCAGGATGGATTATTGTCGCCTCCTGTATATACACGTCCCTCAGAATATAATGGTTGGGAGGTGCCAGCTGTTTTAACAAGTGGAAACTTTAAAAAAATTGATGAGTGGAAAGCTCAACAGGCATACGAAAGAACCAAGCGACTACGACCAGATTTGTTGAATGAGGAAAATGGAGATAATGCATGATAAGTTTATTGCAAACTGAACATATTTCGAAACGCTTTGGTGTAAATCTATTGTTTGAAGATATTTCAATTAGTATTTCTCAAGGACAGAAAATTGCACTTGTGGCGAAAAATGGAACGGGAAAATCAACTTTGTTGAAAATTCTTGCAGGAGAAGATACACCTGATACAGGGCAGATTTCTTCAGTGAATGATTTAAAGGTTGGATATCTGCCGCAAGATATCATGCTTGATCCAAAAAAATCCATTCTCGATGCAATCTTTCATTTGGATTCTCCTATGATGAACGCTGTAAGAGATTACCAAAATGCCATTGAAGATAATGATGCGGATAATTTGCAAAAATGCATTGATGTCATGGATAGCATGAATGCTTGGGATTTGGAACTTCGTATGAAACAAATTCTGACTGTTTTGCAAGTAGAGCAAGTGCATTTAAAAGTGTCTCAACTGAGTGGAGGACAACAAAAACGTGTTGCCTTAGCTGCTGTACTGATGGAGGATCCGGACTTGCTGATTCTGGATGAGCCTACTAACCATTTGGATTTGAATATGATTGAATGGCTGGAGCAGTTCCTCATGCAATCTGGGAAAACACTTTTTATGGTTACTCACGATCGTTATTTTTTAGATCGAGTGTGTAATGTGATTCTGGAGATTGATGATAATCAGATATATACTTACAATGGAAATTATTCCTATTATCTTGATAAACGTCAAGAACGTAAGGATAATCAAAAGGCAATGGCAGAAAAGGCTACCAATCTCTTGCGAACAGAATCTGAGTGGATGAGGAGAATGCCTAAAGCGCGTGGTACAAAAGCAAAATTTCGTATCGATAATTATTATGAACTCAAGCAGAAATCTCAGCAAAAGCGAGAAGAAGCAATGAGCATTGCTATCCCATCTGAGCGGTTGGGCTCAAAAATTCTTGAATTTCATAATATGAGTAAGGGTTACGAAAATCTTTCCCTTATCAATCATTTCAATTATAAGTTTGCTCGTTTTGAGCGCATTGGTATTGTTGGTGGAAACGGAACTGGGAAAACTACATTTCTCGACTTGGTTGCAGGTTTAATTAAACCAGATGAAGGAAGTGTAGTCCTTGGACAAACAGTAAAGCTTGCATATTATCGTCAGGATGGTATGAATTTCAATGAAGACGATAAAGTGATTGATGCAGTAACCAAAGTTGCTGAGGCGGTTAGTTTGGATAAAAGTAAAGTGTTTTCTGCTCAACAGTTTCTCTTGCATTTCATGTTTCCTGTTCCTAAGCAGCAACAACGAATTTCAAAATTAAGTGGGGGTGAGAAACGAAGATTGTATTTGTGTACAGTGCTCATGACGAAACCTAACTTTTTAATTCTTGATGAGCCAACAAATGATTTAGATATTGTGACCTTGCAAGTATTGGAAGATTATCTGATTCAATATCAGGGGTGTTTGCTAATTGTGTCTCACGATCGTTATTTTATGGATAAAATTGTCGATCACCTTTTTGTGTTTGAAGGCAATGGTGTGGTGAGAGATTTTCCTGGTAACTATTCGGTTTACCGGTCAAAAAAAGATGAAGAGGAGAAGTTAGAGAGTATTATTGCTTCAAAAAAGAAGGCTGTTGAAAAGAAACCGGAAAAACAAAAACAAAACACCTACGAAAATAGATTGTCCTACAAAGAAAAGTTAGAGTTTGAGCAGCTGGAAAAGGAGATCGAATCTTTGAGCCAAGAAAAAGAAAATCTGGAAACAGAATTGTCTTCTGGGACACTTTCTACCGACGACTTGCAAGAAAAATCAACGCGATTTTCAGAACTTAGTGACTTACTTGATGAAAAAGAAATGCGCTGGCTGGAACTTAGCGAAAAGAAGGAGTAGTAGGTGGTAGGTTTTCTCTTGTTTAAACTTGATGTTGAGTCGCTAAATATGCAAAAGCAAGTGCTTTTTGCTATAATTTTTCTTGATGCAACAGATTGTAAAACTCAACAATTTTTCCCAAATCCTTCCGTTATTTGTTGGAGCAACGAAAGTTTGCTTGTTTGAAATCAGAAAACAGAATCTTATATTTGCAACATGCGCATATTGATTTATATAGCACCAGTATTTTTATTACTGGCCTTACTCTCATCTTGTGAGCGAAATCCTTACACAACAGATCCGTCAGATAAGTTGAGCTTTTCAACGGACACTGTTCAGTTTGATACCATCTTTACAACCGTTGGTTCAACAACAAAATATCTCACTGTAATCAATCCACATTCAAAAACGATCAAGATTGATGAGATTGCCCTAGCTAGAGGACAAGAATCAGTTTTTCGTTTAAATATTGATGGAGATCAGTCAAATACAGTTCGCGACATTGAAATCCCAGCCGAAGATTCCATTTTTATTTTTGTTGAGGTTACCATTAATCCTTCCGAAAATGACATGGTTGAACAAGATTCCATTCTTTTTATCTCCAATGGAAATTCTCAAGACGTGGACTTAGTCGCATTTGGGCAAAATGTGTATTTGATTGATGGAGACGTATTAACGAGCGATACAGTTTGGACTGCAGATAAACCATTTCTAATTTACAACTCGGTGCTTGTTGATGATAATGTGGAATTGCAAATCCAAGCAGGCACACAATTGCATTTTCATTATGGTTCCAGTATGCTTGTTAATGGGACACTTAAAGTGAATGGCGAATATGGAAATCCAGTTGTTTTTCAGGGCGATAGGCTTGAGTCTGGTTACGATGATATTTCTGGACAATGGGGAGCCTGGATAACATTGGATGGTGGTGGAATTTATTTGCTAGGTGGAATTCATTTTCTGACAGGGAGTAAATACAATGAAATGCGTTATGCTGAAGTGAAAAATGGAATCATTGGTATTCGTGCCGATTCTGTTGTAACGGCTGGTGCTCCAACAGTGACTCTCGATAATGTCATTGTTCAGCACATGAATGTGGCCGGGCTGTATGGTGCAGGCGCTCACATTACTGCAACCAATTCACTTTTTTCTGATTGTGGACAATACACAGCGGCTTTACTTTACGGTGGAACGTATGATTTCAAACATTGTACTTTTGCAAATTATTATTCTGGAAGCAGACAAAGTAGTTCGGTCGCTTTGAATAATTATTTCACTTATGAAGGATCTGGAGGAGGAACAATTTTAGATGCTCGACAATTTGATGCCTATTTTGGGAATTGCATTATCTACGGGAATTTGTCTGAAGAATTGCTTGTGGATCTGTATGATGAAACTGCAACTTATCAATTTGAAAATTGCCTGATTAAAACAGGAGAGGAGACAAATAATTCCAATTATTCCAATGTCATTGTTAACCAAGACCCAGAATTTATTGATCCCTATGATATGTATGACTTCCGTCTTGACACTCTGAGTCCTGCAAAAGATTACGGAAAGATTGAAGTTGGGCAGGAGGTTCCAGTAGATTACGACGGAAACAGTAGATTGACAGATGATGCTCCTGATCTTGGGCTTTTTGAACGCTTAGAATAACCATTATGAAAAAACTAACTTTACTTATTATATTTCTTTCTTTTCTGACTTTGCAGATATTTGCTCAAGCAGATAAGAAAGACAATGAACGAAGTTTCCGATTCATGTTTTACAATGTGGAGAATCTTTTTGACACCGAAGATGATCCTGAAAAGAATGATCAGGAATTTCTCCCAAACGAAGGGAAATTCTGGACAAAATATCGCTACAAAGACAAGCTGTTTAAAATATATCAAGTCATAACTGCAGTTGGCGGTTGGACACCTCCGGATGTAATCGGTTTTGCCGAAATTGAGAACCGTAAAGTTTTAGAGGATTTAATTGCTCGTACGCCATTGTACAATGCCGGTTACGAAATAATTCATTATGAGTCTCCTGATTCACGAGGCATTGATGTTGGTTTGCTTTATCGTGAGTCCCGTTTTACACCAATTCACTCCGAGAAAATTCCAGTAGTGTTTACCGAAAATCAAAGAGCAACTCGTGACATACTTTATGTTAGAGGGACAACAGCTGATGGGGATACCCTACACATCTACATCAACCACTGGCCATCCCGTTGGGGAGGACAATTAGAGACGGATCATAAACGTAAGCGTGCGGCGTCTGTATTAAGACATCATGTTGATTCGGTATTTCATGCAGA
Source organism: Bacteroidales bacterium (assembly GCA_963676165.1). Lineage (GTDB taxonomy): Bacteria > Bacteroidota > Bacteroidia > Bacteroidales > ML635J-15 > JAQIBY01. The sequence continues at coordinate 3,194,897 of OY781043.1, read as the reverse complement.
TGAACATCCCAATATTTTGATTTCTGGTGATTTGAATGATTATCCTGACAATGAGTCATTGACAAAAACTTTGCGTGCCAATACGGAGAATTATGAGAAAGCGCGAAATGAGGCTTTATATAATCTGTCTTATTACCTTCAATTTCAAAAAAATCAGGGCTCACATAAATACCACGGTGAATGGGGTGTTTTAGATCAGATTATTGTGTCTGGAAATCTGCTAAATCAATCTCAAACATTCCAAACTTCATTGGATCATGCCTCTGTGTTTATGGATGAATTTTTGTTGGAGCCTGATGATAAATATACTGGTATGCAGCCGAATAGAACCTACTTAGGCTATAAGTATCATGGAGGCTTTGCCGATCATTTACCCGTTTACATTGATTTCTTCCATACTGATAAATAAGATCTAGACTTTCTATCAATTTAAAGTGAGTTTTTGTGCGACCTGAAAGTTGCTTTGAACTTTTATATTGTGTAAATTTGAAGAAAATTAAAACACTTATATTATGTGCGCAAAACTTTCAAATAAAATTCAAGCCGGAGTGGTTACCGGTGGTGATGTACAAACAATTCTTGAGCATGCAAAAGAAAACCAATATGCTCTTCCGGCAGTGAATGTTGTCGGTACAAATTCCGCAAACGCAGTGCTTGAAGCTGCAAGAGAAGTGAAATCTCCGGTAATTATTCAATTGTCAAATGGTGGTGCTCATTTTTTCGCTGGAAAAGGAATTTCCAATGACGATCAAATGGGAGCAATTGCAGGGTCTGTTTCTGCAGCTCAACATATCCATCACATGGCAGAATTGTACGAGGTTCCTGTAATTTTGCATACTGATCATGCGGCAAAAAAACTTTTGCCATGGATTGATGGAATGTTGGATGCTGGCGAAGAGTTTTTCGAAGCGTATGGAAAACCTTTATTCTCATCTCACATGATTGACCTTTCTGCTGAAGACTTGGTTGAAAATGTCCAAACGTGTAAGAAGTATCTGGAGCGTATGTCGAAAATCGGAATGACACTTGAAATTGAGCTTGGTGTAACAGGTGGCGAAGAAGATGGTGTAGATAATTCCGATATTGATAATTCCAAACTTTATACTCAACCTGAAGACGTGGCTTATGCATACAATGAATTGATTCAGGTCAGTGATAAATTCACAATTGCTGCATCATTTGGTAATGTGCACGGAGTGTATAAACCTGGAAATGTACGTCTGGAGCCTGTGATATTGAAAAATTCACAAACGTATATTCAGGAAAAATTTAATACAGGAGCAAATCCTGTTGATTTTGTTTTCCATGGAGGTTCTGGTTCTTCACAGGAGCAAATTCGTGAAGCAATTTCTTATGGAGTCATTAAGATGAATATTGACACTGATACTCAGTGGGCATTCTGGAATGGTGTACGTGAATTTTATTTGGAAAATGAAGCCTATTTACAAGGACAAATTGGAAATCCTGATGGTGATGATAAACCAAATAAGAAATTCTACGATCCTCGTAAATGGTTGCGCGAAGCAGAACAAAGCATGATTGATCGTGTGAAAATTGCTTTCGAAGATTTGAATTGCATAAATCGTTATTAATTCAATTACACAATACAATAAGAGAGCCGCAAGATTGCGGCTTTTTTTGTTTTCATTGTGATGCTGAACTCCATGATTAATCCGTGCAGTTTGAAATCTTGATTTCAATGCATAAATTATTAACTTTGGTTTTTGTTTGACATAAAGCGAAATTATGACAGGTAATCAAGCTGCGTCCCGTGATGGGTTTTCTACAAAATTTGGAGTGATTGCTGCAGCTGCAGGATCGGCAGTTGGGCTAGGTAATATTTGGAGATTTCCTTATGTTGCTGGAGAAAATGGTGGTGGAGCATTTCTACTCGTGTACCTCGGTTTTATTCTAACCATAGGTGTTTCCGTTATGCTTGCTGAATTTGTAATTGGCAGACGGTCACAATCCAATGCGTTAGGAGCGTTTAAAAAACTGGCGCCAAAATCTGCTTGGTGGTTAGTCGGTTTAATGGGGATAATTGCTGCGTTTGTGATATTGGCATTTTACACAACCATTGCAGGATGGACTCTGGAGTATCTTGTACAAGCAGCACAAAATGGTTTCGCAGGGAAAAGCTCCGAGCAAATAAGCTCAATGTTTGATAGTTTTCAACACAGTACCTTACGACCTATTATTTGGCAATTGGTGTTCATGGGATTAACTGCAGGAGTTATTCTGGGTGGTGTGCAAAAAGGAATTGAAAAGTACACTAAAATGCTCATGCCTATGCTTATAATCCTTATCCTTATTATGTGTGTGCGTTCAGTTACACTCGATGGGGCAAAGGATGGACTTTCGTTTTTATTTAAACCAGATTTTTCTAAAATCAATGGAAATGTAATCCTTGAAGCACTTGGACAAGCTTTCTTTTCTATGAGTATTGGTATGGGAGCAATCATAACTTATGGCTCCTATGTCAAGAAAGATAATTCACTTCCAAAAACGTCTTTTCAAGTTGCTATGGCAGATACTTTAATTGCAATTTTGGCTGGAGTTATGATTTTTCCAGCTGTTTTTGCTTTTGGTGTGCAGCCCGATGCTGGAACAGGTCTTGTCTTTCAGGTATTGCCGAATATCTTTCAACAAATGCCGGGAGGATATGTCTTTGGTTTGATTTTCTTTCTGCTGCTTACTGTTGCTGCACTAACTTCAACAATTTCTTTGCTTGAAGTTGTGGTCGCTTGGGCAATTGAGGAATTGGGGATGAAACGTCGAAAAGCAACCATCCTTTTTGCAGTTGCTATTGCTTTCCTTGGAGTGCTTGCAACCCTTTCTTTCTCGGAGTTGAGCGAGTTTAAAATCTTTGGCAAAACAATTTTTGATAACCTGGATTGGATGTCAGCAAACCTACTTTTACCACTGGGTGGAGTCTTTATTGTCGTCTTCTTAGGTTGGATTATGGGTCCGAAAATTATTGCTGATGAGGTGACAAACCAAGGACAAGTTAAAATGACATTTTTGAAACTTTTTATTTTTATCATTCGATATCTAGCTCCAATCGCAATTTTACTTGTTTTTCTTAATGGGGTAGGAGTGTTCGGTAGTCATTAAAACCAATTGTATGGACTTTAGCTGGATTGATGCATTATTACAAAATCTACAGACTGGAATAGACTGGTATAACGAGAATGTTGGGGGAGTGCTTTTAATTGCTTTGCTTATTCCTGTCGGAATTTTTTACACAATAAAACTGCGCTTGTTGCAATTAACTCGTATAGGACATACGATTAAAGTAATTGCAGGGAGATATGACAATAAAAAAGATAAAGGGGATGTCAATCATTTTAAAGCCTTGACAACTGCTTTGTCTGCAACTGTTGGAACAGGAAATATTGTGGGTGTAAGTTTGGCAATTCTTTATGGTGGACCAGGGGCTGTCTTCTGGATGTGGGTAACTGCATTCTTTGGTATGATGCTAAAACTGGTTGAAAATACCATGGCTGTAAAATACCGTGTGATCAATTCTGATGGAACGGTCTCTGGCGGCCCAATGTATTATTTGGCTGCTTTAAAACCAAAAATCGGAAAAATTGCAAGTGTTTTAGCTATAGTTTTTGCTGTGGCAGCAGTGTTGTGCTCTCTTGGGACAGGAAATATGGCACAATCAAACTCTATGGCAGAAGCATTGTCTGAAACATACAATATTAACAAGTGGATTTCTGCAGGAGTGTTTACTTTATTGGTTCTATTGATTGTTGTTGGTGGACTAAAGCGTATTGCCAATGTGACATCTAAGCTGGTGCCCGTAATGGCTATTTTTTATGTTGCCCTAGCCATGTTAATTATTGGGTTGAACTATGATCAGATACTTCCTGCATTTAAATTGATTTTTTCAAGTGCATTTACAGGAACTGCTGCAACTGGTGGTTTTGTTGGCTCTGCCTTTATTATGACAATGCTTATGGGGGTGAGGCGAGGTTTATTTAGTAATGAGGCGGGGCAAGGATCGTCGCCTATGGCGCATGCTGCTGCTAAAACTGAATATCCTGTGCGTGAAGGTCTTGTCGCTTCAATTGAGCCACTTGTTGATACACTCATAATTTGTACAATGACTGCACTTGTAATCATCACTACTGGTGCTTGGAAATCAGGTGAAGAAGGAGTGCGTATGACGCTTCTCGGGTTTGAGTCAGGCTTGGCAAAAATCCAAATGGGTCAAATAGCAAAACATGTGGTTACTGGAGGATTGCTCTTGTTTGCTTTTTCTACCATTATTAGTTGGTCATATTATGGAACCAGAGCTGTTCAGTACTTGTTTGGTGAAAAAGCAATCAAACCATATTATTATTTCTATTCTCTCTTTGTCTTGCTAGGTGCTGTTGGTGGACTAGATCTTGTTTGGAGCTTTGTTGATATGGTTATTACCTTTATGACCATCCCTAACTTAATAGGATTGATTTTACTTGCTCCTGTCATGAAAAAAGAGGTTGATAAATACTTTTTGGCAATGAAGGAAACAAAAAAATTGTATTGATGAGATCACAACGATGGAAAGATATATTGGATTTTTCAGCTCGCGAGAAAACTGGCGTGCTGGTGCTTATTGTTGTGTTAATTCTTCTTGTCGTTGTTAAAATTATCCAACCTTGGGGCAGTGATAAAAAAGCTATTGATTTCTCTGATTATGAAGCTGAAATTGATCGGTTTGAGTCTGAATTAGTTGAAATGGAGGCAGATCAGACAAATCAGTACTCTAACTCAAGTTCGAAAAATGACAAGTACAGCTTTGATATGTCAAAGAAGCCTTTCAGTTTTGATCCAAATCTTGCCACAAGAGAAGAACTTGAAAGCTTAGGTTTTAGCGAGGCGGCTCAGGACAATATTATAAATTACCGAAAGGCTGGAGGCAAATTTGAACAAGCAAGCGATCTTGCAAAACTCTACACAATAGATGATGAATTTTTTGATCATATTGAATCTTATATTCAGCTTGATCATGAAAGTTCAAATTCTTTTACTGATTATTTCATGTTCAACCCAAATACGGTAAGTAAAGATAGTATTCTTGCATTAGGTTTCCCTGAGTTTATTGCTGATCGCTGGTTAAAGTTTCGGAATAGCGGGCAGCAGTTTACAAAGCCTGAGGATGTGAAAAAGATTTATGGTATAGATGCTGATAGAGTGGATGAGCTTATCGATTATATGATATTTGAATTGTCTTCTGAGTCAGCCAACGAAGCAATTGAGCTTGTACCAATCAATATTAATACTTGTCAGCAAACCGATTTAGTAAAACTCCCAGATGTGTCATATTCCTTGGCCAATAAGATATTGTCTTACCGAAAGTTGTTAGGAGGATATGCATCTGAAAATCAATTTTTAGAGGTTTATGATATGACAGAAGAGGCGTATCTGTCTTTGAAGGAATATGCGATAATTGATGCATCTGAAGTTACTAAGATCCCTCTTAATAGTGTTGATTATTCAGGCTTGTTGCGGCATCCTTACATGTCAAATGATGATGTGCGTGCTATCATGAAATTTCGGGATTTCTCTGAGACAATTATGAGTTTGGATGAATTGCTTGAAAACAAGTTGATTTCCGATAGTACACTAAATAAAATGCGTCCATATTTAAGCCTGGACTAAAATTATTTGATGGTTTGAAATTAATTGTTTAGTTTTGCGCTCCCAAAATGAATAATTTTAAAAATTAGCAATATGATTATTGTACCTGTAAAAGAAGGCGAAAACATTGATAGAGCGTTGAAACGTTTCAAACGTAAATTTGAGAAAACTGGTGTTATCAAAGAGTTGAGAGAACGTCAGGCATACACTAAACCATCTATGGTTAAGCGTAAACAAATGATTCACGCAAAGTATATCCAGAAATTGCACGATATGAGTAATTAATTTCTTTTCATGTGTAACTTAAGTCTCTTTTTTACGTAATAAAAAAAGAGGTTGATGTTGAAAACTGCACATGGAGAAATTTATTCAGTATCTCGAGTTTGAGAAACGTTATTCCAAACTCACAATTAAGGCATACAGAAAAGATTTAGAAGCATTTCATAAATACTTTTCCATCGATAATGACCAGGCACTAAACGCCCTTGATGCAAAGGAAATCCGTGCCTGGATTGTTTATTTAATGGAGTCGAATACTGCGCGTTCAGTCAACCGAAAGTTAAGTACTTTAAGAAGCTATTATAAATATCTCTTAAAGCAATCTAGGGTAACACACGATCCTACCCAGAAAATACAAGCCCCAAAGATCAAAAAAAGTCTTCCAGAGTTCGTCCCTGAATCTCATATGGAAAAACTATCTTCCGTTTTTGAAGCCATGAACAATGAGTTTATAACAGTTCGTGATTTTTTACTGCTGGAGTTCATATATAATACTGGTGTTCGTCAAATGGAAATTATTGGTCTCAATCATTCTGATCTTTACATAAAAGAAAAGCTTGTGCGGGTTTTGGGGAAACGAAATAAAGAGCGATTAATTCCCATGAGTGATTTTTTGGTGGGGTTAATAAAATCTTATGAAACTTTTAAGCAAGAAATGGGTTTTTCTTGTAATAAAGAGGATGCATTTTTAGTTACAGATAAAGGTAACAGAATGTACCCATCATTTATCTATCGAAAAGTGAACCATTATTTAAGTGAAATAACCAGTATCGATAAAAAAAGCCCACATATATTAAGGCATAGTTTTGCCACGCACATGTTAAATCATGGTGCCGATTTAAATGCAATAAAAGAATTGCTGGGACATTCTAGTCTAGCAGCAACCCAAGTTTATACTCACAATAGTTTTGAGAAATTAAAAAAAGTGTATCACCAGGCTCATCCGAGAGCCGTAAATAAGGAGGAAAAATTATGAATATTTCAGTACAGTCCGTAAAATTTGATGCAGACAAGAAATTAGTTGACTTTGTTGAACAACGTGTTTCAAAACTTTCACAGGTAGCTCCAGACATGTTAGGAGCCGATGTAATACTGAGAATTGAGAACGTAGAACACGACGAAAATAAGATAGTAGAAATAAAAATTGAAATTCCTGGAAACAATGATATCTTTGCTAAGAAGCAAGCCAAAAGCTTCGAAGAAGCTGCAGATCAGACTGCTCATGCTTTGAGAAAGCAGTTAAGAAAATATAAAGAAAAGCAAAGACAAAAATAAATTTGAAAATATTTTTGGAAGTAAAAAATAACTGACTATATTTGCACTCCATTTTGGAAAACAGGGCAGCCTGTAAAGTTCTTTAAACAAATGCCGATGTAGCTCAGTTGGTCAGAGCAGCTGATTTGTAATCAGCAGGTCGGGGGTTCGAATCCGTCCATCGGCTCATTGTTTTTACATGTTGTTATTCTGTTGGGGAGATACCAAAGCGGCCAACTGGGGCAGACTGTAAATCTGCTGTCTTATGACTTCGGAGGTTCGAATCCTTCTCTCCCCACTGTTTACATTATAAGGATGCGGGAATAGCTCAGTTGGTAGAGCACAACCCTTCCAAGGTTGGGGTCGCGAGTTCGAGCCTCGTTTCCCGCTCAAGTGCCGATGTAGCTCAGGGGTAGAGCGTTTCCTTGGTAAGGAAGAGGTCATGGGTTCAATTCCCATCATTGGCTCAATTTTTTATTTTTTTTAGCATATACGTAATTAATAAGTAAAACCATGGCAAAAGAAAAATTTGAAAGAACGAAACCGCACGTCAATATCGGAACCATTGGTCACGTTGACCATGGTAAGACTACGTTGACCTCTGCGATTACTTCAGTATTGTCAAGCAAAGGTTTGGCTGCTGCTGCAAGTTTCGATTCTATTGACAACGCCCCTGAAGAAAAAGAAAGAGGGATTACAATTAACTCAGCTCACGTTGAGTATGAAACTGAAAATCGTCACTACGCTCACGTTGACTGTCCTGGTCACGCTGACTATGTGAAAAATATGGTTACTGGTGCCGCTCAGATGGACGGTGCTATTCTTGTTGTAGCTGCAACTGATGGTCCTATGCCACAGACTCGTGAGCACATCTTGCTTGCTCGTCAGGTAAACGTACCTAAATTGGTTGTTTTCTTGAACAAATGTGACCTCGTTGATGATGAAGAATTGCTTGAGCTTGTTGAAATGGAAGTTCGTGATCTTCTCTCATTCTACGAATTCGATGGTGATGAGTCTCCAGTAATCAAAGGTTCTGCTCTTGCAGCACTTAACGGTGAAGCTAATGGTGTTGCTCAAGTTGAGGAACTTATGGCTGCTGTTGATGAATGGATTCCAGTTCCACCACGTGAAAACGAAAAACCATTCCTGATGCCAGTTGAGGATGTATTCTCAATTACAGGTCGTGGTACTGTTGCTACAGGTCGTATCGAAGCTGGTACCGTTAATACTGGTGACGAAGTTCACCTTATCGGTCTTGGTGCTGAAGGTAAGAAAACTGTATGTACAGGTGTGGAAATGTTCCGCAAAATTCTTGATACTGGTGAAGCTGGTGATAACGTTGGTCTTCTCCTCCGTGGTATCGACAAAAAAGAAATCAAACGTGGTATGGTAATCGCACAACCAGGTTCAATTAAACCTCATACTAACTTCAAAGCTGAGGTTTATGTCTTGAAAAAAGACGAAGGTGGTCGTCACACTCCATTCCATAATAATTATCGTCCACAATTTTACTTGCGTACCCTTGACGTGACTGGAGAAATTAAACTTCCAGAAGGTGTTGAAATGGTAATGCCAGGTGACAACGTAACAATTGATGTAACTTTGATTTACCCTGTTGCTTGTAATGTTGGTCTACGTTTCGCTATCCGTGAAGGTGGTCGTACCGTAGGTGCTGGACAGATTATTTCTATAGGCGAATAATAATGTTCTTAGATAAAAAATTAGCAGGCTGAACGTTTTGTTCAGTCAGCTAATTTTTATCATATTACGGGTGTAGCTCAATTGGCAGAGCGACGGTCTCCAAAACCGTAGGCTGGGAGTTCGATTCTCTCCACCCGTGCAAAGTTTTCTGGAAAAATGGCAAATATCAGAACATATCTAAAAGGGACTTACGAAGAATTAGTTCACAAAGTGTCATGGCCTGCATGGTCTGACCTTCAGAATAGCGCAATAGTAGTAATGGTTGCTTCCGTAATTATAGCACTTATTGTTTATTTGATGGATGTTTCATTCAGAAACCTGCTTGAACTCATCTATAGTATTTTTTAATCATTGATTGAGAGTTGGCATGGCTGATGTTGAAAAAAAATGGTACGTTATCAGAGCAATTAGTGGCAAAGAAAGCAAGGTAAAAGAATACCTTGAACTCGAAGTCGCTCGCCTCGGTATCCAAAATCTCATTTCTAATGTGCTTATCCCGATGGAAAAATTCTATCAGGTGCGCAATGGAAAGAAAGTTTCCAAGGAAAGAAATTATTTCCCTGGTTACGTATTGATTGAAGCGGTACTCGATGGTGAAGCTATTCACGTAATTAAAAGTATTCCTAACGTGATGGGATTTCTGGGATCCAAAGATGGTGAACCAGTGCCCCTCAGGGAAAGTGAAGTGAATCGGATTCTCGGAAAAGTTGACGAACTTGCCGAGAAAGAAGAGGAAATTAGCGTCCCATTTTATGTTGGAGAATCAGTGAAAGTCACCGATGGACCATTCAACGGTTTTAGTGGAACCATTGAGGAAGTCCTTGAGGACAAAAAGAAACTAAAGGTAATGGTGAAAATCTTTGGAAGAAAGACACCATTGGAATTGAGTTTTATGCAAGTTGAAAAAGAGTAAAAATTATGGCTAAGAAAGTTGAGGCTCTCATCAAACTGCAAATTCGTGGCGGTGCTGCAAACCCTTCTCCACCAGTTGGACCTGCATTAGGTGCAAAAGGTGTGAACATTATGGAGTTTTGCAAGCAATTCAATGCGAGAACGCAGGAACAGCCCGGTAAAGTTTTACCAGTAATAATTACTGTGTATGGTGATAAATCTTTTGATTTTATCATCAAAACTCCACCGGCAGCAGTTCAAGTGCTTGAGGCCAGTAAACAAAAAAGTGGTTCTGCGGAACCTAACCGTGTTAAAGTTGGATCTGTTACTTGGGATCAAGTAAGAGAGATAGCTGAAAATAAAATGCCCGATTTAAATTGCTTTACAATTGAATCAGCAATGAAGATGGTGGCTGGCACGGCTCGTAGTATGGGGATCAATGTAAAAGGTGATGCCCCCTTTGATAATTAATTAAGCGTGACTCGACATGGCGAAAAAGACAAAAAACAGAAGACAGGCTTTAGAAAAGATCGAATCAGGGAAACTTTATCCGATTCAAGAAGCATCTGAACTGTTAAAAGAAATTACTTTTACTAAGTTTGATGCTGCTGTGGATATGGATGTGAGACTTGGTGTTGATCCCCGAAAAGCTAACCAAATGGTAAGAGGTGTCACAACCCTTCCACATGGTACTGGGAAAGAAGTCAAAGTGCTTGTGCTGTGTACTCCTGATAAGGAAGAGGAAGCGAAAAATGCTGGTGCTGACATGGTCGGCCTAGATGAGTATGTCGAAAAAATTCAAGGAGGTTGGTTTGACTTTGATGTCATGATCACTATGCCTTCAGTAATGGGTAAAATCGGTAAACTCGGTCGCGTTCTCGGTCCACGTGGTTTAATGCCAAACCCTAAAGCAGGGACGGTAACTATGGAAATCGGTAAAGCTGTTGAAGAAGTGAAGAAAGGTAAAATCGATTTTAAAGTTGACAAATTTGGTATTATCCATGCTAGAGTTGGTAAAGTTTCATTTGCACCTGAGCAAATCGCAGATAATGTGAAAGAACTCGCTCAGACTATCATGAAATTGAAACCTACTGCCTCTAAAGGTACTTATCTTATGAGTGTGCATATTTCCAGCACAATGAGTCCTGGAATTCAAATCGACCCAAAGTCGTTAGTGTAAATTTTAAACGAACCTAACATGAAAAGGGAAGACAAAAACATCCTAATCGAAAAAGTTACTGAAGAGATCAATAAATATGACCATTTCTACTTGACAGATATTGCAGGTTTAAATGCACAAGATTCTACTGAACTCAGAGGAAAATGTTTCGAAAAAGGAGTAAAATTAATGGTCGTTAAGAATACTTTATTGAAACGTGCCTTGGACAATGCAGAAGGTGATTTTGAAGAACTCTATCCAGTTCTTAAAAATAATACCGCTGTTATGTTTGCTGATGTAGCAAACGCTCCAGGGAAAGTCATTAAAGATTTCTTGGATAAACACGAAAAACCTATCCTTAAAGCTGCTTACGCTGCTGAAAGTATTTTCATCGGTGAAGAAAACTTGGATATGCTTGCTACGATGAAATCTCGTGATGAGCTTATTGGTGATATCGTGGTTCTCTTACAGTCTCCAATGAAGACTGTTATCTCACAACTCCAAAGCGGAGGTCAAAAAATTACCGGTGTGTTAAAAACATTGGCAGAAAAAGAGTAATTAATTTAATTGTAGAATATCAATTTAAAAGTATAGTATAATGGCAGATTTGAAAAAAATGGCAGAAGAGTTGGTTAACCTTACTGTTAAAGATGTCAACGAACTTGCAGAGATTCTTAAAGAAGAATACGGTATCGAACCTGCAGCTGCAGCTGCTGTAGTTGCTGGCCCTGCTGCTGGTGGCGAAGCTGGTGAAGCTGAAAAAACTGAATTTGACGTAATGTTGAATTCTGCTGGACAGGCTAAATTAAAAATTATTAAAGCTGTTAAAGAAATGACAGGTCTTGGTTTGAAAGAAGCTAAAGCTCTCGTTGATGGAGCTCCTACTGCAATCAAAGAAGGAGTACCTAAAGATGAAGCAGAAGCTCTTAAAGCTAAACTTGAAGAAGAAGGCGCTGAGGTTGAACTTAAATAAGTTACCTGCGTTATAGCGAATTTAGGTTTAAAACCGGGCTTTCCGGTTTTAAACCTTTCGTTGTTTATGTTTTTCTTTAACTAATTCATCGTCAATGTCAGTACAAAACAACAAGAGATTCTCTTTCTCTACAACGAAAAATCAGCTCGAATATCCGGATTTCCTTGAAATCCAGATGAAGTCGTTTAAGGATTTCCTTCAATTGGAAACTACACTTGAAAAACGCAAAAACGAGGGATTATACAAAGTGTTTAATGAGAACTTTCCTATTACAGATACTAGGAATAACTTTGTTCTCGAATTCTTAGATTATTCCATTGATATGCCTAGGTATTCTATCAAAGAATGTCTCGAGCGTGGACTAACCTATAGTGTCCCTCTGAAAGCTAAACTGAAACTGTATTGTACAGATCCTGAACATGAGGATTTTGAAACTACTGTACAGGATGTTTGGCTCGGTACAATTCCTTACATGACACCGAAAGGTTCATTCGTGGTTAATGGTGCAGAACGTATCGTCGTTTCTCAATTGCACAGATCACCTGGTGTATTCTTCGGTCAGAGTCTCCATGCAAATGGTACAAAATTGTATTCCGCTAGAATTATCCCTTTCAAGGGTAGCTGGATGGAATTCGCAACAGATATTAATTCTGTCATGTATGCATATATTGACAGAAAGAAAAAATTGCCCGTTACAACATTGTTGAGAGCGATTGGATATGAAAGTGATAAAGAAATCCTTGAAATATTCGGTCTCGCTGACGAAATTAAAGTCAACAAAACTGCTCTAAAAAAAGTTGTCGGTAGAAAACTCGCAGCGCGCGTTCTTAGATCTTGGATTGAAGACTTCGTTGATGAAGATACTGGTGAAGTTGTATCCATCGAAAGAAATGAAGTTATCCTTGATAGGGAAACAATTATCACTGCTGAAGATATCCCTACAATTGTAGATTCAGGTGCTAAAACTATCCTTGTCCACAAGGAAAAATCTAAAACATCTGATTATGCAATCATTTACAACACCCTGCATAAAGATCCTTGTAACTCAGAAAAAGAAGCTGTTGTTTATATTTATAGACAATTAAGAAGCTCTGAGCCACCAGATGAGGCTACCGCTAGAGAAGTTATCGATAACTTATTCTTCTCTTCTAAACGTTACGACCTCGGTGAAGTAGGACGTTACAGATTGAATCGTAAACTCGGTCTTGAAACCGATCCAGATATTAAAACATTGACAAAAGAGGATATCATCGCGATTATCCGTTACCTTATTGAGTTGATTAACTCAAAAGCGGATGTTGATGATATTGACCACTTAAGTAACAGACGTATTCGTACCGTTGGTGAACAGTTAGGAAATCAATTCGGTGTTGGTCTTGCCCGTATGGCTAGAACAATCCGCGAACGTATGAATGTCCGTGATAATGAGGTTTTCCATCCAATTGATCTGATTAATGCCAAAACACTTTCTTCTGTCATTAATTCATTCTTTGGAACAAACCAGTTATCACAATTTATGGATCAAACCAACCCGCTTGCGGAAATGACACATAAACGTCGTCTTTCTGCTTTGGGTCCAGGTGGTTTGTCTCGTGAGCGTGCAGGTTTTGAAGTACGTGACGTTCACTATACTCACTACGGTCGTTTGTGTCCAATTGAAACTCCAGAGGGCCCAAATATTGGTTTGATCTCTTCACTTTGTGTGTATGCGAAAATTAATGAACTCGGTTTCATTGAAACTCCTTACCGTAAAGTGGATTCTGGAAAAGTTGATCTTAAAGAAGACTCAATTGAATACTTAAGTGCTGAAGAAGAAGAATCACTCGTTATTGCTCAGGCAAATGCACCTATCGACGATGATGGTGTATTCCAGTCTGATAAAATTCGTGTTCGTCACGATGGTGAGTATGCAGTAACTGAGCCTTCAGATATTCAATTAATGGACGTTGCTCCAAACCAAATTGCATCTATCGCAGCTTCTTTGATTCCTTTCTTAGAGCATGATGATGCAAACCGTGCTTTGATGGGATCTAACATGATGCGTCAAGCAGTTCCATTGCTGAATAATGATTCACCAATCGTTGGTACTGGAATTGAGGCAAATGTTGCTAGAGATTCTCGTATTCTCGTTGTTGCAGAGGCTGATGGTGTGATTGAATATGTTGATGCTGAAGAAATCCACATTCGCTACGATCGTACTGAAGAAGAACGTTTCTTGAGTTTCCGTGATGATGTTGTGGTTTATCCATTGACAAAATTCCAAAAAACAAACCAAAACTCTGTTGTTAACATTCGCCCAATTGTGAAAAAAGGCGAACGTGTAACAAAAGGACAAGTACTTACTGAAGGTTATGCTACCGATAAAGGCGAACTTGCACTTGGTCGTAACCTGAAAGTTGCTTTCATGCCTTGGAAAGGATATAACTTTGAGGATGCAATCGTTATTTCAGAACGTGTTGTCCGTGAAGATGTCTTTACCTCTGTACATATTATTGAGTATCAGCTCGACGTTCGCGATACAAAACGTGGATTGGAAGAATTAACTGCTGATATTCCTAATGTAAGTGAAACTGCAACAAAAGACTTAGACGAAAATGGTATCATCCGAGTAGGTGCAAAAGTGAAACCTGGTGATATTATGATTGGTAAAATTACTCCGAAAGGTGAAACCGATCCTTCTCCAGAAGAAAAACTTTTACGTGCAATCTTTGGTGATAAAGCTGGTGATGTGAAAGATGCATCGCTTAAAGCTTCTCCATCAACTTATGGTGTTGTTGTCGATAAAAAATTGTTCTCAAAAACAATTAAAGACAGAAAAACACGTAACCAAGAAAAAGTTCTTATTGAAAACATTGAAAATGAATTCAATGCTCAAGTTGAAGAACTTAAAGGCAGATTGGTTGAAAAACTCTTTACAATTGTGAATGGTAAAACTTCACAAGGAGTATTTGACCATTATGGAGCAGAATTGATTCCTAAAGGCAAAAAATTCACACAAAAACAGTTGTTCGCAATTGATTTCTTAAATGTAAATCCATTGAAATGGACTACCGACAATAAGAAAAATGAACAAGTTCAAGCTGTTTTACAGAATTTTGTCATTGAATATAAAGAGCTCGAAGGTGAATACCGTCGTAAAAACCTGAACTTGACTATTGGAGATGAGTTACCAAATGGTATCATCCAAATGGCTAAAGTTTATCTCGCGAAAAAACGTGTTGTTAAAGTTGGTGATAAACTTGCAGGTCGTCACGGTAATAAAGGTATCCTTGCTCGTATTGTTCGTCAAGAAGATATGCCATTCCTCGATGATGGAACTCCTGTGGATATCGTATTGAATCCTCTTGGTGTACCTTCACGTATGAACCTTGGACAGATTTATGAAACTGTACTTGGTTGGGCTGGTGAAAAACTGGGAATGAAGTTTGCCACTCCAATTTTTGACGGAGCAAGCCTAGATGAAATTAACAAATATTCAGATAAAGCCGGAATACCGCGCTATGGTCGTACTTTCCTTTGTGATGGAGAAACTGGTGAGCAGTTCGATCAACCAGCAACAGTTGGTGTGATTTATATGCTTAAACTGGGTCACATGGTGGATGACAAAATGCACGCTCGTTCAATCGGTCCTTACTCATTGATTACGCAACAGCCTCTCGGTGGTAAAGCACAGTTTGGTGGTCAGCGTTTTGGTGAGATGGAGGTTTGGGCACTTGAGGCATTTGGTGCTGCACATATTCTTCGTGAAATCTTGACTGTTAAGTCTGATGACGTGAAAGGTCGTGCAAAAACTTACGAATCCATCGTTAAGGGTACTAACATGCCTGAACAGGGAATTCCGGAATCATTGAATGTGTTAATTCACGAGCTTCAGGGATTGTGCCTGAATTTTGAACTAAAGTAGTATTCAGATTCAAATTATATCAGATATATGGCTTTCAGAAAAGACAAGAAAGTTACGAGTAACTTCAACAAAATCTCCATTAGCTTAGCGTCCCCAGAGGATATTCTGGATCGTTCTAGTGGAGAAGTTACAAAACCGGAAACTATAAACTACCGGACATACAAACCAGAACGTGATGGCTTGTTCTGCGAGCGAATCTTCGGTCCTGTAAAGGATTATGAGTGCCATTGTGGTAAATACAAAGGTATCCGTTATAAAGGTATCGTTTGTGATCGCTGTGGTGTCGAAGTTACAGAGAAAAAAGTCAGACGTGAACGCATGGGACACATTAAATTGGAAGTTCCTGTCGCTCATATTTGGTATTTCCGTTCATTGCCTAATAAAATTGGATACCTGCTTGGTTTACCAACCAAAAAGTTGGATTCAATTATTTATTACGAGAAATATATCGTTATCCAAGCTGGTATCAAAGAGGCTGATGGAATCAAAGAAATGGATTTCCTTACTGAGGAAGAATATCTTGATATCATCGACTCATTACCAGTAGGTAACCAAACACTCGAAGATACAGACCCAAATAAATTCATCGCTAAGATGGGTGCAGATGCTGTTCATGACATTCTTGCACGCCTACAACTTGATGAATTGTCTTTTGATTTGCGTGATAAAGCAAATAAAGAAACCTCACAACAACGTAAAAATGAGGCGCTTAAACGTCTTAGCGTTGTGGAGGCTTTCCGTGCATCAAAAGATAAAAACCGTCCTGAGTGGATGATTGTTAAAGTGATTCCTGTGATTCCACCGGAATTGCGTCCTCTTGTCCCACTTGATGGTGGTCGTTTTGCGACTTCTGATTTGAATGATTTGTATCGTCGTGTGATTATTCGTAATAATCGCTTGAAACGTTTGATGGAAATCAAAGCACCTGAAGTTATTCTTAGAAATGAGAAACGTATGCTTCAGGAGTCTGTTGATTCTCTCTTTGATAACTCAAGAAAATCAAACGCTGTTAAGACAGATGCGAACCGCCCACTGAAATCACTTTCAGATAGTTTGAAAGGTAAACAAGGTCGTTTCCGTCAGAACCTCCTCGGTAAACGTGTTGACTATTCAGCTCGTTCAGTAATCGTTGTAGGTCCTGAATTGAAACTCCACGAATGTGGACTTCCAAAAGGAATGGCTGCTGAATTGTACAAACCTTTCGTTATCCGTAAACTGATTGAACGCGGTATCGTAAAAACTGTGAAGTCAGCGAAGAAAATTGTGGATCGTCGCGATCCGGTTATTTGGGATATCCTCGAAAATGTATTGAAAGGTCACCCAGTTATGCTTAACCGTGCTCCGACCCTTCACCGTCTTGGTATTCAGGCTTTCCAACCAAAATTGATTGAAGGGAAAGCAATTCAATTACACCCACTAGCTTGTACCGCATTTAATGCGGATTTTGATGGTGACCAAATGGCGGTACACCTTCCATTAGGAAATGCTGCAATTCTAGAGGCACAGGTGTTAATGCTTGCTTCTCATAATATTCTCAACCCTGCTAATGGTGCTCCTATTACTGTGCCATCACAGGATATGGTCCTTGGTCTGTACTACATGTCTAAAGGACGTAAAGGCATGAAAGGTGAGGGTTTGACTTTCTATTCTCCAGAAGAAGTGAAAATTGCTTACAATGAGAAGAAAGTTACACTGAACTCTATTGTTAAAGTACGTGTTGACGATCTTGACGAAGATGGAAACCCAATTAATCATATCCTTGAAACTACTGTTGGTCGAGTCTTGATTAATGAAGTAGTGCCGAAAGAATATGGTTATTTAAATGAAGTACTGACGAAGAAATCAGTGCGTGGAATTATTTCTGATATCCTAAACAAAACTAACACAGCGGTAACAGCAAACTTTCTTGACGATATCAAACATATGGGATTTACCATGGCATATCGTGGGGGATTGTCTTTTAACTTGAATGATGTCATTGTCCCTAAAGAAAAAGGAGAAATGATTCAGGAGGGTTATGATCAGGTGGATGAGGTTATGAATAACTATAATATGGGATTCATCACCAATAATGAAAGGTATAATCAGATTATTGATATCTGGACACACACAAATGCGAAACTTACCCAGTTAGTAATGGATAAGCTCATAAAAGATAATGACGGATTCAATCCTGTATATATGATGTTGGATTCGGGAGCTCGTGGTTCTAAAGAGCAGATTCGTCAGCTTTGTGGGATGAGGGGGTTGATGGCTAAACCTCAGAAATCTGCAGGTAGTGGTCAGCAAATTATTGAGAATCCAATTCTTGCAAACTTTAAAGAAGGACTTTCTGTACTTGAGTACTTTATCTCTACACACGGTGCTCGTAAAGGTCTTGCGGATACAGCATTGAAAACAGCTGATGCTGGTTATCTTACCAGACGTCTTGTTGATGTTTGTCAGGATGTTGTTATTTCTGAGCATGATTGTGGTACGCTTCGTGGTATTGTTGCAACAGCAATTAAGAAAAATGAAGAAGTTGTTGAAACCTTGTATGAACGTATTCTCGGTCGTACAACTGTTCATGATGTTTATCACCCACAAACCGGTGAATTAATTATTGCTTCTGGGGAAGAAATTACTGAAGCAATTGCTCAAAAGATTGAAGAATCCCCAATTGAAGAAGTTGAAATTCGTTCGGTATTGACATGTGAATCAAAACGTGGTGTTTGTGCAAAATGTTATGGACGTAGCCTTTCGAACCTTAAGATGGTACAAAAAGGTGAATCTGTTGGTGTTATTGCTGCGCAATCTATTGGTGAGCCTGGGACTCAGTTGACTTTGCGTACATTCCACGTTGGTGGTGTGGCGGGTAATATTGCTGCGGAATCTTCCATTGTAGCTAAATATAATGGACGTCTAGAAATTGATGAATTAAGAACAGTTACACTCAAAGAGGATACTGGTGACGTTCAAATCGTTGTAGGCCGTATGGCTGAAATGAAAGTAATTGATGAAAACACTGGTATTACTTTGATGACGAATAATATCCCTTATGGTTCACGTCTTTATATGGACGACAAAGCCAAAGTGAAGAAAGGGAATAAGATTTGTGATTGGGATCCATTTAACGCAGTAATTATTGCTGAAATGGATGGGAAAGCTAGTTTCTCCAACGTAATTGAAGGAATTACTTATACTGAAGAGTCCGATGAACAAACTGGTTTCCGTGAAAAAGTCATTACTGAAACGAAGGATAAGAAGAAGAATCCTGAAATGGCAATTATGGATGGTAAGAAAAATGTACTTAAAAACTACAACTTACCCGTAGGAGCCCACCTTGCTATTGAGGATGGTGATGCATTGAAATCAGGACAAATAATTGCTAAGATTCCACGTAATGTGAGTAAGGGTGGAGATATCACCGGTGGATTGCCACGTGTAACGGAATTGTTTGAAGCGCGTAATCCATCTAATCCTGCAGTTGTTTCTGAAATTAATGGACAGGTTGAGTTTGGTAAGATTAAACGTGGGAACCGTGAGATTATCGTAAAATCACGTGATGGTGAACTCAAAAAATACCTTGTTTCATTGACCAAACAAATCCTCGTTCAAGAAGGTGATTATATTCGTGCTGGAACCCAGTTGTCTGATGGTGCAATCACTCCTGCTGATATTCTCAATATTGAAGGTCCTACCAAGGTTCAGGAGTATATTGTGAACGAAGTACAGGAAGTTTACCGTTTACAAGGTGTGAAAATTAATGATAAGCATTTTGAGGTAATTGTACGTCAAATGATGCGTAAAGTAATTATTGAAGATCCGGGAGATACCATGTTCCTCGAAAAACAAATCGTAGATAAGTGGAGATTCCGTGAAGTGAATGATGATATTTATGGAATGGAAGTCGTTGTTGATTCAGGTGATTCTGAAACGCTACGTGCCGGTCAGATTGTAACAGCTAGACGCTTGCGCGATGAAAACTCATCCTTGAAACGTCGTGATAAACAATTGGCAGAGGCAAGACCTGCTGTGCCAGCTACTTCATCACAGGCATTACAAGGTATTACCAGAGCTGCATTGCAGACTGAAAGTTTCATGTCTGCTGCATCATTCCAGGAAACAAATAAAGTCTTGAATGAAGCTGCTATCTTTGGTAAAGAAGATCATTTGCTTGGTCTGAAAGAAAATGTTATTGTTGGTCACTTGATCCCTGCTGGTACAGGTTTACGTGAATACGAAAAATTACTCGTTGGAAGTAAAGCTGAAATGGACAAGGCTCAAGACATAACAATTGAAGATAACGAATAAAACACTGAATTATGGAAGAAAATAAGCCTAAAGGAAATCAAATTAATATTGAACTGAAAGAGGAAGTTGCGCAAGGTACTTATGCAAATCTCGCAGTAATTTCTCACTCTAGTTCTGAGTTTATCGTGGATTTTATCCGCATTGTCCCGGGTGTTCCGAAAGCACCTGTGAAATCAAGAATTATCTTGACTCCAGAGCATGCAAAACGTCTAATGATGGCGCTTCAGGAAAATATTGATAAATACGAATCCTTGAATGGGGAAATTAAAGTAAAAGGTGGTTCAAAACCTCCGAAAATGCCAATGAATTTTGGCGGCCCTACTGCACAGGCTTAGTTTTAGATATTGAAAAAAAT
Source organism: Bacteroidales bacterium (assembly GCA_963676165.1). Classification (GTDB taxonomy): domain Bacteria; phylum Bacteroidota; class Bacteroidia; order Bacteroidales; family ML635J-15; genus JAQIBY01. The sequence continues at coordinate 3,174,457 of OY781043.1, read as the reverse complement.
AGCTTGCAAATTTTTGCAAGCTATTTTTTTATTCGCATGTTTCAAACCAATTGTTATCTATGTGAATTGCCTTTCGTATCAATTCGTTGTTTACGAACACCTCAAGAATAATTCCTGGGATAATGTCAAAGCCTGAAAATTTATTAATCCTATCCTTTTTTATCCCTTTAGGTTTAAAGTACCAAATATCTGACCGAATATCTCCATGCCATACTTCCATATGATAGCATTTTTTGCCCAGGATTTGTTTTGTGTCTGAATGTTTGATACACTTTAGCTCTTGATCCCTCTCAAGTTCTGGGAAAAGGTAATCGTATTCAGAGGGCGTTTTGAGTTTTTCTTCGTATTCCAAAAAACTGTCTTCAAAAACATATTTTTCAAATGCATTGCTTTGCGATGAATAGTATGACAAATATTTCTTGATTATTTCCTCCTTGAAATCAACTAATAGTTTGAAATAACTACTCCCATTCTGGGATATTGTATGCAAACAACATGTGTTTGAGTAATAGCACGATATTGTGTCTGAGCTTTTTTGTGTCTCATACGTAATGTGATATTTCTTTGAGGATGAGTATCCTTGTAGGCTTGTGAAAAATAATACTATGCCGATGAATAGTTTCGCCAAAATCTTTGAACCTGACTGATTGGAGAATACCATATAATTAGCTTTTATGTATTAGTTTACATTTTTGAGTGTCTTTCAAGAAATTGATGAAGCACAATGAGTAACCAAATGCGGTTGTACAAATGGCTGGTTCCGGATAAAAACTGTGCGACTAAACTTTCAACCACAGACGATTTTACAACATTATGTTTTTCGATCATTGACTTTGATAAATACGTGTCAATTAAGAATTTTAAGTCTTTACTCAACCACTCTTTCAATGGGATGGAAAAACCCCATTTTGGTCTGTCGAAATATGAAGCCGGAACGTAATCGAAAAGCACTTCTTTCAAAAGATATTTCTTAACATTTTGATTGACTTTGAGTTTAGGTGACAGATTAAGTGCAAATTCTACTATGCGATGATCCAGTAGTGGAACTCTGGCTTCAAGTCCATAGCGCATGCTTGCTCTGTCTAATTTTGTCAATAAATCATCTCGCAAATAATACCTCAAATCAAAAATTGCCTGATTTTCACTTGGGGTTAAGTCTCTTACAAAATAGCTGTAATCTTCAAGCATGTTGATCTCATCGGTTGCTGTTTCAATAAGCAAATTTTCAATCTCTGATATGGAAAACATAAATTGTTCCTGAGAGAAAATGTGAGATTTTAATTGTTCTTTGTTTTCGTATTTAAACAATTCTGCTCTATGCTTGTATTTCTCGTGTTTTGAAAGACCTTGACCTATGGTTTTTCTGAAGCTCTTAATGATAGGATTTGACAGTCGTTTTGCCCAGTCGTACGAACCATATCCATGAAATAACTCATCTCCACCATCACCTGAAAGTGCCATGGTAACTTCTTTGCGGGCAAATCGCGATAAAATCATGGTAGGAATAGCAGAAGAATCGGCGTAAGGTTCGTCATAATAATCCAACAAATCAGGAATCATTTCTTTCGCATCTTCCTGAGAAACAATTAATTCATGATGGTTTGTTCCTAAGTAATTTGCAACTTTTTTTGCAAACTCCGATTCGTTGTATTTTGATTCTTTAAAACCAATTGAAAAGCTGTTGAGTTTCCCGTTTGTATGTTTCTGGGCTACAGCTGTCACTAAACTAGAATCTATTCCGCCACTTAAGAAACTGCCGAATGGAACATCGCTCATAAGACGAGAGCTCACAGAGGCGTCAACTAATTCACTCAATCTGTTTTTCGCATCTTTATATTGTGTTGTCAGATTTCGTCTAATTGCGCCTTCAATCATCCAATACGCTTCAATGCGAAGTCCTTCAACATCTGCAATACCAAAGTGACCTGCAGGAAACTTGCGGATTTTACGATATATTGAATTTGGTTCAGGAATATAGCCTATATGCAAAAATTCACTTATTGCACTTCGGTTTATTTCCAGGTTTTTACGTATGAAATTGACTTCCAATAAGGCTTTCATTTCAGAGGCAAAGGCAAAATTGTCGCCATCCCAATAATAATAAAGCGGTTTAATTCCTAGTCTATCTCTGAAAAGAAATAGCTGTTTTTCATGTTTGTCATAAATTGCAATGGAAAACATCCCATTGAGCTTATTGACAAAAGTGGGACCCCATTCCTCAAAAGCTTCAATGACAACTTCAGTATCTGTAGTTGTTCTGAAATCGATATTGAGTTCTTTTGCGATTTCTCTATAATTGTAAATCTCTCCGTTGTATGCGGTAATATAGCGTCTGGAGTGTGACTCCATTGGTTGGTTAGCATTCTCCGATAAATCCAGAATACTTAATCGTCTGTGAGCAAGTCCAGCAAAGTGGCTACAGTATGTTCCATGAGCATCTGGGCCACGGTGAGACAAGCGTTCAGCCATACGGTTTAGTTCTGTTCCGTTTGCAAAGTCTTCTTTATGGCTGTAAAATCCGCAAATTCCGCACATAAGCTTTCAATTGAATCTAACAAAAGTAATAATCTCTTCGTAAATATCGAAGCCGAGTGTGAATTATACCATATTTTTGGGGTTAACCACACGGTCAAAGGTTTCTGCCTCAATCTTTCCAAATTCGAGTGCTGAATCTCTTAGGCTAATGTTATTAATGTGAGCATTTTGGGCAATTTTTGCCGCTTTTTCATAACCAATTTCTTTTGCTAGAGCTGTGACTAGCATTAAGGATTGGTTGAGTTTAAAGTTGATTATTTTTTCATTTGCTTTCAAGTCTTTGACATTGTGCACGGTAAATGAAACGCTAATGTCTGCCAATAAGTTTGCTGATTCCAATACATTGTGTGCAATGAGAGGCATGAAAGTATTGAGCTGGAAATTTCCACTCATGTTGGAAATGATATTGCTTGTACTGTGCGAGATAATTTGGCTGCAAGCCATTTGAACAGCTTCAATTTGTGTCGGATTAACTTTTCCCGGCATAATTGATGAACCTGGCTCTTTTGCAGGAAGCTCTAATTCCCCTAATCCTGTTCGAGGTCCTGATGCCATCATGCGGATATCATTTACTATCTTGAAAAAGTCGGTTGCAGTTTCTGATAAGGCATTTTGAACCGCTAGCAAAGCAGTTTTTGATGACATGGACTCAAAACGGTTTTCTGCTTCGCGCAAATTAAAGCCAGTTTCCTCAGAAAGTAACTCAATCACACGACTTCGGTATTCCACACTGGCATTTAATCCTGTTCCTACTGCTGTCCCTCCAAGAGGAATTTCAAGGAGCATGTCCAAACTTCTTTCAATGTTTTCTATGCCATGTTTAATTTGCGATGCATAGGCAGAAAATTCATCTCCCAATCGTATAGGAACAGCATCCATCATGTGGGTGTGTCCTGATTTTATGATGTGATGAAAGCTTTTTGCTTTTGCTTGTAATGCTTTTTGCAAACGCTTAAGTCCAACAATAGTTTTCTCTTTAGTCTCTTTTAGAACAGCAATATGAATGGCTGTTGGAAAAACATCATTGGAGGATTGGGATTTATTTACATCGTCATTCGGATGCAAAAGCAAAATGTCTTCGAAGGTTTTTCCAGATAATATTTGCGCTCGGTTTGCTATCACTTCATTCAAATTCATGTTGGTATGTGTCCCTGAACCAGTTTGCCAAATACACAATGGGAAATGCTCATCAAGTTTTTTTTCAATGATTTCATTCGAAACCTGAATGATTAGTTTTGCTTTTTCTTGGTTTAAACTTCCAGTTTCAAAGTTTGCTTGTGCCGCAGATTTTTTGATCTGAGCCAATGCATATATTAAAGCCTTTGGAATTGGATGATTTCCTATTTTGAAATTTTCAAGTGAGCGTTGTGTAACTGCGCCCCAGTATTTGTCTTCTGGGATATTCACACTTCCCAGACTATCGTAGGCTTTTCGTGTTTTCATACTTCATTTGAGTTTAAGAAATAAAACAAATTCTTAGCAACAAGTTTTGGTTGCTCTGCATGTAACCAATGTCCAGAATTTGGAATTGTAATAATCTCTGAATCAGAGAATATATGACGTATTAATTCAAAGTCAACCAGAGGGATGTATGGTGAGTTTTCTCCTCGTAGAAATAAGCTTGGAGTGTGGATTTTCATGTCGTTAAAATCTTCAGGATGAAATCCCTCCATAATATTTTCTAAGTTTTGTCTTAACACAGGAAGGTTGATTTTCCATTCGAAACCTGTTTCCGTTTTGCGGACATTTTTCAACATGAACTTTCGTAATCTATCATCATCAATTAAGCGACTCATTGCTATGTCGGCATCTGCATAATCATTGATTGAATTGAGGTTTATGCTTGCAAGTTTGTCCATTAAGTTGGCATGAAAGTCAGTGTTTGAAAACCCATCTGTAGCCTTATATTCACGAGGAGAAATGTCTGCAACAATTAGTCGATTTACTTTTTCAGGATATTCGCTTGTAAAAAACATTGCCAGCTTTCCACCCATGGAGTGACCTAAAAAGTTTGCACGTTCAATTTGTGTTTCCTGCATTAATTCAAGAATGTCCTCCGTCATGGAGGGAAAACTATGTGTATTGCTATGTGGGGATTGTCCGTGATTTCTTAAGTCGGGAATGATGACATGGTATTTGTCTCCAAATTGTTTCCCTAAACTCATCCAGTTGTCAGAACTGCCATACAGTCCGTGCAAAATAATTAAATGCTCAGACCCAGTGCCAAATTCTCGATAATATAGTTTCATAAACGATTTCTTTTGTCTGATTATCGTATGAAACTAACAATAATATCTTTTCCTTGTTTACGATTTGCGGAGTTTTCTTAGATACATCTGAATTGTATTTTCCAAACCAAAATACAAGGCATCTGAAATCAAAGCATGACCGATGGATACTTCATCTAAATATGGGATATTTTCATTGAAATATTCTAAGTTTTCTAAACTTAAATCGTGTCCTGCATTAATTCCTAAACCTAATGTGTGTGCGAGTTTTGAAATCTCAACAAAAGGTTGGATTGCAGCTTCTTTATCAATCGCATAATTTTCCGCATAAGGCTCTGTATATATTTCGATACGGTCTGTGCCACAGGTTTTTGCATGCTCTGTGTTGATAGGGTTTGTGTCAACGAAAATGGAACATCTGCATCCTGCTTTATGTATCCTTTCAATGACAGTTTTCAAAAATTCTTGATGTGTTTTTGTATCCCATCCGGCATTGGATGTAAGTGCGTCTGGAGGATCTGGAACCAGTGTCACCTGATGAGGTTTGACTTCTTCAATTAATTGCAGAAACTTCTCGTTTGGATAGCCTTCAATATTAAACTCCGTTTTGACAAGAGGCTTGATTTCTCGAACATCGCTGTAACGAATATGTCTTTCATCCGGGCGAGGGTGTACCGTGACACCTTCCGCACCAAAACGTTCACAATTCACTGCCGCTTCTGTTACATTTGGGACATTACCACCACGAGCATTTCGTATTGTCGCAATTTTATTGATATTTACACTTAGTCTTGTCATATCCTTTCAATATTTATCAGTGCAAAGATACAGAAAGCTTTATCACAATGTACAAATACACCTGAGTTTTCGTCTGTTTTTTTGTATGGTCGTGTGAAAATCATTTGTTTTTCTTTCCCATAATTCTTGTTATCTTTACAATGAAGCAAAAGTCTATTTGTGGATAATTTAGTGATGATTTGTAAATCGGATGTATGTTAGCAAAAAACCTCATTTCAACAGTTGTGCCTTCAGTAAAGACTTCTGATACTGGAAATAAAGCTTTAGGCTGGATGGAGTTCTTTAAAGTTTCTCACTTACCAATTGTAAATAATCAAGATTTCCTAGGATTGATCTCAGAATCTGATATTTATGATCTTAATTGTGGTGATGAACCGATTGGAAATCATAAATTAAGTTTGATAAGACCTTATGTTTATGAATACCAGCATATTTGGGAGTTAGTTGATATTATTTCCAAGCTCAAATTAAGCGTTATTCCAGTGTTAACAGAGGATAAGAAATACCTTGGAGTAATTACATTGCAGGATTTAGCACAGCATCTCGCTAAAATCACTGCTGCTAATCAACTAGGAAGTATTATTGTTTTAGAAATGGGAGTGCACGATTATTCCCTGTCAGAAATTAGTCGTATCGTTGAAGAAAATGATGCGAAAATTCTGAGCCTTTTTGTCAGCGGAAGCGAAGATACAACTCAAATCAATGTGACACTGAAATTTAATACAACCGACGTGGCTGCTATTTTGCAGAGTTTTGTGCGCTTTGATTATAAAATCAAAGAATCCTATCTTAGTGACGATGATGAAAACAGACTTTTCCGTGAAAGGTATGAATCTTTTCTAAGCTATCTCAATGTCTAATGCTTAGGTTTTCTATTGCCATTCTAATGTCTTTGACTGTTTGTTTCATGCCTAAAGCTGAAGCTCAGCAAATCGTGGATATTAAAATTTCTGGAAATAAAACTACAAAATCAGAAGTGATTGTTGCAGAATTGGGTTTGCAAGTTGGTGATGAATTGCCTTTTGATGAGTTTAAAACATGGTCAGTTGAAGCAAAAGAGCGTTTAGAAAACTTGTCTTTGTTTTTGTGGGTGAAGATTGCATATGAAGTATCAGGAGAGGATATTGTTGTACTTATCAATGTGAAAGAGCGATGGTATTACTGGGTTTATCCGATTCTGGAACATGCCGATCGCAATTTTTCAGCTTTTATCAATTCAAAAGACTGGTCACGAATTAATTATGGTGTTAGTTTCGAAAAACATAATTTCAGAGGGCGAAATGAGTTTCTGAAATTGAAATTGCGCTTTGGCTATCGTTCCCAATTCGGTGTATTGTACGATAATCCTGCCATAGACAAGAAAAGAAAGCATGGTTTTCAATTGTCATACGATTATTTCATGCAAGAAAAGTTAATTTATGCAGTGCAGAATGATCAGCCTTTACATGTTTTCATTGATGATGATAACCTGTTAACGCAGAGTCGAATGCGCGGTGTTTATCAATTTCGTCCGAGCCTTTCTCAGCGCATAGATTTCCTCTTGGAGTTTAATGATTACACTACCTCTACTTATTTGGATAGCATACAAGCAAATTACATTTATCAAAACAATTCACGATCAAGTTATTTTTCTGTTTACGTCAAGTATTCCATAGATAAGCGGAATGTGAAATACTATCCAACTGAAGGAATTTATTTTGTTGCAAAACTTGGAAAGCAGGGATTCTCCATGTTTAATCCCGACATTAATTTGCTGCAAACAAGTTTAAGTTTTGACTATTATTTGCCGATTAAAAATCGATTGAGTATTGCAACTGAAGGGTATTATAAAGCACATTTAATGCATAAAGAAAATATCCCATTTGTTTATGCTGGAATGTTGGGGTATGATTTTTATCCGAGAGGATATGAATATAATTTGATCTTAGGAAATAGCATAGTTGGGCTTAATGAAACATTCCGCTTTAAGTTGTATCAATCACCGGAGCTTTTTGATAAAGTTATCCCAGTTGAAGCTTTTAAACCGTTTAAACTTTCTGTCTTTCTTTATGCATTTTTTGACCTTGCATATGTTGATAATTCAACAGGTAGTTTTGTAAATCAAAGTTTAGATAATCAGTTACTTTACAGTTATGGAGTGGGTTTAGATGTTGTGAGCTATTATGATCGTTCAATTGGCTTGCATATGGCTATGACAAATCAAAATGCATTTGGTATATTTGCAACTTTACGGTCTCCGCTGTATAAAAGTTTTTAATATGAGAATTGCAATTTATGGTCGTCGTTTCGATAAATCTTTTAATGGAAGTACCATTCAGATATTTGAGGAACTAAAAAAACATAATGTTGAGTTTATTATTTACAAGCCTTTTGCTGAATTTATTCAAAATAAAGTAAAGTATTTTCCTGATTGTGCTGGATATTTTGAATCAAACGATGCACTTGATCATGTGGATATGATGTTCTCTATCGGCGGTGACGGAACGCTTCTTGAAACAGTAACTATTGTCCGTGAAACTGGAATTCCAATATTGGGAATCAATAGTGGACGACTTGGTTTTTTGGCAAATGTGTCCAGAGATATTATTCCGCAAGCACTTGAACAATTGTTTAATAAAGAATATAGTTTAGAGAAACGTTCCTTGCTTGAGGTGACAACAAGTCAAGATGATTTCAATGGTCATAATTTTGCATTGAACGAAATTGCTATTCAAAAACACATTAGCCCATCCATGATAAAAATTAATGCATGGTATAACGATGAATTTATTAACCGATATTGGTCTGATGGTTTAATTGTTAGTACGCCAACCGGATCATCAGCATATTCGTTATCATGCGGAGGACCAATTGTACATCCAGAGAGTGAAAGCTTTGTGATTACACCAGTTGCTCCACATAATTTGACAGTAAGGCCATTGGTGATTTCAGACAAAGGTGTATTGCGTTTAAGCTTGGAAGGCAAGCAAAAATCGGCAAAATTATCACTTGACTATCGTTCTGTTCATCGGCAGTTTGATGAGGAAATTCTAATAAAAAAGGCTAATTTTCAAATTAATCTTGTAAAGTTAGTTAATATTAACTATTTTAGCACATTGCAGAAAAAATTGATGTGGGGTGTTGATATTAGAAATTAATTTTAATTTAATATCGAACAACACAGGAAGTTATATGTTTGTAAATTAAACACAACCAAATATGAAACGGCTCTTAATTGCATTATTTATTGTTGGAATTGCTGCTAGTTCGGCAAATGCACAGTTTGGTTCACAATGGAGAAAGCTTCGCCAGGAAGTTATAGTCGGCGTTGGTGGATCTAGTTTTTTAGGTGAACTAGGGGGTGCAGATCAAGCAGGAACTCACTTTGCTAGAGACTTTGAAATCTCTTACACACGACCTACATTTCATGCGGCTTATCGCTATAAGCTAAATCCTTCTTTTTCTGTGAAAGGTGGTGTATGGTACGGCTGGGTTTATGGTGATGACGCAACTACTGCTGATATCCATAGAAATCATCGAAATTTATCTTTCCGCTCTCCAATTGTTGAGTTAGGGGGAAATATTGAATATCACATCATCAAAGAAAAATACGGACATCGCTACGATTTGAGACGTATTCGTGGTAAAGGAAATACACCTAGCCTTTATATCTTTACTGGTATCAACGGTTTCTGGTTTAACCCTAAAGCAAAATATGTTGATGGTAAATATTATGCTTTACAACCATTAGGAACAGAGGGTCAAGGTCTTGTGTCAACACGTGAAAAGTATTCGAGAATTTCTTGGTCGGTACCTGTTGGTTTTGGTATGAATTTCTTGATTGATAGAAACTGGGGAGCAGGTTTTGAATTTGGTGCACGTTATGCAATGACCGACTACATCGATGATGTAAGTACAACTTATGTGGATGAAAACCTGTTTACAGATCCAATGGCAGCATATTTTGCTGATCCTTCTGATGATTGGGTTGGCGCATCTCCTTATAACCAACGCGGAGATTCACGTTACAATGATGCATACATGTTCCTTACACTGAATGTGACTTATAAACTACGTCCAAGAGGACGCGGTATGCCTAAATTCTAAAAAAATTACAGTGCAAAATACTATTTTGTGTTGATCTCCGTTTTTAGAGCAACATAAGTCATATTGTTGAGTTGTAAGAAATGTTTGAGTTGATTAATAAGAAAAAAATAATACGACAAATGTCCCGAAGTCTTTCGGGGCTATTTGTTTTTTTATACTTCAGTGTTTCTGTGTCAGCACAACAGTCTGGAGAGATTGGAGTTCATCTCGGTGGAACTTATTATATGGGGGATTTGAACTGGACACAACACTTTTATTCTCCTCGTGCAAATTATGGTGCTTTTTATAAACAACACTTTGGATCGCGCATAGCAGTAAAGTTTGGAGCCCTTTATACACATATTCAGGGAAATGATGAAACCTCTCGCTGGGAGTATCAAAATTTGAGAAATTTTACTTTTGAAACCCAATTGACCGAAGCTTCTGCTCAAGTGGAATTCAATTTTCTGATTTACGAAATCGGAGAGGTGAAAAAGAAGTTCTTTACGCCTTATTTAGATCTTGGTGTGGCTGCAGTTTACACTGCTGATGCTCAGGATAAATTTGCCTTTGTGATTCCTGCTGCTTTTGGAATAAAAATTAATTTGAGTGAACATATAGTCTTTGGTGCTGAATGGGCATTTCGCCGAACAAATTCGGATATGCTTGATAATGTTACCGGAGAAGATTTGGATATTTATGAAGAGGCCAGAGTGCCTGTGACATCTGCAAATCGTTATAAACAACTTGGTTTTATTACAAATAACGATTGGTATTCTTATGCTGGGGTAACATTATCCTATGCTTTCCGTATTGGAAGAATGCCATGTCATGCGTATCAATAAGGAGAATAAATTATGTCAGAATTGAAATCACAGATTGATATGGAGAGATTACCCCGGCACATTGCTGTCATTATGGATGGTAATGGACGCTGGGCAAAGAAACGTGGTGCTGTTCGATTAATGGGACATCGTGGTGGAGCAAAGGCAGTACGAGAAGTGACAGAAACTTGTGCTAGGCTTGGAGTGGAATATCTAACTGTATTTGCTTTCTCTTCTGAAAACTGGAATCGTCCAAAAGATGAGGTGTCCGGATTAATGAATTTGCTTGTTGATAGCTTGGAAAAAGAATATCAAACTTTGAAAAAGAATGGTATCCGACTAAATGCAATCGGGGATTTAAATCAACTGCCTGAAAAAGTAAAAACAAAGCTTTTAGATACCATAGAAAAAACCAAAGATGGTGAACGCATGTGTCTAAGTCTCGCACTTTCATATTCAGGGAAATGGGATATTGTTGAGGCTGCCAAAGCATTTGCTAAAGAGGTTGCCAGTGGAAATAAACAAGTTGACGATTTGGATGATGCTTTGTTTGCATCTTACCTATCTACTAATACAATGCCTGATCCTGACCTAATTATTCGTACTAGCGGTGAATATCGCTTGAGTAATTATTTGCTTTATCAAATGGCATATTCTGAACTGTATTTTACCAAAACTCTATGGCCAGATTTTAGAGAAAAAGAAGTGTATAAAGCAATTATTGATTATCAATCACGTGAAAGACGATTTGGCAAAACAAGTGAACAATTGTAGCAAGAGAGGACGAATGAAGAAACTGTTTTTTTATACCGTAATGTTAATGAGCCTGGCAAGTACTACATTTGCTCAGGTGTCAATCCAGAATAATCTCCGAAAAGTTGACTATTCAAATCCGGAATCTTATGAAATCGGTGGAATCCAAGTGCTTGGTGTCAAGTATTTAGATCCTGCTGTCTTAATTCACCTTACCGGTTTACAGATTGGTGATACCATCATGATTCCAGGTGAAGAAATTACTCAGGCAATCGAAAAGCTATGGGATCAAGGATTGTTTTCAGACATAAAAATTGTAGCTGATCGATTTATTAATAATCGGGTCTTTTTAAATATCGAATTAGTGGAACGTCCTCGCCTTTCAAAATTCTCTTTCAAAGGTGTGAAAAAAGGTGAAGCAGATGATTTGCGTGAAAATCTTAAACTCAAGCAAGGATTACAGGTTACTGAAAATGTCCTTATGAATATTGACAAAGGAGTGAAAGATTATTTTGTGGACAAAGGATTCCTGAATGTTGATGTTAATGTAACTCAAGAAACTGATACAAGTATGTCAAACTCTGTTACCCTCTTTATTAATATTGATAAAAATGAACGTGTTAAAATTGAGGAACTTGTAATCACAGGGAATGAAAGCCTTAAGGAAGGTAAAATACGTCGTTCCATGAAGGAAACAAAAGAAAAAGCATGGTGGCGTTTTTATAAATCATCCAAGTACATTGAGTCCAATTTTGAAGAAGATAAAAAGGCAATTCTTGCGAAATACAATGAAGAAGGATATCGTGATGCGCGCATTGTAAGTGACTCCATTGCTGACCTTGATGGGAAAAATGTGAAACTTGCAATTACAGTTGAGGAAGGTCCAAAATATTATTTCCGTCACATTGATTGGTCAGGGAATACAAAATATACAGATAAGCAATTGTCTCGTGTTTTAGGAATTGAAGCTGGTGATGTGTATAACCAAACTCTGTTGGACGAACGCATTTATGGCGAAGTTGGTGTCTTTACACTGTATCAGGATAATGGATATTTATTCTCCAATATCACCCCAATTGAAGTCAATGTTGATGGTGATTCTATTGACCTTGAAATGCAGATTTATGAAGGTAAGCAAGCTCGAATAAATCGCGTAACGATTAACGGAAATACGAGAACAAATGATCACGTAATTATGCGTGAAGTGCGTACCCGTCCAGGGGAACTTTACAAACGCTCAGAAATTCAACGTACTATTCGTGAATTAGCGCAATTAGGTTATTTTGATCCTGAAAAACTGAATGTGAATTTTGAGCCTGACCAAGAAGAAGGGATTGTTGATCTGGAATATATTGTTGAAGAAAAACCCTCCGATCAAATTGAATTAAGTGGTGGTTATGGTGCAGGAATGATTGTTGGAACATTGGGTTTGACATTTAATAACTTCTCTTTGAAAAAAGTATTTGATCCGAAAGCATATCGTCCTTTGCCAGCAGGTGATGGTCAGAGATTAAGCTTGAGAGCTCAGGCTTCCGGTCCTTTTTTTCAATCCTACTCCTTGAGTTTTGTTGAACCATGGTTAGGTGGTAAAAAACCAAATTCATTGTCTGTTTCAGTTTATAATTCACGCCAAACTTATGGTTCCGATTCAACCGAACAACACTTTTATGTGACAGGTGCTGCTGCCGGTTTGGGTCAGCGTCTAAAATGGCCTGATGATTTCTTTACCCTCTACACTGAGTTGGGATATAAGAACTATGATATTTTCCAATATCCAGGATTTATTTATGACGATGGTAATTCAAATAATATCAATTTTAAAGCAATATTAGGTCGAAAGAGTAGTGGCCCAAACCCTATCTTCCCAACGACGGGTAGCGACTTTAGTATGAGTGTTGAGCTCACTCCGCCTTTCTCTCTCCTAAACAATAAAGATTACACAATGATGGAGCCAACCGAGAAATACCGTTGGATCGAGTATCACAAATGGAAATTTAGCGGAACATGGTTCAATACATTGTTTGGTTCTAAAGACGGAGGTTCTCGTGCTTTGGTGTTGAAATCAAAATTTGAATTTGGGTTCCTTGCTTATTACAACAGTGATGTGGGGCCAAGTCCTTTTGAAGGCTTCCAAGTTGGTGGTGATGGTTTGTATGGCTATAATTTATATGGAAGAGAAACCATTGGTTTAAGAGGTTACACCAACAACTCATTGACTCCAGAGGATGGTGGAAATATTTACAATAAGTTCAGTCTTGAATTGCGTTACCCTCTATCCTTGAACCCAACTGCAACATTTTATGGTATTGCTTTCCTCGAGGCAGGAAATGCATGGTATGATTTCAAATCTTATGACCCATTTGATTTAAAGCGTGCTGCAGGTTTTGGAATTCGTGTCTATATGCCTATGATTGGCCTTCTTGGTGTTGATTGGGGCTATGGATTTGACGAAGTGGAAGGTCAAACAGGAGTTAATGGATCTCAATTCCAATTTGTTATTGGGCAACAATTCTAAAATGAATTTTTGGTCTGTTATTTGTATAGTGAAACATGTAATCAAAAAATAAGACACTCATGAAACGAATATTTATCACACTTATCGTAATTGTAGCAACCGTTTTTTCTGCCAATGCACAAAAATATGCTTATGTTGATACAGAGTATATTATGAACAATATTCCATTGTATGAAACTGCTAAACAACAGCTTGACGAGTTGTCAGAACAATGGCAAGCAGAAGTTGAAGAAATGAAAGCAGAGGTTGAGAAAATGTATAAGGACTTCCAAGCTGAAAAAGTATTTCTCACTGAAGAACAAAAAGTAAAACGCGAAGATGAAATCGTGAATAAAGAAAAAGAATTAAGAACTTTGCAACAAAAATATTTTGGACGTGAAGGCATGCTGTTTTCAAAACGTAAAGAATTGTTGAAACCAATCCAAGACGATATTTTTAATGCAGTTAAAGAAATTGCACAAGAAGGAAATTTTGCTGTTATTTTTGATACTGCCAATAGTCTTAACATGCTTTACACTGACCCAAAATATGATAAAAGCGATGAGGTGTTAAGAAAATTGGGATACAAAAATTAATCATTATCTTTGTCGAAACTTAAATCAAATTATATGAAACGAATAGTATTATTAGCAAGTATGTTACTGCTTTTTGTGGGAGTAAACAACAGTTTTGCACAGAAGCTTAAGTTGGGACATGTACAGGTAGATTCTATTTTCCAGATTATGCCAGAAAGAACTCAGGCAGAACAAGAATTGCAACAGTATTCTCAGCAGTTAGAATCTCAACTTATGACAATGAATGCAGAGTTGGAATCAAAATACAATGAATATGTTGAAAACGCTGAAACTTGGCCTGCAACTTTGAAACAGGATAAAGAGGAAGAACTCAATAGCCTTCAACAAAGAATTCAGAACTTCCAGGTGAGAGCGCAGTCTGATTTGCAAACGAAAGAAGCTGAATTGTTACAGCCAATTTATGAGAAAATTCGTGAAGCTATTCGTATGGTAGCGAACGAAGAAGGTTTTACTTACATTTATGATGCATCAATGTTATTGTACAAATCAGATGATAGCATTAACATTACGAAAAAAGTAAAAGCAAAATTAAGTCTCTAAGACTGACAAAATATTTCTCAAAAAGACCATTTTTCAATGGTCTTTTTTTTATTTTTGATTATGCAAAACAGTCAGCTTAAAATAGGAGTGTTTGATTCTGGTGTCGGAGGCCTTACTGTATTTAAGCAAGTGCGCGAATTATTGCCTTATGAAAGCTACCTTTATTTTGCTGATTCAGCCAATGCGCCTTATGGTAATATGCCTGTGGATGATATTATTCAAAGGAGTAAGAAAATTAGTGATTTCTTTATTGAAAAAGGAGTGAAGCTGATTGTTGTTGCATGCAATACGGCAACTGCTGCAGCCATTGATTGGTTGAGAGAAAATTACGAAGTCCCTTTTGTTGGAATGGAGCCTGCCGTGAAACCAGCAAGCTTAATGACCAAAACAGGGAATATTGGAATTCTTGCCACGAAAGGAACACTTGGAGGCAAGCTTTTCAAAGAGAAAGAAAAAATTTATGGTCAATATATTAATATTCATTATACAGAAGGAAAAGGCTTAGTGGAAATTGCAGAGTCAAGTGCAATTGATTCTCCTGAAACAGATAGTTTGCTTCGAAGCCTTATCGAACCTATGCTGGAAAAAAGTGTTGACCACATTGTTTTAGGTTGTACACATTACCCCTTGTTTAAAGAAAAAATTCAAGCCATTGCTGGTGATCAAGTTACATTAATTGATCCTGCAGATGCAATTGCGCGCCGTGTTAAAGATGTGTTAATCCAAAATGCCTCTTTGTGTACAAACCAAAATCATACTCCGTTACAATGTTTTAGCAATGGCAGTGATACACTGTTTAAATCGGTTTTTTATCGTTGTTTGGGTGATACTGTCCCTTTTGATCTAAGTAAAATTACATGGTAAGTTTAAAAAAATCGCTTATCTTTGGTATCATAACACCTATTTTACTATGCTGAATTGTATTATTATTGATGATGACAATATCATTCGAAAGCTGATTGAAGAGTTTGTTCGAAAGACGAAAAGACTTCACTTAGTTGGTTCGTATGAAAACCCGGTTGTTGTATTGTCTGAGCTTTCAGATGACGAGAAAATTGATATCATTTTTCTCGATGTCGAGATGCCAGAAATGACAGGTTTGGAACTCCTCGATAATCTTCGTACAGACCCAAAAGTTATCATGATCTCAGGGAAAGAGAGATATGCTTTGGATGCTTTTGATTATGCTGTCACAGATTATCTGCTTAAGCCAATTAATTATGCACGTTTTTTTAAAGCTGTAACCCGGGCAATTGATAAAATTGAAAAAGAACAAGCGGATAAAAAAGCTCCAGTCCAACAAAATGAGCAGGTTGCACATAAAGATGAAATTTTTATCCGTGAAAATTCCAATCTGACTAAGGTGAAATTTTCTGATATCCTTTTTGTTGAGGCTCAAGAAAATTATGTTTCCTTACAAACGACACAGAAACGGTATTTAATTCACTTTACAATGAAAGGAATAGAGGCGGAGTTGCCTGTCAATTCCTTTGTGAGAGTTCATCGGTCATATTTTGTGAACCTTGATCACATAAAACATATCACGGGGAATCGCATAAGCATGATTGTGAATAAAGAAACCGTTTACATCCCAATAGGAAAATCTTACAAAGACGATTTGTTTGACCGTCTAAACTTAATGAACTAATGCATAATTCCGGTATTCGACAGCTTTTTAAAGCATATCTAGGTTTACCATCAGAAAATCCTATGCTTTTCGAGGCCAGCCATGCAGATGGTGTATTTATCTATAATTCTGAAGGTAAGGCTTTTTACGATTTAGTGGCAGGAGTATCTGTATCTAACCTTGGACACCAGAACCCAGAAGTTGCTCAGGCAGTGAAAGAACAAGTGGATAAGCATATGCACCTCATGGTGTATGGAGAATTTGTTCAGCCTGTTCAAGTTGAACTTGCCAAATTATTAAGAGATAATTTAGCTGATTCTCTGAATAGTGTCTATTATGTAAATAGTGGTTCTGAGGCTATTGAAGGAGCAATGAAACTCGCAAAGCGATACACTGGAAGATCAGAGATTATTGCTTTTCATAATGCGTATCATGGAAGTTCACATGGAGCTCTAAGTTTATTGGGGGATGAAAAATTCAAACGTAATTATCGCCCATTGCTTCCCGACATTCGATTTTTGCAGTTTAATTCTATGCCTGATATTGCTCAAATTAGTGAAAAAACTGCAGCCGTAATTCTTGAGCCAATACAATCAGAAGCTGGTATTTGTATTCCTGATGATGATTATTTGCCAGCGCTCAGGAAACGTTGTAATGAAACTGGTACTCTCTTAATTTTTGATGAGATTCAAACAGGAATGGGACGTACAGGAAAACTATTTGCTCATGAGCATTGGAATGTTATTCCTGACATACTTTGCCTGGCAAAAGCTTTTGGAGGAGGAATGCCATTGGGTGCTTTTGTTGCAGATAAGCGAATTATGGATAGTTTTAAGTCAAATCCTGAATTGGGACATATTACAACTTTTGGAGGACATCCTGTTTCTTGTGCTGCTGCTCTTGCAAATTTGAAAGTCTTGCTTCGAGAAACTTATATTGCAGATGTGGAAAAGAAGTCCGCATTGTATTTTGAGCTTTTGAAGCATCGTGAAATTAAAAAGGTTTGGGGAAAAGGTTTGTTCATTGGGATAGAAGTGGAAAGCGCAGAAAAAGCTGCTAAAGTCATGGCCTTAGGTGCAAAAAATGGCTTTATAACTGATTTGTTTCTGTTTAAACCGAATGCTTTCAGGATAGGAGCCCCATTGATTATTACAGAAGAACAGGTTAGAGATTCGGTGCGTTTAATCTTGGAGACATTAGACCAGCTTTCATAAAATATAGTATGGAATTTGTACGTTAAGTTTGTGATGAAAGATTTCTTGCCAATTACATTGATATTCGTCATTTTGACATCCTGGAGTTTTGCTCAGGATGTGAGTTTTGATGCTGAGTTTGAGGAAATTGATGAGCTATTAGAGAGTGCTGCTTCTTATTACCTTGATGAAGATAAGATAGAAGCGAATAATCAAGTTATCACAATACTTTCTGAGGTGCTTGAAAATTCTGCGAGCTTTGACTATCCAATGGATTCTCTGAAGCGTGTATCTGTCCTGAATTCTCCAGATGGGAAATTGCGTGTCTTTACTTGGAACCTCATGTTTGATGATTTGACGCATAAATGTTTTGGTTACATTCAGTACAAAGCTGAAAAAGATAAAATCCTAACTTATCCACTTAAAGACTTTTATGTGGAGAGAGATAGCATGGATAGAAAGTATGCGAGTTATGCTGAATGGTACGGAGCAATTTATTATGATATTATTGAAAAATCTGACAAAAAGAACACTGTATATACTTTGCTCGGATGGCGTGGGAACAATTTACTTACTCAGCAAAAAATTGTAGAAACATTGGAATTTGATCGTCATGATTTGCCTGTTTTTGGAAATAATCGATTGCGTTTAGATCGCAAAAAAATGCGTCGTGCAGTTTATACATATTCCATCAGAACCCAAATGATATTGCGATACAATAAAAAGCAAGATATGATTGTTTTGGATCATTTGTCCCCTTCAGATCCCAAACTAATTGGGTTCTTTGAGTATTATGGCCCTGATTATTCTTACGATGCATTTGAATTTGATAAAGGAAAATGGTATTTTGTGTCCGATGTTGATCCTGAAATTGCGATTAATTATGAACGTGATGCGTCAATTGAAAGGATGAAGGAACGAAAACCTAGCACCGATTTTTAGTATGAGTAAAGACTATGTCATAGATGTGTATTTTGTGGATGATGATGATATTTATCTCAATTTTTTCCGTAAACGGTTTCAATTAGACCTGCCGCATAATCTACATACCTACAACTCAAGCAAAAAATTTCTGAGACATTTTATTCATGATAATAAATTCCGAAGAAATCAGAAAATTGTCATTCTTGATTACCTCCTGAAAAGTGGTGATACCCCAGATGCAAAAACAGGAATGGAATTGTTACCTATAATTAAGCATCATTCACCAGATACAGATGTCCTTATGTTGTCTGGTAAAGTCAATGTAAACATGAAACCTACTGCGGGAAATTATACTCCGGTTATGTTTATCCGTAAAGATGATAATTCATTTGAACACATTGCCTCGACAATCAAAAAGCTATCTGCAAAATATGAGTTAGATAAAAAAGGACGTCAATCGCGATTTGCAAGAAATTTGTTTATCGGAGTCGTAGCTGTTGGTATTGTCGTTGCTACTTTGTCTATCCTTTTGTATTAGCAATTTCCTTTTCTCAAATTCCTTTGTCGTGACATATTTGCCTGATTTCTGACGAATTGACAGAAATGCTGCCTTGGCATGTGCTTTGATTAAACCCGAGAGAAACAAAAATTTATTACAATGCGAAAAGGTAAAATTAAAGTTACAAGCGAAAACATTTTTCCGGTAATTAAGAAGTTTTTATATTCTGATAATGAGATTTTTCTACGTGAGATTGTTTCCAATGCTGTGGATGCTACGCAAAAGTTAAACACACTTATTCAGCGTGGTGAAGTTGAGCAAGAAATAGAAAAGAAACCAATAGAAGTTATTCTCGACAAGGAAGCAAAAACCTTGACTGTGCGAGATTATGGTATTGGTATGACAGAAGAAGAAGTCTTGAAATATCTTAATCAGATAGCATTGTCGAGTGCTGAAGAATTTCTGGAAAAATATAAAAATGATGCCAATGCAATCATTGGACATTTTGGTTTAGGGTTCTTTTCCAGTTTTATGGTGAGCAGCAAAGTGGAAGTGTTAACCCGCTCATACCAGAAAGACGCCGGTGCAGTTGTTTGGGAATGTGAAGGCGATCCAAAATTCAAGTTGAACGAAGCAGAGCGTGAACATGTTGGTACAGATGTTATTATGCATGTTGATGATGAAAGCGCTGAGTTTCTTGAAGAAAGTAAAATTGAAGAGTTGCTGAACAAGTACTGTAAATTCCTTCCTGTACCTATTGCTTTTGGTAAAAAGAAAGAATGGAAAGATGGAAATGAAGTGGAAACAGATGAGGTAAACATCATCAATAACGTATCTCCTGCTTGGAAACAGCAACCAGTAGATTTAAAGGATGAAGACTATAAAACATTTTACAAGGAGCTCTATCCAATGCAAATGGATGACCCAATGTTTCACATCCACCTGAATGTCGATTTCCCTTTTAACTTGACAGGGATTCTTTATTTTCCAAAGATTCGTCAAAACATTGATTTACAGAAAAATAAAATTCAACTTTATTCAAATCAAGTTTTTGTGACAGATTCTGTAGAAGGAATTGTTCCCGAGTTTCTAACCTTGTTGCACGGGGTGATTGATTCTCCTGACATTCCATTAAATATTTCACGATCCTACTTACAGGCAGATTCTAGTGTCAAGAAAATCTCCGGTCATATCACAAAGAAAGTTGCGGATAAACTGATTGAGCTTTTCAAGAATGACAGAAAACTTTACGAAGAGAAATGGGATGATCTTAAAGTCTTTGTTGAGTATGGAATGATGACTGAAGAGAAATTCTACGATAAAATGTCAGAATATCTTCTTGTGAAAAATGTGGATGGGAAATATTTCACATTGGAAGAGTATAAAGAACTTGTCAAGGAGAACCAAACCAACAAAGAGAATCAGGTAGTTTATCTTTACACATCGGATAAAAATGGTCAATATACACACATTCAAAATGCCCAAAACAAAGGGTATGATGTGTTGCTAATGGACGGACAATTGGATACTCACTTCCTGAATCATATGGAAACTAAGCTTGAGAATTCTCGTTTTGTTCGCGTGGATGCTGATGTTGCAGAAAAATTGATTGAAAAAGAGCAATCTCTGGAAAGTAAACTGGATGCAAAATCACAAGAAAATGTGAAACAAGTATTCGAAACACAACTTCCTGCTGATGCTACATATTTTGTGCGTACTGAAGCCTTGGATGAAAGCAGTATGCCTGTCATGATAACTCAGGATGAGTTTATGCGTCGTATGAAAGACATGTCTCAACTTAGTGGTGGTGCTTATGGTAATTTCCCAGATTCTTATGCATTAATCTTAAACACTAATCACCCATTAATTGGTAAACTTAGTGATGAGATGCAATCCAAAGTTGGTGAGGAAGTTGCCAATATTGATGAGGAAATTTCTCAACTGAATCAGCAAATCAATGAAAAAGATTCTGCCTCAAAAGACAAAAAAGAGGAAGAAATTACTCAAGAGGAAAAAGATGAATTGGAAGCATTGAGAAAATCATTGACCGATAAAAATCAAGCGAAAACTGAAAAGATTTCTGCCTTTGCGAAAGATGCAAAAGTTGTCAAACAGTTGATAGACCTTGCTTTACTATCGAATAATATGCTAAAAGGTGAATCCTTGGATAAATTTGTAAAACGAAGCATAGATTTAATTGAAGAGTAACACTTCTAACTCACGTTATAAAACGAGGCTGCCCATTTATGAGCAGCCTCGCTATTTTTTTGGGGGAAGCCATTAAATATTAATTCCCTTACTGTTGTCGTATTTCACACTGAACGAAAATTTCAATGTTTTGCTTTGGTTTGCCTGTAAATCAATATTCCAGGTTAAGTAAGAATTGTCTTTGTTGAAAGATGCATTGTCTGAACTTAAAAGCTTTACTTCAATGTCTTTATCATTGCTATGTGGAATTCTGTCTTCAACTCGAATTGTAGCAGCTTTTGATAGATTATTTTTTAGTTTAATTTCATAGGTGAAGGTTTTGGTGACATAGTTCCCAATCAGACCTTCCTCTGTTTCTGCAGATAGTTGTTTGCGTTCAACAATAATCCGTTTGCTGGACCCCAAGGCAATTTCCATACTGTCTTTTGTAGTTTGTGGATAGATTTGAGTTTGTCCATTGTATCTGCCATTGAAGTAAATATTGGCTTGACCTTGAAGCAATTCAATATCTCCCCAGTCTGTGATATTCGCAACTAAAAATGCTGTAGTGCTCATGGATGGGGCGGTGTAATACATATAATTGCTTTTTAGCTCTTTATTTTGAATAGGAAGGTTATGATATTGTCCGTCCGAAGGAATGGAATATTCCATATTGACTTCAAACTCAGTATTCAGCATGGAGGCATTGGTTTGTGTGTATTGTAATGCATAACCTGCTTCATCCATTTCTGCTGGTGCTTCCATATCAAGTGTTGCTGCGCTACTTGGTCTGTTTTCTTTGTATCTGCCCCTTGTCGTTTGTTGCACTTGTTGGTTATAGTAATTTATCCACCAAACAGATAAGTTGGGTTTGTAATGTTGTGTAAGTGGGTTTGCAGTTGATAAAATAAGCTTGGTATTTTCCCAGTCTATACCAGTATTCTGATAGATTTTCGCTTTGTAAATGAGTTGGGTCTTTTCGTCGTCGGTTGCCCGGATATCATACTCAGGATACCATCCTGCATTGTTGATGAGATAGGATATTTCAAGAATTCCTGCAGATTTGCTTGTCCCAGAGATTTGTACCAATATTTGAGGAATCGCTTTTTGAGTCTGATTACCATGACGGAGATTGTAGTTTTTGAGGTCAGTTAATCGTGCATTCATTGAAATTAATGCTTTATCCAGTGGATATTTTTCCTTTTCAACTTTTAAAGTTGCAGAGTTTATTTCAATGAGTTTCGCTCTGAAGAACTCCATGGTTTGTTGTAATTCAGGAATAGTATCACCACCATTCCCTTTAACAAGTTGGTTGTTCATCAATAAGTTTTTTTCCATTCGCAAAACTTCCAATTGGTTTTGGTAGTCACGTAAGTCATAATTTAGTATTCGAATGGAATCTTCAAGTTGGTTTATAGCCTTTTGAATTTTTGGTGGGATGCTTTGTGCTGTGTTTAAAGGGTTGGCATAACGTGTTTTAAATTGTGTGTCAAGAATCGTGAAATTTCCTTTCCCTTTGACTTGAATGGTGTTGGCGTTAATGTTTGGAGATAAACTGTCAAATACAATGTATTGTAAGCCTTGAATTGTTGTGAATTTTGTTTGTCTGTGGATTTCTGCTGCATTAGTATAAACCGTAATTTGGTCTGGTTTTGTTTGAACTTTTGTTTCTGGCTGTGCAATTAAGGAACTGCCAATAAGTAGTGCAATCGATAGTAGAATTAAATGTTTCATAATGTCTCAATTTTAAATTTCAGAACTGAGATACATTGCAACATTTAATTCCATAAAGACAACGAAAATTATTTGCATAAATTTACAAGGCTCATTTATTTCAATTTTTCTGCGAATTGAGGCGCCGCATCTGCAGAGAAAAATTGAAATACTGCCTGATGATTACATTCGTTCACACTTAAGTGAAATCCATCATTCTTATATACTAAGTAATGATAATTGTTTCCTTTTAATGAGCAGCTTTTAGGCTCATTCACAAGGTCTGCATCACAGCGGTAAAGACTGTACTCTCCTTGAATCGTAACAAGTTCCATTGGTATAATTTCATGGACAGCATAAGGTAGTTCAAGAAAGTCAATTTGTTGATTTGTTTTTACAATTTCCGGAACATTTCCGGTGTTAGATTTTGCATTTTTATTAGGGGTTACATTCCCTGCAAATGCCAGATTTACACTGAGTAAAATGATTACAATGCTGCTTAAAGTTTTCATCGTTTTTGCGTTTAAGTTTCTATGCAAGTATACGATGCAATTGAGCTTTAGTACGTTAAAGCTGTTTTAATAAACTGTATTGAAATCTTAAGGATAGACTTTAAAAATGTTAAATTGTTTAATTTTAACTTAAATGAATGCCCAAATGAATAAACATAAAGCAAACATTGTTTAACATCTAAAACATATTTATTGGATAACAAGTTTTCTGCTTGTAATTCCCTTGTCGGTTTCAATTCGAAGCAGATATACCCCTTGTTTTAACGCTTTTGAAGAAATGCGATAGTGTGTGTTGTTCATTGCTTTTCTGTCAATGAGTCTTCCGTTAATGTCAAGAATGTCAACCTGTTTCATGAATTGATTTGAGCGAACATCAAAATAATCTTTCGCAGGATTCGGCGACACAGAAACTTCTGCAGTTTTTTGATCTTTTATTCCAAGGGCATCAGCATCTTCATAATTATTTGGGATGCGATTTTCGTCAAACCATGTAATGAGCGAATCTAATTTAGGCTGATAATTAAAATCTCCATTTCGAGTTCCATCATTTGGAATATAAGCAAATAAAATATCCACTTCAGCTTCTTCACCAGCTTCTAAAGTGAAAGGACCTATGCTGCATAAACCTCTTCTGTCGTCAGGGTTATTATCTTCAGTTTCTTCACTCCATGCTGGTTGAGGAATTCCATTTGTACCTATTCCAGTGGGGTCGGTTTCTCCCGGGAACATGTAATTGCATGGGATGTCAGAGTTGCCACCACCAGAAATATGTCCATTTCCACCGTAACATACATGTGTGCCATCTTTCCAGTGACCTGTCATATAGTTATAATAATCTTGTGCTTCAAATGGATCAGTAATCGCAGAATTTGAACCTTGGTTAATGTTATTGTAATACAAGAATTTGCTCATTTTTATGCGCTCATTGTCCACAATGCCGTCTAAATCGTTGTCTATACCATCCGCATCAGCAAGTGGTCCATTAAGAATAGTCACTGTTTGCACCGGTGGATTATATCCATAACCATAATAATTTTGGAAGGTTTCATCATAACTGTCAGCATTGTAGAAGTAGAAGGAATTTCGCTCAACATCACAACCAATGTAATCATCAGCAGGATTTCCAATGTCACCATCCACCCAAACACCAATATAAACGCTATCGTATTTTTCTGGGGATGAATTGACAACTTTTACATTTAAGTAGGTTTGATAATTAATCAATTCAGTGTATTCATCAATTGGGTTGTCGTAACGATAACCGTATAGGCTATGATGCATTTCGACACCTAAAGGGGTGCCTCCGGTTTCTTCGTTAGGGTGTGTGTTGTCATTCATAACCCACCAAAGCATTTGATCGCCGCGAATCTTAGGATAATCACCATCATTCAAATCATAAATTCCATCGTTGTTTTGATCCACAAAAGGAGCTAAATTTTCTTGTTCGTCAGAGTTTCCTGGCCAATCTTCCATGTCATCAGGAATGGTAAATGATTTTAATTTGTATGTGTAGTTGAATTGCTCGATATCATATCGATCAATTTTCCAAATTCTATCGTATTTGTTGCTTGATGTCGTGTCACCAACTCCCTGGTTTTCCCCAATACGTTGTAGAGGTCCTGGAGCAAAGTCGTAAAGTGATATTCCTGACCCCGGATTTTCTCCGTAACGCACTGCAGAAAGATGCAAATTATCTGATTGGTCGTATCCCCCTATCCAGATACCACTTGCAAAGATTGTGTTCGTGTTGGAATCAATAGGGACTTGATATCTTGGGTAAATGTTTCCGTCAAAGAACATAGAACCATAACTTTTTGCTGTTGCTCCAACTTTGTTAATATCAAGCGTTTTAAGATTTCTTGACCAAAATCCGCTTAAAAAGTTTTGATGTAAATCAACATCAATAAGTATAGCTGGTAAATAAGACCATGTTGTGAGGTAAATCTTTCCGTTCACTTCGTCAGTGCTATTGTAACGTGTGTAATTCAGGGATTGATCTGGATAAATCATTAACTCATGTGTGCCTTCACCAATCGTGTTTACAACTAGTTGTGTTTGATATCCATAAATAATTCGGATTTTTCCATCTTCAGTTAAACTAAAAGTACTTCCAATGGTTTTATGAATTTCTTCGTATGCATAGTGATTACTGAACTTAACAATAGTTTCATTTAAAGGGTTATACAATAAAATGTATTCTCCTTCTGTATTGCTAGTACTTAGACTAATCCACAACCTATTTTTGTGATAGACTAAATCATTTACACTGACATTATACAAAATGTGTTCGAAATTATCACTTTTGTAAGCAAATAGTCCTTCATTTCTGCATCCAAAATAAAGTGTACCTTCATGAAGGAGCATCGGTGAATTGTTCAGAAATGATCTTGTATAACCAGGGAATTGTTTAAATTGCCAAACGTTCCCATTGAAAATAGCCAGACTGTCAACAAAATCATCAGAAGAGCATAGTGCATAAAGGTTGTAAGCATCTGCGATAACAGATTCAATTTGTAATCCCTGTAACCCGCCTCCTGGGAAGTTGATTACTCCATTTTCATAGATTGCAATTCCATTTTCAGTAGCAAGATAAACTTTGTTGTTAAATATTGAAATGTCATTTACACGATTCGATGGTAGCATGGAGTTATCCGTATTCAAAAACGTTAAGTTGCCATTTTCATAAATGCTTAATCCTGCATTGTAATAGGCGATAAACACTTTACCATCGTCCATTGCTTGTATGTCCATTTTACGCAGCGTCAATACGTCACCGTAAATGGAATCGTTAATTAGTTGTAAGCCATTTTGCGCAATTGCATTAAATGATAGGCTCAACAAAACGAGGAATACCAATATACTATGTTTAAAATTGCCCATATTATTTATGTATTAGTTTTTGAGTGAATTCCCCGGAGTTTGTCGTTCCTTTCAGGATGAAAATTCCTTTTGGTAATTGACTCAGATCAATTGTTATGATATGATTGGATGGTTGCTTTTCAATTAAATTAAGAAGAAGCTTTCCATCCATGCCATATATCTTTATACGGATAAATTCAATGTTTGTTGCTAGATATTCATTTAGTTGGATGTAGCACTTATCGTCGGCAGGGTTTGGATAAACACTGAAGGCTTGCATGCTTAATTCATCCATATTGGTGCTTAATAGTGCAATTTCAGATGCGTAGATTGCATAAATAATCTCACTGATAGTATCTGAACTTTCGTGCAAGTTGTAATTTGTGGTATAACCTGCCTTTTCAAAATGTAAACTGTATTTTCCATCCGCAAGATGTTTGAAATGAAATTCTCCATTATGATCGGTAAGCTGATACTTAATCAAATCTTGATTTTCATTCCGTAAATACACAGGAATGTGTCGCGCTGATCCAGCCTGTGGAATACCCGGAGGGTCTAAATCATACCATGGAGACATGAAAATATTTGTCTCGAATACTGCTTGAGGACTTACGATAAGTTTTCCTTTAATTTCGTGACTACCATGTTGTATGATTTCTGATTTTTCTAAATAAATATCCTTTGGGACAGTATCATAAAGTGCAATTTCAGTGCTTGATTCGACATTTAAAACATTGCCAAAATAGCTTGGGTAATACACCGGGAAATACTCAAATCCGGGAGTAAAGATTGGAATGGCCAGTACATAATAACTTGAAAATCTGAGTGATTCTATGCGGTAATTTCCGGCGGTGATTTCACATACTTGTCGGGCAGTGTACTTACTGCCTTCTTTTGTGTAAAACAGCATAACCCCTTGTGGCAATAAAGTTTCTCCGAAATACACATGCCCACGAATGCTGGTAAAGAAGTCTGTGGAAATATCCTGATCAGCAGAAGCAGTACAGTATCCACTTATTGTTGCACTTTGCGCTGTGTTGTATACTGACACAAGAGGCGGAATGCTTTGATTGGTTAATTCTAAGCTGTCAACATATTGATTTCCGTACAAATCTGTTGCAGTGATGTAATACCATCCGGGGCAAAGGTCTTCAGTTGAATTCTGATCTTCTCCATTGCTCCAGTTGTATTGGTATGGTGGATACGCTCCAAATGCCTGATAGGATAGTTTTCCGTTACATTGACTGTTGTATGGATTGTTCACAAGCTCAAATTGTCCTGATAAATTACTGAGGATAATGCTATCGTGAATGCAGATATTGTTTGCATCGCATACAGTGTAGTAATATGTGCCGGGGCATTGGTCTTCAATGCCACTGAGGGTTTCGTCACTCCAGTAAGCGGTTGACCAATGGAATGTGAATGGCTCTTGCCCTTGTGCTTCAATAATGGCAGAAGCATTGCATGCCGATTCTGGTGAAGAAAGACTTCGGTTGATGTTTATTATCTCTGGCCCTGGAGGTAATTCATACAGGGTGACTGAATCTACAGCACAGTTATTCTCAAAATCACAAATTGTTACATAATATGTGCCGGGGCATAAGTTGCTCAGGTTGCATTCGGTTTGGTACAAACATTCATCACCGTTTGACCAGATGAAATTGTATGGTGGAGCAGCACCAACTACACTTGTGTTGATTTTCCCATTACATAATCCGTTTTTAGGATTTGTGTATCCAATTGAAATGTTAAATGGTTTATCTGTAAGGTAGAGTGTGTCAACAATGCATGAGTCCTGATTGTCACAGGTTGTTAGGATGTATGTTCCTTCACATAAATCGTTGATGATGGTAAAATCATACCCATCTAAACTATTTTGAACCGGATTCCAACTGAAAGAGTAGGGCGGTACACCTCCACTGGCGTAATTGTAAATGTAACCATCGCATGCTCCCGGTCCTGACGGACCTCTCCAATTGATGTTATTGGATAGTGGGAGATAGGTCAATTCAATGCTGTCTGTAACACAAATATTGCGGGAGTCACAAACCGTGAAATGATACCAGCCACTGCAAAGATTTTCAATTGTGCTTGTATTCTCGCCATTGCTCCAATTGAAAGTATAAGGAGGTGTTCCATAATTGACTTTTGCCTGTAATTTCCCGTTACATTGTCCAATATTTGGTCTTTGCAAGATGACAGGACTCGCCATGAGTGGACTAATTTTTATTTCATCATGACATGTGTTGCCCAATGCGTCTGTCGCTTCAATAAAATATACGTCTGCACATAGGTTTGTGTCAGAGAAAGTACTTGTTTGTGTTCCTGTAAAGTCAATCTCGGGAGTCCAGTTGTAGCTGTAAGGAAATTCCCCGCCATTAATTTCAAAAAGAATGTAACCATTGCAGCTTGTGAAATTGTCAGGAGCGATATAACTGGTAATTCCACATTCATACACAGGAAGCTCAATGTTACTTGTTTTACAAATATTGTTTGCATCACAAATTGTGACAGAATATGTGCCCGCACAGAGGTCTGTGATTTCTTGAGTCGATGCACCTGTATTCCATTCCCATGTGTATGGGGGTGTCCCTCCCTGAGGGATTGCATTGACAGAACCTATGCAAGAGTCTGGGTAGGCAGAAAGACAATTTTCATATTCCAGGTCAATCGTTAAATTCTGTCCTGTTAAGTCAGATAATACAATGCTATGGTCCAATGTTTCTCCCATTGCATCAGTAATAAGAATGTGGTAGATTCCCGGACATAAGCTGTCTTGTATGCTTAAACTGTCTGAGGTTTCTGAGAATCCGTTTGACCATTCAAATTCATATGGTGGAACACCACCGTCTGCAGCAATTTCAAGAATTCCAGTACAAATAGGAACACTCATGCTTAAACTGACATTATAGTCATCAGGACTTGAGAATTGATGTGTTACATTTTCTGTCTGATATGATGTGCCATCACCCATATCCCAGAAGTAAGAAACCTGTGCGTTAATATTGGAGGCACTGGTGTTGATGAATTCGTAGCAGTTGATGCAATTGGATTGAGGATCAGCATAAAATGAGGCATTACATTCTTGTGCGCTCAACCGATTGAAGCTGAGAAGCATCAAGATGAAATATGTCAAGACTCTACGCATAACTAAAACTGATACTGAACACGTACACCTAGTCGGAAAACATGTTGCTGTGTATTTAACGGATACGACGTGTCAAATAGTCCGTTAAGCCTGTAATAATATGATGGTTCGACCCCGATTAGCCAATTTTCATTCAATCTTCTTGCGACAAATGCTCTCAATCCAGCAGTGAAAATAACATTTTTAAATGGTGCATTTTGTGAGTAAATATACTCGTTTGTTGCTTTGTTGTACCATGTAACTTGTTGATATATTGGGATGCTGGTAATGAGTCCTGCTTGAGCTTGTAATTCCCAATGCTCTGTACTTTGTCTGTATCCAAACCAGATTGGGATGTTCACATATCTAACAATGCTTTTTTCGCTGATGAGTTTCTTTCCATTGATGGAATCGTAAATATATACAATGCTAGAATCTTGTGTTGGTCCCCATATTGAATCAACATAAGGCATATACACAGTATCTCCTGTAATTGCCAATGTGTCAATATTGATGTAATAGGTTGTGTCGTAAACCCAACCTTCTGTATCAAACACATTGTATGTGCCAACAGAATCAATCATTATTGTTGGGACATTTGCGCTAAAGGTTTCGCTCACTTGTTGATATCCCAGGCCAGTGCTGAGTACCATATGATTGTTGATGTAATCAAGATTTAGATTTGCAGCGTAGCTAATGTTTGGGCTACTGTATTGATTGAACATCTGATCAATATCAGCATTGTCATCAATTAAACTTGTGTTATTATTCAAATGATAGCTTGTAATGTTTGTATTTCCATAAAGTCCTAAACTTACTGCGAATTTTGATTTTTCTGAAAGGATAGGCTCCCCAAAAGCATCTACTCCTAAAGTGTCAGGCAAAGGATTAAATCCGGCAATGCGTTGGGATAGATTTTTTTGACCAATCAATTTATACGGTTTGATTTTTGGAACAAATGCAGGATTAAGCTCAATCCATTCTTCTATGCTTTGAGGATTGTTTGCTGAGTTGTTATCTGGTTGATTTTCAGCATTGCTTGTATTGTTACTGCCATTATTATTCCCTGAACTCTGATTGTTGTTATTTCCTTGATAAGGAGGAATGTAATATTGGTCGGCAGGCCTGCCTCCGGAAATATCAGATTGGCCTGCTAATGCGTTTCCTGATACCGTATTATCAATGTTTTCATTGTCGGAGGCAGTATTGCCGGCCGTATTGTTTTTCAAGCTATCTTGAATGCTTTGATTTTCGGTATTAAGGGCTAGTTGTTTATTTGGTTGGTATTTTTCGTCTGAGAAAATGCTCGGACTGGCGAACATAAGTGCTCCGCTAAAGAAAATGAGGAGTAGGAGGAGGTAAACAATGTTAAAACGATTGGATTGAAAGGTCATAAACCGATCAAAAATGAGGCGTTTGTTTACTTTTTGCCAGGCAGCGATATCTGTATTCGGTTGAAAATCTTCGAGATTTTCCCGGATATCCTGTATGCTTTCAGCAGACAACTGTTGATCAATTGCCTCCCATGCATTTGCTGGTGCTTCGGGCATGAAATCGCCCATTACCTCTTTTATGTCCTTTTTCTGCGTCATCCGGTTTTTAATTCACGATATGTCGGTTCCAAAGCCTTTTGCAGCATTTTTCTTGCTCTAAAATATTGTGATCTGCTTGAGCTTGCTGCTATCCCAAGCATTTCTCCAATTTCATTATGGTCGTAGCCTTCAATGGCATACAAGTTAAAGACCAAACGATAACCATCAGGAAGTTTTTTAATGGCTTCCACAATGTCTTTTGCAAAGACGTGAGAATCAACAAAAAATGGTTGGTCTGCTTCTTTGTCCACTGCTTCAGAATCCGGGCTTGTCATGTGTCTGGCCTTTTTTCTGTAAAAACTAATGGCAGTATTGACAGCAATACGTGTTAACCAACCAGTGAAACTTCCATAATCTTTATATCGTTTTATGTTCTTTAAAATCTTCACAAACGCATCTTGCATTAAGTCTTCAGCGTCTTGTGAATTTTTGGCGTATCTCAAACAGATTCCATAAACATATGAGGCATAGTGTTCGTATAACGCCTTTTGAGCCGCTTTATCCTTTTTCTTGCAGGCTTTAATAATATGTGAATCTATGTCTGAGCAGGCCATAATACTCTTGATTAACGCTTAACGCAAACTTTGCGCTGCATGTAAATTCCTTAAATATTGGTTAAATTTCTATAAAAAAATTGTTTACACAAAACAATCTTGCTGTTTAAGTGAATTTTAACGAAAAAAAGTGGAAAAACGAATTTATTTTGCATCTTTTTAGCGCTTGCTTTTGCATCTGATTTGGTTTGTGAAATAATTGATTTTGTGTTGCTGTATCCATGTTTGAGTTGTAATTGAGTGAAAAAGATCATCTTGTTAAAATTAGATTTGAGAAGTCGTGATAAATGTATATTTTTTATGTCTGATATAATATATATTTGTTAAAATACGAAAGTTTTGTAAATTTATAACCCATTGAATAAAGTCGTATCGGTAGAGGAAGCATGTAAAATTAAATGATTAGGCTTGAATTGTTATAGATTGATGCAATATGAATAAAGCACAAAGATTAGTAACGCTATTGTTGGTACTTAGTAAGGGGTCTGGAGCAAGTCGGGAGCAGTGTATGAATTATCTTGAGTTTAGTGAAAGTACTTTTTATGATTACATGCGCGAGTTACGTGAAATGGGTTTTGAAATTAAAAGAACCAATGATCGTTACAGTTTGGATGTAAAGGGGTCAGAGTGTAAGTTTTTTGGACAATTATATCCTCTTGATTCTGAGGATGAGTATCTGCTTTTTAAGGCAATAGAAGGCTTAAATCATTCTGTTAAAAAGCAGCAACATTTAATCATGAAGCTGAAGGTCTTGTTAGGTAATGATGAATATATTGATAAGTTATTGCCGCAAAAGGAAGGGGAGTTGTTAAGGATAATTCAAAAGAGTATTCAAAATAAGAAGCAGGTATTTGTTCCAAACTATTCCTCTGGGAAAAGTTTGAAACGTAAAGAATATAAATTAGAACCTTTTTATGTTTTGGATGGTCTTGAAATGTTTTGGGCCTTTGATGTAAAATCACAAAAGAATAAGCTTTTTAAATTTTGTCGCATTGAAGAGTTACATGAAACTCCATTTGATTTTCAGTATGAGCGACATCATACGAAGGACGAGGTAGATGATTTTGATTTTGGAGGGGTGCCGGCAAAGTTTGTTCGTTTTGAGTTGGATTTCTTAGCCCGAAATTTGTTGATTGAAGAATATCCTCGGTCTGAGAAAAACATAAGAGAGTATGGAGAGAATCTTTTTGTTTATGAAGCGAAATGTGTCAGTTTTGATGGTCCTGCACGCTTTGTTTTAGGGTTTACTGAGCATTGTCGAGTGCTTGGGGATGAAAAATTTAGACAATTTATTGAAAATAAATACAAAAAAAATAATCCACTCCGAGAAATCCGGAGTAGGCTGTTGTAACATTGTAAAAATATTGAGAAATGAGATTGCAAATAGAGTTCGAAATATTAGGGAAAGCACAGTTGTTACCTTTTAATTACCAATATCCTTTGAGTAGTTGGATATATAAGGTAATTGCCACGGGGAATACTGTATTTGCAGAGTTTTTACATAACGAAGGGTATGCAACGCAAGAAGGAAAGCGATTTAAGTTATTTTGTTTTTCGGGATTGCGATTTCCAAAGGGTTTAGCCAGGAAATCGGATAAGGAGCAGGGTTATTTGTTAATTAAGTCTCAAAAAGCATGGATGGATATATCATTTTATTTGCCTGAGCAGTTAGAACCCTTTGTTGCAGGACTTTTTAAACAACAAGAGGTGTATGTGGGAGATAAGAATCATGCAGTTAAAATGAAGGTGGCTAATATTACGATGATAAATGAACCTGATTTAAAAAAGGGCAAAAGCATTGTTTGCAAAACAAAAACAGCAGTTGTAATGGGTGAAAAAAACGAAGACGAAAAGCATGAGCAATATATTCCACCTTTATCTTTGAACTATAAGGGGTTAATAGAGAGTAATATATTGGATAAATGCTATGCTGTTGGAATGATGGATGTAAATCCTGATGAAATTGATTTTAATGTTGAGCGTGTATCAGCTAAAACCGTTTTGCAAACAATAAAAGCAGGAACGGCTGAAGAAACTAAAGTTAGAGCATTCCACTATGATTTCAAACTGAATGCCCCAAAAGAGGTGATGAATTTGTTATATGCAACAGGAATCGGCAGCATGAACTCACTCGGTTTTGGGTTGTGGGATATTGTCAAAAATTAAATAGATATGATACAAGAAATAATAAACTTTGTCAAAGAGCTCGAAGAAGATTATCCCGAGGTATTTGATTTGAATAAAAAACCTTCGCCTGGTTTGCACTTTTGGGTGGAACTTGACGAGGAGGGACACTGGAAAAATAATCAACCCAAAGAAGGTACAGATTATGTGGTTTATGATGGGAAGGAGGATTTGACAGAGAAACATATTTTGGCCTCAAAGTATGAAGATCTAGGTAGGAGGCTTGGCAACAATATGAATAAAGTGCTTGATAAAAAGAAACAAATATTTTCATGTTCTCCTTTTGTAGTGAGCTACAAACTTAAATCTTATGTTAATGATAAATTAGATGGTGTTGGAGAGCATAAGATTATTAATCTATTAAATTTTTATTTTAATAATTCACAGGCAATATGTATTGATCAGGAGAAAATTTCTTTAATAGAAAAATCAAATGCCTTCAAACAGGTTATTCCTGAGGTTTTACATATTGTAAGGAACTTAAAACGAGTGGATGAAAACAACAATGTAAATCAAGATAGTTTGCTTGAATCCTTCAAGGAGGATTTTTATTTAAACTTCTATTTAATCAATGCTAGTTTGGATGATTATCAGGTGGCTCAAAATAATTATTTGCAACAAAAATTATTTAATGTGAATGATTATAATTCCGATAAGGAAATAACATCGGATACATGGGGTGTTAGTGATTTTATTAATGGAACTGGCGCAAAATTTACAAAGAAAACGTTTTTACAACATAAGACAGGCAGTTTTTATAAGGGGGTTGCAGGCCGAATTCAAGCTAAGGATTCGCTCTATTTAAATAAGTTTGATTTATTACAAAATAGCAGAGTGTTGCCTAACCCACTACCTATATTTATTGATAAAAACGAATTTAAAAACAACAAAGAAATTGTTAGCGTTTTTAATAATGAAGGGGAACGGAAATTCACATATCCACAGTTGCTGAAGGCAATCTTTAATAAAAATGATAATCGTATCCTAGGCAATTATTATTTATTAAATATGAGTCGAGGCGTTGTAAATGATTTCGATTTTGTTTCCAATTTTCATTACAATGTTAAGGGATTCGATATTAAAAATATATTGCAATTCAGTAAAAAGAAAGAATTGGTAAAAACGATTCCAATACACAATGTTTTTGGATTTGAAAATACTATTGTAGCTAAAATTTTTAATAACTCATTGGTTAAAGTAAAAGATGATAGTATAAGTTACAATTACTTTAATGACATTGATCCAAACTATGTTAGTGGCGGTGATTTAATGGCTAATACTATTTTACGCTTCCGAAAAGCATTTTACGATTTTATATATAAAAGCCAAAACCAAGCCATAACCAGCACAATGTTCGATGAAATTATGCTTGCCTCTATATTTTGTGACTTAAGGCAAGATGAGTATAAAGATGGCTATCATACTAAAGAAAACAATATTAAAGAGAAGCTAAACATTTGGTTTAGTCTTTATAATAAATTCAGTAATCAATCAAAAAATCGAGAAAATATGGAAAATTCCTTTAAATCTTTATTGGAAAGAATTGAACTTATCGCCAATAATGATGATCAATTTTTAGATGAAAACAATGTAGGTGAATTCCTTTTCGCTGCTGGGCAAGTAATCTATTTCTTGCTAAGTAAAAGTAAAGCCAGTAATCCTTCACATGCGTTGTTAGAACCGTACTTGCAAAAAAGCAATGCAGTACAACTGCAAAATGCTATTGCTAATGCTATAAATGCTTATAAACATGAAATTAGTTTTTATAAAGATCGTTTTGAGCGATTAGCTGGTCAAATTTTAGCTTTCCAAACGAAGGAAAATCTCAAAAATTATCAGCGTTATCTTTTGGCAGGTTATTTTGCTCCTGCAGTAATGTATAAAAAAGCAGAGAACGTAGAATTAAATGAAGTTTCACATAATTAAATATTTAACCATGAATTTTAATAATAGAGTATTCGGATGTGCCGTAGTTAAGGCAATTAATTCAAATTATAATGCAGATTTTTCTGGTCAACCACGCACCTTGCCTGATGGGACTGTATATGCAACTGATAAGGCATATAAATACACAATCAAAAACTATTTTAAAGCTGTTTTCCCTCAAGAAAAAATCTTTTATTTTAAATCGCTGAATGAAAACATGAATCCGATTTCATTGGATGAAACTTTTGTTAAACATTTTGGTGAATTTCCTATTGAAAAAAAGACGATCAAACAGAAAGTAGCTAACAATTTGTTAAAATGTATGGATGTTCGTTTGTTCGGTGCTACGTTTGCTGGAAAAACTAATATTTCTATCCATGGCCCAGTGCAAATTAATCATGGTGTAAATATCTGGCATGAGAATAATATCTTCTCAGAGCAAATTACGGCTCCATTTAGTAATAAATCCAACGACAAAGATGCTGAAAAAGGAATGACTACAATTGGTCGTCAATCCAAATTGCAAGAAGGACATTACCTTCATCATTTTTCAGTAAATCCAGCAAATCTATCAGAAATTGCCGATTTAGCAGGAGAATATGCTCAACGTATTTCATGTGATGATATTGCAAAATTGAAATTGGCAATGCAACAAGGAGCTACATTTTACGATTCGGCTGCAAAAGCTGGCTGCGATAATGAAATCTTATTTTGGGTGCAATTAAAAGAAGATTCAAAATTGGTTTTACCTGCTTTTACTGACCTGGTTTCTATTGCAAGTGAAAAGAAAGACGGAAAAAGTGTTTTCGATTTTTCAAAAGTAACGGACTTACTAAAACTACACGAAAATAGTGTAGAATCGATTGAATTGTATTTAAATAGTCAAACTGTTACCATTGAAAATTTACCGAATACTTGCAAACAATATGAATTGTTTGGTGAAACAGTAATGGAAGCTGCTTTATGAAAAAGTTGATCTCGTTCGATTTATTTGCCGACATGGGGTTTCTGAAAAAGCCGGATATTAATGAAAAAATATATCTTACTTTCAATATGCTTCACAAACCTACAGTGTTAGGGTTGTTGGGGGCTATTGTTGGCTTAAAAGGCTTTACCAAGAATAATGAATTGCCTGAATATTATAATGTTTTTTCTCAGTTACCAGTAGGCATTAAACCAATTGGTGATGGATGCGAAAATGGTAATTTTCAAAAAACAGTAACGACCTATACTAATACGATTGGTTTTGCAAATTCGGATGGTAACCTGATTGTTTCTGAACAAACCCTAATCAAACCGGCATTCCGTATCTTCCTTTTACTTGATTTAGAAAAAAAACATGAGCAAGTTTTATATCAGCGTATTCAAAATCAAGAAGCACAATACATTCCTTACTTAGGGAAAAATGATTATTCGGCTTGGTGGAGTAAGGAGAGTATAAAAGAGTATGAGTATACTGTATTTGAAGGTGGAGAAGAATTTCAAATAGATACTGTATTTATAAAAGAAAATCCATTAGTAAATAGTGTGGTTAAACATAAAGCTAAGTTTCGCAGAAATCTTTCTTTTTTAAATGGAACTTTTATGTATTTTGAAAGATTGCCCTTGGCTTATGACGAAACTCTATTTCAATATGCTTATGCTGATTTTGCTTTTACAGATTGGAAATTAAGCAAAGACTCTTATGTCGAAAATCTTTATAAGGCTGGTGATTTAATTATTCAATTAAATTAATGAAACCCTTGGTAAATCAATGAATTTGTCAGGGCTTTTTCTATGGAAACAATTACAAGATTATTGTCTGAATCAGAAAAATATTGGGCGCATATAAGCCCTAAAGGCACATCATGTGATCCTGAAAGTTTAGAGGAACACTCTAGCTTAGTGTTGAAATATACCAATAGTTTAGTTGAAGGTTTTAGTGTTAACACATGTATAGAAAAGCTAATTAGGGGCTGCATACAAGGTGATAATCCTATTTTGGTGCAAAAATTGGTTAAGCTTTTTAGCGCTTCAATTTATTATCATGATCTTGGAAAAATCAATCCTAATTTTCAAAATAAGAAAATGAACAATGGATATTTTCAAAGTGGAAATTTTCAGTTTGATTCAGATCATTCTCTGCCTGGATATATGCTATTTACACAGAAATATATTTCGGAGGCTGATTTGATAGAGGATGAGGGCGATGCGGAAATCTTTACTTTATTTGTATTTCTTGTTGGTTTTCAAATTTGTAAACATCATGCACCTTATCTTGATGATTTGATATCCTATTTCAGAAGAAAGTTTTCTGATTCAGATGATGAAATTGCTAGTTATATGAATCATGTTCGGAAGTTGTTTGAAGTGTTAAACTTTAACGAACATGAAGAATGTGGATTAGATATCTTCTATAATTTGGAAGAAATTTTAAAAGATTTTTTTGAAGATGAAAATCTAAATCCTTTTCCATTATTTGCACTTTTAAAGCTTCATTACTCCCTACTTACTGCCTCTGATTATTTGGCTACCACACATTATATGAATCAATGGACTGAGTCTTTAAGTGATTTTGGTACTATCAATGATAATCTCAGGCAAAAAATTATTAAAAATGTACGTACTAGCAAAGAGTACAATAAAAAAGTATTCGATGTTATCGATAACTATCAATTTTCTTACCCCAAGGAGCAATCCAATCAAAATTTAAATATTCTACGCAAAGAATTGTCTATTGAGGTAATCCAAAATATCAAAAAAAATACAAATAAAAAAGTATTCTATATTGAGGCTCCTACAGGTGCAGGAAAAACAAATTTATCGATGCTTGCAACTGCTGAATTGCTGCAGCAAAATAAGGAAATAAACAACATTTATTATGTATTTCCATTTACTACTCTTATTACACAAACTTATGATGCATTAAAAGAAACCATGGGTTTGGATGAGGACGAAATCATTCAAATGCATTCAAAAGAAGGTTTTAAAGAAAAAAGCGATGGTGTGTATGGTAAGGATAAAAAAAATCATATCGATTATTTGTTCTTAAATTACCCTGTAGCGCTTTTATCACATATTAAGTTCTTTGATATTCTTAAATCAAATTCAAAAGAGAAAAATTATTTACTACATCGGCTAGCTAATTCTGTTGTGGTAATTGATGAATTGCAATCATACCCTCCCAAAATGTGGGATAAAATTATTTATCTAATTCAAAACTATGCAGAATATTTCGATATAAGGTTTATTCTTATGTCTGCAACCTTGCCAAAATTGGATAAACTTTCCAATGTAGCAGAAAATATTTGTTATCTCACTAATAATAAAGAGGAGTTTTTTCAAAATCCAAATTTTTGCAATCGAGTGGAGTTTGATTTTTCACTGTTGGATTGGGCGATCCCGGAAAAGGATGAAAAAAATAAATATTTGAATCGTCTGGGAGGTTTTGTTGTTGAAAAATCTCGGGAGTATTGTAATAATAATGATAAATATCCCAATAGTGTGTTTATGATTATTGAGTTTATTTATAAACAAACTGCAACAGAATTTTATTCCGTGATTGAAACATTATCTGAAGGTTTTTATGATCAAATATTTGTTTTGTCAGGAACTATCCTGGAGCCCCGTAGAAAAGAAATTATACATTATCTGAAGAATCCTGAAAACAGAGACAAGAAAGTGATTTTAATTACAACTCAAGTTGTAGAGGCTGGTGTTGATATTGATATGGATTTGGGCTTTAAAGACAAATCTATAGTTGATAGTGACGAACAATTGGCAGGGCGGATTAACCGAAATGTGAATAAATCTGCCTGTAAATTATATCTGTTTAATTGCGATAGTGCTGAGGTTATTTATAAGGGAGATGAACGTTTTCAACTATTGTCAAGTGAATTGTGCGGATTGGATAGAAAAATATTAAAGAACAAGGATTTTGACTGCTTATATGTTAGGGTAATGCAAAAAATCGATAAGCAAAACGATCGCAGATTTCAGGTTGGATTTTCAGATTTTGAAAGTGCATTGCAAAATTTAAATTTTCCACTGGTAGATCAATCATTTAAAATTATCAACCAACAAAGTTCCTCAGTTTTTGTACCAATGGATTTGCCTGTATTTGTTCCAGATACAAGCAATCGAATTCGAAATTTTACTGAAAAAGAAATGGGCTTATTAGTAAAATATGGTATTGCTACCATTAATGATCATGTGGTTTCAGGAGAAAAGGTTTTTGATTTATACGAACGAATTATAAAGCAGGATACTGATGATTTTGTTTCAAAAAAAACAGAATTAAAAAAGCTTCAAGGAATTATGAGTCAATTTATTTTTTCTTTGATGGCTCATTCAAAAAGCATGGATTTACTTCTGTCTAATGTACATGGAGAAGAGCGAATGGGGATTTTTTACTTAAGCCATTGGAGGGGAGATGAAACTTATGATTATCATTTTGGATTAATTGAAAAAGATGCAGCGGCAATAATTTTATAAACAATGCAAGTTACAGGAACTCACATTCATTATTATTTCAATTGCCATAGGCAACTGTGGTTGTTTGCCAATGGGATAAATATGGAACATACTTCTGAAAATGTTTCAATTGGTAAATTAATTCACGAAACATCATATCAGCAGCGCTCTGATAGGTTTCAGGAGGTGTCAATAGGTCCGGTTAAAATTGATTATTTTGATCATAAGAATAAGGCAATTCATGAGGTTAAGAAATCTAGTAAGTTAGCAGAATCACACAAGTGGCAAGTCAAGTATTATATTTATTTGCTTGAGCAATCTGGAGTTGAGGGTGTGACAGGTATCCTTGAATATCCAAAAGAACGAAAAACAGAGGAAGTAGTTCTATGTGAACCTGATCGAATATATTTAAATGAATTAACTGTGGAAATAGACAAGTTGATTAATGCAAATAAATGTCCATTGGTTATTAATAAGCCCAAATGCAAGAATTGTTCATACTTTGATTTTTGTTACTCAAATGAGATTCCATCATGAAGAAAACGTATTACTTATTTAACCCCGGTCGTTTACAGCGTCGTGATAATACCTTAAAGTTTACGCCGTATGATGAAAACGGGAGAGAAGGGAAACCTCGTTTTCTCCCTGTTGAGAATGTCCAGGAACTGTATTGCTTTGGAAATCTAGATGCGAACTCTGCTTTGTATAATTTTCTGGGACAGCAACAGGTGCCCATCCATTTTTTTGATTATTATGAAAATTACACTGGTACATTTATGCCACGAGATACATTGCTTTCAGGGAAAGTGCTTCTTGCTCAAACAGATTTTCATAAAAGTAAGAAAAAGAGGATTTTAATAGCTCAGCGCATTTTAGATGGAGCAGCATATAACATGCTAAAAAATCTAAGGTACTATGATAATAGGGGAAAGGATTTGTTTGATATTATTGCGATAATTGAAGCCTTAATTGCAAAGATTCCTCTTAGTTGTGAAATTGATGAGTTGATGGGAATTGAAGGAAACATCAGAAAAAACTATTACGACGCATTTAATTTGATCCTTAATGATTTTGGAATGGGAGGTCGTAGTTATCGACCACCATTAAATGAAGTCAATGCTTTGATCTCTTTCGGAAATATGATGTGTTATAGCCAGTGTCTAAGAGCAATTCACCAAACGCAGCTAAATCCCTTAATCTCGTTTCTTCATCAACCGGGTGAGCGCCGTTTTTCTCTCTCTTTAGATATTGCAGAGATTTTTAAACCAATTTTAGTGGACCGAGTTATTTTTAAAGTGATCAATAAAAGAGAAATTCAGGCGAATGACTTTGAACCAAATTTGAATGCTGTTTTATTGAAACCACAAGGTAGAAAGAAATTTGTACAAGCCTGGGAAAATCGACTAAATGAAACAATAAAACACCGTAGCCTAAATCGTAATGTTAGTTATAAGCATTTAATAAAATTAGAGTGCTATAAATTAGTGAAGCATGTCTTAAATATAGATGAGTATAAACCTTTTAAAATGTATTGGTGATGTTTTTGATGTGCTGATTGGTTGATGTGCTGATGGATTAATTTGCTGATGGGATGATTTGCTGATTGGTTAATGTGTTGATGTGCTGGTGATTTGATGTGTTGATTGTAGTTTTGTTTTTGGAAATTTAAATCTTATGAAAAAAAGAAATGTAATATTAGAAAAGAGTATTGAGTTTGCATTGTCTGTAATGTTATATTGTGAGAAATTAGAGGAGTGTAAAAAGTTTGTGATTGCAAAGCAATTATTGCGTTCCGGAACTTCAATTGGAGCAAACATTCATGAGGCGCAGGGTGCAGAAAGTAGGGCTGATTTTATTCATAAATTGAAGATAGCAGCAAAAGAAGCATCTGAAACTGAGTATTGGTTGACTTTGTGTAAAAGGAGTAGTGCTTATCCAGCAATGGAGTCTGATGTTTTATTTGAGAATCTGCTCTCAATTCAGAAGTTGTTAAGTCGTATTATTAGTGCGTCCAAGAAAAATAAGTAGTAATTAGCACCTTAAGTAATTAAATAATCAGCACATTAATATGTATATAATAGCAATGTACGATATTGGAGAAAAGCGAGTGGCGAAAATGTTAAAACTTTGTCGTCAATATTTAAATTGGATCCAAAATTCAGTGTTCGAAGGAGAGTTGTCACAAGCTCAGTTAGAGAGTTTGAAAAGTGAAGCAAAACACATTATGCAGGATGAAGACAGTTTTATACTTTTTAAAAGTCGGCAAGAGAAATGGCTCGAAAAAGAAATTGTAGGTGAGGAAAGGGCTTCGTTAGATAATATTTTGTAATAAGCTTGTCGAACGAAGTTTAATTGAGAAAATGTGTGGAATGTTTTATGTAGTATTTTGTTGTAATGTTCTTTGACGTATTGAAATTGAATTGTTTAGCTTAAGTTGTCGTTGTATAGGGAAAAATGGCTTTTTACACATCGACAACTAAATCCATATATTTTTTATATTTTTGCAATGTTAATTGTTTGACAGTTAACATATTTTTTGTCGTTATAATACGGCTTTCAATCGTACCATCAAGGAATTGAAACTAGTTGTAGTAACTGCGCCTTCTGTATCGCAATCGGGCTTTCAATCGTACCATCAAGGAATTGAAACAGAGAAAATCAAACACATTTATCCTCTACTATCCACTTTCAATCGTACCATCAAGGAATTGAAACATATTTCCTTCATTGTCTCTGTCTTTGACAATGTCTTTCAATCGTACCATCAAGGAATTGAAACTTGAAATTTGGCGGCAAAAAGCAAGCTAAAAAGGGGCTTTCAATCGTACCATCAAGGAATTGAAACTCATTAGCGGCTTTCTGTGCTGCTGTAATATTATCAAGCTTTCAATCGTACCATCAAGGAATTGAAACATTGAATTCACATTCGGATTTTCAAATTCTCAATCTTTCAATCGTACCATCAAGGAATTGAAACTGAATAAAGTAAGAGATGTTTATAAGTGCATAAAACTTTCAATCGTACCATCAAGGAATTGAAACCAGGAATAGACGATTTTAATACAGCAGGAGAGACATACTTTCAATCGTACCATCAAGGAATTGAAACGTGAAATTGAGCAGAGTAATTAACCCACAGCCGGAGCTTTCAATCGTACCATCAAGGAATTGAAACAGATGGAGTAATCACGGAAGACATAAGATTTTCGCCTTTCAATCGTACCATCAAGGAATTGAAACTTCGTAGGTGAAGCATCACAAGTCGCATCGGTTAGCCTTTCAATCGTACCATCAAGGAATTGAAACTGGCAAGACGAAGCACTTGAATTCTGGGGCAAATATCTTTCAATCGTACCATCAAGGAATTGAAACACGGCAGTAAGCACGTCAGCGATTACACTTGAATTACTTTCAATCGTACCATCAAGGAATTGAAACAGAGTATTAACGAAAAATTGGAAAAATGAAAACAAGCTTTCAATCGTACCATCAAGGAATTGAAACATATTTACAAGTCCATTCCAGTAAGCCCAGTCGTCGTCTTTCAATCGTACCATCAAGGAATTGAAACCCTGTAAGGATAGGATGAACGCCAATTTGCATAGAAACTTTCAATCGTACCATCAAGGAATTGAAACTCCTTAGCCATGTCAACGAAAGCATTCATCGGAGGCACTTTCAATCGTACCATCAAGGAATTGAAACCAAGGTATTCAAGTCTGACCATTTAGGTATTGCAGACTTTCAATCGTACCATCAAGGAATTGAAACAGAAGTACCTCGAGCAGACGACATTTAAGGGTAATTTCTTTCAATCGTACCATCAAGGAATTGAAACAATATTGATCTGACATGAGCAAGTTAACAATCAACCTTTCAATCGTACCATCAAGGAATTGAAACATAGAAAGCGCAGAGGTATTTGGCAAGGCTGATTATCTTTCAATCGTACCATCAAGGAATTGAAACATTACAGAGAGCGTTAGATATAGGTAGGGATAAGACTTTCAATCGTACCATCAAGGAATTGAAACTAACTATTATACACTAATTGCGGAAACCCATTTGTCTTTCAATCGTACCATCAAGGAATTGAAACAGTGATAAGGTTGGACTTGCCACCGAACTATATGGAACTTTCAATCGTACCATCAAGGAATTGAAACTTGTTTCGCGAGTTAACAAACATTTTCTATCTGTCTTTCAATCGTACCATCAAGGAATTGAAACGAAATAACCACATGAACGAAATTGAGGATGGCGAATTCTTTCAATCGTACCATCAAGGAATTGAAACACAGTATCATTACCAATTGTAATTTTCTTCATTTCTTTCAATCGTACCATCAAGGAATTGAAACAGAAGTATATCAACAAGCATTTGGACTGATCCTTGGCTTTCAATCGTACCATCAAGGAATTGAAACGAAAATGACAGGTTGGTAAGTGTAGGGATAAATTCACTTTCAATCGTACCATCAAGGAATTGAAACGGGTATCTAAAAATCAAATTATTTGGGGAGGCAATTCTTTCAATCGTACCATCAAGGAATTGAAACTAAATAAAAATAAAATTATGAAGTACAAAGCGAAAGCTTTCAATCGTACCATCAAGGAATTGAAA
Organism: Bacteroidales bacterium; assembly: GCA_963676165.1. Classification (GTDB taxonomy): domain Bacteria; phylum Bacteroidota; class Bacteroidia; order Bacteroidales; family ML635J-15; genus JAQIBY01. The sequence continues at coordinate 3,129,651 of OY781043.1, read as the reverse complement.
CAGACGTGATGTGATCACGATATCGAAGTCATCAACCTTTCAATCGTACCATCAAGGAATTGAAACTGAATAACGAACGATACGAAATCTATCCGTTGCTTCTTTCAATCGTACCATCAAGGAATTGAAACCCGCGAATGGTGTGTATGAAGAACTCGTTTGGGCCTTTCAATCGTACCATCAAGGAATTGAAACCTCAAATTTACCGAGCGATACACAGCCCATGGCATTCTTTCAATCGTACCATCAAGGAATTGAAACTGGAATCTAAACGAAATTAAATCTCTAAGAAAACCGCTTTCAATCGTACCATCAAGGAATTGAAACTCGGTAAACCGTTCAACAAATTCATGGATCTATTTCTTTCAATCGTACCATCAAGGAATTGAAACGAATATGATGTATTCCGGTGGACACTTCTATTTACTTTCAATCGTACCATCAAGGAATTGAAACTAAGATTAGATGTTATGTGTTAGTTGGCTTTAACAGCTTTCAATCGTACCATCAAGGAATTGAAACAGGTAAAAGTCTTATTGAAGCGAAAAATGAACTCGCTTTCAATCGTACCATCAAGGAATTGAAACGGCACAGAGTAACCAAGCGCAGCAAGATTCTCGAGCTTTCAATCGTACCATCAAGGAATTGAAACAGATCACCGTCCGATATGTCGAACCTGAGAGGCATGCTTTCAATCGTACCATCAAGGAATTGAAACGCGAGATAAGATTTGCCGATTCCTTCGCCTGAATCTCTTTCAATCGTACCATCAAGGAATTGAAACTACTTACTCCAGAGCTTCATTTCTCCGCTTCCTGTCTTTCAATCGTACCATCAAGGAATTGAAACTCAGATAAAAAAGACAGTATAAAGGAGGCTTTTCACTTTCAATCGTACCATCAAGGAATTGAAACATTCATGAGGCCGCAGATCTTCCCGGTGACAACACACTTTCAATCGTACCATCAAGGAATTGAAACACAGATAAAAACATCGAGCTGGGTGAAGTTGAAGCTTTCAATCGTACCATCAAGGAATTGAAACTATGAATTGATTGTTAATTGTTAATTGTTTATTGCTTTCAATCGTACCATCAAGGAATTGAAACTAAAGAGGCTACATTCTCACGCTGGTCTGAAATGACTTTCAATCGTACCATCAAGGAATTGAAACTTGAGTTTAATAATGTTAAAACCTTTATGTAATGTCTTTCAATCGTACCATCAAGGAATTGAAACGGGGCTGCAATGCTCGGAAAGTTGTACGGTACAGCTTTCAATCGTACCATCAAGGAATTGAAACACATGAATTACAGGAATGCGTGCAGTCGTGCGTACTCTTTCAATCGTACCATCAAGGAATTGAAACTTAATCGACTTATCAACTGACGCGTCAAAAAAATCTCTTTCAATCGTACCATCAAGGAATTGAAACTCTTGTAATTTTTCTTCAAGTTCGTCGATGCTAAGATCTTTCAATCGTACCATCAAGGAATTGAAACAAAAAATCTGAACCTTTTATCTTTTTTGCCATAACCTTTCAATCGTACCATCAAGGAATTGAAACGAGGTAAGGAATCCTGCGAACTTAGCACCATCTCCTTTCAATCGTACCATCAAGGAATTGAAACTTGCAAGCAATGTTGATATTTCAATTTCGGTCGAAACCTTTCAATCGTACCATCAAGGAATTGAAACAAAATAACACTCCTGCAATATGTGGGAGTGTTATCTTTCAATCGTACCATCAAGGAATTGAAACAATACAAAACATGACGTGTTATTATTGTCAAATAACTTTCAATCGTACCATCAAGGAATTGAAACTCGTAAGTATAAATTTTAGGTAGCTGACAAATAACTTTCAATCGTACCATCAAGGAATTGAAACATTATAGTAGATTGGAATGTGTCATATGAGAGTTTGCTTTCAATCGTACCATCAAGGAATTGAAACAACTGATGAGCGCAAGTTCCTCGAAATATTAATCCTTTCAATCGTACCATCAAGGAATTGAAACGAGGGTTATTTTACAAACGCTTCTGCTTTTGCGTCCTTTCAATCGTACCATCAAGGAATTGAAACTCGGCATGTAATCACCTTCCACGACGCCTGTAATGTCTTTCAATCGTACCATCAAGGAATTGAAACAGCGGAATTCAAAACTCTTAGCGAGAAAATCGAAGCTTTCAATCGTACCATCAAGGAATTGAAACATTGAAGGCACACGGAAGCGCAATCCCTGAATTTCGCTTTCAATCGTACCATCAAGGAATTGAAACGGAGGATCATCATCAACTAATAAATTGCCTAGCCAGCTTTCAATCGTACCATCAAGGAATTGAAACCGAATACAGGCGTATTGCGAGGTGTTGTGCGATCGGCTTTCAATCGTACCATCAAGGAATTGAAACGGGTATCTAAAAATCAAATTATTTGGGGAGGCAATTCTTTCAATCGTACCATCAAGGAATTGAAACTAAATAAAAATAAAATTATGAAGTACAAAGCGAAAGCTTTCAATCGTACCATCAAGGAATTGAAACAGACGTGATGTGATCACGATATCGAAGTCATCAACCTTTCAATCGTACCATCAAGGAATTGAAACTGAATAACGAACGATACGAAATCTATCCGTTGCTTCTTTCAATCGTACCATCAAGGAATTGAAACCCGCGAATGGTGTGTATGAAGAACTCGTTTGGGCCTTTCAATCGTACCATCAAGGAATTGAAACAAAAATGCAATTATCAGAATGCCGGAGGTGAAAAACCCTTTCAATCGTACCATCAAGGAATTGAAACGACTCTCCAGTTGATCCTGGTACAGGGCTATCTTGCTTTCAATCGTACCATTGAGGAATTGAAAATTTGAATATACAAAACAATTTATGCCTAATGCCAGCACGGTATAAATTTTAATATGTGGTTTGGTGCTTGGCTTTGTTATTTAGCTTACAAATAGCATTAACGAGCATTATTTGATGTGAAATTTAAACATGCAGAAGGTCATGTAATTATGAAGCTACAGGCTGCAATGTTAAAAGTACTTGATGGAAATCAATGGGATATTGTATATTATTCACTATTTTTGTTTTTCGTTTTGCAATATTTTAGCAAGTATGTATAGTTCTTTTTGTTGTTTCTCTCAGCACTACCGAGAGAAACTGTAATGTAGGTTTAATAACTTGTACAATACAACAAAATGAATGCGATATGTTGATGTATTATTAAATATCCAAATATTATGATGTTTCAATTTAAAATACAACTGAAAAACATTACTAAGCCACCGGTTTGGCGTAAAGTCCTAGTGCCTTCTGATTTTACATTTTCTGATTTTCATCTTGTTATACAAATTGCAATGGGGTGGTATAACGAGCATTTGTTTCAATTTTCACCCAAAGGCTTTGCTTCTTATCCTCAAATTAAAATGAAACTTGATGATGATTTTGGTGATTGGGGATTTTCAAAAGGAGAGGTTTTAGATGCTGAAACAGTAAAGCTGTCTGATGTTTTTCTTAGTGAAAAGCAGAAATACACTTACATCTATGATTTTGGAGATGAATGGACGCATATAATAACACTTGAAAAAATTCTAGATAAAATAGCACTGTTCCCTCAGTTAATATCTGGCAAAGGACAATGTCCACCTGAAGATTGTGGAGGCCCTTGGGCATATGAGCAGTTAAAAGAAATTCTTGAAGATCCCAAAGATGAAGCATTTGAAACTTATAGAGAATGGCTTGGACTGGAAGATGGAGATAAGTGGGATGTTAAGTTTTTTGATTTAGAAAGTAAGCAAAAAATAATGCTAAGTGTATTTACTGAAAAAAATTAATGATTTGAAAAGCGACTTTTAAATCATTTTCTAGAATTCGAAGGTTTAAATGCCTACAACTCCCTCAAATAACTATCCATATCAATTTCGGGGTCAAGGTTGAGGCGTTTTTTGAGTCGGTATTTGGCGCTTTTTAAACTGTTGGGGGCAATATTTAGTACTTGACATATTTCTCGTGAGCTCATATTTAACTTAATTAGCGCACAAATGCGCTTGTCGTTGAGGGATAAGTCCGGGTTAATGGCTTGCAATTTGATGTAAAATTTAGCATTTACCTCTTCAAAATATTTTCTAAATAGCTCCCAGTCTTTTTCTTGGGTTTTGCTGAATTTGATCTTCGTTAAAATTTGATTGACATTCTTTTGATTGCTATCAGGGAGTTTGCCTTTTAACTCCATAATGTCTGATTTTACACTGTTCAAAATCTCATTTTTTTGAATCATATTCAGGGCATGAGAGCTAAGTTGTTTCGATTTGAATTCCAATTCCTGATTGAGTTCTCTTTCTTTTTCCTCTTTTTTCTCCAATTCAATTTTAGCAATCTGTTTTTCTTTCTCGTAAATTAATTTGTCTTTCTTGCGCTTGGTGATGAGAGACATTGTGACACTCACAGAAAATAATAACAAAGCGATGATACTAATAATAATGAGTGTGTTTCTGCTTTTGCTCAATTGTTGCTCTTTTTTCATCGCATCTATCTGTAGAGCGTATTTCTCAGTTCGGTATTGCGCTTCAATTGCTTCAATGGTGGATTGTTTCTCTATGGTGAAAATATCATCTTTAACTTCCATGAAACGAGCTTGTGCATCAAGCGCTTCTTTGTAGCGTTGCAATGCATAAAATGCCCGTGTTAAAGTGCCATAAGAGTTTCTTTGCGTGTATAATGACTTCGTTTTTTTACTGATTTCGAGTGATTGTTGGGCATAATTAATGGATTTTTCAAGATGTTTATTTTTCTCAGTAATCTCTGCTTCTGCTTGAGCTTGCTCAAAATTCAAATATGCCAAATTGTTTAGCGTGACGGCTTGTCCGTGCAAATTGCCAGTTTCCTTCTTTAAATCCAATGAAAGAATGTAATTATCTTCAGCTTGCTCGAAACTTTGGTAAGAGGCATATAAATTTCCAAGATTGTTGTAGCAGAGGCTGAGTGACTTTTTGTCGTTGAGCTTCTTGTACGATGCAATTGCCTTTCGGAAATAGCGGTTTGCATGCACAGGGTCATCATGCTTGTGGATACTTCCAAGATTCAGGTATGCACTTGCTATTCCGCTCTCGTAGTGTATTGCTTCGGCAATTTTCAGGCTTTCCAGATAATACACTTCGGCAATTGAGTCTTCAGATTGAAAATCGTAAACCACGCCAATTCCCGTAATGACATCGCAGAGTAAAGTACTGTCCTTTGTAGTTTTTATTAATTCTCTGGATTTACTTAAGTATTGAAGCGAAAGCTCATAGTCACTTCGTTGAGTGTACAGATTTCCCAGCTCGTAATATAAGTGACTCAGTTCAATTTCAGATTTCTGCCTTTTAATAATTTGGTGAGTTTTTATGGCAAAATAATATGCAGAATCCATATCTATTTTACTGTAGGCATTAACGAGTTTCAAACCAGCTTCTGTTTTGTTGTCGCCATGATTAAACATATCAATCAAAGAATCCAGCTCTGTTTGCTGTTTCCCAAAGCTGACATGTATGCTTGTAATGCAGAGTATGAGAAAAATAAAATAGCGCATTGTCTGATTTTTCAGACTCTAAAATACGCAATATTATGGCAATTGAAAATCAAAAGCACATTTTGGAGGCAACTCAATTGGTTTTAAACAGTCTTAAGCATGAAAAACATGATACAATGAGAAGATTTATCATTTTACTTTTGACGCTTTTGCCTTTGGGTTTATTGGCGCAAACTAAAACTGCATTATTTCTCGGAAATTCATATACTTACTCAAATGGAGGGCTTCCTGAAATGGTTGCTGAAATTGCCAGTTCTTTGGAAGATACTTTGATTTTTGATGATAATTTGATGGGTGGTGCAACATTAGAGGATCATTCTGAAAATGCGATCAGTTTATCAAAAATTGAATCTCAGGCATGGAATTATGTGGTTTTACAAGAGCAGTCTTTAATGCCATCTTTCCCACAAAGCCAAGTTGAAACTATGGTTTATCCGTTTGCTGAAATCTTATGTGATAGCATTCATGCTAACGATTCATGCAGTATTCCAATGTTTTTTATGACTTGGGGAAGAGAAAATGGAGATCAAACCAATTGCGAATATTATGAACCACTTTGTACCTATGAAGGCATGCAATTGGAGTTGAGAAAATCTTATCTGAAAATGGCTGAGAATAATGGTGGCTCTGCTGCTCCTGTTGGTATGGTATGGAAAGCCATAAGAGAAGATTTTCCGGATATTGATTTGTATTCCTCAGATGGGTCGCACCCATCATTGGCAGGAACTTTCCTCGCAAGCAATGTGTTTTATACTGCAATGTTTAATCATTCCCCTGTGGGTGGGTATGTTCCTTATGGGATTTCTACTGCTGATGCTTTGTACATGCAGGAGTATGCTGCCAATATTGTTTTCGATAGTTTAGCTGTTTGGATGATAGATACCACTCATGTGACAGCGTTTTTTATGCCTGATATTCCGATTGGGAAAAGTTTAGCAGGTTACTTTTTTAACGATTCTGAAAATGCAGAATGGTTTGAATGGGATTTTGGGGATGGATCTGATATTTTGGTTGAAACAGAATATGTTGATCATACGGAACATGAGTTTCCTGCTGAAGGAGAATATACCGTTTGTCTTACCGCTTGGAAAGATTGTGATTTTGATATTTATTGTGATGTCATACACACAGATTTTTTCCAAACTGATGCATTGCATGATGTAGATGGAAAAGTAAAGATCATTGGTGAATCTTTGTATTTTCCGCAGAGTATGTTTGGTGAAAGAGTCTGGATATATGATGTTCAGGGACGTTTGTTGGATACAAAGAAAATACGAAAAGATGAAATGAATTTGTCCTATCATCAGGGGGTGATATTTGTGAGGCATTCATACGGTACAATCAAGCTCATGCTAAATTAGCTCAGTTTCCGATATCTTAACACGGCTATGCTGAACATAACAATCCCTAGTATGCCGAGTGATACCAATTCAGGAACAACATTGCTGAGATTAGAACCTTTGAGTAAAATCATGCGGTTAGCCTTCATGAAATAGTATATCGGGTTGATGTGGTTAAATATTTGCGCCCATTGTGGCATACTCTCCACCGGAGTAAATATTCCACTCATCAGCATAAACAAAACGAAGAAGAAAAACACAGTAAACATAACTTGTTGTTGTGTTTTTGCTTCGTTGGCAATAAGTAAACCCATAGCAACGGCAGCAATTAAATAGACCAGTGCAAATACAAACAGTGTAACAAATGACCCGACAATGGGTAATTGAAATAGAAACACTCCGACTAAGAGCCCTAAGCTGAGATCAAACAGTGCTATAATAAGGAATGGAGTAAGTTTCCCTATCATAAACTGCCATTTTTTTATGGGGGTTACATTAATTTGCTCCATGGTTCCAATTTCTTGCTCACGAACAATGTTCAATGCACTCAGAAAAGTTCCTATAATGGTGACGAGAATCACCAATATTCCTGGAAGCATGAAGTGTTTGTAATTCAATGAGGCATTGTACCAATATCGTTTTTGAACATGAATAGGACTGAGCTTATCTTCAGAAATAAATCCTTGCTTAAGCATTAAATTACCAGAATAATCTCTCAGGATATTGTTTGTGTAGGCATTGATTAATCCTGCTGCTTGTTGATTGACAGCATCGATAAGTAATTGCAGCCCGATACTGTTTTGTTGTTTTTGTTGCTTTTCGAAGTCTTTAGGGATGTACAGTATGGCATGTTTTTCTCCGGATATTAGAACATCTTCAGCATTCGAACCTTCTTGTCGGATTTCTGTGACAAAGAAAGGGGAGGCAATAAATTTTTGTTGCAGATTACGGCTTTCTATACTTTGATCCTGATCAATAATTAGCAAGCGAATTTCTTTCATGTCAAAGCTGGATGCATAGACTAAAATGACTGTTTGCAGAAGAGGAAGTAAAAAGATGAATGGCAGCATCATTCGGTTACGAAAGATCTGACGGAATTCTTTTTCTAAAAGGAAGATCACGGTTTTCATAATTACTCCAGTCTGATTTTGTAATTTTTCACACTAATTCCAATAAAGAGGACAAACATTCCAAGTAAAATCAAAAGCTGTTGCCAGATGAAAGCCATACCACCTCCTTTAAGCATGATGATTTTAATAATATAGAGGTACCAGCGTGCCGGTATAATTGTGCTTAGCCATTGCAGTAAGATTGGCATGTTTTCGACAGGGAAAATAAAGCCGGAGAGTAGCATAGTTGGAAGCATCAAAATAAACATTGACATCATCATGGCAGTGAGCTGATTACTGCTGATGGTAGATATCATAATGCCCAAAGTAAGTGCCGTAATGACAAATATGACAGATGCTAGCATGAGCAATAGTAAACTGCCTTCAATAGGAACTCCAAAAACAAGATTTCCAACTAAGATCACAGAAATAGCATTGGCAAAAGCGAGAATGACGTATGGCATCACTTTTCCGAGTACAACTTGTATTGGTTTTAGCGGGGATACTAAAAGGATTTCCATGCTTCCAAATTCTTTTTCTCTTGCTATGGAAATAGATGACATGAGTGCAGATAATAGCATGAGGATAAATGCCATAGTGCCAGGAACAAATAAGTAACTGGATTCCATTTTTTCATTGAAAAACATGCGGTTTTGAATGGAAATTCCGGAAGATTGCTGTATGATTTGTGATTCTTGTAACCCGAAATCCAAACAAATGGCTTCTGTGTATTGTCCTACTATTTGAGCATAATTTGGATCTGTTGCATCTAGAATAAGTTGAATAGATGGAGAATTTCCTTGTGTTAAGTCGGTGGAAAAATGCTTTGGAATGACAATGACTTCTTTGATTTTGCCTTCTTTGAAACGCTCATGAATTTCTTTTTGCGATTGCAGTTCATAAAGAATGTTGAAATATCCGGAAGCTTCCAATTTATTTTTCAGAGCAATGCTTGTTTCATTTTTGGAGTAGTCTAAAATGGCGATATCCACCTTGGACACTTCATTTTTGATGACATAACCAAAAATCAATATCTGAACGATGGGCATACCAAAAAGTATCATAATTGTTCGAACATCGCGGAAAATATGATAAAATTCTTTTTTTAGTAATGCAATAAATCGTTTCATGCAGTTGTCAATTATCTTTTAGTGCTATTGTTTTTCTTATTAATTCTTTTTTAAAATTATTTAAGACGCCAAGCATGGTGTCTGTCGATAATTTATTTTTATTTTTCTCATATTGTTTTTTCTCCCTTTAGATGTCAAGCATGGTGTTTTTTTAATGATATTTTCTTTCTTTTTAGACGCCAAGCATGGCGTCTGTAAAATATTCTTATTGATTGTATTTTTTATGCTTCTTCATTTTGTATTTTCTTTTTTTGTGATTTTTCGAAGAATCGTTCCCCTCTCGCTAGTTCGACAAACACATCATTCATATTTTGCTTTTTATAGGTTCTTTTCAATTGTTGAGGGCTGTCCAGTGCGATCATTTTTCCGTCAACAAGAATTGCCACTCTGTCGCAATATTCTGCTTCATCCATATAGTGTGTTGTGACAAACACTGTAATTTCGCGTTGAGCTGCCTCGTAAATCAAATCCCAAAATTGTCGTCGCGTAATAGGATCTACACCGCTGGTAGGTTCATCCAGAAAAACAATGGCAGGTTTGTGGACAATGGCTACAGAAAAAGCAATTTTCTGTTTCCATCCCAATGGGAGAGAGCCCACTAATTTGTTTGCCATGTTTTCTATGCCAAGTTGAGCAAGTAATTTTGCACTCCGCTTTTTAATCTCCTTACGGGATAAACCATAAATTCCTCCGTAAAGACGGATGTTTTCTGCAATGCTAAGATCTTCGTACAGTGAGAATTTTTGACTCATATAGCCAATGTTTCGTTTGATCTTGTCTCCCGACTTATATACGTCGAAACCAGCGACAGAAATGTCTCCAGAACTGGGCTTAGATAAGCCTGTGAGAATCTTCATAGCAGTGGTTTTTCCGGCTCCATTTGCTCCTAGAAATCCAAAAATCTCACCTCGATGCACATCAAAATTCAGGTGGTCGTTGGCTACAAAATCTCCAAACTTTTTAACCATATCTTTGACAATGATGATTTTGTCCTCAGTCATTTTGTCCCTCCTTTGCTTGTTTGGTTATAAGATGAATGAAAACATCTTCAATTTCTGCTTTAATTTGGTGAAACTCCAGATTCTCGAAATTCTGTGAATCCAATGCTTTTCGCAATGTGGTTTCGTTCGATTCTGCCTTTAATGCAATGTGAATTTCCTGTCCAAAAAGATTGACTTCTTCAACTTCGCGACATTGGCTTAGAAATGTTTTAAGTTTGTACATGTCTTTTGCTCTTACTGCATACATGTCATGCTGGATCATTCCGCTAATTTTGGATGGTTTGTCAGTGCCAAGAATTTCGCCTTTTTGCATGAGCGCAATTCGATCGCAGCGTTTGGCTTCATCCATGTACGGTGTTGATGCCAATATGGTAATTCCCTTGCTTTTAAGTCGGTCGAGCATGTCCCAAAATTCAACTCTGGAAACCGCATCTACTCCGGTTGTTGGTTCGTCAAGAATAAGAAACTCCGGTTTGTGAATCAGTGCACACGAAAGGGCAAGTTTTTGTTTCATTCCTCCGCTGAGCTTTCCGGCTCGTCTGTTTTTGAACGGCTCAATTTGATGATAAATGTCTTTGATGAGATCGTAGTTTTCTTCAATGCTGCTACCAAACACTGTGGCAAAAAATTCCAAATTCTCTTTAACTGTTAAATCCTGATAAAGTGAGAATTTTCCGGGCATGTATCCAATAAGCCGACGAACAGTTTTGTAATCTTTTACCACATCGTATTTCCCTAATTGTATGCTGCCAGTGTCAGGGAGAATTAAGCTTGTCATCATGCGAATCAAACTGCTTTTTCCTGCTCCATCAGGACCAATTAATCCGAAGAGTTCTCCCGATTTCACACTGAAAGAAACATTGTTTACGGCTTGTACTTTTCCGTAGTTTTTGCTGATATTTTCAATTCGAATTTCTGACATTCTGGCTGTAATTTGTTCTTATTTTGTAATAAAATAGGGGTAAAAACATAAAATAATTGTAACAAAATGGGGGTAAAAGTGCGGATAACTTGTAATATTTTGGGGGTAATTTCATTCGATTAAGTGTCTTGAAACTATTCCAAACCTCTTTAACTAATTGATATTTAATTATGTGTAATGTTGTTTCCATTTTCTTTTGACATTATTTCCGCTTTCTTCGTTTGGATAGCAGACGCTTTTCTTTCAGTCTGCCTGATGTTCGGTTTCTGTCCACAAACTCTATGGGTTGTTTTCTTACCCACTTTATGAACGATTGCAATTCTGGCACATCTTTGAGTACCTCAAAATCGTGATACTGTTTTGCCAATTCTCGCTCAGTGAATATGCTATGAATTTTTTGGTGGCAGACTTTATGCATGAACACTTTCTCACTTCCTCCCATACTTTTGGGGATAGGATGATGCTCATTGACAGATTTCCCGCAAATCATTTCTCTTCCGCAAAGCGGACATGAGCCAATATGTTCCCCTTTTTTACAATTCATAATTTTTCTTTTCGGTGGCTTGGAGACGTCCTTTTAGTTATCCTCAGCCAGCTCGGGTTTTCACCTATTTAAATACCAAAACTCAAATAATATCAAAATTACAATATTGAAACTTCAAACATTTGCATTGTACTAAACATCAATACGTCTGCTGCAATTGGAATTTTTGCTTCTACTCGTCTTCTCTTTTTCCCACCGAATGACCATCTTTTCTTTTTTTCCATCGAATGACAATTGTTGTTTAACCTCAAACCATATCAATTAAACAAGACTTCAGCCGGCATTCCAATTTTAATTCGTCCATCATTTTTAACTTTAATTTCCATCGCATACACTAAATCAATGCGTTCTTCTTTTGTCTGTATGACTGTTGGTGTAAATTCTGCTTTGTTGGCGATTTGTGAAACCTTTCCTTCATAGGTGTAAAACCCACCATCTCCCTTGTCAATACGAACATCTACAATTTCTCCAACTTTAATTTCAGCAAGTTGGTTACCGGAAATCCATGCTTTTAGTGTCATGTTTTCCATGTCAGCTAGCTTTGCAATGGGCTTTCCCGGTGCCAGTAGTTCATGTTCGTGGACGTATATGTTGAGAATAGTAGCATTTGCCGGTGCTGTAATTGTCGCTTTGGAAATCTGATCTCGGATGATGTCCACATTGGAATCAATGACATTCAACTCTGCAAAAAGGGATGCGTTTTGAGTTTTAATCTGTGCAATACTTTTTTCGGTGATTTGAATTTGTGTCAAGATATCGTCCAATTGTTTTTGCGTTGCTGCTTTTTGTTCCAGCATGTTGTTAATACGCTTTTTGTCCTTTCTCAAACTTTCCAATTTAGTTTTCTGTACTTCCACTTGTGCTGTAATCGCTGGGAATTTCGCTTTGATGGCTTCTTTTTGCGCCATAAGTTGCTTAATTTGTAAGTTGAAATTGCTGGTGTCAATGCGTGCAATAATTTCTCCAGCATTGACTTTGTCTCCTTCCTGAATACCTAGGAAAAGACATTTTCCCTGAGACTCTGATGCAATAATATAATCCTCGGTTTCAAAGTTGCCATAAGCATCTGCTTCGCTTTTCTTCTTGTTGCACGATGTGAAAAGTACAAGCAAAACTGTACTTAAAATCAAAACGATGTGTTGCATGTTATTTGTTTTCATTTGTATCAATTTTTCCTGTGATCGTTAAATAATTTATGATCGCTTTTGCTTTATTAATTTTGTGTATTTCCAACTGCACTTTGGCTATGGATTCCTTGTGTAGAGCTTCTAGATAATCAGAGATTTGTATGTTGCCTTCGTTTAGTTGCGCCTCTTTGCTTGTTTTAATTTCATTGCGTAGCGTGATGATTTCCTCGTCCTGAGAAATTAAGTCATCTTGGGTTTTTATTTCTTGTAAATACGATTCAGCCTGAGCATTGATGTTATTGACAAAGGCTTGTTTTTTATTGTCAATTTTTTGCAGATTAATATCCGCAATAGCATGTTGTTTTTTTACTGTGTTCCATTCCCAGATGTTCCATGATAAGCGGATGCCAACAATCGCATAGGCTTCAAAATCGTTACTGAGCATATTCAATCCCGGGCGACCATAACCTCCTTGTGCAAAGGCTGAAACCATTGGGTGTTTTAGTGATTTTGCTTGTTGCTTTTGTTGTAGGATTTGTTGCTTTTGTAAATCCATAATGTCCAGTTCGGCACGTTGAATAGTGGTGTCTGCTTGGATGCCTCTTCCTGGAAGCAGAAAGTCAGCAAGTTCCTGAATAGGTTCTCCCGTTAGCACTTCCATCATGACAATGCATGTTTTGCGTGCCGATTCTGTTTTGATGATTTCTTGGCGGATGTCCAAAATGGCAACTTCCAGTTCTTTGCTGTCAGCAGAAAGCGCCATGTCATTGTCAACTGCCACTTGTATTTCCTTGAATTTTTTGTTGATGCTGACTTTGTTGTATTCCAGGATATTGATTTGCTCCTGCAGCAAAAGAATGGTGAAATACAAATCATTAATTTGTTGCTTTACCTGGTGAATGCTCAGATTGATTTCTTGATGTTCAATTTCGCCGGACAATTCTTCTATGGCTCTCGAAACAGATGTCATGCCGCCATCCCAAATGGTTTGTGTGATTTCTGCATAAGCTTTATACTGATCTTTGGATATTTCCGGTGTTTCAAATTGAAACATCGGATTGTCAATGTTTAATTGAGTGACTTCAGACTGCCATGTGGCTTGTGCTCCAAGTCTTAGTTTTGGTAAATAATTTGTTTTAAGCAGTTGATGTTGTATAGAGACAGCTTCTGAAATGAGTTGAATATTTTGCATCTCAGGGTAGTTGCGTTCCAATCGTTGATAGCAGCTGTCAATGCTGATGAGTTCTTGTCCTTTTAAGGAAAGAAACATCAAACTGAATATGCATATGATGATTCCTTTTTTCATAGTTTACGCTTTTATCGATTGAATAACAAAATCTGCAAGTCCATCTTTTCTGGCTTCCATTATGTCGTAAAATGCAGATTTATTTATGCCAATAAAGCTGGTAATTAGTGGTTTCGCTGCATAAGGAAAAGCGCTCAGGCTTAAGATGTTGACAAATATATCCATGGGCTGTATCGATTGGCGAATTATGCCTTCCTGTTTTTCCTTTTCAATGCGTTGGAAAAATGTACTTCTGACTTTTTCCAGACGGCTTGTGTCAAACATGTCCACCACAATATTGGGATCGCGTTGCAACTCATTTAGGATAAAAACTGGTAAATGTCGATACGTAATAAGGACTTCCTGGTGTTCTTTAAAAAAGATGCGAATGGTGTCAAAAACAGACATGTTTCCTTCAAAAACTGAGATAAGACCATCCATCAGTCGTTGAAATACTTTGCTAAATACTGCACGGAACAGTTTGTCTTTTGAACGGTAATAGTAGTGCAAGAGGGCTTTGTTCAGACCCGCCTTGTCCGCAATTTCTTGCATACGAGCCCCATTAAATCCCTTCTCAATAAAGATTTCCGATGCAGCTTTCAGAATAGTCTCTTCTGTATTTTCCGATTGTTTATTTGTTTTAACCATAAGGTTTGACTATTAAGTTTAACCAACTGGTCGAAAATAAATAATTTATTTGAGAAATGCAAAAAAATATTTTTGGGAAACTTGATGTGTATTAATATTTTTTTTTGATTGCAAAGTAAATGCATAGATTGCTATGGCTAAAGTGTGAATAATTTATAATATGAACAAAATAATTTATATTTGTATTGATTTATATCAATGAAATCAAATAAAACAAATCAAATGAAGAAAGCAATTTGTATAAGCCTATTTATTATCATGTTTATTACCTTAACTACAGCGCAGGAAAGTGATTCTGAAAATGAATATAAATATCGTGTCGGAGTCCAGTTTAATCCATATCCTTATGTGGTTCAGGATTTTAGTTGGGAAAGTTTAAAGTCTTATGCCTACGCTGCTCGGTTTGGTTATTCTCTTAATAAAAATTTCTTAATTGGCCCTGAATTTTCCGGAGATGTGATACGGCTATACGAATATAAATTTGTGCAAATGGAAATTGTTACCTATAAAGCTGGCTTATATGGTCGCTATACATTTCAAAAGTTAAATGCATTTAAGCCGTTTGCAGAAATTAGTTTGTACTATAAAAACTATACATCTTGGATACAAGACAATCTTGAATCACCTAAAAACTATACGTATAATCATAATTTAACGGGTTATTTAGCGATTGGGACGAGCTGGCGATTGTTTACAGATCGCCTGAGTTTGGATGTGATGTATAAATTGTCAAATACGGGATTTGTCAACTCTCGTAATCATGTAATGACTTATCGAATTAATTTCCACTTTTAGTTATGTTATATCGTCGAATTATAATTCTGTTGGTGTCTCTTTCATTGTTTTCATGCTATAAAACAATTGAGTACGATTTTCCGGAGTCTGAAACGCTTCCTGTTTTAAATGCCATGTTTTCAGATGATGATGGTATGAAAGTAAGCTTGACACGTACTTATTCTATGAACGAACAGAATATTAATTATGAATTAATTAATGCGGATGTTACACTGTATGAAAACAATGTGTGTGTTGATACTTTAATAAAGGATACGACATATTATTTATCTGATTATGCACTAAGTGCCGGAAATGATTACGCGATTATTGCAAATTGCGAAGACTATAATGAAATACGTTCAGATGATTATATCCCTGAGAAACCGGTTGTTCTTTCCGCAGAAATCATCGATTCTGTTTTTGTGAACTTTGAAGGTGATATAATATTTCAATTGGCGCTTGAATTTGAAGATAATCCCAATACAGATGATTATTATGAACTGTCATTGTACATGCATTATGCTTATGATAATTTTGGAGTGTTGGGTGATCGCTATTGGATGGCAAGCCTAGCGATGGAGAATGATCCCATTTTGATGAATGAAAACCTTTTGGAATTTCGAACTAATGGTTTTCCTTTTAGTGATGAACTATTCCCGGATGGGGATAAATGTTTATTGAGAGCTAATTTTATTAAGTCTTCATTTACAGAAATTCCCAGTTTTCAATTGGTCTATGTCTTGCGTCGTGTTACTTACGATTATTACACGTATAGAAAGCAGGCTATAAAACATTACGCAAACCAAAGTAGTGATTTTTTTGAAGGGATGGGACAAGCTGTACAGATGTATTCTAATGTAGAAGGAGGAATGGGAATATTTGCTGGTTATTCTCAGGTTATTGATTCCGTTTATTGGGAGGAGTAAAATGAGTAAACTAAAATACATAATGCCTATGTTCATGTTGTTTATTCCTGTTTTTGGATTTGGACAGCAGAACACGATAAGTGGATATGTGAGTGATAAGCATACAGGGGAAAAACTTATTTATGCGAATGTTTTTGTGATTGACGAAGACTTAGGTACATCCACAAATGAGTATGGATATTTTTCTCTCGTTTTAGGCGGGAAAGATAGTTTAAGTGTAGTAATTTCTCATATAGGTTACCAATCTGATACATTGTATTATGATGGGGATGATAATCTGGTAGTTGATGTTCAGCTTGTTTCGGGAACAATATTAGATGAAGTGTTAGTTACAAGTAATGGTGAAAAGGCAATAAATGACAGGACAGAAACAGGGGTTATCAACATTCCAACAACACAGATTCGAAAATTGCCTGCGCTTAGTGGAGAGTCAGATTTGTTAAAAGTCATACAGTTAATGCCCGGAGTACAGTCAGGGAATGAGGGGACTTCAGGGATGTATGTTCGAGGAGGCACTCCGGATCAAAATTTAATATTGCTGGATGGGACACCTTTGTATTATGTTAATCATTTAGGTGGATTTGTTTCTACGTTTAATTCCGATGTTATAAATCAGGCAAAAATGACTAAAGGGGGATTTCCTGCATCATATGGAGGAAGACTTTCATCTGTTTTAGACGTTCGAATGAAGGATGGAAACGTGAATGAATTTCATGGATCCGGGATGCTGGGTATTGTTTTTTCAAAGCTTGCCTTAGAAGGACCAATAAAAAAGGGGAAATCTTCATACATGGTTTCTTATCGAAGGTTTCTGTATGACTTGTTTTTGTCTCCTTTAACACGAAAGATAATGGATGAGCAGCAGTTGGGTTATAATTTTTATGATTTTAATGCAAAAGTAAATTTTCGCTTATCAGAAAAAGATCAATTATTTTTGAGTCTTTATTCGGGAAGAGATAAAATTACAATCACACAATTCCCGGGAACCAATGAGGAAGTTGACTTTACAAATAGTTGGGGAAATAATCTTGCTGCTTTAAAATGGAATCATGTTTTTACACCAAAACTGTTCTCTAATTTTCAATTTGCATACACCAGATACAATTACAATGTTAAAATTGGAGGTGATGGTAATGAAAATAACACCTTTGATTTTAATTATAATTATGATTCAGGCATTGAAGATTTGGCCTTTAGCGCAGATTTTGATTTTAAACCCTCCTCTAAATACACTCTGAAATATGGTGTTTTCTCTACAAGACATTTTCTTACTCCTAGTGTGGTAAGCCAAACAGTGCAAGGCGATTTCAGGCGTTTAGATAGCGAATTGATTAATGCTTGGGATAATGCGTTGTATTTTGATAATCATGTTCGCTTTTTTAGTTTTTTGTCAGGAAATATTGGCTTGAGATATTCAAACTATTTTGTTCAGGAAAATAGCTATCATTTTATTGAGCCTCGCGTATTATTTTCAATCAATGCCTGGGAAAACACTGCAATTAGATTGTCTTTCGATAAAATGCATCAGAATGTACATTTATTGTCTTCAAATGGAGTTGGCATTCCTGTTGATATTTGGTTCCCTGCAACTTCCAAATTAGTTCCGGAAATATCAAATCAAGTATCTGCTGCTTTTGTACGTAGCCTGCATAAGGATAAAATCGAATTGTCTGTTGAAGCCTTTTATCGAGAAATGAATCATTTGATTGAGTATAAGGAAGGATATAATCATTTGTCTAATATGCAGAGTTGGGAACAAAACATTGAGTCGGATGGTAATGGTACTGCTTATGGTGTTGAATTGCTTTTTCATAAAAAGTATGGCAGATTAAATGGATGGCTAGCTTATACATGGTCTAAAAATATGCGACAGTTTGAGTCAATTAATTTTGGAAAACAATATCCGTATCGATACGATAGACGACATGATTTAAGCCTTGTTTTGAATTTTCAATTGAATGAAGAAATTAGTTTCTCAGCAAATTGGGTGTATGGAACTGGTAATGCATTTACTCCGCCAATTGGTTTGTATTATTCACCTAACAATACAAATATTTTTAATGAAAGCATTTATTCGGGTAATGAACCTTTCAATAATCGGGAAACTTATATTTATGCTGAAAGAAACTCAAGTCGTATGCGAGATTACCACAGGTTGGATGTCTCTGCACAATTTCAAAAGAAGAAAAAATGGGGAGTACGGACTTGGACTTTAGGGATTTATAATCTTTATAATCGAAAAAATCCATATTATTATAATATCACCAAGGAATCTGAACTTGATATTTATGGACAAACAATTGAGGGAACTGAAAAAATTAAGATCGATCAAAAGAGCTTATTTCCACTCATTCCGTCTGTAAGCTTGAATTTCTCATTTTAGTTTTTTTGGGCAACAGAGAGAATTATTTCATCAAATCTATCCAAATGTTACCTATGTAACACAATTCGGTATTTGAATACTTTAATATTGCAGTAGAAATTATTGTAAACACATTTAAAACCGAATAATTATGAGTATGTTTTGTTATCAATGTCAGGAAGCAGCCAAAGGAACAGGTTGTACAATTGCAGGTGTCTGCGGTAAAAAAGATGATCTTGCCAATATGCAGGATTTATTGATTTTTGTTTCTAAAGGAGTTTCAATTTTAGCATCTAAAGCACGTGAAAACGGACAAAAAACTGTTGCTGCAGATAAATTTGTTTTTGAGGCTTTATTTTCAACCATTACCAATGCCAATTTTGATAAAGATGCAATTATTGCGAAGGTAAAGGAGGGATTTGAAGTGCGTGACGCATTGAAATTGCAGTTGGAAAATGCGGGTGTTGAACTAAATGGTTTGCATTCATCGACAAGTTGGTTTAGTACAGATGAAGCAGAAATGGAGCGTAAGTCAAATTTAGTTGGCGTATTGGAAACAGGTGATGAAGATGTGCGTTCTTTGCGTGAATTGTTGACTTATGGAGTGAAAGGTATGGCTGCTTATGCAGAGCATGCATACAATCTTGGCAAAACCAATGATGAGATTTTTGCATTCATGCACAAAGCCCTAAAATCAACAACGGAAGATCATTCTGTTGAGGAAATGGTAGCTTTGGTTCTGGAATGTGGGAAATTTGGTGTGGATGTAATGGCTTTACTTGATGAGGCTAATACTAGCGCTTACGGAAATCCTGAAATGACAGAAGTTAATCTTGGAGTGAGAAATAATCCAGCAATTTTGATTTCAGGTCACGATTTAAAAGATTTGGAAGAGTTACTTGCTCAAACTGATGGCACAGGAGTGGATGTTTACACTCACAGTGAAATGCTTCCGGGACACTATTATCCAGCATTTAAAAAGTATGAGCATTTTGTTGGTAACTACGGAAATGCGTGGTGGAAACAAAAAGAAGAATTTGAAAGTTTCAATGGTCCAATTCTGTTTACAACTAACTGTATTGTGCCTCCAATGAAAAATGCATCATACGCTGATAAAATTTATACCACAGGTTCATCAGGATTAACAGGTGCAAAGCATATTCCTGCCCGTGAAGATGGAAAGACCAAAGACTTTTCTGAAATTATTGAGCATGCAAAACAATGTCAGTCACCGGTTGAAATTGAAAGTGGTAGTATTGTTGGTGGATTTGCACATAACCAGGTGATTGCTCTGGCAGATAAAGTTGTGGATGCCGTGAAATCAGGGGCAATTAAAAAATTCTTTGTCATGGCAGGTTGTGATGGTCGAATGAAAGATCGAGATTATTACACAGACTTTGCAGATCAATTGCCAAAAGACACGGTCATTCTAACTGCAGGTTGTGCAAAATATCGTTACAATAAATTGCCATTAGGTGATATTGGAGGAATTCCAAGGGTCTTGGATGCTGGACAGTGTAACGATTCATACTCACTTGCTGTCATCGCTTTGAAGCTCAAAGAAGTATTTGAGTTGAATGACATTAATGACTTGCCAATTGCATACAATATTGCATGGTACGAGCAGAAAGCTGTCATTGTGTTGCTTGCATTGCTTTATCTTGGCGTGAAAGATATACACTTAGGTCCAACATTGCCTGCTTTCTTGTCTCCAAATGTTGCGAATGTTCTTGTTGAAAACTTTGGAATTGCTCCAATCGGAGAAGTTGAAAGTGATATTGAGATGTTCATGAGCGCGTAGCAGGGGACAGGGGACAGGGGTCAGGGGTTAGGAGTTAGGAGTTAGGAGTTAGGGGTTAGGAGGGGAAAGTTACTCCTCGTTACACTCGGAGTTTAAAGTTGCTGCTCACTACGTTCGCAGATGAAAGTTGCTCTGCGCTTAGAGCTGAAAGTTACCCTTCGCAAGCTCAGGGTTTAAAGTTGCTGCTCACTGCGTTCGGAGCTGAATCCGCCGGAGGCGGACAAGAGTAGAAAGTTGGAGTGTTAGTTGGTTGGATAACCGCTAAGCTCCAAACTTTTTTTTCCGTTGCCTTCGAGCCTAGTCTCGTTCCTCGACTCTCCTCAGTCAACTACTTTGTGCAAACTTGTCAACTTCAAATTTTCGAACCTCAAATTCCCTGAGTGTCAGTTTTTCAGGAGTGAGCGAACTGAAAAATGCAACACGAAGCAATCCCGACGAATGTCGGGGCCTTGAGCCTCAAACCTTGAACCTCGAACCTTGAACTTCAAACCTCAAACAAAAACATTATGAAAATCACACATCCAAAACACACAGAGATCAAAGAGAATCCGCACAAAGCGGATGTCAGATTATTATTAAATTCTGCAGCTTTTCAAGCTTTGCATTTGCATATGACGCCCGGTCAAGACTTGAAACCGCATACGGTTGAAAAAGAAGCTTTCTTTTATATCATTGAAGGCCAACCTGATGTTGAAATAGAAGGAGATCGTCAGGCGGTTGAAGCTGGGTCGTTAGTGCATTGTCCAGCAGGGAGTTTGCATTGCATTTATAATCCTGGTAATCAGGATGCAAAAATATTAGTTGTCAAACAAAAGGCTTAGTGTTGCTAAGTTTATTCGATTGTCTAGGAATATAAATTTGTGAATGTAGCTTGTAAAAAAGCGAAAAAAGTATTAATATTGCACTCACAAATTTGGGGCCTATAGCTCAGTTGGTTAGAGCACCTGACTCATAATCAGGGGGTCCATGGTTCAAGCCCATGTGGGCCCACTCTCAAATGAAAGCCGGTTGACGCCGGCTTTTTTATTTGTAACGTTTGATTCTATAGTCTTGGATTCAGCAAAAAAAAGTTGGGTGACATTATTAATTTTCGAAATCTGAGAGATTTGAGCTTTATGCGAGAGATATTAAAGTTGATTAAATGCACTGGTTTTTGGTCATGATTTTGTAGGGGAAGCAAAAATTTATGCCAAAAGAAAATTACATGCTAAGCAAAATCAATTGGAGTGCTTATGATTTTGTAATTTGAATAGATTAGTAAGCCGGATAGTATGCAACCGAAAGCCTGAAAGTGTACCTTTGCTGAAGTATCTGAAATAGATGCAACATCTAATATTTGATCAGTTTTCAAGTCCTCAATGTAAAGTTGATTTTCTCCAGATGCTAGTGTGAATATATCTGTGCCGTTTGTGAAAACAACACCTGGAACAAAGCTTACTTTTGAAAGCATTTGTTTTTCTGTTTTTGTATTTGAGCAGTTGTCTATGCCTTTTTGTTTTATTGTGGAATTAATCTGTTGGTTAGATGTTTGCTTTTTAGTCATAGTATTGCTTCTAATTTGTATTGGATTGTTTCTGTAATTTGACGGCAATCCCAGCATCATTTATTTCTGAGGTTTAACCATTCGTAATAATTTTAATTATTTTCTTAGTTTTGGGTATAAGCTTTAGTTCTAATTGTGATATAAAACTTCTCGGTAATTTACTTTTCATATATATAGTAATTAAATAATGAACAAAAAGACGAATTAAAATTAACAAAATACACAAAAAGTGAACGATATGCTTGCGGATATTATACAAATTGTGTACGTAGTTCATTTAAAGTGGTTGGTATTTACTATATTTTTGGATTATGGTACACATTGGAAAAATTTTGAGAGCTGACTATGAAGAGTCAGGAATGCAAGCCAGTACATATGCTGGGAGGCTAAATTTTACACGTTCTAATATGTATGCACAGTTTAGACGTCCATCAATTGATACTAATACACTTTTAAGAATTAGTCAAGTGCTTGGCAAAGATTATTTTGCAGAGTATTCAGAGTATTTGAGAAAGAAGAATCCTAGTATTTTTCCAAGTAACCAAATGGTGCAAGAAGAAAAGGAAAAATATAAATCAAAAGAGGAGCCAAAAAGAAAAGTCTTGGTAGAAATTGAGTTAACTGAAAGTGAATATCAACAATTAAAGAAAAAGATGTAGTGTACTTGAAATAGGTAAGGTTAGATTTGAATGCAGATTTTGTAGCAGTTTTTAAAGGGTAATCCAGAATTAGTAGTGTTATTGTAAACCATAGTTTTAAATACTTTAAGGTGAGTCTGGGAGGTGATTTTTTGAGATAAATTTAAAATCTGGAAAATAATTATTCTCTCTAAGTGCATGACAAAAAATTAAAAATGTTAATGTCAATTTGACCAAACTTCCAATTAATTCTGTCTATACTAAGCTTTAGATTTTTCCTTGAAATTGTCATTCATTATTGACATGAATTCCGTATTTTTACTGTTGACGTTGATTTTCACCATTAGAAAAATGAGAGACATTGTTCTTCTAATATACAGAAAATCAACGTTTTCATTTAATTTGGGCAGGGTTATTTTACTGAAAATCAGAGATTTATTTTTTTTGTTATGTACTAAGAGATTTTGGACATGATTTTTTATTTGACCGACAGGTTAAATATGTAGTTTTTGTTGATGATTTATAGCTTGAGTTTATGTTTTTATTATTACATTTATGGCAAAATAGCCATACTAATATTTTAAAAGAATTATATTATGAAAAAACTTTTTTTGCTTTTAGCATTAATGTGTTTAATGTTTTTTTCTGCACATGCTACAATAATCTATGTAAATCCTAATGCTCCTCAAGGAGGAGATGGCACAACTTGGGCGACTGCTTTTTCTGATTTAAATATAGCTGTTTCAAATACTGACTCAGAGGTTGTGGACAGTTTGTTTTTAGCAACAGGAACGTTTTATATAACCGGGACATTGCAGTTTTTGTATAATAATGTTGTTATAAAAGGAGGATACGATGCTGTTTCTAATATACAAAATGGTTATACAATAATTGATGGAGCAGATACTTACCAAATATTTCATTTGTATGCTTTGGATTCAACATCTAGTATGGATCATTTAATTTTGCAAAATGGGAATTCTAATTCCGGAGGTGCAATGTCTGTGTTGTTGTCTTCGTTTACAATTTCTGATGTTGTGTTTAAAGATAATTTTGCGTTTAATAATGCTGGTGCATTGTATAATTATCAAACTGATGATATGACCTATAAAGATGTTAGTTTTTTAAATAATCATGCTAATGGTCTTGGTGGAGCTATTTATAATCAAGAGGCAGAAGTGAACCTGGTTGGTGCTTTTTTTAATGGAAATGTAGCAAATTATGGAGGGGGAATATATAATCATCAATCATCATCAAACATTTACAATTCTGTAATAGTGAATAATAGTGCTAATTCCTCAGGAGGAGTTATTTTTAATTCTTGGATATCACAATTAAGAATAGAGAATTCTACTGTCTATAATAATCAAGCGGGGAGTAATGGAGCAGTTATTAATAATGCTCATGAGCTGGATATTACAATTAAAAATTCTGTGTTTTATGCAAATGCAGCTTCTTCTACAGAAATTATTAGTGGCCCCGGAACTATAAATTCTCAATCTTCTAATAATGCAGCTGATGATATAAGTGGGTTATTTGGCTCGTCATTAAATCTTGTTGATTTATCTGGTTCCTCTGAATATTTAGTGTTTGAAAATTCTAATAATATTTTGGGTGATGATGATATTATTAGTGATGATGATGGACTGTTCCCTGCTTTTGGAAGTCCATTAATTAATGCGGGACTTAATAATACTGTTTTGGTAGAGGATATTGTTGGTAATAATCGTATTGCTGATGGACTTGTTGATATTGGTGCTTATGAATATCAAGGTGTTGTTAGTAGTAATGAGTTTGATGTGGATGATATTGAGTTGTGTGATGTGTGGACTGATAACAATGGTTTGGTTTATTTGAAAAATAATGCTTCAGAAATTGGTAGTGTAACTGTATATAGTTCTTTGGGGCATTTGATTTTTAATACACAGATATGTGCAGGTGAAACAATACAGCTTACAAGTTGTTTAAATAGTGGATTGTATGTAATTGAATTTTTAGTAAATAAAAATCGAGAAATAAATAAAGTTGTTGTAAATTATTGATATTTCGTGTGTTTGTAAAACATTTGTGGTGTTGATGTTGTAGTTCGTGATTTTTTACATAAAAATATTTGTATTCGATGCGTATAATGTTGAGAATAAATCTTGATGAGATGAGAAAAAATGATTACAGAGAAAAGCAATGCATTCATTGTTAGGTAATAGTGCCCTGTTATATGAAGTTGTTTGTAAACAGATAATTAAAAAAGTGAAAGCAAACAATTTCCCAAATGGATTTTCAAATTATTAGTAAAAATAAGAAAGGGTACTTGTGTTTTTGCAAGTACTCTTCTATTTCAATTTTAATTGGATGAAAAAATATTACTATAATATCACCAAGGAATCTGAATGTGATATTTATGGAAGATAAATTGCGGGAACAGAAAAAATTAAAATTGACTAAAATAACGTGAGTTCGACGTAAGAAATCTAAAACAGAAAGTCATTTTGATGTCAGATTTAGCCTAATAAAATACGAAGTAGTAACGGGTTACTTCAAGAATTTTTTAGGCAAAAGATGGTATTAAAATGACTTTCCTTTATAGGCTTCAAATATTTCCCCATATTCGTTCATGAAATTTTCTCAATTTATCCCGATAGTCTTTCAAAAATTTCATTTGAATATGAAAAAATCTTTTGAAGCTGATTTGGATTTCTTAGATCGAATTCACGTTAAAATAGCTTATTTCCACTCATTCCGTCTGTGAGCTTGAATTTTTCATTTTCGAAACAGATGTAGTATTTTGAAATAATTTTTGTGTTTTTATTACTTTTGTCCGTCAATCAAATTCAAATGTTATGCTGTCATATATTGAGGCGATTAAAGTAAGACGCTCCATTCGAAATTATAAAAAGCTTCCTCTTGAACAAGAGGTGAAAGCTAAAATTCTTGATATGCTTGAGAGTCCACATCAAGGTCCATTTGGTTTTACGCCTCGTTTTGGTTTTATTGAAAAACCTGAAGCCAGAGAACAAGAAAAAGTAAAGTTGGGAACTTATGGTTTCATTACACATGCAGCATATTTCATTGGGGGATGTATTGAAAAAGCAGACTTTTCGGAAGTCGATTACGGTTATTCACTTGAACGTATTGTCATTGAACTTACCCGATTAGATCTAGGAACCTGCTGGGTTGGTGGAACGTTTAATCGCAGTGATTATCGTACTTTGCTGAAAACTACTGAAACAGAAACAATTCCTTGCATTACTCCGGTTGGGTATAAGGCGGATAAAAAATCTTTACGTGAGCGTCTTGGACTTACTTTGACAGATGGAAGCAAGAGAAACCCTTTTGAAATGCACTTTTTTGAGCAAAGGCTGGAAAATTCAATGCAATTTGATGAAAATGACTTGTATCATCAAGCCTTGGAATTGGTTCGTCGTGCCCCATCTGCAGTGAATAAGCAGCCATGGAGAGTGATAAAGCAGGGAAATCGTTTCCGCTTTTATTTGCTTCGCGATAAAAAAGTGGGAAATACAAAAAATACAGATTTGCAGAAAGTTGATCTCGGAATTGCCCTAGCACATTTTAAACTTGGCGTTGAGGAGTTTTCCCTCAAAGGACATTGGGAAATTGAAAATCCAAACGTTTGTAATTTGGAATACATTATTACCTGGGTAAGTGAATAGTTGGTTTATCCCATTTTCAATTTTTCTCATCACCTCAAACCATCTCTCGATAATGGTTTCATCTAATACCCGTTTTGTATTATTGTAAATTCCAAATTCTGATTTTTTGTTAAAAGTAGACGCTGCATTTTAAATTCTGTTCCCAAAATAAATTAAATTAGAAGTATAACCAACGTAATTATTACCGTCCTTCTCACTTTTTAGCACATATACGTAATAATACATATCTCACGGGGTAAATAGTTAAAAAGCCCGGACAGCACGGGCGGAACCGTTGTGGATCTTCATGGGTTCTTCTTGCCGCCAATATAAATTGCCACCCCAATTGATGAAGAACATGCCGTACGCCTCCTCGTCGTTGAGCTCGGTAGAACTCCAGTAGAGGTAGTCGGTAAACGAACCAAATCCCTTTGAATGTAGGTTTTTAGCCATCAGAGTAAGTTCTGTTATTGAAGGTAAATACCAATCATCATAACTGTCAACAGAATAGCTTGAACAATTGCTAAATGCTGTTTCCCAATCTGGGAATCCATTAATTTGGTCTTCGGTAGCTGCCACAACTCCGTTGCCTGAGTCGTCAAAATCAAAAACAAGGCCTCCGGCATAACTGGCTCCGTAATATAAATTGGTAAATTGCAAATCGTTGCTGTAAAAGGTGCCAAATACATTTTCCACCACCATACGCACATGGTAAACAGTGCCCAGTGTAAGGTTGCTAATGGTACTGCTAACTACCGTTTCGGCAGTAGTGCCACTTAGCGTGGTAGTAGCTACTATTGTGTTTCCGTAACCGGTAGTGGTGCCGTATTCGAATATTACCGAAGTAGTATAACCGTTAGCGTTTACTACTCCGTTAAATACTACGCCATTTGTGTTAATATCTGGTTGGGTGGTATAGGCTGTTTTTAAGGCAGAAGGATTTTGCCATTCAGGTACTCCCGAAGCATTTACACTAAGCAGCTGTCCAGTTGTTCCTGCGGAAACAGTAATCCATTCAGAACCATCCCAATATTGCATGTCGCCAGTTTGAGTGCCAGCAGGTATTTCGGGAATGTCGGCACGGATTTGGGCAGCTGTGTCTTGTATAGCTTGTTCATTGTTTGCTATTCCGCTTACATCGGGTATTTCGCTGCGAACATGTGCGGTTGAATCGCCCAAAGCGGTTTTGGTTGCTAAGGTACTTAAATCCTGGTCGCCCGTGTTTACGCCTGAAAGATTACTCAAATTAGTAATGTCGCTTGCTGTAATGTTCGCTGCCTGACTGCTTGTAAATGTCGGGTCGGTTTCGGTATAGCTTGTTAAAAACCCGCTTACATCAGGTATCTCGCTACGTACTTGTGCGGTTGAATCACCCAAAGCGGTTTTAGTTGCCAATGTGCTTAGGTCTTGGTCGCCGGTATTTACACCTGAAAGGTTTCCTAAATTGGTTATGTCACCTGCATCAATATTGGCTGCCTGACTGCTTGTAAATGTCGGGTCGGTTTCGGAAGTTAAAAACTCGCTTACATCAGGTATTTCGCTACGAACCTGTGCCGTGGAATCGCCCAATGCAGTTTTAGTCGCCAATGTGCTTAGGTCTTGGTCGCCTGTGTTTACTCCTGACAAGTTACCCAAATTGGTAATGTCGGTTGCGGTAATACTTGCGGCTTGACTAGCTGAATATAATGGGTCGGTTTCGGTAGTAAGGAAACTGCTTACATCAGGAATTTCGCTACGAACCTGTGCCGTGGAATCTCCCAAGGCGGTTTTAGTTGCCAAAGTACTTAGGTCTTGGTCGCCTGTGTTTACCCCTGAAAGATTTCCTAAATTGGTAATGTCGGTTGCGGTGATACTCGCTGCCTGACTTGCTCCGTAAATTGGGTCGGTTTCAGAAGTTAAAAACCCGCTGACATCGGGTATCTCACTGCGTACCTGTGCGGTTGAGTCGCCTAAAGCGGTTTTGGTTGCCAATGTGCTTAGGTCTTGGTCGCCCGTGTTTGTGCCTGAAAGATTTCCTAAATTGGTAATATCGGTTACATCAATATTGGCTGCCTGACTGCTTGTAAATGTCGGGTCGGTTTCAGAAGTTAAAAACCCGCTGACATCGGGTATCTCACTGCGTACCTGTGCGGTTGAGTCGCCTAAAGCGGTTTTGGTTGCCAATGTGCTTAGGTCTTGGTCGCCCGTGTTGGTGCCTGAAAGATTACCCAAATTGGTAATATCGGTTACATCAATATTGGCTGCCTGACTGCTTGTAAATGTCGGGTCGGTTTCGGCACTTAAAAACCCGCTGACATCCGGTATTTCGCTGCGAACCTGTGCCGTTGAATCGCCTAAAGCGGTTTTGGTTGCCAAAGTACTTAGGTCTTGGTCGCCCGTGTTGGTGCCTGAAAGATTACCCAAATTGGTAATATCAGTTGCATCAATATTGGCTGCCTGACTGCTTGTAAATGTCGGGTCGGTTTCGGAAGTTAAAAACTCGCTTACATCAGGTATCTCGCTACGTACTTGTGCGGTTGAATCGCCCAAGGCGGTTTTGGTTGCCAAGGTGCTTAGGTCTTGGTCACCCGTGTTTACCCCTGAAAGATTTTCTAAATTGGTAATATCGGTTGCAGTTATATTGGCTGCCTCGCTGCTTGTAAAGATTGGGTCGGTTTCGGTTATTTCACCTGTAACTGTTTCCGCCGTTTTTGCATGTAAAGCATAAGGTACACTTAACAATTGGCTTACACCTGTAATGGTGTAGTTTGTGCCTCCTGTGGGGTCGGTTTCTGTTTTAATAAAATAGGTATCGGCACTCCAATCTATGGTTGAAAAATCACCACTTACAATATCTCCCGCTCCTATTTCGACAGTTACCAAACCATTGGCATTGGTAGTGGCATCGTGGGTTTCGGTGTAAACCGCTGTTCCACTTGCAGAGCTTTGCAAAATGCTTATTTGCATTCCTATTTGCTGGTTGGTTACTAATGCATTATTTGCATCTCTGATTACTGCCTGATAACTCATTTTTTCGGGTGATTGGGCAAAGCTCAATGTGCTAATTAACAAAACTGTTAATGTGCTAATTATTGTTACTTTTATTTTTTTCATTGTGTTCAGTTTTTTATGATTTTAAAGATTTTTACTTCTTTATTTTCCCTGATAACTTTCACGAAATAAGTCGCTGGCACAAGGTTTCCCATAGCAATATTTGTTTGGCTTCCTGTAATCTTTTCTGTTCGCAAAAGTTTTCCGTTTATGTCGTAGAGTTGGTATTGTAAAAGAGATAATTCGTGAATTGTCTGTACGTTTGTTGCAATTTTTAATGTAAGGTAGTTTGTAGTTGGATTGGGGTATGCCGAAACAGAAAGGTTGATGTTTTCGGCTTCTTCAAGTCCTGTTACTACCGATATTTCGTAAGGCTGCTGTACGCCTTCGGCTACGGAGCCGTTTGTTCCGGTATAGGTATGGTATGTTGCCTGTCCAATTGACCAGCTTGCCGAGCCTCCGCTGCCCGTAGCATTGCCGCCAGTAGCATTTATGCTTTCCTGTGCCGTAGCAGTTGAAAAGGAAAGACCAAAAGTTAAAAGTAATGCCATGATACTTTTTATGTTCCACCTTTTAACGAGTTCAAGACATCGTTTTCTGTTTTCATTGTTCCTGTATCGCATTTTTACTTATTTTAAATCTTTATAAAAATTTGTATGTAAAAATAACAAGGACAATTGAGATTATCCCCCAAAAACACCTTAGCAAACGCTTAGCAAAACTGTGAGATATTGGTTTTTTGAGGAGAAACACCTTAGCAAACGATTAGCAACGGGAATTTTTTGTCAGCTTGTAAACAAGCAACACCAAGCTGTACGTATCTTTATAAACCGGCAAATCGTAAACCAAAGCCATAAAATTTCATTTATTCAATTCGATTTGCAATGAAACCAAAAATTGTTGGCACTCAAGCGGTGTTTTGTTGTTGACAGGGAAACCGGCAATTTTCTTTTCGATATTGCCAATATTTGTTTTATTTTCTATCGAAATATTTTGTTTTCACTTTATAAATTCTTCTTCATTAATACAAAACCCTCTGATTTGCACCAGTTTTTCTTGTTTTTCCATCTCGTTGTTGCCAACAGTTTTTAGTATATTATCTAAATTACTTATGGGGAAACCAAGATATACCACATCGGAATGTACGTTTTTATAAAACTTTTTGGTTATTTGGTATGACTTTATATTAAGGCTGAACAAATAAGCCGACCTCTCGTAAGCCCGGTAAAAAATGCCTTCTTTGTGCAGGAAAACACAAGTTGTGTTGTTTTTCTCCTGTTCCAATATTTTTTTATCCCCATTTTCAAAAAAAAATTACGACCCCGCTTAGCGGGGTGTCGACAAATTGTTAAATAGACAAATTGTTAAAAAGCCCGGACTGCACGGACATAGTAGTAGTTGTGCTTATTGGCGGCGTACCAGTCGCCGTCGCCGAAGCCCACGAAGTACACGAGGCCGTAGCCGTACTCGGTAGAATTCCAATAGAAGTCGTCGGTAAACGAACTCCCCCCATTATTGCCGGCAGTTTCGTTTATTGCGTCTTTATTGTTGTACATTGCTCTTAGCTCTCCTTTCGAAGGCAGGAACCAGTCACTGTAACCGTTCAAGGTAAGCGTGCCGCAATAATAAGCAGCAGCGGCATTACTGCCATCAGAACTTATTATTTTTGTTGTGTTCGATTGCCCTGTACCAATAGCTTTACCGGTAGCATTGGTTATGTTAAAGGCAGAACTCCACATCATAGTTGAAGAAGCATCGCTTACGGCGCAGACCAGACCGGTGCCATCGGTGGTGTTTACATAAAAGATTACCCCACCTTGATAAAACAACCCTATATAATCTGATTCGGTAGTTGCTCCGGCAGCAACTAAGTCGGCAACACTTGCTCCGGCAGCAACTAATTCGGAAACACTTCCTCCGGCAGTTACCAATTCGGAAACGGTGTGCCCATGAGATAATAATGTTGACACACTGTAACCGGCTGAAAGCAACCTTGATGTAGAACCATAACTTATTGCCAAACTATCGGCATAGTATTTGGTTACTGCGTCTTGCTTGTCTGTTGGGTCAGTCACGTTTTTTATTTGTGCGTTAATCGAATCGTTTATGGCTGCCAACTGACTTAACGATGGCAACACGGCATAATTATCTTTTTCTAAATAAACGGTGTCGTTACTTATTGATATTACCTGCAACTCGTTGGTTGCCGAGGTGTCTTTGTTCCAAGCGGCAGTATCAATAATAGTTGAAAGTTGAGAGTTTAAAATTGAAAGTGAATCGGAGATTTCGGTTCGCACTTCGGTTCTTACTGTGCTGCTGTCTGCTTGCCAAACGGGGTCGGTTTCAGCAGAAAGAAAACCGCTTACATCGGGTATTTCGCTACGAACCTGTGCGGTTGAATCCCCCAAAGCGGTTTTGGTTGCCAATGTGCTTAAATCCTGGTCGCCCGTGTTGGTGCCTGAAAGATTACCCAAATTGGTAATGTCAGTTGCATCAATATTAGCTGCCTCGCTGTTTGTAAATGTTGGGTCGGTTTCAGAAGTTAAAAATCCGCTTACATCGGGTATTTCGCTGCGAACATGTGCGGTTGAATCGCCCAAAGCGGTTTTGGTTGCTAAGGTACTTAAATCCTGGTCGCCCGTGTTTACGCCTGAAAGATTTCCTAAATTGGTAATGTCGGTTGCTGTAATATTAGCTGCCTGACTGCTTGTAAATGTCGGGTCGGTTTCGGCACTTAAAAACCCGCTGACATCAGGTATCTCGCTACGTACTTGTGCGGTTGAATCCCCCAAAGCGGTTTTAGTTGCCAATGTACTTAGGTCTTGGTCGCCTGTGTTTACTCCTGACAAGTTACCCAAATTGGTAATGTCGGTTGCGGTGATACTCGCTGCCTGACTTGCTCCGTAAATTGGGTCGGTTTCGGTATAGCTTGTTAAAAACCCGCTTACATCAGGTATTTCGCTACGAACCTGTGCCGTGGAATCTCCCAAGGCGGTTTTAGTTGCCAAAGTACTTAGGTCTTGGTCGCCTGTGTTTACCCCTGAAAGATTTCCTAAATTGGTAATGTCGGTTGCGGTGATACTCGCTGCCTGACTTGCTCCGTAAATTGGGTCGGTTTCAGAAGTTAAAAACCCGCTGACATCGGGTATCTCACTGCGTACCTGTGCGGTTGAGTCGCCTAAAGCGGTTTTGGTTGCCAATGTGCTTAGGTCTTGGTCGCCGGTATTTACCCCTGAAAGATTTCCTAAATTGGTTATGTCGGTAGCAGTTATATTGGCTGCCTGACTGCTTGTAAATGTTGGGTCGGTTTCGGAAGTTAAAAAACCGCTTACATCGGGTATCTCGCTACGTACCTGTGCGGTTGAATCACCCAAAGCGGTTTTAGTTGCCAAAGTACTTAGGTCTTGGTCGCCGGTGTTAGTTCCCGACAAGTTGCCTAAATTGGTAATGTCGGTAGCTGTAATGTTTGCTGCTTGGCTTGATGTGTAAACAGGGTCGGCTTCGGTTATACCGCCTGTAACCGTTTCTGCTGTTTTTGCATGTAAAGCATAAGGTACACTTAACAATTGGCTTACACCTGTAATGGTGTAGTTTGTGCCTCCTGTGGGGTCGGTTTTAGTTTCTAAGAAATAAACGCCATTACCCCATTCGATACTTGCAAAATCACCGGCTATAACTGTTCCCCCGCCAATTTCGATACTTATTAAACCATTGGCATTGGTAGTGGCATCGTGAGTTTCGGTGTAAACCGCTGCTCCACTTGCACTGCTTTGCAGAATGCTGATTTGCATACCTATTTGCTGGTTGGTAACTAAAGCTTCATTTGCATCTCTGATGACTGCCTGATAGCTTATCGCTTCTGGCGATTGTGCCCATAAGGTGGCAGTTAATAATACTGCTATCAAAATTGTAAAGAGATTTTTCATAATTATTTAGTTTTTAATGATTTTAAATTCTTTGATTGATTGATTTTCTGAGATTACTCGTACAAAATAGGTTGACGGAACATAATTGCTCATGTTGATTTGAGTTTCTGTTCCTGTCAGTTTTTCGTTTTGTAAAAGTTTTCCCCCTGCTGCCGCACGAAT
Source organism: Bacteroidales bacterium (assembly GCA_963676165.1). Lineage (GTDB taxonomy): Bacteria > Bacteroidota > Bacteroidia > Bacteroidales > ML635J-15 > JAQIBY01. Next base: position 3,096,157 of record OY781043.1, on the reverse strand, counting down.
CCTTTCGTGTGGCTTGTTGGCACAACAAAAAATTATAAAACAATAAAAAATACTTCCGGGCAATGTTCTGCCAAATGCTTATAGTACTTTGCTATTTTAAACAAAAGCTTAGCCTACGGCTAAACCACACGAAAGGATTCGTGCGGCAGCAGGGGGTAGTTCAAATTTCAGCAATTCAAAATCGTCTAAAAATGTTTCCAGATAAACAACTTTATCCTTTGCTTTATTGGCTCTATAAATACTTCTTACAAGTTGTATGGCATCTCGTTTCATGTCTTGTCCCAGAGTATATTTATATTCACGAGGAAAATCCTGGGTATATAAAAACACTTTTTGCACAAGCGTGTAAACATCCTTAAAAACCTGTAATTCGTAGTATAATGCCATATTCAAAAAAAATCGCCGCTTCGCGGATAAATTGTTAAATAGATAAATGGTTAAAAAGCCCGAACTGCACGCACCCTGCCTGCGTAGTGCTTACTGGCGCCGCTCTGGTAGCCATTGCCGAAGTACTGTAGCCACGCGCTGTCGTAATAGCTCTCGGTAGAACTCCAATAGTAGGCACTAGCAAAACCACTGCCTCCGTTTGCCCCTGCGGTAGCATCAATAGTTGCCTTGTTTTGATACATTAAATTCAATTCTTCTTTTGAAGGAAGGTACCAGTCGCCGTAGGTTACACCACTTTCTGTAACCGTATAATTGGCACATACGCCTGCAGCATAATCATTTGAATTACTGCCTTGATTTGCAATAATTAACATGGTATTCATTTCTCCTGCATAAACACCATCACCGTGAGCTTCTGTATCAGTAGAACTTCCATTATACCATTGAATACCACTGCCACCATCCTGATCCACTTTAGCAGCTACCAAACCATGTTGTCCTGTTTCATCTACCCAGAATACGATACCACCCTGGGCAAAATCGCCTACGGAATAGGTGGCTGAACCACTGCCTGCATTATCATCAACATATTTTTTGGTAGCAGGTTCATAATCTGCGTCAGGTGTAAATGCGGTAGTATTGTCCAACTCTAGTACATTAGTTTTTAACGCCAAAGTGCTCAAATCTTGGTCGCCTGTATTTACGCCTGATAGATTACTTAAATTGGTAATATCATCGGCATCAATATTAGCTGCCTGACTGCTTGTAAATGCAGGGTCAGTTTCGCTTGTCAAAAATCCGCTTACATCAGGTATTTCGCTACGCACTTGTGCAGTAGAATCGCCCAATGCGGTTTTGGTAGCCAAGGTGCTTAGGTCTTGGTCGCCGGTGTTTACGCCTGATAGATTACCTAAATTGGTTATATCAGTTGCATCAATATTGGCTGCCTGACTGCTTGTAAATGTCGGGTCGGTTTCAGAAGTTAAAAACCCGCTTACATCAGGTATTTCGCTACGCACTTGTGCAGTAGAATCGCCCAAAGCTGTTTTTGTTGCCAATGTGCTTAGGTCTTGGTCGCCGGTGTTTACGCCTGATAGATTACCTAAATTGGTTATATCAGTTGCATCAATATTGGCTGCCTGACTGCTTGTAAATGTCGGGTCGGTTTCGGCACTTAAAAACCCGCTGACATCAGGTATCTCGCTACGTACTTGTGCGGTTGAATCACCCAAAGCGGTTTTAGTTGCCAATGTGCTTAGGTCTTGGTCGCCGGTATTTACACCTGAAAGGTTTCCTAAATTGGTTATGTCACCTGCATCAATATTAGCTGCCTCACTGCTTGTAAATGTTGGGTCGGTTTCGGCACTTAAGAACCCGCTGACATCAGGTATTTCGCTGCGAACCTGTGCGGTTGAATCACCCAAAGCGGTTTTTGTTGCCAAAGTACTTAGGTCTTGGTCGCCGGTGTTTACCCCTGACAAGTTCCCCAAATTGGTAATGTCGGTAGCCGTAATATTTGATGCCTCGCTGCTTGTAAAGATTGGGTCGGTTTCGGCAATTGTTCCTGTAATAGTTTCAGCAGTTTTTGCATGTAAAGCATAAGGTACACTTAACAATTGGCTTACACCTGTAATGGTGTAGTTTGTGCCTCCTGTGGGGTCGGTTTTAGTTTCTAAGAAATAAACGCCATTACCCCATTCGATACTTGCAAAATCACCGGCTATAACTGTTCCCCCGCCAATTTCGATACTTATTAAACCATTGGCATTGGTAGTGGCATCGTGAGTTTCGGTGTAAACCGCTGCTCCACTTGCAGAGCTTTGCAGAATGCTGATTTGCATACCTATTTGCTGGTTGGTTACTAATGCATTATTTGCATCTCTGATTACTGCCTGATAACTCATTTTTTCGGGTGATTGGGCAAAGCTCAATGTGCTAATTAACAAAACTGTTAATGTGCTAATTATTGTTACTTTTATTTTTTTCATTGTGTTTAGTTTTTAATGATTTTAAAGATTTTTACTTCCTTATTTTCCCTGATAACTTTCACGAAATAAGTCGCTGGCACAAGGTTTCCCATAGCAATATTTGTTTGGTTTCCTGTAATTTTTTTGTCCTGCAAAATTTTTCCATTTAAATCGTACAATTGAAAACACAGGGTTGAAAGCTCAAAGTCTTTTACTTCTAATATAAGGTAATCGGTAACCGGGTTAGGGTATGCCGAAACAGAAAGGTTGATGTTTTCGGCTTCTTCAAGTCCTGTTACTACCGATATTTCGTAAGGCTGCTGTACGCCTTCGGCTACGGAGCCGTTTGTTCCGGTATAGGTATGGTATGTTGCCTGTCCAATTGACCAGCTTGCCGAGCCTCCGCTGCCCGTAGCATTGCCGCCAGTAGCATTTATGCTTTCCTGTGCCGTAGCAGTTGAAAAGGAAAGACCAAAAGTTAAAAGTAATGCCATGATACTTTTTATGTTCCACCTTTTAACGAGTTCAAGACATCGTTTTCTGTTTTCATTGTTCCTGTATCGCATTTTTACTTATTTTAAATCTTTATAAAATTTGTATGTGAAAATAACAAGGACAATTGAGATTATCCCCCAAAAACACCTTAGCAAACGATTAGCAAAACTGTGAGATATTGGTTTTTTGAGGAGAAACACCTTAGCAAACGATTAGCAGCGGGAATTTTTTGTTTTTTGGGGAGGGGTGCTATACGAAAGGAGTGGTGCAGTAGCCAGGCTGGCAGTAGCAGTTTGTCGTTTATTTTTTAATCAAATTTCTGATTGTTTAAAAGCTAATCAATTACATTTACCTGTTTTACTCAGTTATGATTTCTTTTCTCATAATTCATTTTGATAAGCAGTTGTTCGTTAATAGTGTGAATTTAGATCCTTAACCAATCCAATGTTTATTTTCGCTTTTTTGTGTATGATAAATTCCACTTTCTAATATTTCTCCAAAAAGTCGATAAAATTGTCTTTATTATCCATTTTTAGTTTTTTCCGGAGGCGTGAACGGGACACATTTATTCCGGCTTTTGTTGTGTTGGTGAGAATGGCTATTTCTTTTGATGAAAGTTGTAATTTTAAAAAAGCGGCAAGGTTCAATTCGCCTGTGGTAAGGTTGGGAAAATCGGCTTTAAGGTTGGTGTAGAAATTTTGATGCACTTCATTGAATCTTACTTGAAATTCTTTTAAATAAACAGTATCTTCTGTTTGTAGTTCGTCTATAACAGCTTTTAATTCGTCTACCTGTTTTGTGTTAACCTTTTTGAGTTTTTGAGCTAACCGGGCATTTTTTTCTTTTTGGGTTGTTAAAATCAAAGCCTTACTTACTAATTCCCTGTTTTTTAATTCAATTGTTTCTTTTAACATTTTTACTTCTCCGGCTATCTTCTGGTTTTCTTTTTCAAGTAGTTGTTTTTCATTTTTTGCAACTAAGGCGTGTAGTTTTTCATTTTCGAGGAAAGCCTTTCGAAATTTTTTGGGAAACAATATCATTGCACAGGTATAACCGGCCATAATAGTCAATAAAAACAGGATACTTATATCTCCAAGTTTATCTCCTGATAAATACCAGATAGCAATAAGAGTTCCGCTATATATAATATTTAGAATAATAACATAAAAGCCAGAATAAAAAGCTCCTGCAATGGTTATTATCATCACATATGCTATTGTATCCTGTAAAAAATTGTATATGCAAATACCGTTAATATGTCGATGTAAGTTGACAATTACAAATCCTAATACTATCGTAAAAAAATAGATGCCCAACGATATACGAAGATTATTTCTGTTTTTTAAATAAATGATAATGCATGCCGTAAAGGAAACTAAATAAAGCAGGTCAGCACCTGCCTGAAACATATTTTCTACCTTAAGCATTTTTATTAAATCGCTGATTGCTCCCATACTTGCCGATATTATTCCTAGCCAGAATAATACGTTTAAGGGATTTTTCATTATTGTTTGAAATCGGAAATCAGCCATTTGTGAAAAATTATATTCCTATAAATTAAGGAATAACAAAAATATTAATAATAGATAGTTTATGCAAAAAAGATTGGTTTTATTGAAAAACCTAAAGCCAGAGAACAAGAAAAAGCAAAATTGATCTTGAAATTGCCTTAGCACATTTTAAACTTGGTGTTGAGGAGCTGACCCCCCAAAGGACATTGGGAAATAGAAAATCCAAACGCTTGTGATTTGGAGCACATTATTACTTGGGTTAGTGAGTAGTTAGTCTGATTTTTTCAATCTAAAAAAGTCTTCTTGGATTTCGAGAATTCCATTATACTCAGTTAGTTTATTTGTCATAAGTTTTTTATGATTTCCCTGAAGTATTGTGATAAACCCACATTGCTCACCCGAGAAACAACTGCAAAACTCTTTATCATTCTTTTCAACCTCTTTTTCAAATTGAATCAATTTATCTAAGAACTCTGGTGTTGCCAGTTTGATGTCAATTTTAGGAAGATAAATGCCTGAAAGAGTTGTGATTTGTGAGAAATCATACAAACAGTAGATCGCGTTTTTATGTTTGATTAGTTCAAAATGTTCCTGTATGGGAGCGGAGTAATCATTGAAGTGACTTGTGAAATAAACAAAAAGACAAGTGTCTGTTGTTTCATTTTCAATGAAATTTTGAATGATGCCATTTTGTTCTGTCTGTTTTATTCCTCCTAAATCACCTAGTGATAGTGTATGTTGTTTTCTTAAAAAATTAAACTGAATTATTGTGTCATATTTATATCCATTAATAGCTTTAAATGTCAGTCTTACTTGTTTTGTTTTGTTGAAATTTGCTGTGAAATTATTGTTTAATTTTTGAGGCTCAATATTGTTAGCATGGATGAAAACAGTATCCCAAATCTGATTATTACCTATATTAAAATGCATCTTATTCTGGGAGTAGCCATTGATACTAAGCAGTAAAATAACAGAAATGGTAATGTATTTTATTTCCTTCATTCTAATTGTTACTTTATCCCACTTCCAATTTTCCTCATCACTTTAAACCATTTCTCAATAATGGTTTCATCTAGTACCCATTTTTTATTGTTGTAAATACCAAATCCTGATTTTCCATTAAAAGCTGGTTCATAGGAAAGATCCATTTCATTGAGACCGAAAAGGCAATATTCTTTCACAGAAAGGCCTTTGTTTATGGAATCGTGTAAGGAATAATTTGATAGTTGCTTATTAACGAAGCTTTCACTTTTTCCTTCAATGGCAAAGTTGCGATCAAATTGTCCCGATCCTGTTCGAATTCGTTGATTTTTTAGTTTTGAATTGAGCTTGTCCAAAATATCCATTTTGCGAATGGTGAATTTCTCGTTCTCATAACCATCTATTGCAATGTGAACTCCGGAATGGTAGCAATAATCACCTCTGCTTTTAAAATTGTCAGCGTACAAAATGAAAAAGAGATTGGGATTTTCATTGTCCTGAATACTCACTTCTCGCTTGTAATGTGGAATGCTTTTGTGCACAATTTTGCTGTTGGGCAATTCCTCTTCTGTAAAGCGTATGATACGATGAGTCCTTTCAGCAAAGTCTTTTAAAAAATCAATGTTCGATTCCATTCGTTTGTGTTTAATTAGAAAAGGAAGGTTGCTCCAGCATTGAATCCAAATGCTTTGTATGTGTTGTTATTGTAAAAAATATTATGAAACTTAAAATTTGCATTCAACGCAATGGTTTCCGAGAGTTTGTACTCAAATCCGGGGGCTATTGCCATTCCCCAATAGGCTTTTGACGAGCTTATGTTTTGGGCGGTTGCGCCTTGCCTGTACATTCCAAAATTAACTCCTAAAATTGGACGAAATTCCAACATGTCATAGCCAACTTCTGCCACTATTGTAATTGGCATTGTGAAGGCTGAGTAAGTACCAATGAGGTTGTTACTCTCATTATAAAAATAGTAGCCAAAATTTGTCCCAACACGGAAATACTCATTGACGGCATACCTGGCTTCTAACAAAAAACCCGGATGCACTTGTGGATCTTCGGATTTTGGAATGTAAATTCCAGCATCTGTGTTTAAATACAATTGCGCTTGACTTTCTTCCTGAAGGAATGCCAGACTGATAAACGCAGTTAATAAGAGATATTTTAGATGTTTCATTGCACTAATTTTGTCATCTAAAATAAGCAAAATCACAATCAATAAAAATTGAATTGTGATTTTGCCTAATTTTTAGTGCTATTTTATTCCTATCGGTATGTTTAGGTTGAAAACAATGTTTCTCCCCATATTTAGTTGTCCCAGCTCTTTAAGATTTGACAAATGATCTGTGTAGCTTTCATTCAGTAAATTATTGACCCGAATCCCAACACGAAGGGTTTGATTTTGGACTTTTATGCCTGTGCTGACCCCTGCATGAAGCAAGAAATAGTCATTTGTGCTTTCTTCTTCAGCAGCAACATCTTCTTTCGCAAAAGCATATAATCCTCCCAAATTAAAATTCACATCCTTAAACTTCCAGAGTGATTTGTCTTGTAATCTAAGGTTTAGCTTTATCTTGTTTTGCGGGATTAAGGGTAAATTCTCTCCATTTTCCTGGGTTGCTTTAATGTATGCGTAAGAGGCTCTAATATCCAACCAGTTAGTCGCAAGAATATCCATACTAATTTCACTACCATAAAGCAAGGCATCAGATTGATTGTACTTGTAGATTTGATAGCCATTAATGCTGTCATTGGTTGGTGCTAAATAAATGTACTGATTAATTTTGTGATAAAAACCGGCAACGTCAAAAAGCAACCATTTGTTATGATAGTGCATGCTTAGATCTGCTTCATAAGAACGTTGAGAATTTAAGTTTTCGTTTCCTTGTTCATAGCGCACTCCATGCACTCCATCTTGACTTAACTCTGCAAGATTTGGTGTGCGAAAAGCGCTTGCCAGATTCCCTCTAAGTAACAAATCTTTTGTTATTCTCCAGGTTGCCCCGGTGCTGGCACTAAAGTTTGCATACTCATTATTGAGATATTCTACGCCCGATTTGTTATTGGCAGAGAGATGTCTAAAATCGTAACGAATTCCTGCCTGAAACCGGATGTTTTTTGGGAAAGCATGACTGAAAAAAGACAAACCAGAAACATCTATAACTTTTGCATCTGGAATAACACGGTTTGGTGCGTCAAAATTTGTATTTGTCTTATGCGCTGCTTGCATTCCAACTATCCATTCAGACTGACTTTTCAGTGGTATGTAGGTTTTGACATCCATAGAAAGTGTGTTGAGTTGCATATTTACCATTTCAAAAGCAGGTGTGTCGAAACTTGTTTGTAAGCGTCTGTTGTTCATTTGATATGCTGCATTAACATCAAGTTTCCAGTTACTGAGATAGAGTTTGTTCTTAAAAATGAATAAATGTTGAGTTAAATCCTGATACCAGAATTCATTTTCTCTGCTGTTCTCGTTAACCAAAGCAATTGCTGGTGCTACGCTCATCCCTAATTTAGGACGATTGTATTGATATGTGAGTTTATGATTTCCAATGGAATTTCTGAAATTCAATCCTGCTTTGAAAGATTGTTCGTTAAAGCGTGTGTTTGGGATACTATTTCCATTGCCATCTATATAATCTTGATGGGAACGCATGCCTGCTCTCACATTCCATGACAATTGTCTGGTACTTCCTTTTATGCCAAATTGAGATTGATTTCCTAAGGTGTTTGAATGAAATGCAGTATTGAAATCAGCTTGGATTGTCCCAACAGGAGCTGGTTTTTCCGGGATTAAATTAATTACTCCACCGACAGCATCTGAGCCATAAAGCAAGGATGCAGGACCTTTGATAATTTCGATACGATCAGCTCCAAATTCGTCAATAATGAACGGATGATTTTCAGAAAACTGGAAATTTTCCAATTTTACGCCATCGTTTAAAACCAGAATATTGGTTAAGGAAAGACCTCGAATTACAGGTTTTGTCACTGCAGGGCCGTAAGACATGCTCTCAACTCCCGGAATGCTGTTTAAGTGCTCTGAAAAGCTCATTGCAGAGGAGGAGCGGAGTTCGCCAGATTTTATGAGTTCGATTTTTAATGCATCGTCGTGTTGAGTTGTGTGGGTTCCCCCGGAAACTACAACTTCGTTGGTTTGCATTGCAACAGGTTCAAGTTTGATCTCAATGTTTCTGTTTTTCTCTCCTGCTGGTATAATCTGAATTTGTGGTTTAAATCCCAAATACGATACTTCAATTTTTAATGTTTTGTTTGGTAATTTTTCTGTGCTAAAGTTCCCTTCTGCATCGCTTTGACATCCTAAATTAAGATCAGGAAAATAGATTGATGCATTGGCTAATTTTTCATTTGTTTCAGCATTGTAAATTGTGCCACTAAGCTTGTTTTGGGCATGGATAATACCCACATAGCTTAGCGCAACGATAAATAATATTATGCGATTCATGTTAAGTGTTTTTAAATTTTTAAATAAAATGTAAATTGAAAACTCTTAACCCGCAGGAGGGGCTCTTAACAGAAAGCTTTGTTTTTCACTCGTAAAGACTTTGTCGTGAGTTTTGGGTTCAAGTATTACTCTTTCACATGCAATTGAATTATCAATTTTTATGCTTTGAGTTTCGATGAATTCGACAAAATTAATTTGAAAAAACGGACATTGCTTTTGGTAATGAGTGATATGAGGTTTCTCAGATTTTGTTGCAATATGTCCATGGTGATGCTCGTGTTTGGAAAAGATAAAATGCGAGGATTTTGTTACTATCGGAGTAACAAAAAACATGAGCAATATGATGGCATAAATCCGTTTCACACGATGAATTTTGTTAAAGTTAACAAACTATACCGAATTCTGTTTATTTATCAGGTATGAAAAGAGGAATTATGGAGAAAACTATGGCTTCAGTTTTTTGAACTCAGAAAAAATTCCTCTTTTTCATATGCCTGATATTACGAATGACTCTTATACCAACGGTGTTTCAAGATGATTGATAAAAAAATCCTGAAACTACAATGGTTGATGCCGATAATTACAGCAAAACAGGCATACCGAACAAAGTGAAAGTATGCCTCATTTTGACATTTAATCGGTATTACAAAGTAGAAGAATAAAATGCAAATGGTCAATCGCTAAAATAGGGGAAATGTAAGGGGCAACTATTCACCAATATTTGGGGTAGGATAAATTATAATTCCTTTTTTGTCAATATATGCTTTTAGAGCTTCCGGTTGAATTAGATGATAAATTGAAATGTCAAATAAATAGGCCGTATTCAATTCATCCAATTCGTTTTTTTAATGTTGATACAAGTTGAAGATTACATTTGTGTCCAACAATGCACAGGTCAATGTCAGAGCCTGATTTGGCAGTTCCAAGTGCGCGCGAGACATATAAGATGACTTTTTCAATTTGAGTGTGTTTTTCAAAGAGAAATTTTAAAACAAATACCATTTGTGACGAAAGACACAGAATTTTTATTATTTCAGTGCGTCCAAGCTCTCGTTTGGGTCGATGATTTTGGCTGCAACTGCATAAATTGCCATGGCAGCTACAGATTTTATTCCTAGCTTGTCAGAAATGTTTCGTCTGTGACTTAAAGCTGTATGATTGCTGATGTTTAAGCTGTCAGCGATTTCTTTAATGCTGTTTCCTTGAACCAGATAACGAAGCACTTCAATTTCGCGTTCTGTTAGTATGCTGCTGTCAGTGAGTGGGTTGTGTTTTGTTTTAAGATATTTGTGAAGGACTGCATAGATTCGGGATTCATCGTCATTTAGATAAATACAATCTTGAAACATGTCACAGAAATTTCTGTCATATACGCTAGTAATTAAAGCAATGAGGGTTGAATTGTGAAATTTATGATGTAGACTCTTTTTAACATGAGGACACATGTTCATCAAAACAGGATTGATAATGACTATGTCCCAATCAAGATGATGTCCACAATATTCTTTGTCCATTTCTGGTAAATTTTTGCATCGATGGAAATCCTCTGTAATCCTAAGTTTCGTTAGCAAAGACTCTATCCCATTTGCAATAATATCTGAGGGTTCTATCAGTAATATGCTTAACTGCTTACTCATGCTTTCCCTCCGTTTCAAGTTGTTCGACAAGGGGAATTAAAATTTCATTTTCAATTCTTGCATGAACTTTTAAGTCAGCGTCTAAAGCTGAAAGTTCCATGATGATTTGTCGTCTTATTTTAATGTCATTTGCGGGAGGGAAGAACTTTATCAGCAGAGATTTTAAATCGTTCAGTTTTTCTTCAATGTTATCGTGGTGCTGTTTGTATTCATCAACCGAATAATCTGAAAAATCATGACCTTCATCTTTCCCATTCAAAAGATAGTTGACATAAGGAAAAACATAATCATTTTCGTAACTGAAATGCTGTTCTACTTCTTGACGGTAGCCATCAAAAAACTGACGGAGCATTTTAAATTCGGTTTGATTATTTTGCTCAATTAACTGTTCAATCAATTGCGATATCTGAGGATAAAAACTCTGCGTGTAATAATCGTGAGAGCTTTTAAGATAATCGATGATTTGTATTGCATCTGATTGATTGATAATTTGTTTATCATCAATGAGGTGAAATGTTTGCAAATTTAAAAGACTCAGAAAAAATGCCGAACTTAACTTTTGATTCTTTGCATACTCTTCAATGCTGTATTCCTGTACTCCTAAAGGTAAGTTCAGTCTTTCGAAAATAATAATAAGCTCCGGATAAGCGCTAATAGCCTCCGCAATTGGTGTATTTAAATTGAACAGTTTCATATCAACATCTTTCAGACAAATTTACGAATTATCTTGAGATGCTAACAGATTATCTTGTTTATTGTTTAATAAATTGTGTTTGATAGATCACAGATTTAGAAGCACACTGTATTACGTAGAATCCTGCACTAAGTTGAGAAATGTCAATTGCGTCATAGCCATTGTACCCGGATTTTTCCAAAAGAATTTTTCCATTCATGTCATAAATTTTAATGGAAAATTGATCGATTGCACGATTCTGGAATTGACAAACTATCGAAGTTTTTGCCGGGTTCGGATATACCTCAAAAGAGTTTTCAATATTGATTTCACTTGAGACTTCTGAATCTGTTGTAAAACTCCAGATTTCTGACCATTCTCCAGTTTGAAACTCGTTGATTGCTCTAACTTTCCAAAAATATTCCGTGTTCATAGCGTAATATGCGTGGGCTATTGTACTAAAAACGGTATCATTAAATTGGATGGTTGTAAAACTTTCATCGGTTGACATTGCAACTTCATATTTTGTCGCATTTTCTACAGCTAACCATTCTAAATTTGTAATTAGATATGGGACGCTTTCTGCGCCATCTGCAGGACTGGAAAGTGTTGTTTGCTGTAGCCCGGTTTGAAACGACCAAACTGTACTCCAGTCACTAAAGTTAGTTCCATCGTTGCCTTGAATTTTCCAGTAATATGTGGTTTGATCATTCAAGCCAATTACGTCGTAATTTAGATTTGATGTTTCTTCGTTAATGATAGGAGAATTAAATTCAGGATTGTCAGCCAAAAGTACAGAATAACTTGTTGCATTATCCGCAGTTAGCCATTCTAGACTTATATCAACATATTGATAATTTGAATTGTCTGAAGGTGCAGACAGTATTGGAGTTTGAGGTAGTAATAATTCTTCATTTCCCGTACTGAACCAGCGCATACTCCATGCTGAAGTATCAACAGCATTCCGGGCTCTGACACGCCAACAATACCATGTGTTTTCAGCTAATTCTCCGGTGAATTGTTCCGTGTCGGAATTCCCGTCGTAGGTATTAATGTATGCTTTTTCTCCACTGATCAATGCCGGGCTGTTGAAAAGATTGCTGCTGTCTGACTGGTATTCATAGTAACTGATGCCATCGTGAGAGTACCAGTCAAGATCGATTCCAGAGGTGCTGACACCTGTTGCAAGATTTTCAGGGTATGACAGGCTGACATAATCCCTGGTATTGAACGACCTGACAACAGACCATTCACTGGTGTCCACGGCATTGATCGCTCTGACTCTCCAGTAGTAGGTTTTTCCAAAATACAGGTCCGAAAGAGCTTCTTCAGTGTCTGTATTACCATCGTAAGTATTGATGTACGCATCTTCTCCTGAAAGTTTTGCAGGGGAATTAAAATCTGCAGTCGTGTCTGCTTCCCACTGGTAAGCATCAACGTAATCATGAGAGTACCAGTCAATGGTTATTCCTGTCCATACGTTTGCCTCGTCCTCAGGCAGGTCGGGAGTTACGTAATCCCTTGTGTTGAACGACCTGACAACAGACCATTCGCTGGTATCCACGGCATTGATAGCTCTGACCCTCCAGTAGTATGTCTTTCCAAAATAGAGGTCGGAAAGCAGTTCCTCTGTGTCATTATTGCTGTCCACGGTGTTAATGTATGCATTTTCACCTGATCTTTTTGCAGGGGAATTAAAATTTGATGTTGTGTCTGCTTCCCACTGGTAAGCATCAACATAATCATGGGAGTACCAGTCAATGGTTACTCCTGTCCATACGTTTGCCTCATCTGCCGGCAGGTCAGGGGTGACATAATCCCTGGTGTTGAACGACCTGGCAACAGACCATTCGCTGGTATCCACGGCATTGATAGCTCTGACCCTCCAGTAGTAGGTTTTTCCAAAATACAGGTCGGAAAGTAGTTCCTCTGTGTCATTATTGCTGTCCACGGCGTTAATGTATGCATTTTCACCTGATCTTTTTGCAGGGGAATTAAAATTTGATGTTGTGTCTGCTTCCCACTGGTAAGCATCAACATAATCATGGGAGTACCAGTCAATGGTTACTCCTGTCCATACGTTTGCCTCATCTGCCGGCAGGTCAGGGGTGACATAATCCCTGGTGTTGAACGACCTGGCAACAGACCATTCGCTGGTATCCACGGCATTGATAGCTCTGACCCTCCAGTAGTAGGTTTTTCCAAAATACAGGTCGGAAAGTAGTTCCTCTGTGTCATTATTGCTGTCCACGGTGTTAATGTATGCATTTTCACCTGATCTTTTTGCAGGGGAATTAAAATTTGATGTTGTGTCTGCTTCCCACTGGTAAGCATCAACATAATCATGAGAATACCAGTCAATGGTTACTCCTGTCCATACGTTTGCCTCATCTGCCGGCAGGTCAGGGGTGACATAATCCCTGGTATTGAACGACCTGGCCTCTGACCAGGCTCCGGGAGTTGTGCCATTAATAAGGACTCTGACCCTCCAGTAATAGGTTTCCCCAAACCGGATGTCTTCGATGTTATACCGGGTATCAGAATTACTACTGGCGGAATTAATGGATGTCAGGCTTTCGTCAACAACGATGGTTGAAAACCCGATATCGGATGCAAGTTGCAGTTGGTACTGGTCTGTCCCGTAATTAATACCTGACGCTGCATACCAGTCCAGTTGAATGCCTGCCCATACGGTTGATCCATCCGCCGGTTCGTTAAGTGTAACAGTCTGTGCATTTAAAAACAGGGGTGCAAGAGCACAGGCAAATAATGCGATATAATTTTTCATGAATTTGGCTTTTTAATAAGACAAAGTTAGTGTTTTTATTGTTATTTTGATTTTGAGTCTGATTGTTTTTACAATTCCTGTGCCATAATGATTATGTATTAAATAATCAGCTGTTTGGACGGGGCTTGTGCGGATATGTTATCGCTTATTTCCTGATGTCCGGGATTTTCCGTCTGTGTTGTGTAGGGGTTTGATAAACAGTTAAATATGAGTGGATATTGAATGCTCCTGTTTTCTGCTTTTCAAAAATTGCTTAAAAGCTTTGTCAGGACGGCCCGGTTTTCTAATTTTACAAAAAAGAATAATGCTATGACTTTAATAAAATCCATTTCCGGAATCCGGGGTACCATAGGAGGGAAACCTGGTGATAATCTTACTCCTCTTGATGTTGTGAAGTTTGTTTCGGCCTATGCTGTCTGGGCACGTGAGAGCCTGGAGGCAGGCAATCGGAAATTGAAGATTGTGGTTGGGCGGGATGCCCGTATTTCAGGGCCCGTGGTGTCTGACCTGGTTTGTGCAACGCTGCAAAGTATGGGTATGGATGTTGTGAACATCGGCCCGGCCAGTACTCCCACAACAGAAATGGCTGTGATGTTTGAAAAGGCGGATGGCGGAATTATTATTACAGCAAGTCATAATCCGAAAGAATACAATGCTCTGAAGCTTTTACGCCATACCGGCGAATTTCTGAATGCTGCCGAGGGAGCCCGTATTCTTGAACTGGCAGAAAACGATGCCTTTGAATATTATCCGGTTATGGAGCTGGGAACAGTAACTGAAATGCCGGATTATGTTGACAGGCACATTCAGGCAATTCTAAATCTGCCCATGGTCAATGTGGATGCTATCCGTGCGAAAAACTATAAAGTGGCTATTGATTGTGTTAACTCTGTGGGTGGCATTGCTTTGCCCCGATTGTTAAAGGCACTTGGTGTAGAGAATACAATGGAACTGTATTGCGAACCCAATGGGCATTTTCCGCATAATCCGGAGCCATTGCCGGAAAACCTGACGGAAATTTCCGCCCTGATCCGTGAAAATTCTGCTGATGTAGGTTTTGTTGTGGATCCGGATGTTGACAGGCTGGCTCTGATTTGTGAAGATGGCAGCATGTTTGGCGAAGAATACACGCTTGTTGCTGTTGCAGACTATATTTTATCAAAGAACCCGGGAAATACGGTTTCCAATATGTCGTCAACCCGTGCTTTACGTGATGTGACTGAAAAATCAGGCGGTAAACATTTTGCTTCTGCTGTGGGAGAAGTGAATGTGGTAGAGATGATGAAACAGTGCGATGCTGTAATCGGAGGAGAAGGAAATGGTGGGGTTATTTATCCCGAATTGCATTATGGACGGGATGCCCTGGTAGGAATTGCACTGTTCCTGAGCTTGCTGGCAGAGCGGGATATGAAGGTGTCGGAACTGCGTAGGTCTTACCCTGAATATGTGATCTCAAAAAATAAAATTGCCTTAACGCCGGACGTTGATGTGGATGCGGTGCTGGCGAAAATGGAGAAGAAATACGCAGGTCAGCCTGTGAATACTATTGATGGTGTGAAAATAGAATTTGCCGGTGAATGGGTGCATTTACGGAAGTCTAATACCGAACCGATTATTCGTATTTATTCCGAAAGTAAAACAGCCGAATCAGCAGATGCTCTTGCAAAAAGAATAATGAAAGAGATAGCAGAGAATTAAGTTTTTATTCTGTTCCGTTTTGTTAATGCTGAATGATGATGGTTTCGTTATGTGTGTAGCTTTTCCCTTGTATCTGTAAGACATAGGCTCCTGCTTTAAACCCGGAAACATCGATCATGATCTCATTTTGGGTGCTGGCTTTGACAAATTGCTGCAAAAGTACTTTTTGCTGCATATCGTAAATTGCAAGCAGGGGTTTGTCTCTGCCGATTTTATCATTGAGTTGAATATGGAGAATCCCATCCACGGGATTCGGATAAACCCTGATCCCGGAATTTGTACTGTTTTCAGCGAGGGTATTGAATTCTGCGTTCAGCATTATTGTTCCCGAGGTTGTACTTAACCCGTCATTGTCCGTTGCAACGGCTTTAAGTTCGAAACTTCCGTAAAAGGGAACAGTCCAGTTGCAGGTGTAAGGGTATTCGGTGTCTGTTCCTATAAGATTATTGCCAGTGGTGTAGAATTTCACATCCATGATTTCCCCATCGTCACTTGCAAAGGCTTTAAGTGTGATTTCCGGTAATCCGTAAACAAGAGTATCCGAGCCGGGAGCAAACAATTCAACCTGGGGAGGCGTATTGGCTTTAAAAGTAACTGTTTCTGATTGTGTTGAAGCCTGCAGGTTATCGTATGCCACGGCGTAAACTTCGTATTCCTGGTAAGCCGGCAGGGTATAGCTTGCCGACCATGGTTCTGTTGAAGACTGTGCCGAGAGGGAACCATTGATATAATAATCAACATGATCGATAGTTCCGTCGAAATCATTTGTTTCAACTTCGAGGCTGATCGTTTCTAAACTTGTAAAAATTGCCTGGTTGGCAGGGTTTGTTATTTCCACATCAGGAGGGACATTGACAGTATAGGAAATGAATAACTCGGCGTCGTTTGATTTTGCATTCCTGCGTCCGTCTCCTGTTATGATAATGGCGATGGCGTTGTTTGGTTGCCATCCCGGGCGGTTAATGACTTCTGTTACGAGATTTGAAATGTCAGGTGTTTTCTGGGCGTCAGATTCTTCTCCTTCGCTGTTCCAGTCTTCGGGGTTCCAACTTACCGATTGGTTGCCTGTGTTCCTGTCTGAAATGTTGTCGTCGTTGTCCTGGAATGCAGGTGAATTATCAACAGCCTCTGCTTTTATTGTCAGGTTGCAGGGATTATCATTGTTTGTTTCATCGGTACGGAATTGTATCCAGGCTTCGTTTATGATCGCATTCTGAGGCAGGTTTACATTCTGAAAACGAATGCCAACGATCTGGTTATAATCGTTTAAACCCATCCATCCGCTTTCGCGGGTCAGCTCAATGTCTCCGCTTTCAAGGTCAACAGAACCATTATCAAGATTCTCTTCGGCATCGTCATCCGTGATGATAGAAATTGTGTTTGAAAGCTCCCCGCAACCAATGGTAACAATTTCACTTGCAGGGCTTAAAATTCCCTGGTTGTTGAGTGCTTTTGCAGAAAAGTAGAAAAGTCCTTCATTGAGGATATTATAGTTTATTTCCCAGGGTTCGTTTGTGTCTGTTTCTAAAAGCTCTCCGTTCAGATAAAACTGAACTTCGTCTATGCCATGAGGGTCACTTGCTTCCGCTGTAATTGTAATGGCTTGAGGATCGGGATAGTGGGTGCCGTCCGGCGGGCTGGTTATTGCGCATTCCGGGGTTGTCCATTTTTGTATGATGACAACGGGACCGTTTGACGGTTCCCAGAGCGAAATCCCGTCAGGCATGGAGAATCTGTCGTCGGTTGGAGATAAGGGTTGAACATTATTTACATCGTCTGTAAGTACGGTTCTGATCTCTATTGTGTCCTGTGATACGAAAATCCACTTAAACTGATTCATCTTGGCAGAGTTTCTTGTCCAGCTTTTGTTATCATCATTATCCCGCAAAGGAGCTCCCCATCCACCTTCTCCGATATACACCGTGCCATTGTAATCATCCCTGATGAACCCTTCTTCACTTCCGCTTCCACTTGATTTTCTGACAGGCCATGTTTGTTTGCAAAGATGGGCATCATTTTCATGGACAAAAGCAAAATTGTATTCATCAAAAAGCGGAACCCATTCATCATACTGCTTGCTGCCTTCTCCTTTGTCCTCGTTATGAGGCCTTACCGGGGAGTGGAACTGAGCAGTGAGCCAGATGCGTGAGGGGGCATTATTGCTTAAGTCTTCTTCAAACCAGTCTGTCTGGTCACCGTAACTCAACGAAGTCGGGTATTCGGCATCAAGTGAATATATTCTGATCAGGGATCCTCCAAAATCCATTGCGAAATAATGTTCGCCGCCGGGAGTGTCAAAAAGTTTATCCACGACATCGTTCCCGTGAGGGAAATTGGTCCATATCAGTTCATGATTTCCCTGCGTTGCGAGAAGCGGTGTGCATCGCCCGTCTTCGGAGATTGTAAGCTGCCAGTCGTCAAACCATGCTTCCCATTCTTCATCTGTGCCGTCATCGACATAATCGCCGCCGAAAATGACCGCATGAGCCCTGAGTTTTGCAACCATTTTGTTGGCATTTTGCCTTTTGTCCTGGTTGCTCCGGGAGTCTCCTCCGAAAATGAGAGATAATCTTACGTTTGGATCATCCGGGATCGTTTCAAACCACATAACATCACTGATGAAATTATCATCGCAAACAACAAAATAATAAGCCGTATTGGGTGTTAACCCGTTTAACCTGGCAAAGGTGTTTTCCATACCCTTTTCATCTTCTGTCCTGTCGGGGTATTTCACATGAGTGTAGGCTGCTGTATCCTGTCCGTGATTTTCAGTGTCAAAGTATATCCGGTGATTTGACCCGCCGAGATTATCCCATCCAACCACAATGCTGGTTGACGGATTGTCTCTGAAACAAAGCCGGTATTTATCGGATCCTGCAAAAGTATTATATACAAATGCTATGGTTAAGAGGGATAAAAGTAGTTTTTTCATGTTTATGATTTTTATGCTAAGCTAATTTCAGAATGTAAGTTCAGGCTTAGTTGATTGTTAATTTTTTTTGAAGTTATGTTCCCTGCAGAGGCTTAAAAAGCTTTAACAATATTTTTAATTGCAAAAGCAAGAAATTGAGTTTGTTTACGTTAAGTAATATAAAAACAACAACTGCATGAATAAAAAAATTCCATTGTGGGTGATCATAACGGGAGCCGTTTTGTTTGCCATTTTATTTCATCAAAAGCCTGCAGGTTTAAACTTGCTGATATTCAATGCATTTATATTGACCGTTTGGCTTGTTTTTAAACGGATAAATTTCAAAAACACCTTGCATGTTATTTTATTCTTCGCAACATTTACAAGTGCTGTGACAAGTGTTATTTCGCATACACTTTTTGGGATAATTATGAATTATCTCTCCCTGATTTTGTTGAGTGCTGCAGCTGTCTTTCCTGAAGGACGGTCAATATTTTCACTTATAGGGATAAAGTTCTTTAATGTGTTTTTTGGGTTCCAAGAATTTTTCAAACGCTTAAATCAAGCTGATGAAAAACCTGGGAAATCACGAAAAGTTTGGAGGTTTGTCAAGATTGCAGCCATTCCAATAATTATTATTTTAATTTTCGTTGCCATTTATCGAGGAGCTAATCCATGGTTTGATGATATTGCAGGTAGCTTTTTTAAAGGCATAGGTGATTTCCTTAATTCCATCTTTGGGGAAATTGATTGGTGGTGGTTGTTAACTGCAACATTTGGATTTATTTTCTTAGTGTTCTTATTATTAGGACGAGCTTTTGAAGACATTGTTCATGCTGATACTAATGCTAAAGATACACTTGAGAGGAAGCGCAGAAGACGTGTTTATAAAGGGAAAAAGCGGGCTTTACTCATGGAATTACGATCTGCAATATTTTTACTTGTCGGATTAAATGTGGTGCTTTTGCTTGTCAATGTATTGGATGTGGCAAATGTGTGGTTTGGATTTGAGTGGGAGGGAGAGTACCTCAAACAGTTTGTGCATGAAGGTACCTGGCTTTTGATATTCTCCATCATGATTTCCATTGCAATCGTGTTATTCTATTTCCGTAAAAATCTGAATTTTTTTAGCAAGAACCGTTTTCTTAAAGTGTTAGCATATGTTTGGTTAGTTCAGAATATTGTGCTTGCTATTTCTGTTGCGGTGAGAAATATGCATTATATTGATTATTTTAATTTGGCGTATAAACGGATAGGTGTCATGTTTTTCCTTTTGGCTGTCGTCATTGGAATTCTTACCGTTATGATCAAAATTAAGTCGAAACGAACAGCATTTTATCTGTTAAGAATGAATGTTTTAAATGTTTTTCTGGTCTTTTTGCTTATGAGCTTTTTCAATTGGGATAGCATCATTGCGAAATACAATTTTTCTCATGCTGAGGATTCATTCATTCATTATAATTATTTGATGAAACTTGATGATAAAGCACTTCCGTGGATGATAAAAAGTGAGGATGAGCTGCTGAAGATTGATGATGCTCAGTTGGAAAAGTTTGAGTTTGCAGAAAATTATCTAAGCTATCTTGACTATTGTTATTCTGTTGAAGCACAGCGTGATCATTTTGTAAAAGAGTACCCTGATCACCATTGGTTATCGTGGAATTATGCTGATTACCGAGCGTATAAAATGCTGACATCTGTACAATCGGAGGAGTAGTTGATCCTATCATGATTTGACAAATTCTATCAGAAATGAGAGAAATTGTGTTAACTTTGGCTTGATGAAAAAACTTGGATACATATTACCAATCATTCTGCTGTTTGCCAGTTGTTATAAGATAGAGTCTTATCCACCTGAGCCAAGCATTGAATATGTTTACTTTGAAATGGTGGATAGTGTTGATTTGTTGGATAATCCTGTTTTTGCTGGTGAATTGCGTTTCTCTTTTATTGATGGGGATGGAGATGTTGGTGATAATTCTCCTACAGATACAAGCTTAAATGATTCCATCAAACATGTTTTCATTGACTTGTACAAGAAAGAAGATGGTGTATTTGTCAAACAGGAAGTTCAAGTTGATTATTCATATCGCATTCCATATTTTGAGGGAGGAGCGAACAATCCAGTGATTAAGGGAGATGTTGTAATTTCTGAATTAAATTTTTATCCTCCATTTGATGGAGATACTTTGCGATTTAATTTTCAAATGCGAGATCGTGCCGGAAATTATAGTAATATTGAAGAAACCGATGTCTTTGTTCCTGCAGATTCAATTTAGAAGTTCCTCGAAATTAACTTAGCGGAATCACATTCCTATAATGCTCATACCGTTCAATTATCTCATTGACATAATTTATAGGTTGATATCCAGTACAGTAACCATGTTTTACAACTTCATCCTGATAGAATTTTGGATTTGACTTATGCATGAGGAAATATTCCACATTATCATCCCAGACATTTGGATTGTAATTGTATTTTTCTGCTAATCTAATGGCATCTTGAATGTGTCCAAAACCAATGTTGTAGCCAGCAAGAATAAATTTTACTCTATCCTGATGTGTTGTGACCGATTCAGGAACAAGGTCATCAAGATATTCAATAAATCGTGCTCCGGCATATATTTGTTCTGAGACACTAGAGCTTTGGTTTACACCAAGAAAGTCAGCTGTTGATGGCATGAGTTGCATTATTCCGAATGCTCCTGCCCATGAAACAACATTCGGGTCGAACCTAGACTCTTGATATATGAGAGATGAAAGTAATCTCCAGTCCCAGCCAATCATATTTGCAGCATCTTTGATAATTGCATCATATTCGGAAATATGTCCGTCTTTTCCTGAGTAGAAATTACTCGACATTGTGGTAATGGCCCGGGAGCTTTTAAAATATTTTTGGTAAATATATTGGTATTCTGCTGTTTGTTTGTACTCAATTAGCCAGTTATTTATGCTGTCTTTAAGCGATGATGATTCTTTGCGAACAGCCCACGCTAAATTTTGTGGAAAGCTTACTGGAGTACTTATATCAATGTTTTGGTAATAAACTTGATTTAAATAAGCAACATTTTCATCGCAAACCGTATAATCAATTACACCTTCAGCAACAAGGTGGATGAGTTCTTCCATCTCAAGGCTATCGTTTTCAACAATGAAAATATCATCTGCAATTTCATTGGCAATGTTGATGAGTCTATCGTATGCTGCTCCTCCTTTTTGAATTGTAATTGTTTTTTGAGCAAGTTCTAATTGGTTGTTAATGAATTCAACACTGTCATTTTCGTTTAAAGGATATTTTCGTTGAACTAAGACCTGTCTTGTTTGAGCAATTGGTTCAGTAAATGCTAATTGCTCTTTTCTTTCAGGAGTTATTGTGAGGCTTTGAGCTATCAAGTCAATGTCTCTATCTTTTAGGTATTCAATGCTTTTAATCAAATCGTTTTCAACAACGATTTTAAGCTTTAGTTCATATTTGTCTGCAAATTTATTAAGGATTTCATATTGAAACCCCATTGGTTTCCCGCGATAAACGAAATAGTCAGTGGAATTTGTGCTCACACCAACAATCAATTCTCCACGATTCATTATTTCAGGAAAATCAATTTTATTATTGTTTTTATCCGGAGTTTCTTTCGTGCTTAACGTACATTTTCCCAAAAGTAGAGAAATAGCAATAAGCAGCAAGAAGCTTAGGGCTTTTACAAAGGCTTGTTTCATATGTGAATGTTTAGTCATAAAATTCCCAAGAGAATCCAAAATAGAAGCCACCTGCTCTGTTTGGGTAGTGCAATAATGAGTATCCTCTTAGGTTCAGTAAACTTTGGCTTACATTAGAATAACGAAAGAAAGCACGAAATCGTTTCACTTTGAAGCTTAAATATGCATCTGCAAGTGGGAATGACCCTGAGTTTTCTTCATTTTGGAGTGCGAAAAAGCCAGTCGCTGGAATGTATGTATATGATTTATATTCAGGGTAATAATATGAACTGATACCTATACGTAAATTCATGTGATTATCGAAAATCCAGTTTTCATAAAAAACATCGGCATAAGCCATATAATTTGGAAGATGCAATGTTTCGTCATTGTCAATCAATTGATATGATACATCTGCTCTTACTCCAAAATGTCCAAGTTGAAGTGTTTTCCCAAGTCCGATGTTAAAAATGTTTATTCCTTGAGTGTTTTGAGCAGGAAGTCCTATGGTGTCAAAGTAGATGTTATTTTTCAGATATGCATGTCGTATGTATGCTTCGAATTTGTATTCGCTCAACAAATAGGAGAGGTTCGTTTTTATGGTAAATGCTTTATCAAAATTGTTATTCCATTGATAATGGTTTGATGCATAATTTTCATAAAAATAATTGACTTCCTCTAATCCGACACGATTTTGTATTGAGAAAATTTGATGTTTTGCACTGTCAATATAGTAGTGCAATTTATTATGGAAAATCATATCTCCAGCTTTTCGCCCGGCAATTCCAAAGTGTATATCTGAAGCAAGATCGAAGTTTTTAAAGCCTTGTGTTCTGACTTTACCTGTCAAAAGATGATTGTAAATTAGTTCTTCTCCATTGGGAAGGTGATATTTGTTGACATCATTTTCGATACCTGCAAAAGCACGAATTTGGCTTAAAGAATCGGGACGAATGAAATATTGGATTCCGGCAGTGTGCGAAAACGAATACAATGAGATCGAATCCTGTGTTGATGTGGAGTCCATATAAATATTTTCATAGAAGTCTGAAGGGATATCTGAGTAGATTCTCCAATTTCTACTGAGTGTTAAATTTTGATAGATGCTGAAATTTCCTTTATGTTGAATATGAATAAGACTATCTGTATCAGTGATAATTGTATCGTACTGCATCTGGCCTAATCTCAGCTCATGCGAGAATGAAGCTTCTTGATGTTTTGTTATTGCTTCTGCATCGTTTAATCTTACAGCGAGGTTTTCTATGCGTTGATTATCTACCGTATAGGCAGTGTCGATTAAAATGCCTCCAAAGAGTTGGTTACTCGAAGCATTGTGAACAAGGGTAAAATGATTTTGATATCTTTTTTTTGTATATGCTTGCCAGAATGTAAAGTCCTTGATGCGAGTTTCAGAGTTTGAAAAATTTCCCAACGTTTTGGTCGATCTATATGACAGTCCAAAATTCAAGAAAGGAGAGGGGTTAGCAGTAAATAATCCTCTGACATCTTCAAAATCTCTTGGTCCGCTCATGAATTGGAATTTTGCAAAGGGTTTTCTCGTGTCGAAGAACGTGATTTCATTAGTTTGCGTTGTGTAATTGAGATATGGATTAAAGAAGATGAAATTTTGCTCCTTATTTTGTTCAAAGTAGTTTAATGCACGGAAAGCTTGTCCGTTATTTCCTGCTAACATACCTCCAAATGTAGTTTGGTGATAGAAATCTTCGCTTAGATGGAAATTGTCTAAGCAAGTATCAGAAATTATTTGTGCTTTCGAAGGAGTAGGGGAAACCTCAAGGGAATACGTATTAAAGTGTCTTTCAATTCCTTCGTGTTGTGCATAAGCGATAACTGATGCGCAGGCTAGAAGAATTACTATGAGATACTTATTCATGATTACAAATATACAAAAAAAGCCTTCCGCATAAGCGAAAGGCTTTAAAAATTAGGCGGCGACCTACTCTTCCACGTAAGTAGTACCATCGGCGCTGGTGAGCTTAACTTCTCTGTTCGGAATGGGAAGAGGTGTTTCCTCACCGCCAAAGCCACCTAAAGGTTTTCAATATTTTCGACGCATGTATAATAATATGTATAAAGTATTTGAGTAAAAAAGCATATGAGCAATTAGTACTGCTCGGCTTTGACATTACTGTCTTTAGACCTGCAGCCTATCAACGTCCTAGTCTTGAACGACTCATAAAGGAAATCTCATCTTGAAGGGAGCTTCGCGCTTAGATGCTTTCAGCGCTTATCTCTGCCAAACGTAGCTACCCTGCGATGCAGCTGGCGCCACAACAGGTACACTAGAGGTTTGTCCATCGCGGTCCTCTCGTACTAACGACAGGTCTTCTCAAATTTCCAACGCCCACAACAGATAGGGACCGAACTGTCTCACGACGTTCTGAACCCAGCTCGCGTGCCACTTTAATGGGCGAACAGCCCAACCCTTGGGACCTTCTCCAGCCCCAGGATGTGACGAGCCGACATCGAGGTGCCAAACCACTCCGTCGATATGAGCTCTTGGGAGTGATAAGCCTGTTATCCCCGGAGTACCTTTTATCCTTTGAGCGATGGCCCTTCCATTCGGAACCACCGGATCACTATGCCCTGGTTTCCCACCTGATCGACTTGTATGTCTCTCAGTCAAGCACCCTTATGCCATTACGCTCTACGCATGGTTACCAATCATGCTGAGGGTACCTTTGGGAGCCTCCGTTACTCTTTTGGAGGCGACCACCCCAGTCAAACTACCCACCAAACACTGTCTCCCGTTAGGGATTAGATTTCAAATAAGCGAAGGGTCGTATTTCAAGGTTGACTAACTTACTCCTGGCGAAGCAAGATCGAAGTCTCCGACCTATCCTACACATCACTTACCCAAAACCAATGTTAAGCTATAGTAAAGGTTCACGGGGTCTTTCCGTCCCGTTGCGGGTATCCGGCATCTTCACCGGAACTACAATTTCACCGAGCTCGTGACCGAGACAGTGCCCAGATCGTTACACCATTCGTGCAGGTCGGAACTTACCCGACAAGGAATTTCGCTACCTTAGGACCGTTATAGTTACGGCCGCCGTTTACCGGGGCTTCAATTCAGAGCTTCTCCGAAGATAACTCCCCCTCTTAACCTTCCGGCACCGGGCAGGTGTCAGGCCTTATACGTCATCTTTCGATTTAGCAAAGCCATGTGTTTTTGATAAACAGTCGCCTGGGCCATTTCTCTGCGGCCCACCCGGAGGTGGGCACCCCTTCTCCCGAAGTTACGGGGTTATTTTGCCTAGTTCCTTAGCCACGAATCACTCGAGCACCTGAGGATTCTCTCCTTGACTACCTGTGTCGGTTTGCGGTACGGGTCTGTTATACCTGAAGCATCGAGGCTTTTCTTGGAAGCCAATTCACCATTTCGCTTCGTCCAAAGACTAGGCTCAACGTGCTATTCCGTCAGCACGTAATGACTACATGACTCCGTCCCCTCTTAGCAGTATAACAAAGTACAGGAATATTAACCTGTTATCCATCGACTACCCCGTTCGGGTTCGCCTTAGGTCCCGACTAACCCTGATCCGATTAGCGTTGATCAGGAAACCTTAGTCTATCGGTGAGCGGGTTTCTCGCCCGCTTTATCGTTACTTATGCCTACATTTTCTTTTCTAAAAGCTCCAGCATACCTTACGATACACCTTCAACGCCGTTAGAATGCTCCCCTACCACTCTTGCGAGTCCATAGCTTCGGTAATATACTTATGCCCGATTATCATCCACGCCCAACCGCTCGACTAGTGAGCTGTTACGCACTCGTTAAATGAATGGCTGCTTCCAAGCCAACATCCTAGCTGTCAAAGCAGTCGGACCTCGTTTGGTCAACTTAGTATATATTTGGGGACCTTAGCTGATGGTCTGGGTTGTTTCCCTTTCGGACATGGACCTTAGCACCCATGCCCTCACTCCCGGAGAACATATCACAGCATTCGGAGTTTGTCAGGGGTTGGTAGGCGGTGAAGCCCCCTAGCCCAATCAGTAGCTCTACCTCTGTGATACTCTGGTCCGAGGCTGCACCTAAATGCATTTCGGGGAGTACGAGCTATTTCCCGGTTTGATTGGCCTTTCACCCCCACCCACAACTCATCCAAAGACTTTTCAACGTCAACTGGTTCGGTCCTCCATTGCGTGTTACCGCAACTTCAACCTGGTCATGGGTAGATCACCGGGTTTCGCGTCTACCCCCTCTAACTATACGCCCTGTTAAGACTTGCTTTCGCTCCGGATACGTCTGTTCGCAGACTTAACCTCGCTAGAGAGGAGTAACTCGTAGGCTCATTATGCAAAAGGCACGCTGTCATCCCGTAGGACTCCAACCGTTTGTAAGCGCACGGTTTCAGGTACTATTTCACTCCCCTGTTCGGGGTACTTTTCACCTTTCCCTCACGGTACTTGTTCACTATCGGTCTCTCAGGAGTATTTAGCCTTGCGAGATGGTCCTCGCAGATTCACACAGGGTTTCACGTGTCCCGTGCTACTCAGGATACTACTAAATTGTATAATGCTTACGTGTACGAGACTTTCACCCTCTTCGGTGTGACTTTCCAGACACTTCCACTTCAAATTATACGCTTATATTGTAGTCCTACAACCCCAGCATTGCCGAAACAACACTGGTTTGGGCTAATCCCCGTTCGCTCGCCACTACTTGGGGAATCACTTTTGTTTTCTTTTCCTCCGGTTACTTAGATGTTTCAGTTCACCGGGTTAGCCTCCTTTCGGATACCCCCTAAGGGGTGGGTTTTCCCATTCGGAAATCTACGGATCGATACTTTTTTGCAGTTCCCCGTAGCTTATCGCAGCTTGACACGTCCTTCATCGCCTCTGAGAGCCAAGGCATCCGCCATACGCTCTTATTTGCTTTTTTTACCTACTATTATACATATTATTACACATTACGTCAAAGAACTTTTCCAACTTTTTGTCGGACTGTGGATAATATCGGGATTGAACCGATAATTTTCCTAAGAAAATTTGACTCCCAATTTTGAGCCATAATCCAATAATTTGTTAGAACATTACCCGAAAGGGTAGTGGAGAATGTCGGAGTCGAACCGACGACCTCCTGCGTGCAAGGCAGGCGCTCTAGCCAACTGAGCTAATCCCCCATAATAGAGTACACGAGTGCTCTATTTTGGTAGTCCCTCGCAGACTTGAACTGCGGACCTCTACATTATCAGTGTAGCGCTCTAACCAGCTGAGCTAAGGGACTGAATAGAACCCGTTCCTGTAGCAAACTGGTTGCATTCAGGTCTGAGGGTAAATATTATCAAGAAACGAGAGAAAAAAGCGAGCGCTGAGCAAGTCACGACTCCAGAAAGGAGGTGTTCCAGCCACACCTTCCGGTACGGCTACCTTGTTACGACTTAGCCCCAGTTACCGGTTTTACCCTAGGCCGCTTCCCGTAGGATCACGGACTTCAGGCACCCCCAGCTTCCATGGCTTGACGGGCGGTGTGTACAAGGCCCGGGAACGTATTCACCGCACCATGGCTGATGTGCGATTACTAGCGAATCCAGCTTCACGGAGTCGAGTTGCAGACTCCGATCCGAACTAAGAACAGTTTTGGAGATTAGCATCCTATCGCTAGGTAGCTGCCCACTGTACTGTCCATTGTAACACGTGTGTAGCCCTGGACATAAGGGCCGTGCTGATTTGACGTCATCCTCACCTTCCTCACGGTTTGCACCGGCAGTCTCACCAGAGTCCCCACCATTATGTGCTGGCAACTGGCAATGAGGGTTGCGCTCGTTATGGGACTTAACCCGACACCTCACGGCACGAGCTGACGACAACCATGCAGCACCTTGTAAAGAGTCCCGAAGGAAATATCTGTTTCCAAATAATGCACTCTACATTTAAGCCCAGGTAAGGTTCCTCGCGTATCATCGAATTAAACCACATGTTCCTCCGCTTGTGCGGGCCCCCGTCAATTCCTTTGAGTTTCATCATTGCTGACGTACTCCCCAGGTGGATTACTTAATGCTTTCGCTCAGTCGCTGACGATGTATTGCCAACAACGAGTAATCAACGTTTACGGCGTGGACTACCAGGGTATCTAATCCTGTTCGCTCCCCACGCTTTCGTGACTCAGCGTCAGTTTCGGTTTAGTAAGCTGCCTTCGCAATCGGTGTTCTGAGTAATATCTAAGCATTTCACCGCTACATTACTCATTCCGCCTACCTCAACCGAACTCAAGGACAACAGTATCAATGGCTATTTTACGGTTAAGCCGCAAGATTTCACCACTGACTTACTGTCCCGCCTACGCACCCTTTAAACCTAGTGAATCCGGATAACGCTTGCATCCTCCGTATTACCGCGGCTGCTGGCACGGAGTTAGCCGATGCTTATTCCAAAGCTAGTCAAATCACTACACGTAGCAATAATTCTTAGCTAAGAAAAGAAGTTTACAACCCGTAGGGCCGTCTTCCTTCACGCGGCATGGCTGCGTCAGAGTTGCCTCCATTGCGCAATATTCCTCACTGCTGCCTCCCGTAGGAGTCTGGTCCGTGTCTCAGTACCAGTGTGGGGGATCATCCTTTCAGACCCCCTAGACATCGTGGCCTTGGTGAGCCGTTACCTCACCAACTAGCTAATGTCACGCATGCCCATCTCTTACCGCCGGAGCTTTACCTTAAAAAACATGTGTCTCCTAAGGACTATGGGATATTAATCCAAATTTCTTCGGGCTATCTCCCTGTAAGAGGCAGGTTGCATACGCGTTACTCACCCGTGCGCCGGTCGTGTACTCTCCGAAGAAAGCCTTACCCCTCGACTTGCATGTGTTAAGCCTGCCGCTAGCGTTCATCCTGAGCCAGGATCAAACTCTTCGTTGTATAAAGAGATGAAACTTATTTTGTCGTATTGACGAGCTCAATTTTACCTTTTCTTATCAAAAAAGTCGCTGCTTTTTTCTTTTTCTCATTTCATGAATTCAAAGAACTTTCCAATCTTAAACTACTCTTAGAACACTGCCTCTGCTTACCTTTCTACTCTTTCATGAGTGCTCTGTTGTGAACGTTTATTTCGTGATTGGGAGTGCAAAGAAACATGCTTTATTTTTAACCACCAAATGTTTTTGTAAAAAAAATCAAATAAAATTTCATAAAAAAATATAAATATCAAATTGACAATGATTTAACAATTAAAAAACACACATGTTTTTTTTACGTTATAGGGTGGTAAACTTATGTTTGTGCTACACATATAAATAGAGCATATTTGCGATTTACATTTCTTGCATCTATATTTACAAACTAAAATTTAAAATTGTGAGTGAGAATTTGGTTATCATCCCTACGTATAATGAGAAGGAAAATGCTGAGGCTATTGTACGTAAAGTGTTTTCTTTAGAGCGTGAGTTTCATGTTTTAATCATTGATGATGGTTCTCCCGATGGGACTGCTGATATAATAAAGCGATTGCAAAAGGAATTTCCTAAAAGGCTTTATCTTATTCAAAGAGAAGGTAAACAAGGTTTGGGTACTGCTTATTTAAGAGGTTTTGAGTATGCATTAGCTCAAAATTATAATTATGTTTTTGAGATGGATGCAGATTTTTCTCATAATCCTGAGGATTTAGTTCGTCTTCATGATGCTTGTAAAGATGGAGGTGCTGATGTGGCTGTGGGTTCACGTTACAAAACCGGAGTCAATGTTGTCAATTGGCCAATGGGAAGAGTTTTGTTGTCTTATTATGCTTCGAAATATGTTAGAATCGTTACAGGAATGAAAATTAAGGATACAACGGCTGGGTTCGTGTGTTATTCTCGCCCAGTACTGGAGAAAATAAATCTTAAGAATATCCGCATGGTGGGCTATGCTTTCCAAATTGAAATGAAGTACAAATCGGTTCTGCATGGTTTTAATGTGGTTGAAGTGCCAATCATCTTTACAGATAGGCAAGAGGGGACATCGAAAATGTCTGGAGGTATTTTTTCTGAGGCTGTGTTTGGAGTACTTCGAATGAAGTTGAGTGCTGTTTTTTCGAAAAAGAAATATTTGTCATAGAAGTTCTTGGATAATTCATATTATCTTATTAGCTTTGAGCTTCAATTACTAATCATTACTAATCACGTTAAAATAATTATTATGAAAAAGATTACTTTATTTATGCTAGCATTTTCTTTTGTTAGCTTATTGTCAGTTGCACAACGACAAGTTATTAAATTGCCAGCTGATCAGCAAATTGCCAACAGTGAGAAAAGCGAATGGTATGGTCATTCTGGGGTTACTAATGTCATGCCATTAGCTCCTGGTTATGAATACGCAATTAGAGATACTGCAAATGTTGCACCCGTTGGTTCACAGGTTACAACGGTTAAATTCTACAATGATCATATTAATTATGGTTATCCAAGTACACAGTATAATATTAAGATTTATGAAGGTGGTTCCTTTGATAGTGAAACAGGAATGGGTAGTGCTACAGCTGCTGGAACTGAGGTTTATACACAAGCATACGAAGCAACTGCAGCTGGAATGCAGGAAGTTACTCTGACAACCCCTTATACAGTGTCTTCAGGTGAATACTGGGTTGCAATCGAGAATGCACATGCCTCAGATACTGCTGGTATGTTTTTGGGTGGTGTTGATGCTACTACAAATGGGCAGTATGTCATGCTTTATAATTATTCTGGCACAGATTATTGGTTAAATTTTGCGCTTAATGATGGTATTCATCCTGCAACTTTGTCTTTTTATTATGATGATGGAGGTGCTTATGAAGCTAATTCAGACTTGTATGCAATATTTTTAGATGATGATCAAGCTCCACATACTCCAATGACTGAGGCTTCAATTGATGGAGAAGAGGATTTGGTATTGTATCCGGGTCTTGGTAATGAAGGTCCTGATTCAACAAGTAATTCTGCAGGTATTGTTCTTACAATTGATGGAAATGAAATTATAAGTGAAAATGTTGACTTGGCTACACAGGGTTTACAATCTGGATATTTTATGTTTCTTTCCAATCCTGCAGCAGTTACTATTACAGCTGCTGAGATGGATAATTTAAGCCTTGAGGGTACTTTTGACGTTTGTTTTACTGTGACATATAATGGTGTCGATAATGTAGCTGCAAATAATCAGGCTTGTGTTACTGTAGATCGTACCATCACCGGAATTGAAAGTGGTTTGAGTTCATCTTTGTCTGTTTATCCAAACCCTGCAAAAAATGTTGTTACCTTTGAAAATGCAAAAGGTTCAACTATCTCTATTTTCAATATGTTAGGACAAGAAGTAACTAGTACAAATGTACAGTCAAATGTATTTACTATGAATGTGTCAACATTGGTAGAGGGTTCTTACCTAATTAGAATGACTAGAGGTTCTGATGTTAAAACACAAAAATTGAATATTATTAAATAGTTTGATTCTTTTATAGATGAAGGGAGGGCAGAGCCTTCCCTTTTTTTTATGTAGTTGTATGATTAATTAAAAAATTATGTTTGTAATAATATATTTTGTATTTTTGAGCAAACTTAAAACTGTATAAATTATGAAAAAATTTTATTTATTAATTAGTATGTTGTTTATTGCCGCTGTTTCTTTTGGGCAATATGCAACTAAAGTTGATGCGAAATTGCAAAAAGACAATACTCGTGTCATCAAACAAGCTCCAACTCCTGTTTATTCAGTAAAGTCTACTATGACTACAATTTTTGAAGAAGGATTTGAATTTACTTCAGAAGATTTAGAAAATGGTTGGACAAGTGTAGATAATGATGGAGATGGTAATGATTGGTTCGTTTATGACTATGATGGAACTCAGGCGCATACAGGAACTTATAGTATGGCTTCAGCTTCATGGAGTACCTCTGCATTGACACCTGAAAACTGGTTGATTTCTCCTGCAATTGATCTTACATCAGTTTCAGGAACAGTTATGTTGAGTTGGTGGGTAGGTGCACAAGATTTAACTTGGCCTGCTGAAAATTATAAAGT
Organism: Bacteroidales bacterium; assembly: GCA_963676165.1. Lineage (GTDB taxonomy): Bacteria > Bacteroidota > Bacteroidia > Bacteroidales > ML635J-15 > JAQIBY01. Next base: position 3,063,958 of record OY781043.1, on the reverse strand, counting down.
TGTTTTGTCAACAACTGGGACTAATGTAACGGATTTTACAAATAACCTATTTGAGGAAACCTTAACTTCTGGTGACTGGGCTGAGCGTAGTGTAAACATTTCGGCTTATGCAGGTGAAACTGTATATATTGCTTTCGTACATTATGATTGTACAGATCAATTTTATCTCAAAATTGATGATATGGCAGTTTATACAAACACAACAATAGATGCTGAAATTACTAATATTACTGCTCCAAATCATGATGGAGGTTGTACATTATCTTCAACAGAAGATGTAACTGTAATTATTAAAAACAATGGTGGTTCTGATATTACAGGTTTTGATGTGTCTTATACCGTGAATGGTGGAACTCCAGTTGTTGAAACTGTTTCTGAAACCATCACTCCTGCAGGTACTTTAGATTATACCTTTACAACACAGGCAGACTTGTCAACACTTGGAGATTATACAATTGAAGCTTCTGTTGCATTAACTGATGATTCAGATGATACTAACGATTCTTTTTCAATGGATATCGTAAGTGGAGATACCGAAATCACTATTCATGCTATGACTGATGCTGCTGGTGGACAGAGTTGGCAGGTTATTAATAATTTGACTAGTGAAGTTGTAGCTGAAAGAACCACAGGATGGCAATGGAATGTAGAAGTTACTGAAACAATTTGTGTTGTTGATGCAAATTGTTACAATGTTATTGTTTCTGATGAAGATGGTGACGGTATGGTTGATGGTTCTGCTTACCTCGAAATTCTTTATGATGGTACTCAGGTTGCTGGTAGTACTACTCCTGACTCATGGACTACCTCTGAATTAATTGCAGAAAACCTTGGTTCTGGTTGTGCTGCTAATGATGCAGGTGTTATGGAAATTGCTCCAATCTATTCATCTTGTGACCTTGGTATGACTGATATTATTGTTACAATTAAAAACTTTGGAACTTCTGATATTACAGATGTACCTGTAAGTTATACAATTAATGGTGGTGCGGCTGTAACTGAAACTGCTACTGGTACTATTGCTGCTAGTGCTACTATGGAATATACATTTACAACTCAAGCTGATTTTACAGCTGATGGTGCTTATAGTATTGCTGTTTATACGGAACTAGTAGATGATGAAAATGCTGCTAACGATGAGACAACATTAACAGTAACTAATATTGCTCCTGCTTCAGTGCCTTATTCATCAAGTTTCAATGCAGTAGAAGATTTAGCTGGTTGGGGTGCGGAAGACGCTAATGGTGATGAATCAACATGGGGTTATTATAGTGCTGGTGGTGTAGATGATTCTCCTGTTATGGGTTACAATTACAATTCAACTAATGCTGGTGATGATTATTTGTTCTCAACTTGTTTGAATCTTCTTGCTAGTGAGGCATATTCTTTAACATTTGATTATGCTGTAGTTAGTGCTACTTTCTCTGAAAAGTTAGAGGTGTTTATTGGTGATGCACAAACAGGAACAGCGATGACTACATCTTTGATTGATTTGGGAACATTCTCTAATGTAGCTTTTGAGGAAGCGCATGTTGCAAACTTTACGGTTCCTGCTGATGGTATTTATTATATTGGTTTCTATGCATACAGTGATGCTGATATGTATAGATTGTATGTTGACGATGTAACTGTTGACTTTGCTACTGACGTAAATGATATGACTGCTCCTAACATTGCTATCTATCCTAACCCAGCGAATAATGTAGTAACTGTTGAAAATGCTGAAAATGCTCAGATTACTATTGTTAACATGGTAGGTCAAATTGTAGCTTCTCAGGTAGTTAACAGCAACCGTGAAAGCATCAATATTTCTGATCTTTCTAATGGTACTTACGTAATCCGTATTGAAAACGGAAATGAAATATCTACTCAAAAATTGAATGTTATTCGCTAAGAATAATTGAAAACATATTGAAAAGCCACTCGATCGAGTGGCTTTTTTATTTCCCCCTTTATCATTTTTAAATTAAGTCAACAGATAAGCTCATTCATGTATTATTCATTCTGAATGACTCCTGAATTGTATCCAATCTTAGCATTTCTTTCATTCATCAAACTAAATTGTTTGTTCGTCAAAGTGGTGGTTTGTATTATCAATTATTTCTTCCTGTTTATGTAAGCCTTTGCAGTGCTAATCAAAGATTCTTTCAAATGGCCTTGCTTTACTGTTATTTTGTTTACCTAACATTTAACGCCACACAGACATGAAAAAGTTTTATTTAATTATCGTCCTGAGTATTTTAAGTTCAAATTTGTTTTCACAAGGTGCAAGCAATGCTTTCCGTTTTGATGGAGAAAATGATGCTGTTGAAATTGGAACCGTTGATTTCAATTTCCAAGATCAATTTACTGTTATGGGTTGGATGAAGTGGAATATCGATCCTAAAGATGCTGATAACTGGGCTAATGTCATTGCTATCAACAAAGAAAGTCGTACAGATAAAGGTCAGTTCTGGATTCAACATGATCGAAACAATAATAAATTGGAGTTTGCGCTTGAACTAGAAAGCGGTCGCCAATTTTTATGGTCAAATACACATATAACTGAAGGAGAATGGATTCACTTTGCTGGTACTTATGATGGTTCTGTGATGAGACTTTATATCAATGGAATTGAAGAAGGACATAGAAATCGTAGTGGAAACATTCGCTCATTTGAGTCTGATTTTACAACAACAATTGGAAATTGGGCTGCAAATGGAGGTGGTCGTTATTTTAATGGTGATGTGGATGAAATCTCCATTTGGAACCGTGCTTTAGATCAGGATGAAATTCGTGACTTGATGACTGAGACATTGAATGTCACTGAAACAGGTCTCCTTGCATATTATCAGTTTAATGAACTAAATTCAAATGTACTTCAAGATTTGACCGGAAACTATTCTGGAAATGTCACTGGAACTACAGTTGTTACAAGTACAGCTCCAGTTGGTGATGTGAGTGTTTATACTTATGGTGGAAATGATTTAAGTTTAATTTCAGTTGATAATTCAGTGATGGTTTCTGATTTTGATGGAAATCCTGATGGTGTCCATATTTATAAAGTGAATGCAACACCTGCTTCAATTGAAACTGAAAACGCAGATATTAACGAAGTTGTTGATTCAGAATATTGGGGTGTGTTTGTGATAGGAAATCGTGAAACAACCTTCTGTTATACCAAGAAAATAAATCCGGAAACTGATGTTACTGTCAATGATTCTTTAGGATTGGCTTACCGTAATGACGCAAACGATGTTTGGAAAATTCAAGAAGTTACACGTAATTTTTCTGACTCTACTGCTTTCTTTTATACTGAAGGTGGTTTTGCTCAACGTCAATTTGTGCTAATTAAAGCAGATCCTTCTTTGCTTCCAATTGAATTGCTGAGCTTTGATGTCAATAGTTTCGATTCTAAGGTTGTCATCGAATGGTCAACAGCTAGTGAAACAAACAATGATTATTTTACAATTCAACGTTCTTCTGACGGACAAAACTGGGAAAATCTTATTCAAGTTGCTGGTGCTGGAAACTCAACAACTGTAAGAAATTATGAATATACTGACTACAGTTCCTTGAATGGTACATCCTATTACAGACTCAAACAAACCGATTTTGATGGTCGATTTGAGACATTTGAAATGCAGAGTGTTAGTATGGAACTTGAAAATGAAATTGAGCTGGAAGTTTATCCTAATCCAGTAGTAAATACCTTACAAATCAGTAATCATACTTCAACAGAATTGAATGTTGTGTTGATGAATAATGCTGGACAAGTTATGACATCTTATTTTACAAATGAGTTTACCTCAAGTATTGAGATGAGCAATTTGCCCAAAGGAACTTATGTTTTGAAGGTTGTTACACCTGAAGATAATGTAATAACAAAAAAGATAGTGAAACAATAATTTCACACGTTTAGTTTAGTTTGGTGTTGCGGAATGGCCGGCTCTTTTGAGTCGGCTTTCTTTATGTTCACTTTTCCTTAAATATTTGTAATTTTGTGACATGTCAAAACATATTTTGGATCTGATACAGCAAGGAGAACATCAGGAGCTTGATTTTAAGTTTCAGGTGAATGATGCTAAGAAAATTGCTCGTTCGGTATCTGCATTTTCTAATGCTGATGGAGGTCGTTTGCTGATAGGGGTTAAGGATAATGGACGTATTTCTGGGATTCGTTCCGAAGAAGAATATTATATGATGGAAACAGCAGCTTCTTTGTTTTGTAAACCACCAGTTGAGTTTGAGGCTATTCATCATAGAATAGAGGGAAAACAAGTGTTAGAAGTCGTAATTCTGCCTCAGGAGAATCGTCCCATTTTAGCACCTGATCCAGATGGGAATTATAAAGCTTATGTGCGTAGTGATGATGAAAACATTGTTGCTGATGACATTTTGCTTTCTGTTTGGAAGATGGAGAGGGATAAGAAAGGTGCCTTTATCCGATATTCTGAGGCTGAAAAACAAATTTTAGATGCAATTTCGGAGATGCCAGGAGTTTTTCTGGAAGAATTGAAATTTCATGTGGATCTTAAATATTCTGTACTGAGAAAAGTCCTTATCAATTTTGTCCTTACTGGAATTATAAAATTAACGGTACATCCTGACGGAAGTCGTTTTTGGGTAAATGAAACCTCATTTAAGGAGGAGTATGACAATAATTTTAATCGAAAAAACACGAAATAATGAGCTTTACTTATGAATATCCACGCCCAATGGTAACTGTAGATGCATTGGTTTTTGCAGGAAATAAAGACGACTTGTCTGTCTTGTTAATTCAACGTGGAAACCCTCCGTTTCAAGGAAAGTGGGCTTTGCCTGGAGGTTTTGTGGAGATGGATGAGGCGTTAGATAAAGCTGTTGTGAGAGAGTTGGAGGAAGAGACTGGTTTAGTTCTTTCTGACTTTCAACAATTGCATACCTTTGGAAAACCCGGACGCGATCCTCGTGGAAGAAATATTACCATCGTTTTTATCAAACACATTCCAAATATTTTACCTGTAACCGGCGGTGATGATGCCGCATTGGCTGAATGGTTTAAGATTTCATCCATTCCGGAGCTTGCATTCGATCACGATGAAGTAATTCGTAAAGGATTGGGTTACTTAATAAGTAAAAGATAATCAAAGGCATACGGATTCCATCTTGAAATTATTCTTGTTGTATGCTGTACAACAGTGTGAAAATAATAACATCGTTATACAAATAACATTACATTTGTGCAGTGATAAAAATGAATATGGTGAACGTACATCAAATTAATCGAATCGTAAATGGAATCATCCTCAATGGAACAGGACCGGAGCAGGACTTTAGTTGTGCTTTTGCTTCTGATTTAATGAGTGATGTGCTTACCATTGAGAAAGATGGTATGATTCTTTTAACAGGATTGTCAACCTTGCAAACAATGCGAACTGCTGAAATTTCAAATATTCAGTGTGTAATTGTAGCCAGGGGTAAGCGAGTGACAAATGAAATGTTGAAGCTTGCTAAGGAAAATGAAATTGCTGTAATTACGTGTGCGTCATCTGTATTCGAAGCTTCCGGAAAACTGTACGAATCTGGAATTAAACCTGTGTACTAATGGAAATGCATTTTGACATAGTTGGAGGTGATTTTACAAGTGCCGGAACTGCAAGCTCAGAAGTGAAAGCTGTGCTCAAAAGTTTAGGAGTGGCTCCAATAGTAATTCGGAAAATTGCAGTGGCTTTGTATGAATCAGAAGTAAATGTTGTCGCTCATGCATTTAGAGGTAAGATGTTTGTTAAAATAGAATCAGATGCTGTTTATGTGAGAATCGAAGATGAAGGTCCCGGAATTGAGGATATTGATAAAGCAATGGAGGAAGGATTTTCCACAGCATCTGATAAAGTACGTGAAATGGGCTTTGGTGCCGGAATGGGATTGCCAAATATTAAACGAAATACAGATGAAATGATTCTCTCGTCTGTTCCGGATCAAGGTACTGTTTTAAAACTAATGATTAAATTTTCTTAAATGATGAAGGATACATATACACATGCAATTCAGGTTGATACAACTACTTGCATCGGTTGTTCGCATTGTATGAAAGTGTGTCCTACTCAGGCAATTCGTATCCAAAACGGTCATGCCAACATTCAACCTGAGCGATGTGTTGATTGTGGTGAGTGTTATAGAGTATGCCCTGTGGATGCGATTTATGTGAGTGATGATGAGTTTAAAGACATATATGATTACAATTATCGTGTTGCTTTAATTCCATCTGTGTTTATTGGACAATTCCCCTCAGAATTTTCGATAACACAGATATTGAATGCCGTGCATGAATTGGGTTTTCATTATGTGTACGAAGTTGAACATGCAGTAGACTTGTTAAAAGAGGTTTATGCTGAAAAATCAAAAGAAAAGAATCTTAAGCCTTTAATTAGTTCTTACTGTCCTGCAATTGTGAGGTTAATTCAGGTGATGTTTCCTTCACTGACAGAGCATATTATGCATCTAAAAGCTCCACATGATATTGCTGCCCTCTATTTAAGAGATTACCTTCCTGTAATAGTTGGATCAGAAGATATTGGAATATTTTATATTACACCTTGTGCGTCAAAAATTGTCGCGGCCAAAGCCCCTGAAGGTGAGGATGAATCCCCAATTGATGGTGTGTATAACATGAATCTTCTCTATAATAAAGTGTATCAGATTTTGGTAAACGGAGAGGAAAATGCCTGTGAAAAACAGGAGGCAGATTTATCGCCTGATGCTGTGAATTGGTCGTTGTCGGGAAGTGAGAAGAATTACTTTTCTGGAAGAAGCTTGGCAATTGATGGCATGGACAATGTAATTGAGTTTCTTGAGAAATTAGAATCTGGTCAAATCTCAGATATCAATTTCCTTGAACTTCGAGCTTGTGATCAAGGTTGTGCTGGTGGAATCCTCTGTCCGGGAAATCGTTTCTTAACTGTTGAACGCTTAGGCGAACGAAAAAACAATCTTCAGCATTTAGTTGAGATAAATGGATATAGAAATCCTCTCTTGCTGAAAGCTGACAGTTTGAAAGATCAAATTGCCACAGGTCCGGTATTGCCGCGTAATGAAATGCTGATCGATTCAAATGTTGAAGTGGCTTTGCGTAAAATGGATAAGTTAAAAACCATCGCAGCTTACCTTCCGGGATTTGATTGTGGAGCATGTGGAGCACCAACTTGTCGTTCTTTAGCTGAGGATATTGTTAAGCATAAAGCAAGTATGTCACACTGCGTTTTTGTGCAGCGTATTATGGAGAAAAATTATAAACTAAGTCCGGAACAGGCTTTCCAAATGATAGAAAAAATTTGGGGCGAGAACCGACTGAATAAATACATGGATGGTCATGGAAAAATTGACAATTAAACAATTGGTTGATGATTTGGGCTTTGAATTGCTAACAAAGCATGCTGATGTAAATAGCAAGCCTGAGTCTGCATATGTTTCTGATTTGCTCAGCGATGTTATGGGTAAGGCTCAGGAAAATATGATATGGGTAACATCTCAAACGCATAAAAATATCATTGCTGTTGCTTCACTTAAAGACCTAAGTGCCATCGTTGTTGTTAATGAACGAAAGGTTTCTCAGGAGTTGGTTGAACAAGCAGATAAAGAAAATGTTGTAATAATATCATCTAATCGTGCAGCGTTTGATACGGTTGGTTTGTTGTTTGATTACTTAAACGCGTAAAATGAAAGTGTTTAAAGCAGATTTACACATTCACACTTGCCTGTCTCCTTGCGGAGATCTGGACATGAGTCCTCGCAATATCGTGAAAGTGGCAATCGAAAAGGGTCTCGACATTATTGCTATTACGGATCATAATTCCACACGCAATGTGAAAACATGTTGGGAACTTGCTGAAAACACAAATTTATTTGTTGTAGGTGGCTGTGAAATGACGTCTCAAGAAGAAGTTCACTGTCTTGGATACTTCCCGGATATTAACAGTTTGGACGAATTTCAGTCATATTTAGATCGGCATCTGTCTGATATTGAAAACGATCCGGAGAAATTTGGATTTCAGGTGGCTGTTGATAAGTTTGATACAATAAATTACGAAGAAAGTCGTTTATTAGTAGCGGCGTTAGATGAGCCTCTTGAGGCGATCGCCGACAAAGTGAAATCGCTGGGTGGAATTTTTATTCCTGCCCACATAGATAAAAGTAAGAATAGTGTGATAAGCCAGCTCGGGTTCCTTCCCTACGGCTTGAATTATAATGCTCTGGAACTATCCCCGAATACCTGTCTATCTACATACAAGAGCATACGACCCGAGCTGGCAACACACTCCTTCACACAAAGTTCCGATGCACATTACCTTAGCGATATAGCGAAAGTCTATACCAATTTTTATATGGAAGAAGCAAATTGGGAAAACTTTTGTGCTTCTTTTGATAGCGAATCCAATAATTATTTTGAATTGAATGGTTGATATTGCCATGCATATGATGGACATTGCACAAAACTCTGTAAGAGCCAATGCAAGTCTGATAGATATTTCGTTTGTTGAAGATGAAACGAAAAGTCTTTTAACATTCTCCGTTCGGGATAATGGGGAGGGAATGTCCCCTGAAATGCTTAAAAAAGTGACAGATCCCTTTGTGACAACGCGAACAACTCGTCGTGTCGGTTTGGGTTTACCGTTTTTGAAAATGACTGCTGAACAGGCTGGAGGAAGTTTCCAAATTGAATCTTCGGTCAATCAAGGGACATATGTTTCTGTAACATATCGGACAGATAATGTGGATTGCTTGCCATTGGGAGATGTTTCAGCTTACTTGATTCTTCTTTTTATTGCAAATTCTGAATTGGATATACGCTTTAAGTATGTGTTTAATGAGCATGAGTTTGGTGTTGGCACAATGGAATTGAAGGAACAAGGGATTGTTGATCTTCAGGATGCTGATATGGCACGGGCGATAAAAGAATATGTGCGAGAAAATTTGCTGGAGCTGTGGGAAATGAGAAGTCAATCATCCTTTTTGACATGATTTTTACGCGAAATCAAGTTTTTAAACAAAAATTAGTTTGGTGCGTTCGTTAACGAGAAAGACTTTATGTTGACAAACATGTTTAAGTCTGTTGTTTTAAGTTTTAATTAGAAACTTGTAAGTTGCAGAAAAACAGTGTAATACGGCATCTTGATACAATAATATCGTTCGCTGACATTATATAGGTTGTAAAACATATTGTTAAACAATTAACAATGTTATGATAATAACAAAAAATATCTAATTTTGCGGTGTGATAAACATGTATTATATTGAATATCTAAAACATATTTGGAGGAACAAGAATGGCAAAAATCAAATCACTGGCAGACCTGAAAAAAATGCAGGAAGAAGTCAGAAACAAAATCGACCTCAGGGACAAGGCAGATAATCCTGAGTCTTTGGTGCAGATTAAAGTTGCTATGGCAACTTGCGGTATTGCATCGGGAGCAAAAGAGATTATGGAGTTTTTTGTTGATGAGTTAGAAAAACGTAACATCAATGCAATCGTTACTCAAACTGGTTGTATGGGTTACTGTTATGCAGAACCAACCATCGAAGTACAACTTCCTGGTCAAGAGCCTGTAGTTTATGGCTATGTTGACAGTAAGAAAGCAGATGAAATTATCGAGCTTTACATCAAAAAAGGAGAGTTGGTGGATGGTATTATTCCACAGAATTACGAAACCATAGATAATAAATAAAAGGAGGAAGTATCGAATGGCCAATTATAAGATGCATATTCTCGTTTGTGGTGGTACTGGTTGCCGTGCATCACAAAGTGAAATGATTCTCGAAAACTTGAAGTCTGAGCTCGAAACTAAAGGGTTAAGTGATGACGTTCAAGTAATTCAAACCGGTTGTTTCGGTTTTTGTGAAAAAGGTCCGATTGTAAAAATCATGCCTGATAACACATTCTATGTACAAGTGACACCTGAAGATGTCAAAGAGATTATTGATGAGCATATCATCAAAGGTCGTCGCGTTGATCGCTTATTGTACACAGACCCTGACAATCAAGAGCACGTCCCTGATTCAAAACACATGGGCTTTTACAAGAAACAATTGCGTATCGCTTTGCGTAATTGTGGGTTTATCGATCCGGAAAACATTGATGAAGCAATTGCTAAAGATGCCTATATGGCGCTTGGTAAAGCCTTGACAGAAATGTCTCCTGATCAGGTGATTGCTGAAATGAAAGAATCCGGTCTCCGCGGTCGTGGAGGAGGTGGTTTCCCAACAGGTTTGAAATGGGAACTTGCTGCTAAAAATCCTTCCGATCAAAAATACGTTGTATGTAATGCCGATGAAGGTGATCCAGGTGCTTTTATGGATCGTTCTATCCTTGAAGGTGACCCACACTCAGTTTTGGAAGCAATGGCCCTTTGCGGATACAGTACCGGTGCAAATAAAGGACTTATTTATATTAGAGCTGAGTATCCACTTGCAATTGAACGTCTGAAAATTGCGATGAAGCAAGCTGAAGAGTATGGTTTCCTCGGTAAAGATATTATGGGTAGTGGTTTCGATTTTAATATTGAATTGCGTTATGGTGCTGGTGCCTTTGTCTGTGGTGAAGAAACTGCACTTATCCATTCAATGGAAGGACTTCGTGGTGAACCTACAGTAAAACCACCATTCCCAGCGGAATCAGGTTATCTTGAAAAACCAACAAACGTAAATAACGTTGAAACATTTGCCAATGTTCCTGTGATCCTGCTTAAAGGGGCAAAATGGTTTAAATCAATTGGTACTGAAAAATCTGCCGGTACAAAAGTATTTGCTCTCGCAGGAAAAATCAATAATGTTGGTTTAATTGAGGTTCCTATGGGAACAACATTGCGTGAAGTTATCTTTGAAATCGGTGGTGGTATTAAAGATGGTAAAAAGTTTAAAGCTGTACAGACTGGAGGTCCTTCAGGTGGTTGTTTAACTGAAAAACACCTCGATACTCCAATTGATTTTGATAACCTTATCACTGCGGGATCTATGATGGGATCAGGTGGTATGATTGTTATGGATGAAGATGATTGTATGGTGTCAATGGCTAAATTCTACCTCGATTTTACGGTTGAAGAAAGCTGCGGAAAATGTTCTCCTTGTCGTATTGGAAACAAACGATTGTATGAAATCTTAACTAAAATTACCGAAGGCAAAGGTACAATGGAAGATCTTGATTTACTGCGCAACTTAAGCGAAGTAATTAAAGATACATCCCTTTGTGGTTTAGGTCAAACTTCTCCAAACCCAGTGCTCTCTACCATGAGCAATTTCTGGGATGAATATGTTGAGCACGTGACTGAGAAAAAATGCCGTGCCGGTCAGTGTACTGCACTCAAACAGTATGTGATTGACGAGGAAGCTTGTGTGGGTTGTACTGCTTGTGCAAGAGTTTGTCCTGTAAATGCAATTTCAGGTGAACGTAAATTACCTCATGAAATCAATCAAGATATCTGTATCAAATGTGGTGCTTGTTATGATAAGTGTAAATTTAATGCAATCAGCATAAACTAATTAAAAGGAGAATCAATAATGGCTAAAGTAAATATAAGCATAGACGGAAGACCGCTGCAGGTAGAAGAAGGGACTACAGTTCTTCAAGCTGCCCGTGATCAAGGGATTACCATTCCTACACTTTGCTACATGCAGCTTAAAGACCTTTGCATTGAACACAATCCCGGCGGTTGCCGTATTTGTGTCGTAGAAGTCGAAGGTCGCAGAAACCTAGCTCCTTCATGTGTGACAAAAGTCTATGAAGGAATGGCAGTGAAAACACATACACCAAGAGTTATTAACGCACGTAAAACAGTGCTTGAGTTGATCCTTTCTGATCACCCATTCGACTGTTTGGTTTGTGCTAAAAACGGTACTTGTGACCTGCAAAAACTTGCTCAGGATCTCGGTATCCGCGAAATACATTACAAAGGAGAACAATCAACTTACAAAGAAGATTATTCCCCATCAATCATTCGCGACATGGACAAATGTATCATGTGTCGTCGTTGTGAAACCATGTGTAATGAAGTGCAGACTTGTGGTGTCTTATCAGGAATTTATCGTGGATTTGAAGCTGTCGTGGCTCCTGCATTTGAGCAAGACTTGGAAAAATCTCCTTGTACTTTCTGCGGACAATGTGTTGCAGTATGCCCAACCGGTGCGTTAACTGAAGTTGACCACACCAATAAAGTGGTTCGTGCACTTGCTGATCCTAGCAAAACTGTTGTCGTACAAACTGCTCCTGCAGTACGTGCTGCACTAGGTGAAGAATTTGGTATGGACGCTGGTACATTGGTTACTGGAAAAATGGTGTCAGCTTTGCGTCGCATTGGTTTCGATCAGGTATTTGATACCGATTTCGCTGCCGATCTTACCATTATGGAAGAAGGTACCGAATTATTGGGTCGCTTAACTAAATTCCTGGAAGGTGATAAAGAAGTGAAATTGCCAATCTTGACATCTTGTTGTCCTGCTTGGGTTCAATTCTTTGAGCACAATTTCCCAGAAATGAAAGATATCCCATCTTCAGCAAAATCACCACAACAAATGTTCGGTGCTATTGCGAAAACATATCTCGCTGACAAAATTAATGTGAAACGTGAAGACTTAGTTGTCGTTTCTGTTATGCCTTGTTTGGCTAAAAAATATGAAGCTCAGCGTGATGAGTTTAAAGTAGATGGAAATCCTGATGTTGATTTCTCAATCTCTACTCGCGAACTTGCTCATCTTATCAAACAAAGTATTGGTGATTTGAAAGATCTTCCAGATGAAGATTTCGATCGTCCAATGGGTGAGTCAACTGGTGCGAGTGTTATCTTTGGAGTTACTGGTGGTGTAATTGAAGCTGCAGTAAGAACTGCTTACGAAGTACACACAGGAAAAGATCTTCCTAAAATTGATTTCGAAGAATTGCGTGGTTTCGACGGCGTGCGTTCTGCAACCATCGATTTCAACGGACTTCCAATTAACATCGGTATTGCTCACGGATTGGGTAATGCTAGAAAACTCCTTGAAGAAATCAAACGTGGAGAATCACAATACCATGCAATTGAAATTATGGCTTGTCCAGGTGGTTGCATTGGTGGAGGTGGTCAACCACTACATCATGGAAACAGTGAAATTATCAGAAAGCGTGCTGAAGCGATCTATCGTGAAGATAAAGGCAAAGCTATTCGTAAGTCACATGAAAATCCTGATATCATTAAATTGTATGAGGAATTCCTTGGCGAGCCGATGAGCGAAAAAGCACACCACTTGTTGCATACAAGCTATTTTGATAAAAAGAAATCTACATTTATTGAATCTTAAAACTGTCGGATTATGTCTAGTGTAAAAGTAAAACTCAAAGAAGCAGATGTAAATAAAATCAAGGAAATTTGTGCATCATTCAACAATGCTGCCGGAGAATTGATTAATGTATTACACAAAGCTCAAGAACATTTCGGTTATCTTCCGGCAGAAGTGCAAGAAGTAATCGCTTATGAACTCAATATCTCAACTGCCAAAGTATATGGCGTTGTGACATTCTACTCGTTCTTTACCATGACTCCTAAAGGACGTTTCCCAATCTCAATCTGTACTGGTACTGCTTGTTATGTGCGTGGTGCTGAGAAAGTACTGGAAGAGTTCAAAAAAGAACTCAAAATTGAAGTGGGCGAAACTTCTGGTGATGGTAAATTCTCTCTTTCATGTTTGCGCTGTGTAGGTGCTTGTGGACTTGCTCCAGTTGTTCTTATTGGCGATAAAACCTATGGACGTGTTTCTCCAGAAGAAGTGAAAGAAATCCTTAAAGAATACCAAGACAAAGATTAAATATTGGTTACACTCTGATGAATCCCTGATAGTTCTACTGTCAGGGATTTTTTTGTGCTATACCTCATTTCTCCGCTTGAATAATTCACTTAAAATCACTAAATTCGTGAAAACTCAAAAACATATGAAAAGAATACATTTTGATGTGCTGGAGTCTTTTATGACCAAAACACTACAAAAAGCTGGTGTTCCAGAGAAAGATGCAGAAGTTGTTGCTGATGTATTAATTACCGCTGATAAATTGGGAATCGATTCTCATGGAATTAATCGCTTAAAACCTATTTATATCGACCGCATAGACGATGGAATTCTAAATCCTGTAACAAAAGTTGATGTTGTTAAGCAATTTGGTGCGACTGCAGTTTTAGATGCTAACAATGGAATGGGGCATGTCGCTAGTAAAATGGCCATGCAAATGGCAATCGATTTTGCTAAAACAAGTGGTATTGGCATGGTGGCTGTTAGAAATTCATCTCATTACGGTATTGCCGGTTATTATGGATTAATGGCTGAAAAGGAAAATATGATTGGGATTACAGGAACGAATGCTCGTCCTTCAATCGCACCAACTTTTGGCGTGGAGAATATGTTGGGAACAAATCCGCTTACCTTTGTAATGCCAACAGATGAAGATTTTCCTTTCTTCTTAGATTGTGCTACCTCTGTTTCTCAACGAGGTAAATTTGAATATTATGAGAAACATGGGAAACAATTGCCTGAAGGCTGGGTCATTAACCGTGATGGCGAAACCATGACAAGTCCTGAAGATGTCCTCAAGGCACTGGTTGCTGGTGAGGCTGCTCTTACACCATTAGGAGGTATCGGCGAAGATGGTGGAGGATACAAAGGATATGGATATGCAACTGTGGTTGAAATTCTTTCTGCAGCCCTTCAAAGTGGAACATTTTTAAAAGCATTAACTGGATATCAGGATGGTAAGAAAATCCCTTATCGTTTAGGCCATTTCTTTATTGCGGTAAATGTTGAGGCTTTTATTGAACCTGATGAGTTTAAGAAAACTACCGGGGAAATCTTGCGTGCTTTGCGAGCATCTGATCGTATGCCAGGACAAGAGAAAATTTATACTGCTGGAGAAAAAGAGCATTTAAATTATTTGGAGCGCTCAAAAGAAGGTGTCCCTGTGCCACCTGCACTTATCAATGAAATGAAAGTGCTTGTCGATCGTTTTAATTTGCATGAATTTGACCAATACCTAAAATAATGAAAACTCAAATCGGATCTTTCCCGGGGCAAACCGGTCAACAGGTTTATTATCACTTGTGGACACCAGAGCAAGAGCCCAAGGCAGTTGTCCAAATATTACATGGCATGGCTGAACATGCGGAGCGTTATACTGATTTTGCAAGCTTTTTATGCCAAAACGGTTATATTGTTGCTGCTGATGATCATGCAGGACATGGTAAAACAGCGAAAGAATCTGGTAAATACGGATTTTTTGATGAAAAGGAAGGTTGGAATAAAGTTGCGGATGACTTAATTCGCTTTAATCAACAATTGAAAGATTTGTATAAACTTCCAATCGTAATTTTAGGGCATAGTATGGGCTCCTTTTTTGCTCGTACATTGATGATTCGTCATCCTGAAATGGCAGAAAAATGGATGCTAAGCGGAACTGGAAATTTCCTTTTTATAGAGCGGGTAGGTGGCTTTGCAATTGCAAATCTTAGTCTGTTCTTTAAAAATCCTGAAGCACCTGCTGGTTTTATGCATAAGCTTAGTTTTGGAGCATATAACAAAAAGTTTAAAGCTGAAGACAATGAATATGCTTGGTTGAGTACCGATAAAGAAATCGTGGAAAAATACGATAAAGATCCCTATTGCGGAGGCGTTTTTTCTGGTGCGTTTTATCGAGATCTAATGTATGGAGTCAATTATATTTCCTCTTCAAAATCTTTGAAACAAATTCCGAAAGGAACGAAAGTGCACATTTTTTCAGGGGAAGATGATCCTGTTGGTAATTATGGTGTAGGAGTGAAAAAGGTGTATCGCAGTTTCCAAAAATTGGAATTGGATGTCAAACTAACGCTTTATCCGGGAATGCGACATGAAATACTCAATGAAACGAATCGTCAGCAAGTATATGATGATATGTTGAAATGCATTCAGGAAGTTTCACAAAAATAAATCGTAGATGGATCGCAAGCAATACATTTTAGCATTTGATCAAGGAACAAGTAGTTCCCGAAGTATTCTTTTTGATGAGAAATTTCAAATCGTTGCCTCTCATCAAATTGAAACAACACAATATTTCCCTGCTGACGCATGGGTTGAACAGGATGCGGAAGAAATATTTCAACGTCAGTTAGAAACTGCTCACCTGTGCATTGAAAAGTCAGGTGTCCCAATTAATGAAATTGCTGCGATCGGAATTACCAATCAAAGAGAAAGCTTCGTATTGTGGGATAAACAAACTGGTAAACCTGTAAGACCTGCAATTATTTGGCAAGATAAACGCACCGCTGATCGATGTGAGCGCATGCAACAACAAGAAATCTCGCGCATAATTCGTCGTAAAACAGGGCTTGTTTCCGATCCCTATTTTTCAGGAACAAAATTAGCATGGTGTTTTGAAAATCAACCCGAACTTTATGAAATGGTTGAAGATGGTAAGCTCCTGTTTGGAACCATAGACACATGGCTTATTTGGAAACTCAGTGGTGGGAAAACTCACATTACAGATGTTTCCAATGCATCACGAACCATGCTTTTTAATATCAATACTTTGGATTGGGATGAGGAGTTACTCGAATACTTCAATATTCCGTCATCTATTTTGCCCAAAGTAACTGATTCTTCCGGAAAACTTGCTGAAATAGATCCGTCTGTTTTGATGGGGCAAGAAATTCCGATTGCTGGTATTGCTGGAGATCAACAAGCCGCCTTGTTTGGGCAAGCTTGTTGCCGAAAAGGAATGGTGAAAAATACCTATGGAACAGGTTGTTTTATGCTGATGAATGTTGGAGATACTTGTCCTCCAGTTCAAAATGATGGTTTGCTGCGTACTTTGGCGTGGAAAATTAATGATCAACCAGTGTATGCACTCGAAGGATCTGTCTTTTTTGCAGGAGCTACAATTCAGTGGCTTCGTGATAAGCTGAAACTCATCTCTTCAGCTGCAGAGTCTGAGAAAATGGCATTGTCTGTTGAAGATACTGCAGGTGTGTATTTTGTTCCTGCTTTTGCAGGATTAGGAACACCTTACTGGGATCCAGATGCAAGAGCACTTATCATTGGTATGACTCAGGCAAGTAATGCCGCTCATATTGTTCGCGCAGCATTGGAGTCTCTGGCTTATCAAACCCGTGATGTCCTTGAATTAATGCAAGAAACATCTGGAATAGCATTAGAATCCTTGCGTGTTGACGGAGGTGCTGCAGCCAATGAATTCCTTATGCAATTTCAATCGGATATATTGGGTCGAAAAGTTGCAAAACCCGAGGTGCTGGAAACCACAGCTCTTGGTGCTGCTTTTTTAGCTGCTATTGGTGTGGGTATAGCAAATCCATCTCAACTTAATGATTTGTGGCGTGAGAAAAGTCAGTACACTCCAAACATGAAGGAAGATTTAAGAAATACTAAATACCAATCATGGAAACGTGCCGTTGAGCGAAGTAGAGGTTGGTACGATGCCTAATTCTCCTTGCTGCTTTCTTTTAATACCTGCTTGTATTTTTTGTTTTTATTGGCAGACCAGTAATATTCACCTTTCCACCAATGAATAACTTTCTTTGGAAGAAACTTTTCAAGGTTACGATATAAAACAACATCGTACTTCCTGTGAAAGTTTACCCAGCATTCATTACAGCCAGTTTGATGCTTTTTATGCAATTCAATAGTCGATTTTTTATTGATAATATCTCTCAACGACTCATTGTTCAAGTTACCAAGAATAATTTGCTTATTTTGACAAATTGGAATGTCTCCGTTAGGATAAATGACTATACTGTCGCGTATGCTATTGCATGTAAGTTTGACATTGCCTTCGCGGTAGTGGGTGTACAAAGCCATGAAATCGTAGTTTTCACTAAAATCATGCACGACTTCAGGAATTTCAGAAATCTTATAGTCCAGAGATGTTGATGTGCTTTCTTCTTGTGTGTCAAAATATTCCATGCAATTGTATATGCCAATACGCATGTCGATATCATGTGTTTTGCAAATTGCTGCGACATGATTCAAATCGTCGAAATTATTGAAGGGTGTCAAAGTAAACATGACAGAAATTGGTAGCTCATCTTTCAAAGTCTCTATCACTCGAATAACCTTGTCGTATGCATCCACACCACGCATGTTTTTGTAGGTGTCACGAGGTCCGTCAAGCGATAAAAATAGGCGAAGAGGTTTGTACTTTCTACAATAATCAATCAATTTGTTATCTGCTACAGCATTACTTAATAAATCATATTTTGGATGATGTTTGGACAAATATTCTAAAATTTGTTCTGCTTCAGGGTGCAACAAAAACTCACCACCTTCAAGTCCAATAAGTGTTTCCTTGTCAACAACGGGGCTCTGAATAATTTCTTTAATCTTTTCAAACGACAAATGCATTTTTGGTTTCTTTGCCCAGATATAACAATGCTTACATTTTGAGTTACATCTGTCCGTTGCGTAAAGCATGATGGTTGACAGCTTTTTGTGCTTTGGTCTAATGTTGTTGTTGACCAAACGGATCCCCCGATTGATATAGTCTTTTACTTTATACATGCATTTGTTTTTTTATGTTGTCAAGATGTTGGAATGTATTTGTCAACATACTTAACTGGCTGTTGTTTGAGGATTTTTTCCCTTCACAAAGTTCAAGAAATTGTCTGATTTCATTGTAGTAACCCGCAGAATAAAGATCGTTATGCTGAACGACAGGAAGGAACGTGTTTTTCTCAAAAAGTACTTTCGTTACTGGTAGTGAGTTTCTGATTTTTTCACTTGGAATTCCAGCAATTTTTCCTGCCTTACTGATCTCGATCAGTTTTTCTGTATTTGTACTTTGAAAATGTGCATGCTTACAGTTAACTCTGAGAGACTCTTCAGCGCTAGCCCACCATACATTTGTGCTGAGTTCAATGTTTCCAATTGTCCCATTGGAATGTTTCATTTGTACAAATATGTTTTCAATACCTTTTCCGCTATTGCGATGAAGAACAGATACAATTTCAGAGTCCCCAAAAAGGAAATTAGAAAGATCTATCGGATGAATAAACAAGTCGGTAATAGCATCACCTTCAGGGTAATAGCCTGTTTCGTAACGCATGCTATAGGATTCTGCTTTTTTTGCTTTTGATTTGAGAATCTGGTAAAGGGGAGCATACCGCTTTTGTAATCCAGTTAACACAAATCCTTTACTTTGTTTTTCTATTTCAATGAGTTGAGAAAGTTCCTCGCTTGAAAGACATGGAGGTTTTTCAACAAATACATTTTTATCCTTTTTAAGAGCTTTAGAAATAAGCTGAAAATGTGCTTTTGGGCTTGCAGAAATGAAGACCCCTTTTATTTCTTCATCCTTGAGAACAGAGTCGTAATCTGTTGTTCCTTTGATATGCTCAAAGTTTGTTTGGATTAGTTTTGCTGTGTCCTCGGAATGAGATACTATGGTTTTAATATCGACATTCAAATAATTTAGTACAGGGTAAAGATTGCTAAGTGAGTGATTCCCTATTCCAACAAAAGCATATTTCCCGGTAAATGATTTTTTTATAAATCCTGCTTTTCGGATTTGTTTGTATTTGTTAATTAAAGCTTGCATCATGGCTGAAATCTGATGATTTGCATCAAAGATAGGGATAATTTCATGATTTTAACAGCCTAAAGCGTTTATTGATTGTAAAGCAGGAAAATACCAGATTTCTGAAATGATTCACCATTGAAATCTGTATAGCTGACAAAATAAACATAGCGACCTGGAGCAGCTTTTCGGTTTCCACTTACACCATCCCAGCCTTCTGTCTGATCTTTTGTACTAAAGATTTCCATTCCCCAGCGATCAAATACTTTAAACTCATAATTCTTTGCAAGTGCAAAGGATACTGATGGTTT
The DNA here is from genome assembly GCA_963676165.1 of Bacteroidales bacterium. Lineage (GTDB taxonomy): Bacteria > Bacteroidota > Bacteroidia > Bacteroidales > ML635J-15 > JAQIBY01. The sequence continues at coordinate 3,044,116 of OY781043.1, read as the reverse complement.
AAATATGCGGTTCTCAAAATTGTATGAGTTTGGATAAAATGCATTTGGTAAATAAACTCTGGGTTTGTGAGATACACATATTTTATTGGATTTCGAAAGCCCTTGTACTCCAATTGAATTGGTGGTCGGGTCTTCTTTTGCCAAAATATAGTAGCAGAAGGAGTAAGGCACAGTTTCCATTCGGTTGTGCTTGTCTTTTACATAATCAGAAATGTTTACAGAGCTACTTCTAAGATATGCATCGTTAGTTTTTACAACTCCAATATTGTCTTCTCCATATTCTGCAATTACTTGATAAGACATGATGTCACCATCCCAAGATTGGTATGCGTCCCACTCAAGATAATGATTAAGTTGATTGTCTGTTTCACCATGTAAGATGATATTGCTGGCAACGTTGCTTGTGGCCGATAGCTTTTCGCAAGGATCAAAGGCTTGAAGCCTGTAAAAATATTTTGTTGTTGAGGGATCGACATCTCCGTCAGTATAAAACAAACGAGGAGAGTTAATGTCTGTTATTGTTTTTATTGTTGAAAAGTCTGCAGGAGTGTCAAGTGCTCTTTGTAATTTGTATTTGATGGTTTCACCTGCAGTATCTACCGAAAATCTGAGGTCAATGTTTCCGTTTTCAACGCTTGCGTAATCTGCATTTATGTAGGATGGAGGAGTGTGAGAAGTTGTAAATACACAGGTCTCGTTAGAGGTTGCTTTAACATCATCTTCACGAACAGCTTCCACATAATAGCAATATTGCTCATTTGGTAACAATTCTGAGTCGTAGTAATTACTTGTGTCACCGGGAACAGTGTTAATTATTGCGTATGAACCACCTGTCTTGCGTCTGTAAATATTGTATGATTTTACTGCATCCCAACCTTCGTAAGGATTCCACGCTAAATCAACTGCTACTTCACATTTATCATAATACGGGAAAGCGTACATGGTAGTATGAGGTATCGTTAGTAATGAAATATTATCAAGGGTGTCAAAGGCTGCAAGTCTGTATGTTTCAGTTTGCCCATCTGCAACTGATCCAAAGTTTGTATATGTTGTTGTTAACCGTCCGTAAACAGTGTCAAGATAGTTGGTAATGCCTTCGGTATTGACTTTGAAAATATAATATCCTTCAACATCCAACGAGTCGCTCGGGGCCCATTCTAATTCAACTTGTCCGGGTGACGCTCCAGGAATAACACTGGCAGATTGAAATGTTGGTGCATCTGGTACGTCAAGTTGAGCTTGACAAATCGCATTAATCAGTAGGATGAGTATGAATGTGAGTTTATATTTCATTGAAATAAGCAATATACAAAGGTTAATCCAAACAAAAAATTCATTTTTTTATCAATGGTTTTGATAAAACGTTTGGCAAAAATAATTATTATTCTGTCTAATAGATGCAAAAACTCATAAAAGGATGCCTGTTTTAATGAATGAACCACAAAAAAAGCCGGATTCCTTAAAAATCCGGCTTTGAAAATTATAAAGTGTAGTCTATTTTATGATTTGAACTGGAATGCTTGCAGTTTGATTTTCTTTTGTCAATTTGATAATGTACATACCGCCAGCATAATCACTCATCTGGATTTTTTGAATGTTATTTTCAATATTTCCTTGAGACATTACCTTACCATCAACGCTGATGATTTGATACATAACATTTTCACAGTTTTCAATCATGATGTAATCAGTTCCTGGGTTTGGATATAAAGAAACTTCTCCAGAACCAAAGTTGATCACGTAATCGTCATCAGCAATAATCAATGAGTAGTTTTGTTGATCATTATACATGCCATCAGAAACTTTGATTTTAACTGGTAATCCAAATGTACTTGGAGTGTCAGGAGTTCCTGTAAGTACGCAAGTACCATCGCCATTGTCTGTCATGCTCATCCAGGTTGGGCTGTCAACTAAGGTGAAGGTTAAATCGTCATCTTCAGGATCTTCAGCCATAACATTGTAAGTGTAAACTTCTCCAACTGTTGCATTTGTAATCGCTTCAGAAGTGATTTCTGGTGCTTGATTGGTTGTAAGAACAGTGATTGTGAAGTTTTGTGTTCCTTCATCTGTTCCATTTGTTACAGTTAATGAGATAGAGTAGTCTTCTTCCTCTGTTATGATGTCAGGAGCAGTTCCTGTTAGAAGTGCAGAGCCATCTCCATTATCAGTTAATGTCAACCAAGTAGGAATATCAGTGTCAACAATGTTAATTGGAAGTGTATTTGGATCAGTTGCTTCCACATTGTAAGTGTAAGTTTCGCCCATATACACCTCAGTTATAGGTGAAGATGTGAAATAAGGTTCATCACCCATGTCAATTCCAGCCCATTTGTAAATACCTCCAGTTGTTTCGCTAAGGTTGAATCCACCAGCCCAGCCAGTATTGATGTCAAACATTTCAACATTAGTGTATTGAATGGAATCGTCCATTTGAATCCATGTTGTTCCGTAATCTAAACTGTATGCTGAGAAGTTTTCAGGAACAGTTTGTGAAATTTTAACAGAGACAAACATTCCTGGTTCGCCTGGTACTGCAGATACATCTGATGGTTGTTCTTCTTCTGGAATATTTAATGCATTCCAGGTTGCTCCACCGTCAGTTGTTACTCTCATTGCCCAGCTTTCAACAGTACCTGTTGCTTGGTCAGTAACTTGAGCGATAAGTACACCGTTGCTTTCGTCGTTCATGCTAATATGACTTACATTGTCTTCTCCAGAATCAAGTACAGTCCAAGTTGCACCTTTGTCTGTTGTTTTGAAAATTCGACCATTGTTTGTTCCAAACCAAGCGACATCTCCAACAGCGTCATAAACACCAGTCCAGCCCATTTCATCAGTAACTGGGTCAGGGATATTAGCACCGTCAATTAAATTCCAGTTGTCACCACCATCAGAAGTTGTATAAATCTCAAATTCACCATTGATAGGGTCTCCTTGACAGAAACCTTCATTCGTATTAAACATGTGTACAACATTTGGGAATGATGATGCATTTTCGAAAGTTGCTGTTGGTTGATCTACCCATGTTTGACCACCGTCATCAGTATGGTAAATTGCACCACCACCTGATGTGTTGTAAAGTGCTACCCAAGCATTCATGTCATCAGTTGCAGTGATACAACCCGGAGCTAATTCAGTTGGAGCTTCAATGGTGTCTGGAATCCAAGTTTCACCACCATCAGCGGTACGTGCAAAATCAGAAGTGATGGATCCGCCGGTTCCGTCATAAGTCAATACCCAAGCTGTGTTTTCGTCAGCAATTGCAGTTTGGAAAACACCACGGAATTGGTTTGTAAACAAAGTGTTTTGCTCTATCCATGCAGACTCAGCTCCTCCGGAACTGTTTCCTACTATGATGAAAGTTGTTTTAGTTTCTGTATCAGTATTTGTTCCGTCAGAAGCAGTTAGGCTTACTTCATATACACCTTCAGTGTCATAAGTAATGGCAGTAGGGTTTTGATCTGTAGAAGTTGCGGGAAGTCCACCCTCAAATGTCCAAAACCATGAGTTTGGTGTTCCTGTAGTGAGGTCTGTGAAGTTAACAGTTCCACCTTCAGCAATTACAACAGCATTTGCTTCAAAGTCAGCAACTAGTGGTGCGTCTGCATCAATTGCAGCTTGTATTGCAGCATGAGCATCAATACGACCAGCTCCAATACTGTCTACGAAGTCAGTATTTTCTGCATCAACATTTACACATGTGTTTTTCAGTAGAGTTGTGAGTTCTTCAGGTGTTAGGTCAGGATTTGCAGAAAGAATCAATCCGCATAATCCAGATGTTACTGGAGCCGCCATAGATGTTCCTTGCATACAGTCATATTGTCCTGTTACTCCATAAGTAGCAGCACCACCACCAGTACCTGACAACATAGACGTTGCATCACCTGCCTCGCTTGCAGTAGTTGAAAGTACAGCAAATCCACCAAGTCCCATAAAACCTTGAGAGTAATATCCTCCTGGAGCGAGTACGTCAATCCAGGTTCCATAATTTGAGAAGTCTGATTTGTTGTCCCCAACATCACAAGAACCAACCGCAATCACGTGATCCAATGCAGCTGGATATCCAATGTAATTTACCGGAATGTCAGGATTCATCTGAGTTTCCAGCCCATTCCCATTGTTCCCTGCAGCACCAACTAAAACACAACCTTTGTTGTATGCATAGTTTACAGTGTGTTGCATTGTAATGAAATACTGAGGTGATCCCCATGACATATTGATTACGTCAGCACCATTGTCAGCAGCCCAAACAATACCTTCAAAACCAGCAGCCATAGATTGACCATCTGAAGCATCGTCTCCAAGTTTTACTGCCATAAGACTTACGTCGTAACCTATGGATGCAACTCCAATACTGTTGTTAGTTTCTGCAGCAATAAGGCCTGCACCATGTGTTCCATGAGACCAAATATAGGTAGATTCTGGTGGTGCTGGGTCATTATCGCCATTGCCTAAATCAATCTGAGATACAATTTTATTTGCCAAGTCAGGGTGAGTAACATCAATTGCATTGTCAAGTACTGCAACAACAATTTCACTGTCTCCGGTTTCTAAATCCCACGCTTCTTCAGCACCAATAAGAGTTAAATGCCAATTAGCATCAGCAGTTCCACCAAATAAACCACTTCCTGTTACTTCTCCGTAATAAGGGTCGTTTGGAACCATAGAAATGCGGAAGAGAGGAGCTTTTTCTGCATACTCAATTTCCTGCATTTCATTCATTGCTTTCACCAATTCATCTACTTTGTTGATTTTTTCAAAATCCATACGGAATGTGCGTTGAAGAATGTCAGATTCTGCACTTAAAAATGGCATGTCAAGTGCTGAAATTTGATACTCATCAATTAAATCTCTTAGGAAGAAAACATCTTTTGGATTTACACTTCCATCATCATTAGAAACGTTGAGGGTAACGTCATCGTTGATTTTGAAATACACGCGGCCGTCAACACACCAATAATCCACATTCTGTGCAACGGCACTTACTGCCATAATTATGGCAATAATTGCTACATAAAGTCTTTTCATAATAAGTTTAGTTTTTGTTCTACGGAATTATCCACGCCAAATGTAGTAAAAAATAGAAGCTTTTCAAATTTTTTGAGCTTGTATAATGTGTCGTTTCCCAGGCGGTCCTTGTAAGCGTTTCACTATGAGTCCGCAATCTCTGAGTCTCTGTTTTACAACACCTTTTGATGAGTAGGTGAGCAATAGTGCATCTTTGTTCATGTGGTCTGAAATTGCTTTAAGAAAGTTGTCCTCCCAAGCCTCAGGGTGTTTTTTAGGTGAAAATGGATCAAAATAGATTAAATCAAACTTTTGGTTTGGTAAATTATGTAAAAAGTCTGCTTTTCGTTTAAGCAGAGTAAACTTAGGATTTATTTTAATGTGTATATCCCACTCACAATTAAGAATTTGATGTGCATAATTTTGTAGATTCTGATTTAATCCGGCATAAAATGATTGAAGCGTTTCAGGGCATGCTGGTTTGTTTTCAATTCCAAAATATTGAACTTGTTTTTCTCTTTCTATACTTCGTTTTAGTGTAAGTGTTGCGTTTAGACCTGTTCCAAATCCAATTTCCAAGATGCTGAATGTATCTTTTTGTACTTGATCAAAACCTGACTGGATAAAAATATGCTGACTTTCTGTTAGTGCCCCATGATTTGAGTGAAGCGTTTCTTGAAATTCAGGATCAAAAAGTGTATTTGACCCGTCTTCTGTGTTTAGAATTTTATGCATGCTATAAAGGTAGTAGTTTTTGATTGGATTTATAAAGCTTACAAAATCTTTCTTTGCAAGTCAGTTGTCAAGATGTTTTGTTTGGATTTTTAGGGGACAATTTTTGAGAATGAAAAAGCCCAAAACTTATGGTGTTGGGCTTTTTCAATCGTTACATTGGTTTGACAGGTATGCAAATGTCTAGAATGAATTTGCCTTCGGGGTGATTCTCAGGGTCTGCATGATATAACTCATATGGGAGACCATCTGTTGGTTGGTAACCGCTTTCTGTTAAAGCAAGGCAAACCATGTCCCAGGCTTGTGAAAATTCTGTGACAGAAATCTCAAATGCTCCAATAATATACTTTCCTGCAGGAACTTTCATTTTGCCAATTTCGCCTTCTGCTTTTACATTCTCATCAACAATTAAACCTGCTGATTGTCTTACTTTTTCAATTTCTGTTACTTCTGGATTGTCATGATAAACCGTAACCGTTTTACTGTTTTCATTGACTAAACCTCGTGGTCCAGCCCAACGAAATAGTTTTTTGTAAGCATGTTCGATTTGGTCAAACTCACCTTGATGTCTGAAATACACAATATGCATCTCTGGCATGTCTTTTACTTCAATAGGGTGTCTTTCAATCATTTGTCTTTGTTTTTTTGATTCGATAGTGCAAATATATTCTTCAAGATTCCTATTTTGTTGACGATTCGTGCTGTCTAGTTGATGATTTGTGCTGTCTTTACTTAAACGATATTTTTGGGCGCTCATGCCAAATCGTTCTTTAAAGTTACGACAAAATACTGAACTGCTTTTAAATCCACATGCATAGGCAATTTGTGTCACAGGTTCATCATCCTGTAAAAGCAAACCTGCAGCTTTCTCCAACCGAAGCCTTCTGACCAATTGCCCAAGACTTTCGCCTGTCATTGCCGAAAAAATACGATTGAAATGGAAGGCTGATAATCCTGCAACTTCCGAAAGGATACTGACACTTAAATCGTCAGATAGATGTGCATCAATATAATCATAAACCAGATTAATACGACGTATGTATTCCCGCTGATAATAATTCATGTTTTCCATTTTTTGCAAGATAGAAAAGAGTTTTATCCAAAAAAAATCGTGACAGCATGTTTTAATACTGTCACGATTGAACGAAATTGTTATGAAAATCTTTTAAATGGGTTTTTCAACTTTTAATACGTCAGCAATAGCTTTTTCAAATGTTTCTTTAGGAAGTGCACCTGCAGCCATTTGTGGTTTACCATCAGTTGGAATGAAAAGTAAACTTGGAATACTGCGAATGCCAAAAATTGCGGCTAATTCTTGTTGTTCTTCAGTATTTACTTTGTAAAAGTCAACTTCACCGTTGTAATCTTTGTCAAGCTCATCAATGAGTGGAGCAACCATGCGGCAAGGAGCACACCATTCAGCCCAAAAATCTATTAATGCAGGCTTGTTGCCTTTGAATTTCCAATCTTTTTCTGTGGTATAATCAAATACCTTTTCAATAAATGTTTCTTTTGTTAAATGTGTTACCATAGTTCAAGTATTTCAACAATTATTACTTTTGTAAAGTGTTTAAATTAAGAACACGAAATAAATGAAAATGTTTAAAAGTGATTTTCTAAATTACGGTCGATGGAATATTATGATAATCTGATAGATACGAAATTATTTAGAATGATATCCGAAGTCGCGGGTGAAAATGGAGCGGAGATTTGGCTGATTGGCGGCTATGTAAGAGATTTATTTTTGCAACGTGAGTCAAAAGATATTGACATTGTTGTGCTCGGAAATGGGATAAAAACAGCTCGAAAAATAGCAGATTATCTTAAGGCTGATCATTTAACTGTTTTTAAAAACTTTGGTACAGCACAAATTCTTTATCAAGGCCATGATATTGAAATTGTTGGTGCCCGGAAAGAGTCTTATCGTGCTGATTCACGTAATCCAATAGTGGAAGATGGAAGCTTGAAAGATGATCAAAATCGTCGTGATTTTACAATTAATGCTATGGCTCTGAGCTTAAATCCTAAAAACTTTGGAGAGTTAACTGATCCATTTGGAGGAGTAGAAGATCTGAAGAATAAATTAATACGCACACCTCTTGAACCCGAAAAAACATTTTCCGACGACCCTTTACGGATGTTACGTGCTGTCCGTTTTGCAACTCAACTTGATTTCAGAATTGATGAGGCAAGTTTGGAAGGAATTCAAAAAACAGCAGATCGAATTAGCATAGTTTCTCAGGAACGTATTGTGGATGAATTCAACAAAATTATGATGGCAGAAAAACCGGGAAAAGGCTTTCTGTTACTTGAAAAAACGGGATTGTTGAAGATTATTCTTCCTGAATTGCATGCCCTTGCTGGTGTTGAGGTACAGAATAACAAAGCCCATAAAGATAATTTTCGGCATTCAATTCAAGTGTTAAATAACCTTGCTGAGGTAAGTGATGACTTATGGTTGCGTTGGGCAGCACTTTTGCACGATATAGGTAAAACAGATACCAAACGTTATGTTGATGGGGTAGGTTGGACATTTTATGCGCATGATATGAGAGGTGAAAAACTGATTGGTAAAGTATTTCGCCGTTTAAAATTGCCACTTGATGAGAGACTTAAATATGTGAAGAAAATTGTGCGTCTTCATATGCGACCTATTGCTTTGGTTGAAGATATCGTTACTGATTCTGCAATTCGTCGTTTGCTCTTTGATGCCGGTGATGATGTGGATGATTTGATGAGCTTGTGTGAAGCAGATATCACATCGAAAAATCAAGTGAGAAAAGCCAAATATCTAGACAATTTTCGAATTGTGCGCGAAAAATTAAAATCTATTGAAGAGAAAGATAGAATTCGAAATTTTCAACCTCCAATTGATGGAGAAGAAATCATGAAAACCTTTAATATGGAGCCTTCTCCAATTGTTGGGAAAATTAAAGATGCCATTAAAGATGCTATTCTTGATGGTATTATTCCTAATGAATATGAGGCTGCAAAAGCATTTATGTTTCAAAAAGCAAAAGAACTTGGTTTGGAACAGTGAATAAAACATTGTTAACAAAACACTTTTCAAGCTTGATTTTTGAGAATTTAATGTTAAATTCGTGCTTGGCACTTTAAATATCGTCAGGAAAATTTGACAATGGAAAATCTAACACAAGAGGAACAAATTAGTATTGAGGCGCAGTATGAGAAACTTCTGAACCTCTGTGTGCGTTGTAAGACACAAGAAGATCGTGAGCTTATTCGAAAAGCTTTCGATTTGGCAGTGGATGCTCATTCCAATATGAGAAGAAGATCAGGAGAGCCTTATGTGACTCACCCCATTGCGGTAGCAAAAATTGTTGCTGGTGAAATGGAGCTGGGGGTGAAGTCTGTGATTTGTGCATTGCTACATGATGTGGTTGAGGATACTGACTATACGCTCAATGATATTAAAGAAATGTTTGGTCGTACCGTTGCTAATATTATTGACGGGCTAACCAAAATTTCCCACGTGCTGGATAAAGATGCTTCTTTGCAAGCTGAGAATTTCAGAAAAATGCTCCTTACGCTTTCTGAAGATGTACGTGTAATCTTTATTAAGCTTGCAGACCGCTTGCACAATATGCGTACTCTCGATTCAATGCCAGAGTATAAGCAAATTAAAATTGCTGGTGAAACCCTCTTCCTTTATGCTCCGCTCGCTCACCGTTTGGGTTTGTATATGATAAAAACCGAACTTGAAGATTTAGCTTTAAAGTACGAACATCCTTTGATTTATAAAGATATCTTAGGAAAGGTGAAAGACTCTGAAGGTGAAAGAAGTAAATATATTGAGGAATTTATTGAGCCGGTAGAGAAAAAACTGAAAGATCAATCGTTTCAGTTTAAAATTTCAGGACGTCCGAAAAGTATATACAGCATTTACAATAAAATGCAGAAAAAAGATGTCCCCTTTGAAGAGATTTATGACATTTTTGCTATCCGTATTGTGTTTGAACCGAAAAAAGAAATGCCGGAGAAATCACAATGTTGGAGTATATATTCCTTAATTACAGATATTTACCAGCCAAATCCTGATCGTTTGCGCGACTGGATTAGTACACCTAAAGCCAATGGGTACGAGGCACTTCATACAACTGTAATGGGACCTGCTGGTCGTTGGGTTGAAGTGCAGATACGTTCCAGTCGTATGGATAATATAGCTGAGTTGGGTTATGCTGCACATTGGAAATACAAAGGAAGTCCTGAAGATCAAAATCAGCTTGATAAATGGCTGCAAACTGTAAGAAAACATCTGGAAACTCCGAGTTCTGATGCGATGGATTTTCTGGATGAGTTTAAGCTCAATTTGTTCTCTTCAGAAATTTATGTGTTTACTCCAAAAGGAAAGCTTGAGCGTATTCCTAAAGGATCAACAGCTCTCGATTTTGCCTATAGTATCCATACCGAAATTGGTGATAAAGCAATTGGGGCAAAGGTTAATCATAAATTAGTTCCATTAAGTCATAAATTGCGTAGTGGAGACCAAGTTGAAATTCTCACATCTGAAAAACAAACTCCACAACGTGATTGGTTAGAATTTGTTATCACCGGAAGGGCAAAGTCTAAAATTAAATCAGCACTCAAAGAGGAAAGAAGATATTACATTAATGAAGGACAAAAGCGCTTTCTCGAAATTGTCCGTGAATTAGAATATCCTTTGGATTATACTTCGTTTAAGGAGCTTCGTGAGAAGTTTGATATTACGAATAAAGAAGAATTTTACCGTCGTATAGGTGAGGAATTAATTACGGCAGAGGATGTTGGTAAAATGTTGCCAGGGAAGCGTCGTAGTGCTTGGGGAAAATATTGGAGACTTCAGTTTGGACGCAGTTCTGGGAAATCAAAACCCAAAGATGGGAAAAAGACAAAAGGAAAAACCCTCGTCATTGAGGAAAATGAACAAGAGCAAAATTATCGACTTGCAAATTGCTGTGACCCAATTCCTGGAGATGAAGTTGTCGGTTTCTTGAACTCAGACAATGTGGTTGTAATTCACAAAAAGACATGTCCCAATGCCATTGATTTGATGGCTACTTTTGGAGATCGAATTGTTTCCGTTGAATGGAAAGTGCACAGAATTCTCAGTTTCCCCGCAAAAATATACATCGAAGGAATTGATGATATCGGGATTGTTCACCATATTACTTCTGTTATCTCAACCGATTCTGAGGTGAATATGAAATCCGTGCGTTTCGATACCAACGATGGAATTTTTATTGGGCATATTGATATGTATGTGCATAATGTGAATGACTTGGAAACACTGATTTCCAGATTGAAGAAAATTAAAGGAGTGAAGAAAGTGCTCAGAACACAGGAAAAGAATACATAATGGATAATTCTGAAATAAAAGCATTAATTCGTTTGTTGGATGATCCCGATGAGGCAGTGTATAAAAATGTCTGGAATCGCTTGGTTTCTGCCGGTGATGTAGCATTGCCATTGCTTGAAGCTAGCTTGGGGCTAACCGATAACGTCTTGCTAAATCATCGAATTCAACAACTGTTGACAGAAATCCAGAATATTGAATTTTATAATGGGTTTGAAAACTGGGTGAAATCTGAGGATAGGCAAGCACTTATTTATGGACTCCATTATGTCAATCAATTGTATTACCCTGATACCGATTTTAATCAGCTAAAGGCTAGGTTTGATGAACTGAGAAAGTCCGTTTGGCTTGAAATGAATGATAATCTGACTGGTTTTGAGGCAATCAAAACATTGAACTATTTTGTATTTGAACTCAATGGACTACGTGTTGAGACTAAACAATCAGGAGAGAAGTCTGCTCAGTTTTTGGATACACTTTTCCTGCAGAAACAATCTTCACCTTTCCCATTTATTGGAATGTACACAGTTTTGGCACAGAGCTTACAATTGCCGGTTTTTCCAGTGTATTTGCCGGGGCTTTTAATTATGTCTTATGAAAATGCTGAGGTCGCTATTGCTGCTTATGGAAAGGAAACAAGCGATATTCTCTTTTATATAAATCCTTACGATAAAGGAGCATTTCTTGGACATAAAGCACTGGATTTTGTTGTCCAGAAAAAGCAAATTCCTGCCAAAGATGAGCACTATAAGTCTTTGTCAAATAAAATGTTTATCTACTTTTATTTGAAATACTTAAGAGATACTCAAGTGTTTGATAAAGACCGAGACACTCAAGAGAAACTGGATCGTATGCTTTTTATGTTAAAACAAGAAGGTTTAGATTAGCGTATGAAAAATCCACGCATTATGATTGATATGACAAAGCTTGCAGATTTATTCTGTGGCCTTGGTCAGGTGTCCTTTCATTTTGCGCGTCACTTAATGTCGCATCAAAATCATGCAGATTTCCATTTTCTCGTGAAAGGAAAACAAGAAAACTTGTGGGGCTATCAAGTGAAAAAGCATCAGACAAATTTGTTGAAACGTCACTTTTCTGCTCTGAATTCAGGTTTTGATATCTGGCATGCTATTCATCAGGATTCTGCTTTTATCCCTGCCAAAGGGAAGACAAAGGTTGTACTTACAATTCATGATTTGAATTTTTTACAAGAAAAATCGCCCCGAAAGGCTGAAAAACGACTTAAACGATTGCAGAAAAAAGTAGATAGGGCAAATGCGCTGTGTTTTATCTCAAATTATGTACGTCAAGAGGCAGAGCAATATCTGAAAATAAACCATCAATTGATTCGCGTTATTTACAATGGAGTCCCTGTTTTAGATGAAGAACAGACCAAACCACAATTAGCACCTAAGCGAAAATTTTTATTCAATCTTGGAGTGTTGATGCCAAAGAAAAATCACGAAGCAATAATCCGTATGATGAAACACCTTCCGGAGTATGATTTGTTAATTGGAGGTGGCGGAAATGCTGAATATAAAAAAGCATTGGAGGATTTAGTCGCAGAACTCGGACTGGAGAGTCAGGTGTATTTTTCAGGATCCCTGAATGAAGCTGAAAAGAGTTGGGCATATCATCACGCTGAGGCTTTTGTTTTTCCTTCGCTCAATGAAGGTTTTGGTTTGCCAGTTGTTGAGGCAATGTCTGCTGGTTTACCCGTGGTTTGTTCCAAATTAACAAGTTTGCCTGAAATTGGTGGTGATCAAGCCGTGTATTGGAATGATTTTAACCCGAAAACCATGGCAAATGTGCTTCGTCAGGGGCTGTCGGAATTTTTGGGGGACTCTAATGCATCCGAGAAACTCAAACATTACGCAAGCCGCTTTTCTTGGAAAAAGCATGTTGACGCATATATGAAATTGTATTCTGAAATTCTAATCGACTAGTATATGATATTAACAGTTTGTATGTCATAATCCCAATCACTCTTGCTGTCGTTTTTTGCTTGATCCATATTTAGTTGTTAAATCATATAGTTTTTGGACATGATTTTTGCTTTCGAAATTGCAAAAATTTATGCCAAAAGAGAATAATAAGGCTAACTTCAAATACCTATCGGGATGACCGGCTTAATTTGTGAATATGCAACTGAGTTCAATCTAAAAGAACATTGAATGACTTATTCATTGATGAACTTATACCCAACCCCTTTAATTGTTTTGATATGTGTTTGTCCAAACTTTTCTCGGAGTTTTCGGATATGAACGTCTATGGTACGATCCCCAACAAATGCATCTCCCCAAATTTTGTCATAAATTTCTTCCCTGCTAAATACCTTTTGTGGTTTTGATGCTAGAAGTCTTAACAGTTCAAATTCTTTTTTAGGGAGAATTACAGGTTCTCCATCACGAATTACGTGGTAACGTTCGCTGTCAATAATAATGTCTTCGCTAACCTGATATCTGCTTTCTTGAATGCTTTCTACCTGATTGCGTTTTAATAGAGCTTTAATGCGACTAATCAAAACGTTGGGGTTAATCGGCTTATTGACATAATCATCTGCACCTGCGTCAAAACCTGCGATTTGCGAATAATCCTCATTACGTGCTGATAGAAAGATAATCAGAGCATCCTCTGTTATCTTAATATTACGCAACTCCTGACAGGCTTCTATGCCATCCATCTCCGGCATCATAACATCCAGAATAATTAAGTCAGGTTTAAACTTGATTGCTTCTGCAATTCCTGTTCTTCCATTGTTGGCTGTTGCAACTTGAAATCCCGCTTTTTCCAAGTTATAGCTTAAAAATTCAACAATGTCAATTTCATCATCTACAATTAAAATTTTTTGTCCTTGCATAGTCTTTATTTTAAGTTGCATGTTAGTTTTTTTATCCAAGCTTAAGTTTAATTGGAAATTAAGTAATAGTTAATCAGTGCTTTGAGTTTTCCTCCTTTTCTTATTTTTTCATTAAGTGAAATTTTTTCTTTGCCGAAAATTCTCGTAAATATGAGTTGTTAGGCTTGGTTGAAACCACATTGGAAAATGCTTGGGATGAAATTAATATGCTTGGGTTTCCTATCTCTCTTTCTTGGAGTGAAAGGTGATTTAATGCATTTTGGTTCTTGGGTTAATCAGCAAGAAAATTATTATGATTCGGTTCACTTTCCCCAATCCTTACAGTTTTTTCCTTTTCGTGGAAAAGGAGTGTACCTGGTTAAAGGAAAGGTGGTGGAGGAATTTGGCTATCCTTCTGTTGAGGTGCATAAGATGCATAAGCTTGAAATAGAAATCGCCCCAAAAGCTGGAGATTGAGAGGGAATTACGCTTCATACTGTTCGGAATTTTAAGTTACCATTCGTTGTGCACATAGTTGAAAGATAAGTGTTATCATTTGTTATGAACTTTCTATCCGTATAAACAGGCATGACTTTTGAATATTTCTGAATATTCGTACATTTGTCTAATTATACCATCAATAGCTAATTATGAAAAGAATAACAGGTTTATTGCTCATCTTACAACTGTTTGTTGTTAGTTTTTCCTATGCGCAGCAGGGGAATTCAACTGTGAAGATTTCTGATGAAAAGATGATTATTGATGGTCAAAAATTCTATCTTCATAAAGTATCTCCCGGACAAACACTGTATTCTATTTCAAAAGCATATCATGTGGAGTCAAAGATCCTCATGGTGCACAATCCTGAACTTGCAGAAGGCTTGAAGGCCGGAAGTACAATACGAATTCCTGTTGTGGAGATTTCAGAGCCGGAAACTTCACAAGTGACAGATACCTCGAAATACCATATGATAGAAATTCGTCGTAAACATACATTGTATTCTCTGTCAAAGCAATATAACGTGACAATTCAGGAAATTTATGACGCAAATCCGGGGCTAGAGCAAAGAGGTTTAAAACGAAAAGATGTCATAAAAATTCCAAAGCACAGCTTAACTGTGAATAAGATTGATTTTACAGATCCTGTCCTTCAGCGAGATTCTTCAAAATACATTTATCATACTGTAAAAGCAGGGGAGACTTTATATAGCTTAAGCCGAAAATATAAGTTAAGTAAGGATGTTATTTCTGAGGAAAATCCTGACATTGAGGAGCGTCATCTACGCGTTGGAGAGGTAATAAAAATTCCAAAACGAGAAGTGCAGTTTGTGATTAGTTTTCCGGCAGAAAATGATTCGATTACAATGAATATGCGACCTGATAGTATAGCAGATACATTGACTGTTGAGGATGTTTTTATGCCCGATAGCTTGTCAATGGATCAAACAGATGAAATACATATTGTTTTGATGCTTTCTTTTGGAGCACAGAAAAGCCTTGTTAAAGCAGAGACTTTGAGTCGTCAAAATAAAGATCCTCTTTTTTATCCTATGTCAAATATGATGCTGCAATTTTATCAAGGATTTCTGATGGGAATTTCTGACCTTGATTTGGAGGGGAAAACCTTAGATATTGAGGTTTATGATTCTGGAGCTAGTGCTGATGCAGTGAGTAATGCGTTGTCAAATTTGAAGAAAGTGCCCGATTTGTTTATCGGACCAATGAGTCATGATAATACTCAATTAGTTTTGGATTACGGGATGAAACATCATGTGCCGGTTTTAGCTCCGGTAGAGGAGACTGATAATGTATTATTAGCGTATCCAAACTTAATTAGTATTAATTCCAATGAGCGTGTACATAATGAGTTTGTTGCATCTTGGTTGTATCAACGCGATGACAATATTGTTATTGTTCATGATGGAGAGACTGAGTCGTTTCGAATTGCTCAACAAGTTAAAAAAGACTTTGATGATTTTTTTGAAATGAAAGATGTTAGTGATGAATATACGGTTAGTTTATTTCATTACGATACAAAAAACCATTCTGCATTGAAGGGACAAATGAGTGATCAGGATACAAATGTTGTCATTGCTATTACACAAAATCCAGTTCAGGTAACTTCTTTAATCAATAAGTTATACCAGTTTAATAAATATGAAATTCGGTTGATTGGCGAATCAGCATGGATAAATATGAATAGTATTGCCCCTGAGGAGTTGCGACGATTAAAAATGGCTTATGTGTCTCCAATGTTTGTTAATTATCAGGATACTGCATCTTTCATATTTATTGAGAATTATAGAGATACTTTTTTAGATGAGCCTGATAAATATGCCTTTATGGGATACGATGTTGCACAATTATTGATTCCACAAGTCTATTTTTATGGTGAAAATTTTGCATTTAAATTAGCAAATTCAAAAACATATTCCGGACTTTCTATGAACTGGAATTTTATTCGAAATCATAGTTCCCAACCCTTATTGAATACTTCTCTTAAGTTAATTGAGCTTAAAGATACCTATGAATTAAAACCTGTTTACGAAAAAAATCTTAAAAAAGATTTTGAATAAAAAATAGTATTTGTTACTTTTAAGAAATTGTTTGTGGTTCCTTAACGGAATTTTAACAGTAGACAGATAGGTATTTGGGGATTCCAGGCAACTTATAATTTACCGTAACGTCTTTGGGAGAGACGGGTTTTATATTTGGATAGATAGATTTTTTATAGCCAGGGGATATGGCTATCTCATAAGTGTTTCAAATAGTTGAATTATGAAAAAACTGTTAAGGAAATGGTTGCCCATTTTTATTAGCCTACTGTTGTTTGGACAGATTTCTACAGTAAGTGCCCAATGTGCGGGTGGGGGAACTTATATTGCTAACTTAACCATGTTGCCAGACTTTCAGACTGTGAGTGTGAATGCAGGAGAGCGTTTTACCTTTGACGCATATGCCAATATCACTTATGTGTTTTCTTTTTGCCAAGGTGGAGGAACAACGACTTTGGATACACAAATTGAGATTTGTAATCAAAATGGAACCACGGTGTATGAATTTAACGATGATCATTGTGGGCTGGGTTCTGAGTTAGCTTGGACATGTACTGCTAATGGAACTTATAGTGTAGTTGTTTATCAATACAATTGTAATGAGAGCGGGGTTGCATTAGGGAATATGGCATATCGCACAGTAACTCCTCCTAGTGAACAAGACTGTTTAGGTGCAATCCCACTATGCTTCAATACATACAACACAACAGCATCATATTCTGAAACAGGACATTATTGGAACGAAATTCCGGTGTATGGAGGAGCTATTTCAGACAACAATTGTCCCGGGAGCTGCCTTTTAAGTGGAGAAATGAATGATGTGTGGTACACGTTTACTGTGCAAACGAGTGGAACTGCTTCTTTTATTATATCCCCCAATGATCCTGCGGACGATTATGATTGGGCTGTGTATGATATTACAACAGCAAGTTGTGTTGATATTGCCTCTAATGCAGATGCGCTTCAAAGAAGTTGTAATTTCTGTGGGAATGCAGGCGATACAGGTCCAAGTGGAGGATCTTCAGAAAGTTGTCAACATGGAAATTCATGCACGAATTTTAACGATGTGTTGAATGTTACTGCAGGAGAAACATATGTCGTTAATGTCAGTAATTTTGGTTCGTCTCAAAGTGGTTATACAATCACTTTTGGGGGATCTGCACAAATTGTCGATAATACAGGTCCATACTTGGAGTCCTTGCTTTATACTCCGTATTGTGGGTCTGATCGACTTACTTTCCAATTCTCAGAACGTGTTTGGTGTACCAGCGTGCAGGCTACCGATTTTGTCATTACTGGTCCGGAAGGAACGTATGAAATTGCAGATATCTGGAGTGAAATCTGTCTTGCTGGTGCTGGTTCAACCTATTCAGATACGTATTACGATGATGTGTTTACTTTGGAATTGACAGATTATTTAATGCACGACGGTAATTATACCTTGTCAGTAAATGAGGGTGGTGTGGACGATATTTGTTCCAATTTTACACCAACATCTTCCTTGAATTTTTCCATTAGTGGAATTACAGCATCAGCAACTATCCTGAATGATATTGATTGCTATGGTGATTTGGATGGCTCTGCAAGTTTATCCGTTTCTGGAGGAACTCCGCCTTATACCTACACATGGTCAAATGGAGAAGCAACACAAACAGCTGTTAGTTTGGGGGCTAGCTATTCAGGTGTCACGGTGGCAGATAGTTATGGAACCTGTCAAGATACTGTGGTGATAGAGTTGAATGATCCAGATCCTATTTTAGTTGATGCTGGACCTGATGCTACCTTATGCTCAGGAGGCTCTGTGACAATTGGAGGTTCGCCAACGGCGGCAAATGGGTCGCCTCCTTACACTTACACTTGGACACCTTCAACGGGTTTGTCTGATCCGAATGTTGCAAATCCTACCGCAAGTCCGGCAAGTAGTCAGACATATATTATCTCAATTCAAGATAGTGGGGGATGTGTAAATACTGATACTGTGAATGTCAATATTGATCCTCCTATTGTTATTGATTTTACAAGTACAGATGCCTTGTGTTTTGGTGAGGCAAGCGGAACAGCAACAGCAAATGTTTCTGGTGGAACACCAACCTATACTTATGCATGGAGCTCCGGATTAGGAACAACTTCTTCAGTAAGCGGTTTGTATGCAAATACGAATTACACACTAACTGTTGCCGACGACATTGGTTGTCAGGAGATTGGAACGATAACAATCGGTGAGCCAGCTGCATTATCAATTGTTTTTGATATATCAGACTCAGAATGTGGTTTGGATGATGGTGAAATTACTGCCAATGTGTCGGGAGGTACTCCAGCATATCTTTATAACTGGGATACAGGAGATGCAAATGCAACAATTCATGATTTAGTTCCTGGAGATTATGTGCTTACAGTGACAGATAATAATGCTTGTACCTTAGAAATGACAGCAACTGTAAATCATTATGGAAATAATGATGTTGACATTACGCAATTGCAAGAAATAATGTGTTTTGGTGAAAACACTGCAGTGCTTGAAGCAACTATGTCTGGAGGCACAGGGCCGTTTACATATCAATGGACAGGTTCGTCTTCAACATCATCTCAAGCAAGCAATCTCTCTGCTGGTAATTATTCAGTTACTGTAACTGATGTGTATGGTTGTCCTGGAGATGCAAATTTTGAAATCATTCAGCCAGATGTATTGGGTCTTAATTTAAATGTGACAGATGTGCTTTGTATGGGAGGTGCAGATGGTGCTGCTGAGGCGATTGTAAATGGAGGTACACCCGGATATACTTTTAGCTGGTCAAATGGGGCATCAGGAACATCGATTTATAATTTATCGACAGGTGCGTATTCTTTGACAGTGACAGATGCAAATTCTTGCACTGTGTATAATGACTTTTTTGTTTCCCAACCGTCTGATCGGGTGCGTGTGTATGTGACAACGGAACCGATTGCTTGTGCAGGACAAGCCAGTGGGTCTGCTTTCGCTTCGGCAACAGGAGGAACTACTCCTTACGACTTTGTTTGGTTTGAAAGTGGTTTTGCAATTTCCAGTGGTCCTGAAATTCATAGCCTTGGGAATGGAGCTTATACCGTACGTGTTAATGATGATAATGGATGTCAAGATGAAGCCAGTTTTTCTATTGCAGAACCTACACCTTTGACGATTGAGTCTGCCGTGCAACAAGCAAGTTGTATGGGGTACGAAGATGGACAAGCTGCGATATCTGTTGTGGGAGGAACCCCTCCATATCAATATCGTTGGTCAAATGGAGATACTATCTCTGTTATTGCAAATTTAGCAACCGGAAATTATTACATGACATTGTCTGATGCCAATGGTTGTATGCAGATGTTGAGTGTTTTTATTCCTGAAAATCCACGTCTTTGTTTACAAATTCCAAATGCCTTTACACCAAATGGCGATGGAGTGAATGATACTTGGATTATTGAGTATATTGATAATTATCCTCAAGCCCATATTATGGTTTTTAATCGTTGGGGACAAAAAATGTACGATGTAGGTCACACTGATGATCCATGGGATGGAACATTTAATGGTGAAAAAGTTCCTACAGGGTCTTACACCTATATTATTGATTTGCACAATGAAATTTTACCATTTACAGGTGTTGTATCTGTTGTGCACTAAAGCTATGTTAGATTATTGATTCTGCGTACTATCGTTAGGGTTTGCTGCTTTATAATAGTTTTGAAAGTATTGTTGCCAGTTTCCATCCTTGTATTTATCCTCAGCAATGAAATGTAGGTATGGGTCAATAATTTTTGAAGTAAAATATCCCTGAATAGGGGACAGTAACTCATTTGCCTCATTAAAAAACACAATAGAAGGAAATGCAATTCTTTGTTGTAATAAACTAATGACAAGTTGATGTGGATAACCCATTCCTTTTTGCTCATTGACAAATGTTTGGTTGAAAAGTTGAATGGTATCGGTTGTACTAGCCTGAAAAATGATAGGGTAATAAGTTTCATTAATAAAGCTGGCAACTTTAGGATCTTTCAGTGTAATATCTTCCATTAGGTGGGATGATACGCGTTGATAATAATCAGACACAAAAACAATCATAATCTTTTTCGGATTTGTTGCCTGTTTTGCAAATGCATCTTGTAATGAAATCCATTTAATATTTCCAGAGTTGTCGGGCTTAATACTTTCTTCAGGACGGTAAACAGCATTAAAAGCAAGCTTGTAATCTTCAAATTGCACCGTACGATTTATGCCTTCTGCAAAATAAACCAGAATAGGTTCCAGATTTTTGGGTTCCATAAAACCAGATGATTTACTGGTGTTACCATTTGGGTCAATATATACCATTGAAGGGTAAGAAGCTCTGTTTTCTAACAATTGTAATGCAAGACTATGTGTTGATCTTCTTCCTTGCATTGGGTTGGTGTAATTTTTTCCTTTGTATTCAATTGTGTCTGTTGTTTCAGCATCAAATTTTACCGGGTAGAAATATGTGTTTATGTAATTGGCAATTTGAGGATTGGAGAAAGTCTCAGCATCAAGTTTTTTACACCATCCACACCAATCTGTGTACATATCAATAAAAATAGGTTTAGGTTGTGTTTGTTGTTTTTCAACTGCTGTCTCAAAATCCATCCACTGAACTAAACTTTGTTTTGCGCCATCTTCTTGCGAAAAGCTTTGAAAATTAAAAAATAGAATACCAATAATTGCAAGTAAAATTCCTCGTTTCATAATTTAAATTTTTCAAATGTAAACAATTTGAGTGCCAAAAATCCCATACATATACTCAACTAAAAAATCATTAATTTGTTTACTTTTAATTGCATGAAAAAATTGTACCTTTATGCTTTATTCAACTAAAGTTAAATCAAAAATACAATAAAATGAGTGAAATCTTAAATTTAGAACCAAAAGCTGTCTGGAAACATTTTTATTCACTGACACAAATACCTCGTCCTAGCAAGAAAGAGGGTAAAGCAATTGATTTTGTTGAGAAATTTGGGAAAGACCTTGGTCTGGAAACTATTCGTGATGAAGTTGGGAATGTGATGATTCGCAAACCTGCTACACCTGGTATGGAAAATCGTAAAGGTGTTGTTTTGCAGGGTCATGTGGATATGGTCCCTCAAAAGAACTCAGATACAGATCATGATTTTGAAAAAGATCCAATTCAAGCTTATGTTGATGGTGACTGGGTAACTGCTAAAGGCACTACTTTAGGAGCAGATAATGGAATGGGCGTTGCTGCTGCAATGGCAGTTTTGGAAGCGACAGATATTGAGCATCCTATGGTTGAGGCTTTATTCACCATGGATGAAGAAACCGGAATGACAGGTGCGAATGCATTACAACCTAATATTCTGAAAGGTGATATTCTGATGAATTTAGATTCAGAAGATGAAGGTGAATTGTATGTTGGTTGTGCCGGTGGTATTGATGTGAATGTTGAGAAAACCATGAGTCCTGAAAAAAACACGTTTGATGCAGCCTTAAATATTCATGTAAAAGGTCTAAAAGGTGGACATTCAGGAATGGATATCAATATTGGACGTGCCAATGCAAACAAACTTTTATTCCGTGCATTGAATGAAGTGAGATCTGCTTTAGACATGCGCATTGCAACAGTTGCTGCTGGTGATTTGCGTAATGCGATTCCACGTGAAGCTGTGGCTGTAATTGCAGTAAATGCTGCTGATGTAGATAAAGCGAAAGCTATTATTGAAAATGCATGCAATATTTTTGTGAATGAGTATAAAGATGCAGAAGATGGTATTGCAATTGATGTTGCAGATGTAGCTGTTCCTGCTGAAGTTTTAACTGCTGCTGATACTGTTGCAATGATAGAATGTGTTCTGGAAACAATTCATGGTGTTGTTAAAATGAGCGAAAGCATGGAAGGCTTGGTTGAAACATCAAACAACCTGGCTATCGTGAAATTGGATGGTGAAAATTTAGAGGTAAATTGTTTGACTCGTTCTGCTGATGACGATGCAAAAATGGTAACTGCAAATGACATTAAAGCTGTTTGGGAAAAAATGGGAGCTAATGTTGTTTTGGATGGTGAATATCCAGGATGGAAGCCTAATATGAATTCTGAAATTTTGAAAACTATGCAAGGTAGTTATGAAAAACTCCATGGCATAACTCCTGAAATTAAAGCGATTCATGCAGGTTTAGAATGTGGTATTCTTGGTGCTGCATATCCTAATTGGGATATGATTTCTTTTGGACCAACCATTCGTTATCCACACTCACCAGATGAAAAAGTGAATATTGAAACTGTTGGGAAATTCTGGGAATGGCTTGTGGAAACTTTAAAGCATGTTCCTGAAAAATAAACTGACAAAATTATAAATTTAAGAAGCTCATCGAAAGGTGAGCTTTTTTTGATAGATATAATGGATTTGTAAAACTTTACAATGATTCTGTTTTCTTGTTTTCTAATTCTCCTAGTTTAACAATTTGTCTGTAAGGAGGTGTCTTCTTGTTATGCTTGTCAAGGAAGTTTAAGCCTGTGTAAAAGATCTCCGTCCAATTTTTCCCAGGGAAAACTGCTCGATTTAATTTCTTCAATACAATCCGACCATCGCTGTGAATGACATGGCGTTTATTAACAAAGAAAGAGTATTCATGAGTTATGTTTTGACTTGTCATGTATTTATGAATGCTGTTTGACCCATTGAGCTCGGGTAACATGCTAGTGTGCAGCCCCAAAAAGAAAACAGATGCTGTATTATATGGTACGATAATATCGGCAGTTCCATGAATGAGTAGCAGCTCGACAGAATCTTTTGCTTCGATAAAGTCTAGGTCACTAATTCCTCCCCAAAGTGATATGACAGCATTGACATTGCATGTATGATTTCTATATTCATCCGTTAAGTCTGTACTGCAGTCAATGCAATCTAAATCTGCATTGTTTGCACCAATACCATATTTTTTGCTTTCATAAAGTTTATCCCCTTCATCCATATATGCTGTGTGCAAAGCAATAATGCCACCGGATGAACTTCCTATTAAGTTAATTCGTGTTGTGTCAATGTTATATTTTTTGTGGTGATGCTTAAAATATCGAATCGCAGCTCTACTATCTTGAATAGATCGATATGCCGCTCTTTGCATTCCAATTCTAGGTCCTATTTTCGCCCCGCTAATGAGTGGGTTAAAGCCAATTCTGTAATTTATGGCAGCAGCTATATATCCTCTTTTGGCAAGTGAATCACACCATGCAACAACATCTGCTCGCTTGTTTGAACTTCCTAAAAAACTTCCTCCATTGATTAATATTACAAGAGGGAGTAAAGTGTCTGTGTCAGTTTGAGGAGAGTAGATATCAAAACATAATTCTTCTTCATTATACACTCCAGGTCCAAAAATGTCCCAAGCGTCAGCTTTTCCATATGGGATGTCTCTTTCAATACAAATATCGCTGAAATATTCACTGTGATTCATTTGAGCATGTGTATGCAAAGTGAAAACAGTTGCAATTAAGATAAATGAAAGTTTTTGTTTGAGATTCCACATATGTACAAAAATAAATAATTAATTGTTTTCTAAGGGAGCAATTATTGTGACTGTTTAAAATAAATATTGATGCTTGTAATATGTTAATAAAACTTAATATTGATAATTAGTCCGGATTTGTGTGTTTGGACATTGAATTAACAATAAGGATATATTCTTGGTGTACTTTTGCAATTGAAAATTAAATTATGTAATTATGAAAAACACGTTTATTTCTTTAAAATTAATTTTGATTGCTTTTTTGTTTATTTATTCTTCTTTTAACTTGTTTGCGCAAAAAGGAGATGTGGTTTTTGGTGATACAATTTTTCTCGATGAGGTTAGTGTTGAAGTTACTCGTAGTGAAAAACCATTATCGGAGCTTCCTCAAGCTGTTAGTAGAATAGATAAAAAAGAAATCAATGATTTTCAACTTTCTCAAGCTTCTGAGATAATAAATAGTCATTCGGGGATATGGGTTTTAAATCCGGGAGCACAAATGGGGACACCAATTGTGCGTGGTTTTATCGGATTTAGAGTGGTTAATTTATTTGATGGAGTTAGAGCAAATACTGCAAGAGCTTCTGCAAGTTCGGGTTCATCATTTAATACTATTGATGGTTTTTCAATCAACAAAATTGAAATTATTAGAGGTGCAGCTTCTGTTTTGTATGGTACTGATGCTATTGGTGGTGTTATTAGTGTTAAAACCGAAAAAGAACCAACTTTTACAGATAAATTTAAAGTTGGAGCAAAAGTAAAATCAAGATATGCAACAGCTGATAATTCTTATGCAATTCGTCCTGAAATTACTTTGTCAAACTCAAAATGGTATCTTAATGCAGGTTTAACCCGTCGTAAAGCCCATAATGTACGAGTTGGCGGAGGCGAAGTTTTAGATCCAAGTTATTGGGAAGAATTTGATTATAATGGTCAATTAAATTATAAAATTGATGATAATAATCAATTACAGTTGTCTTATCAAGATTATAACAGCCCTGAGTCCAAATTATATGCACGTCCTGCTGCAACATCAAAAAGCAAACGTCAACTTGCAAAATTTATGTATACAGGAAAATCATTAGGCTTTTTAAATAATATTAAAGCGACCGCATATTATCAACATTTTAATAGCGAGTTTTTTAGTGTTTCAAATGATTATTCTTTAGGATTTGACGGACAAGCTTGTCAAAATATACAGGAAAGTATAAAAATTACTTATTTATTACATTATCATCACGATGATTTATCAGGGCATGCTTTAGATAATTCAACCGAAGATGCTCATGGAATACTTAATAACGGAGCAATTGCGGTTTTAGGAGAATGGAAAGCTACTCAAAAATTACAATTCGATTTAGGTGTTAGAGGCGATATATATAATTTAACTTCTGAAGCTCCTGAACTTAGTAAACTTGATCCAAATATTGCTGCCGCTATTGCAAATGGTGGATTTTCTATTGATGCTTTAAATGTTGATCAAACTAATGCTGCTTTTACTTTTAGTGGCAGTGCATTATATAAATTACATAAAAATTTAAATCTTGTTGCTAATGTAGGTAGTGGTTTTAGAGCACCAAATTATGGAGACCTTTGTACTTCAGGCGAATTTTTCTTCGGATACAATATGCCTAGTGGCGACGGAAATCTTACTCCGGAAAAAAGTATGACTTATGAAATAGGTTTACGTCCTCATGGACGCAATTTTACATCTAATATAACATACTTTTATACAAGTTTAACAAATTTTATTGATGGGCGTATTGGAGCATTTGCAGGAATAGACTCAATTACAGTTCCAAGTCCTACAGGTGACGTAAATAAGGCTGTTTATGTGTCTACTAATATAGATGAAAATGTTTATGCTCAAGGTGTTGAGGCTGAGTGGAATTATTACTTCCTGGATTTGTCTAAAGTCGGTTCGTTTAACACTTATGGTTCTATAACCTGGATGGATACCAGAAATATTCAAACAAAAGAACATTTGGCTCGCGAAATGCCTGATAATGCTAAACTTGGAATTCGTTGGGATAAAAATAGATATTCAAATAAATTTAATGTTTGGGCTGCTTTTGATGCTTGGCATGTTACCGAATTTAGCGATATCGCTTCTGGTATGATAAACGATCCTGCTTTTTTAATTGACCCTCAAGATAGAACTTCTGGATATATTGGAGGTATTACGATTAAATTACCGGCTTTTACATTGTTAAATTTCCAAGCAGGTGCTAATTGGATGGTTAAAGACGTAAAATTCGATTTAGGCATAGCTGTTAAAAATATCACCGATGAAGTTTATAGAATTAAAGATTCAAGAATGAACGGAGTTGGTCGAAACTTTATAATGAGTTTAACATTAACATATTAAGTTTAATTAAAATGAGTAAACAAAAGAAAATTATTTTAATAATAATACTTGTTGTTTTAGTGGTTGGTATTATTGGTTTTTTAGGTTTTAAAAATAATAGTAAACCTAAAATAGGATTTGTAGGCTTTGGAGCGGCTTATAGCTCTATTCAAGTTTATGAAAAAGAGCTAAATGTAAATATGGAATATATTAAAGATGAGGACTTTATTAATGATTCTATGTTAAATTTATCCGATTACGATTTTATTATAACCCTTTTCCCTAATGCCGATTTAAAAAATGAATTTATCAGAACTTTTTCACGTTCAATAAATGATAATCCTAAATTATTACTGTTTGATTGTATGGGGCGTGGACGTGGTTTTGCTTCAATGATGCCTCAATTAAAGGATAATATTATTAGCGACCCTAATGTGTATGGGTATTACGGAAAATCTAAAGAGTCGTTAAAAAATATGATTGAGTATATTCTTATTACCTATGGTAGTAGACAAGGCGAAATTACTCCTCCACCTGATATTACAGAAATTCCATCAGTATATCATCCCGATTATGGAGAGTTTAAAAATGTTGATGAGTTTTTAGACTATCTTAATAAAAACGATGTGCGTACTGCAAACTTAAAACGTGTTGCCATTGGTAGTTGGAATCATCATCATTTGTTTCATCAACCAAAAGTAATTGATGCATTAATAAAGCAGTTTAAAGAAAAAAATATTTTGGCAGCTTGTTTTATTGCCGAAGTTCCAGATTTTCAAGAAAACTTAAAAAAGTTTAAGCCTGATGCTGTTGTGATGACTTCGCATACAAGAATAAAATCAGAATTTTGGGATTCTTTAGATGTTCCTCGTATTCATGCTGTTTGGTTTATGGAAGAATCAATTGATGATTGGAAAAATAGCACAAATGCAGGATTAACCGAAGGTGGTATAATCCACCAAATTACTTCAAACGAGTCTACAGGAGGAGCTGAATATCTAGTGTCTGGAGGAACTCAATCGGGAAATCGTGATGGGGAAGAAATAACTCCAATTCCAGATCGTATTAACCGTATTGTTAATCGTACAAGCGCATGGATAAATCTGGCAAATAAACCTAATAAAGAAAAAAAAATAGGCATCGTTTTTTACGATAGAGATATTGATAAAGCCGGATTAATGCGAGGTTCATCCAATGAGTTAAATGCTCCTCGAAGCATGATAAATCTTTTAAAAGCTCTTAATAAAAGAAATTACAATACCGGAATTTTGCCTACCGAAAGTCAAATGCTTGCTGCAATGCAAGATCATGGTAGACAAATGGGCGTTTGGGAAAAAGGAACATTAGATAAACTTGCTCGTAGTGGTAAAGCTGTTCTTGTTCCGGTCGACAAATATAACGAATGGTTTGTTGAGCAAGTGCCTGAAAAACAACGCCAACGTGTTGTCGAAGAATGGGGTGAGGTGCCAGGCAATTTTATGGTTTGGACAAACGATAACAACGAAAAATTTATTGTTATTCCTAAAGTTAAATATGGAAATGTTACTTTATTACCCCAACCATTAAAAGGCGAAGCTCAAGATGCTACAGAGGCAAATGTTGTAGCTCATAATATAAACATTCCACCTCCGCATAATTATTTAGCTACTTATTTTTGGTTGCAAAATCAATATAAAGCCGATGCTTTAATACATTTTGGATCTCATGGCTCTGAATGGCTTTTCCCCGGTAAACAAGAGATGCTTTCAGAATCAGATTGGCCTGATATTATTATTGGTGATATGCCAAATATTAATCCTTGGATGGCAAGTAATGTTGGCGAAGTTACAACTTGTCGTCATAAAGCTAAAGCAATTATTACCAATATTATGCCTCCTCCTTTAATGGAAGCCGGATTGTCTGATGAACTCCTAAACCTTGAATCTGATATTATTAAATGGCAGAAAATGGAAGATGGGGCTATCCGTATGAAATTCGCAAAAAAAATCACCGAACAAGTTGTTGCTCAGAAACTAGACTATGATTTAAATTTAAACAAGGATAATAAAGATATTTTATCTGATGATGAAATTGGTGATGTGTTTATGTATATCCATGATATTAAAAACGAAGTTATCCCCGAAGGTTTACATGTTTTAGGCGAAATGCCTGATGACGAACAATTACTAACATATTTAGTTGAAAATATGGGAAGTAAATATATTAATGCATCAAAACAGTTTTATAATGTTCCAAATAATCCATTGCTAGCAAAAGATTTATTGAAAAGTAAAGCCCGTACTGTTATTGGTTTAATTGTAAATAATGGTTTAACTCCTGTCGAAGCTATTAATTCAACCGGAGGACATTTTGTTGGCGATAGTTTGCCTAAGCTAATGCAAGAGTGTATTGATAATGCAGTAGCTTTAAATAATAATTTCAAGCAAACTAACGAAGAACTAAGTAATATTCTAAAAGCTCTCGACGGTAAATTTATTCCACCGGGTCCATCAGGAACGCCTGAAAGAAATCCTAATGTTGTCCCTGGTGGTAGAAATATGTATTTAATGAATCCGCTTGAAATTCCTTCAAAAGCATCATGGGAGCTTGCAAAAAAAATTACCGACGATTATTTAAAAGATGTTTACTCGAAAACAAACAGATATCCTGTTAAAATAGGTTTTAGTCTTATTCCATTTCCTAGTTACGAAAATTACGGAGTTATTGAGTCGCAAATATTTTATTTGCTGGGAGTCGAGCCTGTTTGGGATAAGAAAAATCAGGTACACAATATAAAATTAATCCCTTCTGAACAACTTGGTCGTCCTCGTATTGATGTGTTCTTGTCAACTAGAAATGTTTATCGAGAGCAATTGCCTTCACGAATGTTGTTAATTGATAAAGCTATAAAAATGGTTGCTTCGTTAAATGAAGATAATAACTATGTTTATCAAAATACCGAACATGCAAAATCAATATTAATCGAAAATGGAATTTCAAAACAAGATGCCGATTGGCAATCAAAAGTACGTATGTTTGGGTGGGATCCTTTGTCGTTAGACGATTCTAATTTCGGTTACTTGTTAGATCGTTCGGGCGAATGGGACGATAGAGACGAACTTATTGAAGCTTATATTAACGAATGCGATTATGCATTTACCGATGGGAAATGGGGAGTTAAAGCTTCAATTGCTTTTAGAGAGGCTATAAATGGCACCGAAATTATATTGTCGAGTTGGAGTAATGCCAGGGCATGGCCAATGTCTAATAAACATACTTGGTGGGTTAGTGGTAGTTTGTCGCAAGCAATTAAACATATCTCTGGCAAAGAACCTGAACTTAATTTTGTTGATCTTAGAGATAATGACGAAGGTAAAATTGTTTCTGCCGAAGAAGCTATTCAACGCGATTTTAGAGCTCGTGTTTTTAATCCTAAATGGATAGAAAGCATGAAAGAAGAAGGTTATGCCGGCGCCGATATTGTTTCTCAAAATATAGCAAATATGTTGGGCTGGGAAATAATGCGTGAAAAATGTATTTCTGATGATAATTGGCAACAAGCATACGAAATATTTATTACCGACAGTAAAAATTTAGAGATTAAACAATGGCTCGATACAACTAATCCATACGCGTTTCAACATTATTCAGAAGTTTTCCTTGAAACAATAAGAAAAGGCTATTGGTCGCCTGATGATTCTGTAACTCAGGATATTGCAAAACAATATGCAGAGTCAATTGTGGAATTTGGTAAAAGTGGTGGATATTTAGAGGGTGATAACCAAAAACTTAAAGATTTTGTAAGTCAAAGTCTTAAAGCTCCGGGCTCGCAGGAGCTAAACGATTTAGCCGTAAATTATCAGCAACGAGTTTCTGCTCCTGATAAAGTTTCGTCTCAAAATGCTGAAACTATTAACGGAAAGAAATTTGTGAAAGAAGAAAATCAAAATAATTCATTAACCGAAACTAAAAGCATTATAATATTAATTGTTCTTATTGTAGTTGTTTTATTAGTTGTTTTCGGATTTTTAAAAGGTAAAAAATAATGACAGAATTAGTTAGAGTTTTATATGTAATTGTAACATCATTAAGTGCACCGGTAATTATAGCACTTTTGTTATTGGCTGCTTGGGTTTTAATTGAAACCGGAAAAATTATTCGAGAAGCAAACGATAGAAGAAATACAATGAAAATATGGCGAAAATATATTTTTAGTATTACAGCTAAGAACAAATCGAGAGAAGCTTTGCAAAATGATTTTTTCTCATTGAAAAAAACACCATGGCTTGTTAAATTATTTACTGTTGGTGTTGAAAGTAACCCTTCCGATAGATCTTTGGTTGGTTTGGTAATGTCTGATATTGAGGCAAAAGTTAGAAAAACAACTGATAGAATGAAATTAGGTATTCGTATTGCCCCAATATTAGGACTTATGGGTACTTTAATTCCGATGGGACCGGCTTTAAAAGGTTTGACAACCGGAAGTATTGAGGTGGTTTCTGAAAAATTGTTTATTGCATTTAGTACAACAGTTGTTGGGTTGTTTTTAGGTGGTATTTGTTATTTGTTTTTTACAATCAAAAAAAACTGGTATGTAAAAGATTTAACCGATATTGATTTTATTATCGAAAACGTATTTCCTGATGAAGAAATTGAAAATGACAAAAATGAACTAAATAATATTAATGTACAGTTAAGACAAGCATATAATGAAAATTAATTCGCGTAAATCAAAATATAGTAATTTCTTCTCAGATGAAGATGAAGATCCAATGTCAGGAGTTGGAAATTTATTCGATGTTGCAATGGTTTTTGCTGTTGTTCTATTGTTTGCTCTTCTGCAATCTTCAAACGTTAAAGAACTTTTTACAGATGATGATTATATGGTAATTAAAAATCCTGGAAAAGAAAATATGGAAATACTTAATAAAGAAGGTGTGAAATTAGAAAAGTACAAAATGTCAGAAGAAAACACTTCAGGAGAAGGTTCTCGTTTAGGAGTTTGTTATAAACTTGATAACGGGGAAGTTGTATATGTTCCCGAAACAAATTAATTGATAAAATGTTACATTAGCGGGCACTTAAAACCCGCTGATTATTAATTGTTTATTTTTAGGTTCTTTGATGTTTTTGTAGTCGTATTTCGTAAGCACCTCTCTTACAGTTTTTTTTGTCAAGTAAAGATAGACTGAGAATTTGTAGAATTTCGTAGATTGAGCGGTCAACTTTCAGCTTGTTACCAATTATGGCAACAAGGCAGTATGAGATGATCGCACAATACATCTGGATTTTTACAGTATTAAGAGTTGTTCCCCCAAAGATTTAATCTTAAGATGTTGTTTCATCCACTTGAAGAACAATTCCACTTTCCAGCGTTTTTTATACTGATAAGCTATGTCCGTTGCTTTAAGTTTCACGTTATACATAACATTTGAATCCAACAAGTGAAAGCCCTTACATATTTATTCCCATCATGTTTACTGACAATTCGGTCAAACACCCGTCTGGGTAAGAAATCTGTAAGTTGAGCGAAGATATATTTGTCTTGATTCATGGATAATTGCTTGTTTCAATGCAAAATATCCATAATTCAATTCAAATCGTCACGCTATTAAAAATCGCTACAAGTACGACTAACAAATAATTTTAAAGTACGTTTTTTAATTTTTAATACCCACTAGTGATATTCAGATTTAACTAATCTCCCCCAACTTTTATGCTTGATCCTACTCTTTTGAAAAATTTACTTGAATTCAGATAGGTTTAATGGTGATAGTCTTTATAAACTCATAAAATTTACATATGTAGTAGACGAAATAATGTGCTCTGTTGTCTAATATTCAGTGAAAGAGTAAAAGCTTGGACTAGTATCAAGTATTCTCACAAGCTTTATTGGATAACAGTAATAAAATCAATTTGAGTTATGAAATACTTAATAAAAACAATCATTTTTTGCAGTTTTATATTGATAAATAGTTTTGGCTTTTCTCAAACTTTAAAGAATACTTCCAGCTATATGTATCCAGCAAGTGTAGGGCATTATGAATTTCAACAAAATAGTAGTGAGTATTGGGATTTATTTGTTGTCAGCGAGTGGGGAAGTGGTACAGGTTCTGGTAGTAATCCGCAGGAGAGTGTAAATATTTCCTGTTCTTTCGATACTTTATTTATTATGGCATATCACAAAGTTTTGTCAATTATGGCACAAGGAGGTGGGGAATATGATACAATTAGCTTGCCTTCCGATTGGCAATGTAATAATAGTGTCGTAGTATATGAGATTTATGCCATTTTGGATTATGGCGATCATGTGGATACCGTCCCCGGCTATCCTGACACGCTACTGTGTCAATCTTCTGGGGAGTATGAAACAATGGATATAGAAAAGTCTATGATTTACCCAAACCCTGCATCTGACTACCTTACAATTGATAATGCCAAAGGGAAACGTATTTGTATGTATTCAGTGTCAGGGCGATTAATCTGTAATTTTATTGCGAAAAATGAATTAACAAGCATTGACGTTTCAAAACTTACAATTGGATTATATCTTGTTTATGTAGATGATGTTCCTCACAAAGTTGTGGTTCAATAGAATAGAATTATAATTTACTGAGTGTTGTATGACATATTATTGTTATTTGTTTGAATTTTGTGTATATTTGAGGATAGACATAACAAATCCCTAAATTATGAAAAAGGATATCATGAAAAAGCTAATATTAATATTTTTATTTTTCCCATTCCTTGCTCATGCACAATGGTATAAATTAGATAGCATTACTGATCAATCATTAAATGCTGTATCTTTTACAGATGAAAACACCGGATATGTTGCCGGTGAAAATGGAACTTTGTTTAAAACCACTGATGCCGGAGAAAGCTGGTTTCAATTAGAATTGAATACAGACTATAATATTACCGACATGTGTTTTCCAGCAGTGGATACAGGTTACATTATATGTAATAAACACGATTTTAATGGTGAAAGATTTAAAATTTACAAGACTGTTAATGGAGGTACATACTGGACAGAACAGGATAGTTTGATTGGAAGCGACTCAACAGGAATTTTAAATGGCATTGATTTTTTGGATACAAATACAGGCATTGCAGTTGGTAAAGTCGGTACAGGTGTTGTAGGTGGAGACTTTGATATTCCACAAATCTTATACACAAAAAACGGAGGT
Source organism: Bacteroidales bacterium (assembly GCA_963676165.1). GTDB lineage: Bacteria > Bacteroidota > Bacteroidia > Bacteroidales > ML635J-15 > JAQIBY01. The sequence continues at coordinate 3,010,625 of OY781043.1, read as the reverse complement.
GATACGTGGCAATTTTTTAATTTACATGAGTATTTCAATAATTATGAAGATTATATTAGTTATGTTTACTTAAACGATGTGGCAATATATGACAGCACACATGCGGTTGCTGTTGGCATGGGTGATGCATATCACACATTTGAATTTGCAGAAGATACAATTATTTGGAATTGTTTATACGAAGGAGAATATGGCATGAGTAATGAACTTTTTTCGGTTTGCTTTGCCGATGAAAATACTGTATTTACCGGTGGGCAAGAGGGAGAAGTATATAAAATAGAAAACGAAAATTGGAGTGGACGAGCAACCTATCTTATTGACACTCCACATAATGTACATGTTCGAGCAATTATATTTGTTTCAGAAACCTTGGGTTTTATTGGAGGTGGAGACATCTATAATACAACTAATAGTGGTGTTTTATGGGAAAGACAAAGTTTGCAATCTGCACGTGATATTGAATTTGTTAATAATCTTGTTGGATATACTGTTGGATATAATGGGGTTATTATGAAAACCATGAATGGAGGCGTTTTTATTAAAAACGAACTGTTATCAATCAATGTTGATATTTATCCCAATCCGGCAGACGATGTTGTTTATATTGCGACAGATTTACCTCAACACGAAACGTTCATATTTAATATTTTAGATATCAATGGAAAAATAGTTAAACATGGCGTAATAGATGATAAACATAAAAAAATCAGCATAGCCAATATAAAATCCGGTAGATATATTATAAAGTTAATTACCTCAAAAGGAGAAATCAATTGTAAATCATTTGTTAAATTATAGAATTATGAAAAAAAGTAATTTTGGATTAATGTTAAAGGGGAATTACAGATTTAAAGATATTATAAACTATACTATTATGAAAACAAAATTATTTATATTACTCAGCCTTATTACTAGCATGAGCTTTGCACAGGTGAATGAACAGGATAGCCTTGCTCTCGTAGCGCTTTATAACAGTACCAATGGTCCCGGTTGGGATAGTCCAAATGGGTGGCTTTCTGAATCGGTAGAATATTGGTTTGGAGTTACAATTGAAAATGGGCGGGTTGTTGAGATTAGACTTGGAGATCCATTAGGTGGAGGTTTCGGTTTAACAGGATACATTCCTGCTCAAATAGGAGATCTTACTCATTTGAGAGTTCTAAATATGCAAGATAATAACATAACAGGAAATATTCCATCGGAAATTGGGAGTTTAGAAAGTTTGGAGGAGCTTTATTTATTAAACAATGATTTTGAGGGAAATATACCTATTGAAATATGCAATTTGGACAATTTAGGACATTTGTATTTGCAAAATAATAATTTAATAGGAAGTATTCCTGCTCAAATAGGTGATATGTCAAGTCTGCGAGTTTTGTGTTTGTCAAATAATCAGTTGTCAGGAAGTATACCTGAAGGGATTGGAAATGCTGTGAACTTGGACCAATTGTTTTTACAAAACAATCAGTTGTCAGGGGGTATTCCTGAAAGTTTGGGTGAGGTGCCAAGTTTAAAGCTTATCTATCTTGATAATAATCAATTTTCTGGTACTTTTCCAGAAAACATTCTAAAACCATTATTAAGAGAAATAACATTAAATGATAACTATTTTATTTCGGTACCCAATTTAAGTAGTTATAGTCTACTTAGTATATATAAAATTGAAAATAATCAGTTAGAATTTGATTGCATTGAGTCCAATATGTCGCTTGATACAATTGACGAGTTTACTTACAGTCCCCAGGATAGTGTAAATATTGCAATTGATACCACTGTTTCTAAAAATAGTACTATTCAATTTAATACATCAGTAGGTGGTACCGCAAACCAATATCAATGGTATCATAATCAAATCCCTATCAGCGGAGCAATTGATAGTGTTTTAATTATGAATAGCGTACAGGCAGAGGATGAAGGATTATACACCTGTGTTATAACCAACAGTTTAGTCCCTGACCTTGCCTTGTGGAGACGAAATATTCATTTGCAGGTTGATACAAGCAATGCAATAAATGAAAATGGAATAAATACTATCAGTGTTTATATTAAAAACAAGCAATTAATAATTGATAATATTAATGCTGATTGCCGTTTATCTATATACACAGTACAAGGGAACCATTTGGCAAATTATCAACTGAAAAGAGGGGAGATTTTTAGGAAATCATTATCAAATGATCCTAAATCAGCCTTATTACTAGTATTTTATGACAAAAAAAGAACATTAACAAGAAAAATTATTAACAGATAAAATAAAATCATGAAAAAGCTATATATTGTACTATTTGTACTATTCAGTATTCCTGTAGCTGCACAATACAGCTACAATATAAACACAGACGAAAAAGAGATTATTTTTGAAACAATCACAGCTCCTGATAATGTGCAATACGATGCTGTTTCGTTTTCACAAAGTATATATTATGGTGAAATAGGACAGCCTCGTATTTCTGTAAAGCAGTTACGTTTTGTTCTACCTGAAAATGTAGATATTACAGGTCTTGAGATTAGCGAGGGAGGTGAGGTAGTCCTAAAAAAATCATATTACCTGTATCCGGCACAAGAAGAACTCCCTATGCATGAAGAAGCGGAATTTGCAACGCCGGACGAACTCATTTACAAATCAACACATCCTTTCCCCGGAAATTTTGGTGAAATTGTACAGGATGAATTTTATCAGGGATATCATATTGTTACCATTAATATATATCCACTGCAATATGTGCCGGCAAAACAGCAGTTAGTGCTGTATAAAGACATAAATTTTTCTTTTAGTAACAGTCCGGCAACATATACCCCACAGGGAATACAAAGTCTATCGCGTCATAATATTATCAAAAGTTCCATAAAAGCCATGGTGGAGAATTCTGGTGATGTGGATCAGTATTCAGGCGGAATACAAACTGTTGTAGATAATGGCAATCAAGGCAGTGTAACACGTGCGATGCCGGCTTATGAAGGGGCTGTCCCTGATTATATCATCATTACCAGTAACGAAGCAGATAATGGTGGAGTCAAAACTGAGTTTGAACGTTTTGCCCAATGGAAAAACAAAAAAGGAGTACCCACACAAGTAGTTTATACTGAGGATATTCAGCAAAATTATCAGGGTGTTGATTTAGCCGAAAAAATTCACAATTATCTGCAACATATGCGTATTAATTGGGGCCCGGGTTTATTTGTTTTACTTGGAGGAGATGTTAATATTATACCGGCACGATACTCGATTAATGAAGATGGTACAAGAAAAGTTTCTGATTTATATTATTGTGATGTTTATAAAGAAGGGATATCTAATTATAACTGGAATGCTGATGGGGATGCAATATTTAGTAATGGAGGCGTTGTTGACCTTAGTCCCGATAATTTTATAGGACGTGCACCGGTAGAAGATAGTACCGAGGCGGCAGTGTTTGTTAATAAAGTAATAAATTATGAAAATTTAGAAAATGTAAATAATGTCAACTATGTAGATAATGTATTATTGCTTGGAGCCCACATATATGATCCTCCTGCCAAAGATTTTACTGCACAAGCAAATTGGATGAATCCAGTGTATAATAATTTTCTGCCAAATACAGGCACGGCATGGAGAATATATGATGATTACAACTATACAAGTGATCCTGATACTGTTGGGGATGAAGAATTATCTAGGTTTGCAGTATTAAATGCTTTAAATGGGGTCGGAAACTCTGGACTTGGACATTTTCATTTAATTGCACATCTAGATCATGGTAATCCTTTTAAAATTGGAACATCAGATTTAAATAAAGGAGAATCTTTATCAATGACAGATGTTGGAGGCTTAAACAATGATAATTATTTGCAGATTATGTACACAGGAGCATGTAATCCTAACGAATTTCAGAGGGATTGTTTTTCAGAAAGATACATGAATAATCCTAATGGCAGTGGTGTTGCTATTATTGCGAATACAGCACATGGTTATACGGGTTATTCTGCACAGTGTATAACATTTTTCAAGTCCATATATAATTATAATGGGGAATATCCTTATGGATACATATTGGGAAATTGTTTTGCATTAAGTCGTGATGCTACTTTTTCTTTTTATGCAAACTTGAGACTTAATTTGCTTGGAGACCCTGAAATGCCTATATGGAATGCCGTTCCATCTGAAATGAACCTTGTCAGTAGCAGCTTTAACAGTAGCGCACAGCAGGTAGATGCTACTGTAGGTGGCTTATCTATCGGTGATATTGTTCGGTTTGCTGTTTATAAAGAGGATGAGGTGCTTTGCTTTAAAACCGATACGGCCACAGGTTCACAGTTGAATTTTACCATCATCAATGTTAATCCGCACACAAGTGGAAGTTTATATATGACTGCTACAGCTCAAAATTATATTCCTTTACAAGATAGCATACAGGTCAATATTACAGGGAAACACTTATATACAACTTCCCAACTTTTTGATGACGATAGTAATGGACAAAGCACTGGGAATAACGATTCATTACCCGACGCTGGCGAAACAATAGAGATGACTGTTAGCCTTAAAAATTCAGGGACAGAACAGGCACAAAACATATCTGCCATTTTATCATGTATAACAGATAGCAGTTCAAATTATCTTACAATAACCGAAGATAGTGCCACTTTTCCTGATATTGCAGCGGGAGAAATACAAGCATCATCAACACCTTATGTTTTTACACTATCAAATGATATTGGAGAAACAAAAAGACTTCATTTTCAGTTGGATGTTATGGCAGACGGCAGTTATTCCACTACACACGATTTTTATTTTGATGCATACATGCCTGAAGTACTTGCTACGAATAAATATGTCTTGAGTGGCGATTTTACTCCTGGGCAAACAGTCACATTTAACATTGAATTGTCAAACAAAGGCAATGCTGCTCTTTCTGGACTTACGGCAAGCATAAGTACAACAGATTCCGATGTGGCATCTTACGACAATACTGTGCATGCTTACCCCGATATTGAGGAATATGGAAAAGATACGGCACAAACACCATACTCATTCACAATATCATCTAATTATACAACCGGAAATCCTATCGTTTTTAATATAATTGCAGAAAATGCTTATGGCAAAACATGGACGGATGATTTTGATATTCAGGATTTACCTTCTAATGTTGAAAATATAAAATCTGTTGGGGCTGAGTTTAGTATTTATCTCGAATGGAATCCATTGAATATTAGTACGATAAATGGATATAATATATATCGTTCTCCCTCTGATGCAAATGGAAATGATCTTAACCAGTACGAAAAACTCAATATTGTCCCATTAACATCAAGTTGTTTTACAGATGATGGATTAGATGCATTGACAATTTATTATTATAAAGTAGCAGCTATTTCCCTTAGTGGTATTGAGGGGAACCGAACTTGTAAAAAGTCTTGGACTTCTTGGCCTCAGTCAACAAATTGGCCGGTGGCTGTAAGCTTGGAAGAATATGTGTCAACTGGTGCAGTTCAGGTTGTTGATATAAATGGCGATGGACAAAAAGAGTTGTTCATGCATAAAAGAGGTTTTGCAACAGAAGGTGCTTTGTTGGATTTTTTTAGTCATGGAGAGGAAGTCTATGATATGGATAATAACAACACAAGTCAAGACCCTATGCTAAGATGGGAGTATGAAGACTCCAGAGCTACTCCTGCTATTGCTGATATAGATGGAAATGGTATTCTTGATGTCGTTTCGATTACTGGTTGGGAGTCTGGCAATTCAACATTGACAGCGTATAGTCTTCCAAATACTGAAGGTGTATTGCCACAAGAAATTTTTGAAGTTTCTTTGCCAACCACTCGGTTTATACGCGAGCCTGTTATTGCAGATTTAGACAATAATGGAACAAAAGAAATTATAATAAAGAAGGCTTGGGGTCAAGGTTTTTATATTTATTCTTCGACAGGAGCTTTGTTATATACTGATACAAATATTGGGGCAACTATGGGTCGTATTGCAGTTGCAGATTTGGATGGGAATGGATATAAAGAGATTGTTTTGGGATCAAATAATTCAAGTAATTCCAATGGGGTTTATATGTATTCATACATTGGAAGCCAATGGGTACAGAGTTGTTTGATGTCAAATTCATCAAGAACATTTCATTGTTCCCCAACGATTGCAGATCTGGATGGGAATGGAACCAAGGAAGTTATTGTATCTTCAAATAACGGAACAACAACTTTTGTAAATATCTTAAATATGAATGGAAGCTACTGGGGTAGTTGGAATGATAATTCAAAGTCATTAGCTTTTATCCCAACAGGTGATGTTTTACCTGAAGTAGTTGTTGGAGATGTCGATAATGATTATTCATTGGAAATAATAGGTTTGGGAACATCTGAGTTGAAAATTTGGGAATGTAATGGTAATCTTCAATTACAAAAAACATTTTCTGGTTTTTCAATAAGTGATGCATGTCCGGTTTTGGGAGATGTTGATGGAGATGAAGAAATTGAAATAATTTTTCCTGACGGAGAATATCTAAATGCTATCAATCCTACTGATGGAAGTTTGGTTTTAGGATTCCCATTAGCTTTATTAATAGGCTCAACTAATCATAATGCTAGTATTGGTGATATTGATAATGATGGGTATAATGAAGTAATGATAAATGAAGGAGCTTCTGCATATGTATGGGAAACAATTGGAAAATCAAGTCGAAACGAATGGCCTTTAATTCGGTCAAGATCTGACAATACTGCAGAATACGATGACTTCTGCAAACACACAAATATTGATGAACATATTAACGTAGATAGGACAATACAGTCATGCAGGATTAATTCAGACATCATTGTTGATAATGGAACAACTTTAACGATAGGAGAAAATGCAGAAATATTCATTCAGCCTGATGTCGAAATAATTGTAAATGGAAACTTAATTATTGAAAATGGTGCTAGTCTTACAAGTAAATGTACATCCAAATGGAAAGGAAAACTAATTGCACAGAATGGAGGTAATATAATCTTTAAAGAAAATACATCCATTGAAATGGGAGAATTAGGAAGCATATCAATATTTGAATCCTCAAGTTTGTCAATTTATCCAAATACAAATATTTCTCTACTTGATGATAATACAATGTTGGAAATCGCCGGCGACCTACACATCGCCTCAAATACCACCTTCACCTTTACCGGCGACGGTTACATTAAATTCAGTAATCCCGGAGATGACAATACTCAGAACATTACCTGTGGCAGTGGTGCCTCCATTGTTTTGCAGGGCAGTGGACGAAACGATAAAATTATCGAAGTACAACAAAACTCCGTTCGTTTCCCTGCCGAATTGGTAAACCTTGAACTCCGCGATGGGAAAATTGAAATGGGCTCAAATAAACGAATGCTTAAAGAAGTAATATCAGGAACACTATCTCATGAACTTACTTTGAATAATATTAAAATAACTTCAGATAATAATTCCTACAACGGACATAGAGGCTTTGTTTTATGGGGACAACCCAATGTAACTATCACGAATTGTGAATTTGAATTTGGCAAATATGGCTTAAGCAACCACGTGTACTGGGGACAGTCATTCACAGTAAACAATTCCGAATTTAATAATAATGAAACAGGATTACATACTTATGACAAAGGAATAAGCTTGAGTCGTTGCGACTTTAACAACAATACAAATTATGGACTACGTGCTGAAAATATGAGTTGCTCATCTTCAATCTCATATTGTAACTTTAACGAAAATGGAGACGGTGTTTATTATAACGGAAGTGCAAGTGCTGATTTAGATATTGAGAAAACAATTTTTGATGATAATCAGGGAAATGGACTGAGAATAAATGGTGGATTCGACACCTATATCAGCTGTACACATATCTACGATAACACCAATGGAGTGTACAATCAGGGTTCCAAACTACACCTTAATGAGGGAGATATAAACACTTTTTCAGAAAATTCAAAAAGTATTTACATAAATACCGGATATTTATATTTAAACAATGCACATAATCAGTTAACACCTGAAAACGGAGGCTTTTCCGTTTATGGATATATTTCCTCCAGAACCGATTGCAATACACCCGGGAATATAATTTGCACCGGTAACCGTTGGTTTGTAAGTCCTGCAGGTCAATCTCCAAGTTTTGGAAATAACTATAGAACTTATATTTATGGTTGCTATCCTAAGGTTAAAATATACCTCACAGATAATTCTCCTTATGGATATAACATAATGTGTGGGATCGAAAATCCAATTGAGATTGAATTTGGTCAAACAAATGTATTATGTAGTCCGCTTCTTGTTTCAGGAAATACCGGCGATTTATCTTTATCAGAACAGATCTCACTCTTAAACCAAACAATGAATGAAGAGCTTACATTAAATGACTATGTTGATTTATTCGAGGATTATGTAGAAATCATTGAAATTACCATTGGAAGTCCAATAAGTGAAGTTCATGAAATTCAAATAGAAGCCTGGGGGAAATTACATGATATTTTGGACAGATACTTTACTCTAATACAAAGAGATCATACAAATCAATCTTATAATTTATTGATAAATAAACTGATTGATCTGAATAACGATTTAGTTCTGAATATTGAGTGTACACAAGAAGAAATTGTTGAGTATAAACTTGACAATGCCCTGCTAAATCGAATAAGAAAAGAATTTGAATTATCAATAACACAATTAGAAGCATTACAAATTGAAACTGATGCAATGCCACTGCAAAACCTTGAAATAAATTCATGGCTATGTCACATTTCATCTGAAAAATTATCTTACGAAGGAATTATTTCTCCGGACGAGTTCCAATTATCAATTCAGGAATGTAATACATTTTATGAAAATGAATTTGAGCAAATAATGAATGATTTGTTTAATGACGAGGAATTATTAGAAGATACTGAAATTTCAATTTTAGACATCAGTCCAAATCCAAATACCGGAAATTTCACCATTAATCTTGAGAATGTAGTTTCCGGAAGTCAAATGCAAATTGTTAACGTATATTCACAACCAATTGCTGAAGAAACAATTGAGTTAGATGGTAATGTAAGTTTTAACTTCAATGGTTTTGCCTCAGGATTCTACACTGTTTACTATTTGGAAAATGGTATAGTTGTTGACAGCGAAGGAATTGTTGTTGAGTAAAATTTACAATCAAATCTCTATATGATCCTTTTAGGTTTGAATACAGTTAAAAACAAAAAAATGCAGCCTGTTTTGGGCTGCATTTTTTGCTTGTGATTGTTTTCTTTATTGCATTTCAGCAAAATATTTGTAGAAGTAAGGAATGGTTTCAATTCCTTTGAAGAAATTGAATAATGGGTAATTTTCATTTGGTGAGTGAATTGCATCAGACTCAAGCCCAAATCCCATAAGTACAGATTTGTGTCCCAATACTTGTTCAAATGTTGAAATAATTGGAATACTACCGCCTGAACGTACCGGTACAGGTACTTTGCCAAATGTGTCAGTATAGGCTTTTTCTGCAGCTTTGTATGCAGGTAAGTCAATTGGACAAACATAGCCGTATCCACCGTGCAAATATTTTACATTTACCTTGACATAGTTAGGAGCCATACTTTCAAAATGTTCTTTGAAAAGTTTTTCAATTTTCACATGGTCTTGGTTTGGTACCAAACGACTTGAAATTTTTGCATACGCAACAGAAGGCAATACTGTTTTTGCACCTTCACCTGTATAACCACCCCAAATTCCGCACACATCTAATGATGGACGAATTCCAGTGTGTTCAGTTGGTGTAAATCCTTCTTCTCCACGTAAAGCTTCTACGTCTATTGCTTTTTTATACTCTTCAACATCGAATGGAGCTTCTGCAAGTTTTGCACGTTCTTCTGCACTTACTTCCAAAACATCATCATAAAATCCCGGGATAGTAATTTTGTTGTTTTCGTCAGTTAAGCTGGCAATCATTTCAGCAAGTACGTTGATAGGATTTGCAACAGCACCACCGAATAATCCTGAGTGTAAATCACGGTTTGGACCGGTGACTTCAACTTCCCAATATGCAAGTCCGCGAAGTCCGGTTGTAATGGAAGGAATATCCTGAGCAATCATGCCAGTATCTGATACGAGAATAATGTCAGCATCCAACATGTCTTTGTGTTCTTCACACCATTTGCCCAGGTTTGGAGAGCCAATTTCTTCTTCGCCTTCAATCATAAATTTGACATTACATGGTAAGGTGTCAGTTTTCACCATTAATTCAAAAGCTTTAGCATGCATAAATGATTGTCCTTTATCATCATCAGCACCACGAGCCCAGATTTTACCATCTTTAATTACCGGCTCAAAAGGTTTTGTGTCCCATTTTTCAATTGGATCAACCGGCATCACATCGTAGTGTCCGTAAACTAAAACGGTTGGTTTTGATAGATCGATGATTTTTTCACCATAAACAACAGGGTTTCCATCACTCGGAATAACCTCAGCTTTATCTGCACCTGCTTCAATAATCAGTTTTTTCCACTGTTCTGCACAACGAACCATATCGTCTTTATGTGCTGATAGCGAACTGATACTAGGGATGCGAATTAATGAGAATAATTCCTCAAGAAATCTGTCTTTGTTTTCTTCAATGTATTGTTTTACATGTTCCATAGTGATATAATTATTTATTAATATACGCCTCGATATGCTCCTGAGAAATAGATGTGCAGACGAACACCTACCGCTTGGTAATGCTTGTTAAAACTGCCATATAGCGATGTTCCAATTCCAACATCGTAGAAAAATTTGTAGGTGAGTTGCAGCTCAGGAACTGCACCTAAACCAACATATCCATTTCCAATCAGCGAATTTTCTGGGTCTTCTATCATTCCAAAAGCAAGCGATGGACCAATAAAAAATGCCACATTTAAGTGTGTCATTTCAAATCGGAGACCGGCAGCAGCAATCACATCGTTATGATATGAAATGTTCTGTAAACGATTGCTCAGGAAAAAAGTTTCATCGGAATAGTGATATCCGAATTTAAAATAAATTGGTTTGTACCGCATGTGATAAGCAATTGCCATACTTATTTCTTGCTGATCTAAGATGTAGCTATTGGCGATACCAAAGTCTACAGTTAACCAATTGCTTCCAGTTTGATAAATTTTGTCTCCAATTTTAATTTCCGGAAATCTTCTGTCCCATTTGTCCTTTTCAGCGGTTGATCTGGGAGGATAATTTTGCCCCATGACAAGGTTTGTGCTGATAAGGAGAACGAACAATAAAATATGCTCAACTTTTACTCTCATTTTTTTCATAAGAAAACAAGTTAAAATTAGTGAAAATTAACCAATTGAACAAGGATTTGATCTTAATCTAACACCAAATCGTTTGCTGCAATCTCTAATTGTGCATACCAGTCTTCTCCAAATCGTCGGATGAGTGCATCTTTCAAAAATTTATACACCGGAAGTCCGGATTGCTCTCCTTTAACGCGCGCAGCATTACAAATGTCCCACTCGTCAAAATTTACTGCGGTGAACATAGGGTATTCTTTGACCCGAATTGGGTACAAATGGCAAGAAACAGGCTTTCTGAACGGTACTTTTCCTTCCGCCCAAAGTTTTTCTATCGCACAAAAACTAATGCCGTTTTCCTGAATGGTGAAAATACATTCGCCTGAATTTTCATGTATCATTGTGACAAGTTCTTCTTCTTGGTCAACAAAGCTCAGACCTTCTTTCTCCCCACGTTCAATGGATTCTGGTTTCATGATTTTCTTTACTTCCGGAAAGATGTCATGAATAATCTTGTTTTCTTCTTCACTTAAAGGAGCTCCTGAGTCACCTTCTACACAACATACACCTTTACATTTGCCCAAATCACAGATGAATTGTTTTTCAAAAACATCCAAACTAACTAATGTGTCACCTATTGAGATCATGTATTAAATTATTAGAAAATTAAATTGGCTCCTGTCATTTCTTGTGGAGCTTCCAAATTCATTAATGTTAATAGGCTGGGAGCAACATCTGCTAAACGTCCATTGATCGCCTTATGAAAACGCTCTGTTACCACGATAAACGGAACAGGGTTGAGGGAATGAGCTGTGTTAGGACTGCCATCTTCGTTTATTGCATTGTCAGCATTGCCGTGATCTGCAATAATGATAACATCATAGTTGTGGGCTTTTGCTGTTTCAACCACTTTTTCTAGCTGGGCGTCAACTGTTTTAATAGCTTGCACAATGGCTGAATATATTCCCGTATGACCTACCATGTCGCCATTTGCAAAATTAAGACAGACAAAGTCGTGAGTTTCAGATTTTAATTCGTGAACAAGTTTATCAGCAACTTCGGGAGCACTCATTTCAGGTTGTAAATCATAAGTTGCAACCTTTGGAGATGAAACCATGATACGCGATTCACCTTGAAACTCTTCTTCACGACCTCCGCTAAAGAAAAATGTTACGTGGGCATATTTCTCGGTCTCTGCAATTCGCAACTGCTTTAAATTGTGTGTGGAAAGGTATTCTCCCAAGGTGTTTTTAACATTTTCTTTGTCGTAAATAACTTGGATGTTCTGAAATTGATCATCATAACGAGTCATGGTATAATAATGCAAAGGTATAGTTTTCATGCCATGTTCAGGGAAATCTTGTTGCGTGAGTGCCATTGTCATTTGACGTAACCTGTCGGTTCTGAAATTAAATGCAATAACCACATCTCCTTCTTGTATTTTTCCGATTGCACAGCCTTGTTCATTGGTCATGACAATTGGTTTGATAAATTCGTCTGTGATTCCTTGTTCGTAAGATGCTTGTATACTACTGATTATGTCTTTGCTGGCTGTTCCTTTCCCGTGAACCATGAGATCGTATCCTTCTTTAATGCGTTCCCAGCGTTTGTCTCTGTCCATGGTGTAATATCGCCCAATCAGACTAGCAAGTTTGGCAGGAGTGTTTTCAATCTGTTTAAGAAGTGTTTTCATGTACCCCAAACCTGATTTTGGATCTGTATCTCTACCATCAGTTAATGCGTGGATGAAAACTTTATCTAGTTCATATTGTCCTGCCATTTGTGTAAGTGCAACTAAGTGAGAATCCATGGAATGTACGCCACCAGGAGAAACCAAGCCCAGAAAATGTATGGCTTTATTGTTTTTCTTAGCAGTTTCCATTGCGTCAATTAGTTGTGGGTTTTGGAAAAAATCACCGTTTGCAATTGCGCGGTTTATTTTTACCAAGTCTTGATAGACGACACGTCCAGCACCAATATTTAAATGTCCAACTTCAGAGTTCCCCATTTGTCCATCAGGTAATCCAACATTTTCTCCACTTGCCTGAAGTTGAGAGTTCGGATAATTCTTCATTAAGGAATCAAAATATGGAGTTGGTGTACTTGAAATAACATCTGCTTTGTTGTGTTTGCCAAGTCCCCATCCGTCTAGAATGACCAACATGGCTTTATGAGTTGTTCTATTCATTCTTTTATGTTTTTAGAGGAACAAATTTAGTTTTTTGTTGTTCAGGCACAAAGCTTTTGAGGATATTTCAAAACATGTACAATTTTTGTACATTCACAATGTATTTTAAACATGATATATGAAACATTTTATTCTTTTGTCACTGAGTTTTTTGATTTCGAGTTCAATATTTGCTCAACTGTTAAATGAAAATCCGAATTTGAAGACAGCTGCTGTCTCTTATCTTGTGATGGATGCCGAAACAGGAGAGGAAATTTTATCTTATGCTGCAAATGAAAGCATGATGCCGGCGTCTGTTATGAAAATTGTACCGACGGCATCTGCCTTGGACAAATATGGTAAAGATGCGGTTTTTACTACTCGTTTGATGTACTCTGGTGAAATTAAAGATGGTGTCCTTCATGGAGATTTATATATTGTCGGAGGTGGTGATCCGGCATTGGGTTCTCTGAAATACAAAGAGCATTATTATAAGCCGGTTTCTTTTTTGCAATCTTGGGTTGGTGATGTGAAGAAAGCTGGAATTAGACAAGTCAATGGAAATGTTTATGGTGTTGAGAATGAAAATTTGATTAATAAAGTCCCCAGAACTTGGATATGGGAAGACATGGCAAATCATTTTGGTGCGAATCCGGGCATGTTAAATGTGTACGATAATCTCTATCATATCCATTTTAATACGCAAGGCGCTGTAGGCGATTTGACAGAAATAACAGGTTTTTTCCCTTCGGATATTTCATACGATTTTGACAATCAGGTGAGGATAAAAGATGGAGGTGGTGATCAAGCTTATATTTTTGGTGCTCCCGATTCCAATCTGCGTTTGGTAAAAGGGACATTGCCACAAGGATATTCACGATTTGTTGTGAAAGGTTCCATTGCAAATCCAGCGCTTTTAATTGCGGAGCATTTTCATAAACACCTTGTTGATGCAGGTGTTCCGGTTTTGGGTGAAGCTGCCTGTGCAAATGAAAAAAGTGACATGATATTATTGGCTAGCTTAGATTCTCCGGACTTGGAAGCTTTATGCCAGATTACAAATCATAAAAGCATAAACCTTTATGCAAACATGATAGGCTGCTTGTTCTCAGATCAGTTTGTGCTGGAGGATGCATCGGAGAAAATTACTGCTTACTGGAAATCAAAAGGAATGGATACACAAGGCTTGTATCTGGAGGATTTGTGTGGATTGTCTCCCTTTAATCAAATATCTGCCAATCAAGTTGGGTTTATTTTGAATGTAATGCAGTCTTCTTCAAGTTACGATGCATTTTTTCAATCTCTGCCTGTGAATGGTGAGTCTGGTACTTTGAAATATTTTGGTCATAACAAATCGTTCAAAGGAAAATTTCATGGAAAGTCGGGTTCCATAAAGCGTGTTTACGCTTATGCTGGCTATATGACAAGTTCAAAAGGTAAATCCCTGATTGTCGTATCCATGATAAATAAGTTTCCATGTACTTCACGTGAGGCAAAAGCTTCTTTAGTTGATTTCTACGATTACGTTTATCAGAAATATTGATATGTGAATTTCGTCTTTAATGCTTTTGTGGCTTTCAAATATATAGGCTTTCAGATGATTAAGCGTTTTAATTTGTAGAAGTGGGTTTTTGTTTAATGCGAATCTTGCAAACAATCATTAACGATCTTTCTCCAAAATTTCGAGATCACGGATATCTTTTTTGTCAAGTGTGAACCTGATAATGGTTTTTACTTTGTGTATTCCTCTGTTACCTGCAGCACCTGGATTGATATGCAATAGCTTGAGTGTTTTGTCTGGCATGACTTTTAGAATATGTGAGTGTCCTGAGATGAAGATGTCTGGTGGTTTACTGTAGATTTCATGTTTTACCGATGGGGCATATTTCCCGGGATATCCACCGATGTGAGTCATCCAAACAGAAAGCGCTTCAATTTCAAACTTTTCTTTTAAACTTAATTATTAGTTTTGGTAAGATAATATGTTTAGTCCTAATGCTAATAATTCTTGCTTGTAATTGTAACCCTGAAAGGGTGTAACAATTTTAACACAATCGATGTGTAATGCATACACTAAACCCCGAAGGGGTGACACAGAACTAATCGTACCATTCAAATAAATATTTCTCATTATAGTCGATGTTAAATTCGTTTAGGAATTTAATGTATTCTTCCTTAAATGTTTTTTTTCGATGATGTTCTTCTTGATTGAGGATGTAGTTGTATACGTTCTCAATATGAGATTGTGAATACGAGAATGCCCCAAAGCCTTCTTGCCAATTAAATTTTCCTTTTACCCATTTTTGTTTGTTAATGTAATTGCTAGAGTTGTTTTTCATGTCTCTCGCTAAATCAGAAATCGACATTGCAGGTTTTAATCCAACAAATGCATGAATGTGGTCAGCTGTTCCATTAACAATAATTGATTTGTGTCCTTTATTCTTGATAATTCCGGCAATGTACTTGTGTAGGTCGGTTCTCCATGGTTTTGCGATTAGGTTTTCTCTACCTCGTACAGCAAAAACGATTTGTATGTATAATTGTGAATAGGTTCCTGGCATAAGCTTTTGTTTTGATGTGTTTTTTTGTGTCACCCCTTCGGGGTTTAGATTTATCTTTGTTTTTATTATTTAGTTACAATTGTATCACCCCTTCGGGGTTTATACTACTTGCATCGGATTTTTATGACAACTTAGTACTTAACAAATTTACTTATTTAATTGCTGTCTTTCATCCTCAAGCCCCGCATTCTTCTTTTGTACTCTCGAATGTAGACATAAAAATGCAATGAAACAATAGTAAGTTGTGGTTAATTTTTATGATTGGGAATATGGTCGTGAATGTTGTGTATATGTCTAAATTCTTTGCTTTTCAAGAATTTCCAAATCGGAAATGTCTTTATTGTTTAGAATAAATCGCAATACCGTTTTTACTTTATGAATTCCTCTATTACCTGCAGCACCTGGATTGATATGCAATAGCTTGAGTGTTTTGTCTGGCATGACTTTTAAAATGTGAGAGTGTCCTGATATGAAAATGTCAGGTGGTTTACTGTAGATTTCATGTTTTACCGATGGGGCATATTTTCCGGGATATCCACCGATGTGAGTCATCCAAACAGAAAGCCCTTCGATTTCAAACTTTTGATGTTGAGGAAATCTGGTTCTAAGAATATGGTCGTCTATATTGCCGTAAACAGCTCTTAGCGGTTTAAGTGCCTGCAATTTGTCGGCAACTTCATTGGTGCCAATGTCTCCTGCATGCCATATTTCGTCAACATCTTTAAAAAAATCAAAGTATTCCTGATCTAAAAATCCATGTGTGTCTGAAAGTAGTCCTATGCGTTTCATGTTGTAAAGATAAAAAAAAGAGACCCGGGGAGAGTCTCTTTATGTGATTTTTAGGGATATGTTTGGAGTTATTGTAGAATTTCAAACCATTCTGTAATGCTGAGTCCTTCAGCCTTTAATTTTGCTTTGTATGATCCTGGTTCTAAACCATCAATTTGTACAACTATGTGTCTAATTCCTACCGGCTTAGTTCCAAAATTAACAGTTTTAACAACGTCACCACTCTCATTGTAAATCATACAGCTTAAATCTGCTTCTTTTAACAGGCGGAATTGCATGTTTAAATTTGTATTGGATGTATTGGTGTAAACATTTAAATCATTGTCAACAAAATCTCCAAATACTTCTGTTATTGAGTCAATCGGACTTTGAGTTTCTTCAACCAATTTAAAATCTTTTGCTTGTGCAATACTTGCACTTAATGCAATCACTATAAGGCTACCTAATATTCTGTTCATTGTGTGTTTCATAATTTAATTGTTTTAATTTTGTCAAACTTAAGTGTCAAACCTAAGTTTTAAAAATATCTTTGATGGATGAACGAATTCTCCTGATGAAATATTATTTAGACCAGATAAAAATAACAATAAGTTTATGCAAGTCTATTTTTCTTCCGAGGCAAAAGCCAAAACCTTAATTACACTTGACCAAGTTGAGTCTCATCATATTGCCAAAGTGATGCGTATGCAGGCTGGTGATAATATCCAATTATTGGATGGAAAGGGGAGGCGCTATGATGCTATTATTAGCGCGATTGGGAAAAAGAATGTAGAGGTAAATGTAGGTGAATGTGTTGAGGAGAGAAGTGAGGTAGAATCCTACTTGCACGTTGGAATTGCTCCTACGAAAAATATAAATCGGTTTGAGTGGTTTTTGGAGAAAGCGACAGAAATAGGAGTTGCTAAGATTACACCAATCTTGTGCGACAATTCAGAGCGTAAAATGATAAAACCTGAGCGCTTGGAAAAAATTATTATTGCTGCACTCAAGCAATCTCAGCATTTATATAAACCAGAGCTGGCTCCAATGATGAAACTAAGCGAATTTATTCAGCAAGACTGTCAACAGAAATACATTGCATATTGTGAAGACTTGCCTGATGAGCAGCTCGTTAATCATATGAATCCGAATGAAAATAGTACGGTGTTAATAGGACCAGAAGGAGACTTCTCCCCAGACGAATTGCAATTGGCTATTCAGTCAGGTTACAAGCCTGTAGCCATTGGATTGCATCGTTTACGTACAGAAACTGCAGGTATTGTTGTATGTCAGATTGCTCAGGATGCTAAATTATCTCGTTAATTTTGAGAATACAGATTCATTTTTACACCAAAAATTAAATTTGGCATTGGATTTAAGTTAACCTTGTTATCCAAAATGGAGTTCATATTGTATTGAGCAAAAGCTGCCAATTGGTTACGTCCGAATGAGAAGCTAGGACCGTAAGCAATTTGATTGAAATCCCCATTTTTATATTCTGTTTGCAAAATGTTGAGCTCATCATCTTTATACTCTTTATACCATCCTGAACCCCAATTGTAGTTTGCAAAGAATCCCAGATCAATATAAGGTCCGAAATAGTTACCGCGTTTTGGGTTTAAGTAAAATCGCAGAATGGCATTTGTTTGAATCCCATTTTGAAAACTGCGGATTTTATCCCAATTTCGAGTTGTGTCAAAACTTTCTCTTGTGTTTTCATTTAAATTCATAAATACATTATTGTATGAAAATTCAAGTCCAAAATCCATCAGCTTAAACATTTTAATTTTGTATGCGTAACCGAAATTCCATTGCCCAGAAGATGCAACTTGAATGTCATATTTGCTTTCAGTAGGAATTGCCATCCCATAATCGATAAACCAGTAGCCAAAATGTTGACGGTTAGGTCCCCAGTTTGTTTCCTTAAAAACTTTGTCTGGTTCAGTATCTTGCAATAAAATTGTTTGAGCAAATGTGGGGATTGCTAAAAAGCTAATGATGAATGCAACTAATATTTTTTTCATTGTTTTCGATTTTTCAAGTGAATGCTAAAATAATTAAAAATTAGAACTGGTCGTATAACCATTAAAATGAACCATAAGTTTTTTTCCTTTAAGCGCTGCTTTCGAAAGTCTGGCTACATCCTGTTGCAATATTTCAAGTACCTTATATGAATCCAATTGCCCGTTTGCATTTTGGATATGATAGAAGAGAATGTTGTTATTGTGAATTCCCGAATTCGTAAAAACCTCATCTGGAATATGAATAATGATATCACTTTTTTCTTCTATGATTTCTACACTAAGTTTGTCGGATTTCTCTCCGAAAAGCTTTCCTGCATCAGGAATTCCATATCCATGTGCATAATCAAAATATGGATAAAGGCTTCCGGAGCTTTCAATCTTTGCTTTGAGTTCCATGACCGATAATTCTGGAAAAGCTTGTTTGACGCATGCAGCAAAACCTGCAGTGAGCGGGGATGCAAATGAAGTTCCATATGCAACTTGGTAGAAACCGTTTTTGTCTGCGACTAACGCTTTGCCAGCCGCAGAAACATTTGGCTTTAATCTGCCATCTGCAGTAGGTCCATACGACGAAAAGTTAATATGTAAATGAGTATCTGGTTTAACGCCACCTATGCTTAGAATAGAATCTGCATCTGCAGGTGCTCCTATGTAATGCCAATCTCCATCTCCTTCATTTCCTGCGGCATTTACAACAAGAATTCCTTTTTCAGCAGCTTTGTTTGCAGCTTTTGTAATTAAGCTGGTTTTTCCATCCATGTTTTCCTGAAAATATCTATGGAAAGTGTATCCTAATGATGAATTGATAACATCAGCACCTTTTTGATCTGCCCATTCCATAGCTTCCATCCAGAAAATTTCTTCTTTAAATGGCTCAAAAGACTTCTCGGTTCGAGCGAGGAGAAACTCAGCATCTTGAGCTAGTCCCATAATTTCATTGTCTTTGTATTTGCCAGCAATACAGCTTAATACCATTGTGCCGTGTTGGTTACCTCGATATGCGAATACATCATCTTTCACAAAATCATAAGTGTCAATGATTTGGTTGTTTTCTCGTAAATGATCAAAGGCAGGATGAGTATCAACACCGGGGAAGCCACCATCAAGGACTGCAACCCTGACTCCTTTACCCGTGATTTCTTTACTTTCGAAATATTCCGGATAAAACATGCGCAATTGAGAAATGCGCAGTTGATCATTGTAAGTGACATCACTTAACGCTTTTTCATCACAATACGGAGATTCATTCCAGACAACCGCTTTCGAAATTTTTGTGATAAATTCAAACTGTTCCAACTGCTCAATTTGTTCCTCTGTGGCTTTGATATAAGCTGCATTAAACCAACGACTGTTTCCTGTTAAATCTGTTACATTTTCTTCAATTTGTTTCAGATAGTCAGAATTGACAGGATAATCGCTTGCGTCAAACGGAATATTTTGTTGCTCTCTGCGCTCTATTGCTTTCTGTGAGAAGTCATTTTCAATTTGATAATTTTCAATGGTTTTGTCTTTGAGGAAGACCCAATACGATTCGGTTTGCCCAAATGATGACACCGAGAAAACAAGCAGTGAAATTACTGCAATGAATGTGTTTTTTTTCATCTGTTAATTTCTTTAGTTCATGAATGAGATTCTAAAGTTAGTCAAAGAATTTCGATTAGCTGAAATAAACTCGGTTAATTTGTTTGACTTTTAATAAAAGAAGTAGAGAGATATGAGAAGTGGTCTTGTTTTTATCGTGCTTACAATGTTTTCAATGTCCTTATTTGGACAATTGCAAGTGAATGGATATGCGAAAGTAAATTTAATTGCGGGAACTACCTTGAATTGCAGTCATTTGGATGAGACTTATGATCGTTTTGAGGCTGGAGATATTGTAATGATCTATCAGGTGCAAGACAATGTTCTGGGAGGAAATACTGGTAATAATGCGGCTTTTGGTAATGTATCAAGTATTAAAAATGCGGGGGTTATCGAGTTTGCCAAAATTTCTAATATCTCAAAGAATGGAGCCAATATGGTGATTGTGATGTCAGATTTTCTGGATGAATCGTTTTCTACTGCTGCCAATAGTTCTGTTCAAGTGATTACATTTCCTGAATTTCCAGATTTTGTAACTACTGATGATATTACAGGAAAAGCATGGGATGGTAATACAGGGGGTGTCATAGCCTTCAACGTACCTGGGTTATTCACTTTAAGGGATGATATTGTTGCAGATGGGATTGGTTTTCGTGGAGGTTCTGAAAGCGATAACTCTGGAAGTAATTGTGATGTTGGGACTTATCGTACAGGGAATTCTAACTATGGTGGTAAAGGAGAAAGTATTTACAAAGTCAATAGTTCACAAATGCACTATGGTAAAGGTAAAGTAGCCAATGGAGCAGGTGGTGGAAATCCTCATAATGGCGGTGGTGCTGGTGGAAGTAATTTTACTGCTGGTGGTTTTGGAGGTGCCGGTTGGAATTGTGCTGATAAAACTGGTGGTGTCCCCGGATTAAACTTGTCATCTTTTCTTATTAATGATGAAAATCGCGCCTTTTTTGGTGGCGGTGGTGGCGGTGGTCAGCAAAATAATAATTCCGGTACTGCTGGTGGAACTGGAGGTGGATTAATCTTTATAAAAGCAAATGAAATATATATAGAGTCTGATTGTAGCATTTCTGCCAATGGTGAAAATGGTGAAGATACTTATAACAATGGTAATGATGGTGCAGGAGGTGGTGGTGCTGGTGGATCAGTTTTGATCAGTACTGAAGAAATAAACTTTAATTTGTCAGCTTCATTGCAAGTTTCTGCAAATGGAGGTAACGGAGGCAATGTTATTGATACTGATCGACATGGAAATGGTGGCGGTGCAGGAGCCGGAACAATTAAATTTTATCAGATTTATCCAAATGATCTTCCTCAGATTATTCTGAATACAAATGCCGGATTGGCAGGTCGTCAGTCATTGACATCACTACCGAATGTTAATGGTGAAGGAGAACTAGATGATGGAGCTTTGCATTATCTTACTTTTGGAGGTGACCTTGGAGAATTGCTTCCTGTTGAGCTTGTGAATTTTGGTGTGGACTGTGAGGAAAATATGCATCGTGTATTCTGGACTACTGCTACGGAAATAAATAACGACTATTTCTTGCTTCATGCATCCAATGATGGAAAAGAATGGAAAGAAGTTGATCATATTTCTGGTGCTGGTAATTCATATCACTACATGGATTATGCGCTTACTCTTACTCAGAAATTTAATTATTACCGTCTAACACAGGTTGATTTCGATGGAAGCAAAGAAGTTTTTCAGGCAGTTGTGGCAAATTGTTCCTCTAAAGACGAAGAGTCTGCCATTGAGAATGTGTATTACGATGGTTCAGTTTTGAATTTGGAAATTAATGGGTTTTCTGGTGATGTTGAAGTGGTTGTTAGTAATGGAATTGCTCGTCCAGTTTATCATAACACACATTATGTTGATGAATTTAATCACAGTTTCAGATTTCCTATGAGTCTTAAGTCAGGGATGTATATTGTAACACTTATGCAAAATGGAGATAGCGTGAATGAAAAGATATTGGTTTTTTAAGTGTTGTAGTTGTATTATTGGGGAGAGTTTTTAACTCTCCTTTTTTTATCCTTTTGATTTGATGAAATTTATTTATGGATTCGAGTATTTGGATGCTCACTATTGAATTCGTACTGAATGGTAATATGTGAGATGTCAAATTTTTCTTTTAAAGACAATTCAAGCATGCGGCTTATTGTTTCCGTTTTGGATACTTCCAGGTTTGAACGTAAACGGATGTGACATTCCATAAATACAGTTTGATCGTCCAATGTCCAAAGATGGATATGATGCACGTCTCTGATGTCTTCATGACTGTTTTCGACAAATTTAGCCAGTGTTTCAATATTAATATGCACAGGAGTGGATTGCATTAAAATATTGATGCTGTGTTTAAGTATTCCAATGGTGTGAATAATTAAATACAAGCCAATTCCAATCGTAATCACAGGATCTATCCAATAAATATCCCAAAGAATTATTGCGATACCTCCTAAAATGACGGCAATTGAAGATAACGTGTCACCAAGTAAATGCAGGTAAGCGGCTTTAATATTCAGATTTTTTCTCTTGTGGCGGTTTAATAAAACGACTGATATGAAATTTGCAATCAAACCTGAAATTGCAACAATCAGCATCAAATTTCCTTTAATTTCTTGAGGGTTTGCAAAACGTTTGCCTGCTTCCACAAATAGAAAAACTGATATAATAATCAGGCTCGCAGAATTAAAAAGTGCTGCAAGTATTTCAATACGTTTGTACCCAAATGTTTTCTTTGTATTTGCGTCTTTTTTACTAAATCTGTTTGCGAGGTATGCAATAAAAATAGCAAGCGTATCTCCCAGATTGTGAAGCGCATCGGATAAAAGTGATAAGCTATTTGATAATAGTCCACCAACAATCTGTACTGCTGTAATAAAGAAATTCAGCAGTGTGGAAATCAGCAAACTTTTTTGTCCCTGATTTTCATGATGGTGATGATGATGTGAATGTTGGTGCATAATGCTTAATAACAAATGCTTTCTCGGATTGTTTTATTCCGCTTTATAACCAACTGTTTGGCAAAGAATAATCTCTTGATTTTTCGCTAAACCCATGGCTTTGTGTAGCTTGTCGTGATCAAACCACCCTCTAACAACACAGGCAAGATTTTCAGATGCACAAAATAAGTACACGTTTTGAGCCATAAAACCAGTGTTTACTCCAGAGGTGTTTTTGTATTTCTCCGATGTGGATTGAATTCTTTTGTAATCGGCAACAAAAATTAGATTGACAGCTGCTTTTTCAACAAAATCTTGCTCCCCTGTAATTTTGCGAATATCCTTGTCCAGAATTTCTTGCAGTTGATGTTTTTCTGGTAAATACAAGAAAAGTCCATCCTTAGTACTTATGTAAACATCCATTTCTTGTTTGTTTCGAGAGGATGGAGCTGTGTGTTTTCCGTTTTCACGATTGATTCCCCATGTTGCCCACAAAAGATCAGAAAGTTGTTGTAACGAAAGCGGTTTTTCTGAAAATTCACGTTGCGAGGATCGATTGTTTAACGCCTCCATTAGTGGCATACCACCTGTTTTGTTTGCATCTGGTAATTGGATGATTTTAGCCTCTTGTGCTGATAGAGAAAGTACTGAAATCATTGTAATAAAAATTAAAGTGATGTGTTTCATAAGTTGAAGGTGTAAAATGCAGCCTCCACACTATTGTAGAGGCTGCAAAAGCTTGATTTAATTATTCATCTTTTTTACTCGAACAAGGAGTCTGACTTCCGCCACATGCCTTTTTTGATTGCTTGCAACAAGGAGTCTTCTTTGCACTACTATTCGCTTGTGCCTTATAAGCACTTGCTTCGTACTTAATTTTAGCAAGAGAAGCAATTAAATCCTGTTCACTGCATTTTTTTGTGACGTATTTAACACTCACAAGATCTTTTACGTGATCAGCTTTTACCTCTTTCACACCTTTTGTGTAGGCGAGTTGAGTTTTAACTGCTTCTGCACAGTTGTTACAATCCATTTTTACTTTTAATACAGTGTGACTGTATTTGTCATTCTCATTGCTGTCCTGAGCATTGACATGATTGATGCCAATCATTAAAAAGAGTATGCTCAAACTCATCATCATTACATGTTTCATAATTTTCATTTTTAAGATTTATTTTTTGTTTAGATTCTTTAATTTCCAACGGATTCCAAAGTAGATTTTTCGACCTTCAAGTGGACCCCATATCATGGCTGCATCAAAATATTCACCATATGGGTTTCCTGCATCGATAATCGGATTTTCTTGTTTGAAATCCATGATGTTTTCAACGCCCAAATAAATACTCCATGTTTTGAAATATTTTGTTGCTTGTGCATTGAAAATGGGGTACGGATCAAAATGATCTGCTCTTTGCAATAATTCAGGATTCGCAGCTGTTGAAGGAATTCTTCCTCCTCCATTCAGTTGTGCAGTACCATCAAATTGCCATTTTCCTAATGGGGTTTTGTACGATAAAGTGACAAAGCCTTTGGAGCGTGTTGTCAGCGGAACTTCCATTAATTTCCCATTGATGGTTTGTTTTACATCGTTGTAGCGAAAGGCTGTGCGCATGTCTAAGCCTTTGATAATTGGAGAGCTTAACTCAATTTGATAAGTGTTGGAATACGATTTCCCTTTGAGATTAGAAAAATGAATGGATCTGATGTCACTGTCCATATCAACTACAAGCTGGTTCTCAAACCAAGTGCGATAATATTCTGCAGTAAGATTCCACTCACGTTTCCCGACCATAAAATATTGAGTTATACTTCCACCAATATTCCATGCAACTTCTGGCTGAATGTCATTGTCAATAATTAAATTTCTTGACGATGCTAAAAGGAAGGAATTCTCTGCTAAGATATTTGCAGTTCTCCATCCTTTTCCTGCAGATGCACGGATAATTGTAATTCCGCTTGGTTTGTATTTCAAGTGAAACCTTGGTGTGTAAAACATCCCAAATTCATTGTGATAATCAGCACGGATGCCAGCAATAGCACTTAGTCCATTGTCGAGTTTCATGGAATACTGTGCATACGCTCCGGGAACAATTTCTGTACGATCAAAAGGAGTCAAATTCAGATTCTCATCGTATTTGTCGTATTTAAAATTGAGCCCAGCGTGGTATGTGTGCTTATGATTCACGATAATGGATTGCCAAATCAAATTTCCATAATAACTCAACTGATTTGCATTGTAAGTGTCCTGACCATACAATCCCTGATGATTGTGATACGAGAAATTGTTGATCATAGCAATGCTGGTGTGATGCATGTTTGGTAGGACATATCCATTTTTCCAGAATGCTTCAAATCGATCGGTTTGAATGTTGATTCCATAAGCTTCCTGATCCGCTGCACTAATCTCTGGATTGTAATCCATCTGACCACCAATGCGGGTTTCGTAATAATATTTCGCTCCAAAGCGAGTTGTGTAACCCTTGTGATTGTTAAAATCCATTCGTGCAAAAACCAATTGTCGATTGACTAAGGGATAATCTGCAAACATGTCATTGTTTTGATCGTTTTGCATTAAACTCCAGCCGTGATGTGACAAAATCATTCCACTCCATTTGTCATTCATTATCCAATGGGAGTTAAAATTGATTTCTGTCCGACCTTTATCATTGACAAACCAGTTTAGATAAACGGGTTCAGAGCTTTTGGGCTTCTTATATTCAATATTAATTTGCCCTGTAATTGCTTCATGTCCATTGACAACTGCGGCAGTCCCTTTAGAAACTTGAATTGCTTCCATCCATGGACCAGGAACATATTCCAAGCCATAGTTGGTGGATAACCCATAAAAGTTAGGGAAGTTTTCAGTCATCATTTGAATGTAACGTCCGGATAATCCGAGCAAACGGATTTGTTTAACCCCTGTTGCCGCATCGCTGTAGGCAGCGTCAACTGAAGCATTTGTCTCAAAGCTTTGTGATAGGTTACAACATGCCGCTTTGTGCAACTCTTGTCCGGAGATGTTCTCGACATGCATGGTTGCCATTCTATCTATACTGGTAGATTCGCTACGTTCAGCAATAGAGACTTCTTTCAGAACTTGTCCTGCTTTTAGTTCAATTTTTAATGATGTTTTGTCTCTTGTGTCAACTGTGTCGTTTTGGTAACCCACAAAACTAACTAGTAGGTAGGTCTGACCTATTGAGCGATGAATGACAAAATCACCATTTGCATCAGAGGTTGTGCCTCTTTGCGTATCAAGCCATTGAAGATTGGCACCAACGAGAGGTTTTTCTTCCCCTTCAACAAGTTCATAAACTTTTCCTTCAATGCGTTGTGCTTTTAAAGTCAATTGCATTGCTGTAATTAGCAATAGCAAAAGCATAATGCGTTTCATAATTTTAAATTTTACTGTAAAACTTTCGTTTAGACAATAGCGTCTGGTTTTGGTTTTACAATAAAATCAAATCAAGAAACAGCAATGTTCTATGTTTAGTGGAATTAAATTTGGGGGTTTTGGGACAACTAGAATGCTTGTCCCGTTGAATGTGCTGTGCTTAAAATTTTGAATTTGATCAAGGAGAAAATCTTGAGCAAATAGATGAATGCTAGGGATTTCGTCTTGGTTTTCCTGTGGAATAAGACTAGTGATTTTCGCATTGAAATGTTCAATGTGTTTTGCTTGGTCAATTTCGCATTTCCCCTCACAGCAAGCATGTTTATCTTCATCATGAGAGCAGGTGCAATCATGAACAATGTCGTTATTGCCAGGAATGAGAAACCAAGCAGTTTCAAAGCTCTTGTTGCAATGGTTGCAAAAATGATGTTCCAATGTAAAGCCTAAGGTTGAGGCTAAAAGGATTACCATTAAATTTACTGCCAATATTTTACGCAAAACTTTCACACTGCTAATTTACAATGATTTTAAATACAATCAACAAAAAAGTGAAATCTAATAGAATTTATAATTTTGTGCACGATGGATTTTGTGAGTTTAATAGGAATTGCAATCGCTCTGAGTTTCGACTCTTATGCAGCATCAGTGACTTGTGGGTTGAATTGCAATAAATTTACTTGGGGCGTGAAGCTTTTAATTCCTTTAAGTTTTGCTCTTTTTCAGGCAGTTTTTCCTTTAATTGGATATTTCTTTGGGTACATAATTCTGCCATATATTCAGGCTTGGGATCATTGGCTTGCGTTTGCTTTATTGCTTTTAATTGGTGTAAATATGATACGGGAAAGTTTCAAAAAGGCAGAAGAAAGAAAGGCGATAAAATTAAGCATTCGCTTGATTCTTGGAATGTCCATCGCAACGAGTATAGATGCTTTGGCGACAGGCTTTAGTTTGGGCATATTATCCGTTGATATTTGGTTGACTGTAATCATGATTTTTATTGTGACATATTTTGCAAGTGCGTTTGGTTTAATGACAGGGAAACGGTTTCAATCCGAGAAAATTCAGCGTTGGGCAAGTCTAATTGGAGGTTTGATTTTAATCGGAATAGGGGCAAACGTTGCAATTTCACATATGTTGGAACATGGCTTACTAAGCTAGTTTAGTAAACTAAAATGGGAAATTTAATCCAATTGAAAAATCAATGGGTAACATATCGGTTTCTTGCTCAATTAAATACCTTTTGCGTAGTACTTGAATGTATTCATCCACTGAATCGTTGTTTCGAATAGGAAACAAAAGCCCAACGGAGAAATATGCAGGCCTCATAAATTTGAGACTCCAATCTAAACCTAAACCAAGAGTAAATCCATTAAACAAACGATCTAACTCTCCTCGGTTTAAAACAAAGACACCTGCATTTGTTCCATATTGACCCAAAATGTATGGGTGAAGATGTTTTGTGTGCTTACATAAGGGGCGGATTTTAGCTCCAAACTCGTAGGATAAGTTTGAGTGAGGGAAGCCTACGTTTGCATAAACGCCTAATAATTGATTCGGATAATAAAGAAATCCTAATCCATAGCCGCCATAGTTTAATCCGTAACCGGCAGAAACTGTGAATGATTTTATATCTGATCTGGATTCTAAAACAGACTCGTTTGATTTGGAGTCAATGTCTTGGCTGAACAGTGAAGTTGGCAGTGTTAGTAGAATAACTATGATTAAAGATTTGTAAGTTTTCATATCTTCTTGCTTTGTCATGCAAATTTAATCGATAATTTGAAAAAAAATACAGAATGACAGAGATCATTAACAGAAAAATTACCTTGAGCATAGACGAAAGGTAACAATCATTAAATAACAATTTGCGAATATAATGAGCAGCAATCATCAATCAACAATTAACAATCAGCGAATATAATGAGCAACAATCAACAATCTCCAACTAAACATTTCCTTTGTACAACTCAAACTTGTGATATTTGCATTCAATGGATCCATTGAGAAACATCATTTTCTTTGATGGTTTTAGGCCGATATGTTTGATTGCCATTTTGTTACCACTGAAAATCCATGCATCCCATCCGGGATAAAATTGTTTCATGTGATCTCCAATTTGTTTGTAAAAGTCAATCATATCCTTGTCTCTTTCCAATCTTTCACCATAGGGAGGATTCATGATTAAAATGCCCTTATCGGCTGTTGGTCTGGATTGAAAGAAATCCATGTTTTTCACTTGAATCAGATGCTCGAATCCTGCTGATTTGATGTTTTTTGCAGCAATTTCAGCGACCTGCATATGGATGTCTGACGCAGATATATTGCATTGAATTGCTTTTTCATTGTTGCTGGCTTCTTGTTTGATATCGTGCCATAATGTTGCATTAAAATCAGACCAATTTTCAAAGGCGAAATTTCGATATTTTCCAGGGGCAATATTGCCAGCTATTAGGGCAGCTTCAATGGCTAAAGTGCCGGAACCACACATAGGATCGATGAAATCGCATGTTCCGTCCCACTTGCTATTTAAAATAAGTCCTGCGGCTAAAACTTCCGACAATGGAGCTTCTGTGATTTCTTGTTTGTATCCTCTTTTGTCCAATGGTTTCCCTGAACTGTCAAGGGAAACGGTACATTGTCTGTCAACAATGTGTATGCTTACTAAAATGTCAGGATTGTCTTTGTCAACAGAGGGGCGTTCTCCTGTTTTTTCTCTGAAATAATCGGCAATTGCATCTTTCACTTTTAAGCTAGTGAAATGTGAATGTTTAAAATACTTTCCGAATGTGACAGAGTCAATGGCGAAGCTCTGATTCACAGAGAAATAGTTTGACCATTCTATGCGTTTTATGCGTTTGTACAATCGTCCGAAATCGTGAGCATAGAAACTATCAAGTGGTTTCAAAATGCGCAGTGCAGTTCTGAGGTGCAAGTTTGCCTTGTATAACATTGCTTCGTCTCCTGAGAAAAAGACAGCGCGTGTTTGTGCTTTGATGTCTTTCGCTCCGAGCTGCTTTAATTCCTCAGAAAGTACAGCTTCCATTCCAGCCATACATTTTGCAGTCATCTGATAGTTTTCGTCCATAACATAGAATTTTGCTCAAAAGTACACATTTCAATGAGATGGATTGAATTCCTTCGTGAATAATGTTCGAGTGAGATATGTTTTTGCAAAATCATGTCAAAAATTAGCACCAAGCTATTGAAGATTTGATAGTTTTGTGACATAAAATTTGTAATGATGTACGATAAACCCAGATATCAGGAATTTCATGTGGCAGGCATTAAGCATATAGACCCGGTTACTGCCTGGGACATGTTGCAAAAGGAAGATGTGGTTTTGCTCGATATCAGAGAAAGCTTTGAATTGAACCATCAGTGCTTAAAATTGGTACCGGAGAAGCAACTGCATATTCCAATGATGACTTTAATGGATCGGCTTGAAGAAATTCCGGCAAATAAAACCATTTTGGTGATTTGTGCTGTTGGAGAACGTTCTGCTAAAATTACGAATCTGCTGATCTACCAGGGTTTCCCAAATGTGTTAAATCTGGACGGAGGCCTCAAAGCTTGTCATGAACAGGGTTTACCTTTTTCTGTAAATAACACTGCCGGCTGCGATTCGCACTGCGATTGCGGTTCCTGCGACAGCGGATGTTGTTAAGATAATGCCGGTAGAAAAATTGAACTTTTTCTACCGGCATTATACATTACATTTTTTCAATATCAATCATCGGCCGTTCATAATTTTTAAACATTAAGTTGTAGCAGGGATCGATTATCATGTAGCTTGGTTTGCGTTTTAAGCTCAATTCAAGAGAGTTCTTACCATCATGTAATCTAACCTTTTCAAGATATATAATTTCGTTTTTGTGATTATATATACCGATCTCAATAAAATCGTTGCATGCAACCGATGATTCTTTGCCTTTCCCGTCAGCATAAAATTTTTCAAGTTCAATTTCAGCGTTAAACTGATAAGTGAAATCTTTGTTGCGCTTATAGCTTATCGAATGAACCTTACTTTCGTAAAATGTGATCTTTTCAAGCTGATCTTCAATAAAGTAAATCAGGCTGTCCGGGGTTTCCTGTTTTAATGAACTTATGAAATTGGTCGTAGTCGGGTATGGGGCTTCTTTAAAGGCATACCTGCCGATAAAGGATTTTACCACAGATAAGAATTTGTCTTTCCCTAAATAATTTGCTAACGAATTCATGACAAGAGCACCTTTGTTGTAATATATACTTTGTTGATGTGGTGCAACTAAGGCTAATGGACGCTCATTTTCGATTTCGTTTTTCCGCGAACTTAAATATGAGAACATTTCGTTTTGAAAGAATTTTTTCATTTTATCTTCTCCATAATACAATTCCATACATTGCAGTGCCGAAAATTGTGTTATGGATTCCATTAGCATTTGAGCCCCTTCAACATCGGCTGCTATTACCTGGTGAGCAAACCATTGATGCGCCATTTCGTGGGTTGTTACAAAAAATGGATAATCAATTTTTTGTTTGTCAAAGCTTTTTGTACTATCGTTGAGTTCACGCAAATCCGCAATGAAGCCAATGCCTTCAGAAAATGGGATCATGTTTGGAAACGATTGTGCATAGTTTGAGTAGAGGGGGAATTCGACAATCCTTAATTGCTGATACTGGTATGGGCTGTAAAGCGCGGAATATGTTGATAAGGCCAATTTTACACCCTTCATCATATTTTCGAGGTTATATTCATGCCCTTTGTGATACATTATGCTGATATCAACCGGATTGTCACTGTTGTTTTCAGGAAACCACTTGTCTGATAATATTTGATATCGTGCTGATAATATTGCATAATAATTGATCATTGGTTTTTCTGATTGATAATGGAAATAGTTCCGGTTATCTTCTGTCCATTGATCGATAAGTTTTCCCGGGCTTACAGCCGTTTGATCACTGCTTGTACTGACAATTAATTCATAGTTGATAAAATCAGCATCATTTGAAATGAAATTTGTTTCTATACCTTTAGGGTCGTTAATCTTTCGGGCAATATCTTTCTCCGGAAGGTTGTATTTTTGCCTGCTTTTTTTTGTGTAAAGCTCTAAATTACTTTGATATCCCAAACCTGGAAATTCACTGTTGTATAAAAAAGTTCCATTTTTGCGACAATAGTTTTGAGCTCCGTTATGATCAAATCCGGTATTTTTCCCTTCGTAATCAAATGTCATACTGATAATTTCACCTGGCAATAATTTGTCTGTGAGTTTATAAAGATAAATATCCTGCTTTTTATCGTGTTTAATGAGTACTGCAGTTCTGTTAAACTCAATGTTTTTGATCTCACTGACAGCATTTATAAGAATAGTATCAATGGGTTGATTTGTTTTGTTTTCTATCTTATATGTTCCGTTTGCCATAACATCACCTTTCGATGGATACAAGTCAACATTCAGTGATACATCGGTAATTTTAGGCTGTGGAGTATTTTCAAAATGTTTGTATGTTTTTTCATAATCTACGATTAGTTTCTCAAGTTTATACGATGTTGTGAAATCGTTTTTAATGTTTGTTTTGTAAAATAAAAATCCGCCATACATTAACGTAATGGGTAGTAAGACAAAAAGCCCGTTTTTAGCGTAACGTTGAGTTCTTGATCTTAACAGTTTTAACCGTAACCTGAAATTATCTTCTGTTTGGCTTACCATGAGCTGATTCGATATGATCATTAAAATAACAGCAATAAGTACCCACCAAAGTTTAAAGCTATAGTAAGGGATTAGTTCAAACCCGAATTTATCCATATCGGAATACATAACAGAAGGGCCTCCGCCATAAACCAATAGATGATGCTTTAATATTTTGTAAATAAAATAATTATCAATAATCCAATAAAAAATTAAAGCCACATAGCTAAGGTACTTATTGTTAATAAGTATATGAAAGAAAAAGGCTAAAACGCAGGTTAAGAAATATTCCACATAAAAAATTCCAAACACATATTTAAAGTAAAGTCCGATTTCAAAATTATAATAGCCTGCAATGCTTTGGGCAATAATTCCACATCCCACAAATGTCAAAAGCAGGACAATAATAGCAATGTTTAAGCTGACAAATTTACTTAAGTAATAATTCCATCGGGCAACCGGGTATGTTTGACTGATCTCGAAAATTTTATTGTCACGGTCTCTCCAAATCATTTCCCCTGAGAAAATCATAATAATAATGAAAAGAAAAAGTTGTATGCTGCCTCCTAGGATACTAATAACCTGATAAGTGACAGGGTAAGTTGTGGTGTCATAAATTTTCCCTACGGCTTTCGATGTAACAAACAGAAAGATAACTATAATTAATGATATCAGCAGAAAGTACGGATTCTTAAAGAGTTTACAGAGTTCAAATTTTAACAGTTTGAAAAATTTGCCATTACTGTTGTTTGAAAGATTTAAAGTTTTTGGTTTGTCAATTGTTTTAATTTCTTGCGCGTCAGTATCTGCAAATTGTTTTTTCTGTTTGCGTTTAATCAACTTAATGGTACTTAAGTTATAGGCAAATTTAAACCTGTAATAAGTAAATACAAGGGTAATAGCGGCGATTCCCATCCAGAATAATCGGTTGTATAAAAATATATCCACGAGTTGAGCTCCTTTTTCATTCATATCACTTGCCGAATTTGAGGTTGTAACCTTTAGTGATGCTGCAATGCCAAATGGGTCGAGTATAGATGCTATCGTTTGATTGTCTAAATCTTTAAATAAGTTCATGCTTATGGCATATAGAATGTAAAGCACAATTATCGAAATCCAGTTAACAGTTACATTGCGTAATAGTAAACTTACGCTGAAAAATATACTACAAACCAAAAGAGTGTTAGGTAATATCCGGGTTAAATAAGGAAAAACATAGGTTTTAAGCTCGTTAGGGCCGAACAAATCGGGATTCAGGTAAGGCATGATTGTTCCTGTAAAGAGGCCTAATGCTATACCCGAAAGTACAATAATGCTAATTGTATAAGCTGCTAAAAACCGTCCGAAAATGTATTGGTATTTCTTTATGGGGGTACTATAAATAAGTTCGAGAGAATTGTTTGAGTAATCTTTAAAAATGATGTTCGAACATATTGCTGCAACTATAAATATGCTTAAATAAGAGTAAGCTCCCATTAAAAGATCAATTAATCCGGGAGAGTTGATAAACACATTGCCGCCTATTCCGATGCTGATGCTTTTAAATGCACCACCTGCAGCATTCATAATAAAGAATGACAACAGAAACATTAGCCCCCAGTATATGTAAATGGCCGGCCGTTGAAAGGCGCGTTTTATTTCGAATCTGAATATTTCGTAAAACATAAGTCTCAATATTTAAATGAATTGATCTCTTGATTTTTACTTTCTACAATATGGCAGAAAAGTAAACATCTTCAAGGGCAGGTTTAACCTGGGTAAAGCTGTTGTCGGGCTTATCTTCGCTAAAGATGTGAATTAAAGGTTTGCCTTCGTTCAGGTGAGAGTGGATGAGCTGATATTTATCTTTGTAATCCGATAGTTCATTTTTGGATATGCGCTTTTCCCAAATTTTACCTTCAAGCGATCGCATCAATACTGACGGTTTGTCATTGAGTAAAACCCGGCCATGATTAATAATTGCCATATCGTTACAAAGATCCTTCACATCTTCAACAATATGTGTCGATAATATTACAATTTTGTCCTGGCTGATTTCGCTTAATAGATTATTGAAACGGTTGCGTTCTGCAGGATCTAAACCGGCTGTCGGTTCATCGACAATGAGTAAATCCGGGTTGCCAAGTAACGCAAGGGCTATCCCGAAACGTTGACGCATACCTCCACTAAATGTGTGTACGTTCTTACGACGTACGTTGTAAAGATTAACCTGCTGTAACAGGTAATTTACGGCTTGTTTTCGTTCCGATTTATTGTGTATGCCCTTTAATACTGCAAAATGCGATAGCAACTCGCAGGCACTTATATTCGGATAGACTCCGAAATCCTGGGGCAAATAACCTAAAGTACGTTTTATGCTGTCTTTATCCTGGCATAAATTAATATCATTTAACCTGATTTCTCCCTGGTCAATGTCCTGAAGCGTTGCTAACGTTCTCATTAATGTTGACTTACCGGCCCCGTTAGGGCCGATAAGTCCAAACATACCCGAGTAAATTGTCAGGCTTAAGTCATTTAAGGCTTTTACGCCATTGGGGTATGTTTTTGATATATTATTAATTGTGAGTTTCATTTTTCTGATATTCGTTGCTTAAATCTCTTTTTTAGTCAAATAGCTCGTCACGTAAATCTTCTGCTTGTTCCCTGGTAACTTCTGTGCCGGCAGGAGCTGATAGTTCTTCTATATCAATTTCGTTTGATATCGATAGTGCTACGTAGGAAATATCATCATTACAAATCTCTAAAACGGCACCTTCAAAACAAATGGGAGGCATTGGAGTAATGTAAGATGGTAAATCAGGACAAACCCAAAATGTCATGTTTTCTTCACTGTCTTTATATTCAAAGCAGGTATAATTGAGTATTTTTTTCGTTTCCCCGGTTTTTGTTGCTTCGTAAGTGGTAAGTTCTTCTTCTGTGTAGTACATTTCACCGTCAACTTCAATGTATTCCCTGATTTTTTTGTTAATGAAGTCAATCCATGAATTGTTTGATGCCCCGGACATCGTTATTGATATCCCTGACTTTTTTTCTTTCTTTTCAAATAAACGGCCTGAGTTTTCATCATATAAAAAGATATACTTTTTTTCTGAAAATTCCGGAATGAGTTTCTTATAACCTTTTTGCTTTTTATCTAAATTCTTGTGCAGGTTAATTCTTTGTTCGTAAATAATTGTTCCCTGGGTTTGTGCTTTCGATAAAGTTGCAAATGCAGAAACAAGCATAATTGCCAAAAATAATTTTGTTTTCATTTTTCTTGAGTTTTTAGTTTGTATATTTTTTGTTGTGGTAAACTTAAAGACTTGAAAGCCTGCCTTTAGTTAATTGATGGTTATTTAGTGTTAAGTAGTGTTAAGCAGGAGAGATTTCTTGGAAACTAAGTTTTATTATTTGTAATTTGCATAAACATTCAATATCTCTGGGGTATGAAAAATATGATGAGTCGCATCCGTTTAACATTTCTACTTGGGCTACTAACCTCGGCAGTTTTGATATTCCTGCAACTGTATTGGATCAAAAATCTATACACTATTAATAAAGATCAACTGTTAAAGGAACTGAACCTGGCGCTGGAAACATCGGTACGTGCCGAAGTGCAAAAAAGGTATCAGGATCAGACCGGGTTTTTATTTGGTAACGAAAATGCAACAATTTATTCTGTTGAGAGCTATTCTGATACGGAAACATCTGTATCTGTTGATTCAATTCTTGAAATGTTAAGTGATGAGAATAGTGTTGCCGAATTAAATTTTTCGATAGATGATTTTTCTGAAACAGAAGAAATTGGAGGCGCTCTGCCTGATTCATTAGAAATACGGGTGAAAGACATTATATCAACCTTGTTGTTGTACGAAGCCGATGGTAATGTTAAGGTTGATCTATCTGTGCTTGATTCTTTATTCCGGGACGAACTGCAATCCCGTGATATCGAATACCCGTTTTATCTTGATGTAATAAATTGTGAAGAGCAATCTTTGGTATTGTCAACGGCAAGGCAGCCTCAGGACACATCTGATGCATTGGTAACCCGGCCTGTTTCGGCAAGTGTTCTCGGTAATCTTCAAATCCGAGCTAAAGTTCCTAACCAAACGCAAATTGTTTTACAAAAAATGACACTTGGTGTTGTGTCTTCCTTTATTTTACTCCTGCTTTTCTTATTTAGCTTTGGGTATATGTTGCGTACCATTTACAGGCAAAAGCAATTATCGCAGGTAAAGAACGATTTCATCAGTAATATGACTCACGAGCTTAAAACTCCTATTGCCACTGTTTCTGCCGCAGTTGAATCAATGCTGGCTTTTGGGGTGTTAAGCGATGCTGAAAAAACCAAACAGTATTTAAGTATCTCTAAAAACGAACTTGTACGCTTGTCCGGATTGGTTGAAAAGGTGTTAAGTATGTCTCGCGAGGAACGGGACCCTGCAGTTATGAACCCCGAAGAGCTCAATTTGTATGAGATATGTAACAGTATTATTGATTCGCATCACATTAAAAAGAACAATAAGAAGATATCCTTTGAACTTGATATTCCGGAAACATGTCAATTTTGTGCCGACAGGTTCCATTTTGTTAATGTTTTACAGAATTTAATTGAGAATAGTATAAAGTATTCGCATTCAAATGTTGAAATTAAAATTTCAGCACAGTGTCTGCAATCCGGTGTTGCGATTTCGGTCAGTGACAATGGAATTGGAATATCACGAAAACATATCAATCATATTTTCGATCAGTTTTACCGTGTGCCAACAGGTAATCTTCATAATGTTAAGGGGTTTGGCCTGGGCCTGTATTATGTGAAAAATATTGTCAATAAACACAACGGGAGTATATCTGTGGAGAGTGTGTTAGGGAAAGGAACTACATTTACGTTAATAATGCCGCGATAGTTATGGAAAAGAACATTAAAATTTTGTTTGCCGAAGACGAACAGGCTCTTGGAATGATTGTTTCTGACAGCCTTGTGAGCAGAGGGTTTTATGTCGATTTTAAAACCGATGGCTTATCTGCCCTTGAAGCATTTAAAGCAAATAAATACGATATATTAGTGTTTGACATAATGATGCCGGTGTTGGATGGGTTTACCCTGGCGCGGGAAGTCCGGAAAACAGACAAGCAAATTCCCATCGTGTTTCTTACCGCAAAATCGCAACCCCGGGATGTTGTGAAAGGCTTTGAACTTGGCTGTAACGATTATTTGAAAAAACCATTCAGCATTGAAGAATTAATTGTGCGGATTAAGGCCTTAACAGGACGGCTAATGGCTAAAGAATTACAACGCATTGAGCAGTGCAGGATTGGAGAATATGTTTTTGATGTTACCCGGCAGATGTTGATGTTTAAAGGTGATCAGCGGATGTTAACTTATAGGGAAGCCGAAATTTTGTATATGTTATATGAACACCGTAACCAGGTGCTTGAACGTAAATTGGTGTTAGATAAACTCTGGGGCGATGATTCCTTTTTCAATGCCCGGAGTATGGATGTGTTTATTACGCGGTTACGAAAATTTTTAAACAAAGATTCGTCCGTGCAAATTATCAATGTACGAGGTGTTGGTTATAAATTATTATTTTAATATGTCGCCCAATATATTGGCAAGGCTTTCGGGAAATGTTCGTTACGAAAAAGTAAAACTTTGTAGTTAAGAGATGTTTTTTCTGTACAATTCGATCAATTTATCAACTGAAAGCTGAACAGCCGGATCATCTCCAACCGAATACCGGTTCACATACAGCCCGATGTGTTTTTTCATAACATCATCTTCCATTTCCTGGGCATGGCGGCGGATGAATGGCATGGCCTCTTCCGGATTTTTGAAAGCATGCAATATACTTTGTCTCAAATCCGCATCAACCCGGGAGGCAATTTCTGCCGGTACCCGTTGATGAATGGCAATACCTCCCAGCGGAGTAGGCAGGTGATAGGTACTTTCCCAGGTTTCACCGATGTCAATGATTTTTTTCAATCCTTTTTCCTGGTAGGTAAAACGGCTTTCATGAATGATCAGACCGGCATCACATTCTCCGTCAAGCACAGCATCTTCAATATCTGAGAAGATATATATTTGCTTCGATTTTACTTTTGGATAGAGAATTTTCAGCAATAAATTGGTTGCGGTTATTTTTCCTAAGATTGCCTTTTTCAATTTATCATGTGTCTGATTGCGATTGCGAAGATTGCAATGGGAATTGCTGTTAGTTGCTGTTTTATTGATTCAGATAAGTTATACTCAACCATTTCTGCAAAAAACTGTTACCTCTTTGTGATTGATTGACCTTGATTATGAAAAAGTATTTAACAGTAATTGCCGCATTTATTATTATGTCAGCCCTTGGTGGAGTTTATGCATGGAGTTTGATTGCAACAGAACTCATCGAGAGTTTTGATTTTTCCTCATCGCAAACGCAGCTTATCTTTGGAATGCTTATCGCTGTTTACCCTGTAACCATGATATTTGCAGGACGCTTAGAAAAGCGAATAAATGCCAAGATTCTTGCAATATTTTCTGCTCTGTTTTTTGCTTCTGGTTATTTGCTAGCAGGCTTTTCAGGGGGGCATTTTGCACTTATTCTTGTTGGGATTGGTGTGCTCGGAGGCATAGGTACTGGTTTGGGTTATTTGGTGTCGCTTACAATTCCTGTGCGCTGGTTTCCTGAGCGGAAAGGGCTAATTACAGGAATCGCTTCTGCAGGATTTGGTTTAGGGGCAATACTGATGTCCAGTCTTGCAGATGGATTGTTCCAGGCAGGAAAAGATATTTTAGAACTTTTTGTGTTTATAGGTGCGGTTTATGGTGTTCTGATTTTGATCTTTGCCAATTTTGTAAAATCCCCCAAACGCCAGTCCGATGGTAATGAGAAGAAGCAATTGAATTTGGTGAAAAGTTCGTTTTTTCGACGATTGTTTATCGGTATATTTCTCGGGACTTTTGCTGGTCTGATGGTGATTGGTAGTTTGAAATTGATTGGGATTCAACACAATTTGCCTGCTCATGTTTTTGTGCTTGGAGTTTCCTTGTTTTCGCTTGCCAATTTTGTCGGACGCTTAGTTTGGGGCTATGTTTCTGACTTAATCAATGCTTCGCTTTGTATTTTTATGAGTTTGAGTTTGCAAGCTGTTGCAATTTTTTTGCTCGGAATACTAGATTTACACACTGGCATGTATCTTAGTTTGGCGGTTTTTGCTGGTTTTGGTTTTGGAGGAAATTTTGTTCTGTTTGCGAAAGAAACGTCCCAGCATTTTGGCGTAGAAAAGTTAGGTCTCATATATCCCTATGTCTTCATTGGATATGCCATTGCCGGGATTGCTGGTCCTATGACAGGAGGTTTGCTTTTTGACACCTTTGGAACCTTCCTTTATGCAAACAGTATTGCTGCTGCATTAAGCTTTGTTGGGGCTTTGATCTTTCTGTTTAAGGCATTGTCTGACAGGAAAGAAAAGCTTAGAATATCAAGAAATAATTAAGTTCTTCCTAAGTACATGACAAAAAACATTCAAATTTAATATCGTCTTGACTCAAAGGGTTTAATAGAATCGATGCGATGTATTTCAAGCCATGCTTAAACAAACTCACGGCTTTTCTTCCGTGCTTTTTGATCTTTATTTTGTTCACATTATAATGCTTTTTGACCTGTGTAAATACTGGCAATTCCTAAACTAAGTGCATAGGTTTTTTCCGCATTAAATCCACATGCTTTAAGCTGTTTTTCTACTTCGATGGTTTTCGAAAAATCTTTGATCGATGCTGAAAGGTATTGATATGCAGCCTTGTCTCCTGAAATGATTCGTCCCCATAGTGGAATGAAAAGTTTTAGGTATAGCTTGTAAAATAATCTTACAATCGCATTCTTTGGCATAGAGAATTCTAAAAGTCTTGCTTTCCCTCCTGGTTTGAGAACTCTGAAAATTTCGGTAAATCCTTGATTTAAATTTTCAAAATTTCGAATCCCAAAAACAACTGTAACAAGATCAAATTGATTGTCTTCAAAGGGAAGGTTTTCACTGAATCCTTCCTTGAGTTCTGCTGACATGTTTGCTTTGTCTAGTTTGATTTTGGCTTGTTCTAACATGCCAGATGAGGGATCAAGTCCTGCTAAAGATTGAATCCCTGCTTTGTGGAATGCAATGAGCATATCTCCAGTCCCAGTGGCAATGTCAAGGACAGTTTTTGGCTCGTCTTTTTTTGCAATGCGAATGAGTTTTTTTCTCCAGCCTTTGTCTATGCCAAATGAGAGGAAATGGTTAAGAAAATCATAGCGTAAAGCAATACGGTTGAACATTTGCTCAACCGTATCATTAGAATGTTTTGATAAACGTTTGCCCATAATTAGGCTTCCATTTTATTTCTAAGTGCATTCATGAATTTCTCTTTTGCATCACGAACAAATCCGTAAGAAATATCATCAATACGCAATTCTCCTTTTGTAACATGTCCCAAAACTGAGAATGGGAAATTATGATCAAGCATAAGATCGATAAATTCTTGTTCTACATCCATGTCAATGGAAACAACAACACGACCTTGAGCTTCTCCGAATAAGAAAGCATCTTCACGAACTTCAGCATCTGTCGTAATGTCAAAGCCTAAATCGTTTTCAAGGCATGATTCAAGTAAATTCATGTATATACCACCATCGGAAACATCATGCATAGACTCTACCAGTTTTTGTTTGGCAAGAATTTGTAACATTTTGTTCAAATTTAATTCAAAATCCATATCAAAGAATGGCGGAGGAGTGTTCTTTATTTTGTGATAACTGTAAAGATACTCTGAGCTATTGATGTCGTTTTTCGAGCGTCCTAAAAGAATAATGACATCGCCTTTCTTTTTAAATGACAAACTTGTTCTTGTTGATTTGTCTTCCAAGAGACCCAACATTCCAATTGTTGGAGTAGGGAAGACAGGTTCAGTTTTACCATTGATGGTGGTTTGATTGTAGAAACTTACATTTCCACCAGTAACAGGTGTGTCAAATTTACGACATGCTTCGCCCATACCTTCAATTGCTCCAACAAATTGCCAAAATGCTTCAGGGTTATAAGGACTTCCAAAGTTAAGGCAGTTAGTGATTGCTAATGGTTTTGCCCCCGTACAAGCAACATTTCTTGCTGCTTCGGTGACTGCAATCATAGTTCCAATTTTGGGATCTGCTTTAACATAACGACTGTTACAATCAACAGTGAGTGCAAGTGCAGTGTTTGTATTTTTAATGTTTACAAGTCCTGCATCCGCAGCCATGTTGGTTGTCATGTTATTTGTGCGAACCATGGTGTCATATTGCTCTGTTACCCAGTTTTTTGATGCTAGGTTAGGATGTGTAATCAGAAAATCAGCAACTTCTTTGAGGTTTTCTGGTTGTGGCACATCATCAATATTGAATTTCTTACTTTCTGCGTAATATGCAGGTTCTTTATATTCTCTTTCATACACTGGAGCGCCGCCACCAAGTACCAATGTTGAAGCAGGAACTTGTGCAACTTCTTCTCCTTTGTAATGGAAGTAAAGTTTGTCTTCATCAATAACTTCACCAATTTGTACGCAATGAATATCCCATTTGTCAAAGACTTTTTCTGCTTCAGCTTCTTTTCCTTTTTCAACGACAACAAGCATGCGTTCTTGAGATTCTGAAAGCAGAATTTCCCAAGCTTCCATATTTTTTTGTCTCAAAGGAACTTTGTCAAGATCAATGCGCATACCTGATTCTCCTTTTTCTGACATTTCACTTGTTGAGCAGATGATTCCTGCAGCTCCCATGTCTTGCATCCCTACGACAACGCCTGTTTCAATGAGTTCAAGTGTTGCTTCCAATAGCAATTTTTCTTGGAATGGGTCTCCAACTTGGATGCTAGGAATATCATCAGCAGAATCTTCAGTGATGTCTGCAGATGCAAAAGTTGCACCATGAATTCCATCTTTTCCTGTTGCTGAGCCAACGATGTAAACAGGATTACCAGCACCTTTAGCAATGGCTGAAACCATTTTGCCTTTTTCCATAATTCCTACTGACATGGCGTTAACTAATGGGTTGGTATTGTATGATTCATCAAAAAAGACTTCGCCTCCAAGTACAGGTACTCCAAATGAATTTCCATAATTTCCTATGCCTTTGACAACACCTTTGGCAATCCATTTTGTGTGATCTCTGTCAATTGCTCCAAATCTCAATGAGTTTAATTGTGCAATGGGACGAGCACCCATGGTAAAGATGTCACGGTTAATTCCACCTACACCTGTTGCCGCTCCTTGATAAGGTTCTACAGCACAAGGGTGGTTGTGTGATTCTATTTTAAAAGCACAAGCTAAATTGTTGCCTATGTCAACGAGTCCTGCATTTTCTTCACCTGCACCAGTAAGCAAAACACCACCATCACGAGGCAATGTTTTTAACCATTTGATGGAGTTCTTGTAACTGGCATGTTCTGACCACATAACAGAATAAATGCTGAGCTCAGTGAAATTTGGCATGCGTCCCATGTATTTTTGTATGAGATCAAATTCCTCTTTGTTGATGCCTAAATCTTTGGCTGTCTTAATGTTGACTTCGGGATATTTCATGATTTCTTTGTTTTGCATTGCAAAACAAAGATAAAATAATTCAGGGAGAGATAGCAATATCCGTAAAATTCTTATTCAAAAATTTCAACAGCTGTTGAAATAAGTAAAAATCAATTCATTGCAATTCGTTTTCATAAAAAGGGAATGGGGAATTTGAGTTGCATTAATTGTATTTGTGTTTGGAATTAACGGTTACTGCCTTGCTATTACAGGCTTATGGGGTGTTGGGTTTCTGAAACCCAGTAATAATGGGGTTAAAGCGGTTGTTAACCGTTATTGTGTTGCTATAAGAGGGTTGTAGGGTGTTGGTGCTGTTTATTTGAAAAGTTTCAGCCTCTATTGAACTTGCTTAATTGCATTTATCGGAACTGTAAAATAGAATTGACTTCCTTTGTCGATTTCGCTTTCAACCCAAATTTCACCATCGTGTCGTTGAACAAATTCTTTGCAAATAATTAATCCCAGGCCCGTCCCGCTTTCATTGTTTGTCCCTTTACGGCTAAGGTTTTCATCAATACGGAAAAGTTTGTTTTTAGTTTTCTCACTCATTCCTACACCGGTGTCTTCAATTGAAAATAAAAATTTGTCAGTTTCTTTGATGACTTGAATTGTGATGGCCCCACCTTCTTTTGTAAACTTAATTGCATTGGAAACTAGATTTCTTAAGATGGTTTTAAGCATGTTGAGATCAGCATAAATCTCAATACCTTCTTCATGCTTTTTAATGATGTTTATCTTTTTCTTTTTTAGGTTATTGTCTAAAAGTAGAAGACTTTCATCAATAGCATCAGCAACGAGGAATTTTTGAGGCTTGAATTGTATGCTGCCACTTTGTGTACGACTCCATTCCAATAAGTTTGTTAGAAGGTCAAAGCCTTGTTGTGCAGATTGGTGGAGTAATTTGTAATACGGCTTAAGGTCTTCAGGATTAGAGCTTTCACTTTCTTCAATGAGCAATTCTGAGAATCCTAAAAGTCCAGTAAATGGACTTCTTAAATCGTGAGCAATTATGGAAAAGAACTTGTCTTTTGTCGCATTCAGTTCTTTCAAACTTTCTTTCTGTTTTTTTATGGTTAAATGTGTTCTGACCCTCGCCAGTAGTTCTGCTCCTTTAAAGGGTTTTGATACATAATCAACACCTCCTGCTTCAAAAGCTTCCGTTATACTTTCTATGTCATTTTTTGCGGTGAGGAAAATGATGGCAAGGTCATTAAACTTAGGGTCTGATTTTATTTTTCGACAAACTTCAATTCCATCCATCCCGGGCATCATAATGTCAAGTAGAACTAAGTCATAGTCGTTCTTGTAACATAAATCAATGGCCTTTTCACCAGATTGAGCAAAACTTATTTTATATCCTCCAGGTTGAAGCGTATTCGCAACTACTTGAATGTTCTTTGGAAGATCATCTACGATTAATATGTGCATTTCTTTGTTGTCCATTCTTAATTTGTTATTTTGTTTGAC
Organism: Bacteroidales bacterium; assembly: GCA_963676165.1. GTDB lineage: Bacteria > Bacteroidota > Bacteroidia > Bacteroidales > ML635J-15 > JAQIBY01. The sequence goes on along the minus strand of OY781043.1, from coordinate 2,966,246 downwards.
AAATCCTTTCAAAACTATGAATTATTTCCTGAATCGCCTCAATATCAAAACTTTTCCCTGCAATCTTTAGCTTTTCAGCAATCATAATAAGCTCTGTGTTTTTGTGTACTTTTCCTAGAGATAACAGATTGTCTGCCAAAATTATTGTTTCATCAATATTGCCAGAATCTTTCATTCTTTTAATGATAGGGCATAGGGTCTGGTTTAATATTGGAATTAATTGTTTGTCAATTTCCCCCAAAGAACTGTTTGCTGTAACTATTTCAGCTTTTGTTGTTTGCTGAGTTGCTACTTTCTGCGGCTTTAGAAAGCTGACTAAGTTATCTATTATTTCCTCTTTTGAAACAGGTTTTTCAAGAAAAGCATCAAAGCCGGCATTTTTTATGTCATTGTGGTCAAAGTGCATGGAAGATGCAGTGACAGCGACAACTGGAATTTGATTTGTTACTTCATTGCTTTTTAGCTGTTTAGTGGCTTCAATTCCATTCATTATTGGCATACGTAAATCCATTAAGACAATTGCAGGTTTGTTTGCATGACACATTTCAACCCCTTCTTCACCATTTTCAGCTTCAATTATATTTAGATTGTGTTCTGCTAAGAAAGACTTAATTAAGAAACGATTGCTTGGAACATCATCAACTACAAGAATTGTTTCTCCATTGAAAGTATATTCAAGGTTTTTGTTTTCTGATTTTTCTTGTTGATTTTTTTTGATTTTTGGAATTTTGAGGTGATCAAAAACAATGCAGAATGAAGATCCTTCTCCCAATTTTGATTTTAATGTGATATTACCTCCTTGCATTTCCACAAGACGTTTTGTGATTGAAAGCCCTAGTCCTGTTCCTCCATATTTTCTTGTGTTGTGGTTTTCGTGTTGCTGGAAGGCTTCAAAAATGTCAATTTGACTATTTGGGTCAATACCTATTCCTGAGTCTTCTATTTTAAGACTTAGTTTAATGTCCCCATTTTCGTAAACTTTTTCATTTTCTGCAATAATTTTCACAAAACCATCTTCCGTAAATTTGACTGCATTTCCAATTAAGTTCAGCAATATCTGACGTAATCTCAATTCATCAATAAAAATGAATTCTGGGATATTGGAATCAATATCAATTTCCAGAGTCAGTTCTTTTTGCTGGATTTTTAGTGAGAAAATTTGGGAAACATCCTGAATAATGCTTTCTAATTCAACAGGGTCTGGTTTGATTTGCATTTTGCCTGCTTCAATTTTTGATAAATCCAGAATGTCGTTAATGAGATTTAGAAGTGTCTTGCTACTTGCCTGAATTGACTCCAGATAAGATTTGTGCTCTAAATTTTCAACTTTTTGTGCTAAAATCTCAGAGAATCCGATGACAGCATTCATTGGGGTCCGAATTTCATGACTCATGTTTGCTAGAAAATCAGACTTTGCTTTGTTCGCCATTTCAGCATTTCGTTTGGCTTTAAGAATTTCACGTTGTGCGAGCTTTTGTTTTGTGATATCTTCCTTGATTCCAATGTAGTGCAGGATATTGCCATTTTCATCTGTAACGGAAGAAATCATTGCACTTTCGTAATAGGTTTCACCATTTTTCTTTTGATTAAAAAACTCTCCTTTCCATTCTTTCCCAGCTTGAATGGTTTGCCAAAGGTTTTTGTAAAATGCTTTTGAATGTTTTCCAGAAGAAAGAATTTTTGGGTTTTTACCAACAGCTTCTTTTTCAGAGTAACCAGTCGTTTCCTGAAATTTTTGATTTACATATTCAATTGTCCCATCAGGGGCTGTAATAATAATGGTAACTGATGCAAATTCAACTGCTTTTGAAAGTGTTTTAAGTTGGTTTTCAGCTTCTTTTCTTTCTGTAATATCCCGAACGATACCTAAAGCATGCCATTCTCCTTTAATTTGAAGCGATGAAAGTGATAATTCGATGTCAATTGCATGTCCTCTTTTGTGAAACGCAACAAGCTCAAGGTTTTTACCAATTGCATTTCCTGTGCCTGTATTTGAAAATTCTGTTTTGTTGCTCAGATATTGTTGCAATGATTCTTCTCCGGCTAGTAATTCATGAAGGCTTTTGTCTAAAATGTCAAAGCGCTTATATCCAAAGATTTGTTCAGCTGCCGGATTCCAGTATTGTACTAGACCTTTATTGTTAATTAGAATAATACCATCCATTGCACCACTAGTGATCTTTTTAAACATTTCTTCACTTTCACTGAGGTTGTTACTGATGATTTTACGTTCGTAACTGCTAGATATGATATGTGATATAGTTTGCATGAATTCAAAGTCGTTATCCAACCATTTTCTAAATGTTCTGTTTTCATCAACTCCAACAAATCCTGCAAATTCATTAAACAGAAATATAGGATATACTAACAAAGAACGAATGCCTTGTGGTTTTAGAATGTTCGTAATATTGCTAGGCAGATTTTCAATGTTATCACAATAGAGAGGCTTATTCGCTTCTAAAATTTGTTTTAATTCTGGAGTCTCGTTAAATGGAATATTTTGTAATTCACTGATTTGAGGCTCTATGTCGATGTTGCACCATTCATATTCATTGGAGTAATGTGTGCTTTTTTGAGAATTTCTAAAAACATAAACCCGGCTTACTCCAAGAAATTTACCAATAATTCGAAGGCTGTTGTTCAAACTTTCTTCAAAATCTTTTGTCTCACTAAGCTCAAAAGCAACTTGTGATAGTGTTCGTTGTCTGTCTAGATTTTTTTTGATACTCAATTCTTGGGATTTAACATCTGAAATGTCATCAATAATCATCATGATGTGCACTTCATCCATGTATTCAATTTTTTGGAAAATACAATCTAACCAAAGCGTTTTGTTGAATTCAGTGGTTATTTTTTTTGCAGAATGAACTTGCATGTCACTCATGTATGCTTTTTTGAAAAGCTTATCAATGCCATTGATTTTCCATGATTCTGAACCTAAGAATATTCTGTTTAGTAGGTCATTCTGGCTGTTAGCGCCAACAATGTCAATTGCAGAGTCATTGACAAGAATACATTCTCCGTTTGGTTTAAATACAACGATACCAATTGGTGATGTATCAATGAGTAGTTGATTGAACTGCATTGCCTTCTTAAGCTCTAGCTCTGATGTATATTCTTCGGTAACATCTCTAGCAATACAGATTACAAAGTTGACATCTCCATTGGATTTTAACATTGGCGTTTTTGTGATGCGTAAAAGCCTGTGTTTTCCATCATTTCTTGGATTCCATTCATCAAAGTGAATAGTTTTCTTGCTTGTAAAACACTGTTTGTTGCTTTCTATGTAGTTGACTGCTAGGTCTTTTGGGAATAATTCATGAATGCTTTTATTCTCAATTTCACTCTTAGGGAAACCAATAAAATCGGAATGTGCTTTGTTTGCAATTCCGTATGTTTCAGTGTCTTGTAGGTACCATATTTGAATGTCAATATTTTCTGTTAATAGCAATAATTGTTGTGACTTAAGTTGGATTTCTTGTTTGGTTAAGATTTGCTCTGTGATATCGTTACTCACAATTAATAATTTGTCATATTCTTCAACAGCGTCCTTAATTGGAACCTTTACAACTTCATAATATTTTTTTTCTCCTTTAATTGTATGTATTGCTTCGTAATAAACGGGAATGCCTCCTTTCAAAATAGGTTTGTCATTTGAATTCAAATCTTTTGCAAAGTCTTCGTCCAGAAAATCCTCATCTGTTTTTCCTAAAATATCCTCTGGCTTGAGATCATAAAATGCGGCATAATGATTGTTGACGTTAATGTATTCCCCCTTGGCATTTTTTACAGCAACCATTGAAGGTAAGGTGTCGATAAGTTTGTGGAGGAATTTACGCTGTTCCCGAATTTTAAGCTCTGCTTTCTTTCTTTGGCTTGTGTCCATTGTAACTCCATAAATCATGGTCTTACCATCTTCATCAAGTTCAATTGATGCTTGTGTAAGGACCCATATTATTTCACCATTTTCTTTCACTAGTCGATACTCAAATTCAGGTTTGTTGCCAGATTTGAGTTCGTTTTCTATGATGTTGTTGATTAATCCTTTGTCGTCAGGGTGAATGAAAGAAATGAATTTATTAAAATCATTGTCTAAACTATCATCTTTTAGTCCAAGAATTTTATCCCCTACCTTGCTAATGAAAGAGTTAGTGAATTTCTTATTACTGTCAATTTGTGTTTTCCAAATAATACTACTGACATTATCAGTGGCATGTTGATATTCTTTAAGTGTCTGGTGTAATTTCCTCTCTGTTTTTTTTCTGTCCGAAATGTCGATGACAACTCCAACCATTTTTAAAGGTTTCCCTTCGTTGTCTTTTTCAATAACAACACCACGATCATAAAACCAAGCATATGTCCCATCATCTCGCTTTATTCGGTAGTCAATTTGAAATGTATCTGTTTTTTGTGCAAAGACATCTTTCATGTTTTGCATTGTCAGTTCATAATCTTTGGGATGTAGAAGCTTTGTCCACACAGAATAATGCTTGTTTTGGAAGTCATTGTGATTATAACCCAACATTTCTGCTTTGTTGGAACCTGTACTTACGATGCCTGTCTCCATATTAAAGTCGTACCATGCTAAACGTGCTGTTTTCATTGCCATGTCAAGTCGCTGGTTTAGCTGATGAATTTTGGATAAATCTGTGATTACAACTAGCACAAATGATGATTGCTTGTTCTTTATGTAGTCTGCAGAAAACAAACAGTTTAGTTTTTCTCCTGACTTTGTTTGAATTTCTAATTCAAGATTTTTGACAGAACTGTTTCGTTGAGCTTCCTGCCTTATTTTGTTTAAAATGTCAACAGAGGAAATTAAGTCAATTTCTACAACTGATTTATGAACTATCTCTTCTTTTTTGTAGCCAATGGTGTCCAATAATGCTTTGTTTACATCTATCACATAGCCATCAGTTGTTGTGATTGCCATTAAGGCAGGGTTGGAGTGGAAGGCTCTTGAGAATTTTTCTTCAGATTCTGCTAAGTCAGACATGTCCTGACTCACAATGAAGAAGACTTTTTGCATGTCCCATTTTCCTGCTGTGATTGTTGTTAAGACATGAATAATTTCATTGTTTTTCGTAATGTATGGAATGTTTGTTGACAGTACAGGTTGTTTGTCTGTGATGGTTTTTAATTTTGGAAAATGCTTGAATTCAACCTTTGGGTGAATGATGGAAATATTCTGATTTATAATTTCTGTATTGCTATACCTTAAACGATTGTTGAGTGTTTTGTTGACATGCAAGATAGTTCCATCAATATCGGTGATAATGACAAAGCTTTGCATGGAATCAAAAAGGTTTTGAAAGTTTTGTTGATTTGCTAAAAGTACCTTTTCCAATTCGTCCTTTTTTGTGATGTCTGCCATGACTGCTCGCAGTCCAATTACTTTATTTTGTCTTATTATAGCTGATGTGCTGAGCATAATATGAATCTTTCCATATTTGCTGTTTACAGTGTATTCATTGGATGGTACATTTTCACCACGAAGTATTTTTCTGAAATTTGCAATGACTTTAGGAATATCCTTCGATTGAAAAAATTGTTTGATGTCTAAACCTTTCTCAACATTTTCCAATCTGTATCCAAATTTCTCAAGACCTGCTTTATTGGCAAACGTAATCATACCTGAATGATCAACCTCACATATAATTTCAGGAATTTGATCAGAAAACGACCTGTAAATTTCTTCTGTTTGAACTAAGTCATTTTTTGATTTTTTAAGAGCAGAAATGTCTTGAATTGTCATCAAAGCACATGCGTCGCCAGTAGGAATAATGAGGATGTGAAAGAATTTATTGTTTTTCGTGTTCTCGACTTCAAGACAAAACTCTTTTTTTGATTCAGCGACGGCTTCAAATGCTTTGTACCAATCGTATTGAGATGAAAGGTGTTCCTTTGCTCCAAGAATTAAATCGTAGGTTTTTTCATCTCTTATGTGTAAACGTTTTTGTGCTTTTGCATTGGTCTCAAGCAAATCAACTTTGACAATATCTTCAGATTTTGTGATTCTGATTTTTAAAAATGCGTGTAAAAGTCGTTTTTTTATTATTTCAATTTCTTGCGTTAAGCGATCTTCAGACATAAGCTCAATTTTTATCAGTCGAATTTATCTCGGCAAAAAGAAAGACGAAATTTTGATCTCCTGGCTATTCAAATCACAATATACTGATTTATTTCTCAGCTTTTTTATCAAATTTTGGAAATTCGATAAAAAATGTGGTTCCAATATCAGCTTTGGTTTTGTAATAGATGTTACCATTCAAATTCCCAATGATTCCTTTGACAATACTTAAGCCCAATCCCATACCGGAACTTTTTGTCGTGAAGTTAGGGGAGAAGATTCTGTCATTCAGTTCTTTAGGTATGCCTTTTCCGTTATCTTGAATACTTACAAGGTAAATGTCAGGCTTTTCTTTAATCTGGATAATTATCTGACCTAACTTGTCTTTTGGAATGGCTTGAACAGCATTTTTAATTAAGTTGTTAAATACTCTGAGCACTTGTTCTTTATCAGCGAGTATAATTGCCTTTTTAAGTTTGTTTTGTTCAAAGATTATCTCAGTTTTGCTTAATCCATCATATAGTTCACTGGCTGACAATATCCGTTCAACCAAATCAACTTGGGTTAAGTTGCTTACTCTGATTTTAGCAAAATTACTAAATTCAGTGGCAATATGTGATAAGCTATCAATTTGTTCAACAAGTGTTCTACTCACTTTTTCAAACATAAAGTCCAAATCTGGATCTTTGTCTTTATATGCTTTGCTCAAGTGTTGTACGCTTAACTTCATCGGAGTTAAAGGGTTCTTTATTTCGTGAGCGATTTGTTTGGCCATTTCTCTCCACGCAGATTCCCTTTCAGATTGAGCGAGACGTTGTGCACTTTCTTGAAGTTCGTCAACTTTTCGGTTGTATTCATTAATCAAGCTTCCCAACTCATCTTTAGATTGGTATTCGATTTTTTGACTTCGCTGTCTAATATCCATGCTTCGAATGCTATCCTGAATCATTCTTAACGGTTTTGTTAGGCTGTTGGAAACAAAAATTGCAATTAAAATGGTAGCTAAAAACAGGATGAGGTAAACATTAATGAGCGCAACCGTAAGACTTGAAATTTCTTGACTAAATTCATTCTGTTTTGCAAAGTATGGTAAATTAATGTATGCGAGTAATTCGTTCTGGTTATTTTTAAATGGGATGTAAGCAGAAAGGTAATTCATTTCTCCAATGGATTCATTTTGAACAAAGTAACCAGACTTTTCTTTCGAAAGTTTATGGTATGCCACTGGATCCATGCGTTTACCAACAAGCCCTTGGTCGTAAACTTCCTGTCGCGATGATGCTAAAAGACTTCCGTCCAATGCAAAAAGATTAATGTCTGTGTAGAAGACATTAGAGAATTTGACCAATAAGTAATTCATATAATCTGATATCTCTTCGTTTAAAACGCCCTCTTCACCTAATTTGTGAGTGAGCTCAATTTGAACAGATTGCATTTTGTCCTGAATCGTATCTTTTTGTTTTTCTCTATATCGTTGGATATAAAAAATAATGCTAATTGTACCAATGATAATAATAGACAAGGATACAATCACAACAAAATATGATTGAATCCTGTTTTTAAAACTCTTACTGACATTTTGTTTTGCTTTATAATTGACTCCAAATACAATCAGACTCCCAATATTCAAAAGCATGAATAAAATAAAGAAAATATAAGTAAAAAAGATAAAATAGTCATTAAAACTCTTGAGTTCTTGACTTACAACAATTTGAGTGCTTGTATTTGGTCTGTAGATGAGATGTTGCCACTGATCTTTATCTGTTGTAAAGTATTCTTGATTTGGTGCATCGAAATTGAATGCGTACGAATAGTCGTATTTCCCACTTGATGAAATTAAGTATTCTTTATTGTATTTTGCATAAGAGAGGTGTTTGTTGTATTCTTTTGGCATGACAGATTTGTCTAGCAATAATTCAGGATAACCTGGACCTTCAACCTGTGTGCGGCTATTTAATTCTACAAATACATGTGTGTCTAAACTGTCGGCAACGCTTAATTTGATTTGTCCCAGATAACTAATTTGACTGTTTTTGTCATCTAAGAAAAAGAAATCTGTTCCGGGGATGATAATACCATATTCGTCAATGATTGAAAAAAAGAACTCATGACATCTTACATTATAATTCTCTGGTTGAATAAGTAAGCTGTCTTCACAAGTACAAAGACTAAGTTGAAAATCGTAAGACTCTAGATATCCTTTCAAATATTCACTTTTAAAGTGAGCATCAGCTTGGTCAAATTTCCCTTGTTTTAAAAGCTTAGGGATTAAGGTGTCGTTACAGAGTTCTGCGTTCAGTTCTTTCATGAAATATTCTGCTCCTGCATCTCTTTCATTAGAAAGGTTCATCGCCATAACTTGCTTTTGCTGATATTCTTTCTTTTGTAATCTCAAATTAAAAAAGACAGTCAACAAAAAACTAATAAGTAAAACAAGGCTTAGACCTGTAAAGTAATTCGACGAATTTTCTTTCTTTTTGTATCGAACCCAAATAATCAAATAACATATTACAAGAACGGTCAAATAAACCAGAGGATTCGTTTGGTTTTTTCCCAAAATAAGACTTATTGAATAGCTTAATAAAGTGAGGGCTAATATACTAAAGTACAAGCGGTTTTTATTCCTTATTTCTTTGATGGATAAAATGAGTTTGTCTGCAATAAGTATTGAAAAGCTAAGATAAACAATTGCAATGAGTAAGCCAATAAAAGAATAGACATTCAAATTCAGTATGAGGTTGAAATTCAATGGGATGGAAGAGTTGTTGATTAGGCTGTCAATCCGGTTTAAGCTGTAAAATACAACAACTAAACTTGTTGCAGAAACCGCCAAGCGTAAAGTAGCTTGAAATATCGAGCTTTTGGGTATATCTCTACGAATGGAGAAGTGCTTGTGGAACATAATTCCTACTGCTAACAACAAAATACCATTTAGAAGAAAATCTCCAAGGGAGTTGTTGAACATATTTTCAGCAAATAGCCTTGGACTAAACAATTCCAAATTGTGCCAACTCGATGGAAAATTCAATTTATACATTAACCATCGGAGAATGGCTAAATCAGCAATGAGAGGGATGAGTAACAAGCTTGGGTATTTTACACGTTTGGCAAAATAATCGTATGCTACTATGCATGATAAAATGAAAAGGATAAAGGCAATTCCAAATAAAAGATTACTGAGGATTAATTTATTTTTATTCTCATAATCTGTTTTGCTTTTACTGATGCTAAAAATAACGTTGTCTTTCAGTTTAATGGGAATGCCATCTTTTATTTGAGTTGAGATGATGAGATTTGAGGGAATATGTAGGTCTTTGGCAAAATATGCAGGTATGAAAGGATTCCTGTAATTGTATTCTTTTTTAATTAAGATACTGCCAATAATGTCGATGTCTCCAATTTTGGATTTAGTTAGAATATAATAACCATTGCTGAGTCTTTGAAAATCGATGCTGTCTTTCATTGCTTTCCTGCTGGAAAGAGGGCAATCGCGATCTGTCCAGAAAATAAGTTTGTCATTTTGATAAACAAATATGCCAAGGTCTTTTTTGATTAAATTAGGCTTTTCTTTACGCAGAGCATGAATAAGATCATTAAGAGATTCTTCATGTCCAATGGTTTGAATTGTTTGTTCTAAATAGCGATGTTTCTCAGCAAGAATAGCTTCTGTTTTGTCTATATTAATGAGCTCGTGCTGAAATTTAATATTCGAGTGATTAATAAAAATAGCAATAGCACTAATTAAAATGCTTGCAGCCAGAAGAGTTAAAAGCCATTTAGTTTGTTTCATTGTTTTCTTGCTTTGGACATAAAGGTAAGAAAAGCTGTTAAAATGCCATAACTTTTCATTATTGATGGTGATAAGGCTCTTTCCGAATAATTGTAAAAGCCCGATAAAGCTGTTCTGTAAAAATCACTCGAATTAGTTGATGTGAAAATGTCATTTCTGACAATGAGATTTTTTGATTTGCAGCCTTGTAAACACTTTGACTGAAACCGTAGGGTCCTCCAATGACAAAACTTAAACAAGCAGTTGATTGAACCATATGTTTTTCAATGAATTTTGAAAATGCAACGGAAGGCATGGTTTTGCCATTCTCGTCCAAAAGAATAATATGCTCTCCTTTTTCAATCTTAGAGAGTAGTATTTCTCCTTCTTTTTCTTTCTGTTGAACTTCGTTCAGTGATGCTCTGTTTTTCAAATCAGGCAAGACAATCATCTCAAAACCAATATATCGTTTAATGCGTTTTATGAAATCGTTTGTGAGTGACTGAATTTCCTTTTTGTCTGTTTTTCCGATGAGGTATAATTTGATTTTCATCTGATGTTTCAAATATTTGTATAGCAAAAATGCAAAATAAATCATGGAACTCCCATAATATTTTTAACTTTGTTCAAATGTAAAATCAAATCAAGAAAAAGACGTTTTGGTTTAATTTTTGTATTTAAGAAGCAAACTAAATTTTTGTATGATGAAACGTTTTCAAACACTCATAGTACTTGCAGTCTTAGGCCTTACTTTCCAGTCATTTGCACCACCTGCTTTTGATATTCCTGTGAAAATTTTTAAATCAATTGAAATTGGTGATGTAGAAAGCCTTTCTGCTCATTTTAGTGAATCTGTTGAATTGATTTTACTTGACCAAGAAGATATTTATTCAAGACAGCAAGCAACTCAAATTTTGAAAGATTTTTTCAATAAACATAGGCCTGTTAAATTTGAGGTGTTGCACCAAGGAGGTACCGATAAGGCAAAATATGCAATCGGAACCTTAGAAACGTCTAGAGGCGTTTATCGAGTTCACTTTCTTGTAAAGATGGACGATGGTAAACCTTTAATTCATAAATTACGCATTCAGGAAGAATAATGAAAGATGATAAACATTTGCAGGCACTGATTGAGCTTGCGGTAAAAGAAGATATTGGCAGCGGCGATCATTCGTCGCTTGCTTGTTTTCAGGATGATAGTGTTGGTGAAGCCGTAATCTATGCCAAAGAATCAGGTGTAATAGCTGGGCTTGAATTGTCTAAAGCCGTTTTTGGATATTTCGACCAGCAAATTGAGTTCACTCCGCTTGTTCAAGATGGTGCAAGTGTTAAGCCTGGAGATGAAATTGCTCGTGTCAAAGGGAATAAGCAGAAATTGTTAACAGCTGAACGTACAGTATTAAACTTTATGCAGCGTATGAGTGGTATAGCTACCAAAACCAGAATTTATGTTGATGCGATTTCTGGCACGAAAACCAAAGTGCTTGATACGCGTAAAACAACTCCGGGGTTTCGAGCTATTGAGAAAGATGCTGTTCGCATTGGAGGTGGGGTTAATCACCGATTTGGATTGTATGATATGATCATGTTGAAGGACAATCATATCGACTTTTCTGGAGGAATTGAAAATGCAATTGATCGTGCAAATAATTATTTGGAATCACATTCTATTGATATTCCCATCGAAATTGAAGTGAGAAATTTTGATGAGCTAATACGTGTAATGAAGAAAGGAAACGTCCAGCGAATTATGTTGGACAACTTTTCTGTGAATGATACGTATGAAGCAGTAAAGTTAGTAAATGGTAAGTTCGAATTGGAAAGTTCTGGAGGAATAACTTTGGATACCATTCGACAATATGCTGAAACCGGAGTGGATTTCGTTTCTGTTGGTGCATTAACACATCATATTAAGAGTTTGGATATTAGCATGCTTGTACGATAATGAATCAATTGCTTAAACTAAAGAAATGGCTAGTAGGTAAACTGAAGAAGTTTTCTTTTCCAGGCTTTAATAAATACCCAATCTACGAGGTGCTTAAATTCTTTTTTCGGGGAATTCAAAAAGGACAAATTGGACAACGGGCAGCAAGTGTGACATATTCCACCTTCCTTGCAATTTTCCCGGCAATTATTTTCCTTTTTACCTTATTACCTTATGTCCCAATTGATAACTTTCAGGTTAAGCTCTTGGATATTTTGCAAAATTTCATGCCGGAAAATGCTTTCTTAGCTGTCGAAGATACCATTACTGATATTGTTACCAAACAACGTGGTTCCTTGCTTTCTGTGACATTCTTTTTTGCAGTGTTTATTGCTTCCAATGGAGTCATCTCTCTTATTCGGGCTTTCAATACATCCTATCATTCGATTGAATATCGAAAATGGTGGATGAGACGTTTGGTTGCTATTTTATTGGTTTTTATTCAATTCTTCCTTATCACAGTAGCTATTGCTTTGTTGACAGTAACAGAGTCTGTTTATACACAGTATTTCTCAGATTCTCAAGTGTTGTGGTATGTTTTTCTCTTGTTACGTATATTGATTGTGCTTGCACTCTTCTTCTTCTCGGTTTCATTTGTTTACTACATGGCACCTGCACGAAGAGGTAGATTTAGTTTCTTTAGTCCGGGGGCAAGTTTGGCAACATTGCTTATTGTTTTAGCTTCATATGGATTTTCATTTTTTGTCAATAATTTTGGACAGTATAATAAACTTTATGGTTCCATTGGGACAATTATGGTTGTGCTCATCTGGATTTATATTATGAGTTTTGCCTTAATTATTGGTTTTGAACTGAATGCAAGTATTATGGAGCGTGGAAAAATTGAAAAAAATAAAGAAGATGAAGAAATTAATATATAGTGTTTTCGTTTTGTTGCTTGTTTTTGCAGCTTGTAAACCGAATAGAAACAATGAAGAAACTTCTGCATTTGAGACAGAATTTTTATGGAAAGGTGATAGTCTGGGAAGTAGTTACTATCCAAAATCTGCTTTGCTAATTCCAGTTGAGCCTCAGAGAGAATGTACGCGTAAAACGTATCTGCAGTTACAGACAGGTGTTCATCAGTCATATATTTATGATGATTTTTTAATTCGTCGAGATGAGAATGAAGAGCCTGAAAGCGATATGGCTTTTTTCTCTGGGCAAATAGGAGGGATGCAAATTGATTCTGCTGAATTACCCATTGTTGTTAGAAACTATCATTCTGAAGATAGTATTATCGGATGTGTTGGGATAGATTTTTTCCACAAAAAGATGGTATTAATTGATTTTGAAAATGAATTGGTACGTTTTGCAGATCATTTTAATGTCCCTGACTCGATTAAGCCGCTTGCATATTCTGTTTATTTGGAGAATAAACTATTGATTCCTGCCACTATGGCTGGTGAGTCAGTTAAATTTTTATGCAATCCCTCATCTCCACTTTATGTTGTCTTTAATTACATGGATCCGGGAAATATTAAAATTGGAAATGCTGAATATGCTGCTCCACAAACACAAATGGTGGAGAATGCGAATCCTGCCTTTGTTGGTATTTTAGGTTATGCATTTTTTAAAGACAAAGTGCTAATCGTGGATTCTGAGAACGAACAATTATTTATTCTGAATGATTTCGTTAAATAATGGCCAGATATCCTCTTCTGGAGGATCAGCTCTAAATTCCAAGTTTGTTTTCTTTACAGGGTGTGTAATTTGAAGTTTCCACGCATATAAAGAGATACTTCCATTTTTGTTGGATCGGTCAAATCCATATTTTAAATCCCCTTTAATTGGACATCCTATGTGAGCTAATTGAGTCCTGATTTGGTGGTGTCTTCCTGTTAATAGGTTGATTAATAGTAGGTGGTAGTTATCCGATGATCCAATTAACTCATAATCAAGTATGGATTGTTTTGCATTTTTTTCATTCGATTTACACACATAGGATTTATTCTGTTTTTGATTTTTCTTCAGATAGTGTGCTAATCTGTCCTTTTGTTTTTGGGGTTTATTTTTGACAATTGCAAGGTATTGTTTGTTGGGATGGTTAGTCCGAAATTGCTCATTCATTCGTGAAAGTGCTTTCCCTGTTTTTGCAAAAACCATAATCCCACCAACAGGTCTATCCAAACGATGTGTTAATCCAAGGAAAACATTTCCAGGTTTGTTGTATTTTTCTTTGAGAAAGGCTTTTATATCATCAGTTATTGGTATGTCTCCGGTGATGTCACCTTGCACAAGTTGTCCTGCACGCTTTCTTGCTACAATTAGGTGATTGTCTTCAAAGATGATATCTGCTTCTGTCATAGTTTAATATTGCTCATTCTCATTTGGGAAGTCGAGATTCTTCACATCCTTGATATAATTTCCAACAGCATTCTTAATCTCTGTGGATAAATCATGGTATCTTCGTAAAAATCTTGGGCTAAATTCTTGTGTAATTCCAAGCATGTCATGCAGTACAAGAACCTGACCATCAACTTTTGAGCCAGCTCCAATTCCTATGATTGGGATTTTAATTTCCCTGGCCAGTTGAGCTGCAAGCTTGGATGGGATTTTTTCTAAAACAATAGCAAAGCAACCAAGCTCTTCCAACAAATGTGCATCTTCAATTAACTTTTCAGCCTCTTCCTCTTCTGTTGCACGTACGACATATGTTCCAAATTTATGAATTGATTGAGGTGTTAATCCCAGATGTCCCATAATAGGAATTCCAGCAGATAATATGCGTCGAATTGATTCTTCAACCTCGGCTCCACCTTCCATTTTTATGGCAGCTGCACCAGTTTCTTTCATAATTCGAATGGCTGATTCAAGTGCAAGTTTAGAATTACCTTGATACGTGCCAAAAGGCATATCTACAACAACAAGGGCTCTGTTAACTGCTCTTACAACGCTACTCGCGTGGTAAATCATGTGGTTCAAAGTAATTGGAAGAGTAGATTCAAAACCAGCCATAACATTAGATGCTGAGTCTCCAACTAAAACGACATCCATATTTGCTGCGTCAATGAGGCGTGCCATACTGTAATCGTAGGCAGTAATCATGGCAATTTTTTCATGATTTTCCTTCATTGCCTGAAGAACTTTTGTTGTTACTCTGCGAACATTTTTATATGTTGACATAAAATCAAGTTTTGTGCGTTACATTAATAAAGCGTAAATTTGTCGCTAGTAATATTGTACAAAATTGACATAATTTTTTATAAATACTCGAAATAGATGAAAAAAATTGCTTTGTTGAGTTTGGTTTCTTTGATCCTTTTGATCACATCTTGCAAAGATGATGTAGATGTATTGGCTGATTATCAGGATATTCCTGTTGTGTATTGCCTGTTAAATCAAGACGATGATATCCACTATGTAAAAGTGAATAAGGCTTTTCTTGGAGAAGCATCAGCTGCAGCAATGGCGCAGGAGTCAGATTCTTTATTTTATGAAGATGCGAATGTTTGGATTACTGTAACAGCGAATGGAAATGAAGTTCAGCGAATGAATTTTACTGCTGTCGATACAATTTCTAAGCCTGATGGCTATTTTGCTGATGATAGAAATACAATTTATGTTTGGGAAGGTAATATTTCTCCAGAAGGGAGTGGTGGAGAGTATGAATATGAATTGCATGTTGATGTTCCATCGAAAGGAATTTATTGTAAAAGTGTTGATCCCATTGGTCTTGTAGATGGAGTGGTAATTACAGATCCAACACCAAACAGACAAATTGCCATGACACATTATGACAATGGGAGTGTGGCAGCTGAATATCGTACAGGCAATAACGGAAGTCTTTATCAAATGATTTTTCGTTTTTATTACATTGAAGTTGATTTGGAAACTAACGATACAACTTGGGATTTAGATCCAATTCAAATTAATATGACAGAGGATGTTTTCACAGGATCAGGAGTTGAAGTGAAAAAAGAATTTACTGTTCAGCAATTTTATCAATTAGTTAGTGACAATATCCCTGTCAAAGAGGGAGTTCAACGACTTGTTCGCTATCCTGAATCGGTAGAATTTATTTTGTATGCAGCAGATCAGAATTATAAAATTTATGCTGAGGTAAGTGCTCCATCTTCAGGAATTGTTCAGGAAAAACCTTTTTGGACGAACATTGAAAATGGTGTTGGTTTGTTTGCATCACGTTATGAGAAGCGCATTACAAGTCGTGTAACCGCTGCAACTCTTGATTCATTGTCACGAGGCATTTACACAAACGACCTGAATTTTGCAACCAAGGATAATTGGTATTACGTGAGTCAAATGAAATAAAATCATTTGTGACGAATTGTCATTTTGTCTGACAAATCGCAGTCTGATTTTCTCTATCATCCTGACATAATTTCCATAATTCATTCATTTTTGCCTGAAAATGCTGATGGCATAGAACTTGCCCAACTTGGGCAAATTAATTATGAAAACATTGAATTATGGGTAAAATTATTGGAATAGATTTAGGAACTACAAACTCATGTGTAGCTGTAATGGAGGGTAACGAACCTGTTGTTATCCCTAATAGTGAAGGAAAGAGAACAACTCCATCTATGGTTGCCTTTGTTGAGAATGGTGAGCGCAAAATTGGTGATCCTGCCAAACGTCAGGCAATTACAAACTCAGAAAAGACTATCGCATCCATTAAACGTTTTATGGGTGAAAAATTCAGTAAGCTTGGTAAAGAAGTTAGCCGAATGCCTTATAAAGTTATTGATGGTGGCAACGATACGCCTAGAGTTGTTATTGATGATAGAAAATATACACCACAAGAAATTTCAGCAATGACTCTTCAGAAAATGAAGAAAACTGCTGAAGATTATCTTGGACAAGAAGTGACTGAAGCTGTTATTACAGTTCCTGCTTACTTTGATGATTCACAGCGTCAAGCTACAAAAGAGGCTGGTGAAATTGCTGGTTTACAAGTGAGACGTATTATTAACGAACCTACAGCTGCTTCATTAGCATATGGTCTTGATAAAAAAGACAAAGACATGACAGTTGCTGTTTTTGACCTTGGTGGTGGTACTTTTGATATTTCCATTCTCGATCTTGGTGATGGTGTGTTTGAAGTGAAATCAACCAATGGTGATACGCATCTTGGAGGGGACGATTTTGATCAGGTTATCATTGATTGGCTTGTTCAGGAATTTAAAGATGAGCAAGGTTCAGATCTTTCTAAAGATCCTATGGCAATGCAGCGTTTGAAAGAAGCTGCTGAAAAAGCAAAAGTTGAGTTGTCTTCTTCTTCAAGTACTGAAATTAATCTTCCTTATATCATGCCAGTTGATGGTGTGCCAAAACACTTAGTTAGAAGTTTGAGTCGTTCAAAATTCGAACAACTTGCTGATGCTTTGATTGAAGCAACAATTCGTCCTTGTGAAGCTGCCTTGAAAGATGCAGGTTTGAAAACACGTGATATTGATGAAGTTCTTCTCGTTGGTGGTTCAACACGTATTCCTGCAATTCAGGAAAAAGTAAAAGCATTCTTTGGTAAAGAACCTTCAAAAGGAGTTAACCCAGATGAGGTTGTTGCTGTAGGAGCTGCAATTCAAGGTGGTGTACTTGCTGGAGATGTAAAAGATGTACTCTTGCTTGATGTTACTCCATTGTCACTTGGTATTGAAACCATGGGTGGTGTTATGACAAAACTTATTGAGTCAAACACAACCATTCCAACAAAAAAATCAGAGACATTTACAACTGCAGCTAACAATCAACCATCCGTTGAGATTCATGTTTTGCAAGGTGAACGTCCTATGGCGAATGGTAATAAAACCATCGGGAGATTCCATTTGGATGGAATTCCACCAGCACCACGTGGAGTCCCACAAATTGAAGTATCTTTTGATATTGATGCGAATGGTATTTTGAATGTGTCAGCTAAAGATAAAGGAACAGGTAAAGAGCAAAGTATTCGTATTGAGGCTTCAAGCGGCTTAAGTGATGATGAAATCAAACGCATGAAAGAGGAAGCTGAAGCAAATGCGGACAAAGACAATAAAGAAAAAGAGCGCATTGAAAAAATCAATCAAGCGGATCAAATGATTTTCCAAACTGAAAAACAATTGAAAGAGCTTGGTGATAAGATTCCTGCAGACAAGAAAAAGCCAATTGAAGATGCTTTAGAAAAATTAAAAGAGGCACATAAATCTCAGGATATTGAAACGATAGATAAAGCGATGGAAGAAATGAATACTGTTTTCCAAGCTGCATCACAAGATATTTACAATGCTCAAAATGCACAGCAACAGCAACCTGGTAGTGAACCAAATGCACAAGCAGGTGGAGAAAGTCAGAAATCATCTGGCGATGAGGAAGTGACTGATGTTGATTTTGAAGAAGTGAAATAACTATAGGTTTACTTTGAGAAAGCCGGGCAGTAATGCTCGGCTTTTTGTTGTTAATTCAGGATTTAAGAAAAAAGAGGTTAGGTACCGGAAGATTTGCTTTTGGCATGAATCTTTGTTTTGATTGCAAAAATTATGTCCAAAAGCTGGAATGTTTGAACAACTTTAATTACTCTTGAAAAAATCCCTATGTAATACCAATTTAACCCAAGAATGCCTCATTGAAACTAGTTAAATATTTTTCATTGTGGGTTATTGACATTATTTGTTTTTCTGTCATTTGGTTTACACTTGTTGCCAACCAATCTTTTACATTTTTCATCGTTTCAAAAGTGTGATTTTTGAACCTTGATTTGATGTGTTGCCATATTTTTTCACAAGGATTCAGTTCGGGACAATAAGGGGGAATATTGAGCAATAAAATATTGTCCGGGACACTTATGTTCCTGGTTGAATGAAACCCTGCATTGTCAATAACTACAATTTTATATTCTGTCTCACGATGTTTGGAAAAAGCCTGTAGGTAAGCCTCAAATATTTTGGTGTCTGTACCATTGATTTCCCATACAAACGAATCTCCATTTACCGGAGAGTAACTGCCGTACAGATAAGTGTTTTTAAAAGCATGTTGATATTTGACTATCGGCTTAATCCCTTTGGCGGTAAGATATTTGCCTATATGTGTCATTAATCCGAAACGGCTTTCATCCTGGAAGTACAGGTTTATTCCTGAATATTTATCATTATCCAGACTAATTCTAAGGTCGTTGAATGTCTCTGGCAGTTTTAAAAAAGGCTTCGATAGCCTGTTCATCTTTTTTGTAATGGGATTTCCTGGGGCTTTTCAGCTTCGTTTTAAAATGGGTAATTAAGTATTTTCTTAACCAATGGTATTTTATTGAAACATTGAATTCTTCTTCAACCCATTGTTGCGCTTCCCAATAGCCTAAAAACGGGGAGTCTGGGCTATTGACCTTAGCTTCCAGCGCGTCATGGATCTCGGGGGTGATGATTTTTGACGCTCTGATTTGCGGTTCGTTTGATATTAATGATATGATCCCTTCTGCCCTGTATTGTGCTAACCAACGTTCCTGGGTACGGATGTGGACTCCCAGGTGGTTGGCCAGATCTTGTCGGGTTTTAAACTTAGATGTTTTTAAGTGGATTAAGCAATCCACTCGTTTTTGTTTTGACAAAGTAGGCTGTTTTAACCTTAATTTTTTTAGTTCCGGAAGGCTTTCTTTTATATCAAATTGTACTGATTTTTTCATGCCTAAATATACCAATTATCTGCGGCATATCAAAGTTAAATTGGTATAATATAGTTCCTCAATATTTTTGCTTGATCCTTGGTTTACTCAACATTGTTTAAACAGACTTCTTGTTTTAGATTTCTTAGATTGAATCACGGTAAATTAGAACAAAAAAGAAAGGCTACCAATAGGCAGCCTTTCAATTTTAGTGGCTAATATGAGTCTTATTTAATAATAAGTTTTTCGATTTTTAGACTGTCGTCAGCTTTAACTTTCAAAGTATAAATACCAGGAGCAATTCCTTTCAGGTTAATTGTTTCAAGGTATTCACCACTTGCATCAACACTAGCTTCTTGGATAAGTTTTCCATCGGCAGCGTAAATACTGTAAGTAAATCCTGATTCAGAATAAACGTTCAAGTCAAATTGTCCATTACTTGGGTTAGGATATACAGCAAAGTTAAATACTCCAGCATCAGAAAGACTAGTTTCTGTAGAAACGCTTACTTCCCAATCTTTAGTTGTTGTTCCATCTTCAGCAGTTACAGTATAAACTACAGCAACAGTTGCACTATTAGTGAAGTCATTGGCAGTTGTACCTGAAACTTGTTCTGTACCACTAATTGAAGCAATAGCTCCATCAGAAAGTGTGAATACAGGAATCAAAGCTGAAAGGTCAGTACCGTAAGGCATTACAATGTCAGCGGTTTGCATAGCAGCGTCAATGTTAGAGCTTACTTCACCAGCAATATCGAATGCTATAATTTCAGCTTCAGTACTTGGAACATATTCATAAATATGAACATCGTCAATATTCCAGCTAAGTGCATCGAGAGCATGGTCGTCGAAGTTCCAGCGGATAATTACATTTGGTTCCCCTGCAGCAAATGATGTGATATCAAGAGATGCCAATACAGGCTCATCCATAGTACCTTCATCAGAAGTGAATTCTTCAACTTCGTCCCAAGTTGTCCCACTGTCAGTAGAAATGAATACAGTTGCTTTTGACAATGAGATATCATCATAGAAATGTTCAAAGTCAAGCAAGATAGTTCCAGAAATACCACTCATGTCAATAGGTAAAGTAACAAGGTCAGCGTTTGTTAGACCAGTTACGGCACCATCGTTAACGCGCATGTAACCGTTTGCGCCAGTTGTGCTACCTAAGGCAGCGTCTGTAGTGTAACCCCAATCTGCACCATCTGTGCCATTGTTGTATGTATGCCAGTTAGCTGGAATACCTGCATCAAAATCTTCTTCAATTGGAAGACCAACAGGAGTTGGAGTTACATTGATAGTTGCGAGTGCGTCTGCTAATAATGTGCGTTCAGTTGTCATATCAAATTCACCGTCAAGAGCAGTGTAGCTACTGAATGTGATATTATATGTTTCAACAGCAGTTAAACCATTTACTTTAAGAGTAACTACCATATCAGTCATGGTGTTAAGTGCAGGGTTAACTGTAGCGGCTACATCACTTAGCCAGAAAGTACTATCAATACCATTTGCTACGAATTGTCCAATGTTACTACCGTCAAATTCAACATCAATGGTTGTCCCAGTTGGAATTACACTGCTAAACTCTACCATGTAGTCATGGAGAAGAAGTGCATCTAAGTTTGTATCAAATGGAGTTGGGAAATCAACTGTGAAATCAATTGCATGTTCATCAGTATTTGTTTCCTCATAAGTAGTTAATTCAGGAGCAGCAATAATTGATGTGTTATTTACAGCATTAAGAAGTGCAATTTCCTCTAGAGTAAAGTTTCTGATCTCCAGGTTGTCAACAAATAAATCATTATCTGCATTGGAAACTGTGGATTCTCCATACAGTCCAATTTTAATAAGTCCTGAGTAATCAGCTAAACTAACTTCTACATGCTCTGCAGCATCGTATGGTAGATTGTCATACACATAATCTGAACCTGTGTTGTCATATGTTATAAGAGCATTAGCTTCAGACCAAGTTATTCCATTGTCAGTAGAGATCACAACAATAAATCTATCATCAGGACCTGACTCTTCTGGCATATTGGAATTATCCCAGTCAGTCAATGCGGCATCAAATTCCAGCATTACAGGAATTGTTCCATCTCCAAGTTGGATAGGACTAGTTACTAACCAGTGATTTCTAGCTGTTCCGTAATTATTTAATACAGCAGCTTTAGATTCAGTACTCGTATTCAGGAAATCTGATTGTTCCCAGCCATATGTTACTGTTGTCAAGGTGGTTGTTTCACCTATAAGACCTGTGTATCTTTCCCAGAATAGTGGAGGTACTGCATCTTCAAAGTCGATCAATGTATCAGGATACATTACTGGATCAATTGAATTCCCAATTAAAGGTACCGTATAAGTGTTTGCATCAATATCTGTAAACTGAATATCTGCAGTAATAATACCAGCATAAGCAGGATTGAAACTTGCTTCAACTGTCAAGAAATCAGAGTAGTCAGGAGTGATTGTGTCGTTCAATGCATCAATTACATTGATAGAGAACTGGTCTGCTTCTGCACCAACTACTTGAACATCAGTAATGGTAAGGTTACCAACCCCAACATTTCGAACTTCTACGGTTTCAGGACCAGCAGATGTTAACATTTCTATGCCACCAAAATCAATTTCTGTAGGCATTGCTTCAAATACGGGAGTTGTTGGAGTTGTTTCCCATGTGACATTGTCAATATAAATATATTGATATGTTCCGCCAAATGTTGCTTTGAATGCTATGTTGTAAAATCCAATCGCAGCAACACTAGACATGTCAACTATATGTTGTGTGTAGGAACTTTCAAGACTGATTGTATCAACCTCTACAAATGTTGCCGGATTATTATTATCAGTCATATAACCAATAATAAGTTTATCCCCAGAATCACCATTGGCAAAGAATCTGAGTCTTGTCCCTGTTGGGTCAATTTGAGTTGGAGGAGTAACAAGCATATAATTACTTGCAACATCTGTATCTCCACTATTATAGAATCGTACACAATGTGGTTCTGTTACATAGGAGAAATCAATGAGTTCAGCAGAAGCATATGTATTTGTTGTTTCTAGGATAACATTCCATCCTAAAGTCATGTCAGGATAAATTGTTGTTGCTGGATCATCAAAATATTCATTGTAAGGAAGTGTATAGATTGTTGCATCATAACCTTCAGCATATAACATGACAGAGTCAAGTCCTTCACTATGGTCAAAATAGATTTTTGCAGAAATAGCACCTTCAATACTTGGATTATATACAGCATTCAAAGTGAAAGCATCAGCAATGTTATTAGTTAAATCAACAGGGAAGGTTGGAAGGTCTTGCAATGTAAATTCAGAAGCCTCGTCACCACCAAGATAAATGTCATTAATGGTTAATGTATTAATACCATTATTTTGCACAGTAAATCCTTTGGATGTAGTTGTGTTAAGGATAGAAATTCCATAATCATGAGATCCTGGTGTAACTGCAAAGACAGGAGTTGTTGGCATTTCTTCAAATTGCAAGCGTGTGTTAGGTCTTGCTGCAACTAAAGTACCAGCTGGAGGTGAAGCAGGATCAGGATTTGTACCATCATTATAGTAGCGAATACTCATATCAGATGCAACGCTATGTGTGTAAAAATCATCACTAGAAGTTGCATAATTATCAGTGTTTTCATCTACTGCAATTACCAGGTTATCAGTGTTGTTGTAAATGAAAGGAGTGTTAAGTACAAATTCAACCCAGTTTTCACCGTCACCTGCAGGAAGAACTTCTTCATAAGTCACTTCTTGAAGTTCTGCCAAAGGAATCCAATCTGTTAGTGATTCTTGAGTTGTATGTCCCATGTAGATACGGATTTCACCATTGTTGGGCCAATCATTACCATTGTTCTTTTGATAAAGCACTTTGCTAATTCTCATACCTTCCATATTTAATTCAGTTTGGAGGTAGATGGATTGAGAGTAAGTGTATCCATAATATGGTTCAATCGGTAAAGAGTTGGTTGATGTGCCTTGTCCAACTTCAACCATATTTACTGGAAGAACATAGTCAGTATAACCAGAAAGGAAAATACTATCAGTTACACCATCATGAGTAATAACAAGTGTATCATTATATGTGCCTACAGCAAGTGGTGCAAAATCAAAACTGAAATAATACTCTTCACCACTAACGAGATTCACGTCACCAGCAACTAGAGAGGTGGAAAATACTGATCCATCAAGTAATACAGCGTCTGTTACTGTTTGTGTACCACCACCAAGGTTAGAAATTCTAAAGATATCTCCAGATGTTGCTACTTGATTACCTGGAACCATTCCAGCATCCCATGAAGTGAGGTTTAAGTTCCAAATTGGATTTGTTGGTAAAGGACCAAATTCAATACGGATGTTTGGTCTTTGTTCCAAAATGTTTCCACCTGAAATTGATGTAGGATCAATGTTAGCAACGTCATTTGTAGAAATCCGACTTGAATTTGCTTCTGTTGGAGAACCGTAGAAGCCATCAGTGTCAGCAAATGAGGCTGCTCCATTTTCATCAAATGCAATGATTAAATTATCAGTGTTGTTGTAAATGAATGGAATGTCAAGGGTAACTTTTACCCAACCTTGAGCATTCGGTGCTGATAAAAGACCATCATATACTTGAACTAAATTACCTAAAGCTTGCCATCCAGCATCAAGGTTATCACCAGCGTAATGTGCCATATAGACTTTGATCTCTTCTGTCATAACTGTTGCACTGTTTTGGTGATAATAGATACTGTAAATTGCTTGATCAGTCATATCCAATTCTGATTGTTTGTAAACAGATTGTGAGTATGAATAAACAGCTGCAGGTTCGAAAGGAAGGTTGATAGTGTCATTTTGCCATCCAATTTCAACAACATTGGATGGTAAACTGTAGTCACAAGTACCATATAGTATAACAGTGTCATTTACACCATTTGATTCAATCACAAATGTTTCTTCGTATGTACCTTCAGCTGTTGGTGTGAATTCAAAAGTGAATTCATAAGTATCGCCTAAAGGTAAGTCAACTACATCACCAGCAACAAAACTAGTACTAAACATAGTTGTACTGAGGTCTGTAATTGCTGAAACTGTCAATGGGCTTGTTCCAATGTTTTCTAAAGTGTAGGTTCCACTTGTTGCAGTGTAATTAACAGGACGTTGGCCTGCATTCCATGTTTCAGGGAGTACTTCAGGAGTTGGGTCAACAGGGACACCCTGCATTTTTACATCATCAATGTTGATATAACTATAAGTATTTGAAAATATTCCTTTAAATGCAACAAAATATGGTGTGCTTACACCAGTAGATGCAATGTAAAGTTCAAATTCTTCGTATGATCCTGTTAATGCAAATTCTTCCACGGGGATAAATGTTGCAAGGTCTGTAGCGTCAGTCATTACGCCAACAATAACAGTATCGTTAATTCCCCCATTCGCAGAGAAAAGTACTTTTACATTTATAGGGTCAATAATACAAGGAGGAGTAATTAGATAATAATCTCCTGTCAAGTCGCTACTATTATAGAATTCAACAGAGTTAGGAGAACTAATTGTTGTTGCTGCTTCTGTTTCAATTATAGCAGAAGTTGATGATGCATTTACAATTGTACTCCAACCTAAAGTAATATCAGGAACTGTTGTTGTTGCAGGGTCATCAAATCCTTCTTCCCATGGAAGAGTTGCAATTGTTGCATCATACCCGTTTCCAATTAATTCTACAGAGTCCAAACCTTCACTTGTATCAAAGTAAATGTATGCTTGAACGTCACCATCTAACGTTGGGTTATAATTACATGTTAAAGTGTGTGAGTCTGCAGGGTCATTAGTTAGATCTAAAGGGAAAGTTGGAAGATTTGATAATGCAAATTCAGTTGCATTATCTCCACCAAGATAGATGTCATTAATAGTTAATGTTCCTACGCCGTTATTTCTAATTGTGAAATCTTCATCAGCAGTATTATAAATTACAATAGTTCCATAATCATGACTTTCTGGGTTCACTCTAAACACAGGAACAGTTGGAAGGTCTTCAAAATATAATCTAATATTAGGTCTTACTTGCATGAGTGTTCCTGTTGGAGGTGTTGCAGGATCCGGATTAGTTCCATCGTCGTAATAATAAATACTCATGTCTTCAGTTACAGTGTGATTGTAAAACTCATCATTACTATTGTCATAACTTGTTTTGTTTTCATCAAACGCGATTACCAAATTGTCCGTGTTGTTATAAATGAACGGAGTCGTTAATACAAATTCAACCCAACCATCATCGTCACCAACTGGTAATGCTTCTTCATAAGTTACTTCTTGGAGTTCAGTTACCGGAATCCAATCAGTAAGAGAAGCTTGGGTTGTATGCCCCATGTAGATGTTAATTTGACCTGCATCTGGCCATTCGTTCGAATTGTTTTTTTGATAATAAATTTTTGAAATTCTTTGATCTGCAATGTCAATTTCACTTTGCAAGTAAATTGATTGAGAATAGGAATAACCATAAAATGGTTCCATTGGCAAGTGAGTATTTTCTTCTGTGCCATATCCAATTTGGATAAGTCCTTCAGGACATTCACCAGTCAGTGAAATTGAAGTAGTACCTTCAGAATGAGTAATGTCTAATGATGCAGATTTTGCACCAGCAGCTTCAGTTTGTGGCTCGAAATAGACATCAAATGTAAGGTTGTTTGCTGAATTGGCAGTTAAGCCAAATGGTAAAGTGCTACTTAAATTATCAAAATAAAAATCAGCTGCGTCTGTACCAGTAATTGTGATGTCTGTGACGTTAAGTGTATTGATTCCATAATTTGATAAAGTTACAGTCTCTGCACCACTTGTTTCTCCAAGAAATACCATCCCATAATCAATTTCTGTGGGATTATAGGTGAGAATTGGTCCTGTTGGAATTTCTTCCCAAACAAAATCATCAAAATAGATGTGCTTGTTTGTACCATCAAAAACTCCTTGGATTGCAATGTAATATGGACTTCCTCCTTGTGGCGGAATCATACTAACATCAACAATGAATTCTTGCCAGTCTGATGTGAGATCTGGACCATTGTGCAAGTTTGTGTAAGTTGCAGGATCACTTGGATCTGTCATAAACCCAACTTTAAACGATTGGGAATTTAAAACAGTTGTTGTCCCTTTTGCCCAGAACTTGATTCTGCTACCATTTGCTTCAAACGTTGCAGCTGGTGTAACCAAAATAAAATCACTCGATTCGTCTGTTGAATTTGACATGTCAACAGCATAACTCGGTGAATTGTAGGTTGTTGATTGTACGGTGACCGTACCTTCTGAACTATTTGTAAAATAAGTCCAGCCATCGGGATTTTGATCTACATCCCAATTTTCACTGACAGGCAGTGCCGTAAAATCCTGTGTGGATTTTAAGGATTGTCCTAATGTAAGTAAAGGGTTACCCAAAAAGAGCAACACCCCGACTAACATCGGAATGAAATTGTAAAATTTTCTCATAGCACCAAATATTAATTTAATTAAAAATTCACGACAAGGTAAGATTTTTTTAAGAACATATTCTTTAAAGTATACTTATAACAATTTTATAACTTTAAATGTTTTGTTAATTGATATTTTTTACAAAAGTGTGGTATTGATTTTGCATTAAAATTATAAATTCTTCTTAATTTATAGGAAGAAATACGAATACTTAGGTATGACCTAAGTTGAATCTTGGGATGTTATTTCTTTTTTTGAAAAATAGTCTCTAATAGTGTTCTAGACAACTTTAAAATGTTTCCTTATTTTAAAAGATTTTTTCTTTTGTAATAACTTGGGAAACAAGTAATTTTGGACTTAGGAATATAGATTAAAAAAGAATTTATTAAAAATTGCAATAATTGAAAAATAATTCGTAATATTGCAAGCCCAAAAATGAAGGAATAATTTAAAGACTACGGCAATGAATTTAATGAATGTTGTTGAAAACGAATACCAAAAAGAAAATAATTTTCCTGAATTCAACGCAGGAGATACAATTACTGTTTCTTATAAAATTAAAGAAGGTTCAAAAGAACGTATTCAAGAATTTCGTGGTGTTGTGATCCAGCGTCGTGGTGAAGGTTTGACAAAAACTTTTACTGTAAGAAAGCAAGTTGGAACATTTGCAACTGAGCGTATTTTTCCGGTGAACTCACCTTTTATTGAAAGAATTAAAGTTGAAAAACGTGGTAAAGTTCGTCGTGCACGTATTTATTATTTGCGTGGATTGACAGGTAAAAAAGCTAGAATTAAAGAAAAACGTTACTAGAAATATTTTTCAAATAAAAAAGCCCGCAATTTGCGGGCTTTTTTTGTTTGAATTTGAACTATAGACTTAAGTAAATTTTCTGGGATCAAGCAAAAAAGTTTGGGACTATCAGATCTTAAACTATAATATCTCTGAGATTTATCCCAGAGTATTGAGTTGATAAATCATTGTAGCTTTTGGACATGATTTTTGCAAGAAAAAGCAAAAATTTATGCCAAAAGCGAATTTGCTATTGCTTTGTATTTGCGCCGGATATGAATGAAACCTAAAGGAAAGTACCATACCGTTTCATGCCAATATAAATTCGAAAGCATGGTCTGACGTTTGTTTTAGTAGGTTTCCGATAGTAGTTCAATGTTTGTAGCCATGTCATAGCTAAAAACGTGTGACTACTGTTGGAGTCAAAGGATTTGTTACTGGAGTTAATCCTAAGAAAAAATCGCTTGATTTTTTTTGATCCGAAGTTTAAGTTTTATTCAATTGATATTATAGATGTACATTATTAACAAGTCTCACAATTTTTTTGTTTGATTCAAGAACTGTGGAACAAAACAAGTAATTGAAAAATGTATCAAAAAAAAAGCTGAACCCAAAGGCTCAGCTTTTCTCTATAGTGTGTGAAATTTGTTATCTAATAATAACTTGACGGTTGTATAGTTTACCACCTGCATTGATGCGGATGCTATACAATCCTTCAGCTTCATCAGTCATGTTGATTTCGCGAGCAAATTGATCAATGTCGTCGAATTTAAATTCACGAACTAATTGTCCATTACTGTTGAAGATAGAAATTACGACATCTTGTCTTTCAACGAGATTCATTTCTAACATAAATTGACCGTGAGTTGGGTTAGGATAAATTGCAAACTCGTTTTCAGCATTTATGTTAATGCTATTATAAGCAAGAACAAAAACAGAATCCATAGTTTCACAGAATTCAGTTGTTACATGTAAAACGTACCAACCTTCAGCATCAACAGTTAATGTTGATGCAGTAGAACCATCAAGTTCCCATTCGTAAGTACTTACAAGAACAGAGTCTGTACTTAAAGTCAAGTTTGTTTCGATTGTGTAAGGCCAGTCAGTAGCATTAACTGTGATGGTATCATTTACAGCACTTACAAATTCGATATCTTGGTTGAAATGTACAAGATAACCTGTAGTGAAGTTATTGTTAAGATCAGCATCACCAGTGTAGTCAATAATAGCTTCCCAGTTGTATGTTCCAAGTGCAGTGAAATCAAGAGTACTTGTTGTTTCCATTGAAAGAGTTTCTCCTGGGAGTAAATCTTCTGTCAATGTAATTTCCTCTTCTAATTCATTTGTACCATTCACATCAACATAGAAAGTGATGACTTCACTTGTAGCAATTGTAGTGTTTCCAATATTTTCAATTTCTACAGGAACGTTAACTGGATCTTCTAAACCACAGTCATACATTCCACCTTCTGGGCTGATTAATGCGAGATCAATAAATGGAGCAGCAACAATAATTTCCATAGCATCTGTTGCTACTTCAGTTATGTCTGTTTCAGCAGTTAGGTCAGCATCTAAACCAAGGTAAAGCGTTGCACTAACATTATAAGTGCCATTAGCAAGACCAGAGATAACAACATCCCAGTTCAAGTTTTGACCTGCAGTTAAACTAGCAGCTACACGGTTTACACCTGTAAATGCTTCACTAGCCCAAACAGTTTCACCACCAGTAACAGTATATGTTCCAAGTGAAGTTGCACCATTGAATAATTCAACAACAGCACCAGCAGTTAATTCAGAAAGATCAATCATTGCATCAGTCATCATGTCTACAGGCATCTCAGTTGAAACAGTTGTAGGATATACAACTTCCATTACTCCTGTTGCATCATCACCAGTAGCCACATTTTGTGTTTCAGGTGTGAGTGTAAGCGTTGTGTTATTAACGTAAGGAGAAGTGTAATCAACAGTGCCAGAGATGTATAGTCCGGTAGTTGGATCGCTAATGTTTGTAGTCGTTGAGTAAGTAGTGATTAAGACATAATATGTTCCAGCTTCGAGGAAGTCAATTTCTGCAAGTGATTGGTTGTTGTTCACATCACAGAATCCATCTGGAGCATCATCGTCGTAAGCTAATTCGTTACCCCCACATGCATCATATACATAAACTTTTGTGTCATAAACAGATGCACATGTGCTTACTTGAATGTCCGTGAATGGCTGATCAATTGTGAAAGTGTACCAAAGTTCACGTCCATGAGGATCGATATTGGTTACAACTTCAGGATCATTGATTGTTCCATAATTGAATGGGTCTGCACAAGTAGCGCCCTGAGGTATTGATTGAACAGAAACTGTTACAGTCCATTCTGTAGAAGTTGTACCATCTTCAGCAGTTACGGTGTAAACAACAGGATCAGTGAAATCGTTAGCAGTTACGCCTGATTCCTGATCGGTTCCGGTAATGGCCGCAGTTGCACCATAACTTAAAGTAAAATCAGCAATCAATGTAGTTACATCAGCATTCCACGCAACTTCAATGTCAACAGTTTTTGCATCAGTGTCAATGGTTGCAATGTTTGTTGCTTCTGGGAATGTGTAAGAAATGAAGTCGGTTTCAGTAAAAATAGCTGATTCATTAACAGTAACCACCCAATCATTTACAGTTACACCATCTTCAGCAGTAATTGAATAAGTAACAGGAGAGCTGAAATCATTAATAGATACGCCTGATTCTTGCGCTGTTGTGCCAATTGAAACAGAAGCTCCGGTTGAAACAGTATAATCAGCAACAAGTGTAGTAAGATCTGTCCCGTTTCCAACTTCAACATCAATTGTGTATGCTGTGTAGTTGATGTCAGCAGCACCTGTTTGTTCAGGGAAACTGTAAGTTAAGAAGTCCGCTTCAGTATTAATTTCTCTTAAAGTGACGTCATCAACATGCCATCCATCTGCATTATTACCTTCATATCTAAACGCAATATAGACAGTTTCACCTGCATAAGAACTTATATTAAGAGATGTTTCAGTCCAGCTTGCCGATACAGATGTAGGAGTCCAAATTTCAGTGAAATCTGCTGGAGAGGTTCCTGTTGTTGATATTAAAACAGAGTTTTTATAGTAATCGGAAGCCCAAGTGTTGTAAGACCAGAATTCGAAAATATAATCACCTCCAGCAGGAAGTTCAATACCTGGTGTTATTAACCAACCGTCTTGCATTGCTGCTGAGCTAAAATTGTGTCGAGCACTGTTTGAACCTGAGTTTGCTTGAGCTGAAGAACTTTCCCATTGTGTACCAGTACCATCAAAATCATTACTAGTCCAGCATTCTGGGGGGAATACTCCGCTTTCAAAATCTTCAGTGAAAGGTATGGAGGTGAATGCTTCACAATCTGTTGTAAATATAGTTTCGTCAGACCACTCAGAACCACAACTAGATTGTATGTAGACATAATAAGTTGTGTTGGATGTTAGTGACATAATGGTGTAAGGATTAGCAGATATTAATTCATTTGCTAAAATGTCACCATTAGCACTGGTCGGATCAATAGAGCTTGTTGAAACTTTAATGTTCCATTCGGTTTGTCCGTATGCATTCCATGTAATTTCGGCCATGTCAGTTGACGAATTTACAACGATGTCAGTAGGTACTGGACATGCAATAGCAGTTGTAGCAGTTACCGGACCTACAAGGGTGCTGAGGTCGTCAACTCCACAGTTAGCTTGTACATAAAAATCATATTGAGTGTCTGATGTCAGGCTTTCTACTGTGAATGGCATAGTGCTGGCAGCTACAGTTGTTCCTTCAGTTTCCGGGTCAAATCCAGGAGCACCGTAAATAATGTTCCATTCGGTAGCGCTACCGTTTTCTATCCAGGATAAGGTAACCTCGGTAGAGGTGTAAGAATCAACGGCTATGTCAGAAACAGAAAAACATGAAGGAATTTCTTCATAAATGAAATCATCAAGACCTATTTCATATGTTGAATTGCCGTGAACAAATGCAATACGAGTAGCAGAACCGATGATTGCTGCATTGTCCAGCATAATGGTATACTCTTCCCATGTATCATCTACATCAAAAGAAATAGTGTCAAAGATATTTAAAGATGATACTTCTAAAGAATTATCAATAAACGCAATATATAATTCATTTTCAGTATAATTTTCAGCGATTGCGTAAAATCTGATTCGTTTATCTCCAAGAGCTAAACCAGCGAGTTCAGGAGTGATAAATGCAGATAAATCACTACCGTATGCTCCATCATTCAGTTCAATAGCAACGGAACCACTGTGTGGAGACCCCATATCAAAATCAGTAGAATTAACAACATCGATATCGTTTGCTCCTGATCCAATGCCAAACCAGCAATTACCGGAATTGAAGCCCTCCTGAAGTGTAAATTCTTCAAAGTCTTGATAATAAGGAGTTGCAACAGCATCACATTCTGTAGTAAAGGAAGTTTCATCAGACCACTCAGAACCACAACTTGATTGTATGTAAACATAATAAGTTGTATTGGATGTTAAAGACATAATGGTATAAGGATTAGCAGATATTGCTTCATTTGCTAAAATGTCACCATCAGTAGTAGTCGGGTCAATAGAACTTGTTGAAACTTTAATGTTCCATGCTGTTTCTCCATAAGCTGTCCATGCAACTTCAGCAAGATTTGTTGAAGGAGTAAAAATTAGATCGGTAGGTTGTGGACAGGTGCTTGGAGTAGTAAATGTGTACTCTGAAGTCCAGTCTGAACCACAATCTGCCTGTACATAGACATAATAATCAGTTTCTGCTGTAAGAGTGGAAAGTTCCTGCTCGGGAGTTGTGCTAACAGTAGCGTCAAATATATCTCCTGCTTCACTTGTTGGGTCAATAGATGTTGTGGAAACTTTCAGATTCCATCCGGTTTCATCTGTTAACGGGGTCCAGCTTATCAAAGCACCAGTTGGTGTCATATCTGTTGCTGTTACGTCGATAGGAGTTCCACAATCTGAGCCGGTAACAAGTAATCCGGTTGTCGGATCACTGATGTCTGTCGTAGTTCCATAAGGGGTAATCAACACATAATAGGTGCCTGCAGATAGTGATTCAATTTCGGCAAGTGACTGATTGTTGTCAACACTACAGAAATCAGTTGGTGAATCATCATCGTAAGCTAGTTGATTCCCTCCACAGGCATCATATACATATACTTTGGTATCATATACAGAAGGACAGGTACTTACCTGAATATCAGCATAAGATTGGTCTAATACAACAGTAAACCACAATTCCCTGGAGTCAGCATTGATTGTAGTTGTAACTTCCGGGTCATTGATATTTGTATATGGTATTGCAGTTTCACAAGTTGCACCTGCCGGAGGAGCTGCGTTAGTAACAGTAACAACCCAGTTCTGTGTGCTTTCATCTTCTGCGGTTACCGTATATGTTACAGGATTTGTGAAATCCAGGGCAACACCACTTTCCGGAGATATACTTGCCAAAGTAGAGACTGTGATGGTTGGAGTTAAGCTGCTAAGGTCTGTTTGCCAGCCAACTTCAATATCAATAGTTCCGGCACCAATTGTAGCAGGACCTGTTTGTTCTGCGAGTTCAAATGTCAGAATGTCATTTTCACTGCTTAAAGTAGCTGCTGGAGTAACAGTTACTTCCCAAAGGTTTTCTGTGCCATCTTCAGCAGTAACAGTATAAGTTACAGGGTTTGTGAAATCTTGAGCAACACCACTCTCGGGAACAATACTTGCATAATCAGAAACTGTAATTGTTGGTGTTAATGCAGTGAGGTTTGTAGCAGCACCAACTTCAATTTCAACAGTTAATGTACCAGCATCAATCGTTGCAGGAGTAGTTTGTTCTACGAGTTCGAAAGTGAGAATGTCAGCTTCAGAATTGAGTTCGCGTACTTCTACATTGTCAATAAATAAGTCGTTATCTGCATTGCCTTCAGTTGATTCAGCATAAAAGCCAAATTTTACAACACCAGAATAAGCACTAAGGTCCAAAATGACATTTTCACCAGAAGTTGCAATGTCGTTGTAAACATAGCTGGAACCAACATTGTTCCATACTGCAAGTGTATTTGCAGAACTCCAGGTTGTACCCCCATCAGTAGAAATAATAACAGCAAATCTGTCATCTAAACCATTAAGTGGATCTTCTATAGGGTTTGTATTGCCGTAATCTGTTAGTGCAAGATCAAAAATAAGAGATAATGGTGTAGAACCATCTCCCAAATCGATTTCCGGAGTAATCAACCATTCGTCAGCACCTGTGCCATAAACATTCATTCTAGCAGCACCTGTTGAGCCATCATTTGCAAAACCATCGTTTCCCCAGCTGCTTGAAGTTGTAGAAGTAAATGAGACAGGGTCAGCTAATGCTCCCGCAGCTTCTTCCCAACAATCGGGTAAGTATGAAGAGAATTCTTCAAGATACGGAGCAGTGTAAACTCCACATTCAGTAGTGAATACTTCTTCAGAAGACCAGTCTGATCCACAGTTAGCCTGTACGTAAATGTAATAATCGGTTATTGCAGCTAACTCTGTAAGTGCTTGTTCAGAAGTAGTGTTTACAATGTCATCAAATATATCACCTGTTTCAGATGTAGGATCAATTGATGATGTTGAAACTTTCAGGTTCCAGGCTGTTTCACTTGTTAGTGGTGTCCAGCTTATCAGTGCACTGTTTGATGTTATATCAGTAGCTGTTATATCAACAGGAGTACCGCAATTTGAACCGGTAACTAGTAATCCTGTTGTCGGATCACTGATGTCTGTTGTAGTTCCATAAGGGGTAATAAGCACATAATATGTTCCGGCCTCTAAATGATCAATTTCAGCAAGAGACTGGTTGTTGTCAGCACTGCAAAAGTCACTAGGAGCATCATCATTGGATGCAAGTTCTGTTCCTTCGCACCCATCATATACATATACTTTGGTATCATATACAGAAGGGCATGTACTTACTTGGATATCAACATAGGGTTGGTCTAATACAACAGTAAACCACAATTCTCTGGAGAGGGTGTCGATTGTAGTAGTAACTTCCGCATCATTGATATTGGTATAAGCTAATGCATTAGCACAAGTAGCTCCTTCAGGTATTGCATCCTGTGTTACTGTTACAGTCCAAACTTGTTCAGTACCATCTTCTGCAGTTACAGTATAGTTTAAAGGAGAAGAGAAATCCTGTTCAATACCACTCTCTGGAGATATACTTGCAAAATTAGAGATGGTAATTGTCGGAGTTAAACTGGTAATGTCAGCAATCCAGTTAATTTCAATCCCAACAGTGTGGTTTACAGCATCTATTGTTGCATCACCTGTTTGCTCGTCAAGAACAAATGTTAAGATTTCATTTTCACTGCTTTGAGTTGTTGCTGCTGTTACATTAACTGTCCATTCCTGCGTTGTGCCATCTTCAGCAGTTATAGTATAGATTACAGGTGAACTGAAATTGTTTCCAGTAACACCGGATTCCTGCTCAGTGCCTGCAATTGCAACAGTAGCATATGGGGAGAGTGTGAAATTTGCGATAAGAGCAGTAAGGTCTGTCCCATATAAAACTTCGATATCAATAGTATGAGTATCAGCATTAATCGTTGCATCTCCTGTTTGTTCTGTTAAGCTAAAAGAAAGGAAATCTTTTTCATTGCTCATTTCACGGATAGTGAATTCATCAATGTAAAGGTAATAACTGAAATCTGAGTTGTATTGAATAGCAACATATTTTACTCCAGCATCTAATGGTAACGTATATTTTTGCCAAGTTGTTGAAGCATCTGTAGTATTGGTTTCCCATGTGAAGTCTGTCGTTACGTCACTACCAGATGTAGATGTCCCGACTGTAAAAGATTCAGAGCCAGAACTGTATTTTCTGTACCAGAACTCAACTACACTACCAGAACCCATATTTAGCTCAGGAGTAACTAAGTATTGCTCGTAAGGACTTCCATCAGAGTAAGAAGAAAATCTGAATGACTGAGTGCCTTCATAAGCCTGACTTGTTGAATGAGACATGGCATTTCCGGAAGGATACGAAGTGTTGGCATATACGGTTTCCCAACAGTCGACAGGGTATGTTCCTTCAAAATCTTCAACGAGTGGGAATGAGCTTATTGCTGTACATTCCGTAGTAACAGAAATAGAATTTGACCAGTTGCTCAGGTCACCACTACCACAATCAGCCTGCACATAAATGTCATAATCTGTGTTAGCAGATAATCCGTTTACGGTGAAAGGAATTGCATCGGCAGTAACGGTTGTCCCTTCGGTTTCAGGATCAAATCCGGGGGCACCGTAAATGATGTTCCATGCGGTAGCAGAGCCGTTTTCAGTCCAGCTTAAGGTAACTTCACTTGAGGTATAAGAGTCAATTGTAAGGTCAGATGAAGCAGGGCAAGTGATTTCGAGTAATTGGAAATCATCTATCTGAAATCTCAGTTCATTATTTGAGATACATTGAATAGCAACATAGATATCGTCACCCGAATTAATACTGAAATCTGAAAGTTTGTAACTTTTAGTTTCCCAGCTGTTTGGAGCTGAAGTAACATTCTCGAGAACGGTTGTAAAGTCTGTTGTTGCAGTTCCTGATGTTGAAACTAGAACATTGTAATCTTCTAAATAGGAACTGCTACCAGATTTTGCAGCGAAAACAACATATAAGTTGTCACTGTTTACACTAATTTGTGGAGTAATAAGCCAATCGTCATTACCACTGCCATTATATCCTACAGCAGCACATTGAGAGCCTGTATTTGCGTCTGAAGTGTAAATATCCCATTCTTTAGTATCTCCATCTTCATTGAGCACTGTCCAGCAGTCAGGCATTGCTACGTCCTCAAAACCTTCAGTGAAAGGGAAGGTTGAAATTGGAGTACAGCCTGTTCCTAAATCAATTTCTTTAGAAATGCTTGCTATTGGCTCGAGTCCTTCGAGTTCTGCAACTGTATGGAAGCCTGCTGAACCTACTGTTCCAGGTCTGAAAGGTACATAGAAGTCTGCTTTTAAAGTGTAAACTCCTGTTGCAGTTGCATTTGCAAGGTATGCAATAGTGGAAGTTTCACTACTTGTCCCAGGAAGTACAGCACCAACAGTACCAACAGTGCCATCAACCATAACTCCGTAGAATAAAGAACCATCAAGTGTTGTTCCTCTGAGTGAACCCCCGGCTGTCGCATTATCACTAACAGCTGCTGTCCCCCAAATACCACTTTGTTGTGTAGCTGTAAAGTCAGCAAGGATTCTATTTGAAGTTCCTGAATGATAATGTAAATTACCAATAGAGAATTCATCAAATACATCGGCAAAGGTAACAAGGTTATCACTTTCATCGAGTAATTGAACCAAGAAGAAGCCACCATCAGTATTGTACGGTGCGCCATTAATTATAATACCGGCATCATATGTTCCTATAGGAGCATTCCAAGTTAAGGTAATATCATTTCCTGCAAGTTCAAGTTCTGCTAAATTTTTAATAAATGAACCAATAGGAAATGGAGTTGCTGCTGAAGAGTTGAGCGTTTCTCCATCAGTGACATTGATGCCTGAATAAGTCCACTCACTTTCAGTAAAGGTAGCAGAGGCAGATGTGCCAATGTTTCTGTATGCCCAACCATCTAGCCATTCCCAGCCAGTAGTAGTACCATCAACACCATCTTCACCAAACAAATCAATCATGACATCTGAATCATTAAAAAGAGCGACTCTGTCATCACCATTTAGATTGATTACTCCTGATTCTAGTGGTGTTATAGTGTTTTCAAAATAAGTATTGAAATCGGCTGTTTGACCTGAATTTACTATGTAAATAAAGTCACCAGCAGTTGCGGAACCTGATAATGTAAAATCCGCACCCCACGTAGTATTCGCATTGGTTTGATTCTTAACGGTATATACCGAAAGATCTGCAATGTCGTTAACAGCATATAGTTCAAGCACTTTTGGGGATCCTCCCGTCAGTGGCCCATCAAAGACACCTGTAATCATCAGGTCTTGAGCTGTGAGGTTAAACGTAAGCCCGAAAGACAGCAGAATTGCTATCAAAGGCGTTAAAATAAATTTTCTCATAAGCTTTAATTTTAGAATTAAATAATAAATAATATTCTCTATCCAAGAATGCTAAGATACGCAATATTATGGATTAAGAGGAATATTTTTCATGATAATTGACAAGTTATTTTAGTTGGCTTGATAGAATTAACATATAATTAACATTTGATTGATTTTTTTTGTTTTGAAAATTGCAAAAAAAAAGCCCGTTTTACGGGCTTAATTTATTGAGTGTAAATATGATCTTAATCAAGACTTGCTAAATATTTTTCTGCATCGAGAGCCGCTTTACATCCTGACCCTGCAGCTGTTATGGCTTGACGATAGATGGAGTCTTGTACATCACCACAAGCAAAAACGCCTGGGATGTTTGTTTTGGATGTGTCTGCAATTGTTTTAATGTAACCAACTTCATCAGTGTCAATAAAACCTTTGAAAGGTGCTGAGTTTGGAGTGTGTCCAATAGCGAGGAAGAATCCGTCAATGTCAATTTTTACGTCTTCTCCTGTTTTGCTGTTATGGAGCAAAGCACCTGTTACGCCCATATCATCACCCAAAACTTCTTTCGTTGTGTGTTGGTATAGAATTTCAATATTCTCAGTTTTTTCTACTCGTTCAATCATTACTTTTGAAGCTCTCATGTAATCTTTGCGAATAATTAAGTACACTTTTTTCGCCAGACCTGCAAGATAATGCGCTTCTTCAGCAGCAGAGTCGCCACCACCAACAACAGCTACGTCCTTTCCTCTGTAGAAAAATCCATCGCAAGTTGCACAAGCAGAAACACCACGACCTTTAAAGCTTTCTTCTGATTCAAGTCCAAGATATTTTGCAGTTGCACCTGTTGCGATAATCACAGCATCTGCTTCGATTTCAATTCCCGGATCTCCTTTGATGTAGAAAGGTTTTTTGTTAAAATCAACTTTGGTTACTAATCCATATCTGACCTCTGTTCCAAAGCGTTCAGCCTGTTTCTTTAGGTCTTCCATCATTTCAGGACCTGTAATTCCCTTCGGATATCCGGGGAAGTTTTCTACGTCAGTTGTGGTTGTTAACTGTCCGCCAGGTTGTAATCCTTCAATGATAACAGGGTTCATATTTGCGCGAGCTGCATAAATTGCTGCTGTGTAAGCCGCCGGACCTGATCCGATAATAAGACATTTGATTTTTTCCATAATGCTATTTTAACTAAAATGATAAATACAATTTTCATTAACAAAATTAATGAAATTATGTTCATTCGGAAATAGGAATTAAATCCCCATTCAGCGTCACTTGTTTAATATCAGTTCCATAGCCAGCCCAGACTCCGTCCGAGTTGTCTCCTTCGATGTTTGATTTCAGGGTCGCGGGATTTGTAAATGGATTTCCTGCTGTTCCTAAGTGTTTTATGTAGGAATTCCAGAAAATAAAACTTGCAATGTCAATGCTGCTTAGTTTTATGCTTACAGTACTTCCTACATCAAAATATAACCTGTTTGCAAAGTCTTCATCTGTTTCTGTATTGTCTTCAAAAAATGCATTCCCGTCATACCCTTTAAATATTGGTGTAAACCGAATGGTGTCTCCATTTAAAATCTCATCATCATACATAGAAAGACCAAAATAAGAGGAGAGATGTGTTAATTGTTCACCGACAATCTGAGATTCTACAATGTAAAAATTTCTCTCGTTGATAGGGTCAACGACAAAGGCTCCTAAAGTTGCCATGGTGTCTCTGTCTTCAATGACATCCATCCAAATGCTGTCAATTTCAACAGGATAAGGAATTGTAGTTTCTGACCAATAGGATTTGTCTCCACGTTCAATTTCTAATCGATATGAATTCCCGTTTTCTCCTACCATGGTTTGTGATTGGTAACCAAAATAAGGGAAGGTTGTAAAGTCAAAACCAGGAATGAGAGTATCGGTTACACCGTTTGAATTAACTGTCATGACAATGCTACTGTCATAAACTAAGCCTATGCTTTCTTCAAGAAAACTTACTAACTCACTTAAATCAGTTCCTGAATCGAGTTCAGGGATATTTACGGGTTCAAAATATCCGGTGTTTTTCGTTAAAAAGACAAATGCTTTCTCGTTGGTTTCAATTCGTCCTTCAACAATAAGCTTTTCTTCTGGAGTTGGTAAATCAACAGTAATGTCTGTTTCACAGCTTGAAAGAATAAAACCTACAAGTAAAGAAATTATAATGATATTTCGAAAATTCTTCATGTCCATTAAAATTTAAAGTTCCAAGTAACTGCTGGTAAGATTGGGAAAAGGGATACTTGTTTTGCAGATGTTTGGAATGTTCCATCAGATGCATCTCCATCGTATTCAAAATAAATGAAATATGGATTTTTTCTATTGTATACATTGTAAACTGAGAAGTTCCATGAAGATTCCCATTTGCTCGTTTTCTTGTTTACCCATGTTAAACTGAGGTCAAGCCTGTGATAAGGATCCATTCGATATGAATTTCTTGGACCGTATTCTTCAATAATTTCGCCTCCAATGTTGTATCTGGCAATTGGTAGCGTTGTTGTATTTCCTGTTGCATAAACGAAAACAGTCGATGCAGAAAGCTTTTCGTTAAATTGGTAAGTTAAAGTGACAGATAAATCATGACGTCTGTCGTATTTCGCCGGAAACAATTCGCCTTCATTGATGGACTCAAACTCTCTGTCTGTTTTCGAAAGTGTATAACCAAGCCATCCTGTAAAATCGCCAAAGCGTTTTTTAACAAAAAATTCTGCCCCGTAAGAATAACCTTTTCCGCTTACAAAATAATTGTCAGCATTGTCATTTAGTTGATCCATTGGTAACGCACCATCTACATATTCGATGAGGTTGTCCATGTTTTTATAATAAATTTGGATGGAAGTTTCGAATAAATTGTCTTTGAAATTTTTAAAATAACCAATTGCATATTGGGATCCAATTTGAGGTAATACAACATCTGAACTTGGAACCCACAAGTCGGTCGGAAGGGTTGTCGCAGATAAGCTAGCAAGATGAATGTATTGTTTGTTTCTCATGTAAGATGCTTTTATTGAGCTTGTCTTATTTAAAGAATATTTGATGTTAAATCGTGGTTCTAGGCTATAGTAATCTGCAACTATTTCACCTGCAGCATAATTGATTGTGTCTACATTGTCAAGTAGATATTGGTCTTTGACATAACGAGTAAATTCACCAAGCTGAATGAAAGTACTGGCTCTTAATCCGGCATAAATTGTGAGCTTTTCGTTGATCGTGAAATCGTCCCCAACATAAACAGCAGCTTCATGTGCGTATTGCTTTTGGCTTTTACTGAAATCTAATTCTGTGTCTTCAGAATCTATGCGTAAGGTATTTGGAGTGAAGATGTGATAAATGTATTCACTCCCAAATTTAAGGGTGTGTCTTGGGCTAGGGATGTAACTAAAATCTTGTTTAAAGTGATAATCACGAATTCCTGAGTTTTGAACTAGCCTGAATACTGATTCTTCTCCTGTGCCTAAACTGACGTCTGTTTGGAATTGATAGTCGGAAAAAAGTGCTGTAGTGTTGACGAAAAATTTGTTTGAGAACAAATGGTTCCAGCGTAAACTGGCAATGCCATTTCCCCAAGGTATTTTCATGTTGAAATCTGCCTCTGTACTAGCGAAATTAAAGACATCCTTTCCGTAATATCCAGAAAGAAACAATCTGTCTTTGTCCGAGAATTTATAATTCAGTTTTAAGTTTGCATCGTAAAAATAATATCCGGAGTTTCTGAAAGGAGATTCTTTGTTGACAAAAGGTCTGATAAGTAAGTCAATATAAGTTCTTCTCCCGGAAATTAGAAAAGAGGCTTTGTCTTTCACAATAGGACCTTGTGCTGTAAGGCGTGTACTAATTGTCCCTATTCCTCCTTCAGCACTATAGGATTTCATGTTTCCATTGTTCATGCTAATATCCATTACGGACGAAATTCTTCCTCCGTATTGTGCTGGCATTCCTCCTTTGTAAAGCTCAAATCCTTTGATGGCGTCAGCGTTAAAGACAGAAAAAAATCCGAAAAGGTGAGAGGCGTTATATACTGTAGCTTCATCAAGAAGAATTAGGTTTTGGTCAGGACCGCCACCACGTACATAAAAGCCGGTATTTCCTTCGCCTGCGGCTTGTACTCCAGGAAGTAGTTGGATGGTTTTCATCACATCTATTTCACCCATAAATGCAGGCAGTTTTTTAATCTCATCCACAGCAATTTTCTCGACACTCATTCGACTCGAATTAACATTGGCATCGCTTCGTTCGCTACTCACAACGACTTCACTTGTTGTGTATGCTGATGGTTTTAATTCGATGTTTAAGCTAATATCCTGATTTATGGTTATTGTTTCAATTTTATTCTGGTATCCGATAAATGAGAAACGGATCTTATATGTTCCATCTGGTATGGTTAGGGTGTAAAACCCGTACAGGTTTGTTGCCGTCCCTGTTTTTAATTGCTCAATATTGACATTGGCACCAAGTAATTCTTCCCCTGTCTCAATGTCACGAATATATCCACTGAGCGTATGCTTTTGGGCAAAGCTTACTAAGCTAATTGCAGAGAACAGAATTACTGCAAATAATCTGACTTTGTGATGTAGCATAAAAAGAAAATTTTCACAAAAATAAATTGAAATAAATGCTAAACGAATTTTAACGAATAAAGTTTTGCTAAGATGTGAAATAAGTGAAAATTGTTGCATTTTGTTGTGAAAGTTTTGGGAAAATAAAGAATACTCTCTATTTTTGTTCTGCTAATTTCGGGATGTAGCTTCCCGATGTAGATCGGGACAGGCGTTTCGCTAATCCCGTAAAAAGAAATTTCGGGATGTAGCTCAGCTCGGTTAGAGTACTCGTCTGGGGGGCGAGGGGTCGCGAGTTCAAATCTCGCCATCCCGACAAACGAAAATCCTTTTCAGCCTTAGCTGAAAGGGATTTTTCATTTTTTTGCGTTGAAAATTCATTTCCAAAAGCAAAAAAATGAAAAATGCCAAAATCTGCAGTAGCAGATTGAGGATTTGCAGTTTGTCGTTTCCCCCATTAAGATTGCGAGGGCGATAGCCCGAGAAATCTCGCCGAAGGACAGGATTCAGGGGGCAGGAGTTGGGGTTAGGTTTTATGAAAATGAGCAAGTTTAATTGTTGACTTTGTAAGAGTTTGGTTTTTCGCGTTGAAAATTCATTTCCAAAAGCAAAAAAATGAAAAATGCCAAAATCTGCAGTAGCAGATTGAGGATTTGCAGTTTGTCATTTCCCCCCATTAAGATTGCGAGGGCGATAGCCCGAGAAATCTCGCAGGGAGTCAGGGAACATGAAACATGGGTCATAGGTCAGTTTTGAGCGTGAGTATTGAGCAAGAGGCAGATTGTCTTATCCCTCAGAACTCGCACTGGAACTCATACTTTTTGGTTTCAAAACATCGTTTGAGAGACAAGAGCTAGGCGAAATTAGAAAAGACAAACTAGCCTGCCAGCGGTCAGGCTGGGGAGTTGGGGCTTAGGTTTTGTGAAAATATGCAAGCATAATTGTTGACTTTGTAACAGTTTGGGTTTTTCGCGTTGAAGATTCTATTTTCAAAAGCGTAGAAATTGAAAAATACAAACCTTGCTTAGGAAGAGTATGGGGTTTAGTGTTGCTCCTAATATAACGTGAGTTCTGAGTTCGACGTAGGAGACCCTAACCTGTTTGCTATCCACAGCTGGGAAACAAACTTTCTGTTTTAGATTCTTTGGATCGAATATACTTTATTATAAATTTAAGAAAAGAGGTCAGTTCAAAATGTATTTTATTTGACCTCTTTTCTTTATGGTTTATTCTTTTATCACTTTATAAACAGATAGTTTCCCTTCAATGTTAACTTCAACAAAATAAAGCCCTGCTATTTCATCAATTGTTAGTTCAATATGATTCGTATCGGAATAATTTTTTGAGCTAATTGTTTTGCCTGTTATATCATAAATTTTTATGATTAAAGATTTTTTTCTTTCACAGAGATCAATGTTAATTGAACCACTTGTTGGATTTGGATATAAAGAAATATCTGCGTTATGTTTGTGCTCGGCTATGTTTACACCAACTACATTTATACATTCAGATTGTACTGTACATCCATCGCTGGAAATAAGAACTCCATAATTGCCATCTTCGCTCGGAGTAAATGTTTGGTTTGTTTCATCTGGTATAATAGCAAATTCATTATTACAATCAACCCATTGATAATCTGCGTTGTTTTGGGTTGCGGAAAGAGTAAAATTATTTTGTTCAATAGAATTGTCAATCTCAATCACATCAACGGTTGTTACAATGATGCTGTCACAACCCAATGTAGTCGTGAGGTTGCTTGTATGTACCACCTGTGCCGTGATATTTTCTTCGGTTGTTCCATCGGGGAACGTATAAGAACCACCTGAACAAACGGCATCTGTTTCCGATAAATCGTATGTTGGGTTTACATCCACTGTAGTGGTGATAATGCTGTCGCATCCTTCTGTGGTAGTCAGGTTGCTTGTGTGCACCACTTGCGCTGTAATGTTGTTCTGAGTTGTTCCGTCAGGGAATGTGTATGATTCACCAGAGCAAACTGCATCATTTTCTGATAGGTCGTATGTTGGGTTTACATTTACGGTAGTTTGTATGATGCTGTCACAACCCAGTGTCGTTGTGAGGTTACTGGTATGTATCACCTGAGCTGTGATGTTATTCTGAGTTGTTCCGTCAGGGAATGTGTATGATTCACCAGAGCAAACTGCATCATTTTCTGATAGGTCGTATGTTGGGTTTACATTCACGGTTGTTTGTATGATGCTGTCACAACCCAGTGTCGTTGTGAGGTTACTGGTATGTATCACCTGAGCTGTGATGTTATTCTGAGTTGTTCCGTCAGGGAATGTGTATGATTCACCAGAGCAAACTGCATCATTTTCTGATAGGTCGTATGTTGGGTTTACATTCACGGTTGTTTGTATGATACTGTCACAACCCAATGTAGTCATCAGGTTGCTTGTATGTATGACCTGTGCCGTGATGTTGTTCTGAGTTGTTCCGTCGGGGAACGTGTAAGATTCTCCTGAACAAACCGCATCTGTTTCCGAGAGATCATATGTCGGGTTTACATTCACAGTTGTTTGTATGATACTGTCACAACCCAATGTAGTTGTGAGGTTACTTGTATGTATTACTTGAGCTGTAATGTTGTTCTGAGTTGTTCCGTCAGGGAATGTGTATGATTCACCTGAACAAACGGCATCTGTTTCCGAGAGATCATATGTTGGATTCACATTTACAGTTGTT
Organism: Bacteroidales bacterium; assembly: GCA_963676165.1. GTDB lineage: Bacteria > Bacteroidota > Bacteroidia > Bacteroidales > ML635J-15 > JAQIBY01. The sequence goes on along the minus strand of OY781043.1, from coordinate 2,921,252 downwards.
TGTATAATACTGTCACAACCCAGTGTAGTTGTGAGGTTACTGGTATGTATCACCTGAGCTGTGATGTTGTTCTGAGTTGTTCCGTCAGGGAATGTGTATGATTCACCAGAGCAAACTGCATCATTTTCTGATAGGTCGTATGTTGGGTTTACATTTACGGTAGTTTGTATGATGCTGTCACATCCCAGAGTAGTAGTGAGGTTACTTGTGTGTATCACCTGAGCCGTGATGTTGTTCTGAGTTGTTCCGTCGGGGAATGTGTATGATTCACCTGAGCAAACTGCATCATTTTCTGATAGGTCGTATGTTGGGTTTACATTTACGGTAGTTTGTATGATGCTGTCACATCCCAGAGTAGTAGTGAGGTTACTTGTGTGTATCACCTGAGCCGTGATGTTGTTCTGAGTTGTTCCGTCGGGGAATGTGTATGATTCACCTGAGCAAACTGCATCATTTTCTGATAGGTCGTATGTTGGGTTTACATTCACGGTTGTTTGTATGATGCTGTCACAACCCAGTGTAGTTGTGAGGTTACTGGTATGTATCACCTGAGCTGTGATGTTGTTCTGAGTTGTTCCATCAGGGAACGTGTAAGAATCACCTGAACACACTGCGTCTGTTTCTGACAAATCATATGTCGGGTTTACATTTACAGTTGTTTGTATAATACTGTCACAACCCAGTGTAGTAGTGAGGTTACTGGTATGTATCACCTGTGCCGTGATGTTGTTCTGAGTTGTTCCATCAGGGAATGTGTATGATTCACCTGAGCAAACTGCATCATTTTCTGATAGGTCGTATGTTGGGTTTACATTCACGGTTGTTTGTATGATACTGTCACAACCCAGTGTAGTTGTGAGGTTGCTGGTGTGTATCACCTGGGCTGTAATGTTGTTCTGAGTTGTTCCGTCAGGGAATGTGTATGATTCACCTGAGCAAACTGCATCATTTTCTGATAGGTCGTATGTTGGATTCACATTTACGGTAGTTTGTATGATACTGTCACAACCCAGTGTCGTTGTGAGGTTACTGGTATGTATTACCTGAGCTGTGATGTTGTTCTGAGTTGTTCCGTCGGGGAATGTGTATGATTCACCTGAGCAAACTGCATCATTTTCTGATAGGTCGTATGTTGGGTTTACATTCACGGTTGTTTGTATGATACTGTCACAACCCAGTGTAGTTGTGAGGTTACTGGTATGTATCACCTGAGCTGTGATGTTGTTCTGAGTTGTTCCGTCTGGGAACGTGTAAGAATCACCTGAACACACTGCGTCTGTTTCTGACAAATCATATGTCGGGTTGACAGATATTGTTTTTGTCCCACAACTGCCGGGAGTAACACATCCGCCTTCGCCTCTTATATAGTATGTTGTTGCACTGGAGGGAGAGACCACGAATGTTGACGTACTTGTTGTTCCAACGAGGCTCCCGCCACAAGACCCTGTATATACAGACCAGTGGGTTGCGTCATTCAGGTTCCCGGTGATATTTAATGTTGTTGAAGAGCCGGGACAGACAGATGTTGGACTTGCGGTAAGTGTCGGAATGTCAGGATCAACACATGATGTAATGGAAAAGGAGCAGGGAAAAGGAGATTGTGTATAGGTTGTGGAGGCGTTCGAAGACCAGTTCCCTACATTGTTTATTGCAGCTCTCACAACATCAGCATCTCCACTTGTCGTTGAACAATCATATATAAAATTATCCATTTCTGTTGGACCTGCGCCATATACCCAAACGGCATTTACTCCATTAGTTAAGGTATTAGGTAAGGCAGAGGTTGAGTTTGAATAACAACTACCATCCCAGTTTGAATTGTTTGTTGTACCTGAAACATAATTGTAATGAATCCCGGCAATGAAACTGGCTGAAACGTTAAAGCCCCCCTGAAATGCAAATATCTGATCCCCAATATAACTGATTAGCATAGCTGAACCACTGGTTGATCCGGTAGAAGCTGTTGGGGGAGTTGTATTTCCATTGTCTGTGACAATCCTTACAATATTTCCGGCAGACATGGCTGAAGTTGCTGTCCATGTAAAATAACCGTCATCTCCGGATTGAACGACAAATCCGGAACCATCATTCCAACCACAATCCGTGAAATTAATCTGGGTGCCGGTTTCAATATCAGTTAAGAGAATGAAGGAAAAATCATCAACTGAACCATCACTATTTAGGGCAATAAAAGCAATATCACCAGAGGATAATGTGGTTTGAGCTGTTAGAATATTGCAGAAAGCAATTGTTGTAATTAACAGGGAAAGTAATTTAGTTTTCATTTTTTATTTTATTTAATGGTTTGTGAAAATATAAAAAAAAACGCTTTTAAACAAAGAAAAGCGTTTTTATATTTCTAAAAAAAGACTACGGTCTGGGAGGGTATAATCCTTGAGTGCAAATAATGAAGTTTACAGTCTGGTATGGCGGCATATTAGAGTGTGCCTGACTCCCTCCTGAGCTCTCAATAGTTATATCCACAGAATTGCTGTGCATTTGAATGTCTGTACTTGTTCCGAATGAAGAGGCTCCCGTACCTGCAATGTAATTTCCAGTTGGATCATCACTGTCAGGTTCTTCTTTAGCTTTAATTGTGCCAATACCATTGTGTGTGTGATTCGGTATTTGTGCATTGTTTAGTGTTACACTTTCATAGCCACCTACTTGTCCGCGATAATGGGGTGTTAGTCCTGGTCCACTACCTGCATGTATAGCAAACCTACCTCTTAAATCCGGCAATTTGAAAGTTTGGACTCCATCACCCCCATAAGTATTTCCGATAATAGCGAAAAGACTAGGGTTGTCTGAAATTGCTACAAGCTGTCCGTCACAGAATTCCCAATCTCTTGGAGCGTAGTTCCCTACGAACATAAGAATTGTTCCAATGTAAGATTCATCCATAATTGATTTTTGTTTTGGTTATTTCGTAAAAATATGGATAAATTTTATTTATTAGTAGAGTATTTATACCTGATTATTGGAATGGGTATTTATACGTGTTTGAGTGTTTATCCAATCAAAATTTTATGAAAATTATCTGTGTTAAGATATTTTTTAGCAACTTCTTGTATCTCTTCTGCTGTAATGGAATGAATGCGTTTAATGTAATTTGTGTAATATGAAAAATCTAAATTCATTTCGTCAAGATACCTTAATACAGAGGCATGGTGGAAAACTCCATCAAATACAGAAAGCAATTCGCCGGACATGTAGTTTTTTACGAGATCTAATTCGTCTTTATTCATTAGCTCTTTATGCATTCGGTCGATCTCATAGTTGATTTGATGCACTGTGTCCTCTAAGTATTCTTTACCGACTTCAGTTTTTATACTGATATTACTACCGATGCTTTTGGGGCTGATTGATGAGTAAATTCCATATGTGTATGCTTTTTCTTCACGGATATTTGACATGAGTCTTGATCCAAAATAGTCACCAAAAATGGTATTAGCAATTTTAAAATCAAAATAGTCTTTATGTCCGGGAGCAATGCATGGAGAAGTCCAGTATAGTGCTGTCTGTACCTGCTTTTCTTCTTTCTTTACAAAGGTTTCAGGTTTAGTTTGTTTTAGATTTAAGGTATTGTCAAATTGAATTTCTTCTGTTTTGTGTTGTCCGAAAAGAGAATCAATTTTTGCTAAGTAGGTATGCGGCAATTTTCCTGCGATGTATAGTTTGAATGCGTTTTTTGCATAATGATTTTCGTAAAAAGTTAAGAAATCATTACGATTGATATTGTCTAGATCGTTTGCATTGGGGAAAGTCCCCATTGGATGATTTTCGCCCCAAAGAAGTTTCATTGCATGATGTCTTGCTAGATGTGCTGGCTTTTTTAAGTTCTTTGCCAGGACAGCTTTACTTCGCTCTTTGAGAAAATCAATGGAAACCTGATCAATTATTGGATCAAAGAGAATCTCATGAATTAAAGGCAAGGCTTTGTCCAGGTACATTAATGGGATGTAAAACGAATAAATAGACCAGTATGCTTCAATCTTTTGTTGTACAAAAATGCCGTAATAATCAAGTTGTTCTTCAATTTCTGCAGAGTTGGGATGCTTGTTACTCCCTTCTCGTAAGATAGAATTGCAAAGCGATGAAAGAAATGCTTTTGGCTGAAATGCTCGTCCTGCAGGGAAAACGAAATCCATTTTTAATGCATTGATGTCATTTGTGTAGAATCCTGAAACTTTTGTTCCATTCGTTAAATAATTATCTTCCTGCTTCAGGAATTTAATGTCTTTTATTTTGTGTGTTTTTGGTTTCTTCATGGCGAAATTATTTGGCAAAATATCTTAAAATTGAAAACTGATGAGGGTTTAATCTTTCATTAATGTTTCTTTGAATGTCTTGAGGAGAGACTTTCATATACCATTCTGCTTCAGAGTTTATTCTTCCAATATCTCCAAGTAATTCAAAATAAGCGAGTTGAAATGCTTTGTCCCCAATGGAAATGTTTGAAAACATCCATGATGAAACTGCTTTGTTTGCAACTTTTTTGCACTCATATTCACTGATTTTATCTGTTTGCAGTTCTGCTAAAGTATCGAGAAGTGCAATTTCGGCATCTTTTAGAGAATACTTACTTAATGGATGACCCTGAATTTGGAGTAAGCCTTCGTCGATACTTCCATCAATCCATGCATCAATTTCTGAAAAGATTTTTTCTCCTTTCACAAGTTTCGAGTACAATCTTGATGATTTACCATTGGAAAGGATGTCAGAAATTAGATCCATTGCATAATAATCTTTATGCAGTCTGCTAGGTATATGGATAGAAATATTTAAAGCATCTTCTGGGACATCTGAATAATGTTCAATAATTCGTTGTGAAGTTTGATCTTCTTCCTTAGGAAGTGTTTTGTGGGTTATGTTTCCAGATGGAATTTCATTGAAATATTTCTCAATAAGTTGAATGATTTCATCAGTGTTTACATTGCCTGTAATTGCTATGATAGCATTATCTGGGGCATAATATGACTTGTAAAAATTGAGAAGCTCTTCTTTGCTTGCTTTTTCGATATGAGAAACTGTTTTTCCGATAGTTGACCATTGGTAAGGATGTTTTTTAAATGCCATTTCTCTAATCAAAGCATCCATGTTTCCGTATGGTTGATTGAGATAGCGTTCTTTGAATTCTTCTATGACAACAGAGCGTTGTGCTTTAATGCTTTTGTCAGATAAGGATAGATTATGCATTCTGTCAGCTTCCAAAAATATTGCTGTTTCAATATTTTGTGCAGGTAATGTGTCATAATAATTTGTGATGTCATTGTTTGTGAATGCATTGTTTTCCCCTCCTGCAGATTCAAGGATTTGATCGAAGTTTTTTGCATGCTTGGATCCAGTGAACATAAGATGTTCGAACAGGTGTGCCATACCTGTCCGATTTGGGTCTTCATATTTTGCACCAACATTATATAATGTATTTATGCAGGCCATTGGGGTTGTTTTGTCTTCGTGGATAATTAAGCGAAGACCATTGGGAAGGGTGTGTTTGATAAATTGTAACATAGGAATAGTATCTCAAAAAATGAACAGCACACTAAAAAAGCATGCTGTTCAAAATGTATAATGTTCTCAGTTGTTAAACTGATTGAACTGTTTCAACAATATTAAGGCCATGGTTAATTGCCTTTTCATTCAATGGCAATAGTTTGTGGTGTCTTGCAGGAAGCGATTTTTTCAAACCATTCATTACATTTTCCAATTTTACAATTGGTTTAATGTTAAGGTATCCTCCTAAAACAATCATGTTGAATGTTTTTGGATTTCCAATTTCAGCAGCAGCTTCAGTAGCTCTGATTTTGTAGATGTTTACATCTTTTCTTTCTGGAGTACGAGTGATACCGTTTGGATCATAAAGGATAGTTCCTCCTGGTTTAACTAATTCTTCAAATTTATCCATTGAAGGTTGGTTCAGGATAATGGCAGTATCATATTCTGTCAAAATGGGAGAGCTAATTCTTTCGTCGCTGATGACAACAGTAACGTTAGATGTTCCACCACGCATTTCTGGACCATAAGATGGCATCCAGGATACTTCCTGTCCTTGCATAAGTCCTGAATAGGCGAGGATTTTTCCCATGGACAAAACACCTTGTCCACCAAATCCGGCTATGATGATTTCTTCAGTCATATCGATTAAGTTTTATTTGTTTACGATTTCTCCGTCCACTTTAATGTCTCCTAATTCATAGAATGGGAGCATGTTTTCAACCAGCCATTCATTAGCTTTAACTGGAGGAAGTTTCCAACCGGAGTTACAATTTGATACGATTTCCACGAATGAAATTCCTTTTTCCAGCTTTTGGTTTTCAAATGCTTGGCGGATTGCTTTTTTCGCTTTACGTACGTGTCTTGGTGTATGAACAGCTTGACGAGTTACATAATATGTTCCTGCAAGTTGTGAAACAAGTTCAGTCATTTTAATTGGACCACCCATCATTTCAGCAACACGACCATATGGAGAAGTGGATGACTTCATTCCTGGTAATGTAGTAGGAGCCATTTGACCACCTGTCATACCATAAATACCATTGTTAATGAAGAATACAGCAATGTTTTCACCACGGTTACATGCGTGGATAGTTTCAGCAGTACCGATTGCAGCCAAATCGCCGTCACCTTGGTAAGTGAAAACATATTTATTTGGCATGGTTCTTTTTATACCGGTAGCAAGTGCTGGAGCACGTCCGTGAGCTGCTTCTTGCATGTCAATGTCAAGGTAATTATACATTAATACAGAACATCCAACGGGAGTTACACCAATAGTTTCTCCTTGGATTCCCATTTCTTCAATGACTTCAGCAATGAGTCTGTGGGCTGTTCCATGACCGCAACCTGGGCAATAATGCAAGGTGTTATCGGTCATAACCTTGGATTTTTTATAAACCAGGTTTTCTTCTTTTATGATATCTTCTAATTTAATTTCAGCCATGATTAACCTCCTATTAATTTTTGTTCTAGGGCTGCAACGATTTCTTCAGCGGTTGGAATAACTCCACCTAAACGACCAAAGTGTTCAACTGGGCGTTCCCCGTTTACAGTTAACCTAATGTCTTCAACCATTTGTCCGGCACTCATTTCTACAGATAAAAATCCTTTAGTCTGAGGAATTAATTCACGAATTTGTTTCGCTGGGAATGGAAACAATGTGATTGGGCGAAATAGTCCAACTTTAATGCCTTTTGCACGAGCCATTTTAATTGCTTTTTGTGCAATACGAGCGGATGAACCATAAGCTACAAAAATGTATTCTGCATCATCACATTCAATTTTCTCGTAGCGAACTTCGTTTTCCTGAATGGTTTTGTATTTTGCTTGGAGTTTGAGGTTGAACTCTTCCATTTTATGAGCATCAAGGTCAAGAGATGTAATAATATTACGTTCTCTGTTTTCTTTTTTACCTGTTGTTGCCCAAGGACATTGTGCTTCAATTTCTTCTGGAGTTCTTAATACTTGTTGAGGACCTAATTCAACTTTTTCCATCATCTGACCAATAACGCCGTCTGATTGAACCAATACAGGGTTTCTGTATTTAAATGCCAAATCAAAACCTAATTCAACAAAGTCATACATTTCTTGAACAGAAGCAGGTGCAAGCACAATGAGTTTATAATCACCATGACCACCACCTTTAACAGATTGAAAATAGTCGCCTTGTCCTGGTTGGATAGTCCCAAGTCCTGGTCCTCCTCTAACAACGTTAAGAATTAATGCAGGAAGCTCTGATCCAGCAATGTAAGAAATTCCTTCTTGTTTTAAGCTGATTCCAGGACTAGAAGATGAAGTCATTACTTTTCTTCCTGCTCCCGCAGCTCCATAAACCATGTTGATAGCAGCCACTTCACTTTCGGCCTGTAATACAACCATCCCTGTGCGTTCATGAGGTTTCTCGGACATTAAATACTCGATAACCTCAGACTGGGGAGTAATTGGGTAACCAAAGTAAGCGTCAGTTCCTACACGAATTGCAGCTTCTGCGATTGCTTCGTTACCTTTCATTAATCTGAGTTCTTTATCCATTTTAAATCAGGATTTTAAATTATGCAACTTTTGTTTTATACACTGATATTACGCCATCTGGGCATACTACTGCGCAATTTGCGCATCCGATACATGCTTCAGGATTGGCCATCTCAGCATAATTGTATCCTTTTTTATTCACTGCATTTGCAAGTGAAATAACTTCTGTTGGGCATGCTGTAACACATACGCCGCAACCTTTGCAGCCTTCGGTGTCAACAACAATTGCGCCTCTGAATTTAGCCATAGTAAAATTAATTTATATGTATTTAACAATCGTTTTTAAAAGTACCCAAAGATAAAATTTTTAGGTGAAATAGACTATGTTATTTGACATTTGTTCTAATTGTCAAATTGTCACCGACTTAAACTTTGTAGCAGGCTTAAACAAACTGAATTAAATTTTGTTATTTATAGAAAATCTAAATTATGGAAATACTAAATTCAATAAAAAATCGGTTTAGCCCAAGAGCATTTTCAAATCAAAAAGTTGAGGATGATAAGATGATCGCATTATTTGAAGCGGCAAGGTGGGCTCCTTCCTCATATAATGGTCAACCATGGCGTTTTGTTTATGCTACTCAGGACAATAAAGACTTGTGGGATAGATTGTTTGACGCGTTGGGAGAGTTTAATCAAATTTGGGTGAAAAATGCACCTGTTCTGGTCTTGGTTGCAGCGCGTAAGACGTATGAACATAACCAACAGGAGTATCAGCACAATTGGCATGATGTTGGGTTAGCAGTTGGAAATATGGTAAATCAAGCCACAGAAATGGGACTGTATATGCACCAGATGGGAGGGTTTGATTATCAAAAAGCTGCTGAAAATATCAATCTCCCTAATGAGCTTGAGCCTGTTAGTATGATTGCTATTGGTTATAAAGGTGAGATTAGTGTTCTTCCTGACGATTTTCAAAGAATGGAAAATCAACCGAGAACACGAAAATCATTGGATGAAATTGTTTTTGATAAGTCGTTTTAAACGATAATTATTGTTGATAGTAAAAGCCCGAAATAAAAATTGTTTTTCGGGCTTTTATTTTTGTGGCATCCTTTAAAAGGTTGTGACTTTTATTAATGCACGATTGTAATTGTTCCAGATTTTGGCTTAGATTGATTGTGCAAATCAACAATATACACATAGGATCCTGTTGGTAAATGTTTGTCTTCAAAAGTTCCGTCCCAAGGATCGCTGTTGTGGTAGCCGAAATAAACTTCTTGACCCCATCTGTTAAATACTTGTACGATTGCATTTGGGAACATCTCAAGATTTTCAATAATCCAAGTGTCATTTGTGCCATCACCGTTTGGAGTAAATGCATCTGGTATTCTGATGCACTCCTCTGGATTATCGTATAATGTGATGGCTTCTAGTTTTTTACTACAGCCATTTCCGTCCGTAATTGTGAAGTTGTAAGAGCCTTCATACAGTCCATGGAAGTTTGGTAAATTTTGTGTTGCAATATCTCCATAATATGTGTAAGGCTCATTGCCTCCCACAACTTCAAATTCAATGTATCCATCATCATTTCCAATGCAGCTAGGTGATTCAGAAATGAAGTCAATGATAATTGGGGACGGTTCGGTAATGCTAATGATTGTGTCAAAACTACATCCGTGGTCGTCTGTTATGTTTAATCCATAAAAGCCTTCTCTTAAATTAGATATTTCTTGACTACTTGAAGACATTCCATCAATCGACCAATTATAGGTGTAAGGAGCAGTGCCACCATAACCTTCAACAATAGTTCGTCCATCATTGAATCCATAGCATGTGATGTCCCGTGACAATAAGTTTGCACTGACTGGGGATGATGGTTCATGAATGTATGCATGTGATGAAACTGTACAGTTGTGATTGTCCGTTACTGTTATGTTGTAAATTCCTCCGCAGACATTCACCAATGAATCGTTTGTGCAAGTAGTTTCCCATAAATAGTTGTAAGGAGAAAATCCCCCGCTTGCAATGGCAACAGCGTTACCATTATGTTCGCCATGACAACGAACAGGCTTTGTGCTAAATGCGACTTTAACCTCATCAGGGTTGTTTAGGTAATGAGAATCAGTTCCTGAGCAGCCATAGTTGTCATTTACAGAAACAACATAATTGCCAGCGAAAAGCCCGGAAATGTGTTGAAGTTCGGAACCAGTATTCCATTGATAATCATATACTCCACTTCCGTCAACTACTGAGGCGGAAAGTGCTCCAGTGTTGTATCCAAAACATTGAATTGAATTTTCTTCCGTTATCTCAACATTGATATTTCCAATGCTTGGAACTACTATGTTTGTTGTGGCAGTACATCCGTTTGCGTCTGTAGCTGTCATTTGATATGAGCCAGAAGGTAAGTCGGTGTAATGAGTCCCATACCACTCAGGAACATCCCATGTGTACGTGAAATCTTCGTGTCCACCACTGACATAAACGTCTATTGATCCGTAGGATGTGCCACATTCAACAGGATCTATGTCTGTATTAAATACGATTGGTGGAGGTGTATTTATTGCTGTTGTTTTAATTGTTGAACACAAATTAAAATCTTCAATAGTAACTTCATAATTACCTGCTTCTAAATTGTAAATGGAAGGATTCATGCTACCAGTACTCCAATAGTATTTGTATGGAGGTGTTCCTCCGCTTGCTATAGCTGTTGCACTACCGTTAGATAGACCTGGGCATGTTACATCGGATTTGGTGATTACTCCTTCAAGTAAATCAGGTTCTCCAAGGTGGACAATTGTCGAATTTGTACACCCATTAATGTCTTCTACAATTAGTTCGTAATCATCTGATGGGATGTTTGCTAGAGTGTTGCCTGCACCATAGCCTGTCCAATAGAATTGAGGACTGTCTGAACTTGGACTTAGTGCAGTGATACTTCCGTCAGAGCCTCCGTGACACTTTGGTTGATTAACTTCGCTGATAATAATGCCTGGAAGACTAACTACTTCTATATTGGTTTGTTCTGAAGTTGAACACATGCCAACTGTAAAGTTGTAGATGATAAGACTTGTGCCAATTCCTGCAACTTCTGGATCAAAGACTCCAATTGCTTCATTAATAATTCCATTTCCGTGCCAAGTGCCCCCGGAATGGGTTGAACTTAATGTGATAGGTTCACCATCAATACATTGAATTGCTGTTGGCATAATTCCTGGATTAGGCAATGGATCAAGTTCTACGGATATTTCGTCGCTTGATGAACATCCGTAAAAATTCGTAATAGTTACACTGTAAACCCCAGTTGTATTTACGTCAATTGATTGTGTTGAGCTTCCAGTATTCCATTCGTAAAGTGAAGCGGGGTTTGCTGTAAGTGTTATTGGGGCGTCAGATTCGCAAAGATGAATGTCGCTTCCTAAATCAATGGTAGATGGAGTGTGTACGATCAGATTCATGTCGTCAGTTGCAGTACATCCGTTTGCGTCAGTGATTATCACTGAGTAATTTCCAGTTGAAGCAGGTGAGATAGTTTGAGTTGTCGCTCCAGTGTTCCAATTGTAAGAGAATCCCGCCCCCGCATCAAGTGTAACAGGCACATCGTAATCACAATGCGTTTGATCAGTGCCTAAATCCACAGTCGGTGCTACGTTCACGGTAAGATTCATGTCGTCAGTCGCAGTACAACCGTTAGCGTCTGTGATAATTACTGAATAATTACCAGTAGTTGAAGGTGCGATTGTTTGACTTGCATCACCAGTGTTCCACGCATAAGAGAATCCACTCCCAGCGTCAAGCGTAACCGGTACATCGTAATCGCAATGCGTTTGATCAGCACCAAGATTTACAGTTGGAGCAACATTGACAGTAAGATTCATATCGTCCGTTGCAGTACAACCGTTAGTGTCTGTGATAATTACTGAATAATTACCAGTAGTTGAAGGTGCGATTGTTTGACTTGCATCACCAGTGTTCCAAGCGTAAGTGAATCCAGCCCCCGCGTCAAGTGTAACAGGCACATCATAATCACAATGTGTTTGATCTGTACCTAAATCCACAGTCGGTGCAACATTGACAGTGAGATTCATGTCGTCAGTCGCAGTACAACCGTTTGCATCTGTAATTATAACGGAATAATTTCCAGTGGTTGCAGGCGAGATTGTTTGCGTAGTTGCTCCAGTGTTCCACGCGTAAGAGAATCCAGCACCTGCGTCAAGAGTAACAGGCACATCGTAATCACAATGTGTTTGGTCAGCGCCTAAATCAACAGTTGGTGCTACGTTCACGGTCAGATTCATGTCGTCAGTCGCGGTACATCCGTTCAGATCTGTAATGACCACAGAATAGTTTCCGGATGTCGCAGGTGCGATAATTTGCGTAGTTTCTCCAGTGCTCCAGGCATAAGAGAATCCAGCTCCAGCATCTAATGTGATTGGTATGTCGTAATCGCAATGTGTTTGGTCAGCGCCTAAATCCACATTCGGTGCTACGTTTACGATCAGATTCATGTCATCAGTAGCGGTACATCCGTTTGCATCTGTGATTATCACTGAGTAATTTCCAGTTGAAGCAGGTGTGATAGTTTGAGTTGCAGCTCCGGTGTTCCAATCGTAAGAGAACCCCGCCCCCGCGTCAAGAGTTATAGGTACATCGTAATCACAATGCGTTTGATCAGTACCCAAATCCACATTCGGTGCTATGTTCACGATAAGATTCATGTCGTCAGTCGCGGTACATCCGTTCAGATCTGTAATGACCACAGAATAGTTTCCGGATGTCGCAGGTGCGATAATTTGCGTAGTTTCTCCAGTGCTCCAGGCATAAGAGAATCCAGCTCCAGCATCTAATGTGATTGGTATGTCGTAATCGCAATGTGTTTGGTCAGCGCCTAAATCCACATTCGGTGCTACGTTTACGATCAGATTCATGTCATCAGTAGCGGTACATCCGTTTGCATCTGTGATTATCACTGAGTAATTTCCAGTTGAAGCAGGTGAGATAGTTTGAGTTGCAGCTCCAGTGTTCCAATTGTAAGAGAATCCCGCCCCCGCATCAAGAGTTATAGGCACATCGTAATCACAATGTGTTTGGTCCGCGCCTAAATCAACGGTAGGGGCTATGTTTACGGTAAGATTCATGTCGTCAGTTGCAGTACATCCGTTTGCGTCAGTGATTATCACTGAGTAATTTCCAGTTGAAGCAGGTGAGATAGTTTGAGTTGTCGCTCCATTGCTCCATGCATAAGAAAATCCGGCTCCAGCGTTAAGAGTAACAGGCACATCGTAATCACAATGTGTTTGGTCAGCGCCTAAATCAACGGTAGGAGCTATGTTTACGGTAAGATTCATGTCATCAGTTGCGGTACATCCGTTCAAATCTGTAATGACCACAGAATAATTTCCGGATGTTGCAGGTGAAATAGTTTGTGTTGAAGTTCCAGTGCTCCACGCGTAAGAGAACCCAGCACCTGCGTCAAGCGTAACCGGCACATCGTAATCACAATGTGTTTGATCTGTACCTAAATCAACAGTCGGTGCAACATTGACAGTGAGATTCATGTCATCAGTAGCGGTACATCCGTTTGCATCTGTGATTATCACTGAGTAATTTCCAGTTGAAGCAGGAGAGATAGTTTGAGTTGTTTCTCCATTGCTCCAGGCATAAGAAAGTCCGGCTCCCGCGTCAAGCGTAACCGGCACATCGTAATCACAATGCGTTTGATCAGCACCCAAATCCACATTCGGTGCTACGTTCACGGTAAGATTCATGTCGTCCGTTGCGGTACATCCGTTCAAATCTGTAATGACCACAGAATAATTTCCGGATGTTGCAGGTGAAATAGTTTGTGTTGAAGTTCCAGTGCTCCACGCGTAAGAGAACCCAGCACCTGCGTCAAGCGTAACCGGCACATCGTAATCACAATGTGTTTGATCTGTACCTAAATCAACAGTCGGTGCAACATTGACAGTGAGATTCATGTCATCAGTAGCGGTACATCCGTTTGCATCTGTGATTATCACTGAGTAATTTCCAGTTGAAGCAGGAGAGATAGTTTGAGTTGTTTCTCCATTGCTCCAGGCATAAGAAAGTCCGGCTCCCGCGTCAAGCGTAACAGGCACATCGTAATCACAATGCGTTTGATCAGCACCCAAATCCACATTCGGTGCTACGTTCACGGTAAGATTCATGTCGTCCGTTGCAGTACAACCGTTTGCATCTGTAATTATAACGGAATAATTACCAGTGGTTGCAGGCGAGATTGTTTGCGTAGTTGCTCCAGTGTTCCACGCGTAAGAGAACCCAGCCCCAGCGTCAAGCGTAACAGGCACATCGTAATCACAATGTGTTTGATCAGTACCCAAATCCACATTCGGTGCTACGTTCACGGTAAGATTCATGTCATCAGTTGCGGTACATCCGTTCAAATCTGTAATGACCACAGAATAATTTCCGGATGTTGCAGGTGAAATAGTTTGTGTTGAAGTTCCAGTGCTCCACGCGTAAGAGAACCCAGCACCTGCGTCAAGCGTAACCGGCACATCGTAATCACAATGTGTTTGATCTGTACCTAAATCAACAGTCGGTGCAACATTGACAGTGAGATTCATGTCATCAGTAGCGGTACATCCGTTTGCATCTGTGATTATCACTGAGTAATTTCCAGTTGAAGCAGGAGAGATAGTTTGAGTTGTTTCTCCATTGCTCCAGGCATAAGAAAGTCCGGCTCCCGCGTCAAGCGTAACAGGCACATCGTAATCACAATGCGTTTGATCAGCACCCAAATCCACATTCGGTGCTACGTTCACGGTAAGATTCATGTCGTCCGTTGCGGTACATCCGTTCAAATCTGTAATGACCACAGAATAATTTCCGGATGTTGCAGGTGAAATAGTTTGTGTTGAAGTTCCAGTGCTCCACGCGTAAGAGAACCCAGCACCTGCGTCAAGCGTAACCGGCACATCGTAATCACAATGTGTTTGATCTGTACCTAAATCAACAGTCGGTGCAACATTGACAGTGAGATTCATGTCATCAGTAGCGGTACATCCGTTTGCATCTGTGATTATCACTGAGTAATTTCCAGTTGAAGCAGGAGAGATAGTTTGAGTTGTTTCTCCATTGCTCCAGGCATAAGAAAGTCCGGCTCCCGCGTCAAGCGTAACAGGCACATCGTAATCACAATGCGTTTGATCAGCACCCAAATCCACATTCGGTGCTACGTTCACGGTAAGATTCATGTCGTCCGTTGCAGTACAACCGTTTGCATCTGTAATTATAACGGAATAATTACCAGTGGTTGCAGGCGAGATTGTTTGCGTAGTTGCTCCAGTGTTCCACGCGTAAGAGAACCCAGCCCCAGCGTCAAGCGTAACAGGCACATCGTAATCACAATGTGTTTGATCAGTACCCAAATCCACATTCGGTGCTACGTTCACGGTCAGATTCATGTCATCAGTCGCGGTACATCCGTTCAGATCTGTAATGACCACAGAATAATTTCCGGATGTTGCAGGTGCGATAGTTTGAGTTGCAGCTCCGGTGTTCCACGCATAAGAGAACCCCGCCCCCGCGTCAAGAGTAACCGGTACATCGTAATCACAATGCGTTTGATCAGTACCCAAATCCACAGTCGGTGCTACGTTCACGGTCAGATTCATATCGTCAGTCGCAGTACATCCGTTTGCATCTGTGATTACAACAGAATAGTTTCCGGATGTTGCCGGTGCGATGGTTTGAGTTGCAGCTCCATTGCTCCATGCATAAGAAAATCCGGCTCCCGCATCTAATGTGATTGGCATATCGTAATCACAATGTGTTTGATCAGCGCCTAAATCAACGGTAGGAGCTATGTTTACGGTAAGATTCATGTCATCAGTTGCAGTACATCCGTTCAAATCGGTAATCACTACGGAATAGTTTCCAGTGGTTGCAGGCGAAATTGTTTGCGTAGTTTCTCCATTGCTCCATGCATAAGAAAATCCGGCTCCCGTGTCAAGAGTTACAGGCACATCGTAATCACAATGAGTTTGATCGGCACCTAAATTGACAGTTGGTGCTACGTTCACGATCAGATTCATGTCATCAGTAGCGGTACATCCGTTTGCATCTGTGATTACAACGGAATAATTTCCAGTTGTTGCAGGTGCTATCGTTTGAGTTGTTGCTCCATTGCTCCATGCATAAGAGAATCCAGCTCCAGCATCTAATGTGATTGGCACATCGTAATCACAATGCGTTTGATCAGCGCCTAAATCCACATTCGGTGCTACGTTTACGATCAGATTCATGTCGTCAGTTGCAGTACATCCGTTTGCATCTGTGATTACAACGGAATAATTTCCAGTTGTTGCAGGTGCTATCGTTTGAGTTGTTGCTCCATTGCTCCATGCATAAGAGAATCCAGCTCCAGCATCTAATGTGATTGGCACATCATAATCACAATGTGTTTGATCAGCACCCAAATCAACAGTTGGTGCTACGTTCGCGATCAGATTCATGTCATCAGTAGCAGTACATCCGTTTGCATCTGTGATTATCACTGAGTAATTTCCAGTTGAAGCAGGAGAGATAGTTTGTGTTGAACTTCCAGTGCTCCACGCGTAAGAGAACCCCGCCCCCGCGTCAAGTGTAACAGGCACATCATAATCACAATGTGTTTGATCTGTACCTAAATCCACAGTCGGTGCAACATTGACAGTGAGATTCATATCGTCAGTCGCGGTACAACCGTTTGCATCTGTAATTACAACGGAATAATTACCAGTAGTTGAAGGTGCGATTGTTTGACTTGCATCACCAGTGTTCCAATTGTAAGAGAACCCCGCCCCCGCGTCAAGAGTAACAGGCACATCATAATCACAATGTGTTTGATCAGTACCCAAATCCACAGTCGGTGCTACGTTCACGGTCAGATTCATGTCATCAGTCGCGGTACATCCGTTCAGATCTGTAATGACCACAGAATAGTTTCCGGATGTCGCAGGTGCGATAATTTGCGTAGTTGCTCCATTGCTCCATGCATAAGAAAATCCGGCTCCAGCGTCAAGCGTAATAGGCACATCGTAATTACAATGCGTTTGATCAGCGCCTAAATCAACGGTAGGAGCTATGTTTACGGTAAGATTCATGTCATCAGTTGCAGTACAACCGTTTGCATCTGTAATAATCACTGAATAGTTTCCGGATGTTGCAGGTGCGATGGTTTGAGTTGATTCTCCAGTGCTCCAAGCGTAAGAGAACCCAGCCCCTGCGTCAAGAGTAACAGGAACATCGTAATCACAATGTGTTTGATCAGTACCCAAATCCACATTCGGTGCTACGTTCACGGTAAGATTCATGTCATCAGTCGCAGTACATCCGTTCAGATCTGTAATGACCACAGAATAGTTTCCGGATGTCGCAGGTGCGATAATTTGCGTAGTTGCTCCATTGCTCCATGCATAAGAGAATCCAGCTCCAGCATCTAATGTGATTGGCATGTCGTAATCGCAATGTGTTTGGTCAGCGCCTAAATCCACATTCGGTGCTACGTTTACGATCAGATTCATGTCGTCAGTTGCAGTACATCCGTTTGCATCTGTGATTACAACGGAATAATTTCCAGTTGTTGCAGGTGCTATCGTTTGAGTTGTTGCTCCATTGCTCCATGCATAAGAGAATCCAGCTCCAGCATCTAATGTGATTGGCACATCGTAATCACAATGCGTTTGATCAGCGCCTAAATCCACATTCGGTGCTACGTTTACGATCAGATTCATGTCGTCAGTAGCAGTACATCCGTTTGCATCTGTGATTACAACGGAATAATTTCCAGTTGTTGCAGGTGCTATCGTTTGAGTTGTTGCTCCATTGCTCCATGCATAAGAGAATCCAGCTCCAGCATCTAATGTGATTGGCACATCATAATCACAATGTGTTTGATCAGCACCCAAATCAACAGTTGGTGCTACGTTCGCGATCAGATTCATGTCATCAGTAGCAGTACATCCGTTTGCATCTGTGATTATCACTGAGTAATTTCCAGTTGAAGCAGGAGAGATAGTTTGTGTTGAACTTCCAGTGCTCCACGCGTAAGAGAACCCCGCCCCCGCGTCAAGAGTAACAGGCACATCATAATCACAATGTGTTTGATCAGTACCTATATTTACAGAAGGTGCAGCGTTCACAATAATGTTTACGGTATCTGAATCATAACAAGAACCGCTACCCACCGAGTATATTACTTGAGTGCTTCCTGTTCCTACGAGTGAAGGGTTAAAAGTCCCATTGACAGGGTCTGAGATAGCTAGTCCTGACCATGTGCCTCCAGAAGTTGCAGCAGATAAATTTACTGTGTTTCCTGGGTAGCAGAAAGGGCCAATTGGAGAAATTGTAGCATCTGGCATAGCATCAACATGAATGATAATTGTGTCATCATCAGAGCATGTTCCGCCAGTTCCTACTTGAAATTCAATCTCATGATTACCAGGACCAGAAATAGAAGGATCAAAAATTCCTTCAGCGGCATCGGTTATTCCAGGGCCAGTCCAAACTCCAGTGTGCCAATTTGCTTCAAGATCAATAGGAGTGTCTATTTCGCATAATGTGCCAACGCTGTGGATTGTTGCGTCAACATCATAAACAACTTCAATTTCAATGCTGTCAATGGATGTACATGCCCCATTTGTTAAAGTGTAATATATCCAATGGAAGCCGACTCCAGCATTTGTTGGGTTGAAATTTTGTCCTCCTACAACGCCAGGGCCAGTCCATGTACCTCCTGGGGTTGCTGCCGTTAAAAGAAAGGCATCGTCTGTGCGACATTGAACATCAATTGGGTCTATGGTAGGGTCAAGATACTCATATACATGTATTGTAATCTGATCTGAATCAGAGCAATTAGTATTTGAGACATTGTAGGTAATGATATGGTCTCCTAGTCCAGCAGCTGCGGGGTCAAAAGTGTTTCCGGAGACTCCGTTGCCAGACCAAGTTCCGCCGCTATCGGCTGCAGTAAGTGTAATAGGAGAGTCGTCTTCACACAAATCCGAAATAGGATCTATGCTTGCGTCAACATTCTCATATACTGTTACTGTGGTGTTTAAATTGTATGTGTTGCAAGGGAAATCTACATCAATAAAATAGGTGGTTGTTGTGTTTGGAGTAACTTGAATTGTTTGTTGATGTGAACCACTTGAGAGCCAAGTCCAGTCAATTAAACTTGTGTCTAAAGTTGGATTGTAGCTTATGCTTAATGTTGCAGTGTCTCCTTCGCAAATTGGACCGTTGTTGCTGATAAGTATTTGGTGGTCAATTTCATCATAAATCCATATCGTGTCATTGTTGACAACCGGAGTACAAGGGCAGCCGTTTGTGTAAGTAAAAATGAAATACTCTGGACCTTCAGTTGTTCCATCAATATATGAGTCGATGATTAATGTATCTGATATTTGATCTGCAGGAATGGTTACAGTGTCAGGAATGTTTGAGTAGTCTGTGTTCATGATTGCAGTCCCGGATGTGGTTAAAGCGATGTCTATGTCATTGCTTAAATCAGTTGTGTCAGTTCGGGAGAAGACAGCATATGTTTGACACCCTTCGTAGACATCATCTGTTTGATACCAAGGATTGAACATGTTGATTATAAAGTCAGAGCCTGAAATAAAGCTTTTAGCATTTAAGAATACACCTGAGTCATAATTATTGTCACCAGCATCTCCTATTGCCATTTTAATATGGTATGTTTCACATGCTTGAACTGTCGCTTTTGCAGTAATTGGTATGGTTGCCCCGTCGTATTCAATGTCTCCTCCATATGAATCGGAAACATAATAGGCTGAATTTGTAGTTGCATTTATATTGTCAATTGTGACAGGTAAGCTAGTTCCTGGAATCAGTGCAATGTTAATGGAGTTATTAGAATAGGGACCAGTAATGCCAGGACCTGAAAGGAAGAAGCCGAATACATCATTGTAATCGGAGCTAACCCACTCAGGGTACTCATCGGATCCAAAAATAAAATCAAATTGAAGAGAATCACTAGCAGGAATAAAGTCAAATTCTAAGATTGTTGCATCGTTGATGGAATAACCCGGAATTAGTGCTTGGAGGTCAGGGTCTGATCCTCCGGAGGAATTGTATCCAGTATTTCCTGCATCATTTGGACCTTCGGACAAACTTGCACTTCCTGAAGTGAGAATAATTCCTTCATCGAAATTTGTTGATCCTATTGATCCCGAAAAATAACCTATGCTAACTGGGTCTCCGTTATAGGTTACATTGAATGCTTCCAAACAACCTGTGACTAATATGTCTTGAACGAGTTGTGTTGGTGTGTAAGCTGAGCTGTTTACATTAATGTTTTTGGGGAGTATAATTGGGTCTCTTTCTCTAATTGCAATGTCAAATGTTTTGCTTAAATCTGTTTGCTCTTCAGCGAACCAAAGTCTCAAAGTGATCATTTCTCCGTTGCTAACAAGATCATTTTGAATTTTAAACAAACCGGTACTTTCTGAAAAACTTTGTGTTTTGATTAATTGGAATTCATTTTCTTGGTTTCCAGTGTATGCTGCAATGCCTATTCGTGAGTTTATTTTTGTTTTAAACAAAATGTCAACATCTTTATTTGTTGGCATGTTAAATTTAAAATAATGATTTTGATTGAAGTATGTTCGTAAGGCTATCGGATTTGAAAGTTCATAATTTTCTTCTTGGTTTAAAATAAACGAAGTGAAAATCGTATTTTCATCAACTTCAATGAAAAAAGCTTCGTTGGGATTGTTCGCTGTTTTTGAATGTTGCTGGGCAGAAACCAGCACCGGCACACAGAGTAAGCAGAGAATTAGAGTTGTAATTTTTTTCATGACCGTTAGCATTTGGGGTTTATTAAATATACGATAAAAAAATGCTAATAGTTGCCTTTCAAACCTATATAAAAAGGCGTAGGTAGGTGTATGGGACGGGAAAAGCAAGTAAATATTGTCTTATGGATAAAAATGTATAAAAGATTTGGAAATATTAAAAAAATATAAAATGAATGTTATCAAATTACGCGATTGGTTTTGAGATACTTACTGTGACAACTGTTCTAATGTGTTTTGCAAAGTAATTTATAATGATTCTAATCAGGAAAATGGAAGGTGTACAGAATTATAAATTAAGTTTAAAACCGTGTATAAAGAGCTTTAGATATTGTATGAAAAATCAGGGTGGTATTTTTATTATATTCAATATTTTAATTTTTGTTTTGAAGCATAACTTCTAAATTTTTAAAAGTTTCATATGGAGCATTTGTACTTATCATTTTGACAATAAAATCTGGAGCTTCTTGTTTTATTTCAAGTGATAAAGTATAGTCTATATGTGTTGTGTTCTCAGTTGATTGTGTAATTTCCCATTTGACTTCAGAATATTCAACTCTTATGAAGTTTTCACGAAGTGGAATTGCGTTTGGTTTAGATGTAGAATGTATTAACGAAGTCTTTTCATTGACTATCTGAATAGGCTTAATATAATTTACAGCATCTCTGTCCTTGAATGGCCATGGAACATCTGTAATAGTACGTAAATATTCTTTCCCTTCAATATTGATCTCTTCAGTTTTAATGCACCTGTAAACCCATTTGGTGTATGATTTGTGATCTTGAATAATGTCAATCACTTCTTGTTTGTTGGCATTAAAATCTGCTTTAATTCGAATGGTGAAGTGTTGTGCATTTATTTTTTTGAAATAGACTTTTATATTGTCGTCTTCTTTTGTTAGTTCCCAGTCTTCTTGCGTGAAAACAAGACATGATATGAGTAGCATGATTCCAGCTAAAAAAGAATATGTAAGTGTTGTTTTCATTACATCAGAATTTCTTGTATTTTTAGGCACATAGAACTAATCAAAAATTGAACCATGCGAACCAAAATTAATCAATATTTCTTATTTGCATTTGTTTTTGCAATTGTCTTGTCATTTTTTTCTTGCGAGGTTTTGCAAGAAATCGAGTCGAATCTACCTGTTCAGTCTTTTGGTTTAACGGAGGAAGAAATTCGTGATGGACTCTACGATGCGCTTGAAGTAGGTATCAGTAATGCTGTTAAGCAAGCTTCTGTTGTTGATGGATTTTATAAAAATGATGACATTTTTGTGGAGTTTCCCATGGAGGCTTATAAAGTACGTGAAGCTGCCTTGGATTTTCATTTAGATGCGCAGGTAGAAAGGTTTGAGGAAACTTTAAACCGTGCTGCAGAACAGGCTGCAACAGAAGTGAAGCCTGTGTTTTTGAAAGCCTTGAAAGAGATGTCGTTTCAAGATGCAAAACAAATATTACATGGAGACGATGATGCAGCAACACAGTATTTTAAACAGAAAACATATGATGAGTTAGTGGAGATTTGTTATCCTAAAATAGAATCGGTTACCACACAAGTTCAATTGACAAAACACTGGGAACCAATCATTAAAATTTACAATAAAGCGCGACTAATTACTGGTGATCCGGAGATAAATCCTGACTTGAATGATTATGTCACCAAGAAGACCATTGACGGTTTGTTTTTTCTTATTGAAAATGAAGAAAAGCAGATTCGTGAGGATCCGGCAAAACGTATTACAGAAATTATGAAAAAGGTCTTTGGTTCTCTCTAATACGGTGAAAAATATTTTAACTTTGCTCCAAATTTAAAACAAGAAATAGCATGAGACAATTGATAGAATGTGTGCCGAATTTTAGTGAAGGACGTGATATGTCCATCATTAAACAAATAACTGATGCCATTGAGTCAGTGGATGAGATTACATTATTAGATGTCGATCCAGGGCAAGCTACCAACCGTACTGTTGTAACTATTGTTGGGGAACCAAAACCTGTTATGGAAGCTGCAATACGTGGAATTCGTAAAGCTGCTGAGTTGATTGATATGTCAAAACACTCTGGTGCTCATCCTCGTTTTGGTGCGACAGATGTTTGTCCATTGGTTCCCGTTGCAAATATTACCATGGAAGAAACTGTGGAATATGCTCGTCAACTTGCGGAATGTGTTGGAACTGAACTGGGAGTACCTGTTTTCTGTTATGAAAATGCAGCCTTCAAGCCTGAACGTAGAAATCTTGCCAATTGTCGTGCCGGTGAATATGAAGCACTTGCTGAGCGCATTGTGACAGAAGAGTGGAAACCTGATTTTGGTCCTTCAGAATTTACTGAAGCTGTTGCAAAGTCAGGTGTAACTGCTGTTGGTGCACGTGATTTCCTTGTGGCTTTCAATGTGAATCTAAATACAACATCAACTCGTCGTGCAAATGCAGTCGCTTTTGATGTGCGTGAAAGAGGACGTAAGAAACGTGAGGGTAATCCTGTTACTGGTAAATTGGTGAAAGATGAAAAAGGAAACCAAGTTTGGATTCCTGGTTCGTTGAAAGAAGTAAAAGCGATTGGTTGGTTCATCGATGAATTTGGAATTGCTCAAATATCTATGAATTTAACGAACATATCTGTAACACCTGTTCACATTGCTTACGATGAAGTTTACAAAAAAGCGAATGAGCGTGGTTTACGCGTTACAGGGTCAGAACTTGTCGGTCTTATTCCACTTAACGCAATGCTTGATGCTGGAAAATATTTCCTTAGAAAGCAAAATCGTTCTTTAGGTGTTTCTGATGATGAATTGATTAAAATCGCTGTTAAATCAATGGGTTTGAGTGACCTCTATGAATTTAAACCAGAGGAAAAAATCATTGAATATGCAATGGCTGCAAAAGATAAGACATCCAAGCTTATTGATATGAACCTTTCCCAGTTTGTTTGGGAAACAGCTTCTGAATCACCTGCTCCAGGTGGTGGATCTATTGCTGCCTATATGGGTTCAATGGGTGCAGCTCTTGGAACCATGGTTGCAAATCTTTCATCACACAAACGTGGTTGGGATGAGCGCTGGGAAGAATTTAGCCAGTGGGCAGAAAAAGGAAAAATGTACCATGACCAATTATTAGTACTGGTTGATGAAGATACCAACGCTTTTAATAAAATTATGGATGCATTTTCTTTGCCGAAGAAAACTGAGCATGAAAAACAAGCCCGCCAACAAGCAATTATGGATGCTACCAAATATGCTATCGAAGTTCCTTTTAAAACCATGAAATTGTGTTATGAAAGTATGGAAGTGATGAAAGCTATGGTGGAAATTGGAAATCCAAATTCTGTTACTGACGGTGCAGTTGGAGCATTGGCAGCAACTGCAGGTGTACGTGGTGCATTCTTGAATGTACGTATCAATACTGCGGATTATGACGATAAAGCATTTGTTGAGCAGATTTTAAAAGAAGGTGCTGGAATTGAAAATGCAGCATTGAAACTTCAAGATGAAATCCTTGCAATGACAAGTGAAAAATTATAATGATATAGTGATGAATTACGAAAGCCGGAGCAATCCGGCTTTTTCTAATTTATTGACTCACTAGTTATGACAAAGTAGGTTTTTCATGAATTCTATTATCTTTGAGGTTTAAAATAATAAAGCCGTAGAACTGACGTTTATAGAACTGAATTTTAAAAATGCAGTTAAAGAAAATAACATATATTTTGCTCGTTTTTTCTCTTCTTATTAGTGTTTCTGGGTTTGCACAGGAAAGAAGACTAAAAAAAGCAGATGCTTTGTATGAAGGTGAAGAGTATTTTAGGTCTGTTGACATGTACAAACGTGCAATGAAAAAGTTGACTGGTAGAAAGGAAAAAACGCCAATTTACTTTAAGATAGGAAATGCTTATTATATGGCTGGTGATTATCGTAAAGCAAGAACCTACTTACGTCGTGCTGCAAAATATGACCCTACAAATCGTGAGGCTTGGATTAAAGAAGCGGAAATTCTTCGAATGACAGAGAAATACGATGAGGCTTTGGCTGTTTACAATGAGTATATTGAGAAGAATGGACAGGATTCTATTATTTCCTTATTAATCGAATCTGTTAAACTCACTCAAGAATGGTTGGCAACACCAACAAGGTATCAAGTGGAACCCGTCAAAGAGTTTAATACCAGAGATAATGATTTTACCCCAAATGTTGTTGAGAAAGATGGTTTTGATCACATCTATTTTGCGTCAAACCGAAAAGGCGTAACAGGAAAAAAGAAATCTGGTATTACAGGTGAGCGTTTCAATGATATTTTTGTTTCTAAAATGAATCGTCAACGTGAATGGAGCGACCCTGAACGTATCGATTCGTTGAACTCTGAATTTGATGAAGGTGCTCCTTATCTTACCGATGCTGGTGCGAGGATGCTTTTTACATCATGTCAAATGGAAAAAGGGAAACCGCTTGGCTGTCAGATATATACCATCACAAAAAATGGAACGGAGTGGCTTAATCCTGAACGTGTTGAGATTGTCGGTGACTCCATTTCAGTTGGTCATCCAAGTTTGTCCCCAGACGGAAATCGCATGTATTTTTCTGCTCGTATGACTGGTGGTTTTGGTGGTGCAGATATTTGGTATGTTGAGCAGGAGGGAGGCAGTTGGTCTCGTCCTAAGAATTTGGGTCCTTCTGTGAATACTCCAAAGGATGAATTGTTCCCTTTTGTTCGTGCTGATTCAACAATTTATTTTTCAAGTGACAGGTTACCATCTATGGGAGGACTTGACTTGTATAAGGCAACTCCCGATGGAAAATATCGATATGCTGTGGAAAATATGAAGCATCCGTTTTCAAGTCCTGGAAACGATTTTGGAATGTATTATTATGCTACAGAAGAGAAAGGGTATTTTACCTCTGATCGCTCAGGATCTAAAAGTGAGGATATTTATTATTTTGAAAAACCACCTCTGAAATTTGACCTCGAAGGGTTTGTAAAAGATGGTGAAACAATGGAAGTTATTGATAGTGCAGTTGTTCACCTTATAGGTTCGGATGGTACTATGTTTACTGATACATCTGATGTATATGAAGGTTATTTTAATTTTAATTTAAAACCTCATACCGAATATGTCTTTGTTGTGAATAAGGAAGGATATTTTAATGGTAAAGCTCGTTTTTCAACAGATACGGTTATTTTTAGCAAAACCTTCTCTTATGAAGTCCTTCTTGAGACTTACAACAAAACATTTGAAATTCCGAATATTGAGTTTGAGTTTGGTTCTAAAGAGTTGACATCTCTTGCAAAACATTCATTAGATAGTCTAATTCAGGTGTTGAACGATAATCCAAATATTGTAGTCGAGCTTGCAGCACATACAGATATGATTGGGTCGGATGAAAATAACCAACGATTAAGTGATGAACGGGCAAAAGCGGTGCGTGAATATCTGATTTCTCGAGGCATACTAGCTGGAAGATTAACGACTGTTGGATATGGAGAATCTCGTCCTATCGAAATTGAAAAGGATCATCCCGTTTATGATTGGTTGCAAGCTGGAGATATTTTGACATCGGAATATGTTGAAAAACTGACAGATGAGCAACAGAAAATTGCAAATCAATTGAATAGACGAACTGAATTGCGAGTGGTTGCACATGATTTTGTGCCAAGTTTAGACTAAAAAAAATTGGAATGTTTTTTGAAAACATTATCTTCAAATCAAAATAATTTAACTGTTATGAAACGTTTTGGGACTTACCTGTTTTTTATTGTAATATTAATGATTCTTCCTTTTAGTATGAAGTCTCAAGTAGTTGGAGGTTACTTTGATAAGCTGGCTGAATTCTATGAGCAAGGTATGTGGGAAGATTGCGCCTTTAAAGCAGATCGTTATTTGTTAAGAACAAAATATGCTAGCGATCCTGAATTGTATCTGTACATGGCGATGAGTTATCATCAAATTTATTTGGATACAGTACTTAATAAATACCCCGAGTACGAGAAAGCTTATGACAATGCGCTAAAAAATCTCGTTAAAGCAAAACGAAAAGACAAGGTGGGAGAGTACTTTCCGAATAATGATTTTGTCATTCATGATATTGTGAAATCTGGTATTCCAATTATGTTAGCTTATACCTGGGATGGTAAATATAGTAAAGCGGCTTCTATGATGCGTTCATTTGCGCGTTTGACAGAAGATGAAAGTCTCTATTTTTATAATGGGACAATAGCATTTTATAATTACGATAAGAAACTTGGCGAAGAAGTTATTGATTCAGTGCTTTACCGTTTCCCTGAAGTTGTGGGAAAGGCTAAACCAGAAATGAAACCTGTGTTGGCAGATGGTATCCGTTTGTATTTTGATTATTTGATGGACGAATATTATATCGATTCAGCTGAGAATTTAATTGATATGGCAACCGATATGTTCCCAAATGATACCGCATTACTTCGTCGTAGTTTTATGCCTTTTGATTCCTTAAGATATGAATAAACCCATAGCAATTATTGGTGGTTCAGGTTTAGAAAATCCTGACATTTTGAAACATGCTGAAACGGTAAATTTGTCCACTGCTTATGGTGTACATTCCGATATGACAATTGGTGAAATCCATGGACGTCAAGTCGCAATTTTATCCAGACATGGGAAAACACATAGTATTCCTCCAACTCAAGTAAATAATCGTGCAAATTTATCAGCCTTAAAAGAGTTAGGTTGTGAGAAAATTATTGCGACAACTGCAGTTGGAAGCTTACGCGAAGAAATTAAACCAGGGCAAATTGCTATCCCTGATCAGTTTATTGATTTTACACGTCATAGACCAATTACTTTCTTTGAATCCTTTCCTGCAGGAGAAATGAAGCATTGTCCAATGGCTGATCCGTTTCATGAACCTACCCGTCAGAAATTGTTAGTTTTAGCCGAAAAGCTTGGACTTGTTGCTCATTCGAAAGCTTGTATTTTGACCATTGAAGGACCTCGTTTTTCAACACGAGCGGAGTCACATATGTTCCGTTCATGGGGAGCAGATTTAATTAATATGAGCACTGCACCAGAGGCGATATTGTCTAATGAAATTGGAATTCCTTACACTGCAATTGCAATGAGTACTGATTATGATTCATGGCGCGACAATACAGAGTCAGTTACTTGGGAGGCCGTGTTGCAGGTGTTCCAGAAAAATGTACATAATGTGCTAAACTTGCTTTTGGAATACATTAAACAAAATGCATAAAGAGAATACACCGCAATCTTTGGTTGTTTGGAATCATAAACTGATGCCAGAGAGTCAATTGAACTCATCAGAATATTCTGATTTCGATATGATTTATGAAGTGCTTCGCATTATTGATGGGAAGTTTATGTTTTTGAATGATCACGTCTGTCGATTGAAAACTTCCTTGAAACTAGCAGGCGATGTTGTGGATTTAGATGATAATCAATTGCTTATTGATATGTGTCTTTGTGTGAAAGAGAATCAAATTGTTAATGGAAATATGCGTGTGTCTATTTTCCCCAGTGATGCAGAATTGCTTTCCTTGTGTGAAATAATTCCTCATTCATATCCAAGTTTATCTGAATATGAAAATGGAGTGCCTGTTGCGGTTGCACGTTTTGTGAGAAATAATCCGAATGTGAAAAAGTGGAACGCTTCCATGAAAGATGTTGTAAAGCGGTATAAGTCAATGCGGAAAGTTTATGAGGTGTTGTTTTACAACGAGAAGTTTCAACTAACAGAGGGAAGTCAGTCGAATTTGTTTTTTATTGTTGGAAATACAGTTGTCACTGCTCCTGACAATTTGGTTTTGAAAGGAATTACTCGAGAGTATGTGATGAAAGCAATTTCGGAAGCCGGATATACAGTAAAGTTTGAGGCTGTTCAGGTTGCTGATGTATTAAAATACGATGCTGTTTTTATCACTGGGACTTCACCAAAAGTGCTGCCTGTAAGTGAGATTGTTGGGTGTTGTAAGACGGATGTGAATCATCCTGTTTTGCGCCAAATAATGCATAAATACGATGATATTCTTATGAACAATTTGAAAGGATAGTTCTGACTGTTAACTATTAGTAGTTGGTATTTGGCTGTTAGCTGTTGGCACTTAGTAGTTTGCAGTTTGCTAGTAGTGTAGATAATTGAAGAAAAACCAAATATAACTAAGTAAAGAATTATAAATGGGAAAAATTGATTTCGAAAACTTATCTGTATGGGGAAAAGCAATGGATATTGTAGAAAAATGCATTACCATTAGTGAAAATATCACACAAAACAACGCCCATTATCGAATTGCAAGTCAATTAGAATCTGCTGCTCTCTGTTCCGCAAAACATAGCTGAAGGTAAAGGGCGATATTCTTAGAAAGTTATATATTGCTCGTGGCTCACTTTACGAAATTCTGACTATTTTGATAATGCTTGAACGAAAAGCTTGGATTGCAAGCAATGAAACAGAAGACCTCTGACGCGAAATAGAAACAGCCGCTAAAATGATAAATGCCTTAATAACTAAAATCAAAGCAGATATTAAAAATAATTAGCTGTTGGCAATTAGCTAACAGCCAACAACCAAGAGCTAATTACCAAATAAAGCTGCCTCGGTTTCCCAAAACAGCTTTTTGAAAATGTTAAGAATGTTATTATTCTGCGGATTTTCCACCGAAGTGATAACTAACACCTAGCGTAAGTGTCATGAACTGACCGGTTGTTTCAGGATTATTTAAAACAACCATGTCAAAATCACGGTCTTGGTTTAAACTCAAATTGAATGAATAATCAAGATTGATTGCAATACATTCGCTAACTGCAAACTGAGGTCTAATTCCAACCCCAAGTGTAATGAGTTCATCAGCACCTTTAATTAATCTTGAATCAGGTGTTTCAAAATAGTCTTTTTGCCACAGAGCAGCACCACCAATTCCTGCATGCATTGTGAGTCCTAACTTGTCAGAGAAAGATTCAAAATTGAAAGTATTACCAGCATTCCACAATGCGTGAAGTTGTAGATTTAAGAGAGAAGAAGAGTTCTCAGTTACATCAGTACTGATAAAGTGTAAGTTACCAGCAGCCATAATCCCCAAATTGTCATTGAACATTCTAACTGCGTTAATTTGAAATACCGAAGGCTCATAGACTTGTGGCACTTCTTCTGAGCTTGTAATAGGAGTCATACCAAATTGACTACCGAAATTAATTCCAATAGACCATGGGTTTTTCATTAGGTTTTGTGAAAAAGCACTAAAGCTTAATCCCAAACCAATCGCAATAATGAATACTTTTTTCATTGCTTGATTTAATTTAAAAGTTAATACTAAAGTTATTTAAAAAGATTCTTGATTTTTTTGATTTTCGACTTAGACTTATTGTTACTTTGTCCGTAACCGTATCCATATCCATAACCATAACCATATCCGTAGTCATTATGAACACCAAATCCTCGTTTAGAACAGTTCAATACGGTTGAGAAGTTTTTAACTCTCTCGTCATTCATCATTTTTTGTGGAATACTTAGCATTTTCTTTTGCAATAGTCTTTCTCTTACGACATAAAGGATCAAGTCAGATTCATTAATTACGGAAAGTGCATCAATAACCAATGCCATAGGAGGTGTATCCACAAGAATAAAGTCAAATTCCTGTTTGATTTCGGAGAACATTTTATTTAATCTGGGATTCATTAGAATTTCAATTGGGTTTGGAGGAATTCTGCCTGAAACCATATAATGTAGATTAGGATTCTGTTCTGATTTATGAATGATTTCAGCTGTACTTAATGAATTGTCAATAATGTAGTCAGTGACTCCAATTGATTCTGATGCCCCAATATATTCAGCAACTTTTGGTGCTCTTAAATCCAATCCTAAAAGCAAGACTTTTTTGTTATTAATTGTAAGGTTATTTGCTAGGTTTACGGAGACAAATGATTTTCCTTCGGAGGGAATAGTTGATGTGACGAATATGGTTTGAGCGCCATTCGTTTCATTATTAGACGATGAAAGAAGGAAATTCACATTCGTTGCTAAAGACTGAAAAGAGTCTCTTATTTGTAAATTATTCTCTTTGTTAAGGAAATGGGTTTTCTCTTTTGATAAAGGTAGAACTCCTGCAATTGGTAAATTCAATGATTCAAGGTCCTCTGTGCCTGAGACTTTAGTGTTTAAGCTGTTTTTAATGTAAATGACAGCTGTCGGGATGAATATTGCTATGAGAAATGCACCAAGATAAATAATCTTTTTCTTTGGTTTTATTGGGAAAGGAGAGGCATATGCTTCGTCAATAATTGTGAAACTTCCAATAGTAGAAACCATTGCAATTTGGTTTTCTTCTCTTTTCTGAAGTAAATAGATGTATAGTGTTTCTTTAATTTCTTGTTGCCTCATTATACTTCTAAATTCTTTCTCGTATTTTGGCAAATCTGATAGACGATTTTCAATGGATAAGTTTTCTTTATTCAGAGAGGCAACTTTTAAACGTAGTGTTTCATATGTGTTTTCTAGTCCATTGCTTATGCTAATTCTCATGGCATCAATTTGATCCTGCAATTTTATCACTGAAGGATTTTTCATGCTTGAGTTTTTAAGTAACATGTTTTTTTCGAGAACTAATTTGTTGTATTCATTTAGCATATCACTCATGCCTTTATTTTCAATGCCGAGATTAACGGGTAAAAGCTCACTTTCATTATTATTGTCATTCATAAAGGCAAGCATGTATTCTGCAAGTTTTAATTGAATGTTTGCTTCCAGTAAAGCTGATGATAAGTTTTCCTCCTTGGTTAAGTAAACTTCAGCGTCCTTTTCGAGATTTATGATTTGTTTTTCTGTTTTGAAGGATTCTCCTAATGTTTCAACTTGATTCAGTTCATGTTCAATAACTTCCATCCTTTCATCAATAAACTTGCTAGTGTTTCGGGTGATGAGGTTTTTTTCATGAATTGCATTTATTTCATGTTGTTTAATGAGCTCATTGATAATGTCGTTGTTTAGAGATTTGTTTATTCCGCTAATTGTTATGTTGAGTACAGAAGCATCTTTGTTTATGGTGCCAACGTTTAGGACTTCCTGAATCTGAGAAATTCTATTGTCGATAGAGAAGTGGACAAAACGAAAACTTGAATTAGCGTATTCATCGTTCCATCGCTTATTTTTCTTGATACTAATAATAGAATTGTTTGTTTTAATCACTTCGTTACATGAAAATACACCGTGGTTCTTTGTTATTTTTTTACCGAATAAGTTGTATTCTTCTGTTAGGTTGAATGAATTATCATTAATGAACGCAATTGAATATGTTGCAGTTTTGTCTTGGTTTTTATCAATCAGCTCATGTTGAATATCTAGCGGACTATTTTTATAAAGCAATTTATCAGATTGAAGTATTGATCCTTCAAGATACATGCAATTCGATAATTCTAGCGTATTAATTACTGACCGAATAAGTGTTCTTGATTTAAGTATTTCTATCTCGTTGTAAAATTCTTTACCATTTGAAGATAAATCTAAGTCGCTAAAAACCTCTAGGCTGCCTGCTAGTCCTCCTTTTTCATTAACATTAACAAGAACACTTGCTTGTGATTGATATACTGGAGCTGTTTGTTTCAATATAAACCAGGTTATACCGAATGATAGCACTAAACAAAGAATAAACCACGGCCAATAGCTCATGTATTTCTTTAAAATATAAAGTAAACTAATTGCTTCTTCGTCTTTATTTAGTTGTGTTTGTATGTTGTTATTATTCATGATTGTGTGTTTACAAAATGATTGAAATGGTTGTGATAATGAGTGAAGTGACAGAAATTAGTATTGAGCCTGAAGTTCGCCAAAATGTTCCTTGTGATCTAGCGGCAGAATTTGGCTCGACATACACAACATCGTTTTGTTGAAGATAATAGGCTGGGGAATTCAATATGTCAGATGACGTTAAGTCAAGTCTGTATGTCATTTTTTCACCCCCCTGATCTCTGATTACAAGGATATTAGTTCTTTCTCCCGTAATGTTTAAATCTCCTGCAAGCCCTATTGCTTCGAGGATAGTAATTCTCTCATTTGGTATTTTGAAGGTGCCTGGTTTTACGACATCTCCGAGTACCGTAATTTTGTAATTGTCAATATGAATATTTACAACCGGATTTGTTAAATATTCTTGGTACATAGTTTCCAACATTGCGGTGGCTTCCATTCTATTCATTCCCGCCACTTGAACTTTGCCCAAAACAGGTAGTGAGACAAATCCTTTTTCATCAATAAGGTATCCTGATTTTACTGGATTTCCTTGTGTGTAACCATTGCTGGAAAGGTTTCTGCTTTCTTGTGTTGGAAAATTGAATGGAATTGCAGCTTCAGAATCATCTGCTGTGACAATAACAGAAATGAAGTCGTCTTTTTTTAAAACTGGAGTATAAGACGTTTTTCCGGATATTGTTGTGTTGTCATTTGAGTTGTCTTGGAAATAAATCATCTTTTGTTTTGTTGCACATGAACTTAATAGTACAATGGAAAGACATAAAATTCCAGAGATCCGTATCAATTGTTTATTCATAATTAAGTAATTTGAAAGTGATAATTTGTTGTGCTTCTTGTTTATATTTTTAAAAGTTTAAAGCTTATTAAGGAGTTTTGGTTCTTTTATGCTTCCCGGATTTGTGGTGTCCTTTTGTGTTTCCTCTACGTTTCTCCAGAAAATGAAAAAATGCCAAAAACGAAAAATTTATGACCATAACCATACTGAATAAAAAGTATTGATTAGAGTCTGTTGCCATATTGAGTAAAGTTGAAGCGGTTATAATACTTGCAATTCCAATATAAAAGCTTGTTCTTCTGTGGGATAGCTTGAAATTATCCATTAGCAAATGGTGAACATGATTTCTGTCTGCTCTAAAAGGTGATTTTTTATGAAGAATTCGAATAATAAATACTCTTGAAGTGTCAAATAGTGGGACGAACAATAAAGCTAAAATAACGTATGGTATGTTTTCAGTGTTAAATGGGAGTTGCTGAAGGGTTAAGTGGTCTAAGGCGAGAAAACGTACTGACATTGCACCTATCATAAATCCCAAAATCATAGATCCAGTATCGCCCATAAAAATTTTCTTTTCTTTGGATAGATTGAATCGTAAAAAACCAATGAGTGAAGCTGTTAGTGAAAGGCAAGTAAGAAATAGAACTTGTTTGTCTATTATGAAAAAGATAATAGCAAAACCTGAGAATATAATTATTCCAACAGTTGCTGCAAGTCCGTCAATGCCATCTATGAGATTAAAAGCATTGATACATGCAATGATGATAAACACTGCAATTATAGCACCTAGCCATGTAGGCAGTCCTTCTATACCCATGAAACCATGTAGTGTTTCAATGCTAAATTTATAATGAAAGACCACGAAAACAGCAGCCAGTGTTTGAGTAAGCAATTTTGAAATTGGACCTAATACGACTAAGTCATCTTTTAATCCAGCGACAAATAGAATTGTTAATCCTGGAATAAAGGACATAATTTCATTGTATTCATCAAAAGGATTTGCAAAGTAAAATGTTACCATTAAAATGATAAAAAATGCAATTCCGCCCAGACTCGGTGTCGCAGAGTTGTGAGAACTTCTTTCGTTAGGGTTGTCCATCAACCTTTTGAAAATAACGACGCCTTGTATTTTGGGAATAACATAAAGTGTGGCGATAAATGAGCCCAGAAATATGAGCTTCGACATAATGTGAATGTTGTGCATCATTCTATTGTTGTTTTAGTGTTTTGATTTTAAAGGCAGAAATCTTAAGTCCTAAGGCAAAAGTGATAAGTGTTAAGGCAGAAGTGTAAAGTGCTTACTGCTTACTTATTGCCTTCTTACTTGTGACTTTCTTCCTTATTTTTTAGTTTTAACAGCAATGCTTCCAAGAATTTTATTTAATTCATCAGATTCTTTGATAAGAAAATTGAGATCTGCAGGAATGTCAGTATCAATTATTTCTTTGATGACTTTTAACCAGTATCTGCTTTCCATCATCTCCTTGAGTGATATTTTAATTTTATTATGAAAGTCAGCTTTCGACACTGCAGCTTGAGCTTCTTCATAATTTGCTCCTGTGGATGTTGCACTCTTTATCAGCTGATACCGAATTACTTTGTATTCTGTTTCGTACGGCAGAGTTCTTAAGAACTTTATTGTTCTCACAGAAAATGATAACAATCTTTTTGATAAATCATTTGTTTCCATAGTATGTGTTTTTAAGGCAGAAGTGTTAAGTCCTAAGGCAGAAGTTTTTCTTTCTTACTTATTTTTACAGTTCTGCTTTTATTTTTGTTGATTGTTTCCCAAATCAGAAGAATGAGAACGCCTATAGAAATTCCAAGAAAATCGTACCATAAATCTGACCAAGTGAAATTTCTTACTCCTGCAGTAAAGAGTTCCTGAGCGAATTCAATCCCATTGGCAAACAATAAGGAAATGCCTATTATGTAAAATAGGTTAAGTTTGGGAAAACAAATACTGCTGAAAGGCACGAAAACTACAAATGTTATTACATGTCTTGTATCTGCATATTTTGCGAAATTTATTTCAGGAAATAAGCCTTCCAAATTCATCAGGGCCATTAACAGAATACATACATTGAAAATGCCCCAGTAAAGAACAGTGATTTTTCGACGGTTCACTAAATTGAGAGTTTGTTTAATATAATATCCACAATTCTTTCAGCAGTATGACCATCCCATAATTCTGGAATAGCACCGGTTTTCCACTGTCCGCTAAATAGGATGTCCATAGCAGGCTTGATTGCATCAGGATTTGTTCCAATCAATTCGTTTGTACCCATGGTAATTGTTTCTGGTCGTTCTGTGTTGTCTCGAAGCGTCATGCATGGTACGTGCATAACAGTTGTTTCTTCAGTGATTCCTCCTGAATCTGTGACAACGGCCTTAGCATGCTTTACTATGTAGTTGAATTCAAGATATGACATAGGCTTTGTCATATGAAGTCTGTCATGCCTGATGCCTAAGTTCTCGAGAATTTTAGCTGTCCTTGGGTGAACTGGGAAGACAACAGGGTATTCTCTTGAGTTTGTCATGATTTCATCAATCATGTGCTTTAGCTTTCCTTCTTCATCTACATTAGCCGGACGATGTAGGGTCATAACCAAATAGGATTTTTCGCTTAACGATAAATCATTCCAAATTTCTGGTTTTGAAAATTTGCTCATGTTGCCTAGCAATGAGTCAATCATTGTGTTTCCAACAAAGAAAATCTTTTCATCAGCAACACCACTTTTTCTAAGATTCTCATTTGCAAGTTTGGATGTTGTGAAAAAATAATTACTGATGGAATCTGTTACAATTCGGTTGACTTCTTCTGGCATTGTCCAGTCATTAGATCGGATTCCACCTTCAACATGAGCGACTTTAGTACATAACTTTTGTGCAGTTACAGCACATGCCATGGATGAAGTAACATCGCCAACCACAATGACTAGATCAGTTGGATTTGCCATGAGTTCTTTTTCAAAACCCACCATGATGTTGGCTGTTTGCTCTGCCTGTGTTCCTCCACCTGCGCCTAGATTCACATCTGGCATAGGAATTTGTAACTGCTCAAAGAAATCATCTGACATGTATTTGTCATAATGCTGACCTGTATGGACAAGGCGATATGAAATCTCAGCACCACGCTGTTTCTGCTTTTTAATGGCATGAATAATGGGTGCAATTTTCATGAAATTAGGTCTTGCACCTGCAATAAGAGTAACTTTCATTCTGGGTTATTGTGTCTTGTTTTAAATTTTATTGAATTTTACGAGCAGGAAGAACCGCAAAAGATGTACTTGCCGCTTTATACGCGTAGGTTGTTTTAATAGCCGGTATGCCCATTCAAGTTTATGGTTAATCCACCATTTTGGAGCACGTTTTACATTTCCCGTATAAACGTCAAAGCTTCCACCTAAACCTTGATAGACTGCAGTATGTTTCTGTTGCATTGTTTGCATCAGCATTTCTTGTTTAGGAGATCCCATGGCGACAAAAACTACATCTGGTTTTTTATTTTCTATGTCATTGATGAGCGCATTTTCCTCTACTTCTGTTTGTATGTATCCGTTTCTCCAGGCAACAATATTAATGTTCGGAAAATCTGCGTTTAGTTTTTGTACTGTTTGTTCAATAACTTCTTGTTTTCCACCAATCAGATAGAAGCTTTTATCCTTATGGTGAGCCTTTACAATATCAATCCAAAGTTCACAACCTGGAATTTTGACAGCATTCTTTTTACCCTTCTTTTTTAGAGCCATAACTGCTCCGATACCATCCGCATACCCAATGTTATCATTGATTATTTTGCGGGTTTGGTCATTGGCATGTAGTATTTTTTCTGCATTAATGGCGATCAGCATTTTTTCCTGTTCGAAAGCAGAGGCGATCAACATTTCCCTTGATTGAAAAGGGTAGATGTTGATGGAGTTTATGTTTACAACCTGCATTGTTTATTTATTTGAAGGAATGGATTCTTTGATGTAAAAGGACATGGCATAAAACATGAAAGCGTTACTCCATCTCATGTATGGTATTTTTGAACTCCATGATGGTTTGAGCTGATAATAGAAGTAGCCTTTTTTACTTTGCATGTTTTTAATACTCCAATTCATTACCCTATCGACGAGCTCTTTGTTTCCCTGAAATTGATTGATGAAACTCAGTGTTGTCAAGAGTTGGGCAGGACAGTGGATATCGATAGGATAGGTTTTGTCATGATAATATTTTGGTGTGCCGTCTTTCAAAAAGAAGTTCGATATGTAATATTCAAATCCTTTTTCAATAGCTTGTTTTACTGAATTATCCTCTGTTTTTTCCATGTATACAGAGAGTGCTTCAAGATTGTAACCAGTATGAAAGCTGTCAATCCAGTTTTGAACAGGTAATTCACCATATACCCATGACCCATTCTCGTTTTGAGCCTGAATAACTGCATTGACGCTTTCTTTCGCTACTTGCTTATGTTCCGGATCATTTGTATATTCATAAACCTGGGCAAGTAATTTGCTTCCAAGCAAGGATGCGTTATATACAGTGTTATTCCCTTTTAGCGGGGAATATGAGAACAAAAAACCATTGTCTTTTTCTGTTCTGTTTAAGTCTTTAATGACAAAATCTGCAGCAGATATTGCAATGTTTTTGTATTTCTTATTTTGTGTAATTTTGTATGCTTCGAACAGAGCATTTATTGCAAAAGATGTTGCGACAACTGTTGGTGTGTTTTTAGGGAAGAATAGAATTCTTCTGGCTTGCCAGTCGAAATTATAGCCCCAGCATGCTCCACTGTAACCTCTGCTTTGCAGAGAAATGAGAAGCTCTGCCAGATAGTTTATTTTTTCAAGAATTTCTTCTTCTGATCCGTATCCCTCATTACCAGTTGATTTAATATGATTATACAAGTTGCAATATCCTGTAAGAAAGAGTGCAATCCCTTTGGCATTGTGTTCTTTCGGGACGAATAAAATCTTTCTTAGATTAACCGGACAACGTTTAAGGCTCTGAATCCAAGTCAGTCTCGCGAGATCCCAATGTTTGAAAGGAGTAGCCTGAAATATTTTAGAGTTCAGCCCATCATATGGATCCCAACCAGCAAAGTTTTCGGTTTCGCAGTAGGTTTTGAGAGAGTTGAAAGAGTTATAAAAATTTGTCATTAATAGAACTGATTAAAAGAGGGAATTTCCCATTAGGTAAACTTTTAAGTTTTGTAGTGAAATTTAGTTCTACAACATTTTCAGAACCCATTGAATTTTTAAAGTGTTTTAGAAACTTAATTTCATCATTAATAAGAAAATTGTCGTTTTTAATAATGTTTACAGTTAAATGCCCTTTTTCTGTTTGAATATATTGCATCCCATTGATTTTATTTAATAAATTGTTATGTAGGTTAAGGGCAGCAGTGCTAGTATAGGTTCCGTCTTTTTTATAGATTAAATTGTGTGTATGATGTCCAATTATATTTCTAACAATGAGCCCTTTTCTTCCACAAAATTTACATTCTTTGCCAACATACTCTGCGAAATCTCCAGTTTTATAGCGAATTAATGGCATTCCTGGGTTGTTAAAACCTGTTGCTACAATTTCGCCAATTTCTCCTGGGGTATTAATTGTATTTCCATTTTGATCAATTAATTCCGCATATCCGTATGATGGTTCAAAATGTATATAGTCTTTCTTTTCACAATATCCTCCAATAACTAACTTTTCACTGTGTCCATAAAAATTGTATAGAGGTATTTTTAATTCATTAACAATTAAATTTCTTTGGAAGTCTAGTACAGCTTCTGAACTTGTGAAAATTCCTTTAAGGAAGTTTAAATCTAAGTTGAGTTTTTTGCATAAAGTGCAAAATAAAAATGCTGTTGATGGATAAGCTTGAATATATTGTATGTGATGTTTCTTTAGTGTATTATGTATAATAGATATATATTCATTGTTTAGCCTGAACGCATCAAAAATAATTTCTTTAGTTATTGGGTTAATTTTGTAGTTTTGGTTTTCAGAGAGTTTGTGATTTCGTATAACAGCTCTTTTATTATAATTCCAACCAACTCTTTCCCAGAAACTATGCACTACAGGAAGTTCAAAATTATATCTATTTCTAGGAATCGTTATTTTCATGGATTTTCCACTTGTTCCACCTGTTGTCCCAGTTATATACTTAGTGGAATCAAAATATTCTGAAAAGAAACTTTGATAATTTTCAATGACGATATCTTTGTCAATAAAGTCAATTTGTTTTGAAAATTCCGATATGTCATTTATTCTAGCATATTTTTTATTGTAGTATGGAACCTCATCAATAGCCTTATTTACAATTGACAAAAGAGTGCTTTCATAATTAAAGGGTTTATCGATTAATTGTTTTTTGCGTCTATAAGCTTTACCATATAAAAGTGATGGAAAACGATTTAAAGTAAGTAATATCCAATTTGTAAAATTATTATTTTGTGTTATTGTTTGGAAAATCTTATCAACTGAAAATCTTTTAGCATGCATATAGTTATGTATTGATTTACTGTCGTGCATTCTTGATGCTGTCAGGTTACTAGAGATTTTTATAGAGACTGTCCAGTTCTTCTTTAACTGAAGAGGGCAAGTGAGGTTTTACTTTGTTGTAAGAATTTAATCCCATTGCAGCTCGTTCCTCTGGCGTTTTTGATAATAAGAGTTGAATGCTCTCCCAAAGTTGTACTTTGTTACCAGGTTCTGTTAAAATGCCATTGCTTTCATCTACGACTTCCGGGATTCCACCCACTGTTGTTGAAAGAATCGGCATGGAATAAGACATGGCTTCCAGGATTGAAATAGGTAAACCTTCATTGTATGATGGGAGAATGTAAATATCTGAATTTTGAAGAAGTTTGATTTTTTTATCTCCACTGATCCATCCTTCAAATTTTACGATGTCTGCTATGTTATATTCCTTAATTAATTGTTTGAGTTTTTCGGTTTCTCCATTGCCACCAATGTGAAATATTGCTTTCCCCCAAAGAAGAGTTTTATTTTCATGAATGACTTCCAGTAGATCCCAACAACCTTTTTCTTTACAAACCTTTCCCAGAAATAGAAAGTGATATTGTTTTCGGTTATTTTTTATTGCATTCCATTCTTTTGGAGATGGAACAATATTCGGAATGATGTAAATTCTTTTTGGGTTAAAATTACTTGAGAAATATGATTCCCAGAATTTTGATAAGCAAACGATTCCATCAACTTTGTTGATGATGTATTTAATTTTTTCTCTCTTGTTGTCCTTACTATTTTCATAAAAGGTGTTAAAGGAACCACCGTGTATGTGCAAGATTATTTTCTTTTTAAACCTCAATGCAATCTTGACAAAAATTAGTTTGCGGAAGAAGGAATTATATGAGGCTGAATGTATATGAATGATCCTGATGTCTTTGAAAATAAGAGCGTAAGTGAATTTTATTAATGCACTTATTAGTGTGAATGCTTTTGATATTTTTCCACGTGATTTTGTTGTACATATAAAGTTGAAGGGGCGAAAAAGCATTGCATATTCCTGTAATACAAATGCAATCCCACCTGATGGATTTTGATAGTCGGTGCCTATAGTGAGTATACTGCTTTTATTATTAGACATAATCCCAGAAGAATTTATAATTGCTCCAATCCATTTGACCTTTTCCATAGTCAGCAATGACAGAAAAAATGGTATAGGAAATTGCAATCAGAAAAATGATTATAAATTTTATGGATAATTTGTTTTTATTGCTCTCCCATATGAAGTGCAACAGGTATGAGCTTGTTAGAGCAAGGAATATTGTGAAATAGCTCAGAGGCCTTAGAAATACATGACTAGTATTTGCTAAAAGGTTGTATAATAGGATTCCAATAAAGGAAAAGTTAAAATAGGTGTTGAAGCTTGTCGTTTTGTATCTGTGTTTTAGTTGCGGTGAAAACCAAATGATAAATGCGTTTATCAATAGTATTGAAAGTCTTCTTGGACCTATTGCAGAGCTCCGATGATCTTCTAAAAGAAGTGATAGGTTTTCTGCGTACCAATCATATCCAATCTGTTTCAATATATTGTCAAGGAAATCTATTGAATTTATCCAGGAAGGACTGGAACCGATAATCAGAGTTAGTGCTAAAAGGCCTAAGTTTAAGTACTTATTTTTAAAATAATCTTTTTCCGGTATGAAATAGAATATGACTAAGAAAATAGCAGACTTATGAAAAGATGCAGCAATTAATATGGTTATGATATAGTGTAATAGCTTTCTTTTTTTTATGAATTGAATGGAAAAGACAAATATACATGCAGCAATTAATTGACGTATCCCATTCATCCAACTTAGATACTCAGGACCTAATATGATTATTGCACCAATAAATGGCATTAAATACCTTTCATTTCTGATTGCATAATATATGAAGAAGATCTGAATGAATGCAAGAATTCCGAAGTATATGGAGAAGTGTAAGTTGCAAGAAGCCATGGTTTTTGTTAGGAATTCGAAGCCTGGCTCCTTATTAAGGAGAAAATTTCCAAACGTTTGGTATTGTTGATAATTGTTTAGGTATGCTAAATGATCAACACCAACATTCCATCTTATTCCAGATACTATGGCAAATATAAGTAAGGAAAAGATAATTTCCCACGTCCAAAATGGTGTTTTAAAACCGTGTGTTGAATAAATTCTTTCCCTACGAGCTGCAGTTGATCCGAATATGATCAAAAGGACAGATGTTATTCCATATACAAGGAAACTTTGTAACATTCTTGTTTACTATGCTTTTATGTATTCTGGTTTTGGACTTTTGGGATAGAAAAACAATAATCCAGTGATGAACAAAACATCATTACAGATTTGAAATGCAAACCTTTTAAAGATGTATTTACCTTTATTTTGTATGGTATGTGACCGTTTTGTGTTGACTGAAATCCGAAAGCTTGTTGCTAGTATATAGAAAATAACGGAAGTGAGAGCTGCCATTTGAAGACCTATTACGAATAAAATAATCGAAATGATCAGTAGAAATGCAGTATATTGTGATCTGACTGAACGTTGCCAAACAACTTTTTTAAAAATGAAATCTCGTAATATTATCGCCGGATACATCACATGATGACTTTTCAGCATGTGAAACATTCTATTTTCGTTGAGATACTCAATGGTATGATGCTTTGTAATGAGATATGGCATCCTGTATATTTCGAACCCTCCCAGATGTATCCTTAAGGATAAGTCGATATCTTCATTAACTTTGTACTTGGTTCTCATACCTTTCAGCTGTTCCCAAACAGTCCGCTTTACAAGAAAAATACCCCCATTGAATTTAATTCGTTGTTCTTTTTCAGGAAGGTTGTTTGTGTATGTTCTCGCTTGTTTAGTCAGAAATTCTCCCTGCTTATTGTAGAAGTAATCATCAAGATGACCTGTGACACAGTCATATATTAATTCATCATTTTGGATTACCTTGGAAAGAAAACTATCATCAATTTCCATATCTCCATCGATGAAGTAAAAGATGTCTCCTTTTGCTTCATTAGCCCCTGTGTTTCTTGCAATTGCAGCATTGCAATGACCAGTAATGCGGTAGGTTTTTACTCCGGGAAATTTCTTCGCTCTTTCAATACTGTCATCAGTAGATTTTGAATCAACATATATGATTTCAAAATCGGAGCACTTGGAATGGTTAACAGCTTTTAAGATGCTTTGAAGGCATGTGCTTAATTTCCAACCTTCATTTTTCCCGATAACGATAAAGCTAATCATGACTCTTATTCAAATGCTTGGTAAGAAAATGAATGGCTTCAACTCTTTTTTCTTTTAATATATTGTTTGCATGCTTAAAGTCAATCTCGAAAAGTTGCTTGTAATCATTTGGGATGTTCTGGTAATCAACTATGAGTTGTTTTTCAAGACTAAAATCTCTTAACAAAGACTCCATTCTGGTATTCCCACGAGAGGAGTTCCCAATTGTGATGAAAGGTTTGTTGAAAATGATGGAAAACAATGTTCCGTGGAATGAGTCTGTGATAACATAATCAGCATTGTGAAAGCCTGCCAGCCAATTTTCAACAGGAGGTACAATTCTGTCTTTATAACTGACAGACTCATCTTTACTTAATGGGTTGTTGATTCTTTCAATATTGCTATCAAGAGTTTCAGATGCATTTTTAATGATAGCATCTTTTTGCATTTGTTGATCAAGTATGTAGCAGGTTATTTGCTTGTTATTCCTGACTTTTCTTTGACCTTCTGGAATTAAATTTATGTAATCACTCATTTCCAATAAAGCAACTGGATCAATCAGATGCACAGCGTCTGTATTGAAATGCTTTTTACAAAGTCCGATGCCTGATTTCTCACGAACAGATACGGCATCAAATTTCTTGATGAGTGCTTTGCATTTTTTTTCTTCTCCTTTGGAAAAAGTCCATTTGTCTATGCCAAATGATGCTGCGTAAGCAAGTCTGCAAACATCTTCTACTTCAGCAAATTCCAGAAACATATCTTCAATCTTGTGAACGTAACTGGGTCTCCACACCTGATCACTTCCTACGATGTAAGCGTCAAAATTGTATTCATTATGCAATTTGTGATTTACCCACGTTAGTGGTTTGGTTGTTCTGATGTTCTTTTTGATAAAGCTCTGAGTGTATTGTTCAATGTGTCGAATTTGATTAGAATTGAGAGGAGCTTTTAGGCTTCTGTTTTTGAGTAATTTTTTAAGAGGATACTTTACTAAAGACTTTATTCTGTCCAGTGTCCTTGTTTTTTGTCCGATATGAATTGTTTTTACATCATGTCCAAGATTGATCAGACTGGTCTGCAGAGCGTAATTCTGAAGAATGCCACCGTAATTTGTTTTTAATGGATGTGTGAGAATTCCGATCTTCATGCTACTGGATTTTTTTTCTGAAACTATTCACTTGTTTTTTCGCTTTACGCATTACTCGTTTTGCGATTCCCGGCTTGGGTAAAAGTT
Source organism: Bacteroidales bacterium (assembly GCA_963676165.1). Taxonomy (GTDB): domain Bacteria; phylum Bacteroidota; class Bacteroidia; order Bacteroidales; family ML635J-15; genus JAQIBY01. Next base: position 2,876,995 of record OY781043.1, on the reverse strand, counting down.
TTGCAATGGTGAGTGAGAAATCTTTTGATTCTGTCTCAAGAAAGAAACTTTCACGATTTCTGTTTGGAGTTACCTGTTTTACGAGGCATGGATTTCCTTTAATTGCACTTTCAATATCCGTTTTCTGTGAGAAGATTTGTTCTTCGATCTTGTCAAAATGATGCTTCCCTTTTGCGCTGTTTATAAGGATAAGTGATGTCCCTTTGTCATTGTCTAACTCAGGGTAGAAATTCGAAATACCCCAGTAATCACCCAGACTAATGTCGGCAACTCTGGGCATGCATCTAAAGGGGCATTCATGACAAGATGGTCTGATGAAAAGGTTCTTTAAGAAACCCTGCATGTATGATGTTTGTCTGGCATTAACTGTTTTATGTGAACCTTTAAATGAGAATCTTTGTAAATAATTCTTCCATCCATTTGTTTTATCTCTGAAATTTATATCAGTTACTTTTTCTTTTTCCTTCTCTTCGACTTCTTTGATGTATTCTTCAAATGTTTTTTGAGATGGAGTGCCATGACAAATGACTTCAACTGTCAAAAGATTATCAAAAGATTTTCCTGATAAAAAAGTATTCAATCCAGCAATTTGACAAGGTGTGCCACTGAATAGAACAGTTTCTTTTGCTTTGAGTAATTGTAGTGTTCTCTTGTATGTTTCGTTGATGTTACTTTGGACATATTTTGATCCCCGCATTTGTTCCAAGCTATTGGAGTTGTCAATGATGGTATGATTCAATTCCAGTTTTGAATTGAATACAGCTCCTATTACATATCCATTTTGCAAAACTACTGATTCTGCCAATGCTGAAAATATCCCTCCTGATGAACTTTTATAACGTATTTCCTCGTTAAGGTTCCATCCAGCGTATACCTGAGGAGAAGACAGGGTATTAACTTTTTTATCAAAATCCAACATAGGACAAGCTTCTACACAGATGCCACAATCAGTACACAATTCTTTATTCACCTTAGGATATAAAAAGCCTTCATTGTCTGCAAGCATAGAAATTGCATTGACAGGGCAAGCATTAAAACAAGCGCTGCAACCACAACAGTTGCTTTTGTTTTTAATTTGAATCATTCGGTAGAATTAAGCTTTACTTCTTTTTAAGAAACCTCTTAATTTATTTTTCATAAAGGATTGTTCTTTCTTGGTCAGACCAAAGAAGTAGATGGCTATAGCTATTGAGAATAAGGCGCTAATGATTACAGTAATCGTTTGTGTATATCCTACGGGTATGAATGTTTTAGTCGCAAATGGAATTATCAATGATATGAAAGTGACCTTAACGATTGGGGCTAAAACAGTTTGAATGAACTTTCTTATGGATAAATTAACCAATGGTTTGACTATGATTAATCGTGCTATGAATGCGATTATAGAAACAACAATACTAATATAAATTGTAACCTCAGGAGGGAACCCCAATTTTAAAAAAACATATGAAATAGGAAGAATTAGTATTAATAATCCTCCTACGACTGATTGATAAACATTAATTTTACCAGAAGCTTGCGCTGCAGTTTTAAGAGGTCCTGATATACTGTCAATTAGAACATTTATTAATACTAATCGGGTGAAAATAACTGTATATTCCGGTACAATCTTTAACCATAGCTTCAGGATGATTTCCGCTTCAAAAATAATGGGTAATGATAGAATTAGTAGCAGATAATATGAATATTTGGCACCCTGGAATATGAGTTGATGCATGAAGCTATGATTATCAGATGCATATGATTTAATGATTTGAGGATTCATTGCTGTCTGAAAATTGAGAACAAACCCATTGACAGCATTTCTAACCTGAAATGATACGCCTCTGGCTGCATTTACAATCGGACCAAAGAAAATATTCAAAAGGATGTTGACACCTTGTCCAAACATGACTGCAGCTATATTCCCCCATAAATTCCAGCCGGCATAACTCATCAACGTTTTATAAAGCTTTTTATCCCAAAAGAAGAAGTACTTGCTTTCATGATAGTTTTTCCGGCAGTATATGTAATAGATCAGTTTTGTAATGAATGTGACGAGAAAGATTAATACCGCATATAATTTGAGTTTATCGAACCCAAACCAATTCAACATGAAGACAATCAGGAGCTTTAGGGAGACTTCAATGATGCTGATGTATGCAAATACATTCATTCGTTCTCTTGCAATGATTGTTGCATTGTAAGGGACACTGATTATTGTTACAATGAAAGACAGTATTGAAAATTGATAAACCCAATTTGCCGCAATAAGTCTGTCGTGTGGAATAACCAGCTGATTGTTCAGAAACCATAGGCCGATTGTTTCAGACAAAATCAGGACGGCAATAGCAATGATAGCATGAATATTTACACTCATGCTGAAAACTCTTTTCAGTTCCACCTGATTTTGTTTTCCTAATTCAAAAGAAAGGAAGCGTTGAGTAGCAGATGACATTGCTGAGTTCAGAAAGGCAAACATGGTAACAATTCCTCCAACCACATTAAATATCCCAAAGTCTTCAACTCCTAGAGTGTTTAATACAACCCTAGATGTATAAAGAGTAACCGCCATAATTAGCAGCATCCGGAAATATAGCATAGCTGTATTCTTTGCTATACGCTTTGTGTTTTCTCGATTGTTCACAGGGTTTTTGATATAGCTCCGCTGTTGTAAGCCACATAAAGATACGCTTACAAATTGAAAACTTGTAAGTTATGTTTTCAGATTTACCTCTGAAATAGTGCTTCTTTTGAAGCTGATTTTTTGACCTGACTTGCAGGTATGTTTATTGAAAACGCCGTCTGCATTGCCTTTATTTCAATGATGAGGCGTGAATTTCCTTGATGTCTTATTAATTTCCCTTTTAGTCCTTTAAATTGACCTCGTATGACAATTACCTCTTCTCCTTTGTTGAACTCTAAAATGTTGATTTCTTTAATGTTCTCACCATTAAGTTCACGAGTAATAATTTCTAAGTTTTTGATCTCGTGATCTTTTACGATAGCAGGCTCACCAAACTCTTTTAGTACGCTGGTTACTAGTGGTATTGAGTAGAGTGTTGTATATTTAGATGGAGTGCATTTTACAAACAAGCTATTGGGGATAAGTGGCAATTGAATTTTTTTTATCCTGTCACTCCATTGATGATAACTTGTATATTGAGGTAGAAAACATGTGAAGCCTGCTTTCCTAGTGAATTCGCAAGCTTTGTTTTCTGCCTTATATTTTGTTCTGAGCACTAACCATTGCTCTTGTTTATTGTTTAACCTCATTCCTGTTGTTTCTGTTCTACCAATGATTTGTTCATCATTGTTGAGCGACGACAAAGTTGATTAAAATTATTTATATTGAAGAACGGTAAATATGATATTTTTGTTGCCTCGGTATGTTATACGACATGTTTAATTTGCTTGTGAAAATTTTAAAATAAATTTAGAACATTTAGTAGTTGTAAAGTAAATATGATGCTTAACTTGTTGATGTATAGTTAGTAGATTGTTACGGCTTTTGAGTCGTTTTTAGATTGTCGAAATATTGTACTGACATCAACATTTCAAAAACAATCGTTATTTTTACTGAAAAAAGATATGAATGTAAATAATCAACATTACCGCACTGTCTTTTGGGAGGATGGGAAGTTAAAAATGATTGAACAAAATAAACTCCCATTTGAGTTCTCCTTTTTTGTATCAGAATCATACAAAGACTCTTGCATGTCAATACGGACTATGATTGTTCGTGGTGCGGGTGCAATTGGTGCAGTTGGAGCCTTTGCAATGGCGCAAGCTGCGCTTGAAGCTCCTGATTCGGATTATTTGCAGTTTATAAAAAATGCAAAAAGTGAAATTGATGGGAGCAGACCTACAGCACAAAACTTATTTTATGCCACAGATCGTGTGTACAAGAAGGCGTTAGAAAGTCCCGAAATGGCACTGAATGAAGCAAAATTGATTGCGGATGAAAATGCCGAAGAAGGTCGATTAATGGGCGAGTACGGAAATCAGCTTATTAAAGATGGAATGCAAATTGAAACCCATTGCAATGCGGGCTGGTTGGCTTTTGTTGATTATGGTTCTGCTTTAGCTCCGATTTATGCTGCTCATAATGCTGGGAAAAATATTCATGTGTATGCTGATGAAACACGGCCTCGTTCTCAAGGTGGTCGCCTAACTGCATGGGAGCTGCACAATCATGGGGTGTCGCATGAAATTATTCCAGATAATGCCGGGGCATACTTAATGTCACAAGGGAAAATTGATATGGTAATTGTTGGTGCCGATCGTATTGTGGCAAATGGTGATGTGGCAAATAAAATTGGGACGCTTGAAAAAGCCATTGCTGCAAAATATTATGGAATTCCTTTCTATGTTGTGGCTCCAATATCAACCTTTGATATCAACACTTCATCAGGGGAGAAAATCCCAATTGAACAACGATCTGAAGATGAAGTAATGAAGCAAACAGGTGTTGATGAAAATGGGAAAATGCATACGGTTTATGTCAATCATCCGCAAAGCAAATGCATAAATCCTGCTTTTGATGTAACGCCAGCAGAGCTTATTACTGCCATTATCACAGATAAAGGAATCATCGAACCAAATGAGGAAGCAATACGAAAATTATTTCAATCATGAGTGAATTAGAAGGAAAGAAAGAAGTTGCTGAGATTATGCAACGTTTATATCAACGTGGTTTAACGACTTGTTCTGGAGGTAATGTTTCTGTCCGTTTGGAGGATGATAGCATCCTTATTACAGCATCCCAATCCGATAAAGGGAAAATCCAATCGGATAAAATTGCACGTATTGCTGCCAATGGTGAAAATTTGACTCCGCATTTAAAGCCAAGCATGGAAACGGGAATGCATCTTGCAATTTATGCCTTGCGTAAGGATGTAAAGGCAGTTGTGCATGCGCATCCTCCAAAGGCAACTGCATGGGCATGTTCAACAAAGACCTTAGAAAACAATTTGTGCGGTGAGGCGCGATATTTCTTGGGTGAAATTGCCAAATCTGAATATCATTTAATGGGCTCTGACTTACTTGCCAAGGATGTTGCTAAAGATTTGGGGAAGTCAAATGCAATTTTGTTACAAAATCATGGAGCATTGACAATTGGTGACTCCTTATTTAAAGCCTACGATCGAATGGAGGTGCTTGAAAACCTTGCCGATTTACAAATTCAAGTGGCAAAAATTGGTGCGCCTGCAATTCTTAGCAATGATCAACTGAAAGAAATTGATGAGTTTTAATACATACTCAACAAGTCATCAAAATCACTTGGCGGGAGAAGAACAATAAATGCGAAGGACAACAAACACTCGTTGTGTCGTATGCTCATGCGTTGATAGTAATCATTTTTAATCTCTTTTTTTTCGAGAGTTGAGATAAATGCACTGCATTTTGTTTCTATGGAATCGTTGTTCGGTATTTTTGAATGGGTTAAAAAATCAGTAAATCTATCTTTGAATTCAACATCTGTTTTTATTTGAAAATTTTGTGGATAGCTAGCTATTCCTAAAGTAAGTTGGTTGAGTAAATAAGAGTCAAGGGTACTAAGATTCTCTCTGAATGAGAGAAAGGAGTTGTTGGTCTGACTTGCTCCTGTCGAAATTGTCAGGTTTATTTTCTTGTCTTTTTGTATGTCAATGTGCTGAAATCCGTCATGCGAAAATATGGGGTTGATGTAAAACAAAATTCGGCAATTTTTTCCTTTAATTTTGAAATTTCCTGACTGTTGAACTGGGCTTTCCAATGGTTTGAATTCTTTGTCAGAATAAGAGATGGAATGTACTGCAAAAGGAATGTGTATATTTCCTTCGTAAGTGCCAGAGATGTTTAAAGAGCCCAGCTGAAATATTCCTGTGTTGTCTGTAGATGATGGAATCTCTAATGTTGAATGGGAAGGCAAGCTAAGATATGGATCAGGAAAAGCAATTGTGTCTATTTCAATTAATTTATTGTTTTCTGTCGTTATAAAATGGGAATTGTAGTTTTCTGGGTTGAGTTGAAACATGACTTGCATTGTGGATGCAATTGCATTTTGATGCTTTGACTCAAAGGAGTTTATCTTATGTTCCAATGAGTGGACACTTGCAATTTGATTGTTTGAATCCTGGAAATAAGTGTTGAAATCAGCATCTAACATTATCCATTGCTCATTATAATAAAACTCCGGAACGACATGTCCTTCAAGATGTATGCAGCGACTTTGATAGCCTTGCCAGCGCCAAATGTTGGCTAAAAATTGATTGCGTACATTGCACAATGCTCCTCCAAAACTATTGAGCAAGAGCCTCGATTGTTCCGTATGTTTCTCTGGAAAATTCTTATAATGAAAACTATTGTCCATCACAAATACCCATGCTTGGACTGTTTCGTGTGGAATGCCTGAAATGGAGTCTGTTTTAATGCGTTCAATGCCTTGCAAAATGTCAGATTTGCTGTACCATATTGCATTGTCAAGGTAGAACCGAATGTGCAGTAAACTATCTGACGGATTTGTTATTTGGATTTGATTTTGTGCTATCTCTAAAAACTCTGTTTGGCTGTATTGTAGGATTGGAGCAGTCTTTTCTTGTTTGGCGCAGGATGTGGTAAATATCACAGAAAAGCAAAGGAAAATTTGCATCCCATATAAAATCAATAATTTCTGTCTTTTTTTTACATCCATACCTTGTACCAGTTTTCAAAAACAACAAATTTCCATAGTTTCCAGTAGGATTTCTGGGCGAGATATCCTTCCAATTCTGATTTCTTAAAGATTCCATCCTTACAAGTTTGGGATTCCTCAATTTGAGATTGATACCATGCTGCATTTTCATAATAACTGTCTGGTCCGACAAAGCCTTGTTTTTTCCTGTTCAGAATGGATTGAGGCATGTCCTGTTTAATTACTTCATGCAATTGAAATTTCTTAATCCCATTTTTGTACAACAATTTAGGTGGGATAGATAGCATAAAATCAACAAGTGCATTCTCTAAAAATGGCACTCTGACTTCCAGACTATTGGCCATGCTTGCTCTGTCAATTTTTGTGAGCACCAGTTCTCCCATAAAACACCGCATATCCATCTGTCGGAATTTATCTAAGCCTTTGATCTTGTTTCCCGATTGACGGTAAAACCAATCGCTGTCGGTTGGAATTTCGTTTGCAAAATCATCTGTGAAAAGTTGCTCTAATTCCTTTTCTCTCAAATGCCCCATTGACATTGCTCTACTATAGGCTTCCGTTGAGAAAGCTCTTGCAGGATGCTGTTTTTGTAAGTTGTGTTTGAGATAGGTAAATGGATTTTGCATAGCAATGTTGTCGTAATGCCATGTGTAACCAGCAAAAAGTTCATCTGCACCTTCGCCTGAAAGCACTGCTTTGTTGTGCTTAACTGCCAATTGACTTACTAAATATGTGGGAATGATGGAAATATCTGCAATGGGTTCGTCATAATGATGCATCAGCGTTGGTAGCAAATCAAGATCTGCATTTTTTGCTTTATGCGAAAAGTGAGGCATAGAAAAATGATCTGCAACAAGCTTTGCGTATTGATCTTCACTCCCCTGCCAATGATCAAATCCTATACTGAAGGTATTTGCGGAATACGCATTTTCTCTCAGCATCTGTACAATTGCGCTGGAATCGTATCCTCCACTTAAAAATGAACCTATAGGGACATCACTTTGTGTGTGCATTCTCACTGATTTACTCAATAAGTCGTGAATGGTTTCGCTTATTTCATCTTGTGAAAGCTTTATTTTTGGGTTTAGGCTTGGTGTGTAATACGATTGAATGCTTGTTTGGAAATCTTTGTCAAGCAATAAGAATGTTCCGGGTTCTAACTTTTTTATGTCCTCATAAATAGTAAAAGGAGAGGGGACATAACGATACGAAAAGTAATCTGCAACTGAGGTTTTTCGAATGTTTTTTAGCATCGGAAAATAGCTGATGATGGCTTTTATTTCTGACGCAAATCCACATTGCGCTGCACTGCTGTAATAGTATAGAGGTTTAATTCCAAATCGATCTCGTGCAAGTAATAATTTTTTCTCATTATCATCCCAAAGTGCTAAGGCAAACATTCCATTAAGCTTTTTTAGCATGTTCGTATTCCATTCTCTCCATGCATGGATGATGACTTCGGAATCGGAATTGCTTTGGAATTTATGCCCTTTTTCTTCAAGGTTTTTTCGAAGTTGAGGATAATTGTAAATTTCGCCATTGACAGTGATGACAATGTTCCCATCTGTGGATTGCATGGGTTGAGAGCCTTGTGGTGTTAAATCCATAAAGGCAAGTCGTCTGTGTCCGAAACCTATTTTTTGATTATTATGAATCCAAATGCCAGCATCGTCTGGTCCACGATGAATTAAGCTGTCTCGCATTTTTGTGAATGCAGAAACATTGATCATGTCATTTTTGAGGAGTATGCCATTAATTCCACACATAAAGCAGTGTTATGGAAACTATACGAGTAAGTAATCTGGAGTTTTTGCTGTTATGTTTGACTTTGAAAACCAAACAGGGAGTACAGAAACGTAATAAAGATCCTCTTCCTTTGATAAGCTAATCTCAAGATAGTTGTCTTTTGTGTTGTCATAAAGAATAGGAATATTGTCCTGGTTCTTTGTGATGGTTAGATTATCGTATTGTGTAACAGCAGATATCCGTTTGACCATTTGCATCTGAAAGTTGTCTGAATTTTTTAGATGGATGCTTTTAATCATACTAACAGCTTGTGAGTCATTGGAAACAACTGCTCTGACAAAGTCGCCATCTTCAATGCATTTTAAATACAATGTTTCATTCTTGTATTTTACGGTGCCGAGAAGTTTTGCATCATGTTCTTGAGCTTCAATTTTGTATTTCGCAGGACTAAAAGCAACGCGATAGCCCATCTTCAAAATACATTTGTACGCTGCTTCTTTAATCGCCCAAAGGCAGGCATAGCAAGTTTTTGATGATTCAGTGTATTTGATTTCATCTGGGTGGAAGAATTTTTCAAATCCACTCCGTTGCATGGTGCGAATATTATCAGGGTTTTTTAAGTTGACTAAATCATTTCCAATAACAATCATAATTAGCTGGTTTTTGCATCGACAATTTCAACGATATCACGAATGCAAACAATGTTTTCCAGACTGTCATCATCAATTTCAATGTCAAAGGCTTCTTCCACATCTAAAACGATGTCAACAATACGTGCCGAATTGACTTTTAAATCCTTAATAATTTCAAGATCCCCAGTGTAGTTTTCCCAGATTTTCTTTTCAAAACTGTATTGCTTTAAAATCTCAATCACAGTTGGTTCAATTGTTTTCATTCTCGTTGAATTTGAGTGTAAGTTATTAAAAAAATGATTACGAATGAATAAAATTTGACATTCTCAAAATAATTCTGGTCAAGATGATTTATTCATACGCTTTAGTACAAAACATGCATTCACATCTCCAAAGCCAAAACTTGTTTTTAATGCATATTGGATGGTTTTGTTCTGATTCTTATCAGGAATGCACTTCGCAGATATTGTATTTGCAATTTCTGGATGAATTTCCCGACTATTCACTGCCTTACAAACTGTGTTATTATTGATTTGTAAGATGGCTGCAATGCTTTCAATTGCTCCCCCTGCACCAATGCAATGTCCTGTTTGTGCTTTTATGCTGTTGATAAGCGGAAAATCTTCGCCCGCTCTGTTGAGGGCTTTTGATAAATTTTGAATTTCCAAAACATCTGCCATTGTGGAGCTTAGGTGTCCCGAAATATATTCAATTGCTTGCGCTTCAATCTTGGCATCTTCAATTGCTTTTTGAATGCAACGGATAACTGCTTCTTCACCTGGTGCTGTCATGCTACCACCATTTCTGAGACCTCCAGAGTTGATGTGCCCACCTGCAAATTCAGCATATATGTGAGCGCCTCTAGCGATGGCAGATTCATACGATTCCAAGACTAGAACACCAGCCCCTTCGCCAGGTACAAAGCCATTGGCATTTTCACTCATAGGAGCAGAGCCTTCTTCTGGTTTGTCGTTAGATTTTCGGTTCAATACGCGCATGATGTCAAACCCTATCCATGAATATGGTGAGTAAGCTTCAGTGCCTCCGGCAAGCATGCGTTCTGCATGTCCATTTGCGATATGTTCTGCTGCTGTGATGATGGCTTCGGTTGATGTTGCACAGGCTGAAGAAACTGAACTTACTTTATTGCCCAAACCAAGCATCATGGCAATATGAGCAGATGCTCCATTGGGCATACATTGTTCAATGATTGTGCTCCGTAATCTGCGGCGTTTTTGTGCATTACTATTCGGTACAACTTGATTTCCAATTTGGTCTAAAGCACCCATGCCAGAACCAATTATTGCCCCTGTATCGTAATCAGTTTTTCCACTTTGATGCTCTGGGATATCAAGCCCTGCATTTTTCCAAGCTTCTGCTGCAGCAATTAAAGCAAATTGAATGGTATTGCTACTTTTCCTTAAATGGAATTGATCGATAAGGTGCTTATAGTCAGATTTGTCTATGGATGAGCGCCCTCCAATGCAACAAGCAAAGCCAAGTTCTTCAAGTTCAGGTATATTCTGAATACCAGATTTGCCAAGAAAGAAATTGGTTGAAAATTCTGATACTCCTGTGCCTATTGGGGATACAATTCCTAATCCTGTGATAACAACGCGCTTTTTATTTTCCATGGTTTACTTCTCAATAAAAGTGCACATAGCATTTGCTCTGGCAATAGTTTTTCCTGTTTCTTTATTTGTCATGATGATGTAGCTACGTAGATGATTTTTTCTAAGATATTTTTTTGTAGCCTGAACTTCTACAATTGTGTCAGGATAAACGGCTTGGAAGAATTCAACTTCTGCGTGTGAAAACACAGGAGTGTATTTGTCGATTTCTAAACCTAACAAATAAATTCCATGAGCAACACATCCGATTTGGCCCATGCATTCAAGTAAAATTACTCCCGGTGTGATTGCTTCAGATTCAAAGTGGTCTGCATAAAATGCTTCTGTACTTTTGAAATGATAGCTACCACGTATTTCTTCTTTGTCGATCGACTGAATGTCATCTACAAAAAGAAAATTTTTGCCATAAGGCATGTGAGATAGTATTTCCTTTGTTTTCGTCATCATGTGCTTATTCGTACAAAGTAAAGGAATTTGTTTGAAAATTTGTAACTTGCAGTGAAATATCAAGGGATAGTGAAAGATCGACAATTAAAGAAAACATTGAAGCAATATCTGAAATCATACGGATTAAACACACCTGTATGTAAGGCTCCTTTTGTTTCCATGTCTGTCGGGATGACAGGTTTTGTGAGCCCATGTTGCTATACGCAATCATATCATGCAGAATCTTTTTCTCAAGAACGTTATCCTACTCGTTCTTTAATGGAAATCTGGAAGGGAGATGATTTTCAAAATTATCGAAATCAATTAAAGCATTTTCAGTTTCCATCGGAGTGTGAAATTTGTGAAGATGCTGTTCGTGCAAAGCGTTTTGAATCCTCAAAGATGCGCATGTATGAAGGTTTTCGAGAACATAAGAATTTCCCTGTAATGTTAGAAATAGCTGTTGATAATACTTGTAATTTGGAATGTGTTATGTGCAACAGTTTGCTATCCTCGAAAATTGCACAACGGGAGGGAGTTAAGTTTGATAATGGGATAGATCTTCATCAGTTTAAACTGGAGTTTTTTGAGTTTGTCCCTTATTTGCAAGAAGCAATTTTTTCTGGAGGTGAAAGTTTTTTATCTCGTACTTACATCGATATTTGGAAAGAAATCATTGCGAAAAATCCGAGTTGCCGTATCTCAGTAAATACCAATGGTAGTGTGTTGACCGATGAGATTAAGGATGTTTTAGAAGCGGGGAGTTTCCATTTTAATTTGTCCATTGACAGTGTCAATAAAACCACATATGAGCAGATTCGTAAAGGAGCTTCTTTTGAAAAGGTGATGGAGCATTTGGATTATTTTTTGGATTATGCGAAGCGAAATTCTGAAGTGATTAGCATGCCGGTTTGTCCGTTGACTTTGAATGCAAAGGAGTTTCCTGATATTGTTCGGTTTTGTAATCAGCGTGGTATGCGTGTCGATTTTCAGCATGTGTTTAATGCATACGATGTTGCTTTACAGTATGCAAGTAAATCATTGTTGGAAGAGTCTTTGCAAATTTGTCAGGCAGCAAGTTTTGACGAGGATGATGAAATTTCTTTGCATAATATTCAAGTGCTGAGAGAGCTTGAAGGGCGCATCAAAACATGGATAAATGACTGTGATTTTCGTGACGATTGGATGGCTAAGCATCCAGAAGAAAAGCTTGGGTTTGATGCTGCAAATGTGGAGTTTGAACAGCGTATTTTCCAATATTTGCAAGTTAATTTCCCCAATGAAAATTTCAATGCGAAATTTGATCTGTGGAAACAGAAAAAGGATGCATTGTTTGATGTCTTGCCTGAATATTTTAAGAACAGTAAGGTTTTTAGGCCTTTGTTTGCTTTGAGGCTGTCTGTCTGGTACGATTACCTTTTTCATTTTCCGGTTCTTGAGTTAAAGCACATTTTAATGAGTTATGCAGAACGGATTATGTTAGGCGAAAAATGATGGGGAAAAGCAACATTATTAATATAAAACATCCATAATGATGGAAATAAGCAACATGGATTTGTTTTTATTAAATAATTGATTATATTTGATGGAAAATAACAACATTAAGTCAATTATTTGAGCTTATGGTGGAAAATAACAATACAAATATCCTTCAGTTATCTGATAAAGCCATACTTGAGAAAATCGGAGGCTTTATTCGACAAAAGCGTTTACAGCAAAATGTTACCCAGTCACAACTTGCTAAAAATACAAATTTGAATCGGTCAACCATTGTTAAAGTTGAAAATGGGGAGTCTATAACTTTAGCTAGTTTGATCCCCATTTTGCGAGTTTTGAATGCTCTCTATGTTTTGGAAACTTTTAATGTTTCTGAAGAAATAAGTCCATTGGAGTATTCAAAGCTTAAAAAAAAGAGAAAGCTTCGTGCTAGCAAGGCAAGCAAAAATGTGTCAAATCAAAGTGAATTGGGATGGTAGATGTTGCTGATGTGAGAATATGGGGTGAATTGTTTGGTGCTGTTCGTTGGGATGACCGGCAACAAATGGTCTTTTTTCAATTTGCACCAAATGCCATAAATCGGAATTGGAATTTGTCTCCCATAAAAATGCCTATTTCTGAAGGGTCTCGGATTTGTAGTTTTCCTGAACTTAGAGCGAGTCGAAATAGTGCTTCTTCCACATTTAATGGTTTGCCTGGGTTGTTGGCAGATGCTTTGCCTGATAGGTATGGTAATCAGTTGATTAAGGCATGGTTAGTGAAACAAGGACGTTCTGAGGAAAGTATGAATCCAGTTGAAAAGCTTTGTTTTATCGGATCTCGTGCAATGGGAGCTCTCGAGTTTGAGCCTGCACAGATGAATGCCGACATGCGTAGTTTCTCTATTGAGATTGGCAGCTTAATTGATATTGCGAAAAAAGTGCTTTATGAAAGAGAAGCTTTTACTACAAATCTCTTTGCTGACGAAAATAAGGCAGTTCAGGATTTACTTAAAATTGGAACTTCTGCAGGAGGAGCTAGGCCCAAAGCTGTAATTGCTTATAATACTAAAACAGGAGAAGTGCGTTCAGGTCAAGGGAATGTTCCCAAAGGGTTTGAACATTGGCTAATAAAATTGGATGGAGTTAGCAATGATCAGTTTGGTGAAAGCTCAGGTTGGGGTAGGGTAGAGTATGCATATTATCTGATGGCTAAAGATTGTAATATTGAAATGAGTGAGAGTTATTTGTTTGAGGAAAATGACCGAGCACACTTTCTGACGAAGCGTTTTGATCGTGAGGGTAATGAAAAGATTCATACTCAGACTTTATGTGGGTTACAGCATTATGATTTTAATGATATGTTTAGCTTCAGCTATGAGCAGGTTTTTCAAACAATGAGGCAGTTGTATCTTACTTATCCTGAAGCAGAACAAATGTTCCGTAGGATGGTCTTTAATGTCTTGGCTACCAATTACGATGATCACACCAAAAACTTTTCATTTCTAATGAAAAAAGATGAGAGATGGAGACTTGCACCTGCTTATGACCTCTGTTTCTCTTACGATGAGACAAATCACTGGGTCAGTCAACAAACACTGAGTATTAATGGGAAACGGCTTGGAATTGATATGAAAGATCTGTTAACAATTGCAAATGCCAATAGTATAAAGAAGGGAGAATCAATTATTCGTGAGATGAATGAGGTGATTAAATCGTGGAAGCTTTATGCAGGTAGAGCAGGTGTTCGTGCTGATTTGACACGGAGGATTCAAGACAATTTAAATGTGTTTTAAACTATCTTCGATTTCTTTCCATAAAAACCAGTTTTCATCATTCCAATGGTGGTAAACATGGAGAAAAACTGGTTGTTTTCCATTGTATCCATCGTACTGAAACATGCTTTTAAGTCTGGGATCATCATAGTCGCATATGAAATTGTATCTCACAGGCAATTTCTTTTTGTTCTCAAACTTGTGTTTGTATGCCGTAATTATCAAGCTGACTTGATCGGTATATTTGACATGAAATGCAGGGTTTTCGAGTAATTCTAAACTGTATTTGTGCCAGTCTTTTAAGGCAGGAATTGATCGCTTGTCAAAAACAAACAAACCGCCGTTCCAATGCCGAAATTTTTTTGGCAGTTCCAATTGATAATGCTTGGAGAGATATTCCCTTAAGTGTGTACAGTGAGGTGTCTCGGCTGATAGAGTGTGCCCATCTTTATGTACCCATGTTGTATTGACTTTTTGATAACCAGTGGTTTTATTGATGTGTTTTAAATGCCATTTTTTATCGTGGTCTATTATTTCTCCGTTTTGATTATGCCATGTTCTTGTGTCTTTCTTAAATGACAAACCATTATTGAGATGCAGAATCTTTTGTGGGGAAACATAGCGTCGGAAAAGATAAGAGGCTATGTCTAAACTATGGCGTATTGGTTGCTTCTTTACCTTTGAAAAGAAATTATTCAGTTTTCTTCGCTCTTCAGTGTTTTGGCAAACTGGCAGAATATCCTCTAATTCGTAATATGCTTTGCGTATTTTTTCATGTGCTTGCAAGCAGTCACATTGCATTGCGTGAGGTGAATGCTGATCAATAAAACAATGGTCTCTCGCGAAGATTGGATAGGTGGTCACATGATCGAAAACAGAGTTTATGGTCTTGCTAACTGCAAGCATATCACTATCCAAATAGCAGTAAATTTGATTCTGGCTAAAATCTAAAATCTCTCCAAGTTTTGTTTCCAGATAAATGCTTGCCTGATTGTTGGAATAATGTTTTGGGGTTTCGATGTCTAAAATTTTATCATTTGGGAGATCGAAATTTCCCTCGTTTCGCTTTGTGTCAGTAACAAGCAAAATGTCTTTATCTGTGAATTTTCTAAGAAATTTCATCGATAAATTGGTTTGCTCAATGTAATGGTTTTCACCACAAACGACATAAACGAAACATTGCATAGCAATTGGCTTAATGGATGATCGAAGATACAAAAATAATCCTTGTTGCTGAATTGCTTAGAAAAAATCGGGAAATTTCGTACATTTGAGCAGATAGTTAGGGGATTATGAAGCTATTTCGCTTATTTCGGATGAAAGAATGGTTTGTTGCTAAGCTGAGTTTTAACAGCTTGCTCATGGTCTGTTGTTTGTTTCTTAACCATCAATCTATCAGTGAAAACTGGTTGGCTTTCTTGCTGTTTTTTAGTTATTTACTTTTTACTGGCACATTTGGATATTTCCTTAACGATTTGACAGACAGAAAAAGCGATGCAGCTGCAGGGAAGGTTAATATGTCAGGAGTTTTCAAGTTGTGGCAAGCTGTTGTCTTGCTTGGGCTTTTGTTTGTGTTGTCATTTTTACCAGTCTTGTTTCTGAAAAATGGAGGTGTTTATGCTCTGCTTTTGGCTGCTCAATATGTTTTGATCTTGTCCTATTCATTGCCTAAAATTCGGTTGAAAACACATGTGCTGGGCGTGTTTTGTGATGCCTTATATTCATACGTCCTCCCTGCCATTATCGCACTTTTTCTTGTTTTTGATACTGATGTTTTACACATCGACACGATATTTTATCCATTGGTTATATGGCTCTTTTTTATCGGATTACGAAGTATTTTATCTCATCAAAGGGGAGATTATGAGGTTGATGAAAAGGCGGGACAACGAACATTTGTTCTCCGTTTGGGACAGAAACTTTCTAGGAAAATACATGTGCTAAGTTTTGATTTAGAGCTGCTTGCTTTTGTCGTAGTTTGTGCTTTCTTGCCATTGGGATTATTGTATGCTTTAATGATAGGGCTTGCAATGTTTTTACTTTTTGATGTGTTTCTCGAAAAACAATTCCCCTTTTTAACACTGAAAAGTAGCATGGCGGCTGTTGACAATCTTTACAACATCTATTTTATCACTGGATTGGGATTGTATTTTGCAATTACGGGTCAAAACTGGGCTTGGTTTGTGCTGCTGTATTTTTTATTTGTCCGATTTTTCCCCTTTCAGCACTCAATTATCATTGTTCCTGTCCGATGGTTTTCGTACAAATGGAAGGGCTTGCTAAAACGTTTAGGAAAAAAATGAAGTCTGTTCAGTTAAGCTATGGGTTCATCCACATCATGAGGTTTACGAAATAGTAATTCCAAAGCGTCCAGAAACCGAAAATGGAAACCACCTTCAAACAAATCGATTCCATGCTCTTTTTCAAATTCGAGGACAGATCTGTCATTGTTTAATGGTAGTTCATTTTTATTGACACGAATTAATTCCATGTCTGATTGCCTCAGTGTTCGTATCGTATGGTTTAAATCGGGAAGATTGTATGCATAAGCTGTATTCATATTTTTTATAATACGTCTGATTGTCGTTTTGCGTGTTTTATTCCCTGTGATTTCCTTTTGAAAATAGTCTTTTATGTACAGCTTTCCACCTGGCTTAAGTAAGCTAACGGCTGCATTTAGAACTTTGTTTGGCGTATTTGAATGCCCAAAAGATTCCAGAAAAATAATGAGGTCAAAGGTTTCAGCTTGAAAGCATGTGTCCATATTATGATAGTCGCATACATGGGTATGAATAAGCTTTTCAATTCCATTTTGCTGTATTTTGTCTTTTGCAATTCGGATTTGTTCTTCAGAAATACTAATGGCATCAATCTCAATGTCTAGTTGTTGAGCAAAATAGATGGCAGGCCCACAAACGCCACATCCAGCATCAAGAATTTTCATCCCACTTTTCATTTCTGATTGCGCGATGATATAATCCAAAAGTTGCTTTACATCAGCAGGACGATGCGCTTGGATAACATCTCCATAGCCACTTTGTAGGTAGTGTTTTGTCCATTCGTTATAATAGTTTTGGGTTTGTTTAGACTTATGACGATTGCTCATAGAGTTTGTGCTGAATTATAAGTGATAACTAATGATTGAACTAAATTACATATTTTAATTATAAACAAAATAACTTTTATAGTTTGTTGTATTTTCGTTTTTCTCTATTGATGGCTCTAGTGGATGCATTGCCACTTACTTCAACATGACAATAGTCGTTACATTTAGTCGCGATACATGGTGCTGGTTTAGTTGATAGTGTGAACTTATTATCGAATAAGTTACCTATCTTTTTAGGTAAAGTGAAACATCTTGAGATATTGCCAAAACGATCCATCGCAAAATAATTTTTCCCGGCATTACAGTATTTCCCATAGTAACTATGTTGATTTAATGCAACTTTTACTTCCGTATTATCAATAGCAAATTTTTTTAAAACTTCTAGTTCGTGTTTTGTGTATGATTGTGGGTAAATCTTACCATTGTATTCACCTCTAAAAGCGAAACAGAATGTACCAATACCAAGTTTCTCGAATGTGTTTACAAATCCTTCAATTTTAGTTGCATTAAAAGGAGTCACAATGAAATTTACTAAAATATTGAACCCTTTTGATTGCAGGACCATGCATTTTTCTAAGAAATCATCATTAAGACCTCTTTCATTTCGCTGTTCAATATGATAGGATGCACTAATATTAAAAACCCTATCTGGACGAATTAGATTTGCGAATTCAACTATGTTGTTTGTGCTTAAGTTGGTAGTTATCTGGATAATATGATTTTTAGTTAGCTCTTTACAAATAGAGATGAAATTTGGATATAGAAATGGTTCGCCTCCAGTTATTAGAATTAGCCATTCTTTTTGTGTTCGATTGAAAGCATTTGCAATTTCTTGTGGACTTTTGGTTTGTGGTTCAGGTGTTTTTTGTAATTCAGTAATAGGGCAATACGAGCAATCAAAATTGCATTTGTACGAAATTTCCCAATTTATGCGATGTTTAAATTTTAATAAATCAGAAGTGAGTATTTCATTTGGACTTTTTCCCATTATTACGACTATCGTTTTTTAATGTTTTTCTTAATCCAATGTCTGTTTTTTGCAAATAACATTCCTTGGTATGGGCAGAGACATTCCTTTGCTTTACATTTAACATCTTTTTTGTAAAGAGAATAATTTCCAGAAAAGAAGTTTCCAAGTGAAGTAGAATCAGACATACAACGTTCTATTTCGCCATCTGGTCTAATTGAAATCATTTTTCGCCCAGTTGAACATTTGAGACCTTTGAAAAATTTATACCTATGATATTCAGGCATGTCAACTTCGTTGCTCATTGTCTCAAATATTCGTTTTTTTTCTTCATCTGAATATGCAGCAGGATATCTTTTATTGTTATATGTCCCAATATAGGCTTTTGATGAAATTTGCTTTAGTCCTAGTTTTTTTAATTTTAATATGTCAGATTCAAATTGATTGATTAAACTAGGATAGACTACATAAGATCCAATAATATTAAATCCTTTGTCTTGAAGGAGTAGGAAGTTTTTAATGTATTTATCTAAACTATTATTATTTCTGCTTAAAATATGTATGCTGGCATTTATAGCGATTATTTTGTCTGGGTTTATTTGATTTGCAAAATCAGCTATATTGTTGGTCGATAAATTTGTATTTATTGATAGGTAATGTTTTCTGGACAATAATGAGCATAATTCAATAATATGATTGTGCAAAAAAGGTTCCCCACCTGTTAGAATAATATGCCAAGTATTATTTTTCTCATCAAATCTTTTTGTAATTTCTTTTGGTGAATATTTATATGTATTGGGATATTCATTACTATGATCAGAACAATATGGGCAATTAAAATTGCATATGCTTGTTATATACCATAGCATGGTTAATTCATGTTTAGCAAAATGCTCTGAGGCTAGACTTGTGCTATTGTTCGGATTATATGTGTTTAATAGAGCTTGTATTTTTTTATGATTACTCATTTATATGTTCTGTTATTTGGCAATAATATCCTTTTTTAATTATATACTCTTGAATTTCTTTCATTCTTTTTTGTGCTTGTGTTATTGGGACTTTAGGTGTTATTTTAACACTGTCAGCTTTAGGAGACTCGAAGTACCGTAAAGCTACATAATGGTTAAAGCAATTTTGATCAATTATTTGTTTTATTGCCTCAATGTCATCATCAAGTTCCCCAGGGAAACCAAACAAAAAATGTGTTGTTAGTTTTAGTTTTGGATTTGCTTCTTTAAATCTTTTAAGTACGGATATGATTTCAGAAATCTTATAATTCCTTCTCATTAATTTTAAAAGTTTTTCGGTTGCTGCTTGGAGGGGGATAACCATGTCAACAATTCGTCCTTGTTTGATAAACTTAAGTAAAGTTTCTTGGTATTTTAAAAGCCATCTTGGGTGTAAATTGTCAATCGCCCATTTAACATACTGGTCTTTTGGGGTAATTCCCTCTAGTTTGAGAAGCAATTCATCAAATCCACTGTTAATGTCAATACCATAAGCTCCTGTATCATCTCCATTGAAAATGAACACTTGTTGTTTCTTTTCCAGTGCTTTTTTGTAGGTTTTTAAGATGGTGTCTTCTGGGTAGCTGTTAATGTTTCCCATAGCAAATCTTACGGTGCAGTAGCTACATGCGTTGGGACAACCTTTACTTGTAATTAACAATTGAGGATTATTATTAAAGTTCAGTGATAATTTCTTTCTATAATGTTTGTATTGATTTAAATAAAACTTGTTGTACTCAAGGTTTTTATGGCTTACGGTAGGGAGTAATATATCATTGTATTTTACTTTGAATTCAGGGAATAGTTCGTCTATGTTATCAAGTTCCTTGGAGACTAGTAATTCTCCATCAAAAAATTCACGTATTTCTTCTTTGCTTATTATGGGAGAGCATCCACTAATTATTATTCGTTGTTTGTCGTTGTCAACAGATTTTATATATTCCATTGTAATGGCATTGTTAAGTTCGACAATAGAGCAGCCAAATATTATTACTATGTCAGCTTTTTCTCTGGGAGCTTCTAATCCTCCATTAGCAGAAAAATATTGATTTACTCTTTCTGCTTCTACTCCTCTCATAGGACAACCAAAAACTTTGATGAAATATTTGAACATTGATGTATGTATTTAGAGTTTACTAAAAAAGAATAGTTTATAAATGTAATAAATATTTTTGATAACTACTTTGGCTCTATTTGTTTTGTTTTACAAATTATGCTTGGGCTAATGTAACCTTTAATATGCTGAAAGACAGATGCTCCTTGAGGAGGAGAAACCTTAAAATACAATAAATTGGGATAATTTATCAATATTTTAGAATTTTCAATTATAAGTATTCCTAAATATGCAGTTATATTATTTAGGAATCCGCGAGGAAGTGTGAATTCGCTTTCATACTCGATGTCTTTGGTAAAATAATTCTCTTCACTGAATGCACTGAAAATAGTTTGTTTGAACTTGCTGTCATTGATGTAAATGCCAAATTTTAACTTATTTGAGTTGCTTGTTTTGTATCTAAGCCTAATTATAATTTCATTGGAAGCTGACAATAATCCTGAATGATTTTCAATTGAATTAATTTGGACGTAATTTAAATCGAAATATCCATTAAATAACGTGTATACTATTTTAGCTTTCGCGATCTCATTAGCTTTAATTATTGATGAAAATTGCTTTGTAATATCATTGCCTTGTATAAGGTTCTTATAGTGTTGAATAAGTTGCTCAGGCTTTCCAATCTTTATAATTTGACCTTTATTGAGGAGTAAAATTCTATCAGAGATCTCTGCGATCAAGTCTGGAGAGTGAGTTACAATTACAATTGTTCTTTTCTTTTCTCTCAATTCTTTAATACATTTAATGGATTGTTGTTGGAATTTAATATCACCAACACTCAAAACCTCATCGAATAAGTAAATGTCTGCATTTACATGAACAACAATAGCAAACGCTAAACGCATATACATGCCACTACTGTATTGTTTTACTGGAGTGTCAAGAAAATCAATAAAGCCAAACATTTCAGCAATGTCATTAAATTTCTTATCCACTTCTTTTTTTTTCATTCCATGTAATCTTGCATTCAGGTAAATATTTTTCCGCCCTGTTAAATCGGGAATGAATCCAGTTCCTACCTCCAGAATACTAGCTACTTTCCCCTCAATGTCAATTGACCCATTAGAAGGAGCTGTAATCTCGCTCATAATTTTAAGCAACGTGCTTTTCCCTGAACCATTTGGTCCTATAATTCCTAATATTTCTCCTTTTTTTATGTCAAGGTTAATGTCTTTAAGTGCATAAAATTCTTTCTTGCCTTCATCAGAATTTCTGGTATAGGTTTTTGAAAGATCTTTTACGTTAATGTTACTATGTTTGTTATATGATGTCAGCATAGTTTTTTTCCTTTTTGCGGATGTTTCTCCATCCCCAGATACATAAAATTAGCATTGGAATCAGGCTGAGTAAATATTCAACTGAAGGTGCAGGACTGTTGAAAATTGCCCAGCGAAAACCTTCAATAGCAAATGCAGCCGGGTTAATGTATAATATAAAGTTAATGCTTTCGGGGACAATAGTGCTTGGATAAAAAACAGGTGTCATAAAAAAACCGAAATTAATCAGATAGGGGATGAGTCTTGATGTATCGCGATAGCGTACTGAAATACTTGCAATCCATAATCCAATTGCAAATCCACTAAACATAATTACAAATAAAAATGCAGGAATTAGAGTTATTTGCCAATGGATTCTTATGCCAAATATAAGCACAAAGATAATGGCAACAGCAAGGGCGATTGCAAAGTCAACCAAGCTAGGTATCAATTTGCTCAAAGGTAAAATCACACGTGGAAAATAGATTTTGTCAATAATGTGTTTGTTGTCGATTAAACTGTTTCCTGCATCGCGAATGATGCTTGAAAAATAAACCCATGGAAACAGACCTGTCAAAACAAAAAGCGGAAAGGGAATATCTGCAGTGTCAATTTTTAATATGTAACCGAAAATCAGCCAATATATACCGGTTGCAAATAAAATCTGAATTAAATTAATGAAGTATCCCAAGTAAGTTTGAGCTGATTTCCCACGAATGTCACTTTCTGACAACCGAAAGATCAAACCGGTGTTTAATCTAACCTTTTTGATGTACTCTTTGGCTGATGTAGCTTGATTATGAATTGTTTTTTTGTTGGTCATTATCCCCAAAATCCAGACTGATTTAAAGGTAAAGTTAGTGATAAAATCTTTCTTAAACTACAATTGCTTAAGTTTTTGTTTTGCTTCCTGATTGATACTTTCCTTATATATACTTTGATTGATTTTTATCGCAAGCTTATAATATTGTTCTGCGAGTTCTGATTTCCCTTGTTTTTTGTAGATATTTGCTAAGTTGATTGACGCTTTGGGGGCAAAATGCCAAGTCTCATCTTTCCCTAAAACAATACATTGCTTGTAACTCTTAATGCTTTCATCATAATCAGAAAGTTTTTCTTTGATACTTGCCAGGCGAAAATAATATTCAAGCTTTTCTTTTTGTGATTTCCCACTGATCTGAAATTGTTTTAAGCAAATAAACGATGCATTGTAATTCCCTCCATTGAAAAGTAGTCTTGCTTTGAGTAAATTTATGTTTGGGTTGGATTCGCTGCTAATTTCTTCAATGATAAATTGTTCTTGTTCACTTCCTGCATTTTGGCTTTGTGCCAATATCTGATTTTTAGTAAATTCTGCTTTTGTCGTATTGTTTTGTACTAAGTAATGCCAATACAATATTCGGTGAGCCGAAAAATCAAAGCGTTCTTTTGGTTTACTGTCAATGTATCTCTTGAGATAGATGTCTGCATTTGCTTGTAGATTGTAAACTAAGAAACTTCCGATTTGATAATCCAGTAAGCTAAGTTTTGTATCTCCTTGATAATTTGTGTTTGCAATTAGAGTAGTGAGACTTTCAGATGTTTTTCCTGCTGCTTCAGCGGTGAAAGCTAAGGCAAGTCTCATGAGTGGATTCTTATATGTGGATGGATCTAGTGCAATGAAATATTGATATAAGCTTTCGGAATTCTCGCCATAATATGCTGAAAACATGGCATAATAAAATCCTAACTCATAAAAATCTCCTTTTGATTTTGATTGTTCAAAGCTTGCTTTTAAATTTTCTATCCCAAGCTGAAAATCACCATCCATACCGAGTATATTGACAACCCAATTGTATTTTTCAGGGACCGATCCTAAAAAGAAATTGTATAATCCTCGTATTTTTGCTGTTTCTGGGGAATTTGGGTCGGTTTTTTCAAGTGCTTGAAAGGTGTCAAAACCAGCTCTGAAGTATTTGACGGCTTTGAGCTCATTGCTGCTAATCATATTCAATAAAGTGCCTTGCAAATAGGCTTCTGATAAAAGGAAAAGCTTTTCGTTTTCAGGGAGTTCTGCAGTGTTGATTTTGTCAAGTCTTTCGTCAAAGGATACTAGCCAATTCGTTTTGTTTGTTTCGCTTTCAAAAAATAGTGTGAGTAGAAAGTCATAATGATTTAATAATCTGTATAAATACGGATTGTCGGGATTATTTTCCAGATTTTGATCAATTTGTGTTTTGCCGAGTGCTAAATTGCATGAATATAATTCTGTTTTTATGTCATCATATCTTATACTTGTTTGAGCATATGAAACTTTGATTGCAACTAATGTTGCGAAACAAAAAGATAGGAGAGAGATCAACCGAAAGTTCATGTGTTTTTGTGTAAAGATAGAAAAGATTAAGCATTAGTTAATAATTTGTTGAAACAAAATGTTTGTAGTTAATAGATAGTTGCTTAACTTCGTAACCCTTTTTCGAAAGTTAAAAGTGAAAACAAATATTAAATTAAATTAAGTATTATGAAAAGATTATTTACCTTATTGTTCGCTGTTATGGTTGGTGGCTTTGTTTTTGGACAAACCTTAACTAATTGGCTGAATGAAAACCCTGGAAACGTTGCGTTTAGCCAGGAAACAACAACAGTACAGGATGGAAGTACTGCTTTGGGAATTGTATGTACAACTGATGCACAGGCTGATACAGAAGTGGTTTCTGCAACTTTTACTGTAACTCCAGGTGCAACTTTTACTGCGAGTGCATACATTATGGACAACGATATTGCTGGTAAAGCACGTATTGCTGTTAATTTTGATGGTACAAACGAATGGGGTGGTTATTCCAATGATGGTACAGAATGGGAATTAGTTGAAATGACTGGTACTGTGCCTGATGGTGTTACTACCGCAACGTTCTTTTTCCGTTTTTATGACATTGCTGATGACTGGGATGGCGATTTTGAATGTATTTTAGACAATGTTGTTTATTCAGAAGATGGTGGTACTACTAACCTGATTACTAATGGTAGTTTTGAAAACTGGGAAACTTTAGTAGCTACTGAGTATACAATTGTTGAAATCCAAGACACTACTGGTACAGGTGGTTCTGGTTCTGCGGTTGTGACAGAATACGTTGAAACTACTGGTATTGTTACTGGTGTGTATGATGGCGAATTCACTATGCAAAACGGTACTGGTGAATGGACAGGTATCTGGGTTGCTGGTTCAGGTGTTGCTATGGGTGATGATGTTACTGTGACTGGAACTGTTTCAGAAAACAACAACTTAACTAAAATTCTTTCTGATAATGTCACTGTTAATTCTAGTGGTAATGCATTGCCAGCTGCTAGTGTTATTACTACCATTGAGGTAAGCGAAGAAGCTTATGAAGGTGTTTTAGTTGAATCTTCAGGTGCTTGTACTAATACAGATTTAGGTTATGGAGAATGGAGTTTTGATGATGGTTCTGGAGATGCTGTAGTTGATGATTATGGTCTTGCTGAATCATATGTTCCTACACTATCTTCAAATTATACAGTGACTTCTCCAATTATTTTCTCTTTTGGAGCATATAAATTTGCTGTAAGACAACTTTCTGATATTGTTGAAGATATTGGAACTGATCCTTACCTCGCAATCTCTTCTCCTGAAGAATCTGCTACTTTAAGTGTTGCTGACGTTAATGTAACTTTTAATGTACAAAATTTTGTCATCAGTTCTGATGCTTCAGGTGATGGATACATTGTTTATACTCTTGATTCAGAAACTCCAGTAGATCACCAAACTACTGACCCAATTGCTTTGGTTGGTTTGGCTGATGGTGCACATGCTGTTGTCTTAGAATTGGTTGACAATTCAGGTGCTTCTCTCAATCCTGCTGTTACTGCAACTGTTAACTTTACTGTAAACACTGCAGGTCCTTCAGTAACTCCAATTTATGATATTCAATACACAACTGAAGGGACTGGAAACTCTCCAATGGTAGATCAGGATGTTACCATTAAAGGAATCGTAACTGCTGTAAACGGAGATAAATTTTACATGCAGGATGCAGAAGCTGCTTGGAGTGGTATTTATGTTTATTACACAAATACTCCGGGACCTGCTATCGGAGATTCTGTTGTAGTTAATGGAACTGTAGTGGAATATAGCTCTCTTACTGAAATTTCTCCAGTTGCTACAATGGAAGTATTGTCAAGTGGTAATACAGTTACTGCAGCTCAGGTTTCAACAGGAGATGCAAATACAGAAGCATATGAGTCAGTTCTTGTTGAAGTTACAGGTGTTAATACAGCAGCTCCTGATAGCTTTCTGGAGTGGCCAGTAAATGATGGTTCTGGTGATGTTATGGTTGATGACTTCCTTTATGCCTATACTCCTGTTCAAGGTAATACCTACAGAGTTACAGGTGTGGTGAATTATTTTTATAATTTTAAAATCCTTCCGCGCGATGAAAATGATGTAGTTGATCTTGGTGTTATTGATGCCCCTGCTATTTTTATTACAAGTCCTGCCAATGGATCAACAGTTTATGTTGATGCTGTAGATGTATCATTTACTGTGTCTAATTTCGTTTTAGGGACGGATGGTAAAGTAGCTTACTCAATTGATGGTGGAACTGTTGCATATCAAACAACTACAGATGATATTACTTTTGCAGGTCTTACAGATGGTTCACATACTGTAACCCTTGAGTTGGTTGACATGTCTGATGCTTCTCTTGATCCTGCAGTATCAGTAAGTATTTCATTTATTGTAGATCTAGCAGGTCCTACGATTACTCCGATTTATGATATTCAATATTCAACTAGTGGTGATTCACCTATGGTTAATCAGATTGTAACCATTGAAGGTGTAGTTACTGCAAGTTTTAATGAATCTGAATATGGTGATGGTTATTATGTTCAGGATGCTCCGGGTGCATGGAATGCGCTATATATTTATGATCTTGATCATATACCTGCTATAGGTGATTCTGTTCGTGTGACAGGTAAAGTGTCAGAATTTAACGAAATGACTGAAATGACTAATGTTTCAGATTTGCAGACTATTGGAATCGGTGGTGAAGTTCCAGCTCCTATTGTTCTTACAACTGCAGAAGCTGCTTCTGAAGAACAATATGAATCATGCCTTGTGAAAGTTGAAAACGCTGAGTGTATAACAGAACAAGATTCTCATGGTGAGTGGATTGTTAATGATGGTTCCGGAGATTTAATTTGTAAAGAAAATGGTGCATTTGATTTTACTGAAGTTATTGGAAATCATTATAATGTAACTGGTGTTATTAATTATTCATATGATAATTTCACTCTTCAGTACAGAATAGCTTCTGATATTGAAATTGTTGAGTCAATCAATAGCAATTTTGCACTTGAAACAGAAGTTTATCCTAATCCAGCAGTTTCTGACATCAATATTTCAAACATGATTGATGTTGAGCGCATTGAATTAATTGATGTAACTGGTCAAGTTGTAATTTCAAACGATGTGAATGACAGTTTTATGAGCATCAATGTAGAAAACCTAGCTTCAGGTGTTTACATGCTGAAATTGACAAATGGTTTGGATTCACGCGTAATTCGCGTTGCTAAAAACTAATCAAAATACTTTTTTAATTGCAAAAGCTCTGAGATTCTCAGGGCTTTTGTTTTTTTTTACTATTTTTGGATAAACTAAACTCTAAAAATCAGAATTATGAAAAAAATCATTAGCTTATCAACTATCTTTTTTGCTGTGATGATTGTATTCTCTTCTTGTGGAAAATATGAGGAAGGACCAGTAATCAGTTTGAAAAGTAAAGAAGCTCGTATGGCTGGAACATACAGAGTTGACGACGTGTTGAAAAATGGAAAATCTGATGAAAACTCACTTGCATTTATGCAGCTTTTTACTTATACTTTTGAAAAGGATGGAACAGGAAGCATGTCAACAACCTACACTTTAGGTGGTGTTAGTTACACTTCTTCTGAAGACCTTGAGTGGATGTTCAGCGATGATGAAACAAAACTTCTTGTTCGTACTAAAGATGAGGATGAAACAACATGGGGTGATTGGGCAGAATCAACCATCATTCGTTTAACTGATACAGAAGTTTGGACTCAGGAATACGATGAATTTGATGACCTTTATGAATACCATTTCATCGAGCAATAAATGAGACAAATTTCAACCATATTATTTGTTGTAATAGTTTTTGTGGGAGGGTTATCTTCCTGCTCTAAATATGAAGATGGACCATCGCTAAGTCTCCGTTCAAAATATGCACGTATGGAAGGTGTTTATCAGCTTTCAAGTGTTGAGGCCTTGCCAAATTCATTGGTGCCATCCTTTATTCATGACGTACAAATTACCATTGAAAGCGGTGGAGGAGGAGATGTCTTCTTTGCTTTGCCAGATACTACTGTTAGCAGTAACTTTCAGTGGGAATTTAACGATGAAATGACACAATTTAGAGTTCGACGCTATTACATGCACAAAGATACTGTTATGTATTCTAGTCTCGATTCATTGTACCAAATGTGTTTTTATAATATTCAGCCTGAGTATAGCAATTTTCAACAGGCAATGTATGGTAATTATAACACATGGGGAGAATGGGGAGAGTTTATGACAATTTCGGAATTGTCCAATGACGCCTTGTCTTTTGATTTTGAAAATGATACGCTCTCATTGGATGTGTCTGTGCAATTAAGTGAATAATTGGTGAAGATATAAGACTCATGTTTTGAAGCAAAAGGAGGCAGAAATGTCTCCTTTTTTGTTTAGAAATATTACTTTTGTGCCATAAAATGTTGTAGCCATGAATAAAGAAAAGTTTCAAAATTTTATTCTAGAGGGTATTCCTTCCCAACTTCCGGAAGCGAAACCATTGAACGATAAAGTTCCACATGCCCCTAAAAGAAAAGATATTCTTTCTCCTGCAGAGAAGAAACTTGCAATGCAAAATGCATTACGGTATTTTGACAAAAAGCATCATGCTGAATTAATTCCTGAATTTGCAAATGAATTGAAGATTTATGGTCGCATTTACATGTATCGTTTGCGTCCTGAATATGACATGTTTGCTCGTCCTATTAATTGGTATCCAGGAAAAACTGAACAGGCAAAGTCCATCATGTTGATGATCCAAAATAATCTGGATCCTGCTGTAGCTCAGCATCCTGAAGAATTAATTACCTATGGTGGTAATGGAGCTGTTTTCCAAAATTGGGCACAGTATCGTTTGGCAATGAAATACCTTGCAGAAATGACAGAAGAACAGACCCTCGTTATGTATTCAGGTCATCCTATGGGCTTATTTCCATCACATAAAGATGCTCCTCGTGTAGTTGTTACAAATGGGATGGTAATTCCTAACTATTCCAAACCAGATGATTGGGAAAAATTCAATGCACTTGGCGTTTCACAGTATGGACAAATGACCGCGGGATCATACATGTATATTGGGCCTCAGGGTATTGTGCATGGAACCACAATTACTGTATTGAATGCCAGTCGTAAAATCAGTAAAAACGGTGAAGGTACTGAAGGTAAACTTTTTGTTACTTCAGGTCTTGGTGGTATGAGTGGTGCTCAGCCCAAAGCTGGTAATATTGCCGGTGTTGTGTCAATTACAGGAGAAATCAATCCTGCTGCTGCATACAAGCGTCATGAGCAAGGTTGGGTTGATGAAGTTATTGAGGATGTGGATGAGGCGATTAATACTGCACTTGAATATGTGGAGAAAAAAGAAGTTCATTCCATTGCTTTCCTTGGTAATATTGTTGATATGTGGGAACGCCTCGCAGAAAGAAACATCAAAGTTGATCTCGGTTCTGATCAAACCTCATTACACAATCCATGGGCAGGTGGTTACTATCCTGTTGGTTTGAGTTTTGAGGAGTCAAATGAAATGATGGCTAATGATCCTGAAGCCTTTAAAACTAAGGTGTATGATTCACTAAAACGCCAGGTTGCAGCCATCAATAAACTGACAGCTCAAGGAACATATTTCTTCGATTATGGAAATGCATTCTTGTTGGAAAGTTCTCGCGCCGGCGCTGAAATCATGTCTGAAGATGGCTTGACTTTCCGTTACCCAAGTTACGTTCAAGATATCATGGGTCCAATGTGTTTTGATTATGGTTTTGGTCCTTTCCGTTGGGTTTGTACTTCTGGGGATCCAGACGATTTGGAAACGACTGATAAAATTGCAATGCAAGTATTGCAAGACATCTCAGAATCTGCGCCTGAGGAAATCACTCAGCAAATGCACGATAACATCCGTTGGATTGAAGGAGCAAAGGCAAATAAACTTGTAGTTGGTTCACAGGCTCGTATTCTTTATGCTGATGCTGAAGGGCGAATTAAAATTGCTGCTGAATTCAATAAAGCTATTGCGGATGGTCGTTTGAAAGCTCCCGTTGTGTTGGGTCGTGATCATCATGATGTGTCAGGAACAGATTCACCTTTCCGTGAAACATCAAATATTTATGATGGCTCTCAATTTACTGCTGATATGGCAATTCATAATGTTATTGGAGATTCTTTCCGCGGTGCAACTTGGGTTTCTATTCACAATGGTGGTGGCGTAGGTTGGGGTGAAGTCATCAATGGTGGCTTCGGTATGACATTGGATGGTTCTGATGATGCAGACAGAAGGTTAAAACAAATGCTTTTTTGGGATGTAAACAATGGTATCTCTCGTCGTTCATGGGCTAGAAATGATGGTGCCGTATTTGCAATCAAACGCGCTATGGAACTAAATCCAGAACTGAAAGTTACAGTTCCTAATTTTGTTGATGATGATATGTTGAATGGATTGTTCTAATCCATCTTAAATAATTTTAAAAGGCAGCTTTGGCTGCCTTTTTTGCATTAATAGAGCCCCAAGTTTATAACTATGGAAAGAGAGATGTCGGTAAATACGCTTAAATAATATCCGTATTTATACTTGTGTAGTTCTCTATTAGCTGTTGTAAATTTATTTGTTAATCCGCAATTAAACATTGCCTTAAGAGTCACAATATTAAAGCAACATTTATTATGAAGAAAGTACTATTCGTTATTTTGATTTTTTCCTCTCTTATCGTATATTCTCAAAATAATTGCATTGATTTAGATGGTATTGATGATTATCTTGAAGCCAATAATTTAACTTCACCATTGTCATCATTAAGTACCTATACTTTTGAGTGTTGGTTTAAAGGAGATAGTATTTCTACAACCACCGGGAATCAAATACTTTGGGGAATTAATGGTCAGGTTGGTAATCCTAATACAAATGTTCTTATGGTAGCAGTGCATGGTAATGTGCTAAAAGTGTATGATGGAAATGCGACTGGTTATACTGCAACTACAGTTCTAGAACAAGATGTTTGGTATCATATTGCAATGGTGAAATCATCGGATGATTCATTTATTGTTTATTTAAATGGCGTTCAAGAGTTAACAGGTTATCATACGACAATAATTCCATCCGGAAATACTTTTTCCTTAGGGCAGGAATGGGATGCAAGTCCTTCTGATTTTTATGATGGTAAAATTGATGAGTTTAGAGTTTGGAACGATGAAAGAACTGAAGCCGAAATTAGACAAAATATGGATCGTGAATTGAATGGGTCAGAATCTGGTCTTATTGTATATTTTGATTTCAATGAAACTTCGGGGACAACTGCCGATAATGTTGAAGGCACATCTAGTTATGATGCAACTTTGACCAATATGATTGGTAGTGAGTGGGCTACATCAAGTGCTATGTTTGGTCCTAAAAATGCACTTGATTTAGATGGTGTAGATGATTATGTGAATTGTGGTTTGGTTGCAAATCCTTCAGCATTAACTAGTCTTACTTTGGAATGTTGGGTTAAGGCTGATTATATTGGTAGCGGTTATTATAATCGGATTTTTTCGCAAGATTATATTGATGCAGATTCTCCTGGGCTTGGTTGGTTCAATATGAATGTTGATGGTACTTTATATACCTATTTTTCAGGTGCATTGCAAGGTAGCCTTTATGCCGTAAATCAAGGGGAGTGGACTCATGTTGCATTAGTATGGGATGGTTCAAATATTTATTTTTTCATTAACGGTGTGCAAGATCCTAATGTGTATACTTTATCTTCTCTTCCTGATTGCACCAATAATTTATATTTAGGTTGGCAAGGTCATTTTAATAATACTCATTTTGATGGAAATATAGATGAAGTACGTATCTGGGAAATTGCGAGAACAGAGTTGGAAATTCGTGATAATATGGTTCGAAGTATTTCTGGTTATGAATCTGGATTACTTGCATATTATAATTTTGACAATATTTCAGGAGCAACTCTTCAGGACTATTCTGGAAATTCAAATGATGGAACACTAAGTAATATGGATGATAGTGATTGGGTCAGTTCTTCTGCATTCAATACATGGCTAAATACTTCTTCAAATGCTTGGTCAATAGCTTCAAATTGGAGTTTGGGGAGTGTTCCTGCTTCTGATGATAATGTTGGAGTAATTGCTTATTCTGCAGGTGCAGAGGCGGTTGTGAGCAATAATCCGACAGTCAATCACTTTATCGTTTCTTCAATAGCAAGTCCTAGTTTGAGTTCTGGAATAACCGTTAATGGAAACCTCGTGCTTGAATCCAATGTAAACTTGAATGGTCAAATCGTAAATCTTGGGAATGAAGGATATTTGGTTGAAGATCAAGGGCATTTCTATGGAGCTTCTGGCTATCTCACAATTACTAAAAGCCTGAACAATATTTCTTGCGAAAATGTAGCCGGTCTGGGGGCAGAAATCACCACCACAGCAGATATGGGCAGTACGACCATAATTCGTTATCATTCAGTAATTACTGGGGTCAATTCCGGAGATGAAAGTATTTCACGTTGGTATGATATCAGTCCTGCCAACAATTCTGGCTTGAATGCTACTCTTGTTTTTCATTATGAAGATACCGAGCTTAATGGTAACACAGAAGTAGATTTGATGCTTCAAAAGTCGGAAGATTCCGGTGTCACATGGATAGCAGAAGGTGGAGTTGTAAACTGCAGCAGTAATTGCATTTCTTTATCAGGAATTTCTAGTTTTAGTCGTTGGACAGCAATTAAAAGTGGAGGTGTTCTACCCGTTGAACTGATGTATTTTTCCGCTCATTGTGTGGATGATAATGATGTGCTTTTGCGTTGGGAAACAGCATTGGAGCATAACAATATGCGTTTCGAAGTTCAAGTGTCTGACGATGCCAAGACTTTTGAAACTGTCGGTGTTGTGAGTGGTGCAGGAACTTCTTTGTCTAATCAGTATTACGAGTTTAGATGCAAACGCATAAGCAATGCGAGCTATTATCGTCTTAAGCAGGTTGATTTCGATGGGGGATTTAGTTTCTCTCATGTGACCAATCTTAAATGCGATGAAAAAATAGACATTTCGTTATATCCAAATCCGGTGAAAGATGTCTTGATTGTTGATTTGGGTTCTACACATGATGTGATTGATGTTAAAGTCATTAATGAACATGGACAATCTTGTTTACATGAACGATATGAAAATACTGGCTTTGTTGAGTTGTCAACAAGCGATTGGAATATAGGGGTGTATCTTGTCGAGTTTCATGTTGATGCAGAATTAATTCAACGAAAAATCGTTAAGTTGTAAGCGATTTTATCTAAAATTTGTTGAGTTTTTGTAATAATTCTTTCTGACCTTTCATGTCCAATGTATTCAAGTGACGCACATTTGCTGTTGTCCAGCTCTCCAAAATAATTGTCTGCTTTTATTTGGCTTTCTCCTGAAATGTCATCGTATGTGTGATATATGTTTGGTGCATCATATTCAAAGGCACGTAGATCTAAAACAGAACCGTTTTCTGCAATAATAATTAAAAAATCATTCGATTTTGATGCGTCTGTGAGTGCGTTACTGCATTTGCGGTTACACGGTAAGCATCCTCCATCGTTAATTATGCAAATGTACTTGTAGTCAAATAATGAAATCTCAAATTTAATTTCAATTTTGTTAAGTAGTATCTTAGCCTTATTGACGTTCTTAGTTTTGCAGCTAATTATTAATATATTGATAAACATCAATGTGAATAAAACTATCTTTTTCATGATTATGATTTCTTACAAAATATTGCTTGCCATTGAAATAAAAATACGTGCTGTAATTTTCAGTGCTAATTGTAGTTTCTGTTAAAGTTTCACCTTGAAGATTTATTGTTAGAATATTCATCTCTTTTTTTGCCCATTCCAGATTTTAGTGTGGAAGAGTTGTGTTTCATCATAATTTAGGCTTGATATGTGGGCTTGACTTGAATATTTATTCGAAATATTTTGATTGAATTTTCAAGGGGGTATTGTGTATGTAGAGTAAGGCTCAACATCAACAGAAATGTCTTTAAGTTTTGATTTTAGTTTAATGAATTTTTCAGAATCATGGTTGAGAATGAAAATTTCATCGTTGTATGGACTTGTCAAAAGGTAAGAGCCTTTGTCAAGCTTATCAATATATGTATATGACAGACCAAATCCATTTTCTCCCCCAAAGTATTTTTCTTTAAATCCATATGAAATGGTGTCATTATATTTCAGTTCTCCGTTTTCAAGAGATAATTCAACCAATAATAATTCTTTACTGAAAAGGTTATAGCTACTTATTGTATTTTTCATCGTTAACGCCTGATTTTCTTTTTTTTTTTTGAATTTGGCAACGAAATGTGTTCCTTCAGGAGAAAAGGATTGTATGTCAAAAAACTCACGATTATGAATCCCGAAACCCGAAGCGTTAAAGTCTGTAATTGTATTAGTTTTCAGGTTGTAAAGGATAAAATTCCCATTCTTTTTACTAAATATTAAATGATCCTTTAAACTGCTTCTTAAAAACCAATCAAAAGGTTTTGGGTGTTTAATTGTTAAAAGCTTTTGCCATTATTCTATGTTGAAGATGTTTCGCTGTCTTGAAAAGCTTCCTCAATGCATAGACAGTCATTATTGTCGAAATGGAAGGGAGTATTTTTCTTGTTTTATTCTGGATGGGTATTTTAATTTTGCTAACCAGTTTTATTTCTCCTTGCTAACCTGAATAATTTATTTGTTAATAAAATGATGTTCATCCTTTATTTTAAAAGAATAAATTTATGAAATAACTTCGTCTTTTGGATCTGAAAATGCTGAGAAGATGAAGTAAATATAATTTTTAGATTTCTTTGAAAATACAAATTCTTTACCAACTACAACATTTACTAATGCTCTTTGTGGATGTAATATGATAGGTCTTCACCGTTATCTTTAGTATAATTAGCAATAATGCCTGTTGTGCAATTGAATACAACATCATTATAATCTGTTATAATGATGTTCAGTTGAGGTCAAATGAGATTCTAAATAATTTTTTACTTTTTATAACATTTACAAGATAAACCTCCTAGTACTCTTGCATTACAACATGCATAATAGCCATAGCTGCATTCTACATTACAGGATTGATTTTGAATAGAAATGCTACAGCTTGAGGATCCTTCTCCACCTGAGTCACATGTTGTTGTGCTTGAAATAAAGCGACTTATATATCCGCTTAGTCCACCATTAGTCTTGCTGTTTGTTGTTGGTTCTGTTGAGTGAGCTACACCATAACCATATGTTATGTTTTCAGGATGTATAATGTTTGAAAAGGATTTTTCAATTTCTACATTTTCAAGTGCAAACATTAACCATATATTATTTGATTTAACATAAAATGCATCTTTATATAAGTATAGTTCTGTTACTATTCCAATTTCAGGATAGTTATTGTTGTCTTTTTGTAGAACGAAAAAGTCGTAAATAGAATCGTTGTCATTTTGACAGGCAATGAATAATCCATTGTTTTTACTTATTTCTTGTTCAAAATTACCTTTGAATATCAAAGGGTAATCTACCCCTTTTAATTCATGGCAGTTTGTACAGTTATTTATAGTGATTTTTTTCTCAGATGATATATTTTCTTCATTTTTTTCACAAGCTAAAAAAGAGATCATAAAAACTAAAAATAATCCAATCCGTAATGTGTTTTGTGCTTTTTTCATAGTTCTTGAGATTTAAAGTTAAACAATAATGCAATGTTTCGATCGAAATAAAGTACAAGTTTAATGATTTAATTTTTATTTTCAAATAAAACATAATGTTATATTTTATAATATACATTTCTGTTCGATAAAATCTTGTGTTTATCATCCTGTATGTGTTTTTATTCTTCCTTATTTTTATTCCCATTTTCTGTCGTACATTTGTGTCAAAGAACAATATTATGAGCGAAGACAATAAAATTATTTTCTCAATGTCCAGAGTGAGTAAAACTTACCCACCAAGCAAGACAGTTATAAAAGATATATCCCTTTCCTTTTTTCTGGGAGCGAAAATTGGAATTATTGGATTGAATGGTTCCGGAAAATCAACACTCCTAAAAATTATTGCCGGACAAGATAAAGCGTACAATGGCGAAGTTGTTTTTGCTCCCGGTTACACGGTTGGATTATTGGATCAAGAACCACAACTTGATGAAGAAAAAACAGTGATTGATATTGTGCGGGAAGGCCTGCAAGAAACTGTTGATGTGCTTGCTCGTTATGAAGAAATTAATGAGCAATTTGGATTGCCAGAAGTGTACGAAAATCCTGATACGATGGATAAGCTTATGGCAGAGCAGGCAACATTGCAAGAGCGAATGGATCAGCTTGATGCATGGAATCTTGACAGTAAGCTTGAACGTGCCATGGATGCATTGCAATGTCCTCCTGATGATCAGCTTGTAAGTGAATTATCAGGTGGGGAAAGAAGACGTGTGGCACTTTGTCGTTTGTTGCTCCAAGAGCCAGATGTCCTTCTTCTTGATGAGCCTACAAACCATTTGGATGCTGAAAGCATTTTATGGCTTGAAGCACATCTTGATCAGTACAAAGGAACTGTTATTTGCATTACTCACGACAGGTATTTTCTCGACAATGTTGCAGGTTGGATTCTCGAATTAGATCGGGGAGAAGGGATTCCTTGGAAAGGAAATTACAGTTCATGGCTCGAACAAAAATCAAAACGCTTAGAGCAAGAAGAAAAAGGAAACAAAAAGCGTCGTAAGACCCTAGAACGGGAATTGGAATGGGTGCGCATGTCTCCAAAAGCTCGTCATGCCAAATCAAAAGCACGTTTGAATGCTTACAATAAAATGATGGATGAGGATAGTAAGCAAAAAGAAGAAAAACTTGAAATCTATATTCCTAATGGGCCTCGCCTTGGAGATAAAGTGGTGGAAATGCATACTGTTACAAAAGCATTTGGAGAAAAATTGCTTTTTGAAAATTTAAGTTTTCAATTGCCTCCTGCTGGTATAATTGGCGTAATCGGACCAAATGGTGCAGGGAAAACCACACTCTTTAAATTGATCATGGAACAGTTGCATGCAGATGCCGGACATATCGAAATTGGTGATACTGTGAAAATATCTTACGTCGATCAAACACACAAGGCAATTGACCCTGAGAAATCTGTTTTTGAAGTAATTTCTGGTGGGACAGAAACCATTATGTTGGGGAGTAAGCAAACCAATGCAAGGGCTTATGTTGGGCGGTTTAATTTCAATGGTTCAGATCAGGAGAAGAAATGTGGAGTGTTGTCCGGTGGTGAAAGAAACAGATTGCATTTGGCATTAGCACTCAAAGCAGAAGGGAACCTTTTATTGCTCGATGAACCAACCAATGATATTGATGTGAATACCATGAGAGCCTTGGAAGAAGGGCTAGAGAATTTTGCTGGTTGTGCCGTTGTTATTTCTCACGATCGTTGGTTCTTGGATCGTATTGCAACACATATTTTGGCATTTGAAGGCGATTCTCAAGTTCATTTCTTTGAGGGATCCTTCTCTGAATACGAAGAGAATCGTAAAAAACGCTTGGGTGTAGATGCTCCTAAACGATTTAAATACAAAAAGCTGATGGAATAATTCTTGATTGGATTTTAATTATAAAGTGGAGAAATGTGCTAAAAATAGTAAGATTTCTCCACTTTATAAATTTGTGGGCGCAAATAAATCTCGCATATTTACCTCAGAATCAACCTCTTCATGATAATATTTGTTTTGGTGTGCTGGATAAGTTGTTAGAAGTGTAGTGACAGTTGATTTCTTTGTTTTTGTCACGTTTTCAAAAATATTTCGTCGTTGTCTTAATTTGGCATTATATGTTTTATTTAGGATGAATTCTTTGGATGTGAATTTTGCTTCACACAAATTTATGACATCATCATTTCTATTTATTATCATATCGATTTGAGTACCGGGTAGTTCTTCATTTCCTTGAAATTTCCAAGATGAAACACTGGTGTAAATGCCAGAAATACCAAGTTTGTTTAATATTTGAGGTGTATGCATCATGCAAATGTTCTCAAATGCATATCCACTCCATGATTTAAATGTTTGTTGTGATGCAATTTTCTGCCAATTATGTTTTGTGTTTTTTAAATTTCCTTGAATAAATTTCAAATAGAAAAGCGAATAAAAGTCAATGAGTTTGTATATTGAGTCTTTCTTCTTTTTATTGAAAGAGTTGGAAATACTGACAAAGTCACTCTCCAGAAGATCGGTTATGGCTCTTGTGAACGTACCACCATCAGTAAGCTTCGTTTTTTTTAGCAATTCTTTTCTGTTCATTCCATTTGGCTTTGCTGCTAGAGCTTCTATGATTGCCATATGGTTTTCCGCATGCTTAAATAATGAATAATATAACTGGTTGTATTCGTCAGAGAGGAGGCTGTGTGGTTGAAAGCAATGTTCATCAATGAGTTGTTCTGCACTTTTGCCTTTGGTTAAAACATCTAAATAAAATGGAATTCCTCCCATTACCATGTAAATTAACAATATCTGATATTGTGAAAGTTTGATTTGCTTACTTTTTAAAAACAATTCTGTTTCATATAGATTGAATGGTTTAAGTTTTATTCTGTTCGTTATTCTATTGTATAAACCTCCTTTTGCTTTTAAAAGCTTTTTCTGCATCCAAGAGGCGGCGGAGCCACATACAATTAGAATTACATTGTCCATTTTTGATACATGCTGATTCCAGAAATATTCCAATGCCTTTACAAAACCTGACTTAGGTCTGTCAAGCCATGGTAATTCATCAATGAAAACGACAATTTTTTTACTGGATTTAAGATTTCTTAAGTAATCAGCAAGATAATTGAAGGCTGTGTTCCAATCTTTAGGTTCACTCGTTTCTTTTTTCCCATTTGTTCTTTGCAGGTATTCTCGAAAGAAATTCTTTAGCTGTAAATCTGTTTTTTCTTCAAAAGATCCAGTGAATGAGAACTTAATATGATTTTTGAAGTACTCTCGGATTAGAAATGTCTTGCCCACACGTCTTCTACCGTATATTGCAATAAATTTCGCACGATCTGATTTTAAGATCCGTTCGAAAATTACTATCTCGTTTTCTCTTCCGATAATTTTGTTTTCCATTTCTTCAAAATTTGTAACTTTAACAAATATAGCAAATTAATAAATATAAAATTATTATAAAGTGGAGAAATGTGCTAAAAACAATGAGATTTCTCCAAAAATAAAAATTATAAAGTGGAGAAATGTGCTAAAAATAATGAGATATCTCCACTTAATAATCGGATGAGTTCAATGTCAATTGAATGAATCCTCGTTTCAATCTTTACCTGTTTGCACTTGTTTTGATGAGTTGTTTTATGTGATAGCACTGTATTCCACTAAAATTTTGAAAGCAGTAATTTTTTCTGCAATTTTACAGGAAACAAAATCACATCTTATGAAACGAATATTTCTGTTTTTCGCAGTGGCTTCTATCATGCTGTCTGCTTGTAATTTTGAGACGAATAGTGATGCAAGTATGGAAAAATCAACAATTTCTGAAAGCGTAATGCAAACTGTGTCCGATTCTTTAGTGGATGCAAATCCTGATTTGGACGAGACTCGTATCCGTAAAGGAGTTGAGCAAGCGGCGTCTCTTTGGCGCGAGTCTGACGGCGATGAAACAAAATTCAAAAATTTTGTGGCTGAAGGTTTTATTGCCGATCCTGCTGAGCGTGAAATTGTACTGCAAAAGTTAGAACGTAATTTTGAGATTCTTGAAGGATATTATCACCGAATTGCAGTGGATTTGCAGGAGCCTTTGCATTTGGATATGGGAGAACTGCATCCACTTGATTTTCAGTTTGGAGCTTACGATGCATCTTCTCATTTAACAGAAGATATGTATGCGAACAAAATTGCTTTTTATGTTGCATTGAATTTTCCGGCATATAGTTTAGAAGAGAAAATGGAATTAGGTGAAGACTGGTCACGATTTGATTGGGCTGCAGCACGTGCTGGCGATCGTTTCGATTCAAGAATTCCTGCTGAGCTTTTACAAAATGCATCCGTTGCAGCTACAAATTCTGACACCTATATTTCCACTTACAATATCCACATGGGACAGCTTGTCAACGATGAAAATGAGCACCTGTTTGGTGATGATAAAGTGCTGATTACTCACTGGGGTTTGCGTGATGAGTTGAAATCTCACTATGGAACAAAAAATCAGGATGCTCAGGAAATGATTTACAATGTCATGTTGCATATCATTCATCAAGACATTGCTGCAGATATGATTGACTCTAATGAGTTTACATGGAACCCCGCGACAAATACATATTATAAAGATGGTAAAGAAGTGGAATTGGAGCGTGAGCAGGATATGCGTTATCAGCATTTGTTGAATAATTTCAATGCACACAAAGCCATGGATGAATACACTCCACTTTATCCAACCTATATCGATCGTGCATTTTCTCAAAGCATGGAAATCACTCAGCCTGAAGTTGAAGCACTTTTCCGTGAATTTATAAGTTCAGATGCTGTAAAAGAGGTGGCAAGTCTAATTTCTGAGCGTTTAGATCGTGATCTTCGTCCTTATGATATTTGGTACGATGGATTTAAATCACGTACAGGAATTAATGAGGCTGAACTTGACGAAATTACTCGTGCAAAATATCCTGATCCAGCAGCATTAAATGCTGATTTGCCAAATATCTTAACCAAGTTGGGATGGGACAAAGAAACTGCTGAAGAAATTGCATCGAAAATTGTTGTTGACCCTGCTCGGGGTGCTGGACACGCTTGGGGTGCTGAGATGAAAGACGATGTCTCTCATTTGCGTACTCGTATTGCTGAAACTGGAATGGATTATAAAGGCTATAATATCGCAATTCATGAGTTTGGACACAATGTAGAACAAACCATAACCTTACATAATGTTGATCATTATTTCATGCACGGAGTTCCAAATACAGCATTTACTGAGGCTGTAGCATTTATGTTTCAGGCACGTGATTTAGAGTTGTTGGGGATGAAAAATGATAATGCCCAAGCAGAGGCTTTATCAGTGCTTGATAATTTTTGGTCAGCAGTTGAAATTATGGGAGTCTCCATTGTTGATATGGAAGTTTGGAAATGGATGTATGAAAACCCGGAAGCAACTCCATCTGAATTGCGCGAAGCAGTAGTTCGTATTGCTACCGATGTTTGGAATACCTATTATGCGGATGTCTTTGGAGTGAAAGATTCTCCGATTTTAGCCATCTATTCTCACATGATTGATGCTCCATTGTATTTGTCAAACTATCCTTTGGGACATTTAATTGAATTCCAAATGGTGGACTTTATGAAAGACAAAGATTTTTCTGATGAATTGACACGCTCATTAGAAGCTGGCCGTTTAATTCCTCAAATGTGGATGCGAAATGCAGTAGGCGAACCTTTAAGTGGAGATCCGCTCATTGAAGCAACTGAAGCGGCTTTGGAAACTCTGTAATTTTTGAACTGTTTTAAGACAACCCACCAAGCTCCTGTTTGGAGGGTTGTCTTTTCCTTTAGCAAAGAAAACTATTTTCAAAAGCTTTTGCTTAGCCTTTATTATTTTCGAAATAAGCTTATCTTTGCCAAAACTTTAATGGCATGCACGAAAAAATTCTGATTCTCGATTTTGGTTCACAATATACTCAGCTGATAGCCAGAAAGGTACGTGAGTTAAATGTGTACTGTGAAATTCACCCTTTTTCCTATGAAATTCCTGAAAATGATCACTCAATTAAAGCAGTGATTTTAAGTGGGTCTCCATTTTCTGTCCTTGATGAAGGCGCTCCGGTTCCTCATCTCGAAGGCATAAAAGGACATTACCCTCTGCTTGGCGTTTGTTATGGTGCACAATATTTGTCGCATCATTATGGTGGAGATGTGCGGTTTTCAAATACCCGGGAGTATGGACGTGCTCACCTTGTGAAAATGGATGAAACGCATGCGTTATTGCAAAATATGACTCCAGGAAATCAAGTTTGGATGTCGCATGGAGATACAATCAATAGCATTCCTGATAATTTCCGGATTATTGCTTCGACAGAAGATGTAAAGGTTGCAGCTTTTGAAATAGAAGACGAAAAAACATACGGAATCCAGTTTCATCCTGAAGTGTATCATTCCACTGAAGGAAAGCAGTTGTTGGAAAATTTTGTTGTCAATATCGCTGGTTGTAAGCAAGATTGGACTCCAGAGTCTTATGTCGATGAAACCATTGAAAACTTACGAACCCAATTGGGTGATGATAAAGTTGTGCTGGGTTTGTCTGGTGGTGTGGACTCTAGTGTTGCTGCCATTTTATTGCATAAAGCCATTGGTCAAAATCAAACCTGCATCTTTGTTGATAATGGATTATTACGAAAAAATGAGTTCGAATCTGTTTTGGATTCTTACAAGAATCTCGGCTTAAATGTCATTGGTATCGATGCGCGTGAGCGTTTCTATGAAGCACTGAAAGGTGAGAAAGATCCAGAAAGAAAGCGCAAAATTATCGGCGGAAAATTCATTGATATTTTTGATGAAGAAGCCAATAAAATTGAAGGCGTAAAATGGTTGGCGCAAGGCACTATTTATCCTGATGTCATTGAATCCGTTTCGGTAAATGGTCCTTCAGTAACCATAAAATCTCACCACAATGTGGGTGGATTGCCTGAAAAAATGAACCTGAAAGTGGTTGAGCCTTTGCGTTCACTCTTTAAAGATGAAGTGCGTCGTGTGGGTAAAGCCATTGATATACCTGAAAATATTTTGAAACGTCATCCATTCCCAGGTCCTGGTTTGGGAATTCGTATTCTTGGAGATATTACACCGGAGAAAGTACGCATTCTGCAGGAAGTGGATGATATCTTCATTCAAGGCTTGAAAGATGATGGTTTGTACGACGATGTCTGGCAGGCAGGTTCTGTTTTGCTTCCAATCCAATCCGTTGGTGTAATGGGAGATGAGCGTACTTATGAACAGGTTGTTGCATTGCGTGCTGTTCAGTCAACAGATGGTATGACTGCTGACTGGGTACATCTGCCATACGAGTTTCTTGCGAAAATTTCGAACAAAATCATCAATCGGGTGCGCGGTGTAAACCGTGTGGTTTATGATATTAGCTCTAAACCACCAGCAACGATTGAGTGGGAATAGGAATTTGTCGGGGCTTCGAGACGATTTCGATGAAAATCGAAATGCCTCAGCCGCCTCCAAATTCTTAAATGGCTTTGGGAAAGTGAATTCGAGCATTTATCTCGAAGATGCCTGTTTCTGAAAGCATCAACAAGATTAGTACAATGGGAATTTGGTCAGGATTATTAAACGCAGAAAAAAAAAGCTTTGGCTTGCATCTTTTGTATTCCATTTTTGAGGGAGTACTTATGGGTGGAATCTTGCTCAATGAGTTTATATTCCTAAAGTCCATGCATGGGAGTGAGGTGAAACTTGCTGCTTTATTTGTTATTAGCATCGCAGTTTATGTACTTCTTGTTTTTTTCAATGAGTTTATCCGAAGAACTAGTAAAAAGCGTGTAATGCTTCGTTGGGTTGGCATACTGACTCGTTTGCCATTATTCCTGTTTTTCTTCTTTCCAAAGGAACCTGAAGCTTATGTAGGGACAGCTTTGTATCAATATCTTTTCCTCGGGATATTTCTTATTTATTATCTTGGTGTGATTGTTATTCATCCTACTATCAATCAATTACTCAAGCATAATTATCGAGACGAGAAATTATCTTCACTATATTCTTGGGCGATGACAGCCAATAAATTGGTGTCTCTGTTGGTAAGTTTTGGATTGGGAATTCTATTGGATGCCAATTATTATGCTTTTCGGGTGACCTGGCCTATGATGGGTGTTGCCGGAATTTTGGCAATCTATTTCCTGTCATTAATACCATACACTCCGGTTAAGCAAGAATTTCCCCGACCATTTTGGGTTGCAGTCTCCGATTCTGTCAAGCGTATGGGAAGAATTCTGGTGAAAGACAAACCATACCGTGATTTTGAAATTGGGTTCATGCTTTATGGTTTTGCTTTCATGTTTACTGTGACTGTGGTTACGCTTTACCTTGAAAATGTTTTAAAACTGTCTTATACAAGTGTCGCATTTTACAAAAATTCAGGGAATTTAGTCTTGTTAATTATGATGCCGATATTCGGTGTAGTGCTTGGCAAACTTGATCCGCGTAAATTTTCCCAGATTTCCTATTCATTCATGTTTCTGTACATTTTCTTTATTGCCATTAGTGAATTTCTCACTTGGAATGTGGTATGGAATGATCTGAATATTGTGGTCATGGTTTTGATTGCCTTTGTGTTTTTTGGATTGTTTCAGTCTGCCATGAACTTGCAATTTACCATTGGCTCATCCTATTTTGTTAAACATGCAGAGGACGCAGGAGATTACCAGGCAGTGCATTTGTCTTTGGTTGGAGTTCGTGGACTTTTTGCGCCTTTTGTCGGCTTGGCATTGTACCGTAGTCTTGGTTATTTCCCTACCTTTATGATCGCCTGTACATGTTTGCTTATTGCAATTGTGTATATGCAGATTAGCTACAGGAGGTATCGATTAAAGTAGATTGATATGAAAGACTGACGACTTAATCTCAATTTTTTACAACTCAAAAATCTATACTACAGTTCAATAGATATTGCTTTCCATTCGTAGGTTCCT
This sequence comes from Bacteroidales bacterium, assembly GCA_963676165.1. Lineage (GTDB taxonomy): Bacteria > Bacteroidota > Bacteroidia > Bacteroidales > ML635J-15 > JAQIBY01. The sequence continues at coordinate 2,832,216 of OY781043.1, read as the reverse complement.
GATTTACTTTTATCCTGAATAATTATTTGATTGTTTTTAAAGATCAGATTATGAAAGGAAAATTTGGAGTAAAGATTAGACCGATTTTAGTGCTTTGGGCTTTTGCTTTCTTAGTTAGTGTTAATGCCTCAATGGCACAAGAGATATTGTCCAGATGGGAGACAGCGATAGAAAAAAATGATGTGAAAATACAGTATCGCTGGATTCGTGATGATTATGCAGGGAAGACCAGACAAATAAAGGTTTCATTTGATATTAATGCATATGCTGAGGTTATTCTGGAATCGCTGATAAACCCGAAGAAATATAGCGATTGGTCAAATCAGGTAAAAAAGTGTGAGATTGAGTATTTATCTGATAATGAGTGGGTAAATTACTCACAATATAATATTCCCAGACCGCTTAAGCAAAGAGATATCATTGTAAAGAACTCTTTAATAATAGAGGGGAGTTATGTTACAATTGCGATGAAATCTCTGCCTGAATATATGGCTTATCAAAACCATGATAACAGGATTGAGGGATATGAAGGTGAATGGCGAATGTATACAAACTCAAAGGGAATAACCCATGTTGTATTTGAATCATTTTGCAAGACCAAAACATCTTTACCCAGAGCCGTTCTAGATCCGATTGTACAGAGAATAATGATAAACTCTTTTAGTAATCTGATTAAAATGTGTGAAAATGAAACTTCGAATTAAATTAAAGGCAGGCTTTAAAAAAGTGTTGAAGTTGCGGGATAAACCTGTTTCAGTCGCACGTGGTTTTGCATTAGGTTCATTTATAGGTATGATGCCAATACCTGGGTTCCAAATGATGCTGGCATTACTGGTAAGTAGTATGATTCGGGTCAATAGAAAGGCTGCATGCATTGCGGTATTTAATACAAACTTAGCAACAGGACTATTTGTATTTGCATTTAATTTCTGGTTGGGAAAAAAGATCTTATTTCTGGAAATTGATTTTATTATGCCGGAACGTCTGGGTTTTGGATTTATAAAAGCAGTACTGGATTCAGGTTTTGATGTTTTTATATGTATGACTGTTGGTGGTATTGTTACCGGAATTATTGTATCGGTTTTGACATATCATTTGGTGTTGCGGATTTTGAAAAAACATAACAGAGGTTTTATAACAGAAAAGAAACATTCAGCTTATGCTTTGATAACCGGCGCAAGTCAGGGTCTGGGAGAATGCATTTCAAATGAATTAGCTTCACAGGGTAAAAATTTGATACTGGTGTCTTTGCCAGGTGAAAATCTATCATCAGTTTGTGAATACATAAAGAAAAAGTATGATGTTAAAGTCCATATCTTTGAATTGGATTTAACCAATGATACGGAGTTGAGATGTCTGGTTGAAGATGTAAATTCTAAATTCAATGTAGATGTGTTAATTAATAATGCCGGAGCAGGGGGGAGTCAGGGATTTTCTGAGTCCACTACCAAGTATCTTGATAATATCATCATGTTGAATATGCGATCTTTGGTATTGTTAACCCGTTTGATGATGGATAATCTTATCAGACAGAGAAATGCATATATTTTAAATATAGCCAGTATGGCGTCTTTTATACCAATTCCGTTTAAGACTGTATATCCGGCCTCCAAAGCATTTGTGTATTCTTTTTCTCGAGCGATGTCTGCAGAGCTAAAAGCTGAAGGAGTGAGTGTGAGTGTAGCACATCCGGGAGGTATGGCAACAAATAAAGATGTATCAGCAAGGATAGAACAATATAGTAAAATTGTAAAATCAGGGATGCTTTCTCCTAAGCGTACAGCTCAGATTTGTGTGAAGAGTATGTACAAAGGGAAAAATTTGATTGTTCCCGGAGTTTTAAATAAACTGACATATGTGATTTTTAAAATAGTTCCGATTAATATTCAATTGCGAATTTTGAGCAAATCAATCCAAAAAGAATTATCCTTAAAACAATCTGTAAGTGTATGAGTAAAGGGAGAGTATTATTAACTGGTGCGACAGGTCTTTTGGGATCAAATGTTGCAGCTCAATTGCTAGCTTCTGGTTATGACGTTACAGCAATTGTTAGGAAAGAATCAAACTTGAAAGCACTTGATGGAATTGATTGTCAATTGGTTTATGCAAAACTTACAGATGTTTCTGAACTGGAAAGTGCTTTCCCAGGTAGTGATTATGTGGTACATTGTGCTGCTAGAACGAAGCAGTTGCCAAACAAGTTTGAGTCTTTTAAATCTGTAAACATTGATGCCACCGCTTCTTTGATTGTTTTAAGTGAGAAATACAAAATAAAGCGATTTGTTTTGATTAGTACTGCAAATTGTTTTATCAATGGAAATATGAAAAGTCCTGGCGATGAGTCAGGTGAATTTGCTGAATGGCTTAAGAATTCCGGCTATGCTTTCAGTAAGTATATTGCACAGGAAATGGTGTTAAATGAAGTGATACAGAATGATTTTCCTGCTATCGTTGTAGCTCCGACTTTTGTTATTGGAGAAAGGGATGCAAATATTTCAAGCGGAAAACTTTTACTTCAGGCATACAATAAACGTTGGGCATTCTATCCCTCAGGAGGTAAAAGTATTGTTGAGGCTAGATATGCTGCCGAAGCAATTGTAAATGCGCTCAAGAAAGGGAATATTGGGGAATGTTATCTTTTGGCAGGAGAAAATCTTACTTATCGTGAAATCTATTCGATTATCATAAAAAGGTCATCAAAGAAAACTAAGCTGATACATATTCCGGATTGGTTTTTTTCAACATTGTCTTTTGTTCTGTTATTTTTTGAGAAAGGATTAAATATATCATTACCTTTAAGCAGTGCTAATCTAAAATTGTTATGTTTGGATAATTATTTTCGGAATGATAAAGCCGTTGAATCTTTGAACTTGAAAAGGACAGATGCTGAAATAGCAATAAATAAGGCTTTGGATTGGTATGATGCTCAGAATTATAAATTGAAATAGGTAGATGGTCATGTTTAATAATAGGATAAATAGAAGGGTTTCAAGGTTTCTTACCCGATTGGGAATTGTTTATTTGTTACATCTTGTAATAAAAGGGTTCGATTATAGTTTTGGCGGGTTTGCAGATTTCACTCATAGGGGAATAGTAATAAGTGCACATATAATCAGCCTTTGGCTTTCGTTTTGGTATCTGTCGGAATATTTAAATAAGAAGATAACAAAGAAGAGTCAATTGGTGAAAATATCAATGAATCTTATGTTTGGTTTTTTATTGGGTGTATTTACAAATACTGGGTATCGATTTATCGATGTTACTGTTTACAACCAAATCGAAAGTTGGGAGAAAATGTCACTTATAAATCCTGAGTTAACTGTCTCAATCATGATTTTCTATATGGTCATTTTTATTGTGGATGAAAATATTCAGGGGCGTTTAGCATTGCAAAAGAAAGAGTTTGAAACATTGAAGTTGGAAAAGGAGAATATTACTGCTCAATATAATGCCCTGAAAGCTCAGGTAGAACCCCATTTTTTATTCAATAGTTTAAGTGTGTTGTCTTCAATGATTCACGTTGATGCTGATAAATCATCAGAATTCGTTGTGAAACTTTCTAAAACCTTGAGGTATATTCTTGAAAAAAATAAATTCACAACGGTTTCTCTATCGGAAGAAATGAAAATGGTAGAGGACTATTTTTATCTTTTAAAATCGCGCTTTGATCAGGCTGTTGTTTTAAATATTGAATGTGAGGATGACAACAGCTACAATAAATTTGTTCCTCCTGTCTCAGTGCAGATGCTTATTGAAAATGCAATCAAGCATAATAAATACTCTGCAGGGGCTCCTTTGGTAATTAATGTAAATGTTAAATCAGATGCTGTTTCTGTTGAGAATAATGTAGATCTTGTGAGTGTGGAAAGCTCATCATTATCCATTGGTCTTGAGAATATTAAGAAAAGGTATCAATTGCTTTCCGGAGATGAGGTTGTTGTCACTAAAGATAAGGAACACTTTGTTGTTGAACTACCTTTGTTGATGAGCAATGCGGATGAAAAGATTAATATGAATGATGATTAAAAAGTTTAAGGATGAAAATCGTTATTATTGAGGATGAGAAACATACAGCTCAGCGTTTGCATGATTTAATTCTGGACTTTGATGAGACGATTGAAATAGTTGAGGTGCTTATTTCTGTAGAATCATCAATAAAGTGGTTGAAAGAGAACAAGCATCCTGATTTGATTTTTCAGGACATAAAACTGAGTGATGGTTTGTGTTTTGATATTTATGATGCAGTTTCTGTAGATAGTGCAATTGTGTTTACAACAGCATACAGTGAATACGCATTGAAATCATTTGAGCTTAATAGTATAGATTACCTGCTTAAACCATATGATAAATCCGATTTGAAACGGGTGCTTGATAAGTATTTCAAATTTGCGAATATGTTTAAGCTTGATCAGAATGAAGTCAGGTATTTTCTGGGAGATGGATTTGGGGTGAAGCGTGAAAGGTTTCTCGTAAAAAGTGGCGAAAATTTTACCGCATTATATTCCAGAGATATTGCGTATTTTATATCAGAAGATAGCCTGACATTTGCATACACTTTCGGATCTAAAAGGTATATATTGGATTTTTCTTTGAATGAGCTGGAAAATAGTCTTGATGAAAAGAGTTTCTTCAGAATTAACAGAAACTGCATTGTCAATAATCAGAGTATTCAGAATATTTCAGCATGGTTTAGTGGCCGTTTGAAATTGCAACTGAACCCATCACCCGAAAATGATACCATTGTAAGTCGGGATAGAGTTAAAGACTTTAAAAAGTGGCTGGGGGGCTGAACTTTAAATATTTGCTTGCGTCTGTTTGATCATTGCAATTGTGTATATGTAAGTGAGTTATAGAAAATATGGTTTGATGAAGTGATTCTTTTACTTATTGCATGGGTTTTAGTTGGTCCTGGTGCTGATTCATATTCACTACTAGTTACCTGCGTAATCGATTAACTGATTAATTATTAATGAAAAAATCATTGGTAGATAAATTTACTTATATTTGGAGAACGAAATGATAGGTGAATTATGAAACAATGGAGAAAATTATTGGTGATAATGCTAATCCTGTGCTTTGCAACTGCGATAAATGCACAGAGTGATTCTAATCCTGTCGATGTGAAAACGCCAAATAGCAAAATTCATCATGCATTGGGTGTTGCTGTCGGAACGTCAACGGGGTATGGAATTAGTTATCGTTTTTTCTATGATCGTTTCTCTGTTATGGCGGTTGCTGCGCCGTTTTATGGTAAATCTTTTAGTCTTTCTAGTTATGGACTGAGTCTTGTTTGTCAGGCAACTAACTATCCAAGAACAAATTTGCTGATATATCAAGGAAATCATTTTTTAGTCGATAAATTTGGTCTTGAAACCATGATAAATGGTGCTGGTATTGGTTTGGAATACAATGGCGATGACAATATTGTGTTGAATTTTATGTTTGGTTTTGCTGGATACGATAGTTTTAGGTACATTTATCCTTCAGTAGAAGCTGGTGTGTTTTTTAAATTTTAATCCTTACAATTATGAAGAAAATTGTCTTATTAATTAGTGCTTTGTTTATTTCTGGTCCTATGGTTTTTGCACAATCAAATAATGCGCAACAAAACGATAGTGAAAAAGTTGAATATCATCATGCTTTAGGTGGAGCTGCTGGTTTTACAACAGGATACGGACTTTCATACCGTTATTATAACAACCGATTTTTTGCTCAGGTTACATTTGCTCCTTATATGACCGATGATAATGCACGTATTAGTACGGGTATAGCTTTCATGTATCGTGTTTCAGATAATGAAATAGTTAACTTATTTCTTTATCAGGCAAACCATTATTATTACACGAAAAGGACTGATTATGATTATTATTATGGGACTAGGGATATAAATGAACACCATCAGGTGAATAATGGGCTTGGTTTTGGTATGGAGTTTACTGCTGATCAGGTTGTGTTGAGTATTATGACAGGTTTTGCTGCATATGATAACTTTACCCAAATGGGACTTACTGGTGAAATAGGTATTTATTATAAATTCTAGAATCTTTTTTTGTTTTTAGCCATGAGAAAATCAGTGATATTATTTATTTTCTTATGTGTTTCTGTGTTTAGTTTAAACGCACAGAACAACGAAATAAGCCTTAATACAGGCATTCATTATGACATTTTTCATATTGATAACGATGGTGAAAATTGTAAACCGGCAATAATGGCTCCTGTCGTTAAGCTGAACTATAGTAAGTTTTTTCCAAACAATACATTTATAAGCACTGGCATTGGGTTTCACAATTACAGCTTGGCAATTAAAATTAAAGGGTTCGGATTGTTTGATAGTAAATGGGGCTATGAATATTCCGATGCTTATCTCTCTGGCTTTGTTCCGATATATTTCGGATATAAGTTTGATTTGACAGAAAAGCTTCATTTGTTGCTTTCCATGGGGCTTGATGCTGAAGTGTATTTTTATGAAAGTGTTAATAGTCAGAATGGCGGTTATACTGGTGACAATGTATTCCAGGTGGAGCATGAAAAACTTTATAATCGTTGTAATCTATTGATGGGAAATCAGGTTTTGTTGAAATATCAAAATGAGAAAGGTTTTGGCATAGGGCTTTTTGTTTCTTACCATGCCGGTATTTTTCGGGTTTTTGAATCAACAGGCACATTAAGTTATGATGGAGGAGAAACCGTTTATTCCCCTGATTTTACAACAAATGGCTCGTATTTTGCCTCAGGTATTAGTTTATCAAAGGCGTTTTCAGTTCTGTAAATTTGTGAAATTGTATGTGATTAGAGGCTTGTTTCATTTGAGGCACGCCTTTTTCTAATTTGTGACATTAGATTGTTCAAGCTTTATGGTTATTAACAATGCTTTTTTATAAACTCGTGCTTTTAAATCAGACAATTTGCAAACGATTATTCTATCTTTGTGAAAATGAAAATCCGAAAATTGACAAATAATGAAATTGTATTGATTGTGATGCTGGTGCTTATGCTTGTATTGGTTATTTTGTCATGGGATAGGATTGCTCCAAAATTGAAAGAAGTTTTTGAATTATATACTTAAAAATTGAACACATGAAGCGTGCTGATTTCATTGTATTGTTTGCTGTAGTTTTGGCGTTTTTGCCATTTTTTCTTTTTGATGCTGTTTATGATTTTTATACTGAGTTCAATAAAAATCAGGGACTTATAATGAGTTTTATCAAGTTTGCTTTGTTGGCAACTTTTGGAGAGTCTCTAGGCTTAAGAATTAAAAAAGGCGTTTACAATGAAAAGGGATTCGGATTACTCCCTCGCGCAATTGTTTGGGGATTAATCGGTGTTGTGATTAAAATCGCATTTATCATTTTTACCACAGGAACCATTGCTTTCCTCTCTTATGTCGGTTTAAAAGATGCTGCTCTTATTTATGCCGGAGAGTTTACAGCGCAAAAATTACTCATTGCTTTTAGTATTTCTGCTTTTATGAACTTAATTTTTGCTCCTGTTTTTATGACTTTCCATAAAATTACAGACACCCATATTGTTAATAACGGTGGAACATTAAAAGGATTTTTCCGTCCCTTAAAATTCGGTGAAATTATTACCAATCTTAACTGGTCAGTTCAATACAATTTTGTATTTAAAAAGACAATTCCATTCTTTTGGATTCCTATGCATACTATTACATTTTTATTGCCTTCGGAATGGCAAGTGTTGTTTGCTGCAATCTTAGGAATTGCCTTGGGAGTGCTTTTGTCAATTGCTAGTATCATGGGAAATAAAGCCTAATTATGAGAATAATTGCAGATAGTGGATCAACAAAAACGAATTGGCATGTGCTTCATCCAAATGGGATGACAGAAATGTTTGAAACCATTGGTTTAAATCCTTTTATTGTCCGTACAGGGACAGTTTACAAGGAAATTAAATCAAACTTTCCTCGTCATTTAAAGGCAATACAAGTACGTGAAATTTATTTTTATGGCTCAGGATGTTCTGCTCAACCTCAAAAAGACAAAATTTTTGCTGGTCTGGAAAGGTATTTCCCAGCAACAATTATTTATGTTCATCATGATTTGCTTGCAGCTGCCAGAGCACTTTGGGGGAAAAGTCATGGCTTAATTGCAATATTAGGAACCGGCTCAAGTACAGCGCTCTACGATGGAGATAAAGTGAGTGAACAAATTCCTTCTTTAGGCTACATGTTGGGAGATGAAGGCAGTGGTGCTTACATTGGTAAACTTTTGTTGAAAGCATATCTTGAAAATGAACTACCTGTCCCTTTGGCGAAGAAATTCTACAAATATCACCAAAAGGACTTGCATGAAATTCTTGAGCAAATTTATTCTCATGATTATCCAAATCGCTTTATGGGTGAGTTTACTCATTTTGTCAAGGAGAATATTGATAATTCAGCACTTGAATCCTTAGTTAGATCGTCATTTGATGCCTTTTTTAGAAAGCAGATTTTGAAATATCAAAATCACTCGAATTACAAATTACGATGCATGGGTTCCGTTGCATATCATTTCAAGGAAATTCTTATGGCATCTGCAAATGCACATGGAGTAGAATTGATTGAAGTAATTCAAGATCCTTTGCCTAGACTTATTGAGTATCATAACAAATATATGGAGCTGTAATCAACGCTAACCTGTTAATAACTCATCCCTTTTTATCCGATCACAAATCCATTTAGTCTGTACTTTTGAATAAAATGTCCGGATATGAAAAAATTATTTCTCTTCATATGTTTTAGTGTTTCTATAAGTCTTGCTATTGCTCAAGAATCATATACAACTGAAAATTATATTGAAACCTATTCTCAATGGGCGGTTGAGGAAATGAACCGGACAGGAATACCTGCCAGTATCACGCTCGGACAAGGGATTCTTGAGTCAGGATCTGGAAATTCACGCCTTGCAAAAGAGGGAAATAATCATTTCGGAATTAAATGTCACTCAGACTGGACAGGGGAAAAGATTTATGAAGATGATGACGCTGCACAGGAGTGTTTTCGTAAGTATGCATCAGCATATGAATCCTTTAAAGACCATTCTGCATTTTTGATGAAGCATTCACGTTACGCCTCCCTTTTTGAGTTGGAATCTACCGATTATAAAGGTTGGGCGAGAGGTTTGAAAAAAGCTGGCTATGCTACCAATCCTCAATATGCTGATATTCTGATTGGCTTAATTGAACGGTATAAGTTATATAATTATGATATCCCATCTGAAATGGACCCTCAGGATTTGTTGGTGAATGAGGCTTTACGTCAGCATGTTACTCCTGGATTTTCAGATGATTGGTCTATCAATCCGTTTAATCGGGAAATGCTCAAAAATAATGGTCGCCCTCTGATTATTGCTCGTGGAGGTGACAATGTGACTTCATTGGCTCAAGAATTTGATATGATGCCTTGGCAAATCTACAAATACAATGACATGGATCGTAAGACGGATAGCATTATTCCTGGTCAAATTGTCTATCTGAAGCCAAAACGCAATAAAGCTGATAAAGGATATGATACTCATGTCGTGAAGGCTGGTGAAAGTATCTGGTCAATTTCTCAAGATTACGGAATTAAACTTGATGCTTTGCGTAAGAAAAACGATTTAGATAAAGATGCAATCGTTAATCCAGGTGATACTTTGTATCTGAGAGAAAATGCAGATGGAAAGTCTTTTCTTGGGATATTTTAACGTGATTTCTTAGATAGAACTCACCTTATTAAAACTTTCTAATTTTTTTGCGAATCAAAAATAAATTGAATCCGCTTAATCCGATGATGAAAATTAAGCCTGGTATCAATATGCTTAGATGCGAAATGCTATCTTCTGGAATTATTGTGCTGAGCGCATTGCGGTAAATCTGAGATATGCTAAAATAAGGGATTAAGCTAAGTGTAAATACAATTCCACTCACGTAAACAGACAGGCGGACAAAAGGCTGAGTTATCTCTTTGTTTGAGTAGCCTATGGATTTTAGTTGGATGATCTTCTTTTTGTTTTTTTGCAATAATAAACTTGAGCTGAGAATGAATAACCACAAAGCCAATAGATTGATCAGTAGGCCGGTACCAATCGTGATGGCAGTTGCTGTGTTTAAGAGCATTCTAGCTTTACCATTATTCATTTTCTCCTTATTGTAATCGTAATGTTTTGATTCAATAAATTTTAAAAGCTCTGGATCAGAGGGGTCTGGTGTAAGTAGAACAATGCGTGAAACTGGCACCGAGTCTTTGCCAAAGTGAGGGTTTGCATAATCTAAAAACTCCTGAGGGACAAGTATGGTATTTAGTCGGTCAGAAAATCCAACAATGCGAGCTTGAAATTCTGCTTTTTTATGATTTCCACGAATGACAATCCGAAAAGGAACTGAGCTAGCAGCCTCTTCATTGATTTGTGGTAAATTTTGGGAGGTAGCAAAGCCAAAATTGTACAAGTTCAAATAGCTTTTGGGAAGAATCACTGGAATATATGTGCTGTTATTTTGCCAGGTCCAATTCTCATTGTCTAAATCAATGTATTTTGATGGGACAGATTCAAAGAACAACTCGGTGTAAAATCCTCCTAACATATTTCCATCAGTATATGCTGATGTTTCAAAGCTACTTGATGTGAAAACTGCTAAATCTTTAATGAAATCCTGATCTATTAATTCCTGAATTTCGTTTTGACTAAAACTTGGTTTTTGTCCTTTTCCAAGAATTTGAGCGGTTGTTTGGGTCTTGCTGATTTTCTTGCTAATGATTAAGTGTTCATGTTGCCATAAGTCATTTCCTCGAAAAGAAGGGCGAATGTCTGCATAAAAGCGAGCTGCCAAAAGTACTATGCTAAAGCCTAGTAGCATGATTCCAATGATACCAAGGAGCTGATTGATTCGAAAGTCGCTTTTTAAAATTTTCCAGATCATAGTTTTAGACTTTTATTGCAATGAAACTCTTCATTACCTAAACTTGTAAGAATAATGCCTGCTGATTGACTTTTTGCTTCGTCAAGAATTAGTTCCCACATTGTTGCGGTGTTTTCTTTGTCAAGGTGGCTAAATGCTTCGTCCAAAAAAATAAATTGAAACGGTTGGCAAAGTGCTCGAATAATCGCAATGCGTTGTTTTTGTCCATACGATAAAATGCCAGCTGTTTTGTTTTGATGTTCATACATACCTGCTATTTTCAACATCTCTTGAATTTCGCTTTCTTTTTTATATTGAGTAAGCTGATTCTTTAGTACAATGTTTTCAAGAGCAGTAAGTTCATCAAATAGCCACAAACCTTGAGGACAATAGGCAAGTTGATATTTTCTAAAATTTTGCCAGTTTTTCGAGGTGAGATTTGTGATGTTATGTTTGTCTATAACTATGTTTCCTTGGTAGTCTTTTCGTAATCCGTAAAGTATATTGAGCAAACTGGTTTTTCCTGTACCAGATGCAGCAGTCACTTGGTAAGTTTCTCCGGATTGAAAAGAGAAATCCCTTCCCCAAATATCTGAATCGTTGTGATTTAAATCAGATAGCGGAGAAGGGATAATGTGTTTTATTTCAATTTGCATGAATTATTCTTCAACTTTTTCAAGCTCAGCTTCTAATTCGTCAAATAAAGCTTCAAGTTCTTCGTCTGTGATTTCTTCAGTAGCTTCAAGCTCATCAGCCCATTCTTCTTCCCATTCTTCATCGTAATAGTAGTCATCGTCAGAAGAACGACCTCCAATTAAGCCTTGAATTCCGTCAAGCATATCAGTTTCTTCCATGAGTTCTTGAACTTTTTCAGGATCTATGTTGCGGATATCTTCATTCACTCTCATTTTGAAAACAAGTTGGAATTCCCCAATTTTCTTGTCCCAACCTAAGTGAAGGTGTGCGAAGTTGTCATTAAGTTCAATGTCTAAGAAGGTTTCAGCCATTTGAATTTGTTCTTTCATATTGTCAATATTTGAACTTACCCAAATATTAAAACCAAGACAATTGCTATAGAATTCAGCAAAATCCTTGTTGGAAGTGACAGATTCTGATGCTTTTTGATTCATCAGTTTTTTTGCAGTTGCTTCAGCGTCAAATTCTCCATCTGAACCTAAAACTAAAAGTTTTTCTTTGTCCCAGATAATGATGCCTGCATCCATTGGGAGTACAACCTTTTTAAAACCGTCTGCATCTTCAATGTCGATTCCCATGTCCATTTCAGCAATGAGTTTTTTGAGTACATCCTCAAATGCAGATGCTTTTTTCATTGCCATGACATATCCAAACATGATTTCATCGTCATTTGGAGCTGTGAAAAGATACATTTCTGCTTCCATGTCTAAACCTAGTGAGTTAGGATCTTTAATGAAATCATCAAAAATGTCTGCAAGCACTTCGCTTTCTTCGCGAATTTCTTCCATCGCATCTTTATATTCATCATTAGACTCAATCTGTTTTACAAGAGCATCTCTGTCCATTTCTCCCGGTTTAAGAAGCATTACACCAAATGCATCTCCAGGAATAACGTTAATGTGTGATGGCGTTTTACCACAGGATGTCGCCAACAAAAGAACAACAAGTGCAACACTTGCTAGTTGAAAAATACGTTTCATAATTCGTAATGTTTAGGGTTATTTTAGGGAGGTTAAGATACGTAAAATAACTCACTTAAAGAAATTTCTTTATTAAGGAATTACAAATAAAAAACGCCGGAGCATTGCCCCGGCGTTTTTATATGGTGTGATAATTTCTAGTATGCGAACAATTTGAATGGTTTCATGAATTCATTCACTTCATTGCGAACTTCAGCGATGATACCTTCAATTTTATCTTCGTTTTCAATGTTTGTGATAACGCGATCAATCATTTCAACGATAGGTTCCATGTGTTCTTCTTTCAAACCACGGGTAGTGATTGCAGGAGTTCCAACGCGGAGACCTGAAGTTTTGAATGGAGAACGGTGATCGAATGGTACCATGTTTTTGTTTATAGTAATATCAGCTTGTACAAGCGTATCTTCAACTTGACGACCGGTAACTTCCGGTACTTTAGAACGGAGGTCAATCAACATAGAGTGGTTATCAGTACCATCAGAGATGATTTTGTATCCACGTTTCATGAATGCGTCAGCCATAGCAGTTGCATTCTTTTTAACTTGCATTTGATATGCTTTGAACTCAGGACTTAGAGCTTCACCAAAAGCAACAGCTTTCGCAGCAATAACGTGTTCCAGTGGTCCACCCTGCATTCCTGGGAATACAGCTGAGTCAATCAATGAAGACATTTTGCGGATAACACCTTTTTTTGTTGCTTTTCCCCAAGGGTTTTCGAAATCTTTACCAATAAGGATGATTCCACCACGTGGTCCACGCAAAGTTTTATGAGTGGTTGAAGTTACAATGTGAGCGTATTTTGTTGGGTTGTCGAGCAAGCCAGCAGCGATAAGACCTGCAGGGTGAGCCATGTCAACCATAAACAAAGCACCTACTTTATCAGCGATTTCGCGCATGCGTTTGTAGTCCCATTCGCGTGAGTATGCAGAAGCACCCCCAACAATGAGTTTTGGTTTTTCTTCCAAAGCAACTTTTTCCATCTGATCGTAATCAATGGTTCCGGTTTCTTCATTTACACCGTAAGAGACAGCCCTAAAGTATAGTCCTGACATATTTACGGGTGACCCGTGAGTAAGGTGACCACCATGAGCTAAATCAAGACCCATAAAAGTGTCTCCTGGTTTTAGACAAGCCAAGAAAACAGCTGCGTTAGCCTGAGCACCTGAGTGAGGTTGAACGTTTGCGTATTCTACGTCATAAAGCTCTTTTAAACGATCAATAGCGAGTTGTTCAGTTTGATCAACAAATTGACAACCTCCATAGTAGCGTTTCCCAGGATATCCTTCAGCATATTTATTCGTCATAACTGATCCCATCGCTTCTAAAACCTGTGGGCTAACGAAGTTTTCTGATGCAATAAGCTCAATACCATGCTCCTGGCGAGCTCTTTCTTTCGCTATAATATCAAATACGATATCGTCTCTTTTCATAAGATCTTGTATTTTAATGTTTTCGCAAAAATAATCAATTTTTCAAATATTATTGGTGTTGTTTAATAGTTTTTTACCGTGATTGACGGATGTATATCATTTGTGAAGTCATAATCGGATCTATGTTGAGTTTACATGTTGAGACTTGGATTTTTATTTGGATCCATTTAGGTTTTGTTGAAAATAAAGGGTGCCATTTTATTGTAATCTTTTGATTGAAAATCCTCATAGTACCCGTTACTCTTTTGTTTTTTTTTAACCTAAATCTAACATCAAAATGGTTTTCTGTTTTAGATCTCTTACGTCGAATTTATATATATTCTACATGTGTTAAGATTCCATTATTTTTAATTGAGTAGGATTGAATTCAAGGAATTGAATAATCATATTCTTTCAAATACTGCATTTTTTGAATTGTTGTTCTAAATTTGATTTATTTTGAGATGATTACAGATCCTCCACCATCTGCAATAGGGCAATATGGAATATTGTTTTCGCTGGTGTATTCCCGAACTGCTTGTTTTGCTCCTTTGTATTCATCATTATTATAGTCATGAATAAAGATGTATCCGCCTTTTTCCAGTCGAGGATAAAAATACCTTAAACCTTCAATTGTTGGTTCATACAAATCAGCATCCAAACTTACAAAAGCAAAGTTTTCATTAATGGATGAAACGTCTTTTAGAGAATTAGGGAAGATGCCAACGACTGGGATACATTGTTCTTTGTTGGACATTTTGCTAAGAACAAGTTCGACACTGGTTTCTGAAAAATCTTGTTTGCCTGTTGAAAAGTCGTTTTTTTGTTCGACTTTTATATCTTTTTTAGCAAACCCATTAAATGTGTCAAAAAGATACAGCTTTTTTTCTGGGAAGGCAAAGTTTAGACGCTTTGCGAAATCTCCTTTATATACACCTAATTCTGCAATATCACCTTTTAAGTTTTTAGTTCTGATTTCTTCAATACATAAGCTTAAAGTTGAATATCTTATATAATCAAAATTGGCGTTAATAATCTGTTTTGAATTTTTAAATATTAGAGAGTTAGTAATGTATATATTTTTTTTATTTAGGACTTTGTTTAAAGTTTTGAACATTTTCTTTTTTATATTCATGGCTAAATACTTTATATTGTTGGTTTTATTGTGAAATTATTATGGTTAGGAAATCAAAAACGAAAATAAATGTTTTTTGTGAGCTTTCTTAATTTAAACCTTTGTTGAAATGAAAAAATAAAGAGGCTGTCCAAATACTAAGTTTTGAACAGCTTCTTTTTAATAAGAAGTTTATTTGTGCACTCGCTTAATGAAATCTTCAACCTCAGGGACACCTCCTTGATATACAAGGTAACCATTGTATGGTTCGCGCTCGGTGATTTCATCATTAACAGGAGTGATCATCAGTTTTTCAACTTCGTCAGGATCGTTGGTTTGACCTAATACCCATCCGAGTTTAATGAAAGCAACTTCAGGAAGCATATTTCCGAGAGGGATAATGCCTTTTGCCATCATATCACGACCAGTGTCATAAACGAACATTTGTACATACCCCCAAAGTGTTTGTAATGTCATAAACATGTGAATACCTTTTGCATGAGCACGTTCAATTGCTGGATATAACTCTTTGTTTACATGTCCGAGTCCTGTACCTACAATTACGATTCCTTTATATCCCTGATCAACTAAGCCATCGATAATGTCAGGACTCATTCCTGGGTAGTAATAAAGCATGGTTACTTTTTCTTCAAAATAAGGCTTAATTACCACGTTTTTATCGCTGCGACGTTTGTTATAGTTCTTTTTAATTGGAGTGATGTTTGTGCGACTAATCATAGCCAAAGGTGTATCTCCAATCGTACGGAAGGTTGAGCGGTAGGATGAGTGCATTTTACGGACACGTGTTCCTTTGTGCAATAACCCGTACTCATCAGAAGTTGGACCAAACATACACACTTGCACCTCAGCAATGTCAGATTCTGCAGCTGCTTTCATGGCATGCATGAGGTTGAGTGCAGCGTCAGAACTTGGTCGGTCAGATGAACGTTGTGATCCGACAAGTACAACAGGTACTGGTAAGTTTTGACACATAAATGTCAAGGCAGCGCCTGTATGATGTAGGGTATCTGTTCCGTGACCGATAACAATACCATC
The DNA here is from genome assembly GCA_963676165.1 of Bacteroidales bacterium. GTDB lineage: Bacteria > Bacteroidota > Bacteroidia > Bacteroidales > ML635J-15 > JAQIBY01. The sequence goes on along the minus strand of OY781043.1, from coordinate 2,816,083 downwards.
AATGCCTTTTTCAATTTCACGACCAATTGCTTTCGCTAAGGAGATGTATTGTTTTGGACCCATATTTTCTGAAAATACAGCAAATACTTTTTCTGTATCCAAGTTGCAAATATCTGCAAGTTCAGGAACAGCACCATATAATTCACCTGGAGAGAATGCTGGAATTACAGCTCCTGTACGATAGTCTAAGCGAGATGCAATGGTTCCACCGGTACCAAATAATTTGACATGTGGCAGGTTCTCAGTGTATGGAAATTCCTTTTCCGGAATTGCATAGTTTGCTTTTTTGTAGCCAACTTCTTCCATACTTTCTATGGTTGTTGTATCTACACCTACGTTGTATCCAGTGACAATTTTTAGTACAATGTGTTTGTCGTCATCATTGACTGAACGAGGTAATACAGTACCTTCAAAATTACCGCGTGTTGTTTTAACAACTGCTTGTCCCCAAACACGAACTTTATATTTTTTTAGAAGCTCAAGCGCTTCACCTTTATATCCTTGAAAGAGATCTTCACTCATAGTTCCAAATTTTCTAAATTAATTCTTCAATTTTATTAGCCAACTTGCCAAGGTTCATGTTTCCAATGGCTTGTCTTCTTAATTGACCAGTAACCCAGTCTTTTTTTGCAGTGTTACACTGTTTGCGACCTTCTTTATTGTATTTTTCTATCAATAAAGGTACATTTTTAAGAATGTCTTCTTCTGTACTGCGTTTAAATTTAATGGTTTCCAAAATTGAATTGAAGTCCATGTTTGGATGTTCGTACAAATGAGGAAGTATCCATTTTGCGATTTCGATTTCAAGTTTTTCATCTTGAATGAAACGGAACATGTCTTTTAATTGCTCGTATGAGAAATCATCTGAAGCATTGAAATGTCCTTCTACATGTTTTAGTGTTAATCCGATAAATGTTCCAATTTCTTTCGGTGTAAAATTGAGATCTTCAGTAATGTCTTCAATGACAGGAACTAGATTTTTTCTCAAAATATAAGTGTATGTGTCAGTAGGAACTTTCCAGTCTCTGAGTTGTTTGAAGCGCTCAGATACGTCCATTGGAAGATTGTTACCTAATGATTCAATATAATCATTTGCTAATGGGATAGGGGCAGAGTCTGTATCTGGATACATGCGATCTGCACCAGGCAATACACGTTCGAAAATGGTTGTGCCGTCTTCGAATGATTTTCTGGTCTCTTCAGGAACACCATTGAAAGCCATCTTGCAACGTTCTTCAATGGTTTCAAGCGCAGTCTTTACATCATTCTCAGGAGCCCAGAAAATAATTAGTGCATCATTTTCATCATCCACTGTCATAATACTGCTGATGATTTCCATGTCAGCACCTGTAATAACAGGTTCCTCCATTTCAGTATGAACTAAGTTAGGCTTTTCTAAACAAGCGATAACTTTTAGTCTATCAGCAATCTCATTAATAAATGCTTGTCCCGGTTGGGTGAAGTGTGATAAGATTCCTTTGAAACCTGGAAGTTTCACAACATATAAGTGATCTCCATTCGCTTGTGCCAATTTAATTGGTGGATGTTGAATAGAAAATGCAGCATATTCTAAACGGGTATAATCCATTTTCCAATCGTTGACAGACTTAAAGCGTTTATTGAGTTCGTCTTTAATCAATAGCAATGACCATTGACGGAAAGCTTCATTGTGTGTCAGTTCCGGAATCCATTTTGTATGCGCAACACCTTTAATTTCAACACGAGTTCCGCCTTTACAACTTACATTAACATCTTGTCGGGCAGCTCCCATTCCTGTACGTACTTTCCCTGTACTTCGATTAAGGAAGCGGATATAATCACAGGTTTCTTTTACTTCATCAGGATTAATACAATCTGGATAAGTTACCGTTTCGATTAGAGGCATTCCTAATCGGTCAGTTTTGTAAATGCGTTCATGTCCAATGTCTGAAATTTCACGACATGAATCTTCTTCAATACTTAATTGGATAAGGCGAATGTCTTTGTTTGAAATCGGAATTACTCCTTCAACTCCAATAATTGCAGTCCGTTGAAAACCTGCAGGAATTGATCCGTCTAAATATTGTTTACGAGTAATATGTACTTCACCAACAATGTTTAATTTGGAGAGCATAGAGATTTCTATTGCAATTTCCAACCCTTCTTTATCAATGATAAATGGAGGGGTGTCATCAATTTCATATGTACATGCACTGTCGTTATTAATACGATATGTGATGTTTTTTCTGGTTTTAAATTCCATTAATGCAGTGCCGTCATATTCCCCAAGTTCAGAAAGAGTAGGGCGCATGTGACGAATAATTTCTGCATCGTAATCGTCATCTGAATGAAAAACACCAGCAGGACAGTGACAAAATAATTTTCGTTTTGTTAATAATTGCTGGTGTACTTCCAGCCCTGACATGAAACCAATGCGATCGTAATCTGCCTGACTCGCGTCTTTTCTAGGGACGTAGCCCGCATTTTTCATGCTTTCTTCATAATTCTGGATGGGATCAAATGCCTTTTTCATGAATTGATGATTATATGTAAGAATCTATTTTTTTTAATTGGCTTTAAAATTACGTTTGTTTTGGGAGAAATCCAAAGAAGAGAGGTGGATTCGTTAGTGTTTTTTGCGTGTTGTGCTACTTGGTAAAGAAAGAAAAGTCGTTGGTTAATTAAATGAATAAGTGTGTTTGTTCTTGCTATGTAATTGTGTATGATTTCAGATGATGTTGTTATGTTAATAAACAGTAAAATTGTGCGGAGATTGTAGTTTATAGTTTATATCTTTGCTATTTTAGTCATAAAGTCATGTAAAAAATGGTGAAAAAAGCTTTATTTGTTTTGAAGTTGTTTGTTGTGGTCAATGTTTTTGGGCAAAGTCTTGTGATTAATGAGATTATGTCCGTTAATGACGCAACAATTTTTGGTATGGATGGTGATTATTCAGATTGGATTGAATTGTATAATGCATCGGATGATGAAATTGATCTTTCTGATTTTTATTTGTCTGATGATGTAACGAATCTGGAGAAATGGGAATTCCCTGAAATAGAATTGCCTGCACATGAATTTGTTCTGGTTTTTGCATCAAAGAAGGATATTCATGATACAAATGAATTGCATGCGAATTTCAAAATATCTTCAGAAGGGGAAGATATATACTTATGTGATGATGATGGAATTATCATTGATTATGTTCCTGCTATTCCTTTGCTGTCAGATCAGTCGTTTATTAGAACTATAGATGGAGGTAATGATTGGACCAAAACAGATAATGCAAGTCCTGGGTTGACAAATAATTCGATTAACTACCTATTGTTTTCACACAATGAAGGTTTTTATCCAAATTCGATCTCACTGGAAATTGAATCAACGAATAGTGATACAATTAGATATACATTGAATGGGAGTGTTCCAACAGCCAACTCACCAGTGCTTGAATCTCCTCTTTTACTTGAAAATGTTAGCTCAAATCCCAATACAATCTCAGAGATTCCGACCACCCCAGATGAGGAGTTTAGTGGGGAATTTGTATGGAAAGCGCCGGATGGGTTTGTGGATAAGGCAATTGTCTTGCGATGTGGTAGTTTTAATAATGGAAACAGAACAAGTGAAGAGTACACGAAAACATATTTTATCGGTGAAGACATTGCTTCCAAGTTTACTGTTCCTGTGATATCACTTGTAACAGATTCTGTAAATTTATTTGATAATGATACTGGAATTTATATTCCGGGACAACACTTTAACGAAGATAATCCTGATTGGTCGGGAAATTACTATATGCGTGGAGATGATTGGGAAAGGGATGTACACATTGAATATTTCAATGATCAGGGGGATTTGTGTTTGTCTCAGTTGGCGGGTATGAGAATTCATGGTGGTAAAAGCCGCTTATTGGCTCAGAAGTCCTTACGCCTGTATGCAAGGCATGATGAATACGGTAAAAAGTATTTCAAATATGAGTTGTTGCCAAACAGAGATGAGAAGAAATACAAACGCTTTTTACTCAGGTCACCTTTGTGTTCATGGGGTGGGGCATGTTTGTACAAAGATGTTATTGCACATCAGATATTTTCAGATTTGAATGTAGAATATCAGGACTCAAGGCCAGTAGTTGTATTTGTTAACGGAGAATATTGGGGAATACATACTATTCGGGATAGAATTGATGAAAGGTACATTGAGTATTTGTACGATTATGATGAAGATTCCATCAATTTTGATATTGACTCTTATGTTGATTTGATCGAATCAATTGAGGACTTAGATATGAGTGATAACTCAAATTATGAGTACCTGTTATCTCAAATCGATATTCATAATTTCATCGATTATACAATAATTGAGACCTTCTTTGCTAATTATGACTGGCCTGCAAATAATTTCAGAGTTTGGAGGAAAGCCTCGGATGGTAAGTGGAGATTTATCCCTTTTGATTTCGATGCTGCGTTTGGAAATTACAACTATAATATGTTTAATCACTTGTCTCAGGATGATCCTGAAGTAGGCTGGCCAAATTCTGCTTTCTCCACCTTGTTGTTTCGGAAATTATTTGATAATGATAATTTTAGGAGTTTGTTTTTGTCAAGATATGCTGAGGTTTTAAATGGTGAGTTTCTGAAAGGAAAAATTTTACATGAAGGTGATTCAATTATTAATCTTTACAGACCTGAGCTTCATGCACATATTGAGAGGTGGAATTATCCGGAAAGCGAGGATGCCTGGGAGAATGATTTTGATAACATTATAATGACGTTCATGGAAGAGCGCCAGACTGTCTAATAACCTTAATAAGTTTGTTAATAAAGATTTTGCATGAATGCATGAGAAAAGCGTGAATGTTAGTACTTTACAATATGAAATTTATAAAAGGAGAAAGTAGGTATTTAAAAAGTCTATTCCCAGTATCTTTAGAAGAAAGCATTGGTGAGGATAATGAAATTCGCATTATTGACGCATTTGTTGATAATTTAAACTTTTCTGAATTGGGATTTAGAACACATTACAGAGAAACAGGTCGTCCGGCCTATCACCCCAAAGATTTACTAAAGCTATATATTTATGGATATATGAATAGCATTAGATCATCACGTCGGTTAGAAAAAGAATGCAAACGAAATATTGAATTGATGTGGCTTTTAAATAATTTGTCACCAGATCATAATACTATATCGAATTTCAGAAAGGACAATTCCAAATCAATAAAGAAAGTTTTCAGAGAGACGGTTAAGTTATCTCAGTATTTTGAACTTATTGGAGGCGAATTGGTTGCAGGAGACAGCACAAAGCTTAGAGCCCAGAATAGCAAAAAGAATAATTTCAATCAGAAAAAGATAGAGCGACATCAAGAATATATCGAAAGAAAAATAGAAGAATACGAACAAGAATTAAGTAATAACGATGGTGATAATCAGGAAATATTAAAAAAGATTGAGAACAAAAAAGAACTTAAATCAAAGTACGACCGCATGTCTGAGGAATTAACTAGAGATAAAGAAACACAAATATCAACTAGTGATCCAGATAGTCGAAATATGACTCTTCGAAATAATATATCGGAAGTCGCTTACTGTGTTCAAAGTATGGTTGACGCTAAGCACAACCTGCTGCTGGACTTTATTGTGACGAACAAAGGTGATAAAAACGCAATGGGAAATATGTTGCAACGTACTAAGTCTATTTTACGGAATGCTACTTTTACTGCTTTATTTGATACTGGATACCATTCAGGGAGAGAGCTAAAAAAAGCAGATGATTTAGGCATCAATGTTCTGGTAAATGTACCTTCTACACCACATGCAAACCAAATTCCTGACCCAAATTATTGTATAAGCAATTTTGTATATGACAAAGAAAATGACACATATACATGCCCAGAAGGTGAAATTTTAATAACTAATGGGAATTGGTGTAACGCAAGAAATAAGAATGGAGAAGTTTATTACAGATTTAAAAACTATGGTACCGTTAAATGCAAAGAATGTCCCGTTAGGTCTAAGTGTACAATAAATAAAAAAGGTCGTAGAATAAAAAGAAGTGAATATGCCGAGAACATACAGTCTAACACGAAACGAATGATTGATTTAAAAGATAAATACCGGCAGCGGAAAAGCATAGTAGAACATCCATTTGGAACAATGAAACGACAATGGGGATACGACCACATAATAACGAAAAAATACATTAAACGAGCAACAGCAGATGTTGGGTTGATTTTTTCATGCTATAATATCAAGCGATTAATAAATATTCTGGGAATTGATGCACTAATCGAATCTTTCAATAAGGGAAAGAGGTTTTGTGCTCAAATATTAACCAGATATGGAATCAAATTAAGACTTTTAAGACCTCTAAATTATTTACACAAACAAGGCTGCACAAAATCAATCCCTAATTATTACTACTTATTTAGCAACTATAGGCTTATGAGGGCATGAATTTTTAGAAAATCTTAATTATCAGACAGTCTGGCGCCCTTGCGCAATTAAATATCAAATCATGGATTATTTTGAATTGACAGAGTTTGGTTTTGATTGTGATACTTTTGTCCCAAAGATTATAAGGTTGCTTAGTGTTTACCCAAACCCGAGTCAGGGAGTCTTTCTTCTTAAAAATCTCAATGAGGCTAAGTTGTCAGGTAAACTTAGTGTCTACAGTTCCAAAGGGAATATCGTTTATAGGGATTGCAACTTTATTTTACAACCGAACCAAACAGATAAAATAGACTTGTCTCATCTGGGTTCAGGGAGTTATTATTTGTGCATTGTTTCTGTGGATGAAGTAATCAGAGAACGTTTGGTTATTGTAAAATAACGTGAGTTCGACGTAAGAAAAGGCTTAAAAGTTTGCAAAAAAGCAAGGTTTTAATTATATTTAAATAATTGACTATTAAATATATAAAAACTTAAAACCCTGCCTTATGAACAACAAAATTACTGAAATATTTTGTCTTGTTGATGAATTTTGTAAAGAATTTGACCAGATTAAAGAAGGACATGTTTTAACTGACAACAATTTAAAAAAGAAAAGGAATCGTAAGTTTAAAATGTCTGATAGTGAAATAATAACAATCATTATTGTTTTTCATTTGAAGGGCTATAGGTGTTTTAAACACTACTATAAAGAATATGTGCAGAAACACATGCAATCAGAGTTCCCAATAAGTGTTTCATACAATCGATTTATAGAGTTGGAGAAAAAGGTTCTTGTTCCGATGACTTTGTTTCTTGAATTTTGTTGTCTGGGACAATGCACTGGAGTATCATTTATTGACACAACACCATTAAGAGTTTGTCATATACGAAGAGAGAAACAACACAAAACCATTAAAGGTGTTGCAACAAAAGGACAGTGCTCAATGGGTTGGTTTTATGGATTTAAATTACACCTGGTTATTAATGATAAAGGAGAAATCTTAGACTTTCTTTTTACGCAGGGGAATGTTGACGATAGGTATCCTCTTAAAAATAAGAATTTTCATAATAAGATATTTGGAAAACTCATCGCAGATAAAGGCTATATCTCTAAAAGTCTTTTTGAGAATCTTTTTATCGATGGAATTCACTTAATCACAAAGATTAGAAAAAATATGAAAAACTCCCTAATGTTAATCCAAGACAAAATACTCCTTAGAAAAAGAGCTATTATTGAGACAGTTAATGATGAACTTAAAAATATTTGTCAAATTGAACATACAAGACACAGAAGCTTTGAAAACTTTCTATCGAATCTCATTTCTGGTTTAATTGCATACTCATTTCTTGACAAAAAACCTTCACTAAATATTGAAGAAGTCGTTGATAAATCAAGGCTTCCTAATCTTGCTTAGATCGAACTCACGTTAAAATAATGTACTCTATGTAATTTAATCTTGAAATCTTGACATCAAATTTGGCACTGACTCGATTCTCATTACTTCCTTTTGCTTTTTAGACGCCATGTCTGGTGTCTTCTGGCAGGAAATCCCGACAGCCCTGACTTTTCCTAGTAAGAAAAGAGAGACAGAGCTTAGCGACTTTTAGGAGAAAAGTCTCACTGTTTTTTCCAATTTTTTGGATTATGACGAATGTACCAGCGGATTTTTTCCAATGATTCGTCGTTCGGAATTAATTCTTCATGATATCCGCTTTGCCATGCAAAGCTTGGATTTATTTCTCTGCAGCCCATTGTTACTGCAGATTTGTATCCTCGAATAATGGAGGATAGATTTTTCTTTTGAGGTCCAAATTCACCTTTTGGATTGAGTGATAACTTCCATATATCCAAAGAGAATCCATGTTTGTCTTTCGAGTTTACCATTGGTTTTGAAAATGATATCTCATTGATTAAGAGATTGTATGGATTTTTTCGTATTTCAATGATTGCATGGAAATGGTCAGGCATTACTTGAAATTCATATAGGCGAAGGTTCATGTCAGGTCGAATAGATGGTGTATTTTCCCATTCTTCTTTTGCAATATTTCCCAATTCTGAGAGATGCATTTTTCCATTGATAATTTCTCCAAACAAGCATTTTCTGTCTTTAATTACAAGAGTGATAAAATATTTACCACGCCATGCATAATTCCAGTATTGTTTGCGCATTGTGTCTGTGCGGTATTTCCCTTTGAAGAGTTTGGTCATGTTTAAGCTTGGTTGGTATTATTCGAATATATGTTTGGCGTAATTCCATCCATTTTTTTCGTACATGGTTTTCATTGCCCCAATATTTGTGCGAAATCTCTCAAAGTCTTTATTTTCTTTTGTTGTCCAAAGGACTTCAGATAAGGCTGTTGCTCTTGGTAACATCATATATTGAAGGTGTTCCTTCGTTGCAATATATTCTGTCCATAAGTTGGCTTGAGCTCCAAGTATATGTTTTTGGTGGATTTCATTCAATTCCGTTGGGATAGGTTCGTAATTGTAAACATCTTCAACAGTTGTCATTCCGCCAATTGCAAAAGGCTCATTTTCTATTGGTTCAGCCTGATAATGGTCAAAATAGCAATCGTTATTCGGACTCATAATTACATCGTGACCGCTTTCGGCAGCTTCAATGCCTCCGTTTTCACCTCTCCAAGACATAACAGTTGCATTTTCTGCGAGTCCACCTTCAAGAATTTCGTCCCATCCGATAATGCGTTTGCCTTTATCGTTCAAATAATGTTCTATTTCTTGAATAAACCAAGATTGTAGCTCATGTTCGTCAGCAAGATTATGTGTTTTTATTCGTCTTTGACAACGAGGACAAACTTCCCATTGAGCTTTGGGGCATTCATCTCCTCCAATGTGGATATATTCACCTGGAAATAATTCAACAACTTCGTCCAAAACCTCTTTCATGAAAGCCATGGTTTTATCATTCCCTGCGCAATATACATCATCAAAAACTCCCCATGTTGTTGCTACTTCGTATGGTCCTCCTGTACATCCAAGTTCAGGATATGCTGCAAGTGCTGCAAGAGAATGTCCCGGCATCTCAATTTCAGGAATCACTTCAATACAGTTGTTGTGTGCATAAGCTACGATTTTTCGGATTTCAGCTTGTGTGTAATATCCTTCATGTGGTGTGCCATCATACTCACTAGTATTTTTACCAATCACTGTTTCCGGGCGGTATGAGCCTATCTCAGTAAGTTCTGGATATTTTTTAATTTCTATTCTCCAACCTTGATCTTCTGTTAAGTGCCAATGGAATCGATTAAATTTATGTGCCCCTAAAATATCAATGTATTGTTTGACTTCTTCAACTGTAAAAAAATGGCGACATACATCTAAATGCATCCCTCTGTATGCAAATCGTGGTGAATCTTTGATGTTGACACAAGGCAGTAAAAAGTCACCATCAACATTGTCAGCTTGCAAAACAATTTGCTGTAAAGTCTGTGCTGCATAGTATGCTCCAGAGCTGTCAGCACATGAAATGCGAATTGCTTTTGGTGTTATTTCTAATGTGTAAGCTTCCGCATTTAAGTTGGTGTCGTGACGGATAAATATATTTGCTTTTTTTTCTGATGTGATAACTTTTAAAGGCTGCGGCCAGTAATTATTCATGAGAGAAATTGCTTGTTTATAACTTTCTTCCCATTGATCCGTAAATATTTTTGTATTTTCACTCGAGATTTTGAAGCGTCCTTCTTGGGCATGCATCTCAAGAGGTTGAGGTAGGATTTTTAGAGCTTTTGCAGGTTCTGGATTTTGCGTGCAGGCGCAGAAAATCAAGGTGCTAACTAAAATTAGAATTGAAACATGTTTTCTCATAGAACAAAAATTTTCCTTAAAAATAGTATTTTGATAGGACTTTTCACCTTCAGTTTACTGCTTTTTTCCTGTTCTGATTCGGAAAAATCATTGATTGAAACAATTCCTCTGACTGAAAACTGGTCGTTTCAGTCAGATAGCATGAATGAAGCCTTGCTTGCTAGTGTGCCGGGAAATTATATCATGGATTTATATCAAAACAACCTCATAGAGCACCCATATAAATTGGATAATGTAACTCGCTTGGAAACTGGAAGGGAAAGTGTTGTATATACTTGCCGCTTTGATGATCCGAATCTCAATTATTTGCATCAAGAGCTTGTTTTTGATGGGATAGACACATATTCCGACGTGTATTTGAATGGGAAGTTATTAGGCAAAACTGAGAATATGCACAGACAATATCGCTTTGCTATTGAACAATTGCAACCAAAAGATAATCTTTTAGAAGTTAAACTAAAAGCTCCTCTTCATGTGTTGGATTCTTTGGTTGTAAACAGCCCTTTAGTACTACCTGAAGACTTTGCTCACATGAGAAAAGCATCATTTCAGTTTGGTTGGGATTGGGCTCCTGAAACTCCTTCGCTTGGTATTTGGCGAGAGGTGAGGATAGAAGCCTACGACGATTTTCGACCAGTGAAAATTTGGGTTGAGACTGTTGATTTAGCTGATAGCTACGCTGATATGGTGCTAGTTGCAAAATTTAATGTTGAAAATCCGTGTCAAATTGAGATGGATTTGCTTTCAGAAGGGTTTGCTTTTAATTCACAGACTGTTGATTTGCTCGCGGGAGAACAAGTTGTTCATATCCCTTTTCAAATTCAAGATCCCGATTTGTGGTTTCCTAACGGAATGGGAAATCCGTTTTTGTATGATGCCTTGGTAAAACTGAAATCAAATAATGCTGAATATGCTGAGACAATAAAGTTTGGTGTGAGAACTATTGATTTGAGGCGTGAAAAAGATAGTATTGGTGAGAGTTTTGAGTTTGTTGTTAATGGAATTCCTGTGTTTGCCAAAGGTGCAAATTACGTTCCTCAAGATGCTTTTTTAGTTTATTCTGATCATGAAAAGCTACTTCAATCCTGTGTTGATGCCAACTTTAATATGTTAAGGATTTGGGGAGGTGGGATTTATGAAGATGACAGGTTTTATGATTTGTGCGATTCATTGGGATTAATGGTGTGGCAAGATTTTATGTTTGCATGTGCCTTGTATCCTGGAGATTCTGCCTTTCTTGACAATGTGAAAGTTGAAGTGGAGCAGCAAATTGACAGACTGAGAGGACATGCCTCGATTGCTTTGTGGTGTGGTAATAACGAAGTGAAAAATGCATGGTTTGATTGGGGCTGGCAATCAGTCTTTCATTGGTCTCTAGAGGACTCTGCGCAAATTTGGGATCAAAATTCCTATCTTTTCAATGAAATGATCCCGAAAATGCTGATAGAATCTGGTGTGGAAACGGATTATCTGTCTTCTTCTCCTGTTTGGGGTTGGGGGCATGAAGAGAGTTTTACTGAAGGCGATAACCATTATTGGGGTGTCTGGTGGGGAGAAGAGCCCTTTGAATCGTATCGTGAGCATACTGGACGCTTTATGTCTGAATTCGGATTTCAAGCTTTGCCGACGAAAGCAAGTTTGGACAAATTTCATCAAGGAGAACCCGTTGAAATTGAATCTGAAATTATGAAAGCGCATCAAAGACATCCTTTTGGAGATCGATTAATACGAGAATATATGCAGCGTTATTTTGGCGAATTTGAAGATCCCCAGAAATTCGCAGAAATGTCGCAAACATTGCAAGCATACGGAATTGGGGAAGCTATTCGTTGGTTTCGCACCCAAGAAAGGTGTTCAGGAAGTTTGTATTGGCAACTAAATGATTGTTGGCCTGCTATTTCATGGAGCTCCATCGATTATTTTGGCGAGTGGAAAGCTTTACATTATGCTGCTCGTGATGCTTATGCTCCTTTTATGCTTTATGCAGTTGGTGAAGGTTTTGGAGTGAATTGTTTTTTTGTTTCTGATTCCCCAGAAAGAAAGCAAGTGGAATTAGTCTTGATTTTTCAAGATGATGAGGGTAACACAGTGCAATCAGAACGCAAAAAAATGATTACAAAGCCTTACATGTATCGTTTTGATTTTTATCTTGATGTGCCTGCCGAGCTTATGGAAATGAAAGATTGGAAATTGGAGATGACACTCATTTCTGAAGGGGAGGAGTTGGCAAATTATGTTTACTACTCTGTTTTGCCTAAATATCGATAATTGAGGAAGGTGTCATTTTTATTTGTTGATTAGATGACTATTCGAATTAACAAAGATTTTACATGCTTTGACAAGCTTTCCGCTTTTAAAATTTGAATAATCTTATATCTTTGTAGAGTACTAAAACCAAATGACATTTAATATGCAATCACACGAAATTGATTACAAAGTAATGGGTCATGATATTCAACTTGTTGAAATTGAGTTAGATCCTGATGAAACTGTTATTGCCGAAGCTGGCGCAATGCTATATATGGAAGATGGCATTGATTTTCAAACCAAAATGGGTGACGGTTCAGATCCTAAGCAAGGAATGTTTAAAAAACTGCTAAAGGCAGGTGGCAGAATGCTTACAGGTGAATCTTTATTCTTAACTCACTTTACACATAGAGGAACGGGTAAATCTCATGTCGCTTTTGCTGCACCATATCCAGGTACAATTGTTCCAATTTCTTTGGGGAATTTGAATTCTCATTTAGTAACTCAACGCGATGCCTTTTTGTGCGCTGCGAAAGGAACAAAGATGTCTGTAACTTTAAATAAACGTTTAGGTTCTGGGCTTGTTGGTGGTGAAGGTTTTATTCTTCAGAAGCTAGAAGGTGATGGAATGGCATTTATTCATGCCGGAGGAACATTGATAGAGCGTGAATTAAACAACGAAACACTTCGTGTAGATACTGGTTGTGTTGTTGCTTTTGAAGATACCATTGATTTTTCTGTTGAACGTGCAGGTAATTTGAAATCTATGGTCTTTGGTGGTGAAGGTCTTTTCCTTGCTACACTCAAAGGGACAGGAAAAGTTTGGTTGCAATCTATGCCAATCAAAAAGTTGATCAAAGAACTGAGTCCGGTAAGTGGAAATCAAAATAAAGGTTCCCGCTCTGTTCTGGGTGGTTTATTAGAGCAATAAATTCAAGTACAATCTTAGAAAGAAGATATGAAAAAAGCTACTTCCATAATTTCGGAAGTAGCTTTTCTTTGTGCTATAACTATGAAGGGTTTACTTTGACAAATAAGAAAAGACATTGTTTTTGTTGCATTCATTCACTGTCATCATAAATTCACCATTTTGGTAAACAAAGTAGTGGTAGTTCTTACCTACTGGTTGACAGGATGGTATTGTATTTACAAAGTCAGATTCAACACGATAAACTGTGTATTCTCCACTTTGATAAATTGCTGTCATTGGAACAAAATCAGTTTTTCCATATGGTAAAATGTTTAGCTCCATCTGATTCATTTCGTTGCTGCTTGATTTTTCAAGTTCTTTCGCTTGGAGATTTGTAAATCCAAATGCTGAAATAATTGCTATGATTGCGACTAGTTTTTTCATAATATATTCCCTTTTGTTTTTTAGTGATTAATTCTTTTACAAATATACCGTGGTAAACAGGTTCGGTTTGTTAAGGTTCAGCCAAACAAATCTAAATGTTTGTTAAAATTTTTGTCGAATGTTAAATCTGTATTAAAATGCAGATAGATAGTCTGTTAACTAAATGTTAATCCTTGGGTTTTGTCTTCGATAAAGGCTGGCTCTGATCACAAACCCTCCGCTAATGATGACTAAATTCTTGACAATATATTGTCTCTCTAGTATTATTGCGTATGGGATTTTGTTGAATGCTTCTTCATGGAATAAAATCAAGGGAGTTATAGTCTCTAACATTTGTAGAAATAGTACAATCAGAATTGTTTTCAAAAACCATTTGAATATGGGAGGCTAAGCCGATAAGCGTTTCAACGCTGGCTAATCCGTAAATAATCAATTGATCTGAAAACAAACCAAATGTTAAAAGGTCTATCGATTTAATCGCTAAACCTTCGGCAGGACTCACTCCACTGAAAAACTTGAGTATTCCCCTCCCCCAAAAAAAGATGATTTCTATGCTAATTCGAATCGCGGATGTGTGATTTCTGTCCATCCAGCTGAGAGTTCGGTTTTCTGCATTTTGAAATATTTTTCACGAAAATTTTATGTTTATCTTCATGTCTGTTAATTATAATAAAATAATAGGCAAATCTACTTTGTTTGTTCGCTTTATGTTTTCCTGAATTTGATGAATGAAAGACAAATGCTTTTGCTTGCTTCAAAAACTTTTTCTTAGTTTTATTGTTGCTAAAACAAAAATTGTCATGAAAATTATTCGTACTTCCATTCTGCTGATTTTGCTATTCTTTGTCAGTTTAACTTATGCTCAGAAACTAAGTGTTGCAAAGAAATCCTTGAAATACCTTGCTTCAGATAAACTTGAAGGTAGATTTCCTGGGACACCTGGTGATAGCATGGCTCATGCATACATGGTCAAGCAATTCGAAAAATCTGGAGTGAAAGCTTTTGAAGATGGGTTTGTGCAGAAATTTGACATGCTCACATCAATTGACTTATCTGACAAAGTGTTTTTTAAAGTCAATGGGAAGCAAATTGGCGAGAATGATTATCAGGTGATGAATTTTTCTGCAGACAAACATCTGTCAGCTTCGGTGGTTTTATTGAAAGACTTGCGAGACACTGAAAAGCCTGTTCTTAATGGTGAGTGGCTACTCTACTATTCCAAATTTGAGAAAGGAAGCATTCCAACTTATCGTGAGTTAATTCAGATTTCTAATTTGGCGGAACGTTTAGGTGCAGGAGGTTTGCTTTTGGTTGCTCTGGGGAATTGGGGTAAAGATGATGAGTTTTATCCGTTTTATTATTCCAGAAGTATGGTGCGTCTTGATATCCCAGTATTTCAAATAAGTCGTGAACTGGCTGAAACAAGCATCTTGAGTGTGGATAAACTTCAGTCAGACAATGCTTATCCAGCGTCTTACGAGGGTCTGGAAGTGGATAATATTACGGTTGATGCAAATGTAGAAATTATTGAAAATTATAGCACGACAGGCAATGTTTATGGATATGTGGCTGCTGAAAAATCGGATGAATGGGTAGTGTTAGGTGCGCATTACGATCATTTAGGTTATGGTGGATATGGCTCAGGATCACGTTCCCCAGAGTTGCATGAAATCCATAATGGTGCTGATGACAATGCATCCGGTACAGCTATGGTCTTGATGCTGGCTGATTATTATGCAAAGCATAAACCCGAGCAAAATATGTTGTTTGTTCTGTTTGCTGCAGAAGAGGAGGGCTTGATCGGCTCAAAATATTTTGTTGAACATACTCCTGTTCCACTGGAGAAAATCCGTGCGATGATCAATTTTGACATGGTTGGTCGTGTTATTGACGATAAGCTGAGTATTTCTGGTACTGGAACAGCAAAAGAGTTTGAAAGCATTTTAAAATCGTTCCAAAATAAACCATTGGACTTGGCACTGAGTGGCGGGGGATATGCTGGTTCTGATCAAGCATCTTTCGCTTCAGAAAATATTCCTGTTTTGTTTTTTAATTCAGGTCTTCATGACGATTACCACCGCCCTGATGATGATATTGATCAAATCAATTTTAAAGGGATGAAGCAGGTGGCGGAATTGTCAGTTTCTTTGCTTGATAGTTTGATGCATCCCGATTTGAGCTTAGAGTTTGTGGCTCAAAAACAAAACGGAAAAGGAAGACATTATGGAGACATGAAAGTTTCCATGGGAATTATGCCAGATGTTACCGGTCGTGTGAAAGAAGGTTTAGCAGTTGATGGTGTTCGTCCTGGTGGACCAGCTGCCAATGCCGGAATCCAAAAGGGAGATGTTATCCATAAAGTGGATAAATATGACATTGAGAATATCTACGATTACATGGAAACACTTTCTCATTTCAAGAAAGGACAAACCATTTCAATTGAATTAGTGCGTGAAGAAAAACCCATAACACTTGAACTTACATTTTAATTTATTGCTATGAAAAAAGGACTTATCTGGACATTGGCTGTATTGCTTACATTGGGGGCTTCATATTATCAACGTAAAACAGGTCCAACTTATCCATTATCTTTCAAAACAGAAATGGGTTCTGAATTATATACTTTTAACTTAACTCGTTCTGCAAGTATTGGGGATGGTTGTATGGTTGAAATTCCTGTTAGCGAAGGTTTTGATGCTGTGGATGTCGTGTTTAAAAAATACCCGGGGGAGTTTGAAACCATGAGAATTCCTATGCAAAAGGACAACGATCAATGGATTGCATTTCTTCCAATACAACCTGCAGCTGGTAAGTTGATGTACTTTGTGGAGTTGAAACGGGATAATGAACTTGTTTATTCAACACAAGATGAACCTGCAATTGTCCGATTTAAAGGCGATGTGCCTGCTTGGGCATTAATTCCTCATGTGTTGGCAATGTTTGCTGCAATGTTATTGAGTACGGTAACTCTGCTCATGGCTGTGTTTAAAAAAGGAAATCTGCGCAAATTGTCAATCTGGACTTTCTCTCTCCTGGCAGTAGGCGGATTTATTTTTGGTCCTATCGTGCAGTATTTTGCTTTCGGTCAGGCGTGGACAGGCTTTCCTGTAGGATATGATTTGACAGACAATAAAACCTTAATTGCAGGGGTGTTCTGGTTGGCTGCCTTAATCCTAAATTTGAAAAAAGAAAGACGTTGGTTTGTTGTGTTGGCAGGTATCGTACTTTTAGGAATCTTTTCTATTCCTCACTCAGCGCGTGGTTCTGAATACAATTACGAAGAAAATACAATTGAAACCGGAAATAATTAACGGTAGTTTGACTTTTTCTGCTTACTTTTTATGATAGCTGCTGATGTAGATTATTGCACTTAACATGCCAAAACTAAAGAAGAGGATAGCTGCAAGAATCAATGCATGTTGTAATGAGTACAAATCTGTGTACCATCCTAGAAATGGTCCGATTACCGAAAATAAAATTCGAATAATGAAATTTCTTACAGACAATACTGTCGCACGATGTTCAGAGTCCGTAAGGCGGTTAATGTAATCTTTTAAAATTGGTGTTGCTACTCCTCTCATCATGTAAAAGAGAAGTACAAATGGAATAACCCATAAGCTGCTGATGAAGCCCATTGCACCATAGCCAATGGCAATGATTATCATAATTCCAATGATGCATTTTTTGTCCCCAGCTTTTGCTTCAATTTTATAGGCAATCAAGCTCATTAAACCGACAGCAAGATTTAATACTGCCCAGGCTATCCCAATTTCAGCTTTAGAGAATTTTAAAATCTGATCCATATATGGCTGTATGAACCACGCCATACTTAATGTGGCACAACCTGTAATGGAGGAGAATAAAATATTGTATCTGAGAACTTTGTTGTCTATGAGTGAGTTTTTTACAACTCCTAAAATGCGCTTCATGTTGCCTTGACCGAAACTCTTTATTCGAGGTGGTTCAATGAGGGTGATTGCAGCAGGAACAGCTATAAGTGCAACCGCTATTTGAGCTTGAAACGGAAGTCGTAAGCTGATTTCTGCAAGTAAACCACCTAAGATTGCGGCTAGAGTTTCTGCAAAGTTTCCTATCGAAATTACTCTGCCTTCATATTTTAGGTAGTCGGCTTCACGGTTGTTGGATTTTAAACTGTCATAAAGCATGGCGGAATCTGATCCGGATATGAAACTCTGTCCTATACCTAAGGTGAGTTCAGCAGCTAGAAAGCCCCAGAAACCAAATGAAAAACTGTAAATGACAAAGCCCAAAACTCCCAAAATGCTTCCAATAATTAAGGTCGTTTTTCGACCCCAAACATCAGCAGCGTATCCTGATGGAATTTCTAATGCTACAATGGCAATGGAATACACTGCTTGCAATGACAAAACTTCGGTCATGCCTAAACCATTGGCTTGATAAAACAGAACAATGATTGGCATGGTCATCATAAACCATTTCGCGATCTTGATAAGATACAGTTTTGGTATGTTCGAAGCAAGTGATGACATGCTGTGAATTTTCAATTCGGCAAAGATAATATTGCATATTGGTTTTTCTTATTTTTCACAACATTTACTTGCAGTTTTCTTTGTGGTGTTGATAATTATTGCTGCGATATTTTTCCTTGATCAAAGGGTTTTCAAAAAAAATCATGTACATTTGTTTCTATGACTTTCGCACAGATTTTAAAGGATATTAACCAGAAAATCTATAAGCCCATATATTTTTTATGGGGTGATGAGCCGTTCTTTATTGATGAGATTACGGACAAAATAATGACTTCAGTGCTTTCTGAAAGCGAGCGTTCTTTTAATCAAACAGTTCTGTATGGTAAGGATACAAATATGTACCAAGTGGTGGAAATGGCTAAGCGTTTCCCGATGATGGCAAATCATCAGGTTGTTATCGTAAAAGAAGCTCAGGATTTAAAAGACATTAAGTTGTTGGAGTCATATGCTGAGAATCCTCTGAACAGCACTATCCTTGTTTTAAATTACAAATACAAGAAAATTGACAAGCGATTGAAAGTGTTTAAAACACTGGATAAGAAAGCAGTTCTTTTTGAGGCGAAACCTGTTTACGAAAATAAGATTAATGCTTGGATAGAAACCTGGTTGCTTGATCAGGGATTGCAGATTGAACCCAAAGCCTCAATGTTGATATCTGAGAATGTAGGCGCTCAGCTTTCTAAGATTGTCAATGAGTTGAAGAAATTACAGATTTCTTTGCCCAAAGGGACAACGCTCATAACAGAGCAAATGGTGGTTGATAATATAGGAATCAGTCGTGAGTATAATGTATTTGAACTTCAACGTGCCCTTGGTGCGAAAGACAAGGCTAAAGCATACCGTATTATTCATTTCTTTGGAAAAAATCCGAGAAACTATCCTGCTGTACTTACCATGGGAATTTTGTTTTCTTACTTTAAAAAACTGATGGTCTTTCATAGTTTACCGAATAAGGCAAAAAACAATGTGGCATCAGCGATTGGTGTTTCTCCTTTCTTTGTAGATGAATACGCACGAGCAGCACGAAATTACAATTTGCGACGTTTGGTTGACATTGTTGCAATCATGCGTGATTACGATATGAAACTTAAAGGTGTGGGGGCAGGCGAAATGGCAGAAGGAGAATTAATGCGCGAAATGATTTACAAAATATTAAATGCATGATGAATTACGACTGGTTTATATTTGTTCTTATCGGTGTAACTGCTTTAACAACATGGCAAACCTGGAAAGATCAGTCTGGTTTCTTTAAATTGCAGTTTAATGCTTATCAAGTTTATCATCGTAGAGAATGGTATCGTTTGCTAACACATGCTTTCTTGCATGTGAATTTGACACATCTGCTTGTCAATATGTTTGTGTTATGGTCGTTTGGTAGTGCTATTCTGTACATCTTTTCTCAGGTTCCACCATTTGATAAGATGCCTCTTCTGCATTTCATTATTTTGTATTTGGGCTCAGTCGTTTTTAGTAGTTTGTATTCTTTAGCTAAGCATAAAGACAATCCTCATTATAATGCTGTTGGTGCATCTGGGGCTGTTTCTGCTGTTGTGTTTACAAGTATCTTTTTTGCACCTTGGCATTTGATTTACTTCTTTGGGCTTATTCCTATTCCTGGAATTTTGTTTGGCGTAATCTATTTAATATATTCATATCGTATGTCACAGCGAGGAAAAGATAACATTGGGCATGATGCACATTTCTGGGGCGCAGTGTTCGGGTTTGCTTATCCGTTGATGGTTGAGCCTCAGTTGATTGTTGCTTTTTTTAAAAATCTAATGGCATTTAATTTACAATAATATGAAACAGAAAGCTGTATTTTTAGATAGGGATGGCGTCATTAATCGGGAAATTGGTCGTTATGTGACTTGTATTGATGATTTCGTTTTTAATCCTGGAGTGCTTCAGGGATTAAAGAAACTGCAAGCTGACGGCTATCTGTTAATTATGATAACCAATCAAGGTGGTATTGCCAGGGGCTTGTACGATAAAGAACGATTGGAATGCATGCATAATTTTATGTGCGAACAATTGAATCGCTTGGATATTACTTTCGATGCTATTTATGCCTGTCCTCATCATGACAAGTTAGAGAAATGTTTGTGCCGTAAACCAAATAGTTTAATGCTTGAAAAAGCAATTTCTCGTTTTAATGTGGATGTTGAGAAGTCGTTTTTAATAGGCGATTCTGATCGTGATGTTCAGGCTGCGGAACGTGTAGGTCTTCGTGGAATTAAGGTTGAATCAAATGCAAACTTCTTAAAAACACTGGAAACAATTCAATAAATATGGCAAGACACATAATTTACAATGGTGAATTATTGCGCAATAATGCATTGTTTACAGCTGAAGATTCCGTACTTCAGGGTGTAAACCGACTGCATTTTACTTGGTTTATTGTGTCTTCTGCCTTGCCATTTTACCAAGATGAATTTCGTAAAATTGAACAATTTGCAAAGTTCAAAGGAATGCGTTTGCCTCAGTGGATGACAGCCAATACTTTTGCTCAGGATATTCAGCACCTTTTTCAGATCAATCGAATTTATCAAGGAGGCTTATTAAAAATGCTTCTTTTTGTCGATAGACCCGGTGATGATGCACAATATATAATGACAGCAACTCCTGTTTCACGTCAGTCGTTTAGTTTAAATTCCAAAGGGGTGAAAATTGGATTGTTTCGCACAAATCGCTTGTATTCTGGTTCTGCGGAGGTTTATGATGTCGGAGTGTCACCGACTGAAACTTCGGCAGTGAATCAAATGCTTGAGCAAAATTTAAATCAAATGGTGATATTAAATGAGCTTAACCATGTTGCACGATTTATTGGTGCCAATTTTATGCTTGTCAAAGATGAAATTGCCTATACACCTGCTATTGAAGAAGGGGCTATCCGTGACATAATGCGCGAAAAAGCAGTTGAAGCTTGTACTCGTCTTAATGTCCGGGTGTTTGATGATTGCATTGTTCATGCAGATGATTTGAAATCTGCAGATGAAATTTATATTCTCGATCCGGTTGAAGGCTTGAGGTGGGTGCTAGGCTTCGAGGAAAGACGGTTTTATCACAAACTCGCTCCAAAACTTCATAAAATGCTAAACCAATTGTATTTTGGCAAAACCAACGCATAAAAAAAAACTGCCAACTTAAAAGCTGACAGTTTCCCAATATCTTATTAAAATGCTTATCTAGGTAAATAGGTTTCTGTAATTCTGTCAGTAAAGCCACCTCTGGTAACATTTATTTTCAAAGTAACCTCAGTAACTTGATCACCTACATAAGTAATGCGAGATTCTGGTAAGCCACTATCATTATTTCGTTTTCCAATAATTTGGTATTCAATTTCATTTCCAGCTGTATCTTCAAACTCTTGATAAGGAATGTGAAGGTAAGTGTAACGAGGCATAACTTCCATTGCAGTTTGGTAATCCATATTGTAGAAGAAAGGCTCATCTGGATTGTCTGGAGTACACATCCAACCATAATAAGGATCTACTTCAACTCCAGTATTTGTAATGTCAAGTGAATGGTCTGGTGAATATAACCATGCATCAACTTTAAGATAAATTTTCTCATCACCAACAGAATGATAATAAGATTTTGTGAATCTGACTTTTCCAGCAGAACGAGAATCTGCAGAAATAGAGCCTGTAAAGTTTGTGTCTGCAACATTTTCATAAACTCCATTCACATCGTAGCTACCTGCAATAATTTCAGCAACATTTTTTACATTGACAGTTCTGATATCTTCTGATTCATTTCCCGCTAAATCTTTTGCTGTATAAGTAATTTCATAAGTCCCAGCAATACGTAATTCACCATCAAGATTTAATGTTATCGCATCTTCAAAATCGCTTTCAACTTCAATCTCAGCATTAAGGTCTTTATTGTCTTCTACATAAACACCTGGGTCAGTAAAAGGTGTAAGTAACAATACCGTTGTATCTTGTGCTTGGGGGAAATAAATGGTTGGTGCAGTAGTGTCAGGGTCGGTACAACTACTAACAAACACGATTAGGCCTGATACAGCAATAAAAATAATCAGATTTCTTAATGATTTCATAGTTTCTATATTTGATATTTGCGCTAAGATAATACTTTTTTAAATTCATGTCAAATAATGTGTGATAGAATTTAACATTTGTCTGAAAGATAAACGTTTCTGTATCAGTGTATATTTTAATGCAGAAAAAAATATTTGTCGCGCTGGGATATTTTTTATTTTTGCTATTGTGTATTAGAAATGCACCTTGTACTTTTTTTATTACGAACATAATTCTAACTCAATCCAAATTAATTATGAATATTCACGAATATCAGGCAAAGACTGTTTTTCGTTCTTTCGGAGTGCCTGTGCTGGAAGGTTATGCTGTTGAGTCAGCTGCCGAAGCAAAGCTTGCAGCAGAAAAGCTGGGAACGGAAAAATGCGTTGTGAAAGCGCAAATCCATGCTGGTGGAAGAGGAAAAGCCGGTGGTGTAAAAATAGCTTCATCTCCACAGGAGGTGTATGATATTGCTGAAAAGATGCTTGGAATGACTCTGGTAACTCATCAAACAGGTCCAGAAGGAAAGCAAGTAAAAAAGCTCTACATTGAAGCTGGTGCTAACATCAAAGATGAATTCTATCTAGGAGTTACTCTGGATAGAAAATCTGAGAAACCTGTCATTATGGCAAGTGTTGAAGGCGGTGTGGAAATTGAGAAAGTTGCTGAAGAGACTCCTGAAAAAATCATCAAAACAGAAGTTGATCCGCTTTTTGGCTTGCAAGATTTCCAAATCCGAAATATGGCAGAAGCTCTCGGATTGGACAAAGCTCAAACAAAGCATTTTGCTGGTTTTGCAAAAGCTGTTTACGCTGTCTATATGGAAAAGGATGCTAACTTAATTGAAATCAATCCACTTGCATTACTGGATGATGATCGTATGATTGCTCTCGATGCTAAAATGGGTTTTGATGACAATGCATTAATGAGACAAAAAGATATCTTAGAAATGCGTGATTTCAATGAAGAAGATCCTGCTGAAACCGAAGCTGGTGAGTATGGACTTTCTTATGTGAAACTTGATGGGAATGTTGGCTGTATGGTAAATGGTGCAGGATTGGCCATGTCCACAATGGACATTATTAAATACAAAGGCGGCGAGCCAGCAAACTTCCTCGATGTTGGAGGGAATGCAAGCCCTACAACTGTTGCTAAGGGGATGGAAATCATTCTTCGCGACAAAAATGTGAAGGCGGTATTCATTAATATTTTTGGTGGAATTGTTCGTTGTGATCGTATTGCTAACGGGTTAATTGAAGCTTCGAAATTAGTTACTGTTGATGTGCCCGTTGTAGTGCGGTTAGATGGTACAAATGCTAAAATTGCTAAGGAAATATTGGATCATTCAGGAATAAAAAATCTAACTACAGCATTTGACCTGAATGATGGTGCTGAGAAAGCTGTTAACTTTGTAAAATCCTAAAATCATGAGTATATTAGTCAATAAAGATACGAAAGTCCTTGTTCAGGGATTCACAGGAAAAGAAGGTAGTTTTCATGCAGAACAATGCATGGACTATGGAACACAAATTGTTGGTGGTGTTACTCCAGACAAAGGAGGTACGACACACATGGGGAAACCTGTATTTAATTCAGTGAAAGAAGCTGTCAAACAAACAGGAGCAGATGCTTCGTTGGTTTTTGTCCCTCCTGCTTTTGCCGCAAATTCAGTGATGGAAGCTGCGGAAGCTGGTGTGAAGTTAATTGTTTGCATCACAGAAGGAATTCCTGTACGGGATATGATGATTGCTAAAAAATATGTTGAAGCCCATGGGGCAATTTTGCTTGGACCTAACTGTCCGGGAGTCATTACTGCTGACGAGGCTAAATTGGGTATTATGCCTGGATTTGTCTTTAAAAAAGGCAAAGTTGGTGTTATCTCTAAATCGGGAACCTTAACCTATGAGGCCGCAAATCAAGTTGTTCAGGCTGGATATGGTATTACCACAGCTGTCGGTATTGGTGGAGATCCTATCATAGGATATTCTTTCATCGATTTATTGAAACTATTTGAAGAAGATCCGGAAACTGAGGCCATGGTAATGATAGGTGAAATTGGTGGAGATTTGGAAATTCAAGCTGCTAACTTCATTCAAAAGCATGTAAAAAAGCCTGTTGTTGCGTTTATTGCAGGACAAACAGCTCCAAAAGGTAAACGAATGGGTCATGCTGGTGCAATCATTGCTGGTAGTAAAGGTACCGCTGCTGAAAAAATTGAAGCACTAAAGAATGCCGGAGTTAAAGTGGCAGAGTCTGCCGCAGAAATTGGTAATGTCTTAAAGACAGTTATGAAATAAGAGTGAAAGAAAACCCGCTGAAATCCAGTGGGTTTTCTTTTTGACTTGAGTTATATCAGTATCTTTTATGTTGTGTAGCATAAAAATGAGGCTTAAAATTGTTTATATTTGAAAATATAAAGAAAACCTAACGAATCCGCTATTATGAGGGAAATTGATGTCAAAAAAATGACAAAAGTCATCCATGATATGGCTATTGAAGCCTCCACTGTGGCTAATGATGATTTGATCCAAACTTTACAGAAAGCAAAAGACAATGAAAATTCAGATGTTGGAAAAGCTGTACTCGGTCAGCTATTGGACAATATCGAAATTGCTCGAACTGAAAAAACTCCAATTTGTCAGGATACTGGCTTTACAGTGATCTATATGGATGTGGGGCAAGACGTTCGTTTTGTTGGTGGTGATCTGAATCAAGCAATTCAAGATGGTGTTGCTGCTGGTTATGTGGATGGTTTTTTAAGAAAATCTATTGTGGAACATCCGATAACAGACCCTAAAAACACAGGGAATAACACACCTGCAATTATTCATACGCATATTGTACCTGGTGATGAGGTGAAAATTACCATGCTACCAAAAGGAGGAGGCTCGGAAAATATGAGCCGTTTGAAAATGATGAAACCTGCAGATGGGATAGAGGGAATCAAGCAATTTGTGATTGAGACAGTTTCTTCCGCAGGGGGAAATCCTTGCCCTCCAACAGTCATTGGTGTTGCTATTGGTGGAACCTTTGATTACGTTGCCCATTTAGCCAAAAAAGCAGTCACTCGTCGTTTTGGTCAACGCAATGCTAATCCAAAGTTGGCTGAGCTTGAGGTTGAATGGCTTGCGGAAATCAATAAACTCGGGATTGGCCCTGCAGGTTTAGGAGGAAACACAACCTCACTTGATCTCTTTATAGAGGAGTTTCCTCGGCATATTGCAACATTCCCAGTTGCTGTAAACATTCAGTGCCATGCTGCACGAGTAAAAATCAAAACCATTTAAGCTATGAGTATTCATTTAACAACACCTTTGGACGATGAAAAAGTGCGTCAACTCAATATTGGCGACGAAGTCTTTTTGTCAGGAACCATATATACTGCACGTGATGCTGCACATAAAAAGCTTGTTGATTTATTGACAGAAGGAAAAGAGCTGCCTTTTAATCCTGAAGGCAGTGTCGTTTTTTATGTCGGACCTTCTCCTGCGCAACCAGGACAAGCAATTGGAGCGGCTGGACCAACAACCAGTTATCGAATGGATCCATTTGTCAATGACTTGTTGAAAGTCGGAATGAAAGGAATGATTGGTAAAGGTTCCCGCAATGCTGATGTTGTCGATGGACTTAAAAAGCATATCGCAGTTTATTTTGGAGCAACGGGAGGAGCTGCTGCACTCTTATCAAAAACAATTACAAAAGCAGAAGTGATTGCTTTTCCGGAACTTGGACCTGAAGCGGTCAGAAGACTTGAAGTAAAAGACATGCCTCTCATTGTTATCAATGATTGTTACGGAAAAGATTTATATATTGAAGGCAGAAAGAAATGGGAGCAGTAAAGTTGCTCTGAGTTGAATTAATTGATTGTAAACTAAACGAAAATTATCGCTATGGCAAGTTATTTTACCACCTCAATCGGACGAAAAATACTGATGAGTGTGACAGGTTTATTCCTTATCATGTTTTTATTGGTGCATTTGACCGTAAATTCCATGATACTTTTTGATGATTCCGGAGAACTTTTTAATCGGGCTGCTCATTTTATGGCAGTAACCCCATTGATTAAAGTTGTTGAACCAATTCTTGCAATTGGACTAATCTTCCATCTTTTAATTGCATCCATGATTACACTCCAGAACCAACGAAAACGGAATGTGAATTATGGTGCATTCGGTAGGTATAAAATGCGGAAAGCATCAGCAGGCAGCTCATGGCCAAGTCGAAATATGTATATCCTTGGAACATTAATCCTTGTTTTCCTCGTCATTCACCTAATTAATTTCTTTTGGAAAATGAAATTTACTGGTGATCCACTTCTCTCAGAGGTTGTCATTGGTGGAGAGCATATGAAAAATGCATATGCACTTGTCACAGGACTGTTTATCAATTGGAAATGGTCTGTTGCATTGTATGTTGTTGGTGCAATTGCATTAGGTCTCCATTTGTATCATGGTGTGTGGTCTGCATTCCAAACACTAGGATGCAGCAATAAAAAATGGCGAAAAATTCTTAATGGACTAGGAGTTATCTTATCTCTACTTTTTGCATTTGGATTTGCAGTAATTCCGCTTTATGTGATGATTCGTTCAATGATATAATGAAAAAAACTGATTCAATGGCTATATTAAACTCAAAAATTCCCAAAGGACCACTTGCTCAAAAGTGGACAAATCATAAAAACTCGCTTAAACTTGTAAGTCCTGCCAATAAAAAGAAAATGGACATTATTATGGTCGGTACTGGAGTGGCTGGTGCTGCTGGTGCTGCAAGTCTCGGACAAATGGGATACAATGTTAAGGTGTTTTGTTTTCAAGATTCCCCACGACGCGCACACTCTGTTGCGGCACAAGGAGGAATTAATGCAACAAAAAATTATCGAAATGATAACGATTCCGTGTATCGTTTGTTTTACGATATGATCAAAGGGGGCGATTTCAGAGCGCGCGAAGCCAATGTGTATCGTGCTGCCGAAGTGAGTAGCTCAATTATCGATCAATTAACTGCTCAAGGCGTTCCGTTTGCACGGGAATACGGTGGTGATCTTACAACTCGCTCATTTGGTGGGGTGCAGGTTTCCCGGACATTTTATGCACAAGGGCAAACCGGACAACAAGTGTTACTCGGAAGTTATAGTGCATTAAAACGCCAGATTGCAAAAGGTACTGTTACAATGTACGAACGCCGGCAAATGCTGGAAATTGTAACTGTGGAAGGAAAGGCTAGAGGAATCGTTTGTCGTAACTTGGTAACCGGCGAAATTGAAAGACATTCTGCACATGCGGTTGTCATGGCGACCGGAGGTTACGGTACAATTTATTTCTTGTCCACACTTGCCGTAAATTCTAGCGGTGAAGCTGCTTATGCAGCTTATAAAAAAGGTGCTTTTTTTGCAAATCCTAGCTTTATTCAAATCCATCCATCATGTATCCCGCAATTGAATGAATATCAGTCAAAATTGACTTTGATGTCAGAGTCTTTGCGTAATGATGGCCGTGTTTGGGTGTCTAAAATAAAGGGCGATAAACGTAAGGCAAAAGATATTCCGGTTGAAGAACGTGATTATTATCTTGAACGAAGATATCCTGCATTTGGAAATCTTGTCCCTCGTGATATTGCTTCACGTGCAGCCAAAGAACGTTGCGATGCTGGATATGGAGTCGGGGAGACAGGATATGCTGTGTATCTCGATTTCTCGGATGCAATTAAGAAACAAGGGAAAAAAGTAATCAAAAATAAATATGGAAACCTCTTTGATATGTATCAGAAAATCACTGGGGAATCACCATACGATGAACCTATGAAAATTTATCCTGCAGGACATTATACAATGGGTGGCTTGTGGGTTGATTATAATTTGATGACTACCGTTCCGGGATTGTACGCTATTGGAGAAGCAAATTTCTCTGATCATGGCGCAAACCGACTTGGTGCATCTGCCTTGATGCAGGGTTCTGGTGATGGATATTTTGTCTTGCCAATTACAATTAACGATTATCTGGCAGGAGAGATTCAAACACCAAAAATTCCTACAGATTTGCCAGAATTTGAGGAGGCTGAAAAAGAAGCAAGAGAACGCATTGAGCGTTTAATGAATATCAATGGAAAAACATCTCCGCTTGCATTCCATAAAAAGCTTGGTAAAATCATGTGGGATAGAGCGGGAATGGCACGCAATGATGAAGGCCTCCGCAAAGGTATTGAGGAAGTGAATGCCTTAGAAGAAGAATTTTATAAAGACCTGAATGTGACAGGTTCTACCGATAGTATGAACCAGACACTTGAACGTGCTTTAAGAGTTGCAGCTTCCTTTGAAATTGCTCGTTTAATTATGTATGATGCATTAAATAGAAAGGAGTCTTGCGGGGCACATTTCCGTGAAGAATACCAAACTCCTGATGGTGAGGCAATGCGTAACGATGAAGAATACAGTTATGTATCCGTTTGGGAATACCAAGGCAATCAAAAAATGCCAAATCTGCATAAAGAAGAGCTGAAGTTTGAAGAAGTTAAAGTTCAACAAAGAAGTTATAAATAGTCTGTCAAATCAATTAAATACAGAATTATGAAATTAACATTAAAAGTCTGGCGACAAGCCGGTCCCAAAGATAAAGGTCAGTTTGAAACTTATCATCTAGACAATGCATCCCTCGATATGACATTCCTCGAGATGATGGATGCTTTAAATGAGAATCTAATTGCTGAAGGGAAAGATCCGGTTGCATTTGAGCACGATTGTCGCGAAGGTATTTGCGGTAGTTGCGCTATGATGGTGAACGGTCGTCCTCATGGACCAGGTCAGGAAATTACTACCTGCCAATTAAATATGAAAGCCTTTAAAGATGGAGATACCATCACTGTTGAGCCTTGGCGTACAAATTCATTTCCTGTGATTAAAGATTTAGTGGTTGATCGCAGCGCTTTCGAAAAAATTATGGAAGCTGGTGGGTTTGTCAATGTCGAAGTGGGTTCTGCTGTGGATGCCAACACATATAAAGTGCCTAAAGTAAAATCCGATGAAGCCTTTGATGCTGCTGCTTGTATTGGCTGTGGGGCATGTGTTGCTGCTTGCAAAAACTCTTCTGCCATGCTGTTTGTCGCAGCAAAAGTGTCTCAATATGCATTGCTTCCGCAAGGAAAAACTGAAGGCGTTCAACGTGCTTGGAATATGCTAACAAAAATGGATGAACTCGGATTTGGTTCATGTTCCAATACCGGAGCGTGTGAGGCTGAATGTCCGAAAGGAGTTAGCTTGTCACATATTGCACGCCTAAATCGTGAATTTATTAAAGCCGGATTTAAAAAGGCCGGAGCTGAAAAACATTAAACTTATTCAATAATTGACATATGGAAAAAATAAACCTAGACCTATCCAATCTTCACAATGCTTTTCCTGATGATTTCAGCGATGAGCAAATTGCTAAAGCTCAAACCTTGTTTTTGAAAAACTTGGCCCATTCTGCACATACATTTTATGGTGGAAAAATTCAAGTCGTTCCAAAAGCTGCTGTCCCCGGGTTTAACTGGTTCAATGTTTGGTACACTCCTGGTGTGTCAAAGGTTTCAACAAGCATTCGCGATGATAACAATGAGTCATTTAACCTTTCTAATCGTGGAAATCTTGTTGCAGTAGTCAGTGATTCAACCCGTGTTCTCGGTGATGGCGATGTGACTCCTTCAGGAGGACTTGGCGTGATGGAAGGGAAAGCCTTTCTGATGAAATATCTTGGAGGCGTTGATGCTGTAGCCTTGTGTATAAACTCTATCAATGAAAAAGGGGAGAAAGACCCCGATAAAATTATTGAGTTTGTGAAAATGTTGCAGCCTAGTTTTGGTGCTGTAAATTTGGAAGATATTTCTCAGCCTAATTGTTATAAAGTGCTGGATACTTTGCGTGATGAATGCGATATTCCGGTATGGCACGATGATGCTCAAGGTACAGCATCTGTAACTTTAGCGGGTCTTATTAATGCATTGAAAATTGCCGATAAGAAAATTGGTGATGTGAAAATTACAATGATGGGGGCTGGTGCTTCAAATACTACCATTGCACGATTAATTATAGCTGCCGGTGGTGATCCGAAGAAAATCGTTCTTTTCGATTCTAGAGGCTCATTGCATAAAGATAGAAACGATATCCGTGAAAATAAAGCTTTCTATCGTAAGTGGGAGCTGTGCGAGACCACAAATCCAAATAAAATTGACGATTTTGGTGAAGCAATGAAAGGTGCTGATGTACTGATTGCTTTATCTAAGCCAGGTCCTGATACAATCAAACCTGAATGGATTTCTAGTATGGCAGAAAAATCAATTGTCTTTGTATGCGCAAATCCAGTGCCTGAAATTTATCCGTATGCAGCGAAAAAGGCTGGTGCTTATATTGTTGCAACTGGTCGTGGTGATTTCCCGAATCAAGTGAATAACTCATTGGGTTTCCCTGGAATCTTGAAAGGTGCATTAATGGTTCGAGCACGCAAAATTACCGATAATATGGCAATTGCAGCAGCAGAGTCATTGGCGAAATATGCAGAAAAGCGTGGCATTAATCCAGACGATATTATTCCAAAAATGGATGAAGCTGCTGTATTTCCTGTTGAGGCTGCAGACGTTGCAATGCAAGCAATTAAAGATGGTGTCGCTCGTATAGAGTTATCTTGGCAGGAAGCTTTCAATATTGCAAAGCGTGACATAGAATACGCTCGCGGACTAACCGATCATATGATGGAAGAAAAATACATCGACGAAGTGCCTCAAGCGCTTTTAGACGAAGCCTTGCAAGCTGCTATCGATGAAGTAAAGTAGAATAATTACTGTACAGAATTAATTCATAATACTGAATTATCAACTCAGTATTTCAATAAAATGGCGTCTGTCTTTTTTGGCAGATGCTATTTTGATATTTACGCCTGAAAACGCCTGTTTGTTTGTACAATAATACCCTTTGTTACTTGTGTGTTTATATTATTTTGTATATTTGACAGAGATAATAACGGGTATTATTGTACATATACGCACAACGGGTGTGTGTAAAAACGGTTTTCCCGGGGTGTAAATGAGTTGTGCACAAGCGAAGAAGGACATATGAACTATTAAAATTTGCTGCATTGAAGAAAAGGAAAAGACAGGAAAAGTTCAACCCTCAAACTACACATACCGATTTAGTGCTTTAGGAATGTTAATTTCAATGGATATACAATAAATCGGGAAGAGTTTTTCTTATTTAAACAAGCCCAGCATATTGAATATAGTGAGAATGGCAGGATCTTCCTGACAAAACAAATATAAAGAATAACTAAATTGGGAAATAATGCGTAAAGAATAATTATATTTTATATCTTTATTGCCAGATTGAACCTGACAAATGCAATATGAAAAATAAGTTCATATCAAAACAATCAAATGAAATCTTGACTTATTTTAATGAGCAAGAAATACTCTGTTTTGATTATGAACAAGCAAAAAAAGCATTACCAAATTCAAAAGATAGTGCCCTTAGAGAATTACTCAGAGATATGACACGTAGAGGTCTTTTAATGCGAATAAAACGTGGTTTATATCACGTTATTCCATACGAGCAAGACCCTGAGGATTATATGCCCGACTGGCATCTTCTTGCAAAACATTTGGTTAATGGAGCAGATTATTATATCGGATATTATTCAGCATTACAAATACATAACTTAATAACACAACCATCATTAAAAGAACAAATTGTTGTTTCAGAGCAATTGAAACCTGCTATTTTGAAAGTCAAAAGCACAGATTTTCAATTCATATATCATAATGACCAACATTTTTTTGGTGCTAAAAAAATATGGATTGACAATTTCAATAAAGTTATTTGTTCTGACCTTGAAAAAACAATTGTTGATTGTTTATTTAAACCTGACTATTCAGGCGGAATTGTCGAAATAGCAAGAGCTATTTTTATATCAAAAGAGAAAATAAAATTCAACACACTGTTAGATTATGTTATAAAATTTAATTCTCAAGCGGTAATAAAACGTCTTGGATTCTTGTTGGAAACCTTAGAAATAGAGACATCAATAATTGATGAATTACAGAATATAAAAACAAAATCGGTTGTAACTTTAGATACAGAACTTCCAAAATCAGGTAAAATTATTTCCAGATGGAGCGTTCAACAAAATATAGAAACAGAAACTATTAAAACAGCTATTTACACGTGATAATACCAGGCGAAATACAGAAAAAAGCAAGAGCAGTCGGTGTTCGTGACCAACAAATTGAGAAAGATTATATATTATCGTGGATATTGCAAGGTGTTGCTATGCACGAAATTCTGTCCAAAATAATCATTTTCAAAGGTGGCACAGTATTGAAAAAAGTATATTTCAAGGATTATCGCTTTTCTGAAGATTTAGATTTCACGCTTTTAGATAATACCGTTTCAAATGAGCAAATATTTGATTACTTCAAAGAAACCTTTGAATACGTAAAGGAGGAAGCAAATATCCCACTTGAAATAATTGACAACAATGAACACGAAGATGGAGGAATAAATTTCTACATAAGTTACGTTGGTCCTCTTGGTGGAATTGGTGCAAACAAACGTGTAAAAGTTGATGTATCGAAAAGTGAAACATTGCAATTTGAGCCTATCAAAAAAGATGTAATTACAACATATACCGACCAAGAGACGCACCAATTACTTTGTTACTCTTTAGAGGAGATTTTAGTCGAAAAACTTCGCTCAATTATGCAACGAATGCAGGCAAGAGACTTTTATGACATTTGGTATTTACTTGAATTACACGGATTAGACCTTGACTTCTACAGAAATGAGTTTATTTCAAAATGTGAGAGCAAAGATGTTAATCCGTCAGACTTTTTCAGCAAATTAGAACAACGATTGCCACAATACAAGGCACGTTGGCAAAAATCAATGAAAGACCAAATAAAAGATTTGCCCGATTTTGAACAAGTGGAAAGAGAGTTAATGAGGCACTTAAAAAACTTAGAACTTTGAAAATATGAAAAATGATTTCAATAATTTTCAAATAGAAGAATATAAGAATATATCCAATGCTCATTTTGAAACAAACAAGCAAATAGGCATATTCTTTAGACATATATTGTTAATTGTTTCAGCACCATCCTTCATATTTATTTGGTTAGGAAAAGACAATTTTAAACTCATTAATAATTTACTTAATGGAACCCCCAATCTTGTAAATACCAATCTGTTTATTGGAGGTTTCTTTTTAATTATCTCTATGATTGGAGCATTATCTTCAGCCTATCTTGTTGGCTTAAAACTCGATAATGTACTATATGCAAGAACTATTAATGGAGTAAGAAAATATTTTTATGATACATCGGAGATAAATAATGAAAATACTTTTAGAGTATTGCCAAAACAAATTACAATTCCCAAATATTGTGATTTACATACTTTTGGTGTTCTTTACTATGCAATTGCATTAATTGATTCGATTTACTTTGCTCTTGGAGCTAGAATTATTGCAGGTATTGGAGAATACTGTTTCCCTTTTATTCTTATCAAGAATTTTAACATTTATTGGTCATCTGGATTATTTCTATTCATTTTTATTCTACATATTCTATATTATAGATTGGCTGCAAAATACCGCAGAGTTGTTTATCTAAAAAGCCGAATCATAGGGATTGATATTGATGGGGTACTTAATAGACACAGAGTAACATTTTGCAAATTTCATCAACAAAATATGGAAAAAATCTATGAAGGAGAAGATATTCCTAAAGGGAAACGATTATCCCCTGAAGAAATAACGAAAATTCCAGTAAGTAATATAGAGGGAAAAGATATAAGCAGAGATGATGAATTTGATGTTTTTAACAATCCAGAATATTGGAAAGAACAAGAACCAATTGAAGAAAATATTGGGAAAATAATAAAAGAACTCAAAAACAGCTTTGGATATAAGATTAATATTCACAGTTATAGACCGTGGCCTCAATACGCATATGGCAATTTAATAGAAAAGAATAATAAACTTTGGGATAAAACAACATTAACAAAACTTACGAAAGAATGGCTAAAAAAATATGATATAGAATCCAATAAAAATAAAATACACATCGAAAAAAACAGCATTGATATTTCAAAGCGTAGTTTCTCGTTCTGGGGACTATTATTCAATGCATCTTCAAATAATTTCAAAAACAGATTTTATTATACTTCTAAAAGGAATTATAGATATTTCATTGAGGATGATATTGAAAATGCCTTTAAACTAGCTATCAATTGTGAATATGTTTTTTTGATTGACCATCCATACAATCAAATTGAAGAAGAAGAATTACCTAAAAATATTATTAGAGTAAAAAATTGGAGTGAGATTAAATCAGAAATAAAAAGACTTGGATAATATGAGCAATATTTTAGACTTCATAGCAAAAGAGACTAATAGCAAAAACTACAAGTCTTATAAATATTGCATTGAAAGCATTGATGTTCCCAAACTGCAATATGATGATAAACAAGATATTATTGTAAAGAAAATTGGAGAAACAGACAAAGGTTTAAAAACATCCAAATCATTAAAAAATTATGCTCTGAGAATACAAGGCAATCCATTGTTTAAGTATTTTCTTGATGGTTCGAGACGCACTTATAAAGTTGATGACATTGCTTTTAATAATAAAATTTATCCTGTAATTGCAGGACAAATTGGTGTTGGTGTTTGCTTTAGAGAAGACCAAGACACGTTTAAATCATTTCAATTACATAATCCGTTAGCTATTAGTTTGCCAAGTGTTTTGAATGCAGGAGGAAATAATGACGAATTATTTTTTAATCAATTATTAGACAAAATAAACCATTTGGAGATATTACAAAAGCAAAAAATTGAAATTGAAAGGATTCTCCCCTATCGTTATAATGCTTCAAAAGAAGATGATAAATATGAAGACAGAGGCGTTGCGAAGATTCAGGATGAAATGATAAAATTAGAAAAGCAAACAGTAAAAGAATTGGTTCGAAAAAAGAAACTAAACAAGGATACTTTTCTTATAAAAGATGGTTCGTTAGAATATGAATGGGATAAAACCGATTTAAAGAATATTTCATCAATAAAATCGAATTATGCAAGCGTTGTTGGCGTATCAAAAGCATTCAATCCTGAATCATTATCATCATACAACAAAAGAATTTCGCAAATAATAGCCGATTTACCTGTTTTTCACAGAACTCCTGCCTTTATGTATCAAACGACAAGAATTCCCGATGTTAAATTTGCTGTTTGGTATTTAAGAATTAGAGAAACAGTAAATCCGTTTGATGGGGTTGTTAAAATTGAAAAAATCCTTGTTTGGGAAAAGGAAGAAGATGACGGATTAGATTCCGACGAAATAGATTTGATTAGTGCAAACATTATTAATGAAAGAAATCCTGTTTGCTATGGACAAGATAATAGATGGGCTAAACACATATACCCTATTTTCTTGACAGAAAAATTCATCAAGAGTAATTACCTAAGCGATTTCCATTTTATAAACTTATTTTAAAAGGTTGTGATTATGAGTAAAATTATTGGCAAAGTTGCAGCAACAGAAAAAAATCCAACAACAATAGATGTCTTTTATTTTTGGACTGATAAAAACAGAATTCTAAATCCATTTGATGTCGTAAAAGTTAACCACATAGACAAATCAACTACTTTCGGAGTAATTGAAGAAATCTCACACATTACTGATTCTGCAAGTTACCTGAGTTGTTTTATATCAAGCGATTTTGGAAATGTTAATTTAAAGCCCAATATGAATCGCATAGGAATGAATTATGTTAAAGCAAAGGTTGTTGGCAACAGCGATAACATCTACACACCTGTTTTGGATGGAAGTATTGTAAGTTTAGCAGATACAGCCGAAATTTTACAAGCGTTAGGACTTGACAAAATTAAAAACCCAATGCCCTGTGGTTACATTGAAATGTACCGAGGAGAAGATAAAAAGATTTTACCTGTTAATTTCAATTCTAAATTTTTAATTGGTCCAGAAGGTGCTCACTTAAACATATCTGGAATTTCAGGATTGGCTGCAAAAACATCTTATTCAATGTTTTTACTTAAAGCCATTCAAGAGAAATATGGAAATCAGACAGCGGTTGATGATAACGATTCGGTTGCATTTGTTGTTTTCAATGTAAAAGGCAGAGATTTGCTTGCTATTGACGAACCAAATAGCAAACTCACTGAAGAAGATAAAAATATCTACAAAGATATGTTAGGACTAAGTACCAATCCATTTGAAAATGTAACCTATTTCTATCCATATTCTGAAAACACTCCATCAAAAACCTTTAGTTATGGAGAAACAAATGACATTGAAGCTCAAATAGACAACAATAAAGCTTTTCGCTACAAATACGTTTTTGAAGAGGATAAAGAAAACTTAGAATTGCTATTGGCAAACGTTGAAGATTCTTCTGGAACAATGGAATCAATAGTAAATTACATTGTAAACGGAAGTGACAAATTCAATGATGTTGATAGTTGGAACACTTTGATAAACACTGTGTCTGAATACAAACAATCAGGAAGAAAAGATGGAGACAAAGATATTTCTGTTATGAGTTGGCGAAAATTTAGCCGTATTATTAGCAAATCTTTATCACATCCTATATTTCAAAAAGCGGTAATTCCTGCAAAAAATGAAACACGATTGCAAGATGCTGTTTCAAACATAAAAAAGAATGAGGTGCAAGTAATTGATATTGCGAAATTAGACGAAGACACACAAGCCTTTGTTTTTGGCGATGTTATTCGAGCTATATACGATTTGAAGTTAGGGCAAAAAGGCAATCGAGAAGAAAAAGACATTCCGTCAAGAATCATCATTTTTATTGATGAATTAAACAAATATGCATCTAAAGATATTCCCAAAAGTTCTCCAATTCTAAAACAAATACTTGATATTGCAGAACGTGGACGTTCATTAGGTATCGTATTATTTTCGGTTGAACAGTTTAAAAGTGCCATACACGACCGCGTTAAAGGAAACTGTGCAACACACGCTTATGGTAGAACAAATGCAATTGAAATTTCTAGAAGCGATTATCATTTTGTTCCTCAAGTGTATAAAAATATGATGACAAGGTTATCTCCTGGAGAATATATCTTGGAACATCCTGTTTTTCGTTCATTATTAAATATTAAATTTCCACTTCCATTATATAAACAATTCCCGAATGGCTAATACTATGATTGAAGAAAAGACTAAAATTGGTAAAGACGTAATTGAGTCATTAACGCTTGCAATGTATGATGACCCCAAATTTATTTATAGAGAATATATTCAAAATTCAGCAGACCAAATTGACATTGCACTTGAAAACGGACTCATAGAATCCAAAGACGAGTGCAAAATTGAAATCAACATTGATAAATTAAACAGAAACATATCAATCGTAGATAATGGGACAGGCGTTCAGTCAGAAAAAGTTCTTCCAATTTTGAAAAGCATAGCACAAGGAGTTAAAGACCGAACAAAACACAAAGGGTTTAGAGGTATTGGTCGTCTTGGTGGCTTGGCTTATTGCGATAGATTAGTATTTGAAACCAGTTTTGAAGGAGAAGATATAAAATCAACCCTTTCTTGGAATGCTAAAGAATTAAAGCAAATAATCAACGATAGAACTAAAAAAGAAGATGCTTCTGCTGTAATTGACACAATCACATCTTTTCAAACAGAACACGAAGAAACAGACAAAAGATACTTTAAAGTCATTTTAGAAAATGTTTCTAACGATATTCTCTTAAATCAAGAAGAGATATATGATTATTTATCAATGGTTGCACCTGTACCTTATAAAAAAGGTTTTCTATTTCAACACGAGATTTACGACAAAGCAAAAGAATATAATTACTCCATTGATGAATACAACTTATACATCAATAACCAGCAAATTTTCAAAGAATATACAACCTCGATTTATGAAGGCGAAAAGCATAGTAAAAAAAGAGTTGATGAAATCTTTGATGTCGAGTTTTTTGAAATAAAAGATAAAAAAGAACAACTACTTTGTTGGGGGTGGTACAGTGTTTCAACATTTGTAAAACAAATTCCTTCTGTAAATATTGGAAGAGGAATTCGCCTAAGAAAAGGTAATATTCAAATCGGCGATGAAAAACAATTAGTTAAGCTCTTTAAAGAACCTCGTGGTTCATTTTACTTTTTTGGAGAAGTTCACGCTACTAGTCCAGATTTAATTCCAAATGCCAGACGTGATTATTTTACTGAAAACTCATCTTTTAAACTGTTTGAAAAAGAGTTAAAGATTAAGTTTAAAGAGCTACACGAACTCTATTATTTTTCATCTCAAACAAGAAGCGAAACAAGAAAAATTGAAAAATACAATTCATTCACAAAAGCATATAAAGAAAAAGCTGAAAAAGGTTTTACAAAACCGAAAGAGCAAGAAGAATACGAAGAAAAATTTAAACAAATAAAAGAAGAAGCAGAAAAAGCTGAGAATAAAATTGGAAAGATAAGAGATAAAGTTGGCGACAATGAAGTTAAGAGTAAAATTGTCAGCAAGATTACGTCTGACATAAAAGCAAATGAAAACGAAAATGAGATAAAAAAAATTTCGAATCAGAAGCCTAAACTTTTAACAGATAATTTATCAAAACTAAATCGAAGT
This sequence comes from Bacteroidales bacterium, assembly GCA_963676165.1. Taxonomy (GTDB): domain Bacteria; phylum Bacteroidota; class Bacteroidia; order Bacteroidales; family ML635J-15; genus JAQIBY01. The sequence continues at coordinate 2,777,056 of OY781043.1, read as the reverse complement.
GACAGAAAATTAGTAAGTAAAATTTTATCTATTGTTGATAATATTTTACCAAAAGAACTTTCCGACAATGTGAAACTAAAAATAATTGAAGAGCTCAATAAATAGAGTAAATGGAGAAGAAAGGGATTAAAAGAAAGGTTCTTCTGTTAGAGCCAAATTACAAAAATAAATACCCTCCTATTGGTTTAATGAAATTAGCAACTTATCATCGAGCACTCGGTGACGAAGTTGTCTTTTACAAAGGAGATTTAAAAGAATTTATTTTAACAGAAATATACGATGAACTTATTGCCAAGCTATACAGCATTGACAATACAGTTGAATGGGTTAACTATAAAGAATTATTAACCAATTATGTAAAAACAGGCAGAAAAGAATTTTTCGAAGAATTAACAATACTATCTAAGTACGAAATACTTGTAAACAATTGGTTAGTTTATTACAAAGATTATTACAAAAAAAAGGAATATGTGAACTTTCCCAAATGGGATAGAATATGTATTTCGTCATTATTTACGTTCTATTGGAAAATAACAATTGAAACAATTGAATTTGCGAAAACTATTATAAAAGACGAGAATCAGATTATTGTAGGAGGTGTTCTTGCAACTGTTTTAGCAGACGAATTGGAAGAAGAAACAGGGATAAAACCATATACTGGGTTATTGAATTATCCAGAAGCATTGGATAAAGGGAACAACATCATTATTGATGAATTACCACTCGATTATTCAATTTTAGACGAAATTGATTACAAATATCCTGAAACCAATGCTTATTACGGATATATGACAAGAGGTTGTATTAGAAAGTGTTCTTTTTGTGCAGTTTGGAAAATTGAGCCTGAATTTAATCCGTATATTTCTTTAAAAGAAAAAATTGATAAAACGAAAGAGTTATACGGAGAACAGAAAGACTTATTGCTATTAGACAATAATGTTTTAGCATCTAAACAATTTCCAAAAATAATTGAAGAAATAAAGAATAGTGGTTTTACAAAAGGAGCAAGATATACAGAACCTAATTATTTAGATATTGCTTATCGCAATCTAAACACAGGTATTAACGATAAAGCATATATTAAAAAGAGTTTTGAACTTATACATAAATTATTGTCAAAGCTAAGAGGAAAATCACAAATAGATTTTTACAAATTGCTTGAAGAATATCATTTATTGGATTTCAACACCGTTACAAAGGATAATATTCTTGCTATTTACCCTGTAATAAAAGACCTATTTGAAAGTCACAGAACAAAATCATCAAGACTCAGATATGTTGATTTTAACCAAGGAGTTGATGCTCGTCTTATTGATGATGAGAAAATGAAGTTATTGAGTGAAATTCCAATAAAACCATTAAGAATTGCTTTTGATAATCTTGCGATTAAAGACATCTATATAAATGCGATTAAACTTGCAGCAAAATATGACATAAAAAATCTTTCTAATTATCTTTTATATAACGAAAAAGATAAGCCGAACGAGTTATATGAAAGATTAGAAATCAATGTTTTATTATCGGAAGATTTAGGGATTAGCATATATTCTTTTCCTATGAAATTTCATCCAATTGCTGGAGAAAAACACTTAAACAGAGATTTTTTAGGACAACATTGGAATAGAAAATATGTACGAGCGATTCAAACTGTTCTAAATGCTACAAAAGGTAAAATTGGTAAAGGTGTCAGTTTCTTTTACGAAGCATTTGGCAAAGATTTAGATGAGTATAATAAAATCTTGATAATGCCTGAGACTTATATACTTTATAGATTTTTCTTTAAAGATATGGGGTTTACTGAAAAATGGTGGATTGAATACAATAGTTTAGAATCGGATAAAAAAGATAAAGCATTAAAAATCATTAAAACAAATGACTTCTGCAACATTGATAAATATACAAATGATGAAACGATTCTTGAATTTTTGAAAAAACATTATTTCATAAGCAGAGAAGATATTATCAATCCAAATTCTGAGATATACAAACTAAAGAAAGAATATGATATCCATCGCAAAAGCCATACACATTTGCAATTCGCACAAGCTTACGCACATTCAAAAATTGCAAAAGAGTATGTCTTTTCCAGCGCTGACAGAAATACATACAAACAATTGAAAATTAATACGAAATAAGAATGTCGAGCGCACATACACGCAAGACCGTTCCCACCATTAAGAAAAGAAACTGCGTCATTTTGCAAGCTAGCTAAATAATTCAATCGGTTTCCATAGGATATTAAAAGATGGATTAATGATTCTTATTTGTAATATTACCGATCTAATATCAAACAACGATTCGACATTCCCCTTTCACCCGCTTGCTGAACAATAATTACTTCTGTATGTTTGTTCCCTGAAAAATAGATTGAACTATGGCAGATAAAATTTCAGATCCAATCGGACGATTAATGGGTTTAAGATATAAATCTCACCCTTGGCATGGAGTGCATATTGGTGAAGATGCCCCTAAAATTGTGACTGCATTTATTGAAGTTGTTTCAACAGATACAGTAAAATATGAAATCGATAAAGAATCAGGTTATCTCATGATCGACCGCCCGCAGAAATATTCAAATGTTGTGCCTGCAATTTATGGCTTCATTCCTCAAACTTTTTGTGGGGATCGTGTGGCTGCAATATGTTCGGATAAATCAAACATCAAAGAAATTAAAGGTGATGGGGATCCCATTGATGTCGTTGTGTTGACAGAAAAGTCAATTGCCCATGGTGATCTCTTAGTGAAAGCGCGCCCTATAGGTGGTTTCCGTATGATTGACGGCGACGAAGCAGACGATAAAATTGTTGCGGTTTTGAGAAACGATGTCGTTTATAGCGAGTATCAGGATATTTCAGATTTGCCAGATATTGTCATTCAGCGATTGAAACACTATTTCTTGACATATAAAGATATGCCAGGTAGTGATCGTCAGTCTAAAATTGTTGAAACTTATGGCACAAAAGAGGCGCATCATGTGATTGAAGCTTCTATTGCAGATTATTCTGATCGTTTTGACAATCTCGGGAAATTGTTATACAAATAATTCCAACTTCATTTTTTCTATCTAAGGCTTTCAGCCTTTATTATCATATTTTATTTCTACCACTTGGGACGCTGTCCCAAGTTATGTATGTCAAAGCCTTACAGGCTTTTTTGTTCAGTATCCTTTATTTCGCCAGCAATTAAAAAGCTTTTAAACTCATTCACTGTTCAGGCTGTAAGCCTGAAATAGTAGAACTTGGGGCAACGTCCCAAGTGGTGCAATCACAACCGGCTCAAGCAGGCTGAAGGCCTGCGATAAATTATTCATCAAAAAAGAAATTTTCATCAAAATCAATTACATCATATTCTTTCATAAATTCCATCACTTCTTCCCTGAATGTTTTCTTTCGGTGATGCTCTTGTTGGTTTGCAATATATCTTTTCACCACTTCAACTTTTGAACTGCTAACTGAAAAAGCTGCATATCCAATCTGCCATGTAAATTTTCTATTGAATGATTTCTCTTTTACCCATTTGGAGGATTGCTTTTTTATTTCTTCGATTACTTTTGCCAAAGCGTAATTTTTTGACAGGCAAAATAAAATGTGTACATGCTCTGACACACCATTTATAATTATTGGCGGACTTTGATAATGGTTCAATGTGCCCCCTATATAGGCGTACAATTCCTTACTCCAATCTGTCTGGATAAATGGATATCGCTTTTTTGTGCCAAAAATTAGGTGTACATATATTTTTGAAAGAGATTGTCCCATACTTCAAATTTTTTATCTAAGGCTTTCAGCCTTTATTATTATCATATTTTATTTTCTACAACTTGGGACGCTGCCCCAAGTTGTGTATATCAAAGCCTTACAGGCTTTTTTGTTCAGTATCCTTAAAAAGCTTTTAAAATCATTCACTGTTCAGGCTGTAAGCCTGAAATAGTACAACTTGGGGCAACGTCCCAAGTGGTGCAATCACAACCGGCTCAAGCAGGCTGAAGGCCTGCGATAAATTACTCATCAAAAAAGAAATTTTCATCAAAATCAATTACATCATATTCTTTCATAAATTCCATCACTTCTTCCCTGAATGTTTTCTTTCGGTGATGCTCTTGTTGGTTTGCGATATATCTTTTCACCACTTCAATTTTTGAACTGCTAACTGAAAAAGCTGCATATCCAATTTGCCATGTAAATTTTCTATTGAATGATTTCTCTTTTACCCATTTGGAGGATTGCTTTTTTATTTCTTCGATTACTTTTGCCAAAGCGTAATTTTTTGACAGGCAAAATAAAATGTGTACATGCTCTGACACCCCATTTATAATTATTGGCGGACTTTGATATTGGTTTAATGTGCCCCCTATATAGGCGTACAATTCCTTACTCCAATCCTCCTGGATAAATGGATATCGCTTTTTTGTGCCAAAAATTAGGTGTACATATATTTTTGAAAGAGATTGTCCCATACTTCAAATTTTTTATCTAAGGCTTTCAGCCTTTATTATTATCATATTTTATTTCTACCACTTGGGACGCTGTCCCAAGTTATGTATGTCAAAGCCTTACAGGCTTTGTTGTTCAGTATCCTTTATTTCGCCAGCAATTAAAAAAGCTATTAAACTCATTCACTGTTCAGGCTGTAAGCCTGAAATAGTACAACTTGGGGCAACGTCCCAAGTGATACAATCATAACCGGCTCAAGCAGGCTGAAGGCCTGCGATAAATTACTCATCAAAAAGAATGTTTCATCATTAGATTTTACATCCCGGGAATACCCTGTTAAATACGTTTCTGAAGGATATTGGTTGTCACGCCATTCAGACTTAGTCCGGTGGGGGTCATTTTGTGCGAAAGCGATTGAACAAGTTAATAAAAAAGATAGTAAAAATGTTAAATGGTAGTTCATATTAGTTTTTGTCTGTCTTTATCAAGCCCAAAATAATACTAATTATTTTTATTCTTTGCTTGTCAGAAAAGTAATTCATAATTAGTCTGAATAGCTTTTTGAAGATTTTGTAAGTAACAGAAAATCAGATGTAAATGTCTGTTTTGCTTCTTTTAACATCGTATTCTTTTCAATTTCTTTCTTTCCAGATATTTCCGGTTGATATTATACAAAGTGGATATTTGATATGTGAAACATCATTTGTTCAAGTTGCTATGAGATAAATATGTTGTACAGCAATAAAGCTGTTGTAAAAAACAGCTAAAAAACATGTGCTTTATATGATGAAAGCTGATGTTAGATTCTAAGCTTTTTGTTAGTTTTGCCTGACGTAAATACTAATCTAAATTTTTATGGAAATTACTCATATTGAGCACATAGGAATTGCGGTTGACAATCTCGAAGAGAGTATCCGCTATTATGAAGATGTTTTGGGACTTAAGTGTTACGGTATTGAAGAAGTAGCTGATCAAAAAGTTCGGACTGCTTTTTTCAAAGTTGGTGATGCGAAGATAGAATTGCTGGAAAGCACAGATCCTGAGGGTCCTATTGGTAAATTTGTGGAAAAGAAAGGTCCCGGAATGCACCACATCGCATTTTCAGTGAAAGATGTTGATTCTGCATTAACTGAAGCTGAAGAAAAAGGTGTTCGTACAATTGATAAAATTTCCAGAAAAGGTGCTGAAGGCTTGAGCATTGGTTTCTTGCACCCAAAATCTACAAAAGGTGTTTTAACTGAACTTTGTGAAAATAAAAATAAATAATCATACCTCCTGATATGGCAATTGAAGATAAAATCAAAGAATTGATTGAGAAAAGAGCGAAAGCTCGGCTTGGTGGTGGCGAAAAACGCATTCAAGCTCAACATGACAAAGGAAAACTAACTGCCCGCGAGCGCATTGAAATGTTGCTAGACGAAAACAGTTTTGAGGAATTTGATATGTTCATTTCGCATCGTTGTACCGATTTCGAAATGGAAAAGAAAAAATACCTCGGAGATGGTGTTGTAACCGGTCATGGTACAATCGACGGTCGCGTCGTTTTTGTATTTGCACAGGATTTTACTGTGTTCGGTGGTTCGCTTTCAGAAATGTTTGCGAAGAAAATTGTTAAACTCATGGACGAAGCCATGAAAGTTGGTGCTCCTGTTATCGGGTTGAACGATTCGGGTGGAGCTCGTATCCAAGAAGGTGTGCTTAGCCTTGCAGGATATGCTGATATTTTCCAACGCAACATTGAGGCTTCTGGAGTTATTCCGCAATTGTCTGCTATCTTTGGCCCTTGTGCTGGTGGTGCTGTGTATAGCCCTGCACTTACTGACTTTATCCTTATGTCAGAAGATGCATCTTACATGTTTGTAACCGGACCAAAAGTTGCAAAAACAGTAACTGGCGAAGATATTTCTACAAAAGATTTAGGTGGTTCTCATGTGCATGCTGCAAAATCTGGGGTTGCTCATTTTGTTGCTGAAACAGAAGAAGAAGGTTTGATGATGTTGCGTAAGCTCTTGTCTTACATGCCACAAAATAACCTTGAAGATCCACCACTATACAATACCCAAGATCCTATCGATCGCGTGGATGAAAATCTAAATCATATCATTCCTGATAATCCAAACAAACCTTACGACGTCACTGATATTATTCTTTCCATCGTGGATGAAAATGAATTTATGGAAGTACATCGTCAGTATGCAAGAAACATTGTTGTCGGTTTTGCAAAATTTAATGGTATGCCTGTTGGTATCGTTGCAAATCAGCCATCATTCCTTGCTGGTGTGTTAGATATCGATGCATCCAAAAAAGGCGCACGTTTCGTACGTTTCTGTGATGCTTTCAATATTCCAGTTGTTACTTTAGTTGATGTTCCTGGATTCCTTCCTGGTTCAGCTCAAGAATACGGTGGAATTATCACTAACGGTGCAAAACTTATGTTTGCTTACGGTGAAGCAACTGTTCCCAAAATTACGATCACTTTACGTAAATCTTACGGAGGTGCGCATGATGTAATGGCTTGTAAACAGTTGAAATCTGACTTAAATTATGCATGGCCATCAGCTGAAATCGCTGTAATGGGTGCTCAAGGTGCAATTGAAGTCCTAAACTATAAAGAGCTAAGTCAATTTGAGAACGAAGAGGAAAAAGCTGCTTACAAATTGAAAAAGGAAGAAGAATACAGAAATATGTTCGCAAATCCTTATCAGGCAGCAAAATATGGATTCATTGATGATATCATCGAGCCAATGAATACACGTTTCCGTATTATTCGCGGTCTAAGTATCCTTCAAACGAAGAAAGATGCAAGACCAATGAAAAAGCATGGTAATATTCCACTTTAAAAATTAATTAATTATGATTTATACACTCGCTGAAATAAGCTGGGATTTTTCAAATGTGGGAGTACAAGGCTGGACAATCTTTGTGATTGGATGGTTAGTTGTTTTTATTTCCTTGATTCTTCTGTCTACTGTTTTCCGTCTTTTACCTAACATTATGAGTGGAGCGTCAAAACAAAAATCAAAGATTCAGGAAAAGAGAAGACTTGCGAATGAAAAACAAAATGACACTTCAGAGAAAAAAAGTTCAGATGTTATTACTGGAGAATTAACTGCAGCAATAGCAACTGCTTTACACATGTATTTTACAGATTTACATGATGATGAAGCTAGAATCCTCAAAGTGGAGCACAAGTCTAGAAAATACTCTCCATGGAATTCAAAAATTTATAACGTAATGAATTTTAAGCGCTAAAAGCACAACCTGATGAAAAAATTCAAATTTAAACTCAACGGTAATACTTACGAAGTTGATGTCCTCAATGTTGAGGGTCAAATCGCAGAACTCGAGGTAAACGGAACAAAATATAATGTGGAATTGGACAAAGAAATTCCAGTTGTAAAAACTCCGACAATTGTGAAGAAACCTTTGGCTCAGCCTAAGGAAAACAAACCACTAACCAGTGATGCTAAATTAAGCTCAATTAAAGCACCTCTACCAGGAAATATCCTCACAGTAAAAGTAAAAGAAGGTGATGAAGTGAAAAAAGGTGATGTTCTTCTTGTTATGGAAGCTATGAAGATGGAAAATAACGTCATGGCTGATGTTTCTGGTGTTGTGAAAACACTGAAAGTAAAAGAAGGAGACACTGTGCTTCAGAATGATTTGTTGGTGGAAATTGCTTAAAACATTGTGAAAATGAAAAAACAATTTGTCTTATTCAGTTTATTCTTGTTCCTGACACAGTTGGTTTTTGCTGCTGGTCAAGTGGATACAGAAAAACTGATTAACGGAAAATGGTTAAATAAGTCTGATGGTTATATCCCTAATCCTCTCGGAAATAGTGATAAAACTGTTGAACGTTATAAAACCTTTAAATTCAACGAGGATAATACCTTCTTTATGGATTCCGCAAAAGTTCGTTATACTGGAACTTGGAATGTTAAAGACGAATTTCTTGTGTTGAATTACAATCCAAAACCGGTTGTCCATTATTCAAAGAATACTGATCCGAACAATCGTTCTTCGAATTATGTGACAACTAACGATACACTTGATTTAGGTGTGCGCACTGCTACCATGAAAGGAAAAACCCTAAGCTTGGATGATGGCACGAAATTTAAAAATGAAAGCTCATCAGTTGCTGGGTTGAAAAACTTCTGGGAATTTACTGGATTTGCCAATGCTACAAAGGGTCACTTGATCATGATTGTTGTTGGTTTGTTCTTTATTTTTCTCGCTGTAAGATATCATTACGAACCTTTATTGCTTATTCCAATCGGAACCGGGATTATTATTGGTAATATTCCTATGTTTCAGGCGGTTGACTTTAACTTAGGATTGGGGGTTTATGAGCCTGGCTCTGTAATGAATATCCTCTATGGCGGTGTGCTTCAGGGATGGTATCCTCCATTGATTTTCCTCGGTATTGGAGCAATGACGGATTTCTCTTCCCTAATTTCTAAACCTCGCCTTATGTTGCTTGGTGCAGCTGCACAGTTTGGTATTTTTGCTACATTTATTTTAGCGCTTGCATTTGGATTTGCTCCACCTGAAGCTGGTGCAATCGGTATTATTGGAGGTGCCGATGGTCCAACAGCAATTTTCTTGTCTTCTAAGCTGGCAAATGGTGTAAATGTTATGCCGAATGGTGAAACAGTGAAAAACTTAATTGGCCCGATTGCAATTGCTGCTTATTCTTATATGGCACTTGTACCTGTAATTCAGCCACCAATCATTAAGCTGATGACATCAAAACGTGAGCGCCGCATTAAAATGCAGCCACCAAGAGCCGTATCTAAACTTGAGAAAATTATTTTCCCAATTATTGGACTTCTACTCACTGCTTATATTTCCCCAACTTCATTGCCACTACTCGGTATGTTGTTCTTTGGAAATATCTTGAAAGAAAGTGGAGTAACCAAACGTTTGGCAGATACTGCTGCAAACTCATTGATCGATACCATTACAATTCTTCTTGGATTGACTGTTGGAGCATCTACTCAAGCAGATGTGTTCTTGACTTCTGATTCATTGATGATTTTTGTTATGGGTGCACTTTCATTTATGTTTGCAACTGCAGCTGGTGTATTCTTCGCAAAAGTGATGAACTGGTTCTCACCAAAAGATAACCCAATTAATCCAATGATTGGTGCATCTGGTGTGTCAGCAGTACCTGACTCTGCACGTGTTGTTCAGGAAATGGGATTAAAAGAAGATCCTTCTAACCACCTGTTGATGCAGGCAATGGCACCTAATGTTTCTGGTGTAATTGGTTCAGCAGTTGGTGCTGGTATCTTGTTAAGCTTCTTAATGTAATTTCAATCTCGGATTGATAATATAAAAATGTGGGGATGCGATGAATCGCATCCCCACATTTTTATATAGTATGTTTTAACCCAATATATTCAGGATTTCTAGTGGCTTATTGACAATAAAACTAGCCCCGTTTTCCCTGAGTTCCTGTTCTGTTCGAAATCCCCATAATACACCAACTGAAGGCATGCCCGCACGGGAAGCACAAATCATGTCATTGTCAGTATCTCCAACATAAAGTACTTCGTTTGGTCTCAATCCGAACTTGTCTGCAAGAAATAAAGCCCCTGCAGGATCTGGCTTTCTCGGTCTATCATCACTTCGACCTAAGACATATTCAATTTTATAATCTTTTAATAAAGCATCGCATACAATTACTGCTAAATCGTGATCTTTATTTGTGAAAATCAAAATTGGAAAGTTCTGTTGATTAAGCGCAGAAAGCAATTCTGGAATTCCTTGGTATAATTCCGTTTTATTCAGACAATTTTTACTGTAATCTTTAATCAGTTCGTTTAATACTTTATCAATTGTATCAGGAGTTCTTGCATTTTCTGGAAGTGCATTGGTTGCTAGTTTTCTTAATCCTTTTCCAACTAGGTATTTATATGCCTCGTAATTATGTGTTGGAAAATGATTGGCTTTCAAAATGCGATTGGTTGAATCTGCTAAATCCAGTTGTGTGTCTGCTAAGGTTCCGTCAAGGTCAAACAGTATGGCTTTAAAATTAGTGTGCATTTTTTGTTAGGGAATAAGATTGTCAAAAATTAGTGCTTGAATAGACTTGTGTTTAGCTTGTGACTCTATTTTGTTGTAATTGAGTGCAATGTGTATTGACATGGCAGATATGTTTTCTCTGAGTTTCTGATTTGTTGTGTCGTTCATAATAAGTGGGTGTCTTTTTCTGTTTGTTGTTGTTGCGTATAATTTCATGTTTGCCTCATTTAGAGGAAATGCGTTTCTCGTTTTATAGTAATGATACGCAATTTCTTTGTCCCCTAAAAAACTCCACCATCCCAAGGAAAATGAACTACTCATTTGGTATGGTCCATAGCCTTTCCCTTTATGAGAGACATAACCCCATCTGAAATATCCATTTTGCCCATCTACGAAATTGTTCAGTAGTGTGATATCGGATTCTTGATTTGTATTAATTATAACATTAAGTAATTGCCACCTAAGTTGTTTCTGGTACCTTTCAATGTCAATTACATTTCCTACTTGTATTAGTCTTAAAGGCCATCGCATACTATGACTACAATCTTCAGATATTTCATGAGCTCTTATTTTTGGAGAGCAACTATCTGGTTGGGTATAGTATGCTGTATAAGCATAATCACGATGGTCAATCCAATAGTTTTTTTGAAAATTCCATCCTTGTTTTGTTGTAATTCTACTTTTTATTATCCGATTAAAGAGAAATAGGGGTTCCAGAAATGCTTTTCTTTTAGCTTTGTCATTCTCGTAGTAATTATATAAATCGGATGCTATTCCAATAATAAATAAATCCTCATCAATTATTGCTTTATGAAATTTCCGTCTAGTGTTAGGATTTGATAACTTCCATAATAAGCGCTCTCGAATACCTCCTTGAAATGCTTCATGATCCCACTGCCAGGCAGGGCTATTAAGCCAATAAAATCTATATCTTTCATGTAGTATGTAGGCAAGTTCTTCGGTGAGCTCTGTCTTTGAGTTTTCTCCAAATAAAGATATGTACCTTGATGCTAAAGTGAGATACTGTAATTCATTTAATCTGCTGAGATTAACGTTGTCTTGTTTATATGCGTTAACCATTTGTCGAAAATGATTTTCAAATGCATTAATCAACTCTGTATCGTTTGTTATATATGCATAGTGAAGAGGTATTTGAAGATAATGTGTTGCATCATATGCATTAGTTGGTGTCCATAAGGAGTCTCCAAGAAATGTGATTAAAAGATCATTGCTGCTTGTTGATATGCTTGGGAAACCATAAAACTTAACTTGTCCTACAGCAAAGTTCGTGCAGAATATGAAAAGAGAAACAATAAAAAAACTATATCTTCTCATCGTGAAGTGTCTCATTATAATTATGCTATAAAAGTAATGTTTTAATCCTTTTTCTCATTCTTTAGAACTGAAATTTTGATAATCTGTTAAGTTTGTATTTTCTGTTTTGGTTTAAAATATAATACTGACTTGTGCGTTAAATTCATGGTTTTAATACTCGAAGAAAAACACTAACTTTGATGGCTAAAATTTTTTGTCTATGTGGACACTTTTCCTGAAAGAAATAAAAGAGTTTTTTAGCTCAATTACCGGTTATTTGGTGGTTGTGGTTTATCTCGTAATTAATGCTTTAATCATGTGGGTTTTTCGCGGGCCATCCAATGTCTTGGATGCGGGTCAGGCGAATTTAGATTCTCTGTTTGTTATTTCTCCGTGGGTATTTCTGTTTTTGGTTCCTGCGGTTACTATGCGTTTGATTTCTGAAGAAAAGCGCATGCATACCATGGAGTTGCTTTTGGTACGCCCTATTTCTGAGTTTCGAATCACCATGGCAAAATACCTTGCAGGTTTGAGTTTAGTGATTGTTGCATTATTACCGACATTGATTTATACTATTTCCATTAATCAACTTGGTCGTACTGCCGGTTTAGCAGATATGGGCGCGATTGCAGGATCCTATTTAGGTCTTTTCTTTTTAGCTGCAATCTATACCGCCATTGGTTTGTTTGCATCATCTTTGAGCAATAATCAAATTATTTCGTTCATTTTGGCTGTGGTTATGTCATTTGCACTTTATATCGGGTTTGATCAGGCAGGAAGCCTTGGTTTAACTGGTGCAGCTGAGGATTTCTTCATGTCGCTAGGGATAAATTTTCATTACCGGTCAATTAGCAAGGGAGTTATTGATACACGTGACGTGTTATATTTCTTATCCGTTATCGGAATTTTTGTTTTTCTAACAAAATTCCGTCTCGAACAACGCAAATGGAAATAAAAAAGTCTGAATTATGAAAGCAAAACAAATAAGAAATCAACATATTTTTCAGTTTGTCATTATTCTGTTACTCATCTTTGTGCTTAATTTTCTTGGCTCATTTTGGTATGCTCGTTGGGATTTAACTGAGGACAAGCGATATTCACTTTCTGAAACAACCATCGAAACACTTGATCAATTGGATGATGTATTGTTTGTTAAAGTGTATCTTGATGGAAATGATCTGCCTATTAATTTTCGCCATTTACAACGTAGTGTTATTCAGTTGTTGAACGATTATAGACGCTATTCGCATTTTGTGGAATATGAGTTTGTTGATGTGTCTGAAGAACAAGATTTAGAAACTCGATATGAAATTTATGCTCAGCTTCAGGAAAAAGGCTTAATTCCAACTCAACTCGAAGAAGGAAATTCCGATTCTTATAAGCAGCAGGTGATTTTTCCATCTGCGTTATTGAGATATAAAGACATTGAATATCCAGTGAACTTTCTGGAGAATGATGGTGTAAGCAACCCATCTGTTCAAATTAATAAATCAATTGCGCGCTTAGAACAGCATTTTACCAATGGCGTAATTCGTCTTTTAAATCCAAGCAAAAAGAAAATTGCCTTTATTGAAGGTCATTCTGAGTTAGATGAATATCAGACGATGGATGCCATGCTTGAGCTGAATGAATATTACCAAATTGAGCGACTTAAAATTAACGAAGTGCTTGGTAGTTTGGATGATTATGAAGCCATTGTTGTTGCCAAACCAAATTCTAGATTTAGCGAAAAAGACAAATTTATCATTGATCAATATGTGATGAACGGCGGAAAGGTCATGTGGCTGGTTGAATGGATGCAGATGGATATGGATAGCTTGACCAATCAGTATTCTAGCATGGCTTTAATTCGTGACATTAATTTAGATGATTTGCTCTTTAATTATGGTGTGCGAATTAATCCTGATTTAGTTCAAGATCTGAATTGTTTATCTGTTCCTGTGACTGTGAATTCACTTAATGGGAAACCTCAATTTGAACCGCGTCCTTGGTACTTCTTTCCTGCAATCCTAACAGATAATTCCCATGTTATTAATCAGAATATTAGCGTATTAAGAACGCAGTTTGTGAGTAGTATCGATACGGTTAATCCTGAAATGAGAGTAACCAAAACACCATTATTAAAAACGTCAGAATTTAGTCGTTCACTTGGAGTTCCAGTCAATGTGAGTTTGGGTATTATGAGAAATCCTCCCGATCCACGTAGCTTTAATCAAGGGGAAAAAACAGTTGCTGTATTACTGGAGGGAGAGTTTCCTTCAAACTTTGATTTTAGAATTCCTCCGGAAATAGTTATGAATGAGGATATCGACTTTAAGCCTATTTCTGTGCCAACCAAGCAAATTGTGATTTCTGATGGAGATGTTATTCGAAATTATGTCCGTAAAGTTGGAGAAAGACGTGAACCTTTTAATCTTGGATCCGATCGCTATTATCAGAATCAGTTTACACCTGGAAATATGGAGTTTATTCTCAATTCTATGAATTATTTGTGTGGAGATGAGGAACTTATCCATCTTAGGATGAGAGAGGTGAAATTGCGGACTTTGGATAGAGGAAAAGTGATGAATAAAGGTGCATTTTGGGTTGTGTTTAATTCTGTTGTGCCAATTTTACTCATTTTAATTTTTGGTTTGCTTGTTCTCTTTTTGCGTCGCATAAAATATCGAAAAGCTTAGAAAATTTGAAATTATGAATAAAAAGAATCGTATATTATTAATCCTACTTGTTGTCTTACTTGCTTTATCGGCAATTGTCTTCTTTACACGTTATGAGTTTTCACGTATTCCCGTTGATGGTAAGGAAAAGCTTGTTGTGTCAAGAAAAAGTAGCAGTTTGAAAGTTTTACGTGATTTTGCTGTTCAAGACACAGCTTCTATTGATAAAATCTATCTTGTCGATAAGGATAATCATGAAATCTTGTTAGAACGTGAAGCCTCTCATTGGATTGTGAATGGGAAAAGTCGTGCTCGAGAAGATTTAGTTCAGATTTTACTTGAAACGATTCGTCGGGTAGAGGTTTATAGCCCTGTTCCTGAAGCACGAATGGATTATGTGATTCGAGACTTGTCGAGTAACGGGATTAAATGTGAAATTTATCAGGAAGGAAAGAAAGAAAAGACATATTATGTCGGTGGTGTAACTCAAGATAACTTGGGGACTTACATGTTGCTGGAGCGCTCTTCTGAGCCTTTTGTTGTGTCTATTCCGGGGTTTAGTGGCTATCTAACAACACGCTATACCACGAGTGAAAAAGAGTGGGTTAGTAAACGTGTCTTTTCGTACAATTTTAATGAAATTGCATCGGTTGAAGTGGAGTATCCTGATGAACCAAATCAATCTTACCGTATGGTAAATAATGGAAACAATCATTTCGACCTGATTCGTTTAGACAATAAAATGCCTGTCACTGCTTTTGATACTGTCAAAGTAAAACAACAGCTAGGGAAATTTAAAAAAGTGGGATTTGAATTCTTTGTTCCTGAAGAAAGTGTGGCTGAAAAGCTCGACTCCATTTCTGAATACACTCCAGTTTATCGTTTTAAAGTAACTGATGTGGAAGGAAATTCAAAATCTCTGGATTGTTACATACGTCCTAACAATATCCAGTTGAAAAATGATGACGGAGAGGCTTACGATTACGATATTGAGCGCTTGTATGGTGTTTTCGATTCTCAAATGGTTGTTATGCAGTATTATACTGTTGATTTGCTTACCATGAGATTGGATTATTTTACAAAGTAAAGTCTTAACAAAGATTGTTGATAAATAATTGATACAATTTTGTTTTTGCTTTGTCAAAACATATGAAAATAGTA
Source organism: Bacteroidales bacterium (assembly GCA_963676165.1). Lineage (GTDB taxonomy): Bacteria > Bacteroidota > Bacteroidia > Bacteroidales > ML635J-15 > JAQIBY01. Next base: position 2,761,461 of record OY781043.1, on the reverse strand, counting down.
ATTTTAGACTTGAAATTTTAAATTGTAGAAAATGAATTTTGTTGTATCTAGTTCAGCATTGTTAAACCGCTTGCAATTAGTGAGCAAGGTGGTAAATAGTAAAAATACATTACCAATATTGGATAATTTTCTTTTCAAATTGGAAGAAGGTGTTCTGAAAATAACTGCATCTGATTTAGAAACTACACTGACAACAGAAATGACACCTGATGTTGTTGATGGTGAAGGTGTAATTGCAATTGATGCAAAAAAAATACTTGAAATTTTAAAAGAATTCCCTGAACAACCATTGACTTTCCAAGTGGATATGGATAGTTTTCAGGTGGAAATTAAGTCAGAAAAAGGATTGTTTAGCTTAGTTGGTCAGAATGGAGAAGATTTTCCTCAAACAACTCAGTTGAAAGCAGATCAAGTAACTCGCATTGATTTACTGCCTGAAATTCTTTTCTCTGGAATATCATCTACTTTGTTTGCAACTGCAGATGATGAATTGCGTCCTGTAATGAATGGAATACTCATCGAAGTTTCTCCTGATAACATGACTTTCGTTGCTTCTGATGCTCACAAATTAGTGCGCTACATCCGTAAAGATGCTAAATCTGATAATGAATCTTCTTTCATCTTGCCTAAGAAACCTGCTGGTATTCTTAAAAATATTGTTACCCGCGCTGATGATGAGTTGACTCTCGAATTTGATGATAAAAATGCCGTCTTTTCATTTCCAGGATTCTATCTCGTTTGTCGTTTAGTTGAAGGAAATTATCCAAGTTACAACACTGTCATTCCAAGTGAGAATCCAAATCGCTTGACAGTTGATAGAGTTGAGCTTTACAATACACTAAAACGTGTTTCTATTTTCTCAAATCAAGCTTCAAACCTTGTGAAGCTTGGAATTACCGGAAATCAATTGAATATCTCAGCTCAAGATATCGATTATTCTATTTCTGCTCGCGAAGAATTAATGTGTCAGTATGAAGGTGATGAAATGACTATCGGATTTAAATCACTTTTCTTACTCGAAATTCTTTCCAACATTGGAACTGAAGAGGTAAACATTGAAATGTCAGATCCAACCCGTGCTGGAATTGTGCTTCCTAAAGACAATGACAATGAGGATGAAGACATCTTGATGTTGCTTATGCCTATGATGATTAATAATTAATTCAACGATATGTTAATTGAAGGCGTAGGCAGTTTTGTGTTTACGCCTTTCTTATTTTATTTCTATGAACCTGAAGTTAAAAAAGCCAATTGTATTTTTTGATATCGAATCCACAGGCGTCAATGTGGCAAAAGATCGAATTGTTGAAATCGCATTTTTGAAAGTGTATCCTGATGGAAGCCGTGAATCTCGTGTGCAGAAAATTAATCCGGAAGTTGATATTCCTGCAGAAACAACTGCAATTCATGGCATTGCCAATGAAGATGTCAAAGATTCACCGACATTTAAGCAAGTTGCAAAAGAGTTTGCCAAATTGATTGAAGGGTGTGATTTAGCTGGGTTTAATTCCAATCGGTTTGATATCCCAATGCTTGCAGAAGAGTTTCTAAGAGCAGATGTTGATATTGACCTTAAACGACATAGTGCGGTTGATGTTCAGGTGATTTTCCATAAAATGGAACAGCGTACATTGAGTGCTGCTTATAAATTTTATTGTAAGAAGGACTTAGTAAATGCTCATACAGCACTTGCTGACACAGAAGCTACTTTTGAAATTTTAGATGCACAGGTTGAGCATTATAACGATCTTTCTCCTGATATTGACAGCTTGTCAGATTTTTCTTCTCACAAAAAACATGTTGATTTTGCAGGGCGTATTGTGTATGGAGAAAATGAGGAGCCTTTATTTAATTTTGGGAAATACAAAGGAAAATCTGTTCGTGAAGTATTGAAAAAAGATCCAGGATATTATGGTTGGATGATGCAAGGTGATTTCCCTCTTTACACCAAGAAAATCTTGACTCGCATTAAACTAGAATCAATGCAACAATAGCATGAAAATTATTTGTATAGGACGAAATTACTTAGAGCATGCACGTGAAATGCAAGCCGAGCCTGAAAAAGATCCCGTGTTCTTTATGAAAGCAGACTCATGTTTGCAACGGGACAATCGGATTTTCTTTGTTCCTGATTTTACCAAAAATTTGCATTATGAGTTGGAATTGGTTTTACGAATTAGTCGGGTAGGCAAGGGGATAGCTGAACGTTTTGCACATCGTTATTATGATGCGGTAACTGTAGGTATCGATTTTACTGCACGTGATTTACAGGCAGAATGTAAAGTAAAAGGATTACCTTGGGAAATTTCCAAATCATTTGATCAGTCTGCTCGTATTGGAGAATGGATTTCCAAGGAAGACTTAAATGTACCTTTGGATAAACTACCTTTTTGGCTGAAAAAAAACAATGAGATTGTGCAGGAAGGAAATTCTGCTGATATGATTTTTTATTTTGATCAATTGATTTCCTATTTATCCCAGTTCATGACGCTGAAAATGGGCGATTTGTTATTTACAGGAACTCCTGCCGGAGTTGGACCTGTCGTGTCTGGTGATCACTTGACAGCTGGTATAGCAGATAAGAAATTGCTCGATTTTGCAGTGAAATAAAATAGAAGGCTTGTTTTCTGCTTAAAAACATGAAAATCTCTCAATAATTCGTCTTAAATCATAAGGATAATCGTAGGATTTTTTTAATTTTGTTTAGGACTGATTGTTAAACATAAACAACTGATTATCAATGGATTTACTTACCAAGGTTAAGGAAGAAGCGAAAAAGCATAGCCAACGCATCGTACTTCCAGAAGGAACCGAAGAGAGAACATTAAAAGCCGCAAATGAAATTATTCAAGAGAAAATTGCTGAGATTATTTTAATCGGAAACCCACAAGTCATAAACGCAAAAGCGGAAGAGCTTGGTTTGACAGAAATTTCCAATGCAACAATTATCGACCCGGAAAATCATCCAAAAAAGGAGGAGTATACCAAAACTTTGGTTGAGTTGCGTAAGAAAAAGGGTTTGACATATGATCAGGCAGCTGAACTATTAAAAAATCCATTGTATTTATCTGTGATGATGATCAAAGCAGGAGATGCTGACGGAGAAGTTGCTGGTGCTGATAATGCAACTGGGGATGTTTTACGTCCAGCTTTCCAGATTGTTAAAACCAAACCTGGTGTATCCGTTGTTTCCGGAGCTTTCTTTATGATTATTCCTGATAAACAATTTGGAGAAGATGGTTTGATGGTTTTTGCTGATTGTGCAGTGCATCCAAATCCAACCTCATCAGAACTTGCAGAGATTGCTGTTTGTACTGCTGAGACAACGAAAGCAATTGGGGGATTTGAACCTCGCGTTGCAATGTTGAGCTTCTCAACCAAGGGATCAGCAAAACATGAAATGGTGGATAAAGTAGTTGAAGCAACAAAGAAAGCTCAATCGATGGCTCCAAATCTTAAAATTGACGGAGATCTTCAATCTGATGCTGCAATTATACCATCAATTGGTGAGAAAAAAGCTCCAGGTAGTGAAATTGCAGGGAAAGCAAATGTTCTTGTCTTTCCAACTCTCGAAACAGGAAATATTGCATACAAACTGGTACAACGTATGGCGAAAGCAGAAGCAGTTGGTCCGGTACTTCAGGGAATGGCAGCTCCTATTAATGACTTATCACGTGGTTGCTCTGTAAGTGATATTGTTAACTTGGTTGCAATTACAGCAAATCAGGCAGCAGGAATGAAATCAAACAATTAATCTTAAACGCATAATTATGAAAATATTAGTATTAAACTGTGGAAGTTCAAGTATTAAATATCAATTGTTAGACATGTCCAATGAACCTGTTGTTTTGGCAAAAGGTTTAGTTGAAAGAATTGGTCTTGAAGAAGGTATTTTAACTCACAAACCTGAAGGTGGTGAGAAATTTATCGTTAAAGAGCCGATTGAAAATCATACAATTGGTATTAATTTGGTATTGAAAGCAATGACCGATGAGAATCATGGTGTTATTTCTAATCTTGAAGAAATTAATGCAGTTGGTCATCGTGTTGCTCACGGAGGTGAATATTTTAATGAATCTTCATTTATTACTCCAGAGGCAAAAGACAAAATTCAAAAATGCTGTGAGCTTGCTCCACTACATAATCCTGCGAACTTAAAAGGTATTGAAGCAATGAAAGCCTTGTTGCCAGAGGTTCCTCAAGTTGCAGTTTTTGATACTTCCTTCCACCAATCTATGCCTGATTATGCGTACCAATATCCAATTCCTTACGAATTTTACGAAAAGTATCAACTTAGACGTTATGGATTCCATGGAACCAGCCACAAATTTGTTGCTCAAAAAGCTTGTGACAGTTTAGGTTGGGATATTAATGATAAAAAAATCATTACTTGTCACCTTGGAAATGGAGCCTCAATTTGTGCAGTGAAAAATGGTAAATCTGTCGATACTTCCATGGGCTTTACTCCTGTTGAGGGTTTGATGATGGGTACCCGAGTTGGAGATTTTGATCTTGGGGGCTTACTCTTTTTAATGGAAAAAGAAAATTTAGACATTGCGGGAGCAAATAAATTGATCAATAAGCAAAGTGGATTGCAAGGATTTTCTGGCGTTTCCAGCGATATGAGAGATCTTGACAGTGCTGCAGAAGAGGGAAATAAGCGTGCTGACCTGGCAAAAGAAATGTTTGCATACCGTGTAAAAAAATATATTGGTGCTTATGCTGCTGCAATGAATGGTGTTGACTTAATCCTCTTTACTGGTGGTATTGGTGAGAATGATGTAGATGTACGTAAACGTATTGCTACAGGACTTGATTATCTTGGAGCAAAATTTGATGAGTCAAAAAATGCATGTCGTGGAAAAGATTGCAATATTTTGAGTACAGAAGATTCAACAACTAAGTTCATTGTTGTTACTACTGATGAAGAACTCGTTATTGCACGGGATACGAAGCGAATTGTTAGCGAATTATAGATTAAAATGTCCGTTTTAAACGGACATTTTTTTTGATTTTAAATAATAATGTGAATTCGACGTAAGAAATCCAAACTGCTTCAAATAAAATTTTTGAATAACTATCGGGATAATCAGAGAAAATCACATGAAGCATATGGGAAAATAATTGAAGCCTTTAAAAGGAAAGTCATTCCAAAGCCATCTTTAGCCTAAAAGATTCTTAAAGTAACCCGTTACACCTTCGCATTTTATTAGACTAAATTTGACCTCAAAATGATTTTCTGTTTTATATTTCTTAAATCGAACTCACGTTACTTAGTCTTTTTTGATGCTCAGTCAATTAGACTGTTTGTTAAGAGATAATCTTTTGTTATTTTTATCGCATTTTAAAATTTAAAATAAAACATACACATATGGCACTTAAAAAACTTGATGAATTAATTACGATTGCTAAATCAAAAGAAACTCGTAGAATGGCTGTTGCAGCAGCGGCTGACGCTCATGTATTGGGAGCTGTTAAAGATGCAATGGATGACGGAATTGTTATCCCGGTTTTGGTTGGTGATGAAGCAAAAATCAATGCTTTAATTGACGAACTCAATATGGATAAATCCAAGCTTGAGATTATCAATGAGCCAGATGATGTAAAGGCTTGTAAAAAAGCTGTTGCACTTATTCGTGAAGGTAAAGCAGAAGTTCTAATGAAAGGTCTTGTGGCAACTGCAGTTATTCTTAAAGCTGTATTGGACAAAGAAAATGGATTGCGTACCGGTTCTACTTTGAGCCACTTCGCATTGTTTGAATCTCCATATTATCATAAATTGTTTGGAATGACTGATGCTGCTATGAATGTAGCACCTGAGTTTAACGATAAAGTCTCTATTGTTAAAAATGCGGTTGCAGCAATGCAAGGAATTGGTGTAGAAACTCCAAAAGTTGCAATATTGGGTCCTGTCGAAGTTGTCAATCCTAAAATTGAATCAACTGTACATGCAGCAATGCTTACCATGATGAGTATACGCAAACAAATCAAAGGTTGTATTATTGATGGACCTTTTGCTTTGGATAATACAATTTCTAAAGAAGCTTGCGATCAAAAAGGAATTAAGAGTGAAGTTGGTGGTGATGCAGATATTCTTGTTGCTCCTGAACTTAATGCAGCGAATGTGTTGTATAAGTCATTGAATTTCCTTGGAGGTGCAACTTCAGCAGCAGTTATTATGGGTGCAAAAGTGCCTATCGTTTTAACTTCTCGCGCTGATACTGAGCGTGCAAAATTGTTGTCGATTGCCTTTGCAGCTGCAATGAACTAATCCGAAATAATTTAAACTATGGATAAATTCAGACAATTAATTATCAATCCGGGATCAACGTCAACAAAGATTGCGGTTTTTGAAAATGAAGAAAATGTATTTCAGAAAAACCTGAAGCATTCCAATGAAGAGCTAGTTCCTTTTGAGACCATTACCGAACAAGATGATTTCCGTAAAGAAGCGATTCTTAAAGAAATTTCAGATGCTGGTTACGATATTAAAAGCTTTCATGCCATTGTAGGTCGTGGTGGTTTGGTAAAACCTATTCCATCAGGGATTTATGAAGTGAATGAAGCAATGCGAAAAGATTTGATCGATTCTCCATTAGGTGAGCATGCTAGTAATCTTGGAGGCTTAATTGCTGACGATATTGCAAAAAGCATTGGTAATGCTAAGGCGTTAATTGCTGATCCTGTTGTGGTTGATGAAATGGAAGATATTGCGCGTTTTACCGGTCATCCCAAATTTGAGCGTTTTTCAATATTTCATGCGTTAAACCAAAAAGCAATTGCTCGTGCATATGCAAAAGAAATCAATAAAGCATATGAAGACATCAATGTAATTGTGGCTCATCTTGGTGGTGGGATTTCAGTTGGAGCTCATCTTCAAGGACGAGTTGTTGATGTGAACAATGCCCTTGATGGTGATGGACCTTTCTCTCCTGAACGTTCTGGTGGTTTGCCGGTTGGACAGGTTGCAAAACTTTGTTTTTCTGGTGAGCTTACGTTCAAAGAAGTGAAAAAAATGATTAAAGGAGAAGGTGGTTTCGTTGCTTATCTTGGTACAAATGATGCTTACGATGTTGAAGTACGTGCTGGTAAAGGTGACGAAAAAGCTCAATTAGTATCTGATGCAATGGCATATCAAGTTGCTAAAGATATTGGTGCTTGTGCTGCTGTTCTTAAAGGGAAAGTAGATGGTATTTTAATCACTGGAGGGATTGCCTACAATAAACAGTTTGTCTCTTTTATTGAAGATATGACTGGATTTATTGCACCTGTTAAAGCATATCCCGGAGAAGATGAAATGGCTGCTCTTGCTGGAAATGGTTTGATGATTCTTAGAAACGAAATTCAACCTAAAAAATATCAATAATATGAAAAATGTAATACATACAGACAAAGCTCCTAAAGCGATTGGTCCATATTCACAGGCTATTGAAGCAAATGGAATGCTTTTTATCTCAGGACAAGTGCCTGTAAATCCTGAAAATGGAGAAATCCTAGAAGGAATTGAGGCGCAAACCGAACAAGTTATGCGTAATATTGAAGCAATTCTAACCGAAGCTGGTTATTCTTTTGCGAATGTTATTAAGTCAACTTGCCTGTTAAGTGATATGGCTAATTTCAAACAAATGAATGAGGTTTATGGTAAATATTATGCTGAAAATCCTCCTGCACGTGCTGCATTTGCAGTTAAAGGACTTCCTTTGGGTGCATTAGTGGAAATTGAAACAATTGCTGTAAAGTAGCAATTTATCATAAAATTTAAAACGCCGAATGCTAGTGCAATTCGGCGTTTTTTATTTCTATAATCTGTGTTTTAATCAAACATATCAATTAAACTTCTAAACGGAAGATCGATGTTAAAGTATAAGTGCTTTGTTTTACCATCTTCGTCTTGAGCTTTAATTTTATCGAAACTATGTATCCCATCTTCAATAAGATTTTGTTCAACCGTTTTCATCTCAAGATACTCCATCACCCGATATTCTTCTGAAATGTTAATTACGATAAATGCATCCTTTTTTGATGTGCCTTCTTTGTCTTTGATGATGGACTCGATGAGTTTGCTGTAGTAATATGAATGGATTTTAGCCATGTCTTCATCTTCTAAGTTTTTCCAAATGACAAAGGCATAATAATGAAAAAGTGCATCGTGAAACAGTGTTCTGTAATAAGTTTGTAATACCTCAGATGCGACCTCGTATTCTTCATCTTTAATTAGGTCTCTAAGTTTTGTAAGGCCTTCATTGTCAGCGTATGGTTCGTAGTTCGAGCTAGCGGCATGTGCAAACCTTAATTTTTCATAATCTGTGTTTGTCGGATTGTCAATGGCAGAGTCTACAAGTGCTGTGTAAAGCAAGTCGGCTTCACTCTTAGGGATGTCGAGTCCTGCTGTTTTTATGTTTGAGTTATCAGATTGCGTTTTCTTGCTTGGATTACAAGACCATAGGGCAATAAAAAGTAAAAGACTAAAACTAATCAAACTGTATTTTTTCATAATTGCATTTTAGATTATAACGAATCCTGTGATGAGATGTTGCTGAGGGGGATTATTGGCATAAAAAAAGCTGCCCTTAAAGAGCAGCTTTATTCATATAGTTTATAAGTTTATTCTTCAGCATATACTTCGTATTCGAGTTCTGCAGTGATGTCTTTGTACAATTTTACGTTTGCTTTGTAAGTGCCAATTTCTTTTGCACTGTCACCAACGTTGATGTTTTTACGGTCAACTGTGATGCCTTTGCTTTCCAAAGCTTCAGCTAACATAATATTGTTTACAGATCCAAAGATTTTACCAGCGCTACTTGCTTTTGCAGCAATACGTACTTTAGTTTTAGAAATTTTATTTGCTAATTCCTGAGCTTCGTTACGTAATTTTTCAATTTTGTGTGCGCGTTGGCGTTGATTCTCTTCGTGCATTTTCAGTGCAGATTTAGTAGCTGCAATTGCAATGCCTTTTGGAATCAGGTAGTTGAGGGCATAACCATCTTTTACAACGATAACATCGTCTTTGTGCCCCAGATTGTTCATATCTTGTTTCAATATAATCTTCATAATGTCTCCTCCTTATTTCATCAGGTCAGTTACATATGGGAGCAGTGCCAAATGACGTGCTCTTTTAATTGCTTTAGCCACTTTACGTTGGTATTTCAAAGAAGTACCAGTAATACGTCTAGGTAAAATTTTACCCTGTTCGTTCAAGAATTTTTTCAAGAAAACAGGATCTTTATAATCAATATATTTAATGCGATTCTTTTTGAATCGGCAATATTTTTTCTTTTTCACGTCAACTGACGGTGGGGTAAGATATCTAATTTCTGATTGTTGTGCCATAATTTATGCCTCCTGATTTTCTTTTTTTGCTTCTCTTAATTTACGCTTTTTTTCACTGTATTGAACTGCGAATTTATCCATTTTCATGGTTAGGAAACGGATAATGCGTTCGTCACGCAACATTTCAATTTCGAGTTTTTTAATCGCTTCACCTTCAACGCGATACTCTAACAGGTGGTAAAAACCTGTTGATTTGTGTTGAATGTTGTAAGCAAGCTTTTTGAGGCCCCATGATTCTTCATGGACAATCTCTCCACCTAATTGAGTAATCAGGTCTTTAAACTTTTGTACCGTTTCCTTCATCTGTTGTTCAGACAAAACGGGAGTTGCAATGAAAACGGTTTCATACTGATTTACCATAACTTTTATTTTATTAATAGTTAGAATTTGAGGCGCAAAAATAATAAAAAATTATGAATAACAATAATTTGGGTGCTTTCATTTTGGATAAATTTTATCGCTTACACTTTTCAGATAAGGATGTTCATGGAGTATTTCCTTTTATAGGGAATTCAAAATGTAAGTGTCAGATATTCATGTGGATAATGTGTTGGTATTGTATGTGGAAATAAAATTACGAAAATATTTTTTGTGACTTTTGAATATTTTCTATCTTTGCATCCTCAAATTGTGTTGCCCAGATGGCGGAATTGGTAGACGCGCTGGTTTCAGGGACCAGTGGCCGCAAGGTCGTGCAGGTTCGATTCCTGTTCTGGGCACGAAGAGAAAGTTCTAAACAAAATTGAAATAAATTGCCCGCCCAGATGGCGGAATTGGTAGACGCGCATGGTTGAGGGCCATGTCCACACTAGTGGGTGCAGGTTCGATTCCTGTTCTGGGCACACATAAAAGCCGACTCTTTTTTAAGAAGTTGGCTTTTTTTATTTGCTTGAATCAGTTTTTATACATTTACTTATAATGTTTTTTGCTTGATCCGTTATAACACAAATGTAAAATAGATTCTGATACTTAACTATAACGCCTTTTTTGAAGGTATTACTATGTCAGGGAATTTTATTTTCGCTATTTCAACTAGTTTCTGACAAGAAGAGTTGAAAATAAAAACGGATAATTCTTCTTTAATACCAGGGTCTTCAATCAAGTTGAGTTCAATTGAATTTGTAACGGTCTCACCATTGTCAAGTAAAAAACTTCTACTTGAGTTAATGTATTTTGGTATTGATATAGGGGATATTAAATAGTCAGTTCTTGAATAACTCTTGTTTAATCTGTCATTATTTTGTATTTGGACAGCAAATTCTCTGGAAGAGATTTTTTTGTTTACAAAATTGATAACATTAAAGTCTGTGGAAACGTCCTTGTTTTTTGAATAGACAGGGAAACACAAAGAATCTTTGCCTATTTGAATTGGATTTTCAATCTCATATTTATTTTTTAACTTTTTAATTCTTGCAGGGTACAGAATATTAAAAAATAATGTCGGAAATATTTTACTTGTTCTTAGCTGGGGATATAGTTCTTCATTAATAGAATTATAGTAATTGTTAATGCCGGATAGAAATGTGAGATTTGTTTTTTTTGAATAGCCTTTATTCTCAACTCTTAATATTCCGGATAAGATTTCAACCTGGTTTGTATCTGTCAAGGTGTTCACTTCTACAAACGAATAATACAAAACAGTATCAATTTTGTAAGCTGTTTGTTGCGATTCTTTTAAAAGTCTAATTAAGTGTTTTTTTGCATCGTACTTTGCATCAACCTCTACTTCTTTGATCAGATTGTAATTCGCTTCTAGGAATATGTCACAATTTTCATTGCCTGTAATGCTTATTAATGTATCGTTATATCCTGGATATTTACAATAGATTTCTTTCACATCCTTGTTAATGGAGCATTTTCCTTCCTGATTTGAAACAGAAAGGAATTGACTATTCTCAAAGACCATAACTCCATAAATAGGTTTTTCATAGACAATATCGTAAAAAGATATTGTCCTCATGTTTTGGCTGTATAAATTTTGCGAAACAGAAAGAAAAACTAATATCGATAGTAATAATTTCACAGATTGATACATAAATTATTGTTTTTTTTAGTGCATATCCAAAGTTTAATTTGCTGAAAAACAGTAAGATGATTCCCGGGATATTTGTAAGTCACCTTGACAATCAGTATCTTACAAAGGATTTCCTAAGTCTTTTGTGATGAATAAGAATCCCAGGGTAGAAGGTAAAAGTACTGAATTAGTTTCAATTTTAAAAGAACTTGATAATTCAATCGAGAAATAAAATGTGTTATTTTGTTACCGTAAAACTGCTGTATTTTACAACTCTTTGATCCAGAGGCAAACCGAAAATCCATTCAGAAATTTCTTTATAATTTACATTGCCTGTGTATGGATAATCTTTTTTCATGAAGACAATGATTAATCTATGAATTTGTTGTTCGTCTCCATTGAGATTTAATGTGTAATTGGCTTTATAGCTTGGGAAATTGCTGGTGTTATTTGCTTGTAATAAATAACTTTCTTCAAGTGTGTTTGGGAAAAGAGGAAAAGCTTCTGTTCCCGTAAATAACCATGCTTTCATGTAACAATCCTTTGTTGGTGTTACATTGAAAGTTAATTTACTACCGGAAGTGTAAAACGATTGGATGTTGTTGATGTTGATTTGAAACATTGGATCAGCTTTTGTTTCGTATTTCAAAACGGTACAATTTATAATTACATTTGTTACCACCATTCCATTGGTAATGCGTTGAGTTTTTTCAACGATTTTAATATTGCTTACTGTGCCGTTTGTTTGAGAGAAAATATTGCTACTGAATAATTCTGAATAATCTCCGTCTATTTCCACCTTTTCAAATGCATTTTGTACCTGAATGTTTTCAGCTATTCCTGCCCGGTTCAGAGCTTCCCTTTTTGCTTGTTGTATGGCAATAGTTTCAGATTGACTTATGCAGTCGCTGTATGCTGTGCCTTTTGCTCCCTTTATTTCGATTTCTTTACGTTTTTGTGCAATTGAAGACAAGCACAAAATTAAAAGCATAAGCATCGTAATAAATCGTTTTCTAGTAATCATGAAGATGGTCTTTTGAATTAAATACCGAAAGTATGCAAAATATTTTGTTAGTACAAATGGTATTTGTAGATTTGAATATCCAAATTCTAACACTTGTATTATGAAAAAGCATGGAATCATTGCAATATTGTTGTTTTTCTCAGTTTGTGTGTTTGCACAAAAAACAGAAGTTATTTCGGAAGCGGTAAGCCCTGCTAAACCTGTTCATCTCATTGGTAGTACCGAAAATATTGATGCATTTATTAAAATGTATGTGGAAAATGGTGTTGCAGCATGGCAGATGAAAGATGAATTTGAAAAAACAAGCGATTACAAATTGCGAGTAACAACTGAAACCCGATTACAGAAAGCTGAGCAGTTGAAAAATGAAGCTTTTCAGATTTTTAAAGATGCATATATTGTTCAATTGGATGTGAACGATTATGTGTTGGGAGAGTATGATGCTGATAATGAAACTTTTCTTGTGGAAAGCAGGACACTGGGAGATTTTGTTGTTAGTGTTCCAATCAATGAGGCAAAAAGTTTCAAATCTAATTTCTACTCTTGCAAATACTCCGGATTTGATTTTTATGCAAAAGATAACAAAATGCATCTGGCGAAAGTTAGAGTAACCGACCCTGAAACCAACAAATCATACACATATGACAGTAAAGAAGGAGTTGTATATGTCACAGCGAACATTACTTATAATTTTGATCCTATTGAGGTTGATGGGACAACCGGTTTGGTTACTGAGAATCAGGGCGCAAAAATTTCAACAGAGACTGTAACTGTTGGAAGTGATCCGGTTGATATCAATATTCCTGAAACCAATTCAACACTTGACAATACTTTTGCATTAGTTATCGGTAATGAAAATTATGAAAATGAAATTGATGTTCCTTATGCAAAGAATGATGCACGTATTTTTTCAAAGTATTTGAATAAAACACTTGGTATCCCAAGCAAAAGAATAGCAATGGTAGAAAATGCAACTCTTGGAAACATACTCGGAGAAATCGGGAAATTAAAGACTGTTGCTGAAACCTACAACGGGGAAGCAAAGCTGATTGTTTATTATGCAGGACACGGTATGCCGGACAACAACAGTAAAGAAGCATATTTGTTACCTGTAGATGGTAACAGTGGAAACATGAGCACTGCTTACAGTTTGGAAAAAATGTATAGTGAACTTACGGCGTTTCCTACTGAGCAAGTGACCGTTTTTCTTGATGCATGTTTTAGTGGATCAGCACGAAATGGGGATAAGGAAATGCTGGCTTCCGGCAGAGGGCTTGCTATTGAACCAAACACTGAAGTTTTGCAGGGAAACCTTGTTGTGTTTTCAGCTGCAACAGGCAAGCAAACCGCTCATCCTTACACCGAACGAGGACATGGCTTATTTACTTATTACCTGTTGTTAAAAATGCAGGAAAGTTCTGGCAATGTAAATTTTAAAGATTTATCGGAATATTTGAAAACCAAAGTTAGCCGTACTGCACTTGATATTGATAAAGAACAAACTCCGGATGTTAATTATTCACCGGGTATTGGTGACAACTGGCAAAATATGAGATTGAAATGAAAAAATGGTTATTATGAGAAATTTCCTTTATACAGTTGTAGTGCTGCTTACATGTAATAATATCTTAAATGCACAAAGTGTACGCAACGTTGATTTTACCTGTAAAGGCAACGAAATACATGTAACTTACGATTTGTTTTATTCAGCTAAGTCGGACAAAGAATATATTTTAGAGTTTTACTATAGTTTAGATGGGGGAAGTATATGGGAAGGACCAGTTAATAAAAACATATCAGGCGACCTGGGATATGGTGTTGTACCTTCAAATGGATTGAGGATTGTTTGGAAACCTCTTGAAGATTTACCGTGGTTGTACACAGACGATCTTATTTGTAAAGTTGAATTGTCACAGGATATTGATAAGTATTTGCAAGAGATAATTAATTTGGAAATGATGTTTGTTGAAGGTGGTACATTTTTAATGGGATGTACCGAAAATTGTGCAATCAAAGATGAGCAAGATAATTTAACCTGTTGGAGTGATGAAGTTCCAGTGCATATGGTGACGCTTGATGATTATTATATTGGAAAGTATGAAATAACTCAGTATCAATGGAAAAAGATTATGGGAGACAACCCGTCATTTTTTAATAATTGTGATGAGTGTCCTGTTGAAAGTGTATATATGAGTGATATTGAAAAGTTTATAAAAAAGCTCAATAAAGTTACAGGGGAAAAATATCGCTTACCAACAGAGGCGGAATGGGAGTATGCAGCAAGAGGAGGAAATAAATCTCATGGATATAAATATTCGGGAAGTGATAATGTTGAAAAGGTAGCAGAGTTTAATAATGCAACATCGCATGTTGGATTGAAGAAGCCTAATGAACTTGGTATCTATGATATGAGTGGGAACGTTCGGGAATGGTGTAGTGATTGGTATTTTAATGAATATTATAAAAATAGTCCGGTTTTAAATCCAAGAGGGAAACCCAATGGGAAAAAACGAGTGATACGTGGTGGTAGTTGGTTGGGCATAGAAAATGCTTGTAGAGTTTGTAATCGAGATTATAACTTTTATTTGAAAAAAGATTATAGGTATTTCCCTCTATATCATAAGACTACAGGGTTTCGGTTAGTCTTAGAAAAGGAAAAATGATTTTAAATGTTTATTTTAAAGTGTTTCTGTATGAAAAACTTATTCGTAAATAGAAGCTTTTGTTTGTTTGTTTTTCTTCTAATATTATCTAGTATCACTAGTCATGCACAAAGTGTACGCAATGTTGATTTTACCTGTAAAGGCAACGAAATACATGTAACTTACGATTTGGTAGGCCTTGGAAGCTCAGATAAAGACTGTGTTGTAAACTTTTACTACAGTTTAGATAATGGCACTACCTGGCAGGGACCGGTTAATAAAAACATTAGAGGAGCCATTGGAGCCAATGTTGTTGAGGACGGCAATGCCCTGCTTATTGTATGGAACCCACTGGCATACCTGCCATGGTTGTTTACCGAAAATTTAACCTGTAAAGTGGAACTTGCTTCTTTTTCTGAATATACAGAAATTGGTTTAGAACTAAAAATGGTGTATGTACAGGGAGGTACATTTACCATGGGGTGTACCGGTGAGCAAAGCAATTGTGGTGAAGATGAGAAACCTGCACATGAGGTTGAACTTGACGGGTATTATATTGGCAAATACGAGGTAACCCAGGCACAGTGGAAGGCGGTAATGGGTAATAACCCCTCTTATTTTAGTGGTTGGGAAAATTGTCCGGTTGAAAATGTAAGTTGGAACGATGTGCAGGAGTTTATAAAGAAGTTAAACCGGATGACAGGCAGAAATTACCGTTTGCCAACTGAGGCAGAATGGGAGTTTGCCGCACGTGGAGGTGTTTTGGAAAGCTCAACAATCTACTCAGGGAGCAATACGATTGATGAGGTAGCAGAGTATACTGAAAACAATGGTTCAAGACCAAGGTCTGTTGGGAAAAGAAAACCCAATGAACTGGGGCTATACGATATGAGTGGAAATGTTTGGGAGTGGTGTGGTGATTGGTATAGTAATAGCTATTACAGCAATAGCCCCCGGCAAAATCCACAGGGACCGGAGACAGGGACTGGCCGTGTTTTGAGGGGCGGTGGCTGGGACAGCTTTGCCGGTAGCTGCCGTGTTTCTTATCGCGACTACATCAATCCCGATGATCGTGACTACAGTAGCGGGTTTCGCTTGGTTCTTTCCCGAGTTCAATGAGACCTGTGAGTTAACGGGTTTTATTAATGAAGAGCATTATGAGTGTAATGGAATGAAGCGAATATGAATATTTCCTAAAATCCGGAACGTGGACACAGAAAGAATTTTCAAGGCATGTTTTACCATTAATTGCATTTATTGAATACGCACAAATGAAAAAGATGCGTAAGAAATTGATATGTAGTTATCAGGCATAACAGTCGTGGGGACTAACCGTGTTTTGAGGGGCGGTAGCTGGAACAACAATGCCGGAAACTGCCGTGTTTCTAATCGCAACAACAACAATCCCGATAATCGTAACAACAATAACGGGTTTCGCTTGGTTCTTTCCCGAGCTCACAGGTATGGCAGGATAGCCACCATTGAACAGATTGTAATGCCTTTCCTGTTTTTCAGGATAAACATCAAAATAATAAACAGCCCTTTAAGTAATGCAAATGAAAGACGGGCTGTTTTGTTGGTTTGAGGTTGAAAACACATTAGTAATATGCATTGCTATAAACATATGCCCTCGGTTAAGATTGAACCTTTTATAACTATTTTAAATTTCCATCAATTGCTTGTCTGAAATTTTGTAATTCCGGATTTTGTTCTGCCATTTCCTGATATTTTTCTTCTGCAGTATATGCGCGTTTTGGGCCCTCATTGACATTCTTTACTGTGTTAATTATCAGGTCAACTTTCCCATTGTTTAATCGTGTTTGCAGATCGAAAAGAAGCTCCATGCGAAGTTGTTGTAGCAAGCGAGTTAAACTTTCCGATGGCATGTGAACCTCTATGATTAGATCAGACTTTTTAAAAGGTAAGTATGTGATTAAATTCTGATATATTCTGGGTTGTGATTTGTGCTTTTCAGCAATCTCTTTCCATGCTGATTGCAAGGCTTCTTCCGAAAACTGATCAGTCGCTTCAATATTTGGTTTGACAACTTCTTCTTTCGTTTCATCAGGATTAATTTCCTTCTTTCCAATGTCATTTTTCAACGAAAAGCTTTTGGGCATTTTCCCAACAGAAGGACTTGGTTTTGGAGCCTCTTCTTTTTTAATTTGAGGTTTTGGACTTTGATATGCTTCCCTTTGATCTGAAATTGTACTTTCTTCTTTTTGCACAGATGAAGTAGGGGAGCTTTCTTGTTGTTTCGGGCTAGTAGCTACATTTTTTTGAGGTGCTGGGTTTTGCTGAGGTGTAGCTTGTGGAGCCGATTTTTTAACTTTGTTTATTCCTGCCATGCGAATAAGCGCTAATTCAACATGTAGTCGCTTATTATGACTGCTCTTGTATTTATAATCGCACTCACTTGCAATTTCTAGAGATTTGATAAGAAAATCTTCCGAGGCAGCCTGAGCTTTTTCCAAATAAGTTTGTCTGATGCTGGCGCCTACTTCGAGTAAATCTGCTGTTTTCTGATCTTTGCAAATCAAGATATCTCTTAAATGAGCAGCTAAACCTGTAATGAAATAATTACCTTCAAAGCCTTTGCTTAAAATGTCATTAAAAATCAATAAACTGTTTAAATGATCAGCCGATTGAAGTGTATCTGTTAATCTGAAATAATAATCGTAATCCAGTACATTTAGATTGTCAATTGCATCTTGATAGGTGAGATTTGCACCTGAGAAACTAACAATTTGGTCAAATATTGAGAGTGCATCACGCATTGCTCCGTCTGCTTTTTGAGCAATAATCTGCAAGGCTTCCTCTTCCACTTGAATGCTTTCTTCTTCAGCGACAAATTTCAGTCTGTTGACAATGTCTCTAACGCTAATCCGATTAAAGTCATATACTTGACATCTAGAGAGAATTGTCGGTAGAATTTTATGTTTTTCGGTTGTTGCTAAAATGAAGACAGCGTGTTTTGGCGGTTCTTCTAAGGTTTTAAGAAACGCATTAAACGCTGCGGAACTTAGCATGTGAACCTCATCGATGATATATACACTGTATTTTCCAATTTGAGGGGGAATCCTCACTTGGTCTATCAAGTTTCGAATGTCTTCAACCGAGTTGTTTGATGCGGCATCTAACTCGTGTATATTCATTGAGCGTTGCTCGTTAAATGCTTTGCAGGATTCGCATTCATTGCATGGATTCGTGTCTTCGTCAAGGTTACTACAGTTGATTGTCTTGGCGAAAATTCTGGCGTTAGTTGTTTTTCCAACTCCTCTCGGCCCGCAAAACAAATAGGCTTGTGCCAGATGTTCTTGTCGAATCGCATTTTTTAATGTTCTGGTAATATTTTCTTGCCCAACAACTGATTCAAAAGTGTCAGGCCTGTATTTTCTCGCGCTTACAATATAATTGCTCATGCTGATGGTTTTAATTGAAAGTCAAAATTAATGAATTTTCAAGATTAGAAGTGATTTGGGACGAAGAAACTATTAACATTTTGTCAAATTTGAAAAGAAAAGAGGCTGCCTACGAATAGACAGCCTCAGTCTCTCAGGGAATCATGGAGTTTATTGCCTGATGAGTTTTATGTAGTGGATTTCCTCATTGAATTGAACTTTGAGGTAATACATTGCAGGTTTAAGATCTCCAGGATAAAGATTGATACTGTTTTGATCCATAGACTTGTAATGAGTTTCTCTCATGACAGTTCTACCTGTTTCGTCCACAAGTTCAATCTCTACTTTACCTTCATTTTCAGAAGTGATTTGTAATTGGATTTCATTTCTGAAAGGATTTGGATAAGCTTCCACAAGAATAATCTCATCTGCTTGTGGACTGTAGCAATCAGAAGCTGCCATTCCAATGATATTTCTACTTCCATCGTTATCAACTTGAACAAGTCTGTAGTACCATGTGCCTTCTTCTGTTTTTAAGTCAGCATATTGGTAATCTGTATTTGTGTTGGAGTTGCCTTGACCGTCAATTGTTGCAATTGCTTTGAAGTGCTTATTATCAATTGAACGCTCAACAATGAAGTAGTCGTTATTCATTTCACTGGCAGTTGTCCAGTTAAGCATAACATCAGATTCGTCACATACTGTTTCGAAGTTTAATAATTCGACAGGCAATGGTGAATCTTTGCTCTTTGATGCAAATGTGATGTAAGTTTGAGATTTTGCACCATTGAATGGGATGGTGTTGGTTGCACTAATGCTTCCAGATCCATGGACATCAGCTGCAGTTGCAACTGCAACTCCTCCTGCATCTTTCCAAATGTTATCCCAATAAGCAACAGTCATCTCGGACAAGCTGTGATCGACAGGGTTGCCAGTACAGAATCCGTGAGTACAGAATTCGCCTTCAGCATGCTCATTATCTCTCCAGTAAAGTGTTACATTTTGCAGATCTTCCTCTGAGCTAACCAACCAATTTTCTCTATCGGTAGTATGATTTAGAGGAGCTTCATGAGTCCAAACATGATACCACCATTGTGGCATTCCATCGCTAGAGTATGCATATCTAACTGCAACAGTAGTAGGTGCAATAGGAGTCATTCCGAACGGTGCAAAGACAGTGTATGAAGTTGCTCCTTCACCGAAATCACGCATAGTGATATCTCCGGTAGGGAAGGTGAAGGCTGTTCCACCGGCTTTGGTCATATTACCATCAACAAAACTTGTTATGCTACCAAAGTCTGAACTTGAACCATCTTCCATTGCGAGTGAGTAAAGACCAGTGTTAATAACACCATCTGTTAATGTGAGATGACCTGTTATGCTTAAGTCAGCTTGTAAAACAACAGCATGATCTCCAGCGTAGGTGTTGTTCACTGTCAGGTTGTTGATTGAGCTACTTGCAACAGATACATTCTGAGCTTCAGTACCATTTAAGATAATGCTCATGTTATTATGCATGAAGTCACCTTCAAAATTAATGTCCCCTGCAATGTTTAGGTTGTCTTGAATTGTAAGATTGGCATCAACATCGTCTTCATCAATCTCGATGTTGTTAATTGTTGATCCTCCTGAAGTGAATTCACAATTTTCACCTCTGAAGATGATGCTTTCTGCACCTGACCCAGCATTGATTGTACCATTGTTAATGAAGATGTTATACACTTCAAGTGATTGGTCGTTGGCAAAGCCTAAGCTTGCGCCAGCTTGCAAGGTAATATCTCTGACTTCTCCTGTGTTATTGGAGATGATTGGCTGATTGACAGCTGCAGCAGGAATATATACCTGATCAATAATGGTCGGTACAGTTGCGCACCAGTTATCCGGATCGTGCCAGTCAGAAGAAACTCCTCCAACCCATTCTACCCAACGGATTTCAAGATCCATTTGGTCAACAGCATCTGAAATGTTTACACCCATTCCACTTGCTGTTAAAGTCAGTGTAACAGTTCCGGCAGCGATATCTCCCGTACCTGGTGTGTAAACAGGATTCAAGATGTCAGTAGCTGTAAAGGTACCATCTCCACTTGTTTCCCACAATAATCCATCATGGTTTGTTGCAGTTGCATCGGCAAGTGAGTAGGTGTCGTTTTGACAAATACTTCCATCAGCACCAGCAAAGGCAGTTGGAGAGTCATCATTCCAGATTGTACCGATAGCACTGTTGTCTCCAACAGTTATTGCACGACCATTGTCAACTAAGGTGCCAAAACTGAATGTAAATGTTTCATCTGGTTCTGCAATAAGATCTGTAAGTACATCAACTGTAATGGTCTTACTTACCTCACCTGGGTTGAATGTTAATGTAGTTGTTGTCAGTGCTGTGTAGTCAGTTCCTGCCGTTGCACTCACATCTGCAGTAACATAGTCAACAGTGACAATTGCATCTGAAGGATAATCCATGCTAATGACAAAGTCAAAATCTGTTGTTCCTACTGGATTTCCTTCATTGAGAGTTATGTCATTCTCTATGCTGATTACAGCAGCATCGTCGTTGATGATTTCACCATTGACAGTTGCCGTTCCAATAGATACATTGCGTCCATTAAACTCATTTTCTGTAATTGTAGCAGTGAAAAGTTCATCCAACTCAACTTTTGTGTCACCATTTACCATGACATCAAAACTATGAGAAGTTTCTCCAGGATTGAATGTTATGGTGCCTGAAGCAGCGTCATAATCAGCGTCAGCGACAAGTGCAGTATTGTCAGCAGTTGCATAGTTAACAACAATTGCCGCATCTGATGTAGTATTCATATCCACATCGAAAGTGAAAGTTGTTTGACTTGCATCTGTTTCAATTTGACTTACACCAGTAATGTCAATTGTGATTGCATCGTCATTGGTAATTGTACCTAGACCACTATTGTCAGAGAATGTGATATCTCTACCATTAACAGCAAGGTCACTCAAGTCAACAGTAAATGTTTCATCCATTTCAACTTTTGTGTCACCATTGACAAGAACAGTGATTGTTTTAGTAGTTTGACCAGGAGTCATTGTGTGAGATCCACTGCTTGTTGAGTAGTCAGAATCTGCAATTGTTGCAGTTGCATCGTTTGATGTGAAGTTGAAATCAACATCTGCATCAGAAGCAGCAGACATACTTACTGTAAATTCATAGCTTACAGTACCTGCATCACCTTCGTCGTGAGTAATGTCATCGATAGTAATGACAGCAGCATCGTCATTTTCAATGGTGCCAACACCTGTGTCGTCAGCAATTGAGATGTTGCGTCCGCTCGCTTGTAGGTTAGATAGTGTAATGTTGAAGGTTTCGTCCATTTCCACTTTCAAGTCGCCATTGATAGTGACATCAATTGTTTGAGTTTCTGCTGTTGTTCCACTGAAATTCAATGTTCCACTGACACCAACATAATCAGAGTCAGAAGTTAGAGCAGATATGTCGCTACTAGCATAGTCCACAGTGAACGGAACATCGAGAGAGTTTCCAGTGTGAGTCACAGTGAAAGTCAGGGTGCTTGTTCCAGCATCTCCTTCAGTGATGGACACATCGTCGATAGATATTTCCGCAGAATCATCGTTAACAATGGTACCTAATCCGGTATCATCAGTAATTGTGATATCTCTACTGTTATTAACAAGGTTAGATAATCCGAGTGTAAATGTTTCATCCAATTCAACATCCGTATCTCCATTGACTAAAACAGAAACCGTTTTGCTTGTTTCACCTGCAGCGAATGTGAGTGTATTCGTTGCCAGCGCATTGTAATCGCCGTCAGCGACAAGTGCAGTGCCATCAGCAGTAGCATAATCGACAGTAACTTCAGCATCAGACTCGTAATTCATACTGACAGTAAAGTCAAAGCTGGTTGTAGATGAATGGGTTTCATTTGCAGTGACATCAGAAATAGTAATTTCTGCCTCGTCGTCATTCAGGATTGTTCCTGTACCAGTTGGTGTTCCCATGTAAACTTCAAGTCCACCTTGTACAAGATCTGATAATGTCACAGTAAATGTTTCATCTAATTCAACTTTTGTATCACCATTCACCAAAACCGTAAATGTTTCTTCGGTGTCACCAGGAGCAAAGGTTAATTCTCCAGAGGCAGCTGCGTAATCACTGTCTGCAATTGTAGCAGTACCATCAGATGTTGCATAGTTAACAGTTGTTGTAGCAGCTGAAGGATCCGTTAAAGTGACGGTGAAGACAAATGCAGTTTGACCAGCGTCAGTTTCCACTTGAGAAACACTTGATACATTAACATCTGCTTGATCGTCGTTCGTAATTGTACCTAGACCACTATCATCAGAGAATGTGATATCTCTACCATTGACAGCAAGGTCACTCAAATCTACTGTGAATGTTTCATCTGGTTCAACCTGAGTGTCTCCATTGACAAGAACGGTGATTGTTTTAGTAGTTTGACCTGGAGTCATTGTGTGAGAACCACTGCTTGTTGAGTAGTCAGAATCTGCAATTGTTGCAGTTGCATCGTTTGATGTGAAGTTGAAATCAACATCTGCATCAGAAGCAGCAGACATACTTACTGTAAATTCATAGCTTACAGGCCCTGCATCACCTTCATCGTGAGTAATGTCATCGATAGTAATGACAGCAGCATCGTCATTTTCAATGGTGCCAACACCTGTGTCGTCAGCAATTGAGATGTTGCGTCCGCTCGCTTGTAGGTTCGAAAGTGTAATGTTGAAGGTTTCGTCCATTTCTACTTTCAAGTCGCCATTGATAGTGACGTCAATTGTTTTAGTTTCAGCTGTAGTTCCACTGAAATTCAATGTTCCACTGACACCAACATAATCAGAGTCAGAAGTGAGTGCAGAATCATCGCTACTCGCATAGTCCACAGAGAAAGGTACATCAAGCGAATTACCTGTGTGAGTCACAGTGAAAGTCAGGGTGCTTGTTCCAGCATCTCCTTCAGTGATGGACACATCATCGATAGATATTTCCGCAGAATCATCGTTGATAATGGTACCTAATCCTGTAGCATCAGTAATTGTGATGTCTCTACTGTTGTCCACTAGGTTTGTTAGATTCAATGTAAACGTTTCATTCAGTTCAACGTCAGTATCACCATTCACTTCTACAGAAACTGTTTTACTTGTTTCCCCAGCAGCGAATGATAAAGTTGTTGTGCCAAGCGCATTGTAATCGCCGTCAGCGACAAGCGCAGAGCCATCAGCAGTTGCATAATCGACAGTAACTTCAGCATCAGACTCGTAATTCATACTGACAGTAAAGTCAAAGCTAGTTGTTGAAGAATGGGTTTCATTTGCAGTGACATCAGAAATTGTGATTACAGCAGCATCGTCGTTGATGATTTCACCATTGACAGTTGCCGTTCCAATAGAAACATTGCGTCCATTAAACTCATTTTCTGTAATTGTAGCAGTGAAAAGTTCATCCAATTCAACTTTTGTGTCACCATTTACCATGACATCAAAACTATGAGAAGTTTCTCCAGGATTGAATGTAATAGTGCCTGAGGCAGCATCGTAGTCATTCTCTGTTTCACCAACACCGTCTTTTGCAGAGTTGTCAGCAGTAGCATAGTTGACAACAATTGCCGCATCTGATGTAGTATTCATATCAACATCGAAAGTGAAAATAGTTTGACCAGCATCTGTTTCATTTTGACTCACACCAGTGATATCAATAGTGATTGCATCATCATTGGTAATAGTACCAAGACCACTCGCATCAGAGAATGTGATATCTCTGCCGTTGACAGCAAGGTCGCTCAAGTCCACAGTGAAGGTTTCAGTCATTTCAACCTTAGAGTCTCCATTCACAAGAACAGTGATGGTTTTTGTTGTTTGACCCGGAGTCATAGTGTGAGAACCACTACTTGTTGAGTAGTCAGAATCCGCAATTGTTGCAGTTCCATCGTTGGATGTAAAGTTGAAATCAACATTCGCATCAGAAGCTGCAGACATAGAAACAGTAAATTCATAGCTTACTGTACCCGCATCACCTTCGTCGTGAGTGATGTCATCGATTGTAATTACCGCAGTATCATCATTTTCAATGGTTCCAACACCTGTATCGTCAGCAATTGAAATATTACGTCCGCTAGCTTGCAGGTTAGACAGTGTGATTTCAAAGGTTTCGTCCATTTCCACTTTCAGGTCGCCATTGATAGTGACATCAATCGTTTTAGTTTCAGCTGTCGTTCCGCTGAAATTCAAAATTCCACTGACACCAAGGTAATCAGAGTCAGAAGTTAGAGCAGAAATATCGCTGCTAGCATAGTCCACAGTGAATGGAACGTCAAGAGAGTTACCAGTATGAGTCACAGTAAATGTAAGCGTGCTTGTTCCGGCATCACCTTCAGTGATAGAAACATCATCGATAGATATTTCAGCAGAATCATCGTTGACAATAGTACCTAATCCGGTATCATCAGCAATTGTGATGTCTCTGGAATTATGGACTAAGTTGGATAGTCCAAGAGTGAATGTTTCATCCAACTCAACTTCAGTATCACCATTAACTAAAACAGAAACCGTTTTGCTTGTTTCACCTGCAGCGAAAGTAAGAGTAGTTGTGCCAAGAGCATTGTAATCTGTATCAGCGATAAGCGCAGTGCCATCAGCAGTTGCATAATCGACAGTAACTTCAGCATCTGACTCGTAATTCATACTGACAGTAAAGTCAAAGCTGGTAGTCAGTGAATGAGTTTCATTTGCAGTGACATCAGTAATGCTAATTTCTGCAGAGTCGTCATTTAGGATTGTTCCAACTCCTGTATCGTCTGAGAATGTAATTGCAGATAGGATAGGAGCAGGCAGACCGACAGATTGAATGTTACTTAAATTAACGTAAAATGTTTCATCTAATTCAACTTTTTCATCACCATTGATAGTAACAGAAATTGTTTTCGTTTCACCAGCATTTCCTGTAAAGCTTAATTGTCCAGTACTCAGGACATAATCACTATCAGTTGTATTTGCTGTATTGTTAGCAGTCGTGTAATCTACAGTGATAGGGTTAGAGGCTTCCACATCTTCACTTAATGTAACAGTGAATGTCATGGTTTGTGTGCCTGCATCACCTTCAGTAATTGATTGATCGTTGATGGCAAATGTTGCATTGTCATCGTTGGTGATAGTTCCAGTACCGATATTATCTGTGTCGTGTAGTACAACATTCAAACCAGGGGCATTTATGAAACTTAATACCAGTTTGAAGGTTTCGTTCGGTTCAACCATATCATCACCGTTGATGTAAACAGTAATTGTTTCGGTTTCACCAATTGTTCCGTCAAAACTTACGCTACCACCAACCGGAGTGAAATCACTAGGTGTTGTTGCAGACCCGGCTATATTTTGGGAGTAGTAGCTTACGGCATAACCATCAGGGACTTCTGCTCCTGTATGAGATACGGTAAAGGTCATTGCTGTTGTTCCTGAGTTGCCTTCAATGACAGTTTCGTTACTAATGCTGATTACAGCCTCGTCGTTGTCTAAATTTGTTACTGAGACATCGGTTGGGTCTAGTGGTGCAACATAAACAGGATCTGTTGTGTTTACAGCGTCTAAACTTAATTGGATAGTGTATGGAATATCACCGTCAACGACTGCATCGTCAACACCTGTAATGGTTACAGTTTGTGGAGTATCCCAGTTTGCAGCTGTAAATGTAAGTTCATCAGTAGAAACAGTTCCTTCTGTTAGGTCGCTGCTTACAACGTCAATTACTACAACATAGTTTTGAGCATCTGTGGCTGGTTTGCTGTTAAGAACGATATCAAATGTTGCAGTGCCTAAGTCTTCAGTTGTTTCAAGTCCTGAAGTTGGTGTGATTGTGAATCCGGCATTGTCGTTATCATCATTTACCACAGCAACATTTGTAGCAAAGAGTCCATCGTATTTTGGATCGGTTGATGAAGCATTACTTAGATTAATTTGGTATGCAACATCTCCATCCACGATATCATCATCAATGCCTGTAACTGTAACAGTCTGTGGGGTATCCCAATTTGCCGAGGTGAAAGTTAATGTGCTTAAACTTGTAACATCACCTTCTGTTAAATCAGAACTTGATAAAGTTAAACTGACATCAGCAACTGGTTCTGTAGAAAGTTGAACTGTAAATGTTTGCGCATCTAAGTCTTCAGACGTGTGTCCTGTGATTGAAGATACTGTATATCCTGCATCATCATCATCAAGGTTGTTTCCATTGACAATTACATCGGTTGCATTATAGTAACCTGACGTAACTTCTGTACTTCCTGTATTGATAGATAAAGTTACAGTATAAGCCTGGTCGTTGTCATCCACATCATCATTTACACCTGTAACTGTCACAGTCTGTGGTGTATTCCAGTTTCCTGCATTGAATGTTAAAGTTGCAGGGGATACTGTTGCTTCAGTTAAATCACTTGATACAACGTTCAGCACAACAGTTCCTGTAGGAGCTGAACCTAAAGTGACATCAAAGCTGTCAGCTACGTCAGGTTCAGATGTTTCAATGCTGGTTGGGCTAGTAACAATTGCCCCATCAAGCGCATCGATAGTAATTTCAAATGCACAAGTTTGAGTGTTTCCAGCAGCATCATACGCAGTGTAAGTTATAGTGGTTGTACCAACATTGAAAGTGCCACTGTTCACATGATGATATCCGGCAGTAGTTTCAGAACCAGTTGTTGCTCCTGTCATTATCCAGGTTACTTGTGTGACAGAACAGTTGTCATCGTAGGTTGGATTTGGAATTCCAGTTACACTGGTTGAGCTAGCTCCTGTACTTGCAACATTTTGTGTTATGTCTGCAGGGCATGAAATTGTTGGATCTTGTTCGTCATTAACAATGATATCAAATTCTGTTGTTGATGTATTTCCACTAGCATCTTCAGCTGACCAGCTAACTGTAGTGGTGCCTTGTTCAAATACCTGACCGTTAAGGGTTGTATTTGGTAATGTAATTGTTGTTGTTGCACCACTTAAAGTGTAAGTGATGGTAGGACTAGCATCACAATTATCAAAGACGTTCCAGTCATCGTTGTTGTGAGTGTAAGTGCATTCATCAGCATCTGTTGTAACAACTCTATCATCAAGATTGTCGTGAGTTGGAGCAATATTGTCAAGAATTGTTAAGGTTGATGAACATGTTGAGATGTTTGAGGCATCATCGCGAACTTGCAAGTTAATTGTGCTTGATCCTAATTCAGAACAATCATAATCTAAGCTTGTATTCCAAGCAGTCGGGCTTGAGCCTTTTGAAATCATGAGTGAAATGTTTGTACAGTTGTCATTTGATCCATTGTCAATGTCTGTAGGATTGATTGTTACATCTCCATTAATATCAACATATGCAGTAAAGTTCTGACAAATAGCATTTGGATTCTGATCGTCAGCTACTGTTACTGTAAAGCTACATTGTGAAGTGTTGCCAGAACCATCTTCTGCGGTCCAGGTAACTGTGGTTGTGCCTTTTTCAAAGACTTGTCCATTTAGGCTTGTGTTTGGAGCAGTTACAGCACTTGTTGCACCTGAAACAGTATATGTCAATGAACTAATGGTTGTACATTCATCAGTTGCACCTGCGTCCCAACTTGCATCGGGGTGAGTGTATGTGCAAACGTCAGTGTCAGTTGTAACTGCCTGGTTTCCGCTTACAGCGCAAGTGATATCAGGATCTGTTACATCAAGGATAGTTACAGTAGCAGTGCATTGACTTGAGTTTCCGTTGACGTCGGTTACAGTTAAAGTGACAGTGTTTGCTCCAAGATCTGAGCAGTCAAAGCTAGTAACATCAATTGCCAATGTCTGAATTCCACATGCATCGCTTGATCCATTGTTAATGTCATTAGCAGTGATGCTTGCATTACCGGTTGCATCCAAATTCACTGAGATGTTTTGACAAATAGCTGTTGGATTTGTATTGTCCTCAATTGTCACAGTACATGTTGTCGCATCAGTATTACCGGCAGGGTCAGTTACAGTTAATGTCACTGTATTTGCACCAATGTCTTCACAGTCAAAGCTAGATGGTAATGCCGTATAAGTTGAAATGCTACAATTGTCTGATGATCCATTGTCAATATCATTTCCTGTAATGGTAATATTACCACTAGCATCAAGACTTACTGTAATGTCTTGTGCAACAGCAACAGGATTGATATTGTCCTGAACGGTAATTGTTGCAGTACAATTTGCAGTGTTTCCATTCACATCTGTACCTGTAAGAGTTACTGTGTTTTCTCCAAGGTCGGAGCAAGTAAATGCAGACTTGTCTAATGCCAGATTGGCAATTCCACATGCGTCACTTGAGCCATTGTCAACAGCTTCTGGAGTTATGCTTGCATTTCCAGTTGCATCCAGTTGGATTGTCAAATCTTGACAAATCATATTTGGTGCAACATTATCTTCAATGGTGACTGTTGATGTGCATGTTGATGTGTTGCTGTTAACGTCAGTTACTGTAAGAGTTACAGTGTTTGCTCCAACATCTGCACAAGTGAAAGCTGATTTATTAATCGCTAAGCTAACTGCTCCACAGGCATCTGAAGAACCATTATCAATATCTGCAGCTACAATGTTTGCGTTTCCAGTTGCATCAAGTTGAACTGTAATGTCTTGACAGATAGCAGTTGCTGGAATATCTTCAACCGTAACAGTAGAAGTACATGTTGCTGAATTTCCATTGACATCTTCAACTGTTAGGGTTACGGTGTTTTCACCCACATCAGCACATGTAAAATCATACACGTCTAAACTGCGGGAGTTAATTCCACAATTGTCTGAGCTTCCATTGTCAATGTCATCCACAGTAATGCTTGCATTTCCAGTTGCATCAAGTTGGATTGTAATGTCCTGACAAATTATTACCGGAGGCAATGTGTCTAGTATGGTAACGGTTGCAGAACAGTTGTCGGTGTTTCCTCCAGCATCTGTTACTGTTAGTGTGACATTGTTGTTGCCAATGTTTGTGCAATCAAATGCTGTAATGCTTGGAGTTAACGTGAGATTTGAACAGTTGTCGTAAGATCCGTTATCAATGTCTGATCCGGTAATGCTTATATTACCTGTTGCATCAAGGTATCTTACAATGTTTTGGCAAACTGCTGTTGGGGATTGCAGGTCTTGAACTGTAACTGTACTTGTGCATGTGGATGAGTTTCCATTCACATCTGTGACAGTAAGCGTAACACTATTTTCTCCCACATCTGTACAATCAAAAGTTGTTTGATCTGCAGATATTGTGCTTATGCTACAATTATCGCTTGACCCATTGTTGAGTTGTGATGCTGTGATGACAGCAGTTCCAAATGCATCAAGTTGAATTGTGAGATCGTTACAGAGTGCGGTTGGAGCAATGTTGTCTTCCACAGTAATGGTTGCAGTACATGTTCCAATGTTTCCGTAATTGTCAGTTGCTGTTAGTGTTACGGTATTGGTGCCTACGTCGTAGCAATTGAAATCATCAGGGCTAACAGTCAGGGTGTCAATACCTGAAGGATCTGTTGTTCCTGAACCTATGTTTGCAATGTCTGCAGCATCAAGTGTGTAGCTTCCGGTTGCATCCAGTTCAATCGTAATAGGATTACATGTCATGTCCGGAGCTTCATTGTCCTCAATGGTTACAGTGAATGAGCAATTACTACTGTTTTCATGGATGTCATATGCTGTCCAAACGACAGTATTGGTTCCTATAGAGAACTGAACACCTTCAAGTGTTGTGCTTGCATCAGTACCAACTTCTGAACCTGCATTTATGGTATAGGTTATTTTGTCGATGCCACAATTGTCTGTAGCGATAGGATCCCAATTATCAAGAGCAGTTACAGTGTAGTAACCAACACCAGAATCTGTATCCTTTGTTTTATTTCCAGGGCAAGTGATTGTTGGGTCTTGCGTATCAGAAATAGTGAATACAGTTGTGCAAGAGGTAAAGTTGCCAGATACGTCATATAATTTCCAAACAACAGTTGTTGTTGGTTCAGCTGTTGTTCCGACAGCAATTTGAGCACCCACGAGAGAAGTTGATAAGTCAGTTCCAACTTCAGCTGCTCCATTAATTGAGTAAGTAAGTTTATCTAATTCATCGTTATCAGTAAATCCGTAAGGATCATAATCAGAGCTCATAATTTCATAATAGCAATTACCCAGGTCTGCATCTGCAGCAACAGTTGCCGGTGGGCAGTTTGAAATTGTTGGCTCAATGATATCATCGATGACAACATCGA
Source organism: Bacteroidales bacterium (assembly GCA_963676165.1). Lineage (GTDB taxonomy): Bacteria > Bacteroidota > Bacteroidia > Bacteroidales > ML635J-15 > JAQIBY01. The sequence goes on along the minus strand of OY781043.1, from coordinate 2,730,823 downwards.
TAGAACATGTTGCTGTATTTCCTTCATCATCAATCGCTGTCCAGGTGACAGTTGTTGTTCCCATTGGGAAACTTGCACCTGCAAGAGAACTTAAACCATTGTAATCATTTGAAATGGTTGCAGAACAATTATCGTCAAAGTCAGAAGGGTCAAACTCAGTTCCTATTGTTGTGTAAGTGTCGTATCCATCATCTGTTTCTCTGCTAAATGGTGATCCAACCGGACATGTGATGGTCGGATCTTCATCATCATAAACTGTTACATCAAAGTAATAATTGAAAATATTACCGCTTGTATCAACTACTGTGTACATCACCGGAGTTGTTCCAAGATCAAAATGGTTTCCTGAGCTTGAAGATGAAGGAACCACTGTAATGCTCAAGTCAACTCCTGCGGTAACATTATCAATAAACGTTGGTTCAGTGTAATTAACAATAGCACCACAATCTCCTAAATCATTTGGAACTGTAATACCACTTTCTGCAGTTAATAGGCGTGGAGCTTCTTCATCTTTAACGATTAGAATAAAACTACCAGTCGATTGATTGCCAGCAGCATCTTCAGTTACCCATGTAATGGTGTTTTCACCAACCGGGAATTGTTCCCCGTCAAGTGTTGCAGGGTCAATTTCAGTACCATTGTAATAATACGTAGTAATTCCACAATTGTCACTTTCTGTTGCGATGTCAAATTCACTACCTGAAGCTGTGTAGTAGTCCTGATTTGTATCAGTAGGACGTGTTTGATCTGCAGGGACTGTGAGTACCGGGTTTTCATCATCAGTGATGGTTAAATCAAAATTGCAAGATGTTTCGTTTGAGTTATTATCAGTGATTGTCCACGTAATGGTGACTATTCCTGATACAGGTTTTGGAATTACCACTCCGGAAAGGGTGTTTAATCCGGTTTGAGTTGTGGTTCCATCAAAATAGCTATATTCAACAGAAGATACAGAGCAATTATCATCAAATGCAGTAGGGTCAAATTCGTTACCCATGACTTGATAGGAGCAATGTCCTGAATTTGTGTTTGCAGATTGATTTGTAACACAAGTTATTGTTGGACTTTCGTCAAGTACTGTGACATCAAAACTGCATGTGCTTACATTTCCTTCATTGTCAGTAGCTGTGTATGTAACTGTCGTTGTTCCAATATCAAATAAATCTCCAGGAGAGTAATTTGAAGTGAAATTTGCAATGCCAGAACATGCATCAACAGCAGTAGGAGCAGTCCAGCTTACTGAAGCTTGACAACCAGAACCTGTTGCAGTAGCTGCTGCAGGATTTGAAGGACAATTACTTATTACCGGACCTTCATTGTCAACAACTGTAATGGTTTGATCGTAGTGGATGACATTTCCGTCAGCATCTTCGACATACCATCTGACAACCGTATTACCTTTGTCATAATAGTTATCTACAGGTGCAGTATTTGTAATTGTGAAACCTGAGCAATTGTCAGAAGCTGAAATTGGATCAAGTTCATGATAATAGTGACAAGTACCTGGCTCTACATTGAACGTTAAATCGTCAGGATTTGCATCGATTACAGGATCCTGATCGTCAATAACTGTTATGTCAAAACTGCAACTGGTTGTGTAAACCGTTCCGTTGATTGTTTGAGTTCCGGTCCATGTTATTGTATGAGTGCCTGTAGGGAATTCTGCGCCTGCAAGGGTTGTGTTTAGAGGGGCAGTAGCGTAGTCATGTGTCATTGCAAATGTTGGATGAATGAAATCTCCAATATTAGTGGCATCAAATTCATCTCCAACAACAGTGTAATTACATGCATCAAGGTCAGTGTAACGTGTGTCGTCTTCAACACACTCAATGAGAGGCTCAAAAGACTCTACTACAATAATGTCAATGATGCAATCTTCTGTGTTTCCTGAGTTGTCTGTTGCTGTCCATGTGACTTGATGAGTTCCGTAAGCAAACGTTTCACCGTTGAGGTATGAACCAGCATTCACACTATTTGTATAAGTGTCCACAGTGCAATTGTCATCAACATCAGGTCTCATTTCATCACCAATTACAGTATAATAGTCAACTTCTGTGTTGTCAAATTCTCTATAGTATGCAGTTGCAGGACAATCAATAGTTGGGTTGATGTCATCCACAACCGTAATGTCTTGAGTACAATATGCATAATTCCCTCTTTCATCTCTGATTGACCAGGTGATAGTTGTTGTTCCTAATTCAAGTTCAGTTTCGGCATCATTAGAAATGACAAGATTTCCTGCAGAGGTACAATTGTCAGTAGCTGTCGGAGGAGTCACTCCAATTGAGCTGTAGGCTTTTGTGCATCCACTGGCGTCAAGGTATGTTGTGATATCTTCAGGACAAGAAGGAACAGGGTTTTCATCGTCATAGACGTAAATATTGAAAGAACAGGTAGATGTATTACTTGATCCATCAGTTGCTGTCCATAGCAATGTATTTGTCCCATTATTTAAAGTAACACCGTTCAGGGTTGAGGAAGCTACAGATGAGCCACCGTTAATTTGGTAAGAGAGTGTTGCTCCTGAAGTTGTAGTTGAAACATCAAATTCAGTTCCTGAAATATCGTATGTGCAAAGACCTGTGTCTGTTATTCTCCATTTTGGTCCATTACAAGAAATGTGTGGGTTGATAGTTGATTGTACGTGTACGGTAAATGTACAAGTTGATGTGTTACCAGCTGCATCAACAGCAGTCCATGTGACAGTTGTTGAACCTAATGGGAAACTTGCATTGTCCAAAGATGTGTTTGGTGTATGTGATGTGTAATCGTGAGTGTATGTAACTCCTGAGCAATTGTTCCACATGCTTGGTTGGAATTCATTTTCAGTTGCGATATAGAATGTGTTTCCCGGGTCATTTGCTTCAACATAAATGTCATCAGGTAAGCAAGTAAGATTTGGATCATCTTCATCGACAACTGTTACATTTTGATCGTAAGTTGCTGTGTTTCCTGCTTCGTCAGTTACGGACCAGGTAACAACGGTTGTACCTAATGAGTAATAATGATCAGCCTGGTTATTCGTAATCTCAAGGTTTAAACTACTGGTGCAATTGTCTGTAGCAGTTAATGTCCCTAAATCAGGTATGTAGGCATAACAGTAACTGGTTGTTGCTGTTGTAATATCAGCCAGAGGTGTAATGCTTGGGTCTTCATTATCAACAACAATGAGATAGAAGCCGCAGTAGGATCTGTAAGTGTTCCCACCAAGTTCCCAACTTGCTCTGACACGAACATAGTGAGCTACACCTGAAGAAGCTTGTAATCCGCCTAGAGAGCTTGTGTATGCAGCCCAGTCCAGGCTATATTCAATTGTAGGGCTTCCATATGCAATTGTAGGAGCAAATTCGTCGCCGCTGATTGTGTAATAACATTGACCAGCATCCGTATTACGAACCTGAGTTCCTACGCATGTAATTTGTGGGTATAAATTGCTTGTAACAACAAGGTTGACAACACAAGTTTCAGTATTGCCACTCGGATCAGTTGCTGTCCATGTAATTGCGTGTTCTCCTTCTGGAATCTGTGTATTTAATAGGTTTGAGCTTCCATTGAAATCGTTAATCATGGAACTCACTGAGCAGTTGTCAGAATTGTAAGGAATAAGTTCTGTTCCATTCGCAGTGTAATAGGATTCACCTGAATCAGAGATTCTTACATAAGTGTATGAAGGACAATAAATGTAAGGGTCTGTGTTGTCTATGACTGTAATGTCGATACTTTCAGATGTGGAATTGCCTTGATGGTCTGTAATGGTCCATGTTACTGTTGTAGTCCCAACAGGAAGATCTTCATAAGTCAAACTACTGTATGAATTGTAATCGTTCGTAATTAAGAAGTTTCCACTTGTGCAATTGTCGCTAATGTTTGTAGGGTTGAATTCTGATCCAATAACACGATAATAACAAGAGGAGTTAGCATAGCGCGTTGCTGTGGCAGGTAAATCGAAGGTTGGGGCTTCATCGTCACTTACAGTCACGGTGAATTCCATTGTTATCGTATTTCCTGCAGCATCTTTTGCTCTCCATACAACATCAGTGGTTCCAACCGGGAATTCGTATCCATCAAGAGAACTTGAATTGTTCAGTAAGTTTATGAATTCAGTCACTCCAACATTGTCGGATGAGGTTGGGTCAAATTCTCCTCCACTGGCAGTATAGAAACATGTCCCACTTGTTGCTGAGCGGGTTGCATTTGCAATGGAAGTTATGCTTGGGTCTTCATTGTCTTCGATGGTGATGATGTAAATACAATCATCTGAGTTTCCGGATTGGTCTACTACTGTCCATGTGATTGTGTGATTCCCTACTAAGAGTTGAGTTCCACCCATTGTTGTTCCTACTCCCGGAGATCCATCAATTGTGTAACTAATGTCAAAACTTGCATCACAATTATCCGTGATACCTGTTGGGTCGAATTCTGTTCCTGAAACAGTGTAATAGTTTTCACCTGCATCTGTTGAAAGAGTGTTGTTACCATAACAAGTAAATGTAGGTTCCTGATCATCAAAAACAGAGATAGTGAAAGGTGTAGAGCTAATGGATAGACCAGATCCATCTTCAATTGTCCAAACTATTGAGTAGTTTTCACCTTTGGCTAATTGATAACCTGCAAGTGTTGAGAAACCGCTATGAATAGTTGCAGCTCCTTGTGTGATTTCACCAGAAACTGTGATACTGCTACCTGCGCAGGCATCTGGAATATCCGATGCATCAAAGTCATTTCCTGGAATAGTGAAATAACAATCACCACCATCTGTGTATCTGTCAAAATGTCCAACAGGTGTTGTGAATGATAAATCCTGATCAGAATCAACATCAACAACGATTGCACATGTTGAGGTTGCTGACGAAGCATCCGTAGCTGTCCATGTAATGGTATGAGTGCCACCAGCAATTTGTTTCCCTTCTAAACTGCTTGTGCCGTCGTAGTCGTTTGAGATGGTTACATCACAACCAGAAGTACTTGTTGGGTTAAATTCAGTACCTACTACTGTATAATAACAAGCTCCCTCAGGGGCGCTGCGAGTAAATGGACTTCCTGATGGACAAGTAATTGTTGGAGGGTTATTGTTTTCAATGATTACATTGAATTCCATATATGAAATGTTTCCTGCATCATCTTGTGCTTTGTATTTTATGAGTGTGGTTCCAAGATTGAATGAACTCCCGCTTGACGGACCAACAATTTGGGTCAGTGTTGGTGTTGCATCGCAATTGTCAGAAACTGTAGGAGTTGTCCAGGTAACAGTTGCCTGGCAATTTGCTGCGGAATTTTGTGTGATATTATTAATGGTTTGAATTTCCGGAGCATCGTCGTCGGAGACATTAACGATGAAAGTACGGGTTGCTTCATTTGTTCCATCATTAGCAGTCCATACAATGGTGTTGCTTCCTGTGTTAAGTGCAACTCCATTAAGGGTTGTTGCTGTTACAGGTAATCCTGCATTAATGGTGTAAGTTTGAGTAACGCTTCCGGATCCGCAGTTATCAGTTACGGTAACATCAAATTCAGTTCCTGAGATAACATAAGTGCAATCAACATTTGTGTTCCTAAATTTGTTTGCCATTGCACTAATTTGAGGCGCTTGATTATCCTCTACGGTAATGTCAAAGTCCCAGGTGTTTGATATATTTCCACTTGGATCTGTAGCTTTCCATACAATGTTGTGTACACCTTCGTCTAAGCTTGTTCCTGCTAGACTTGTGTTTGCATCAGTGCCAGTGAATGCACCTGCATCGATTGAGTATTGCAGTAAAGAAACTGAACAATTGTCAGAAACATCCGGGTCAAATTCTGCACCACTGATTGTGTATGCACAACTTCCTAAATCTACATACTTTGTAGTTGGAGTAGGTTTAGGAGTCAAAGTAGGGGATGTGTTATCAATTATTGTGACTGTTGAAGTGCAGGTTGCTGTGTTGGAAACAGCATCAGTTGCAGTTAAAGTCACAGTATTTGCTCCTATGTCGCTGCAATTAAAATTGCTAATGTTTATGCTTAACTCATCTAAGGTACAATTGTCAGATGAACCATTGTCAATATCATTGGCTGTAATACTTGCTTCGCCATCTTCGTCCAGATATACAGTGATATCCTGACATACTGCAACAGGGTTCACTTCATCAGCAATGGTTACATCGAAACTACAGGTTAAAGAAACATTTCCAGCTTCATCTTCGGCTGTATAAGAAACTGTTGTTGTTCCTGTTGAAAAGGTGCTTCCCGGAGTGTGTGTTTTTGTCCAGATGAGATTGCCTGCTGTAGTACAATTGTCTGTTGCAGTTGGTTCGACCCATGTGACAACGGCAGTACAACTACCTCCATCTGCGGATTGAGAAATGTTTGATGGGCAACCACTGATTACAGGTTTTTGATTGTCTAGAACTGTGACGTCAAAAGTACAGGTACTTACATTCCCTGCCTCATCTGTTGCAGTGTATGTTACTGTTGTGGTACCGACTGTAAATACATCACCAGGATTGTGCGATTTTGTCCAGACAATATTTCCTGCAGAAGAACAGTTGTCTGTTGCAGTTGGTTCTGTCCAACTTACAATTGATTGACATTGATCGAGAGTGTTTGAGCGAGTAATGTCTGCTGGGCATCCTAAAATGTCTGGAGCCTGATCATCAGTAATGGTGACATCGAAAGTACAGGAAGTAGAACTGTTTCCTGCTTCATCTTCAACAGTGTAAGTTACTGTTGTGGTTCCAACATCGAAACTTGAACCAGGGGTATGTGATTTTGTCCATGTGAAATTTTCTCCTGTTGTGCAGTTATCTGTTGCTGTTGGCTCAACCCATGTTACTATGGCAGAACAATTGTTATTGTCGTTTGATTGTGCAATGTTGCTAGGGCAATCAATAATGCTAGGTGTTTGATCATCTGTAATGGTTACATCAAAACTGCAAGTTGCATCGTTTCCTGAAGCATCAGTAACAACAAAGGTGTTGGTAGTTGTTCCTACTGGGAATGTTGATCCTGAAGCTAGACCCGTGCTCTGAACAGTAAAGGCTCCAATGCAATTGTCTGTGCCAACAGGAGCTGTATAAGTAATGATTGCTGAGCAGTTATCTGCATCGGCAGTTTGTATGATGTCTGCTGCGCATGTAATTTCAGGGTCAATATTGTCGGTTACAATGACATCAAAACTACATTGTGCAGTGTTTCCTACTGCATCTGTTACTTGAAATGTGTTTGTAGTGGTTCCTACTGGGAATTCTGATCCGCTTGCTAGTCCAGCTATTTGAACTGTGCTTGAGCCAGCGCAGTTGTCTGTTCCAACAGGAGCTGAGTATGTGACGATAGCGGTGCATTGTCCGGCGTCTACATTGGCATTGATATCTGCTAAGCATGTGATTTCTGGATCTTCATTGTCAGTAACAGTGACTGTAAAGCTGCAATCTGTTGTGTTTCCATAGGCATCTTCTACCTGGAAAGTGTTCGTAGTAACACCAACTGGAAACTCTGACCCAGAAGCTAATCCGGCAGTTTGACTTGTTACTGCTCCTGGAAAATTATCCGTTCCAATAGGAGCAACATAAGTAACTACAGCACCACATTGACCTGCGTCGTTGTTGACAGAAATATTTGCAGGACATGTAATTTCAGGGAATTCATTGTCGTTAATGGTTACATCAAAACTACAAGTTGAGCTAACATTGCCAGCAGCATCAGTTGCGGTATAAGTAACAGTGGTTGTTCCAACATCAAAGAAATCTCCGGAGTTGTGAGATTTTGACCATGTCAGGCTACCTGAAGCTGTGCAGTTGTCAGTTGCTGATGGTTCTACCCATGTGACAATTGCTCCGGCTTCTCCTTCATCTGTATCTTGAGAGATGTTTACAGGGCAATTACTAATCGTTGGACTTTCATTGTCTATTACTGTGACAGTGAATGAGCAATCTGCATTGTTTCCCATTTCATCGGTTGCAGTAATAGTGACAAGTTGTGTGGAATTGTGTCCTCCGCTTAGCGTTGTCCCTGTAATCGGAGACTGGCTGAGGCTTATGGAACCTTCCGCAGTACAATTGTCGGAAACTGTTACCATGCTTGTGTAATCTGGCAAGGTAGCTTCACATGTACTTGCATCCATATTTAAATTTTGATCCGAAGGACAAGTAATGCTTGGATTAATATTATCTATCTGAACAGAAAAAGCCTGCTCTGCTGAACAGCCTTCTGTTGTGATTGCTTTTAAAATGTAATCTGTGGAATTTGTTATGGATGTTGTATATGGTGTGCTTCCCAGATTGATAGTTCCCGTTTCATCCCAAACTTGGTAAGTGCTTCCATTTGTTGCCGTTGCTGTAATTTCAAAATTTACATTTGGACAAATTGGAGCTTCGGGATCTAAATTGACAAGTATGTTTGTTGGTATTGGGTTTACCGTAATACTTGCCGAGTTGGAGCTTATGGGAAGTAAATTCGTACCAAAACTATCTTCAACCGAAACCAAAGTATATGTTGTGGTGCTTGATGGTGATACTGTGATATCATCATCATTAAACTCATCACTCGCATAATTTGATACAGTGAAGTTGTCATTTCCATCAGAATAAACCACTGTATAAGGACCAACGGATGCTGTAATATGTACAGCAATTGTAGTGCTTTCACCTTGGCAAATGGTTGTGTTTCCAGATGAATAAAGCTCTGCAACTTGAGCTGATACATTTCCGGTCAGAAATATGCCGAAAAATAAGCTTAAAGCAAACGTCAGAAATGCAAGGCGCTTTGACTTCTTTTTGTGGTTAATTTGATTTTTTTTCGAATTTGGGGATTGTAGCAAAAGCATTGCTACGTCGGCAATGTTGTAGTTTTTTAAGTCCATGATTCCACGATTTTATTTATACCTACCTAAAATACTATGGAGTCAAGTCGATTGTAATAGGGCAATTTGCTTAAATTTTATCAGTAAAAATGCGCAAGTGAATCGTTCGTTTGTTAAATTATGTGAGATGATTTAGCCAAAATTGACAGCATGGTTTCTATGACAATTTCTTTTGGTTCATTTGTATTTACCCAATGAATTTTATGCCCTTCTTTTTCCATTTTTCGAAACCAGGTCATTTGACGTTTTGCAAATTGGTGAATGGCAATTTCAAGTTTTGATTTCATGGTGTTGAAATCAATTTCTCCAGATAAATAGAGTCCTAAAAATTTGTATTCCAATCCATAATAAATCATATCATCTATGCTTAGTCCATTCTTTTGAAGTGTCTTTGCTTCTTCGATAAGTCCATCTTTAAGCCTTTCTTCAAGTCTGTCACTGATGCGCTTTCTTCGAAGATCTCTGGAAATGTCTGTGCCAAAAATTATTGGTGAAATTATTGGTGTGACAATATCTATCTGAGGGTGATTTAGATAGTATTCTTGGATTTCTATGGCTCTTATTGCACGTTTCTTTGTGTCTGAATCACTTTTGTTATGCTCGGATTTGTAATTGTTTAATATGATGCGTAATTCATCCAACGATTTTGATTCTAGACTTTTACGTAAATATTCATTGACAGGAACATGAACGAGTTTGTATCCTTTCAGTACTGCATCTATGTACATTCCAGTCCCTCCGCATAGGATGGGGGTCTTGCCTTTTTCTGTTATCTTTTCAAAGACATTGAAAAAATCTTTCTGATACTCAAAGACATTGTATTTATAGCCAGGCTTAACTATGTCAATGAGGTGGTAAGGGATTGTGTTATTATCAATTGTAAAATCCTCAAGGTCTTTTCCTGTACCGATGTCCATCCCTTTGTATACTTGCCTGCTATCAGCACTTATAATTTCAGTATTAATTTTGTTTGCAAGCTGAGTTGCAATGCTCGTTTTTCCACTTGCTGTCGGACCGAGTATAACAATAAGGTTGAGATTTTCGTTTGGTGTAATAAGCATGTTAACAAAAATAGTGTAATTTTTAATCTGACATCGTGCTTAGTGATATGAATTCCGTATTTTTGTCAAAGAATGAGAAAAACTGATATCAATAAACGTTTTGAATTGCTGGGGCAGCTCTTGGGAAGTCCGCTGAAATCATGGGATGTGGTAAAGTCACATGATTTCTCTGTGAAAACATTTCGAAGAGAGTTTATGTTGCCTGCTATATCAATTTTTGTTTTAGCAGAAATGATTGGAATGCTCATTGATGCTGAGAATCATTTTGGGCCAAATTGGTTTATTATTGTTTATTCTATTGTTATTGGATTGGGATTATTTGCAAGTTATTATCTTGCTGTTTTTTTGATGCGGTTCTTGCTTAAGTCTTTTGAATATAAAGGTGATACTAATTTCCTTCATTGGATGCTCGGACTTCCTCTCATTATTGGTTATGTCCCTATTGAAGTTACTGCGTTATTTCAGTCTATGTTTTTTCTTATTTTATTATCGATTTATGCGTTCTATATATTTTGGAATGGAACACAGGTGTTAGTCGATTTGGACAAAGATAAAAAGCAAGTTTTTGGTGTGTTGTCAATTGTCTTTAGTATTGCTGCCCATGTTTTTGTGTTTTTTATTATACTTGCAATTAAACGCCCAATTATTGATTTGCTTTAGGAGGAATTATGGAACAGAATCGGATAAGAGAATTTAGAAATAAAAAAGCATCCTATCAATATCAGTTGACAGAGTCGTTTATTGCTGGTATTCAACTCAAAGGAACTGAGATAAAATCAATTCGTACAGGAAAAGTAAGTTTTACGGATGCTTATTGCGTTGTTGAGGAAGATGAAGTTTTTGTTCGTGGACTTCATATTTCTGAGTATCGTTTTGGTACAATTTATAACCACGAACCCAAACGACAAAGAAAACTTCTCCTTAACCGCCAAGAAATCCGAAAAATTCATAAACGTGTCAAAGAAAGAGGGTATACCATAATTCCTGTTGCTTTGTTTATTAATGAAAAAGGACTTGCTAAACTTGAGATTGCACTTGCTCAAGGTAAACGACTCCATGACAAACGTGAAGGTATCAAGGAAAAAGATATGAAGCGTGACATGGAACGTATCCGGAAGTTTTAATTCTGATTTTTAATTTTTTGTTTGACAATTTTGTTGTTTTATTTTGCATTAATCAGCAGAATTAGCGTTAATATTGCTAGTAAAGCGGCAGGATTAACGCAAGTAATGATTTTAAATCAGCAAAATTAGCGCAAAAAGTGAATTTAAATCAGCAGAATTAACGTAAAATGTGAGTATGAAACATTATAAATTGCGAAAATATTGTTGGTAAATCAACAAAATTAACGTTAAATAGGTAGGTAGAACAGTAGAATTAACGGAAATAAATTTGGTCACGGTAAAATAATTTTGTACTTTTGAAAAAAAAGACATGTATATCAGAAGGAAGTTATCAGATGCAATTAAGCGTAAACTCTCACAAAATAAGATTGTTGTGTTGTTTGGTGCAAGGCAAACTGGAAAAACAACATTTATTCGTTCCCTATTATCAGAGATTTCTGGTAAAAAATTGCGCGTAAATGCTGATGATAGAATGTATGCAGATGTTTTATCATCTAGGAACCTGAGCCAATTAAAAGGGCTAGTCGAGGGCTATGATCTTTTATTCATTGATGAAGCTCAAAGAGTTCCTGAAATTGGTTTAAACTTGAAACTTCTTCATGATGAAATTCCACAGTTAAAAATAGTGGTAACTGGGTCATCTTCTTTTGATTTGTCTGGTAAAATTAATGAACCATTAACAGGAAGAAAGCAGATTTACCAGATGCATCCTTTTTCGATGGAAGAGATGTTAGAAACTGGAAACCGTTTTGAGTTGGATAGACGCTTAGATGAGTTTCTTATTTATGGTATGTACCCTGAAGTGACTACATTAACTAATATTAGCGATAAGCAGGATGCGCTATATGAAATTGGAAACTCTTACCTCTTGAAAGATATTACAGAACTTCAAAATTTAAAACACGAGACAAAATTGCGACACTTGTTGCAGTTGATTGCTTATCAAATTGGTTCGGAAGTTTCAATTAATGAATTGAGCAAACGTTTGCAGATAAGTCGTGATGCAGTGAATAATTATTTGAGTTTACTAGAAAAAGCATTTGTAATTTTTCGACTTGGTGGGTTTAGTAGAAATTTGAGAAAGGAAGTGACAAAAATGGACAAGTATTATTTCTACGATAATGGAATTCGCAATATGTTAATTGATAATATGAAGGTTTTAGATTATCGAAATGACATAGGGCAACTGTGGGAGAATTTCATTGTGGCGGAACGGAAAAAATACTTGACCAACAATAATATCAAGCGAAGTTCATATTTTTGGAGGACATACACAGGTGCAGAATTGGATTATATTGAAGTGGGTGATAATGCAATAAATGCATGGGAAATTAAATACAATAAGAAAACGAAACGTCCACATCAATCATTTGTGCAGGCATACCCAGAAGCGAAAACTTCTTACGTGAATAAAACAAATTATTGGGAGTTTGTTTCTCAATAAGAACTCCCAATAAAGTCAGTATTTGACAAGCCTAGAAATTAGGTTTGTGTTCGTATTTTTGATAGAAACTGTCAATAATTTTCACAGCCTCATCTGTGGAGTCAACAATATGGAAAATATCCAAATCTGTAGGTGAAATATTGTGTTGATCGTTAAGCACTTTGGCTTCTATCCAATCAAACATATCATCCCAATAGTCTTTCCCTACTAAAATAATAGGGAAGGAGGCAATTTTCTTTGTTTGAATTAGTGTAATTGACTCAAATAATTCATCAAAAGTGCCAAATCCACCAGGGAAAACGATAAACCCCTGAGAGTATTTCATGAACATGACTTTGCGAACAAAGAAATAATCAAAACTTACCAGATTTTCTTCAGGAATGTACTTGTTTGGAGCTTGCTCAAATTCAAGGATAATGTTGCAACCTACCGATTTCCCACCTGCTTCATACGCTCCTTTATTTGCAGCCTCCATAATACCAGGACCGCCACCTGTGATTACACCATATCCATGCTGAGTGAGTTTTCTGGCAACTTCTTCAGCTTTTTGGTAATAGATGTTTTCGGGTTTGGTACGTGCTGATCCAAAAATAGAAACACATGGTCCTATTTTAGCTAGTTTTTCATATCCCTGAACGAATTCAGACATTATTTTAAAAATACCCCAACTGTTATTGGATTTTATCTCATACCATGATTTCTCTTCGAAAGATTCACGGATTTTATCTTCATTTGTCATCATAATGTTGTGATTAGTTAATACACTAAAATACTAAAAGTTTTCAGTTTTTTGCTAACTGAAAAACTTTTTCATGAAGCCTGTTTTTGTCTTTGGTTTTTCACCTGGATCTTTAAGAAAAGCAATAAAGTCTTCTTTCATGGCTTTAGCGTTTTGGTATCTGAGCTTCATCCCTTCTTTTAGAAGTTCCAGAATTACATCGTTTGGTGTGTTTTTGATCGAGTGTTGCAACGGATGTTTATCTGTAGCCTTTTGGATAATTTCAAAGAAACGATTGTACATTTTTTGTGGTTGGCTCAATTTCTTTTTTAGCTGCATCTCAATGAGCTTGGCTGGGTTTTCAGCAAAGAATGCTGGTTGTCCGGTAAACATTTCCATAATAATGAGACCTATGCTATAAAGGTCTGTTGATGGGTTTGCCAAGTTGTCGTATTGTCTTAGTAAAATCTCAGGGGAGGAGTATACAATGGAAAATGGACTTCGAATTTCATGTTTAGTGTAAACAGGAATATTATCACTTGTTTTTGATAAATCAAAGTCAATAATTCTGACATCCGGATTGTCCCAATTGATTTTATTTGTTGAACCTTCGTAAGCAATTAGAATGTTTGATGGTTTTATGTTTCGATGAATAATTCCGCTTTCGTGCATTGCTTCAACTGCATCCAATAGTTTAATGGAAATGTTGGCAATTAATTTGTGGTTTAATGTAACTGCGTTTTCACGAATTAGTTCTTTTAAGTCTACTGACGGAATGAATTCCTGAACCATATATCGTTTATTTCCCTGAACAATTAAGTCAAATGTCTTAACGATAGCTGGATGATTTACCTGAACATTTGCCTCAGCTAAAAAGCGAATAGCAGCGTGTTTGTCTTCTTCAATTTTGGGATGTAGTCTTTTAATAATACATTTCTGTTTCGTGTTTAAGTTGGCACCCAAAAACACGATAGAAAATTTATTTGTTGATAAAATGGTACTCTCGTCATCAGGGAAATACAGGTATGACCCATTCATCCCTTTTAAAATGCTTCCGCTCATAAATTAGTGACTGTTGTAATATTCCAATGCTCTGCTTCCCCATTGGTCATCACTTTGCATGACATCCTGGTTATAGAGATCGTTGTTTCGTTTGTTTAATAATCGTTCCCAGTTAGGCGTTTTTAATTCCCCTGTAACATTGGAGTGCAACAACTCATAATCATTACCTGCAAGGTTTGGATTATAAAATACAAACTTACGATTTCTCTCATCTCCAGCTTTATAATACGACCAAATTTCGTATGGGTATGCACTTGGTTCATGTCCTGATTGGAAAGTATCATTTGGAGAGCCGAATGCAAGGAAAACTCTTCCTCTGTCTGTTTCATAACCGCGCTTAATACGTGTTTTGAAAAGTTTATCAGCAAGTTTAACCTGAGTGTAATATTCATCCCAACCTTCACCTGGAGCATTTGGATTTCTGTCAAACCAAAATGCATAAAAGAAAGATTGCTTGATTTTTAAATCACTCGTTTTGATTTTGCTATCGATAAACTGTTTTTCTCTTTCGTTGGCAATAGGTCGTAGTGTTTGAATGTAATATACAAGTGAATCTTCATGTTCCATATTTCCACTAAACATTTGATTCATCTCAAAATTGTTCATTTTTTCAAAATCAACAGGGTCAAGTGGTTTACTTCTTTGGAAGAAATAAGAAACCTCAATTAGCTTTTTGCTTTCTTTGTCCAAAACCTCTATCACAAGTTGGTAATTCCCAGAACCAAGTTTTTCAATGTTAAGTTCCCCAAGGATAGGCACATATTTGGATGGTGACATCCGTTTAAATCTTGCAATATCTGCAACAGCTTTGCCTGTACTTTCATTACGGACAAAATATCTGACTAGAAAATCTTCTCCAATAACTTTGTCTGAATTGTATAGTTCGGTGTAAAATTTAATTGAGTTAATATTCCCTGGGAAAAAGTTTGAAACGTAAGGAATAAGATCAATTCCATTTTTTGTGATGATGGATTCTTTTTTTGTTTCTTCGTATTTTTCGAGAATTTGTATTCCAGAAAAGCTCATGAGATTCTCTGGAAAATCTACACGAATGATATCGTTAATTTTGAATTCGTTGGTTTCTGCATTCAAATCTTTAATTTGCAATTCAAAATTGTATATGCCTGGCTCAATTGCAATGCGTTGTTGATCTAAAAAATTGGGTTTTGCATCCGTCTGCTTTTTAATGACTGGGGATTTGAGTACATATTTTTCAAAAGCTCTTACACTGTCGTTTTGTTTAAAAACTATTGTGACTTCAATTTGACTTTGAAATCCTTTTTCTGTTTCACTAAAGACTGCAGAACTTCCAATGGTGCTTAAGTAAGTTTCAACAAAAGAACCTTCTGGAGAGTTAAATGCTGAATAATGAAAATATGATTCTAGATTTTGAGCATGTGCCGTTACAAAAAAGAAGATGCCGAGTAATAAAATTGCAGTTTTTTTCATATGTCGAGTTTTAATGATAAACGTAATTTATTCTCAAAGGTTTACATTCTATCTTGAATGATTCTTAAAAATTCCTTAAAGAACTTTGCATTTGCAGCAACAATCTCTTTTCCAAAGATGTATTTCTCTTCCTCTTTAAAATCGCCAACCATACCGCCTGCTTTTTGAACAATATATGCTCCAGCTGCAACATCCCAAGGTTTTAAGCTGTATTCGTAAAAGGCATCAAACCTACCACAGGCGACATACACCAAATCTGTAGCTGCACTACCTAAACGCCTAACTCCATGTGAATGATGCATAAAATACTCCAGCGTTTTTAAATAGTTTGGCATCCTAGAGAAATCGTTGTAAGGGAAACCAGTTGCTATTAGTGATTGATCCACGGTTTCTGCTTTTGAAACAGCAATGGGTCTGTCATTTAAATAAGAATGTGTGCCTTCGTATGCATAAAACATTTCATCCAAGGAAATCTCATAAACAATACCTAGTATTGTTTTATCATTGTGTTGTAATGCAATAGAAATAGCAAAAGGCGATACCCCATGAATGAAATTTGTCGTTCCGTCAAGTGGGTCGATAATCCATGTGTATTCTGCTTTGTTTTCTTCAATGGTTTTTTCTTCTGTAATAAAGCCCGCACCTTGTAAGAGTGGTTTTAGAAATTCGACAAGGCGTTTCTCCGATTCTTTGTCTACAAAAGTGACAAAGTCATTCATCCCTTTTGTCTCGATTCTGTCCAGGGAGATGTTTTGTTGTTGCTGTCGGATAAAGTCTCCGGTTTGTTTGGCGATCTTTGTTACTTGCGAACAGAGAAGTTGTAAATTCATAGTTTTAGAGTTTTCCATTAATAAAGTTTTCCGGAGATAAATTCTCCAGAAAAACAGATGATATATTATTGATGAGATTTCTATCAAAAGGGATGCCAACTCTTACATAATTATCTGTAAACCCAAACATTTGCTTTCCCTTTTTACTGTGCTCAAATAGTACAGGTCTGGTAGATCCGATTTGTGACTCGTTAAATTTGAGATGTTTAGATTCTGATAATTCATGCATCAAGTCTGATCGTTGTTTTTTTATTTCTGAATTTACTTTCGGTTCCATTTTAACTGCACGGGTGCCTTCTCTTTCTGAATATGTAAAAACATGAATGAATGAAACATCCAATGACTTTGCGAAATTGTAAGATTCTTTAAAAAGGGTTTCAGTTTCTCCTGGTACACCTACAATTAAGTCTATGCCTGTAAATGCATTTGGGTCTTTTTGCTTTATGTATTCAATTTTATGACGAAATAATGAGGTGTCGTATTTTCTGTTCATTATTTTCAGCATGTCGTCTGATCCACTTTGGAGAGGAATATGAAAGTGAGGCATGAATTTAGGATGCTCAATCATAAAGTCAATTATCTCATCATGTAGAAGGTCAGGTTCTATACTTGAAACTCTGTACCTTTCAACTTCTTCAACTTCCGACAGAGCTTGAATTAATTTCCCAAAACTTTCACCTGTTGTTTTCCCAAAGTCCCCAATATTGACACCTGTTAAAATGATTTCTTTAAAGCCTGCATCAACAATTTCATGTGCTTGTTCTACAATTTTCTCTATGCTAATGTTTCTGCTTCTTCCTCGAGCAAAAGGGATTGTACAATAGGAGCAAAAGTTGTCACAACCATCTTGAATTTTCAAAAAGCTACGAGTACGTTCACCGCTTGACCATGAAGGATAGAACCCATCAATTGATTTAAAATTTTTTCGAATGATTTGTGGTGTTTTTTGTTTGCTTAGTTGATCGATAAATGCTTCGATTTCTTGTTTTTGACCAGTTCCAAAAATATAATCAACACCTTGTATTTCCGCGATTTCATGGGGCTTAAGTTGAGCGTAACAGCCTGTGACAATTATAATTGCATTTGGGTTCTTACGAATTGCTTTGGAAATGGCTTTTCTCGATTTTGCATTGGCGGTTTCTGTCACCGAGCAGGTGTTGATGATGTACACATCTGCTTCAGATTTAAAGGGTACATTCTCGTACTGATGTGAATAAAAATCTGCTGTAAGCGATGATGCTTCAGAGAAATTTAGTTTACAACCAAGTGCATAATATGCAATGCGTTTTTTCATCAGGATGAGCTTTTTTCGTTTTTGAAAATTTCACGCAGAAATGTACCTGTCAGTGAATCTTGAACTTTTGCTATTTCTTCAGGAGTCCCAGTCCCCATTAATTGTCCTCCACCTTTCCCTCCGACAGGACCGAGGTCAATAATGTAATCTGCAGATTTAATGATGTCCGGATTGTGCTCAATGATGAGAATAGTATTGCCTTTGTCAGCAAGTTTGTTGATGACATTTAGCAAAACACGAATGTCTTCAAAGTGAAGTCCTGTTGTTGGTTCGTCAAGAATATACAGTGTTCTTCCTGTGTCTCTTTTCATTAATTCAGTTGCTAGTTTTATGCGCTGAGATTCACCCCCTGAAAGTGTTGTTGAGCTTTGTCCTAAAGTAATATAGCCCAATCCAACTTCTTGAAGGACTTTTAGCTTTTTACGTATTTGAGGAATCGCTTCAAAGAACTTTACTGCTTGGTTGATTGTCAAATTTAGAACATCGTTGATGTTTTTGCCTCTGTATCTAACTTGCAGCGTTTCTTTGTTATAATGTTTACCATGACATTCTGTGCATTGCACATAAACATCTGGCAGGAAATTCATTTCTATAGGAATGACACCTCCACCTTTGCATGTTTCGCAACGTCCACCTTTTACATTGAAGGAGAATCGATTTAATTTATAGCCCCGAATCTTACTTTCTGGCAGTTCAGCAAAAAGTTTTCGAATGTCTGTAAAAATTCCAGTATAAGTTACAGGGTTAGAGCGTGGTGTTCTCCCCAATGCAGATTGATTAACTTCAATAACTTTGTCGATATGTTGAAGCCCATCAATGCTTTGGTATGATAATGGATTTTTTGTTGATCGATAGAACTTCTGACTTAAAATTGGGTATAGTGTGTTGTCGATCAAACTTGATTTCCCAGAGCCTGAAACTCCTGTTACACAAATGAATTTGCCAAGTGGGAATTCGACATCTATATTTTTAAGATTGTTACCTGTACACCCTTTGAGTTGTAAAGATTTTCCATTGCCTTCACGTCTTTTCTCAGGGATTTGGATGGATTTTCGCCCTGAAAGGTAGTCTGCAGTTAGACAGTCGGTTTTTAATACTTCATCATAACTGCCTTCTGCAACAATTTTTCCTCCAAGCGCACCAGCTCCTGGTCCTAGATCGATAATGTGATCTGCAGCTTTCATCATGTAGTCGTCATGCTCGACAACAACAATGGAGTTACCCTTATCTCTTAAATCTTTCAACGAATGAATCAATCTTTCGTTATCACTGTGATGAAGCCCAATGCTCGGTTCGTCAAGTATGTATAACACATTGACAAGTTGTGATCCTATTTGTGTTGCAAGGCGAATACGCTGAGATTCTCCACCGGACAATGTTTTAGCTGAGCGATTAAGTGAGAGGTAATTGAGTCCTACGTCCACAAGGAATTTTAAACGAGTACGAATTTCTTTCAAAATTTCACGAGCAATTTCATTTTGCTTGTCATTCAAATGCAATTCAATGCCTTGGAAAAAATCCAAAAGTTCATTGATGTCCATGCTTGCTAACTCAGCGATGTTTTTGTCGTGAATTTTAAATTGTAAGGACTCCTTCTTTAATCTGTCACCTTGACAATCAGGACAAGTCTCTTTATTGACAAACTGTTTGCTCCACTTGTTTTTCTCTTTGACATTGGTTTCTTCTTTGGCTCTGCTTTCCAAAAGTGAAAGAAGTCCGTCAAAGCGTATGGAGTAATCAGAGTTATTCCCCAATGGGGTGTTGGTTAAAACAAGTGCCTGTTCTGTTCCATTCATTATTTCATGAATAAGTTCATCCGGGAATTCATTAACAGGTGTGTCTAAATCTAATTTATAGCGTTTAAGTAAAGCTTCAATTTGCCAGAAAAGAAGCATGTTTTTATATTTCCCAATAGTTATAATTGCACCTTGACGCACAGAAAGGCTTTTGTCAGGTATAATCTTATTAACATCAAAACTATTGACAACACCTAATCCATTGCATGTTGGGCAAGCACCTTGTGGCGAGTTAAATGAAAAACTATGAGGCGCAGGTTCGTCGTAAGCTATTCCTGTGTCTGGACACATGAGGTGCTTACTTAGGTAACGACTTTGATTTTCGTCCACATCCCAAATGAGAACAATGCCATTTCCTTGATTAAGAGCTAAGTCCAAACTTTTTTTTAGCCTGCTGGAACTTTTCTCATTGACTTTTAGTTTGTCAATGACAATTTCAATGTTGTGGTTTTTATACCTGTCCAGTTTCATTCCGGGTACGATATCTGTAAGTTCTCCATCTATGCGTGCTTGAATGTATCCTTTTTGACGAATTCTTTCAAACAATTCTTGGTAATGCCCTTTTCTTCCTCTTACTACTGGAGACAAAATGAGAATTTTCTTATTGGCAAAATCCTTGAGAATGATTTCTCGAATTTGGTCTGAGGAGTATCTGACCATTTGAGCACCAGTCTTATATGAATAGGCTATGCCAGCTCTTGCATACAATAACCTCAAAAAATCATACACTTCAGTAATTGTTCCAACTGTTGATCTGGGGTTTTTATTTGTTGTTTTTTGTTCAATAGAGATGACTGGAGATAGTCCCGATATTTTATCAACTTCGGGACGTTCCAGGTTGCCAAGAAATTGTCTTGCATAGGCTGAAAATGTCTCAAGATACCTTCTTTGACCTTCAGCATAGATGGTGTCAAATGCAAGCGATGATTTTCCGCTGCCACTTAATCCTGTTACAACAGTAAGTTCATTTCTTGGAATTTTGCAAGATACGTTTTTTAAGTTGTGGGCTTTGGCTCCCATAACATGTATCCATGCTTTATTTTTTGTTTGCTTATTCATTATCCTAGTTTAACCTGAAATTACCGATAAAGTTTAGTCTTCAAATAAATTGGTTTTCGGTTCTTCTGTAGGGCGTTCACCCGGTTTAGGAATAATGATTTCGTAAGTTTTACCAGAATAGTTCACAAGTGATTTGTTAATTAACCAAGGGTTCATTGATTTCAATACCTTGTAATTCGTTCCTTGTGAGAAGGCAAAATCAACCAAACTGTTTATGCTTGTATCTACACTCACAGTATTGACTTCAATTGGTTTGTATTTATATATCATGTCAATCATGAAACCATATTTTTCATGATCTGGCATCATGT
The DNA here is from genome assembly GCA_963676165.1 of Bacteroidales bacterium. Classification (GTDB taxonomy): domain Bacteria; phylum Bacteroidota; class Bacteroidia; order Bacteroidales; family ML635J-15; genus JAQIBY01. The sequence goes on along the minus strand of OY781043.1, from coordinate 2,709,839 downwards.
ATTTCATTGCAACAATGCGATACACATAACGTGCTGTTTCTGGATTGAGCAGTAGGTCGTAATAATTGTCAACTTTTTGCTCTTTAAGTCTTTTTTCCAAGCCCCCGCTTCCCATATTATAAGAAGCTGCTGCAAGAGTCCAACTTCCAAACTTTTTATGCGATTTTTTTAAGTATTGACACGCTGCATGTGTTGCTTTCTCCAGATGATATCTTTCATCCACATAGGAATTGATTTCAAGCCCATACTCCTTGCCAGTATTTTTCATGAACTGCCAAAATCCTTTTGCTCCAGCCGGTGATGTGACATTCCGCAAATTGCTTTCAATAACGCACAAATATTTGAAATCATCAGGGACACCCTCTTCTTTAAGAATGGGCTCTATCACCGGAAAATAACGTTCAGCTCTTTTTAAAGTCTGAATTGTGGATGAATGCCAGTACGAATTGACAACAAATTCATTGTCAGCACTTTCGTATACGTCGAAACGGTCAATGGGAACTTCTTCACCGGCAAATTCGAGCTTTTCGGGAATCGTTGGTTGTTTAACCGCGTAATTTATTGAATCCTTTTGTGGTGTCGTTTCATTTTCAGTGTAGGGATTTTCAGCATTGGTGAAAAATTGCAAGACAAACCAACCTCCAAGGAAGAGTGTTAGCATGTAAATAGGGGCTTTGTTTAGCAGTGATTTTGTCTTTGTCATCTTTATTTTGCTTTCGTTATTTTAGTCAAACTGTACAAGCTTGCAAAGATAATAAAAGCGAGACTAAATAACGACCAAAACCATGTTGAATTCCAATTGGAAACATTATGAATTAGGTAAAAGGATATGCTGACGCACACAGTGTTAATTGTAAATAGTGTGAGTGCCACTCCTCTGTCTGACAGTCCTGCGTATGATAAGTGGTGAGTCGTATGATCTCTGCCTCCCACGAATGGAGATTGTCCTCTCATTAGGCGGTTAATGGTAACTGTTGTTGTGTCAGTTAAGGGGACAATGAATGCTAATAATACAATGATTGCCTGTTTTGAGTTGTAGCCAAAAGAAACGGATTCCAGCGGTATTGCATTCCAGAAATAGATGATACCTATAAATGCCAAAACAGTACCTAAAAACTGACTTCCATTATCACCCATATACATTTTTGAGGGGTTCCAGTTGAAATACAAAAAGCTTAGCATACTACCTGCAATGACAGTTAAAAGAAATGTTACAAAATCAGGTGTTGTCCCTGAGATGAGTAAGCTGAATAAAAGACCACCTACAATGCTCAAAGAGGTTAAGTTTGTAATACTATCCATATTGTCTAACATGTTGATGGAATTCATAATTCCAACAACCCATATGCCTGTAATAATGTAATTCAATACAGGAAAAGGGGAGATCACAATATAAACATCCATGGAAATGAAAATCACGGCATTTAATACTTGAATGATGAATTTGAATGATGGTGGTGTATTGATAATGTCATCAGCAAGTCCCATGAGAAATGAGAGTGTTACAGTGATAAAAAGCGCTGCAAATTGATGATTTACAATGATGTTTTTATCAAATATCAACATGTATGCTATAAACCCAATAAGGAAAATGGAGAAAAATGTTATTCCCCCAAAGATGGGTTTCGATTGACTGCTCCAGCGTACTGCAGACTTATTTGCTTTCTTGACAAGAAATTTCAACGGTCGATTAAGAAAAAACCGGTTTAGTAAAAAACTACTTCCCAATGAAAGGATAAAGACAATAAGTAGAATGGTATAAAATGACATGTTTATTTCTTTTGGGTTTTTGGTAATTTAAACAAGCGCTTTTTCTTTTTCACTGGTTCATCGTAATAATTTCGGTTATTTACATAATCTTTGTATCCATAGGAATATCCATATCCATAAGAATATCCGTAATTGTAACCGTAGCCGTACCCATATTTCCCCGAGTTATCATCGACACCATTAAGAATTAAGCTTAAATTGCTGATAATTTTGCTTTCAGATAGCTTGTTGATGTAAGAGATAAATGTTCTTGGTGAGTGACTTGCTCTTGTGATGTAGAGCGAATAATCAGAGTTTTGATAGGAACGAATAGCGTCCGTGACGATTCCAATCGGAGGTGTGTCAATTACCACAAAGTCAAATTGTTTTTTAAGGTCTTCAAGAAATTCTAAATAATTATTTGTCAGTACCAATTCTGATGGATTTGGAGGAATAGGACCTGATGTTAGAATTTTTAGGTTGTCTATCTCTGTGTCATGAAGACATTCTTCGATCTTATGTTTTTTAATTAAGATGGTAGAGACACCTTTGTTGTTATCATACTCAAAAGATTTATGCAAACGAGGCTTTCTAAGGTCAAGGTCAATTAAGACAACCTTTTTATTTGTCATTGCAAGTATTCCTCCCAAATTTATGGCAACAAATGTTTTACCTTCTCCTGATACTGTTGATGAAATCGTAATAATTCTTGAGTTTTGAGAGTCTGTCAAGAATTCCATATTGGATCGGATGTTTCTAAACGATTCTGTTAGAATTGATTTTGGACTTTTGTGAACCAGTAGTTGGGAGTGTTCCGTTTTAGTATTATGTAAAGGAATTGCTCCAATGACAGGTATGTCTGTAAAATTAGATATTTCTTGTATTGTGCTTATTTTGTTGTAAAACAGGTATCTAAACAGGATAATAATAAAGCTGACAAATAGTGCAATTATCGAAACTAAGATAAATACATTCTTTTTCGATGGAGAAATCGGGGTTCTAGGAACTGATGCGTTCTCTAAAATGGTATTGTCAGATACATAACCTGCTTGAGAAATCATGTACTCAGCTTTCTTTTGAATGAGTTGATGATAAAAGTTTTCATTGATGCTGTAAAGACGTTGCAAACGTGAAAATTCAATCTCTTGGTAAGATGTGTCGCTGAATATTTCTCTCTCGTATTCGTTTATTTTCTTTTGATAATTTGATTGACTTACTTCAAGTCGTTCTATTGTTGTTTCAATGAAATTGCCAATTTGTTCTTTTTTAGCCTCAATTTGTTTGTCAATGGTCTTAATCTTATGGTTGTCTTCTGTGACATCATTTAATAGTACAGCACGCTCATCATAAAGGTCAAGCATGGAATTGAGCATGTTATTCATAAACCCTTCGCTTTGAGTTCCTGTTAACATTGCTAAAAGCTCATACACATTCACATTGTGTGATGATTGAATTTGGGATGAGATATGATTCAGTGTCTGAATTTCAAAATCTATGTTTATGACCTCATGCTCAAACTCTTGAATTTTTGTTGTGAATAATGGCATAGGCATGCCAGAGTTACTGGTTTGCCCGTAAATCTCATTGATACTAGGAATTTTATTGATTTTTCGAAAATCGTGAAGCTCTTTCTCTGTTGAGTCAAGTTGGGTGAAAACGAGTCCAAGTTGTTTGTTAATATAGCTTATGATATTATTTGCAGATTCCTTCTTTTTTTCAATATCATAATTGATGAACTCTGATGAAATTATATTAACAATGTCGGCAGATTTTCTTGCATTTTTGTCTGTAAATGAGATTTCAATTGTTCCTGCGTCTTTGTTGAGGATGTTAATCCTGAGTCTGTTGGAGTAGTCGCTAATGATTTGTTTTGAGGCGTTTATAACAAAATAATACTCGCTTTTATTTAGTTGGCTTTGATTAAAGTGAATGTTCTCAAAGTCTTGAATTTTGACATTTAACGTTCCTCCTTGAATTTCTGTCCATTCGTTAGGATTTAATTCATACTCATAACTGTTTCCATTTAACTCATACGATAATAAAATATTATTGTCCTTAAAGTTTAAGTACATTGGAGTATTCAATAAACTTCCATTGGTTATTTGGTAGCCCACCTTAAAAGGGGACGTTTTATAAAGCTCATTGGACAAGAACGTTCCTTGTTTGTAATAGCTGATTTCGAGAGGTAATAAATTGAAACAGCGTTTTAGGAATTCTGTTGAGCGCAACAATTCTATGACAGGCTCCAGACCAGTGTCATACATATCATCTATCCCCAGAATTTCATTGGTTTTGTTTTTTGTGGATACTTGCAGTGTGCTACTGGATTCGTATTTTGGCGGAGTGTATCGCAAGTAAATAAACCCAATGGCAATTGCTAAAACAAAGTTGATGAGTATAATCCAAACACTCTTTTTGATTACTTTGAGGAAAGTAAACAAATCGAACTTTTGATTGATGATAGGGATTTTATTTTGACTCATAGGCTAGGGGGCAATGAAAATACCATAAATAGTTAGTCCCATAGTGAGCAAGGTAATGTAGGGACTGATTTCTGTTAAGACACGATTAACATATTTTGGTTTACTCTCGATGTAAATGATATCGTTGGCTTCAAGGTAAATGTTCGTTCCTTGCAGATCTTTCAGATGCGATATGTTGTAGTAATAAACTTTGGGGTCTCCTGTAATGTCACCACGGATTAGTTTAATTTGATACGATTTACTTATTTCTGTAATACCTCCAGATTGTGCAAGTGCTTCAACTAAAGTGAGGTTCTCTGTAGGAATGGTTAAAACTGTCCCTTTTGTTCCTCCATCTTTAAAAATAATTACTTTTCGGTTAGTTACTTCAATAAGCACAAATGGTTCTTTGTAAAACTCAGCATATAAGTTTTCAAGGTAACTTTCAGCTTCTCGAATAGTTTTTCCTGAAATGTTTACCCTTCCAAGTGTTGGGAGTTTAATTTGTCCATCATACTCAACCAAATACTCTAATCCTCTTTGGCGCTCTCTGTTATTTCCCACCATTTGCTGATTATCTCCAAGTCCAATCAAGGAGAAACCATCGTTTGTTGTAATCCTTAATGCAAGCTTATCGAATGGTTTTATTTCATATTCTTTCTCACTTGGTTCAAATTCTGCTATCGGATAATCCTCATCTGTCATGAACATTTCTGAGGGACGCAGCGTGCGACAAGAACTCAAACTTAGCAATGCTAGTATGGTGCTGATAAGTATAAAAATGTTAAGTTTGTTTCGCATGATATTTATTTATTATTCAAAAGTAATAAAAATGAGTGTGAAAACGCATAGGCGGTGTGAATATTCTGTAAAATCAGTTTAGTTTTTTAGCAAATCATAATACAAGTTTTTCATATCATTGACTAACCGGTTGTAATGAAAGCGTTCGTGAACAAACTCCCATCCCTGTGATGACATGCTTTCACGTAAAGCATCATTGTTCACAATTGTCTGGAGCTTTTCAGCAAAATCTTCCAAATTGTCATTCTCAGAAAGCAAAGCAGTTTTTTCAGGAATAACAACATTCTCTATTCCTCCAACATTGGTTGATACAATAGGTGTATTTCCTGCTTGTGCTTCGATAAGACTAACTGGTGTTCCTTCATTTCTGGAGGTTAAGCATGCAAGATCAAGTCCGGCATATGCCCAGTCAATATTTGTAATCCATGATGTAAACATAATGTCAGGAATGTGACCGTTAATTTGTGTGTCGCATGTGGATAATCCTAGATATTTTGCTTGAGAAATGAGTTCTGGTTTTAATTCTCCATCGCCGATGATAAATACTCTAACCTTTTTGTTGGTATTTGCTTTGAGTTTTGCAATGGCATCGATAAATAATTTGTGGTTTTTTACATGCACAAGTCTGCCAACAATGCCAATAGCAATTTCATCATCTTTCAATTTGTATTTCGCTCTGAAATCAGCACGTTTTTCATCATAATTATCTTTAAATCTCTCAAGGTCAAATCCTAAGGGGATAACTTGGAGTTTTGATTCGTCTGCAATTTTGTGAATTTTACACAATTCTTCTTTTTGAATGTCACTTATGGCTATGATTTTATCTGATTTTCTAGCCATATTTCGCTCTAAGCTTTTGTACAACTGGGTTTTGTATTTGTTGAAATAAGAGTGAAATACATGTCCGTGAAAGGTGTGCAAAACGACAGGAACATCTAAACTATGTGCAGCTGCTCTTCCTAAAAAACCAGCTTTGGATGCATGTGTGTGAACAATGTCAGGTTGAAACCGTTTGATGATTTTTTTAATCTTCTGATATGCAATGTAGTCGTTTTTTGCATTGATTTCTCTTTGCATTTCAGGAATGATGATGGGATGTAGTCCCAACTTTTTCACAATGAAGTCTGATGATCCTTCTGATTCACCAAATTTTCCACCGATGAGTAAAGTTTCAAACTCCGGAGCCATGTATTTGCTCAGGTATGCTACGTTGTATGTCGGCCCGCCCAAATTGAAGCGGTTTATGATGCGTAAAACTTTCGGCATTAGCTTAAATATTTATTCCACCATGTTTGAAAAACTAAAAAGGCCCAGATTCGTGCATGAATGTCTCCGGGATTGCGGCTGTTAAGCTGCTTTTTCATTTGCAAAACTGTTTCACTATGGAAAAGACCTTGTGCTTCGAGAAAATCTCGATTGAAAACGGTTTTGTCTAGTTCACTTGCTAATTCTGTTCTAAACCAGTTCAGCAGTGGAACCTCAAAGCCATGTTTTGGCTTTTGGAGCAAGTTGTCTGGAATTTCTTCTTTAAATGTATCTCGAAGAATACGCTTTTTAATTCCATCTTTCATTTTGTATTCAAATGGAATTTTAAATGCATAATCCACCAAATGATGATCTAAAAATGGAGTACGAACTTCCAAACTATTCCCCATTGACATTAAATCAACTTTCATTAACATGTCTTGACAAAGAACCATGCGCATGTCTGACAATAAAATAGAATGCAAATCTTTTGGATAGTTTTTGACAAAGTACAACAAATGCCCTTTCCGTTTGCTGTATGCTGCTATGTCAATATCCTGTTTAATCATATTCATGATGCTTTTTTCATTGGAAAGGCTGCACCATAGCCAATATCTTTCAGCATCGTCAAGCTTAAGCCCGTTTGAAAAGCGTTCAAGCTGTCTGAATTTGTTTGATAATTTACCTTGTCTTGACTTGGGAAGCTGTTTCCAAAGCCAATTAAGATGTTTTATGCTGTTGTTTTTGAAATGATTTTCCAGCGCTTTTTGATGCGCTAAATGTTTGTTGTAGCCAGAAAACATTTCATCTGCTCCATCTCCACTAAGAGCAACAGTTACATGTTTTCTTGTGTGTTGACTTAAAATGTGAACTGCAAGCGCAGACGAGTCTGCAAACGGTTCGTCAATATAGTCCAACACCTGATGCAGGTTTCCGTAAAGTTCAGATTTGCTAAGCGAAAAACTTGTGTGGTTTGTTTTGTACTTATTGGCTATTATTTCAGCATCGGAGGTTTCATCAAAGAAAGCTTCATCTTTAAACCCAATGGAAAACGTGTTTAGTTTGTTTGTGTATTGTGATGCAAGTGCAACAACGATTGAAGAATCAAGTCCCCCACTCAAGAACGCACCCAATGGGACATCGGAAATCATGCGTCTTTCTACAGCCTGGTCAAGCAATTTCCTGACATTCTTTTGAGCATTTTCATAGCTGTCCACTTTGACTTCTAATTTTGCAGCATTTGGAATTTTGTAGAAACGCTCTTTGCTTATTCGCTCTTTTGTGATAAGCATATAATGTCCGGGTTCCAGTTTGCGAATATCCTGAATCATGCTTTGGTGATCTGGAATGTAGTTCAGCTGAAAATAACTGAACATGGTTTCCATATTGATTTTTCGTTCGATCGGATATTGTAATAATGCTTTCATTTCTGAAGCAAAGCCGAAAAAGTCTTTTCCATGATAATAATACAATGGTTTAATTCCTAATCGGTCTCTTGCAATAAGTAAACGTTCTCGTTTCTTGTCCCAGATTGCCAAGGCAAAGCATCCGTTGATAAACTTGATTACATTAAGTCCGCACTTTCTGTAAAGATGAAGTACAACTTCTGTGTCAGAGTTGGAGCGGAAACGATATCCTTCTTGTTGTAATTCTTTACGGAAACTTTTATGATTATAAAACTCACCATTGAAAATGACAATGACATCTCCATTTTCACTAATGAAAGGCTGGTTTCCAGACGGACTTGGGTCAATTACTGAAAGTCTTGTGTGTCCCAAACTTACATGATTATCAAAGTATTCCCCTGAATTGTCAGGCCCACGTTTGCCAAGTTGAGCCACTGCACTTTGTGTGTTCTCAATAAAATTCTGAGCTTGATTTTTAAATGAAAAGACGCCTGTAATTCCGCACATAAGTATTCCAACTGGGTTTAAAACAAAGTTACAAAATTTGTGTGTATGAAACTACGTGTATTTGCGTATAATGGACGACAATGCGATATTTATAAACAAATACGTTAATTGTTAAGTTAAAATCACTGATTTAACCATTAGTTTACTTGGAGATTGTCATAAAAAAAGTGCGCTGATTCAAGAAAATCAACGCATTTTATAATTTAGTTGTCGTGTTTAAACATTGGATCCCATGGTGGGAGTTTGGTTGGCTTTTGATTTAGCACATTTAAGGTCTGTTTGTCAAGGAACTTTTTGTGAATGACTAAACGGAACATGTATTCATTAAACCATTCGTCTGTAAATGTTAGGTAACCGTTGTGTCCATAAGATGGTCCCCAGGAATTCTCAAATTGCCATTTTGTTGGATTTTCATTTTCATCAACATCAACAGCCATGAGTAGCATCGCGTGTGACGAGCCACTTTCTTTGGATAAAATTCTTTCTTTTTTATCCATGGAGAAATCAACCCCATACAAAGAGGAGTAGTCGAAATTGTTTATGTCAAGTGTTCCAGCCTCTTTACTAAGCTGTTTTCCAACATCGCAGCTCGCATACATGCCTTCGTTCGCTTTGATACTTGCTACGGCAAATTGTTTAAATTTGTCATTTGGCAAATTAATGTATGTCCAGTTTCTTCCCTCCATAACATTTCTGTCGTATTCAATTTCGTAGAGTTTATAATATTCTCTTGTTGGATCATTCATCAGCATCACATAGTTATTTGCATCATAATCCGGAAGAATTTCTTTATAAAATGAAAGTGGAGTATAAGATTTCAATTCTCCAATATTTCCTTCTTTGTCAACAAATCTATAATTGAATTGTGTTGGTGGTTCACCCAGACTGAGTGCAAGAATACGATAAATGTCTTGCAACATTTCTGCTTTTTTAATGCGCATTTCTTTTACTCCGGCTTTGGTGTTTGTCATTTCACGCAACTCCAATGCTTGTTCGCGAAGTTTACGCTTGAGAATCCGACGTAAAAAGGATGTGTTGTTGGAGTGATGCGTTTCTGGCATTGCAGTAGCAGGAACTAATCCATATTTGTCAACTAAATTAGCAAATGAATTCCAAACACCTCCATCTCCAATAGGATTGCTAAGCAGCCAGTCGTTTGTGCGATCGTCTAATGGTTTATCGCTGTACTTGATAATGGCTTCCAAGAAAAGGTTTGCTTTTTCCATTTGATCCCAGAAAAACAAATAGTTTTCTGAAAAATGGAAGTCACTTAGGTTATATTTGTTAATGACAACCGGGCGCAAACTATTGAGGCTTGTAAACATCCAGCAACGACCAGAACTTTCTTGGTCTGTAATGCCTGTTACATTAACCTTGTATTTGAAATGGTGATCAACTTTTCCTGCGTTTGAGCGATTAACAGCTAATTCTTTAGTGCTGTTATTGCTGATGGCATTCATTAAAGCTTTGTTGTTGGGATCCGTGTTGTCAAAACTTTCTCTTATGTCCTGAATAAGTTTTTGATCCATGTCTCCATTTTGCGCTATTCCACTTAGCGAGAGGCAGAGAATAAAGCAAATTGCGATATGTTTTCTCATAAGTCTGAATTTTTATTTGATGTAAAAGTACAAATAATGATGGGAAATCAAATAACCCTAAAATTGAATTTGTCTCTCTTTGGCGCAATTATTTTAGTGTGTTAAGACAAAGAATTTCTTTTGTTTTGAGGAAAAACAATGTAAAATGCATTATTTTGCAGCAAACATTAATGATATGAATAATTCACACATTCAAAACATATCTCAACAGCTAAATCTTCAAGAACGATTTGTTAAATCATGTCTTGAATTGCTTTCTGAAGGTGCTACAATTCCGTTTATTAGTCGGTATAGAAAAGAGCGGACTGGTAGTATGGATGAGGTGCAAGTGGAGGCTGTGAAAAAAGCCTGGGAAACTTTGGATGCCCTTGAAAAACGTAAAGAGGCAGTTCTTAAATCTATTGATGAGCAAGATTTACTTACGGAAGATTTGGAAAAGCAAATTAATGCTTGTGATAATTTGACTGATCTGGAGGATATCTATTTGCCATATAAACCAAAACGTAAAACCCGTGGTAGCATTGCCAAAGCAAAAGGTTTGGAGCCATTGGCGAAGATTCTTATGAGCCAACGAGAGTCTGATGTTGATACTCGTGCTTATCAATTTTTGAATGATGAAGTTGAAAATGTTGAGGATGCATTACAAGGCGCTCGTGATATTATTGCTGAATGGGTAAATGAAAGTGTACATGCCAGAAATGCGATGCGCCGATTGTTTCAAAGATATGGGCAAATTGAATCGAAGCAGATAAAGAAAAAGGTGACAGAAAATCCTGAAGTTGCTGCAAAGTTCAAGGATTATTTTGATTTTACTGAGCCGATTCGTAAAGCTGCAGCACATCGTATTTTGGCGATACGTAGGGGCGAAACCGAAGGTTATTTAAGAGTTCATGTAGCTCCCGAAAGTGAAGATGCACTTGAGCAATTATTTCGAATATTTATAAAATCAGAAAGCTCAGTAGCAGAGCAGGTTGAGCTTGCCGTGGAAGATGCTTATAAGCGACTGTTGCAACCTGCAATGGAGACAGAGTTTAAGGCATTGTACAAGGAAAAAGCAGATGAGGAATCTATTCGAGTGTTTGCTGAAAATCTTAAGCAGTTGCTTATGTCTCCACCACTTGGGCGAAAAGCAGTTTTAGCCATAGATCCTGGTTTTAGGACTGGTTGTAAACTTGTTTGTTTGAGTTCCATTGGGGAGTTGCTACATAATGAAACAATTTTTCCGCATCCGCCAAAACGAGATATAAAAACGGCAAAAAAGAAGGTTTCAAGTTTGGTGGATGCATATAAAATTGATGCCATTGCCATTGGGAATGGAACTGCGAGTCGTGAAACCGAGGCATTTATTAAATCGGTGTCATTTTCAAGGGATGTTTCAGTTTTTATGGTCAGTGAAAACGGTGCATCTATCTATTCTGCGTCTCCGGTTGCACGAGAAGAGTTTCCTCAATATGATGTGACAGTGAGAGGAGCAGTGAGTATAGGACGTCGCTTGATAGATCCATTGGCTGAATTGGTTAAAATCGATCCGAAATCCATTGGTGTCGGTCAGTATCAGCACGATGTAGATCAGAAAAAACTTCAAGAAAGTTTGGATCGTGTTGTGGAAAGTTGTGTGAATGCGGTAGGGGTTGATGTCAATACAGCATCGCGACACCTACTTACACATGTGAGCGGTCTTGGTCCCAAATTGGCTCAGAATATTGTTGATTTCCGAACTGAAAATGGTGGAATTCATTCCCGCGCTGAGCTTAAAAAAGTGAAGTTGATGGGAGATAAGGCGTTTGAGCAAGCTGCCGGATTTTTGCGAGTGAAAGAAGGTAAGGAAATATTGGACGATAGTGCTGTGCATCCTGAGGCATATCCATTAGTTCGCAAAATGGCTGCAGATTCAGGGAAACCAGTTAAAGAGTTTATTGGAAATGCCGATTCTATAAAATCGATTCAAAAAGAAAAATATGTGACCAATACATTTGGATTACCTACCATAAATGACATTTTAAAAGAGTTAGCAAAGCCGGGCTTAGATCCACGTCCACCAATCAAGGTGTTTACTTTCTCGGAAGCGGTGCGTAGTATTGAAGATTTGAATCCGGGGATGAAGTTGCCAGGAATTGTGACTAATTTAACTCGATTTGGTGCTTTCGTTGATGTTGGTGTAAAACAAGATGGTTTAATACATGTGTCTAACCTTGCTGATCGTTTTGTGTCTGATCCTTCAGAAATTGTGAAGCTTCACCAGCACGTAATTGTAGAGGTTTTAGATGTGGATGTTGCTAGAAAGCGTATTCAGTTTAAGTTGCACAAAACTGATGCAGAGGTAATTTAGTCTGATTATTTCTGTTAGCTTTGCAAGACTAGAAAATCTATATGCGATTCGACGAACTCATACAAGACAATTCCCTGATTGATGCAATTTCATACATGGGATTTACAGATGCAACTGAAATACAGGAGCATGCTATTCCATTGATATTGAATAAGTCAGATTTGATGGCTTGTGCGCAAACAGGAACAGGGAAAACTGCTGCTTTTGTAATTCCTTTGCTGTCTTTGTTGAGGCAAGGAAGTCAAACGGTGAAAGGGGTAAGGTCTTTGATCGTTGTTCCTACACGTGAGTTAGCAGTTCAGATTGATCGTGAGATTCAGGGGATTGCCTATTTTTTAGATTTAACCTCTATTGCAATTTATGGAGGAGGTGATGGCGCTGGTTGGGATACCGAGCGACGTGCCCTTACTGAAGGCATTGATGTTGTTGTTGCCACACCTGGGCGTTTATTGTCTCATTTAAAATTGGGGAGTGTCAATTTTCAAAATCTTAGCCAATTTATTTTAGACGAGGCAGACAAGATGTTGGATATGGGTTTTTATGAAGACATTGTGAAAATCAATACATTCTTGCCTGAAAAACGCCAAACACTGATGTTTTCTGCAACCATGCCACCAAAGATTCGTCAACTTGCTCGTAAATTATTGAACAAGCCAGAAGAAATAAATTTTAATCTTTCTAAGCCTGCCGAAGGGGTAGATCAGCGCGTGTATCCAGTATTGGAGAAGCATAAATTGCCATTGATAAAGCATATTCTATTACAGTCAGAATATGAGCGTGTCTTGATTTTTGCATCCACAAAGTTGCAGGTGAGAGATTTAGTGCGTGCTTTAAAAGGAGCAAACCTCAAAGTTTCTGGTGTTTCTTCTGATCTTGAGCAAAATGATCGTGAGGAAATTTTGCGGCAATTTAAAGCTGGACGACTAAGGGTTTTGGTGGCCACCGATGTCTTAAGTCGAGGAATTGATATTAAGAATATTCATCTGATCATTAATTATTCTGTACCAAACGATGCTGAAGATTATGTGCATCGAGTGGGTCGTACAGCAAGAGCTGATAAGAAAGGTGTCGCTGTGACTATGGTTACTCCCGATGAAATGAAAGATTTTGATCAGATTGAACGTTTGATAGAAACCCGGTTGGAAAAGCAGAAATTACCTTTTGCTCCTGACGAAACTCCTGAGTGGAAACTGCCTGAGAGAAAGAGTAAGTACAAACGGGGTAAGAAGAATTATCATAAAAAGGGCAATAATCACTCAAAATCTGGTCGAAAATCTAATCGAAATTCAAATCCAAAACGTTAATCAATAGGAGTTCTGTCTTTATCAAAGAAAATGTTCAGTTTGTCAAAATAGATTTGTTGACAGTTAATTCTGAATTACTTTTCCAATGTTTTTAATTAAACAGTGATAGTAATGGTGTTATGAGAGGCGGCTTCTGAGATAATCCCCTCATCTTTTCGTTAATGACCCAATCCCTCTGATATTAACGATTTCCCTTTATCCTCTCGGAAGCTGCTTTTTCTTTTAATAAAACCGAAATCAATTTCCCATCATCTTGAAAATTTGTCGTCAATGAATTAAATTCATTCATCAAAGAATATTAAACGTTCATCAAAGTATATTGTCTGTGGAGTGACTCCCATATATATTTGTTGCAGTATTAATTTAAAACGCCACACAATGAAAAAATTAAATGCAACAACAGCCACAGTAATCCTGAGTCTTTTAATCTCTACACTTTTTGCTCAAGAACTTCCAATGAATTTGGGAGACAATAATGCCTTTTGGTTTGACACTGAAAGTTTAGACTTAACTGACGGTGATGAAGTTTTTAATTGGAATGATGACTCTGATAGCGGAAATGATGCTTATCAAAATAGTCATCAATATTGTCCTGAGTACAGTGAGGATGAAGATAATACCATCAATAACAATGCAGTAGTTTATTTTGAAGGTGGAAATAAAATGCTTAATATCAATAATTCCTCAGACATTAACACAAATCAAATGGATGAGAAAAGCATGATGATTTTCTTTCGTACTTCTGATCAAATTAACAACATGCAAGTGATTTATGAAGAGGGTGGTCGTACTCGTGGAATGAATCTTTACATTGATGGAAAAGAACTTTACGCAGGTTTTTGGAATTTAGCAAGAGATAATGGAGATAATGCTTCTTTTATTCCTTTCACAAGTCTTAGTGTTGATATTGAAAAGAATACGGATTATATGGTAGCAGTTGTTATGGATGCAGTAAACGATGAGTTTAGAATGTATCTTAACGGAATGCTTGTCGGCACAGAACATGGAGTAGGTACTTTATATTCTCACAGTGGAAATATTGGAATTGGTGGAGTTGCTGGTTATACTGTTACCCATGATGGTGAAGTGAGAAATAAAAATTTCAAAGGGTCTATCGGTGAATTCTTATTGTTTGATAGCGCTCTTACTGACGAAGAAGTTGATGCTCTTGAAGACTACTTAGGTCCAAAATGGGGATTTGATCATACTGGTGTTCTTCCTGTTGAAATGCTTGAGTACTCAGCGCAATTGGAGAATAACTCTACAACAATTACTTGGGCTACAGCAACTGAATTAAATAATGATTTCTTCACAATTGAACGTTCTAATGATCTTGAGAATTGGACTGTGATCGGAACTGTTTATGGTGCTGGAAACTCTAATTACAGAAATGATTACGAATTTGTGGATTACACTGCAGTAAATGGAACTGTTTACTATCGTATTTCACAAACTGATTTTGATGGAACTACTGAGGTGTTTAATCCTTTCTCTGTCAATGCAAATAACGAAATGAATGGTCTGGAGATTGTAAGTACTTATAACAACGGAAATCAAATGCGCGTTGAGTTTACAAGCGAATCTTCAGAACCTGTGAATATTACAATATTTTCCATGTCAGGTGTTGTTTTAGCAGAAACAACTGTTATTCCTAATCCAGGGTTTAACAGTGTAAATCTAAACGTGAATGCATCAGGCATTGGAATCATGAAGCTTGGTCAGCGTGGCGAATTCCTTAGTGAAAAGACCCTCCTGAACTAAGCGTGCTTTTTCTGTTGTGGCTTAACCCGGAGTGTGGCGCTCCGGGTTATTTTTTGTAAAATTTCATTTTTGCTTTTTTTATTCCACTGAAATTATTAATTTTGAACTGCTTAGACAAGCCGATTTATTGTCTTTTAGTCTTTGTGTAAAATATTTTCATCTCGAAAACAGTACCTTAACACTTGTTTTTGAGGATGTAATAACGAAGCTTAATCAGCGTAGTGAATTCCGTAGGGTACTGATCTACTTGATTTAAGTGTGCTTTTTCTGTTGTGGCTTAACCCGGAGTGTGGCGCTCCGGGTTATTTTTTTATCTTTTTTTTGTTCAACATGTTTTTATATTCATGAATTTGTTAGATTTGAAATGTTCAGACATTTTTTGCGAATTTGCATTCTTTGCCTTGATAATTGATCATCAAAAAATAAATACTATCAGATTGTGAGTAAGTTACGTGTAATAAAAGATTATGACAAGCTGGATGTAAGTATTCAGGAGCAAATTAAATTGACCTATCCTGAAGGATTTATTCAGCATTTAATCACTTTTACTAACCGTGAAGGAAAGTTAGTAAGTGCCTTGCCTTTTGAAACTGACGATAAAATTTATCTCGTAAGAATGAATCAAGAAGAGGCAAGCAACATTATTGATCTTGACGATGATTATGATGATTCTGGACTCTTAAAAGATGAAATTAAAGAAGAGTTTGAGAATAAGTATGATCTTATCGAAGATGACAGTGAGTTTGGTGAGGACGATGATGACTAAATTTGATTAAGTTTGGAGAAATCCGGCATGTCTTTTAGAAATTGAATGTTTTGGTTTTTGTCTATTTGGCAAATGTAATGTTGTATGCCATTGCTGACAAAAAGATAAGGCACCTTGAAATGCAAATTGTAGCTTGCAATTTGCTGAAATACATCTTGTGTGATTTTTATTTTGGGAGCTTTGCACTCCACAAGAACTGCTGGATTGCCTAGTTGGTTTGATATCAATATGTCATAGCGTCTGCTTAATTGATTAATTTTGATCTCCTTTTCAATCGAAATTAATCCTGCAGGTACATTTTTCTCTGAAATAAAATACCGAATTAAGTTCTGTCGAACCCATTCTTCAGGGGTGCAAAGAATAAATTTTCGCCGTATTGCATCGAAAATATAGTTTTGCTGATTTCGTAAATCAAAGCGAAATTTGTATTTTGGAAAATTAAGTTCCTGCATTTAATTAAATTTGTACAAAATTAATGATTAATACGTAAAGCTAAAAGATATGAAAACAAAACAAGAAATTGTTGAAAATTGGCTTCCGAGATATACACGTATTCCACTTGAGGAATTTGGACAATATATTCTATTGACAAACTTTCAGACATATGTTGATATGTTTGCAAAAAAGTATAATGTGTCTGTTACATCTGATGCAAACATGCCTACAGCTACTGCAAATGGTGTAAGCATAATAAACTTTGGAATGGGAAGTCCAAATGCTGCTACGATAATGGACCTGTTGACTTCTATTAGTCCTAAGGCAGTATTGTTCCTTGGAAAGTGCGGCGGATTAAAAAAGAAAAATCAGTTAGGGGATTTAATTCTGCCTATAGCTGCAATACGATCCGAGGGTACTTCGGATGACTATTTACCGCCAGAGGTGCCTGCATTGCCCGCATTTATGTTGCAACGTGCTGTTTCAACGAGTATCCGTGATGCAAAACGTGATTATTGGACAGGTACTGTGCTGACAACTAACCGTAGAGTATGGGAATATGATGATCGTTTTAAAAAGTACTTACAGAAAACACGCGCTATGGCTGTTGATATGGAGACTGCAACCATATTTATTACCGGATTTGCAAACGGAATCCCATCGGGAGCATTGCTTCTGGTTTCTGACCAGCCTATGATTTCGACAGGGGTTAAAACGGACAAGTCCGATAAGGCTATTACTGAAAAATATGTAGCAGATCACATCAATATTGGAATCGAGTCATTACGCATTATTCGTGACGCTGGTCGTTCCGTGAAACATTTGCATTTTTAGTCATTTGACTGACCGGAATAATATTTTATCATGCGGCTTAAAATGTCCTGGCAAACGGGGCAGAAGTCCGCATGATTTGTTTTCATTCGGCAGTTTCTAACAGGTCTGTAAACTCCTTTGTTCAAATAAAGTCCTCCTTCAAAAACACCCATGACTTCATTGTATTCATCAGTGTCTGGTGTTGGAATTGGAGTTGTGTCGTGAAGCATATGTTTCCACTTTTTATCAAACTCTACGAGGTTAGTGACATTGGGTTCTATCAGCTCATATTTCAATTCCGGATGAGTGACATAGGCAGTTGATGAAGTGTAATATTCATCAGCAAGACCACCAAAAGCATGTCCAAATTCGTGCGTTAAAACAATTTCAGAGAGGAAATGATCTACACTTGTCACAGAAAAGTGGTTGAATATTCCACCTCCTCCATATTTTTCAGTATTGACAAGTATAACCACCTGGTCATGAGGTATGTCGGTTAAAATGTCCATGCATTTGTGATAGGCTAAACTGGTCAGATATCTTTCACTGCCAAAAGTGTAAAAGCGAGTGTTTGCAGCTGTTTCTTTCCAGATGTTTTCACCCGGAAGATCAGTTCCACTTTCTTTTGAGATGGATTTTACTGCATAAAAATTGAAATCACTTTTGTAGCGGTTAAAAGGTTCTGTTTCCAGGAAAAAGTTTTTCATGCGCTTAGCATCCATCATGAATTTATCAATTTCTGCTTCAGTATAACCTTCTGCAATAATTGCAATATCAACTGCATTTGAAGCATTTCTATCTCCATGGATTTTTACAAATTCGGTTGTTCTATTTCGCTTTTCTACCCAAGTTTCCAATGGATCAAAATCTTTCTTCCAGATAGTAAATAAATCCTGTTTTTCGTCTCTTGTCTGTATTTCAATTGTAATCGGGATTTTTGGATAGGGGATAAACAGGCTTTCTTCAAAAATGCGTTCTCTAAAAGGTGCATTTTTTGTGTCTTGCCACTCCTCAAAAAGCGTATTGTATGGCTTAAGAAAAATAATTGTTCCAGTGCTTTTGGCTTTTACTTGTACAATGTATCTTCCATGTTGCATTTCCGGAATAAGTTGGCTTTGTGGTCCACTCCAAGGGTTTTCTTTAATGAAAGATTTCAGACTGTAATTGTCGGTAGTGTCTGTGCCATAGTGATATAAATCCAATCTGAGTCTGTCCTGAGAAAAGTAGTCGTTATAGTTTTGTGCATGGCTAAGCCCGACAAGAAGAAGCATAGAGATGAAAATCCAAAGTCTCATAAGCGATATCATTAATTCACATACATCAGCTAAAGTAATAAAATTTATGTTTCAATAGGAATTGGCAAAAAGCTTGCCTTAAATTTTTGCGTAATGGACTTAATTTGCATTGATTTTTATATCTTCGTATAAATAAAATATTTGCTATGGAAGAAAATCTAGGACTGATTATTGAAAAGTGGCTGATGAATTTGGGATTGGGTTTTCAGTTAGCTGAAAGCCTTTCTGTTTTTATGATCTTAATTGCGATAGTTATTGTTGGTTGGCTTGTCGATTATTTGACGAAAAATATTCTTTTGGCTGTATTGACAAAGCTGATTCGTCGGACAAAAACACTTTGGGATGATATTCTCTTGGAGAAGCATGTTTTCCGTAGAATAGCACATATTGCACCTGCAGTTTTAGTGTATTATACCATCGATTTTGCTTTTCCTAATGTTCCTGTCTTAACTGGATTAATTGAAAAGGGAGCAGTTATTTACATGTTGATTATGGGGATTATGATTATCAACTCATTTTTGAGTGGCGTCAATACAATTTATGAAAAGACAACTGGTGAGAATAAAGGGACAAGCATTAAAAGTTACATTCAGGTACTAAAGATTTTTACTTTTTTTATTTTTGGCATCGCAATTTTGGCCATATTATTGAATAAAGAGCCAGGAATTTTTGTGGGAGGATTAGGTGCCATGGCGGCAGTTTTAATGTTAGTGTTTCGCGATTCTATTCTCGGTTTGGTTGCAGGAGTACAAATTTCTGCCAATGATATGGTGCGTTTAGGCGATTGGATTTCTATGCCTTCTCATAATGCGGATGGAACTGTGATTGATATCACATTAAATACAGTCAAAGTTCAAAATTGGGATAAGACAATTGCAACGATTCCAACTTATGCTCTGGTTTCAGAAAGTTTCAATAACTGGAGAGGCATGGAAGAATCTGGAGGTCGCCGTATTAAGCGAGCATTGCATCTTGACATGAATTCTGTTCACTTTTGCAGTGAAGATGAATTGAAGAGTATGTCTGAAATTGGCGGACTAAAGTCTGTTATTCAAGACATGAAAGATAAAGGAATGCGTGTGACAAACTCTGGCATATTCCGCGAATATGTTGCAGAATATTTGAAATCGCGAGATGATATTAATCTTGAGATGACATTTTTAGTGCGTTTGCTGCAGCCAGATTCCAAGGGTTTACCATTGGAAATATATGCTTTTAGCAAGATCCAGGCTTGGGCGGATTATGAAGCCATTCAGGCGGATATTCTGGATCATCTCCTGGCGATTATGTCTGAGTTTAGCTTGAGAGTTTATCAAGAGCCAAGTGGTAGAGATATTGCTCAGTTAAAATCCTAATGCATTAAGACATTGTTTAGCAGATTCTCTCCAGTGAGGGATAGAATACTGGAAAGTTTGCTCAAATTTTTGCTTGTTAAGTACCGAATAGTATGGTCTGTTCGCTGGTTTGGGATAGTCTTTTGATTCGATAGGTGAAATCTTACATTCTAATTTTGCTTCTTCCATAATCCATTTGGCAAAATCGTACCATGAGCAAACTCCTTGATTTGAAACATGATATATGCCATACTCCCAGATTTGGTTGTGTTGGTATTTGTTAATGATTTGCAATATTCCAAGCGCAAGGGAATCCGCATAAGTAGGAGTGCCAATTTGATCAAAAACAACATTCAGACTTTCTTTTTCTTGCCCTAGCCTAAGTATAGTTTTCATAAAGTTACCTCCGAACTCAGAATAAAGCCAAGAGGTTCTTAAAACAATCGATTCAGGATTAGCCGAAAGACATGCAATTTCACCTAGATGCTTTGTTTCACCATAAACAGAATTTGGGTTGCACTTATCGGTTTCATTATATGGTCTGTAATGTTTTCCATCGAAAACATAATCTGTGGAAATATGAATTAACTGGCATTCATGTTTTTTCGTTTGTTGCGCTAGCAGTTTAGGTGCAATGTGATTGATGGCATTCGCCAATTCTTTTTCTTTTTCTGCTTTATCGACTGCAGTATAAGCTGCACAGTTAATCAAAATCTGAGGCTTGTGTTCCTTGATAAATTGCTCAACTGACAGTTCATTGGTTATGTCCAATTGATCAATGTCTGTAAAAATCCAATCTGCTTGAATCTTATCTTGATGTTTTTGAAGGCTTTTGCCTAATTGTCCATTTGCTCCTGTAACTGCAATTTTCATAACGATTGAATTTAGTGTAAAAATACAGAATCCTGATAATTTTCAAAGAAAAGACTAACTTTGCACAAAATAATTTATTATGGCAGAAAAATTGAACGATGAGCAAAAAGAACTTGTTAAGCAGTTGGAATCCAGCAATGCAGCAAGTGTGAAGAAGAGTTTGGAAAGCATTCGTGAAACAGGAAATGTACATATATTATCCGCTGTGTTTGATTTGTATCAACGCAATTTGTCTGCTGATTTACAGTCAATCGTGTTAAAGCTTGTTATGGATGTTAAAGATAAGCGTGCTCCTGAGTTTATTGCTAAAGAACTTTCTGAGAGGAGGTGGGAGAGTGGATTGTCTGAATTGTTATCAGCAATATGGCAATCAGGATTAGATTACGGTACTTATTTAGCTGTCTTTGTCCCCTTCGTAAAGTCTGAAGATATGAATGTTGCAATGGAGGCATTAACCTGCATTGAAGAGTTTTTCTATAATGATTCCGCTGAGTCCCGCGATGCTGTGCGAGATGAATTGAAGCAAATCGCTATTGACTCAAATGGTCATCATAGAGATTTGGTTATGATCTATTTGAATAATCTGAAGTAGTGTTGAGATAAGCTCTGCTTCTTATTTCAAATAAATATTCAATCCGGTTTTTGTTAATGTAAAATAGCTGATGGATTCATAAGGATAAAAAAATCTTGAGTTTTCCACCCCATTTTTTTGGGATTGAATTGCAATTCCGTTATCGTAAAGTGCGATTTTGTTTGTGTATTCCCCGTTTTCTTTTTCATACATTTCGTAATTGTGTTTGTGAGTTCCATCGTTGAAAAACTGAATTACATTCATAATCATAATATTTTCAATTTGATCAACACTTGTTCCGATTTCTGTCATCAATTGCTGAAAATCAGCTTTTGTGACTTGCGCATGACTTAGGAAAGATATGCCTAGCATACATATTCCTAATAAAAATAGTTTTTTCATTGTTTGTTGAATGTTAAGGTTTATTGATAAAGATACCGCTTGATACTTTTCTTTGGAGTTTTCTCAAATTCATTTTTTCTTAGTTCAATTCGGCTAATATTCATGTATGCAGGCAAGTGTTCATTGATTTCCTTTTTGTAATCTTCAAATGCCTCTTCAATTTCAGTTTCTTTGATGCCAAGGAGTTCTCTTTTGTCATGATCAGGATACACCATTGCCACAAGTTTCTCATCTCTTCCAACAACCAGACATTCATTTACGAGTGGAAGGTTATCGAGTTTGGATTCAATGTCCTCAGGATAAATGTTTTTTCCTGAAGCTCCTAAAATCATACTCTTACTTCTTCCTTTGATAAACAAATATCCGTCCTTGTCAATAATTCCAAGGTCACCGCTATGCATCCAGCCATCTTTATCTATGGTTTGTTCAGTGATTTCCGGATTTTTATAATATCCTAACATCACATTTTCTCCACGCATGAGGATCTCACCGACCCTATTTTCTGGATCTCTGGAATCAATTTTAAGTTCGATAGCATCTATTGCTTTTCCTGTGGAATGGATTTTTGTTGTTTTCCATCCATCGTATGCAATGAGTGGCCCGCATTCTGTCATTCCATATCCAATCGAAAATCTGAACTTAATTTTTCTTAAAAACAGTTCTACTTCACGATTCAATTTTGCACCACCAATTACAACTTCTTTGAAATTGTTTCCAAAACTATCTTCAAGAGATTTTCGCACTTTGTTGAAAATAATTTTATTCAATAGTGGAATTTTAGTGATGATTTTAACTGCAGGTTTATTCAGAACAGGTTTGATCTTGTTTTTATAGATCTTTTCCATAACCAATGGAACCGTAAGAATTAATCTGGGTTGGATTTCCTGAAATGCTTTGACCACTATATTCGGGGATGGTAATTTTCCGAGGAAGGTTATTGTACAGCCTAAACTGAACGGGTAAAGAAATTCAAATGCACAACCGTAGGAGTGAGCCAATGGCAGGAAAGAGACAATGCGGTCTTCAGAAACCAATGGCATATTTGCACGTGCATATCTTACATTCACTGCAAGGCTATTGTGATTTAGCATTACACCTTTTGGTTGTCCACTAGTTCCTGAGGTATATAAAATGGCTGCAAGTGTGTCGTTTGGAATCTCTTCTAAAGCAAAATCTGTTTCTTTGATTTTATCCAAGTCTTCTGGAAAATTTATGCCTTCATTATTGCAATCATGATTTAAACTAAAATCATCCAAATTATAAATGCACTCTAAGTTTTCAAACGATGCGAATTCTAAATTCTGTAAGACAAATGGAGAACCAAACAGTAATCTTGATTCTGAATGGTTCACAAGATTGTAAATGTCTTTGGGTTTGAAATCCTGAAGTAAAGGTACGATTACAGCTCCGTATGAGATTGTTGCAAGATAAACACTTGCCCAATTTGCTGAGTTTTTCCCGATGAGGGTTATTTTATCACCTTTTTGAATGCCCTTTGCTTCAAATAATTTATGGATTTTATGAATTTTGTTTGCAGTATCTCCGTATGTGAGATGTCCATTGTCGTAATCACACAATGCTTTCTTATTCCAATTGCTACGAATGGCATTGTCGAAATATCGAATTAGATTCTCTTGTATCATAATTATTGGCTTGTTAATTGATATGTAAATTTAGTACAAATATTTCGCTAGCTTTATTAATTCATATAAAGTCGATGAAACCTATTTATAATTTTTACATAAGTTTTGAATTGTTAGAGAAAACAGTTGGTGAAAAATAAAATACTGAAAGATTCAAAGAAAATCTTCCAGTATTCATTCGTCAAACTTTATGTATTTATTTCTTTATAATTTTGATATTTAGTGGTTTATCATTTTCAAAATAAAGACTCATTTGATAAATTCCTGATGGGAGTGATTCCAGATTGATGGATTTGTTATATCCGTTTACCATGTCGGATTGTAGAGTTTGTCCCTTTAAGTTTGTTATTACGTAGTAATCTATGTGTTGATTCGAACGTATATTGGCAAAGGTCTCAACCGGATTTGGATAAACGTCAACCATTTGCTTTGACATATAATTTTCAGAGATAATCGGGGAGAATTCAAAACTGCCATCATAATCAATCTGCTTTAGACGATAGTAGTTTGTACCTGAACCCGGATTTTTATCTGTATATGAGTAATGAATCAATATCTGACTGTCACCAGCCCCATAAATCTTATCAATTGGATAGAAGTTAATACCATCGTTACTGCGTTCTATCATAAAATGATCATTGTTTTTTTCTGTCGCAGTCGCCCATTGAATATGAATTCCATTATCTACTTTTTTAGAATCCAGGAAGACTAACTCGACAGGCAGGACTCCTCCACCATTAGCTTTCAGGTAAGGGTAACCATTATTAATAGTAGGATCAATACCCCAGATGTTAGTGAAATCATAATCAACAAATGTTGATTGTGTATTCATGTCTGAAGTGGATTCTCCCCGACCTGCAGGACTAGTTATCCAGCCTGAAGTTTGAATGTCCCAATATCCACTTGTAACAACGGTATTTCCATCTGCTGTTCCAACAAGACCACCAACATTGGTAACACTTGGGTTACTTACGGGAACAAAGACTTCACTTGAACTGTATGAATACAGAATCTCACCGCGCTGCAAGCCACAGCCAACTAAGCCACCAACACGTTCAATGGAACTGATTTGTGCAGTTCTGTTATCCACATTTACTGTGCCTCGTGCATACGAATTAATAATGCGTCCTTTTTGAGTACATCCAGCTAAACCCCCAAATTTACTCCCAGGAATTGCAGTTACCCGTTGTGACCAATACACATCAACATTTGCAAATGATTTTGATATTTCTGGTTTGTAACCATCCGAATTTGCTGTTGAGCGATATGAGTTGTTTGATCCAACAAGTCCGCCAACTGCTCCATCACCCATGACAGAACCGTACCGAACGAAGCAATGTTCCACTTTAGTTAGGGCATTGGCAGTAACGCGACCAACCAGTGCGCCTGTGCCTCTTCCTCCGTCAATGTCAACACCAATAAGTCCAAGATTGATAATTTCAATGTCTGTTACATCATCACTAACACCCATATGGCCAAAAAGACCAATGTTTGCAATTCCCGGACGATCAATAAATAAATTGTAGATTACAAAGTTTTGTCCGTCGTAATGACCTTGAAATTGCTGACCTGTTCCTGCTCCGGAAATAGGCATCCAGCCTTTACCATCGTTGTCATGGTCGTAATTTTTAAGATCAATGTTGTTGATTTGGATGAAGTAATTCGTTAAATGATTTCTAACTTCACTGAGTTGTTCAGGTGTAGAAACCTGATAAGGGTTAGAAGAACTGCCGTCTCCACCGGCAAATTGAGCTGAGCTCGTTAAATAGGTCAGCAAAAATATCGAGAGTAGGTATATATTTTTCATGAGAACAAGTTTTATTATTTAAAACAAGTCTAAATAAAAATAGTTCACGAAAATCCAAATATTTTTAGTAAATATTTGTGTTTGTTGTGAAAGTGGCAGATAATTAGGGTGTTAGGTCTTGATTTTGTTCGATAAATTGATAGGTAATTGTTCCTCTGGTTATTTTTTTTGATTTTTTGATGCTAAATATGGAGGCATTGGCGGCATTTATTGCTGCTTGTGAAATGCAATCAGGATCTACAGATGCCTGAACACTGGCAAGTTTTGTTTTTTCAACTTGTCCGTATTCATTGATTTCGATTTCGACAATTGCAATTCCTGACCCACGGCATATAAATACTGGGATTTCAATATACACATGGCCTCTGTCTTGATCTTCGAGTTCAACTTTAACGAGTGCTGGTCCTGAGTAATAGTCCTGATTCCCTTTCTTTTGAGAATCGTCTGCATTCGGGCTGAAATCGTATTCTTGTCTTTCTGCTGTTTCGTTTAGCTTTTCATTGATTTCATCATAATCATCGCCATACATTTCTTTTCTCAGTGCATCTTCATATTGCTGTTTTAGTTCTTCAGCACTCAATCGTTGATCTTCATTATCCCAATTTTGGTTTTCTGGGACTCTGGAATTGGTTGCCAGATTTCTTATGTCTTCCAATGACATGTTTTGAGCTTCGGCAAGTTCTTTCATTCTTTCTTCAATGGCTTCTTCTGCTTCAAAAAAACGTTCCATTTCTTCCAGTTTTTCTGCATCAAGAATGATGACAGCTTCGTCTTGTTGTGGAGGTGGCTTTAACTGGACCAATAAAAATGCAAACAATATAAAAAGGTGAATTATCACTGTCACCAAAATTGCATTGAGGTTTGTTTCTAATATTTTATCCAGCCACTTCATTCTCATGCAAAGCTAACGCAAATCAATGAAAAAGAAAGAAAATGAAAAAAAATCTCTCTTGTAAAATAAGTTTACAGAAAGAACGTTACTTATTCAGAACAGATTGTTCTCAGACATATTTGAATTTAAATTAAAGCCTAATGCCAATGAGTAAAAACTCTACTTTTTTCTTTATTTATGACAGTTTTGAAAACATTCAGGTCCTCTGTCAGCCTGTAAAAATTGAAAAGGAGTTTGAAGACGTGTTCGCATCTCTACCTCTGTACTCTCCTTCTGAAAAGAGCGTAGAACGTTTAATGAAACTTCTCGATGACGAGAATTAAAAGACTATTCCGGTTCTGATGCAGAGCCGGATTTTTTTTTGCGTAAACTGTAAACTAACAATCCAATTCCAACAAGAATAAATGGAATACTAAGAATTTGTCCCATATTCAGTGTCATTCCTTTTTCAAAATCGACTTGTACCTCTTTGACAAATTCAATAAAGAAACGGAAAACAAAAACCATAATTAGAAACAATCCAATGTAATATCCATGGAGTTTCTTTTGCCAATTCTTATTGTATAGAACAAGCAATACAGCAAAAACAAGGAGATAAGCAAGTGCTTCATATATCTGAGTTGGGTGAGATGCCCATGTGTCACCGTTTCTGACAAATACAAATCCCCATGGCAAATCCGTTGGATGTCCATAAATCTCGGAATTCATTAAATTTCCTAAACGGATAAGTGCACCTGCAAGTGCAGTAGGAATTGCAACAAAATCAAGTATTTGCAAATAATTTTTCAATGTCGATTTCCGTACAAAAAGGATGAGAGATATGATGATTCCAATTGCTCCTCCATGACTTGCAAGTCCTTGAAATCCGGTGAACTCAAATGATGGTTGGAAACGGAAAGGAAGAATGATTTCCAAAGGATGTTGTGAGAAATATGCCCAGTCGTAAAACAGACAATGCCCAATTCTTGCTCCTGCCAAACCACCTACTACAACATAAATAAGGAGATTATCAAGTTCTTTCACCGGAATATCTTCTCGTTTGAAAAAGCGTTTTACAATCATATAGCCAAGGATAAAGCCTAATGCGAAAAGCAGGGAATAAAAACGAAGTTGAAAATTTCCAATGCTAAATAATACAGGACTTACATCCCAAGTAATTTGTTGTAGTATCATAGTTTCATAATTATAATCTGCGAAGGTAATGATTTTTTACCATTCCTCCTGATTGTTTTAATTTTCCAATGTTGACACAAATATTTTTATTATTTTGCGTCAAATTAAAATTTGTTGATATGAAAAATAATATGCTAAGATTTGTACTTCTAGGTATTTTGGTAAGTGCGTACACTTTATCAATGGCCTGTACTAACTTTTTAGTTACTAAAGGAGCTTCTACAGATGGTTCAACCATGATTAGCTATGCTGCTGACAGTCATTTATTGTATGGTGAATTGTATTACAGACCTGCAGCTGATTATCCAGAAGGTACTATGGTAAAGGTTTACGAGTGGGATACAGGAAAGTATTTAGGAGAAATTCCTCAGGTTGATCACACATATTCTGTTGTTGGAAATGTGAATGAACATCAGTTGGCAATTGGTGAGACAACTTATGGTGGTCGCTCAGAATTGCGCAATGAAGATGGAATTATCGACTATGGATCTTTGATTTACTTAACCCTTCAACGTGCAAAAACTGCTCGCGAAGCGATTAAAATAATGACAGAATTGGTTGCGAATTATGGTTATAATAGCTCAGGTGAGTCTTTCTCTATTGCTGACCCTAACGAAGTTTGGATTTTAGAACTTATTGGAAAAGGTGCTGATAACAAAGGTGCTGTTTGGGTTGCGCTTCAAATTCCTGATGGATATATTTCTGCACATGCTAATCAAGCACGTATAATGACTTTCCCTATCGTAGAAAACAATGATTGGAATAATACAGAACAAACTTGTTATCATGCTGAAGATGTAATTAGTTTTGCTCGTGATATGGGTTATTATGAGGGTCCAGATGAAGATTTTAGCTTCTCTGATACATATGCTCCTGTTGATTTTGGTGGTGCTCGCTTTTGCGAAATGCGTGTGTGGGCTTTCTTTAATGACATTACAGATGGAATGGATGCTTATTGGGATTATGCCAAAGGCCATATTGAACACGGAGAGTATGGCTATGCAATTAACCGTATGCCATTATGGGTGAAACCTGCTGAAAAAGTGGATGTGTACACTGTGATGGAAAACATGAGAAATCATCTTGAAGGGACAGAACTTGATATGAGCAAAGACATGGGTGCAGGTGCTTTTGGAAATCCATACCGCTGGCGTCCTTTAACCTGGGAGGTTGATGGTGAAACCTATTGTAATGAGCGTGCTACTGCAACACAGCAAACTGGTTTTTCATTTGTTGCTCAGCTAAGAAGTTGGATGCCTGATCCAGTAGGAGGTATTAACTGGTTCTCAGTTGACGATGCAGCAACAACAGTTTATGTTCCTATGTATTGTGGAATTACTGAGATCCCTCAATCATTCCAACAAGGTTTTGGAAGTTTAATGGATTTCAATTATGATGCAGCATTTTGGATTTTTAATTTGGTGTCAAATTACACATACACTCGTTATAACTTGATTTACCCTGAGGTAAGACAAGTGCAACAAGCTTTGGAGAAAAAATTCATTGCTCAAACTGAAAAAATGCAAGATCAGCTTAAAGCAATGTATGAAACCAATCCGGTGAAAGCTGTGACTATGGCTAATTATTATTCCAATATGGCAGCAGCAGAAACAACTGCTCGTTGGCAAGTGCTTTTTGAATCATTGTTCGTGAAGTATATGGATGGTAATGTGAAAGTGAAAGCTGAACCCAAAGAGGATTACTTATATGTAACTCCTGAATTGGAACAACCTGGTTATGGCGAAGATTGGTATCGTCGTATTGTAAAAGAAACTGGAGATCAGTTTAAATTGGTTGGGTCTGCACACTAAGCAGTTAGCTTAAGAGTTGAAAAGCTGTTTTGGCATGAGTTTTTGCGCCCGAAGGGATTGCATAAAATCATGCCAAAACAGCTTTTTTAATGCCAAAATCTTAAGTTAAATCACCTTGATTAAATATACCGAATGCTGGTCTCTTTTAGATACTCTTCTTCCAAAATTCTGGCTATACGTTTTACTGCTGTACGACGAATATCTAAATCAACAGGAACATTTGGATCCTGATGCGCTTCATTGATACGAGTTCCCACAACAAATTCAATATTGTCGGATTTTAAAATCAGTTTCATCATTTCGTCGGCAGGACCTTTTTCTAATTCAGAAGAGCGAAGTTTCATTTTGAGTAACCGGTTTACTTTGTTGAGTGTCAAAATTCCTTCTGTTACCAAATCTATTCCATCCATATAGGACATTGGTGGAAGCTCCTTGTCAATAAAGTCAAAACTGTCTTGGACTTTTAAATTCAGTTCACGAGAGATGATGTCAGTTGTAGTTCCTCCAGCAAGTACTTTCTTTCCTTCGTAATTGCGAACGATATCTGCAAGTTCTTTGTCGCTTTTTTGATCCATTGGCGGACCAGTAACAATCAGAAGTTTTCGAGGGTTTCTGAAATAAACAGAGGCACAACTCGTATCGTCTTTTGACTTGTATCTGTCATTTTGCACTGCTTTATTGACAACCTTTTCAGAAAGTTTCGCTGCTGAAATTCCAGGTTGACTTTCCAGTGTGTTTTCCACATAATTGCGGACATTTTTATCTCCCCAACCAAATGGGTAGCGGTCAGAACCTAATCCACTTTGAGTAATGCCATCACTCATGAAAAGAATGCGGTCTTCTTTTTTATGGAAGAAGCTGCAGTATCTAAGCTTTTTTCCTTGATGTTTTTCGCTACTCATGACAATTTTTTGCCAATTCAGTGGTAAGTGCTTATTGTTTCTAACCAATATGCAATGCGGATTATCGTACTCTAAAATATGGACTTTCCCATTTGATTCAATATCAATAATAGAGAAAGTGGCATAAGAAAGTTGCCGTTCAGAACAAACAGGCAGTGTGTTCATAATGGTTTCAGCAATTCGCTCAGGATTTCTGTGCTCAATGGTGAAATTCATTGCCATGGTAGCGGTTAAGGTTGCAAGCATATTAGCTTTTACCCCGTGCCCCATACCATCAGAAAGTACAGCAATAAATCGATTGTCTTCTTTGATCCGTTTTTTCAAAAAGACATCTCCACAAATGCGCTCGCCAATATGATTGACTTGATGGGCTTCAATTTCTATGAAAATTTCCTGGCTCATTTTTCGTCAATTTTACGCTCCTTAGCAAAGCTTTCAATAATTGTATTTAACATTTGTTCGGTTTCGGATGCTCCTTCTCCTAAAAGGAATCCAATTTTTTGAACCATCTCTAAGTTTTTGTCAATCACTTCTTTTACTCTGGAAATGACTTCTTCTTTTCGTACTGCTGGTTCGTAAAGGTTACGGATAATGGCTCCGACAATTTCTTTTCGCTTAATTGGAAAAATTGAAATGTTTAGCAGATTTTCATCCAGTGCGATATCTTTGTTTTGAACAGGTTTGTTCTGTTCTAATACGTATTTAAAAAGGTTGGTGATTTGATAGGGGAGAAGGCTTTGTAAGTCGGCAGTTTGTAAGCCAGGAATGACATCGTTTATTGCACTTGCTTCTTCTCCAAGTATATTGACAAATCGATTGTTGCTTTGAACAATTCTCAATTCCTTATCCACAATGACAACGCCACTCGGGAGTTTCTGCATGACAGATGTTGTCATTTGCATGGCTTCTTTAACAGCTTCATGCTCTTCTTTTGCTTTTATTTCAGACTTTTGAAGAGCATCTTGAGCTTTGGCTAACTGTTTATTGCTCGATTGCAATTTGCGAATGTATTCTTGGCGATTTCGCATGCTGAAAACAACACACATTTCAGGTTTTGTCAGTCCTTTGGCAACATCAATGGCAAATGCATGACAACTTTCGTAACCGCACAACCCACAATCTAAGTCCATAGGTTTGTCTTTACCAAGTAAGGTAAGGACATCATTGACTTTTTGTTGTTCAGGAAGCGGAAGCCTTTGGTCATCAATTTCAAATTTGCGTGTGAAATCCAATTGTTCGAATTTCTTGATGTTTTCTTCCCATTCTTTCTTGTTCAACAGTTCCATGCGCTTTTTCGCATAGTTTACCACCAAAGAATATCGTTGCAGTTTCCGTATGTCTGTTTGTGTTGTCAATGGTCCCATTGCACAACCTTCGCAGTAAAACTGATTGATGTGTTGTTTTATGGTTGGGATGTTTGAGAAATCATCAATTGCTTGTTTGAAGATGTCTTTACCTTCTACGCTCAGTACTTGATTGTCTATTGAGTTGTCTTGAATGTCACCCGCTTGAAGAATACCTCTGTAAATAGGGTATAATGAACCCATATATCCATGAGGAGGGTCGAATTCTGAGAATTCAACGGTGTTCTCAGTCATGTTCACAGCGGTAAACATTTCACGCAACTCGTAAAACCCTAAAACAGCATCAATTGGGCTATCTTTACCAAGTTGTTGAATTTCTTCCTTTTGGCCAACACACGGTCCGATATAAACGATTTTTGTGTTTTTATCGTGAATTTCTCTCAGTACCATTGCACTTGCAACCATTGGGGATACAAGGGGCAAAATACTGTCGATGAGTTTTGGTTGAAACTTACGAATGTACTCGCGTACCGGAGGACAAAATGAACTGATATAATATTTTCCTTTCGACTGACTGATGTATTCTTTGTATTTCCTGGCAATAATGTCAACACCAAAGGATACCTCATGGACGTAATTGAATCCGAGACTTCGAATCATTCCAACAAAATTTCTGTAGTCAGTTACGTCAGGAAATTCTGCTGCAATACTTGGTGCAACAATTGCTGCAACTGTTTGCTCGGATTCAAGCATTGCATGCACATTGTCGATGTCTTTTTGATATTCAATTGCTCCAGTGTTGCATTGTACAAAGCAATTTCCACAACCAATACAGCGATTGTAGTCTATGGACAAAGTTTCATTGTTGCTGTCCAGTGTAATTGCTTTAACTGGGCAAATTCTAATACAGGTGTTACAATGTTTGCATGCTTGGTCGTTTATGCGGATTACTGCCATGAGTTTTTCTTTGAGTTTAGCGAAAGATACAATTTACCCATTGATTATGCAAGGTAAAAAGTCATTACAACAGATTTGTAAAGAACAAAGTCAATTGAATCAGTTTTTTAGCATTGATTCAATTGCTGCAACAGCAGATTCAGGAGTAATGGATTTGAATGTCTTTCCATTAACTATCATCACAGGTCCTTCCGCACAATTTCCAAAACAATGTCCACCCTTAAAATTGGTCTGTTCTTTCATCCCAATGTCTTCAAGGTATTCTTGTATCGCCTCAACAACATCTTTATTGCCCCTTGAAAAACAGGAGCTTCCTAAGCATATGGTGATATTTAATTCCTTTTGTTCCATTTAAGAATCATTTTGCGGCAAAGGTAACACGTTTATGCAATCTTGCCACATATTATAGGGCATGTTTTTCGTTTTTAACATAAAAAAAAGACTGCCCATGTGGACAGCCTTAAAACGTTATAGTTGAATGGTTTATAAAGCTCCTTCATCGTAAGCGTTTTCACCATGCAATGCTTGGTCAAGACCAATTTCTTCTTCGTTTTCAGAAACTTTAACTTTCGTGAAGAAGTTAATAATAATGAGCATAACGTAAGTGAAAATAAATGCGTAAGCAGCAGCAATAGCAACAGAAATTAATTCTTTGAAGAAGAATGCGCTATCACCTTCAATAAGACCAGATTGTCCGCCAACAGCTTTTACTGCAAATACACCAAGAAGAATAGTACCTAGTGTCCCGCCAATACCGTGAACTCCCCATACATCAAGGGCATCATCCCATCCAAGTCTGTTCTTCAATTGTACTGCGAGGTAGCAAACAACACCTGCTAAAATACCAATGCATATTGCAGCCCAGAGAGGGACAAATCCTGCTGCTGGTGTGATGGTAGCCAAACCTGCAACTGCTCCTGTAAGCAATCCGACAAATTTTGGTTTTCCTTCACGTACCCATTCAATAATGAGCCAAGTAATTGCTGCAAACGATGCTGCAACGTCAGTGTTTAAGAAAGCAAGGGTTGTGATTTCGTCAACAGCTAATTCACTTCCGGCATTGAAACCATACCATCCAAACCAAAGTAAACCAGTACCAATTGCTACCAATGGAATACTGTTTGGTGGTGAGTTTTGGTCACGACGTTTTCCAACATAGAATACAGAAGCTAAGGCAGCGAAACCTGCAGTTGCGTGGACAACAATACCACCCGCAAAGTCAAGTACTCCCCATTCTGCTAATAATCCGCCTCCCCAAATCATATGGACAAATGGATAGTAAACAAATACTTGCCAGAAAACAAGGAAAATTAAGTAAGCTTTAAAGCTAACACGATTTACAAAAGCACCAGTAATCAGTGCAGGGGTGATAATTGCAAACATCATCTGATAAGCAATAAAAATGTAAATCGGATACTCCTGTCCAGTGCCAGGATTAAACGCATCAGAGAAATTAATTCCACTTAAAAATAGATGGTCAAAATTCCCGATTATGCCTCCTTCTCCTCCTGAGAAACAGAGTGAATAACCAATGGCTACCCACATAATGGTAGTAATACCCAGGGATACAAAAGTTTGCATCATAATACCTAGGATGTTTCGTTTTCCTGCCAAACCTCCGTAGAAGAATGCCAAACCTGGTGTCATTAACATGACAAGGCTGGTGGCAAGAATCATAAAAGCGGTTGAACCAGTATTAAAATCCATAATGTTTAGTATTTAGTTATGATTTAAAATGACATCATTGCAACGAAGAAGAATTTCTCGCTTTGTGGGTTAGAAATAAGTGATACAGAGAGTGGAATATTAAAACTATCTGTGATTTTTAATTCTTTGCTCACAGTGCAGCCAATATTGACAAAGCCTAGGTAATCACCATAAAACCCTGTTTCACCTTTGTCTAAGTCTGCAGGCGTTAAGTTTGCACCAGCGAACAAGTCAATGTATTTGAAGCTGTAAGAGAGTTCTGCATACGTGGAAAATTGATTTCCTGCGATGGTTCCATCATCATTCAAACGTTTTGCATCAGCTCCATAAACATTGCTGGCAATAAGGATCCCTAGTGGCAAGTCTTCTGTTCCATTAAAGGATAATGAAGCTTCAAAAATGTGACCTGTGTGATCCTCACGGTAATCGAAATAGTGGTCGTTTCCAACCATTTCATTTGGGAAGAAATAATCTGTAAAGGTGACAGAGAACATGTCGTTTAGGAAAGTGTATCCAATGTAAAGATCCAATTCCTGAGTTCCTGGAAGATTTGTTGTAAATGCACCCCAAGTTCCAATTGATAAGCCTTTAAAGCTGTATTCTAATCCTGGTTGTAAGCTTGGAGAACCTCCAAAATCAGTCCCACGCCATACATATCTGCTGGCAATGTCCAGACTTACACTGAAAGGATTTTCTTCTTTTTCTGTTTGCGCAAAGCTGCTAATAGCAGTCAAATTTAAAATAGCCAAAACAAGAATGGCAAGTGATTTTTGTTTCATGTCATTGTATGTTTAGTTACAATGACAAAGTTTGGAAATTATTGGGTCTGGGTCAATTGGGGGATGCCGTAAATGTATCTACGTGTTTCACGTATCTAAATCAATCAAATGATGCTTTATGGCATATTTTACCAAATCAACAGTACTCGAAAATCCTAACTTTTTAAAGAGGTTGGTTTTGTGTGTTTCTACCGTACGAATGCTGATGTGCAATTGTTCTGCAATGACTGCATTACTTAAACCTTCAGCAACTTTTGTCAAAATCTCTTTCTCCCTGTTGGTGATAATTGCTTCTTCAGATTCCGTTTGATTAACTCCAACTTTTGTACGACGCATCATTTCAGTGAATAATTTTTCGGAAATGGTTTTGCTGAAATAATCTTTTCCTTGATAAATGCTATTAATGGCTTCACTTAGTTCTTCGTGGGTGGTGTTTTTGGGTAAATATCCACTTGCCCCGGCCTTTACCGAATTGATGACAAAATCTTCATTCGTGTACATGGAAAGCATGAGGAATTTTGTGCTTGGATAATTTGGTTTTAATATTTTTATTGATTCAATACCGGAAATATTGGGCAAATTAATGTCCATCAAAATGACATCTGTCTCAGTTTTTTGAAGTAATAATTGCAGTGACTGAAAATCTCCAGCTTCACCAATTACCTCAATTTCCGGAGATTTTGATAATAAAGATTTTATTCCATCTCTGACCAGTTCATGGTCGTCAACCAATATGACGCGGATTTTATTCATGCACTTTTGAGTTTATTGGTAAGCGAATAATAAGTTGAGTACCGACATTGGGTTCTGATTTGATCTGAATTTCCCCTCCGAGAATATTTGCTCTGTCTTCTAAATTTTTTAACCCATGATGTTGATTGCAATTGACAGGTTCTGTTGACATGCCTTGTCCATCGTCTTTGATATAAATAATGAGTTCCTTATCTATGGTTTGAAAGATGATGTCAGCCTTTTCTGCCTTTGCATGCTTAACAATATTGTTTATGCCTTCCTGCACGATACGATAAATGTACGTTTGAACTTTTCGGTTTATCTGCTCAGGAATTGCTTCGGTGTCTAAATGAATTTCAAGATCTCCAATAGACTCTCCGGTTTTACGTAATCGGTCGAGTGCTGATATCAATCCAAACTCATCCAGTTCCGCAGGTTTAAGATCATTGGAAAGCCTGCGTGTCTCTTCAATGGTTTGATCAATCAGGTTAAGGAGTTCGTTGCTAGCTTGTTCGTTAGTTTCGGATAAGTACTTTAATTTCAGTGCGATGAGCATTTGTCCTAAGCTGTCATGAAGTTCTCTGGATAGTCTTTGTCTTTCTTTCTCTTGACCATCAATCATAGAGCGAAGTGATCGGGTTCTGGAAAGTTTCAGATTTTTCTTTTGTTCCTGAATTTTCTGAGCCATCTCGTTAAACTGTGTCGCCAAGTCTCTGATTTCATCATTGCTTTTGACTTGTATTGTTTGTGGTGTTTGCCCTTCGCTCAATAGTTTTGAGGCATTGCTTAATTCCATGATGGGACGACTAATCCATCGAGAAAGAAACCAAGCGAGCACAAAAAGTAAACTGGCAATTAATACGCCAAGAAACAGGAACTTATTTCGTAAATCGTGAATGGGTACCATTGCTTCGCTCAGGTCAATTTCTGCAAATATTGCCCAGTTCAGATTTTCAATGTTCAGTGGTGCATACGAGCTAATGACTTCAATGTTCCTGTAGTCAGGAAAAATATCAGTCCCTGTTTCTCCGTTGAGGGATTTAATTAATCCAGGAGTGGAAACTTGAATTTTCATAATCGCTTCTTGTTGAAAACGCGATGTACTACGCATAAGGCTGTCACATCCCACAAGATATGCTTCCCCCGATTTTCCCAGTCCGTTGTGCGGATTGTTTTCGAACATGATTTCATTGATGAATTTCTGGGGGATGTCTATGGCAATTTTCCCTCTTAATTCACCATCTTTACGAATGTTGCGGACAATGTGGAAAATATAGTTTTCATCCGATTTTGCAGTGTAGTCGATAATCTGAATGTCATTTGCATTGTCTGTCACATGACTTATCCAGTCGGGAATGTTGATGACTTCCTTTGTTGCTCCCTCGTCGCTGTGATAAAAACGAATGCATTGATCACCTTCTAATGGAATGTAATACAGGTTGCTGATGTAGTTGTTATAGAGAAAATCAGGAGGGGCTGAATTGCATCCAGATACTAATGTGCCAGGAACGAATACTGTACTTTCCGAGGTTTCAGCTAAGTGGTTTAATTCACTGATTCTGTCATTGAAAAAGTTCTTTAAGCGATGCTGTTTTTCTGTTCGCACAGAGGTAAGTTGCTCGTATGTCCTGTCGAGCATAGCTCTACGGGAAGCATGGTAAGCGTATGTTCCCAATATGAGTGTCGCTAAACTTCCTGTAAGAATTAGCTGCAGCGTGATTTTATGTGCGATGGAAAAGAAATTTCGCATAGGACAAATTTATATATTTTTCCTATGCGAAAAATCAAAATCTTTTAAGATTATTTCATGAAGGAAACAGTGCTTAAATATGGATTGTCGGTTTTTAGTTGATAAACGCCTGACTCCAACGCATTGATATTGATGTTGTTTGTTGTTTGAGTTAAAACTCCTTGTTGAACAACTCTTCCCCGGATGTCAAAGATTGAATAATTGAGAGGGAGAGTTTCGTATTGATTTAAGTCAATATGCAAACGGTCGGTTGCCGGATTTGGATACACTTCCATGTTGTGTTTCATGTTGAAGAGTTCGTTGTCGGTTGTGATGTCAATTTTAAACAACCAGGCATCTGCACTTCCAAACGAACCTGAAAGGTCTTGGGTCTCAGAAAGGGTAGATGAACTGACAAAGAATTCACTCCCTTCAATGTGTTGAATGCAAATTTCGCCACTTTCTGAAGCAGGGTCGTAGCCTTCGCCTCCAAAATGATTGACATAGTTTTGATTTTCCTGATCGAATTCAACCAAGACAATGTCACCATTACCATAATTGTCAATTTCTACGGATTGACTGCTTAACATGGCAGCATAATATTTCCCGTTGTATTCAAAAATATCGCTAATGGTTTCTCCAGTATCGCTCCACCCCAACGATTTTGACCATAAAGTGTCACCTTCAGGGGTGAATTTTACCACAAATCCGTCAGCACCGCCAATGTGATCGTGAATTGAACCATCGTCAGAGTTTGCACCTCCGTAAACCATGTAATTTCCGTCACTGCATTCAAAAAGCCCACTAGGTCTGTCATATGCAGATCCTCCTGCCATAATTTCCCATTGATATTCCCCCAGAGAATTGAATTTGACTACCCAGAATCGTGCTTCGTCACTGCCTTTTGTTGGTTCCAGAGTTCCAGTGATAATATATCCTCCGTCATCAGTGGCAATTGCATCGTAAAATGCTTGCTCACGAAGAAATCCCACTTTCATAGAGTAAACTGAGTCCAGAGTCTCGTCTAATAAATATATCCAACCATCGGTGTCTGTTCCTCCATTGTCTGGAAG
The DNA here is from genome assembly GCA_963676165.1 of Bacteroidales bacterium. Lineage (GTDB taxonomy): Bacteria > Bacteroidota > Bacteroidia > Bacteroidales > ML635J-15 > JAQIBY01. Next base: position 2,671,679 of record OY781043.1, on the reverse strand, counting down.
TGATCCATCGTTGGAGGTAGTTTGTCCTACCATAAGGAAATTCCCACTGCTCGTACGGATAATTCGGTGGATAATGTCATAACCTGTTCCTCCATATTTTTCCGTGTACATGAAATTCCCCAAAGTATCGATGACAGTTAAAAAGGCATCTGAACTTCCATAATGATTCGCTGAAGTAAAATCACCATCTCCTGAATGTGTGTTTCCAACAACAATGACATTGTTTACACCTCCTTCAATTACGTCACGAGCGTAATCATTAGAAGAGCCATCAACGACTTTACTTAAAATGGAATCTCCGTTCATGCGACATCCATATAACCATGCTTTTGCTATGCTAATTTTGGTATCGCCAACCAAGATGTCATCTGATTCAGTGTGCCCTACTGACCACAACTGATTATGAGCAATGCAACTTTTGTAAAAATAATCGTTGCCTTCTCCTCCCACTTTTTGAGAGTAGCTAATGGTGGCTGTTTGTGCAAACGATAGGCTTGCAACGAAAAGTAAAATTGTAGTTAATTTTAATGCTTTCATCAGAATAGATTTTTTGCAAATATAACAAATCAAATCTTCAGGGAGAAATATATTATACAATTGAAAGTGAAGTTTTTAGAGAGCTTAATGCTTCCAAACTGTCATTTTTTCTATCTTAGTAAAAAATATCAAGATGAAAACCATTGGCTTATACCTACTCCTTGTGCTCAATTTAATTGGCTATTCGCAATCTGTCTCAAAGTACAAATTGCAGGCTTTTCAGCCTGATTTTAATCAAAAAACACCAAGCAAATCTATTCAGGAATATGAACATATTATTGGCGACGATGCTGTGGATGAAACGTGGATAATTTATGGTGATAGTGTGTTAAATGGAGATTTGATTTTGCTCAATCAAGGGCAACTTATTTTAGAAGAAGGGAGTTCTTTGACATTAAATGGACATTTAGTGAGTTTGGATGATAGTCAGATTTTGGCAAATCAGGCAGACTTAAGTGTGGCTGGACATTATTATGCTTTGGGACATTCAAGGATGCAGGTGGATACTTGCCAGTTTAATTTCCCAATGGATTATCGATATCAATATGGAATCTTTGTGATGGATACTGCCGATGTGAGTATCCGTGATTGTGATTTGAGCTTTGGTCAAGGTTTGCTTGAAGGCTCTGTTGTTGGTAGTGGTAGCTTGAATTTTGAGCGGGATAGTTTTGCCCAGTCTGTGACAATTTCTGCCATGGGAGAGTCCGTGTTAAACGTGGATGAATGTGTGAATGCATGGGAGTTTTTATTGAAAGATTCTTGCCAAGCGAGCTTTTCTCACAATGAGTCATTGATTTTATGGTTTTATTTCCCTGAAAATGTCACGGCAACGTATGCCTTTCCTGCTGGTGTATGGGTGGAAGATATGGATTTTAATGTGAGCATCCCCGGCTTGGAAGAAATTCCTTACAGTGTTAGTATTGACTCTTGTGCCAATGTTCATTGGGGAATGTTTCCTATGGCAGGTGCAGATGTGACAATCCAAAATTCCGATATGAGAACTTGTGGTTGGATTTTTAATGATGGGGGTGAGCACACGGTTGCAGGCATGATGAATGAGCAGTTTTATGTTTCGGAGAGTTTTAATCCCGGAGACAGGCAATTACATTTGGTAAATTCTCGGGTGCGCACATGGAATTTTTATACCATGAATTCCAGTATTTTGAATGTTGAAGGCTGCTTATTTGGAGAGGCATTGTCTATGGAGGATGGGACGATCAATGTTTTGGGTGGAGTTTGCGATGGCTCCGGAGGATATTTTGGAACCAATCATGCCAACATCAATGCTTTTTTATGTCAGATCGAATGTCAGGTGGTGATGGAAGGAAGATCTTCAGGGTCATTTGTCAATTCTGAGTTGTATTTCCCTTGGTCTGAGCATGTGTTTGCAGGGCATTCCATTGTAGTTTTTGCAAATACGGTGAGAAATCAGATGTTTTCAGTGCGAGATACCTCTATTGTGGTTGATTTGGCTTTGGATAGCTTGACAATGCAATCAGTGGATGATTTTGTGCCTGTGAGAGGAAATGCACAAGACTTTATTGGTACTGATGCTCCGTATTTTGTGAGCGAATACCGTTTGTATTATGCTTCTGCTGATTTTTCTGCTGATAGAAATCTGATTGCGGATGGAATTTCTGGTGGAATTTATCAAAATGTGATTACGCATTGGAATACCAATGGTTTGGTACCGGGAGAATATATCTTGTTCCTTCAGGCAATTGTGAATGGAGATTACGATAATCCGGTAGAGATATCGCAGGAGGTAAATTTGTATGATTTTACGAGCTCAGGACTTTCTGACAAACATGAACTTTCTGTTTTTCCGAATCCAGCACATGATGTCTTGTATGTGCAATTGTCAGAATCGTTGAATCCTGGTACGATTGAGTTGATCAATGTCTTTGGTGAAATAGTGCTGAAAACTGAAATTTCCGGCGGAACACAAAATTTTCGTTTGGATGTTGAGGATTTAATCCCCGGCATCTATTATTTGGAAATTGATAAAGAGGTTTTACGCGTTGTGGTGGAGTAGAAAGTCTGAAAAATGATTTAGAGAAGAGGCTGTCCAAAAAGTATGGTTATGCTGTATGAGAGTTAGGTATTTGGAAAACTTCACAGATACTTACCCGAATACAAAAACCTTTTTAGACAGCCTATATAAAATTTCAACCGGATGGTTTGAAATATGGCTAAAACCTATATTGTTCAGGATAGAGTTGCAGGTTTTTAGTGAAGACATAGCTCTACTTTAAAATATACTGCCTCTATGGGTTGGTTATCATTTATTTCTTAAAAACACATGCGGAAATTGTTCTGGTAAACCCTATTGCAAATCCATTTTGCAGATCGGTGTAAACATAAACAATACTGCCTCCTTTATCAGAGGCTTGCTTTTTCAGTTCGGCTATTGTATTTGACTTTAAGCCATTATTGTTGAAAAACAAAAATTTCTCTGTTACTTTTATTTCCCCTAAATAATTCAAATTACAAACGTCAGGTTTTTCATAGGTAATTATTACCTCGTCCACGGATTCCACTGTTGTCGAGGAGATTTTACTTGAATCAGAAATTTCCTTAAGATTGACATTTGTCCATGAAAATGATGTCAGTAATAAGAAAAGACTTAAAACGATTGAACTTTTGATAAATGTTTTCATTTTCGTAATATTTATTTTTCCTACTCATTAGGCTTTTCGGTTTCGCCCCTTTTTTTATAGTGGTATTTGGTCTACACTTTTTATTTTTCTTTTTTGTTATATTGGATGTTAACCTTTTTTAATAGCCTCATTCTCAAACTTGCCCATAACGTTGTCTGTTTAAAAACCACATTAAAAAAACGAAGTTTTTAAAAAAGAGTGGGTATTTATTTCCCTGATTAAAAATTCCTGTTTTATCATGGTTTTCGTTGTTTCCTGATTTATTTGCCTTAAAAGTATCTTAAAAATACCAAATTTCAAACAAAAAAGAGAAAAAATACCTGTCTGGTATTCTATTAAATTGTTTATTCCCACGCTATTGATAATTCGTGGTTATAAGCAATCATCATAAACCCGAAGTCAGCATTTGAGACAAAGAAATCACTATGCTTAAAACGAGGGAAATTGGATTGGATTGATGCCAAAACAATAGCACAGTATGCCTGACTCCATAAAGAAAAACTTTTCCTGACGAGAATAAATAAGTGCAATGGAAGAGGAATTACATCAACTATTAACATTACGGAAAAAATTGATCCGTCATCGAACCGTTTTAAAGATGACCTACATGAGTTGTCCTGCGTTCTTTGTGAGGGGAAGTTGATGCCATTCGTGAAATCCATACAAGGATGATAAGCCATTTGAGCGAACAAATTACAAAAGTTGACAATCATGTAGAAGAGCTTGTTGCAACATCAGACCAATGGAATTATCGCCTGATTTAAACTGTTCAGAGAATTGGCTTCGTCTTGTCCAAATATCTAATCATTCACACTCAGAATTTTATCCGTATCAATTGCATATGCGGTCGTAAAACGTCAAACACCATATGTCAATTTGACAAAATTTGATGTGTGATTTTTATCTGAAAATTTGGTTTTGCCTTTAAATAATGTTAGGCAATGTTTTTCAACATTATAATTAAAAAAGTTTCATTTTTTTATTTCCTGATAGTATCTTTTCAATTTTTTCTTTTTCGTAAAATACTTTAGGTTAATTAATAATAAGTTGATTTGGAATTTCTAATAGTTGTCTTTCTAATTGTTGTTTTGAGCTCGAATGAACTATATCATACAAGGAGCGAATTAGCATACTATCGCTTGTTCTAAACCCTTTTTCAATTGCTTCTTTTTTTTCATCATAATAATTATATGATACAATTCCTTCAATGGGAGTCAATTTATATTGTTTTTTGTTTACTTCTGTTTTTTCTAAAATAATCCATGCAAAAAAAGGTAAATTTTCATTGAGTCTTTTATATTTAACTGTCCCCGAACTAGAAAGTTGCTTAATCCTTTCAACTGCGTTATTATGTAAGTATTTCATCGTGTTAATAACTTTTTCATCAACAAATTGAGAAACTTCATTGTTGTTTTTTAATTTATCAAATTCGATTTTCAATTCTATAATTTTTTTACATTCTTCATCCTTCTCAGATCGACAAGTCCCTGATTTAGAATATTTACAGTTTTCAGCACTACCATGTTGAAAATTTAATCTTTTTTCGTTTGTTTTATAGCCATTTTTTTCAATATCAAAGCTACTTCGTAAATAAATCTCTTTTTTTAGTTGGGTTAAATCATAAGACCTCCAACTGCTAAATTGTTCTTTGATTTGGTTTTCTAAATGTCTTTCTGAATAAAAATACCAGTAAATCGGAAAGCCGGCTTCACGTTTAGAGCAAATATCTTTTAGACAATCATAAAAATCATTCCATAATTTATTATGACTAAAAGCGGCATAACCTGGTACATCTGTATAAATGTCTAAGCAAAATTCTCTATTTTCATCTTTCGCTGTTTTCACATATCCTTTCAATAGTTCAATAACATCTTCCAGCCCCAATGGAAATGGTTTAATGCTCCCAAAGGATAAGTGCTTTGAAATTGCTTCCACTTGTTTTGTTGTTTTACCAATTTTTTTTGTTGAGATATTCATTTTATCAATTAGCTTTTCGCTTTTTTTCATATTCTTTATGTAAAAAAATATAGAAAGAACCATTGAAATTACACCAATGATTCCAAATATAACAGTTAATGTTTCTCCATCAATTTTTATATGTATCATAATAATAATTTTTGTTTCAATTTTAGCCTGTTGACTATTCCGTAAATTGGTCGTTAATCTTTCATCTAAACGTATTTCAATATTTTATTACTTAGCACTTGCAATTAACGTAGTTGTGTTGCATTGTAGTATATATATTATTTATCCTTGTATTTTTTAGTTTTATTTGATATAGTTAGTCATAGTTTCCTTCATAAGAATTTAATTGATTATAATCATTTATAATTACTTACAATTATTCATTGTCTATCTGTGTGATAAAGATATAATAAAAATGCAATTAATATTATGTTTTTTGACATGTTTTTGTTGAAATTCTACATAAAGAAAAGGGCTACCCCAAAGTATAGGACTTAACTACTTCCCTCCTTTAGACAACATTACTTCAAAGATAAACTAGATTTCCTTTTCTTCTCAATTGGGCGAAAAAGGAAATCTAAGAGGCAGAACCGAACACCTTTTCCAGCCTTTTGTGATCCAAAGACTGATGGCCTCTTTCTGAATTGTAAAACGCTAAATACCATATGTTGATTTGACAAAATTTGATGTGTGATTTTTTGTCTGAAAATTTTGTTTTCCCTTAGAATAGTGTTAGTACATGTAATTTTCTCTCCTTTATCAAGTTTATAATTGAATTCTTTTAAAGTTGTGTTATGATTATTTAAATGTAGAGTTTTAATAAGTCTGCCGGATGATAGGCAGGCCTTCTTTTTTCAATCCGCTCCACCCGAAACCCAAACTCGTCAAGCTTTAGTTTATTGACAAAAGCATCAATTAAGCGGACTTCGTTTTCAAGCTGCTAAGTAGGCGAGGCGTAGGTTTGACACCTGCAATTTGGATTCGCCATCGAAGTTGCGCTTCGGTGATGCTGTAGAAAGCACCAAAGCCTCAAATACTCACTTTACGCCCTATGTACTATGACAAATTGCTGTGTGCAGGTGTTAATGTTACTTTTTAAATAATTTTCCAATAACCGGTTTTATCACTTCCTATTCGTTTAATAATCTCGTTATCTTTCAATTTTTTTAATCTTCGTTTTGCAGTACTTAAACTTATATTTAAATTTTTGCTAATTTCAATTGCTGTAATTTTGTTATTCTGTTTTATCAAATTGAGTACGGTGTCATTTACAGTGTCATTTCCTGATTTTACAGTGTCAATAATTGTGTTTACAGTGTCATTAAATTGAACGTGCATTTCTCTGTTTTTCAGTAAATGCTTTTCGCCAAGTAATAAGTTTGAAAGAAAGTTAATCAGGAATTTATCTGACTTATGAATGTCTTTAGATAAGTCTTCATAATTTGCTCGAACAAGAGAATTTCTGAAATACCAAGAATGTTTTTCGAACAAGTCATTATTTACATCTTTAAATCCAAGTTTTCGAAGATATTTTATTAAAAAAATTGCTGTTGTTCGAGTATTTCCTTCTCCAAAAATGTGAATTTGCCATAAATAGATAATAAAATGAGCTATATGTTCAATTATTTCCTGCTTGTTTAATCCTTTGTAATTAAATATTTTCTCTTGCTCAAAATCGTATTCTAATGTTGCTTTTAAACTCTCGGCACTTGCATATAGAACTGTTTCTCCATTTAATACCCATTCTTTTTTTGTAATGTTATAGTCTCGTATTTTTCCTGCGTGACTATAAATTCCTTGAAACAATCTACGATGAATTGATAAATATTCAGCAGGTGAAAATGTAAACGTTTGTTCGCTTAAAATTTCAGCAATTCGTGCTGAAACTTTATCTGCTTCTTCTGTGCGATTTTTATTGTCTTTTTTGGGACTTTGTTTGTAGTATGTATCAATCAGATGTTTAACTTCATCAATGGAAATATCTCCTTCGATATTTTGTTTAGCAGTTGCTATTAGATAATCAGAAGGTTTTAGTCCATCAACTTCTTGTAGTCCAATGGCAGTTTTCCAAACTTTCGCTTTTTCCGCTTTGTTCGGTTCGCCTTGTCGTATGTATTCTTCAAAATTATCCATTAATTATCTGATATCTTTTAATTTTTTAGATTTTGATTATTACTTTTTAGAGTTGTAAAGATACTTATTTTTATTCGTTTTTATCACTGTCCTATAAAAATAATGATTGGAACAAAACCCAGATGAGAGTGATTAATGATTGTTTTTGGATGTGTTTTTTTATTTACATTTTTAATTTGTTCAATTGTTGAATTCTACATGTTATTCTTATAAAAATTCCCCTTTACGAAATATGACGCCTGTGCTTTTACAAGAAGTTGTTTGTTATGGTAAATTTCTCCTGTTGCCTGTATGATCTTTTTACCGTCACTAATAACTTCTCCTTTGGCGGTAAGCGTATTTTCAATGGGAACATTTTTAATGTAACTTGTATTCATATCAATAGTAACAACCTGCTTGTCAAGTGTTATGCAGGAGACTCCCATTACAATATCACAGATTGAAGCCAGAACGCCACCATGAGCAAATCCATAAAAATTTGTTTGCATATCTTTTACGGTGTATTCTAACTTTGCCTTCCCTTCTTCAATGTCAAGCATATGAAGATCAAGGAAGTTTTCAAGTATGGGTTTTTTGTATGTTTCTTCCAGGTATTTTCTTAACCAGGAAAGATATTCTGTTTTTTCTTGCATGATATATATTGTCTCAAATTATTTCAGTTTACACTTAATTGTCCTGTAACTCCAGTCTATAAGCTATATTTTACAAAAGGCGTTTGTAAAATGTGCCGGGTGCTTACTGCTGCCGGTTTAAAGATACTTAAATTTTCCTGATTTTCTTCGGGTTTGGGTATGTTTGCTTTAACAGTAGCCTGGAAATACCAGTTTTAAACAAAAATGGAAAAAGAGCTGTTGCATATTTTGTTCAGCCATTTATATCCGGAGATTAACGGCTGTTTGTGTTATAAGGGATAAGGCAAATTTCCCGAGTGAAGCCACCAAAGGGGCTTCGGGGCACGTTTTGTATTTCTCACTCAGCGTCTTCAGTCTCCTTTGATGAGTTCTGCTCCACTTTCTTTTTGGCAAAGAAAGCCTGTTCGCAAACCATTAAATTTTGTATGGCAGGTGGGCTTGCAAAGAAACCTGGCGTTGACCCGAATTTTTTTATTGATCGGGCATTGCTCCACATGAATTCCCCCAACTTCTTTGCTTGATCCATAAGTCTCTCTACATCTCTCTTTAAAAAGATGAAATAATGGTGTTCTTTTTACAAATTCGCAGCTTTTTGTAACAAATTCAATTTATTATTATGAATGCTATTGAAAAATTTTTATTCCATTGTGAATTTGAAAAACGGCTTAGCAGCAAAACATTGAAAGCGTATTCAACCGACCTGAAACAATTTGAATCGTATATGAGAACGCATTATGATTTGAACGATGTTTCAAAAGTCGGAAAAGAGGAACTGAAACATTACATCCAGTTTATCTCGGAATTTAAGCCTAAAACCATAAAGCGGAAGATTGCATCGGCCAAAGCTTTGTTCAATTTTCTGGAGTTTGAGGAATTCATTACTGCCAATCCTTTCCGTAAGGTAAGAATACGGATCAGAGAACCAATGGTTTTGCCAAGGGTAATGAATATGGAGGAGGCAACCCGGATATTCAGCATGATTTATAAAGAGCTGCATGAAATGGAGGAGCATGCGGAATCTTATGCATACCGGGAAAAACTCAGGGATGTTGCGGTCGTGGAATTGTTGTTTGGTACAGGGGTGAGGGTTTCCGAGCTGTGTTCCCTGAAATACAGCGATATTGGCGCGGATTTTTCTTTCATCAGGGTGAACGGAAAGGGAAACAAGGAACGAAGCATACAGATCATTAATAAAGATATTAAAAGAGCACTGCAGGCTTATGCCCGTTTGTTTTCGCCGAAAACCGGCAAACAGGGGTACTTTTTTATCAATCGCTTAGGAAACTGTCTTTCGGAGCAATCCGTACGCCTGATGATAAAAAAATACCGGGATAAGTGCCATATTACTAAGAATATTACCCCTCACGTGTTCAGGCACACATTTGCCACCCTGCTGTTAGAGCAGGATGTGGATATCAAGTATATCCAAAACCTCTTGGGACACAGCTCCATCATGACCACCCAGATCTATACGCATGTGAGCAGTGAAAAGCAAACGGAAATTCTTACAAATAAGCATCCCCGGAACGGAATGAAACTGAGCGGATGAATGGTGGATAACTATTAATTATGAATAAGTTTATAGAGATACTTGGAAGTAACTTTATTGGTTTAATAATTGGAACACTATTAGGTAAAGAAATTACTAGGTATCTTTATAAACCACAAGTTTTAATTCAGCTTAGAAATGTAACACCTCTTTATTCTGACGATGGCTTTTTTATATCAATAAGAATAGCAAATCGGGGTAGAACTGTTGCCACTAATTGCGTTGGCAATATTACAATTAATTATGAGTTAAACAATCTAATAACACCAGAAGAGTACCGTTTAGATAAATTTGAAGAAGCTCTCCCTACTTATAGATTGGAAGAAATTCGACTAGAGCATCCACGCCATCAGCTTATAACCCAAAATAAGGTTAGGGATATACAAAACTCCACATTGTGTTGGTCAAAACTCGGTAATCCTTCTGATATAGATATTAATCCGGGTTCAAATCAAAATTTAGATATTTGTAGGGTTCAAAAATATGTTGATAATGATACTAAAAAAGCATTCTGGTATTTGATTTTTCCTTGTGAGCAAGGTTGGAGGAAAGTTAGAGCGAGAATAAAGTTGAATCCCCAAGAGCCTCTTACCGGGAAACTGTTTATTTGCCCAAACAACGTATTCCCAACTGTTCGTAAATTTACTTTTTTTCTGAAAGATAACGAGGTTTATCCGGAAATAACAATTGATCGATATAATTTCTTTAAACGAATATATTATATCTTTAATCGAAGTCAGCTATACTTTGATTAAAGTCAATTAAATGATGTATAAACGTCTGAGTATTTAAAACAGCACTTACGTAGATCATAATTTATTCTGAACCTGATTGCTTCATTTCTTTTCCTTTCAACCACAATAAATACTTTCATTAGTTTTTCAGCTAAGTCTGCTGCCGAACCACTTGAAAAGAAATGAGCATGTTTGTATTTAGCTGCAATCTCCTTATATGTTGGTATATCACTAAGCACTGTTGGGATTCCAAGAGATAATGATTCAGAAATAGATAGACCATATGAACAAAAACGTTCTGGCGAAATAACTACGTCAGCATTTCTATAAGCTTCTTGTATCTGTGGAAAGGTAACAACCTTAATATAATCTTGAAGCCCATATTTAAAGACTAAATTATCAAAATCTGATTTGTACTTTTCTGAACTTTTTTTAACACCTGTGAATATAATCTTGAAATTTACATTTTGCTTTTTTAGAATGGAACATGCCTCTAATGCAATATCATGTCCCTTTTGATGTGGTTGAAAACGGGATGGTAGTAAAATGATTTTATCCTCTTTATCAAACCCATATTCATCTTTAAGTAATTCCTCTTGGTCTTCTATTTGGAAGTTATTTAATGATATCCCAAGGTTTATAGCATTAACTTGCAGGTTAAATTTCCTACTAAAGAAATCAGCATAATACTGGCTTGGAGTAAATAGATTATTATGCAAATGAAGCTTGGTTTCTTTTGCTAATACGGCTTTACTAAAGAAGTCAAAAAAACCTTTCCCCCAGTACCAATCGTACTCAAGGTTGTTTTCATGATTTGTTATAACATAGTTTCTATCAAGAGAAAGAAATGAAGCGGAAATAAATGAGTTTAAATGAAAAACATCAGCTTCAATTCCTTCAAGTTGTTTTTCAGTATATAATGAAAGTCTTTTTAATGATTCTATTGAATAATTAGCACCAATAATTTCATTTCTAATATATGCTGATGAAAAATATGGATAGTTTTTTGAAGCTGAATCATCAAGTTCTATAAAACGTCCTATAATCTTAACACCTTCAATGTAGGATTCTTTCTCTTTGCTAGAACAGACTATAAAAGGCTCATGTCCAAGCAATTGAAGCTCTTTACTTAGGTCGATTAAAAACCGTTCTGTTCCGCCAATAAATCCTTTACTAACTTCCCAATTTGTGTGTAAACATATTTTCATAAGATATTTTATTTATACAAGTTTGATAAAAAGTATTTCCGTCTAAATTTTTTTAGATATTTTTCTCGTAAAGAATTATTTAGCCATGAAAATTGAGCTCCTCTTACATCTAGTTTGATATTAAATTTCTTTATTTTAGGCAATGAGTTGGCTGTAGTAATTAGTAATTTCCCATTTAGTTCTTGACCTTCTAATATCTTAACTCTGCATCTGATCTTTTTCCAACCTTGTTCTGATGGAAAGATTACATACCAAAAGGAGTCGCTTTGTCTATCTACATTATTATAGAACTGAATCCTACAAACATCAAGAATTTCAGTTCCCCCAGGATTGATGTTTACGTGTTCTGGATTTCCAAGTTTTCCCCAACAAAGAGGTTCTCCCTTTAGTTCTCGCACATTATTTGGTAAGATCAATTGATGTCTAATTTTCTCATTAGAAGATGGTAGGGCTATTTCATTTTGATTAATCTGTGAATAATCTTCGGGATTAATTATATTATCTTTCGGAAAGTCAATGAATAATCTCCCTATACAATTTTCTGATTTTTTTCGTCCTGTGTTGGTGATAATTAATGATGAAAAGTACCCTAATACTTCAGTATTCTGATATGGGTTCTTACTTCTTTTTATTTGGAGAAACACTTTAGGTTTTGCCAACCTATCAATTATTACGGCTCCAATTATTAATACGGCAAGAGGTAAAAACCCATTTTCAATTAGTGTGACAAACATTATAGTATAATTAATAGTTATCCGTTATCCGTTGTAAAGTTAAACATTAATTGGATATAAATGGGTATGTTGTTGATGATTTTGAATTAAGGGTAGAAATGTGTTATTGTTTATGATAGAAAAATAGGGTTTTCATAAATAATAGAAAACCTTCATTTCTGGATTAATTGCATACTCGTTTTTGACAAAAAACCTTCGCTAAATATTGAAGAAGTCGTTGATAAATCAAGACTTCCTAACGTTACTTAGATCGAACTCACGTTATAATTAGTATTAACAAGTTCTACCCACTTTACCCAATCATGATGGTTGGTTTCATGAATATAAATATCTCTCCATGAGCCATCCCAATAGTAAATCTTGCTTTTTATATCTTCCCAGTTCATCTCCTGATTTTCTTTCTTTAAATTTAGTTTGGTCTTAAAATAGTTTTTTACAATCGTTATTTTTGTTTAATTTGAAAAACAATGAAGAAGATGACAGGACCATATATCATTAAGTGGTATTTGAGTTTTACAATAAAATACCTTTTGATTTTTATCCATGAAATTTGAAATTTTGTCAGTTTGAAATATTTAGGCTTAGTCGTTGTGAAAATGTCTAAATCTGTTGAAATATGGTTTTCATACTTTCTTAAAACTACATCATATTGTTCAGATATTCTTTGGATTTCATCTTCTGGACGATTGATGCTTTCAAATGTTTTTGTCATTCGAAGTTTATTGTATAATTCTCCAATTTCTAAACCGCATTGATGAAATTTTTCCGCTTTAATAGAGTAATTTTTTGCATTTTCAAATTGGCTATATATTAAAATAATTATTGATAATGCCGTTGTCCAAAATCCCAGGCTTTGAGAGCTCATCTTGCTTAAATAGGCTAGGTCATAAACATTAATCAAATTTATTATTATCAAGTATGCAGATAAGTATCCAATAGTTTGATATGAGAGGGAATGCATTTTTTTATTTCTATCACTTGCAGCAAATCTAGCCCCTTTGGTTGCCCAAAGTTTGTAATTAAGTTCAACCCCAAAATCTTTTTTAAGATATGGAGGCATACCCTCTTTTGCTTTTTTTATCCGTTTTAATCTTTTAATTTTTTTTATGTAATGACTGACTGACATATTATTATATTGAGTGTTTTTCATTTTGGCTAACGTTAAAAATTAGGATTGATCCTTAAAGAGTTTCCAATTCCAATTTTTTCTGGTTTTATGTCAAATTTAGTAGTTTATTTTTTTAATTCTTTTTTGATACTCGTTCTATTAATTTATTTATGGAGTTAGCAATATTTTTAGCGGTTTCTGGTTTGTCGATAATGATAGTATATTCATCACAATCTATATGTTCTTTTATCGCAGAATAGAATACAATAGGTAATCTCGGATAATGTGTTCTGATTTTATCACATAAAACAATGCCTGTTTTTCTTCCATTATTTATTTCTTTTTCTTCTTCTTCTGAAAAATACGAATCTATTATAGGCATCATAGCATCTAAAACAATAGCATCATATTTTTTTTGTAATTCAATATCGATCTTACTATAATCTTTTAAAAAAGTTACATTAAAATTAAAAGATTTCTCTAATAGGGTCATTATTGCTTCTACCCAAATTTTTTCGTCATCAACAAATAATATTTTTTTCATTTGTTATACTGGTTTTATGTTTTATAATTCCAACAATTTCTCTTGCCCATTCCCTATTACGTTCATCTATATTAGATTTGGCAAAATACTCTAAATGTTCAATGTCTTCAAGAGTCCCATTACCATATAAGTAGGCAAGAGCTGCAAATTTTGTATTATTATCTGTTGAGTATAAATTAGTGATTTGATAATTGTGCAACATATTTTGCAATATGGCTTTCCCTGTATCAGCATTAGGAATTTGATTTGCAATCTTATCCAATGCTTCATAAAGATACTGATTTGCTTTGCACATATATTTTTCCTGACTATTTAATTTTTCTATGACTACTGTTATTTTAGTTATACAATCGTTAAATTCTTGTTCTTTTGCATTAATTGCTTCAATTCTATTTCTTATTATTTTGTCATTTTTTTTTATATTTTCTTTAATGTTTTTTTTCATGCGGCGATAGCCAAATATCCCCCAAAGAGCAACAATCAAAGTAAGAATTGCAATAATTACAGCAGACCAAGTCTGAATGTTATTTATTGCATTAATGGCAAGCGTAAGGCTATTAACAGTATCTTGAGTATCGGAATTAACTGTTCTTTCAACATTCTGTTGTATTTGTTGTGGTACCGTATCGTTAACATTATTGCTTGGCAAAGTATTTGCTTCTAATAGAAAATACGACAAAATAAGTGCAATAAAACAAATCATCTTTTTCATTGTTTGCCTCCTTTTTCTAGCAATGTTTCGATTTCGCAAAGTATGTCCTTTGCTAATGCTGGTTTCGTTATAAGTTTCGCATGGGGAAAGTCTTTAGCACTTCTTTTGGCTGAGTAGAATAAAACAGGGATATTGGCGTATTTGGCAATGCCTCTATCCTTAAGAGGCAATTCTTCACCTACGTTCTTTCCGAAATTTATATAAGCTTCTTGACTAAGGCTTCTAATCTTATCTATCAAAACTACGCCAGTATTAAGTCCATTGGCCATATGGTCAATTTCCTCCTTAGTAAACCACTGCTCCTTTTCCTCTTCACTTGGCAATGGTGCCATTATATCCATTAACAGCAAATTATAAGTTACGGTTGTTTTGTAAATCTCTGTCATAAAATCAGTGATTGTTGAAACTAATTTAACATCATAGTCAAACAGCTTTAAGTTGTCTCTCAATACTTCTGCAATTTTTTTTTCTTCATCGAAAAATAAAATTTTTGTAGCCATGTTTTTATTATTTTGATTTGTTTTTTGGGAAGACTAAAGATATCTCTGTCGGTTCTATATCTGAGTGACCAAGTTTTCTAATGATACAATCACCACCGTGTGCTTTCATTATTTCCTTAACTATATACAAACCCATTCCAGACCCAGAAGGGCTCCCACTATTATCTGAGGCATTTTGCCCTCTTTTATACAGTTCAAAAATTCTTTCTTTATCTTCATCTAAAATGCCTATTCCGTAATTTACGAACCGAATTTCGTGCAACTTGGAATCGCTTTCTTTAGGTGATTTATAATAGATCTCTATTGGCTTCCTTCGGTATGATTTTTTGTATGAGTATTTTATTGCGTTTTTTAAGATATTGATAAAAACCTGTTTTATTTTGTCTTTATCCATGTAAAGCGGCGGCATTGCTGATACTGACATTAATATAGGAATTTCAGTTCTGAAAAATGCAACTACTTCTTTTAAAATTTTTTGTGGCTCTTGTTGTAGTTCTATGTTATAAACAATATCTTTAATTGAAGAGGAATAGATAAGATCAATATCTGTTATTATATGCTTAAATAAAAAACTGTTATCAATATTATTTTTTAGTTGCCCCAGCACTTCCCCTTTGTTAAAATCTTCTTTTCTGATTTCATATTTATTAAACATAAAATCATTTTCTTGTACAACTTCTGATATTGGCACTAATAATTCGTGCCGTAATTGACTCAAAAAAGTTAGCCGCTCGTTGTCTGCTTCTAAAATACGGGTAAACATCTCTACAATAAATCCAATAATCCCTTTGTCCTGTTCCCAATAAGAAGTAGATATGGTATGTTCGTCCTTTTCTTTGCCAAGTAATACGACTACACCCAGACATGTTTCTTCTTTGTCTTTTTTTATGATAGGAATAAGAAATACGGATTCATTTTCAATTAAAGTGTTTGAACCATTAATCATTTCTATAAAATTTCCAATATTTACTCTGTTGTTTAAATTGTACAGGTATTTTGGTTCTTTTTTTGTAAATACCCGTACAATCATACTTGTATCATCTGAAATCAAATAATTTAGTTGTTGAATAATATCCTCAACAGTATATTTAACCCCTTTATAGAGTATTTTTTTTGAGGTTGTTGCACTGAGATATATTTGCTTGGAATAATCATCATTCTTTCTGTATCTATAAATCGAACATTCTTTGGCGTGTGTCGATTTCTTTATAATTTCTACAAATTGGTTGTCGAAATCCCTGATTTTTAGAAACTGTTGCCTTTTTAGACTTTTACGAAATATCTTTAATGATTCGTTTTCGTATTTATCTACAATGGAGTTAAGAATAAGTGTTATTTGGTGAGACAAATAAGATAATCGTTCTTTTTCTTCTTCCAGTTCCGAATCTTGCTCTTTGTCGTTTTTGCACAGTCGTAATTTAAATAAACCATATAATTTCGTGAACCGTTCAACACACTCTCTATTTTCAGAAAACTCACAAATTGGATTGCCCTCTTCTCTCATACATTTGTATTTGCCTATATCTTTTAGCACAGGCATTATAAGAGTTTCTTCTTTAAGGTTTAAATTAAAAATAGAATAATAATCTGAATTCATCGAATTTTCCAATAGTATGTTTTCTTTATTGCAACATTTTAATGAATAATAACCACCTAATTCGTTTTTATTTCTGATTATTCTGTTTTTGTAATAATGTTCTTTTATTTGTTCTGCTTCTTCTTTTTCAATCTTTTTCAGATTTACATAGCATCTTCTCAAATAAAATAATGGAACTCTATCTTCACCATTCAAAACGGGAATGCGAAATGAAATAACCGCAGCATTAAATTCATTGGACAAGTATTCCATAATTTTATCTAAAAAAATATCTGTGTTTTCTTTATGTTCAATAATATTTTTGATAAAATAGGAATCTTTTCTAAATTTATTTTGTTTATCTATGACTCGTTTGTCTTCTTCCTTTTTTATAACCATTTGTACTAATTGCAATAGGCTGTCTTGAAATTGATTTATACTGCCTATTCGTATATCATTTTCAGTATGTGCATTGATGAATTGAATATATCCATAATTGTCGAATTTGTTATTTCGGAAAGGAATTATAGTTGTATTAAATAAATTTCCCGATTTAAGTATTTTTTTGTAATGCTCGTAATGGTCATTATATCTTTTCTTTAAGTCTTTTTCATCGTAAGTGATTTGTTTTTCTTTATTCATTAATGCTTCGCAAACCAAATATTTTGTTTCGTTGATATTAACTTTCTTTGTTTTATTAAAACTGTTTTCTTGTTCTGTTTTAAGTTTTTTATCGTCGTGTTTGTCATAGTCGCAAGCATAGTCTTCAACAATCCCATTTACGACCTTTCCAATGGCACAATACTCACTATGAAAAGTTGTTCGCAATGTATTTACAAGTTTTCCCATTGAATTCTGAAAGGAACCCTCATCTTCCAATGCTTTATTCACACAATTAATGATTTGGCTTAATATCTTCTCTTTGTCATTTAATTTTTCATGTTCGTTTTCTATACGTTTGCATTCGTTTTTTATGTCTATATATTTGTTTTCTAATTCATTATACAATTTTTTATTATTTTTTTTGTTTCTTTGTCGTTTTTTGTTCTCATATGCAAACAAGAACAAAGAGGCAATAGTAGCAATTATAGCTATTATTGTAATCCTTGTGTCTTGGATCTTTAAAAATGCAGGTAAGATACTCAATATCATTTTCTAAAGATTTATTTTGTTTGAGCCTGAATGTTTTTCAATTGTCTTTTGTTCTTTTGTGAAAGACTGACATTTCCCAGCGAACCACAACGTTGATAATGATATAATGCCGTTTCTTTTCATTTCAATTTAAACTGTGTTTATTTATTGCTATCACCTTTATTTTATCTCTTTTTCCAAAGCTTTTAATATTTCAGTATTATCTGAATCTGAAAGATTTATCAATGATGTCAAAATTGGGGTTTTAAGTTCTTCAGGTAATAAAAACCACACAGGATTATTAAAAAGTTTTGGATACCCTGGATCCTTATCTGATTCTCCATTCCATCTCATTACTAAATGATTATTTCCGTTTTCCCATATTCCATAGGCGATTGAGAAATAACCATTATTATAAACAATGTTTTCGACTTTAAAATTCTTTGGATTGACATTCTTTGGCTTCATGATTATATGTTATTTAATGTTTCTCAATTGAAATTAGCTGTATAATAAATATCAATGGGTTAATTTGTCGCCATTGTCAATGTTTATAAAAGCTATCTTTTGTTTCAATGATTCGTTGTAATTTTTTAATGGATAATTGATTAAATAATCGTGTTTTTATTATGATGTGTTTTAATACTTGCAGATTTTTTCATATAACTATGCTTTTTGTCTTTGTAAATATTAAATATCTCTGATCGTATGGCCATGTTCATACAAATGTCCCGCGAACAAAAAGAAACTAAAAACGGCTTATTGCCTGTGTTCTTCGGCTCTGTGTATTGTTTCATAGTGGTTTGTTAATGCTTGGTTTTTTAATATGCTAAATATAGCATATTTTATTTTGAATAAACAAGAAAACCGTGACTTTTTTATTTTCTTTTTATGAGAAGCCTTACCAAGACTGACCAGAGGGCTGTGTCATACCAGGGATTTGCTTTTCTTTTCCCGGATTTGTAAGTCGGGAATTTATGTTCTATTTTTATGGCTTTATTTTTTCAGAAGATGTAGGTAGGCGGACAGGATCGAAAATATTATCAGGGAACTTTCTTTTCAAACCAGCAGGAGCGAGGGTAAAGGCGGGCAACATGTCAATAAAACAGAAACCAAAGTGCATTTGTTTTTTGAGTAAGCATTGATTCTTATCGCTGTTTTGTATCCCTAATAATAACGTCTTTGTTATTAAATTATTTCTTATGATATATGACATTATTACTTTTCTTTCCTCCATTTTCTTATCGTAATTGAGTGTAATACCAATGCCTCTGCCATAGGACTAATTGTTATGTCGGCAAATTTGAGTTCGTATCTTAATTCATTGTTCTCGATGATGGTTTTTGTTCCAATCTTGATTAGTCGCTCAAGTTTTCTTGCTGTTTTGTAGTCTTTAGCTAAAATGGCATTGCTGAGTGCAAACTCATTTGCTGGGATGCTATAACCTCTAATAATTGGACCAGAATCAATGTCTCCACCGCTTGTTTTTCTGCTATCATGTCTTTCTTGGAAGAGTTTAAATCCGAAACGATTATTGCTGAAGTGTTTTTTGTAATTGAGGTAGAGCTCGTTCGCAAAAACTTCATCGAATTGATAAATGAACATAATACTCCAGCCTAACATTGAGCCTCTTGGTTCTTCCTCTGCTTGCCCAGTTCTTGGGTTTATTGTTGAGTAAAGTACGCCTGTTTTCTTGTCGATGAAATGTGATTTGCTGTATGCTACCCACTCGCTGCAAATTGCATCGAAATTGTTTCCTGTGTTTTCGCTGTATAGTTTTAAGGATGCAAGGGCAACTGTGTTATCTGGCACCCAAATAGAACCACTGTATGATTCAAGATTCATGCATTCTGTGTTGCTGTATCTCGAGTGTAATGATTGTGATATTTTGTCGTTGAGTGTGTTGAAACGATCGTCTCCACTAATAAGTCTATAACATCCTAACATCAGATTTAAATGTCCTAAATACAAGACAGAATAGTCAGGTATCGTATCCATGAAAAATGGAGACTTTGGTATGCCGTATGTGGAATAGATTTCTTGATTTAGAACGTGAACAATCGATCTGCCGATAATTTCTGTTGCTTTCTTTCTGTAGGATTTATCTTTAAGTGCTATGCTTGTTAATGCGTAGCTGGAGAATGAGTATGTGAAAAGCATGAACTCAGAGCTTTCGTATCCAAGCTCATAGATTTCATAATTCTCTTCCAAAGGTTCATTAACGACACGTGCTAAATAATTGACTCTTTGTTTTAGTTCTTTGTCATCAGGATACTTAAAGGTTTGAGCTTGTATATTTGAGCTTACAAGGAAATAGAGTGCAAGAGCAGTTAATCCAAGTGTTAATTTTGTTTTCAAACGATTCATCTTTTACTTCATTAGTACTTCAGTGTTTTATTATTTACACCCATTGCCATTCTTTTGCACTCCTTAAACCATTGCTTGTCTTTGTGCCAAACCAAAACTAATAGGGCTATTGCATTGAAGATGATAAGGTAAAATGTCCACATTTGTTTTGTTCCTCTGCTTAGAAAGTTAATGCGCCAAATGTGGAAAACGAGCAGTATGGAAATGAAAACGTTGACTCCTAAAATGATGCTGTTTGTCAAATTGTACGCGTGCATGGTCTTGAAAATTCCTGCAAAACTTGGGTCGAAATATTGAAAGGCAATGATTGATACATACACGAAGGTTGGCAGTGTAATCAATATTTTCAGATAGGTTGGTATGGGTTTCATTGTGGCTGTTTTGTTTAGTTGCTATAGCTTAAGACGAGGGAAAAGTTCACTTGTTTTAGACTGCTGTATTCTCCGTCTTCGGCATATAACATGTTGACAGAAAGTCCATTGTCGTTTTTAAAATCGTTGACCTTTCCGATGATTAGATTGGATTTTAGACCAATCGCAAGCTTGTTATTAATTCCAATGTCAAAACCCAAGCCCAGTGAATAGCCGAGAGCATGTCCATATATTTCAAAACTTTCTTCTCGATTTTTACTGTTGACATAACTCAAATATCCAACCGAAACGGTTGTGTAAAATGAGCTTACCTTGTTGTATGCCAGACCTCTGGCTGTAAACGATGGGCCGATAAAACTTATGTTTACAATGTCGCTGATGTTTTCTTGTTCGCTGATTTCCATTTTGTTGGATGTGATAAATGATTGAAAAGTCATTCCGTAGCCAAGCGATTCTTTGAAGAAATAGTCTATTTGTCCTCCTATGTTTTGCCCTGACTTCATTTCAAAGAAATAATCGTTAAGGTCTGCTGGAATGTCAAGATTTGCAGTGGCAAGTTGGTAAGACTGTCCTCCATATAAAGCAATGCGGAGTTTATTGTATGATGCAATTTCAGACGATGTGTTGGCCGCACTGTTTTGTGCTTTGGCAGTGAAAATGATAGAAATCAATGCAATAACTAGTGTGGTTCGTTTCATATTTGTTGTGTTTCTTACTTAATTCTACTGATGAATTACCAAATATACACATAATGATTGTAAAATATCTGAAGAACACTAGAAAAAGCGAGTAGAAATGTACTTTGTTGAGAGTTTAAAGCTTATTTTACTTTATAACCAAGTGCTTCGATTGTTTTTATAATTGTTTCCATGTTAAGCTTATCGCCTTCAATGCTTGCTGTTTTTTCGTTAAGATTAACACTTGCTGATTTGACAAATGGAAGGTCATTAAGGCTGTTTTCAACATTTGCTTTACAGTGATTGCATGTCATGCCTTCTACTTTTATTGTTTTTGAATTCATTGTATTTGTGTTTTTTGTGTGATTATTATTCGTTTTGAGGTGTTTTTGTATTTTTCCATTGATTATTAAAAGTGTAAGAACTATTCCTGACGTGATTTGCCACCAGGCGAGTTCGCTAGTGTGTTGATGGGCAGAATGCTCTGACAAGATATTTGTAAACCATGCCGTTGGTAAAACATAATCAATGATCAGCCCAAAGCTTAATGCTCCAATGATAATGCTGGATAAGTAAATGAATAAACTTCTTTTCCCAAGCACTTTACCTATCATTGTAATAGTGGCTACATTGCTTGCAGGGCCAGCCATTAGTAAGACAAATGCAGCTCCTGGACTTATGCCTTTTAAAATTAGTACCGCTGCCAGGGGTATGGAGCCTGTGGCACATATATATAGCGGTATGGATACTATGAGTATCATTAGCATTTGTAAAACTGGGGGCAAATTCAATAAAGTGAAGAAGTCATTTGGAACTAAAGCTGAAATAATAGCGGCTAGAACTAGTCCTATTACCAACCATTTCGATATGTCTTGGATGAAATCAACAAAGCCATATTGAAGAACTTGTTTAAGCTTGCCTGGAAATGATACGTTTTCTTTTTGCTCGATTATTGCACTTGGGTTTTTATTTTCATTTTTTGTAAAAACACTTGTTATGAGACCTCCCGAAATGCCTGTGATAAGGGCCGCTATGGGTCTGATTAATGCAAAGGGGAGTCCCATAAGTGAAAAGGTTGCGAGAATTGAATCAACTCCGGTTTGCGGTGTGGAAATGAGAAAAGAAACGGTTCCTCCTTTAGATGCCCCATTTTTATAAAGTGCAGCCCCCGTTGGAATAACTCCGCATGAGCATAATGGTAATGGGATTCCTAGGAGTGAGGCTAAACTTGTTGATCTTATAGGTTTGCCATTGAAATATTTCTGGATGTTCTTAGGTGATATAAATGCATATAATAAACCGGCAAAGAAAAATCCAAGCAATAAGTAGGGAGCCATTTCACTTAGGATTTTTACGAAATCGATGAGGAAATCAATGATGTATTGTTTTAGTTCCATAAGTTTGTTGTTTCTTGAATACAAAATTACAGCAAGGAGGGTGAGTTTCTGCTATGAAATTATGGATATGACTTACAATTTTTTTGTTATAATTTGTCAAGAGAGTTGCGTGATTTTTTTGCAAGGTTTTTGAAATGAGATGCTGTCATTCCTGTTGTCTTTTTGAATTGGCTACTTAAATAGGCAGGGCTAGAATAGTTTAATTGATAGGCGATTTCACTTAAACTTAATTCATCATAAATAAGCAATTCTTTGACTTTTTCTATTTTTTGATTTATGTAGTATTTTTCAATGCTTATGCCTTCAACCTCAGAAAACAGGTTGCTTAACCAGCTATAATCATGAAGTAGTTTTTTTGAAATATAGTCTGATAAAGTAGATTCTAAATGGTTGTTTTTTAAGTGAACTAATTCAATGATTGTGTTTTTTATTCGTTCAATGATTTGTGTCCTTTTGCTATCAAGAAGTTCAAATCCTACAGTGCGTAATTCGTTAACAAGTTGCAGTCTTACTTCTGAGATATCATCTTCTGCAATTTCAACAACTCCCAATGTTGTATGCGTAGGGTGTAGGTTGAGCTTGTCGAATATTGAGTTAACCACAATAATACAGCGGGGACAAACCATATTTTTGATGTGAATTCTCATCTTTTTGTTTTACTGCTAGATTTAAAGTATAAACACGACATATGCTTTTTTGTTGTAAATCAATTTTTATGATGTCACTTTAGCTTGTTATTTATCCTGTTAAAGTATGAGTTATTTACACAATCTTAGCGATATGTTGATGGTATGAAGAAAACATTGAAATAATAGTGATTGACACTTATTCCTATCGATAATTTCATACCTTTGTGGCTTGACATTTGGGTTAATTATTGAGTCGTCATTAGCAATGCTCAGGTTCTTATTTCTTTAAGGATCTTCTCATCGTAAAATCGAAATCAAGATCAACTACTACAGAAAACAAGATTGTCATGTCATGTAGCTTAAAAAATAGATTATGATGAAATCATTTCGTATAGGAAATTTAGAAGTCAAACTGCCAATTATTCAGGGAGGAATGGGAGTTGGTGTGTCCATGTCAGGATTAGCATCGGCTGTTGCAATTCAAGGAGGTGTTGGCGTTATCTCTTGTGCAGGCTTGGGCTTATTGTACAAGCAAAAATCGAGTAGTTTCTTAAAAGATAGCATTCATGGTTTACAGCAAGAATTGAGAAAAGCCAAAAAGCTGACAGACGGAATTATTGGAGTGAATATTATGTCCGCAATGACAAATTTTGCTGATATGGTTCGTACATCCATAGCAGAAAAAGCAGATGTGATTTTTGCAGGTGCCGGTTTACCTCTTGATTTGCCTTCGTATTTGAAGTCTGACAGCAGAACGAAATTAGTTCCAATTGTATCATCTGCACGAGCAGCGAAAATATTGTGTCAAAAATGGCTTACAAATTATAATTATCTGCCTGATGCCTTAGTCGTGGAGGGTCCCAAAGCGGGAGGACATCTTGGTTTTAAGAGAGAGCAATTGTTGGATGATAACTTTTCTCTTGAGGAGCTTGTTCCGGAAGTTGTCAAAGTTGCAAATGAATATAAGATTCAAAAAAATATTCCTGTGATTGCAGCAGGAGGTATCTCTTCTGGTAAAGATATGCATAAAATGTTGGGGCTTGGAGCTCAGGCAGTTCAAATGGGAAGTTTGTTTGTTCCTACCAATGAATGCGATGCGTCAGATCGTTTTAAACAAGTGTATATTGATGCAAAACAGGAAGATACAGTGATCATCCAGAGTCCGGTTGGAATGCCCGGAAGAGCAATTCACGGAAATTTCATTGATCAGGTTGAGCAGGGCAAGGAAGTGCCAAAATCATGTCCTTATCATTGCATTAAAAGTTGTAACTTTAAGAAAAGTCCGTATTGCATCATGAGTGCCTTGTTTAATGCAGCAAAAGGAAATTTGAACAAGGGTTATGTGTTTGCTGGTGCAAATGCATTTCTGGCGGATAAAATATCATCTGTGAAAGATGTGATTAATAAAATGAAGAATGAATTTTTTGCGGCTCAAAAGAAAGCCTGATTAATCATTTAATAGTTAGGAAGGAAAATCCTTCACAATATGAATTAAGAAATACTGTATGTTTGCAGTGTAATTTTATAAACCTTAAAAATATTTGAATGGGAAGATCAATATCTTACAACAAACGCGAATTAGAAAAGAAAAGAGAACAAAAAAAGAAGCTGAAGAAAAAGCGCAAAGAAGAACGTAAAGCCAACAACGAAGGAAATTCATTTGATGACATGATTGCCTATGTGGATGAAAATGGTGTAATTACAGATACTCCACCAGATCCGGATAGTAAAACAGAAGTCGATATTGAGGATATTCAAATTTCTACTCCGAAGAAAGAGAAAGAAGATGATCCGATTTTAATCGGTCGAGTTGAGCATTTTAATGAAGACAGAGGCTATGGATTCATTAAAGACATACTTAGTGGTGAAAAATATTTTTTCCATGTGAGCAATGCATTTGAAGATATCCAAGAAGGACAGCAGGTAGAGTACGAACTCGAAAGAGGTGACAGAGGTATGAATGCTGTTAGAGTAAAACCAGTAAGCAAATAAGTAAGACTTTATATGATGTTTTGGCTTAGTTAAATTTGATTTATCTGTAATTTGACTAACGCTTGCTTTCTCCTTATGTAACGCTGGGATTAAAAATTTCCATCATTGATACAACCGTTTTGCTTCCTCATTACAGGCATGACAAGTATTTATTCCACGAATGATGGAAATATTATTTTTGTCTGTCAATTATCCCGGTAATCATTCGAATGAAATTATTTTGAAACGATGTAATCAAGATATCTTAAGGATTTCATATCTGATTAGATCTTTCTGTGATTATATATATCAAAGAAAGTTTGATTTTGTGAAACGGTGTCGTAGTAATGCTTGTCTAATGTCTTTGCGATCTTCTTAAACCTAAGGTAATTGAACGATTTTAAATGCAAAATTGCTCTGTTTGTTGAGAATACTACAAGCATTTTTGATTCATATTCCCAGAAAGATCGAATGCCAGATATCTTTAGAATATTCCATTTAAATCGCTCATGTCGATAACCATAGATTTTCGCCTTTTGAATGTGTTTTTTCTTTCTCGTAATGATATGACGAAGTGTAATTCCGTCCTCATTGATGATAATGTCGTAAGATTCTTGAATAACAAGCCTGATAAGTCGTGCAATTGTGAAAAGGAAAAATGGAATTAGCGCATAGCTGAGAAAATTTTGACTCAGGTCTAATGTGTTGGTATTGAATATTAATGGTAATTTGAAGTAAATGTGACTACCGAAAAACAATAGTCCCAGAACTCTAAATAATATGACAAAACGATTGTACCGAATCATAATTAGTTAGTTTGTTTCCAAATGTAGCAAATCTCCTTGGGAAAAGTATGACTTTTGTCTCACGTTATTTGAGTTCAAAAACGACAATTTCTGGTCTGCAAAAGAACCGCAAGGGAGGAGTAATTGTCCCAACCCCTGATGTGATGTATGCTTGAGTATGATCAAATGTTTTTAATCCGTAACGATACTTTTGACCATATTTGCTTGGTACTATTGGAGCCCATAGTCCGAAAAGGCTAACTTGTCCTCCATGGGTATGACCAGCTACGACAAGGTCAACACAATCAGAGCTCATGGTTTCAATATAATCAGGACTGTGAGAAATTAAAATGCAATAATCCGATGGTTTGACATCCGATGTGGTTTTGGATAGGTTTTGTTTGTCTTCCCATAAATCACCAACACCTCCAATTTTTATACTGTCATTTCCTATGCTTACCCAATAGGACATATTATCGCAAATCTGAATACCATTTCTTTGCATAAGCTTCCTTGTTAAAGTGGCGTCTTCCCAGTGATCATGGTTTCCAAGAACGCCATAAACTCCGTATGTTGCTTTAAGCTTGACGAACTCATCAAAAAGCGGAGTGATGTATTCTGCTTCTCTATGCACGTAATCGCCTCCTAAAAGAATAATGTCAGGCTTTAGTTTGTTGATACGCTTGACAAGTTTCTCAACTCGCCGAATTGAAAAGTATGGTCCATGATGAATGTCAGAAATGAAAATTATCTTTTTCCCGATAAATGCATCTGGAATGTCGCTTTTGCTGATTTCTACATGTGTTGTTTTTAGCCAACGACTTTCAAGGTGACTATAAACCAGTAGTAAGACTCCGACTATGCTCAATTTTAGCAATAAACGAAGCCAAATATTTTTTATCTTTTTCTGTGTCATTATAATTTGCTTAGCACGAACGCAAGATAGCAAATGTCTTATTGAATAACGAGTTTTTTAGGTTGATAGCCTTCCATTAAAAACAAAACAATGCCTTTGCTGATTTTAGATACATCGAGCTTTGTGCTTCCTTGTATTATTCCAGACTTTAAAACCTTTCCATCCAGCCCAATAATGCGATAATTACATGTTTTATTTGTTCCGGTTGAAATGTGAATGTTATTTTTTGCTGGATTTGGGAACACTTCAAACTGAGAGAGCGTTTCCTCCTCATCATCTAGTACGTTGAAACCAGGAAAGTTTCCGTTTCCATTACTGTCTGTAATAATCAAGAAGGCCTGTCTTTCAAATTCTTCATTCTCATAGATGCCAGTTATTGCAATTCTTCCGTCATTGAGCTCGACTGCATCAGTTGCATAATAATTGTAATTGTTGGTTGTGTCACCTATTACATTAATCCACTGAATGTTTCCATTGCTACTATAACGTGCAACAATTCCATAATAGTTGTTTGATGGATATTGATTTGTCCATCCACTGTATAGAAAGCCTCCATCTGAAACAGGAGTGATTTCTAAACCGTTTAACCCATCCATAGACCAACTCTCAAAATTATTTCCCAGAGCTTGTCTGTAGTTTTCTGATCCATCATAATTAACATGTCTGAATTCAGTATATTGATTTGCATCATCTCGGTTTACGAGATTTTGAAACATGATTCCACCATTGAAATTCAAAAGTGATTTTGTGTATTGTTGGTTAATGGATGTGTCATCAATATAATGGTTAAAGAAAATAGGATTTAAATCGGTATCAAGTTTGACGAGGAAAGAACTTATTCTTGGTGTTGATGTATGATATGTTGTTGCTCCACCAGTATATATGCTTCCATCAATTTCGAGAATGTCCGATCCGTATCCATTGAAATTAAGATTGTCTAATGAATCTGTGTAAATTGCTAACAATTCGCCATTTGAACTGAGCTTAGAGACCATGTAGTAAGACTTGTCTGAATTATCTAATAGGTTTCCGGTAGTAAACAAGTTGCCATTCTGAGTTTGTGTTATTCCCAGATTGTCTCCCCATACAAAAGGATTTGTTGTGCTGTCATTAATAATTGGACTTTTAAACCACAAACTATCTCCGTCAGCACTGAGATGAAGAATGCCAGGGCATTTAATCCTGTTGGGTGCTTCTCCTTTGATTACATTCAGACAAATGTATGAGCTGCCATCGTCGGTGACTAGAATGTCTGATAGGAAAGGTTCTTCTTCTGTGTTTATTGTCGTACTCCAAATAATATCTCCTTCAAGATTAATTTTGGCAATTTCAGTGTTGCTAACTATTGTAATTAGATTTCCGTCTGGGGATTTTTCTAAATAGCCTGTCCCTGACAGTTCTGGAATTAGCATAAAGTCTGTTGTTTGTGACTTGCATTGTTGGGATGCAGAAAGAAATAGTATGCCTGCAATGATCAAAGTAATATTGAAAGTTTTCATAGTTTTAGAGCTTGTTTTTAGTTTAACGTGCAAGATGTTAAAACGTTGCTTTTGTTTGAAGAGTTGTTTGCTGTTAGAAGTTTTTAACTTTCTACTTTTTGTGTGAAATTTGTAAAAGCAAGTTTATAGCCAACAATCCTCCTGCACAAACTGCAATTCCGAAACCAGGACCTTGCTGATCGGCAAGTAGTCCAATGATTGGCGCTAGAATGGTAGTGTATAAACTTCCTGCTTGCGACTCAATGGATAAAACAAATGCCTGTATGTCTGACTCACTTTCGTCAGATACTTTTGCCAGTCCAATGGGTTTTCGGATGTTTTCAATCGGGAAAATCAGAACCAGAGCAAGAATTCCCCACCATTCCAAACCTAAAATAATTAGTATTCCTCCAGTAACTCCGCATGCTAATCCTGAAATCATTGTTAAGTATAATGCTTTGTTTGGTTGGGAAATTTGTTTCGCTAATCTACCGGCATTGCGGGAGGCTATGGAGCTAATCAGATAAATTAGGAAATAAGCGATTCCAATAATGGTGGCTTCTCTCTGAATGACAGAATTTTTAGTGAGGACAGAAATTCCAAGTGCAGCTGTTGCCAGAATTGGTTGTAAATAATCTTTGATGGCTCGATAATATCCGGAGTGCAGACTTACCAGATTTATGTTTCTCCAGAAGGAGAGGAGTTTTACCTGTTCTTTAATTTGTTTCCAGCTTTCTTTGATAGCTGCGGATGTGTTTCGTTTGTGTTTCTTTTTGAGATTTCCTTCCAGACTTTTCGGGTAAGAAAGAATTAAAAGCATATCCAGAAATGCCGGAATGATTGAAAAGAGAAATACTGTGGCATAAGATCCGCTGTACCAGACAAAGACAGCTCCGACAATAGAACAAATGGCAGATCCGAATTGAGACCAGGATCTTGTGTTGCCATAATAGGCTGCTTTATATTCTTTCCATCCATTAATTTCAAGGTAATGGTAAATCATGGATTTGTGTGTGCCAGTCCGAAAGGCATCTCCAACAGCATAAAAGAACATGGCAATAAGAATAAAGCTGAAAGAATCACTTAGGTAAAAGCTCAGATAAGATGCAATATACAAGACAAAGGAAAGGCTCAGACTTGTTCTTCTGCCAAGACTGTCTGCAATGAACCCGGATGGAATTTCAAGAACATTTCTTGTGATTTCACGCAGAGAGAATATGACTCCAATTTGCCAATAATCCAATCCTTTGGATAGGAAGAATAGCAGAATAAAGGCATCAAAAAATCTCAAATTCTTAAAGAAACCGTAAAAGCAAAACTTGTAGTATTGAACGTCTTTTTTGAACATAGTTTATAAGCTTAACCCAATGGCAAATGCAAGTGTATAAATAATTGAGATGCTTAAAGTGATTCCTTGTCCTTTGGGAGTGTTTCTCCGAAAAATTTCCAAAATAACAAACGCAGAAATCATGGCAATCACAGGGCCTAGGATATGCACTGAATTTGAGAGCATGTTTACAACTGTCGATTTGATCTCTAGTTCTTCTTGTAAAATAGCATTCGCAGTGTCTATGCCTTTTGGATCAGATAATGCATGGGGAACATAAGGAATGCGTTTTATGATTTTGGTTAAGCCCTTATACGCATGCAAAAAAGCAATGGCAGGAAGCATGTACAAGCTTAGCTGAGTTAAACTTTGCTTGAAATTTACTTTTTGAATGAATTTGTTAAGGATGGCTGTTATTGAGAGAAGTAAGCCCGGCATTCCAATGATAAACCATGAGAATTTAATCAACCGCTGCATGCTTTCTCCAGATTGTAATAGCAAATTTAAATGTTCGGCAGGACCGGCTAAAATGCGAAATAACTTTTCGTTATCTTCCAGTAACTCAGGGATCAAAAAACCAGAAATCAATAACAAAAACACAGCTTGTGAAGGACTTAGTTTCAAGTTTTTGAATCGATTAAGAGGTTTTGTGCTTCCAAATCTCAAATTTTCATGTGGACATGCTGTCATGCATTGTGTGCAATAAATACATTGCACAGGATTTGTGCTTTTCGATGGGTTGAGGTTGCTTGTGCAGGAGCGACCTGTGAGCTGATATTGCTTGGTTTTATCAAAGCAGTCTTTGGTTTTGCATGATTTACACACAGTCGGACTTTTTACCTTTAATCCGAAAAATGAGAGCATGCTGTATAGTCCAAGCAGATGACCCACCGGACAAATATAATTACAGAAGGTTCGCTTCTCCCAGATGAAGCCGGATAGAATTGAAAGAACAATCAAGCCGCACAGGTAAAGTGCCATTCTGTGAGGAATGCGGTGTACCAGAAAAGTTTCTACAATGACGATCAGAATAACAGCATAAAGTATGGTAATAAGCCAACCGGATTTGAGAAATTTTCCGGGTTTTCGTTTCAATCCAATCATAGATGTCAGACTGGTAATGAGTTCCAGCGGACAGATTGTGCACCACCATCTGCCGAATAACAATGCTGTGATAATGATTAATGGCCACCAGAATGCCCAAACTGTTAGGTTGGCAAGGTTGGTGTTTCGTAAAATTTTTACCATTTCCGGACTCTCTGGGAAAACCCCAAGTGAAATGCTTAATAAACCTGCAAAGATCACAAATAGAAACAGTTGTGCTGATATAGGAAAGGCTTTATGTCGAAATAGTTTGTTCATACGCTGTTTTGAGGATAGAAAGCTACAAATTATTTCATAAAGCATCAATACATGGATTGAAAAGCTGGCGTTAATGTTGGAAGTTGTTGGATTTTTTACGTCGAACTCACGTTAATAAATATCTCATATAAATTAGTTGGAATTCAAACTAAATATGTATCTTGCGGCAAAATTAGAGATATGAAAAATCAATCAGCAGGAAAACTCATCAATGAATTGTCACGAGCTGGGCAAGTGTTTCTTCAAAATGAGTTTAGTCAATATAACATTGGATATGCACAGGTGCGAACACTTATGTTTTTAATTCACAATCCGGATAGAACTCAGAATGAATTGGTTGAATATGGGAAGCTGGACAAGTCTTCCATTACTTCACAACTAAAAATTCTTGAAAAGAATGGATATGTAACGAAACAAAGATCAGAAAGTGATGCCCGGAAACAGATTGTAAATGTTACAGAAAAGACAAGAGAATTATTGCCTGAATTAAAACGTGTTTTTGATTCATGGACAACATGTTTGCTCTCAGATTTTACTGAAAATGAACGGGAAGATATTTTCAATTATCTGCAGAGAATGAAAAAGAATGTTGAAGGAAAGTTTTTTCACAAATCAGTTAAATAAGGTAAAATGGGAAGCAGAAGTAAGAACTTGACAGAGGGGAATATACGGCAACAACTAGTTCAGTTAACTTGGCCTATGTTGTTGGGAATGTTGGGAATGGTAGTTTTTAATCTCGTTGATACGTTTTTTGTGGGAAAGCTTGGGGTTTCAGAATTGAGTGCTATGAGTTTCAGTTTTCCGGTTATTATGTTTATTAATAGTGTGACTCATGGTATTGGTATTGGTACCAGTTCTTATATATCAAGAAATATTATCAAAGCAGAGCGACAGGAAGTTCGAAAGATGGCAGGCAGTGCATTAGTGCTTGGACTATTGGCGGTTATGATTTTTGTTTTTTTTGGTTCCTATACTATTCGGCCTGTGTTTAGGGCATTGGGTGCAGATGGTGTTGTGCTTGATGAAGTCGTCAAATACATGCGAATTTGGTATATAGGTGTTCCCTTTGTTGTTATTCCCATGATTGGAAATAACATCATTAGAGCAACAGGCGATACCTTTACTCCTGGGATGATTATGATCATTAGTGGTGTGGTCAATGCTATTCTTGATCCATTTCTGATTTTTGGTATTGGACCTTTCCCTGAAATGGGGATAGAAGGTGCTGCACTTGCGACAGTGATTGCAAGAGGTGTGGGGTTGATTGTCATTTTGTATGTTCTTGTTAGGAAGCTCAATCTGTTTACTTTACGGCTTGGTAAGTTAAAATTTGTTTTAACTACTTGGAGAAAAATTCTCTATATCGCTGGACCAGCTTCTTTGACCTTGTTAATAACACCAATATCTGTTGGAATTGTTACAAAGCTCTTGGCAGGATTTGGTAAAGAAGCAGTTGCTGCGTTTGGCGTAGCTTCCCGTGTTGAAATGTTTGCCTTAATGCTTGTAATGGCACTTGGATCTGTGTTAATTATTTTTGTCGGACAGAATTTTAGCAAAAAGAAAGTCTCCAGAATTACAAAAGGACTTAGGTATTCATTTTTGTTTTCACTCGCTTGGGGAGCTATCGTTTTTATTATTCTGCTGATGTTCGGTAAACCAATTGCGGCAGCTTTTTCCAATGATTCCATGGTCATCAATATTACTTGGCATTATTTTATGATTATTGGTGCGAGTTATGGTTTGCAAGGAATAGTTGTTCTTGCAACTTCAGCTTTCAATGGATTGAATCTGCCAATACCTTCAGCTGTACTTTCAGTTATGCGCATGTTTGTATTGTATGTTCCATTAGCCTGGATGGGTTCAAAATTTATTGGTATCAATGGGATATTCTGGGCTTGTTTTATTGCAAACTTTGTAACAAGTATTATGGCATATAAGTATTTAATGCGCGTTGTGAGGAAATTGTAGGATGTTGGGTTTATTTGCAATGATGGGATGTTTCGTTTTCCAGTGTTTATTGCATTTCAATTATGTACAGTGAATTAATGCGTTTTTAAAATTTTACTGGTCTAATTGATTTATAGAAAAAAGCTTGCCTGCTCGTTTTTTATCCGATGCTGGCAAGCAATTTTAATATATAGTTTTAACTTACGTTAATTACAATGTATGAATTGCTATGATTAGAATGTCAATGCAAATTCATTTGCATTTTTAATCGCATAATCCAATAAAGCTTGTGTGTCTTCTGTAATAATATCTAATCGGTCAGTCGCAAGGGTTGTGTAATCTGTAATGCCCATAAATCCAAAGATGTTGCGAAGATATTTGTCTGCCATTTCCAAAGTATCCATTGGTTCAAAAGAATAATCACCACCTCGTGTTATAATATTAATTGCTTTTTTGTTCAGACACGTACCTACCGGACCATTTTCAGTATAATTGAATGTGATGCCACTTACTGCAACGCAGTCAATATATGCTTTTAAAATTGCTGGAATTCCAAGATTCCAAATTGGTTCCGCAATAACGTATTTGTCTGCCTCAAGAAATTGATATGCATATTTCAAAATAGGATGATTCCTGTCATTTTTCAATACCGCTTCATTCATTTCTCCTAATTTCCCTTTTGGCAAAAATGGAATGTTTTCATCGTACAAATCAAGTTCAATAATCTCGTCATTTGGATTATTTTTTTTGTAGGTTTCAATAAAACTATCTGAAATTTTGAAAGTTCTTGACTCTCCATCAGATTTTGCATTTGCTTTAATGTATAATACCTTTTTCATCGTATAATTTTTAAATTTTATTTTTATTATTTTTTGTAATCTCTCCTTTTTTATTTCTTGCTTACCAAGACTCATTGAAAAGATTACATGTCAAAGTAATACTGTTTGAAAGTGAAATCCTTTTACAAATGTTAAAAAATTACATTTTCGATCTGATTCTGCTGAGTGACACTTGAGATATACCCAAAAATGCAGCAGTGTCTCCTAAACTGATGCGTTGTTGCAGATGTCCATATTCTTTTTGAAATTTCTCATACCGTTCAGTTGCATCAAGATATAGCAGACCTTTGAGATTTGAGATTGCTGTATGTGCTACATTCGATATTAATTTACGGGAGAAACACTCAAAACAATGATGTTTTAAACACAAGCGGTTAAAGTTTTCATAAGTTATGAAGTCAATTGTTGAATCTTCCAGTACCATAGTTGAGTAATCTGCCGGAAGTTTCCTGAAAAAACTATCTGTTGCAAGAAAGAATAGATTTTCTTCAAAAAAACGAAAAATAAACTGATTCCCTTTGTGATAATAGTAGTGTTTCGCCAAGCCTTCTCTTACAAAGAATAAATGTGTACATAGCTCTCCTTCACGGTGGATAATATCTCCTTTTACATACCTCTTAGTGTGTATGTATTTTGCTAACTCTGAAGATGCTTCATTTGTTAATTCAGATAGTCTGTTTACACAACTTAAAAACTCATTCATTTTTAATAAACATACTTTTCTACATATTGTTTTAACCGTAAATGTAATGGAGTGGAATGTGATACACTAATTTTGCACTTTTAAAAGTTAGTATATTGCTTGTGTTGAGGAATATACCTTGGTTGGTCGAGGTATTTATCGAAAAAGAAAAACAAAAGAATAAAGGCATCGAAAAAATAGATTCTTAAAGAAGGAGTACGGAAGAAAAGACCGCTCTTTGGGAGCGGTCTATTGCTGATATTGTGATTTGCAATTATTTTAAGGAATACTCTTTCTCAAAGAAGAATTCTTCTTCCCCAAAGGCAGGCTCTAGCTCGTCAATCCATGTTGCTTTAGGGTCGTATTTTGCAAAGAAAGGACGGTGAATCCAATCTGAATTTCTACCTTGTAAGAATCGAAGCATATAAACAGGTTCTCCGTTAATTTCGGTTACACCTAGCATGTGAATTTTACCTGGACCTGCAGACATGCTAGGACCTCTAACGGTTCTTGCTAGTCCGCTAACTTGTTGGTATGCTGTGCGGAAAATCTGCCATGCATTGTCGAGAGAAACTGCAAAATAATCTTTTGCTCCGGTATCACGTGCCATAAAGAAATAGTAAGGAACACAGCCTAATGCGACTTGGCGTTTCCACATGTCTCTCCACACATCCGGATCGTCATTGATGTGAGCCAGTAATGGAGATTGGGTACGGATTTGGGCGCCTGTACTACGAATTGCAGCAATTGCATTTTCAACGGCTTCAGTTTGCAATTCATTCACATGGTTAAAATGCGCCATAATAGCTAAGTGAACACCAGATGTTTTAATCATTTTGAAAACATCCAAAATGTCTTGAGAATCTTTGTCTGTAAGGTAACGGTATGGCCAATATGTCAATGATTTTGTTCCGATACGAATGTTTTGAACTGTAGGAACCTCCTTAAGGATAGGCTCAATATATGCTCTCAGACGTTTCGCTGACATGACCATAGGATCACCTCCGGTGAAAAGGACGTCTGTGATTTGTGGGTTTTGTTTGAGATACTTGATCATTAACTCG
Source organism: Bacteroidales bacterium (assembly GCA_963676165.1). Classification (GTDB taxonomy): domain Bacteria; phylum Bacteroidota; class Bacteroidia; order Bacteroidales; family ML635J-15; genus JAQIBY01. Next base: position 2,636,144 of record OY781043.1, on the reverse strand, counting down.
CTTTCCTTCATAGCGAATTTTAGTTCATCCATTCCGGTAAACTGAGGCCAACGGAAACAGAATGTACAATACGCATGACAGGTTTGTCCTTGAGTTGGGAAAAACAACATGGTTTGGTCATACTTGTGCTGTATTCCTGTTAATTTCTGTCCGTCAAGTACAGGTACATTATGTTCTTGTCCTGCAGGATGAGGGTTAAGCTCAAGTCTGATTTTGTTTGCCAATCGCTTTAATTCCGATTTTGGAGCCTCATTCAAAATGGCTTTACGCATCATTTTGTAATGATTTGGCTTCAACATGTCTTTTTGTGGGAAAGTGAGAATGAAAATCGGATCGTTCGGAACATTGTTCCAGTTAATCAGTTCATCGACAACATAATTGTTTGCTTTGAAAGGCAAAACATTGCCAACGATCTCAATGTCAAATATTTGTTCTTGTGTTAAGTGCTGTTTTACTTGGGGGATTTGTTTGAAATTGTGTAATGAATAAACTCTGTAACTGTTTTCAAAACCCATCGGTCACCTCCTTACTTTTTATGTTAAACATCTGATAATTAGTGCTCAAACCTAAGTTTGAGCTCAAAAGGTATGCGAAGGTACAAAATTTAATGATGTTTTCCAAAATGTCATATGTTAAATAATAGTTATTCTACCTTGTGGCGTTAAAAACATGTAGAAAATCGTAAAACAAGTGCGTTTGTATAAATCGATATTGTGCAAATGTGTTATAGAAATACAATTTAAATGCCTATGAAAAATATTGCACACATGCTTTTTTGAATTTACTTGTATTTTTATCAAAAATCCAATTTGCATACCATTTAGAGCAATTATTTTCATTACTTTGTGTTGAAATTCAGAACATATGAAACGACAAACAATAATCCAATCAGGAATGGTGCTTTTTATGGCTGTGATGATGACTCAAGTTGTTTTTGCACAGCATGATAAGGCATTATATCAAGACAAAGAAGCAGGTTTTTATGAAAATGAAATACTGCCTTCAGTTGCCCCAAAATCAGATTATCAATTGCCGAAATATTTGAGTATGGAATTTGATGTTGTGTATCCAACCCATATTTCAGATTATGATCATATCTGGCATATCATGCCAAAATCGCAAGGAAATACTGGTACTTGTTGGTGCTTTGCTGCTACCTCATTTGTGGAATCAGAAATATTCCGTCAGACAAAACAGCAGATTGATTTATCTGAAATGTATTTTGTTTATTGGGAATATGTGGATAGAGCACTTGATTATGTGGAAACCCGTGGCGAAACATATTTCGCTCAAGGGAGTGAGGCGAATGCATTAAAACGAATCATACCCAAATATGGATGTGTTCCTGATGAGGTTTATGCTGGAAAACCAGAATATCGAAAGTTTCATTCACATTCAGCCATGATGAAGTCTATGAAGCAATATCTGAAAGGGCTTAATCAGTCAGGGGACTGGAATCCAGAGCATGTTGAGCAAGGAATTCGAAGCATTTTGGATGAGCATATGGGAGCTGTTCCTGAAACTTTTACATACAAAGGTGAAACGTACACTCCTTTATCATTTTATGCTTCGATACAAGTTGAAGTTTTGGACTTTTTTAGTTTTATGTCTACTTTATCTGCACCTATGAATGCAAAGGCAGAGCTTGTAGAGGCTGATAACTGGTGGCATAGCGAGGATTATTACAATGTGAGTTTGGACGACTATTATTCCATTATTGAGAATGCGGTTAAAAATGGCTATTCCATCTGTTTGTGTGGAGATGTAAGTGAACCCGGTTATAATGCACAAAAGGAAGTGGCAGTGGTACCTGATTTTGATATTCCTTCAGCTTACATTAATGCATATAGTCGTGAATTGCGCCTGAACAATCAATCGACAACAGATGATCATTGTATTCATATTGTAGGTGTTCAGGAAATTGATGGTGAGACATGGTTTCTTATCAAAGATTCTGGCTCAGGTGGGTTTGATGGAGAAAATAAGGGATATCGCTTTTTTCATGAAGACTATATCCGCTTAAAAATGATGAATATTATGTTGCATAAAGATGCTGCTAAGGCAGTTTTGGATAAGATAATTAAATGAGTTGCTCCTCGCAGTGTTCGGAGTTGAAAGTAGAAAGTTGCCCTTCACTATGTTTAGGGCTTAAAAGTGGAAAGTGTAAAGATCGCAGTTGTGGCTGTTGGCAAGATAGATAAGAATTAGGAATAGTGATCTGTGGAATGATATTTGAATCCGGAAAGGAGATATAAAAATGATTGCATTAAAAAAACGATATGACCCATTAAAACTCCCTGTGCTTGAGGAGTTTTATTCAGTGCAAGGAGAAGGACTGAATACAGGCAAAGCAGCATACTTTGTCCGAATAGGAGGTTGTGATCTTGGATGTAGATGGTGTGACTCTAAAGAAACATGGGATTGGGTTCCGGATGAATGGATTCCTGTTGATGATATTTTGAAACGCATTAAAGCATCTGGAGCTAAATCAGTTGTTGTAACTGGTGGTGAGCCTTTGATTTATGATTTTAGTGAATTTACTCAGCGTTGTAAGGAGGAGGGGATTAGTCGATTTTTAGAAACCAGCGGTGCACATGAGTTAAGTGGCGAGTGGGATTGGGTCTGTTTGTCTCCAAAACCACAGAAAAAACCACTTCCTGTTTATTATGACATTGCTAACGAGTTAAAAGTTATAGTCTTTAAAGAAAGTGACTTTAGATGGGCGGAGGAAACAGCTTTGAAAGTAAATGCTCAATGTGAGCTTTTGTTGCAACCTGAATGGTCAAAATTTCCGGAAACCGGACAGTGGGTCGTGGATTATGTCAAGACAAATCAGCAATGGAGAATATCTGTGCAAACGCATAAATTTTTACAAATACCATGATGAAACGTATCGCATTTATATTACTTATACTCATTTCTGCTAGTGCATTTGCTCAGGATGGTGAGGATTATCATACCGATAGCCGAAAGGCAAAGAAGTATTTCGAACAGGCTCTTAAGCATATGGAAGATTATCGAGATGATCTTGCTGTTGGTGCTGCAAAAGAAGCGACAATTGAAGATCCTGATTTCTTAGAAGCATATTTATTACTTAGTGATATTTATAAGTATCAAAATGACAGAGAGAATTTTGAAATTGTATTAAGGGAAATTCTTAGATTGGCTCCAAGTGAGTATTATAGTTATTACTTAATTACAGCAAAGCTTGCACACTTTAGAGGTGATTATGAAGTTGCTTTGTCTGATGTTAAAGCATATGAAAATTATGATAGCTTTGAAGATAAAAGCAATGATATAAAGCTTATAAAAGAGAATGTGGAATTTGCTATTAACTCAATTAGTAATCCAGTAGACTTTGAGCCATTTAATCTCGGGTCAAATGTAAATACTCCTTTTGATGATTATTGGCCTTCTTTGACTGCTGATGAGGAGGTGCTTGTTTATACAATAAATATTCCTCGCAGTCGTGATACATATTCTCCAAATGGAGAGCCAACTCACGAAGATCTTTTCGTATCCCAAAAGGATGATAGTGGAAATTGGTCAGTTAGGAATAGTATGGGGAAAATTTTCAATACTCCGTTTAATGAAGGAGCTCAGTGTGTTAGTTCTGATGGTAGATTTTGTGTTTTTACTGCATGTAAGAGAGAAGATGGGTATGGGAGTTGTGATTTGTATATTTCTTTTAGGAGAGGGCGTAAATGGTTGAGACCATTTAATCTCGGACCCAATGTTAATACGAAGAAATGGGAGTCAAAACCTAGCTTATCAGCTGATGGAAGATATTTGTACTTTGCTAGAGGTATTCAAGTTGAAAATATTGATTATGGTATGGATATTTGGTGCGTAGAGATAGATAATGGGAAAGTAATTGGTGAGGCATTTAAATTAGAGGGGGAACTTAATACAGAAGGAAATGAGATAGCCCCCTGTATTCATCCAGATGGGAAAACAATGTACTTTTCTTCTACTGGTCATCCTGGTTTGGGAGGATATGATATTTTTATGTCTCGCAAGCAAAGTGATGGTACATGGGGTGAGGTTATGAACTTAGGATATCCAATAAATACTAATGGTTCAGAGATTGGTCTTATCGTAAATGCCAGTGGAGATTTGGCGCTGTTTGCATCTGAACGTGAAGGAGGAAATGGTGGTTTGGATATATATGGATTTGAGTTGTATGAGGAGGCACGCCCTAATGTTGTAACTTATGTGAAAGGACGAGTTTATGATGTGGAAACCAATGAACCGTTGGAAGCTGATTGTCGTTTGTATGAATTGTTGTCTGGGGAGTTAACTGCACAACAAAAATCCGATGCGCAAAACGGGAAATATTTAGTTTGCTTGCCTGAAGGACATGAGTATGCATTCAATGTTGAAAAGCAAGGTTATATGTTTTATTCAGAGAATTTTTCATTGATGAATTTGGATGCAGATGCAGATGCCTACATTATGGACATACCTTTACAGCCAATTCGAGAAGGACAATCAGTTATCTTGAAGAATATTTTCTTTGAATTTGATTCCTATCAACTCAAATCATCCAGTGATGCAGAGTTGAATAAATTATACCAGTTTATGGTGTCAAATCCTCATGTGAGTATTGAAATAAGTGGACATACCGACAATGTGGGTTCAGCTGTCTATAACAAAACACTCTCTTTGAATCGTGCAAAAGCAGTACTTGATTATTTGACAGAGCGTGGTATTGACAGCAACAGATTGTCTTGTCAGGGTTATGGATTTGACCAACCGATTGCAGATAATTCAACAGATGAAGGAAGGGCATTGAATCGTCGAACGGAGTTTAAAATTATCAAAGTTGAATCGTCTGAGGAATAATTGAACAATTTTTCCCTGATTAGCTTTAATTGAGGTAGATATGAAGAGAAAGTCAGAAAAATTAGGGAGTGCTCCAATTCCCAGGTTATTATTTAACTTGTCGTTGCCATCCATTATGGGGATGCTTGCTGTGACATTGTATAATGTTGCAGACACAATATTTATTGGTAGAGGTGTTGGAACTCTCGGAATTGCTGCTTTGTCAGTTGCGATGCCTTTTCTAATGACAATTACTATTTTTGGTCAGGCAATTGGTATGGGAGGTGCTTCAATTGTTTCCAGAGCTTTAGGAGCGAAGGACTATTCGAAGGCAGATTACACTCTAAATAATCTTCTACATACCATTGTTATAGCAAATGTTTTTGTAATTAGTTTGGCATTTATTTTTCTGAGACCCTTATTAATAGTTTTTGGTGCAGGCGAAGAATTTCTTGGGTTGGCGGTTGAATACACTCAGATCGCATTGATTGGAAGCTTTTTTATGAATGTTATTAATGTAACTATGAGTCTTGTTAGGGCAGAGGGGAATGCTCGTTTTGCTATGGTTGTGATGATAACAGGAGCTGTACTTAACTTAATTGTTGACCCTATTTTCATTTTTGTTTTTGAATGGGGTGTGAAAGGTGCGGCACTTGCAACTACTCTAAGTCAAGTTTTAGGGGCATTGATGGCAATATGGTATTTTGCTTCAGGTAAAGGTGTTTTAAGTATAACATGGAAAAAACTGATTTCTCCTCCTAAATGGTCTATACTAAGTGAAAGTATTGCAGTTGGAGGAGCATCGTTTGCACGTCAAATGGCTTCAACACTAATTGTTATTCTTTTGAATCATAGTTTGTTAAAATATGGAGGTTCTGTATCTGTTGCTGTCTATGGTGTCATCTTTCGAATATTGATGTTTAATTTTATGCCTTTGTTTGGAATCAATCAGGGCTTTATGCCTATTGCCGGTTTCAATTATGGTGCAAAAGATTATGCACGAGTACGACACGTTTTACGTGCTGCTATCCGTGCAACAACTGCGTTTTCTATTTTGAGTTTTTTGTTATTCTTTTTGTTGTCCAAACAAATGATTTCTGTTTTTAGTGATGATGCAGAGTTATTAGAAATGGGGTATAAAGCAATGAGGATCATTGTTGTAACATTACCAATTATTGGGTTTCAAATTGTTGGTTCTGGTTTATATCAGGCACTTGGAAGGGTTTGGCCTGCAATCTTTTTAGCAATGTCTCGACAGGTTTTATTTCTCATTCCTTTTGTGTTAATACTACCTATATATTTTGATCTTAATGGGATATGGATATCTTTCCCAATTGCTGATTTTTTATCTGCTGTAGTAACACTTATTATGCTTCTTCGAGAAGTAAAGAACCTGAAAATCTTAGAAGCCGAATTACAAATCACTGATTAGTTAATTGGATTCCTTCGAAGTCCTACATTATAGAAATTTTATTTCCCGATTTTGTGTTGCTAGCCTAGCAATGTATTCCTAAATCCGGATGACCCAAAATGTGTAAAAACGAGGAGATTAATTCTCCTCGTTTTTGTCTTCAACTTTTATATGTCCCCAGTTTTCACCGGATCGAATTCTGTTTAGTTGTGTGTGTGTAATCCCAAACTCTTTCGCAATAAGGTATAATTTATTTTTACCTCGATTGAGTTTCTTTTTAAGACGGATAACTTCAGTTTCTGTCAATTTGGAATTGCGTACAACACCTTTTTTGTAATTTGGATTATTTTTATGGTGTTCATACAACTCTGATTGTGTCACCCATTTCAAGTTTTTGTAATGATTGTTGTCTTTGACAAAATCTAAATGAATAACAAACTTATGTGCATCTGAAGGTCTGTAGTTAAAGGCTTCTGCAACAAGTTTGTGAATGGTTTTTGTAATTGTCTTTTTGTTTTCTGAAGCGTCAGCTTTGAATGCGAAAACTTTGTAACCTTTAATGTAAGATGATTTTAAAACTTTCCATTCGTCTTTTTCTGCAATGTAACGACGGATTCTGCCATAATTTGAGATGTCGTATTTTTCATTTTGATTGACACCATCAAAATCAATTCGCATCCATTGTTCATTCCAAAAGGTTGAATCCTGATTTGGGTTTTCCATGATTTGGCTTTTGTTAGGGTTATAATATTGTTCGTTCGATGTTATTTTTTATATGTTTTAAAATTAAACTTTTGCTTCACCTCAGGTACCGGATCATATCCATGTGTTCCCCAAGGATGGCACTTAGACACTCGTTTTATTGAGAGCCACAATCCTTTAAGTGGGCCATGCTTTTGAAGTGCTTCAACAGCATAACTTGAGCATGTCGGGATATGCCGACATGAACTTGGTGTCCATGGTGAAATTGCTACCTTATAAAACTTCACCAATCCGACTAATAATGCTGTAAATCCAATTTTTAACAGGCTCACTATTTTATTCATTATACTTTAACGTTAATGATTTGTTAAAAGTTTCACAAAGTAAAACATTTTTTCAAAAGAATTACTCTGGAATAACAAGAATAAACCCACTACTATGAACATTGTTTATTTGTAGTCTTGGATCTTTCTTTAAATATTTACGAAGTTTGGTGATGTAAACGTCCATGCTTCTGGCATTGAAGTAGTTATCGTCTCCCCAAATGCTGCGTAATGCTTCGTTTCTGTCCATTACTTTGTTTTTATTGGCATAGAGAAGTTTGAGTAATTCTCCTTCGCGCGGACTGAGTTTTTGAGATTCGTCTTCGAATTTAAGTTGGCGAAGTTTTGTGTGATACTCTAATGTTCCAATTTTAACAATGTCCTGGATTTCTGTTCCATCGTTTCTGTCGCTGCGTTTTAGGATTGCTTTGATTTTCATCATTAGCACATCAGAATCGAAAGGTTTCGTAATATAATCATCAGCCCCAACATCAAAGCCTTTCATAACATCTTCTTTCAAAGTTTTAGCGGTTAGGAAGATGAGGGGAATTCCTTGCTCAATTTCACGAATTTCTTTTCCAATAGTAAAGCCATCAACATTTGGAAGCATAACATCGCAAACGACAAGGTCAAATTTCCCTTGTTTAAAGGTTGGAATTGCATCTGCACCATCTGATACATGAGTGACATCATAATCATTCATTTCAAGATAAGATTTTAGCACCAATCCAAAATTCATATCATCTTCAACTAAAAATATTTTTTGTTTCATAGTTATTGGGTTTTTAAGAGTTTTATCATAAATGTACTTCCTTTTCCTGGTGTTGATTTGACATCGATAAGACCTTTGTGGGCACTGACTATTTCTTTCACATAATGCAATCCGAGTCCAAAGCCTTTTACATTGTGGATATTGACATCGCTAGCACGGTAGAATTTTTCAAACACTTTTGTCAATGTTGCATGATCCATTCCTATACCATTATCTTTTACGGCAATGTAAATCCATTTGTTTTTATTGTATGTCTTAACCTCAATTTCCGGGGACCCTTCTGAATATTTTATGGCATTATCGATAAGGTTGCTTATCACATTCATCATGTGTTCTTTGTCCACTAAATATTCTGTTTGTTCTGCAGTGAGGTTTGTTGTGATTGTTCCATTTTTACTTTCCAGTCTCAACTTAAAGGTTGAAACAACTTCGTTTATTATGCTATGGATTTCGTGAGTCTGAAGTTTCAATTGTATTTCACCTTTATCCAATGATGATATTTCAAGGACTTTCTCAACCTGACTGTTAAGACGATGTGTTTCTTGAGAAATGATGTCTATAAACTGAGTTCTCATCTTTTCGTTTTTACCAACTTTCGGATATTTCAGGGAGTCGCCAGCAAGTCGAATTGTAGCAATTGGTGTCTTGAACTCATGTGTCATATTGCTGATGAAATCCGACTTCATCTCACTTAAGCGTTTTTGTCTTAGAATGATGTATGTTGATACAAAAAAGGTGATTAGAATGATCAGGACAAAAATAATAGACAGTGAAATTTGCATGGACAAACTATCCATTAAAATGGCATTCTGCTCTGGAATAGAAACATACAGATATTCCGGATAGTTGAAAATCGCTCTGGGTTGCAAATTGATTTTAAACGCATCTTCTAAATTGGCTTTTTTAAAGTTTTTCGAGCGTAAATTGGGATGAATATGTTTGTTTTGAACAATGGCATATTCAAAGGTTTGCTTTATGCCTTGATTCTTTAATTCTTGTGATAAAATGCTTTGAATTGCCTGATTGGAATATATGTGTGATAAAGGCTGTTTTCTCAGATTTATTTCATGCTGCATTTCTTCCAAAATACTTGCTAAGTCAGATTGTTGCTGTCTTAACATGTCATCGAAGAATTGTTCTATATTTTCAAAGTCAGTGTTATTATTCGGGAAGTTTGGATTGTGATTGTAGTTTCTGCCATTGTTCACTTGAAATTCAATACTTACCTGACTTCCATCGGTATAGCTAAGAGAAAGCATAGTTGGATCAACAGGCATTATGCTGTCACTCGGACGTGTATTCATCCTTTCATACACATACATGACAGATTGTCTGGACTTCAATCGTTCAGTTGTATTTTGTAGTGCTTGGTAAATATGCTGATTATAAATCTCCTGTTTTTCCTCGTAAGAGATTCTGAGAAAAGAGTATTGCAGGGCAATGAGACCAACAATAACCAGTGCCATAAAATAAATTAATCCAGTAACTGCACGTTTTTTCATTTCTCTCTGATTAGATTTGCAATATACAAAAAATCGTGATATCAACAGTTGTAATCACGTTTCTGTCAATCAAATGTACAGCATTCTATTGAGTCTTATTTGGCACTTAACACTTCTTTAATTGGATTTAAGCTCATCTTAACAAATAAATTTGAAATATTCACGTTATACATGCAAATCAGATTGAATGAAATAATAAAAAATGTTCTCTGTTTAATTTTGGCACACTATTTGAAATAGTAAAAGCAAAATGACTTACTCTTAACACCCCTTATACATAACCCTGTAGCCCCCAATCCCCCGGGGGCTTTTTTTGTTAATAGTGTAACGTGATTTCTACGCTGAAATCACATTAGTGTAAGTAAAAGGTGTTAATTTGCTTTCTGATAAATTTTGAAATGTTCAGTTTCTTCAATGATTTTACAATGCTTGTTTAAAATGTGAATGTATGGATATTTCCATTCTAGTAGAGGTTCAAATCCATCATACATGGTTGAACTTGTTACTTTCTGAACTGCAAAAACTACGTTTTCATCAATTTTCCAACTTATTGCTTTGTTAAACGGTTCATCCATTTTTAGTGGAGGAATAAGATCCTGAATTGGCATTTCGCCAGTTTGTGCCCAGTCTAAAGGCAATGGGTTTTCTATTTGATAGATTGGGTAAATGATCGCATTGTCAGGTAAAAAGGCAAAAACGAGCTCTTTGGATTGGAAATCTTTGATCAAAGAATCAACTTCCTGAAAATACTGGAAGGTGTATTCGTTTGTGCTGATTTTTCCATAAGCCGGATTAATTTCATTCAAGTAATGTGTGTGTTGAGACTTCCCTAAGTCACGGTAGTTCACTTCCGTGTGCGACTTCACTACGATAATTGTCAAAATGAGTGCAAGAGCAGGAAGAGCAATGCGTAGCCAGTTTTGTTTCAACAACAGTGCATCTTGATATTTCTTTAGATGTAACCAAAAAATGGCGGTTGTCAATATTCCAAAACTAAAAACAGGAGTGTTGCAACCATAGCTGATGGAAGATGTCCATGCGACAAACAATGCCATCCATGCAGGAAGACAATTTTTGAATTTATTTTCCTGAATGGATACATGCAAAATGAGCATATCGAGCAGAACCCAAAATGCCAGAAATGGTGGCAGATAAGGATCCAAAGAGTGAGATGAGAAATATGTAATACTTCGGAAAAGGAAATACAATACCAAGCCGGTTTCCAGGATGAAAACCATACGTAAAGCTGGCAATGAAGCAAAAAATGCTCTTACTTTATTAGATGAGTATTTCGCAATGCCTCCAAAAAGTGAAATTGTTAGTATGAATAAATTCACCCAAAGGATTTCACTGGATTTGAATCGTTCCCAAAAGGTTAATATCGCAGTGTCGTAAAAATCAGATCGACCGGTAAGTTGTGTTATGACAGCATTTCCTGCGTTAGTAGCTGCAATGAGAATTGCATAGGCATAAAAAGGGATGAGTCCACCTACAATTGCAATGAGAGCATGTTTGAGCTTTTTTGTTTGGTAGCTTCTCCCAATAATCCATAAAATACCAATGAGAAAAACAACTGCAAAAGTTTGTCTTGATAAAGCGGCCATGCTGAAAGCGAAAATTCCAGGTAGTAAGCTTGTCCATGATCGTCGAATATGGAATGCCCGTTCACTCAGGTAAAATCCCAACGAACTCCAGAATAGCGCATCGATGGTTGTCCAACTGAAAAGATTGTAATTGTATATGCCAAACATCCATGCAATGAGCAGAATGCTAAGCTGATAAGTTAAAGGTAAATCGTGTTTGAATTGTGATTTCAGTCTGAAAAACTGAACCCAGGAAAACGCAATAATGAAAAACTGAAATAATACGAAATATCTTGCAGTAATCTCTATGGGCCAAGGGAAAAGAAAATGAATGGTGTGCAAAACTCCAGAGCCAATTGGGCGGATAGAAATAAAATCAATGTGAGGGATTTGTCCTTGCAAGATGCGCCATGACTGAGCTAAAACCACACCGTCGTCGGTTGGGTTTAATCCTTCACTGCCAGCAAAATTTATTGCGATAAGTATGCCGGAAAATAGAATGAGGATTAGCCATGCCCAAGGGCTAAACCGCTTGTAAAACTTTCTTTTTTGTTTGCTATTTGCTTTCATGATACTCAGTTTCAGTATTGACTTCCCAAATTCGGGATTTGTCTTGAATGTTATTTACAATGTTGTCAACGGCAGTCATTGCAGATAACATGCTGTGGTCTTGATTGTTGTATTTGTGCATCCCATTGCGCCCTATCAGGAACAAATTGGGAAATTTATCGGTGTACTCTCGAACGACATGAATCTGATCATAGGATCCAAAATATGCAGGGTAAGCTTTTGGTACACGATGTATAACGGCATCTACAACATCTTGCTTGTCAATAATCTTTATTTTTTCCAGTTCAGATTTTGCAAGTTCTATGATGGCTTCATCGCTCATGTTCCAAAAATCATCACCTTCGAAACAGAAGTATTCGAGACCTAGCCAGTATTTTGATTGATCTTTCACCAAATAGGGAGACCAGTTGTTGAAAATTTGCAGTCGTCCCAGCAAAACATCGCTTTCCTGTATGTATATCCAGTTGTCTTTTAGTTGCTTGTCGGATTTGTTGATTAGGAGTTTATCCACAAGCAAACCGACGGTTACAAAATCGCGATATACTAAATTATCAGCAATTTGACGAATGTTTTCCCCGGCTTTCATGCCCCGAATTAAATCGACAATAGGCATACTGGAAAATACATAATCTGTTTGCATTGTTTGACATTCACCGGTTTCGATGTTTTGTACGATAACTCCAGTGGTAAAGTTGTCTTGATGCAAAATTTCTGTTGCCTTATGTTGTGTAAGAATTTCACCTCCTTTTTCAATGATTTCTTCGCCAACTACTTCCCACATCTGTCCAGGACCAAGTTTAGGGTAAAGAAAACGTCGAATTAAACTGGTTTCTACTGCCTTTTGCTGAATGTCTTTTTTGCTTTTCAGACTTTGACTAATGGCATCTTTAATTGCCTTGCTTATAGACAAGCCTTTTATGCGTTGACCTCCCCATTCAGGAGAAATTTCTGTGCAGTCAACTCCCCAAACTTTTTCAGTGTAATCTTTAAAAAAGGTGAGATAGAGTTTTTTGCCAAAGCGATTGATGAAAAAGTCTTCCAGATTTTTTTCCGTTTTAATGGGGAAAAGTCTCGCTTTAAAATAGCTTATTCCTATGGCAGCACTACGAAAAAACCCTAAGGCTTTAATGGTTTGCCAACTCAAGCTTATCGGGTAGTTGAAAAATTTGCGTCGGTGATAGATGCGTGATAAGCGGTTCCGCAAAAGCATCACTTTGTTGTGTTTTTCCGGATTTCGGATTTCCTCACCTTCGTCCGAAAACTGAGGAGGCATCTTTTCCAGCCACCATTGCATCACTTTGTCCGATTTTGAGAAGAAGCGATGTCCCCCAAAATCCATGCGGTTCCCATTGTGCTGAACTGTTTTTGATATCCCGCCAAGGTATTGATCTGCCTCAATGACAATGGGTTTGATGTCTGTGTGGCCCAGGAGCTGTTCCGCGGCTGTTAATCCTGCAGGACCTCCTCCAATGATTATGGCGGTTTTGCGATTCATAATACAAAATTAAAAAACTCCTGAGAATTGTGTACTTTTATCCCAAAATAAAGCAAAGAATTGTGCGAAAATTATCTGATAAAGTGATAGAACTCAAAAATAAAGTGGATGCAGGTTTGCGTATTTCGCCTGAAGAGGCTTTGCAACTGTTTGAATTTCCCTTGTCGGAATTGGCATTGATGGCTGAAAGTCGGAAACGTAAGGTCTCTGGTGACGCTGTGTATTATAATCGAAATATTCATATTGAACCTACAAATTTGTGTGTGAATCATTGTTTGTTTTGTTCTTACCGTGCGAGGAAAGGCGATGCTCATGCATGGGAATATTCTCAGGATGAGATGGAATCTATGGCGAAAAAGGCGTTGCGAAAAGGCATTACAGAAATTCATATTGTCGGTGGAGTTCATCCTGATTGGGATATTGCCTATTATGCTGAAATTCTTCGTCGGATTCGTAAGCTGTCGAAGAAAATTCATATTAAAGCCTTTACAGCAGAAGAGATTGTTCAGATGTCAAAAAATGCACATTTGAGTGTTGAAGATGGATTGAAACAGTTGATAAATGCGGGATTGAATTCTATTCCCGGAGGTGGGGCTGAGATTTTTGAACCCTCGGTACGACGCAAAATTTGTCCTGACAAAATTAATGCAGAAACGTGGTTGGCTGTGCATGAAACAGTGCATCAGCTTGGGTTGACATCAAATTGTACGATGCTTTACGGACATATGGAGTCCTTGGAGGATAGATTGTCTCACATGTTGGCTTTACGCGATTTACAGGATAAAACATCCGGTTTTAATGCCTTTATCCCATTGAAATTTAAGGCTGGAAACAATAAAATGTCTCATTTGGGTGAAACTTCTGTATTAGACGATATGAAAACCTATGCAATGAGTCGTATTTTTCTGGATAATATTCCGCATTTAAAGGCTTATTGGCCAATGATAGGAAAGGATAATGCCAGCATGAGTTTGGGTTTTGGTGTGGATGATTTAGATGGTACAATTGATGATACAACAAAGATTTATTCACTTGCAGGATCTGAAGAGCAAAAACCGAGTATGCGTGTTCCGGAAATTCAACAAATTGCCCGACTCGCAGGTTTTTGTGCCGTTGAGCGAGATTCTGTTTATCGTGAGATTTGATTGCCAACACCTTTCTGTTGTCGTAGGGGAGGTGTTTTAACGAAATGTGAGGTTTGCAATGAATTGTTAATTGTCAAACCTCACATGGGAAATCGTTATTTTTATTTAAATATTATTTGTTAATTGCTTTCAAAATTCGGTCTTCTTTAATGAAAACATCTTTCATTAATAGTTGATATGGGAATTGTTTTAATTTTGAAGTTTTAAATCCCTCTAAGATATTAATAAGTGAATTTGCGGTTATTAATGATAAATTTATCTCAAACTGTAAATCACATTCTTTGATGAATTCATCGCTGAATTCTGGTGCAATAATCAAATTCTTAACTACGTTAAAGCCACTTTTTGTAGCAAGGTCTTCATATGATTTGATTTGTCTGGAAACACTGCCGTATTTGTTGTAGCCACTTTCTTTAACTGATTTGCATTCAATGATTATGATATCTTGATTGCCTAAGTTTAGAATGACATCAATTTTGTTTTTCGATGTATTTATTTCTTTTTTAAGGTTTTCATCAACATTGAATCCTAATTTCTCAAAAATAGATTTAGTTACGTCTTCGAATTTTAGTCCTAATTCGCTTTCTTTTATGATTAATCCATTTTCTTTTAGTAGGGCAATGTTTCTATATCCTATTGCTTCATAATTCTCAATTAATAAATTTTCAACATCTGTATATGCATCTAAAATATTCACAACTAGATTTCCTCTTGATTTGAGTTGACGAATCTCAATGAATTTTTTAAGTAAATCATTAGGAAGAAGGTCTAAAATGTCGCGAGGTTTTATGTTGTAGTCAAGTAATGTGTTGTTGCTAATGTTGATATCTTCAGGCATTTCAAATTCAGAGTAGAAGATTTTCTTGTACTCAGGAATACTTGCTTCAAGGTCAACAAGGAGTCGTTCATAACCTTCAATGGAAATGCCAACCTTTTCATCCTTTTCTAGATCTTCAAAGTATTTTAAAATATTGTCAATTTTGTCCTCAATCGTACTGCCTTTAAGAGGAGTTTCAATTTTTAACCCTTTGTCCCAGAGTTCATTTAGAAACTTTTTCTTTTCGGTTAGGTTTGTGCCTTCTTTATATAATTCGTTTTTAAGCAAATTTGTAAATGAGATTCCTTCGTTGATAATTAATTTAATCTTTTCTTCGAAGGACAAATCTTTAGTAGGAATGTTGTGTTTTCTGCAAATCAAATTGATTTGTGATTCTTTTAATGTTTTTAGAACTCTTCTGTAATATTTGTCTGCAATTTGTTTCTTTCTAAGTTTTCTTAATACTCTAACAATTTCATCTGCAACATAGATCAAATTGTTTTTTCTTGAGTAAAAAATAATGCCAGTATTTTTTAGAAAATTTACTAAGTTATCTATTTGAAGTTTTTCTGGTGGGATGATGACGTAATTGAGCAATTTAATTTCTTCTTGAGATAATTCTAACTCGTGACCAAGTGTTACTAGAATAGATAATTCGTCATTTGTAACCTTGCAATCACGGTTATTGTCTAAGTCATTATTGTAAGCGGTTTCCACGCAAGATTTATAAACGATATAATCTCTTTTTCTCAATTCGTTAATCTCTGATTTTTCAGAATTAAGTTGTGTCTTTAGTTCTTGTGTTTTTTGTTTGATGTTTTTTAATTCTTTTTCATAAAGTCTATGAAGCCAATCTTGCCTTAAAATATTGTTCCCATCTTTGATTAGAATGTCAATTAAAATATCCAATTGAGAGCTTGTGTTGACAAACTCTGCTCTAATTGTTTCAGCAAATTCATCTTTGACTAATGAAAATACTTTAGCAATATTTATGCTGTCTGCATTTTTTAAGTCATAACTGATATCAGAAAGAATTTTATCAATCTGCTTGCTGTTCTTAGGGTTGTCAGATTTGATATTGTCTATAATCTTTAGAAAAGAATTCTTCTCTAGAGAGTTGAGGTTTTCTAGTACTTTTTCAAGTTTCATGATTATCAAGTTTATTTATGATAGAATTTAGTTTGTTGTCTAAGTTGTTAATTTTTTGCTCAATTTTATTATTGTTGTCACTGACCATTGAGTCAACAAAAATGGATTTTATTAAAGATAGTCCAATTATGCCACCAGTAATGACAATGAATACAAAATAGAGATATATTGCTGTAGTTGTAAAACCAGAATAATTTGCACATAACTTTTCTGGGATATCAAACCAGCCTTCAATGGTGAATAGTTTAAACGTTGTATATATAGATGATGCTGGTGTTGAGTAGTATTTAGCTGGATTGTATAAGTAATATGATAATATGCCAATGATAAAGAGGTAAATACTAAACCCTATTACAATAAATGCTGTGGTTTTAAGTGCTCTTTGTATTCCTTGTCTCAATTCATTTACATTCGGAATAAATTTGAAAAAACGAAATGTTCTAAAAACCCTTAATATTCTGAAAGCAAGTAAGAAGCTAACGTCTATGATGTTTAAGTCAATGAAAATTGTGATTAAAGAAGGAATAGATAAAAGAACGAGGATAAAATCCAGTTTGTTCCACCCTGAGGAAATGTATTTCTTAAATCCATACTCAGATATTTTAATTGACAATTCGAAAATAAATAGAATTGTTATGAAAAAGTCAATTGCAAAAAGGATATTCTCTTGTGAAGGTTTTATATAACCTCCAATAAACAGAATAATTGCATTAAGTACGATTAAGCACAAAATGAAATTTTCGTTTAAGAAGAGTCTTTTAAACATCTTTTTTACTTTTACAGAAAACTTATCAGCTAATTTGTGTTGATGAGTCGCTTCGTTGTTTTAATTGTCTTACAAATTTAATCATATTTCGACAAAATTGAAAGTCTACGATGATAAAAGTGTGCTTAGTGCTTTATCTGATGAGTAGTTTTTGTATTCCCAATTGATTGTTGTCGGATATTATTTTGACAAAATAAAGTCCCGCTTTAAGCTTGTTTTTGTTGAGGACAATGGGTTGGTTATTGCAAAAGTTTGTTTGCTGAACTTTTCTACCCTGCATATCATACATGCAAATTGTTGTATTTTGGTAATTACTCAATTGTATTGTTGATTTATCTAGCATGGGGTTGGGGAAGATCTCAAAATCGACGATGTTTTGGGTTTCAATTTTATCTCCTAAATCCACCGCATAAAGTCGGATATTATCAATCATCCAACCTTCCTGGTTAGTTTCTATGTCGTCGCTGATGAAATGAAAACGAATAATTATTGTATCGCCTACGTATTGTACGTTCTTTACCGGCCAATCAAACCAGCTAAATCTGGTGTTTATCCAGCCATTGGAGTTCCCGGAAAATCCAAACTCCCCATTAAATAAGGTGTCAGTAGGTGAGTACAATTCTTCTACAAACATGTTGTTAGCGTTCGGACTTTCACAATGCAAGTAGGATGTGTCGTTAATGATATTTGACCAGCTTTGCCCGTTGTCATGAGAAACACTTATGTAACCTCCATCTTTAAGTGTGTCAGTGTCAAATTTGTGCTTGATTTCAAAGAAAGTACTGTGAGAGATATAGTCGGGACAATTAAAATAGCCTAGCCTTAAATCAAAATACGAGTGATTGTTTATCGGATAATTGTTTAATGTGTCAGTAACTATTGCATTGTTTGCGGAAAAGGCACTGTCGAAAAATGTTTTGCTTGGCGTTCCAATTTGCCAAATATTTTGACTCGAAGTGTCTATATCAATGTATAAGTTTTCAGTTTCGAAAGTAATTGTATCCCAATTAAATTCTGTGAATTGAGCAAAGGTTTGAAGTGCAAGAAGCAAAATTGAAATCAGTACATACAGCTTTTTCATGGGCTTGCGCATTTGGGTTTAATGTTGTACTTTATGAATGTTGCAGGATTTCTTGGTGAAATCTGACATCCTGTCTGTGCATATCACTCAAAGTTAATCAAATTTATGAGTTTATCAAAGTTTAATGTTGGGATTTGCATGTCGATATGGTGTGTAGCTGAAACTTTGGACTAGAAATCATATTTTATAATAATACCGACGATAGATGTAAACTCCAAAGAAAGTAGTACAAGTAATAATCCTCCAATAGGGGCAGTAAATCTGCGTGTATTTCTGTCTTTTCTAAGTGTTTCTGTTTTATCAAGATAGATTTTGTCAGGAGTACGTATTCCTAGGATGTCAATTCTTTTGTGCTGGTTTACGTCATTCAAATCCTCCATGGGGATTGTGAAATACATGACTTCAATGTTTTCAAAATCATTGATAAACGATTTGTAGTCAAATAGTTTGCTGTGGCTGGCTCGAATTCGAAATAAGCTGTTGTATTCGTACAGTGTCAAGTTGAAAGAAACAGAATTGTCGTTTTCAATGGGGGTTAAATTTCGAATTCTTGCCCTGATATCAGTCATTTCATCTATGGATTTGACTCCTGTCGTGGAAGTCGCTATGACAAAAACAATGGTGACTGAAATGCAGAACGAGAGTATTATAAGGGATGATATTTTTCTGGTTTTTAAACTCATTATTGCAAATATAGTGATCCCAGTTGTTTTCAAGTAAAGTTTAGAGATAAGCAGTCAAAATCTGAACCGGGCATTCTCCGCGAGACTTTATTCTGGCGGAAAATGCTGGATTTGTTTCTTGTTATTCTTGCTTTTCAATGTTGCGGAAAGTCAAAAAAACTTGCACTGATTGCTGTAACAAACAAACTCTTAAAACAAGCTTTTACAATCGCAAATTCAGGAAATACATATGATCCAAATTTTATTAGTCTTTACTTGGGTTTTAACTTAGTTCTTCGTTAGTAAGCGTTTTATTGCTTTACTAATTTTTCTGTATAAACATTGTTATTGTAATATGTTCTAATAAAATATATTCCGCTGGTATAATTTTTGACGTTGATTTTGTTTGTTTTATAATAAATTCCAACTAACTGACCAGAAAAATCTAATATTTCCACTTTTTCTGGATTTATAGAATCTACAATTATTATGTCTTTTGTGGGGTTAGGAAAAAATAAAGGATTATTTTCAAGATTGATTTGTTCAACATGTGTGTCTATAACAATCTCGGAATTTAGAACTACTCTTTGTATTTTTAATTCTGATTCATTAAGAATCATTAATTGGATATACCCGTAACTACTTGTTAAGTCGAAATATATTGGCACATAAACATAGTTGTTCCAAGAGTAATTTACAGAAATTGATGTTCCTAATTCAGAGTGATATTCTTCACACCATTGAAATGACAGATCAATTAATTCTATTACGCTAATTATTCTATCAATAGGGTTGCCCCCAATAAATACAGTATCGCCTTGATTTAAAGTCTTTGCGTAATCAAATACTGTATCTTGTTCTCCATTGCAGGTTAAAGTTTGATAATCTTCAAATTCTAATAAATTGTTATTGTAAGGCTTTATTTTTACAAATGCATGTCGCTGGAAATGTGGTTGCGACAACATCCCTCTCCAGATAATTTGAAAATCAGTTGTTTTATCATTATTTATATCTAAATCATATAATGTTGGTGGATCCGTTAAATTTAAAATTGTCGTATCTATCTCTATTATATCTTGACCGTGAAGATTTAATGAAACTAAGCCCATTATTAAAATTACAATTATTTTATTCATATTTCTCTATTTTTATGGTTGTCCAATGGTTCCCAAATATGTGTTGGCTGCGTTTTTTTTTTTTTGAGCGTCAAACTCGCAGCTGATATATTACTCTGCCAGGCTTTTTCAATTATCAATAAACAACAAATTTTTCTATTCCTTTTTCGCTACCATTATTCCACTCTAAGAAATAAACTCCTTTGGCAAAATTTGAGACATTAATAGAATAATTATTGTTAGTTATTAAACCTTCAAAGGTAATAATTCCGTAAACATTTCTAACTATTAATTTGTGTTTTTCTTTTCGACTATTCACTAACTCCACAAACAAATTGTCATTTGTAGGATTGGGATATATAAGTGCCCTAGTCTTGAAGGAACTGAGCTGTTCCACACCAACATAAGATGAATTTGGAATACGGAGCCCCTTAAACTCTTTAATATAATGCGTATAATAAGGAGGCGCACTAACCCATAAGTAAGTAATTAACAAACTATCCTCACTAAAAAATTTTGGGTAAACAATTGCAACCTCAATTGGATTATAAAAATAATTGCAATACGAATAGTCTGTAAAAAAAGTTGTATTCCATCCAGCATGAGGAGTTATTACTCCATCTAAAATTATTTGACAATTAGTTGTATCAATAGAATATATTGTTTCCTCTTGATTCTCAATAACAGTTGTAAAGATGCTTGAATCTTCTGGCCTTTCATATAATGTACCAACATATATCCCAACCAAAGAATCAGGGACAGGTTCTTGTGCATTTGCCATAAATCCACAAACAATAAAAAATACACATATTATTTTTTTCATAACTATTCATTTTGTCTATCAATAAATGATTGTGGTGGAGGTGTTGGCTCATTAAATCTCATTTTTGTAAATGTAATATCATCACAATCATTTGTGTTTATTAAAACCGTACTATTATTTTCAAGGGTCGCGCATACCTTACATCCTAAAACTCGTCGCTGATATATATATGCTGTTACCTGCCGGGCTTTTTAATTATCAATAAACAACAAATTTTTCTATTCCTTTTTCGCTACCATTATTCCACTCTAAGAAATAAACTCCTTTGGCAAAATTTGAGACATTAATAGAATAATTATTGTTAGTTATTAAACCTTCAAAGGTAATAATTCCGTAAACGTTTCTAACTATCAATTTGTATTTTTCTTTTTGTCTATTCACTAACTCCACATACAAATCCTTATTTGTAGGATTGGGATATATAAGTGCCCTAGTTTTGAGGGAGCTAAGCTGTTTCACACCAACATAAGATGAATTTGGAATTCGTTTACCACAAAACTTCTCGAGATAATGTGTATATAAAGGAGGTCCACTTACTCCATACCAAAAAATAATTAAACTGTCAATTGAATAAAAATATACATATGATTTACCTGGTTCAGTCACATTAAATGTGTCATGACAATACGAGTAGTCTGTGTGTAATTCTTTTAATCCAGGAAATTGATTTATTGTACCTGCCTCAAAACAAATATCTACTTCACATTCAGAAGTATCTATGAAAGTAATATACTCATCAACATTAGTCTCTATCAAACTCCAATCTACATCAGCAATCTCTTTTGAGAATAAATTCCCTGTATATATTCCAACCAATGAATCAGGGACAGGTTCTTGTGCATTTGCCATAAATCCACAAACAATAAAAAATACACATATTATCTTTTTCATAACTATTCATTTTGTTTGTCAATAAATGATTGTGGTGGAGGTGTTGGCTCCTCAAATCTCATTTTTGTAAATGTAATATCATCACAATCATTTGTGTTAATTAAAAGCGTACTATTATTTACAAGGGTCGCGCATACCTTACATCCTAAAACTTGTCGCTGATATATATTTGCTGTTACCTGCCGGGCTTTTTAATTATCAATAAACAACAAATTTTTCTATTCCTTTTTCGCTACCATTATTCCACTCTAAGAAATAAACTCCTTTGGCAAAATTTGAGACATTAATAGAATAATTATCGTTAGTCATTAAATCTTCAAAAACAATAATTCCGTAAACGTTTCTAACTACCAATTTGAATTTTTCTTTTTTACTATTCACTAACTCCACAAACAAATTTTCATTCGTAGGATTAGGATATATATGTGCCCTAGTTTTGAGGGAGCTAAGCTGCTTCACACCAACATAAGATGAATTTGGAATTCGTTTACCAAAAAAACGAATATCACTCGTGTAAGTATATGGAGGAGGGGAAGGCACCTCATTATTAATTCGTTTAATGCTATCTAATGAATAAAATAAAGTATAATAATTAGTAGATGAATGCTGACAATATGAATAATCTGTTTCTAAAGGTCTATTATTAAAAGTTTGAACTCTGGTAAAACACGAAAATAAACATGTTGAAGTATCAATACTAATTACATAAATTGTGTCAATATACTCTGTCCATTCTGTTTCTGTTGAATTCCTTATATATGTAACTCCTGGATATATCCCAACCAAAGAATCAGGGACAGGTTCTTGTGCATTTGCCATAAATCCACAAACAATAAAAAATACACATATTATTTTTTTCATAACTATTCATTTTGTTTATCAATAAATGATTGTGGTGGAGGTGTTGGCTCCTCAAACCTCATTTTTGTAAATGTAATATCATCACAATCATTGTGTTTATTAAAACCGTACTATTATTATCAATATAAGTTCCTTCATTTAGCAAGACATACTCACTTGCCCAAAAACTTTGGAACGTAGTATTAACTATATTTACATTAGTTCCCATTGTAATTTCCCGATACAACTTATTACCATAATTAGACGTACTAAAATTGGTTAAGGTTGTATCCGACGTACATGATAAATCACTTTTATGCTGATAAATCCTTAAATAATCAATCTCAAAAATAAATGGAAATTGTGTCTTAATGGAAATTGTGTCTTAATGGAACTTGTTGTATCATATGGGACTTGAAAATTATCAAGTGGTTGGTATAATCCTCCTAAATTTATAATTGGATTCATTGGACTTAAATCGCTAGCATGATTGTAAGCAACAAAAAACAAATTTTCATTTATATAGAACTCAATATTATTTGATGTCCAATTAATACCAATTGTGTACCATGTATTTGGTTCAAAATTATAATTTGGTGACGGTTCAGTTTCCCTTGTCTGTCCAATTGGCCTGTAATGAACATTGGAACCACCAAAATGTTGAATCGTTGCACAATCTGGGCAGTATGCATTTACTTCAGGGAAATCAATTTCACTCCAATCATTCGTAACAAAATCTGCTCCAGTCAACCAAAAGCCAATGCCATGCCCTTTATAATTCTCTTTATGTGAGAAATTATTAGGTGTTCGAAATTTAAGTTCAAAATATCCATACCGAAAACTATGTTTAGAATATAGCATTCCTGAAGAAAAATGAAAGGGTAAATCATCGCGGTCCCAACATCTAAGGGTGTCAGAAAAATCAGGAGGCACTATACAGTCTGAATTATGTCCACCTCCATTATGGCAAGAATCACTTGAGCATAAAGGCCAATTCCATACTTCATTTAAATTCTCTTCTTTTCTTGAAACAAGCTTTAAAGTACCACCACTCACATAACAATTATCATTTGCAATGTTTTCTTTTTTAATTGCTGCCATTGGGACTAGTTGTGAACCAAAATTACTATAATTACTATGTTGGTGAGAAGGATAAGTTCTACTCCAGTTATATGTGGAAACAGTATCTCCTGTAAACTCATCTGAATAAACAAGCTCATACACAGGGTCATTTGATGGCATTTGCGCACTAGCACACTTTGTAATTAAAATTATAATAATTACAAAGATCAATTTAAATAATTGGCTAAATAGCTTCATAATCTATTATTTTGAAAGTATCATCTTTTTTGTTTCAATCTCATTACCGGCAATTACTAGTGAGTAATAATACATGCCAGGAGTGAAATCGCCACTGTTAATAATTAGATTTTGTTTCCCCGGTTGTGCTTGATGGGTTTTCAACAGCTTTCCTGTCATATCAAAAACCATAATCTGAGCATTGTAGTCTTGTTCACACACGTAATAATCAATGATTGTCTCTGTATTAAAAGGATTCGGACGATTTTGACTTAGATAACTCTGACAATCTGTTTGTTCTTGTCCTAAATTTCCACCTTCTATTTGTCCGGACTTTAAATTATCGTTTGTTTCTCCGCTACAACAATAATCAAGTTCTGTTTTTAAATCAGAAATCTGAAGTTCTAATTCTTTTATAGCTTCAACTAAGACAGGAATTAATCCAATATAGTTTACAGATAGTAAACCTCCCTCATTTTCAAATACAAGTTGAGGATATACTTCCTGCAATTCTTGCGCAATTAATCCAATTTTATTTTGGTATATACTTTCTGTATTACTTATTAAATCTGAACCTGCATTTGAATAATACTCTGACTTTATGTCAAACGTTTTCCCATCTAATAACTTTATTTTCTCAAGAGCTCCTTCTAGAGGTTGAATGTTCTCTTTTATTTGAAGATCACTATAATCAGTCAACATATCATAATGAATATGCTGGTCCCAAATTGTTGCCCATTTTTTATTTTCTGAGCCAATATTTCCATACCAATCTGTTTCTGGTGTTATTGTTATAATTCCTAAGTAACCAGAATTATCAACTAACATATTACCATATCCCGATCTAAAACGTACACCTCCATTAACATCAAGTCTTTTTGAGGGAGAATTTGTGCCGATTCCAACATTTCCTGTTGAACTAATCCTTAATCTCTCATAGCCATTTATCGAAAACGCAAGTGTATGTAAAGCAGGTCTAAACATTCCGGTGGCATCATCGCCCCAAAATGTATAATCTGGTGTTGTTGCTGTGGAAACATCGTGGTTTCCCCTAATCATAGCACAATTAGAAAAACTTGTGTTATCAGAAAATGCTGTTTTGGAACCCACAATTAAGTGATTAACTCCTTTGTACGCCGGATTATAGGTGCTCCCCACTGTAACTTTTCCACCTGAAAACACTTTAATTTGAGCATTACTATAGAAAGTAGTAAAAATTAAAGTCGTTAATAAAATTCTTGTTTTCATGTTGCTTGGTTTTAAGTTAAATGATTTGCTTATTTTATGTTTCTCATAATTTGGTTGTTTATTGCAATAATTATTTTCTTTTAATCTATTTGCACATCAGCTTTTTAGCCCTGTAGGAACTCATCTATCCCCTAACAAACCCTCTAATATTTCCCAATATCAGTCAAATACTACAGGTTTTTTTGTCTTGTCTTTTCAAAGGTAAATAAAATCGACAAAAAGTCAAGGAGTTTCGTTGGAAAACTTTTAAAAATATGTCAGAAAGTCGGTTTGTTCTTGTGTTTTGTGGGGTTGTTCTCCTGGAGAGTTCAGCCAATTAACTGTGACTTAAAGATGCTTTGACTGCTTTTTTATAGCTGCGACCAATGCTTAGGCACGTATTGTCCACTTCAATTTTATCTGATGAGATATTCCGTATTTTGTCTGTGTTGACAATAAATGAGCGGTGGATTCTTAAAAATAATTCTGGTAATCTATTTTCCAAGTTGCTGATTTTTTCTTTGCTGATGATCTCCCCATTTGTTGTGATTACCTTTATGTAGTCTGATAAGCTTTCAATGTAAATGATGTCATTGTAAGGAATTTTTGCGATTTTTCTGTTTGACATGATTTCTAAAAATGATTTTTTCATTTTTTCTTTTTCTTCCCGCAATTGTTGAATCTCCTTTTGATTTTCAGCGATCTGATTCATCATTAATAAAAACGAACCTATGAATACCATTAAATATAAAATAACAGCTAATAGTGCTGTTTGAGTTGCATTGGGGCTTAAGTATTGGTAGTTGAGATTGACCAAAAACACAAATGAGAGAACCAGTACTATCATCTCAAGATAAACGGAAATAACTGCAGTGCAGAAAGTGTAAAATGCAAATTTAGCATATCGCTTAGTAAGGTAGAATTTTGGGACGAGCAAATAGTTGAAAAAATAGGATGTTCCTAAAACAATTGGCAGAAGCATGCAAACGAAAAAGAAAGCTGCGCTATTATTTCCCCATGAAAACCCAAAAACTTTTGTTAATACAAGAATAACAAAAATCCAATATGCAATATGATAATACGGATTTTTTGATTTTTTTTCCATGCTTCTTTAAATTTTCACGCTAATTTCGTCAAAGATATTAAAATTGCAAGTTAGAGTCGATAAACAACCATTTTAGAAACGGATTCGACCTTGATGAATTTGGTTTTGTCCACTAATTTGGCAGAAGTATTAATCAAAAAAAAAGCACATGAAAAATTTATTTTATCAAGGCGGTCCTTTGTTTATGGGAATTCTAACAATTTTGTTTGTTGTTACTATTGCATGGTTTGTTTATCATTTAAGCGTGAGTTCCAAATCACAACAGATAAATCGTGAAAAGTTATTGCGGTTGTTTGGTTTTGGAAAATCGATGGGCATGCTAGCTTTGGTCACAGGCGTTTTGGGTCAAATGGTTGGACTTACTTCAATGTTTATGGCAATTGAGCATGCTATTCAGAGAGGGGAAGAAATCGTTCCTTCCTTGGTTTTCGGTGGGATAAAAGCCACCATGATTGTTACTATTTACGGATTACTAATCTACCTCGTTTCATTGCTCTTGTGGTTTCTTTCAAGTATGTTAGTTGAAAAGAAACTCAAGTAGTTGAGGTTTTGTACAATCTAAATATTCGGACATTCATTGTTGGCTTTCGAGCTGGCGATGGATGTTTGTTAATTAATCTATCGCTGTCCAATTAACTAAGATAGTATCGGAAAATGTGTCGCTCGCATTGTCATTGTATGCAGTTAATTCAACAATGTATTCTCCGTCTTCACTGTAAGAATGTATTGGATTTTCTTGGGTTGAATATGTATTGTCTCCAAAATCCCAATGGTATGAGGTTGCATTTTCAGAACAGTTTGTAAAGACTAAATAGCTTAGCCAAATTTCATCCCCTTCATAAGTAAAAGTGAAACAAGCTTCCGGAGTTTTCGTTGTTGTATCATCCTCATTATTACATGCAAAAAGTGTCGAATACTCGTCGGAATCTAGTGTAAAAGGTTGCTCCAGAATCTCCAAAAGAGGGAATGCGCTTATGAGAAATTACCTCTTCATGTGTAGATTTACAGCATGCAAAAACAATCCTCATTGCAAGGCTATCTATAACCGAATTGTTGCTAAGGTAAAATCAAAAAAACTTGCCCTGATTGCTGTGACAAACAAACTCTTAAAACAAGCTTTTGCAATTGCAAATTCTGGGAATCCATATGATCCAAATTTTAAATCGCATTTGATTCCTTCGTAATTTTTCTTTTTGAAATTGCCCTTACTTAATTACGGCATTTTAAAAAGAAAATTTTTATTCGTTTTTACTTGGTTTTTACCTTAGTTCTTTGTTAGCTGCTGGTGTTAATTCATTTTCAGTTATTTATATTCCAATTTGCATTCAATATTCAGTTCAATCAAAGCACTGCTGCCCACGAAAAATTAGTTTTTAGTGTCGGCAAAAAAGCGATGGCAAACAGACAAGCTCTTTTGCAATTTTGGGTATTTAAGTGTTGGTTTGTGTGAATTGCAAATGTGCTTGTCTGTGTGAATTAGCCTTTATATAAATCAGAAAATAAAGAAATAGATTTTTCGATAATGTTTGAAATCTTTTCAGCGTCAACATATTCTCCGGAAAAAGCCAAGAGGCTACTAATAAAGTTTATCGCTTTTGATGAAGTTTTAAAAATTGAAACAATCTTTTCTTTAAATTTTTTTTGATTTTCAATATTTTCAATATCAAGCATAAATCCATCGATACTTTTTGTATGTTCTATAAGTTTAGACGAGAAATTATCAATTAATGCATTGCGTTTTTCTTCTTCCATTGATGCAATTTGAGAATATAATGATAAAGAAGCAATATCCTTTAAGTCTTTCAATGCTATATTATTTCTTTCTACTTTAGTTAAGATACTTTTTAGCTCAGGTTCATAAAACAGTGAATAAATTTCCGTCATTTGGGTATCGAAATTTTTTAACGTAGATATAAAACTATTAGAATTAACTTCAACATTTGCTTTATAGAAGAATTGGAGTAGTGAACCAGCATTCTGCATAAATTCATTTTTATATCTTGCAGGTGAATAATTTGTTAATGCAATAATAGGGATGACATTTCCCCATTTTTTAAATTTTTCAGGTAATTTTTCACCTATATTCTTTCTGATATGTTCCAGTAACTCTAACCCAGTTTTATCCTCATCATTATCATCAAAGATTTTAATATCTAGAATTATTACAGAAATTTTTTGATACAATTCTTTATCAATAATATACTGGGTAGTTGTTCTTATAAATGCCTCTTTTTTTTCTTCAATTGTCGCACCAGATTTATTCTTCAATCCAAATAACTCAGAAAGATTAGCATTTCTATCAGGATAAACAAGAAATTTAGCTTCATCATGTATCAAGTCATAATAGTCCTGAAAATCACTTTTATAATCATCTATAATTAAAACAGATTTACTCATAATTATATTCTCCTATTTTTAATGGCACTTTAATAATAAACCAGTTATTGTTATCTGCTTCTATTTCAAATCCTTTGTGTAGTTTAGTTAATAGATATTTTTGAATAGAAAATAAACCAATTCCATAATTTTTATTTTGATAATTTTCTCCATTCAAATGTTCAAGTAATTTTGCAACATTTACGGTCTTGGAATCTCTTCCTTTAGATTTAACAATAAAGGATTCTTCGTCAAAATCAATAATTATAGTATTATCATTGTCTTTAGCTCCACCTGAGATAGCGTTGCATATTAACTCCAATAAAATTTTTTTAAATTCTTTGAATGGAATTATAGTTTTAATTTTTTGTATGTCTTGCTCGATACAAATATTAAAATTATTGTCTCTCTTTTTTTTATAATAAGAGCTAATTCCATCAATTATTTTTTTTATGTCTTTAATTTCATTTGTCTTAAAATTTTTATATTCATTGCAATCAGGATAATTTTTATTCCTTGTTTCGGTATTAATATAATCAGAGAAAGCATGACCAATTAATACTTGTGATTTTATTATCTGACTTATCGCATACGATTCTGTTATTGAAAATGAATCATTGTTATTATATAGCTTATCCCAATCTTTAAAGAAACGTTTTGCTCCATGATTAAATTTATCGAATCTGCTTTCATAAGCTTCTCTAATGGCTTTTAAATCAGTATTTATTTTTTTACTTTCTACCCAGTCTCTAAATTCATCATTTTTATGATGTTCATTAATGAATGTGCTTGTCGATTTTAGTAGTAATATTAAATATCTAGTTTTTGACGGTGTAAAAACATTTTTATCGGAATAAAATACGATAACTCCTTGTTGATTTATTATAAGATTTGAATTATCATCAATTTCTTTTAACGCTAATCTTGCAATAAGAACATAATTTATGTTTTCACATTTTTCAAAGAAATTAATTTTAATATTTTCATCATTAGGTATCGAAAATAAGCTTTTCCAAGTAATATTTTTGTTCTCAGATAAATCTGTTTGTTTTTCAAGTAAGTCTATTGTAATAGATGTATTTTTACCATTAATGACACCATCAATAAACTTTTTTATATAATTATCTTCTTGCCATTTATCTTCAATTATTTGTGAATATTTTCCCGAATTATAAGCTAAGAATAAGTCATTTAGTTTTGCTTTATCTCCTTGCCTGTATTTTACCAAAAGAAATGTTCCATTGTTATTCTCTTTTTCAGAAAAGAATAAGGTCTTCAATGAACGACATACATCATTTGTTTTTTCTTCTATTGATGTATTGTTTATTCCATTGTTCTTATATTTTTCAAAAATGGATTGTGTCTTTAAATACGTTTCTAAAGATTTGTTCTTGATTGGATTATCTTCGTTTGCTGCCATCAAAAAATCGCATAACGTATTGTATTGATAATGATTTTGTTCCGCGATTTTTTCAAATTCTAATTCATTTTGTTTTTTATAAAACTCCCAAAATTTTTGAATTAATACTCCATTTTCTTCTTTTAAAATTCGAAAAAATTGTTTTAAATCAAATGAAGATTCTTTTTGTTCCTCTAATTTGGTTAAATTATCTTCAATGTATTTTTCAAGTAATATACATCTTGTTTCATTTTGAAATAATAATTCCTTTATTTGCGAGATAATAAAAGTTGAAAAATTATTTATGTTTTCTTTTATTGATTCGTATTCCTTATCTATCTTTTTAAGTTCTATTTCATTTTCTTCTTTGTTTGAAAAAAGATTTTTTTCTTTTCCGTTTTCATTCTTCTTTTTTAATTCTTCTTTTTCATTATTCTTCTTTTCAATAATTCTTTCTAACCAATTACGGTTATACAATAACGTTATGAAATGAAAGAACCGTTCAGAAATCAAATAATTCGAATTTATCAAACCAACCCGTCTGATAAAATATTTTAATCTTCTAAATTCTAAATAATCGCAATTTTCGAAATTGCTGTTTTTTAAATATTCTACTTGTTCGTTTAATGATAAAATAGTCCACTTAAAAACTTTTTCTTTAATTGGTTTATATTGATTAAAAGGAGAGTGTGCCAATACTTTCAATAATATGTCTGTATTGCTGGATATGTTATTATCATTATTTTCTTTAATATAACTTTTTATAAATGGAGTTTTTGTTTCTGAAATCAGATGTTTATACCATTCATCTATATTATTATAATTGTCGAAGTCTGATTGATTCTTTTCAGTGCGAAAATATTCATAAATCCTATGGATAAATTCAACTTTAATTAAGTTCTGATTGTAATTTTCAAAAGGTTTATTATTTTCTGCTTGTTCTTTGTTTTCATTATTGCTTGTCGTAGAAGTTATTCCTTCTAATTTTATGCTTTTTATTCTTTCTGCAAATTCATTTTTAAATCGATATAAGTATGAGTCTTCAAATAATTTGATGATTTTGTCATAATTTAAACATATCGGACATTTCCCATTTATGTTTTTATCTAATGCAGGTAAATTTATATTTGCAAAAGAAAAAATACAGGATTTATCTTCTAATTTCCTAAATATATTTGTTTGCGTGAAATTATTTGTTCTGTTTATTAAGAAAAAGCAAGCATCAAAACCACAGTTTTTTTCATTATCATTATGATTTCTTGTTTGTTTTATAAAATCATTACTTCTTAAAAATGTTGACCCTGAAATAATTGTATCATCTACGAAAAAGATTTTTTTTGCATCACAAACAGTTTTTGAATAAAACATTTGAAAATTCTCAATACTATTATTCCAAAAATCATAATGAAGAATATTGGCAGAGTTATCAAACAATAGATCATTTACCATTTGAACGAATTGACTGTTGCTAAAATGCTTAGGTGCAATTATTAGCACATTGTCTGTAACATCGTAATTAATTATCTTAGATTTTATTTTATTAGCGACTTCTTCTTTTAACCAATTGGATATTTCTGGATTGTCTTTTAAAAATACTTCATCAATAATATGATAGTGGAAATGTTGATAATTTCTTTCGATATGTCCGTATTTTAATGCTTTTAATGAAAGTTTATATTTTCTGTTTTTATTTTCTTCGAAAATTTCCCTTGCCCTTGGAAAATCGAAAATCAATGTGGGAGTTACCGATGTTTTATCTGTCATTAATAATGATTGCTCAGATAATGGACATTCATCAAGAATATTCTTTTTATTACAATCATTACATATGTTTGTTTTGCAGTTATTTTCAACTTTTTGAGGAGAACACTTAACGCAATTCTCAATATCGTACCATTTGCTTTCTAATGGAATAAAATATTTTTGGGAAATGTTTTCTCCTGAATTAAAAGAAATAACATCAACAGTTTTTTCTTTAGGAAAGACTTCATTCCAACCATATTTTTTTTCAATTGCATTTTGGGGAATTTTTCCTTTCAATTTAATATCTCCATTTGTAATTGCAAGGATATTAATATGTGGATTAATGATATTAATATTTTTATTTCGCTCCTTTAATGTTTCTGCTATTTTCATAGATGTTGAAAATGTGCTAGCAATTGGGACAATGATGATTATGTTTTTATATATTTCCTCATAGCCTTTTACTAAATTCATTTCTTCTGTATCGGTATAAAGGTTATGGTTTATTTTAATTTTTGAAATTTTATTTTGTTCATAATATTTAGAAATATACCGTACGACCGTACTTAATAACAATTCGGAATATAAGCCGTATCCTACTAATGTTAATTCATTGTATTTTTTCTTCAATAATTGTTCTTTCAAAATATACTTTGTAACAATAAATGCAAATCGACTGGCATAAAAACTATTTTGAAAAAACCTTTTTGCATAATAGAAATCAGTTATATGAATTTTTGACCCAAGTCTAAAATGAGTATCTTTTATTTTAAAGCCTGGTAGATTATGAATTTGATTTTCTATATGTCTAATAGGATTATCTTCTTCTTTTTGAGAATCTTTTTGAAGTTTCAATTCGTTATTAAGTAATACTTTTGCATTCTTTTCAAAAAGAGTTGTTTCATCTTCATCTTTTATTATTAAATCAAAAGGCAATAAAGTAGAATCGTTAACAAATATTTTATTATCTAAACTATGCCTTGGATTATCTTTATTTTCGGAAAAATCAGGATGATGAAAAAGTGCATTATAATTGTTTTTGTGGATTAATGTATTTATAAAAATAAAATCTATGGGGTCTTTACCCCATAGAGCATCAGTAAAGTAGAATTTGTTATTTTTTATTTTAATAAAACAATAGAAAAGAGAAATAGCGTTTGTATTCCAATATGGTAATGTATTTGTCTGAGAAACGAAAGATTTGTTGATTTCATATAACTCAAAATATAGGTTTATGTCAATATCATAAATCACTAAATTATGTTCTTGAAAAAATATTTCCCATTTCCCGAGAAATCTAAATAACTGACTTGAGTTTATTTTTTTTTCTATTTGGTTAAAACAAACAAAAATATTTTTCTTGCCTAATTTTTTTGAACATATTGCATTTTGAAAATTAGTCCAAAGTTCATCTTCTATATTTATTTTTTGCTGGAGTGTTAAATTAATAAATATACATTCCTTGTTTCCATCTATTTCCCAAGATAATAGTTTTTCAATACTTAAAACATCTTCTGCACTTTGTTGACTTACAGGGGCAATACTACGTAAGTTGTCGTTGTCATTTTTATGTAATGGTTCTAATAGAACTTGATAATTTGTGCCGATATGAAAATATTTAAAAGACGTTTCTTCTTTGGGGTAAATATCTTTTCTATTATTGCCACAAGAAGACACATAAAAATATCCATTATTACTTGTAACGAGATGTGAAAAAATAAGTAAGCCTAAATGTGCAGTCGCTCTTTTGAGACTGTATTCTGAAGTCTGTCCATAATTCAAACAAATATTAATTTTGTAACATTATGGGAAGAAGAAAAGAAAGTCCTGAGTACAAAGCAATGCGTGATTTAGCCTTGGAACAGTTAAAAAGAGGTCAATCGTTAACCGGTAAAGGTGGTGTTTTTGAACCTATTGTTAAAGAGTTTTTAGAAAGTGCTTTACAAGCAGAGATGGATGCGCACTTGGATCCAGCCGAACGTTCAAGTGGCAATAAGCGCAATGGCAAAGGGCAGAAGACACTTAAAACAGATGTAGGAGAGGTAACCATTGAGCCACCTTATGATCGTAATGGCACATTTGAGCCAGAGATAATAAAAAAGCGTCAAACTGTTTTAGCGGATAATTTAGCCCCCAAGATCATAGGCCTTTATGGTAAAGGGATGAGTCTACGCGATATAGGCCTTTATATTGAGGAGATGTATGATGTGGAGGTTTCTTCTAGCGTTTTAAGCGAGATTACCGATCGAGTTATACCTCAGGTTAAAGAGTGGCAAAATCGCCCATTAGACGATGTTTATCCGATTGTGTGGCTTGATGCAATGCATTATAAAGTACGTGATGGAGGGAAGGTGGTTTCCCGTGCAGTTTACAATATTTTATCCGTCAACAAAGAAGGCCGCAAAGAATTGATTGGGATGTATATATCAGAAAGCGAAGGTGCAAATTTCTGGCTTTCAGTCCTTACAGATTTAAAAAGTCGAGGTGTTAAAGATATTCTAATTGCTTGTACAGATAATCTTTCCGGCTTCTCTCAAGCCATCTTAAGCATTTTTCCAGAGGCAGAAATACAGAAGTGTATTGTTCATCAAATCAGGAATTCTATTAAATATGTAGCCTCAAAAGACCAGAAGCCTTTTATGAAAGATCTTAAAAAGGTGTATAAAGCAGCAACAAAGTCGGGAGCTGAAACAGAGCTGCTTAATTTGGAAGATATTTGGGGTAAGAAATATCCAATTGTGATTAAGTCCTGGAATGAGAACTGGAATGAACTATCCAATTACTTCAAATATGATGAGCCTATTAGAAAACTGATTTACACGACTAATCCTGTTGAAGGTTTTCATCGTCAGGTCCGTAAAGTAACGAAAACCAAAGGTGCATTTACCAGCGATATGGCGCTGCTTAAGCTCATCTATTTGGTTACTGAAAATGTGTCAAAGAAATGGACTCAGCCTCTGCATAACTGGTCACTAACAGTACAACAACTGTGTATTCACTTCGAAGGTCGTTTTAAAATCGAACTCTAAAAACAGTGAACCAACTCTAAAAAGCAAAGGAAAAATAATTTATAAAACCTGTCAAGGGTATATAAACGGCTTCGTACCTCAGCCGCCCTTGACAGAACCTGTAAATTATTTAAGCGGGCTTTTAAGAATTGGTCTCGAAAAAAATATTAATTTTGATTATTCATTAACAAACAACTGGACAGAGTTCAGATTACACTCCCGCTCTTTTAGCCTGCTGGTTAAGCATTTGTGTTTTATCAGATTTGAAGAGAAGAGAAAAATCAAAATCATTGTTTTTTAATTTGTTAAAATCCTCTTCGTATATTTTTTTTAATATATCATCTTCTTTAAAAGATTCTATTTTGTTATGTGTTGATTCCTTTAATGTAGTTATAATATTCTTTTTCCCAAAGTCAAAAATATTAATTCTAAACTGGTCTGATTTGTTGATATATCCAGTTATTATTCCTTGTCTTGTTGAAGAATGATCAATAATATTTTTTGCAAGTTCGTTAATACCAAAAACTAATTTTTTTGTGAATTCCCATAACGTAAGTATGTTATTTGTAATCTTTTCAATTTCATTTTTTTTGAATTCATCAATCTTGAACCTTTTTGAACATACTAAGATGCTAAATATTAGACTATATATCGGCGGTAATTCCTTTAGTTTGTTAAAAACAGGGATTATTTCTTTCCAATATTTATCTTTTATGTTGTTATCACTAATATAGCCAACTTGAATAGAATCTATATTAATGAAATTTCTAAATTCATTAGTTTCTGTATTTAAATAATACCTTAAGCTTTTAAGACTTTCTAAAGACCTGTAAAAAGCCAATTGTGATAATATTTGAATGTAATTATCATCAGAAATGTTATTAGTTAATAGTTTTCTGCAATACAAATAATAGTAATTTTCACTAGTCAGTTTTTTCTCTGTTCTTTGTATCGCGTGAAATTTTTGAGCTTTCTCAAATATTGTTTTATAATTTTTTTCATTTATAAAAATGATAGGCAAGAATTCTTTGGAATAAAAAAATGAATAATTTTCCTGTTTATAATTTCGCCTTTTTTCTTCTTTATTAATATCAACTATTTCTCCATCTCCATCAACGACACTAAAAACATCAGTATTTGAAGTGGCATAATAAGTATGGACAATTGATTGTCTAATTTTCCAAATAACACTTTCTGCTTTTTTATTGCTATCTGTATAATAATTATTCTCTAGTATTATTTTTGTTTCAAGATATGGCTTGCTTTTTTTTAATAAAATTAAATATCCGATAATAGTTAAATCAAAATCGATAATCTTTTGTTCTGCAATTATTCCAAATTCAATTTTTTCATCATTACATAACAATATTTCTTCAAATTTATTATAGCAGTCGTTATAATCAATCGACTGATTATCGTTAAATTTTAAATACGCTTTATAAATCTTTGGGTCTGGCATAATTATGGTTATTTATAAAAATGAAGAGAATGTCGGGAAAATTGCACTTTTTTGCAAATTTTGGTTTGAGGATTAGCTTGTGCGATTTGCAAATGTGTGCAATGTGCGCTGGCTTCCCTAACTGTCCCGAAGGGCAGAAGTGGGTAGGCAAAAACTAATTTTTTCTTGCACAAAATTTCAAGCAATGAGCCAATATTTTTTATTCGTTTTTTCAATTTTCACAATCAAGTTTCAATGTTTGCACTTCGTCTCTTACACTTGCAGCTAACGGTAAATTGTATATTTTCGGGGTGGATTGCGTGGTACTTTCCTGTCAGACCGAGCCACCGCCGGGGCGGGCTGCGAACGCTGAAATACGCACTTTCGCCCGCCCTGAAATATACAAAGTGTTAGCGTTTCGTTATTTCTTTTTCAATCCATTCTTCAACATTTTCAGTATATCCCTCAATTAGTCGTGGAAAATCAAATTCACTATCCATTGTCGGATTAAATGTCTTTTTCAAATGGTGATTTGCTAAAGGAAAATCCACAATTTCAATATATTCATTGCTCAAATTATTTAGTAGTAATTTATTTTTTTCTGTGTTGATTAAATCATCTCTTCCGCCTAATAATACTAAAGTTGGTATTCTTATTTCTTTCCAGAAAGAATAAAAGTTTTCAGTCCTACCTTTCCAATAGAAACCATCAAATTCATTCTTGTCAATGGTTAAACTGCTATATAATCCAGTCTGGTTCATGAAGCTGTATTTTTGAGCGTTTTGCTGAATATAGCTCTCAACTTCCTTACAATTTGCGCCATTATTAATCAATTTCTCAACTTCTCTATGGCTATTTGCCGCAATTTGTCCACTTAAATTTGAATTGCCGAAATTCACAACTCTTAAACTGTCAGAATATGCCGCAGCTTCTGTTACACTAATTATTTCAGGTGACTTTGCAATAAGAAACTTTGGTATATCTGTTTTCGATGCGATTCTTGGCAAAAGCATTGCCCCTTGGCTATAACCCCAAAGACCTATTTTGTCTTTGTTAACACTTTCTTTTTTGTTGAGAATTTCCAAACAAGCAATAGCATCGTCAATTATTTCTTCATAATCTGAGGTAGAATATTCACCAGTTGATTTTCCGTTTCCCCGTTTATCAAATATTAAAACCTCAAATCCTTGTTTGGCAAAATAGTCAGCATCATATAAATAATCACTTTTTAGATTCGTTGACGACCCGTGTAATAAAACTATTGCAGGGAATTTCCCTTTGGCTTTCTGTTTGTAATAATCAGCTACCAGAATAATATCTTTGCTTTTTATTGTCAAATTTTCAACAGAATATGGCTTTTCTGGAGTTTTGGGTTGTTTTGTTAAATCAAAAGTCATATTCATATTTGGCTGTCCGTTTTGCATTTCAACGGTTCCGTTAATTTCATCATTTTTTAATTCTCCTTTAAAATGCATTTCAACATCAAGCACAAATGAAAAAGTGACATTTCCATTGTTTACTTTCAGGTTATTTATTGGTTGTTCTAATAGCATTAAGTCATAACTCGAAAATGTTTGTCTCTCGGAATTTAGGTCAAGTACTAAATCTACTTTTTTATTGTTCATTTCTATAACTCCTGTCCAATATCCAGTTATAGTCTCTGAATTGGCACATCCATTCATTGAAAAGATAATTATTAGAATGACGGATTTTAGTTTTATTAATTTTCTTGTCATGGTATTTGGTCTTTTATAATGAACGCTAACTCCTTTATCCCCTCATAAAACCTATGCTATATCTCAAATATCTGTCAAATACTCACAGGTTTTCTGTCTTGTCTTTTCAAAGATAAATAAAATCGATGAAAAGTCAAGGATTCTCGTGGAAATTTTTCAAAACTACGTCAGAAATCAGGTTTGTTCTTGTGTGTTTGGGAAAGCTGAAATTTGCCGATGAAGCCTCGGTTTTTAGAGCCGTATTAATAGTTAGGTGGATATGTTTAATACATTGTGTCAGCATTAAATCTCTCTTCAAATATAATTAAAAATTGTGGCTGTATTGTCTTCCCGCTAAATACTGTGTTTTTCCATTTCTCATGAACAATATCTGTTTTGAACTAGGTAAAGAAGCTTTAGTTACTTTGTGTCACTGTGCGTTGAAGTTCTCTATGATATTTGTTGTGTAAATAATTTTACGGATCTCTTGTGGGTACTTGTAAAAATTTGTAAGCTTTTCCCAACTGGTATTCCAGCTTTTTACTACATGTGGACTACGCATAAATTGAACATCTGTTTTCGGAAATACAGTCTCTATTGCCTCTGAGAATCCTTTTAAATTGTTAATACGGCTAATTATACAATAAACTGCCTTAGTAACAATGTGATCTTTACTTTGATCAGATCATTTGCCAGCATGAGCAGATACAATTATTTTTTTCATAATATTTCTAGTTTCTTTTTGCAATTACGCTAAGAACTTGTGATTTAAATAATTCTGTTATGTGTGTATTTGCTATGCCCACTTTATTGTATACAACTCTGCTATATTTTTAGGACGTGTTTCTTTGCCGTTATTAGCCAGGTTCGTATCTGATTTGGTAGAAGTTACTAGAGTTGTGTTTGGTCCTTTATCAACAATTGCTGCACTACCAATTGCAAAATCTAAGCCATGCTGATGTTTAAGAAAAACATCTTTTTCAAATGTGCTCACATGATCTCCCTTTATTTGTCCTGTTTCAGGGTCTCTTCGATTATTTGCATCAGGATCAGTTTCAGAACCATTATTCCATGCCCGACTAAAATAGCCTCTCATATCCAACAAAATTGAATTTCCATTATCGCCAATACCGAATCTTCCATTTAATACTGAATTTAATCTTGTGTAAATATTACTTAGTTCTATTGGTTCACAACACAATGAAAGTTCTTCTGCAGGTGGTGTTTCTGTAGCAATGTATTGTTTACGTTCTCCAATAACACCTTGAACAATACATGGAAGACTATCTAGTGCTATATTTCCAACATTAGCATATACTTTGGAAATATTGATTACAGTATTAGAAGCCATACACTCAATCTTAAGAATAAGATACTTTGCTTGAATGCTAACCTTTAGGTGAACTTGCAATTCAATATCTCCAGAAGCGACAATAGAATTTGATTCAGTAGTAATCCCATCACTTAAAGAAAATTTTATCTCTGCTTCATCACTAAGGTTCATATGAGCTTTTGATGAAATGGTTTCTCCTGCAAGTTTACTCTTCCACCTTGGAAATTCATGTAAGGCCTGAGAGAGTGTCATCGTATTTTTGCCTGCTCCGGTATTAATCTGACAACAATTGTTGTCGGTATTAAAACCAATACTACCATCCTTATCGCTAAATACCCATCCATCTGGGTGCTTATAATCAACAAGCGTCTCGGAGTTGTCTTTGTTGCTGTAATATAGGAAGTTGTAATTGTAAACAAGGTTCTGCTGCTGCATAGCATAACAAAGATCCTTAAAATCGGATTCTTTCATTTTAGTTCTTTCGTCCATTTTTTACAAGAATTAAAATAAAGGCTGTTTCAATACTTTAACAGCCTCTATTTTTATTACACAGTTAATTTTCATCATTATACTGCATTCGCTTTACTTTTTCTTCAGCATATCTGCATTAGCTTCACTAAGAGGAACAACTGACCATGTATTATCCGCTTTGAGTGTAGCTACCATAGTATAAATCCCATTTGGGAACTTAATTTGTACATCATTGGTCATTTCCTGAATATCCAGTACTTGACCTTGGTTGTAGTTCCCAAAAGCAATCCAATACTCAGGATGTGGAGTAAAAGTAAGATTCATATTGGGCTGAGCTTGTACAACAAAAGTGCCGCAACCAGACATTCCAATACCTACGGAAGCCATTTTTAAAGGAATAGTAGAATCTTCCTGAATATAAAGGCTACCCTGAGGTGTTTTTGAACTTTGATTTTTAAAATGATATGCTTTGTCATGTGATAAAGTGATTGCATTTGAATCAGTTAAGTTAGCATCAGGAGATTGGGATGCATGAAAAATAACTCCTGGAACTAATTCACCCGTTTCTGACCAAACAAAATTGTAATCAATTTCCCAATCAAATGTAACATTTGTGCTGGGATACACATATTTTGAAAACCATGCCAAAGACATAACATCAGTTACCCCAATGTCAGGATCTTTTTGAAATAAACAAATATTTCCTGAATTTGTCGATTCGTTTTTAAAAATGACTGAATATTTAACACTGTCTGCTAATTTTGCTTCTTTTTTCATATTAAAAGTTTATAATCAATTAATAGACTGGTTTTTATCAAATATTATTTTCAACCTGTCCGCTAATTGAACATGTTTGTTTCCTACTCTATTGTATTGGCTTTTCGGATTTCACCATTGTTCATATTGTAGAAGCTTCATAAATGAACAATACAAATAGACGGATTTATTCTGTGCTATTTTAGAGTATAAAATACCAAATTGTATAATACGTATTTATACGGTATGTGAATATTGTGGAAGAGGATGAATTTGGTTTACTATAGCATAAACAACTAAGCCGACGGTGTTTTTAGCACCAACTTTATCAAGTATTCTTTGCCGATGACTTTCTACAGTGCGTTTACTTATAAATAGTTTATCCGCAATTTCCTGATTTGTCATTTCCTGACAAATTAATTTTAATACTTCACGCTCTCTACATGATAATTCTTCAATAGCATTATATGTTGGCTTTTTAGGTTTGTCATTCATATATGATATTAGCATCTGCTGATCTTGTTGGGTGAAATAAACCCCGCATAAAAATACTGATATAATGGTTTGTACCAGTGTTTTTTTATTTGCATTTTTAGGAATAAAGGCAGAAACTCCTAGCTTAATCATGTGACCTAAAATGCATTTTTTATAATGCGAAGAGAGAATAACTATCCTTAATTCAGGATATTTTTCTCTTAATATCTCCACCAATTCAAACCCATTCATTGGTTTCATTTGAATATCGACTAAAACTATGCTAGGAAAATTTTCTGACGAAGAATAAGATAAATATTCCAACAGTTTAGTTCCTGAAGTTGCTGTAGATACTACTTTTATATTTTTTTGGTCGGAAAGCAAAAGAACTATTCCTTCAATAAATAAAGTTTCATCATCTACTATTGATATTTTAATCAAGTCTTCCATTGTTAGCGAATATTATTAATGTGCAACCTATACCTTTTTTATTTTTCCACTTATAAACAGCATTAATAGATTGAATCCTAGTAACTATATTTTTAAGTCCCATACCATTTTGTGGATTGTTTACATCAAAACCAATTCCATTATCAGATAGAATTATTGAAAAGAATTTGACAGAATCTCTTATTTGAATACTCATTTTAGATGCTGTAGAATGTTTAATGACATTGCTTAAGAACTCCTGAATAATTCGGTATATCTGAACTTCAAAAGAAATGGATTTTTTATTGTAGCCATGATTAACTATTAATTCAACAATAAGAGAAGTATCAATTTTTGTTATTAATTCTTCGAGGGTGAGTACGAGACCAAACTCTTCTATTTTTGCAGGATAAAGCACATGAGAAATATTTCTCGTTGCATCAATTAATTCAGGGATTAATTGTGCAACGATTACTTTTGACCGTTTTGTATCCCAAGTATCATCATTGTTCATCCACAAAGAGAGTAGATTTAATTTGCTTCCAACTTCATCGTGTAGGGTTTCTGCTATTCGTTTTCGTTCCTTTTCTTGTACTATAATATATTGCTGTGAGATTTCTTTTTGATGTTCCAATTCTTGCTTGTTCTGCCGATTTTTCTCGTTCAGTATCTTTTTTACAAACGTCTGGTATAAAACACATACAAAGGCTATGATTATTGAGAATACAATAATCACTAATATTATAAATTTGGTATTTATTACAATTTCTTTAATCGGTAAAATGTATAAATTGAACAACTATATAAAATTGATAACAGAATGTTATTCATGAACCAAATAATACTATTACTTTCATTTAATTGATCCATTAATAGGAATAATAATAAAGAAACAGTATAATAAAGAAATAAAGCAGCGTATACGATTAAAAATGGGTTGAATTTTTCTAATTTTTTTAACCCTTTTATTAGAAGGTAAGCTGACAAACTGATTATTGTTAAATGAGATAATGTTTTGCCATACCCTTGAGTAAAATCATGATTATTATTCCATAAAACAGATGCTTCCAAAAACAAGGCTGTACTCATTAATATAGATACAAAAAACCATTTCTTTGAAAATTTTAAATGAGAAATAAACAATTTAGATAAAATAAAATACTCTCCAGCTATGTAGGCTGGATATGTGAAACTTATATTGTTTAATTTAAGTCCATAAATTAATAGTTTATTTGTCATTTCTATGAAAAGTATAAATCCCAAAAAACAAACATACCATTTGATTTGGTTATTATTGAAAAGACATTTATTGCAAATCCCTATCATAAAAGCGACAATTAATAGGCAATTAGATAAAATTACAGATAGGAAGTAACATGTCATTTTTAATCAATTAAATATTTTGAAGTTTAGTGAGTTTCTACAGTAAGGAGGACAAGGCTGAGAATAATCTTTAGTATTTGTTTCAGATTCAGTAGAAATACTGTCCGAGCAAATTATTTCCGCATTAGAAGAATGACTTTCTATTCTTACAAAAATTAATACAGGGATTTGTCTTTTGTAAATTGAAGAGTTTTTAAAACCAAACATGGCTTTTACTTTATCATGTTTTTCATCATTTATTGCTATATTGGTAAAAGGTACGGTAAAGGATCTGAAAATTCTTTTC
Source organism: Bacteroidales bacterium (assembly GCA_963676165.1). Classification (GTDB taxonomy): domain Bacteria; phylum Bacteroidota; class Bacteroidia; order Bacteroidales; family ML635J-15; genus JAQIBY01. The sequence continues at coordinate 2,593,231 of OY781043.1, read as the reverse complement.
CCTTTAAAATCGTTACATTCACAGTAAAACCAATCCAAACATTCATTCTTCCATTTTTCTATATCATAAAGAGAAGCTCTTTCCGGAATGATTGGTTCGTTGTAGATTGGTAGTAAATTTTCTTCGGAGTATTTAGTAACTTCAAGGTTTTTAGAAAGAGTTGTCTTTTTTATTGTGGTTGTCACATCAACTTCTTCTAAGATTATGTCATTTTTTAACGGACTTAGTGTTGATGTTAGATAATTAGGAAGATCTATTTCTTTTCCATTTTTGTCTAAGGGGACAACTATTAAGATAAGTTTTCCGTCATGAACTCCAATGTAGGTATGAAACATGCTATTGTCATTGTTTTTATTAAGCCAATCACAATTTTTTTGACTAAAGTTAAATGCAAAAGTAGGATTAATTAACTTTTCAACTTTTAAGTATTCGCACCTTACAGTTTCCCATTTTTTAATTGCTTGAACACATTCTATTTTTGAAAGCATAATTTATATTTTAATGGTTGCTAAAAATTCGTAAGTTTAATTAATGGTAGTTTCCTCTCAAACTTCAAATTTAATCGTCAAATGATAGGTTATTTATTGTTCTTCGGCTCATTAAAAAAACAATCTGGTTACGTGTTTTTTTAATGACATTGATACATAACCACAGTTCATCGTCGGTAAATTGTTTACAACTCATCTATCCCCTAACAAACCCCCTAATATTCCCCAATATTGGTTAAATACCCACAGGTTTTTGCTGTCTTGTCTTTTCAAAGGTAAGTAAAATCGATGAAAAGCAAAGTGATTTCGTGAAAAAACTTTCAAAACTATGTCAAAAATCAGGCCTGTTCTTGTATTTTGTGTGTGTTTAGAGTGTTTGTGTGCTTGGGAAAGCTGGAATTTGCCAATGAAGTCGTGTTTTTATCCTTCACACTATCTTATTCGCACCACTCGTAAAGATATTGGTTGGCTTCTGGATGCTTGTAATGCAAGGCGCGTTTCCATAAATAGCATGCTCCATCACGGTCTCCACTTTCGAAACGGCAAATGCCAAAATGAATGTAAACTTCCGGTTGGTTGGGCTCTAAGTCCAAAGCCATAGAGTAATCTTTCATTGCATTTTGCCATAAGCGTGTACCTCTGAATGCATCGGCTCTCACCACAAAATACGCAGGTTGCGACTGATCTTTTTCCAATACCTTATTCATCAAACGTATTGCGTCGGTATAATCTCCTTGCACGTTTTTGGCATCGGCGAGCATGTATTGAACCTTAGTATCATCAAAATAGCGCAAGTAGTTTTCAGCCTTGTTTATGGTTCGCTTAGTGTTTCCAAGTTGCCATGAAAGCTCAACATCCAACTTAATGGCATTGCTTTGGTAAGGGTTGAGTTTTTCTGCGGATTCCAATGCTGAAATGGCTTTGTTTTTACGGTTTAACTTTGCCAAAGTCTGAGCAGAAATTAAATAGTATTCTGCATTTCGTGCGCTTCCTTCCAAGGCTTTTTCAATATTCCATAGTGCCGGATTATACTGTTCCTGAGCCAGAAAAATCTTAGCTTTTAACGCATAATATGTATGGCGTGTCGGAAAATCCTCAATCAGAGCGTTAATTTCATCCAAAGCCCATGTGTAATCGGCATTTTCGAAATAATTGCAAGCCGTTTCATACCGTAATTCAGCATTTTTATAAAAATCATTTGCCCAAAGTGTGTTCCAAGCTTTGCTGTTGGTAATGGACTTAAAATCATCGCATGATCGAATGGTCGAACGGGGAAAACGCTGAGTGCTTTCCAGATGTTTTCTCAAGAATTGACAAGCTGTTTCAGCATTTCCGTTCAAAGCAGCTTCTCTCGCCAAATAATAGCTTGCCCAAGGCTTGTTTTGGTGCAAGTTTGCAATGTGGAAGATTGTCTGGTTTGCATCAATCTCATCCAAAGCGAAACAAAGGTTTTTTGCCAGTTTTTCATTCTCTCTGAGCACTTGCTCATGTTGAGAAATAGTAAGTTGTGTGTCCGATGATTTTGCTTCAGAAAGCAACTCGAAAAACACATCTTGATGTTGTGCAAAAGCTGGTACGCTAAGCAAAATCGCAAGGGCAATATGGATGCATCGTTTCATCATTCGCTTTGTGCCGGTAATCCCGACGAGTTTTTATCTGGGTACACGTGAATAAAACCATGCAAATGTCTGGCTTCAATTCCTGTGAGGCGATATTCGTACACTTCGCAGCTGTAATAATACACTCCCGGAGAAACCATGCGGTTGTTTTTCTGAATTCGACCATCCCACATAATGTCCGGATCATCCGTTTCGAAAAGCAGTTGTCCCCAGCGGTTGAAAATCTTCATATCAACATGACTGACAAAGTAATACGGCATTTTAGGATGATAAAAATCGTTGATGTTGTCTCCGTTTGGAGTGAAAATATTTGGCAATTCGTAGTAGGAGCAATTGTCCACACATTGTTTGGCTGGAAAGGTTGATTCGTTATAAAATGAGTCTACTGCAGTGACAAAGTAACATCCTGCCATACTTTGTTTCGGATAATGTTTATAGCTCATTTGGTTGAATGCTGCAGGAATGCTATCAAGGATTTCCATTTCAGTTTCTAATGCCGGTGCAAAGTAAATGCGATAATGGTACACATCGTTTTTGCAGGAATCGGGTATAGTCCAGGAAATTTCATTGTAGAGACTGTCACATGCCGATACCACATCGAAATCTGGGGGACATGGAGGTAATGTGTCAACAGGGGTTCCGCAATTTATTTGTGACCAGTTGACGATAGGATTCACAAACCCATCTGAACTGTAAGCCCCTGTACTTCGCACTTTATAGCAATATTCTTTGCCGTTAACTAGCAGGCTGTCAGTAAAAAACTCATCTGTAGATGTTCCGATGGAGTCAAAACTCATGCTTGACAGGTTTTCTCTGAAAATGCTGTATTCGGTATTTTGCCAGGGGACATTTTTGGTTGCATTGAGATTCAGTTTGTTGTCTCCAGCCTCAATTTCAAGGAAAATGGAAGATGCGACATGAGGTGTTCCAATTAAGACCCTATTTCCGGCTTCATTATTCCACATTTCCACCAAATAGGAGTGGCTTTGAGTTCTTGTATCAATGCTTGTGTGGTTGTAAATCGTGTCATTGATATTGGTTGTCGAGTCGATAAGTTGAAGATTTTCACCCCATTGCCCTACAGAATGGTAAATGAGGTAATGATATGGTCCTGGGAATTCAACCGGATCAAATTCTGTTGGTTTAGACCAGGCCAGATAGATTTCCCCATTGGTTTCATCTGTGTTTTCTACCGAGACATTGGTGATGGTTGGAACGCCACGGATGAGCTCGGTGCAAATTTCATCACTGGCATAAGATTCTGCCCCATCCGGGAAACGGGCAACAATACGGTAGCAATACGTGTATCCTTGCGGTAAGCCTTCTCCATTGTTGTTATCCAGGAAACTTGATGCAATATGCCCTTCCACATTTCCGACAAGCTGATATCCCAAACTATCAGGTATTCCGGTGTCACATTCTCCCGGTGTCCAATCGACAGACTGGGTGTGACGGTAAATGTCATATGATACCACATTGGAGCAATGATTTGGTATCCAGCTAAGGGTAATGCTGTTCGTGGTTGATGTTATGTCTGTGATTTCAGTTTTCGGACCAATGACGTAAATGCTCACGTTTTTTATGTCCACCAAATTAATTGGGGAGGCATCGTCTTGAGCTTTAAAGTTGACAATGTATGGCTGGCGTCTGACATAATCGCACAAAGTTTGCCAGACAAAGTTTCCTTCAGCGCTACCATTTCCAAAATCTTCGTAATCGAATACAGCGTAAGAGTCAGGGATTAAAAATGGGGCTCCATACGCAGACATGACAATATTGTCACCATCGACATCGGTTGCAGGAATTGTCAATTCAAGCAGGGAGTCGGCTTCTACGCAATGTTTGTCGTCTGCATTGATAACTGGTGGATTGTCATCGGACTCATACACTTCAATTTGCATGTCGCGAATAATTTGTCCGATTTTATGTCCGTTTCTCCATTCTTCAATTCGGATAGCAATATTGTACACCCCGACAGTTGTTGGTCTGTCCCAAACTAAATCGCCATTGACAGCATTCACCGTTATGCTGTTTGAGGCAGGGGGGAGGCTGTAACCCTCAATAGGTTCGCCATTTTCGCCACGACAAATATCCATCATATAACTTAAGCTGTCTCCATCAGGATCAAAAGCTCCGGGATTATGGATAAATATTTGACCAACTGCGGCTTTATCAATTGGCGGTTGCGTGAGTACAGGTGTGTTGTTCGTTCCTTCCTCCGCACTGATTTGCAGTATGGTAGATATACTGAAAACCACGTTCACGGAGTTGGGGATGTTACCAACCCCTTGATTTCTGTTCGGATCTTCAACAACCAATTCATAAATCCCCGGACCAGGGAATGTATGTGTTCCCTGATAGCGATTTCGCTGGTAATAACCTGCTAATTGAACTTTTTCATTTCGAGGTAAAATACTGCTTGTGTTATCGCCCCAGAAAATTTCCAATTCCGGACGATCAGCTGTCCATCCCGGACCAGTTGCAGTGTAAGTAATGATAGTTACCTTGTAAGTCAACTCAGACAATTGCACATAGGTAATTTCCCCAGCACGATTATGTGTTGCCATGGATTTGTTCCAAATGCCTGTCAATAAAAAGGCTAGAAAGAGGTATGTGCAAATTCGTTTCATTCTATCTCCAAAGTTATCACATTATTTTCAGCTGTCAAACTAAAACTTTCCTGCTTTTCATTAATTGCTAGTATCACCAGGTTGGATTGATCTGCAAATAAGTCACATAACAATTGGTTTTCTACTTTCATGCTTGCTGGTTTTTCACTATCAAAGCTTAAGTTGACAAGCATGTCCACTGCACCCATGTCTATGTGCTCAAGTTTTACGTTTTCGGGTGGGATGATTTTACCATCAATTGTGATACGCAAATTATTTGCAAACCAAAGCCGGATAAATTCTTCATATTCGGGGTGTTGTGCTTCGCTTCCCAGATTTAGTTTAACGTCAAATTGCTGATTGATGGATGTTTCAACATCGTCCCAGAAAACTCTGCTTGCAATTTGTATTTCCTGCGACTCTTCCATGTATTCAATATTGGTGAAAGAGACATGCACAGGATGCATAAATGAAAAGAAAAGCGATATTGCAATTAGCAGCTGCATTTTAGTTTGTTCTTATACGTGATTCTATAACAGAAAAAGCCTGTGAAATGTTGTTTGGAATATGTTGAATTTCTGCCAAAATTTCCCGAATGTCTAGGTAAGTTTTAGCTGGTCGTCTAGCTGCTTGTTGTAAGCTGCTTGAACTAACTGGAGAAATAAGATTTTTATCGAGGTGGAAATGCTCTGCTATGCGCAAACCAAAATGATAAACTGAAATCTGTTCTTCACCACAAACATGCCAAATGCCTTCTTTCTGTGATTTTGCGATTTGAATGAGACTTTCTGCCAGATCATCCACATAAGTGGGAGTGCGAAATTGATCGTCCACTAACTTAATGCTTTTTTTATCCGTAAGGGAGTCAAATATCCAGCGGAAGATGTTGTTGCGACTTATGTTCTGTGGGTAGTCATATATGAGTGCTGTACGTACAATAGCGTGTTTGCAAGCTGATTCGATGAGCGCATCTTCTGCTTTTAATTTGCATTCTCCATAATAATTCAAAGGATTTCGTTTGTCCCATGTTTTATACGGAATTTGACTATTGCCTTCAAAGACAAAGTCGCTGCTCATATGTACAAGAAAAATGTGTCGTGATGCACAGGCTTCTGCTAGATTCTCAACAGCTTCGTAGTTTATCTGATGACAGGCAATCTTGTCTTTTTCGCAGTTGTCAATTTGACTGATAGCAGCGGTATGAATTACTGCATTTGGTTGATATAAATCAAGTAAGTAGTTGAGATTCTCTTTTCGTGTGATGTCGAGTAATTCAAATTTTATGGGATAAGGGGAACGATTAGGTTGTTTGGATGTCGCAATGATTTCGATAGAGTTGTGATGGTTTGCCACTCGCAATATTGCTTGCCCGGTTAATCCATTGCTTCCTGTAATAAGTAGTTTCATGATTCAAAGTTAGTAAAAAAGTTGCTCCTCACTACGTTCGCAGCTGAAAGTGTTTTGCTAACTTATAACCGTTGCCTACCTTGCGGCTACCGCCTGCAACCTCAGTCAACTATTCTGTGCTAACATCGAACCTTTAACCTCGAACCACCTGATACATACACTCGTCTTTGAAGCCTTTCGTGGTGCGAATCCAGTCTTTTTTTGTGCCGCAAAGTGAAAATCCGAGCGATTCAAATAAACGTACAGATGCTGTGTTGTCAGGAGTGATGTTGCAATATAGCTGATGCAATCCGAGATGATTGAAGCCGTAATCTATGATTTTTTGCAGTGTCATGGTGGCATAGGATTGTTGTCTGTATGCTTCGCTAATCAGAATGCCAATGCCAGCTCTCTGGTGGAAAGGATCAAAATCAAACAAGTCCACAAATCCTATGGCTTTTTTTTCGCATTCTAGTTGAATGACCAAACGCAGTTGTCCGGTTGTATAAATGTCAGTTTGTGCATTTTTAATGTATTCAGAAAGTATGGCTTTAGAAAAAGGCAGGTGTGTGTTGCTTACTTCCCAGTGCTTTTCGTCATTTTCCCAAGTGTATAGCAGGTCAATGTCCTCGGGCTCCAGGGCTCTAAGCTTTATGTTTTTTTCTGTCCCAGACATGGTATGGATTTTAATATGATATTTAGGTCGTGATTCATTTTATAGTCCTTGGCATAAAGGAGATTAAGCCTTGCTATTTTTTCTTTTGCAAGCTCCTTTTTGCGGTATGGTGTGGCAGTTGAAATAATGCCTTTTTTAATTCGAGGTATGCGATGATCGTCTTTGTTTCCGGAATCTGCGTAACCTACCCATGATTTAATGCCAAATAAAACGAGAAACAGATTGCTAATAATTCCCCAAAATGAACGGGTCAGCAACATGAAAATTGGCAAAAAGGCTAAAATGATTAGGCTAATGCTGACATCAATAATGCGCTTTTTGCGTTTGTTTTGGGTTGTTACAATGGTGTTGATTTGCAGGCTGTACAAATCTCCTGCCGTGTTAATGCTGTTGCTTCCAATGACTGAAATGCCATCAGGAGTTGCAATTTTAAAGGCCACACGCAAATCGGATAATTTTAACATTGTCGAAATAATCTTTTGCGACTTGATGTCCTTAGCACAAAAAATAATTTCATCTACTTTGTGGATTTTAATGATTTCGTCAAGCTGTGAGAGTTCCCCAAGGAAGAAACCGTTTTCTTTTTTACCATTATCAGCGACATGTCCGACCATATCGGGATCTATCACACCAGATTGCTCAATGAGATTTTCTATACGTCCAATTTCGCCTTTGGAACCAACCAAAACTATGCGTTTTCTGCGGTTGCTAAAAAGTTCGATGTTGGTAAATTTCAGTTTGCTTCCGAGAAATCGCATTAACGGAATGGTGATGAACACAAAACTGGAGCCAATTAATAGCAAAGCTCTTGAATATCTGTACGTTTCGGGTAAAAGCGAGTAGAATACCAGAATACTCATGGTTCCTAATAGAATCCCTCGCAAGAGTTTCCATACTTTCAGTGGTTTGTCGTAACCACCACTCATGTATAGCGTGATCAACCAAACCAGTGCGTATGCAGGAACTGCGTAATAAAGAAAGTCGTCAGGATAATAGTTTTCTGTTCCGAATTTGTACACCTCCCAAATTGGAGTGATGAAGTAAAATCCAAACCAAATAAGTAAAGCATCGATAGCTGGGAGTAAAGCACGTTTAAAAAATCGAACAATGATTGCCAAAGCAGCTCGAAAATAGATTGCTAGGTTGATGATGTTTGCATATAGTTTGGCATTTTTTTGTGAAAAGTGTTTGTTGGCAAAGATGATCATTGCCTGATAAAAAATTCTCACATAGTTAATGCTTCCCTTTTTTGTGCTTTCACCTTTGTAATGTATGATGCGGGTTTTCGGGAAATAGACATTTTTGTATCCTCCCAGCTGTATGCGATATGAGAGATCAATGTCTTCACCATACATAAAAAACTGTTCGTCAAGTAAGCCAACTTTGTCCAGTGTTTCTTTACGCATAAACATGAATGCTCCGGAAAGTACATCCACATCATGAATCTCATCTTTATCGAGATAGGACAGGTGGTACTGTCCGAATTTTTTCGATTTCTTAAAGATGGAAGACAGTCCGAAAATTTTGTAAAACGCAACTTTTGGTGTTGGTAGTCCGCGTTTACTTTCGGGAAGAAATTGTCCTTTTCCGTCAATCATTTTGACACCAAGACCTCCGACATCTTTATGATCATCCATATAAGTGATAATCTTTGTAAATGTGTCTTCTTCGACAATGGTGTCAGGGTTTAAAAGCAGTACGTATTCGCCTTCTGCTAGCTTTATGGCTTGATTGTTTGCTTTTGAAAAACCCAGATTTACTTTGTTTTCTATGAGTTGAATGTCCGGAAATTTCTCGTGCATCATTGCGCAGGAGCCATCCACCGAGTTATTGTCAACGACAAACACTTCTGTATCAATTGACTGAATTGCCCGATTGACAGAATGCAGGCATTGTTCAAGAAAATGCTTGACATTGTAGTTGACAATAACGATGGATAATTTTTTCATGCTTACATGTTTCTTTTAATCACTTCAGCAAGACGTTTTACACCTTCTTTATTTTGTTCCAAACTTGGGAATGAAAAGTTCAGGCGCATTGTATTTTGACCTTTTCCGTTACAATGAAAGACAGATCCGATTACGAATGCTACATTTTCATCAATTGCTTGTTTGAAAATATCTTCACTGTTCATGTGTTCTGGTAAATAGAGGAAGAGGAAAAGTCCGCCTTCAGGTTCTGTCCAGGTGACACCTTCTGGCATATGCTGTTTGAATCCTTCAAGCATGGTGTTACGCTTAATGCGGTATGAATCAATGGTTGATGCTAGATTTTTTTCGAGCAATCCTTTTCCCATGTATTTTGCAACAATTAGCTGAAGGAATGGAGGAGTACAAAGGTCTGTTGCTTGTTTTGCAACGACAAATTTGTCTGCAATTTCTGGATCGGCAAGTACCCAGCCAATACGGAAACCCGGAGCAAGAATTTTCGAGAAAGTTCCCAAAGTAATGACATGACCTGTTCCGTCCATTTGATACATCATAGGTTGAGTTTCCCCATCGAAACGTAATTCGCGGTAAGGGCTATCTTCAACGATTAATACATCATATTCATGTGCAATGTTGATGATCTCACGACGACGGAATTCAGGCATAGTAATTCCTGCAGGATTTTGGAAGTCAGGAATGATATAAATGAATTTTGGTTTTTCGCCAACTTGTTTCATATTTTCAAGCTGCTTTTCCAACATGTCAGAACGCATTCCGTGTTCGTCAAATTCAATTCCAATCATTTCAGCACCGTAAGTACGGAAAGCTGAAAGACCACCAAGGTATGAAGGTAATCCGCAAAGTACTTTATCGCCTCGGTTGAGGAAAATTTTACCTAATAAATCCAAACCTTGTTGAGATGCAGTTGTAATGATGAGGTTTTCAACCTCAACATCAAGACCTTCTGCTTTGTAGCGTTTGATGAGTTCTTCTCTCAACTGAAAACAACCTTCTGTTGTACCATACTGAAGGGCAGCTGTACCCATGGTTTCCAGTACTTCGTTGCTTACTTCCTGAATGTCTTTCACAGGAAAGCTTTCTGGTGAAGGTAAACCTCCTGCAAATGAAATAATTTCAGGTTTTTGAGTTAATTTAAGAATCTCACGGATCGCTGAACGCTGCATTTCCTGAGCGGTTTTTGAATAAATGCTATTAATATCTTTAATCATAATTTGTGAATGTTATATTGGTGTTTATATGTTCCAAAATTAATGAAATCATTTAGTAATTATCATTTTGTTCAGCATTAAAATCAATTCGGTTGCGAATAGAGCGCCCGAGAGTAATTTCATCTGCATATTGTAATTCGTCTCCAATAGCAATTCCACGCGCAATGCTGCTAATGCGCACACCTGTATGATGTATTTTTCGATAAATATAAAAAGCTGTTGTGTCTCCTTCCATGGTGGTTGGTAAAGCCATTATGACTTCTTTGACATTGTCTTCCTGAATTCTTTCAGCCAGATTATTCAGATGTAGGTCGTTGGGACCCACTCCGTCCATAGGTGAAATAATTCCTCCTAAGACTTGATAACTCCCTTGAAATTGTCCGGTTGATTCAATTGCCATGACATCTCTGATTGATTCAACAATGCATATCGTTTGGAAGTCTCTTTTCGGATTGGAGCAGATATTACAGAGGTGGTCATCAGCAATGTTGTTGCATTTTTCGCAAAATTGCACTTTGTTACCCAATTCTTGCAATACACTACCAAAGTTTTCAAGCTCACTTTTTTCTTGTTTTAATAGATGCAAAACCAATCTTAGTGCTGTGCGTTTTCCTATTCCGGGAAGCTTGTTGAACTCATTTACAGCCTTTTCCAGAATTGCTGATGGGTAATTTCCAATCTCCATAATCGTCTTTAATAAGAAGATCAAATATGATAGAAATTTTTGGGCTATGCAAATTGGATTATCGTACCATAATTCGTTTTGTACGCGACTGATTGTTGTCAAAACTGATGTGTACAAAATAGATTCCTGCAGGAAGGTCGGAAATCATAATTTTGTTGTTTTTGTAGTTTGCAACTTTTGAAAACACTTGATTTCCAATTGAATTCATAATTTGAATTTGTTGTATATTATCTCCTTCGATAAATAGGACTTCGTCAGCAGGGTTTGGGAATACCTTAAACTCTGGGGATGTTGTGAGATTTGCACGTTTTGAGAAAGTCCATCCTTTGATTTCCAGATTGTCAATGGCAACACCTTCGCCACCACCCATTTCAATCAGAAGTTGTACGTTTTCTGCCAGAAATGCAGCATCTAAACTAATGCTTGCTTCCGCCCATGAACCAGTTTCAGTAAATAAAGAAGTGAATTCAAAACTACTGGAGCCATCAGATACCTCCATATTTAATTCTGCAGGTCCCCAGCCTAAGCTTTCTGAGATGAAATAATCGCATGAAATTACAACGGAATCATACATAGACAAATCAAGGAGAGAACTTTTTACTTCTGCAACATAATAACCATTGCATGGTTGTTCCGGGTTTACTGCCAAAAACATGCTGCTATTCTCTGTTGACAAAAAGTCAATACTTTCTGAATTTAATGTTGATGCATATCCGACGCCTGTATAGCTACATTCTGGCAATCCAATCAAGATGTCTGTGTCGTCTGAATGACTTAGGTTCGTGAATAGTGATGATTCAAAGTCTTGATATAAAATGATTTCTTGTGCTTGAATTTGAAGCGAAAATAGCAAATAGGCAACAAGAGAAATGAGACTGGTAAGGCTTGTGTTTTTCATAGGCGTGGTTTCATAATAATACGGAAAGGAGTAAGAAATGTTACAGAGGATTTGCATGAAAAAACATAAGGTTTGCCTAAGGATGAGGGGTTTAGAACAGCCTAAATGTTACGATTAAAATTAAAATGTTTAATTTTGTCATGATAAAGAAGTAGATTATGAAAATGTATGAATGTTTAAAACCCTCAGAAATTCCGGTTGAATTTGTCCCGGGAGAGGTGCACCAAAAAGTGTATTTATTGAATGGAGAATTGGTGTCTTGGAATGGAATATATCAGGAGGTTAATTCTCCGGTATATGTGACTGAAGACAACGGTGATTGTCATCCGTACCACTTGGGATCTTACCCTAAATTGACAAGCAAAGAGTCTATGGCAGCGTTAAATGCTGCAATTGAGGCTTATGATTATGGACGTGGTGAATGGCCAGTAATGGGAGTAGAGAAACGGACAGCTATTATGTCCAAATACCTTAATCGCATGGCTGAAAAACGTGATGAAGTCGTGAGGATTCTCATGTGGGAGATTGGAAAGTCTTATCCTGATTCATTGAAAGAGTTTGATCGTACCTTGGAATATATCCGAGACACCATTGATACTTACAAAGAGCTTGATCGTGATAATAGTCGTTTAAAAATTGAGCAAGGAATTTTCGCGCAAATCAGACGTTCACCTTTGGGCGTTGTGCTTTGCATGGGTCCTTATAATTACCCTTTAAATGAGACATTTGCAACCTTGATTCCTGCTTTAATTATGGGGAATACTGTCATATTTAAGCCGCCGAAGGTTGGTGTTTTGTTGTTTGAACCATTGTTGGAACTTTTTGCAGAATGTTTCCCTAAAGGTGTTGTGAATACTGTATATGGTAAAGGGCGTGAAGTGGTTACACCATTGATTGAAAGTGGAAAAATTAACTCTTTAGCTTTTATCGGAAGCAGTAAAATTGCAGACACTCTAAAATTAATGCATCCAAAACCACACCGCATGCGGACTATCCTTGGTTTGGAAGCGAAGAATGTGGCAATCATCATGAAGGATGCTGATTTAGATAGTGCGATTCCTGAAATTGTAAGTGGAGCATTATCGTATAACGGACAACGTTGTACTGCATTGAAAATGCTTTATGTTCATGATTCCATTAAAGATGACTTCCTCAAACGTTTGGTCAAAGAAGTGGATGCGTTAAAAGTTGGGTTGCCATGGGAAGATGGTGTGAAAATTACTGCCCTTCCTGAAGAAGGTAAAACTGAGTATCTTAAAAATCTTGTTGACGATGCCATTTTGTATGGCGCAAAACTGATGAATCCTGAACATGGAGGTAAGATTATCAATTCGATGTTTACGCCTGCAATTATGTATCCTGTGAATGATAAGATGAAACTGTATTATGAAGAACAGTTTGGTCCTGTTATTCCTGTGATGTCATATACAGATATTGAAGAGCCTTTACAATATATTATTGATTCACAATATGGACAGCAAGTGAGTTTGTTTGGAACAAATCCTGATACCATAGCACATTTGATTGATCCTTTGGTTAATCAGTTGTGTCGTGTGAATATTAATTCACAATGTCAGCGTGGACCGGATACTTTCCCGTTTACAGGAAGAAAAGATTCTGCTGAGGGAACCTTGTCTGTGTTTGATGCATTGAGATCTTTTAGTATCCGTAGTATTGTTGCTGCAAAAGGAACAGAGACCAATAAGGCAATTGTTCGTGACGTGATTCGAAACAATAAATCGTCTTTCTTATCAACAGATTTTATTCTTTAGAAAGCGATTGTCGATATTTTAATGTGAATTTTTACGTTGAACTCTCATTATTAAGGCAGGGAGAAATCTCTGTCTTTTTTCTTAAACGTACCCTTTCAAAAAGGCTTGACGTCTGTCTTTTGGGAATTTTTCGATTGCATAACGAAGACAAGTTCTTGGCATAGTTTGACACCGTGTTTTAAGAAAATTATCAGTAACTTGTAAATCTTGTTTACTGATTTCTTTTAGCATCCAACCCACGGCTTTATGAATAAGATCATGCTTATGATGAAGCAGTAAATCGGCAATTTCAAGTGTGGTTTCGTATTCTCCTTTTTTGATGTCGTGCATGCAAGCAATCATAGAAATGCGTTGTTCCCATAAGTTTTCCGATTTTGCAAGCTTAAACAGAATGCTTTTGTCTTTATTGAATAACCAATGACCTAATATTTTGTGTGCGGAAGAATCCACAATATCCCAATTGTTTACAGCATAGGTGTGATTTAAATAGAAATCAACAATTTCTTTTTTGTCTGCATCTGATTTTTGTTTGTTGTAAAGTTGGACGAGTAAAAAGATGGCTGTCAGTCTATGTTCATGAATGTTTGAATTCATCAAAACATGAATGTCGTCAAGTGAAACTACTGCTTTATACTTAGAAGCGATTTTTCGTTGTGCAGGAACGGAGAGTCCGAGAAAAATATCACCTTCACCGTACTCACCTTTACCGGTTTTGAAAAAGCGTTGCATTTGTTTTGCTTTTTCACGGTTTTGAAGCTTTTCTAAATCATTTTGAATGGTTTTATGCATGATTTGGATAGAATTTTAAGTAATAAGTCCATTACATTCTGAAAAAAACAACTCTACAAAGATACTACAAATATCCTTTAAAATTTGAATTGATTGATTTTGATAAAGTGTTAGGAATCCCTTGATTGTTGGTGTTTGTATATATGATAATGATGGTGTACATGCTGCATATAACACATGTTTTGTCTAATAATACATGAATATGTCTTACGTCATTCTTAAGTAATTGTTAAATTCAGTATATTAGCATACGGAATTCAAGTAAAAAAAAGAGCCATGAAAAAAATGAAAAGCGTAAAGCTTGGCCTAGCTTTATTTGTTGCTATTAGTTGTACAATAGGTGTACAACAGTCAAAAGCACAGACATCTGAAGTTGAAACAGAAACCGATCAATTTCAAGACATTCCTGTACACAAAAAGCAAACAGGAAACCCTGATTATGATGAGATTGTGTATAGACGAAACCTCATTGAGTATTTTAGGGGAGCATATGATTTGCCAGAATTTGTGTCAACAGGTGATCGGGAAGCCGATATTGAAAATTTTAACAAATCATTGAAAGTTTGGTATCAATCACATCCGGATTTTATTTCTGTTTTAGGAATGAAATCATATAAGGATTTTGTGAAGTATGATATCACATGTTACCCTCCTCCTCCAGATTTTCGAAAATCTGACTCAGACGAAACTTACCGTAAAGCTTTCCAAACATGGATGTCACATCACCCCGAAGCGCCAAAACTTCAAGGAGACGATATGGCCTCAAACGAAAAATTTGAGCGCGAGAAAGCCATGTTTTATGAAATGTATTACAAAAAGTAAAAAACCATGAAAAAGCGAATACTATTTTTAGCTGTAATAAGTTTATTTCTGTCTTTTGTATTTTCTTCTTTTGCACAAGTTACTGATGGACCAAATTACCCTTCTAGTGGTGTAGAGGTTAATAATGCGAGTGGTACAGTCTCTTGGTCGAATATTGGAAATATATATTCAAATGATGGAACATATGCAACTGCATCAATTCCTAAAAATGAAATAACAAATTATATAGTCGGTACAGATTATGGGTTTTCAATTCCTGTATCAGCGACTATTGATGGCATTACAGTAGAGCTCTACAGATATTCAGGAGCAAATAAAACACAAGACTCTGAAATTTATTTGACGAAAGATGGGGTTAGTACAACTGGTTCAAATTATGCAGTTGGCTCAAATTGGGGAAATTCATCATGGGAAAGTGCTACTTATGGTGGTGCTGCTGATTTGTGGGGGACTACTTGGACTCCGGCAGAAATTAACAGTTCTAATTTTGGAGTAATGATTGCTGTAATTCAGGGCAGTAATGGTTCCGTAGTTGCAGAATTTGACTACATAAGAATAACTGTAGATTACACCTTGTCTCCTTGCGCTACAATTACAGCTTTCCCATGGACAGAGGATTTTGATGGAGAAACTACTCCAGCGATGCCTGCATGCTGGGCTATTGAGGATAATTCTGCGCCTGATGACGACTGGGAAACATCATCAACATATGCATCTTCATCCCCCAATTCAATGTTCATAAGTTGGGATGGATCAAATGCACTTGACGATTGGGCTTTCTCTCCGGGGTTTAGCTTAACAGGGGGCACTTCTTATCGTATAGAATTTGTTTATCGTGCATCAAGCAGTTCATATAGTGAAAGTCTTGAGCTTTATTATGGAACAGGGCAATCTTCTGGTAGTATGTCTGTTGAATTGTTTGATAATGCTTCATTTGCCAATACTACTTTTGATGCAGTAGTTGTAGATTTTACACCTGCTTCATCAGGAGATTACTACTTTGGTTGGCATGCCTACAGTATTGCAGATCAATTGGGTATATATGTTGATGATATTGTTGTTTCAATATCACCATCCTGCCCAAGTCCAACCAATTTGTCTGCATCTTCAATAACTGCAACGCAGGCCGATCTCTCTTGGACAGATAATGCAGGTGCATCACTTTGGGATATTGAATTAGGGACTTCTGGGTTTAGCCCTTCAGGGACGCCAACCCAAACTAGTGTTTCTAATCCTTACACTTACACTGGTTTATCTGCAACTACTGATTACGAATATTATGTCCGTGCAAATTGTGGCGGTGGAGATTATTCAAATTGGGTAGGTCCATTTGCTTTTACAACTGCTTGTGGTACAATAACTCCTCCATGGTTGGAAGAGTTTTCAAGCTATTTACCATATTGTTGGTCTGAAACTGCAGGTATGCTTGCTGCCCCATCAACCTTATCAGGAACGACTTCTTCTTGGTTGGAAGATGGATTTGCAAATGTCGGTACAACTGGCGCTGCTAAAGTTAATATTTATTCTACTACTTATGATGAATGGTTAATTTCACCTTCAATCAATCTTGGAACGGGAACAACCGATTATCAACTTGAATTTGATTTAGCATTAACTGATTATGGATCAAGTGCAACACCAGAAACGGATGGTGTAGATGATAAATTTGCGGTTGTTATTTCAACGGATAACGGTGCAACATGGACATCTGCAAATACTTTGCAGTTGTGGGATAATGCAGGTTCACCAAATGTCTATAATAATATTTCATATACTGGTGAACATGTGATCATTGATTTGACTGGTTATACAGGAGTTGTTCAGTTTGGTTTTTACGGAGAGTCAACTGTTTCAAATGCCGATAATGATTTGTTTGTAGATAATGTTGAAGTCAAAGAAATTCCGACTTGTCCTCAACCAATTTCATTAACTGTAACGAACTTGCTTCCTGATCAAGTTGATTTGGGGTGGACCGAATTTGGTTCTGCAACGCAATGGGATATTGAATATGGTGCAAGTGGTTTTTCACAGGGAACAGGAACGACAGTTTCTGGTGTGAATACAAATCCTTATACTATCACAGGCCTTACAGGTTCAACTGATTATGACTTTTATGTAAGAGCAGATTGTGGAGGAGGAGACTTGAGTGATTGGTCTGGTCCATATACATTTACAACTGCTGATCCTTATATGGTATATACATCCTCAACAGTGACACAAAACAATACTGATCCGGTGAATAGGGGCTCTGTGGATCAAGAAATTATCTGCATTGAAGTTGTAACAACTAATCCAACAAGCCCTCTAAGTATTACTGACTTTGATTTTAGCACCAATGGGTCAACTAGTGCAGGAACTGATATTTTGCGTGCCAACCTATATTATACAGGAACAACTGCTGCATTTGGAAATACTACACAGTTTGGTACAACTGTAAATGCTCCGAATGGTAGTTTTACAATCTCTGGCTCTCAGGCTTTAGCTGAAGGAACGAACTATTTCTGGCTCACTTACGATATCAATAGTGGAGCGACCTTAAATAATGTTGTTGATGCTGAGTGTACATCAATTACTGTTGATGCTTCAGCACAAACACCAACAGTGACAGCTCCGGCAAATAATCGAGAAATTCTCAATGTCTTCTTGATCTCTGATCCGAACATTGTAAGTACTTGTACTGGCTATTTTTATGATTCAGGAGGAGCGAGTGGTGATTATAGTAGTGATGAGGATTATACAAAAACATTTCAGTCAGCAACTCCAGGATCTGCTTTGCAAATTGAGTTTACAGATTTTGCAACAGAGGCATCCTATGATGAATTATCAATATATGACGGATCTGATGTGACAGCTCCTTTAATCGGAACATATGATGGAACTGAGGTTATTGGTACAATAACCTCATCAGGGGCATATTTAACATTTGAATTTACCTCTGATGGTTCAGGAATAAATACTGGTTGGGACGCTAATATCTCATGTGTCCCTATTACAGTTCCTGATTGTCCAACGCTTGATGCTCCAGCAGATACAGAAGTAGATGTGTGTCCAGGTTCTGTGAATTTACTTTGGACGCCTGCTGCAACGGGCTTTGCTGCAACAGGATATAAGCTGTATGTGGGAACCACAGTTGCAGCTAATGAGTTGATTAATGGAGTTGATATTGGAAATGTAACAAGTTATAATTTACCTAACTTGGATGGTAATACTACTTTTTATTGGCATGTTGCACCATATAATTCTGCTGGTACACAAACAGGCTGTGCAAATTATAGCTTTACGACGCTTAATATTGGTATTACTTCCACAAATTCCCCTGTCAATACTTGCATGAATACAGCAAATTTGACAGCTACAGGTAGTGGAACAATTACTTGGTATGATCAAGCAACTGGTGGTTCACCGATAGGAACAGGCTCGCCATATACTGCTTCTTTCAATGGAAATACAACATTTTATGTTGCTGCTGAAAGTGCTGGCGGTGGAACTGAATATGGTGGAATGGCTGCAAATTCCTCTGGAAGTGGTTTCCTTGGCTCAAGTGATGAAATTGGGGTTGTTTTTGATGCCTCGGAAGATTTTACTTTGGAATCTGCTGAAATTTATCCAGTTGGAACAGGTACGGTAACAGTCGGTTTGTTAAATGATGCGGGAACTGAAATTGCCAATTCTGGTGCAATCACGATTACCAGTGGCGATGGGTCTGCAATGACAATCTCACTTGGGTTTAATATAAGTGTTGGTACGAATTACAAACTTGTTTTAAGAAGTTATACTGGGATTACAGATCTTTATCGTGATTTTACAACAACTTACCCATATGATTCCCCAAGTGGAGCACTTAGTGTAACTGGTGGTTGGTGGGATGGAAGTACTGATTCAAACTATTATTTTTATAATTTAGAGATTACAAGTTCATGTATTTCTGCTCGTGAAGCTGTTGAGGTAATTCATACTGCAGATCCTGTGTCAATCACTCCTGATGGCCCGATTACTTTCCTTGATGGTGGTTCTGTTGGCTTGACAGCTTCGAGTGCAACATCATATACTTACACTTGGAGTCCTGCTACTGGTCTGAATACAACTACGGGTGCTAATGTAACTGCATCTCCAAATACAACAACAACCTATACTGTCACTGGAGACAATGGTTCATGTGCATACTCTGAGGAAATTACAATTACAGTGACTTACCCTTGTACTGGTTTAGGAACAGGACATACTCCAATCAGTAGTTTGCCATTTAGTGAGTCCTCAACAACTTGCGGTGCTGTTGACGATATTACAAGTTCTAATGCAACTGTTTGTGGAAGTACGTCGTATTACACAGGTGAAGATGTAGTGTATTCATTTACTCCGACAACGGATGGCTCAATCACAATTAATTTGACCTCCACAGGTACTTTTACAGGAATCATGTTATACGATGACTGTCCAATGTCAGGACAAGGTGGATCATGCATGGGTTATAGTCAATCTTCCTCAGGAGACGAGACTATGTGTGTGTCTGTTCAACAAGATGTGACATATTATTTGGTTGTTGATTCATACGACTCTCCAGATTGTAATCCATATACAATCAGCATTTCTGCTCCGGATCCTGCTGGCGTTCCTGGTGATTTGCCATGCGATGCAATTCCTGTAGCAATTGGTGGTATTCAATCTGGAGACAATGGTTGTGCAACGGGTGTTGATGAACCGAGTGCTGCAACATGCTGGGATACTGGAATAGTAAACACAATCTGGTACAGTTTTGAGGCACCAGCTTCAGGAACAGTGAAAATTCGTACTATTCTGGGTAGTTTGACATCAACTCAAATCGCAGTTTATCAGGGAGTTTGTTCTAATCTTTCTCTTGTGAGTAATGCATGTAATACAGATGCAACAGGGACTTGTTCTGGCACAGAGGAATATTCAAATCTTGAATTGACAGGTTTGACTTCTGGTTCAACCTATTACATTCGTGTGGATGGTGAAAATGAATTAACAGGAACTTTTGAAGTTCAAGTAATTGATGGGACAAATGATTGGCCTGCTGTTCCTCAACAAGATTGTGGAAGTGCAACGCTAGTTTGTGCTCAGCAAACTGTTGTGGGAGATCCTGGTTTTGTGGGAGCTGGTTCAACTTGTGACTATACGACTCCATACGGCTGCTTCTCATTTGGGACACAAAATAATACTGTTTGGTATCAAATTGATGTTGATGCTACTGGTGCGCTAACCTTTGAAATTGTACCTAATCTTTCAACAACAGATTATGATTGGGCTTTGGTTAATGTGACAGGTATTTCTGATGCTTGTGATCAAATTGCAGCAAATACGCTTAGTCCAACACGTTGTAATTTCTCTGGTACTTCTGGTACAACCGGTTTGAGTGCTTCTGCGACTGAAACTAGTGTTGATGCAGGTGGAGCTCCATTTTGCTCTGAAGTGAGTGCAACTGCCGGTGAAACATATTTATTGTTGATCTGGAACTGGTCAGGTAATAATACTGGGTTTACCCTTGATTTATACTCTTCTCCTTTAATTTATGATACACCTGATCAGGTTACCTGGTCTGGTGGAGCGAGCACAGATTGGTTTGATCCGATTAACTGGGGTGGTTGTACAATTCCTTCTTGTGGTATTGATGCAATTATTGTAAACGGACCAACCAATCAACCTGTGATTTCTGCAGATGGTGCTGAATGTGCAAATATTACGATAGAGTCAGGGGCAAGTTTGACAATTGACGCCGCTCGAAGTTTAACTGTGTGTGAAAATTTCAATAATTCTGGTTCATTAAATGCAGATGCAACATCAACCATTCTAATTAATCATGCAAGTAACTCTCATGAAATCAATGGCAGTCTTGTTGGTACCAATGCTTTAGGTAATTTGACAATTGATAAAGCGGCAGGTACTGTAAGCTTTATGCAGGACATTGAAATATCAGGTGATTTGATAACTGCCAATGTGACAAGTTTAATTAATACCAATGCTCATAATGTGATAATTGGTGGTGATTTTGAACCGTTTAGTGGAACATTTACTGGCATTGGAACAACAGGAAGGTTGACTTTTAATGGTTCTGCTTTGCAGTCATATAATCCTGGTGGAACTTTGACTTTGAACCATGTGACAATAAATAATACAGGTGCAGGTGTTGCTTTGAGTAATAATATGATACTTGGAGTAAATGGAGTACTTACACTTACTCATGGAATCATTGAAACAGGGACAAATCGTGTTGAAATAAGGAATACTGATCCTACTGCTGTTTCTGCAGGTAACATGAACGCTTTTATCAATACTGATTTAAGACGTTATATTGCCACAAACGCTGGAGATTACAATTTCCCAGTTGGAACATCTTCAGCTTATCGTTTGGCAAAAATGACAAATAATAATCTTACAGGTGTCACTTATGTTGATGCTGAATTCATTACCGGATTTTCAAATTCAGGAAGTTTGAATGCAAGTTTAGCATTGGATAATACTGTGGTTTACCAGGAAGTCGCTTCAGAAGGAATTTGGAGATTAAATCCGGATGCTGCACCTTCAGGTGGTACATATGCTATGAGTTTATATTTTGATGATGGTCAAGGTTACGATGTCTCTGGCAATCCTATCGGAGATGGTTTTACAGGTTTGATTGATAATCAGTTTGCTGTTCTGAAACGCCCTTCAGGATCAACTTCTGCTGCTGATTGGGTTGGGGAGTCTGTTGGTAGTATTCCTGCTGATAATGGTTTAGGTCGATTAGTGGATGATGGATTTGCTAAACGTAGTGGAATATCTGCTTTCTCAGAGTTTGGAATCGGTAAAGACAATACTATTCTTCCAATTGAGTTAATGAGTTTTACTGCATCTTGCATGGACGATCTCGTTGTCGTTAATTGGACTACTGCTGTTGAAATAAACAATGACTTCTTTACTTTATATCGCAGTACTGATGGTGAGCATTTTGAAAAACTAGATGTCATTCAGGGACAGGGGAATTCAACTTATATTTCTGATTATTCCTATGTGGATGAAAAACCTGCTGCATTGCAACAGTATTATCGTTTACAACAAACCGATTATGATGGAACTTCAACATGGTCTGATGTGATTTATGCGAATTGTGTGAAAACTCCTGGTGAATTTCATATTGTCCCAAATCCATTTAAGGATGAGCTTTACGTAATGTTTGATGAATCGACACCTTCAGGTATTACCTTGCGTATTAATGATATGTTAGGCAATGTTATTTTTGAAACAGTTATTCCTGAACACGCATTGAAATATCGGATTATAGAGCTTGAAAAATGCTTGCCGGGAACATACTTCATTAGCATTATGTATAACGATTCAGTTAAGACACAAAAACTAATTAAAATGTAAGTGATTTTGATTAGTAAAATGTATATAGTTGTATTGGGAAGGCTTTCAATTGAAAGCCTTCTTTTTTGTGAGAGTTTTCTTATTGGCTGATAAACAGCGAGTTGATTTTGTCTGTGTTGTGTTTCATTTACTCCCTTATATTGTGTCTTATTGTATAATCATTGCCACTTTATAAAAATCCCTACGTATATTAAAATAGCGCCACAACAGAAATAGACATGAAAAAGATCGTAATTACATTACTGATGCTCATCAGTCCTTTCGTTTTATTCTCCCAAAATATGGAGAATGGAAACAGGGATTTTGAGCTTTCTGATTTCTTTGATCCTAACTTTCCAGAACAAAGTCAAATGCGTGATCATTCAGATGTAATTGAAGAATACATCGAAAGTGACCAATATTATCCAATTTCAATTATTCGAGAGCGTATGTTTGCAGAGGATGTTAAACTCCAGGTTGATGATGAGTATGATGAGGAATTTAAAAATTGGTATCTCATGCATCCATTTTTCCCTCAGCCTTTTGATACAGGTAATCCAGTAAAAGACAAACGTATATTTTTGAAAGCCCGTGCCATGTGGATTCAATATAATCCTGAAGCATATGATGTATTGTGTGAAATGATTCGTTCCGATGAGTATTTACGCCGTGAATTCGCATATGTTGTTGAATTATAACAGAGTTATGAGAGCAAAAATTAACATATTGAATGTGTTAGATCGATTTAAATCAGGTGGTTCGATTCTTCTTGTGTTCATTGTGTTTTCTTTTCAGATGATTTCACATGCGCAATGCTTGTCTGCATCTAATGGGTTATATCCATCGACAACATATACACCATCCTGTACAGGTTCAAATGAAACGATTACTACTGTAGCTTATGCTGGTGAATACTCAAAAGTCAATGTGATTAGTGGAAATCAATATACTTTTTCAAGTTCGAATGCATCAGATTATTTAACAATCAGTAATGAAGCGGGTACCGTAAGTTATGCTTATGGTACAACTCCAGTTGTTTGGACAACTTCATTTACTGGTGTTGTCAGGTTTTATACACATACGAATAGCAGTTGTGGAGAAGAATCTATACTCAGAGAACGTGTAGTATCATGCACAGTTTCTGTTTGCGCTGATGAAGTCATCTCTGGTTCGACGAGTTTCCCATTTATTGCCTCTGGGACAACTTGTGGTGAAGGAGATGATTTCTCTTCAGCGGACGCCTGCTCTTCATCTTACTTGAATGGTGAGGATTATGTCTATGAGTATACGCCAGATTCTGATGTTGATGTGACTGTCAATTTGAGTACTGATGCAAGTTGGGTTGGTGTTATAATTACTGAAGGCTGTCCCGATACTGGAAGTTGTCTTGATGTTGTCAGTAGTTCGTCATCTACAGCGAATGGAGGTCCATATTCATTGACTTCTGGGACAAGCTATTATTTTACTGTTTCAACTTATCCATCACCAGATTGCATTCCAAATTACACTTTGACAATTGATGATTATACAACAGGAAATGGTGTGGACGGTGCATGGCCGGGTTATAATTTAGGAACTTTATCTTGTCCTGCTACGATTGTTAATTCTGGAAATACAACAAGTGAGAATGATGATTGTGCTTATGTTTCTGGCCCAGATCATATTTATAATTTTTCCCTAAGTGAGCAAGCAGATGTTACTATCTATACTTGTGGGTCGTCATACGACACAAGATTATACCTTTATGATTTAACCGAAGGGTCTTGTTCTTCAGGGAATTATATTGCTTACAATGATGATGATTGCAATTTACAATCAAATTTTACGGTGAGTGCATTGCCGGCAGGAGATTATGTTGTTGTCTTAGAGGGCTATCTTGGTGCCGAAGGTAGTTATGATTTGACAATTGACTTGACAAACTGTGGAGGTGGATGTCCAAATTGTAGCAATGGAATAAGAGATTGTCAAGAAACCGGTGTTGATTGCGGTGGACCAGATTGTCCACCTTGTGGAGGATACTTACATCCAACCGTTGGCTTGCAGAATACCTATTGCGGTGGATGTATGATTCCTACCTGTGGAGGTAAATATTACGATAATGGAGGGGCATTCTCCAATTATTCAAATTCGATTAATCAGGTGTACCAGACTTTTTGCCCTGAAGATGCAGGAAAATGCTTGCGTGCGACTTTTAGTGTTATGGATGTTGAGCCTGATTATGATTATTTGATGGTTATTAATGGTCCAACGCAAAATTCTGATAAACTATGGTGGGGTTGGGGAAATATGGACGATGCTACTTTAGAAACCAATGAAGGAAATTGGAATTCTGGAGTTTTTACATCTACGGATGCAAGTGGTTGCTTAACATTTCGTTTTTCTTCTGATGGCTCAACTAACTATGATGGTTGGGATGTGACATTTTCTTGTGAGGATTGTTCCTGGCCAAATGGAACTGATCCAAATGACTGTGCAAATAGTATAGAGGTGTGTAATAACTTCGATTTTTCCGGAGCTAGTTCCGGTCCTGGTTTAACCAATGATGGTTGTTTGGGATGTGTTACAAGTGAAAACTATTCTAATTGGTACACTATTGATATTATGAGCTCTGGAACAGTGGCATTTACAATAATTCCTGTGACATCTATGGATGATTATGATTTTGCTTTGTACGAATCATACCATTGTGAGGACTTGGGGACTCCTGTTCGTTGTTCTTATGCTGCTAATGTCGGAAACACTGGGCTTCAATCGGGAGCAGGTGATAATTCTGAAGATGTGACCGGTGATGCTTGGGTGAATGATGTTAATGTCACAGAGGGAGAAACATATTATTTGTTGATCAACAATTGGTCTCCATCCGGAGATGGTTTTGATTTAACTTGGGGTTTGACAAATGGTGCGTCT
Source organism: Bacteroidales bacterium (assembly GCA_963676165.1). Taxonomy (GTDB): domain Bacteria; phylum Bacteroidota; class Bacteroidia; order Bacteroidales; family ML635J-15; genus JAQIBY01. The sequence continues at coordinate 2,568,079 of OY781043.1, read as the reverse complement.
TTGGGAGTACAGCCTAAGATTAAGTCTGCAGTAAATGGCTCAGGAGCTCAATTTGAGGTGGAAATTTCTGAAGCTGTGCAATGTTCTTCTGTCTCGTCTGATGGTAGCGATTTTGTGCTAGAGTGCTCAGGAAGTACTACAGAGGCAGAGTGTCTTGCTAATTCCATTGTGGCTGCTAGCCCGATGAATTGTGCAAATGATTCGACTCGTTGGTTGTTAATGACTCTCGCAAATCCTTTGCCAACTGCAAAAGCCGCTTATGAGAATGATTGGAGAATCGTTTGCTCTGGTACAAATGCAGTTGTTGATGTGTGCCATAATCCTTTGGATGGAGGAAATCCTGACATATTATTGCCAGTAGATTTTCTGTATCTTTCAGCCATTTGTCATGATGAATACACTGAAATTAATTGGACAACAGCCATAGAAATCAATAACGATTATTTTACAGTGCAGCGCAGTGCTGATGCTGAAAATTTTGTTGATGTTGCACATCTTAATGCTATAGGCAATTCATACATACCAACGGATTACTATTATTTTGATGATGAGGCAACATCTGGACTTCATTATTACCGCATAAAGCAAACCGATTTTGATGGCTATTCAAGCTATTCTGATATGGTTCAGGTGAATTGTGCATCAGAATTAGATTGCATTAGTATGTCGCCAAACCCTTGTGGTGATTTTATGGATGTTAGAGTAAATGACTCCGGAGTTAAATTCTTTAATATTCGCACTATGGTTGGTGATGTAGTTTTAAGTTTTGAGATCAGTGAAACCAATGAAATGTATCGTATTTCGGGATTGTCAAGCTTGCCATCAGGTATATATGTGCTTGAAATCGGAACGGAATCGCTTTCTTCTTACAGGAGCTTTATAAAGCAGTAATATTCACAAGATAATTCTCTCTTAAAAAATGCTTAATACATTTGGTTTTCTCCTGAAAAATGCTAATTTTATAGGTGAGAAAAGCCATTAAACATTCTGTGTTCAGAATTGTTTTCATGTATAACAACTAAAACAATATATTATGTCAAATTATCATGAACCCGCTGAAGAACTCAGCAAAGAAGCAAGAGATTTTAGTAGAGCATTAAACAGCCTTAAGGAGGAAATTGAAGCTGTGGATTGGTATCATCAACGTGTTGATGCGAGTGACAATGCAGAGCTTAAGGAGATTATGGGTCATAACCGCGATGAGGAAATTGAGCATGCGTGCATGACACTTGAGTGGTTGCGTCGTAATATGCCGGGCTGGGATGAAGAACTAAGAGCTTGGTTGTTTAAAGATGGTCAGATTGCTCATCATGGTGATGACCACGACCATGAAGATGAAGGTGAAGACAAACCGAACGATTTAGGAATTGGTAAAATTAAATAAGGAGAAATTTATTATGGATATATTAAGAAAATCATTTGCACCCATCTCTGATCAGGCATGGGAATTTATTAACGAAGAAGCAAGAAACGTCTTGAATTCTGCACTTTCTGCAAGAAATTTTGTTGGTGTGGATGGTCCTCATGGAATCGATTTTGCATCGGTTGCAGTTGGAGAACTTGATGTGCCAGCAAAACAGGCAAAAACAGATGTGCAATATGGGATTCATAAAATTATGCCGCTAGTTGAGTCAAGAATTCCATTTTCATTAGATATTTGGGAACTCGATAACTTAGCACGTGGTAGTGAAGATGTGGATGTAGATAGTTTGCATAAAGCTGCTCAAAAAATTGCTGCTTTTGAAGAAAATGCAATCTATAAAGGCTTTGCAAAAGCAAATATCAAAGGATTGCTTGACGCTAGTGAGCATCCAAAAATGAAAATTGGTGCCGTTGACAACATGATGAAAGTCTTGACTAAGGCAATGTATGTTTTCAAGAAAGAAGGCATTGAAGGTGCATTTAATTTAGTTGTTGATGAAGATCTTTATGCTGAAATCAATGCTCAAGTCAAAGGTTATCCTTTGAAAAAGCATATTGAAGAAAGCATAGGAGGTAAAATAGTCGTAACAGATCAAATCAAAGGAGGTTTGTTAATTGCTGATGATGAAGAGGCATTCAAATTAACTTTGGGTCAGGATCTGTCCATTGGTTATGAAGCGCATGACCAGAAAAAAGTGCATCTCTACATTACAGAATCATTTACTTTCCAGGTGTTGGATCCAGCAGCTGTGATTGTTTTGGAATAACATAATTATACAACGAAAACGGCTTGTGCTTGCAAGCCGTTTTTTTATGCTCACTTATGGAAAAATTGAATGTTTTTTGGATGAGAAGGGATCTTAGACTGCATGATAATCATGCACTCTATCAAGCTTTACGTGGTGATTGTCCTGTTTTAGTCTTGTTTATTCTGGATACTGATATCTTGGATGAGTTACCTAAAGATGATCCAGGCTTAAACTTAATTTATGATACGCTTGAAACTATAAATAGTCAACTCCGAAAGGAGGGGAGTTCCCTTTTGGTAAAGCATGGTAAAGTGGAAACTGTGTTTAAAGCCATTCAGAAAACTTATGATATCCAGACTGTGTTTACGAATGAGGATTATGAGCCCTATGCCATCCAAAGAGATCAAATGGTTGCTGACTTGCTTGCAAAGAGCAATATTCAATTTAAAACCTTTACGGATCAGGTTATACATCCTCCTCAAGCAATTTTAAAATCAGATGGTTCTCCATATCAGGTTTTTACTCCATATATGAAGGCTTGGCGCAAACAGTTCGATTTGCAAAAACTTGAAGATTATCCTTCCGAAAAACATTTAACGAATCTTGCTAAGCTTGATGTAATGTTTCCTAGCCTAGAGTCTTTTGGTTACCAAAGGAAAGCTGTGGATTTACCAAAACTAAATTGGGACGAATCATTTTTTCGTGATTACGAGAATACCCGAGACATTCCGTCTGTCAATGGAACTTCTCGTATGTCAGTGCACTTGAGGTTTGGATTGATTTCCATACGCCGTTTAATGCGATACAGTTTTCCGCTGAGCGATGTTTTTGTCAATGAACTAATTTGGAGAGAGTTTTACATGATGATCTTATTTCACTATCCAAATGTTGTCGATTCTGCTTTTAAACCTCAATACGATCAAATTCCATGGCGGAACAGTGAGGGGGAATTTAAAGCTTGGTGCGAAGGGAAGACTGGGTTTCCCATTGTGGATGCTGGTATGCGACAATTGAATGAAACTGGCTACATGCATAATCGCTTACGCATGATTACAGCTAGTTTTCTTGTCAAAGATTTATTGATTGATTGGAGATGGGGAGAAGCTTATTTTGCTGAAAAGTTGCTCGATTTTGATTTGTCAGCAAACAATGGAGGTTGGCAATGGGCTGCAGGTACTGGTTGTGATGCGGCTCCATATTTTCGCATTTTTAATCCAGATTCACAGCAAAAGAAATTCGATCCGCAAATGCAATACATTAAAGCATGGATTCCTGAGTTGAACACTCCGAGCTATCCAAAGCCAATTGTAGATCATAAAAAAGCCAGAGAAATAACCCTGGCTGTTTATAAGGCTGCATTAAATGCAAATTAATATCTTGACCATATATGGCTTAAAGTCATGCGACGTTGAATGCATTCGTCTTCAATTTTTGTAAACTCTAAATCTCCATCAGAAATTCTGAAATAGTAATCTCCTTGAACGCTTTCGCAGATGTGTTTAGGACCTGTTAGCTTTACCATATTTCCGTGCACGGAATATTTGCCAGTTTCTATGTCACCACCATTCATTTTATCTTCAAAAGTGAATTCGCCATTGGATTTGAATGTCCAGATAAAATAGCCTGTTTGCTCATATCCAAAGCGCCAAGTTCCTGTGATAGAGTTCGGATTGCTTGGAGTGGAATTGTGCGTTTGCGCAGAGCTTCCTCCTGCAGGGATGGCTCCTTCGTAACCTTTCATTGTAAACGTTCCAGCTTCAGCATCTTTGTATGCTTTTTCCCAAACAGGGATTTTGGTCTCCAATTCTTTTCTGTCTTTAGCAATCATTCGCATGGATTCTTTATCGTACTTTATAAGGATATTGATACGATTGATTAAATCACGTTGTTTTGCCAACTCTTTGAAACGGCTTGTGAGGTCTTGAGCATCTTGTCTTTCTCCGCCAGTTACTCCTTCAACAAGGTTGACATTGAAAACTGTTTTTATCACATCTGCAGACAGCTGAACAGGTGTGCTTCCTGGGACAAGCATCTGGACTTGATCTTCCACAACTTCAATTTGAATTGCATTGATGAGACGTAATTTTTTTTCTAAAGATTCATTTTCGAGGTGTAGAGTCCATGCTGACATTTCAGAAATTTGATCTTTGCATTGGTCAAAGTTGGCATCCATAAGTTCTTTAATCGGAAGTTCTCCGTTAGGCCATTCAGAATCTTGTCCGTATTCTTTTAGCGTTTTGGCTGATTTACGGATAATTTCTAATCGTTCCGTTTCTGATAAACTGGGATCGCTGAGTGCAACATTTAGATTTTCTTTCGCTTCATTTACCCACTTTGTTTCGGTTTCGGTTAAAGTGCGTTGTGAATAGCCAATAAGGCTAAAGCCAATCAATAGAATGACGAGTAGTACTTGTTTTGTTTTCATGATTAGTGAATTAGTTTTTGTAAATATACAATAAATTCTAATTCTATTTCATGAAAGCAAGATGAAAAAGTGCAGATTTTAGGAACGCTTTTGGCATGAATTTTTGCTTGTTTTTTGCAAAAATCATGTCCAAAAGCGAAATCTTATCATTTATGCTTATTTCAAACCTTCTCTTTCAAGCAGTGCATCAATCTCAGGCTTACGTCCTTTGAATGCAACATAAGAGTCCATTTCTTTGCGACTTCCTCCGCGAGATATGATTTCATCTCTGAAACGGGCAGCGGTTTCTTTGTTGAAAATGCCTTCTTCTTTGAATGAGGCAAATGCATCTGCATCAAGTACTTCTGCCCATTTGTATCCATAATAACCAGCAGCATATCCTCCAGCAAAAATATGACCAAATGTAGGACTTGTTGCAGCTCCTTCAACTTGTGGAAGCACAGCTAGTTCAGCCATAATGTTTTGCTCAAATGCTATCACGTCACCATTAAATTCTGAGGTTAAGCTATGCCATGCCATATCTGTCATGCCAAGGCTTAATTGTCTGATGGATCCTGAGCCTGCGTGGTATTTGCCAGCTTCAACAATACGATCGATCATTTTTTCAGGCATAGCTTCGCCAGTTTCATAATGTACTGCAACATCTTTTAACCACGCTTTTTCGTAAGCATAGTTTTCCATAATTTGTGATGGGAGTTCAACAAAATCACGAGCCACAGAAGTGCCTGATTGCGATTTGAATTCTACATCGCTAAGCATACCATGTAAACCATGTCCAAATTCATGAAGGAAAGTTGTTACCTCGTCAAAAGTTAAAAGACTAGGTGTCTTTTCTGTTGGTTTTGAGAAGTTAGTAACTATGGTAATGTGTGGACGATGATCTCCATCTTTGTCTTTAAATTGTGAACGGAAACTTGTCATCCATGCGCCGCTTTGTTTGCTTTTGCGTGGGAAAAAGTCCAAATATAATAAGCCTAAAAATTCACCATCTTGATTGGCAACCTCATAGGTTTTTACATCCTTGTGGTAAATGGGGATGTCAGTTCGCAAGGTAAAAGTTATTCCATACAATCTTTCAGCGAGTGCCAATACTTCTTTTTCAACGTTCTCAAGTTGGAAATACGGCTTGATTTCTGAATCTGAAATTTCATAAAGCTCTTTTTTCTGCATTTCAGCGTAATATGACCAATCCCAAGGCATAAGATCAAAGTCAGCGCCATGCTTACGTGCGTATTCTTGAAGTTGCTCAAGCTCTTCTTTTGCTTTGGGTTTTGATGCTACGGCAAGTTCTTGAAGAAAATTGTTGACGTTTTCTGCTGATTCTGCCATGCGCTCGGTTAGCACATAATCAGCATAGCTTTCATAACCAAATAGATTGGCAAGTTGAATACGCAAGTTGACAATTTCTTTGATGATTTTAGTATTGTCAAGTTCGTCGCCTTTACTGCATTGTGTAGTTCTTGCCATATACATAGTTTCACGAAGTTCACGATTTTCAGCATACTGCATGAATGGTCCGTAACTAGGGTAGTGCAAGGTGAATACATATCCTTCCATCTCGCGAGATTTTGCTTCTTCAGCTGCAGCATCAATCACAAATTCTGGTAATCCTGCTAAGTTATTTTCGTCCTCAATGTGCAAATAAAACTTATTGATTTCTTTTAATGCGTTATCATCAAATTGCAAACTTAATTGTGCAAGTTTTGTGCTAATATCACGATAGTTTTGTCTGTCTTCACCTTCGAGTAAAGCACCGTTTCTTACAAAACTACGATATGTGTCTTCGAGCAGCAATAACTTTTCAGCATTAAGCGATAAGTTTTCTTTTTCGTCATGTACAGCTTTAACACGTTCGAAAAGTGCTGTGTTAAGCATGATATCATTGGAGTATTTGGTAAGCAAAGGGGAGATTTCCATTGCAATTTTCTGCATTTCCTCATTGGATTCTGCTGATAGAAGATTGAAAAAGATGGAAGAAATTAAATCAAGTTGTGCACCAGCATTATCAAGTGCTCTGATTGTATTGTCAAAGTCTGCTTTTGCTTTGTTGTTTACAATTTCCTCAATCTCAGCTTCTCCCATTTTAATTGCTTCTTTGGTAGCAGGGAGATAATACGCATTGTTTATCTGATCAAAAGGGATACTCTCGTATGGGGTGTTAAATTCTGACATAAGTAAAGGGTTTTTATTATCATTTTTTGTTTCCTGACAAGCATTCATTGTTGCTAAGATCATTACTAATCCAATTGCTATACTTACATTTTTCATTTAAAATTGTTTTAAATTGAGCTGCAATTTTAATCAATTCTTTTGGCATGTAGTGAATGTCCGATGATTATTTTCAGCATTTATTAACACTATATTGTTCGATTTCGTGAATTTTGCTGTAAATTGCGTGAAAATGATGACAAAAGATGGCATTTTTTAATCAAAGTTTGAGTCGCTTAAAGCATAATTCCAGTCAGAAATTGGATGGGAAAATATCCCGTTCACTTCCTAAGGATGATCGAGATGCTTTGAAAGATCACATCAGACAAGAAAAGAGAAGGTCTAATCGGAGGATGTTGATTTTTCTGACGGTTGGTCTCCTAGTTTGTGCTATTTTATTTTTTGTCTTCAAAGATTTCTTTGTTTAATTAAACTTAAGCACAATGGCAAAAATTAAAGTTTCAGAACTCCCCAGGAAAGAAAAGTCAGCACATAATATGATACGTATTCCAGCTTGGGTTTTTGGTGGCTTATGGATTTTGGGTGGTGCTCTTTCGTCTCTCAATTTCCTTATTATACGTATTATGTCCGAGGCTGATCCTTATGGTTTTGAGGAGTTTTCAGGTTTCTTTGATCAAATTTTAGATGTTGCTTATTATGCGGTTGCTTTTAGTTTGTTCTTAGGTGTCATGTATTTGATTTTTGGATTTACCTATCAACGTTTTCTTGAGAAAGGAAAGTCTGTCTTGCTCGGAATGGCAGGTCTAACACTTGTTGGAGTGGTTCTTATGGCGTTTAAAATCCATGATTACAGCGATAATTTTTTGCAATTTGCAGGAGAAGATTTTGGTGATGATGAAATGGGTTTTGTGTTCAATAAATTTGTCCGTTTTATATCTTATTTGGGCTCTATAATACAAGGAGTTTATTATCTCTTACCTGCTATTTTAGCTTATATTGGTTTTTCTAAACTTGAGAAAATTGAAGCAGCAAAACAAGCGGAATAATTTTGAACTCCTACACGCTTCCTTTATTAAATAACAAAGACTTGGCGTATGAAATTTTCAACTCATAGTAATTTGCATCGCTTGGAAACAAGGCAATTTCTCAATATGAATATAGATGATGCGTGGGAATATTTCTCAAATCCTAAAAATTTGCAGAAAATTACTCCTCCAGAATAGAAATGCGATTTGAAATTACATCTCCTTTTCTTAAAGATAAAACGTACCCCTGACAAATTATAACTTATAAAGTGAGTCCTTTTCCTGGGTTTTGATCCAATTGGACAACTGAAATACGAGCTGTTAAAGAGAAATCCTATTTTATTGATGAACAGCGATATGGACCGTATGCGTTTTGGCATCATACGCATTGCTTTAAACCTCATCCTGAGGGATTGGAAATGATTGATCAGGTGTATTATAAACTGCCTTTCGGTTTTTTAGGGCGATGGGTAAATGCGCTTTTTGTGAAGTCTAAGCTTCGTAAAATATTTGAGTACAGAGAAAAAGCACTTGCTGATTTGGAATTTTAGCGATACCTGATTTCAAGCGTTATAACTATGTCGTGTATTCAAGAAATCTAACGATAGAATGTTGTGTCTTGAATGAAATCATCATCGTGATGACCTAGTGCTTTTTCGATTAGCTTATTTTGTTGAGATTCAATCATATCTACCGATGGTAAATAGGGCTTAATATCCAGAACTGGTGTCCCATCAAAGGCGTCAATGCCACTAAGAAATAGAGTGTCTGCTTGTATGCGTTCTAATTTGACAATCGTCATTCCAACTGGGTTTGGGCGTTTCGGACTTCGTGTGCTAAACAATCCAAATTTATGATTGTGATCACTTCCTGGAGGATTTACAAACGAGTCCCAATTTCTCACCTTGTCAAAATGGTAAAGCACAATGATGTACTCGAACCAGTCCAACATATTTAGAGCGTTACGATAAACGCTATCCAGAACAATGTAACCTGTGCTATCCGGTGATAAACTTCCTTGTCGTGGAGCTCCGGTTTCTGTTGTGTAAGGTGTATGAAAATATCCAATGGGAGTATAGTTCACTTCTTGAGCTTTTCCTTGGAACAACAGTGAAAGTAAAATCAATAATAAACCCAGTTTCTGCATGTTAAAAGCTCTTAAAAACTCTTGCTAGGGAAAATCCCGGAGCATCCATGTGAAGATCTAGAAAATGACCAAATGGGGTCTGATGTGTTTCAAATCCAGAATCAGACATGCGTTGCTCTAGCTTGTTGAGAAATTCATACGTAAATTGAGGGTCGCCTTTGGTTTCTGCTAAGTGTGCAAAGGAATGGATTACCAGTTTGTTTGTGTCATTTTTTTTCAAAATCCACTTAAGCTGTTTCACTACCTTCTTAAACACGGAGGCTTCGTTTTCGTCGTCTCCAGCTTCGACATGAATGAAGGCTGTTTGTACATTTTGAAAACTCTTTTTGCCACTTGCTTCAGGGACAAAATCCAGCGTTTTAATCGTTGCTTCATAAGAAAAATCCTCACAGTATAAAAAAAGTACTTTCATATTATTTTTGACAATTTAGTTTCCGAATAAAGAAAAATGATGCGCCTGTTAATGCGACAAATAAAGCAAAGAATCCGTAAAATCCAATGGCTGAAATTAATGCACCTCCCAAAAGCGGAAAAATGACAGGTAAAATGCTTCCCGCTCCAGATATGCCTGTAAACAAGCTGCGGTTTTTCAAGTCGCTGATTTCTAATAATACACCATTGATTACAATTTGATACAAACTCAAAAAGATGCCTCCGATAAAGAAGCTTATCATGTAAGCAAGGGGTAAGCTTGGAAAGACTAAAACTATTGTGGCAAAGGCAATTCCTAAGGCAATCATTAGCATCATCATATGGTGATACCTTGCTTTTTCATTTCTGAAATACAGCCAAATTCCGGCAAGAATAAGTCCTAAAGTTTTTGCCAATAAAAGATTCCCAACCGTATAGGTTCCATCAAGCATTTGGTTGTGGTTTGCATAAAGTAAAATAAATGGTAACATGCCATAGCCTAATCCTAAAGTGTTTATGCTTAGTAGATACCATTTTAGTCGTTGGTTGGATCGTATGGTCGGAATAATAGATTTAATCCCTATCCGTACGGCTTTGAAATCTGCAGGAATAAATTCTTTCAGTCGCCAAAATCCTAAAGAGGCGATAAGTAAAAATAAGCCTGCATACGAGAATATCTTTGCGTAATTTTCGGGATAGCTGTTGCTTTTCAATATTTCACGTACTAGAAATGCTGAGGCAAATATTCCTGCACTGCTAATGACTGTCCGTAAAGAGAAAAATTGCTTCCTGCGTTTGGTTTGGACGGACTTGCCTAAAATGTCGGTATAGGGGATGTTGGCAAAAGCTCCTGAAAAGGAAAACATGGTAATGATAACAAAGATTAGTGGAATTATGAGTTCAGATGAGAGGCTTCCGGAATATAAAAACAGAAGAGCCATACCAAACAATGCCAAAATACGCATGTTAATTGCACCTAGGAGCAATGGTTTTTTTCGTTGAGTTCCGGAAATGGGAGCAATGAAAAGTATTTGCGAAAAGCGTGATCCTCCCACCATAATTGCAGTGAGTAAACCCAGTTGAAAATTGGTTCCACCAGATTTCAATAGCATGGATGGAATAATTGTATCCACATCCATGAAGTTTTTGGCAATTGCTAAAAAGCTAGCATGCCAAACAAACGCATTGAAATTCCGCGTTGATATGTGATTGCTTAATTTTTCCATCCACACATGTCATCAAGTTGTCCAAAAGGGCAGAGGGTTTTGCTTATAATGAGATCAAAGACTCCGTATGTCCGGAGTTTATTCATGTAAAGATAACTCTTTTTTTATGAAAATGTTTAACATGGAAATTTGAAAATTTCCCATCAAAATTTGTATGTTTACACAAAATCAAATTAAGCCAAAATGAAAAAACAAGTTAGCTTAGCTTTCGCACTTTTTATGGGGGGTGCATTGATTTCTTGTCAGAATAAAGATGCAAATACTGAAAGTGAAAAACAGAGCCAAAATGTGGAAACCCAGCAAGCATTTGTCGAAGGAGAAAACGATGAATTCCAGGAAGGACCTGTAAGTGAAACGTCAGTTCCACCTTTGGAAATTAAGGTTGAGAACTTGACAGGTGGGGATGTTCTTTTGGGACATAAAGTCAAGTCGGTAAAATATCAGGAAACTTTTGTGTTTGAAATTCAAATGGATGGTGAGTATTGCTTTGAAGGAACCTTAGGTTTGGGGATGTCTGATGGGATTGAGTTTACACCCAATGAAACCTATCGCAGTAAAGCTCAGTTGATGCTTGGTGATGTGCAAAAACCACTCTATATGTGGACGTCATTTCACAATGAAGCAGCTTTGCGTGAATGCTTGACTGAAGCGCAGCTCACAGCCGTTGATCAAGGTGATTTATTGGATGTTTCTTTGTGTTTGACAAATTATAGTGTCTCCGCAAATATGTATGAAATCAGCGCTCAGGCTGATTTTCTTTCATTGAAATAATTGTATAAATCTTTATTTTTTTAATGCGTGATTTCAGATTATCTTTGTATCTGAGTAGTTAATGCTACCTTGATGTAAAATTTATTTCTATGCGAAAGTTTATACGCTTTTTAGTTCGACATATTCCCAGACCTTGGTTAATCCGCATGTCTTATTTATTTCGTTGGTTGATTTTACCTTTCTACAAAGGCAAAAAGCATGCTTGCCCTGTTTGTGGGGGCGAGTTTCGTAAAATGCTGCCATACGGGAATAAGGGTGCTGATAATCGATTGTGTCCTAAATGTTTGTCTTTGGAAAGACATCGTTTGATGTGGTTGTATTTCGATCAGAAAACCAATCTGTTTACTGCTCCCAATAAGTTGTTACATGTGGCTCCGGAACAACCATTTTTAGAGCGATTTAAGAAAATGAAACATCTGGATTACACCACTGGTGATTTGCTCAGTCCCATTGCAGATGTGAAAATGGATATCATGGATATTCCTTTTGAGGATAAGCAATTTGATGTTGTGATTTGCAATCATGTGATGGAACATGTTGAAAGCGATATAAAAGCAATGCAAGAGGTTTTGCGTGTGCTAAAACCTGGAGGTTGGGCTTTGCTTCAAGTGCCGATTAACTACTCTTACGAAGAAACTCACGAAGACTTAAGCATTATAGACCCTAAAGAACGTGAACGTGTATTTGGGCAATACGATCATGTGCGTTGGCATGGCTTAGATTATGGAAAACGCTTGCAGTCAGCAGGGTTTATTGTGGATGAAAATCGTTTCATTGACGAGTTCACTGAAGAAGAAATTGAACGCTACCGACTTCCGAAAGGAGAAATCATCTATGTTGCCAAACGCGGTGAGTAGGAGAGTGCTCCTTGGAGTTGTTTGAGTGTGGATTTGTAGATATCTGTCAAATTACAAAAAATAGAATGCATAACGATAGGGTAACTAATATTACACTAATAATAATGCTGATGATTCCCAACTTAAATCCTTTTTTTGCAACTTTATAATCTTCTGAATTGGCTTTTATTCGTTTCATGCCTATTAGGGATAAGATAATTCCTAAAATTCCAAGTAGGAAAAGTAATGCAATAGCTATTAAGGCAGCAAAAAGTCCAAATGGCAAAGCAGTGGTAAGTAGGCCCAAAAGTGAGAGAGGTATTACGCCAGTTATGCCTAAAATAGATGTTAAAATCAAGCTAAATAGACTTAAAATATAACCACCTGTTGCAGTCCAATGCGTATCTTTCTTGGTTTTAGATGATTTTTCTGAATCGGGATTATCTTTGTCAACAACATATTTGTTTGTGTCTGGAGTTGCTTGAGTGCTTTCTGTAAAGAAAGATGGCTTTTCTTTGGATGAGCGAATTATTTCCAGGTTATCCATGTTTTCATCATTTGATGCATAGCTGGATTCAGATTCTTGTGGGATTTTTATTGGTTTTGTTTTATAACTTGCATTGTCCGAATTTTCGTACGCTGCAACTTGATTTTCTCCCTTGTCATGATGAATATGCTTGTCGCTTTTTTGTTGTGTTTTGTGTTTTTTGTTGGAATTATGCCATTCAACATGATAGCCTGGTTGGTAAAGCCGTTTTTTGACTGTGCATGAGTTAAAACCAATAAGGATGACTGTTGTTATGAGAACAAGTTGTAAAATGCCTTGGTCTTTCATGTTGTTGTGTTGTTCGCTTTTAATTTGTTTTACCCCATAATAGAGAATAGAATTAATGCTATAAAAAACGCTGTAAATAAAATGGATAAAATAATACCGATTATTCCAATAATAAAGCCAGCTTTTGCAATGCTATCTCCATTATAAATTTCTGGATTGGCTTTAATTCGCTTCATTCCAATTCGAGAAAATATTGTTGCTAAGATTGCAATTGGTAAGGCCCATATAAGTATGAAAAATATACTAATCAGTCCAAGTATGCTAAGTATAAAACCAGTTGTAGCTGCCCAATGCATTTTTGGTTTAATCTCAGATGAGTTAACTGAATTGGGATTATCTTTGTCAACAACATATTTGTTTGTGTCTGGAGTTGCTCGAGTGTTTTCTGCAAAGAAAGATGGCTTTTCTTTGGATGAGCGAATTATTTCCAGGTTATCCATGTTTTCATCACTTGATGCATAGCTGGATTCAGATTCTTGTGGGATTCCTATTGGTTTTGTTTTATAACTTGCATTGTCCGAATTTTCGTACACTGCAACTTGATTTTCTCCCTTGTCATGATGAATATGCTTGTCGCTTTTTTGTTGTGTTTTGTGTTTTTTGTTGGAATTATGCCATTCAACATGATAGCCTGGTTGGTAAAGCCGTTTTTTGACTGTGCATGAGTTAAAGCCAATGAGAATGACTGTTAGCAAAAGGACAAATTGTAAGATGCGTTGGTTTTTCATATTAATTTGATGTTTTTGTGTTGTTGTGGATTATAAATATAATGAAAATCTTCTATGAATTAGCAGATTTTAGGTTTAGGATGTCTTTTTCTGTGATTTTACGAAACGAAAATTTGTAGCCTGCAGTAATGGCTAATCCATAAAAAAGAAGATCCATAACATTAAAAGTCTCAGCCATTAGTTCTGGTAGATATGAATAATCAATGAGTACGAGGGTTTCGAAAAATTTAAGGTCGTTTGCATTTGCAATAAAACCAACAATACTTAAAAAATTACCTAGGACGACACTTAAAAACGCAATGATGGCTCCAGAATATCCAAAGATCTTGTCAATTCCGTTGCCTATATTTCTCACTGCAATTCCAACGATTGCTCCAATAGCAATTGCCATATACCCAATTTGAAATCCAGTAACAACTGTAATTATACCCCACAGGATTGCACCTAAAATTCCAACAACAACTCCTGCAATTACTCCGGGTAGTAGTTTTTGTTCAAGTTTAAGTTTGTCTATTATTTCTGGAGATAACTTTCCCTTGATTTCATCTGTTTCCAATGCTTCTGTGTCGTCTATGACAATTTTTTTAGTTGTTTCATCTTGTTTGAAATCAGAGCACTCATCTTGAAAACTAGCTTTCTCTCCGGTTAAGTTGCAGATTAATCCTTGCTTCATGTCCATCTTTCGGTGAATGCATTGTTTGCAATAAAATAGTTGATCAGATCTGTCCATTTTAGTTTTTCTTGTTTGTTATTCGTAAATATATCTTTTGTCAAATATCTCAATCCGCAAATTGGATTTTGAGTTTTAGTTGTCTTTATTTCATATGCGGAGTTTTCTTAATTTCTGCTCCTTTAAAGGCTGGATATCTTAACTCTACAGTGCTAGAGTTATTCCTTTGATTTGTGTGATCTACCTCTTGTTTGCAACCAAACAGAACAAGTAGCCCAAAAGTTATAGGGAGGAGTCTTTTCATTACAGTGGGATATATACTCCTATAGAATAGGTTAACATGGCGTTTGGAATTTCGTAGTCATCAGGAAGAGCGGGTCCTTTTTTTATTGGGACACCCAGACCAAATTGACAGGTAAACCATTTTTTCCCTCTGAATACAATGTTTGGCCCTGCTAAGCTTTGGGAGAAACTGTTTCCTATTCCTTGATGCCAATATTGAAAGGATAAAAATGTACTTCTTATTGTAGGTTTGAAGTGAAAATTTAGTCCACAGCCGTAACCAATAAATCCGGCTCCAAATTGTACTCCCAATGTATTTGACAGCATAAATTCAAGATCAAACCCTGCAAGTGAGCCGCCTCCATTCATGAAACCAACGGATAAACATCGTTTGTTATCAATTTCGTCGTAGTATTTGTCTTCTTGCGAGAAAATATGTGTGGCGAAAAGAAGTGTGAGTATGAGTAAGACTGCAAATTTCTTCATGAATTTTTAGCTAGATGTTTTACTATTGACTTATTATGTTGTTTATTTCTCCAAATATAGCAAAATAGTGATAGAACGGATGTTTATATGTTGTAAAAAACAAAAATAGATGCTTAGTTTGTTTATTTTCGTAGTGGGGCTAGTGATACTTCTGAATTTGCTTGCTTGTTTTCGCAGGTGTGTCTTTGATGCTCGTTGTGTTGCTAGATATTTCTTTAATTCGTTGCATTGTGTTATCGCTTTTAAAAATGACGGAATCACAATAGCTTTCCTGATAGATAAGTTTCAATTCTTTATCTTGAATTTGATAAAGTCTCAAAGTGTCTCTTAAGTAGCCAGTTATCTCTTTTTGGTTATATGGTTCAGTTATAGGTGTAAAAACCGTTTGTTTTGTTAAAATATCGAGCTGTCCATTGTTGTCAAAATCCTGAATCCAACTCGTTTTTTGGAAACTGATGCCTACATCTCCCCAGTTATCACACAACTCTAATCCATATGTGATTTTTTCTGTGTTCAGGCTGTACAGAAATAAGTCTAATTTGGAAAGTGTATACATCCCCATTCTTAAAGTAATGAGCCCAATAATTTCTTCATTAAGTGATATTTGTTTAATTGGATGTAATGGGAAATGATTTAATTCAGTGCTGTTAATGCTTTTTATTTTAAGTGTATTGTAAAATATTTTCTTATGTACGTTAGATAGTAATTTTTGTTGGTTCTTATTGATTTTGATTAAACTATTATGGATGTGAATGCTATCTGATATGTGTTGTGGGAACAAAGAAAACAATGTGTCATCCGATCCTATATGGGATGTTAAGTTTGCGTCTGTTTGTTTTGAGCTTATGGGTTGTTCTGATTTGTTTTGAGTGTTGAAAGTTGAGGTGTCTTTGGAGCTAATGTGTTTGTTTGTGTTGTCAGCTTGCTTGTTGTCACATGATGCAAGTAAGCCGATGGAAAGGATGAATGTGGCGATCAAAAATATTTTTGTCTTTACATATCTCATGCTTGCTGAAATTATTGACTTATTCAAGATTTTCCCATGCAGCAACATCATCCTTTTTAATTTGCAAGACAGCATACAGTATTACAATGCCCATGAGTCCGAATAGTGATTGTTGAATACCAAGTCCTAAATTTAGGTTGATTATTACAGCGCAAATGCTTGTAAATATGAATCCCCAGAAGCCAAGTTTTTTCCATTTTAGTAGCATGACTGCGAATATTACATTCCCAAGACCTAAAAAGAAAAGTAAAGCAACCATAAAGCTTGAAATTCCTCCTGAGAAACTTTGTGCTATGAGGTTTCCTCCAAATAAATAAGTGAGTGACGAGATGGAATTGCCAATAATCATGAAGATTAACCACGCAGTGACACAACCATGTCTTTGTTTTGGTTCAGTTGTTTTTTCAGTTTGATTATCCATAAATTGCAGTTTGTAACAAATGTATGAAAAATGGCTGAATTATTCTAATTGGTCGAGGTAAATTGTATTCGCTTTTGAAACTCGATTGAATTTGAAGGCGTGAAGTTGCAAGAGAAATGCGATTTGAATTTTTGTCCGTGTGTGCACCTCTTATTTGCAAGTGTACTTCATCATACTCCATACGACGATATTATTCAATAAATTCAGAGATTTGATAGTGGATGCATTGAGTGCTCCGTGAGTCTTATGACTCACGGTCATCTCCTCGATTGTATGCTGGTGTGTTTTTTCAATTCGAAGAAACCTTTCCACAAAGCACAAACCCGCCTGCGGAACGGGCAGGTTTATTTTGTTTTTTTTGAGCGTCGGTAAACCCCAATGCCCTGTGGGTAAATCGGGACGGCTTTGTGAGCTCTATGGCAAGTTTTGGCGAGTAGGTGGTTCGTGCGACTTGCCATTGTGCTTCCAAATAGGGTTGACAATATTATTTCAATTCACAATGAATAACCCAAAAAACTATCAATCTCATTTCCCAAAGACCTTTTAATGTTTAAACCCTATGGATTTTGGTCTGAACCGAATGGGAAATGAGATTGAATTTTTCCACCCAAACTTTAGAAGTTATTCCTTTTATTTACCTCAACCTTTGGCAGGTTGTTAATTCGGTCTTTAACTTCTGCATTTATTTCACGATAGCCTATCTCTTTGCTGACTTCGGCTTTGGCAGGAGTGTTTAGCCTAACTTTAGCTTCTTCTGTGGTTTCACCTTTCCTTTTAAAAAGGATATCAACACATTTGTCCTGGGATTTTGTGTATCCCGATACAAATCCGTTTTCAATGGATTTATATCCTGATACGAATCCATTTTCGATAGCGTTGTAAACTTTAACGATTCCTTTTTCATTTTCTTTCTTTTGATTAGAATCGTTGGTCACATTCTGTGCATTGATTCCCGTAGAAGCCAAGATTCCTAATGCACTTGCTAGAAATAATTTTTTCTTATTCATAACAATACTAATTAAGTTAAATATTAATAATTAAGCCTATTCGGCTTTATCTGAATTCGGCAATTTGTTTAATCTGGCTTTAGCCTCTTCGATAGTTTCACCTTCTTTTTTAAGTAGACTGTCAACAAATTTATCCTCCACTTTTTTGTAGCCTGAAACCACGCTGTCCTCAATTTTTTGGTATCCCGAAACAACTCCGTTTTCAATGAGTTTGTGAGTGTCTTTAATTTTTTTTCTCATTTTATAGTTCCTTTCATTAGATTAATAAGCACTTGAAATATTCCAAGCGCTTATTAATGAATATTTCTAAAACCTGTAACCTATTCCAAAACTCGCATATTGTGAGTGAAGGAAAGCATCGCCTATTGGCTCATTCAGCGAATTGAAAAAGCCATACTTATAACTTGCGTTTATTTGCATTCCAAAACCGAATTCGTAGCCAAGCATAACACCCGCACCAACATTGTAGCGTTGCATCTCTATTGAACCTGCACCATCTTTATATAAATTGGTTTCACCTGACTTTGCAGAAAATCCAAAGTCAAAAACAGGTCCCATGCCCAAATAAGCAATATTGCCATCTGTATGCGTTAGTTGAGCAATGGCATAAACAGGAATATCTAGCCCCCAGTAATTGAAAGATGATTTTACGCCATCCAGTTCCAATTCAGATTTCTTGTTCATAAATGACAATTCTGCCTGAAGGGCAAAATGATTCGAATAATCAATCTTTAAAAAACCATCAATTCCGCCACCAACTTTCATTGTGCTCTTTAGGTTATCCATATCTAATACGGAAAAATTAGACATATTTGCATCAACCTTTATCCCAAAACTTTTGTTTGATTGTGCATACATCTGTGTTGACCACATTAACATTGCAACCAATGCTGAGAAAATTACTTTTTTTATCATTTTACTTTCTGCTTTAAAATTTTTATTAGTTAAATTTCACATAACAAAAGTATCTGGGTTTTAAATATCAAAATCGTCTAAAATCCTAAACTATTAGCATAAAAGTCGAATCGATATTTTTTTATTGGTCTAAAAATCTTATAACATAGTCGAAAGGATGAATTTATATTTTGGTTACATGAAAGACTTTGTATTTTTACAAAAAATAATGACATGGCAAATGAGATAAATTTTCTTTCGTGGCAAACAAATTTTAAAACTAATTTAGGCAGGGAAGTATCTGGTATTGATAACGAATTTCTTTTATTCGACAATATTAAAGTCCTACCTGGATTTACCCATCCTTTCAGGACAGATGTAACCACATTCATCATTTGTACCAAAGGGCATACTCGTGGAAAAATCGGGTTGGTTCCCTACAAAACTCAAGCGCCCTGTATGATAACAATAGTAGCGGATGAGATTTTGCAACACGAGTATATAAGCGATGATTTTGAGGGTTCGTTTATTGTTATGTCAAAGCAAATGACGGATAGTCTAATTCCACATATATCAGAACGCTTGTCACTATCCCATAATATACGTAAGAATCCGTATCTGCCATTAACACAGGAAAATTTAGATTTACTGATGACCTATTATCTTATGCTGAAAAAAGTGGCCGACATGTTAGATAATCCTCACAGAAAAGTTATTGTACAGTATTTAATGGTTGCATTTCACTATTATTCAAATTCTTGTTTGCATAAGATCCCAGAGGAAGATTTATTAGCTTCAAAACAGAATGAAAGTGTTGAGCATTTTCTAAGTCTGGCAGAAAAGAACTTCAAAACCCAACGACAGGTTAAATTTTATGCTGACAAAGTGAACCTTTCCCCAAAGTATTTATCTCAAATGGTAAAGTCTGAAACAGGCAAATCGGTAAATAATTGGATAGAGGATTACGTTATACTAGAGGCAAAGGCATTGTTAAAATCATCAAAACATACAATTCAGCAGATAAGTAATGAACTCAATTTTGTTGACCAATCTGTTTTTGGCAAATACTTCAAAAGGGTGGTTGGGAAGTCGCCTAAACAATACAGGGAAGAGTAATGAACGTCTGCAAACTTGCACTCTTTTGCAAATTTCAGTCGGGGGTTGGCTTGTGTGATTTGCAAATGCATGCAATCTGCGTTGGGGTTGCTAAACTGACCCGGAGGGAAGAAGCGGGCGGGCAAAACAAAATAAATTCCCATTGAGTTGCACCGACCTTTCTATGAAGCACTTTCCTGTCAAATCGTTTTTAGTCATAGTAATATTCTCTTATTAATGTTAATTGGCTCGGTTTTTCACACTTCGGTTTATGGTATGGTGTCGTGCGGGAGTACGAAGCGCTTTCCTATCAGTTAACACTAACTTTTTTAGGATCCGCAAACATTCGAAAACGACTGAAACCCGCATGCACTATGCCATTGTTAGCATTCGTATTTATCTTGTCCATTCCATTAAAAATTCATTTTCACCAGTTTTCTCTTCTTCGCTTATAGCCTTTATTATAAATTCCTGACTCTTATAAAAATCAATGGACTTTCTATTTTTCTCATAAACATTTAGTTTAATTCTTGTCCTTTTGTGTTTTACAAAATTTAGCAATGATTTTCCTATTCCTTGCCCCTGAAATTCCTTGTCCACAAATATTGCAGCTAGGAAATTTTCAATCATAGCTACAAATCCAACAATTTCTCCATTTTCAATTGCTAGATATGTTTCAGAATTTGGCAGATATTCAAATGCCATTGCACCCTTATTGTTCTTCCAATAATTGTCGGGTATAAAATCATGAGCAATTATTGAGGTTTTATACCAAAGTTCAACAACTATATCAATGTCTTTTGAAACTAATTCTCTAATTTCCATGTTCTATTCGTTTGGTATAGGCAAATTATGCTGTTTTAAAAACGATAGTTTATCCCAATATCCTCGTTGAAATCTTATTTTCCCATCTGTTATTTGAAAGAAGCCACAACCTCTTAATCCTAAAGGGTCTTTCCATTCTAGTATTCCCCAATCGTTGTCCTCAAAAATATTTTCAACAATGCAAGTCATTTCGGCTTGATTAAATTCTTTTTCAAACATTTCTCGAATAGCAGTTTTTCCAACTATTGGTTCGTTTGCGACTTGATGGTTAATTGCATCAGAATGATAAAAGCTAGAAATCTTATCGACATCTCCATCATTAAATGCTTTTACCCATTCTTTAATTAATTTTTTAGGCTTCATCTATTCTTTGATTTATGGCTCTGTCTCAATTTATATGTCTTGTCCTGAAATATGGCTACAGGTTAAACATACGATTAAGCTCTATATTTAAACACCATATTAGGGGTTTTATAATTCAAAGATAAGTGTAATCTTTTATTATTATATATGCTGATAGCATTTTTAGTAGCGACTTTAGCATTTTTCAGGCTAAAGAAGCATTGATCGAGATAAAATTCTTCTTTAAGAATTCCATTAACTCTCTCAGCTATAGCATTTTCATAACAATGATTTTCTTCTGTCATACTTATCTTAATATTTCGTTTTTTTAATTCTTTTACATATTGATTACTACAGTATTGTATTCCACGATCAGAGTGATGTACTAATCCCGCCGCTGGTCGGGCATGCCACAGAGCCTTTTTGAGGGCTCGTAGGCAGCCCGCCAGCTCCAGTGAGTTGCTAATATCATATCCAACGATTTTCCTGGAATACATATCAGTAATAAGTGCTAAATAACAAAAACCATTAACAGTTCTGATGTATGTAATATCAGATACCCAAACTTGATTAGGAGCAGTAACAGTCATGTCTTTCACAATGTTTTTATACTTGTGAAAACGATGATAAGAGTCTGTAGTTCTGCAGGATGCTTTTTTACGTTTTATAAGCATATTGTTGTCTCTGAGAATATCAAAAAGCTTATCTCTACCAACTTTAATACATCTCTTTTCAAAAATTGTATTTAGAGATTTATAGAGTTTTTTTGTTCCAACTCTTGGCTGTTCAATCCGTTCATTTTTCACAAGTTCAAGAACCTGATTTTCGACGTTTTCTCTTTTAAGTTTACGCTCTATAAATTTATAATAAGCATCTCTGTGCATACCAAAGCACTGGCAGGTTTGCTCAATGCTTGCCTGCCTTGTGTGCTTAATTTTTTCCACTGCCTTAACCATACTTAGATGTTTAAGTTTTTTTTTAGCTCTTCGACATCTTTATATCCCAGTTTTTCAGCTGCGACTTCAAGATATGAATCAGATGCTAATTTGTCTAAGTCTTTCTTAATCAATAACTCTTTGAGTTTTTTGATTTCTTTTTGTAAGGCTTTGAGTCTGGTTGTTTCGTCTTGAGTTTCCACTAATATACGAGTATTCATTAAATCTTTCCGGTTGTACTTTTTGATCCATTCGTTTATGGTAGTTCGGTTAATACCATAAATTTCACCTAGTTTTTTCTTTGAATAATTTCCAGTACTAAGTTCGGCTAAAATTTTCAATTTAAAACCTTCACTGTAACGTTTTGTAATCCCATCATTTTTATACATAATTTACTACATATTGTGTAGCCAGATTTTAGGACGGGTCAGAATTATCGCCAACGGTAAATTGTATGAGTAGTGGCAGATTTCGTGGTATTTTCCTGTCAAACCGCTACGCAGTTTGAGCGGGTTATAAACCTTGATATTTTGCACTTTACCTGCCATTACTTATACAAAACCTAAGTTTGTAAAATATTATATTTAAACATTATAATCAAAAGAACGAAAGAGTGGATTAAGGTCATTATACAAAATGTGTCATAAAAACACGTCAACATTGAAGATCCCCACTCTTTCGCTACTTAAATACGATTAGTTCTCTAGGCATAAAGCCTGTTTTTAGGTTGTTATATTCAAGTAGCATCGTTCTTTTTAAAATCATAATTATGAATAAAAATACAAAATTTATTGGGATTGACATCTCTAAAAATGTTTTTGATGTCTGGAATGAAAAATTGGGACATAAGCAATTTTCAAACAACGAGAATGGCTTTGCTGAGTTTGTCCTATTTTTAGCACCAGACAGTTGGTGCGTTATGGAATATACAGCCAGCTACTACCAACAACTTGCAATCTTTCTTTATGAAAACCATGTGAATGTTTCTGTAATTAATCCGCTAGTAATTAAGCGGTTTATTCAAATGAAATTGCAACATAATAAAACAGATAGAAGTGATGCAAAGATGATTGTTAAATATGCACAAGAACAGAAATTAAGCAAATGGGCTCCTAAACCAGATTACATAGAAGAATGCAAAGATTTACATTCTGCTATAAATCTTTATCTAAAACAAAACACCGCTCTTAAAAATAAATTGCAAGGCTTGTTAGACAAAGGTGTCAAAGGAAAGGTTGTGACCTCCTTAAAACGACAGTTAAGATTATTAAAAAATGAAATTAGCCTGTTAGAGTCTGAAATAGAAAACAGAATCAAAGAAAACAAGCAGGAAATGCTTACTAATATCACATCAATACCTGGCATTGGAAAAAAGACAGCTCTTTTTCTTATTGTTTGTACAAATGCATTTGAAACGTTTGATAATGCAAAACAATTATCCGCATTTTTCGGACTCTCTCCTGTCGAATACTCGTCGGGATCTAGTGTAAAAGGTCGCTCCAGAATCTCCAAAAGAGGGAATGCGCGGATGAGAAATTACCTCTTCATGTGTAGCTTTACAGCATGCAAAAACAATCCTCATTGCAAGGCTATTTATAACCGAATTGTTGATAAGGGAAAATCAAAAAAACTTGCCCTGATTGCTGTAACAAACAAACTCTTAAAACAAGCTTTTGCAATTGCAAATTCTGGAAAGCCATATGATCCAAATTTTAAATCGCATTTGATTCCTTCGTAATTTTTCTTTTTGAAATTGCCCTTACTTAATTACGGCATTTTAAAAAGAAAAATTTTTATTCGTTTTTACTTGGTTTTTACCTTAGTTCTTTGTTGTGTGTAGGCTTTTTATAGTCCCCAATAATAACTTGTATAATAACACGTTTCATTTTTTCCATTATAATTAATCGTTGACGAATTCCACATATTTACTTTTGGATTGGCATTTGGGTCTTTATAAAGCAATTCATCTGTCAAGTTGGAATAAACATAACTAGATATATAAATTGGATTTGGCAATTTCGCTTTATCACTTAGAACCGTTGATTTGTTAACTGCATTTCCAACCCAAAATAAATCTCTATTGTGTTCTCCGCCAATCCCAATTTTTGTACATAGAATTTTTCCGTCATCGATTCCAATTCCAAAGTCAATTTCAGTATATTTTGAAATAATATTTGCAATTCCATCTTTTGAATCAGTCAGCATAAATCTAATTTTCATAGCAGCTTTAACTGCTGTCGAAAGTGAGTCTTTAGTTGTTCCCTGAAAAAAGACCAGAGCACTGTCACCATTAAAGCTTCTAACATTTCCACCAAATAGGTTTGCTATTTTTACTATTGTATGAAAATATGCCATATGAATTTTTGCAACTGTTGTTCTGTTATGTTTATTTAATATCGTAGTCGAGCCACGCATATCAATAAATAGTACCGTTGCTTCAAATCTCAATCCCGTATTTCCAAAGGTTAGTTTATTGTCATCAATTTTAGGAACATAAGTAACATCTGTCACTTCAAAATCTTCATCGATAATTGTCTGAACCTTGTTTTTAATATCGTCTTTAAGTGCCATTATAATTGTGTTGTACTGATAATAAAAATTACTAGAGAAATAATAGAAATGAATAGAATATTTAATGTGATTCGAAAGTTTTTAGTCTTTTTCTCCAATATCAATGAAACTTCATATTGTTGGTCAATAAGATACTTAAGCATTTTGGATTCATCTAATATTTTGTAATCTTCTTCAATTTTTGATTTCCCTAGTTTTACTATATGTTCAAAGTAAAACAAAGAATATTCTTCATTACTATAGTTTTTTGCCAATCTTGTTTTTAGAACCTTAAAAACAGATAAATACAACACTAAAATTAGGCTTAAAACAGTGACTAAACTCGATATAAAGGTTATAAGTCCAATTAAACTTGTTGATTCGAGAGAGGACATTTCAAGTCCTTTTAGAAATTCAATATAACCAGTAAAAATTAATCCAGAGATTACCAAAACGGCTCCAGCTTTTTGGTCAATAAATTTTATCAAATCTTGAATATTTTTGAAGGACTCTAAAGCAAAATCATGTTTGTTCATATCTCTGTCTTTTTAAGCTTACACACAACGGTTTGGCTATGTGGAGTGCGGGATTTTGAAACACTTCACTGTCAGGTTGCCACTGAGCCAATTCGTTTATTCATATTTTAGTTTTTATAGCCAAATCGTCAAAGACGAATTGGCGTTGTTGCAACGAAGAACTGCGGTTGAATTACCCGCTGAACCTCGCATTACATATAGCTTTTGTTATGGGCTGGTTTTTAATATTTCTAATATTTCTTCACTTTTTTCAATTGGTAAATACGGATAGTTGATACTTAACCATTTTTCCAATTGCCTATTCTTTTTTCTTGATTTTTGTTGATTGAAAATTCGGACGAAATTCTTGTCTTTCAAAAATTCATTTTTCAAACTTTCAGTGTTTTTTTTACTACACCAGTAAGGAAGTATTCATCAACTAATCTTACACTTTTAATCGCAATTGTAATTAATGTCGAAGTATCTTTTAACGTTATTTTTTTATTCTCAAAGTTGTCAAGTGCTTCATAAATGTCAAAGTGATGAAAGTTGGAATAAATATTATCTCTTTCCTTTTTCAAAGAATCCTTTTTATTGCTTGATAAGCCTGCATTCGAAATATTTAAATGAACAATCCTGTTTCTCCAATGGCATAATAACTCAACTAAAATTGCCATAGTTTCTGTTATTCCTGGAGTTGCTTTAAGGAACTTGTATACTTTAATTGCTTTCTTTTCTTCTCCTTTGAAATCATGTCCATCATAAATCCAAAGTGGATTTTTTGAAATATTTTCGAGATACTCAAAAAGACTTTCAGCTGCGTAAACGTATGAAGAACGTTCAGCATAATTACGAGACATTATTTTTGAATTCTCTAAACTTTTTGGGTCCCAAGATATTTCTAATCCTTTTGGAACTTTAATGGAACCCTTTGGTAATATTGAAAGTGCTACAGCTATCGTATTCATTGAATGGACTGAGTCTCCAACATCTTTTAAAAATTTTTTTAATTCTATCGATTCCATTTTTTTAATTAGTAGTGCTGTTAGGATTCGAACCTACATTTCCCGAAATTATTTAAATATCTTTTAGCCTCGGGTGTCTTGCCAATTAGACGATGGCACATTGTTACTATCTTATTCTTCAAACTTGCCCATAACTTATTTATCCCCTCACAAAACCTGTGCAATATGTGCAATATTTGTCATATACCTGTGGGTTTGTTGTGAGTTATTACGTCAAATATAATGAAAATCGATGAATGCACATGGGGTTAGGTTGGAAAACTTTAAAACTATGTTAGGTAGCAGGTTTGTTCTTTTGTTTTGTGGGGTTGTACATGTTAATTAGCTGTTGGTCAGTGCCCAATTTATTGGAACGCCTCCATAAAAGAGGTTACATATCAATGCTTAATTTGTATCAAACCATTTCTAATAATAACTACAAAAATTCGCTATTCCCTATGTTTTAAGGAACCACCGTGCCAGCCTGCTGCCTGCTACCCAAAATGTGGCAGTCAGGTGAGAGGCGATGCGCTGAGTTCGCCGATCTGTGCTCCATGAGCCTTATGGCTCACGGTCATCTACTCGATTGTGGCTCGTTTTTCTATTTAAAATCTCATTCCAAAAAACAAATTAAAATTTCCTATAGAGTTAGATATCGAATTCTCATCTGTATAATACCAATGAGTATTATATTGGCAATTTATTCCCCAGAGAAATTTATTGAAATCTTGAATTATTGCAATTCTTGATTTATTTTTTAGTGTAAAATTTACTATTTGTTTGTTTCCCTCAGATTCTACACTTGCTCCGACAGATGGTATTATTGTGATATTGGCTGTCCATCCTTTAAAAAAACAAAATTATATCCATATCCAATGCTCACACTAAATGTATCATAAGTATGCTCAATAATATTTTTCTTTTTTAGTGTTTCAAGTTGTTCTTGTTCTGGTAATCTTGAAAAGTCAAAATTTAAGCTTTCATTGCTAAATGACAAACCTATAATCATAGAACCCACGCTTTTAATCTGCCTAAACTTATTACTATTTACATATGCATTAGAATATTTTTTATTATTAACAAAATAGTACAAGTCTGCACCATATACCTTTGTATTCAATCCATCAAATGATTCATTAAAACCAAAAGAAGTTGAATCATTTCTATATTCAGTTATATTTGTCTGTCCTTTATTATTGAAATAAAACATTTCAAGACTTGTCATATTATTAGCAAGATTCAGATTCCATTCACTTCTATTAATTTTTGAACCAGTAAATGCTAAATCATTAATGTTAAATGAATATCCAATAGAGAACATCTTATATCCAATTGACATTCCCACATCATAACATAAGTCTGCTTGTAAACTTAGTACTTCATCTCCAATTTTCAGTTGATAGATATCCATCCAGTTTTTATTATTTAAAATAATGGAAAAATCTTTTGATGTTTTTTCAATGTATGAAGTGTCATATGAGTTAAAAATCCTTTTTAAAAAACATTTGTTTTCATCATTTGCTTGGCTTAATACTAATTTTGGAGTAATTAGTATTATGATGGAAAAAATAATTTGTTTCAAATGTTTCATTTAATTGATTATAGTATTTAAAATCAAATCTGCAGTATTTTTGCGTAAATGAGCCACAACTCATTCATCCCCTCACAAAACCTGAGCAATAGGTGCAATATTTGTCATATACCTGTAGTTTTGTTGTGGTTTGCTACGTCAAATATAGTTAAAATCGATGAATGCACATGGGGTTAGGGAAAACTTTAAAACTATGTCAGGACGCAGGTTTGTTCTTTTGTGGAGTTGTTCTTTTGGAGCAACATGTCAATTAGCTGTTGCTCAGGGGCTCAATTTATTGGAACGCCTCCATAAAAGAGGCTACGTTTCAATGCTTAATTTGTATCAAACGATTTCCAATAATAACTACAAAGATTCGCTATTCCCCATGTTTTAAGGAACCGCCGTGCCAGCCTGCCGCCTTCTACCCAATAATGTGGCAGGCAGGTGAGAGGCGATGGCTGAGTTTGCCGAAGTGTGCTCCGTGAGTCTTACGGTTTACGACCATCTATTCGATTATGGTCTGGCATTATTAATGTCCTTACTTATTCCTTTATAATTTTCTTTATTAATTCTCCATTATCTGTTTTTATTTTCACAAAATAAGTTCCAGTCAAAAGATGCGAAATATTTATTATCGGCTTGTTCGTTGACAAAATCGTTTTACCATTAATATCGTAAATTTCAACATTCTCAATTGTAAAACTATCATTTTCAATACTCAATTCCTCATTTGCTGGATTCGGATAGATAAATATTGAGTTTTCCAACAAATTAGTTGCTACGGAATTATTTGATTGTTCTTTATATGTAGTCTTATTTTTTAAAGTCCACTGTAAATTTCCCCCTGAATAATAATCATACCAATAAGTGGCTATTCTTCCATTATATTGATAATCCCGATATTCCATTATTAACTCCCCATTTGAATATTGCTTATAACCAACTCGTCTACCTTCTGCATCATAGCTAGTTTCTATGCGAGATTGTTCGGTTGTCCCATCTTCTGCATAAGTAATTCCTAAAGTCGTTTGTATCCAGTTCCTTTCACTATAAGTTGTCTTGTTTTTTAAAGTCCATTGTAAATTCCCCCCTGAATAATAATCATACCAATAAGTGGCTGTTCTTCCATTATATTGATAATCCCGATATTCTATTATTAACTCCCCATTTGAATATTGCTTATAACCAACTTGTCTCCCTTCTGTGTCATAGTTAGTTTCTATGCGAGACTGTTCGGTTGTCCCATCTTCTGCATAAGTAATTCCTAAAGTCGTTTGTATCCAGTTCCTTTCACTATAAGTTGTCTTGTTTCTTAAAGTCCATTGTAAATTCCCCTCTGAATAATAATCATACCAATAAGTGGCTGTTCTTCCATTATATTGATAATCCCGATATTCTATTATTAACTCCCCATTTGAATATTGCTTATAACCAACTTGTCTACCTTCTGCATCATAGCTAATTTCTATGCGAGATTGTTCGGTTGTCCCATCTTCTGCATAAGTAATTTCTAAAGTTGTTTGTATCCAATCATAATTATCGTCAGATGCAATTATGGTTGTTGCTGACAACAGTAATAATGTTACTAATAAATAAATCCTTTTCATTTGATAATGGTTTTAAATTGCTACTACATTTTTAAATTAATCTAAAGTATTTTTCACTTGTTTCGATTTTACACAAATCTTCATAAAACTTAGCATGGTTAATTATATATACCGACCCGTTAATATGCAAGAATCACGCCATAAATCATAAAACTTAGCATGGTTAATTACATACCCTTCATATCCAACATATTTTAAAATCAAAGCACTTATTAATGTGAAAAGTTTCCCTGAGATATAACCCATATAATTATTAATATCTGACTCTGATTTCAACTCTTTATTTGTCAATAATATATTTCCGTGTAGTAAATCGTTTCTATGCTCTATCGCTTTTATATCATTTAAGGTTAATTTGACCATTACTTGTTCAAAAGGAAGAGTTAATTTTTCATTATTTGAAAGATGTTCCTTTACAATTGGTTTATTAATCTCATTAATTCTTCTTTTAATTTTTAAAATGCTGTCATTATTTCAATCTTTAATTTGATATTTCCATTAGTTTTCCACTACTTAATATTTCCTCAAATTTAGATACAAAACGAGCGGCTGGTGCTCCATCAATGATTTCGTGGTCAAAAGATAATGTTACATTCAACATTTCTCTTTGTTTTAATTTTGAGTCACTGTCAATGTAATTCTCTGAATAAATATTCCCAATAACCAGAAATATAGTTGCTGTTCCGTGTGGAATAAACCAAGAAGGGGAACTGGAAAACATTCCAGGAGAGGACACTGCTATTTTTCCATATTTATTTGTCATCTTAATACTTCTGTCAGCAATTTTAATGAACAAACGAAACAAAAAACTTGGAATCAGATTTATCCAAACTGTATTTGATAAAGCCCCAATTTTGTTTTGTTGATTCTTTTGTGCAGAACGAATTTCCTTATGAATCTCAAGGATATCTTTAGTGTCAGTTTTTTTAATGCATATCGGTTCTGGGATATTAACACCATTAATTTCTCGCTCAACCATTAGACTTATATTAATATCTTCTAAAACAATCAATTTATTCCCTCGAATAAACGAATTCATTTCCGGAAATTTTTTTACTGTCTCTGCAAAACAACGGAGAATATAAGCATTAAATGAAATCTTTTTATTGGTATTTAGATATATTTTATTTCTTATCTCACGTGACTTGGTGATATCAATTTTGGTAAGGCAGTGTATTGCATTTTTTTTATTACTATCTACTGATGCAATTACCATTTTTCGTGTAATACTTAATGGTATTTTTTTATGTTTTATTTTATTTTTCATTATCAAGTAGTTGTCTCCGTTTTGCTTGTGCCTAACGGTTGGTACATGTTGTCGGGGCGGATTTCGGGGCAGCCTTCCTGTCCGGTAGGACGGAACGATGATGCGAGAATCCACAGTTGGCGTGCAACCAAACCCCGCCCTGCAATATGTACTGTGTTATAGCCAGTCTTTTATTTATTTAATCTATACTTTATTCCAACTGCAACCGAAAATCCATAATGCCTCATATCTTGACCGTCAAAATAATTCGAATTTGAAAATGTTGTCAAACTGTGTTTGTAATTTAAGTTTGAGCAAAAAACAAAGTTTTCAGATACATCCGTTTCAAATCCAAATTCTATAATTCCTCCAAGATCGAATTTAGAAACGTAGTCTATGTGGTTGATTGTCTCTTTTCCTGTGACCATCCCGTTCCCGTCAACAGTTGGAGAAGTTATTTCTGCTTTAATTGCAATTGCAGGAACAATTCCAATCTTTGGAATAAATCTTATTTTATTTCCTAATTCATACCCAATTTTTATTGGAACACTCAAGTAATCGTAGTTCATTTCATTGTCTTGTTTTCCGCTATATGTGCCATTTTCATCAGTGATGATAAATTTATCGTCAACTCCTCGTTGGGAATACAAAATGTCAACTCCGATTCTGTATTTTTCATTAAGCTTTAAATCGTAAGTTATTCCTCCTACAAATCCAGTCTTGGTTGACGTATTTGCAAAGCCTTCTTTCGAGGTGAAATTTGTAAAATTTAGTCCTCCCTGTATTCCTATGAGATGTTTTTGTCCCCAAGTAACAGATGAAATTAATATGAATAGTAAGATTAGAATTTGTCTCATTAGTTTTCAGTTTTAAAATTGGCTATAACTCATTTATCCCCTCACAAAACTTGTGTAATATGTTTACTATTTGTCATACAACTGCAGGTTTGTCACGTCAAATATAATTAAAATCGATGAAAATGGTGATTTCTTGGGTGAAAAATTTTGTTTGATCTGTCAAAAGAAAATTGGCTCCAAAACAATAAGGGGAACATCATTGCGATGCTCCCCTCAGAAATGTGTTGCCGTAGCTCAACATTCTGTCAGGTGTACAGTTCAAACCTTCTTTCCTCTCAAATTCCTTTTTCAGAATTCTTTTGAGTCAGCATTTCCAGCATGAGCATTTGCTCTCTGGTTTGCATTCATTCGCTCGTTTCCAATTACTTAGTGTTGAGCTTTTTCTCCACAATCATCCGAAAATGCTTGCTTTGCTTCCTGAATGCCGATGTCAATCCTCAGAATTTTCATCTGATTTTTTCCATCGGGGTGCTTTCCGCCAACATCTCTGTTGCTTTCGGATAGTCACCAGGCTTCCATGGTAAATTGTCTTGTGATCATTGCAGCTTACACTGCCATGTTTTCCCGAAAATTTGCATTCAAACTCTCTTATCCGTAGATAAGATTCTCTCAATGCTTTTAACCATTTCAGCAGGCTTTATCTCTAACCTGTAAATCAAATATACAATCTGCAACTACCCCTTGTCAAGTTTTTATGCCTTTTATAATTCACAGAGTATAAACCTATCTATCAACATGATATCAACATCGTTAAAGCGTTTGCTTAGCTTGCAAACTCATTGTTTAAAGCAATACGATTAGATTATTAACATTTGCATGGTCATTTCTCTATTCACACATTATACTGGAGTTTTATTTCCTTAGTAATTATCCGTTAGGTTGAGAAAACGTCGTATTTTTGATATGAGCTCAAAAAAATCTCCAGTTAGGTTGAAATGAATTAAATCTTTATTTTTGTACTTGCAATGAGCCAATTTGACGACATACTTGAGTCCATTATTCAGGAATTGTACTTTAAAACCAGCAGGAGTGGGGGCAAAGGCGGTCAACATGTGAATAAAACTGAAACCAAAGTGCACCTCTTCTTTGATGTGATGCAATCGAATTCTCTCTCTGACGAGCAAAAATCAAGACTTTTGACCAAGGAACAGAATCTGATTTCTAAAGATCATGTGTTGCAAATGTCATGTGAGACGAGTCGAAGCCAAGCCGCAAATAAAGCAGAGCTTATTGAGCGATTTACGAAACTGCTCAAAAATGCATTAAAAGAAGAGAAGCCTAGAAAAGCGACTAAAGTTCCACGTGCAGAAAAGCTTAAACGCTTAGAAGGGAAACGCAAACTTTCTGAAAAGAAACAACGGAGGAAACCTCCGGAAGAATTATAAGCTGAAAGTTGCTACTCGTATTATAGGTAGAAAACCTACTTGATAATAATGCTTTCTAGATACTAGATGAAATCTGTTTTGATTCGAGTTTGAGTTTTGTATTTTTGCCTTGTCAAAATGGATTTTGCATTTGTACTATTCATTGATTTATCGTCTTTGGTATGTGATTTGATAGTAAGCTTTGTCTAATTATTTATTGTTGTTTGAGAAGTGCTAGGAGGGAAGTTTGTTTTATGAAAAGAACTGTTGAGTTTAGTCGTTTTGTTTTTATTGTATGTTTGTGCGTGACTTTTAGTCAGACTATCTATGTTTATGGTATAGATATTCAGGATACTATCGTGGATGTTGAGCCTTATGATACTTTTGCTTATCCAGAGTTTGATGCGGTAGCTTCGTATCTTGCGGGTGTTTTGCCCGAAGATTCTGTTCTTGCAATGCGATCAGAGTTTAATACCGAAGTATGGCAAGATTTTTCTCGACAATTTTGTCCAAAATGGGAGTCGTTTGAAAATGAGAATCTTTCTGTAATTACAGAATGGTCAAGTTCGCATTTAACCTATACTGATAGTTTGTTCTACCCATTTAGTGGTCCTGATTTTAATTATTTTAATTCTTTCTTCCCTGAAGCTAAACACTCTGTGCTTCTCGCTTTGGAGGATGTCGGTGTCCCTCCTAATATTTCTGAGATGTCTGAGTTAACATGCCAAAAGCTACTTCAGGAAGTTGAACATAGCTTGTATTACAATTTAAAGTGCAGTTTCTTTAGGACATATAGTATGCGTGACGAATTGAGTACTGAATTGTTGAACGGAGCAATGCCTTTGATATTGTTGTTTATTAAATCACATGGATATGAAGTTTTGAATGTTTACCCTGTTTGGTTAAATAATGATGTTATTGTTGCTGATACCTTAGGTGAAATGTATGCCAGAACAACTGAGAAATCGTTTGAAAGTGCTGCTGCATTTATTTATCGAAAACCATCTGATACTGTGGTTCGCGAACTTGTTTACATGAGTCTTGATATTTCAGATGTGGGTATCGCAAATGATAGTTTGATAGATTTTTTAACAAATCAAATTAACCAAAAAACAGTTTTTATGAAAGCTGCATCCTATTTATGCCATTTTGATGAGTTTTTAGTGATTAAGGATCTAATTTTGCAAAATGCACAGCAAGTAATCACTGACCCGTCAGGAATGCCTTACAATTGTTTTGATGAAAATTGGGATGTCGCAGTGCATGGTCAATACATTGGACCAATTCGCTTATTTTACTCACGTATGCAATCTGAGTTAGTTCAGGATTGTAAAATGAACGGAAATGAAAACTTGCCTTTTCGTTTTGGTTATCACGGAACACATTGGTGTTTGATTAATGCAACTAGAAAGAACTAATTTTCCGCTTTTCCCAATTGTATGACGATTGTTTTTCTCCCGCTCGCAAGCTCTCTTTTCTCAAGCTCGTAAATGCTCGTCATCGCAAATACGCATCTACGTCAAAACAATGGAATGACAATTGTTTTTCAGTTTTGCTCAGCTAGACTCAGAGCAGAAAAAAAGCAGCAATTCCAATGAATTAGAATTACTGCTTTGGGAATCCCCTTGGAAATGAATATTATTTAACGTGTATTCCCTTTATTTATCTGTGTTCTGAAAAATACTTCATAAATTGTGCTCTTTCATAAATCATAGGGCGATGAATGTTTTTCTGCGAAAGTTTTCCAATCATCTCGTTGAGATTTGCATAGTTTTTTTCTTCCATATATGCCTCTAGGCGATTGTTCATTGAAGTAATAGCTTCTGCTCCTTCATGATAAAGCACCGACGCAATTTGTACAGCATTTGCACCAACCAACAGATTCTTAATCACAGCGTCACCTGTATGAATACCCATGGTTGCTGAAATATCAGATTGCAAATGTCCGTAAAGTGCACCGACCCAACGTAAACACATGGCGTTTTCTTCAGGAACAGAATAAATATGGCCACTTTGTACGGTTTCTGTCTCCAAATTAATATCAGGATTGTAAAAACGGTTAAACATAACCACAGATTTTACCTGATCAATTTTGGAAATTTCAACCATATGACGACTCAGTGAAGAAAAGTAATACGACATCTTTACCGCAATTGGCAAGTGTGTTGTCGCAATGACTTTACGGATGATTTCGAAATAGTTTTTCTCAATTTCAAAACCTGTCATTTGTGGGTCAGATGGAAGGACAAACATGTTGAGTTCAAGTCCGTCAGCTCCAGCCATTTCGATTTCTCTCGTGAAGTTAATCCATTCTCCTGCAGAAATACAGTTGATGCTGGCAATAATTGGAATGTTTACTGCTGCCTTAGCTTCTTTAATGAGCTTAATGTACTCGTTCAGATTGTGTTTTTTTGTGTAAAAAGACACGTAGTTTTCCACATCCTGATAACTTCCGTACATATTGTTCACAGCTTGAGCATCAATTTCCATATTGATTTGCTCTTCAAAAAGTGATTTTAGGACAATGGCTCCAGCACCTGCCGCAGCAAGTTTTTTAATGCTTTCAACTCTGTTTGTAAGTCCTGAGCTTCCGGCGATTATTGGGGAAGGAAGCTTTAATCCCATATATTCTGTCGTCAGATTTGCCATAAGTTTATTTGTTTAGTTTTTCCTGAATAAATTTATCAATTCCAATCGCAGCTTTATGTCCGTTTGCAACTCCATGAATTACATCTGGACCTTCAATGATGTCACCACCAAAGAATAACCATTTTGCTGATGACTGGAAATGTGAATCCACTTTAATACGACCTCTGTCTGTATATTCCAATTGATCTTTGACTGATTGTGGAATGTAAGAAAGATTAGCACCTTGACCAATGGATTCTATAACCATGTCAGCAGGGAACATTTTGGTGTTGTTTTCATCAAATTTTGGAGCAAAACGGCCTTCTTCATCAAAAACTGATAAGCATTTCTGAACTTTAAGTCCAGTAAGCTTTCCATTTTCGATGACAATTTCAGTTGGTCCCCATCCTGGATCGATAACTGCGAGTTCTTCACGTGCTTCAACAATTTCTTCACGATCAGCAGGCATAATGTCTTCAGACTCCAATGAGGTGGCAAGAACATTGACTTTTCCAAATTTTTGATTCTGTAAACGAGCCATTGACCGGGTGATATCCATTGCAACATTACCACCACCAATCACAACAACTTTCTCCATGACAGGAATTTCGTTGCCAAGTGTGATGTCTCTCAATAAGTCGGCAGCCATGTAAACATTCTCATGATCAGTTCCTGGAATACGAGTACTGCGACCATCGTGTAATCCGGTGGCTGAGAATACTGCGTCGTAAGATTTTTCCAGCTCTTCCATGCTGATGTCTTTTCCAATACGTGTGTTGTATTGAATTTCAGCTCCAAGTTCAAGAATGAAATTGATATCTTTGTCAAGTTGATCGTAAGGAAGACGGTATTCCGGTATTCCGTAACGCATCATACCACCGGCTTGTGGTAATGCTTCGAAAATTTTCACCTGATAGCCTAAGCGTCTCAGATAATATGCTGCGGATAAACCAGCAGGTCCGCTACCAATGATAGCAACTTTTTGATCTTTGTTTTCTATGCTGTCAAGCTCAAGTACTTTTTTGTAATCTTCGCTTTCTACTTGATCTGCAATATAACGTTTCAACCAGCGAATGGAAAGAGGATCTCCTCTATGTCCCATTGCACAGACTGTTTCGCATTTGTGCGTACAGATACGTCCGCAAATTTCTGGTAATGGATTGGTTTCATAGAGCTTTTTAAACCCTTCGTTAATGTTGTCTTCTCTGACTGCAGCAATATACTCTGGAATTCCCATGTGAGCGGGACAGGTTGAGATGCAAATTCCACAATCAATGCATCGGTCAGCTTCTTCTTGAGCTTCTTGTTTGCTGTAGCCTTTTACAATTTCAATAAACGACTTGTCACGATCTTCAGGAGCAAGCTCTTGCATATCTATACGTTGGAAATTATTGAGTTCGTAATTGTCCTCAGGACGTTTCCAACCCAGTTCTTCCTCATCCCATGGCATTTTGTCAACGCCTGGAATAAATTTGAAGGCTTCAGGGTCTTCATCCACCCATGTGTAGTGGTTTGAAAGCTTCAGTGATTCTGTTGAACAGACATC
This sequence comes from Bacteroidales bacterium, assembly GCA_963676165.1. GTDB lineage: Bacteria > Bacteroidota > Bacteroidia > Bacteroidales > ML635J-15 > JAQIBY01. The sequence continues at coordinate 2,531,482 of OY781043.1, read as the reverse complement.
GACACATAAAGCACACCAACAACAACGTCCATAATCAACCAGAGGGCGGAGGCCACTGTCTCCTTCTTTGGTCTCAATTCCATCGACAGGAACCATACTGATCGCCTCGTTCTCACAAATTGTTGAACACGCACCACAGCCAATACAGGTGTCAATATCGTTTTGGTGAAAGCCACGATATCTTGGTGCTCCCGGACGATCATTCAGTGGATCTTTTACTGTAACCGGATCGCGGAATACATTGCTCCATGCGGAGAATGGTTTAATGATATGTTTGATGCTCATAATACTTGAGTTATTTGCTGATTAATATAGTTATTCGTAATAAGGCTGAATTTTGTTTTTATATTTTTGGTATTCGATTGAAAAAGGTCATTCGATTGAAAAAGGTCATTCGATTGAAAAAGGTCATTCAATTGGAAAATTTTATTAGTGAACGTATTTCCTTGTGAATCGTTCTGATTTATTCTAACTGTATTTCGTTTCAATATTTTCATTATCGTTCTTATTTGTCTCCAATGGCTTTTATGTAATTATTTAAACGAATTCCCAGATCGTTGTAGGCATCTAATAGTTGTTTATATTTTTCATCATTAATGAAATTTCTATTATTTGCTTTTGTTAACCAAGTTTTTGTTTCAAATAATGAACCCCTTGAAAAATAAAGGAATCTTTTATGATCTTTATAATGAAAACGTCCGAATCCTTCTGAAATATTTGCACAAATAGAATCTGAAGCCCGAACTAATTGTTTGCCAATTGTGTCTTTGCTGAAATAATCCCATGTTGACACTAAAGTATAAATATCTTCAGAATACTTCATTGATAATTGGTAAACATATAAGTCTTCAAGCTTCATTTCATTTTATCTTAATTAACATTTTTCCTTTTCCATTGAATGATAATCTTTTCTACTTTTTTCAATTGAATGACTATCGTTTCCCTTTTCCCATTGAATGACATTTTATTTTTACCTCTCAATCTCCGGCGGACACGTCTGTAACGACACCATTAACGCTCCCACGTCAGCGATGTTTGCATTAATCAGCATGCGTTCCAGCAATGGGACTGCATGTGTATAACTTGGACCTCTTAAGTTTATACGACGAGGTTTATCTGATCCGTCGGAAACCATGAAAAAACCAAATTCTCCTCGTGAAGATTCTGATTTGACATAGGTTTGACCTGCTGGAATTTTCCAATGTAAAACATTCGGTGTTTTGGCTCTGACATCTCCTGTTTTTGGAATTTTAGCAAGAATCTGACGAATTAAATCGACAGTAACTTGTAAATCATGCCAACGAATGCGAGATCTTGCGAAAATATCAGATTCTGTTTTTACAGGGACATCCCATGCAAGTTGATCATAGAAAAGGTATGGATTGTCTTTACGGACATCGCGTTTGAATCCTGCCGCTCTTGCATTTGGACCGACAACTCCATATTCACTTACCCATGAAGGGTCAAGGTAACCAACCCCCATTGCACGTTTTCTGAAAACAGCATTTTGATACAAAACGTTATCAATTCTATGGACGAAATCATCAATTTTTTTCAGATTGTCTTCCAGACGTTCTTCAAAACCTTCAGGCAAACCACCGCGAACGCCACCAGGGATGATGTACATGTGGTAAATACGTCCACCTGTTAATTCTTCAAATCGGTCAAGGATGAGGTCACGTAAATACATTCCCCATTGCACGCCAATGCCAAGTCCCATAGTTCCGCCTTGTCCCGGTATAATACGGAGCAGCATTTGTAGTCTTGCCATCTCAAGGACAAGCATACGCAGCCATTTAGCTCTGTCGGGAGTTTCAATCCCAGAAAGTTTTTCGGTTCCTGTAGCTAACATGTATTCGTTAGAATCTGCTTCCGGTACACACATACGAATGCTTGTTGGGAAACATTGCACGTATTTTCTGCGCTCAAAAAGTTTTTCGAATCCACGGTGCAAATATCCGACATGGGTTTTTGCATCCACGATTTCATCGCCACTGATTGTGAGTTCAAGTGACATGTTTCCAGTAACTCCCGGATGGTTTGGACCTTGCCATATTTTGACAAATTTTCCTGACGAAAGATCAATTTCAGGTTTACCATCTTTACCGATTTCCGGGTATTTGCTACGGTCTGGATTTATATTGAATAGTTTATTTTTCATCCGGATACAATTTTTGTTTCATATGAATTCTTGGATCTTTTCCTTCTGGTCTAGGACGAGGAAAGAAAGTCTCTTCTGCATATTTCTTGGTGTCGAAATCTCTTCTCATAGGAGGCATATCATCCCAACCTTCAAGTAGGAAACTTTCGTTTACACGTGGGCTGCCAGGAAAATCTATGCCATACATTTCACGAATTTCTCGTTGATAGGTGGCAATGTGTTTCCATAAATGATGTGCAGAAATCATGACAGGATTATCACGTGGAATCATGACACGAATTGCCAAGTCAACATGCAAATCATAATTTGTCACAATATAATTCAACTGGAATTCATTGTTTTCTATCCAGTCAACAGCTGTCAGCAAAACAAAATGCTCAAAATTCTCTGTGTGTTTCAGGTAAGACAAGAGGGGAACAAGTTGTTCCTTTTCTACCTGAACCCATGAGAGATTTTCTGGCTGATATTCGTGATTCAGACAGTGAAATTGATGCGTAATGCGTTCTAATATCTCTTTCATAATCAGATTTTTATGTTTTACCAGTTGTAATCCGGCATGTTCCAGTCTTTTATGATTTGTTTTTGATTTGCTTTGTACTCATCAAAGCGTTGTACGTATTCGTTTGCTCCTTCGGCACGACCTTCACGGATTTTCTGTTTCAGTTGATTGAAACCAGCAATGAGTGCTTCTGGTCTAGGCATACAACCTGCAATATAAACATCTACAGGCATGTATTTGTCAAGGCGATTAATGGTGTTGTACGAATCGAAATACATTCCACCATTGATTGTGCAAGAGCCCAATGCAACCACATATTTTGGATCTGGCATTTGCTCGTATGATCGCAATGCACGTTTCAACGTTTTAATTGACAAATACCCAGATATAATTATGACATTGGATTGTCTTGGAGTTGGTCGCATTGCAATTCCAAAGCGGAAAGCATCAAAGCGCGGAGTGGTTAATGGGGGTAATTCAATACTTCCACAACCAGTACCAAAGCCCAAAATCCATAAAGATTCAGATCTTGCCCAGTTTAGAAATTTCTCAACTGCTTTATATCTTGGGTCGTGACGTTCAGGTCTATCCTGAAGATAATAATCTTTCAGCGGATCGACTTCAATTTTTTCACCATCAGGAGAATAGACTGTACGTTTTTGCAGGTAGTCTTTCGGAAATTTATTTTCCTCTTTGTTGTCCTGCGGGATATTATTTTTCATTTCTTCTGACATAGTTTACATAATTAAAATGATGGCCAAAATTCCTAATACTAAAGGTACTCCAAGGAAGAACCGAACAGATTGCTCAATTCTGAATCGAGGGAATACGACGCCAATAATGACAGTGATAAAGTAAATCAGGAATGTTTTAATTATTAACTCGATCCAATTGTTTGCACCACCAAACAAAAGGTTCATGAAAAGAACAGCTTCTGTAATGTGCAAAATTGCTGCATTGGTTCTTAATACACCAAGGTAAGATGCATGATACTCTGTTGGTGGTCCGATAGGAATCTCATTTGGTGCTTTCACCAAGTCAAAAGGTGAATGCATGAAAATTCCTAACATGGAAAATAGCAATGCTGCTGATGCAATTGGGTTAGTGACAATTGTCCAGTTAGCGATACCTCCTTGTTGAGCAGCAACCATTTCAGTTAAGCTGAGGGTGTCGTACTGTACAGCCAAGGCAATGATTCCTAAAGTGAAAGGGATTTCTACCGTTGTGTATTGTGACAAACCTCTACTTACACCAATAGCAGAATAAGGATGCCCGCCTTCACCAGCACCTAAAGCCATACCAAGCATTCCAAAAAACTTGAAATAGAGGAGTAAAATTAAATCTCCTGCAAATGCAAAGTTGCTCCAGCGAGGATCTCCAAAAATTAGTGGCATAAAGAGAAATAGACCTACTCCACCAGCAATTCGGAAAACAGGACCGAGGTAGAACATCACACCATGTGATAGTTGTCCTCTTGTTCCATACAATTTGAAAAGATTTATCCAAGGTTGGTACCAACGGATGCCATAACGTCCGCCGACACGAGCAACAATCTTTCTGACCATGGAGGTTTTAAGCATCCCCCAGTTTAGAACTATCAATAGTCCTAAAAACGTCCATAATAATTTAGCGGCAATATTTTCCATTAGAAACTAAAGTTTATCAACATAAAAATAATTACTGTATAAGCCACGATATGCACGAGATAGGTTTGTGCATTCCCGGTGTATAATTTGCGTACAAAATCACCAATATCATGAACTGAGTTATCTACCCATTTCCAGAATCGAGTGATGCCAGGAGCAACCAAAATACCCATTGCTTTATTGTAACCGGCAAACATGTTGTGTGCCATATGCGTTGTTTCTGGGCGCTCAGGAGTTTCTCCAGCGTAAACAATATTGAATGATTTGATTTTCTTAACACGTCTGCTGGTTAAGAATAACCATCCGAAGAGAATTCCAAACATAATGAAGATTATTACTCCAATGCGATAGCCATTCCAATAACCTAAACTGGTTAAAGCAGTTCCATTTTCCCAAGTTAATGCATTGCTAGGGAAGAAGCTTGAAATCATGTCTCCAAACGGACGAAGAATGAGCTCAGGCTGCATACTGAAAAGCATAATGAAACCCATTAATAGGAACTGTGGAATGAGGAACCATATTGGTGCTTCTTTGATTTTGCGGTGATGATCCTTCAAATGTCCTAAGAAAACGGTATAGAGAATTCTGAAACTGTAAAGGAATGCAATGATCCCAGCAAAGAATACAATGGTTCCTTGTAAATACCATTCTTTCATAATGACAGCATTGTAGAATAACCATTTTCCTGCAAATCCTGCGAGTGGTGGAATACCAGCAAGAGTTATAATTGCAAACAGGACAGTAATAAAGGTTAGTGGCATTTTCTTAATTAAACCACCCATTTCGTACATGTTGTGAGTTTTTGTGCGGAAAACTACTCCTCCAATTCCAAGGAAAAGTATGGCTTTGAAAGCTGCGTGATTCGCTGTGTAAGTTAAACCTGCTAACCAGCCAAGGTGCGTCATGATGGAGAATGCGAATAAAATGTATCCCAACTGACCAATACTTGACCATGCAAGCAAGCGTTTTGCATCTTCTTGAAAAGCAGCACCAAGGTTACCAATCAATGCAGTTAATGCACCAAGCCAGCCTAAAGTGTAGGTGAGTGGATGATTGGCTGCTGATTCAGCACCTATGCCTATGAATAGTAGTATCAATCCAAAAACACCAGCTTTCAATAAAATTGCTGATACCATTGGTGAAACATCGCTTTCTGCTTCAGCATGTGCTCCCGGTAACCAAATGTGTAAGCCAAGGGATGCGGTTTTGGTCATGAAACCAATGGCAATTAAAGCCGCAGTTAATCCTGGTAAGTAGTGCATGTTGGATAATACATCCAAGCCAATTCCTGTATTTCCGCTTTGTGCAAAAGCAAATCCGGCAAGCATAGCAAATGCTCCTCCTAAGGAGAAAAGCATATAGCTGTATGCATGTTTTAGCGAATTTTCACCTCGAATAATCAATAAGTAAGATCCAATTGTCATGATTTCCCATGCAATGAAAAATTGCAGTAAATCAGTTGCTGTGATAAGCATGCCAAGTCCTGAGAACATGAGCATAGCAGCAGGATAAAATCCCAGGCGTTTTCCGGATTTTGTGAATCCAGGGATTAAGGTTAGAATACCGCCCACAATGAAGATTATTGCAAAGAAGAACCTTAAATTGTCAACTCCCATGAAATGATCGTACATGTAATATGCATAAGCTCCCATTCCACCAATTGCAATGACATTTTTAAGTTTTGCAGGAAGGAAGTCAAGGACAAACATTAAACCTGCAAATGCAAGTGGAATGAAATACATGAGGGTGTCAGTGAAATAGTGATTCAAAAATCCTGCAGCAGCAGCTAGCATACCAGCACCCATGATATACACAGGAATGCTTTTGTGCATTTTGCAATCCATTGCAGTTTCGTTGGATTTGTCTTTAATGCCATATCCTACCCAACGGAAGAGATACACAGCTTCCAATAAGCTTCCTAGCAAGATGAATCCTATCCACCAAGCAAGTCCGCTGTTGGCAAGAGACATGACAAGTTCCCATTTCCCAAAGAATGTTGGGAAAGGAGGGAAGCCTACCAATGCTGCAACAAACATAACAAAGAGAAATAGCATCACAGGTTTCTTACGCAGAATTCCCCATGCTTTTTGATTGTCATTTTTGATGATGCCTGATAACCAGAATAATCCTGATTTGGCAAAAAAGTTTGTTATTAATAGACTGAATGCGATGAGCAAGGTTTTATCTCCAAGCAGTGGTTGCATTCCGATGACAATCATGACCAAACCAGTTTGTGCAATGGAAGAATATCCAAGCATGCGTCTTACATGTTTTTGCATCAATCCTGCAAGATTGGAACCTACAAAAGTAAGCATACCTAATATGGCGATAATCTGATATGCCATTTCACCACCAATTGGAGCAAGTTTGTAAAGCACATAAGCTGATGCGGTCACAGAAGCACCGCTAAGCAATGCGCCAACTGCAGGGTGAGCTGCCTGGTACATGTCTAATCCCCAGCCGTTTGCAGGGAATGGTTTTAGCTCCAGAATCAGTGGCATAATAATAAGGAAGCTTACAGCAAGTCCGGCTTTAAAAATGCCATCACTCATCAGCAATTCATTAATGTATAATGATTGTCCGAAAGTGTAAACTAAGATGATTCCAATCAAGAAGAAAGCAGAAATAATTGCGGTTGCGGTGAGGTATTTGAAACCTGCCTGAACTGATTTTTCTTCTTTTGTGATTAGCGCCATACCAGCCATTGCAATGCTTGATATTTCAAGGAAAACAAAGAGGTTGAAAATATCTCTTGTCATGACAATAACATCCAATCCCATGATCAGTAATAAGTAGGTGATCATGAGGTATGCGCCATACTTTTTGAATTGGTCATAAAGGTAAATTGCTCCCAATAGTCCTGCTAGATTGATCATGCTTAAGAGCACTGCTTCATTGAATCCCATTTGCAAAGAAATGGAGAAAGGAGGCTTAAATCCAGAGGTGAAAACTTCAGTTAGATTACCTGTTCCTTGAATGAAGGCAATTAGCCATTGTCCCGCAATGGCTGCTAGTGCTGTTAACGCAAGATAAAACAGTCCACTGGCAATCGTTTTACTGCCTTTGCTGAAAAATCCCAAACTAAAAGCGACTCCCAGCGTGATTGCGATAATATAAATAGGTGCTACCATTTTAAATCTTTAAAGTTTGAAACATTCAGTGAGTTTTTGTCTTTTGCCATGCGTACAACAAAAGTGAGCATTAATGCAGTAATACCAAGTCCGATAACAATGGCCGTAAGTACCATTGCTTGTGGAATAGGATCCACAACTTGTTCCGCTGCATTTGTAACAGTCTCATCAATGATAGGAGCTGTTCGGTTTTTTAAGTAACCTAAACTTACCATAAGAATGTGAGTTCCAGCATCCATTAAAGTAAAACTAATCACAATCTTGATGAGATTCTTTTGGGTAATTAGCCCCCACAATCCTAAAAGGATGAGCAGGCCTCCAATAACGAGTGTAATGTGTTCTAGTGCCATCATTCAGCGTCAGTTTTAGGTGAATGTTTAAGGTTAGTTACGATGCTGGATAATTCAGCTCCGACTTTCATCCCAACGAAGATGTAGATAATTGGAATGACTCCGGCGCTGACTAAATCACCAACACTTCCGGCAGGAATAATTCTGTTGTCAAGAAACCCTCCTGCCAATACAACTCCAAGAATTCCAATAAGAACAAATGCAAGACCTGAAATTGACTCAGTAATTCTGAAAATGGATTTATTCATTCCATCTTCTGGGTTTGCAAGGTATGCAAGAATTAATGCCGAAGCAAGAATAGCACCTCCTTGGAAACCTCCCCCCGGAGTAAGGTGTCCATTAATAAAAACATATACTCCAAAAAGTATGATAATTGGCTCCAGTAAACGTGAAGCTGTTTTTAAAATTTCACTTGAGTCTCTAACTTTAATTTTAGGACCTTTTCCACTGGTAAGGAAAAATCCTAAAATACTAGCGGTAAGAAATAGTATACTGACTTCACCTAAGGTGTCGAGTCCACGATACGTGACAACAACAGCAGTAACAAGGTTTGCAGCTCCTACTTCTTCAACACCATCTTGAGCATAATACGAAGAAATCCGGTTGAGAGATTCTCCTGCTTCATAATTTGATAAGCTGGTCCAGAACATGTATCCGATACCGGCAATCAATGCGAGGTATATGAGTTTCTTAATCATGTTGTTTACGGATTTTACTTAATGCATAAAAGAAAATAATTACACTTAATCCACTTCCGATAGCAGCTTCAGTCATTGCAACGTCAGGTGCTGAAAGTAATAAGAAGAGGATAGATGCCATAAGTGACACTGCACCTGCAGCAATAATGGCAATGCTGAGTCTTTTATGGTAAATCGCAATTCCTGCAAAAACCAAAGCCAATATCCCAATAATAATGGCGATAATGAGATTAAGATTCGTTTCCATGCTTAGCCTCCTCTTTTGATTGATTGTAAGATTTGTATTTGTCTGAAACGGTGCGATCAGAAAGCTTAATTCCTGCCTGGTGACTTGCTCTGGCAAGTACATGACTGGAAACTGGGTTGGTGATGATAATGAAAATTGCTAACAGCAATAATTTTGTCCACCATGCAGGAATAATAAGTGCTATCCCTGTCAAACTTAAAAGTGTTCCCAATGTCGATGCTTTTGTTCCAGCTTGAATTCTGTTGTAAACATCTGGCATTCTAACTAATCCCAGCGATCCGAGAAAAATGAAAATCGAACCACCCAGAAGAACAAATGCGCCAATAATTTGTAGTGTCTCCATAATTTCTTGTTTAAACCGGCTTAAATGCCGCGTTCTAAATATCTTGCAACAATTATTACCCCAATGAAACTCAATAATCCATACACCAATGCAACATCTATATATATTGCGCGTCTGGAAATGAGTCCGATTAAAGCAATAAGCGCGAGTGAACTAATTGTGATAATATCAAAAGATACAACACGATCACTTACGGATGGGCCTTTAATGAAACGGTAAAGGCTAAACAGCATCGCCAGACTTATGAATCCGGCGGATATCATTAAAATCACATTAATCATATATTCGACTTATAATGTTTTCAAAACGTTTGACAATTTTCTCTGTCGCTTCTGTCTTATCCGTGGACTTTACATCTATCCAGTGGATAAAAATACTGTCATCTACCATGTCAATGGTTAATGTCCCTGGCGTAAGAGTGATGGAGTTCGTGAGAATCATCCTTGCCATAGGTGACTTTAAACGTGTTTTTACTTCAACAATACCGGGGTTAATTGGTAGGGAAGGTGATAAGACACGCCTAGCAACATCTAAATTTGAACGAATTAGTTCAAAAATAAAAACCACTAAATAGACAAAAGTGTAAACTAATGCCAAAGGGCTAAATTTCATCCCTTTAAAGATAGTACATCGTTTACAAAGCAATAAAGATAATATGACTGATACCACAGAACCTGCAATGAGATATGAGAACTCAAAAGTGCTTGTGAGCAACAACCAGACTATCATTAAGATGGTAAACGAAACAATAAATGATTTTAGCTTCATACGCTTTAATTAAAAAAGTGAAACGATTACGTAACAAATGTAAACAAAGTCCCCTTGTCGTCTGTTAAATAATTAACGATAGATGATGCATATTGTTTAAACATCTGATGTTTTTTTTAGTAATATAATAAATGAAATGTATAGACATATGTCATAAATAATTGCTAAGTTTGTGATTCATTCGTTGATAAAATTATGAAAGAACAGATATTACATTATGAAGTTGGTGGATGTGAAAATCCGTTTGATGGGTATGACCAACTTTTTGAGGAAGCATTTGCCGATAGCAAACAAAGGAGTAAAGTGTTATTTAAACGTGGAGAAACTTTGGTGAAACAAGGTACCATGGTTAATCACATTATGTTTGTTCAATCTGGTTATGTCAAACTTGAACTTGAAACAGAAACAGGAACTGTTTTGTTGGATGTTGTTCCCAAAGGGAAGATGATTTGTTTGAGTGGATTGTTTGGCAATGATATTGCAAAATATTCTGTCATTGCACTGACTGAAACTCAGGTGTGTGATATTTCACGAGCTTTTATTGAAGAGACAATTCTGAAACATGGTGAATTTGCTGCTAAGGTGGTGAAAAATCTCAATTTGCAAAATGATTATCTGTTTTACAGGATAAGTAGCCTAAATCAGAAGCAAATGCATGGGCGTGTTGCTGATGTTATTCTTTATCTGGCGGACAATGTGTTTAAGTCAGATGAGTTTCCAATGATACTTTCAAGAAGAGATTTGGGAAATTATTCTGGGATGGCTATGATGAGCGTAATACGTACTATTCAGGCAATTAAGTCAGATGGCATAATAGAAGAGTCAAAATCTTTTCTAAAAATTTTAAACAAAAAGCGTCTAATACAGTTAAGTAGAAACGCATAAGCAAGGTTGATGGTCAATTTTTAAAAACATGATATATGTCAACTTTTAAAAAGGTCATGAAAATTAGAAGCTATATATTTGTTCAGTTAAGAAAAACTCACAGGTATGAGTAAACCAATAAAAGTACGTCGGGGACTGAATATCCCCCTAAAAGGCGAAGCTGAAAAGCAACGGATTGAGTTCGAGACAGGAACTCAATTTGCATTAAAACCGACTGATTTCCATGGAATTCGTCCAAAAGTGGTTGCCAAGCCAGGCACCAAAGTGAAAGTTGGGACTTCCGTTTACTTTGATAAATTTCATCCTGAAGTTCAATTTTGCTCTCCGGTCAGTGGTGAAGTTAAAGAGCTTGTTCGTGGTGAAAAGCGTAAACTTTTGGAAATCGTTATTGAATCGGATGGAAAGCTTGAGCGGGAATCTGTAAATATTCCTGACATGTCCGCAGATGCTGAGGCAATTAAAGAAACTTTATTGAAAACAGGGTATTGGCCAATGATTATTCAGCGCCCTTATGGGGTTATTGCTGATACAGAGGCTAAGCCTGATTTTGTTTTTGTTTCTGCATTTGACTCTGCTCCATTGGCTCCTGATTACAGCTTTTTGTTAAGCGATAAGCAGGAAGAACTGAAAGCCGGTATGGAAATCATTCATGCATTGAGTGGTAAAACCATACATTTAGGTTTAAATGCAAAGGCAAACAATCAGTTGTTCAAGTCACTGCCTCATGTGGAAATCAATGAGTTTGAAGGTCCGCATCCAGCAGGGAATGTAGGAACACAGATGAATAAGGTTCGACCAATTAATAAAGGTGAATTGTATTGGACGATCAATATCCAAGACGTTGCTATTATCGGTCGTTTATTCCTCACAAAACAGATTGATTACAGTCGAACAATTGCAATGGTGGGTTCTGAGTTGAAAGAAACTGCTTATGTTTCTGTTTTGCCAGGACAATCTGCTGCAACTCTGCTCGAAAACAAGCTATCACAGGATAATGTGCGTGTGATATCTGGAAATGTATTAACCGGAAAAGGCATTGGTAAAGATGGAGCCTTGTCTTACAATGAAAATCTTTTCACCGTTATTCCTGAAGGAGATTATTATGAGTTTTTTGGTTGGATTGCACCGGGATTCAATAAATTTTCCTTGTCCAGAACCTATTTCTCTTGGTTAATGCCAAAGAAAAAATATAAAATTGATACCAATTTTCATGGGGGAGAAAGAGCCTATGTCGTAACTGGTGAATATGAAAAAGTTTGTCCATTGGATATATATCCGCAGCAACTTGTGAAAGCTTGTATGACACAGGATATTGACAAAATGGAGCAGCTTGGTATTTACGAAGTGATAGAAGAAGATATGGCATTGTGCGAATTTGTGTGTACTTCGAAAACTGAAGTGCAAAAGATTTTGCGCGAATCCCTTGATGTGTTACGAAAAGAAATGAGTTAATCTTGAAATTATACTGCAATGAGTAAGCTCAGAAAAACAATCGATAAAATAAAACCGCATTTTGAAAAAGGTGGAAAGTTTGAAAAACTCCATTCCACATTTGATGCGTTTGAAACCATGTTGTTTGTCCCGAATCATACAACAAAAACCGGAGCACATATACGTGATGCTATGGATATGAAGCGCACCATGATGATGGTAATTATTGCTTTAGTTCCTAGTTTGTTGTTTGGTATTTACAATACCGGATATCAGCATTATCTTGCTTTAGGTGAAAGTATCTCTTTTTGGCCTGTCGTAGGATATGGATTATTAAAAGTTGTACCAATTTTAATTGTTTCTTATGTTGTTGGATTGGGAATTGAATTCACTTTCGCCCAAATTCGTGGACATGAGGTGAATGAAGGATTTTTGGTTTCCGGCTTTTTAATTCCACTCATTATGCCTGCTGATGTGCCATTGTGGATGGTTGCCATAGCAACTGCCTTTGCTGTTATTATCGGAAAAGAAGTTTTTGGTGGCACCGGTATGAATATTCTAAATCCGGCACTGACAGCACGTGCTTTCCTATTCTTTGCTTATCCAGCTTGGATGTCTGGTGATAAAGTTTGGGTAGGTGGTATGGTTGACGGTCAAACATTGGATGCATTTAGTGGTGCAACTCCATTGGCTCAGGCTGCTTTGGGTAATTCCTCTTTTAGTCTCGGAAACGGACAAGCCATTGATACCATGGATATGCTTATAGGAACCATTCCTGGATCCATTGGTGAAACTTCTAAAATTGCCATCTTGTTAGGAGCTGCTATATTATTATTTACTCGAGTAGGCTCTGCACGAGTGATGTTGTCTATGTTGGCAGGTGGTATTACCATGGGCTTGTTGCTGAATGCTTTCGCTGTGAATCCATTTATGGAAATTCCTTGGTGGGAACACCTTTTAATTGGTTCTTTTCTCTTTGGAATGGTCTTTATGGCAACAGATCCGGTAACTGCAGCTCAAACTGCCAAAGGAAAAATCATTTATGGTTTCCTCATAGGTTTCCTCGCCATATTGATTCGTGTCTTGAATCCGGCATACCCAGAAGGAACCATGTTGGCAATTCTTCTTATGAATGTCTTTGCTCCACTGATTGATCATTATGTGGTGCAGGCAAATGTTAAAAAGCGTATGAAACGAATAAAAACCGCATAGCCATGAATAAGAATAGTAATACATACATATTTTCCTATGCCGTCATCATGGTGGTAATTGTAGCTGCGTTGCTATCCTTCGTAGCCACAAAACTAAAGCCTTTCCAAGACTTTAATGTCGAGGTTCAGAAAAAGCAAGATATCCTTAAAGCAATTCAAGTTGAAAGCAATGCTGACAATGCCGTGGATCTTTATGAGGAATACATCACAGGCTCACATGTTGTCAATGAAGCGGGTCAAGTTTTGGATAGCGTGGATGCTTTTACTGTGGACTTGAAAAAAGAACAAGCAAAACCTGTTTCGGAATGGAACCTTCCTGTTTTTGTTGGAAAACTTGACGATGGAAGTACAAAGTTCATCATCCCTTTAAATGGAAAAGGACTTTGGGGTCCGATTTGGGGCTATATTGCTTTAAATGATGATATGAAAACCGTTTTTGGAGCAAGTTTCGACCATAAATCTGAAACGCCTGGATTGGGTGCAGAAATTAACACTGCAGCCTTCCAAGAGCAATTTGTCGGAAAGGAAATTTTTGAAGCAGGTGAGTTTACATCCGTAAAAGTTGTAAAAGGTGGTGCTGACGATGCAAACCCTCACGCCGTTGATGCGATTTCCGGAGGTACAATTACCTCTCATGGACTTGAGAAAATGTTGTTTAACTGTCTCAATCCGTACTTAAATTATTTTAAATCTGAAATGACTGAAGGAGGAGAATAATCATGAAAGATCGTGAACCATTGTTTTCCAGAAAAAACCTGAGACTTCTGTCGGATCCTATCAATAAAGATAATCCGATTACAGTACAGGTACTTGGAATTTGTTCTGCACTTGCTGTAACTGTGCAGTTAAAACCATCCATTGTGATGGCACTTAGTGTGATGTTTGTAATGGGTTTTAGTAACCTGATTATTTCTCTTCTGAGAAAAACCATCCCTTCCAGAATTCGTATTATCGTTCAGTTGGTGGTGATTGCAACCTTGGTAATTGTTGTTGACCAAGTGCTTAAGGCCTTCTTGTTCGATGTCTCTAAACAGTTGTCGGTTTTTGTTGGACTGATTATTACTAACTGTATTATCATGGGACGTTTGGAAGCATTTGCTTTGGCAAACAAACCTTGGCCTAGTCTTTTGGATGGTTTAGGAAATGCTGCTGGATATGGTGCTATCCTTGTTATTGTTGGATTTTTCCGCGAATTGTTCGGTAGTGGTACCATCATGGGATATCCTATTTTTGAAAAACTCGGGTTATTCAAAATTGGATATGAAAATAACGGACTCTTTATTCTCCCTCCAATGGCCTTGATCATTGTTGGTGTGATTATTTGGGTGCAAAGAAGTCGTAATCGAGAACTCATTGAAGAAAACTAATAAGCCATGGAAAATCTCGTAAATATATTTGTAAAGTCGATATTCGTTGAGAACATGGTATTTGCCTATTTCTTAGGCATGTGTTCTTACCTCGCTGTGTCAAAAACAGTGAAAACTTCTGTTGGACTAGGACTTGCTGTCATCTTTGTTTTGACAATTACTGTCCCTGTCGATTTCTTAATTGAAAACTATTTATTGAAAGAGGGTGCACTCGTGTGGCTTAGTCCTGAACTTGCCGATGTAGATTTAGGATTCCTTCGATTTATTCTTTTTATTGCCGTTATTGCCTCTATGGTGCAGTTGGTGGAAATGGTTGTTGAAAAAGTATCTCCTAGCTTGTATGCCAACTTGGGGATATTTCTCCCTCTAATCGCTGTAAACTGTGCTATACTTGGAGGTTCTCTCTTTATGGCAGAGCGCGATTATAATAATATTGCTGAAGCAACAACCTATGGTTTTGGCTCAGGTATCGGTTGGTTCCTGGCTATTGTTGCAATTGCTGCAATTCGTGAAAAAATTAAATATTCAAATGTTCCTGCACCTTTAAAAGGCCTCGGTATCACTTTTATTATTACCGGACTAATGGGGCTTGCCTTTATGGGATTTATGGGAATTGAACTTTAATCTGTAATACGTGAAATTATGGTATTGTTAACAAGTCAAACTGGTATAATTCTCGCAAGTATTGGGGTATTCCTTTTGGTTGTGCTTTTGTTAATTGCAATTTTGCTCTTTGCCAAACGGAAACTAACACCTCAGGGAAAAGTGAAACTTACCATCAATGAAAATAAAGAGCTTGAAGTTGATCCTGGAGAAACAATTCTTTCTACCCTTTCCAATAATGGTGTATTTCTTCCATCAGCTTGTGGTGGAGGTGGTACATGTGGAATGTGTAAATGTCAGGTTTTTGAAGGTGGGGGAGATATCCTTCCGACAGAAACTGGTTTCTTTTCCAGAAAAGACCAGCAAAACAATTGGCGTTTAGGTTGTCAGGTGAAAATCCGTGAGGATATGAAAATTGGTGTTCCTGCTGAGGTGCTTGACATCAAAAAATGGGAATGCGAAGTAATTTCCAATAAAAACGTGGCAACATTTATTAAGGAATTTGTGGTTAAATTGCCAGAAGGAGAGGAACTTAACTTTAAATCTGGTGGTTACATTCAAATTGATGTGCCAAAAATTAATGTGGACTTTAAAGACATTGAAGTTCAAGACAAATTCCGTGAAGATTGGGATAAATTCAATATGTGGGATCTGACAATGAAAAATCCAGAACTTACATATCGTGCGTATTCCATGGCAAATCACCCTGCAGAAGGAAATATCATTAAATTGAATATCCGTATTGCTACTCCACCTTGGGATGCAAAGAGAAATGGATTTAAAAGTGTAAATCCTGGCGTTTGTTCATCCTATATTTTCTCACGTAAACCGGGCGATAAGGTTATGATCTCAGGACCTTATGGTGAATTCTTTATCAAAGATACTCAACGCGAAATGGTGTATATCGGTGGTGGTGCTGGAATGGCACCTTTACGTTCACACGTTTTACACTTGCTGGAAACAGAGAAAAGTGATAGAAAAATTTCCTATTGGTATGGTGCACGTTCCAAACGTGAAATCTTTTACGAAGAGAAATTCCGTGAATTAGAAAAAGAATTCCCGAATTTTAGTTTCCATATTGCCTTGTCCGAACCGATGGAAGAAGACAATTGGGATGGCTACACTGGATTTATCCATAATGTTGTTAATGATGAATATTTGAGCAAAAAGGATGATCCTGATGAAATAGAATATTATCTTTGTGGACCACCTATGATGAATGATGCTGTTTTTAAAATGCTCGACGATCTTGGTGTACCGGATGAAATGATAGACTTTGACGATTTTGGATGATAACTATGACTAAAAAAGTAACATATTTAGGGCTCATTACTGTGATGGTAATGAGTCTTTTTTCTTGTGTGAAAAAAGATGACCCTGCTGATTATTACAAGTATCAAGGGTATATTCAAGGGACTACCTTTTCTGTAATTTATCAGTATGAGGATGACATTGCAGTTGAAATCGACTCATTGTTGAATACTTTTAATAAGAGCTTAAACAATTACGATAGCACAAGTTTAATTTCCCAAATAAATCGGAATGAAAACTTTCAAACCGATTCTCTTTTTGAGGAAATGTTTGTTGTCGCTCAGGAAGTGTGGCAAAAAAGTGGTGAACGTTTTGATATTACTATCGCTCCATTGGCAAATGCTTGGGGTTTTGGTTACAAAACTGGTGCTTTCCCTGATTCTGCTATGGTAGATTCATTGCTGGATTTCATTGGACTTGATCTTGTGCAGCTAAAGAATCATCAGTTGATTAAAGCAGATGATCGCATTCAAATTATTGGGAATGCCCTTGCTCAAGGTTTATCGGTGGATTATTTGGCAGAAAATTTACGACAGAAAGGCATAGAGAATTTCCTTGTTGAGATAGGAGGAGAGGTGTATGCTCAAGGCTTGAATGTTTATGGGGAAACATGGCAAGTTGGCATTGATAAGCCGGAACAAGATTCTATGGCTATGCATGGCGAGTCTATGGTGAAGTTGTCACTTTCGGAGAAAGCGGTGGCGACATCAGGAAATTACAGAAAGTTTCACATGCTTAATGGACAGGCTGTTGGGCATGCATTGAATCCGAAAACCGGATATTCTGAAATAACCGATGTTTTGTCCGCAACCGTTATCCATAAAAAATGTGTGTATGCTGATGCTTGGGCAACTGCTTTCATGTTGATGAATTCAGAAGAAGCATTACAAATTGCTGAAACAATTGATGATCTTGAACTCATGATTATTACTGGAAATAATCATGCCGATAAACAGTTTGAAATCCATGTGACCTCAGGTTTTCCAGAGACAAGTCCGGTGGAATAAGACATTTTTTTTTGAATTTTACGTCAATCTTGTAATTTTTGCAAACTTTTTCGGCTTAGCCTTGTTTCACAAGAGTAAAAGAGTAACAGACATTGAAATTTTGAATCTTAAAGAAAAACATAGCGATATTCGATTGGAATGTATTCCTGAAGTTTTGAAATACATTGACTTCTTTAAAGACATTAAAGAAGTAGATTATATTCGTTATGGTGAAGATCATGGATTTGAATATACGCCTCAGTTTTATGCCTTTATTCAAGCACTTTTTGATGCAGGTCTTGTTGAGAATTATGAAAAGCTTATAGAGTTTGTTGCTATGGGCACCGAAAATGAGTATGAGCGCTGTGAACTTTTTTCTCAATGGATGAAAGAAATGAATCGAACAATCTCACGACCATGCGAATTGCGAAATGCTGATATTAAATTTATCAAACGTGCATTTTTAACTGTTATCCGTATGGAAAAAATATTTCCAGGATCATGGGGGATTGATGTTGAAACTGGCACTTGGATGCGCTTACTTAAGCAATTGAAAAATCTGCATGAGGACAATCAAATTGAAAAATGTTAAATTTTGATTTGTCCATTGGATAACTACACTTTTTTATTGTTACGAATTTTCCAACTTTTCTATGTTTTCGTTTTCCCCTTTTATTATCTTTGTATGGAATCAACGGATTAGTGACATATGACACAAAAAATTGCAATAGCCGGTAACGAAGGACCTAGAGTGCGTTCTGATTGTCGGATTGAGCTTGAAATCCTTTCTTCAGGGGGAATTTCGTTTGAGTTACAAAGTAAAGTACAAGCTTTGTACGGTGATAAAATACAAGCCAAAGTTGAGGATGTTTTGGCATTTTTTGGCATTGAAAATGCTCGGGTAAACATGGTTGATAAAGGTGCTCTCGATTACATCATTGAGGCACGTGTTGAAGCAGCTGTCAAACAGTTGATCGATACAGAAAAAGAATATCTTCCTGAGTTTTTACCACAAAACAAATACACAACGACCAAAGATAGATTTCGGTTTACACGTCTTTACTTGCCTGGAAATAAGCCTAGTATGATGTTGAATGCAGGGCTTCATTCCCCAGATGGTGTTATTCTCGATTTGGAAGATTCTGTGGCTCCTGCTCGTAAACAGGAGGCTCGTTTTATGGTGAGAAATACTTTGCGCGCTTTGGATTTTTATGGTGCAGAACGTATGGTACGAATCAATCAGGGAGATATGGGTATCGAAGATCTGAAATATATTATCCCTCACAATGTGAATTTAATTCTCGTCCCTAAATGTGAAACTGCTGCGTATATCCATAAATTGGAAAAAGCAATCGATGCATTGAATCCAGAGCATCCTATCTATCTTATGCCAATTATTGAGTCTGCAATGGGTGTGGAAAATGCATTTGAAATTGCAACTGCAAGTGAAAATGTTGTTTCACTCGCTATTGGACTTGAAGATTACACTGCAGATCTTGGAACGCAACGTACACGCGAAGGTAAAGAGTCAGAATGGGCACGTTATCGTCTTGTTAATGCGGCAAAAGCGGCAAGAATTCAACCGATTGATTCTGTTTTTTCAGATGTTGAAGACGAAGAAGGCTTGAGAAATAATGTGCTAGCATCAAAAAATATGGGATTTGAAGGAATGGGATGTATTCACCCACGTCAAATTCATGTAATACAAAGTTGTTTTAAACCAACCGAAGAGGAAATTGACAAAGCATGCAAAATTGCAGATGCTTTCCATAAAGCTGAAGAAAAAGGCTTAGGTGTTGTTTCTCTGGGGAGTAAAATGATTGATCCTCCAGTAGTTAAACGCGCACTGCAAACCCTTGAGCTTGCCATTTCATTTAATTTGATTTCTAAAGATTGGAGGAAAGACTATGTCAGCTAAAATGATAAAAAATGCATTGGGACGTCTTGTTCCAGAAGAAATAAACGGACAAAAACAAATCCCTTTTAAAGGCGTTGGTAAACATCGTCCTGAAGGAAATAAATACGGTCCTCCAATTCCATCTTGTATCGATTATCCTGAAGATGGAAATAAAGTGGTTGAAAGCCTTGAAGCGGCATTGAAAAAATGCGGTTTGAAAGATGGAATGTGTATTTCTACTCACCATCACTTGAGAAATGGTGACCTTGTGAGCAATGAAATATTTCATGTGGCAAAAAAAGAAAATGTTAAGGACTTAGTTTGGTTTCCGTCAGCTTCTTTCCCTTGCAATGAGCCATTGATTGAGTATGTGAAAGATGGTACCATCAATCGCATTGAAGGTTCAATGAACGGACCACTTGGAAGAGCGGTTTCACATGGTGAAATGAAAGGAACTGCAGTTTTGCGTTCACATGGTGGACGTGTGCAAGCGGTTCAGGATGGTGAGGTGAAGATAGATATCGCTGTGATTGCTGCTCCAACAGCAGATGCTTTTGGAAATGCAAGTGGAGACAAAGGTCCTTCAGCCTGTGGTGTGATTGGATATGCTAAAACAGACTATCTCTATGCTGATAAAGTCATTATTGTGACGGATAATTTGGTAGATTTCCCGAACTTCCCAATGGAAATTGAAGGCAATTATGTGGATTATGTTGTCCTTGTTGATAAGATTGGTATTCCTGAGAAAATTATCTCTGGAACGACACGTATTACCAAATCACCTGACCGTTTAATGATTGCTGAAATGACTGCGAAATTCTGTCTCGAAACTGGAATTTTGCATGAAGGTAGTAATATACAATCTGGTGCAGGAGGTACATCTTTGGCTATTACCAACTATTTGCATGAAACCATGAAAGCGAAAAACATCAAATCGAATGTTGGCTTTGGTGGAAGTACAAAATACATGGTAAAAATGATTGAAGAAGGCACCATGAGTCATATTCTTGATGCTCAGGCCTTTGATCTTGATGCAGTTCGTTCAATCGCTGAGAATGAAGGGCATCACCAATATCCGGTTTTTAATGCCTACAATTTCCATTCAAAAGGAAATTTAACCAGCATGATGGATATTATGATTCTTGGAGCCACTGAGGTGGATGTGAATTTCAACGGTAATGTTATTACTCACTCTGACGGGTATATGTTGCATGGTATTGGTGGTTGGCAAAATTGCTTGCATGCAAAAACTGTGATTCTTCCTGTTCCTTTGTTCCGTGACAGAATTCCTGTGATTGTGGATGAAGTAACGACGATTACTGGTCCTGGAGAATTGGTAGATGTTGTCATTACTGAAAGAGGAATTGCAATTAATCCTCGCCGTCAGGATTTGATTGATAAGCTGAAAGACTCTGATTTGCCACTTGTGACAATTGAAGAACTTAAAGCCGAAGCAGATCGTATTTGTGGTGTGCCTAAAAAGCCTGAATTTACTGACGAGGTTGTTGCCGTGGTCAAATGGGTTGATGGTACTGTAATTGATAGTATCCGTAAATTGAAAAAGTAATTGTATCTCAATAATTGAAAGCCGAATTTATTAGAATTCGGCTTTTTTTATGCTTTAAATTGAAATTTATTCCGAATTCTAAAGTGAAATGATATCGCTGCAAAACTCAGGCTGGCAACAAATCCAAACCAAATTCCTTCTGCCTGAAAATCCAGACCAAAAGCAAAAATGTAACTTACAGGCAAGCCGATAAGTAAATAGGAAACGGACGCAATCCAAAACGGTTTTTTGACATCGGAAACTCCACGCAGAATCCCCAGTGAAACCACTTGTAGCCCATCAACAATCTGGAAAAATCCTGCAATAATGAGTAGAGACGATGCTTGTTCCCAGACTCTTGGGTCGTTGGAGAAGAGTTTTGGTAGTTGATGACTTAGTCCAATGTACAATGTGGCACAAATTCCCATAAACACCAGAACTAGATGTCGTGATGCATTGGCAGCCATTTTCATTTCGTGAAAGTTTTTATCTCCATATTGAATGCTAATGCGAATTGTGGATGCCATTGCCAAAGAGCTTGCCATCATGAAGGTAAAACCAATAAGTCCATTAGCAACTTGATGTGCTGCTAACTCAATTTCTCCTATCCATCCCATCATAATGCTTCCTATTGCAAAAAGGGAAACTTCAATGAGCATCTGCAGAGCAATGGGGAGTCCGGTGCTGAAAATTTGTTTCATGCGTTGAAAGCTGAGCTTGACACGTGATATTTGACGGTAAATGTCTTGATATTTTTTGGATGCCATCAAGAGTGGGACCATCATAAGAAGCATGATAACACGGGAAATCAGTGTAGCATAACCGGCACCTTGAAGTCCCAGAGCAGGGATGCCCATCTTACCAAAAATGAAAATGTAGTTTAACCCGACATTAAAAAGCACTGAAACCAAAGTGGATATCATGGCATACATGGTATTTCCCAGACCTTCACCAATTTGTTTGAAAACTAAAAAGATAAGCATAGGAAGCAAGGACCATGACAAAAGTCTGTAATACGGAATTGCCAATTGCCAAACTTCCTTGTCTTGTCCCATGTTCGGCATTATCCAGCTCATTGACCATGACAAAAGAAAAATGCCAGCAATGACGATTGCTGATAGGACCATGCTGTTTTTTATTACGGCTGCTGCAAGGGCAGGACGTTTCTCTCCAAAAGCCTGACCTAAAATTGGGGTGATGCCAATGCTTATTCCTGTTCCAAGTACAATGACAAGTAAAAAAATGCTGTTGGCAAATGAGCTTGCTGCCAATTCTGCAGTACCAACATGTCCAACCATGGCATTGTCAATCAGTTGCATGAGCATTTGTCCTGACTGTGTCAGCACAAGGGGAAGAGCTAAAGTTCCAATACGTTTGTAATACGGAATGTATGTTTGGATTTTCTTTATCATTGGGCTGCGAAAATAGTGAAATTTTCACTGATTGCCTCTTTCGAAGCATGTTGAATTCAAGATGAATTTCCTTTACAATGAAAATCCATGCTTTGACAATGAAAATCTGTCTGTTTACAAGTATGTCAAGAAATAATCTTGTTTTATCTGTTTCTTTGAGCAAATAAAAATTTATCAATATGAAAAAATTAACATTATTTATTATGGCTTTTGCTTTTGCGCTAACAGGCTTTTCACAATCGGTGGAGCGTTCCCTTGTTAGTAGTGGAGGAGGAAGCTATCAGGCCGGAGATTATCAGGCTGATGTTAGTGTTGGTGAGCCTGTCATTGCCAGCTTCGTAAACGGAAGTTACATATTGACACAAGGTTATCAACAAAACATTCTCATCGTAACAGATGTAGAGGTTCTTGCAGAATTGGAGTTTGAGATGTTTCCAAACCCAAGTAGTGATTACATTCAGCTAACTTGTCCTGATGTGACCAATCAATCCTTAAAACTGGAAGTGTACAATTTGCAGGGACAATTGGTCTGTTTGAAAGAAATCTCTGAAAGTAATTCGCAAATTGATGTGAGCCAATGGAAAGATGGAACTTACATGCTTCGTATTTCAATGGATGAAAAAGTCATTCAGACAAGTAAAATCATTAAACAATAATTTCGAAAATTTAAAAATCAAATAAAATGAAAAAGACATTAGTTTTATTTTTAGCGGGTGTACTCGCAATGAGCAGCATTCAGTTGAGTGCTCAAAATCAAGAAGGTAGTGTGAATGAAGCTCGTCCGGAACGTACTCAGGATGAAAACGTTGAATTGAAATCTAGCCGTGATTTGCAAACGCCTCCTGCATTTTTTAATTATCAGGCAGCTTTGCGTGATGCAAGTGGACTTATTCTAGCAGAAGAGGAAGTTGAAGTTGTTGTTGAAATTCTCGAAGGTGGAGTGGATGGAGCAGTTGTTTACACACAAACTGAAACCGTAACAACTACAGCACAAGGATTGATTAACCTTAAAATCGGTTCTGATGCAGAATTAGACGCAATTGCATGGCATTCAAATTCATATTTTATCCGTTTAACTGTGGAAGGAACTGAAATGGGAGTTTCAGAATTATTGACAGTACCTTATGCAATGTACTCAGATATGGCACGTTATGCTACCACTGCAGAAACTGCTGATAATGTTGTATGGCAGGAAGATGGAGCGGATTTGTATGTTATAGATTACGATGTCGCAGTTGGAACGGATCTTCCTGATGCAGAGCTGGAAGTTTATAGAAATAATACTGCTACTAACTCACAGGTTTGGGTTTCTCAAGAAGGAGAAGGAGATGCTACTGTGGGAATTTTTGTGCATGGCGGTCAGATGTGGAGTCTTGGTATTGATAATTCTGATGCGGATAAGTTTAAAATTTCCACATCAAATTCAGCAAGTGCTGGTCAAGAAGCCATGACAATTACAACAGACAATTATGTTGGTGTTGGAACAAGTGAGCCAACTGCTAATTTGCACGTTCAAGGTGGTATGAAAGTTGGTGAAACAGGTGTTGAAATTGGTGATATCATTGAATTGACCGGTACTACTGATGTTTCAAATGCTTGGGTGGCTATTCCTTGGCCTACAGGTTACACAAAGGATAACTCTCGAGTACTTTCAGTTGAGGTGCAAAAATATGAGGCTGTTGATGGATTTAAAAGTCTTGGTTATACTATTGATGGAGTTACAGGAAGTATTTATGTTTCTTTGAGTTCTAGCGTTTGGTTATACTACCCAAATGATGATACAATGAAAAGTCAAAATTTTCGAATTACTTTGATGCGAGTACAGTAACGTAAGATTTAGATTACGTTACAATAAAACCCAAACCAAATCAAGCTAAGATCCTTCGTCCTGTTTCAGGGCGGGGGATTTTTTATGTGTAGGAGGGAAGATGTCCCTTTAGGGGTTGAGAGAATGAGTTTCCTTGAGAAATTGTTTTGAAATGAGGATTCTGATTTCGGAAGAATATTGGTTTTGTTTACAGTAATATGCAATGTTTTTACCTGTTAACTCAATGCATATTTTTTTTATTGTAGCTTCATACGTTTCGGAGTACAGGAGAATATATTCTCAGTTATCCACATAACAGCTTGAATTACTAAAAAGAATTAATCCGAATTTCAATTCTTGATCAACACCATAGTAGTTTGATCCAAACTCATCTGTAAGGATAGAATCGGCAACTGAATAAATCTCTGCTCGAAGCTTTATATCACTGTTTTGAGAATAGCAAGAGACAGTAATGAAAAGAATGCAGTAAAGTAAGAGGTGTTTCATGAGTTTTAAATCCAAGTGTCATATAATAATTGCAAATTCTGGAAAGCCATATGATCCAAATTTTAAATCGCATTTGATTCCTTCGTAATTTTTCTTTTTGAAATTGCCCCTACTTAATTACGGCATTTTAAAAAGAAAAATTTTTATTAGTTTTTACTTGGTTTTCACCTTAGTTCTTTGTTAATAAATTGTGGAATACTTACAATCCCAGTAATAACCAGTGTTTTGTGAGTGAGTGTGCTTGTAATTGCTTGATTAATAGTTGGTCAGACTTGAATCTTATGTTCTTTTGTTTATCTTTGCCTACGGATAGATAAGTAGGTATTTCAAGAGATAGAAAATGAAACAAATTAAACTGGGCCTTTTCGGCTTTCTCATTCTTTTTAGCGTATTAAATTCCTTTGCTCAAGGAGTAGCAATTAATGGAGATGGTAGTAATGCTGACGCTTCAGCCATGTTGGATGTCAAAGCAGTTGACAAGGGGTTGTTAATTCCCCGCGTAAATATTATAGATGTGAATACTGCTGCACCTGTCATTTCACCAAGTGTTTCTTTATTGGTGTACAAT
Source organism: Bacteroidales bacterium (assembly GCA_963676165.1). GTDB lineage: Bacteria > Bacteroidota > Bacteroidia > Bacteroidales > ML635J-15 > JAQIBY01. The sequence goes on along the minus strand of OY781043.1, from coordinate 2,506,108 downwards.
ACCAATACAACAACGGGAGTTGGGTATTATTTTTGGAATGGCTCTCAATGGGTACGTTTGTCCATTGCTGATGACTTAGATTTTGTGGATGGCACAGGAGTGGCTACACGTGTCGCTTTTTGGTCTGATGCCAATACACTTACCTCTGATGCCAATTTGTTTTGGGATGATACCAATAATCGACTAGGGATTCGAAATGCCTCACCTACAACACCTTTATATGTCGATGCTTCATCTCATAGTGGAACGGCTATGATTGTTGATCGCTATGCTTCTGGTGGAGTGGCTTCCATACAAGCCGGGCCATCCAATGAATACCTTATGCTCGAAGGGCAGGGTACTACAGGTCGAGTTGGAGTGAACTTTTATTCTTCTGGACATGTCTCTATCGTCAATGGAGGCGGAAACCTTGGTGTAGGAACAAACTCTCCATCTGCTCAGCTTCATACAACCGGAACGGTACGATTTGCGAATTATGCTTCTGGTGCAAATGGTGCAATTATTCGAACCGATGCAAGTGGAAATTTAGGGACAACTAATTTTACTGGAAGTGCTTCAGATATCTTACTCGGGAATAATACATTCGGAACAATTGAGGATGCTGGTGGCGTAGTTAGTTCATGTGGAACTGCAAACTATGTTCCTAAAATGATTAATGCTACAGAAATTGGATGTAGTCAAATTTATGATAATGGTACCAATATTGGTGTTGGAACAACTAGCCCTTCTCAAAAAATGCATATTGTTGGTAATTCTCTTGTTAGTGGAAACATGTACATTAATAATGCTGGATATTCTGCTGTGCATTATGGAAATGTTGGATTGTATGGTGCTGCTACATCCTGGAATCCTGATCCGAATGGGAATAATGGTGTGTGGATAGAAGGAACTAATAATGGCTCTGAGAGTGGTGGCTTTTTTGCGAATGGAGATTGTGCCGTTATTTGGTCACCAGGGGACAATGATATTTTAAGAGTTTATGATGAGGATGCCTTTGCTAGTGGACCCAAAATGGTGCTGAGTGGTGCTGGCAATTTGGGAGTTGGAACTGATTCTCCTGGTGGAAAGTTGGAGATAAATATGGCAAATAATGACAATTATTTCCAAGTTAGAAATGACAATAATGTGGGTGTTGAAATGCGTTCTGGTACAACACTTGGTACTCCGTATATTGATTTTTCAAATGATGCTTCCTCTGATTATGATGCTCGGATTAGATTGACGGGAAATGATTATATTGCGTTTGAAGGGACAAGTGTAGGGATCGGAACTACTGCACCAACAGAAAAACTTCATGTTGTTGGAAATGCAAAAGCAACAGGATATATAACTGCTGGAAGTGCAACCACAAGTTCTACAACTAGATATGGGGAACAGACAATTATGTGGAAAGGGAATGAGTCGGTTGATGATGATACTGAATATGTAAATATTGGGACTTTTTCTATTCCTGATAATATACCTTCATCAACAACTATTTATGTTGATAGAATTGTTTGGACTTGTGATGCTATGCATCAGGATGCAGATGAAACACATGCGGTTAGAGTTAAAATAGGTTCTTCCTCTTATTATGGTTGGTCTAGTTCTATTCAATCAGGTTCTAATTATATTGATTGGCAGTTTGATACAGGGACAACAACAATTACGAATTTCACAACAGATCAAATACTTACAATGGAAATTTATGACGAAGGAGGTTCAGGAGGTGATGATTTGATTGTTTACATGATGCATGTAACAGTGTATTATCATTACAGTTCCTCTCTTCAGGCTGGTGATATAGCTGCAGAAGGACGAATATACGCAAACAACAATACTGCCATTGGTGACCTTGCTGAGCACTTTGAATACGATGGTCCTGTAGCACCGGGTTTTGTTGTTTCATATGTGCCTGGTTCAGATAATGAGTATGTTCGTTGTGATGAACCATATTCAAATCACATTACTGGGGTTATCTCTGAAAATCCATCTGTTGTATTGAATTCTCCAGATCAAGGTCCTCCCATTGCACTGGCAGGTCGTGTGAAAGTGAAACTTATAGATTCTGATGAGCTTATTCAAGGTGGTGATTTTGTGACTAGCTCAAGTCAGCCGGGATTGGCACAAAAAGCAACAAAACCAGGGTCTGTGATTGGCTATGCTGTGAAAAATCAAAAATTAGGTGAAAACTTTGTCGAAATTTTGCTTCAACCTGGGAAGTTTTATTTCCCGAATGGATATAATGTAAACAATGAAAGTAATCCTGAAGCTAGTTCTGACAAAAGAAAAGGTAAGTGGTAGTCGAAAGAAATTGTAATTATTGTTTTGTGTGTGTTTTTACATATATAAATATTGGTTCTTGTTAAATAGTTTTGTATATTTGCAAATAGCCGTAAGTAAGTAAATTATGATAGATAAATTTAAGTATATCTTTTTCTTGATTGTGTTTCTCCCTTTTGCGGTAATGGGGCAAGGGCTGAAGGTGCATTCCGGAATAAATTTAGTAGTTAGTAATTCTACTAAAATTGTACTGTCAGAGAATTCTGACTTTTCTAACGATGGGACATTTACACCCGGTAATGGAGAAGTGATTTTTTCTGGAAATGTGGATCAAGAAATTAAAGGGAGTTCAACAAGTAACTTTTACGATTTAGATATTAATAAATCTGCAGGCGAATTGGATGCTTCAGCTGATTTTAATGTGTCACATGAACTTCAAATGACGAGTGGACAGTTAGACCTCCAAAATGCAAATGTGGATCTTGGAACAACTGGTAGCATTGTTAATGAGACTGAAACCAACCGAATTAAAGTTGGAAACATTACGACAAATACTGGAACAATTCAAGCAACTCGTACCATTAATTCTGTCACAGATTACAACCCTGCAAATCTTGGTGTTTTAATTTCTACCGATGTGAATATGGGAAGTATCACTGTTGTGCGTGGACATAAAGTTCAGCAAGGAAGTGGATCTTTTTCAGGGAACTATAGTGTCGCTAGATATTATGAGGTGCCAAATATTGGTGAACTTGATGCAAACGACCAAGTGAAAATGCATTACTGGCAAGCTGAACTCAATGGGCATACCGAAGGGAATTTGGTACTTTACCAATGGGTTGAAGAAGGCGCATCATCATCGTGGTGGACTCCTTTGACAGGAAGTGTAAACACTGGAAGCTTACTTGTAAGCCCGGCAGCAAGTCCGTATAGCACATATTTTGATCCTCCAAACTGGTATCCATTCAACTATACTGAATTGTTTACATTGGGCTCAAAAGATATTCCTTTGCCTGTTGAACTTGTTATGTTTGATGGTGCTTGTCATGGCGACTTTGTGACTTTGGAGTGGGAAACTGCTTCAGAATCAAATAATGATGTGTTTTTAATTGAACGCTCTCTGGATGGTGAATCGTTTGAAACTATTGGCTCACTTGATGGCGCTGGCGATAGCAACCAAGCATTGGCTTATGTATATTACGATACAAAACCAGAACCAAATGCATATTACCGCCTAAAGCAAGTGGATTTTGATGGCGCTTATACTTACACTGACATGATAAATATTGCATGTTCTGATGTTGCAGATCCAATGTTTATGGTTTATCCAAATCCGTTTAAGTCTGAACTGCATGTTGTGGTAAGTGATCTTCCGGAAGAAGCTTTTACTTTGGAACTTTTTACTATGGAAGGCAAACTAATTCAACAAGAAGAGCATTATGCTCCTGCTGAAGGCTTCCATAAAATTCTCCACCTTGATGATTTAGCTCCTGCAATGTATATGATACGCGTGGTGAGTGGAGATTTTGTAAAATCGTATAAAGTGGATAAGCAATAAGGTTTTTGCGCCCTGACGAAAAGCAAATAGCCCGGAATTTGTCGATGCTTACGCTTGCATGTGTAGCTTAGCGACCAGAGGAAGCTCAAGTCTGCACATTGATTCTTGTGAATGTTACATTTTTTTTTGAGCTTGTTGCTGGGTGTTTTTATTGTATTAGCAAGCGCAGCAGAGCAGATTACGGCTATAGCTTGTAGGCAGAAATGGCGCCCAAATAAACCCTTAAATCCGAAAAAATTGTTACTTTGCAAAAAAACACGATATGCAAAAGATTGTTTTGCTACTTATACTAACTATTCCCATTTTATCATCAGAGTATTCTGCAAATGATAGCGTTCAGGCTGTTAGTGCCCAGGGTTTTGATAAGACTTACGCGGTGCAGCGTTTTCATGATTTATGTTTGGATACCTTGCGAATGAATCCGAGTTTGGCCGAAACTTATGCACAAAAAGCCTTGCAACTTGCGCGTGTGCAATCTGACACGTCTGTGATTGTAGAGTGCTTGCTCATTTCGAGTCGTGTTAAGCGTACACAAGGCAATTATGAAGCTGCTATGCAATATGATTTTGAAGCATTGAGCTTGTCGGAGAAATATGATTCTGATGAATTGAAGTCTGATGCTTTAAATACAATAGGAATTAATCATTATCGCTTGCGAGAATACGATGAGGCAATGTCAAAGTTTCGAGAATCGCTGAGTATTCGTACTCAACTTGGAGACAGTGCTGGTGTGGCTGATTTGTGGAATAATATTGGAATGGTGCAGGACGATACTGGAAAGCCACAGGAAGCATTGCAATCGTATCGTAGAGCCTTGAAAGTGTTTACTGTATTGGATTTTCAGGATGCCAGAGCGGATACTTATAACAATATGGCTGGCGTTTTTTACAGGACAGGTGACAGAGACAGCTTGGTTTATTATGCAAACAAATCCATTGATATAAAGCGTGAGTTAAATGATTATGTTTCTATCTCATTTGGCTTGATTAATTTAGGACTGTTTTATTATTTTACCGGTGATTCGCAAGTGGCGATTGAGTATTTGAATGAAGGCTTGGCTATTGCAAAAGATAATGCGCTCTTGTCTCAAATGAGTAGGGCGTATTCTAACTTGTCTGATATATATGCTGATGCAGGGGATTTTGAGCAGGCATATGCTATGCACAAGTCATATACACAAGTTCAGGATAGTATTTTGAATTTGGACAAACAAAGAAGTGTGGAAGAGTTAAAGATGCAGTATGAAACTGAAAAGCAAGAGCAAAGCATAGCCTTGCTTTCCAGAGAAAATCAAATTCAGGATTTGAGCATACAGCGAAATCGGAGTTTATGGATTTTCTTTTCATTGCTCTCCGCATTTTTAGGCGCTATTTTTATTCTCTTGCTGTCACGACATCGGGAGCGTTTGAAATTAAATCGTGAACTTGCAGATAAAAATCAGCAGCTTTCTGAACTCAATGCGACAAAGGACAAATTCTTTGCTATTATCTCTCATGATTTAAAGAATCCGCTTTCTGCATTTCGGTCAATTTCCTCGGCTCTGGATGAAAATTTAGAAAGCTTGTCCAGCAATGAGCTAAAATATTTTTCCAATCAACTCACGAAAAGTGCAGATAGTTTGTTGGAGATGCTTAAAAATTTATTGGATTGGGCATTGACACAAACAGGGCGTTTAAAGCCAGAACCCAAAGCCTTGAAGTTTGCAGACGCATGCATGGCAGTTATTCAGACGCTGAAACCTCATGCAGACACTAAGCAGGTGAAATTAGTTTGCCAAAACGATGCAGATTTTTCTCTAATGGCTGATGCAAGAATGTTGGAAACTGTGTTGCGAAATTTACTGACAAATGCAATTAAATTCTCCCCAGAAGGAGGGACGGTTAAAATCTCTGCTTGGATTAACGAAAGCTTTGTTTGCTTTTCTGTCAAAGATGAAGGAATAGGCATTTCACATGAAGATCAGAAAAAACTATTCCGCATAGATGAGGATGTTCGAAAAATTGGAAATCACGAGCAAAAGGGCAGTGGCTTGGGTTTGATTTTATGTCATGAAATGGTTTTAGCAAATGATGGAAAGATACGTGTGAAGAGTGAGTTAGGAAAAGGTTGTGAGTTTGTTGTTGAATTGCCAAAAGCTTAGTTATGAGTGTGATAAGAGTTTATATGGTTGAGGATCACCAGATTGTGCGCGATGGAATACGTGCATTGTTGCTTGGTGTAAGTGATATTAAGTTGGAAAAGACTTTTGCAAATGCAGCAAGTTTTTTGGAGGCAATTAAGACAGAGCAAGCAGATGTTGTGCTTATGGATATTGGCTTGCCGGACATGAGCGGTTTGGAGTTGAGTGAGATTGTTTCAAAAAACTATCCTCAGATTAAATTACTTATTCTTTCTGCAAATACAGATGAAAACTCACTTGTTGGTGCTGTTAAAGCAGGTGTGAAAGGATTTTTGCCTAAGGATGTGGATCGTGATGAGTTAGGTTTGGCAATACGTAGCTTAGCGAATGGACAGAAGTACTTTAGTCCGAAAATAGCCGATAAACTTCACGATGCCTTAATTAATGATTACGAGACAGAGCAGCTTTCAGAACGTGAAATGCAAGTGGCAAAATGTTTAAGCGAAGGCTTGTCATTCAAGGAAATTGGCGCTGAGTTATTTATTTCTGAGCGTACGGTTGAAACACACAAAAACAATGCGATCAAAAAACTGGGCTTACGTAACACCATGCAACTTGTCGCTTGGTACGTAAAGCAGGCTTAGGATAATTGTGGATGCGAAGAGACGATGATATGAGCAGGAGAAGAGAGAGCACGAGAACGGGCGAAAAATAAATCGTGGATGCAAAAACTCCTGTCTCTGCCAATTTCCTATACTTCCAGTTAATCCCTGACCCCTGATTTGCGAGCTTGCGAAGAGAGAGCTTGCGAGCGGGCGAAAAATGAAAAAGGTCATTCGGTAGGAAAATTGTCATTCGATTGTTTTGCGATAACTCGAGCTAACATAGGCAAGTTTGAAATTTATCTTTTGTTTTTTGCGATTTGGAATTTACCTTTTGTTATTTGTTATTTCCCCTTTGGGATTTATCCAGTGTGAGTTCCAGTGCGAGTTTTGAGGGATAAGACAATCAGCCTCTTGCTCAATACTCACACAAATGAAACCCGAAATTTACAAACGATAGTGCAGTAAATATCGATGGTTGAATTGTCCCGGTACCTTTTTTATATGCATATCAGGACTCAAAACTGACCCCTGACCCCTGACTCCTGACCCCTGACCCCTGATACGGGAAATCCCCTAGTTGAAAAACCGTGAATCCACGAATTGACTGCTCAGTCCTCTCTTGGTAGTTTTGTCCTGTAATAATTAACTAAATCTGCCAGAAATGTATTATCGAACAAAGTACGCACACACTTTTTTGAAATCACCCTCTGAACAAAAGCCGATAAAAGGGCTGAATCATTGCTTGTTAACTATTTCTGGCAGGAGATTAATCTACAAGCATGTTGAAGTCAGCCCTTTATTTTATCATGTAGATAATTAGATAATTAAATAAACCTAAAACTCAATTGAAATGAAAAAATTACTCTTTTTAATCCTTGTCCTTCTGTCAGTTTCAACAATTGCACAGGAGTTGTACAACGACTCAACTTATTATTATACTGGTGCGGGTTGGATGTGGACATATTCAGGTAAAGAATTTGTTACTGAGAGAAATGATCAAATGCAGGTCCTTGAAAAAGTTTCTTACGATAAAACGCCGAGCACTGATTTTACTCCAGAGTATAAAACTGTTTTTACTTATTATCCTGATGGATTAACCCTTGAAACAGAAACCCGTTATGCATGGCGTTCTGATTCTTCAAAATGGGTGATTTCTGCATATTATGATTATCAAGAGGATGGTCAAAGTAATGCCTTGTATTTCAAGCAATTCGATTTTGAGTTGAATGTGTTTACAAGTGGTTACAGATACATTAAATTGTATGATGGCGATGATTTGTATCAGCGCTTTTACGATACGCTTGATGTAGAAAATGATGCATGGTTAATGTATCAAAAAGAAACCAATACATACGATGCTCCAGGAAAGTTAGCAGAACGAGTGACTCAAGTACGCGATGGAAGTTCATGGAAAAATTCAACACGTATGGTAAATAATTATGCAGGAAATGATTATCCTGTGCAACAGTTTTATTATGTGTATGACGACGTAAACGACGTTTGGGATTACACAAGTCGTATTACTTTTAATCCAAATGATGCAGGGAATCCGCTTTACTTAATTCTTCAACAATATAACGAAGGTACGTGGGATGATTTTTTACGGTATGATTACACTTACATTGATGATACACTGCTTGAAACAAGAATCTTTCAATCGCATTATGGTTCTGATTGGGAAAGAGAATTTCAGGAGCTGTATTACTACACAGAAACAAACCAAAAAGATTATGTCATGAAGAATGCTCCTTACGGAAGTGAATCATGGGTGAATGATGAAATTATTCGATACAATTACAACGAGGCTGATCAATTAACATCTCGTGTAGAAGAATATTGGGATGACTCAGATTGGCAAGACAATATCATGTATTCCAGACAGTACGATGAATTTGGTCATTTGATTTATGAAAATGAAATGCATTATGTTGGTGGTGAGATGTTTGACTGGCAAAATGATTGGGGTGTAGAATATTTCTGGGTAGAAGAAGAAACAACAGAAATTGCTACCAAGGAACAAGCGAGTGTGGATTGTTTTCCGAATCCAACCACAGATTATGTCAATGTTGTAGCGCAAGGAAATCATCAATTTGAGTTGTATGACTTGTCAGGACTCTGCGTGTCACAAGGTGAATTTAATCACTCAACTCAAATAAGTTTGCGTGACATGCCTAATGGAATATATGTGCTTTCTGTTGATGGACAAGCAAACACAAAAATTATCAAACAATAATAATTACGTATGAGAGCTTTTATTAAATTAATAGTTATTGGTTTAGTTGCAGAGATGTTATTTTTAGGTCAACTCAATGCACAAACTCAAACTGCACCAAGCGGTACAGGAACAGAATTAGATCCTTATTTAATTGAGTCGTTAGAGAATTTGTACTGGGTTCAACAAAATAGTACATCCTGGGATAAGCATTTTTTACAAACTGCAAACATTGATGCAATTTTCACTTTGTACTGGGATGATGATGATACTGACGATACTGGAGTAGGTGGAAATAATGAGGGATTTTATCCAATAGGAAATGGTGCTGAGCATTTTACTGGTACGTACGATGGTGGTGGATATACGATCAATAGTTTAGTTGTAAATCGACCCTTGCTGCAAAATGTTGGTTTGTTTGGATATGTCTCTGCCGAAGGTGTTGTTAAGAACGTTCAGCTTGTAAGTGTTGCTATTGAAGGGCAAACAAAGGTAGGAGCTGTTGTCGGTTTTAATTATGGCTCACTTGTTAATTGCAATGTAACAGGAACACTAACTGGTATTAGTTATATTGGTGGTCTTGTCGGATATAATTGTGGAAGCATTCAGCATTCTTCTGCTACCTCATTAGTTGTTGGAACAGCTTCCTACATAGGAGGTTTAGTTGGATATAATTATCAGGCAACTATCATGAATTCATTCGCTAAAGGCAATGTTGAGGGAGAGGATAAAGTTGGTGGTCTTGTTGGTATGTGTGATGAAGATGCCGTAGATTTCTGTTATTCAGTTTCCGAAGTGTCAGCGAATTATAATGTTGGAGGACTTGTTGGCGTATCAAATCTATCCACTGTTAATGCCTGCTTTTGGGATGTCCAAACATCGGGAATGTCAACTTCTTCAGGCGGAACAGGTCTAAATACAAATGAGATGAAATTAGCATCCAACTATGTTAGCGCAGGTTGGGACTGGGTTGGAGAAGCTGAAAATGGGACAGAGGATATCTGGACCATTGTCTATGCTCTAAATTCTGGCTATCCAAAGTTTTCTGAAGGAATAACATTGGTAGGTAGTGGCTCATCTGATGACCCTTTTCAAATTGCGAATTTAGATGATTTGGTTACTTTGTCAAACTTTCCAGAAATTTGGGGCGAAGGCATTTATTTCGAACAAACTGCTGACATTGATGCATCTCAAACCCAATATTTTGATGATGATCATTTTGATGATGAAAGCGATGCTGGAAATAATGAGGGTTTTAGTCCAATTGGAAATTCCAGCACAAGTCAATTCAATGCACATTACGATGGACAAGGTCATGTGATAACAAATCTCAACATAAACAGAGATGAAGATTGTCAGGCTCTATTCGGATATGTTGGGGCGACTGGAAGTGTTATAAATCTTGGGTTGCAAAATCCGTCTGTTGTTGGTGATGAAACATGTGGATCCATTGCTGGAGTAAACAATGGAAGCATAGAGTATTGCTGTTCAATAGATGGTAGTGTACATGGTAATGATGCAATTGGTGGCTTTGTCGGAAGTAATTCAGGTGTTGGGACAATACAAAATGCTTATGCAAAGACAGGTTCTTATACAACAGGCTATAATGTAGGCGGTTTTGTTGCTTCTAACAACGGACAGCTCCTTAATTGTTATTCTACTGGTGAAGTTGAGGGTTTTGTCCTCGATTATACTGGTGGTTTTGTTGGTGATAATTCAGGCTCAGTTCAAGCTTGCTTTTGGGATGAAGATAACTCTGGTCAGAGTAGTAGCAATGGAGGAGTTGGTTTGAGTTATTCTGAGATACAAGAAATGTCTTTTTTTATTGATGCAGCTTGGGATTTTGTTTTTGAAACCGAAAATGGAAGTGATAATATTTGGTTTATGACAAATTGTTTCAATGATGGAACTCCTGCTTTGTTCTGGCAAACTTATACGGATGCTGAAATTCCTGAAGTCATTTGTCCCTCTGATCTGACAATTAATCTTGAATCTGGCGAGGAGAGTTTTATTGCAGATATGGAATTGGAGCCTCTCATGAGTAGCGATAATTGCAGTATCCTTTTGCTCGAAAATGATATGAATTTTACTGAAAGTTTGAATGGGGCAGTGATTAATCCAGGAGAATATACAATAAACTGGACTGCAACTGACTATCTTTTAAATGAAAATACGTGCTCTTTCGATTTGGTTGTTAATCAGTATGTTGGGTTAGATGATGTGAGTCAGAATATTTCCATTACACCGAATCCAACCACTGACTTTGTCAATATTGTATCCCATGGAAATCATCAATATGGCTTGTATGATCTGTCAGGACGCTGTGTGTTGCAGGGTGAATTTAATCACTCAACCCAAATTAGTTTGCGTGACATGCCTAGTGGATTGTATGTGCTTTCTGTTGATGGACAATCAAATACTCAAATTATTAAACAATAAAAACCAAAATTATGAAACGAATTTTCCTGCCAATTTTAATGCTTATCGTCGCTGAATTGTCTTTGGCGCAATCAGTAAGTTTTCGTGAGGGAGTGCCAATTTATGGTGATCACTACGGATGTTCAATTTTAATTGATGTCAATGGGGATAATTTCCCCGATGTAGTTGCCGGAAATTATGAGGGTGTTGTTGTAAGAATCAATGAAAGTGGAAGCACTCAAATGGGTCCTTCTGAACGGTTTTTGTTTGATGAATACATCATTGAAATACAAGGTGGGGATGTGGATATGGATGGAGATGCCGATCTAATCTGTCAAACCCAGGACAATCTCTTTTGGCTAGAAAACACCAATGGACTTGGTGATTTTAGTGTCCTTCATGATATTAGTTCTGATGTCCCTAGTGAATTTGTTGTGTCAGACCTTGATAGCGATGGAGACTCTGATATCCTGAGTTTCGATTATTCAGATGATGTGATTTATTGGCATAAAAACAATAGTTCTGTATTTACATCATCCATTGTCATTTCTTTAAATGTTGAAAATCCACGTGAAATTACCGTCGGAAATTTTGATGAGGACGATGATTATCCAGATATTATTGTTTCCAATTACTTGGGACTTTTCCGTTTGGAAAATACCGATGGCAATGCAAATTTTTCTGATACTATTCGTATCCCTTTCACAGGTTCATTAGTGTCACATATTGATGTTGCAGATATTGATGGAGATGAAGCCAACGATTTGCTTGCTGAAGCTGGTGGAGAGGTGTATTGGCTAAAAAATCTTGGTGATGCCGCTGTTTGGACACAGACGAGTATTGGTAATGCTCCTGATTTAACAAAAATTGAAGCCGCTGATATAGATGGTGATGGTGATTTGGATGTGGTGTTTGATTCTAACGATGATTGGGATGGAGGCATTCAGTATTTTCGTCAGGAACAACGTAAATCTCTGAGTTTTACACCTGCTTTTTATTTAATCGAATTTGAATATGAATCGTATTTCAGTGATAACGATTTTGAAATCGGCGATTGGAATCTAGATGGATATCCAGATTTTATTTTTGATCTTGGATGGAAAGTGTATCTGACAATACAGAATGCAACAAATGGTAATTACGAAGATTTTAATATAGCAATGCCCTATAAGTTTAATACGGACTTGGCATATGAAGATATCAACTCCGATGGATATATGGATATTGTGTTTAATGATTATCGTTTGTGTTACCTGCCTGGAACTGCACAGACTAGTGAATTTTTGCCATTACGTGTGATAGAAGATCTTTCAAAGGGTCCTTTTGATGCTTATAGTGCTGTTGAATTTGAAATTAGAGATCTAGACAATGATGAAGATAAGGACTTTATCGTTTACAAAAATGACAGTCTGGTTACAGTGCATAATACTGATGGGTTGGGAGATTATCAGGAAACTTCAGTCATATTCGGCGATTACGATGTGTACAAAGGATTTATGGTGCAGGATGTTGATAACGACGAATACACCGATGTTATCTTTTCTGCATTCGATGGCTCTGCATTGCTTCTTTGGGCTGAAGATAATGCAGGGGATGGTACATCTTGGTCAACAACTGAATTTTATACTTTTCCTAATTTAGGTGATACTTATATAGAACCAACAACCCTTCAACTTGTTGATCTTGATTTGGATGGGGATTTGGATTTGTTGTATGAAATGAGTGGATGGAGCGGTGGATTGTATTGGGCCGAAAATACGGATGGAAATTATACTTGGTCTGAATATTCGGTGATTGTTTCTGATGAGCCATCGTGTTTTGCCGTGAATGATAATGGTGATGATTATAATGGAGAAATTTATGTGCAAGAGCATGGTAGTACCATGTTGTCAGTTTATAAATTCAATGGAACTGAATTTTATCATGCAACAGGAGATAATGCTGAAATGGATTTAGGTTTTATAACTAGCTTGTTTCAAATTCATAACTTTACAAATCCAATTACCGGTTTGCCTGGAGAAGAGTTCGATGCAATTTGTAATACGGATCACCACACATATTCATATCTTGAAGATTTTAATGATACTTACAATACTCCAATTCAGGAAATTTCCGGGTCGTATAATGGTGTTGAAAATTTGATTTTTGTTGATATGGATAATGATGGGGACGATGATTTATTGTTTAGAGACAACAAACAGATTCTATGGATAGAAAACCTTTCGCTGTATGTGACACAAAATCCCCAAAATAACATTGTTTGTCCTGGTGCGGCCCTGAGTTTTACCGTCGATGCTGTTGATGCTGGTATAACCCCCTACCAATGGCAGGTGGATGATGGAAGTGGTTTTGTGAATATTTCTGATGGCGAAATTTATTCTGGATGTACAACAAATGAATTGCAAATCGATTCTGCTCGCTTGGATATGACAATGTTTGAGTTCCGTTGTCGCATTACCAATGTCAACGATACCATTTATTCTGAAGAAGGAACGCTTGTCATTCAAGATGCTGAAAATCCTGAAATTACTTGTCCCTCTGATCTGACAATTAACCTTGAATCTGGCGAAAGTAATTTTGTGGTTGGAACCGAACTCGAACCTTTAAGTAGCAGCGATAATTGCAGCATATTTTCTGTGGAGAATGATATGAATTTCACTGAAACCCTCACCGGTGAAAGCATAGACCCCGGAGAATATTCCATTACTTGGACAGTTACTGATTTGGCGTCGAATTCTAATTCTTGTACCTTGAATTTGATTGTAAATGAGTTCGTTGGCTTGGATAATGAAAGTCTTAATTTTAGCCTTTATCCAAATCCTGTCGAACATACATTGCACCTTGATCTCAATCAGGGACAGCATCAAAATTATGAAGTGAAGATTATTAATGCATTTGGGCAAACTGTTGCGAGCCAATCGTTGAATGGTGACAAGGCAGTCGTGGATGTGTCAGAATTACCTGCGGGATTATATCTTGTGGAAATACATGCGAATGATAAAGTCAGCATCAAGCGAATTCAAAAATTATAACCCAAATCCAAACCTCAAAAAGAGCACTCGGGTCGTTGTGATTCGGGTGCTTTTGTTTTATGGGTTTGCTGAATTTGGGTTGAAATATGTCCGTATTTTTCATTATATTTGAGGAAACCAAAAACTAAAACGATGAAATTCAAAAAATTTCTTTCCTTATTTCTTGTGCTTTCTCTTGCTGTATATACTTTCTCATCTTGCGATAAAGAGGAGGACAACAACGATGATAACAATAATGATACGACTGAAATTACCAACGAGCAGGCTTTGCAGGTAATTAGTGATTATGCAATTGCTCAGAATATGTTTGCTGAAGCTACCGATGAAGCAGACAATGCAGCCCGGGTTTCTGATGACAGCTTGGAAAACAACAATGGTGGCAGAGCGGTGAAAGATGGAACATATCCAGAAATTACAATTACACCTTTCGATTTGGAAACTTGGTCAAAGACCATTCGTGTTAATTACGGACCAACCAATATGATGTGTGAGGACGGACGCAATCGTCGTGGAATAATCAACATTGTTGCAACTGATTTTTACCGTAACACTGGTGCTGAGCTAACCACTACTTTTGAAGATTTTTATCAAAACGATCACAAAGTGGATGGAACACGTGTTTGTACTAATAATGGTGAAAATACTGCTGGAAATCTTACTTACAGCCTTATTGTAAACGATGGACATATTACCACTCCTGATAGCAAGCACATTTATTATGAAGAAAACACTGAGCGAGAATGGATAGCAGGAGAGGAGACCTTGCTCAACCCTTGGGATGACAATTATCTGATTACTGGCGATCAGTCGGGAATAAGTTCTGATAGCATTGAATATCAGTTGAATGTGCATGTTGCTGATCCTTTGGACGTATTGGTAGGTTGCAAATGGGTACGTGCCGGATTGCTCGATCTTGACATTGAAGGATTTCCAACCATTACCATCAATTATGGTGAGGGAACCTGCGACAACCAGGCTACAGCTACCATTTACGACGTGGAATATCCCTTTGTAATGGAGTAAGGTCTTGTTGTATTCAATGAATTAAGCAGCTGTTAATCACATTAATAGTTGCTTGTTTTTTTTACTAAAAGTTTATACGTTTTTTGTAATCAATGCTTCTTGCAAAAAAACCTCGTGAAATTTTTCACGAGGCCAATTACTTCATTTTATCGTAATCTTATTTTTCGACATTGATTAGATTGCCATTTCCGTTGCTTGTGAAGTCAACTTTTGGATCTCCATAACAGAAAATGTCACCATTACCATTAATCCACGCTTCCAAAGATTTGACAACAAAAATTTCAGCAAAACCAGTTCCGTTAACAGTAATGCTGGTTTCTTGTGAAATGAATTCAGAACCAAAATAGTTTCCAGTTCCTTTCATTAAAATATCTTGAAATTTCGTTGAGCCAGTGAAAATAATATCACCATTACCTGTTGATTTAATGTTTGTGTTTACAGCATTTCCTTTGTATTGAATCAACCCACTTGATGTGTTTGTCACAATAATGTCATTCAAATCACCAGAAACAGTTACATCGCCTCTTTGGTCGCAGTTTACAATAACTCGTTTTGCTTTGGCAAAGCTGCAATTGATGTTTCCTGTACCTCTTTGCGTGATAGTGAGATTTTCAATTTCTTCAAATCCTGAATCTTTGAAAGTGATGTCACCAGTTCCGTTGCTCGTAATTGTTCTGATTTGAGGCATTTGAATGTATAATGTCACAGGTTCTGTTGGACGAACAGTGATAGAATTATCCATTTTAGCTGTTAAAACATTGTCCACATTTTCTAAAAGGACATAGTCTATGATGTTTTCTTGTGCTTCAACTTCAATTTCGAAAGTTTTTCCTTGAGAAAGTACAATGTCAATGTCTGCATTTACATCAATTGAAGTGAATGCTGTATGCTCTACTGTTTCGCTAATTGTCTTACCTTCGCCTCTAACCTGCATTTCGTCGCTTTCGGTACAACTTGTAAATATTCCCAAAAGAGCTATTAAGATAATGAAGACTTTGTTTTGTGTGTTCATTTTGTGTTTCTTTTTAAATTAAAAATCGGGCGCAAAGATGAGATTTAAAATTTGAATAACAAACAATTAATGATGGCTTAATCTGAAAGTTATTAAGAGTATTTTGTTAATAGTTTTGGGAGTGGTCTTGTGTCCATTGCTGGTGCTTGAACGTGGCGTTATTGTCATGTGCTGCGTAATCGATAAACTTCAGATTGTTTAACATATTATTAAGAAAAAACTTGTTGAAAGACAGAGAATTCTGAAACTAGAACCCAATCTTTGAATAAATTCCAGCCTTGGTTTTAAGGTGAGTGTTGTGGGTATGGATGTCTGCTTGATTGGGATATTTTACTTATTGTTTTTAAATCTGTGTGTAAACATATTGAAAACAGGTCAAACGTGCACCATTTATAAACTCTTTTAAGTTTGTGTTCTTGTTTGCTTTGTCATTTGTCAATTCTAAGTAAAAGACAGGAAAGCTTCCCCAGCCAGTTTCAATTTTAGAGGTAACAGCCCAAATTTCAAATTTTCTTGTTTTCTTTTGATTAAGGTCGGTTTTTTGTTTAATATTTAAGATTTTTATTGTTGGTCCTTCGTAACCAAAAAGTTTGGGAATAAATGGTTCCGAAGTATCGCCTTTGCTTGTAAACATAGGAACATCACTTGGAAATTTACAACTATCATTAAGTTCACAGGCAAACATTTTTCCTGTCAAAAAGCCTCTTTCGAAAAGAGGGCAAAAGCTTTCTTTGAAGTCGTCAAAAATTTGTCTAGAAGTAGTGTCACTGTTAGAAAGAAATCCAATAAAAAAATGATAGGATAGGTAAATCCTAATGCTATCTGTTTCGTAGTAAACATAATCATCCGTTTGCTCCACTTTTATTGTCCCTGAATACGCTTTGTGTTTGCCTTCTTCACAGTTGTCAAAGATTGCTTTGGTTAATTTTTCCTGTCTTTTTTCGTATTTGTTCTTTTGTCCAAATACCGAAATCGGTGTCAGGAAAATCAATATTGTTGATATGGTTAAAAAATATTTCATGCTCTTTTCTTGCATATGCGTTAATGTTGATAAATTGAAGCGTTTGGCAAACTGTGCTTCGTGAGTTTTATGGTTCACGGTTATCTACTAGATTGTATGCCGTTTTTATTCCTTTCTAGTGTTCGCGAGAAAGCTCTTTGCAACCACAGAAACAAGGATGGCAAAGAGCAACTTTCACTGGTAATATTATTTTCTTAATATATTATATATATATATTACTCAAAATTTTCAATAGAACATTAAAACTGTTCTTCAACCATTCTAATGAGATCATTATCCTCTTCAATTATCCAGTGATCAAGCTCAATTAAACTTCTAATCTTCTCCTGAGATTCGTTTGGAAATAGATTGATGCCAAGATCTGTAAAGGCTTTGGCTACTTTATGTTCTTGCCAAAGACTTTTGTGATCTGTAGCTTTTATGCTTTTTGACTCTGCAGATGGAAAAAGAAGCTTAATTTTTGGGATTTTCTTTTTTACTAAAGGGTAAATAACAAATAGTCCATCATAATCCCAATCACAAGAATAAAATACCGGCAATCCTCTTAAATCTGCATAGTCTAGTTTGGATACATTTTTACCACCAGCATACCAAAGCTCAATATTATTCTGTCTCGGTTTTGATGGCTTTTTGAGGAAATCAAGATTTTCACAAAGCACTATCGCTTTTGGGGCATCACATTCAAGAACGTATTTATACTGTTGATCTTTGTCATCTGCCAATTCTTCAATGCCAAGTATTTCTTTTACAGCATCTATCAATGAATCTTTATTGAGTAGATACTTTTCGTTTTTGAAGAACATGGAAGATACTCCTCTAACAGATTCTTCGGCTTCTATCATTTGATCTCTTATCTCTAGAAGCTCTCCACTGTTCATTCTCGAATCAATATCCATAAGAACTTTAATATCATTTTCCTCAAAACGTGTTTGCGGTTTTAGAAACCCTTTCATTTGAAGGAATTCTGTGTATGCTAAAAAGTTATCATAGTGGTACCTCTTATAGTACTCGTTATAGCCATCACCAGAAATTAGTGATTTACCTACTTCGATGAGTTCTCTAGTGCCAAGAATTGATTTAATCGTTGAATCTTTCTTCAAAGTAGCTTTTGTCTTTGTCTGGCCGTGGATATAAACTTCATTAAGTGATTTAAGAGTAATCCAATTCATGCTTATCTGTGTTAGCTGTTAAAAATGTTGTCAAATCTTCTTTGCTCTCATTTGTTTTGAAATAGCTATTGGGTACAGGATAGTTTTTGTATTTATCTCCTACACCTCGAAGTAGGCAATGCAGATACCACCCTTGCTCAGAATCTGATCCATAAGGTCTAGGAGTCATAGTAAAAATCTGATATCCGAACTCATTAGCTATATCTGGAAAGTTATTGAAGTTGACTCGATCCAAGTTTGCAGTTTCCTCTAGAATCAAGAATTTGATTCCTGGGCGATCTTTTTCATGTACAATAGACAACCTACCAATACCAAGTAGTACAATAGCCGAGTAGCTTTCTCCTGTACTCCCCGGTTTGTCCTGGTTATCCTCATCAGTAAACTTTGTTTTCAGCGTGAAATAGGTTTTGGGATTTAGCAAATCAACCAACTTGATTTTTTGTCCATATCCTGTTGCTCTCTGGAAAAAATCTTCAACAAATTCCTCAACAGTTTCACCAAATGCCAATTCACCTTCTCTATGCACATCTCTAGCGGATTGTTGCAATTTATTAATCCAATTAATATCGAAATCATCATGAGGATCAAATTTGATCTGAAAGTAGTATTGCTCACTAATCTTTTTCCCTTTAAAGAAAGTATTCAATCTTCCAATGGTAGATTTGTATTCGTCGTATTTCCCCTTCGTTTGTTTGAAAATATTCAGCATAGTCTCATGAATAGCATCCATCATTTTTAGCCTTTCTCTATTAGCACTTTTCAGAGCATCCTCAATGTTATCTCTGTGACCAATACGTCCAAGTAAAGCAGCCTCTAACACTTCGAATACATATGTTTTATAATCAAGCTGTTCCTTGATTTCAATATCAGACTGTATCTCTTCAAAGTGATTTGCCAGCGATTTGTATTCCGTTACATAATCTTCCTTCTTATCCGAAAAGTCATCCTCTAGATCCTGAATTGAGAGGTTCAAATAATCTTGATCAATAATAGTAGCTATATTGATTTCGGGAATTGCCTTTAGCAAGGTTTTAGTATGATTGCTGTGATTAGTAGTTGCCTTGTTAAACTCTCCTTGAGCAGAAATCATTAAGTTCTGCAATTCCGGTAAACGATTTGAAAGGTTTATAAGGTTGGTAGTTCTTTCAATTTCTACATCACTTAGTCTTCGTTCTCTTTTTCGCCTTATCTCTAATGTAGCTTGTAGTTTTTTAAGCTGTTTTTCTAATTGATCATCATCGGGCATAAGTGTAAGTGCGTTAGCTACTTTTTTGAGTTTAACACCATTTATTCTTATTTTTTCTTCCAACTGATTAATTTTCTCTGATAAATTTTGTGCTATCCCAAGCCCTAATTTAATTTCTTGAAGAACTGAAAAGTCCTTAACTTCCTGATCCAACGGATTCTCAATTTCAATTAAGTATCTTTCAAATTTTTGTCCCTTTTGAAATTTGTCCAGTTCATCAAGTTCACTATTAAGTTGATTGATCTTAAATTGAAGTTCTTCTTTTTTACTACTCGCAGCATTGATCAAATTTGTTTTATCAGCAAAAACTCGTTTCTCTTTAGAAATAGGAACAAAATGATTTAGTCCCCCTGTATCAAACCAATAGCCACCATTCTCTTTATCTTTAACAATCTTTTTCTCATTCAATACCTCGAAGTCATTAACATACCTAATACCTTCTAATATCTGATCTGGTTTTTCCCAGGCAACATCGACTAATAACGAGGTTAAAATAGTCTCTTGTGCCTCAGACAAAACTTGTTGTTTATCAAGTAATTTAGAGAAAAGAGAGCCTCTTTTCTTCTTTGACAACAGTTCAATCAAATCACCTAATCCTCTGATTTTAGATTCAATTTCTGTTTTTCGTTTTGTGACTAATTCAGTCTGCTCGGTTATTTTCCTGGTAATGTTTTCTATAGAATTATAGCGGTCATAGATAGTCACAAAGTGGTCGATCCTTCGCTTTATTTCTTTCTGATCATATTGACTGATATCCAAATCTTCCTTCTTTTCTCCTTTGATGTCAGGCAACTCAATACAGTACAACTCTTCAATAATTCCTAGGTCGTCACTTATTGAATTATAAATTTCTTTGTACTCAGTCAGCTTGGGCAAATCCCTTTCAGAGGATTCTAACATTTTTTTTGCAATTCCAGCGAGTCTTGAAAGTTTTGGATTACTAACTTTTAACTTGTCTTGCTTTTCCGTTTCGAGTTCATATTGGCGTTGTGCTTTTTTCGATTTTTTTTGCGCTATATCCAAGTCTCTTCTTGATTGAATAAAATTGGCAAGTAATAGCTTTTTATTGGCTTCATTTCTGACTTCCTCCAAGTTTTTCAATGTAGTCAGTCTACTTTGCTTGAGTTTTGTTCCAACAATGTATTCTTCCAACTCTTTATAGTCATTCAGAAGTTTATCAAGGCTCTCTTTGTGTTCTTCATACTGTTGTTCGAAATCGTCAGCACTACTTTCAAACAAAAAGTCCTTTAAACTTTTATCATCATCAGTATCTAGTGTCTTTGCTTTTGAAAAGGACTGTATAATCTTGGCAAAAGCATTTAAGTTCTCTTCAAGCGCAAGATTGATGGGGAGTATATGCTTGTTATACAAAAATACATATAGCTCATTTTTATCCTCTCTGTAAGTGAAATATTTGAGATAAACACTTTTATCATCTCTCAGATGCCTTGAAAGCTCTTCTATTGATGGGATCTTTTGATTGACAATGAAATCTTTGTGTAAAATCAGATTTTCCTTAGAAATTAAGAGTTGTGATAACTCTATATTCTCCCCTTCGCTGTATGGTTTATCTAAAATCCAAAAAGAGCGCAGGTGCTGGCTCTTTTTACTTCTGATATTGACCCCCAATACCATGAATCGATCTTCGCTCACCTCAATATTAATAAATGCATAAGCATCGGTTGTTTTATAGGGAAGAGTGTGAATTTGTCGATCCTTCTTCTTGACACTCTCTGTGCCAAACTTGATTTTACTTTTATCAGCTATAAAAATTATTTGCAGCAAATCAGCAATGAGAGATTTTCCTATTCCATTTCGGCCTGTAAAATCTGTTCTGACAGGATGTAATAAGTAATCTTGGTTGTAATGCATTACTACACCTACAGTGGATATTGAATAAATTCGTGGATATCTAATCATGATTTCTGTTGTTTGTAAGATTCGACAAACTCTTCAAAGGCTTCTATTTCCTTCTCGTATAGTTTCTGAAATCTAAGGATAGGTTCTTTTATGATGAAGTGTATTTCTTCTCCATCCCCATTTGACTGCTTCTTTACCCAACCAAGCTTTTCAAAATCTCTGATAACACTTTTAATAGATTTTATCGGGTTAGCCCACTCTGGGTTAGAGTAGGATTCCCGAACTTCTCCAAACAGTAGTTTCTTGTAGAGGGTACTATTTTCTCCCTGCATAACTTCGTATTCAATATCTTTAAATCGTATTTCTTTTGGATTTTCGAAATAACGATCGTAGAACATATCCAATAGCATCAAGCCGTACACAGTCTGAATCACCGTAAGATCTTTACTATTAGAATTATTCAATCTACCTCTTCCTTCTTCTGGAAAGTCCAAGTAGTAAAATCGCCTTTCACCAGCGATTCCTTCTACTAATTCCAGACCATAAAGACTTTGATAATAATGCCTTAAATCCTTCTGAAACTGTGTGAGCATCTGAAATAGATAATATTGATCATTAGTAACATGCCTTCCTCTCAGAAGCTCAATATTTAAATGAGCAAAGTGTTCTTGCGCCAACGATTCGGATAAGAAATTGAAAGGCGTTCTTAACCCTTCTGTAAAATCTTCATTCTCCATGTCAAAATATTTTCAATGTTCCTTTCAGAGGGAAGTTCTTTCCTGATGTTTATCTTATAATCAGGGTGATTATTTGCAAACTGAAATAACTCAAACCCCACGTTTAAGGCTATTTCAGCATCCTCTTCCTCTCTTAGTATTTTGTAAAAATGATCCGTAAAGTCCAACTCTTTTTGTTCTCTAATGATGTTCTTGTACTCCTTTACCAACTTAGCAGAATTCTCTTGTCTCAATAACTCTCTCTCTACTTTCAAATTTTCTTGCTTGGCATATTCCTCATCTATAACGGCTGGAATCACTTCATTTTGCTGCGTAATAAATGAATCATAGTAAGGCACATTAATGATTTTGAATTCTTCATGAGGAATACTTTTTCTTGGAAATTTTTCTGGTAAAGCAGATCCATCTTTTGTATAGACAGCTTCTTTTAAGGTAAACTCCAAGAACCTCTTCAAATGAATTCTAAACCTAGAATGGTTGCGGAAGTTATTTTGAAGATTTTTGAGCTGACTACTGGCAAAGAGAGCTTTCTCAGTTAACTGAGCAAGGCGTTCATCTACCCTCAAAAAAAAGTCAGACACACTTTTCTTTATTAGTAGTGCCTCTTCGTATTCACTTTTTATAGAATAGAACTCTTGCTTTTCAGTTTCACTTTCTGGATGCTTATAAGATTCCAATCTTTTATAATACATATCAACAACTGTCTGTATCTCTTGATCCAAAACATTTTCAAGTCGAAGCGTATCCTTTATTTCTTCCGTTTTTTCACCAATCCTATTGAAGACAGTGGTAAATTTTTCAGCAATTTCAATCGCTTTTTCAAAGTCTTGATTCAGAATTGAATTTAGCTCACTAATAGAAGCATTGACTTCATCCTTTAATGCATCCAAATGGTCAAGAACCGTTTGTTTAGTTGCCTTATGAAAGCTTCTTTCGTACCACCCTCTTAAATCGTTGATGTTTTCTATGCTATCAGCACTAAATTGAGCATATTGCTCAAACGTCTTTCGGAGAGGGAATCTTTTATAGGGACTATCAAGTTTATCTCTGATTAATTCAATAAATTTCACCGCATAGTCAGTCAGCATAAACTTGTTTCTCTGACGAGGAGGATGTTCAATGAAATAATAAAGGAGTACTTTTAGAATACGCTCTGTTTGAGGTAAGGCACCTGGTTCATTAGCGTTTGCCTCACTTATAGCCCTTTCAATATCACGATAAGAGAAATATCGAGGAATTTCTTTGTTCTTAACCTTTTTGTGAAGGACAAAGATGATCATGCCCTGCTCTTTGGTAAGGATTAGATTCTTATAAAGCTCATTTACATTCTTTAAAAGTTGACTCACAAATATTAATCTTTTGGTTTTTTATGTAATGGCATACAACTCGTTTATCCCCTCAAAAACCTATATAATATTTCCAATATTTGTCAAATAAATGTAGGTCTGTTGTGGTTTGTTGCGTCAAATATAATTAAAATCGATGAAAATGGCAATTGTATGGGTGAGAAGTTTTGGTTAATCTGCGTTTAGCACTTCAACGCTGCAAATTATCAAGTCACTATATATTCTATTCAATGTTAACATGCTTAAAATCCGCTATTCCTCATGTTTTAAGGAACCGCCGTGTATGTTCTCAAATTGAACATCCCTTTGGATGTTTAATGAAGAGAAGGAGCTTCGCTTGCGTACGCACGGTGGTGCCTGCCTGCCGGCAGGTGAGAGGCGGTGCACTGAGTTTGGCAAACTGTGCGTCGTGAGTTTATATGGGGTGTTTTTACCTCGTCTAGGCAAGGTAATTAATTCATATTCAGTCTATTCTGTTTGAATTCATACAGCCAATCAAAAGCACCTTCCGTCTTATTCCATATTATCCACGAATCATTAACATATGAAATAGCCTCGTTTTCATCACCTCGTCCAATATATTGCGGTTGTTCGTCAGGCATTTTTTTGATACCCAGCATATAGTCGATTACAAATTCATTACTTTTATATGCATCCTTTAATATTTTCTCTGTTTTTGCTGTCCTACCTATTTTTTTGAAACTATACAGAGCATTATTGTAATTCCATACAGCACAATCTTCATCTTCGCTGTTTTTAATAAATAATTCAAATTTAGTCAAGTCATTTTTACTTAGCAGTAAAGTCGATAGTAAATATCTAATTCCTTGATTATCATTAGGGTTTAACTCTAGCATTTCTTCATAAATATCTATCGCTTTATCAATTTTATTTTTTGCATACAAACAATCTGCAAGTCCTGCTTTTGCTCTCATATAAGGTCGTGTTTCCAGTATTCCCCAGAAATATCCTTTTTCTTCCTTGAAAAACTTCTTTCCAAGTGTTTTTTCACCAGCTTTAATTGCTTTTTCAAACATTACTATTGCCTTGTCAATGTCTTTTTCAATGCTTGCTAAATAATTATATGCATCAGTATTGTTTGGGTCAAGTTCAAGAGCTTGTTTAACTAATTTCTTTCCCTTTGAAACGGGTTGCTCATAAGCTTCAAAAACTAAATCTTGTGAGCGACCTTTTTTGTCTGTTCTTTCTGGTAAATCATCAAGGCTCTGTCCCATCAAATTATTCAAAAAGTCATTTAATTCATCTGTTGATTTAAAATCTTTCTTTTTAATTTCTTCCATTAATTTTGCAAGATCTTTTTCTGTGTTCATTCTTTCATTATTTTTCTTTTTACTCATAGTTTTCTCTTATTTTGCCTAATGGTAGAGGGCATGCGTAATGGCGGATTTCGGAGCTCCTAGCTATCAAGCCGAGATGGTGTTGATGTGAGCTACAAAGCTTGATGTTTACTAATTTTCCCGCCATTACCTATAATACACATTATGCACAGTAAATTATTTATCTCTTAATTGTTTCCTTATCAATCTTTCTTTTGCCTCAAGTAACGATTGATGTAATTTTTCTTCTAATAAATTTTTAGGTGGTAATTCAGTCCAATATTCTGCGACCATAATTCCATCCTTATGTGGTTCTAATAATTCAATTTGTTCTTTTCCTGCTGTTGCACATAAAATTAGTCCAATTGGAGTTTCTTCTCCGTCTTGTCTTTCGTGTTTATCTAGCCATTTAAGATAAAGCTCTAATTGACTTTTGTATTTTGGTTTAAATTTATCAATTTTCAATTCGATGGCAACTAAGCGTTTTAATTTACGATGATAGAATAGTAAATCTAAATTATAATCATCACCATCAATTATCATTCTTTTCTGCCTTTCAACAAATGTAAATCCATTTCCTAATTCAAGGATAAACAATTCTAATTCTTTTAAAATCGCAGATTCAAGGTCATTTTCAAGATAACCGTCTTTAAGCTCTAAGAAATCGAGAAGGTATGGGTCTTTGAAAGACCCTTTTGCTATATCGCTATCATAAAGTTGAATATCTGCTGTTTCAGCACGTTCAAAAGCTTTCTTGCTAATCTGATTTCTTAATTCTCTAACTCCAATTAGTTTTTCATATGCAAGATTTTCATAAAAATTTCTTTTCTCTATGGTTTTTAGTGGTATAAGTGCAAGAAAATGAGACCAGGACAAATGTCGTGACAGTGTAACGACATTTTCAAAATCAGTATATGTGTCTGCAAATTGAATCATTCTTCGAAGATTCTTTTCCTCATAATTTCGTCCATATTTTACAACCAATTCTCGTGACATTGTAACGACAATCTGTTTTCCGTATTCTGCTCTTTTATGTTTCAAATTATGAGTGAGAATTATCTTTCCAACATTCCAAAACAATACAGTTAAAGAGCTGTTTGCTTGTGAAATAACTTGCTTTTTCGTATTTTCAATCAAACTGATTAGTTCAGAAATTAAATCTTTGCTATCTGATTTTTCTATCATAGCTTATAATCCATTTTAAACATTAAAGATACTCAAAAATATCGACTGTAATTTCAGACATTTTTATTATCCACAATGGTCGAGAGTGTGTTACGTTCCGCATTTCACCTGCCCGTTTTTTTATTGTTCGTTCTTAAAGGTAATAATTTCTATCTTATTGTTCAAGGCACTATCCGCAGCATGAAATAGACCCTTTGTGTGTGCCTTGAATAGCCCAGTCCCGTCATATGCGGGAAGCAAGAGCACACCTGCCGAAAGTTCTGTAAAAAGTTTAAATATGCAAATTTATCTTGAGAAAAGCGAACAATAAGTGTGATTTTTCCAGAGGGTGAAATGAGGAACGAATTCATGAACACCATTAAAAAAATGCTGTGAATAATGGGTGGTTGGGCAGTTGCTCAAAGTCCCATTCTAAATACAACTATTACGTTGGAACGCCTCCATAAAAGAGGTTACATTCCAATGCTTAATTTGTATCAAACTATTTCCAATAACAACTACAAAAATTCGCTATTCCCCATGTTTTAAGGAACTGCCTTGCCAGCCTGATGTTTGCTGTCCAATAATGTGGCTAGTAGGTGAGAGGTGATGCATTGAGTTTGTCGAACTGTGCTTTGTGAGTCTGTGATAGATCAGGGGTGTTTGCGCGATTAGCGACAGTTATTGTTTTTTCATTCTAATTACCTCTTCCAACTCTGTGCCCTGAAAGTGTTTTAAGGCTTTCGCATAAAAATCATTTTTGTCAGTCATTTTAACCTCAAAATTTTCAAGTCCTGCCTTATAAAACCAAGTATCAAGAGAAACCTGACGCATATATCGAGGTACTGTTTTTCTACCAGTAATTAGTTTAAAATAATGTAATTGAGCATCGTCAGATTTTTTATTTGAGACCATCATCTTTGTTGTTAAAAAATAGTCACCAATAAACACGAAATCATTTGAATCCACGGTCACAATATTCTCTTTTATCAATTCTTTCGAAAAAAAGGTCGTTAAATCAGTCAGTCCATAAATTGGAAGTACTTTTTTCTTTCCGATAGCAACAATCGCATATTTACCAGGTTCTAAGTCTGTCAAGTAAATTTGATTGTCCATTTGAAAGTTTGACTGTAGGATACTATCAAGTTTAATATTAATTGTGTCCTCCTGTAATTTCACGAAATAGATTCTATCAGCATACTCAACTGGTCCTTTGGGAGCACTAAATTCTACTGTCAATCCAATAGCCGAATTTGATTGGCTGTATAAATCAGGTGTGTTAAAAACAGTCATTAATGTCAAGGAAAAAATTACATTTAAAAATAATTTATGTTTTATCATTATCTAAAGCTTATTTTACGGTTCTGTTTAATTGAGCACAACGGCCACGTATATGAAACGTAAGGGATTTGAAACACTTTCCTATCAAGTTTGCACGTAGCCAAATTTGCGAATTGACACAAATTTAAACTAATTAAACAATTCGTCAAATCGCAGATTTGGCGGACTTGATTAAATGCACAAAAGTTTCGTAAACCACTGTCGCCCTTATGTTTTATATACTTTGTTAGCGTTTCGTGCTTTATTTATTACTGTCAATCCGAGTGTTGGCAAGGCAAGCTCTTTGGCTGGTTTTGGTCGTGTGACAGCTCGTGCGACCAGACAATGTGCTTGACGGTGCGTTTGCAGAACACCTGCTGCTGCGATAGATGTTCCGATAGCCCAAAAAGTTTCGACCAACGAAGTCAGTCCAGTTTTCCAGTTTATTTTTACATTTCTTTTATGTTCCATATTTGTCTCCTTTCTTTGTTTTAATTTTAGCAAATTCGTTAAAAATTTAATTCCAATTAATGTTAATACTAAAAGAGCTAAAGGAACATAACTACCGCAGCTTGAGGCGACTACCCCTAAGGATTTCTTAAATTTCTTATTTCTCCCATATCACGCTTATTATTGTTTTATATTGTTTTGTTGGGATACAATATTCATAAAAATCAGAATCTTCATCATATTTACCTAGCTCACACCATGTTGACTTACTAATCTCTTGAGTTTTTTCTGTTCCTGTGTATATAAAATCATAATCTGAATTAATATATTCTAATGCAACAGAATCACTTGGCGGTGGTATTTTAGTACATTCTTTAATTCGGTATCTCCAACTTGAAGATTTATCCCAATTTTTTACTACACCATTATGAATATATACAATCATGAGAGGATGAATATCCAAATTAACACACCTAATTAATGCCGATGAAATACTAGTTTTAAATCTTTCAGATAAATACTTGACCAACTCTGGAGAAAATATTTTCCCTTTTGTTTCTGCATAAAATAATTGCTCTGGCATTAATAGTTCTGAGGCAAAATCATTAGCTTCCCATTCTTGCATTCCTTTTTTTAATTGGTTCTCAGTATTTTTAAACCAATTAAGAGTATTCGAATTTTCATTATGCACTTCTATTTTATCATGCATTAAAAAATGACCAGCTTCATGTGCAATAGTGAAGCGCTTTTTTGACTCATAAGGAATCTCTGAGTTTACTTTAATTAGAGTTTTAGATTTACCACGTACTATTTTCCCATCTGAATTATCAAGCTTTTCTTCAACCAATGTAGCTCCTAATCCAGAAACAAAAAGTTTCATAGGCAAATCTGTTATTTCATCAAATCCTATTTCGTCTAATAACTTTTTCGCCCTTAAACTACCTTTACAATTCTTCATCATTTTCTAGGTTTTCAAGAATTTCAAGAAGGTTATAGTCTTTAATAATACTTTTAATTTCATCATGAGACAATTTATCTAGATTTCGGTGTTGAAAAGCAAGTTGATTAGATGCAACAAGGTTACGTAAATAACTTATTGGCTTTTCAATATTTTTATCAATTGCATCTTGAAAATACTTTACAGCTTTTTCTAAAAGTATTTCATCCTTCTGTGAATTCATTTGTCCTTTGATTGAAAATGATGTTTTCTTATAGCTTTTATCTGCTATTGTTTTAATATCATTCAAATCATAACCACACTCTTCTAAAAAAGAATCAATAGTAGAACTGTCACTATCTTTAATAGAAGAAAGTATGAATTCGTCCATTTTATTTAATAATTCTTTTTTCATCATTTGATATTTTTAATCATTTCCTTTAATGCAGGTAATCTTCTTACTAATCTCTTCTTAATATTGGTCGCTTCCTGTTCAGTTATCCCATTTTCTTTTGCAATATCTGACCTTTTCATTCCGTGAACAATATATGGTTCAAATAAAAGTAATTCTTCATCTGATGCGCCTTGTTCCTCAAGAAATTTAAGAGATAAATTAAGTAATTCGTCATAATCTCCATTGTCCTCGGTAGATATTTTACAATCCTCAATATTTATATTGGATTGTGCAGTTTTCTCTAATTCTTTAGTTATTGTGTTCGAGATTTGACTATCAAGAGAACTAATAACTTGTTCAATAAAATCGGGGAACTCTGATTTATTCCAGTTTCTACCTTCACCATTTTTTACAAAGGATAACATTAGTTCACTAATCATATCTTCAACCATAATCCCTCTAAATCCACGATTTAAATCGTATTTGATATTAAACTTCGTATTTATTCTAATAATCGCATACTTAATTAATCGTTCATTGAACTCAGGAGTAAACACTTCTTGAACTGCCTTTTGCAATTCAGTGTTTGTTGCTAATATTTTTTCTGTAACCTC
The DNA here is from genome assembly GCA_963676165.1 of Bacteroidales bacterium. Classification (GTDB taxonomy): domain Bacteria; phylum Bacteroidota; class Bacteroidia; order Bacteroidales; family ML635J-15; genus JAQIBY01. Next base: position 2,476,272 of record OY781043.1, on the reverse strand, counting down.
CATCTATTTATTAATGCTAGTTTTTTAATTTTTTTTTCCATGACATGGAAATTTTCTGGTTTTATTCAGCATAACCTAATGTAAACAATAATTAAGGGTAAGCTTTCAACCCTTTATGTTGAAAGCAGAGTTTTAATAGGTAAATACTTATAATATGAGTAAAACGTCTACAAGAGTTAGAGATGCCCGCACTGGACAATTTGTTCCATCTCGGGAAGCTACAAGACGACCTGCTACGACAGTCACTGAGAAAGTGAAAGTTGGTCCTACAAAGAAACGTAGCTAGTAATGTTTTTATATCTGATTTAGATATAGAACGAGTTATTAATTTTTTAAATTTTATTTTATGTACACTACAGGTGAAAAACCCGGAAAGGGTCGCTACAAATGCGTACAATGCGGAGAAGTAATCAGACTTGATGATAATTCTGACACACTTCCTCCTTGTCCAAGGTGTAACGGTACCAAATGGACTAAAGTTGGTTAATTGAAAGGGCTGTTTCTTAATTGGGGCAGTCCTTTTGTTTTTCGCAGCGTGCGTAGGCAAAGAAATAGCTCTTTTGCAAGCTGAAGAATCAGCCTGTGTGTCGGGGCTTGCAAATGTGCTATTTGTGCGTTGGGTTTTCATCAGTTTATTCTTTGGCACTTCGGTCTTTTTGCATGAACGCTAACTCGCTTATCCCCTCAAAACCTAAATAATACTTCCAATATTTGTCGAATGAATTTAGGTTTGTTTTGGTTTTTCACTTCAAATATAATTAAAATCGAGGAGAAATAGAAAGAGCTTAATTCAAACTCAATAAAAAATAAAAAGCGACTGAATTTTCATTCAATCGCTTTCTTGGTGCCCCGGGCCGGACTCGAACCGGCACGGTCATAGATGACCACGGGATTTTAAGTCCAGCGCGTCTACCAATTCCGCCACCAGGGCTACCTTAAAATTTTCCCCAAAAAAAGAGCGGGAGACGGGATTCGAACCCGCGACCCCGACCTTGGCAAGGTCGTGCTCTACCACTGAGCTACTCCCGCATTATCGTTGCGGAGTGCAAAGATAGGACAAATTTTATTTATCCAAAAAAAAACAAATAAATTTTTCAATTATTTTTTCATCCTAAAATTTCAACGCGTATTTCTTTACTGTGTTTCAGAAATTTACTATCTTCGAATCTATGGAAAAAAAAGCAAAACTTTATTACAGTATTGGTGAAGTAGCGGATATGTTTCAGGTAAATACCTCTTTAATCCGCTTTTGGGAGAAGGAGTTTAGTGTGATAAAACCTCATAAAAATGCCAAAGGAAATCGTATGTTCACTGCCAACGATGTCGATAACTTTCATCTTATCTATCACCTCGTGAAAGAAAAAGGCATGACCCTCAATGGGGCGAAAATGGCATTGAAAGAAAAACGCTCCGATACGGAAACTCGTTTCGAAGTCGTGAAAAGCCTTAAAAGTATTCGTGAAAAGCTAGAACAAATCAAATCGAATTTAACCTAATTATGGAATTGAAAATATCTGATATCATTGCAAGTCTTGAGGAATTTGCTCCTCCTGTTTATCAAGAATCCTACGATAACTCCGGGCTTCTTGTCGGAGATAGAAATCAAAAAGTAAGCAAGGTTTTACTCAGTGTGGATGTAACTGAAGAAATTGTTGATGAAGCTGTGAAGATAGGTGCGGAAATGATTGTCGCTCATCATCCCATTGTCTTTAAAGGGTTAAAACGACTGACTCCAGACAATTATATACAGCGCACCGTAATTTCAGCAATTCGTAACCATGTTGCAATATATGCTGCCCACACTAATATGGATGCAGTTCTACAAGGTGTAAATATGCAGCTTGCTGAACAACTAGGGTTGGAAAATGTAAAGGTCTTGCAAGCCTCCAATGATATGCTTTATAAATTGTATTGTTTTGTGCCGGAAACACATGTCGATTCCTTTCGTGAGGCAATTTTTGCTGTTGGAGGTGGTGAAATTGGAAATTATAACTCTTGCTCTTTTAATGCGTCAGGAATTGGTACGTTTAAAGCGGGAGAGGATGCGAATCCATTTGTCGGGGAAAAAGGGAAACTGCATCATGAGAAAGAAGTTAAAGTGGAAATTGTTTTTCCCAAACATTTGCAGACTAAGATTGTGCGTGCTGCGAAAGCAAATCATCCCTATGAAGAGCCAGCTTTTGATGTGATAAAATTAGAAAATGCTTGGGAGCAGTTAGGAATTGGTTTAATTGGTGAATTGCCTGAAAGTATGGAGCAGTTTGCATTCTTGGATCATGTAAAGAAACAACTTCATGTTCCTGCACTTCGATATACACAAGCCAATAAAATGCATTACAGAAAAATTGCAATTTGTGGTGGCTCTGGATCTTTTTTGATCCATGCTGCTAAACGTATGGGCGCAGATGCATTTGTGACTGGTGATGTGAAATACCACGAGTTTTTTGATGCTGAAAATCGCATGATGATAGTGGATGCTGGGCATTATGAAACTGAACAGTTTACAAAAGATTTATTTTATCGTGTGATTACTAAAAAATTTCCTAACTTTGCAGTCCAAATTTCAAATAGAAATACCAACCCTGTTAACTATTATTAAATTATGGCAAAGGGAAAAAAAGTTGATCCGGCAAATATGAGCATTGAAGAAAAACTTCGTGCACTTTACAGATTGCAACAGACAGATTCAGAAGTTGATAGAATTCAGAAACTTCGTGGTGAACTTCCACTCGAGGTTCAGGATATTGAAGATGCACTTGCTGGATTGGAAACCCGCGTAGAAAATTTGCGTGAAGAAGCAAAAGGTTTAAAAACTTCAATTACCAACCAAAAAGCTGAGATTGAAAACTCTCAAGAGCTCGTTAAAAAATATGAAGCACAACAAATGAAAGTGCGTAATAATCGTGAGTACGAGTCTCTTATGAAAGAAGTTGAATTCCAAAAATTAGAAGTGGAATTGAGCGAGAAGAAAATCAAAGGTTTTGAGGAAGATATTAAAGCAAAAGATGCCTTAATTGAAGCTTCACTGACACAAATTGAGGATATGAAAGCTGACCTCGATCACAAAAAGAATGAGTTAAATGAAATCACTCAGGAAAATGAGAAAGAGGAAAAACAATTGCAGAAAAAGTCTGAAGAAATTGCGGAAAGCATTGAGCCTCGTTTGTTGACTGCTTACAAACGTATTCGTGGAAATGCACGTAACGGACTTGCAGTTGTTAGTGTAGAACGTGATGCTTGTGGTGGTTGCTTTAACAAAATTCCACCTCAAAGACAACTTGATATTCGTAGTCGCAAGAAAATTATCGTTTGCGAATTTTGCGGACGTATTTTGGTTGATGATACCATTGACGAATAAAATCGCACAATACAGCATATAGAAAGCTCATCCGATTGGATGGGCTTTTTTTTAACAAAATTTTAAGCGCTTGAAAATATACCATTGCACTTTTCATTCGTTCCTCAATAAATATTTTTTTAAATTCGTAAATCGAAAAATCAAAACAAGCTATTATTATGGATCAAACAGTTGATATTAAAGCGCTAAATGAGCGTATTCATGCTGAAAGTGGTTTCGTTGATATGCTCAATATGGAAATGGGCAAAGTCATCGTCGGACAAAAAACTCTTGTTGAAGGAATGCTCGTTGGTTTATTATCTAACGGACATGTTTTGCTCGAAGGTGTACCTGGATTAGCAAAAACATTGGCAATTAATACCTTGGCGAGCTCAGTAAATGCTGGTTTTAGCCGTATTCAGTTTACGCCGGATTTGTTGCCTGCCGATTTGGTTGGTACGCTCATCTACAGTCAGAAAAATGAGGAATTTATTGTCAAAAAAGGACCAATCTTTTCCAATTTTATTCTTGCCGATGAGATTAACCGTGCTCCAGCAAAAGTTCAATCTGCACTTTTGGAAGCTATGCAGGAGCGACAAGTAACAATTGGTGATCATACCTATAAACTGGAAGAACCTTTCCTTGTATTGGCAACACAAAATCCAATTGAGCAGGAGGGAACCTATCCACTTCCAGAAGCTCAGGTTGACCGTTTTATGTTGAAAGTCATTATTGACTATCCACAGAAAGAAGAGGAACGTATGGTTATTCGCCAAAATGTACATGGTGATTTCCCAAAAGCATCACAAGTCATTAGTCCTGAGGATATTTTAAAAGCCCGCTCAGTTGTGCGTGATGTGTATATGGATGAAAAAATCGAAAATTATATCCTCGATATTATCTTTGCAACCCGTTATCCTGAAAAATACGGCTTGGACAACATCAAACACATGATTTCATTTGGTGGCTCACCTCGTGCAAGCATTAACCTTTCACTTGCATCTAAAGCCTTTGCCTTTATCAAACGTCGTGGTTATGTCTTGCCAGAAGATGTGCGTGCTATGTGTCATAATGTCCTGCGTCACCGTATCGGATTAACTTATGAAGCCGAAGCTGAAAATGTAAGTGTGGAAGAAATCATCAGCGAAATCCTAAACAAAGTGGAAGTACCGTAGCAGGGGTCAGGAGTCAGGAGTCAGGAGTCAGGAGTCAGGTGTCAGGAGTCAGGTGTCAGGTGTTAGGTGTTAGGTTTAAAAAAATGAAGTTATGAGATCATTTAATGAAACATATCGTCAAAGATCTTTTGATTTTGCTGTTCAATTTCTCCCTTATGTGGTTAAATTGAGAGATGAAGGTCTGCCATATGATTTGTTTAGTCAGCTAATTCGATCTGGAACATCGTTCCCTGCTAACTTTCGTGCTGCATCCACGGCTCGGTCTGATGCTGAATATTATGCAAAACTATGTATTGTTGTTGAGGAATGTGATGAGACGGTCTTTTGGCTTGATTTACTCGAAAAATCTTCATTGATTGAAGCTGATGATGACTTTCTACATCTGAGACGAGAGGCAAATGAATTAGTTAAAGTGTTTTCAAAGGTTAAAGCAAATGTGGGTTGTCGTATTGGGAAATCTTATACGCAGGATGTTCCTGAACCCTAGCCTTTAACTCATAAAACCTGGAACATGGATACAAAAGAACTACTCAAAAAAGTCAGAACTATAGAGATAAAAACACGTGGTTTATCTCGACAAATCTTTGCAGGTGAATATCATTCTGCCTTTAAAGGGAAAGGAATGGCATTTAGCGAAGTTCGTGAATATCAGATTGGTGACCCAATCAAAGATATTGATTGGCACGTAACTGCCCGTTTCAACCATCCGTATGTAAAAGTGTACGAAGAGGAGCGTGAAATGACGGTTGTGCTCTTAGTCGATATGAGTGCTTCTCAGCAATTTGGCACTAGCGAAAAAATGAAACATGAGTTGCTCGCGGAGATATCTGCAGTGCTTGCTTTTTCTGCAATCCATAATAACGACAAAATTGGAGTGATTTTCTTTACCTCAAAGGTTGAAAAATTTATTCCTCCGAAAAAAGGGAAAAAGCACATTCTGCGTATCATCAGTGAACTGCTCGATTTTGAACCACAAGAAACCGGTACCGATATTGCTGAAGCTTTACGTTACTTAACAAATGCGTTGAAAAAGCGTTGTACTGCCTTTCTTATTTCTGACTTTAAAGATAAAAACTACCTTGATGCTTTGCGAATTGCTGGAAAGAAACACGATTTAGTTGGTATTCGCCTGTGGGATGTCCGAGAAGAGGAATTGCCTAAAGTTGGCTTAATAAATATGTTTGACCCTGAAACGGGAGAAACGCGCTGGCTCAATACATCCAATAAACGCATTCAAAAAAGGCATCAAGCATATTTTCATGAGTTGCGAAGTAAAACCATAGAAAACCTGAAAAAATCAGGTGTTGATTTTGCTGAAATTCGCACCGATCAAGATTATGTTAAACCGTTGATAGCACTGTTTAAACGCCGTTAATATGAAAACAATCAGAAACATAAGCAGTTTGGCTATTTTGCTCCTGATTTTTGGGCTAAATTCTTATGCTCAAAAAGCAGTGATGGAAATTTCCAAAGACAGCATCATCATTGGTGATCAAGTGAAAATGCAACTTATGATTCCGGCAGAGTCGCCAGATATGGTTGCTTTCCCAAGTTTCCAAGACACCATTGTTGAATCTGTATTTGTCCTGAATGAGTCAAAATCGCAATTTGATGAGGAGAAAAAGCTCGTCTCTAAGACATACACTTTATCGGCTTTTGAGTCTGGGATTTATACCATCTCACCTCAAGAAGTTCAGTATTTCCAAGCAGAGGATACATTGACATTTATTTCTGATCCTCTTGCATTGAAAGTACTTCCTGCAGTCGTTGTCGATACATTGCCTGTGGATACTGTCTATGCAGAGAAATCGGGTGTTGTAATTATGGGTCGGGGTGCTTTTGCTGAGGAAATTGAACAACAAATTCCTGATTCCATCAAAAAATCATTGCCTGCAGATAGTTTGAATATGCTGAAAGAGCAACTGAAACAAAGCATGAGTTCGCAATTTGCCGGACAGGTCTTTCGTTCCAGTGGTTTACGTGCAGAGAAAGATATTCAACAAATTGTAGATGCCCCGAAAAATCAATTGTTTATTGTCAATGACAAAAATATCCGTGAAGAAATGCGTATTCCTGGTGCTTTCGATACGGTTTTTGTTCAAGAGTTTGATACAGTCATTCCATCGCAAGCATTGTACACCGTTTATGATATTAAAGACATTCATGACGATGTGTACAAAACAAAATTCAATTTTAAGGAGTTGATGTATTACATCTGGCAATTCCTGAAGAAAAATTGGTGGTGGTTACTTGCTGTTGTTGTCATTGCTCTGGCTGCTATTTATTATTTCTTGTTCTACAAAAAAGGAAAACCTGTTTTTCAACCGAAGGAAAAAGTGATAGAGCCTGCGCATGTCATTGCATTTAGAGAACTTGAGCGCATTCGTAATGAAAAGTTATGGCTGAAAAATCAGGTCAAAGAATATTATACTGAATTAACAGATACGTTCAGGCGATATCTTGAAAACCGATTTGATCTTTCTGCAATGGAAAAAACGAGTGCTGAGATCTTAGATGACCTGAACACAACCAAATATCTCGACGATGAGTTAGTGCTGAAAATCCGTGTGGTACTTGAACGTGCAGATTTTGTGAAGTTTGCTCGCTCTATGCCATTACCTGATGAAAATGAGCACTCCCTAAAAGTGGTATATGAAATTGTTGAGCGCTCAAAACTCGTTGAAGTGAGCGAAGAAGAAAAGGAAGAGAATGATAAACAATCAAACAATTAGTGCCTTATGTTTGGAATAGATGAATTTGCAAATAAACAGCTTTTATGGCTTTTGGTCGGAATCATCCCTCTGATTGTTTGGTATGTCCTCTATCATAGAAAAATGGATGGCGCTGTTCGTAGCAGTGGTTTGCAAGCCTTTGCTGGTGAAAGTGCATCTGTAAGGGTAGGTTTGCGACATGCCTTGTTTGTTTTACAAATGATGGCTTTAGCTTTCCTAATTGTTGCACTTGCCCGTCCGCAACGCTCCAATAGCTGGAAAACTGTCGATACGGAAGGTATTGACGTGATGATTGCTTTGGATATTAGTGGTTCGATGTTGGCAGAGGACTTTAAACCAAATCGTCTTGAGGCTGCAAAAGATGTGGCAATTGAGTTTATTGCCGACCGTCCGAACGATCGAATTGGATTGGTGGTTTTTGCCGGTGAAAGCTTCACCCAATGTCCATTAACAACGAATCATAAAGAACTGGTGCGTTTGTTCCGTGAAGTGGATTCGGATATGCTTGCTGACGGAACTGCCATTGGGATGGGATTAGCGAGTGCTGTCAATCGATTGAAAGATAGTAAGGTGACTTCCAAGGTTGTTATCCTACTTACAGATGGAATCAATAATTCAGGGCAAATATCTCCTGAAACTGCTGCCGAGATTGCAAAAACCTACGACCTTCGTGTTTACGCAATTGGTGTCGGGAGTGAAGGAACCGCTCCTTATCCTGTGCAAACACCATTCGGAACGCAATATCAGAATATGGAGGTAAAAATTGATGAGGCTAGCCTTTCAGCCATTTCTGAAATGACTGGTGGACGATATTTTCGTGCTACGAATAATGAAAAGCTGAGAGAAATTTATCAAGAAATCGATCAACTTGAGAAAACTATCATTCAGGAAAAGCAATACACGCAAAAGGATGAGTTGTTCTTTTGGTTTTTATTCATCGGTATTGCTTTGTATATCGTACAACTCACTTTACGTTACACCGTTTTTAGACAAATTCCATAATTATGTTTCAATTTGAAAACTCTGACATATTGTATTTTTTGTTCTTGATACCAGCTTTTGTTGCAATTTTCTGGTTGAGTAGAATCGCATGGAAAAAACGCTTGCAGAGATACGGTGATCTACCGCTTGTTAAGCGTCTGTTGCATGGATATTCCGCGGAGCGTCCTGTGTGGAAATTTGTGCTTGAAATGTTGACTTTGGCGCTGCTGATATTTGCGCTGGCGAATCCACAATTTGGCTCTCGCTTAAAAGAAGTCAAGCGAGAGGGAGTGGAAATCATGCTTGCACTTGATGTGTCTCGCTCTATGACAGCTAGAGATATTAAGCCGGATCGATTGAGTAAAGCCAAACGTTCTGTTGAGCTTTTTATGAATAAGTTGGATGGCGATTTGGTTGGAATGGTAGTGTTTGCTGGTGAAGCTTACATTCAAATTCCAATGACTGATGATTATGCTTCAGCAAAAATGTATCTTTCCAATATTGATACAGATTTGGTTCCTATTCAGGGAACAAACCTTGCCGACGCAATTCGCATGTCGGATAAGGCATTTTCACAAGATCCGGAATCGTCAAAAATAATAATTCTAATTTCTGATGGTGAAAACCATGAGGAAGATGCTCTAACAGCAGCGAAAGAGGCAAAAGAGCATGGTGTCATTATATACACTGTTGGAATGGGAACACGTGAAGGCGCTCCAATTCCTGCTGTAGGTGGAGGATTTCATCGCGATCAGGATGGAAATGTTGTGACATCCAAACTGAATGAAGACATGTTGTCTCAAATTGCAAATGTTGCAGACGGCAAATATATGCTTGCTGGAAAATCTGGTGCTGGTTTGGATGTTGTGCTGGATGAAATCTCAAAACTCAATCAAACTGAGCGTAGTGTGGAAACTTTCTCGGAATTTGATGATCAATATCAATATCCATTAGCGCTTGCAATGCTTTTGTTAATTGTTGAGATGCTAATTCCACGTCGTAAGAAAATGAATGTCAAACCATCTTAATTCCATACAATGATGAAGACTAAAATTATACTGTTGATTATTCTACTTGGTTTGGGGACCAGTCTTTTGGCGCAAACTGATAGAAAGTTCAATCGTAAGGCGTACAAAGCCATGGAAGATGGAAATTATAACGAAGCGATTTTAAATTATCAGAAAGCGCTGAAAGAAAATCCTGAGCAATTGGAATACAGCAATAACTTGGGACATGCTTATTATCGGAATCAGAATTATGAAAGTGCTGCAGAATCGTATTTAGAGTATTCACAAAAGCCTGGAGTAACACGATCTGAGCAGTTTCATAATCTGGGAAATGCCTTTTTGCAAGCTGGGAATTACGATAAGAGCATTCAGTCGTACATTGAATCGTTGAAAATTGATCCTGAAAGTGAAGATACAAAGTACAATTTGTCAATGGCACAAGCTATGCTGAAACAGCAGCAACAGCAGCAACAACAGCAACAGAATCAGGATCAAGATCAAGATCAAGATAAGAACCAAGATAAGCAAGATCAAGAACAGGAGCAAGATCAGGATGAGAATGAAGATCAAAACGATCAGCAGGAGCAGCAAGAACAGCAATCTGATCAAGACTTGTCCAAGGAAGATGCGGAACGCATGCTAGAAGCGCTTCAGAAAAAGGAAGAAGAGTTGCAGGAAGACAAGAAGAATAAGGCGAAAGTGAACGCACGACAGCCCGAGAAAGATTGGTAGTTTACTAACTTGTGAGAGCATTGTCTGATAAGAAAATTAGACTCAAAATCAATTCGATTTGACTGTAAAAGCGATTTCCCTATGGAAGTCGCTTTTGTTTATTTTTAAGCTTGATGGCAGAGTGTTTTCAGTCTATTTATGCAGTTTACTTATCAGGGCAAACGCATCTAAAATATTTTTCACAATAATGTATTAAAAACGATACAATTAGCTTGGTTTTGTGGTTGTGATTTTGTATATTTAATTGAAAAAGACCAATTTATTATCGTATTTTTCAGAAATGAAAGATCCAAGAGTTGAAAGAACAAGACAGCATAACTTGAATGACATTATTTTTATTTCTATTGCAGCAGTGCTTAGTGGTGCAGAATCGTGGAATGAAATAGAGTTTTATGGAGAAATGAAAGAAGAGTGGTTAAAGACAGTATTAGAACTGCCCAATGGCATCCCTTCCCATGATACATTCAATCGATTATTTTCAGCATTAGATCCAGAAGAATTTGAAAAGAACTTTTTGTCTTGGATTAAATCAATAAACAAATCGACTAAAGGCGAGGTTATTAGTATTGATGGGAAGACCGTCAGAGGCTCTAAAAAGACAGGCTTTAAAACAGCAACACATCTTGTTAGTACATGGGCAGATATAAACGAACTCGTTTTAGGACAAATCAAGGTTGATGAAAAATCGAATGAGATTACAGCCATTCCTCAATTATTAGATGCTCTTTTAATACAAGGTAGTGTTGTGACAATTGATGCAATTGGATGCCAAAAGAAAATAGCACGTCAAATTGTTTCAAAAAAAGCAGATTATATTCTTTCTGTCAAAGAAAATCAGAAAGCGCTATTTGAAGACATCCAAGATAGTTTTAGGGTTTTAAAGCCTATTGAAATAAATGAAGAAATTGATTACGGACATGGACGCATAGAAACAAGAAAATGTTCTGTTCTGACAGATTTGAGCCTAGTAGACAATTATGAAAAATGGCAGGGACTAACATCAATTATAAAAATAGAACGTGAACGCTATTTTAAATCGAATGGCAAAAAAGAAACAGAATCAAGCTATTACATAAGTACATTAAACGATGCACAACAAATAAATCAAGGAGTTAGAAAACATTGGGGAATTGAAAATAAAGTCCATTGGGTATTAGATGTAGCTTTTAATGAAGATTTTTCTCGCAAAAGAGCAGGTTATGCTGCTCAAAATTTTTCTGTCTTGAATAGGATAGCTCTTAATTTATTGAAAAAAGATGATACTAAGCTTGGAATCAAAGGAAAACGTAAAATTATTGGTTGGAATAATGAATATCTCTGCAAAGTCTTAAATAATTAGATGCGTTTGCCCTAGGGTGCAAAGCTGCTATGTGAAAAAAATGTCCCATCTTTAGGGCTTAGTGAACTATGGATATTATGACGGAAGCAGAATTTATTCGAAACGAAGTGGTGAAGCCTATTCGTGCGTTGTTGGATGACGGACATCATCGGGCGGCATTTATTTTAATGGCGCAAAGCATTGAAGTTTTGGGCAGTTTTCTGGATACGAAGCCATTTCGTGCAAGATCTCAATCGAAAATACGCTTTCGCAATGGTCTGTATTTTTTGTTTCCAGGGCTTTATTCGGCAAAAAACCGTGGCGATAAGTTGTATGAGCAGTTTCGTTCTCAAATGACACATATGTTTATTCCGTCGGCACATTTGAAATTGCAAGTAACAGGAACAAAGCATTTGGAAATGGAAGATGATAAACTTGTTTTGAATGCTCAGCAAATGGCTGATGATATTGCCGCAGCAGGAGAGAAGCTAATTCAAAAACTGGAGCGGGGAGAAATAAAACGAAAGCGTTTGCCTTTTATTGATACGGATATAAAAAGCGCCTGATGTGGTGGCATCAGACGCTTGAGAATTGCATAAGTGGTTTATTTTACGGATTAACACAATTAGGTCAAACCACCGAATTTTTCAAGATCAATTCTCGGATTAACACATAATATAGGTGTTTCTTTATAAGTTTGTAATTCGCTTTCTTCTTTAAGCTTAGGGATGATTTTTTTGTAATTTGTTGACATGACAGATAGCATATCAATATCCAGCTCTTTCGCTTGTGCAAATATTTCAGCGGGATAATTCTCGGACTGATTTGCTCTTACAACTTGATGCTCAATTAATTCTTTGTTAAGGATTTTTTCTGCAAATCTTAGGTTGCGGATTATCATTTTATTTTTTTCATCGTTTTTAAAAACAGGATAAAGCAAATAAACATTCAGTTCAAAATAGCGACCAAATACTTTAATCCAATTCAAGTTTGCACGAGTTTTTACGTTGGAATCCAACGGAATAAGGATTTTCTTAATGGCTTTGCCTTCAGGAGGAGATTGAACGAGTATGAACGCAATTTTCACAAATTTCTTAACTACCTTCATCGCCTTTTTCAGGGTTTTTTGACCGTGAGTACCCATGACAGCAAGATATGCGTCAAGTTCTTGAGATACTTGGAATATTGTTTTGAAGATATTTCCTTTGCGTACTATGTAGTTGATTTCAATGTCATCATGTGTGGCTTTGAATTTATCCGCAAGTTGCTTGAGTTCTTCTTCTTTTTCATCAATCATATTACTGCTAGAAACAATGTGAACTAGTGTAATAGGGGTTTTGATTTTTTTTGCAATGAGGTAGGCATGCTCCATCGCATAATGCGCTACGTCAGTAAAATCAATGGGGACGAGGATGCTTTTTTTCATGTGTTAATCCGTTTAAGTTTCTACTTAGCTTTTTAATAAAACACAGTTTATCGTAATATGTTTTATTGTTCGAAGAATTTTTTGAATTATTCTTTCTTGCACATTATAATAAACGCAATAAGAACGAAAAAGGTTGCCTATCTATGTGAAAATTAGCGTAATTTCGTTCCAGATTGCTAAAGTTGTGGGATTATACAAATCCAAATTTGCAATTGCATGAAAAATGTTTATGATTTGTCACTAAAGCGTTCAGAGTTTTCGGCAAGTTTAATGTCTTTTATCATCATTTGCAGGTTCGTTTTGCCCATAAAGCTGTTTTCCTCTATCGTGTAGCAAATGTCAAAAGGTTGATAGCTTTTAATCTTTTCATAAAATTCTCCAAAGCCAAACCCTATGGCATCTATGCTGCGGTTGTCTCCAATGTGTTGAATTACTTTGAGTTTAAGATGCTCGTTGTTTTTTCCTACTGTCCGACCTTGACCATTATCGAAAACGTGCCTGCTAATGAAAAGGGGTTTCATGTTGTTTGGGCCGAAGGGAGCAAATTGTCTTAAAATATTGTAAAACTTGTCATTAATATTTTTGACTTCAATTTGCATGTCAACATTAATTCCGGGAGTGAGTTGATCTTCGGTAATGTTCTCAGAAACGTATTTTTCAAAACATTGCTTAAACGTCTCGAAATTTTCCGGTTTTAGAGTGAGACCTGCAGCATACATGTGTCCTCCAAAGTTTTCGAGGAGGTCGCTGCAATTTTCAACCGCATTGTACAGGTTGAATCCTGGAACTGAACGTGCGGACCCGCTATACATTCCATTCGATTCCGTTAAAACAACAGTTGGTTTGTAAAAGACTTCAATTAAACGGCTTGCAACGATTCCTATAACACCTTTATGCCAATTTTCTGAAAAAACAACAGTTGCTCTTTTTTGTTTGTGGTTAAGTTCTTCTGTGACTTGGGCTATTGCTTCATCCGTTATGGAGTGATCCAATGTTTTGCGCTCATCATTAATCAGGTTGATTTGATTTCCAATATCAAAACATTTCTTATCATCTTTAGCTATCAATAAATCAACTGCCGTTGAACCAGATTCCATCCGTCCGGCAGCATTTATTCTTGGCCCAATTTTAAAAACAATGTCTGAAATGACAATGTCTTTATTTGTTAGATTGCTTAAATCGATAATGGTTTTAAGTCCTGCTTGTGGGGCTTTATTTAAAACCTTGAGCCCATAATGTGCAAGTATTCTGTTTTCACCTGTAATTGGGACAATGTCAGAGCCAATACTAACAACGACAAGATCGAGCATAGCGTACAAAGCTTTTTCATCGTACTGGTTGGCTTTTACAAAAGCTTGAAGAAGCTTAAATCCAACTCCACATCCAGATAAATGCTTGTATGGGTAGTTACAATCTTCACGTTTTGGATCGAGAACGGCTACCGCATCAGGAATGGTTTCTCCTGGTGTGTGATGATCACAAATAATGATATCGACATTTCGCTCGGTTGCATATTTGACCTTGTCAACGGCTTTAATTCCACAATCAAGGGCGATAATTAAACCAAAATCATTTTCTGCAGCGTAATCTAATCCGGCAAATGAAATTCCATAGCCTTCATTGTTTCTGTCAGGAACATATGAGCCAAGTTTATTGTGATATTTCGATAAGTAATTGTAAATGAGTGCAACTGAAGTTGTTCCGTCCACATCGTAATCACCATAAATAAGAATTTTTTCACCAGCTTGAATGGCTTTATTCAATCTTTCAATTGCTTTGTCCATATCTTTCATTAGAAATGGATCGTGAAGCTGATTTAATTGTGGTCTAAAGAAGGTTTTTGCTTCATCAAAGTTTGTGATGTTACGTTGAACTAGCATTTCAGCAAGTAGATGATTGATGTTAAGCGATGTAGCCAGTTGATTGACCGTATCCTTATCACCTCGTTCATGTAAAATCCACTTCCTGTCCATACTCACAAGTCAATTATTTAGAAAGATTATACAATAATACCAATAATATTTTTTTTAGGGAAACTCTTGTCTTAAAAAATAGCAAATTGCTTAGGCTAAAATTTAAGATAAATTGAAACTTTCCTGTTTATAACAAGTATATCAATCGTTTTTATTGTTGAAAAAAAACTGAAAATTGAAAAACAGTTTATTATCATGATGAAAGCTGTTATCTTTGCACAAAATTTTGAGACTATGGAAAATTTACATTTGAGTGAACAAGAGGTCGTAAGACGGAAGAGTTTGCAGGAATTACGCGAATTAGGAATCAATCCATATCCTGAAAAAGGATTTGATATCAATATAACAAGTCAAGATATTTTAAAGCAGTTTGATGACGAAAAGCCAGAGGAGCTAAAATCTTTGTGCTTAGCTGGTAGAATTATGAGTCGTCGAATTATGGGAAATGCATCTTTTGCTGAATTGCAAGATAAAACTGGAAGAATTCAGTTGTATTTCCGCCGCGATGATTTGTGTCCTGAAGAGGATAAAACAAAATATAATCGTGTCTTTAAAAAGTTGCTTGATATTGGTGATATTATTGGGATTGAAGGTTATGCTTTTCGTACTAAAATGGGAGAGATTTCTGTGCATGTTGAGGATTTTACTTTGCTTTCAAAAGCGATTCGTCCGCTTCCTATCGTAAAGGAAAAAGACGGAAAAACTTACGATGCCTTTACTGATCCTGACATGCGTTATCGTCAGCGTTATGTTGATTTAATCGTGAATCCTCATGTGAAAGAGGTCTTTAAAAAGCGTAGTCAGATTATCAATACCATGCGTACGATGTTTAATGAGCATGGATATTTGGAAGTTGAAACTCCGATTTTGCAGGCAATCCCTGGTGGAGCTGCAGCTCGTCCTTTCATTACACACCACAACAGTTTAGATATCCCTATGTATTTGCGTATTGCAAATGAACTTTATTTAAAACGTTTAATAGTAGGTGGTTATGAGGGTGTTTATGAGTTTGCTAAGGATTTCCGTAATGAAGGTATGGACAGAACCCATAATCCTGAATTTACAGTGATGGAAATTTATGTGGCGTATAAAGATTATCATTGGATGATGGAGTTTACCGAAGAAATGCTTGAGCGTGTTGCAATTGCTTTACATGGTAAGACAGAAGTGAAATTGGGTGATAAAACGATAGATTTCAAGCGTCCTTATCCTCGTGTAACAATGACTGATGCCATCAAAGAATACACTGGCTATGATATTAGTGGTAAGTCTGAAGAGGAGTTGAGAGATATTTGCAAAGCTTTGGAGATTGAGACTGATCCTAGTATGGGAAAAGGAAAGCTTATTGATGAGATTTTTGGTGAAAAATGCGAGGGCAATTTCATTCAACCAACATTCATCATTGATTATCCGAGAGAGATGTCTCCATTAACAAAAAAACACAGAGATAATCCTGATTTAACTGAACGTTTTGAGTTAATGGTGAATGGGAAAGAGCTTGCAAATGCTTATACTGAGTTGAATGATCCTATCGACCAGCGAGAACGTTTTGAGGAGCAGCTCAAACTTTCTCAAAAAGGTGATGATGAGGCAATGTTCATTGACCAAGATTTCTTACGTGCCTTAGAATATGGAATGCCGCCTACCGCAGGGATGGGAATTGGTATTGATAGACTTGCAATGTTTATGACAGATAATGTGTCAATTCAAGATGTGTTATTCTTCCCACAAATGAAACCAGAACCTAAAGTGAAAGTTGATAATGCTGCTGATTTCAAAGCCTTAGGTATTCCAGGGGAATGGGTTGAGGTTATTATGCAAAGAGCAGGTTTTACGCAAGTTGAGGCGCTTAAGGAAGAAAATCCGAATAAGTTGCATCAAACCATTTGCGGCCTAAATAAAAAACATAAACTTGGCTTGCAAAATCCAACTCAGGATGATGTAAAATCCTGGTTGGCTTAAAAAAATACTAAACTAAACTTCTCCAAAGTTTCAAACTTTGGAGAAGTTTAGTTTTTTGGAAAGAAGTTGTATTTTTAAAAAGAATAGAGAAGCAAATGGAACGATTGCAGGTAGAACGATATTATCATATTTTTAATCATGCCAATGGAGATGATAATATTTTTCGAAATGAAGAGAATATGCGGTTCTTTCTGATGAAATATGAGAAGCATGTTACGCCTGTGGTTGATAATTTAGCGTATTCTTTGTTGCGAAATCATTTTCATTCTGTCGTTCGAATTAAAAGTTTGTTGGAATATGCGCTTTCGAGTCATGAGGGTTTTTTAACATACTTGACCGGAAAATTTAAGTATGCGAATCAACTTGCAGATTATCAACGATTACTTAAGGAGGTAAATCAAGACAATGTGAATGTTTCAGGGGGTTTGAAAGCCAGAGACATGAATTCTCTTTCCCCTATATTGCGAGAACTAACTATGGTTTACGAAGATTTTGTCAGTAAGCAATATTCGAATTTATTTAGTAGTTATACACAATCTTTCAATAAGCTCTTTAGTCGGTGTGGGAGTTTGTTTATGAAACCTTTTAAGCGTAAATCTGTGTTAAGTTCTGATTTGCGAGATGTGATAATTTATGTGATCTGCAATCCTTTGCATCATGGTTTTGTAACGAATATCTATGACTGGAAATATACTGGGCCAAAAAACGAAAATGATACTACTATTTCGTTAGATATGGATGCTCTATTCCGTATTTTTGATGGATTTGAAAATTTGAAATATAGTATAGCAAACAATCGTTATTCGCAGATTAAGGAATAAATAAAATTGTACCTTATTAAAGTTCGAGACTTTGGATAAGGTATAGTAAAATCAATTTGATGTTGTTTTAATAAATAAATTTTTCAAAGCATGGTTTTGTTCATGATAGGATTAATTTGAATTATACCTGTTTTTACCTATTAAATTTAGAATAGAATTGGTAACTTTAACAAACATCAATATTTACAAATTATGAAATCTTCTTTATTTCTGTTCGCTATATTCTTTGCAGGTAGCTTCCTATTTGCTGAATTATGTTTTTCTCAGGATTTTGATGTGTATCCTAAAATGAATAATGATAATTTCAATTTCCCTAGTGTATATGAAAAAATGCAATATCAAGAATTTCAATTATTGTCACGGGATGTCCGTATGATGGATATGGGATATGCTGTTTTTGTCCCTGGATATGTCCATTTTAAAGCTGAAGACAAAGCTACAGCTTATGCATTATTAGGAGGGAGACTATTAGGTTATGCTGGGTTGCTTTATAATTTAAATACTGTGAAAAAGTCAACCGTAGAATTTGCAGATATTTTCAACGGTGAAAGCACATATAAAGATGATGTGTTTGTCTTTACAAGTGCAGTGATTTTGATTGGAGGGACATACCTTTTTGATTGGATTCATGGAAAATGGAGACTTGAAAATAAGCAAGAAGCTATCCGTTATCGCTATAGTTTTAAAATGCAATTGTTGGATGCTAAAGCTACACGTTTAAGTGATGTTTCATATATTCCGTCTGTTTCATTTCAATTCAAGTTTTAATTATGAAATCAATTTTATTTACTAGTTTAGTTTTTGTTTTATCTTTAACGTTGAGTATACCTGTATGCGCACAAGCTGATATTGAAGCATCGTATTTACAACATATTAACGAACAAAACAATCTGTTTTTGTTGAAAGATAATTTACCAACTGCGGAATTGTATGTTGTTGATTTTATCATGAATGATACATACAATAGAGAAGAATCTGTATTTTTTGAAGCATTGGCAAAGACATATCATTTATTGGAAGAATATGAAAAATCCTTTTACTATACGCTGTTAAACATGTGCTTTTATCCCAAAGAGTCTGAATTAATTGTAATGCGTACTGTTTTTATAGATAGAGCGTATCGTGCAGGTCTAGACTCCTCAAGTGCTTCAGAATTTTATGTGATGTGTCATAAAAATAAAATCCCAGAAAGTGAGAATGAACGACTAATTTACCTTATGGAAATAGCCATAAAACTTGATTCAAGAGTGCTTGTTCAGGATATAAATTTATTAGCAAGAAAGTTGGTGGAGCTAAAACACAGTTTACCCTTTTGGTATCAACAATGGTATTTTTTAACTGAAATTGGGATGCCAATTAATAATTTAAGTGAAAATTTAGATTTTGAATCTGATATGATTGGTAATGTTTATGATTTAA
This sequence comes from Bacteroidales bacterium, assembly GCA_963676165.1. Taxonomy (GTDB): domain Bacteria; phylum Bacteroidota; class Bacteroidia; order Bacteroidales; family ML635J-15; genus JAQIBY01. The sequence goes on along the minus strand of OY781043.1, from coordinate 2,457,389 downwards.
ATACTGAGAAACTTTCAAAAAAAGCATACAGAAAATCCATCCGATATTACAAAGACATACAGGCAAAATCTGTAGCGAAGTCACTATCTAAGGAGTATAATGCTACTTATCCAGGATTTAGATCTTGGACTTATTATCGACTATTGTTCATTTATTAATCTTTCTATCCTCATTCCAAAAACGGTTTCAAAATGTGCTGAGATTTTGGATTGTAGAATAGCGATGTCAATTTCATTTCCGAGCAGTTCTTGCATTGAGCACACAGATTGACTGTCGAAGCCACACGGATTGATCATTTCAAAATATTGCATATTGGTATTGGCATTGAGCGCAAATCCATGCATGGTGATAAATCGGCTGCTGCGCACACCAAGTGCTGCAATTTTCTTTAAGTCTTTGTCTTTTTTTACCCAAACCCCAGGGGCAGATTCTTTTCTTTGTCCCAAAATGTTATAATCTACCAGCGTGTGAATAATGACTTCTTCCAACTTCTCGACATAGTCTTTAATGTAGAGATTTAGAGGTTTTAAATTCAATATAGGATAAACTACTAATTGTCCAGGTCCGTGGTACGTGATGTTTCCACCGCGTTCAGTTTTAACACACTGTATGGATTGAGCTTGAAGTGCTTCTTCACTAATGAGAAGGTTTTTTTTGTTTGCATTTCGTCCTAAGGTAAACACATGCGGATGTTGGCAGAAGATAATCTGATTTTGAAAACCAAGATCCTCACCGGTTTTACGTTGTTGTATGCCTAATTGAAAAAGTGCTTGTTGCTTTTTTCTCGCTTCACTGTAATCAATTAGTCCCCAGTTTACTGTTTGACATTCTATCATTATACTTGTTGGTCTGCGTGATAGGATGAACGGACAAGTGGCGAGGATTCTACAATTTTAAATCCGGACTTAAGACCCTCTTGCTTTAGTCTTTCAAAATGTTCAGGAGTCAGATATCGTTCAACAGGAAGATGATTGACAGTAGGTTGGAGGTATTGTCCAAGGGTTAATATCTCACATCCAGCATGAACAAGATCATGCATGCACTCAATGATTTCCTCGTCTGTTTCTCCGAGTCCGAGCATTAATCCTGATTTAGTTCGAATTCCATTTTCCGACAAATACTTAATCACTTTAAGGCTGGTGTCGTATTTTGCTCGTGATCTTACTTGAGGTGTTAAGCGAGCTACTGTTTCTAGATTGTGTGAAACAATTTCCGGTTTGACCTGGATGATAATATTCAATAAGTCAGGAATTGCATCGAAATCAGGGATGAGTGTTTCCATGCTTGTTTTAGGATTCACTTTTCGTACTGCCTTGACAGCATCTGCCCAATGATTTGCACCTTTATCCTCTAAATCGTCTCTGTCCACAGATGTAATGACAGCATGTTTTAATTTCATGAGTTTAATTGCATCTGCAAGTTCTTGAGGCTCATCTGGATCGGGTGGGAGAGGTTTCCCTGTTTTTGTGTTGCAGAATTTGCATGATCGTGTGCATACATCGCCTAAAATCATAAATGTAGCCGTGCTATTTCCCCAGCATTCTCCTATGTTTGGACATTTTCCACTTTCACAGATTGTGTGTAAGTGGTGATCTTTTACAACTTGATTAACAAAGGCATAATTTTTACCTTCAGGGAGTCTTATTTTTAACCAATTTGGTTTGCGTCTGTTTGCCATAGCATAATTTTTATGCAAAATTAATGCTTTCGGTGAGTTGAGCGTTTTAATTTGATTAAAAAAGACATAGTTTGGGTTTTAGCCTAGAAATAAAAGAAAAACACCGGAACGGATTCAGGTGTCAGTGCGTTCTTACTTTGTGTATGTCTTAACTGTATTTTTACCTTTAGGATTATGTCTTTGATTACAGCAATCTCATCGTAAGGGACAGCTTCCCTTTCTTCCATTGTTATTGCTCCTTAAGGGCAGTGCCCAAGGCAGGCTCCGAGCCCGTCACACATAAGGTCAGACCCCAGCCGGGTTTTCCCGTCAATTATCTGTAATGCTCCTTTGGCACAGTTTGGAATGCAATTGCCGCATCCGTTACACAGGTCTTCGTTAATATGGATTATTTTACGTTTCATAAAGCATTTGTTAATGTTTTCGATGCTAAATTCGTGCAATCCCGGGGGAAATATTGTTACTTGTGTGATATCTTGAGAAAAAGAGGCTGCCCCTGGCTATGCTCTTGGGCGAGTCTCTTTAAGGTTGATTGGATCGGGTTATTGTTTTATCCCGTCGTTTTCAGGATAAACTCTTTCTTTTTTATCTTCAAGCATTGGCAGTGAGATAACACCGTTCTCCTTTGTCCACTGGTAAAGCCTGTCTGTTTTTTCAGGAACCGGTGGGGCAGATATACCTTCATACAGAGGTAAGGAATAGGCTGAGCAGTTTGTACAGGGTGGAATGTTTTCTTTGGTATAATATGTTCCTTTACCCTGATCAAACAGCAGGCCTTCATCTGCATTTATTTGACTTATGTATTCTTTTTCGTTTTCATTCAGTGCTCCTTCTATAAGGTATTCACAGGTTATATCTCCAGGAATGCCAGAGGCAAATGCTATTGAAAATTTTCCCGGAAGTTTTTCCTGAATCCAATAGTAGGAGCCGGGGTTCCCTGTCATTGTCAGGAAAATTCTGGAATCATTCCCGATTGCGGGATCATTGACAACAACCTGCTTGCTTCCTTTGGTGATTTCAATACTGCCTGATTTTCTGAAGCTTTCTGCAGGTATCGGGTTGTAGTATCCGGGTTGGATTAGGCATAGTATTTTTCCGTTTTTTCCGGCGTCTTCAAGAGCTTTCCCAAGGACATAGCAGGGTTTGTCAGCTTTCATGGCAGTTCCCGGTGTATTACTACTCGTCAGATAGTCGCCTTTTTGAATTTTTCCGTTTGTAACGGTTACTTTTACAGGGACCCGGCCTGTCAATGCAACAGGATCGCCGGCTCTTGGATCATTCAGGGTCAGGGTAGGGTTGGTAGAGTGTACACCAATGATCCGGTTATCATATGCTTTTTGACTTACAGCATAAGATGCCGTCATTTTACTCATGGTAATAATATCTCCGGCTTCGCTTCCGCCTATAACATTAAAGTATTCTGCAAGGTCTCCGAGTAAAACATTGGATCCTGCATATACATTGTTCTGTGCATAAATATTCCCGTTTGCAAAGCTTCCTCCAAAAGAGGGCATGTTGCAGTTTAATGCAAACCCGAATAACTGAAATGATCCGCTGCTGTTAGAATTATCTTCGTTCCCTACGAACCGGAATCTTACCCAGGTTCCGGTTGCTGTGAAGCCTGTACTTGTCGCAGAATTGTCATCTGTGCTTCCGTTCCAGCAGGCTTGTGAGTTTGTTCCGTTACATGAGCCATTGGAACCGCTTGCATTATCGGGATATCCGTCGTGTGAAAAACTTGTGATCTTTGTCCATGTTGAACCATTGGTTGTGTATTCAAGATATACACCGTCATAATTATTCTCAAGATTACAGTAAAATTGTGCTTCGAGTTCTACATTTGTCGCGTTGGACGGGACCCATATCCAGGGTGTATAAAGTCTTTTTAAGGAATAGCTTCCCGCATTGTCAAATTCAAGATAATCATCATAAGAATTTGCAATTATCATTTGCCATACAGAACCTGAATTTCCACATACGTTTTCTGTTGTCCAACCTGCAAATCCCATTGCACCATTCCAGCCATAAAGCGTACAATCACCTCCTGATGCTGTTGTAGAAGGAGCCCCCGGGTTTCCTACAAGCAGATATTCTGATATCTGGGCATTTCCGTTAACGTCCAGGTCATTATTAGGAGCTGTAACTCCAATACCAATTTCACCACCGTTTTCAAATGTGACAAGTTCGGAGTTACTATTGCTATAAATTGCCATTTTATTAGTAGCACCTGATCCAGTTCCATCATAGCCCAGTTTCATGCTAAATCCACTGGTGTTTTCATAAAAACTAATTCCATTCGCGCTTCCTGTGCTTGTACTTCCAATGTTTAAGTTTAATACATTATCATCATTGGACGTTGTCGGGGTAAAAGCATTTCCTATAATTGTTCTGCCACGTACATCAAGATTTAGCAAAGGAGCAGTAGTTGCAATACCAATACGATCTTCAACGATGAGTCTTCCGTCAGTAAGGTCAGTCCATGTACCGTTTCCATAGCTTCCAACGACAACTCCTCCATTATAAAACTGATGGGCACCATCTCTCCACAATAATCGGTATTTGTTGTCTGCACCTCCAGTATTGTCGTCCCAGTCCTTTCCTTGCAGCGCTTTGACTTGTTGAAGCTCAAAATCATTCATGTCAACGTTTGAGGTGGCCGGATCATCTGGTAAATAGTCATCGTTAGCTTCAACTTCTGACCATTCATGTCCGTCAAGAAGGTCGGCGTCTAAACCAGACCCTGATCCTTCAGTGACATTAAAGGTTGTTCCGGATAAACTAAGTTGATTGCCTGCGGAATAAGTTGTGTTGGCATCTGGGACTGTTACAGTACCACCACCATCAGAAAGTGTAATATCATGACCGGAAATGCTAACGGTTTGAAATTCATTGGAAGGATCAGCATCTGCATCATCAAAGTTGTCAGAACCTATGCTGAGTCTTGTCCAAGTACTTCCGTCGTAATAATAGAACCCAGGTGTGTTGTCTGTTTGATAAATCAGCAAAGACGTGACCGGTGAGCCTATGCTGTTGCGTTGTGCTTGTGTCATTCTCGGAATGAGCATTCCCGAATTTGTTGATTTAATATCCAGCATGGAGGATGCATCTGCATTGCTTCCATCGTTATTAATTGCTACTCCCTGTGAATACGTTAGGCTGGAACACAAAATGCCCAACACCAGCAATGTTGATTGGTAGATGTTTCTCATACAATTTTTTTTATATACTTGTCCCGACTATTTAAACGACGAAAAAAAAATCGTAGGGTTGCCTACGATTTTTTGTGTATGTGAAAATACCTAGAAGTTATAAATTGATTAATTATTTGGATCGCTTTTCCATTTAAGAATAGTGTCATCTTGTAGTCTTTGTTTTGTTTTCTTTTCTGTGACAATGTAATCAAAGCTAGCATTTATAACGATGTCAGATTTGACGATGAAACTCTCTTTGTTTTTTTTCAAAATGTAAAGGTTTGAATTTTTACCGACTTCAGTAAGAGTGACCGTGTAATTGTCACATTCATGATTTAACATGATAGTACATTCCCCATTTTTTAAGGTGTTTGAGTCAGTTTGAATTATCCGATATGAATCAGTTTTACTCTGCGAAAATGTATTGAGTGAAAATATTGCTAGAATTATTATAAGTATGATTTTTTTCATTTTGATTAGTTTTTAATGATGAAAACAGTTAGTACTCCCTCTCTGGAATCTGTGGAATTGCCACCAATGTATATGTCATTTCCGGAATATTGTCTTAAAGCTTTGACATCAAATGTGTAATTTCCATCTGATGGCACATTATATCTGGCAGTGGCAAAATAATTGATGAAATCAATGTAAGCATAATCATTGTCGATGCTTGTTCTAACATATCCACCTACGGTTGCAAGTGTTCCGTTAATGAAAAGACCCACATCAACGACATTCCAATCATAACCATCGATTTGCATGTTCCCTCCAAACCAAATAAGCACACGATCCCCTGCTTCTAGATTGTTTAGTGTTATTGTTTCTCCGGGAATGGTTGTCCAACTTCCTGTGATTGTTAAGGTGCTGGTACTTTCAACAGTAACAACGTTAGAGTCGAAATAATCACCGGTTAGGACTTCTGTCCAAGGTTGAGATGCACTTCCGTTGGTTTTTCTAAAATACAATTTTTGATCGAAAAAGCTCCCTGCGAATTGCATGGCGTAATTGTTCGCAGAATTGCTATGTCTTACATCAAGGAGATGCCACCAACTGTTAGCACCACTTGGCCAGTTTCCAGCTGGTGCAGGTGCTGAGGTTTCATAAAATCCGCTTTTTGCTCCTGCATTTCCTTGAAGCCCTGCGTCATTTCTTGTTTCTGTTCGGGTGTCACTGTTTCCCCAATACATGATGCCACTTGCATGGGCGTTTCCTGTAATGTCAAGTTTTTCAATTGGTGTTGATGTGCCAATACCCAAAAATCCATTGCTATTTAGAATTGTAGCTCGTGTTGTACCACTTGTTTGCAGAGATAAATTTTCATTATAACTGCCAATATTCCCTGTTTCAACAGTTAAACCTGTACTAAACCAATATCTGGGTCGATCAGTGTAAAAGTGAGACCATCCTGTGTTTTTCGGACCGATGTCAACATATCCATTACCAGTACTTATTCTTAATGCACCTGATTGATTCCCTCTAATATTTCCTTCGATATGTAGTTTCTCTGCAGGACTTGTTGTTCCTATGCCTACATTATCAGAAGCAGTTTCTAATCGGACGACAGTTCCATCATCAACCCAGCCATTGAGTCCAATGATTTCTGACCATTCGTGTCCGTCAAGAAGGTCGGCGTCTAAACCAGACCCTGATCCTTCAGTGACATTAAAGGTTGTCCCGGATAAACTAAGTTGATTGCCTGCGGAATAAGTTGTGTTAGCATCTGGGACTGTTACAGTACCGCCACCATCAGAAAGTGTAATGTCATGACCGGAAATGCTGATGGTTTGAAATTCATTGGATGGATCAGCATCTGCATCATCAAAGTTGTCAGAACCTGTGCTGAGTCTTGTCCATGCACTTCCGTCAAAATAATAGAATCCGGGTGTATTGTCTGTTTGATAAATCAGCAAAGACGTGGCAGGTGAGCCTATGCTATTGCGTTGTGCTTGTGTTATTCGCGGAATAAGCATTCCCGAATTTGTTGATTTAATATCCAGCATGGAGGATGCATCTGCATTGCTTCCATCGTTATTAATCGCTACTCCCTGTGAAAAGGCTAAACTGAAGCTTGCAATGACAAGGGTTAACGTCAAGTTAAATTTTAATTTATTCATAAGTTTTATGGCTCTTTGTATTCTAAATATACGACAAAAATATTTAAAATACTTTTAAATTATGTGGTTTTGCCTAAGAAAATAGACTAAGTGTTGAAAAGTTTTGATTCAGAGCGTTTTATTATACATGTAGTGCGAATTTTGGTATAAACAATATGATCGTTATGCTTGTTAAATATACGATGAAAGTATTAATAACAGGAACAAGTTCAGGTATTGGAGATGGGCTATCTCGATACCTTTCCAGTAGTAATCATGCTGTGTACGGAATGTCCAGGCGTGAAAATATGCGTTTGAAAAGATGTAAAGATTATTATCATTTTTTAACTGATTTGCTTGATGCGAAAAAAATTAAAGTTTCAGTGGGTCAGATTGCAAAGCATGAGAAAAAATTTGATTTACTTGTGCTGAATGCTGGTGTGCTTGGTGAGTTTGGAGATATGCATGAGATACCTACTAAAACCATGAAGTCCGTTATGGATATCAATCTTTGGGCGAATAAAGATTTATTGGATGCTTTCTATGCTGCAGGTGTTCATTTTACGCAAATTGTAGCGATATCAAGTGGGGCCGCTGTCAATGGGAATCGAGGATGGAATGCTTATGCTTTAAGTAAGGCAGCCTTGAATATGATGGTGCAGCTTTATGCCTCAGAAATGCCGAATACACATGTTTCAGCATTAGCCCCGGGACTTGTTGATACCTCAATGCAGGCATATGTGACAAGTCTAAATTCCGATGCGCGATTTCCAAGTTTGGATCGTTTACGAGCTGCAAGTGGAACCGACCAAATGCCTTGCCCTTTGGAGTTGGCTCCAACACTGCTTCGTGCAATGCAACGACTGAAAGATCATTTCCCTTCAGGTTCATTCGCTGATTTACGTACTATGGATTTGGATTAGCTATTTTCTATTAATATCTTCAATTGTTTTCACGATAAATATGCAATTGCTTTTTGACGTATAATTTCCTGTTTTTCGGGGATGTCAATTTGATCAATTATGCTCTGCAAGTAGGGGGTATTTTTGACATAATTTTTTGTGAATGGGAAGTTTAAATCGTATATCCAGGCAATTTGCAATAACTTAAAATCATTCAAATATTGCATGTTTGATTTTAAAATAATTTTCTCACGCATAAAGGCTTCAAACACCTTGTCTGTTAGTTTGCTTTCGTGACTTAATCCTAGTTCTAACGCAATGTTTCGATTCCCTTTAAGAATAGATTTGTAGTATGCATCCACTAAGTAAAAGATGTCCAATTTATCTGCATCACGTATGATTTGTGAAAACAAAAGTGCTTTTCCATTGACATTTGATTCAATCTTAGGTAACCCATGATTGTGTATTGCTGTTTCCACAATATTCCATTCTGATTGATCAAAGATTTCTGTTTTCTTGATGGATTTGAGCACATCAATGCCTAAATCGCCATGATACACTGAATCTTTGTCTGAAAAAGTGTGGTAATCTCTATATTGTGTAAATCTTCCTATGTCGTGAAACAAGCCGATAATACCAGAAAGTTCAATTTTATCCTGACTTAAATCCAGTGATTTTGCAATGTCTAAAGCATGTCTGGTAACTCGCAATGAATGTTTTTTCTTGAGAAGAATGTTTTCATTCAAGCTTCCCTCGTTGACACTAAGAAAACTATCAACATAATTGTTGAAAAATTGAATTTCCTTTTTTAATGTGCTTTGCATAATTTGATGAAAAAGAGGCTGATAAACAGCCTCTTAGTGAGTTTTTTTATTTGTGGTCTTTGTGGAAATGTTCAATGCGTGATTGGAGTTCATCCATATCTTTCATGCCTATTTGTGACACGCATGCGCGTAATCCTTCAGTTCGTTCAGATCCTGTATTGTCAAGTGTAATTGCTGAAATTCCATAGCGGATAAGTTCTGTCAGCAATTCTCCACCATTCATTCCAGGGTAGGAGATAGTGAAATAAAATCCATCAGCAAGTTCTTTGTCAATGTCTTTGTCATATACCATGTTAAATCCGGCATCCAGAAACATTTTTCTCATTTTATGTGCTCTTTCACCGTATTCTTTGACAGAATCAACGAAGTCAAATTTACCTTCGTTTGCAGCTTTAAACATGGCTGCAAGCGCATATTGTGCTGAATGAGAAACGCCAGAGGATAAAGAGTAAATAATACGCAATACAAAAGTATATCCAAATTCATCTGCTCCAAAACGCTCTTTAAGGAGTGGATATTTTCTGTGATACAGTGAGTTTGATATTGCCGTGATTGCTAACCGTTGACCTGCATAGCTGAATGCTTTTGAGCTTGAGATTAGCAAAATGTAGTTGTCTGTATATTTTGTGACACTTGGTTGATATGGTGGTTCTCCTGGTTTTCCTAAATCTTGGCGGAAATCCATAGCAAAGTAAGCCAAATCTTCAATGACAATAACGTCGTATTTGTTGGCTAAGTCACCTATGATTTTTAACTCCTCTTCAGTAAAACAAATCCAGGTAGGATTATTAGGGTTTGAATAAATAATACAGCTAATGTTTCCTTTTGCAAGATAAGATTCAAGTTTGATTTTTAGCATTTCCCCGCGGTAGTTGTACACATCAAAACTTTCATATTTTTGATTAAGTACGCGGAATTGTTGTTTCTGTACGGGAAAGCCGGGGTCAATAAACAAAGCAGTGTCTTTTTTCTTATCAATGTTACCACACATGAGAAAACTTGCATATCCGCCTTGCATTGATCCTACGGTAGGAATACAACCTTCTGGTTTAATATCAATGTTAATGAAGTTTTTAATGAAGCGAGATGCTTCTTCCTTCAACGCTTTCACACCGTCAACCATTGGGTAATCTGATGCCACACCACGTTTGAGCGCATCAATTTCAGCTTGAATTCCAATTTCAGATGGTTTTAATCCTGGAACACCCATTTCCATACGCATAAATGGAATACCTGAATCGCTTGATACCTGATTCACAAGTCCTACGATTTCACGGATTGTGGCTTTGCCTAAATTATCAATGCCAAATTTTTTGATAAAATCATCCAAATAAGGCTTGGATAAAGGAAGTTTATCGTTCATAATATTCATCGTTTTTATTCTTCAACAATGATACGAAAATCCTAACGAATCAGAAAATTTTCAATTATGCTATGTAATATGTGTTTTTATGAAAAAATATTTGTCGTCATGCAACGGTTTTTCTATTTTTTGCGTTTATTTTGTGAATGCCCAAAATTGGTTTTAATATCCAATTGGTTTTGGAGTTATGTTAAGGTGATTATATCGAAGACAAAAAAGCTATAATTATGAAGAAATCTTTTACTATTCTCATGTCGTTTCTCATGGTAGGTGTGAGCGTTATTGCAAGGCCTGTAACTGAAGAAATGACAACACAAGTTGCGAATGCCTTTATGGCACACAAGCTTGGTAAATCAAGTTGTCAGCTTGATTTGATGACAAAATCACAATCCAATGCATGGTATATTTACAAAGGAGATATGTCATGGGTAATTGTTTCTGGTGATACTGATTTGTATCCTGTTTTGGCATTTTCGACCAATTCAGATTTATCCGAAGCAACAATGCCCCCAGCAATGAAATCTTATTTGGATGCAAGAGAAAATCAAGTGGAACTTATTCGTGCTCAGCGGATTTCTCATCCTGAAAATCAAAATGCATGGAAAGCATTTGAGAAATCTCAGTTTTATGCATCGCGTAGTGAAATTGAACCGTTGTTGGAAACCCGCTGGAATCAAGGTTGGCCTTACAATATGATGTGTCCGGAACATAGTGAAGGTCCTGGTGGACATGTGTATGCTGGTTGTGTAGCAACTTCAATGTCTCAAATTATGAAGTATCATAATTACCCTGAGACAGGACGTTTTGTTGGAACATATTATTGGGGTTCAGACATTGAAGTGGATTTCTCTGAAGGAAATTATCTGTGGGACGAAATGACAGAGACTGCAACCTCATTAAGTCGTGAAGCCATTGCTAAGCTAATGTTCCATTGTGGAGTGTCAGTAAATATGGATTATGGTTATGATGGTTCAGGAGCAAATATTCAGGTCGCTGCAGAAGCATTGAAATATTATTTTAAATACAAATCAGGTTTGGAGTTTGTTGATGAAGCCAATTATTCTGATGCTGATTGGAAATTTCTTTTGAAAGAAGATTTAGATAAACAACATCCTATCCTTTATCGTGGGACTGATGATACAGGAGAAGGACATGCCTTTGTTTGTGATGCATATCAAGATACAAGCTATTTCCATTTTAACTGGGGATGGTCCGGTTCTGGGGATGGTTTCTTTAATTTAGATGACCAATCTTTCCATTGGGGACAAGGTGCAGTTGTCAATATTATGCCTTACTGGGGTGAATATTGCAATAGCATGTTTTACGAACAAGAAAGCTGGAGCTTTCACGATGGTTCAGGTGCAAACTATTACTGGAATGACAGTGATTGCGAATGGTTGATAATGCCAGAAGGAGTTGATCATATCAAGCTTGATTTTACTTTGTTTGAGACAATGGAAAGTGATAAGCTTTATGTGTATGATGGAAATTCTGTTGATGCTCCATTGCTTGGTGAGTATTCTGGTTATGATATTCCCGCAACCATTACTTCTTCGGGGGATGAAATGTTATTGCGTTTTGTTACGGATGGAGAAGGACAAGCTCGTGGATGGTATGCGCAATACGAAGGTGTTGTTCTAGGTGTGGACGATTTGGAAAGTAAAGGGTTTTCTATGTATCCAAATCCAACCGATGATGTGTTGACAATTCGCATGGCTGAAAATGAAAGTGCAAATATTCAAGTGTTTGATTATACAGGTAGATTGCTTCAAGATGTAGTGAGTGAGAATGTTGAAGAGCGTATTGATGTGAGTCATCTGCCTTCAGGATTGTATGTCCTGAAAATTCAACAAGGAGATATTGTTGCTCAAGAGCAATTTATCATTAAATAACGTGAGGTCTTAGATCGAATTATCGTTAAAGCAATTTTTTTGGTTTGGAAACCGGGAGTTATAGTAAGTGACTCCCGGTTTTATTCGTAGACTTAATATGTCTGCAGACTTTGGACCCCGATAGGAGTCCTGTTAAACCCAAGTTTAAGAAGTGGTTTAATGTATAATTCCGCTTTTTGCATGAGTTTTTGCATTCCCGAAAGTTTTCTGGAGCAAAAATCATGACCAAAAGCTACTATGATTTATCAACTTAATACTTTGGGAGATCCCAGAGTGTTAATAGTTTATGATTTGCGGTTTTCAAATTATCCCCTTGTTATAATTACCCGTTAAAATCTCACACGAATTCCTGGTCCCAAAAGAATAAACCAGCGATTGTTATTCAGCAAATATCCTCCTCCAAAATACAAAGGGAAAGTCATTTTGCTGTCTTTTGTCGTTGGATATAAACTGCCAATCAAAACAACTCCCATGTCTCTTGATGCATTTTCACTGAAATTTAATGCGTTAATAGCAATAAATCCGGCCCCAACTTTGTAGGGTTTGTAACGATTGATTTTGTCTTGTTGGTAAAAACTGAACTGAGCCAACATCGCCATACTTATACCACTCAAATTTCCATATCCTGAACTACCATCAAACTTTTTTGTAATGAGTCCGGCCGGGAAGGAAACGTCTATGTCAAAACGAAAATCTCGCTGAACAATAATGTCAATGGTTTTTGATGTCCCTTGTTTGCGATTGCTGTTTTCTGAGGTTTTAAATTCGAGTTGAATTTTTACCCAATCATCCAATTCGTACGTTTTGCGTCTGAGGTATTCATTCAAATCAATTTCACTGACACAATTTTTTGTGTTGTAATGTGCATATCGTGGTGAATTTGCTCCAGGTGCAATATGGATGTTGTTAATGTTCGATATTTCATACACTTCGCCTTTACTGCCTGTAATTCGAATGTTCATATCTATGCTTTGCACACCGTGTAAATCTAAATCATCTATTTTGTTATGATCAAATTGAATGATAATGTTTTGGATGGTTTTATTGTAAAACTCAGGTCCGTTGATCTCAGTTAGTGGGCGTTTCCCCGCGCCATAATCAACAAAAATATAATCTAATTTGCGCAATTTACTATGTTCCTTTACGGACAAACTTTTTCCTGTCGGTTTTTCATTGTTGAGGATTTGAAGCCGTTTTCTGCTTACATCTTTCGGTACGATTGCTCTGAATTCAATCGCATTTTTCGTGTTAATTAATGTGTCTTCCTTATTGATGATGAGGTCTTCAATTGTGAACTTTCCAAGATGAAGAGATTGACCTTCAAGTCTTACAAGCAAAGTTTCACCCGGGTAAATTGTCGATGCATTTTTCCATTCCCCACCTTCGCGCATAATTTTGACATCATCAATTTGAGTGTCAGGGATAATGGAAAAGTTTGTGACAAATTCCGCTTGATCACCTTCTTTAATGTATAGAAATCCATCGGATTGATTGTGGAAATTGTAAGGACGAAGAATGCACAATACTTTGTTGTTTGATAGTCTGCTTTTTACAAAGAGTTCGGCAACAAGCGCCCCGCCTGCTGCTTCCTGAGCTTCAATGCGGTAGGTTGTTTCCATTTTTAGCCTTCTGTGATATTCCATCTGAATTTCTATGCCTGTTTTACGTGCTTCCTCACGGTTTACTATGGTTTTCTTTATCACATTTAAAAAGGCTAACCGACTGGTTTTTACGTTGATGTTTATAGGCAGTGGACCGTAAGTGTATTTCAGGTTTCCTAGGCTGTCGCGAATCGGACGTTTTAAGTCAAAATACAAATCAAAAGCTTGGTTTCCAGTTTTGTTGGCGATGAAATATGCATGGATGTCTTTGTTTCTTATGCTTGTGCGATAATCAATGTTTTTAGTTGTTTTCCATTGATTATTTGTAATAATGTTTTCAGGTAAATTTGAAAATGCTTGCAATTCAGTTTCTTCTCCAACAAATGTTTCTTGAGGAATGGATTTTAAATCGCAATGCATTTTTGCAATAGGGAAGAGAGCTTGCTCAAAAATGTAACTTCTGCCATTTTCGCTACTGACAAAGATTTTTAAGCTGAGTCTTGGATTATCAATAATGCGTTTAAAGCGGATTTTTGTCTGATAATAGCTGTTTTCAATAAAGAAAATGGAGTCAATTATTTCATAATCCGAGTTGTTGCCAAGGAAAAAATCATATGCTTGATAATCATCTCCGGGATAAAATTTGATTAAAAATTCTTCGCTAGGATTTGAAAATTCAAACGCTAAAAACGATTCCTTTTTTTCTGTGATAATATCTTTCTCTGTGTCAAATGAGGATTCTGTATTAATAAGCTCAATCTTTTTTACCATTTCATCTCTTCGTTGTGCATAGCTTGATGCTCCAACTGCAAGGAGGATAATTACTAAAATCAATTGCTTCAATTTTCTCATAATTTGCATTTTTCTTTTAACGTAGCCTTACACATAAAATTGTGGTATAAGTCGCTGCCAGACTTTGCAAAAGTACGAAATTGTTTGAGTTTGGATAGTTTGAAAGTTAAAAGCAACTTTATGAACTTTCCACTTTTCACTTTGAACTTATTTCACAATTAGTTTATCGCTTACGTTATATTTATTGCTAATGAGCTTTATATGGTAAATTCCGGTTTCTAGATTGCTGATTTTTAATGTATAGCTACTGCCAGAGATATTAGTTTGCTGCACCAAACTACCACCATTGTCATAGAGCACTAAGCTTGCATTTTCTATGGCTGGGAACACAAGCTTCGTGCTGCTACTTGCAGGGTTAGGGTAGAGTGTTAAACTTGCTTGTTTTTGCAACTCGTAACTGCTGCAAATTTCTGCCGAGACAATGATGGTATCTGTCCACTCGCAGTACATATCTCCCTGGGCTGTGTCAAATGTTTTTCCCATGGTTATGGTGAGGGTATCTGTTTGCACACTGGTGTAAATGTGCGAAAAGGTATCTCCGGTGCTGCCATCCTGCCAGAGGTAAGTCTCGTAGCCGGGGGCAGCAGTAAGTGAAAAGCTGCTGTTCAGACAAGCTATTGTGTCAGAAGGTAGCTCGCTGCTGAGGACAGGCAGTGTTTCTATGCTCAGGTTTATGATGGTATCTCCGCCCGGGTTTTCAAGCAGAGCCGTGTAAGTGCCGCTGCCGGAATAGTTTTGTCCTCCAATTTGCAGGGATTCTCCATGGCATAAAATGGCTGTTGAATCCAGATGCACTGGGCAGTTTTTCCCGTAACGAGCTAAAAACATGTTTTTATTGCTCACGTACAGGCTGGTATCTCCCTCAAAATCCAGATCAGCATCTATGCGCCCGGTGAAAAACAGGTTGCCGGCAGCATCTACTTTGGTGTCGTGAGCCCAGACTTCAAAGCCATTGTCTGTTCTTAAGTTGCGGACTGAGCATAATTCACCATCGGTATTGTAAGTGAGATGAGAGAAACCAATGTTGTTGGCTTTGGTGCCATCATGTGTGTAAAGCGTATCTGTAAAATGCAAGCCATAGCCCCATCTTAACCCAACGTATAAACTATCGTTGGCATATTCTATATTCCCAATATTATTACCTCCCTCCGTGTGTGGAGTACTATGCCAGATTAATTCTCCTGTTTCTGAATTTAGTGATAGCAGATAATCAGAATTTTGGACGCCTCCACATTCTTCACATGGAGGTAAAAATGGATCTCCATTTGGGAAAGCAGAATGTGCTTCTGAAAAATACCCACTTCTATAGGCTTGTCCACTACCGGTAACGAACAATTGATTGCTTTCTTCATTAATATCAATACTTAAAAATTCAGAATTGCCATAAACCGTTGTATCCGTTTCTCTGTACATTTGCTCCACCCATTGAATGGTACCTGCGCTGTCAATTTTCATGACAAAGCCAATGTCTTTGCCGTGTTGTTGAAATTCTATGCTGTGTCCATCGGCAAGGTAGATGGTGCCTGGGGGATTGTATGGCTCAACGCTATCGATTAATGTGACTTTGCCTACATAATACATATTATTATCTGCATCAGTAGCCATATCATTAAAATTCAAATTTATTTGCCATGTAGATAAGCTGTCAATAAGAGGTTTGTGCCACATAGGGTTGAAGTGAGTATCGTATTTTGTAAGGATATAATTAACGTGAGTTCGATCTAATCAAGGCTAGGAAGCCTTGATTTATCAACGGCTTCTTCAATATTTAGCGAAGGTTTTTTGTCAAGAAATGAGTATGCAATTAAACCAGAAATGAGATTCGATAGAAAGTTTTCAAAGCTTCTGTGTCTTGTATGTTCAATTTGACAGATATTCTTAAGTTCATCATTAACTGTCTCAATAATAGCTCTTTTTCTAAGAAGTATTTTGTCTTGGATTAACATTAGAGAGTTTTTCATGTTTTTTCTAATCTTTGTGATTAAGTGAATTCCATCGATAAAAAGATTCTCAAAAAGACTTTTAGAGATATAGCCTTTATCTGCGATGAGTTTCCCAAATATCTTATTATGAAAATTCTTATTTTTTTAAGGATACCTATCATCAACATTGCCTTGCGTAAAAAGAAAATCTAAGATTTCTCCTTTATCATTAATAATCAGGTGTAATTTGAATCCATAAAACCAACCCATTGAGCACTGTCCTTTTGTTGCAACCCCTTTAAAGGTTTTGTGTTTAGCCTTTTAGAATAGCCATGACCTTTAGGTCGTGGCTATTGAAGCAGGAGTGCAACGGGGCTTTAGCCCTGAAATTTTGCTATAAAACCAATAAATAGTATTTTTATAGCAAATTCAATTAAAATGCACAGATTAATTACAATTTTAGTTTGTTTTTTCTGACAATTGCTGCCACAGCACAAGAAAATATATCTGTCAAGTCTTTTCGAAGTTTGCCACAAGATTTGGATGCCCGAGTTAATTATCCTGTTGTTGACCAGAATGGAGATAAAGCGGCATTGATTAAAATTGAAACCACTGAAACTGGCTTTCAATTTGAAGGTGGAATGCTTGGCGTGGTTAAAGTCGAAAAGAAAACCGGCGAATACTGGGTTTATGTACCTTATGGTGCGAGAAAAATTACAATGAAACATGACAATTTGGGTGTGCTCAGAGATTATGTGTATCCAGTCGCAATTAAAGAAGCCACAGTGTATGAAATGGTTTTGACAACCGGTAAAGTTGTAACCACTGTAGAAGATGCAGTCATTGAATCTCAGTGGTTGATCATAAAATCTAATCCTGAAGGAGCCAATGTGTTTATTGATGAGCAACTTGCGGGTATAGCACCTTTTCAAGGACAGTTTAAAGAAGGAGAGCATACTTACAGGCTTGAAAAAAATAAATACCACAACAATGCTGGCAAAATCAATTTGGCAGGTGAAAAGAAAACCATTGAAATTGTCTTAAAGCCAAAATTTGGAAATATTAGCATTACATCATCTCCAGAAAATAGCATGCAAATTTATCTCGATGATGAAAATACAGGGAAAACCACACCCGCCACGCTTGAGGAAGTCTCCTCAGGGGAGCATAGCATAAAGTTACAAAGCCAATGGTATAAGCCCCAAATAAAAAATATCGTTGTGCAGGATGAACAAACGGCTAATGTGGATTTTACCATGCAGCCCGCTTTTGCAGATGTAAGCATTACAGCCAAACCCAATGCCGATATTTTGGTAAACGGAGATAAAAAAGGCAGCGGCAATTGGAATGGACGTTTATTGAGTGGTATTTACACCGTAAAAGCCGAAAAAGCCAAATATTACAGCGAAGAAAAACAATTGGAAATTACAGCAGGGCAGGATGAAAGCCTAAGCTTTGACTTAAAAGGCAAAACCGGCTCTGTAGATGTAGTAACAACACCAATGGAAGCAGAAGTATATCTTGACGGAGAAAAACAAGGTCTATCTCCGCTCACCATAAAAGACAAACTCATTGGCAACTATGAAATACGATTGGAAAAAGATGGATATGGTACCATAAATAAAACCATTATCATAAAAGAGAATGAAAAGATTGCTTTAAACGAAAGCTTGCCACAAGGCAAAGAAATTACCATTGCCAGCACACCTCCTGGTGCAAGCTTAAGCATTGATGGAGAAAACAAAGGCACAACTCCCTACACTGGCACCCTCAGCTTTGGCAGCCACAACATTAAACTAATAAACGGCGAAAAAGTAGTAACAGACCAAATTACTGTTACCCAAAGCGACAAAAACAGGTGGGAGTTTGATGTGGAGGAAATTAAAATAGAAATGGTTTTTGTTAAAGGCGGCACATTCCAAATGGGCTGCACCTCCGAGCAAAGTGATTGTGATGATGATGAAAAACCTGTGCATACGGTTACAGTAGATGATTTTTACATAGGGAAGTATGAGGTAACCCAGGCACAGTGGCGTGCGATTATGGGTAGCAACCCGTCATATTTTAGCGGATGCGATAATTGCCCTGTAGAGAATGTCTTGTCCTGAAATATGGCTACAGGTTAAACATACGATTAAGCTCTATATTTAAACACCATATTAGGGGTTTTATAATTCAAAGATAAGTGTAATCTTTTATTATTATATATGCTGATAGCATTTTTAGTAGCGACTTTAGCATTTTTCAGGCTAAAGAAGCATTGATCGAGATAAAATTCTTCTTTAAGAATTCCATTAACTCTCTCAGCTATAGCATTTTCATAACAATGATTTTCTTCTGTCATACTTATCTTAATATTTCGTTTTTTTAATTCTTTTACATATTGATTACTACAGTATTGTATTCCACGATCAGAGTGATGTACTAATCCCGCCGCTGGTCGGGCATGCCACAGAGCCTTTTTGAGGGCTCGTAGGCAGCCCGCCAGCTCCAGTGAGTTGCTAATATCATATCCAACGATTTTCCTGGAATACATATCAGTAATAAGTGCTAAATAACAAAAACCATTAACAGTTCTGATGTATGTAATATCAGATACCCAAACTTGATTAGGAGCAGTAACAGTCATGTCTTTCACAATGTTTTTATACTTGTGAAAACGATGATAAGAGTCTGTAGTTCTGCAGGATGCTTTTTTACGTTTTATAAGCATATTGTTGTCTCTGAGAATATCAAAAAGCTTATCTCTACCAACTTTAATACATCTCTTTTCAAAAATTGTATTTAGAGATTTATAGAGTTTTTTTGTTCCAACTCTTGGCTGTTCAATCCGTTCATTTTTCACAAGTTCAAGAACCTGATTTTCGACGTTTTCTCTTTTAAGTTTACGCTCTATAAATTTATAATAAGCATCTCTGTGCATACCAAAGCACTGGCAGGTTTGCTCAATGCTTGCCTGCCTTGTGTGCTTAATTTTTTCCACTGCCTTAACCATACTTAGATGTTTAAGTTTTTTTTTAGCTCTTCGACATCTTTATATCCCAGTTTTTCAGCTGCGACTTCAAGATATGAATCAGATGCTAATTTGTCTAAGTCTTTCTTAATCAATAACTCTTTGAGTTTTTTGATTTCTTTTTGTAAGGCTTTGAGTCTGGTTGTTTCGTCTTGAGTTTCCACTAATATACGAGTATTCATTAAATCTTTCCGGTTGTACTTTTTGATCCATTCGTTTATGGTAGTTCGGTTAATACCATAAATTTCACCTAGTTTTTTCTTTGAATAATTTCCAGTACTAAGTTCGGCTAAAATTTTCAATTTAAAACCTTCACTGTAACGTTTTGTAATCCCATCATTTTTATACATAATTTACTACATATTGTGTAGCCAGATTTTAGGACGGGTCAGAAAGTTAGCTGGAATGATGTACAGGAGTTTATTGAAAAGCTTAACCGTAAAACGGGCAAAAATTACCGATTACCCACCGAGGCCGAATGGGAATATGCTGCAAGAGGAGGTAGCAAAAGCAATGGCTATAAATATGCAGGTAGTAATAATATTGAAAATGTGGCATGGTATTCTGATAATAGTGGCAGTAAAACCCATCCGGTAGGGCAGAAACAAGCAAATGAATTGGGCATATACGATATGAGTGGCAATGTGTTGGAATGGTGTAGCGATTGGTTTAGGAGCGATTATTACAGCAGCAGCTCGCGTAGCAATCCGGCAGGGCCATCAAGTGGTTCTCGCCGTGTTTTGCGCGGCGGCGGTTGGCGCTACAGCGCCAGGTACTGCCGTGTAGCCAATCGCGACTACTACTACCCGGTTTACAGTGGTAGCCGTAGCGGGTTCCGGTTAGTCCTCCCCAGGTAGTGGTTGGTTGTTTGGTTATGTTTAATAAGCGTTATATGAATGCTTTAAGATTTATTAAGTTGAAGTTAATTTTAGTAATTCAGTTTCTGTTTTTGTTATTGCTAATATCTTGTAGTACACCTAAAGAATTTAGAGATAAGGAGAGGAGTATTCAAATTGGAGATTATCCAACTGAAATAATTTATAAGGTTGGTTCACCAAAAGACGTACAGGTATATGGTGATCTTGAGGTTTGGCAGTATCGCTTTGATAATAGTATTTGGGCAACAAGACCTTACCATTATTTAGTGGTTTGGTTTCAAAGCGGTAAAGTGTTCCGCACTACTACCTATGATAGTTATTCATTTAATGATTTTAGACGATTAAACAGGAATGAGCCAAAAAATATTACTTCTGGCAGAGTTTACGTTTGTGGAGGAGAGTATGGGAAGAAGTTTCATAGCAGAGATAATTGTCCAGGGTTGAACAATTGTAAAGGCCAGATTTATTTATATTATTCACAGCAAGAAGCTTTGAATAGTGGTTGTGAATATTGTGATATTTGTTGGAAATAACCTTTTTGGAATTAATTTTTCATGTTGTTGTTGATTTCCATTTCCCTTCAAGCTGAAAATTTCTCATCATAATATTATTGTATTTTTGCAAAAATACTCTTATACAGTCTTTTAGGAAAACATTTTGCCATGTTTGAATTTACATTTTCCCCTGTTTCTACTTACAGCTTTGTTAAATTTCAGATTGTGTTGTTTTGTGTTGTAGTATTGATGGTTTATTTTAGTGGATTGTAGTTTTTATTGTTTGTGGGGATGCGATTCATCGCATCCCCACAAAATGCAGTGCAGAGCACTGCAACTACAATTCAAGTAGTACCACTACAAACTATTTCCAGTTTTTGTGAATCCTTTCTATTTTCTTATCTTGTAAGGGAATCAAGCCAATAGCTATGTCATCAAATTACAAAAAGAGATTTTCTGACAAAGGACTCAGGGAGACAAGTTACGGGATGGGAGTTGTCACATAAAAACAATGGACAAATTTGCAATCTAATTGCAAATATGTCCAGAATTGATTATCTTTGCTTTATTATGATTAAAAGAAAGATTGAAAATACAATTCGAAAGCTGATAGAGAATTACCCTGTTATCACACTGACTGGCCCCAGACAAAGTGGAAAAACAACACTTTTACGGTCAATTTTTCAGGATTTGCCTTATGTAAACCTTGAGAGTCCGGATGTAAGGCAACTTGCGTATGATGACCCCAAAGGATTTTTGAATAATTATCCAAATGGAGCAGTTTTGGATGAAGTACAAAAAGTTCCTGATTTGTTTTCATACATCCAGGTTATGGTTGATGATAACAAAGATTTACGTTTTATATTATCTGGGTCACACAATTTTCTGTTGTTAGAAAACATATCCCAAAGTCTGGCTGGAAGGGCTGCTATTTTGAAACTTTTGCCTTTTAGTATAGATGAGCTATATACAAAGAACATCTCGGAGGAGTATGAGTCTGTCATCTTTAAGGGATTGTTTCCCGGCATTTATGATAGGAATCTGGATCCTGTTGTTTTTTATTCCTCATATATAAATACTTATCTTGAACGAGATGTAAGGCAAATTAAACAAATTGGTGATTTGAAACAGTTCTCAAGTTTTTTACGCTTAGTTGCAGGGCGCGTTGGGCAAATTCTTAATCTGAATTCACTAGCTACAGACGCAGGCATTTCTCCGAATACAGTAAAAGCTTGGCTGAGTGTGCTGGAAGCAAGTTTTATAATTTATTATTTGCCACCTTATCACACGAACTTCAATAAAAGAATAATCAAATCACCGAAGTTGTATTTTACTGATACCGGGCTTGTTTGCTCATTACTGAGTATTGAAAATGCAGAACAGGTTAAAACGCATTATGCCAAAGGTGCTTTGTTTGAAAATATGATTATTAACGAGTTCCTGAAAAAAAGATTTAATAAAGGTTTAAATCAGAACATGTATTTTTGGAATAATAAAAATCTGCATGAAATTGATCTTATTCTGGAATCTGGTAATACAATTACTTCCATTGAGATAAAATCAAGCATGACATTAAGAAAGGAATATTTTAAAAATCTTACATATTGGCAGAAACTTTCTGGCGAGAAGCCTCAAAATAGTTATGTTATATATGGCGGCGAAGAAAATTACTCCACACAAAACGGAAAGTTTACAAGCTGGGAAAATATAAATAATATTTAATTATTTCTGGATATGATAGAAAATCAAGCCAATAGCTATGTCATCAAATTACAAGAAGAAATTTTCTGATAAAGGACTTAGGCTACAATCATGGGATTATGGTTGGAATGCCCGATATTTTGTTACAATAAATACAAAGGATAAATTTGAATATTTTGGAGAAGTCATTTCCGAAGAAGTTCATCATTCCCCAGAAGGAAAATTGGCTGTTGAATATTGGGAAATGATACCAGAAAAATTCCTATTTGCCAGATTAGATGAATATATAGTCATGCCAAATCATGTGCATGGAATTATTGAAATTGATAAATCCAATGAATTGGTTGATAAAACTGACAGTGGGGATGCTGCTAATAGTGGGGATGCGATTAATCGCATCCCCACAGTAGAAATCCCCACAGATGCAACTGTTGGCACTATTGGTGGTTTTGCAGGAATGAAAAATCCAATGCTTCATGATAATCTCTCCAGAATTATCAGATGGTACAAAGGCAGAGTTTCATTTGAAATCCATCAGGTCGGCTATGAGTTTGCATGGCAAACTCTATTTCATGACAGAATCATTAGAAATGAAATGGAACTGAATAGAATAAGATATTACATCAGAAAAAATCCTAAGAACTGGGGGAAATGATTATATGGTTGTAGGGATGCGATTAATCGCATCCCTACAACCATATAACTAACTCGTCAGTCTCTCTAGCTCTGCAAGATTCTTCAGAGCTTCTTCTCTTGTCTTTCCACAAAATTCTGGATCAGCTTTAAAATCACCACAAACTTTAGGATATTCTGGAGTGTTGTGGATTTTACAATGTCCATTTTCATCCAAATTCACACAAGCAACACCTGCCGGTTTCCCATTTGGCATGCCCGGTATGGGTGATGAAATTGATATGGCAATACAGCAAGCTGCACATCCCGGACGACATTCCATAAGTGTTATAGTTTAATGATTTGTCGAATTGTAGTATGATTGTTTTCCTGAATCTTGACAATGTAAATGCCTTTGCTTAGTTCTGATAAACAGAGTTCTGTAGTATTTTCCTCAGGATTTACTTCCAAAAGCATGCTACCGTGCACATTAAATACTTGAACCGTTTCAATCAGCTCATCCGAAGAGATTTGCATCACATCATGCACCGGATTAGGGTACAAGGAAATCTGTGATTTCTCAGTTTGTACTGCACTTAGTCCTGTGCCAGGATATAACTTAATTCCGATAGGTCTATGATCAGATAAGTCTTCGTCGTAAGCCCACCAATTTGAAAAGACATCGTCGACTTTGATCACTTCACAGTCTGATGCAGAATGATCTGCCATATCAAATAAATTGTCATTAATTAGAATATGGTCTAAGTGCGATGGCCAGCTAGGGTAGGACCAGTCATCATCATTTCCGAGAGCGATGTCCATATCTTCAAAGCGGTAATTGCTATCGTCAATAAAATTTTGGAATACATTATTCGATTCGCTATCATCCAATTCATCATTAAGGTCGCCAACAATAATTGCTTTGCTGTCGCTTAAATTGTCATCGGCATAATTCATTAGGAAATTGCAAGCCAAGTACCGACGGTATTCTTCATCGTCCTCGTTATCCATATCAAGATAACCATCTCCCATAGCTTTTAGATGATTGTTAATTACGGTGTACTCTTCGCCCATGCAGGTAAAATCTATCACAAAAGGGGAGCGAGGAAAGGCATTCCAATACGATGATGATGTGTAAATTTCATGAATGTAAGGATCTTTAACGATTTCGGGTTTATACACGATCACCAAAGCAGTATAATACCAATCGCCGATACGGTATTCATATTGCGGCATATCATTCATAATGCTGATGAAATCATCCGTGTCTCCAATTTCTTGGAAAGCATAAATGTCAGCATCTAAGGCTTCTATCGCTTCTGCGAGGTAATTAACAGTCGTGTTTCCGTTCTTAGGGAAATTCTCAACATTCCAACTAATAATGTCAAGCGTGCTATCCGTTCCAAAACTCAAATTGTCAAAGTTTTGAGATAAGCTGTGTAGGCTTATTAAGGTGAAAGCCAAAACAAAAAGTTTACGCATAATTCAAAATTTGTGAGGCAAAGGTACAAAAAGTTATTTTGTGACTTGATTTTATTCTCTCAACCGATGTGTTTATCGTGTTTAGTGTCATGCTTTGACATTCTTTTAAGAAAAGAAATGCGCTAAATTCCTGAGTTTTTTGTTTCTTTATAAAAAATCTCAAAGGATGGAAACAGTAATCTCTCTAAAGTCGCTGGTAAAAGACTATGTCATGGGAACTCAAATTGTTCATGCATTACGTTCTGTTGATTTGAATATTAATCGGAATGAATATGTGGCAATTATGGGGCCTTCTGGTAGCGGAAAATCGACCATGATGAATATTATTGGATGTTTGGATACATTGACAAAAGGACAATATATTTTAAATGGGACTGATGTCAGTGAGATGACAGATAATGAGTTAGCAGAAATTCGAAATCAAGAAATTGGGTTTGTCTTTCAAACATTTAATCTTTTACCTCGCTTTTCTTCCTTAGATAATGTGATGTTGCCATTGGTTTACAGTGGAATGAAAAAGAAAGCACGCGAAGATAGAGCTGTAGAGGTTTTGCGCTCTGTTGGTTTGGATGATCGAATGGAGCACAAGCCAAATGAATTGTCAGGAGGACAACGCCAGAGGGTTGCTGTTGCTCGGGCATTGGTCAATAAACCATCCATTATTTTGGCAGATGAACCAACTGGAAATCTTGATACAAAGACCTCTTTGGATATTATGCAATTGTTCGAAGATATTTATGCTCAGGGAAATACCATTGTTTTAGTGACGCATGAGGAAGACATTGCGAAGCATGCTCGGCGCATAGTGAGATTGCGGGATGGAAAAATAGAGTTAGATGAGATAAACAAAGAGCCTACAATGCTTGTTAAGTGAGCAATTATGGAATGGAAAATATACACAAAGCAAGGAGATAAGGGAGGATCAAGTCTTCTCGGTGGACATAAAGTTAAAAAGAATCATGCACGGCTAGAGGCTTATGGTACTGTCGATGAAATGAACTCTTGGGTTGGGATGATTCGTTCCTATCCTTTGAATGACAATGAAAAAGATATTTTGATCCAAATTCAACGTCGATTGTTCATGGTGGGCTCTTATTTGGCTTATGACGAAGAAAATGCGAAAGCCCCTGTGCAGGATTTACCTATGATTCGGGAAGAAAATGTGGAGTGCTTAGAAAAAGAAATTGACCGCATGAACGATGAGCTTCCTGACTTAACAAATTTCATTATGCCGGGTGGTGATTCTCAATCATCTGCTTGTCACATAGCGAGAACCGTATGTCGAAGAGCAGAAAGACGTATTGTTGAACTTTCTGAAAGCTTAAATTTAGATCCTGTGATTATTCGTTATATTAACCGTTTGTCAGACTATTTCTTTGTTCTAGCACGTTATGTATCAAAGCAGAATAATACTGTTGAAATTTTGTGGAAAAAGGATGTTTGATTTTAAAAGAAATTAATTACATTCGCAGTCCGTTAAAAAACACGTTTAAAACACCGATTTGCTATGTATTGGACTCTTGAATTAGCATCAAAACTCGAAGACGCACCTTGGCCAGCTACCAAGGAAGAATTGATTGATTATGCAATTCGTTCAGGTGCGCCCCTTGAGGTAATTGAAAACCTCCAGGAGATTGAAGACGAGGGTGAATCTTACGATAGTATCGAAGACATTTGGCCTGATTATCCAAGTAAGGATGATTTCTTCTTTAATGAAGACGAGTATTAAAACATTAAAAAACTAACACCTGCTTCGGTGGGTGTTTTTATTTTTCCCTGTCTTTTAATTCTTTGTTGATTCTTGACGCTAATTCGTATTCTTCCTCTTCAATTGCTTTCTCTAGCATCGCTTTTAAATCAGAAATGCTTTTGTTGCTCAAGTTTTTTGTGTCTTGAGGTACCTTTGGTTCAGGAACTTCTGCTTCAGGGGTTTCCATTTCTGCGGAATCCTCAGAGTCATCATCGTCAGATTCTAATTTTATAATGATTCCTGCTTTGTCAATGATTTCCTGACTGGTGTAAATAGGACAATCAAAACGCAGTGCTAAAGCTACTCCATCTGAAGTGCGGGCATCAATTTCAACTGTTTGTCCATCGTTTTGGAAAACTAAGCGAGAGTGAAATACACCTTCTTCTAGTTTGTAAATCAGTACTTCACGCAAACCAATGGAGAATTTATTGGCAAGACTCAAAAACAAATCGTGAGTTAACGGACGTGGGGGTGTAAGATTTTCTAATTGAATGGCAATTGACTGAGCTTCAAAACTCCCAATAATAATTGGAATGCGGTGCTCTGTGCCTTCAGCTTCAAGGATAAGTGCGTAAGCTCCAGTTTGAGTTTGACTGTAAGATAGCCCAAGCACTTTTAATCGTATTTTTTCCATAATCCGTTTCGGTTTTCACTGCTTTGACAAATATAGCAAATCTCATTGAGAATTACTATATTTACTAGGTAAACAAATGCTTTGATTATGGTAACGAATAAGCGATTGATTTTGTTCATAGTAACTTTTATGTTTTCTGCTGTAGTAATGGCTCAATCTACTGATTTATTAAGTCAGAAGTTCTTAAATGCTATTGATAACCAGGATTATGAGTTGGCAGTATCTTTTTTCGATGAGGATTTGAAAACTGAAGTTCCTGCTGATAAATTGCAAAAACAATTTGAGCAGCTTATTAAGTTTAAAGGTGAAATGTCTAGGCGAGATAAAGTTATTAAGACTTTTTATGTCCCCGATGATATTGTGTATCGATTTTTATGGTTTGGCAATCAGGGATATCGCTTGTGGTTTAAATTGGATAATGATAAAATTTCCGGACTTAGATTGATGCAAGAGGCGGTGACAAATGATTACACACTGCCAGAGTATGCAGATATGTCTAAGTTCAGAACAAAGCATGTGCTTATTCAGTCTGGGAATTATGGTTTGACAGGTGAAATTTCTATTCCTGAGAATGTTGATGATTATCCGATTGTGATTCTTATACATGGTTCTGGACCTAATGATAGAGATGCGGGTATGTTTGGAAACCGACCTTTCCGTGATATTGCTTACGGTTTGGCTTCAAATGGCATTGCCTGTCTTCGTTACGATAAATCCTCATGGTTGTTTCCTGTGTATTTAAGTGAAAACGAAAAGTTCACTGCGTGGGAAGAAACCGGATTGGATGTTTGTAATATTGTTGCGTATTTAAATGATATTGAGGGGATTAATGATAATCGAATTTTTTTGCTGGGACATAGTTTTGGAGGGAATCAATTGCCACGAATTCTAGATTCTATTGATGTGGCAGGTGGTCTAATGCTTGCTGGAAATGCTCGACCTTTGCAAACCTTAATTTATGAGCAAATGGAATTTCTTTACGGAAAAGATGGAATCGATGATGCAGATAAAAGACGTTTGGCAAGCTTGCAGGAGCAAATTGACCGTCTGGAAACTTTACGAAACGTTGATCCTGCAGAATTCGAAGGCTTATTGCCATTTGGTTTAAGTCCGTATTATTGGAAAGATATAATTATGTACGATCCGGTAGAAACCATTATGTCAATTTCAGAGCCTGTTATGTTGATTCAAGGCGAAGGGGATTATCAGGTGAGTATGAAAGATTATAAACTCTTCCGTAAAGCATTAAAAAAGCGCAAACTGGATTATTTGGCAATTTCTTACCCCAAAGTGAATCATCTCCTCTTTGAAAATGAGGACGAGCCTTCGAGCAAGGAATATGAGCGCTCAGAACATGTCGAAGCATATATAATTCAAGATATGCTTGATTGGATTCTTGAGACTTACAAGAATTCCAATAAGTAGTTACTCTTTAACGAAGCGTTTTGTTTTGCTAAGTGTGAATATGTCCACTTTCGTCAACAAAATATGAAGTGCTTAAACTACCATCCTCACTGAAAATTTGCTGTTCCCCTCGCTCTTTTCCCATTTTATAGTTTCGGATGTGTCGTTTTGTTCCATCAGGATAATATGCACGTTCCTCTCCATCTTTGTGACCAGAAATGTAATATGCCTCTAATTTTACTTGACCATTTTCAAAATATTCGGTGTGACCTCCATGGCGTGTTTCTTTTTTCATTTCCGTGATGGATTTAACTTTCCCAGAATCATAATAGACTCGAACTATCGAATCACTTTTTGTGTTTGCCGAATATTCCACGGTGTAATTCTCTTCTTGGCTATAGTCAAATTTATCCCAGCTTTCTGAGTACCCCCAAACGGTGTTGAAATAATCATGCAAAGCAATGTCAAACTTGTCATCAATATTCCAACGTATTTGATCCTCAGCAATGCCAATAACTGCCAGAGCAACAATTGAAAATATTAGGAATCTTAATTTTGTTCTTCTCATTTTACTGTTGGATTTTTGTTGCTATCTTTTTGCTAATAAGTAAAGTGGGTATTCCTATGATGACAATGGAAAAAGCATACATGAAAATTTCTATCCAAGCGTAATATGACCACCAAAGAAAAATTGCTACGTATAAGCTGAGAAATACGCTGCCAAAAGCCAGGACAAGAAACATACTTAAGAACTCAGATTGTTGAATTTCATAAGGTCTGAGTTTGGTTCTGAAATTTACTCTTACAAGAAATACTGGAAGCACAATGGCACATAATAGAATGCCAACTATTGAGCCCATAAGTTGTGAGGCAAAGAGGAATGAAACAATGCGAATTGCAATAATATTGAGTGCTGAAATCCCAATCAGCCAAATCATATCCAGTTTAACTTTAACCTTCTTTTTAGGTGCTTCTTTTGGCTTGTTTGTTGAGCCTTCAAAATAGTATCCGTTTACACTGCTATTCGTTGTTGTATATCCTGATGTCCCAATTGAATATTGAATGTTTAATTCTTGCTCCTTGATAAATGGATTCTTTTCCCCTTCTTTAGGGATAAAGTCTCGACAAATATTATCGAACTTGGCTTTCTCGTTTGTAATGCCACAAATAATGCCCGTTTTCATATCGAATTTGCTGTTTTGGCACGTTTTGCAAATGGCAATTCTTTCTTTTATATCCATGAAATTAATTGTTGTGGCTCTAAAATTGCAGAAATAATCTCAAAAAACGAAATTAATGTGTGATAATTCATATGACTTAAGCCATTGTTTCAGACATTGCCAAGTTTAGATTCAGAATGAAATAGATGTTTCTTTTGATTAGTCTTTGGATTTGATTATTTTCATCTCAAATAAAATTTGGCATATGAAAAAGCAATTTATTCCATCTTTGATTTTGGTTATTGTTGTATTTGTCTTCTATTCAAATACTATTTCTCATGAGTATGCACTTGATGATAAAATGGTGATACAGAAAAATCAATTTACTCAGCAAGGTATTTCTGGAATAAGCAAAATTCTAACGACAGATATGATGGCTGGTATGTTTGGCGAAGATGCTAGTATTGTGCAAGGAGGGAGGTATCGCCCTTTGAGCATGGTGAGCTTTGCCATAGAACAATCGCTTTTCGGAGGAAATCCACACATAAGCCATTTTTTTAACATCTTGTTTTATGCATTGCTTGTATTGTTAATTTATCGGGTCTTACAATCACTGTTCCCCGAAAATAAAGACGAAATTTGGTCTATTCCTTTTGTTGCAGCTCTGATTTTTGCAGCTCATCCGATTCACACTGAAATTGTCGCAAACATTAAAGGTCGTGATGAAATATTTGCGATGCTGGGAGCCTTTGGGGCATTACACTTTGCAATTCAATATGCTAAAAAAGAAAAAGTGAGTTTACTCATCTGGTCTTTTGTCTGTTTGTTTCTCGGAGTGATGTCCAAGGAAATTGCATTGAGTTTTCTCTTTGTTATTCCCTTTACTTTATGGTTTTTCAAAATTGGAAAATCGCAGCATGTCTGGAAGACTGTCTTCCCGGCAAGTTTGGCTGTTATTCTGTATGTAATTATTCGTGTTTCTGTTCTTGGGCAATTTGTAGGTGAGGAGTCTTCTCAGTTAATGAATAATCCTTTTCTTGAAGCAGTAGGAGGTGAGAAGTATGCAACTATTTTTATGACCTTAGGGATTTACCTTCGTCTTTTGGTGTTTCCACATCCTTTAACATGGGATTATTATCCGTATCATATTGAACTCATTCAGTGGTCAGATTGGAGAGCCATTCTGCCTTTGCTCATTTATCTTGGCTTTGCTGTTGTTGCAATTTGGGGGTTGAAGAAACGTCGCATAGTTGCCTATGCAATTTGGTTTTATGCTGCAACTCTCGCCATGACCTCTAATTTGCTAATTAATATTGGTGCTTTTATGAGTGAGCGTTTTATGTTCTTTCCATCGTTTGCTTTTGCTTTGTTGCTGGCTTTTTATATTGTACAACTTTCTCAAAAGAAAGCCCAATTGAGAACCATTTTATCTATTGCCTTAATTTTGATTCTTAGTTTATATGCTGTTAAAAGCATAAGTCGCAACCGAGTATGGGAAAGTTCGTTTACCCTTTTTCAGCACGATGTGAAAATCAGTGAAAATTCAGCCAAAGGGAATTCATCGTGGGGGAGTGAGTTGTACGCTAAAGCAGAAACGATTGCTGACACTGCAGAAAAGCACAAAATGATGCGTCAGGCAGAGCCGTATTTTCTTAAAGCAATAAGCATCCATCCAAATTATGTGGAGCCTCTCATTCGTATGGGTAATATCCGTTATATTGCTCACAATGATGTGGAGGGGATGATGGAATATTACATTAAAGTGTTGAAAATATCTCCCGAAAATACCGATGCCTGGGGCAATACTTATGGTGTTTTAAGTCAAAATGTGGATATGCCACAATTTGAAATTAAGACATGGAAACGGATAGAGAAAATCAACCCAAACCATGCAGAACTATACCGTGAGCTTGGAAACTTGTACTTGAATCGTGTCTATCGAACAGATTCTGCAGTGATATATCTGGAAAAAGCAAAGGCTTTAGATCCTGATGATGTAGTTACTTTGCGAATGCTAGGTTTTGCGTATGGTACAATGAATAGACCCGAAAAAGCGAGAGAATGTTTCTTGCAGATATTGGAATATCAGCCTAAAGATGCTGAGGCATTAAAGTTTATTGGTATTTCTTATGGAATTGATGGGAATCACCAAAAAGCAATTGAATACTTGGAAAAATCATTACAGATTAACCCAGATGATGAACAGGCGAAAATGAATTTGAGTATTGCACGACAAATGA
Organism: Bacteroidales bacterium; assembly: GCA_963676165.1. Taxonomy (GTDB): domain Bacteria; phylum Bacteroidota; class Bacteroidia; order Bacteroidales; family ML635J-15; genus JAQIBY01. The sequence goes on along the minus strand of OY781043.1, from coordinate 2,425,703 downwards.
ATCAGTAACTACTTGTAATTCTTAGGAATATCAAACTGTTTAATTTTGCCGGACTTGTCTTTGATTTTTGCCCAAGAGTCTTCATCGAATTCAATTTCTGCAATACCGCAAGTTGGCATATAATCTAATCTGGCATTGGAGACTCTATTGATAATGTAGGTTGTGCCAGGGTTGTGAGAAACGACAAATATGTGTTTGAAGTCAGTGTCAAGCTTGCGAATGATATCCAAATAAGTTTCTGTATCAGCAAAATACAAATCTTCCATATATTGAATTTCTTTTTCAGGATAATCAATTGTTTTTGCAATGATCTGAGCTGTCGTTTTTGCTCTCACTGCAGGGCTTGATAGAATTAAATCTGGGGTTTGATATTTTTCTTGAATTATCTTTCCCATTAAGGGAGCATCTCTCAATCCTTTTTCATTTAAAGGACGTTCAAAATCAGTGGTGTTAATACTGCGATCTGATTTAGCATGACGTATGAAACTTACTGTTATCATGTAGTTTAGATTTGCTTGATTTAGTTTCGTTTTGATTTCTGTTTATATGCAAACAAACCGATAAATAATGAGATTGTTGCAACTATGGTAGCAGGAACAAAGGCCATCTTTAGCAAGCTGTCATTCTGAGTACTAAAGCCAAGGATGAAAATCACCAAAATGACAATAGTCCCTGACATGATGGACGCAAAGGCTGCTTTTTTGTATTTGTACACATCTTTACGAATGAGTGCCAGCACTGTGATTGGTGTGAATAAGATATTCATGGTGATACCGGCGACAAACAGATTGACAATGTCCGCAAAGAAAAGTGCCATAGCTAATGCAATTGCACCGAAAACGATTACTGCCACTCTAACTCGTCTGAAACTGGATTCTTTGGTTTGGAAATCCTTTTTGTATGATCCAAAATCGCGTACTGCGGTCATAGCAACAATGTTCAGAAATGAATCTGCTGATGACATAAGCGCTGATAAGAGTCCAATGGTTGCAAAGCCCATAAGTACTGGAGCTGTATGTTTGGCAAGAAATTCAAAGGTTGCGTGATTGGGATCAATGCCTGCTCCATAATCAACGCGTAAAGCCATTCCGACAAGTGGAAAAATAATGTAAAATGGTAACATGGATAAACCACTAATCCAAGCTGTGCGTTTTGCTGTTTTTGCCGATTTTGCCGACAAGCTTCTTTGCCAAATATCCATTCTTGTTAGCACAGATGGGGCCAATAAAATGGGGAGTCCAAGTAAAAAGACCAAACCTTCAGATGTTCCATTCAACATTTCAGGATCTAGTGTTTTTAGGCTTGCAAAATTATTTGTGTCAGCGAGTATTCCGGGAATAAAAATGGTAATTATCATAAACACAATCACAATAAATTGTATGCTGTCAGTAATAATGACACCTGACAATCCTGCCAGGGCTGTGTAAGTAATTACCAGAATGAAAGAAATTCCTGCGGCAGTGCCATATCCAACATCAAATGCAAAGTGAAGCAAGCTTGCCATGCCGACAAATTGAGCTGCAGTTAGAAAGAAAAAAATGAGAATGTTTATCCCACTTATCATTCCACTGAAAACTTTAGGGAATGTTGAATTAGAATGGTTTTTAAGATAGCGCCTGTTCAAATATTCAGCAAAGGAATATATATTATGTTTTGCTCCATAATCACGAATTTTTCCAGCAAAGAAATATAAAATGAAAAATCCAATGACGTATGCTATTCCAATTGCTACAGCAGCTAAACCACTGGTGTAACCCATGGCAATTAGTCCCAAACAAACACCACCGCCAACAAAGGTTGCTAAGGTTGTAAATACGAGTGGGAGAGTTTTCGTATTTCTGTTATTGATAAGGTAAGCGTCTATGTTTTTATGCTTGACATGTTTAATGGTGAAGAAAAGTATCACCACGATGTATATCGCAATCCAGAAAATATACCAATTCATACTAGCTGATTTTTATACGAAGATACAACTATTATTTTAATCACTTTTTATGCAAAAAATCAAAATTGAAGACTCTGTAAATTGCTTAAAATCAGGTCTAATTTGAGTTCCATTATAAAGGTGATTTTAAAATCCTTTACGAGTACAAAATCGCAGTGCATCCATTTCGTCTTTTTCATTATCTTAGCATCGGACTAATATATATCGAAACGAATGAAAAAACTTAGCGTATTAATACTGGCAATCTTTTTTGTCGGTTATTTGAATGCAGGCGAGTGGAGAAAGATTGAGAAGCAAAAACCTGAAAATACACAAGTTCAGCTTATTTCATCGAGTGAGAATGCTGATATTATCAAATTTAATTTGAATGCCTATGCACTTGAACGTGTAGGAACCCCAGAAGGGTTGGCATTTTTAGTTAGTGCCCCGAAAACTAGTCCCATGCAGGTGAAAGGAGCTCCGGCTTTATCTAAGCTTTCAGAGTCCTTGATTATTCCGAACACTGGTGCATCTGAAATTGAAGTGCTTTATTCTGATTACATTGAAATTGCAGGGATTGATATTGCTCCATCCAAAGGGGTGATTTATCGTGATCAGGATCCTACACAAGTTCCTTATGTGTATGGTGACGTTTACCAGCAAGATGCATTTTGGCCAGCAAATCGTGCAAATTTGAATGAACCTTATATTTTGCGCGATGTCAGAGGTCTATCTGTCACAGTGTATCCGTTTGCATACAATCCTGTTCAAAAAGTATTGCGTATTTATACAGACATTACTGTGCAGGTAAATTACACAGATGCAATTGGTCTCAATGAGTTAAATGCAAATGTTTCGAGAAGTTCTGACGAATATCAAAAAATTTACAAACGTAATTTCTTGAATTATTCATCAGAAAAATATACTCCGCTTGTGGAAGGTGAGCCTGGTCGTATGTTAATTATCTCTTATGGTGATTATATGGATGAAATGGCTGACTTTGTGACTTGGAAACGCGAAAAAGGGATAGAAACTGAAATCGTTGATGTTGCAACTATCGGTGGAGCTACTGTCATTGAAACTTACATTGAAAATGAATTCAATATCAATGGTTTAAATTATGTTTTGCTTGTGGGTGATGGAAATCATGTGCCTACGACAACTACTGGAGACGATAGTGACAATGAGTATGTTTATATTCTTGGTAATGATCATTATGCAGACTGTTTTATCGGTCGATTAAGTGCTGAGTCTGGTGCTGATGTAACAACTCAAATTACTAAAATCATCGATTATGAGCGCGATTATGACACATCAAATTCATGGTTGGAAAATGCTTTGGGATCTGCTTCAGTTGACGGTACAGACGGACAAGGCGATGATGGTGAGTCTGATGAACAGCACATGGATAATATTTGTACTGATTTAGAAGCATTTGGATATACTGTAACTCATTCTAATCAAGATGGAGGAAATAATACCATTATATCGAATGTTGTTAATGCAGGGATTGGTGTGGCAAACTATGTTGGACACGGAGATGTAACTTTATGGGTTAATACCAATTATACCAATGCTGAAGTAAATGCGCTTACAAATAATGGTAAATATCCTTTCATTTGGAGTGTTGCATGTGTGAATGGGAATTTTAATGGAAATACCTGTTTTGCTGAAGCTTGGTTAAGAGCAACGAATGGATCAGAACCTTCAGGTGCTGTTGCTTTTCTTGGATCTACCATTAATCAGGCATGGGCAGAACCTATGGATGGACAAGATGAAATGAACGATATTCTCGTTGAATCTTATGTCAATAACATCAAACGTACATTTGGTGGATTGTCATTTAATGGGATGTTCCATATGCTAGATGAATACCCGTCATCCGGTGAGGCAGGAATGGAAACTGCTGATACATGGACAATCTTTGGTGATCCTTCCATGATGGTACGTTCAAAAACTCCTGCTGAAATGAGTGTTTCTCATTTGGATGTGCTTAATGTTGGTCAAGCTAGTTTTACTGTCAATTGTAATGCTGACGGTGCGCTTGTTTCACTGACAACTGTTGATGAAGGTGAGACAGTTATTTTAGGAACTGCATATGTTTCTGGAGGATCTGCCTCAGTGGATATTATTCCTTTTACTGAGCCTGGAAATATGAAAGTTACAGTCACAGCATATAATAAAGTGACTTACCAAGATGATGTCTTAGTGATTGTTCCTTCAGGACCTTATGTTGTGTTAAATGATGTTGTTGTGGACGATGCTGTTGGGAATGCTGATGGTTTCTTAAATAACAATGAAACTGTTCTGCTTGATGTCGTTTTGGAAAATGTTGGTGTTGATTTATCATCAACAGTGAATGCTGTATTAACGAGTGTAAGTACTGATCTTACAATAAATGACGATACAGAAGCATACGGTGATATTGTTGCTGAGGCTGTTGTGAATGCCGAAGGTGCTTATGAAATTGCTCTTGCTGATGGTGTAGAAGATCAAAGCATAATAACACTTGATTTTGCAATTACCGATGCAGCAAGTAATGCTTGGAATGGACAACACAATGTAACGGTTTATGCTCCATCTTTGAAAGTGAATTTTGTGAGCCTCAATGATGATGTTGGTAATGGAAACGGTGTAATGGATCCGGGTGAAACTGTAATCATCTCATTTGAAGTTGAAAATACTGGACATAATGTTGCATCTGCAGGTAGTTTGACAATGAATATTGCAGAAAATGCAAGTTGTGATAATTCAACAGCTGATGTAACTGTATTAAGCCCTGGTGAAAGCTTGCAAATTGATTATACAGTAAACGTGGATGCCGGTGTAACTTCAGGTGCTAGTATGCCAGCAAGCTTAATGTATGTTGCTGGTGCGTATGATGCTGGTCTCAATGTAAACCTTCCAATCGGATTGCAATTAGAAACATGGGAAAGCAACGATTTCGCATCTTATGCTTGGGAAAATGATGCAACTTACCCATGGGTTATTGCGACAGATGAAGTTTATGAAGGAACATATGCTGCGAAATCAGGAGCAATTGGTGATGATCAAAGTTCTGTCTTGACAATTAATGTCAATGTGACATCTGCTGGAGATATCAGTTTCTTTAAAAAAGTATCTTGTGAAGAGGCTTCTTGGTGGATTTTCGACTATCTCGCATTTTCCCTTGATGGTAGTATGGAAGATCAATGGGAAGGCGAAGTTGACTGGTCGGAAGAAACTTACGCTGTTGGAATTGGTGAACATCAATTTAAATGGGAATATGTGAAAGATGGGTCTCAATATTCTGGTCAAGATGCTGCCTGGGTTGACAATATTTTACTTCCTCCACATGATAATTTGACAATTATTGAACAAATGAAAGTCCCTGTGGATGAATTCTCATTTGCTATGATGCCAAACCCTACTGCTGGAATGACATTCGCAGAGTTTAGTTTAACTGACAATGCAGATGTTAAACTCGAACTGCTTGATATGACTGGACGCGTGATTGAAACTATCTATAATCAAGCAAGTCCGGAAGGAACTTACCGTGTTGGTTTTGATGCTTCTGAACTTTCAAATGGTATGTTTATCATTCGTTTAACAACTGATGATAAGTCTTATACTCAGCAATTAATGATTACAAAATAATTTGATTTAAGATGCCGCTTAATGCGGCATCTTTTTAATTATTGTCTATGAAGCGATTTTACTCAATTTTAATCCTCGTTTTTGTCGTTAGTACGGCTTTTTCACAAACTTATTTGCCCGATTCTCTCAAAAGTAAATACCACATGCTCACTTATGAGGAGCTGGAGAATCATAAAAATGGTGTGAGGGAAACTAAAAGTATTACTCCTACAACTCCTCCGGAAGGTTTTGTACGAAACATTGCAGAGTGGGAAACGAATCAAGGAGTGATTGTTGCTTATCCTAAATGGTATCAGGAGTTTGGAATCCCAGTTTCATTAATTCAACAACTAGCAGAGATAACACATGTGTATATTATTTATTATTATGAAAGTGATTTGACAGATATTCAATCTCAACTGACAACTGGAGGTGTTAATACGGATAATGTGACATATCACAATATCCCGCAAAATACCTATTGGACTCGCGATTTTTCTCCATGGTTTATACAGCATGGAGATGTGCCTGAAGTGGGAATTGTCAATTTTGATTACAATCGTGATCGTCCTGATGATAATAATGTGCCGGTGGAGTTTGGTTCTCTATTAGATATTGATGTGTTTGGTATGGATGTCGTTCATACAGGAGGTAATTATATGTGTGATGGTATGGGAAAGGCTGTATCTACAACTTTGGTATATGATGAAAGTAGTATTTCAGATGCTTTGGTTAATACACGCATGGAAGATTATTTAGGAATTACAGATTATTTAGTTGTTGAGGATCCAATGGATGATTATATCTATCATATTGACTGTTGGGGGAAATATCTTGATGTGGATAAAGTATTGGTTGGCGAAGTACCAGAATCGGATTATCGTTATGAAGATTACGAAGCGGCTGCAGATTATTTTGCTAACCATCCGAGTTCTTACGGTAATAATTATGAAGTTTATCGTGCTTATGCCCCAGATGGACAGCCTTATACTAATTCGCTTATTATGAATGGACATGTGTTTGTTCCTGTACCTGCAAGTGGGTCAGCTGCCAACTGGAATGATGAGGTCATTGCTGTGTATCAAGAGGCAATGCCTGGATATGTCATTCATGCTGTGGAAAATACAACTGCTCCAAGCTGGCAGTCAACCGATGCTTTGCATTGTCGTACGCATGAAGTTCCAGATGTAGAAATGCTTCACATTTACCATTCTGCATATTATGGTTTGCAGGAACCTGCTGATAGTTATCCTGTAAGTGCTGAGATTGTGTCTTATGGAGGAAATGATTTAATCGCAGATAGTTTACGTGTGTATTACCGTATGGATGAAGGAAGTTGGCAGTATGAACTAATGACAAATACAAGTGGAAATACTTACACTGCAAACATTCCAAGTCAAGCGTCTGGAAGTACTGTAGAATATATTATTCGTGCTAGTGATGTAACTGAGCGTACAGAGAGCCATCCATTTATCGGTTTCCCAGATCCGCATACATTTGTTGTTGATGGTGCAAGCTCAATTGAGACAGTGAATAGCTCAATGTCAATTTTTCCAAATCCAACGAATGGTAAGTTAAACGTTGCTATGCATTATTTGAATGAAGAAAATGCAGTGCTTGAAATTCTGGATGTAAATGGAAGCGTTTGTTGTCATGAAAATTTGAGTAATACTGGAGATTACCAATTGGTTCGTTTTGATGTTTCTGATTTGCCTTCCGGAGCATACGTTGTGAAAGTGACAAGCGATTCACAAGCCATTATTCGCAAGTTTATTCGAAGATAATACAAGTAGAAATATTTAAAAAAAGACCAATAAATCTGTTTTTATTGGTCTTTTTTATTCAATGGTTTCAGAATTTAAGATATTTCTCCAAGATTTGTCATTTCCTCTGTTGCTTGGAAATTGTATTCTGGATAATCGTAAATGGGGACTCTTGCCTCAGTTTCACCAATGGAATATCCATATATATTTGCATAATCATCTAATTTCTCGCCCATTTCTTTCAATTGGTTGAGGTACTCACTGATGGATTTTGATTCTATAATTATGACTTTCTCCATGTGATGAATTGCAGGACTATGACGTCTTGTGGCATCGTGTTCAAATGCTAATATTCGACGCCCATAACGTGTGATGCCAATTACTCTAAAACTGAGTGATTTCCCAACGCCTGGAAGGTTTAATACGTTTCTGTCTGTCCCCAAAAATGGTAATCCAGCGGCATTTCGAATGTCATTAATCATCTTGCAAATCTTCTCTGCATGATTCGGAATTCTTTTGATGTCCTCATACAAATATTCAGGAATTTCACCTAAGCTTTTTTCTTCCACTTGCTCTTGAACCGCCCTTGCGTTGGTAGCAAAATTGAATGAATTTTCCATATATCCCTTTACGGAGAATGTGTAATAATTCATGACACCAATATCGTTTAGAGCTTGTCTTAAGCGTGCTGAATGGCCACGTCGTGAAGCTGATGCCGTAAAGACAAGTTGGTTTGTAACCATCCATCCGGCAGAAATTAGTCCGTTTATGCTATCCACAGCTTCTGGAGTGATTTCCATTGGTGATTCAAAATGTGTTTGGATAACGAATTGTTGTATTCCAATTTTTTTCGCCTTGGATTTGAATGATTTAAGTATTTGGATAAGCTCATCGTCAATTCGTTGAGGTAAATAAACAGGAAGTCTGCTACCCAGTCTGACGCGTAAAATTTCTGCATATTTCTCGCCTTCTTTTCGATGTTTATTTGCCTCTTTCTTTGGGATAGCAGTTTTAAGTACTGCATCAAGAATTTTTTCCAGCGATTTGTTTGAACTCATGAGGGCATCTCCACCTGTAATAAGAATGTCGCGGAGTTGAGTATCTTCTTCCCAATATTTCATGTAGCGATCAAGGCGTTCAGGCCAGGTTTCATTCGGTTTTAATTTATCCAAATTGAAATTCAAATTGCCACGTTGAAAATCGTACATCCGCTGACAACTAGCACAAAGACCGCCACATGCACGTCCTACGGTATCGGGAATAAGAATTGCAACCTCTGGATAACGCCTATGGACAGAGTGGTGAGAGGGGAGAAGCCAGCCTGCAGCATTGGGTTTTCCTGGTTTAACAAGATCTTCTTTTTCCCAAGCTTGAATTTTCCCAAATTCATCAACTAATTGTTCGGAGTAGAGGATGTAATGTCGAATTGCTAAATCTGCCCCAATTGCAAAATAAGGAACTCTAACATGCAAAAGCGAAAGGTAGTATGGATTGACAAAAAATGGAATTCCCTGTTTTTCTGCTCTCTTGAGTAGTTTCATAGTGTCTGGGTCCAAAGAAAAGTCCAATAACTCATTTAAAAGTTCAGGTGTGCGTACAGCAAAACGTAAATGAAATGTTTTATCATTCCACCAAGTTAGCATTAAATCATGTTTTACTTCATAGCTCAAATCTTTATCGAAAGTGTATTTTTTGTCATTAATTTCATCTTTGTCAATTTTGTTGATGAGTATCCCAATAATTCGATCTCTATTCTCTTCTCTCAACCGAATAATTCTAGGATCTGTACCTACTGGCCAGCGATTCATCCAGTTGTGTATGGTCTCTCTGCGATAAGTTTGTTTTTTCTCTTGTCCGGTAAACTGTCTGAAAAGTTGAATCATATCTTCAAAAAAGAATGGCTTTGCACCTCCAGTTCCTTTTGAAACTGCCAACCAAAGGAGTTTAATTGGGTTGCTGACTGCAATTTCTCCGTGTAAGTTGGGATCTGGGTATTCTTTGTCTGCATACTCGATATAATCCAGTAAGCGTATGCATGCCATGTCTTTCCATTTGAGCTTTTTGAATGCAAATCGTCCGGATTTCTCACCATTATAGTACGCTAATGCATTCGGTGAGTTTCTTAACTCGCGCATTGCCATGTTTTTAACACCTATTAATGCTTCCGTTTCATTTTTTGATTCCCGCATGATAGTTTCAAGTTCCGGGTTTTCATCAAGTAGTTTTCTTAATAATTTGTGTGATTTTACATTAATGGCAATTTTGTCGAGTTCTGCAATTTTTGACATAGGCATAGGTTTAATTTAACTAATAAGTAATACGATTCATGATACAAATTGTTCATGAATTGAGGGTGTTTTATATGAAATTCCTTAAAGCGGAAATGTTTACTGTTTGCTTACTGGGAAGGTTTGTTGATTATTTCCCTGTATAATATTTAGATAGTAAAGTCCTTCTGGCAAATTGTCAATTTTCAACTGAAAGTCATTGCTTATGGTTTTACATAGAATTTGTACCCCTAAAGCATTGAATAAGTAAATCTGAGTTTCTGTTTGTTCATTTAAATCAATTTTTAAATATTCACTGGCCGGATTTGGATAAATTGAAATATTGATATCTCCAGTTGGTGGTATGTTTGTTGGAACTTCAGAAAAGCGATTTCTGAAAAATGTCCAGATTTCTGTTCCATAGTCGACATCATTCACTGGGGAATAATACCATTGATGATCACCTCCAATGACTTTTATGTGTACTACTTGATTTTCTCCGTTAGGATATACATAACGCTCGAAAGTAAGACCATCACTTTCTGTGTCAGGATAGTTGTAAACAATAGGTGTTTCATCGTTTCCGTTATTGTTTCTCCAAAATTCAACCAATTCATCGGCATCCATGCCAGAACCATTTCCGGTGTACTGTACTGTGCCATCCGCTGTCCCATGAAAGTGAAGACAAGCAACAAAATCAGTAGTTGAAGGTTCTGGTGTGAAATTTACACCCATAGTTCCAGAAATTGATGCGATGGCATTTATACGCTCTGGGACTTCTGCTGCCAGACGGTTGCACATATAACCGCCCATGCTAAATCCGAAGAAATAAATGGATTCTGTATCAATATTGAAATTGTTTTCCAACGAGTCTAGGACTGCCATTAGAAAACCTGTGTCATCAACATCAGTATTTGGTGTGATGCCATATAAAGATGCACCTGAATTCCAAGCTGTCATTGTTTGAAAGGTTTCAGCTTGTGGTACAATCAGAATAAAGCCTGCTGTATCAGCGATATAATTCATTCCTACATTGTAGAAATTATTCATGTCGTCACCAAGACCATGCAATCCAAAAACAACAGGGACAGCTTCGTCTCCAGAATAATTTGTAGGTACATATTCAAGGTAAGTTCTTTCTAGTTCATCCCAATTCAATGTGCGGGTTTCAAGTTGTGCAAATGCGCTGCTCACAATAGTAATGGCAGTCAATAAGGTGAAAAATCGATAAAACATGGTTCGTAAGCTTGGTTCGAAGTAAATATAGGCACATTTTTCGAAAATTACAAACTTGTGAAATGGAATGAATTGAAAATCAATGAGTAGTAGAGTTTGGGTTTTTATCTAAAAACTCAATGTGTTTGCTTATTCCTCTGCAAGCCCTTTAAATAGTGCAAGTCCTCCAAGCGATGTCTCCTTATAGAAAGAAGGCAAGTCGTGTCCTGTATTCCACATAGTTTCAACCACTTCGTCAAAGCTAATACGATGTCTTCCATCGGATAATAGCGCATAATTTGCATGGTTTAGTGCTCTTGCAGCAGCAAATACATTGCGTTCAATGCAAGGAATTTGCACCAAACCCAAAAGAGGATCGCAAGTTAAACCTAGATGGTGTTCTAAACCAATTTCTGCAGCGTATTCAATTTGATAAATGGTACCACCAAAAAGCTGTGCACAAGCTGCTGATGCCATAGCACAGGCGGTTCCGACTTCCCCCTGACAGCCAACTTCTGCACCGGAAATGCTTGCATTGGTTTTGACAATATTTCCAATCAAACCAGCAGTGGCAAGTGCTTTTAAAATAGAAGCTTTTCCATGCTTGTTGAAACTTTTGTGGTATTTTAAAATTGCAGGTAAAGTCCCAGAAGCTCCACAGGTAGGGGCTGTTACAATGACACCTCCAGCTGCATTTTCTTCGGATACTGCATGTGCATAGGCAAACAACATTCCTCTGCGTTTTACCTGTCCAGCAAAATTCTGTGCTCTTAATTTGTATGTATGTGCCTTGCGAGGAAGTTTCAACCCTCCTTCCAATGTCCCTTCGGTTTCCAAGCCTTTGTTGATAGATGCTTCCATTGCATTCCAGACTTCGGAGAGGAAATCCCAAATTTCAGGACCTTCGTTTTCTTCCACAAACTCCCACAACTGTTTCCCGTTGGCATTACACCACTTGAGAATGTCTTTCATGTTTTTTAGTGGGTAAACAGATTCGTGGTTTTCTTCACTCATATCATCAATAATTGCACCACCACCAACAGAATAAGCTGTCCATTCATCAATGACTTTCATGTCGTCGTCGTATGCAGCGAATTTCATGGCATTAGGATGTTTTTCCAAAAAGGTTTTTGGTTCCCAAATAAGTTCCATGTCAGTGTCTGCATAACAGGTTTCTATCACTTTACCTGTGAGGTGTCCTTTGCCGGTTGCTGCAAGTGATCCGTAAAGCCATATTTTAAAATGGTTGGCATGCTTATTTTTATTGCGAAAGGTTTCTGCAGCCTTCTTGGGACCCATGGTATGACTGGATGATGGACCGTTTCCGATTCGGTATAATGCACGTAATGATTCCATGCTGCAAAGCTAATTTTTTCCTTGATTCAGAAGCAAAAAAACGCCCGAAATGTTTCGGACGTTTTAAAAGATATTTGAAAGACTTAATCTTTCTCTATGCGTATTCTTGCATCAACAGCAACAACTTCTTTTGAATTTCCAAGCAATGGATTTAAGTCCATTTCAAAAATTTCGGGAGCAGTTTTTACCAATGCAGCAATTCGTGTGATTTGTTCGGCAAGAATCTCTTCATTCACACCTTCTTGTCCACGTACTCCTTTGATGATTCCATACGACCTTAAGCGCTGAATCATTCCATGAGCCTCATCCTTGCTAATTGGTGCGAGTGAAGACTGTACATCTTTTAAAACTTCAATGAAAATACCACCTAGTCCACAAAGTACCATGTGTCCAAATTTGTCTTCACGTTTTGATCCAATAAAGATTTCTTGTCCAAAATACATTTCAAACATTTGAACAGCATAGGTGTCTTTAATTTGCATTAGACGTTTGAATTCTTTGCGTACAGTTTCTTCGTCTTTTACATTAAGGACAACTCCTCCTACATCAGATTTGTGTACAGGACCTACAACTTTCATAACCACTGGATAGCCAAATTCCTTGCAAAAAGCAACCGCTTCATCTTCGGTATTGACAACACGATCGTTAGAATGTGAAATCCCAGCAGCATCTAAAAGTTCAGTGATTTCTTCAGGAGAGATATAGCCATTTTCTGCATTATCAATTACCTTACGGATTCTTGCTGTATCAATTTCTGGTAATGCGATGGTTTCAGGTTGCGGTTTCTCAGTATGAAAAACTTTGCAAAGAGCATTTCCGAAAACAACTTCGTCAGGGAAATTTATTCGTCCTTTTGCTACAAAAGCTGCAATCTCATCTTTTACATTAACAACTGACGGCAAAATTGGATAAATAGGTTTTTTGCAGGTTTTCATTTTTTCATCCAGCAAATCGTAAACATCGTACACAGGGAATAATCCTGGACTCCCAAAAATGACTGCCATTCCATCGATTTCATCAAAATCATTTTCGCAAGCGTCAATAATGTCACCAAGTTGTTGAGCTGTCCCTGTTGCAAGGAAATCAATTGGGTTTCCAACTGCTGATCCCGGGAACAGTTTCTCTAGTAAAGCATCTGCTTTTGTTCCTTCAAGGTGAGGAATTTCCAGCCCTCCATTGCTTAAAGAGTCAGTAAGCATAACTGCTGGTCCACCTGCGTGGGTAATGATTGCAATTCTCTTTCCTTTTAATTCTGGATGCATAAAAATAGAGGCTACAGTTACCAATTCTTCACGTCCGTTACAGCGTACAATACCCGCTTTGCGGAAAAGTGCATCCACAGCAACATCTGAAGAAGCAAGTGCTCCTGTATGTGATGATGCAGCACGACTACCTGCTTCTGAACCCCCGGATTTTATGGCTGCAATTCGGCATCCTTTACGGATTAGTGAAGATGCATGCTTGAGAAGCATTTCCGGTTTGCCAATGTTTTCAATGTAAAGCAATTTAACAGGAGATGATACGCCTTCTTCATAGGTTTCATCAAGATGTTTCATAACCTCTTCAACTCCCATTTGGGCAGAATTCCCTACAGACCAAACAGAAGAGAAACTTAGACCTTTTGGAACACCGCTTTCCATGATGAAAACTGCTGTAGCACCACTACCTGAGATGAAATCAACGCCTTTAGGGTCAAGTCTTGGAATTGGGGTGGTGAAAATTCCATTGTAATTTTCATTAAGTAAACCAACACAGTTAGGACCAATTAGCGAACCATCAACAGAATTGATTTTTTCAACAATGGTTGCTTCAATTTTTGCACCTTCTTCATTTTCTTCGCTGAATCCGGCAGACAGAATAATGAATGCACGTGTTTCTTTGTCATCGACCAAAAGGTTTACAGTGTCAATACAAAATTTTGCCGGAATAGCTAAAATGGCTAAATCTGATTGTGGCAAATCATTTAAATCTTTGTAGGATTTAATACCTTGTACTTCATCTGCTTTAGGGTTTGCTACGTACAAATCACCCTGAAAATTTCCATCGATGAGATTTTTTAGCACTTTTCCACCTGGTTTTTGTACATCATCGGAGCCACCAACAACGACAATACTCTGAGGTTTGAGCAGTTTTGTGTTAATCATTTCGTGTATGTTTTTTTAATTGTTCTCGGTTCGGTTTTGCATGGAAACCCGCCCCAAAAGTGAGAGACATTGAGCGTTTTTGCTCTCCAAAGGACAAATAATTGATAAAATGCACGATTTCCAATGCAAAATTTTATCTTTGCGTAAAGATGATAATTAATTTTTAAACCATGAAAGATTTTAAACAGCTTTACAACAGGATTCTCGTTTTTAATGTGGTTTTACTGCTTGGTATAATTGCATTGTTCGTTTTACATTTTACTGCAGACTTGCCGAAAGGTGGTTCAGCACAGCAAACAGAGGAAGGCACGGTTAGCATAGATACTGCATCGTCCATAATTTCTGAACGTATTGCTGTCGTGAAACTTGATACTTTACTTCTTGAGTATAAATTGGCTCAGGATCTGAATGAAGATCTTTTACAACGCCAAAAAAATGCCGAAGCTCAGTTTCAACAAAAAATGGTGAAGTTTGAAACAGATTATAAAAACTTCCAACGTAAAATGGAGACCGGTTCGTTCTTAAGTCAGGCAAGTATGGACGCACAACAGCAAGATTTGTTGAAGCAACAACAAGATTTGCAGGTGTTACAAGAGAGTTTGACTATGCAATTAGCACAAGATCAGGAACAAATGACACAGCGTTTGTATGACTCGGTTATTTTGAATATTGAGTTGATTAATAAAGATCGTTTTGTTTTAATTCTTGGTGATGCAGTTGGAACCAATGTATTGTATTCTAATGATGCTATGGACATTACAAATGAAGTGTTGTTTTTCCTGAACTCACGTTATCAAAAACCTGAAGGAGAATAACATATGGCTTTTGCAGATACTTATTTTAAACGCTTTCAAACAGAAAGTGAGGAAAATATGCAGCCGGTTTCAGATAATCTGGAACTGGCTGTTGTCATTCCTGCTTATAATGAACCCGATATTGAGGATACCATTATTGGCTTGTTAAACAATGATGACCCGGGTTGCCAAGTGGATGTGTTTATTGTTTTTAATGCGCCAGATGATAAAGAAGATCGCATTATTAACCATAACTTGACAGATTATCAGCATTATTTTGAGTTCGCTAAGGGTTTGAATCATCCATTCGTTAATTTGCATGTGTTCTGGCAACTTTTTCCTAAAAAAATTGCCGGACCTGGTTCTGCAAGGAAATACGGCATGGATATGGCTGTTCGGCGTTTTAATCAAATTGATCGTCCAGACGGTGTTATCATTTCTTTAGATGCGGATGCTGTGATATCACGTGATTATTTATCGTCAATTCGTGAGCATTTTATTGCAAATCCAAAGCAGGATGTTGCTACCATTTATTTTGAACATCAATATCAAGAGTCTGATGATCCTGTTGTGCTTTACGAATTGTATTTGCGCTATTTTCGTCATGCTATGGAATGGAGCGGATATCCACACCACTTTTATTCCATCGGTTCGTGCTTTGCTGTCAAAGCCAAACCTTATGCAGATCAGGGAGGAATGAACCGTAAAAATGCTGGTGAAGATTTCTATTTTCTCAATAAAATTGAACTTAACGGAGTCCTTGGTGAATGCAATAAACCAGTTGTTTATCCTTCTGGTCGAGTGTCTGACAGGGTGCCATTTGGAACTGGAACAGAAGTGAAGAAAATTCGCGAAGAGGGTGGGTACGATGTGTATAGCCTGAAGAGTTTTCGTGTACTTTCAGAACTTGTTGCGATGTTAAAGCAAACCTACAGCCTAAGTGAAACGGATTTTATGACTAGGGTTGAGGCATTTCCACAAGTCGTTCAGGATTACCTGGCGCGTATTTATATTTGGGATGCCATTGAAGATGCAAAAGATAATTCATCGGATGAACAAGCATTTTTAAAGCGACTTTTCAGGTACTTTGATACATTTAAGGTGATAAGATTCCTGAATTATCTTGCCGAGAAAGCATTCCCTAAAAAGGATGTTGCAATGGTTGCAGCAAACTTGGCAGATGAGTTGGGTATTGATTATGAGGATCATACCGAAGAGTCTTTGTTGGAATCATTTCGTAAATACGATAAAAATTCGTCAGATCTTAATTGAGTAGGATAAAAAGAAAAAGGGTAAGCTACTTGCATCGCACCGCTACGACCGTTTACCCTTGCTTCCTTCCGGACCTGGGGGAGTTCAACGGGAGCTGGTCGTACAAGACTTACCCTCGGCTGCAAAAGTAATAAAGATTTGTTATAAGCCTAAAAACTTTTGTAAAAAATTTTATCTTTGTTTAAATATCTAAAGATTACAAGTTATGAATCAGGAACAAAAGCCAATATTTCGTTTTGCATTAAACTGGGCATTTATTATTGCTCTGGTAACAATAGCTCTGAGTTTAGTTTTTTATTTTACTGGATTGCAGCAAAATAAAATCGTTGGGTTTTTCAGTTTTGCTGTCTATGTTCTGGTTATGTTTTTTGCACAAAAAGCATATCGTGATCAAAATCCAGGAATCCATATTTCTTATGGACGTTCATTGCTAGTTGGTTTTGTTACAGGTGTATTAGCCACAGTCATTTTAGTTATTTACAATTATGCATTTTTTAAATTTATTGCTCCTGATGTCTTAACAAAAATGATTGAAGAGGCACAATTAAGTGTGATAGAAATGGATTTGCCAGCTGATGTTGAGGCCAATGCCATCGAAGGACAACAGAAATTTATGCAGCCAGGTTGGCTTGCAATATTTTCTTTATTTGGAACCTTGTTTCAGTCATTATTAGCAGCAATAATTGGAGCTATCTTTGCAAAAGGAACAACAACTCCTGATGTAGAAGAGTTAGAAAGTTTAAGTAACGAAGAATAAAAGCACGTACTATGGATTTGACAGTTGTCGTCCCTTTGTATAATGAGGAAGAGTCCTTGCCCGAATTGATGGCTTGGATTGCGAAAGTTGTGAAAGAAGAAGCCTTTTCTTATGAGGTGATAATGGTAGATGATGGGAGCTCAGATAAAAGTTGGGATGTCATTGAAGATCTGAAAACGCAGTATGGTACTAATTTGCGTGCTTTTCGATTTCGTCGAAATTATGGCAAATCTGCAGCACTTCATACGGGTTTTCAAAATGCGAAAGGGAAAGTGGTGATTACCATGGATGCTGATATGCAAGATTCCCCTGATGAAATTCCTGCTTTGTGGAAACTGATAGAGAAAGATGGTTACGATATGATTTCTGGTTGGAAAAAGAAACGTTACGATCCCATCAGTAAAACTATTCCAAGTAAATTTTATAACTGGGTTGCAAGAAAAGTGACAGGAATCAAACTTCACGATTTTAATTGTGGACTTAAAGCATACCGCAATAAAGTCGTTAAAAGTATAGAAGTTTACGGTGAAATGCATCGCTATATTCCTGTACTTGTCAAACAAGCAGGGTTTAAAAAGATAGGTGAGAAAGTTGTTCAGCACCGAAAGCGTAAGTATGGAACAACAAAATTTGGACTTGAGCGATTCATTAATGGTTTTTTGGATTTAATGTCTGTCATGTTTATTACCAGATTTGCAAAAAATCCTATGCACCTCTTTGGTGTACTTGGAAGCCTAATGTTTATGATTGGGTTTGGACTCGCTCTTTATCTGGGAATCCATAAAATTGTAGCAATAAATCAAGGTGTACTTTTGGAACGTGTCACTGAAAGTCCTTATTTTTATATTGCTTTAACGAGCATGATTATTGGTGTTGTATTGTTTCTCGCTGGTTTTATTGCAGAACTCGTTTCACGAACTTCATCCGATAGAAATCATTATCAAATTGACGAAATTTTAGATTAATATGACTAAGCAGAACGATATAAGCGTGATTGAATTGTACATGAAAATAAGACGTTTTATTTGTAAACGTTGGTGGATAATTTTGTTAGTAGGGCTTGCCGGAGGCGTCTTTGGATATGTGAATACTAAATTGAAACCTGATTTGTTTGAAATTCAAATTATGATTTCTTCTCAAGGTGTTGAAAAGTCAGACCTTTATTCACAGATTTTTCCAATTTTACAAAACGATGAAAGTAAGGCAGGCGAGCGTTTA
Source organism: Bacteroidales bacterium (assembly GCA_963676165.1). Classification (GTDB taxonomy): domain Bacteria; phylum Bacteroidota; class Bacteroidia; order Bacteroidales; family ML635J-15; genus JAQIBY01. The sequence goes on along the minus strand of OY781043.1, from coordinate 2,407,378 downwards.
AATCGTTTTTTTCAATGTGATGGGTGTTTTTCATCTGTGGATGCGTACCATATTGATACAATTGGTGTTAATCGAGCAATTGTGTTTGACTTAACACTTGCAGACACTTCAAAAATTAGTTCAATTCAGGATCAGATTTCTGATTATTTTTCGTCTATCCCTTCGTTTAATGTTCAGTTTGAAGCAAGAAGAAAACAGAATCTTGAATATTTGGAAGTGCTTAATAATGAGATGGAAGAATTGAATGCTTATCAAGAAAGCATTTCTAAAAGGGAAAATAGTTTCCTTGTTTTTTCAGGTACACATCAAGAATTGATTAGTCTTTTTGAAAAACGTCTTGCAGTTGAAACTAAACTTTTGTTAACTGCTCCAGTTGTTGTAAGTTCATCTGATTATTATGTGCCAATAGAAAGATCTTCTATTAAGACTTCTGTGTTATGGGCGATTGTCTTTGGATTTTTTAGCTTAATAATTTTGTCAATTCTAGAGTTAGATCAGGAGGCTAGGAAAATTTCCAGAGATTCCTAGTTGGATTTCTGCTGAATTAATTGATGTTTCAATAGTATTTTTTTTGCAGTGCTCACCATTGGTGGTCCAATGAACTTTCCATTGATCATTGCAACCCCCTTGGATTCTTTCTCAGCTTGTTCAGAAAGCTCTAGAATTTCTTGAGCCTCACTAACTTCTTCTGAAGATGGTGAAAAGTATTTATGTACTAAATTCAATTCTTTTGGATGAAGTACTAACATTCCTTCAAATCCAAAGTTCTTAGCAACTTTTAAATTGGCTTCTAAATCATCCAAATCATGAATGTTGATGTGAACAGTATCAATAGGAATGACATTATTTGCTCTCGCTGCCATGGAGATCATGGATCGTGCAGTGAAAATACTTTGACCTTCTTTGTCATGAATGCCTTCTAGGTCGGTTAAATAATCTTCACAGCCGAATGCTATTGCAATCACGCGATTTGATGCCTGACATATTGATTCGGCATTTAAAACTGCAGAAGCCGTTTCTATAAGAGGAATTATTTTGAATGTTCCTTTGGGAAAGCCTTTTTCGTATTCGATGGTTTCCAATAACTTGTCGAAAAAGTAGATGTCTTCACCAGTTTGCGATTTGGGATACATGAATCCATCAATTCCGTTTATACATAATTGGTAAACATCTTGAAGCAATTCACCACTTTCTCTATCGTTGACACGTGGAAAGACTTTATGATTTGAATATGTGCCATTTTTTGTCATGGCTATAATCTGGTCTCTTGCAATTTGTTTGTTTTTTTTTGGCAATACAGAATCTTCGATGTCAAGCAGTAAGACATCTGCTTCAGTTTGCACAGCCTTTTTCATGAGCTTCTCGTTGTGCGCAGGAACAAACATTAAACTACGCATCAGGAATTTATCGTTTTTCATTTTATCTTTTCTTTTTAACCAATACTTTGCGTCTGAATTTTAGTACGTCCACATCATTTTGATTATACCCTGTGGTTTCTACGTAAACAATCCCTCTATCTGGTTTTGATTTTGATTCTTTGACTTCTAAGATTTCAGTTCTTGCGTAAATTGTATCTCCAATAAAAACCGGTTGTAAATGATCTATACTCTCATACATCAGATTTGCAACTGCTTTGCCGCTAATGTCTGGGACAGTAATGCCAACAACAAGGCTGAATACTAATGTACCAACAACGAGTGGTTGTTTGTGTTGTTGCTTTGATGCGTAATCAATGTTTGTGTGTACTGGATGATGATTCATTGTCATCATGGAAAATAAATTATTGTCGTCTTCAAAGATGGTTTTTGAAGCAGCATGATAAATAATAGATCCTGGTATGAACTCCTCCAACCATGTGCCTATTTCTTTGCGAATTATTTGCTTTGATTCCATGTTATAAGTATTTCTGAACGAAATTAAGAAAATTCTCTGTTTTATGAAGCCGGGATGTCTTTTTGTTTCTGATTTCTTACTTCGAAATCAGGTAAATTTACTTCATGTTCTGCATCTCTCGTTTTCACAGAGAATTATATTACTTTTGTTGTTTAATGCAAGAACCATTTGACATCAATGATTAAGTTATTACTCAATAAATACAAAAATAGATCAGATTTTACACGGAATTTCTTGGTGTTATTTCGTGGGACTTTGATTGCACAGCTCATACCTATCTTATTAACACCTGTATTGACTCGCTTGTATTCTCCTGTAGATTTTGGAGTGTTGGAATTATTCCTTTCCGTTTCACTTATATTGGGAGTTATTGCTAATGGACGCTATGAGTTGGCAATTGTTTTACCCGATGAAAAAAAGGATGCTTGGAATTTAATGAGTTTGGGAATGTTAATTTCTATCGCATTTTCAATTTTTCTTATCTTGTTTATAGTTTTGTTTGTAGATCAAATTGTTGGATGGTTAAATGAGTCGGAAATCAGGGTGTGGTTGTATCTTATACCTGTTGCTGTTTTATTTCAAGGATGGTATGGAATGCTCAACTACTACAATACACGTGAAAAGGATTTTAAAACAATTGCAGCTGCTTCAGTAACGCGAGCTACAGGGCGAACTGGGCTGCAGCTGTTGATCGGTATCTTAGTGCATTCTCCAGCAGGTTTGATTATTGGACAAGTTTTTGGATTCTTTTCAGGAGTTTTCATGATGATGCGAAAAATCAAACTGAAAGCATTTTTTTCCGAAGTTTCTTGGTCAAAAATGAAAAAGCAAGGAAAAAGATACCGTCGTTTTCCCATTTTTACACTTCCTGCAACGCTTGCAAATACTGCTGCCATAAATTTAACAGGTATCTTGATTTCGGCTATGTATTCCATCACGAGTGTTGGGTTTTATGCTTTAGCAAATCGAATTCTTGGTATGCCTGGTTCTTTAATTGGCAAGTCTTTGGCTAATGTCTATCACAAAGAAGCTGTGGACCATCGAAAAACTAAAGGACATGCTAAGGTTGTGTTTGTTAGTACTGTAAAGAAACTTTTACTCGTTTCAATTCCTATATTTTTAATCATCTTTCTTTTTGCTGAGGATCTTTTTGCATTTGTTTTTGGTGAAGAATGGCGTACTGCAGGAGAGTTTGCAAAAATATTGATACCCTTACTTTTTATCAGGTTTATTTTTGCCCCGGTATCTGTTACATTGTCTGTATTTGAGCGTCAGGAACTATCATTGTATCTTCAATTAGGTTTATTGTTTTTAAGTTTATCTGTCTTTGCCTTGTCATGGTTCCTCGGTTGGGAAATTCGCTTGTTTTTAATGATATTCGTCGGATCATTATTTGTCTATTACTTATTTTTTATCTTTATACTTTGGAGAGTTGCATCTTCGAAATTGTAAATCATTATGCATGAAGGATATGTTGACTAAAGAAGATTTAATTCATGATATTCAGGCTCTTGGAGTCGAAAATGGTGATATGTTGCACCTGAAGGTTTCCATGCGTGCTATAGGGAAAATTGATGGGGGAGCTAAAACTCTTCTAGATGCGTTGTTGGAAGTTGTTGGTGAGCAAGGGACATTGGTTTCTGATGCTTTCATAACTGCTTATCCATTACCATTAGAGGATCAATACAAATCCATAGTTGCAGATGATTATACAGTTTCTTATGCTGGTGCATTTGCCAATGAAATGATTAAACACTCCAAAATGTTTCGAAGTCAGCATCCAATTCAAAAATATGCGGCTATTGGTCATGATGCTGAGCGTTTATGCATGAATCACACACCAGAATCAGGCGGGTATGATTTGTTGCATGAAATGGCAAAGGAAAATGCCAAAAACCTAACCATTGGAAAGAAAGTTGCAGGGGTAGGGACTACCCATGTTGCAATTGATTTGCTTGGATTCAAGCGAAAACAAATGAACAAAGGGATAAATTATCTCACTAAGCAAGGAGAAGTGAAATTGGCAAAAGTGAACTGGAATGGTGGATGTGCAGCAGGTTTTCCAAAGTTTATTCCTTATTATTTTGAAAGAGGAGCTGTCATTGGTGATGGTAAAATCGGAGAAGCACGTGGACTGTTAACCTCAATGGCTGGTACACTGCAAATCGAATTGGATATGATGAAAGAGAATCCTTCTTTCTTTTTCTGTGATGATAAATCATGCTATTCCTGTCAGATGACATGGGAACATTCCCCCCAAAATGTTTGGAAATTTTACCCTAGGTGGTTGATGAAAAATTTTGGCAGTTTATCTTTTTCTCGAATTAAACGATTGCGTAAAGTGACATCAAAAAGTTAATCTAAATGATAGAAATTCGTATCCCAAATACTTTTGTTGCAGAGCGTGAATATACCCTTCATGTTCTCATGAATGTTTTGTTAGGACTTGAGTATTCTGTTCAAATAGAAGACCGTTTAGACTATCACTTTCAGATTGAGAAATCAGAACTTGTCTTGGGTAATACTTTTTGGACAATGCCTGATGATGTAACTTACCTTGATGAAAAGTTTTTACCTACAGCTCCATTTTTTCTTGAGCATAAGTTTGCCCCTGAAGGAAATCTGCCAATTCTTTTTGGTTTCCCTGAAATTCATTGTACAAGTGAGAAGGTACATTGTGAATTTGACATAATAGCATCTTCATTTTTTCTGCTTTCACGCTGGGAAGAGTATGTGAAAAAGGTAAGAGACGAGTTTGATCGATTTCCTGGAGAGTCATCCTATTTGCAAATTCATGATTTACATTATCGTCCTTTAGTGAACGAATATGCTGAATTTCTCTGGAATGTTTTTATTTCTTTGGGGTGTAAGCAAGAGCGAATAGATCATCAATTTGAAATAATCCCAACTCACGATGTCGATAATCTTCAAAGATTTGGTAGTTTTTTCAGTACAATGAAGACAGTCGCTGGTGATTTGATTATTCGTAAAAATCCTGTTACTATGTTTCGAAGTATTCGTGAAGCTTTCCGAACTATGACTGGGAAACAAAAGGATCCTTATGATAGTTTTGAAAAACTGATGACTTTAAGCGATGCTCACAAATTAAAATCGGCATTCTATTTTATTCCTGGAGAAAAAGGGGAATCTGATTTTCGTTATAAAATGAGTGACCCATTTGTGCAAAAGAGATTAGAACTCATTAAACGCGACGGTCATATTGTAGGTTATCATGCATCACTGAATACACATCGCGATTCTGTGCAGTTTGAAAAGGAATTGAAACGGCTTAAATTAGCTGGATTTGATGTAAAAGAAGGAAGGCAGCACTATTTGCTTTTTCAAGTGCCCTACACTTGGAATATTTGGAATGATGCAGGTCTCAAACGTGATCTTACGATGACTTATGAGAATGATGGTGGATTTCGTTGTGGTATTGCACGTGAATTTCCTGTTTTTGATATTCTAAGTCGTAAGATGCTTAGTTTATATGAGCGTCCAACAATTGTGATGGAGCGAGGTTTGTGGCGTAAACACAGAAATCCCAAAGCCTTTGCAAATGAGTTTCTACGTTTGAAAAACATTGTGAAGAAATATCGAGGCCAATTTACTTTTCTTTGGCACCAAGATAATTTTGAACGGTTTGAATGGAAGAACTATGTAAGTGTTTATTCAGATTTGCTAATTGATTGAAAATGAATGTAATTTATTTCATATATCTTTTCTCCGGAATTCTGAAGGCAATTTTGAATTTTCATAATGTTCATCTTCCAATCGATCTTACTGCAATGACTGGTGTAATTGTCTTTGGTGATATTATATATCAAATAAGTAAGTTTAGGTATGGGAATAGATTGAATAAAAGAATGTTGACTTCTGTAGGTTTGCTATTTGCCTTTTTTACTTGGATGGCTTTTACCCTTATATATTCTCCATCTCCGTCTTATAGTAAATTAAAGGTGTTTCTCTTTAGTACCAATATTTTGGCATTTCTTTATCCTGTATTGCATTCAAATCTGGATGTTAGAAAGTTTATTAGACAGATGATTTTGTTCTTTTTTATTGTTAGTTTATGGTTCTTGCCTATATTTTTATATTATGTAAAAACACCAGAACTGCATGCTGTTACAAGGTTCTCAAAGTTTAGTGATCTTTATCTAGTTCTTGGATTATATCATGGCTTGTCAATTCTTTTACTTGTAAATTCAAATAAGTTGTTTCCTCGAATGATACGTTTGATGCTAATAGCATTCTTTGCTGTCTGTCTTTTCCTCACAGGAGCACGCGGAGCAATTATCTTTACCAGTTTTATAGTGACTGTTTATTATTTGTTTAACTTGGTTAATGATTTGTTGGTCAGGCGCTTGAAGGACAAGGTTCAAATTATTCAGAACGGTATCGTTGCTGTTTTTATGGTGATACTTTTTGTTGTTTCTGGGTTTTATTTTGCAGATGATATTGAACGTTTGGCAAGCAGAAGTTTAACACGTTTGAATTTATTGGTTGAGGCAGAAGGTGGAGGAGAATCTGTCAATGTAAGGTATGAACAAATTGCATTTAGTTTAGAGAAAATAAATAATGATTTCGCTTCAATTGTGCATGGATACGGAGTGGGTAGCTATGGGATATTAGAATCCGGAAATGATGGTCGTGCTTATCCGCATAACTTTGTACTTGAAATACAATTTGAGTTGGGCTTGATAGGTGTCTTGTTATTTTGTTTGTTTTTGTTGTCTGTTTTTTTGTCTCAGAAACAAATTTCAGGTGCAATAATACCAACTTTTATTTTTGTTTATTTTCTACTTAATTACTTTAAGTCTTGGTCAATCGTGGATATGAGAATCTGCTTTGGCTTATTGGGTTTTTATTTCTTACAGAGGTATATTAATACCAATGAAATACAAAAAGAATTATAAATGTTATGATGAAAATTTGCCACATAAGTTCTGTACATCCTCGATATGATACTCGGATTTACCAAAAGCAACTTAAAACATTGCGGTCAACCTATAACAAAGTGAGTTTGGTTGTAGCGGATGGAAAAGGAGACGAGCTGACTGCAGATGGAATAAATATTTATGATGTAGGAAAAATTAAAGGTCGCTTAAAACGATTCCTAAGCAGTGGAAAAATGGTTTTGAAGAAAGCTTTGGAACTCAATGCCGATGTATATCAGTTTCATGATCCTGAGCTTTTGCGTATCGCATCAAAACTTAAAAAGCATGGAAAGCTTGTCGTGTTTGATTCTCATGAAGATGTTCCAAGACAAATATTAAGTAAACCCTATTTGAAATCATTTGTCAAACCTATGCTTTCAAGGATTTATGAAAGATTTGAAAGCAGAAAAGCTAAACATCTTGCTGGTATCATTACCGCAACAGATTTTATTACCGAACGATTTTCCAAAATTCATCCCAATGTAATAACAGTCAAAAATTTCCCAATTATTAATGAACTTCAGATGAAAATAGACTGGAGTAAAAAAGAAAATTCAGCTTGTTACATAGGTGCAATTGCTCCAACACGAGGAATTCGGGAAATTGTACAAGCAGTTGAACTCGGGAATTTGCAATTTGAACTCGCAGGAAAATTTAGTAGCGATGATTTGAAAAATGAGGTGCTTGATTCTCCTTCCGCAGATAAAATTCATTTCTATGGATTTGCCGATAGGCAATTAGTGAAAACTATTCTGGGTAAATCAAAAGTCGGTCTTGTTACCTTGCATCCAACACTCAGTTACCAAGATGCTCTTCCGGTGAAAATGTTTGAATATATGATTGCAGGTGTTCCTGTGGTGACATCCAATATCCCACTGTGGGAAAAGATTGTAAATGATGCAGATTGTGGTATTGCTGTTGACCCTTTTTCACCACAAGATATTGCTGATGCAGTCAATAAAATTATGAATGATGATGACTTGGCTGAACGTTTTGCTCATAACGGACAGAGAGCGGTAATTGAGCATTATAACTGGGAGAATGAAGCAGCAAAATTATTAAGCTTTTATCAAAATTTGATCAAATAAACAATATGAAGCACATTTGGATAATGAATCATTATGCGATTCTTCCCACTAGCCCGGGAGGTACGAGACATTATGATTTGGCAAAAGCATTGGTTAAACGTGGTTATAAAGTTTCTGTTTTTGCTGCGGGATTTCATTATACCTTGTTTAAAGATTTAAAAATTGATCAGTATAATAAGAATGGTTATTTTCTTGAGGACATTGATGGTATTCAATGGTATTGGCTGAAAACAACAGCCTACGAACAAAATAATTGGAAGCGAATAATCAATATGTTAAGCTTTTATCGCAGAGTTCTAAAGTTGGGCAAATCTCTTGCTGATCAAGCTCCTGATATCGTAATAGGATCTGTCGTTCATCCATTTACTCCTTTGGCAGGATTAAAACTTGCCCAAAAGTACAATGCATCATTCGTTTTTGAAATAAGAGACTTGTGGCCGCAAACAATGATTGATATGGGCGCATGGTCTGCAAAAAGTCAAATTTCAAAATATTTCTGGCGCATAGAGCGAAAAACGGTCAAACATGCTGATGCTATCATTGCACTTTCTCCTCTGACTGAGAAATATTTGCAGGAAAGATATCAATTTGAAAATTGTTTTTATATCCCTAATGGAATCGACCTAGAAGCATTTGATGCGCGCTTTGTACATGCAAAAGAAAGTAGTGAATCAGAAGAAACAATTCAGAAACTGCAAGGCTTAAAAGCTGAGGGGAAACAGGTGCTTATGTTTACTGGTACCGTCAATAGGTCCAATAATATTGATCTGATTCTAGATACTGCAGAACGATTAAAAGTAGAAAACCCAAATCTTATTTTTGCAATTGTGGGAGCAGGTCAAGAAAAAGCGAATTATCAAAAACTTGTGAGCGATGGAAGTCTTGATAATGTCAAAATGTTTGACCCTGTAGGAAAAACACATGTTCCACACTTACTAAACCTTGCAGATGCTTTGCTTCTTATTCAAGGAAAAGTTATGTGGGGCAGTATGAATAAATTATTTGATTATTTGGCATCAGGAAAACCTATTGTGTCAGCTGTATCTGCTGGGCATAATAATCCGCTTTCTGCATTAAATTCGCCATTGGAGGTGAATACACTTGAAGCAGAGCATGTGGCATCAGCTGTGAAATGCTTCTTGGGGATGTCAGCTCAAGAAATTGAGGAGATTAAGTTGAAGTCTAGACAACTTGTGGAACAGAAATATAATTTAGCCGTTTTAGCAGATAAAATGGAAACAATGTTTAACAGTTTGTCTGGTAAATAATAGTGAGTTTTTCGTAATTTTGATCGTCAAATACACAAAAATATGAATGTAGTATCAGCGCAAAAATCCCATGTGACACGCGTGGCAGAGTTGCATAAAATAGGTATTCCAACGGGATTCATTAGCTCTTTGCCAAAAGGATTAATCCGTCGCTTATACTTGACAATTCAAAAACAGTCAGTTTTGCTCGTTCTAACAGAAAATGAAAGAGTGATTGGTTTCATTTCTTGTGCTGAATCGACAGGGAGGCTTTATAAGCAATTTTTCTTACGTCATGTCTTTTCACTTGTTCCTGTATTTTTTATTCGATTGTTTCAGAAAGGTTTTCTTAAAAAATCATTGGAGACTCTGAAAGCTCCTAAGAAAACAAAACTTGAGGATGAAATCGCACATTTGCCAGAGCTTTTGTCTATTGTTATTGATCCTGAAAATCAAGCTGGTGGTTTGGGCTTTCGATTGTTGGAAGCTTTAGAAAACAGACTCGTTGCTTTAGGGTATAAGGAGTATAAAGTTGTTGCTGGTGATAGACTGGTTTCTGCCAATAAATTTTATCAAAAGCATGGTTTCGAGCGGGTTTTGCAAACTGAAATTCATGCTGGTGATGTGTCAAATATTTACGTTAAAAAATTAAAATAATGTCAATACAAGCCTTACGCGATCACATATTGAACCATTTTAATCATTCTGGAGAAGTCTTTTTTCATTACAAAGGCAGAGTTTCTTTGTATGCCTTATTAAAAGCTATGGGTGTAAAAGCTGGTGATGAAGTGATTATACCTGCTTTTACTTGTGTGGTTGTGCCAAATCCTATTATTTATCTTGGAGCAAAACCTGTGTATGTTGACATTGGTCCTGTGACATATAATGTTGATGTTGAGAAGATTGATGCTGCTATTACTGACAAAACACGTGTGATTATTTGTCAAAATACTTTTGGCTTATCTTCCAATATTGAGAAAATTATTGACATTGCGAAGCGACATGATTTAATGACAATTGAGGATTGTACGCATGGCTATGGTGGAACATATAAAGGGAAACCAAATGGTGTATTTTGCGATGCGTCATTTTTTTCTGCACAATGGAATAAACCATTTTCTAGTGGAGTAGGGGGTTTTGCCCTTATTAATAACCCTACACTTTTAGAGCCAATGAAAGAGCTAGAGAAGGAAAAGCTTCCTGTCTCTTTTGGACAGAAGTTTAATTTAAAGCTTTTGTACTTTGTGCGTCGTTATTTGCTTAAGCCAAAAACCTATTTTCCACTTGTTCGTTTGTATCGTTGGATGAGTAAACATGGGCTGGTGCTTGGTTCTTCGTCTGGTACTGAAATTACAAGTGTAACTGAACCCAATGGTTTTTTTCGAGATTATAGCAATGTTCAAGCCAAGGAAGCTTTAAAGAATTTGTCAACGCTTGATGAGATGATGCTTAGACGAAGACGGAATGCGGAGTTATACACGGCTTTTCTAAAAGAAAATGAATTGAATTATGTGCCAGAATCTTTATTCGAGAATCATGGATTTTTGAAATACCCTTTGTTGGTTAAATCTCGAGATGAGTTCTTGCTAAATGCTGAAAAAGCTAGTATTCCAATGGGTGATTGGTTTAATTCTCCTTTACATCCGGTTCAACAAAGCTTTGCTCCTTGGTATTTTGAACCTGAGAAATTTCCAATCGCTGTAGAATCTGCTAAGCATATGATCAACCTGCCAACAGATTTTAAATATCCTCAAAAAGTATTGGAATTTTTAGGAACTCAAAAGAATGAGATCTTGCCTGTGAAATAATTAAGCGTTGAATTGCTTATTTTAAATTCTCGTAATACCAGTCAATAGCTTGTTTTAGCCCCTCGTGGACATTGTATTCAGGTTGATAGCCTAAAAGCTTTTCTGCTTTTTCAATAGACGCTAGGGAGTGTTTAATGTCACCCAATCGTGTTGGTCCAAACTCAGGTTTGATGTTAGCAATTTTAGCATCAAATTTTGCAAGCTGGTCAATGAGTTCTTGAGTTAAATCGTTGAGACTGATGTTGTCACCGCACGCCACATTGTACACTTGATTCACTGCGTCAGGATTGTCAGTTATTGCAGCACGAATATTTGCTTGGATAACATTGTCAATATACGTAAAATCACGACTTTGGCTTTCGTCACCATGGATAACAGGAGCATTGTGATTTAGCAAGATTTTAATGAATTTTGGAATGACTGCTGCATACGCTCCGTCCGGTGTTTGGCGCTTCCCAAAAACATTGAAATAGCGTAAGCCTATGCATTTAATTCCGTAGAGCTTACTAAAGTTATCTGCATAAAGCTCGTTCACATATTTAGTAATTGCATATGGACTTAAGGGTTTTCCAATATTATCTTCCCGTTTTGGAAGTTCATTGTTGTCGCCATAAGTGCTAGAGCTAGCTGCATAAATAAAACGTTTAATCTCATTTTCTTTTGCAGCATAAAGCATATTGACAAATCCACTAACGTTCACATCTGTGGAGCTTATTGGATCTTGAATCGAGCGAGGAACTGAGCCTAAAGCAGCTTCGTGAAATATCAAATCCTTGCCTTTACAAGCTTGCATGCAGGTGTCAAAATTACGAATGTCACCTTCAATGAATGTGAAGTTTGGATTCTTAAGAAAGCTATGAAGGTTTTCAATTTTCCCCGTTGATAAATTGTCTAGGCAAGTTACATTGTTGTTTTGATTCAGTAAATGGTCAATCAGGTTAGAGCCGATAAATCCGGCTCCACCTGTGACCAATATGTTTTGGTTTTTTAATTCGGGAATCATAGTTTATTTTGCGTAGTTAACAGCACGAGTTTCACGAATAACAGTAATCTTAACTTGTCCTGGATAAGTCATTTCATCCTGAATGCGTTGAGCGATTTCGTTGCTGATTTTTACTGTATCGCTGTCTGTTACTTTTTCACTACCTACGATAACACGCAATTCACGTCCTGCTTGAATTGCATACGTTTTTGTTACGCCAGGGTAGGATAGTGCGAGTGATTCAAGTTCTTTCAAACGTTTGATGTAAGACTCAACGATTTCACGACGAGCGCCTGGTCTTGCACCTGAAATTGCATCACACACTTGAACAACAGGAGAAATCAATGAACTCATTTCTACTTCGTCGTGGTGAGCTCCAATTGCATTAACAACGTCTGGTTTCTCTTTGTATTTCTCCGCGAGCTTCATGCCGAGAATAGCATGTGGCAATTCTGGTTCATCATCAGGCACTTTGCCAATGTCATGTAAAAGACCTGCGCGTTTTGCGAGTTTAGGATTAAGTCCTAACTCTGATGCCATAATTGCTGAAAGATTTGCTACTTCACGGGAGTGTTGTAGAAGATTTTGTCCGTAAGATGATCTGTATTTCATACGGCCAACCATACGGATTAATTCTGGATGCAAACCATGAATTCCTAAGTCGATAGCAGTACGCTTTCCTGTTTCGATGATCTCTTCTTCAAGTTGCTTTTTCACTTTGCCCACAACTTCTTCAATGCGTGCTGGGTGAATTCTTCCATCTTGAATGAGTTGGTGAAGTGCGATACGTGCAATTTCACGGCGGATAGGATCAAATGCAGAAAGTACAATGGATTCTGGAGTATCGTCCACAATGATTTCAACACCTGTAGCAGCTTCGAGTGCACGAATGTTTCTACCTTCACGACCAATGATACGACCTTTAATTTCGTCGTTTTCAATGTGAAATACTGACACTGCATTTTCAATAGCAGTTTCAGTTGCAGTACGTTGAATCGATTCCAAAACAACTTTTTTCGCTTCTTTATTCGCAGTCATTTTGGCTTCATCCATAATTTCATTGATGTAAGACATTGCTTCAGTTTTTGCTTCGTCTTTCAATGAATTAATCAGTTGTTCTTTGGCTTCTTCAGCACTTAAACCACTGACAGTTTCAAGATTCTTGACAATTTCTTTATGCATTTTGTCAAGTTCTTCTGAGCGATGTTCCACACGATCAAGTTGCTTGTCAAGATTTTCTCTGACAGCTTCAATTTCCTTGCGATTACGGTGGTACTCTTCCATTTTTTGGGAATAAGCTTGTTCTTTTTGTTTTAGCTTATTCTCAATGTTTGCAACTTTCTGATTTTTTTCGTTAATAAATTTTTCATGCTCAGCTTTTAGCTGGAGAAATTTTTCTTTTGCTTGAAGAATTTTGTCTTTCTTCAATACTTCACCCTCACTTTCTGCTTCGCCGATTATTTTTGTCTTTTTGCCTTTTAGTGCAGAATCCCATAAAAAATATGAGATCACACCACCGACAATCAGCGCTGCAACTCCTGTAATAATTATTGGTATCATATAGTTTTCATTTATATTATTAGTATTAATTTTTTGCATAAAAAATGCCCGCAAAATTCTTTAAGTTAATAAGACCCCTGTGCTAACATGGGTAGAGCTGCCTCTCTGTATCTGACGTCCACTGTCTGTCTAAGCAAAACCAATAGTAAACTACTGGTTGAGGCCTGCCATCAACGGAAAGAGCTTGGCTCTAATAACTATAGTGTTGAGTCTCATAAGCAATAAAGAATTTATACGGGCAAAAATTCTTAATATGTTGAGAACGTTACTCTTCGTCTTCCAGATAAGAACTTAGTTGATAATTTAGTCCTCTAAGTTCCTCTAGTAATGGTTCCAATTCGGATTTTCTTTCATGCTCTTCATTGCTAATTGCAAATCTTAAGCCTGCCATTGCAAGATAATCAATTTCATCATGCGATTTTACATTCTTTTTACTGATTTGATTGGCAGTATATGTTAATTTACGGGCGGCTTCACGAATAATCTCTTCGCTATTCGTGTCTGTCCGCTTTATCCGTATTGGATATTTTCTATTTAGGACATCTACATGTATGAGTAAATTGTCGTCCATTACTTTACAATCTGTTAATGAGAGTGATACATTGATCTATCTCCCGTATTAAATTGTTAATCTGTCCTTCAGCCTCCTTGTTACTCTCTCCTCCTTTATTTAACGAAGATGTGAGTTTCAAAGTTTCCAACTCATTATTTAAACGCTGAATCTCGGCCTTTAGTTCAGTATTTTCTTGATTTATTGTATCAATTTTTTTTGTCAGTTCATTGTTGATCCTTTTATGGTGTTGATACGCAGCATTTAAGCGGGCAGTTTTCTGCCTTATGCTTTCTAATATTTCTGCATATCCTGAGTTCATGTTTAATTCTCCTTTTTTACAAAAATAAGTGAAATTTCCTTTAATTGAAACATAAATCTAATCTAAGTTGATTAGATTTGTGTGCTTTTATGAACAATTATAAGTTAACATTATCGATTTTTCTATTGACACTTTCTCTGTATGGTGTCAATATCAACGTTTTGGCTCAGGATGTTCACCCTCCATTGGACATTCCTTTAGTCATGTCAAGTAGTTTTTGTGAACCACGTCCTGGACATTTTCATACCGGTGTCGATTATAAAACTCAAGCTGTTTGCGGACAAAAGCTATTATCAATTATGGATGGTGAGCTGTATCGGATGAAAGTGAGTGCCTATGGGTATGGTTTAGCGCTCTATATCTTACATCATGATACTTGCTTAAGTGTGTATGCTCATATGCAATCGTTTCGTGGCGATATTGCTGAATTAGCCGAAAAAATTCAATATGCAACCCAATCTTTTGAAATTGATACAATTTTTGAGTCTTCTCCAATTAGTTTTAAAAAAGGTGAATTGATTGGGTACTCAGGTAATACAGGACACTCATTTGGCCCTCATCTTCATTTTGAAATGCGTAAACACCCATCTGAGAATGTCATTAATCCTCAGAAATATTATCCTGTAAAAGATGCTGTGTCTCCTGATTTCTTTTCTGTTGCTATATACGATGTAGAAAGACCAGATTTGAAAGAATACCAACGAGTCAAGTTGTATTCGGTGACTGGAGGTGGGAATTCTTATCAACGCGGTGACATTACTCTTCCTGCTGGGAAATATGGAATTGGTGCTGAGGTGAAAGATAGAATGTCAGGAACTTATAACCGTTATGGAGTGGTTGAGGTTCGTATGCTTGTCGATAATGAACTTGTTTATTATTCGGAGTTGGATGAGTTGGATTGGAATGAACATCCAATTTATGAAAGTTGGTTTGATAATTATTACCTTGAAAAACGAAGCCAATATGTACAGCGCTTTTTCCGAGAAGTCTCTAATTGGTCAAAGCAAATAAAGCAGTGTGAAAATGATGGTTTGGTGGAGTTGAAGCAAGATGAAGAGAAAAAAGTGAAAATTGAGGCTTGGGATGCCGCAGGTAATCTGTCAACATGTGTATTCTCACTGAAGGGTGATGGTTTTAAGTCATATCCGAAAGAAGATGTCAATGTGACATATGAAGAGGGAGGAATGCTTCTGGGTGAAGGTGTGTTTTTAGATATTCCTCCCAAAACGGTTTACCGTGATGCACAAATTGATTTAAGGACAAGCGGTACTGGATTGAATAAGCAATGGTCATTTTCTGATCCTTGGATGTTTTTTGTGAAACCTTTTAAATTGGCACTTGATGGTAGCAAGATACCACAGAAATATCAAGATAAAACTGTTTTAATGTGGCATAGAGATGGGAAAAGACGTCGTGTTCAAGGTGATTGGGAAGGACTGTATTATGTGATTCATACCGAAAAGCCTGGAGATTTTTATTTCCGAATTGATACAATTGCACCAAGCCTAAGTGGAGGTTACAGAGATTCCATTTCTTTGAATTCAGGCAGTCAGGTAACTTACAGAATTGGTGATAATCTTAGTGGTGTAAAATCATACAATGCATGGGTAGATGATAATTGGGTTTTGATGACTTACGATCCACGATCACGAAAACTTCGTTTCAAAATGAATAATCGCATTATGACCGGGAAATGGCATAATTGGCGAATTGAATTAGTGGATGCTTGTGGAAATCGGGTTGAAGATGAGTTTGTCTTCTTTTATTAAGATAGCCGTTTTATTGAATTTTGATTTTTGTGATTTTTACGCGATCCCCACTTTGGGAAAACCATACACTACCTTCACCTAAATATAAACTGTTGCCTTCATTTTGCATCATGAGAAAGTTTGCATCATCGATGATTTTCAAAATACGTTGATTGAATATTTGATCTTGGTTAGCCTCAACTTCTTTCGCTGACTTATAATGAATAACTTTTTCATCGTTAATGACTTCCAGTGGGTAATGTATTAACGTGTGTGCAATAAAGTCGAATTCATCTTTTTTAAGAAAGTATTTTAAACTTAAATAGCACTCAAGGAAAGCTTTATTTGACATGTTTGTGATTTTGCTATAATCGATATAACGTTCTTTCATTAAATCAATTTTAGATTGTATTTTGTAATGACTGTCAACTTCTTTAAGCCTATCTTTATAAGCAATTTCATAATCCTCTTCTGTCATATTTTTTAAGACGACTTTTCGTTCTGATTGTGAAAAATCAAAGTAATCATCAGCTTTGCTCACTTGATAATTCTGATATTCATCAACAAAAGGGATGAATTCGGGCTTATTATTTGGGGAGAGTAAAATGATACCTGTTTGCCATTCTTGAGGGACGCAAGCTTTAGGAATAATTGCTAAAGTATCTACCCCGTTTTTAACTATATACGCAACTTCCGTTTGTGTGTATAGCTTGATGAATGGTAAATCCCAAGATTTGCAATAGGTTTTTACTGCAAAGTAAAAAAGCTGTTCGCTGTCACTTTCTGAATTTAAGTTGTGAGCAATGCATTTTTCTTTTATCTCTGTCTGTATAACTTCTTCTTCAGGGATAGTTTCTGTAATGGGGCTATTCTTGACTGCTTTCTTTTCTTTGGGTTGACAAGAAAAGAAAAATACAGCTAAAAGTAAAAGCAAACTTATTGAAGGTCTGAAAGTTTCACACATGCCCAAATTTTTCCCAAAGGAATAAAAAATATTGGAAATATTATGGACTCTGAGTTTAATTTATTCATGTTTTCTATAATCCTAAGTGAACTTAAATTTAAATTTAAGCTATGGTTAAATTGTTTTTTCTTGGGATTGATTTCATGAATTCAATCGTAAATTTGGGCGGATGTTTTCAGATTTCTATCATATTGCGTCAATTATTTCCTTATTCCTGGGTGCGTCTATTTTGTTTAGACGACAAAAGGAGTTTTCTCATTATGTGCTGGCAATTTGGTTGATATTGCTTGGAAGTAATGTTTTTCTTTTTCATAGACTTATTGATCATAAAGAGCAAATAGAGTTATTGAGTTTGGTCAATTACTTTTTGTTTGTAATTCAAATGCCGGCACCTTTAATTTATGTTAGTTCTTATTACGAGTCTAAACAAAAAATATTATCGAAGCTATTGTTATATGTTCTACTTCCATTATTGATTGTTGCTTTTATAATCGTTTCCCGAGGTACTTCTGTATTACTTGTGACCCAGACACCTGATTTTTTCTCTGTGTTATTGTATGTGTATTTAATTTTGGCATATCCTACCTACTTGATATTGTCATTATTAAAAATTAGAAAACTAAGAAGATTGTCTTTGCAACAGCATTCAGATTTCGTTCATTCAGATTTTATTGTTATTCGTCGATTTGTATATGGTTTGTTTGCTGCATTTTTTGCCTTTTTTACACTGTATTTGCTAACATACCGTATTGAGATCGTTAGCCTGGAGGCTGCTTTTGGGAGTTCAATCGTAATGCTTAGTATGGCTGTTATTTATGCTGGGATATTTGGTATGCAAAATTCTGATTTGTTTAATGTGAAATTTAAATCAGAAAGTGCTAGAAAACGGTGTGCATATTCTGAAGAGATTCTTGAAGAAACAATGAGAAAATTAGATAATTGCATGATTAAGCAAAAACCTTATTTGCATCCTCGATTAAGTTTGAAAGAATTGTCGCAAATCACACAAATACCTGAGAACTTGATTTCGCATTCTATCAATCGTATTCGTAATAAAAATTTTTATGAATATGTAAATGGTTTACGCATTCAAACTTTTGTTGAACGATGTAAAACTTCAGATAGATTCAATTATACTTTAATGGGTATAGCTTTTGAATGTGGGTTCAATTCTAAATCAACTTTTTATGAGATATTTAAAAAGGAAATAGGTGTAACTCCACTAGTATACTTAAAATCAATTGATAAAAACTAGATTGTATAGATTGAGTATTTGTTCGAAAGCCTTCTTTTGAACAATTTGGAGAGAATTTGAATTTGTTTGCTTCGGCTCGTTTGGATGCTGTGCAAAATTTACAACCAGTAATTACGCCCAAATTAGCATTAATGTATGCTCATCGATATACAGTTACCCTTAACGTGACAAATATTTTAGGTTAGGATATTGAGAACTTGGATGATGTATATACAGTGATTGATGGTGAGCAGGTTTTTAATATTGGGGTGAATTTTTGTTTGTAGTGTTTTTCCTGTAATTTACTCATTAAATTGTTGTTCTGGTTGTTCTTGTGTTCAGGTAGACAGCGTGTTAACTTCTGGATATCTTAATTTGAATTTAATGTTTTGATAACATGTGTTCCATAGTTTTGCATCGTAACCAATGACTACTTATTATGTGTGGGGGAAGATTTATCTTTTTTATATTTATTTCTGTATTGATTTCTTTTTCAGCGTATGGACAAGAGAATACAGAGCGAATCCAAGAAAAGAGTAAATTGCAAATTTCAGGATATATTCAAGCTCAGTATCAAAGCTTTCTTGTTCCTGATACATTAGGTGGAACGACCAAGTACTTTGCGAATTTTAGTGGTGGTGGATTTGCCAACGATTTAACTTTCAATCGTTTTCAAGTAAGGCGTGGACGTTTGAATTTTAAACATCAAACAGAGTTTACAAATGCAAAACTTTCCTTTGATTTTACAGAAAAAGGGTTTCATGTAAAAGATTTATATATCAGCGCAAACGAACCATATCTTGGTATGTTTGAGCTGACAACAGGTTTGTTTAATCGTCCTTTTGGTTATGAAGTCGATTATTCTTCTCAATATCGTGAAACTCTGGAACGTTCGCGCATTATTCAAACTTTATTTCCATGCGAAAGAGATTTAGGTGCTAAATTGAGTGTACGTTTACCAAAATCTTTAGACTTGGATATTGTAGAGTTTAATGTTGCTGTTGTTAATGGGAATGGTTCTGCGCTTGAAACAGATAATTATAAAGACTTTATTGGGAATGTACGTTTGTTTACTCCGTCTGAATTTAAGTCGTTTAAGGCATCTTTAGGTTTTTCATATTATCATGGACAAATGCAGCATATTTATGAGCCGGTTGATACCATTTCGTCGAATGTAAATACAAAATATTACATCTATTACTTTGATGAGTTAACGGATACCGCTGGTGTTGTTTAT
Organism: Bacteroidales bacterium; assembly: GCA_963676165.1. Lineage (GTDB taxonomy): Bacteria > Bacteroidota > Bacteroidia > Bacteroidales > ML635J-15 > JAQIBY01. The sequence continues at coordinate 2,387,808 of OY781043.1, read as the reverse complement.
CAAGGATTTTATGTTGATTCTGCTCAGACCTTGCTTTCAGGCACAACGGGAGTTGGTGTAAGTCGAGAATACTTTGGTGTTGATGCTCAGTTAGAGTTTAAATCACCATTTGGCAAGACAAAGGTTTATGGAGAATATCTTTGGGGTATTCAACCAGCTGCTGTAAATACTAACAATTTGGAAAAAGACTATGTGATTTACAATGATATCAATACTTATTCCTCAACTGGACCTTCTTTGGGTATGGCATGGCCACTTCATGATCAGCCACAACCATACAATCCAACTATGTCAAAGTTAACGAGTAAAAATCACTCCACTATGGTTAGAAATTTTTCTGGAGGATATGTTTGCGTTGTTCAAAATATTATGGAATCCAATCATCAAATTGTTGTAAAGTACGATTGGTATGATCCAAATACAGATATTTCAGGTAGGGACATTGATTTACTGTACTATAATGACAGCATTGAGGTAGGAAAGACATATATGTCACCTGCTGATATCAAATTTTCAACCATTGGCATAGGTTGGAATTGGCAATTTACCGATCATCTGAAAATGAGCCTTTATTATGAAAATGTCAAAAATGAGATCACTTCGATTGAACATTATACAGGAGATTTGAGATTAGGACGTCGTTCTTCTCCAGCTTTTGATCGGGATTTGGAAGATGATGTGTTTACTATTCGATTACAATACAGATTTTAAAAATTTTCAATATGAAACGTAGCTTAATAAGTCTTTTCTTTTTGTTTTTGAGTTTTTCTCTTATTGCTGGGACTCAATATTATAGGGCGTCTTACAGAGATGATCCTACAACGACTATCGTACTTGGATGGTGTGACAGCGGTACTTCAAATAATGCAACTGTGTATTATGGAACTGAGGATTATAGCACAGTTTGGAATGCATATCCTATGAATCATTCAGTCGATAGAACTGTAAGTCATAGAGGGAAAACAAATCGTTTTGCCCGATTAACGGGTTTAACTCCCAATACAGTTTATTATTTTGTTATCAAAGATGATTCAGGAACAAGTCCTCGGATGTCATTTAAAACTTTATCCGATGATCCCAACATTCCTGTAATGTTTATTAATGGAGGTGATACACGAACTGGGGCATCTGGTTTTGAATTTGAAACAGATTTGTGTGTGCCAAGGCGTCAGAAAGGGTTTGATTTAGTTGCGAAAATTCGCCCTGATTTTGTTGCTTTCTCTGGAGATTACATCTTTGCTGAAAACTTTCTAGTTGGAGGGGATCAGTTGTGGAGCAACTGGTTTAGTGATTGGCAACGAACCATTGGTGGTTCTGAAACAAAAGGTAGATTGATTCCAATCGTTGGTGTATATGGTAACCATGAAGATAATGACGACTTATACAACTTATTTGATATTCCCAATAGCAGTAATTATTACTCATTTAGTGTCGGTAATCTTTTTCGGTTTTATTGTTTGAATACAGACTTGGAATGCGATCAAACTCAGCTAGATTGGTTTACTTCAGATTTGGATGCTTACACAGGGACTGCTAACGAACCATATTGGAAATTTATCCAATATCATATTCCACTTGCTCCACATGGTGAGTATAGTGTTTTGCCTAGTTTAATAAATTGTTGGGCTACCCTTTTTGCAGATCATAATATTCGTCTAAGCATGGATGGACATTCTCATGTGATGAAAATTACGAATCCTATCTCTCCAGGAAGTGGTGCGGGTAGTGATAATGGTTTTATACCAGATGCTGAAACTGGTTGTGTTTATATTGGAGAAGGAAGTTGGGGAGCCCCAATGAGAAACTTATATACTGATGTTGCCGGAAAGGCGTATTCATGGACATTGGAGCAAGGTAAATTTGCCGGTTTTAATATCATTACTGTTTACAAACAAAAATATGAGATTAGAGGAGTAAATTTTGATAATACAACACTCTCAGGTGTAGAACAAGTTGGTCAAGGCGATCCTGTGGGAACCATTCCTTCAGGTTTAAGTCTTTGGGATATTGATGGTAGTAATGTGTTTGTACTTGAAAACTCCGCTTTTTCTTTTAGTGATGATGCAACCCTGGCTCAACTTTATACCAGTGTTGGTAATTTAAACCCTGTTTTTAATTCATCTAGCCTTGCCTATGAGGTTGAGTTGCCTGTAGGCACAACTCAGGTCCCACAAACATTTGCAGTTCCTAATCATGCCGGGGCAACTGTGGAGATTATTGATGCTGAAAATTTAGCAGGTACTGAGGAAGAAAGGACAACAACTGTTATTGTTCATGCAGAGAATTTGACCAATGTGATGGAATATACAATAACGTTTTCAACGCTAATTGCTGCTGATGCAACACTTGCAAGTTTAGAAACAAGTATGGGAACTTTGAGTCCTGTGTTTCAACCTAGTGTCTATAACTATGTTGTTAACTTGCCAGCGGGGACGACGGATGTTCCATCTGTTTCAGCAACTGCAAATGACGCTGCTGCGTCATTACAAATTGTACAACCTTCCTCCTCAGATGGAATTGCAAGCGTGGAAGTTACATCCGCAGATTTAAGTACGAGTCTTACATACACTGTTGATTATGTTGTAGCTGCAGCAGATGCAAAAATGATAACTTCCTTTTCTGTCCCTGATGAGTTGCAACCTGCATTGATAAATCAAGATGCACAAACAATTACAATTTACATGCAAACTGGGAGCAGTGTTAGTTCTTTAGTTCCAACAATTGAGTATGTTGGAGCGTCTTTGTCTCCTGAGTCTGGAATTGCTCAGGATTTTTCAAGTTCAATTGTATATACAGTATCAGCTGCTGATATGAGCTTTAAAGAATACGTTGTTTCTGTCGAGTTTGTTGATTATGTTTCTGATAATGCAGACTTGGCAAGTTTATCAGTATCTCAAGGAATTTTAGACCCACAATTCGATCCTGCAACATTACACTACATTGTGAATTTGGAAGAAGGAACAGAAGCTGTAGAAATTTTTGCAACTGCTGCTGATGAAAATGCTGAAGTTAGAATATTTCCAGCACATGATTTGTTGGGGAGTATTGCTCAAAGAACTGCGAACATTATTGTGATTGCTCAGGATAATTCAACCAATAAAATTTATTCAATTCAATTTGATGGTGCAAATGATTTGCCCTTAAATGCTGTTGATAAGGTATATACTTCAATTTATCCAAATCCGGTTAAAGATCGCATTACTTTAGAGATTGTTCCTGGTTTTGGAAAGTATTCTTTGCGTTTACACAATGGTTTCGGTCAGGTGTTGATGGATAAAAAAATGACCGAAAATGAAAACAAGCTTTCGATAGATATGTCCGAATATCCAAATGGAACATATTTCTTCATTCTTCAAGGTGAACAGAAAGCTGAATTGCATAAGATTATAAAAAACTAACTAATTATGAGATATCTTATAGGATTATTATTATTGATTGTTTTTCAATCTGCGTTTTCTCAACCTTTGCAAACACAATGTGGCCGGTTGGAGTCTTCTTTCGATTCTGAGTTTGCCCCTTTCTATCACGGAGTTGCCTCAGGTGATGCTCTGTCTGACCGAGTAATTATTTGGACTCGTGTTACTCCAGTAAATACAGTGGAGAGTATTGATGTTGAATGGTATATGGCAGAAGATACAATTTTTGATAACCTTGTGGCACAAGGGACTGTGTCTACAACAGAAGACGTTGATTGGACAGTGAAAATTGATGTTGAGGGTTTAGAGGCTGGCACATGGTATTACTATTATTTTAGAGCACTTAATATGAATTCCATTGTTGGAAGAACCAAAACAACTCCGGTTGGCGATACAGACAGTCTAAGAATAGCCGCGATTTCAGGTTCAAACTATAATAATGGATATTATAATGTGTGTCGACAAATTGCTGTGCGAAATGATGTCGATTGCATCATGCACTTAGGGGATTATATTTATGAGTATGGAACAAATGAATATGGTAATCACGATGAGAGAGCATTGCAGCCTGGTCATGAGGTGCTTACTCTTGCAGACTATAGAATGAGATATTCTCATTACCGGTTAGATCCTGATTTGAGATATTCACATCAACAATATCCTTGGTATGTAATTTATGATGATCATGAAACTGCAAATGATTCATACAAAGATGGGGCAGAAAATCATGATCCTGATTCAGAAGGGGATTGGGAAGAGCGGAAAGCAAATGCACTGCAGGCATTTTTTGAATGGGTGCCAATGAGAGAAATCAATGATCCTGAGCATCCAGAAAATAAAATTCACCATACTGTAACTTTTGGTGATTTGGCTGCCTCAATAATGCTTGACACCAGACTTGAAGCTCGTGATGAGCAAGATGGACTGTCGAATGATAGCAATGAAAAGCGAATGATTGGTGATGATCAGTTTGATTGGCTTAAAATGGAGTTGTACAACTATCAAAACACAACTCCTATCCAATGGAAATTAATTACTCAGCAAGTAATGTTTGCACCTCTAAAGATAGCTGGTTTTGTTGTGAATAATGATCAGTGGGATGGTTACCAATTTGAAAGACAACGTATTCTAGATTGGATTTATGGAATGTCCATTGAAAATACTGTTGTATTAACGGGAGATATTCATACTTCTTGGGCAAATGATGTTCCTAATCCTTCTATGGGTGAATATGGATCTAATGGACAAGGTAGTGGAACTGTGGAGTTTGTTACTCCTTCAGTCACCAGTCCAAGCACTAACTCGTTCTTCGGAGGTGTCGGTGCAGGTGCAATTCAATTGGCAAATCCACATATGAAATGGGTCAATCTTGATTCTAGAGGTTATTACATCCTTGATGTGACAAAAATAAAATGTCAAGCAGATTGGTATTTTATTGACAATATTGATAGCCGAAATTATGTTGAAAGTTTTGCAACTGGTTGGTATGTTAACGATGGGGAAAACTTCTTACGTCAAGCATCTGTCCCAACTGTTCGAATGATAGAAAATCCTTATTTAGCTCCAGATTATCCGATTGAAGATTTAACAACTAGTGAAACAGAAGTTGCTTTAGGTAAAGAGCTTGTAATTGTTGGTGTTTACCCAAATCCAGTGAATGATAAATGCTTTGTTCAATTTTATGTGGATGAACCTCAGTTGATTGAGCTTTCAGTGTTTAATCTGTTGGGACAGTCAGTATTTAAGACTTCATTTGAAAGCAAATGTTCTGATCTGGATTATTATGAAGTCGATATGAAGGATATGGAAACAGGACAGTACATCTTGCAAATAAAAACAGAACATGGGTTTGTTAAAACTAAGCAAATAATAAAGAAATAGAAATGAGAAAATTAGCTGTATTAATTTTGACTTTGTTTTTTGTGCAATTTTCATTTGCACAGCATTTTACTGTTAGTCCTGAAAGTGCTTGTGGAAGTGCCAGTGTGACAGTTGAAAACCTTCATCCTAGCGAAGGCTATTCCCCTGAAATGTTTATTACTACAGGATTTTCTTATGCTTGGGATTTTGGAAACGGAGAAACATCTGCACTTGAAAATCCTGACCCTATACAATATTCTGCGGTTGGACAGCATGAAATTAGTTACATTGTGACAATTGATACTATCGGATTTGAACTTCAGTCAATTACATTAGATGGTTACTTGGGTTGCGATGATCCTTTTGGTGGTGATGTCGATGTGTATATTGTTGTAATAGATAATGAAGGAAATGAACTAGTGAATACTTCCGATAATGCTGATAGTTATCAAGTTGATCCAACAGAGAATAATCACCTTGAGTTCAACCTTGGTTCTATAAATGTCGGTTCTAATATTCCTTTCTTTATCCGCATAATGGATTCAGATAGTATGGATTCAGATGATAATTGTATTGATGATGGAGAAGGTGAGGGGTCTGTTTTGGCATTGCAATTGCCCCCAAACAATGAAAATGGATTTGGAGAAACAACGAAATTAATTGAGGCTTCTACCCCTAATGGTGATTTGACAATTACTGCACATTTTAATAAGCCTGTCTTGGTTATGTCACAAAGTATTACAGTCGATGTTTTTCCATTACCTGCAGCGCCTGTTTTGGAAAATAATAACCTTAATGTGTGTGTGGGCTCAGAGATGCCAGAAGTAAATGCTACTGGAGATAATCTGCAATGGTATTCTGATGTGGATTTGACAAATCTTGTACATACTGGAAATGGATTTCAACCCATACTTAGTGTTGAAGACAGCACCTATTTATTTTATGTGACACAGACTGAAAATGTGAATGCATGTCAAAGTGAGGCAAGTATTTTTTCTGTAGAGTATGGCACAATGGAAGCTCCGATATTTAATAGCAACAATGTGCATTTGTGTGAAGGGCAAATCCTTCCAGATTTTATTGCTAATGGAGAGAATATTAAATGGTATTCAGATGCAGAATTAACAAATTTAATTGGTGAGGGTGATACTTTAGAAGTTAGTGAAATCGAAGTTGGAAATACCGTTTTTTATTGCACTCAATCCAATGTCGAAGCAACTTGTGTTAGTGATGCTGCAGAATTGCATGTGGAAATGACAGAAGGAGTTACTGTGAATCTTGTGACGGTTGATGCGAATTGCTATGGAAGTGAAGATGGATTTATTTCTGTCGAAGTGGAGTCTGGCGTAGAGCCATTCGAATTTTTATGGTCGAATGGAGAAACTGGAAATAATTTGAATAATGTGCCTGTAGGAGAATATACTTTAACAATAAAGGATGCTAATTTTTGTGTCTCAGTATTTGACGCCTTTATTCATTCTCCTTCAGAATTAGAATTGAACCCTGTTGTTGAGTCTGGACTTTGTCCTGATGATGAATTTGGAAGTGTCGTTTTAAATGTGTCAGGTGGGGTGGCTCCATACACTTACTTGTGGAGTGATGATTCAAAACAAAACTCCATCAATGGGTTACTTGAAAATTCTTGCCAGGTGACAGTAACTGATGCAAATGCATGTCAAAAATCTGAAACCATTGATATAGTTAAATCCGAGATGTTTAATGTCGAACCTGAAGTGATTACTGCTTCATGTCCGGATTTGAGTGATGGTTGTATTCATGTAAGTGTTACTGGAGGAGTAGAACCGTATGAGTATTCATGGTCAAATGGTGAGCGAGATACAATTATTGAAAATCTTAGAGCTGGGGATTATACGCTTAATCTAACTGATTTTTATGGATGTCAATATACTAAACATATTGCATTGGGAACAAAGTATGAAGTTTGCTTAGCGCCTGCATCAGTATTAACTCCTAATGGAGATGGTCGTAACGATACCTGGGTAGTAAAGTTTATAGAGTTGTATCCTGAAGCCGAAATTTATATTTACTCCAGAACGGGTGCACAGGTTTATTATAGTAGCAATTATCAATCTGATTGGGATGGAACTGATAATGGAAAGCCTTTGCCAATAGGTTCTTATATGTACTTTATTGATTTGAAAGATAATTCAGATCCAATGCGTGGTTTTCTTGATATTATTCGCTAATAAATTATTATAATGATGAAAAAGCTTTATGTATTAGTCTTTTTAGTACTAATGTTTCGTGTGGGTTTGGCTCAACAAACTCCATATATGAGTAATTATCTCTCAAATCGTTTTGTTGATAATCCGGCATATGCTGGAGTCTCAGATAATGCATGTGCAAGTCTTTTTGTGAAAAGTTATTTTATAGGTTTTGCTGAAAAAAATCCAGGGACTCAATTTATGAGTTATACATCAAAAGTGAGTGATTATGGGATAGGTCTTGCCTTAATGAATGACTATTTTGGAAGCATGAGAAACACTTCATTTCGATTTGCATACGCTTATCATTTGAAATTGAATGATGATTATAGTCTCTCTATGGCATTAGCTCCTAAAATTGCACAATTCTCAATGAACCAATCAGAGTATGTGTATTTTGATATGTCTGATGATGCGATTTCAGGAATAAGTGAAAGCAAATTGTATTTTGATGCAGATTTTGGAGTTGCATTGTATTCTGATCAATTGATTGCTGGTCTGGGTGTAAAACAACTTTTTCAACCGAATTTAAGTCTTGGTGGAAATACTTCTAAAGAGAACAAATTGTATCGTGAGATTTTTCTGCATGCTGATTATCAGTTTGAACTTAGTGAAGATTTTATGATTCAGCCATTTGCGCGATTTGCTTATTCTGAGGCGGACTTATTTTATGAAATTGGATCTCGGTTTCAATTGAAAGATTTAGTTTGGATTGGTGCGACCTATAAATCATATCCGGCACTAAGTGTAATGTTTGGCGTTGACTATAAGATGATACAGTTTGGGTATGCTTACGACTATAATTTGCAATTTGTTTCAGGTTATTCGTCAGGGACTCATGAAATTGTATTAAACTATTGTTTCGGATCGTTTTCCGAATCTTTACCAAAGTTTTAAAATTGTAGATAATTAAAAAACGTCAAAGCAATAGCTCTGACGTTTTTTTATTTGATATGAATTGAGTGTAAATTGCTGTTTATTTAAATTGTCCAAGTTTAACACCAAAATAGACGGTTCTTGGTAATAACGGACCATACACATATGCTGGATCTCTGTCAATACCTGTGTCAAATTGACTCTGGTATGAGTTGAAGATATTTTTAACTCCGGTGAAGAAATCAATATTTAAATTTTTTCTGGAGATTTCATAATTGACTTTTAAGCCTGTGTCGAAGAACTGTTCAGAAGTTCTGAGTTCTCCTTCATCAGGATTTGTGAGGTCTGAACCAAAGTAAGGAATCAGCATTGAACCAGTGTAGTTTTCAGTTAAAGTGATTCTCCAACGGTCTGCAGGGATAATCTGAGCAGTTAGGTATCCGTAATTGTCAGGAGTGCGGAAAAAACGTTTTTTATCAAATTCCTGAGCTTCGCTGTATTCACTGCGTTGAATAGTGAAACCGCTGGAAACATTCAATACATCCGAGTAGAACCAGTTCAGCTCAAGGTTTATACCATACACTTCTGCAAAACCTTCTGCATTTACTCTGGTATAAATTACCTGTCCTTCTGTATCCGGAGTTCCGAACTCATTTACGAAAGGATCTTTAAGCTTGGTGTAGAATCCGGCAGCTGTTAGTTGTATGGTGTTTTTTCCAAAATGAGGATGTACATCAACACTTAGGGTAGTAGACTGACTGGTTTCTTGTTTTAAATCAGCTGAGTTTTGATGAATAATTCTTCTGGAACCGGATGCTTCAATGTGCAGATCTTCATCAAATACTTGTGGAGCTCTGTATCCCTGAGAATAACTTGCTCTGATTTGTGTGTGCTCATGTAAATTATACAGAAGATTGAGACGAGGACTGAATACATCTCCACTTGCTGCTCCAGTTTCTGAATCATGCAGGTCATTGATGATGTAATGATCGAATCTTGCACCAGCAGAAGCTTTGATGGCTCCAAATTTGTAGGCTGCCTGAGCATATGCACCACTGGTATTTGTCATTTGATTGGCTACCACGGAGTTTGGATACGTTACAACTTGTCCTGTTGCTTCATCCCATTCACGATAAGATAGCTTTTTATCATTCAGGTTTCCGTTGACATTTTCAGCTCCAATAGTTAAATTGAGCTTTTCGATGTGTGCATCATATTGAACACCACCAACCCAGGTCATATCCACGGAGTTTCCATAGGCATCCAATGCTTGTTCTGCACCATAATATGCATCACGATTAACGTATTGTCCTGAGAAATACGTACTGAATTTGTCAGTTTCTCTCATGAAACGTTCAAAAGTAATTGCTCCTGAATAAATCTCATGATTTAGAGCTTCCGCAATGTCAGCCTCATGCACCGGAACATGAAATTTGTTGCCACCTCGTCTGCTTGAATTGATGGCATACACGTCAAATGATAATTTGCCTTTCAGTCCAAGTCTTTGGTAGAAAGAACCTCCTATCGTGAGGTTATTCATTTGAGGAAGCTCTGTGAAACTGTCTCCATTGGCATCGAATCCGCCTCTGTCTCTGATGAAACCATACAAGGCTATTCCGTTTCTTGCATTATTACCTACGAGAGTTGCATTGAAGTTGAGGGTTTTGTCATTGGTGGGAGTGAGTCCTTTAAAACCAACACCAACAATCTGATCTGTTAGTTTGATTTCGTATGAGTTAGTCAAAGGCTCTTTGGTGATAACGTTAACTGTGCCAGCAATTGCATTTGAGCCATAAAGTGCAGAACCTCCACCTTTGATGACTTCAAGTCTTTCAATCATCCCTGAAGGAAGAATTTCCAGACCATAAACACCTGCAAGACCACTGAAGATAGGACGTCCATTAATAAGAATCTGGGAATAAGCTCCTTCCATACCATTCATTCTTAATTGAGTGAAACCACAGTTTTGGCAGTTGTTTTCAGTTCTTAATCCTGGGACGAAATTTAATCCCTCACTCATGGTGCTTGCCTGTACTGTACTTAGTTGTTGTGCAGACATTGTATTCACGATCACTGGAGCTTCTCTGCGGTTTGTTTCATTTCTGCTGGCAGAAACCACAACTTGAGATAATTGAAGAACGTCTTTATTTAGTTCGAAGTTAATGTTAGTATTAGATCCACCTTGAACATCTATATCATTTGAGACATGTTGATAACCCAAAGCATGAGCATGAATAGTATAATGTCCAACCGGAAGATCATTCAATTGATAATTTCCATTTGCATCGGTTGATACTCCTATGTTTGTACCTTCTATCATGATGTTTGCAAAAGGTACACCTTCTCCATTACTTAGTACTTTCCCCGAAATAACAGATTGCTGAGCATTTAGCCCAATAGTTGCCATAACGATGGCAATCAAGCTTAAAAGTTTGATTTTCATTGCTTAGTGTTTTATTTTCGTTTACAAATTTTGACTTGCTTTTACTGTGAAGCTAAGCAACAGGGGGGACCACGAAGAGAATAAAAGCTTACACACATAGGTGTGTAAACTTCTATTTTTTGCATTTGTCTATTTATCTTTAATGATCTGCAGAAAAACAGAATTAAGGCAATCCCAAATGCAAATAAAACAGTAAGTTGTGAAAGGATTAATAATTCAAAATTCGTATGACTATGGTTGACAGGTTTGTCTGAGTTGTCAGTCGATTTGTTAAATGGGTGAGCATGTTCTATTATCTGACCATCTTCCAATATATGAGAATGGAAATAGACAGCTTTGTTGACTATCATTAGCCCAATGAGTACGATGCTCAGATATGTAAGAATTCGTTTTAACATTGAAAATTAATCAATATGTAAAAATAGCAAGAATCTTAAATATGACCTATTGTGCAGGTTTTGTGTTTCTTAGAGAATTGTTAACGGAATATCAAAATTTTAAAGTTAATTCTATTATTGGAGAACAGGGGTGGAAAGAGAATTGAGTTGTAATCACGCAATCGTTTTTTTGAATTTGTTGCATTAGATAATAGTAAAACAATGATTTACTGTTAACTGTAAAAAAACAGGCTGCATATGCAACCTGTTTTTCGGTTTACGATAAAGAATATTACTGGATTACAATCTTAGAATTGTCCAAGTTTCACTCCAAAATATAATGTTCTTGGTGATAATGGACCATAAATATATGCTGGGTCTCTTGTGATTCCCATATCAAAGTCGTTTTGATACGCATTGAAAATATTTTTGACACCAGCGAAGAAATTAAGGTTGAGTTTTTCACGTGATAATTCATAGCACACTTTTAACCCTGTGTCAAAGAAAATGTCTGTTTGTCTTAACTCTCCTTCGTCAGGATTTGCAATTGTGTTTCCAAAATACGGGACAAGCATTTTCCCTGTATAATTTTCAGAAATTGTAATTCTCCAACGGTCTGCCGGAATAAGTTGTGCCGTAAGGAACCCATAGTTGTCGGGAGTTCGGAAGAATTTTTTAGAATCAAATTCTTGCACTTCGCTAAACTTACTACGTTGAATTGTAAACCCACTGGTAATATTCATAATGTCACTATAGAACCAGTTCATTTCAAGGTTCAAACCATAAACCTCAGCATATCCTTCTGCATTTACACGTGTGTAAATAACTTTACCATTTTCGTCTGGAGTTCCAAATTCATTGGCAAAAGGATCAATAAGTCGAGTGTAGAATCCTTCTAATGTAAATTGTAAGGTGTTTTTCCCAAAGTGAGGATGAAAATCAATGCTCGCAATACCAGAATGACTGGTTTCCTGTGATAAATCTGTAGCATTTTCATGGACAATTTGTCTTGCTCCTGATGTTTCAATATGCAAATCTTCATCAAAAATCTGAGGTGCTCTATACCCTTGAGAATAACTTAATCTTGCTTGTGCATGTTCGTGTATTGTGTAAAGTAGGTTAACTCTCGGGCTGATAACGTCTCCGGAAATATCATCAGTTTCATTATGCTCCAGATCACGAATCAGATAATGATCAAAACGTGCACCTGCAGATGCTTTGAGTTTGCCAAAACGGTAATCTCCTTGTACAAATAATCCGCTAGTGTTTGTCAATTGATCTGCAACAACCGCATTGGGATAGTGCATGTATGATTCACTTTCACTATCCCATTCTCTGTATGATAATTTCTGATCTCTTAGACTTCCGTTTGTATTTTCTAATCCACTTACCAGATTGAGTTTACCAATGTAAGCGTTATATTGAACGCCACCTACCCAAGTGAGATCTTTCGTGTTACCATAGGCATCCAGTGCTTTTTCTGCTCCGTAATAGGCGTCTCTATCTATATACTGGGTTGAAAAGTAAGCACTAAACATGTCTTTTTCTCTGAAAAAACGTTCGAAGGTTAAGGACCCAGAATATATTTCATGGTTGACAGCTTCAGTGATATCAGCCTCATGGAATGGAAGCTCAAAACCATTTCCTCCTCTGTTAGAAGCGTTAATGGCATATAAATCGGCAGTTAATTTCCCTTTAACTCCTAACCGCTGATAAAATCTACCACCAATTGTAAAGTTTTTAAGTTCAGGGAGTTCGCTATATGAATCTTTGTTTGCATCAAAATGTTGCCTGTTTCTAATGAATCCGTAAAGTGCAAAACCATTTCTTGCATTGTTTCCAACCATCGAGTTATTGAAGTTAATCAGAAAATCATTGGCTGGTTTTGACCCATTAATTCCTACACCCACAACTTGTTGTGTCATTTTTAATGCATATGAATTGTTGACAGGGTCTTTCGTGATGACATTCACGGTTCCTGCAATTGCATTTGATCCATAAAGTGCAGATCCGCCTCCACGGATAACTTCAATACGATCAATCATGCCGCTAGGAAGAATCTCAAGCCCATAAACACCAGCCAATCCACTGAAAATCGGACGACCGTTAATGAGTACTTGAGAATATGCACCTTCCATACCATTCATTCTTAATTGAGTGAAACCACAGTTTTGACAATTGTTCTCAGTGCGTAATCCTGGCATGAAGTTTAATCCTTCACTCATGGTTCCTGCTTGTACTGCACTTAATTGTTGCGTGGTAATTGTGTTGACAATGACAGGTGCTTCCCGTCGATTAATTTCATTACGGTTTGCCGTTACAACAACTTGATCGAGTTTTAAAACATCTGGTTCCAGTTCTAAGTCAATATGTTGAGGTTTCTCCGATTGAATTGTGATTTCCTGTACGGATGATCGATATCCAATTGCTTGCGTTTTAACTTTATAATCTCCGAAAGGGATGTCTTTTAAGATGAATTTCCCTTCTGAGTCTGTGCTTACTCCCAATGTTGTTCCTTCTAGCATGACACTGACAAATGGTATTTGTTCTCCATTATATGAAACATGCCCGCTAATTGCACCTGTTTGTGCAAAACTTGTTGTTAATCCAAATAATAGAATTACAACTCCTACAATCTTATTATACATTGATTCCTGATTTAATTTATTACCAATAATTTGTGTTAGTTTCCTGATTTTGTGCCATTATGCACATTGAGGAGGTCCTCTGAGTAGAATTTCAGAAAATGAATTGGTATAAATTTTCCCTGTCGAAAAATGAATTTGAAGAGGTGTGTATTTTAATTGAATTAATCTCAAAATTACTGGTAGCATGAGTGCTAATAGCAGCAAATGATTCAACATAAAAACTTCGAGTTTCGAATGTTGATGTTGAGTTCCGGAATTGCTGTTTTCTGATTTTGAGAATGGGTGGGCATGTTGAATTGTTTGTCCATCGCTTAAAATGTGTGTGTGCAGATAGGCAACGTTGTTAGCTATCATGACGCTCATAATGAGCAAGTTAAGGTATGTCAATATTTTTTTAAGCACAATTCAACATAAAATTCAATGCAAAAGTAAGCAAATGGTGCTTATTTGAAACCTTTCTAATTAAGATTGTTCTATGTTTTAGAACATGTGATTGGTTATGGGTAAAATTCTTAAATGTAGAATCTATAAATATATGCGCGGTTCACTTGTATTGCCATCAATTCTTATAGGGTGACAAGGTTTCTTTGTGTAATTTCTTTCTTATATTTATCAAGTAAAAATTGATGTATGCTCAAGCCGAAAAATAGTCAATTCAATGAGTTAAGGTTCTTTCTGAAAGGGGCAGAGCATGGACATTTGATTGTCAATCGGAAGTTAGATGTATTGTATATAAATCCGAAATATCAACAGATGTCAAAAGACTATTTTTCAACTCCCTCAGTTCGAAAAGTACATGATTTACCGCAAAAGGTGTTTGACATTGTTTTTAAGCAGTGTGAGGCTTTAAAAGTTGGTGAGGCAAGTGGACAAATTTCAGAGATGCTTGAACATGAAGGGAATTCAAAGCCTATCCGCTTTTTCATTAATTTTTCGGTGCATTGTGTGCGCAAAGATGTTTTTGTTATTACGGTAACTGGTTTTTACAATCCGACACAGAAGCTTCCAGATTTATATGATGTTGAATCTTTCAAGAAAAACATGGATTATTACCCTGGTATAGTTTTGTTGATCAACCAAGAAGGAGATATCATCACAGCGAATTATCATGCAAGTATATATTTTGACTACTCAAAAAATGAGTTAGTTGGGATGAATTTAGCCGAGATGGAAGTTGAGTCAGAAGCCAGTACTTTAAAAGTTAAGTTGAATTCTTTGTTTAAGGAGGGCAGTATTCATTTTGAGTCAAAATGTAGGCATAAGTCTGGTGAAGTGACTGATTGTCTTGTTGATGGTGTTGTGTTAGATTTTCAAGAAGTTAATCATGCCTTGTTGTTTTTAAAACGTGATCCAAAAGCTCTCACATCACGCCAGTTGAATGAGCCGCTTTTACTCCATGAAAGTTTTGCACAGATGAGTGCATGTAATTCGGAAGAAGACTTGTTAAATGCATATGTGAATTGTGTTTACCAACTTCAAGATGATGCAGTGATATATTATTCGAAGATTGTTAACCATGGAAAGCAATTGGAATTGTCTGCTTTTAAAAGCCATAACAAATTGCTAAGTATGATTGAGAAGCTATTAGGAGGAAAGCTTGTTGGTAAGGTGGGAGAGATGCATGATAAGTTTTTCTTGCTGAAGGAAGATGGACTTCTTCTATTTGAACATGGTGGTCTTGAAAGTGTAGCTTCCAATATGATAAGCCGAAAATTAATATCTGTTTTTAGTGAAACTACAGGCTTAAAGATTGTTTATGGGATAGGTACGAGTATAAATAATCGACTTCAAGGAGCGTTGGGAATTTTAATTCCCGAAAATTCATTTATCCGGAATCCAAAAACTATTGAAGCACTTGAGAAACAGTATAGGTTTTGTCTAGAACGCCTAATTGTTCGTGACGAAATAAAAAAATCAGAAAATGATTTCCGAGCATTTTTATCTGGGTTGCCTGAATTTGTCTTCGAAATTGGTTTGAATGGTGACTTTGTTTATGTAAACGATGAAGCCAAAAAACGATATCCATTATTAGATAACCCTCCAAAGCCAATCAATATTTATGATTTTATTGGAAAGGAAAATCGCAAAGATTTACAAAATAATCTTGTTTTACTTGCTAAGGGAGAGAGTTTAAAAGGAAATGAATATACTATTCAATATGAGGGTGATTCTCGAATTATTAAATTGTTTTCCAACCCTATAGTAGTAAACGACAGCGTGGTAGGAGTTAGAGGTGTTGCTTTTGAAATTACTGAAGAAAACAAGTTGAAACAAGAATTGCGCAAGAGTTATGATAATTACGCAGAAATATTCGATGGTGTTTCTGATGGGTTGTTACAAGTTGACCACGTCGGAAAAATCCTAAATATTAATCGTGCATTGTGTGAAATTCTAAGCATTGATAAACAAAATATGATTGGGGAAAATGCAATTCAGCTTGCTCCAAATATTCTCGATAGAAAGAGCTTGCCTGCTGTTCTGAAAGGGATGAAAGACTCCTTGAAGGGAAACCCAGTGAAGAACATGAAGGTGTTAATTAAGGGACGTTGGTTAGATGTTTCTGCTGTACAAAACCCTGAAAATCAACATGTAATAACGCTTGTTCGTGATTTTACAGATATCCATAAAGCACAAACAGAGATTAAGCTAAATGAGGAGAAATACAAAGCGCTTTATAGAGAAGCTCCTATTCCTTATCAATCTTTAAGCCCTAAAGGGGAAGTGCTAGATGTAAATCCCATGTGGTTGAGAATGCTGGGATATGATCGGGATGATGTTATTGGAAAGCATTTTACAGATTTTTTACATCCTGATAGTCGTAATGATTTTAAAAATCATTTTGGCTTACTTAAAGTTGAAGGATATCAAAGAGATATTTATTATAGATTGTTGGGAAAGGATGCAAAAGTGATTGATGTACTCCTTGATGGTTCGATTCTTAACGGAAGTGACGGGAAAATGTTGCAAAGCTTTTGTGTGTTTAGAGATATTACCGAACAAAAACAATTGGAAGAAAGAGCGAGAAAATCGGAGGAGTTGGTAAGGACTATTTATGATAATCTGCCTGTTGGGACATTGATATTAAATAAATCGTTTGAAATTGAGTTTGTTAATGATTATTTTATAAAATTGATTGGGTATAGTTTGGAAGAATTGCAAGGGAATGATTGCAGTATGATTTGTAGTCTTTTTGATAATTGCCCATTACGTGCTGAATTTGTGAATTCAGAAAATTACATAGAAAGTATTATTTATCATAAAACAAATTCACCTATTCAGGTAATTAAATCATATCGAAAAATTCAACTTGAAGGGGAGGAGAAATACCTTGTGAATTTTAATGATATTACAGAACTTGAACTAATAAAGAAGCGAAACAAAGAGTACGAAGAGCATCTTAATAGTTTGTATCGACTGATTAATAAATCTGGAACAAAACGTGATTTGTGGAACAATATAGTAATTGATTCTATGCAATACACGAACAGTGAGTTAGCTTGTTTGTGTCAAATTGATGAGGCTAAAGGTGAAGCAAGGCTTAAAGTGCTTTGTATAAATAATGAATGTAGAGATTTGAATGATACTTGTGAAGCATTAGACTATTCGACCGATAGTTTGATTTCACAATGTGTAAATTCTGAAAAACCAATCTGTATTGATCATTTTCAGGCACAAAATGATGATGAAAATACAGTGCTTAGTGCTTGGTTTAAGAATTTGAAACAGTTAGTTTTGGTGCCTGTTGTAGAGGATGGATATGTCCAGGCAATTCTAATGCTTGGAAATAAACAAACTTCATATACAGAACATGATGTGCATCAATTGCAATTGCAACTTGAGATTGTTTGGACAATTCTTAAAGAGCAGCAGCAACATAAGGAGCTTGAAATTGCAAAAGTAAAAGCCGAAGAATCAGATCAATTAAAATCTGCATTTCTTGCGAACATGAGTCATGAAATTCGAACTCCAATGAATGGGATTATTGGATTTTCTGAATTGCTTTTAAGTGATGAAGATCCCTCAGAAGATGAACGCATTGAATATCTGAAAATGATACAGTCAAATGGCAAACAATTGCTTAGTTTGATTAATGATATTATTGATTTGTCTAAAATTGAGGCAAATCAAATAAGTCTAAATCTGTTAAACTTCTCGTTGCTTGAAACACTCAATATTATTCACAAAAACAGTTCAAATCGAAATGATAAGGAAGATCTAAATGTTATTTTTAATGGTTGTGAAAATGGATTGGATGTTATCTACTCAGACGAGGTTAGGATGAAGCAAATCGTGACGAATTTTATGTCAAATGCTTTAAAATTCACAAGCCGTGGAGAGATTTGTATCGGGGCAAAATATCTCCCTCAAGATAAATTTGCCATTTATGTGAGTGATACAGGTATAGGAATGGATCAAGAACAGCAAAACAAAATCTTCAATCGTTTTTATCAAGTTGAAGATCCATACACTAAACAATATTCTGGTGCAGGTCTTGGTTTGTCTATATCTAAAAATCTTGCAGAAGCACTGGGTGGAAAAATTGATTTAGAGTCTAAACCCAACGAGGGAAGTACGTTTAGTTTAGTTCTCCCAAATTCCATTATCGTTAAAAAGCATAAGATTTAATTCTGTTATTGTTGATGCCTTGTTTACATCTTAATGACAAATGCTGTTTTCTCAATTCAAAATATAGCATAGTTTTGTTGCATGAATTTGGAGCAGAAAAATTTGTATGAGCAGAATTGTAGTATTGTACGACAACCTAGTCACTTAATTATTGGTTTACAGTGCATTGATGATTTTGAGCCAGTCTTTCAACTGTTTTGTGATTTAAAATCTCTTGGAAAAGAATATGCTGAAAATAGAATTGTTATCGATATGAGCAAACTCGCTAAATCAAATCTTACAAATAAACAATTATTTCAATTGAGAGAAGAAATTGCCAGCAGTAAAAATCAAAATTTAGAATTTGTTTTAATCCCTCCAAAACAGGAAATGGAGAGATTTATGAAAAATTTTGTTACAATTCCACTTCATAATATGCTTGTTTTGTCTGATATTCGGTATGCTTTGTTCTGCTTGTAGGTGCTTTGTTTTGTGTTGTGTAGCATGTTTGAATTGTAAAGTTTTCTAAAAAGCTGAGTTGAACAATGCTTTAGACTTTAAAAAGTCAAATAAATTAAGCTATTTTAATTTGTAGAAGGTATAATGAAATATATAAGTTGAATAAAATAATATACTATCAGTTGAAGGACGTATGATCATATAATATGCAAAATTAAGTGTAAAACGTCATGTTTTTGAATTAAAAAACAGCATATGTTTGTATCGTTAAAATAATTTGTGAGGCATTGGCTTAACAATTTGTTTTTTTCATAGTTGATTTGGTTTTAGGGTTAGAAAATGGTCCTGGTGGTTCGGGGCCATTTTTTCATTTTCAGGCATATCAAATCCGTGATCTGTTATCGATAATTAACTGGCATAATCCATTACAGCAGTTATATCCTGTTTGCAGGGTGATGTGTTGTATTCCGAATTTTTTTCGTAAAATATTTTCTGTTTTCTCTCGTATAGACATCATTTCTGTCATATTCATATTTTTATTGAGGTTTAGATGGGCTTCAAGGTGAATCTGTGAATCATTAAGTTGCCAGATATGGACATGATGAATATTATCCACATTTTCGAGATGTTCCACTTCCTCTTTTATTTTTTGAAGGTCTATATTTCCCGGGGCAGATTGCATCAGGATATTTAGAGATTCTTTTACGATACTCCATGTATGCCATATGATATAAATTCCGACTAATACCGTAATAAGCGGGTCCAGCCAATAAATGTTGAATTGCCAGATTGCAATACCTCCGGCAATAACTGCAACTGACGACAGGGTGTCTCCCAGCAGGTGCATATAAGCAGCTTTAATATTTAGATTATGTGATCTATCCTTATGTAATACTATGACTGAAATAAGGTTTGCCAGTAACCCGAATATTGCTACGGTCAGCATAAGCTTTCCTTTGATGGGTTCGGGATTTAAAAATCGTTGATAAGCCTGGTAAAACAGGAAAATACAAATTGCAATAAGCAGAATAGCATTAAAAAGAGCCGTAAGTATTTCTACTCGTTTATAACCAAATGTATGTTTAACATCTGCATTTTTTTTACTGATTTTTCCTGCTATAAATGCGATAAAAACGGCAGATGAATCACCCAGATTATGCAATGCATCAGACAACAGGGATAAACTGTTGGAAAGTATTCCTCCGGCAATTTGCACTATGGTTATGGACAAATTTAACAATGTAGCCCATAGGAGGCCCCTGCCGTGTAAATTGTTGTGGTGATGTTTATGAGAATGATGCTGATGATTATATCCTTCCATAAGTTATTTGCTTTTGGGTTCTTTTTCATGAGTTCCGGGTTTGTTCCTGGCAACCAGGTAAGCCATTGGTATCACCCCTTTAATTCTTTGACATTTAATGATTTCGAACTCATTGTTACGAATGAATTTTTGAAATGACCCGATTGACCATCTCGAACGGGCTTTAAAACCGCTGAGCCCCATAAGCCTTGAAAATACATGACTCCCCGGGTTTGCTCCGTGGCAATAGGTGGGGGCAATAAGAATGCCCCCATCCGTTAATACCCGTTTTATTTCCTGCAGAGCCAGTGCCGGATCAAAAAGCAGGTGCAGTACGTTTGACGCAATAATGGTATCATAACTATTGCCGGGGAAACCTAAGTTACAGGCATCTTCTACCTGGAAATTTACATTTCTTACTGCTTGTTTTTCTGCTTTTGCTCTTGCAATTTTTATCATTTCAGGCGATAGGTCTGTTGCTGTAATATCCGGGATCTGTTGACTCAGTTTCAGGGAAATTAAACCTGTGCCGGTTGCTATCTCCAGTAAGCGTTTGGTTTCCCCGGTATCTTCGGCAAAGGACTCAAATAATCTGTCGTATGTGCTTTTGCTTTTCTTCCCGGTGTGCTTGTCATACTTCCCTGAAAAAGCATCCCAGAATTTTCTTTCATTTTCTATTCTGTTTTTCATCATCTGCCTTTAAACATTTCCTGTTTGCATTTGCCTGTCCACCATTTTTGCAAAAATTCCGTTTTGTATTTTTAACAATTCAGGAGATCCGCTTTCGGCAACTCTGCCGTTTTCCAGTACCACAATTTTATCGGCATTGGCCACGGTACGCATCCGGTGGGCAATAATTAAAACTGTTTTATTCCTGATAAGCTCCGATATTCCCGCCTGAATTTTGGTTTCGTTTTCTACGTCAAGTGACGCTGTTGCCTCATCTAATAATACAATCGGAGCATCTTTCAACAGGGCACGGGCAATGGAGATACGCTGACGTTCACCCCCGGAAAGGGTTTCTCCGTTTTCGCCGATAATGGTATTGTAACCGTCAGGCATTTTGCGTACAAATTCGTCACATTGAGCCAGTTTTGCCACATGTATTACTTCTTCATCAGTGGCATTGCGTTTCCCAAGCCGGATATTATCCTTGATGGAGGCATTGAAAAGAACAACATCCTGGAATACTACGGAATAATTTTTAAGAAGCGTTTCCGGTTCTGTTTTGCTGATATCCTGGCCGCCAAGAGTTATTTTCCCTTTGTTGATGTCCCAGAAACGGGCTGCCAGTTTTGCCGATGTGCTTTTTCCTCCGCCTGAAGGGCCTACTAAAGCAGTTATTTCACCTTGTCTTGCGGTAAAAGATACATCTTTAAGTACCTGTTTGCCTTCTTCATAAGCAAAATCTACGTTTTTGAATTCAATATCAAAGTTCCCCGGGACGAAATCTTTTTTCCCTTGCTGAATAGGTAAGCCCTGCATTTCGTTCATGCGGTTAATCCTTACGTTAAGATATAATAATGCGGCCAGGTTGTTAAATACTTCGTTTACAGGATTGTAAATGCTTGCCGAGATCATAAGGAAAATAAAATAAACAAACAGGCTTGTGCTCCCTGCTGCAACCATGCCTGCTCCAACAATGATTACACCGGCCAGCCCGAGTTTTAGAAAACTTTGTGACGAGTTGACCAAAACCCCGGTCAGTAATTCGCCGCGTATCAGTTGTTTCTCATATTTGTCAATCGTTGCATTTAATTCTTTGACATACGTGTTTTCCTCGTTATATGATTTAATTTCCTGAACCGTATCCAAGCCTTCCTGGATTTTTTCGCTTACATCACGTTTTGTTTTGTAGCCAACCTGGTTTTCTTTGTCAATCCGCTTTTTCGAAAGAAACAGTATGCCTGCGGCAAAGGGAACGACCCAAAACAAAGCCAGGGATAATTGCCAGTTATAGAAAAACAAACCGATAGCTACCAAAACAATGCTGATAACCGATGCAAACAGTTGGGGTACGGCGTGCGAAAACGTATGTTCCAGGTCGGTATTGTCATTCATTATGGTTGAGGTGAGATCAGAGAGGTTTTTCTCTGCAAAGAAAGCCAGTGGTAATATTCTGAGTTTTTCTGCCAGAGAGATCCGGCGATTGGCACTTTCTTCGTAAATGGTTGTGAAAGTACTTTTATATTGTACCATGGCTATGACAAACATAATTAGCATGAACCCAATGCCGAGTAAAATATAGTACCATAATCCATGTGCAATGGTTAAAGACGGATCGAATATTTTATTTAAATATTCGTCAAGGAAAAGAAAAATAAATACCGCAGGAAGCATCAGGGCTATATCAAGCAAAACTGTCCATAAGGTTCCTTTGATAAAATCTTTTGCCCCTTTTTCTGAAAGAGACAGACGGCGTTGTATTGTTTTAAGCATGACAAACCTCCTTTCCGATAGTCCATTGTACGGACTTCTGGTATTCGTTCCACATTTTTGTATAAATTCCTCCATGGTTTAATAATTCATTGTGTGTGCCCTGTTCTGCAATTTCCCCTTCATTGATCACCAGTATTTTATCCGCATCCATAATGCTGGTAAGGCGGTGGGCGATCATTAATACCGTTTTGCCTTCTGTTAGTTTTTTCAGGGCTTGTTGTATCAGGTGTTCATTTTCGGGGTCGGTAAACGCGGTTGCCTCGTCGAGAACTACAATAGGAGCGTTTTTCAGAATTGCACGTGCCAAAGCAATGCGCTGTTGTTCGCCACCTGAAAGATAGGTTCCTTCTGTTCCTATTTTTGTGTTCAATCCATCGGGCAGACGATCAATTATTTCGCGGCATTGTGCCAGGTCAACAGCCCGCTTAACCTCTTCCATTGAAGCGGCATGGTTTCCGTATTTGATATTTTCCAGCAATGTTGTTTTAAACAAACGGGTATTTTGAAAAACAAAGGAAATATGGTTCATTAAATCTTTGTTATCAATATCTTTAACATTAATTCCGCCAATGAGAACCTCGCCTTCATCGACATCCCAAAAACGGGGGACAAGACGGGCAATCGTTGTTTTTCCTCCTCCCGAAGCGCCTACAAGAGCAACGGTTTGCCCTTTCCTGATATCAAAACTTACATTGCTGACCGCTTTTTTATTGACTCCCGGATAGCTGAACGAAACATGATTGAACTGTATGTTGTAGTTGTCCATTGCCCGGGGATTTTCAGAAACAGGCAATGGTTCGGTTGATGTCAGGTTTTCCAGGCGGTCGATGGCTTCTTTTGCCTGTCCGAAAGCCTGGTTCATATACATACTTTTCATAATGCTTTGCGAAAAAACGGGCACGATGAGAACGTAAAGGAACATATTCAGAATAACCGTTGCATAATCACCGGAGTTTCCGATCAGTAAAATAGCTACAGGAACAATGAAAAATGAGAATCCATTAATTATTACCGTATATGCTGACATGGGGAATTGCCACATTTTGGTGTATGAGAATACCATGTTTTTGTATTTTACAATGCTGTTGTAGAAGTTTTTAAATGAAAAAACCGTTTGCTG
The DNA here is from genome assembly GCA_963676165.1 of Bacteroidales bacterium. Lineage (GTDB taxonomy): Bacteria > Bacteroidota > Bacteroidia > Bacteroidales > ML635J-15 > JAQIBY01. The sequence continues at coordinate 2,364,040 of OY781043.1, read as the reverse complement.
AAACACTTTAACAACAGGAATTCCCCGCACATATTCAACTGCTTCGGTGTTCATTTCTTCGAGGGAATCCATATAGCTTTGCATAAAATACCGGCCTTTTTTACCCATCATAAAGCCCATTATGAACATTGAAAAAACGACGGGAGCAAGACAAGCCAGTCCCAGCCGCCAGTCGAAAACAAATATTAATACAGAGGCTGTTACCGGCATTATAACGGTGGCTGCAAGATCAGGCAGTTGATGTGCGAGGAAGGTATGGGTAATGCTGGCATTGTCGTCGATGATCTTTCGGATACGCCCGCTGGTATTATTGTCAAAGAAACCAAGCGGCATATTGACGACTTTTTTCATTGCATAGCGCCTCATATTGGTTTCAACCCGGAAAGCTGCAAGGTGAGAAACAGATAAGGCCGAAAAATAAATGAGAATACTGGCTATGGCGAGCCCTGCTGCCCACCATGCATAATTCTGAATAAGCCCTGAAGACGAAACTCCTCCCGCTGTGATGAATTCACGGATGATGAACCAGATTAAAATGTACGGGGCCATCCCCGCCAAAGCACTGAGTGCTGACAATACTAATGACAATGGCAGTAAGGCTTTTCTGCCTGCCATATGAGTTTGTAGTTTTGATAGTGTACTCATTATCGAAAAATTATTTAATTGTTTGATTTATTTCTTTTAAAAAAGAACGGTGTTCTGTTGCGTTCAAAAAAATTAGTCTTTTACTCTCATAATATTTTTCCATCCTCCTGTTGAATAACTCATGTATTCGTTTAAAAAGATTTCCAGTTCGTCGCGTGTCAGATCATGCATAATCAGTTCGCTAATGGTGCTTACCCACCAGGAACTCATGGTATGGATAAAAAAATCAGAAACGTTAATATTTAGCCAGGGATATCTTGCTTTCATTAGTTGCAGGTATTCCAGCCCTTTTTTCGTGTTTTTTTCAATGTATTCTTCTGTAAAGCCTTCGAGTTCCGATCCGTGAGAATTTAAAAACAGTATCTTTAATTCTTCCCTGTATTGCAGAATAAGCTCTACAAAAATCATGGTGTGTTTTTTCAGATATTCCCGGGACTCAAAAATTTTAATGTCTAAATTGTCTTCATTGTTATGTGAATCAATGATCTTGTCTAAGTCTGTAATTACGGGGGTCAGTACCTCCCTGAATATTTCGTCTTTATTTTTGAAATAGTTATAAATATTGCTCAGGCTTACTTCTGTATTTTTTGCTATGGTACGCATGGAAGTTCCTTTGTAGCCGTGGATCAGAAATTCTTTCCTGGCAATTATTAAAATCCGGTTCCTGATATTTTCTTTGGGGTATTGCATCATCTGAACTTTAAATACAAAACTAAATGAAAGGGGAGTGGCGGGCAATCACAAAAATGAGTGATAAATACAGGCTTCTATCCCAATTTTTGAGAGACTTTCGGGCTGCAATCCTGTCTCTCCCGGTTTCCTGTTTCTATAGCCTTGCAAATTCAAATGTCGGGTAGCCTTTCCTGTTCTCTTCATTGTAGAAATCAATAAATCTGAGTTTATAATAGTAGTTCTTACTGGTTTTGATAATATAGTTTCTGTTTTCAATGATGCTGTACCTTCCGTCGTCAAAGTTATAGTACTTCCAGTCATGCCCTATAAAATCAAGCCTGGTGCTAAACCTGAAAACTGATGTGTCATTTATGGTAATGTCATAAAAATTAAGGTTTGTGTCTAATGCTGCCATTGTATTATTGGGGTTTAACAATACACCCCTGACCAGATAGGGGATTGACTCCCCGTCTCCGGTTGAAAGCATGGTCTGGTAAGATGGCTTGTCATGTTATATACGCCCCAGCCACAAAGTCAAACTGATTGTCTGAAACGGCATTATAAAGAAAAGCCCCTGCTCCCCAGTTCATGATTGAATTGTACATAGGTTTCCATACCATTCCTGTTGTATCAACGGAGTTCCAGTCGTCAATACTACCATTGGGGTATGTGAAGAGTTCAACCGTATTTCCATGATTGGCAATTATGCTTACATCCATTTGATCTGTTGTAAACGCAATATCCCACTCGTTGAGAGGAACCGTATGATTTAGGTCTTCAAAATCCCAATAAACTTCGTTGATGTAGCCTGACCCGGTATTTACTGTAATTTCGGTTGCTCCTGAACGGGCATCCACTTCCTGTGCCATAAGCTGATTTGTCGCAAATAACACAGATACTAATAGAAAAATATAAATCTGTTTCATAATTATATCTTATTTTTATAGATTTTATTATCGATCTGAACGATTATCCAATGTCGTGTTGACAATGTCTATTATCCATTGATTGATGTTATTGTCAGGGAGGATTGCATCCTGTCTGTAAATGACTTTTTCTTCATTATTTTCAATGGCTTGTACTGCATTCAGGATTCGTTTCCCCTGGAAATTTTCATCCACGGCGACCAAAACCGGAATAACAACGGCTTTGTCTTTAACCCCGAGGCATTCTTCAATGGCTTGTTGCGCAGGCTCACTTGAGAAATTTACAATATGGCCGCACCATGCATAATTTACCTGTTCAACTCCGGTTGCATCCTGAAGATGTGAGACAATTTCGTCCATAAGTTGGGTCCATTCTGTATTGTAATACTGAGATCCGTATGCAATCATTACAATGCCTTCGTTGTTATGATCCTCGCTGATCTCATTGTAGCGTCTGACAATATTGTTTCTTAGGTAGCCTGAAAAATCCAGCAGGGGAGTTATGGTGATCTCTGCTTTGGGTTTATATATTTCTACCCCTTCGGCAGTCAGTTCATTGATTTTTTCCTGGTCTGATTTTAAGCCTACTATGTTTTGGATATCACTTTCCGTATGTGAGCTGACCGTAAGGAAAAGAGGTACAATAATGATGTGGTCAAATCCTTCTTCATCAAGTGACTTTAACTGCTCTGCAATGCTTGGTGTTGCAAACTCCATAAATGCAGTACGGACATCGGATACGTTTTTGTTTTTCAGTATTTCGGGTTTAACGGTATTCCCTACTTCGATAAGGGTGTTTTGCCAGGTTTCGGAAGGCGATCCGTGGCTGACAATAAGTACCGCTGTCTTGTCTTTTCCTTTTTTTACCTGCTCTTTTTTTTCGGGCGTTTCCGGGTTTTTACATGAGCTGATACTTACAATTGCCAGTAATACCAATAAAAGTTGTTTCATATTTTTCATGATTGTTTTTGTATTTGCTTTTTAAATACAGCCCAGAACCCTACGGAAGATGGCATGATCAGGTATTCCGGTTTTGTTGCAATTTCTCCGTTGTCCATTAATGGTGCCACATTATAGCGATTCGCAAAATAAACGAATGCAAACTCTATCCAGCCTGTCCAGACCAATAATCCTCTGAAGAGAATGCGCCTGCGATCATGATCATCATGCCAAGTAAACCCAATACCATAGCCGCCGGGTAAATGTATTTGTGCCCGAAGCCTTTCTCCATAAGTATCATTGCAGCGTGTCCTAATGGCATGGTGAATAGAACGATAAGAAACGCCGTTATTCCTGTCCGGGGTTTGCATAATTTGTTTGTATTAACCGGGCAATGGTTTCCCTTTTATTTTACAATGACCTTGCTTATTGACTTTTGAGTTTCTCCCACAATACACGCGAAGTATATGCCTTCGGGCAGATCCGAGGTGTTAAATGGGATGTTATGGAGCCCGGCAGTCATATCATTGTGCATGATCTCACAGACTGTTTTTCCCAGCATGTCGGAAATATAGATGTGAACTTCCTCATTGGTTGCGAGGCTGAATGTTATGTTGCTGTTTTCTTTCACCGGATTCGGGTAAATGGAAAGTGCTGAAATTGCTTCGGTTTCTATGCTTTGTGCAAAATCCAGTTCCAGGTATGGATGGTTTGCTTCGTCACTGGCATCTTTGGAATAAAACTGTGCGAATTTTGTCCCTGAATCTGCAATGATAACGAGGCCGTATTGATTTGCTCCGGCCTGTATCATTTCATTGATAAGTGATGTCACATCAATGGAATACCAGCCAAGCGTTGTTGTGAACTCTACCGTGGCAAACGGAGTATCATCGTGAGACACGTTGGTGTTTGCCGGCCAGGAGTTTTCATTCCAGTCCTCTGATACGAGATAGATTTTTGCCGGTGTCGGAGTTCCGTCCGGGGCATGAAAATACTGGTTCAAATGTAATGTCGCAGAATTGAGTGTTTCTCCGACATATGCGCTGAGGTCAAATTTTAGCATGCTTTGGTGGTAATTTTGCATGGCGGACCAGTTTGCTAACCAGATCTGTTCATTGGTTGGAGACATTCCTGAACCTCCGGTATTTGTTGTCATATCGTCAGTCGGGTAAACTGTGGTTTGAGCATAGCCGGCAAAAACAATAAGGCTTAGAATTGTGGTAAAAAGTAGATTTTTTTTCATAACTATTTAAAATTTAATTTGAATTCCTCCGTTAAAGCTTCTTCCGGCCTGTCTTTCCCATTCAAACTGATGGTGTTCCCTGTAGTGTTTATTAAAAATATTGGTGACAGAGATATTGGCACTGACGAGCCGGTTGATTTTCCATGAGGTGACAAAATCCATGACAAAAAACGGATCTGTCGGGACATCTCCCGTGGCAACTTCTTTCTGGGCTGCATTGTATCTCCCGGTCAGGCCTGATTTTAACCGGTTATCGATAATTTCGTACGATAGCCTCAGGTTTGCCTGGAAAGGCGGAATGTCCATGAGCGGTTCTCCTGATCTTTCTTCCCCTTTGATGTATGAAATATTGCCATAAGTTTCAAAGCGCCTTAGGAATGTGCGGCTGAATTCCAGTTCTACACCGTAAATCAGGGCATCTTTGTTGTGAAATTGTCCGCTGCTATGTAATGAATCCCATTGAAGAATTATCATATTACTGATGTCATTTCTGAAAAAGTCGAGAGAAATGAAATCGTAGTTTTTATTGACATGTTTTATTCCAAAGTCGATGTTCAGGCTTTCCTCCGGCTTTAACGAAGAGTTGCTGATGTTCATCCCTCCCGGGGTCATGGTATTTACAAACAGTTCCTTGGTTGACGGGGTTCTGAATGCCTGCCCTATATTAAATGTAATCTTTATTGCCTTGTTTGGGGTATAAAGCGCCCCGAAATTTCCACTAAAGGCAGCGTCCTTTTTTTCTTCTGTTTCCTTCTCATTTAACGAATAATCATAAGGAGGGCCTGCGTAGGTTTTTTTAATGGTCAGATGGGCAAGGGTTTTAAACAGGTTGTACCTGGCTCCTGCATTAAAACGGAGTTTCTCAGAGGGTTGGTAATTTACCTGGGCAAAAATGCCACCACTGCGTTGGTACGAATTGTGTAATATGGTGTCTTTTGAACTGTAGTAAAGCATTTCTCCAATGGCAAGAAAGTTTTCAGGAGCATACAGAAATGCCCGTGATTGTTCGTCAATATGAATGCCATCCCTCTCGTAGAAATCAATGCCGGATAAGATATTCAATGTTTTACTGAATTTAAATCTGAAATCCTGTTGGTAGGTTATGTCGTTGTTATACAGGTTTTTTTGTTTGTTTACAACCCGCCCGAATTCTGTGTTTGTATAATTATAAACACGGGCTGTTATTTCATGTCTGTGAAATGCAGTGTTAATATTCATTCCTGAAAATATTTTTTCAGGGTTTTTCCATGAATAATGCAGTGCAATTCTGGAGTGGTCGTCTTTGGGATGAAGTGCATTGATCTCATCTGTATAAGCCGGTTTTCCAATAGAGTCTGCCTGGCTTATAAGGCCATGCAGTAAAAGTTTATGCTTTGAATTAATGTCCCACTGAAGTTTTGCTGCCAGGTTTTGTTCGGAGTAGTTGGTTGACATGACTTCATTGCCATGGGCATCTTTGTATGAGTCGGCTTTGCGTTTACCTGCGCTTACCTGCATTTTAATATTTTTGCTAATGTTGCCGTTGATAAGTATGTTGGCGTTGTACCCGTTACTGACCGAACGGTAATTAAGATCGAGAACACCCCCGGCAAATTTGTTTGTGATCCCGGGTTGATAGTCTTTTGTCAGGATATTGACAACACCTCCTACGGCATCTGACCCGTATAGGGTGGAGTAGGGCCCCCTGAGTATTTCAATGCGTTTGACAGCGAGGGGATTAACAAATGATCCGGGAGGGCCTGCGTTCCGTTCAGAGCTGATCCTGTGCCCGTCCACGAGGATAAGGGTTCTTTTTCTGGCCAGCCCCCGGATAGATATGGATTTGTGGTATCCCGCTCCGGCCAGTGATACTGACGGAGCCTCGGTAACAAAATCAGGCAGGTTTTGTGCGCTTACTTCGTTTATTCTCTGTTGGCTTATAATATTGACTGGTGTTGTCTGGTTAAAACTGCTTTGTTCGTTTTTTGCCGATGTAATGGTTACTTCCTTAAGTGCAACACTCAGGGGTTCCAGGTAGATAATGAGTGGTTTTTTTGTGTCCTTATCTAATGAAAATTCCCGGGTTTTATAGCCAATGAACGTAAAATACACAGAAACACTGTCTCCTGAAGGAATGGTAAGTTCAAAGTTTCCCTCGTTATCCGTTGTCGTTCCGATGCGCTTGTCCTTTGAGAAAATATTGACCCCGGTTAATGTTTCGTTGCTTTCTGTACAATATACCGTGCCGTTAAATTTATGAGTATTTTGCTGGGCATAAGTAAGTGTGCTTCCTGCCAGGATCAATACCGTGAATAACAGGCGGCGGAGAATCTTGCAAGCCCGTGTGGTAAGGTTGCCAAAATGACAGTGTTTTGGCCTTGTTATTGGTTTTGATATAGGGTGATTTGTATTGAAGTGAGTCATTTTGACAACTTGAAGTGAATGTTATTATTGCAATTGATTTTTTAATTGTTCAACCCATTTTTCAATACGGGTGTTTGTCTTATGACTTTCATTGTCTTCGTCAATGGGGAGTCCAATGAATTTGCCATTGATTATTGCAGTTGAATCCTCAAAATCGTATCCGTCTGTTTCTATTTCTCCAATTATTTTCCCATTTCTGTTTTTTACAGAATTATAAATAGTGCCAATGCCATCAACAAAAGTGTCTGCATATGATATGCTATCACCTAATCCAAACAATGCAATTGTTTTGTTTGTGAAATCAATACTTTCCAAGTCTTCGAGGAATATTTCCCAGTCGTCTTGTAAATCACCAATCCCCCAAGTAGATGTCCCCATAATAATGAAGTCAAATTCTTCTATTTTGCTTGCACGAATTGTTGAAACATCAAAAGTTTCGGCATTGAGTTTCTCTGCAATTGTTTTTGCAACACCTTCTGTATTGCCTGTTGTTGACCCAAAAAAAATTGCTGTCTTTTTCATCTTTACTAATTTTTATGAATAATATAATCGATGTCCTTGAATCTGATTTCGCTATGCTTAATTATTTCCCCTAAAAACCTAAACAAGCTTTTCATTTCATTCAATTCAGTTAAGGTTAGTAATACATTGAAATTTTTATGCCCTATGGGAATGATAATTTTGCGTTTAAAGGGGGTGTGTTTGTTTTTTTCCTCCCAATAAGCTCCATTTAAGTTAATGATATAATCTGCAAATTCTTTAAACTCTTTTTGCGAGAAATTGAAATTTAAATTACTGTATTCAATATGTATTTTATTGCATCTATTGCAAATGTAAACTTGTCCGTTTTTTGTTCTACTCAATACCTCCATTTTGCTTTGTTAAATTACTTGTATTTATGGCAAAAATAGAATAGAGTGCTTTACTCTACAATCGCAAATAATTGTGTTATTTCGACTAATTAGTGATTGTTTTTTGTCATAAAAACGAACGAGTGGTAGATGGGTTCGTTTATGAAGGGAGGATTTTAGTACGGTTTAGGAAATATCTATCGTTTTTATTGGGATTGTTTTGGCTAAATAATATACCAGATATCCAATTCCAACTCCTAGCAAGGCACCTACGCAAACATCTGCAGGGTAATGAACCCCCAAATAAATTCGACTTATTCCAACCAATGCAGCCCAAATAAAAATCGTCCAGGAAAACCATTTTTTATGAAGAATTAAACTTGAAATAGTTGCTAAGCCAAATGTGTTAGCGGCATGGCTTGAGACAAAACCAAACAATCCTCCTCTGTAGTGATTCACGGTATGTATGGCATGCTGAATTTCCAAATTATGGGATGGGCGATACCGCTCAAATACCTCTTTGAATAATTTGACAGAAGCTAAATCGGTTAAAACAAAAGTGAGTATGGCTGCCAAAAGAAAGAAAAATCCTTTCCACTTCCCCTGTTTGAAAAAGAGGAATATTATGAATAAATACAGTGGAATCCATTCGTATTTTCCACTGATAAACCACATGATTTTATCCGTAATAGGAGAGCCTAAATCGTTAAAGAACAGCAATAGGCTTCTGTCTAACATTTCTAAATATTCGATCATGGATTAAGACGTTTCCAGATTTTATCTTTTAGCGGATTTAATCCTTCTTGCGTAATTGATGAGATAAATACATATTCAATGTCAGGGAAACTACCTTTCATCATATCTTTAAGCTCTTCATCCAGCAAATCAGATTTGGTGATAGCTAAAAGTCTGTCTTTGTCAAGTAGTTCAGGGTTGTATTTCTTAAGCTCTTCCAGAAGGATATGATATTCTTTGGCAATATTGTCCGTATCTGCAGGTACCATGAAAAGTAGCATGGAATTCCTTTCAATATGCCTTAGGAAACGTAATCCTAAGCCTTTCCCTTCTGCAGCACCTTCAATAATTCCTGGAATATCTGCCATAACAAACGATTGACCTTCACGGTAACTAATAATTCCCAGATTAGGTGTTAAGGTAGTAAACGGATAGTTTGCAATTTTTGGCTTAGCGGCTGATATGCTCGATAGTAAAGTGGATTTTCCTGCATTAGGGAATCCAACCAAACCAACATCCGCGAGAACTTTCAGCTCAAGAATTATCCATGCTTCCTGACCAGGAATCCCGGGCTGAGCATAGCGTGGTGTTTGGTTGGTAGCGGTTTTGAAATGATCGTTACCAAGTCCGCCTTTTCCACCTTCCATGAGAATGAGTTCCTGTCCATCTTCAATGATTTCTGCAAGAATTTCTTCAGTCTCAGAATCTTTTGCAATGGTTCCAATTGGCACCTCGATAATAATGTCTTCACCATTAGCACCAGATTTTAGTGCTGATCGTCCGGGTTCGCCGTGCTTGGCAAAGTGGTGTTTTTGATATTTCAGGTGAAGTAAAGTCCAGCGATTTCTGGAGCCACGTAAAATAATATGTCCTCCACGTCCACCATCTCCACCATCAGGTCCGCCTTTGGCAACAAATTTTTCTCTCCGAAAATGCGCAGAGCCAGCTCCGCCATTCCCAGAACGACAAAAAATCTTTACATAATCTATAAAATTGGCATTGCTCATTATCGAATGTCTGTAAATGCTTTTTCAATACGGTCTGTCAATGCTTTGTTTAATTTGTCAGGATCTTGTGATCCGTCAAAGCATTGTGTTTTTCCCATGCGTTTATAATATTCCAAGACGGGTTTGGTCTTTTGTTCCCAAACTTCAAGTCTGTGAATAATTGTGTCAGTTTCCTGATCATAAACTCTTGCCTTGTCAGTTTTTGCACGTTTTGTTAATCTCTTGATAGACAGTAGAGTAGGGGCGTCAATATTGATGACTAATGAGACTTCAGAGTCCAGTCGCTTCAGTAATCCATCCAAAATATATGCTTGTACCAAGTTGCTCGGGAATCCTTTAATAATGAACCCTTTTGCTTCATGGTGAGCACTAATTTTACGTTCGATCAAGCGAATTGCAATATCATCAGGAACAATGTCTCCACTGTCTAAGTATTTACTTGCACGTTTACCAATTTCTGTTTCTTTGGCAATTTCTTCACGCAACATAGCACCAGTACTGATGTAAACCATGTTGAGCTGTTTGGCAAGTTGTTTTGCTTGTGTTCCTTTTCCTGCTCCCGGAGGGCCAAACATTACAATGTTTAACCACGTTTGTGACAATGCTTTTTCTATGGCACTGCAAAGTCTGTCAAATACTTCTTCAACACTTCCTATACCATCAATAGGCATGTATTTGTTCTGTTCCTTGTAGAACTGAATAACAGGAATTGTCTTTTCATCGTATTCACGGAAACGGTATTCAATGACCTCTCTTTTGTCATCGGCACGGTTTTCTAGCTTTGCACGTTTAAGCATTCGGCGCATAAGCTCTTCTCTTGGAACTTCAAGGCTTAGCATACATGTCAGCTTGGTGTTCATTTTCAGAAGTAATCCTTCGAGAATGTATGCCTGAGCGTAGGTTCTAGGAAAACCATCAAATAAAATCCCTTTTGCTTCAGGATGCATTTGAATGCGTTCCTCAATAATCTGAACAATAATCTCATCAGAGACAAGTCCACCTTTATTGATGATTTCCTTGGCTTGACGTCCGAGTTCAGTGTCGTCAGCAATTTCTTTTCTTAAAATATCACCTGTCGAAATGTAGGTGAGATTGTATTTCTCGGCCAGATTTTTTGCTTGAGTACCTTTCCCGGCACCCGGAGGGCCAAATAATGCAATGTTTAACATGGGAATTAATCAATAAGTTGATAAATGTGTTTTAGGTTTCTGGCTAGTCCATCGTAATCGAGGCCATAGCCGATTATGAATTTGTTAGGAATGTCAAAACCGACATATTCAATTTTTCTTTCTTTTTGATATGCTTCTGGTTTGAAAAGCAAACTAGCGACACGAATCTCGGAAGGTTCATACGCCTGAAGTTGTTTGATGATATGTTCAATAGTAATACCTGTATCTACAATGTCCTCAATGATAATGACAGGTTTCCCTTTTATGTCTTCATTCAAACCAATCAATTGTCTTACTTTTCCTGTTGAAGTTGTTCCTTCGTAAGAAGCCAGCTTGAGAAAAGAAATCTTACAATCAATGCTTAGGTTTTGCATTAAATCGGATGCAAACATGAATGAACCATTGAGTATCCCGAGTAAAACAGGAGTTTGCCCTTCGTAGTCTTTTGATATTTGAGCTCCAAGTTCTTGGATTCTGTTTTTAATTACTTTTTCTTCAATAAAAATACCAAAAGATTTATCTAAAATTTTAACTTTGTCCATAGTATCAAATTATTTTTGCTACTGTGCGAAGATAAGGATTCTGTTGCATTAAATAAAAAAAATAAATATATGAAAGCACGAGTTAGTATCATTATGGGCAGTACCTCGGATTGGCCAGTAATGGAGAAGGCTGCAAACTTTTTGAATGAAATGGAAATTCCATTTGAAATTAACGCATTGTCTGCACATCGTACTCCGGATCAGGTTGAAAAATTTGCCAGAGAGGCAGAAAGTCGTGGTGTGGAGGTAATAATTGCCGCTGCAGGTATGGCTGCTCACTTGCCGGGAGTTATTGCTGCTATGACAAGTTTGCCAATTATTGGGGTTCCAATTAAGGGTACTTTTGATGGTTTAGACGCAATGATGTCTATTGTTCAGATGCCTCCGGGAATTCCTGTAGCAACTGTTGCTGTCAATGGATCGCAAAATGCTGCAATTTTAGCATTGCAAATGTTAGCTGTTGGTGATGCTGAAATGAAAGAAAAGATGAAAGCGTTTAAAGCTGGTCTTAAAGAGAAAATTGTAAAGGCAAATGAAAGCCTTGCAGAACACAAATTTGAGTTCAGAGTGCAATAATTCTGGATTATCTAATCTTTTGATTAAAAAAGTAATCGAATGAAATTAAAATGCATATGCACATGGCTGTTCTTGCTTTTGTCTGTTGGTCTTTTTGCTCAGCATGATAACTGGCAGGCAGGAGCAAGATCCGCTGCCATGGGAAACGCCAGCGTCGCAAATCAAGATGTTTGGGCTGGTTTCAATAATCCGGCTGCTTTAACCAGTATGGATAAATTATCAATGGGTCTTTATTATGAAAATGCCTATTTGGTTCCAGAAATGTCTTCAGCAGCACTGGCTGTTGCAATCCCTATGGGACGTGCAGCCATTGGTGTGAATTATTCACGTTTTGGATATGCATTGTACAATGAAAATCGAATCGGCTTAGCGTATGCTATGCCTTTGGCAGAGTGGCTTTCCATGGGAGTGCAATTTGATTATTTGGGTTCTGTGCAGCCTCAGGCATACGGAAATTTGCATGTCTTAAGTTTCGATATCGGATTACTTGCTGAGCCCGTTGAAGGATTTTTCTTTGGGGCACATATTTTTAATCCGGCAAGCATAAGTTTGTCTGGAGAAACCGATAGCTCCATTCCAACTGCTATGCGTCTTGGTCTTGCCTATTGGTTTACCGATAGAGCAGTGGCTAGTATTGAAGCAGAATCAGATATGAATACCTATTCCATTCTAAAAGCTGGAATAGAATATCAGATGTTTAAAGAGTTTTATTTGATGGCGGGAATGTCTGCAAAGCCTGTTAGAGCTTCTTTTGGTGCTGCTTATGCATGGAAAAGTTTGCGTCTTGATTTAGCGTACTCTTATCATCAACAACTTGGTAGTTCACCTCATCTAGGTATCAGTTATGCATTTTAGAAAAAACATAATTCTTGTCCTTTTATTCGGATTGTTTCCGCTTGTTGGAATGTCTCAGGAATTGCCTGATTCTGATGCTGGACTTGATGCTGTGATTGAAGCGCTGGCAGAACAATTAGACGCAGAGCTTGATTACACTGATCTGGTTGAACGTCTTATCGAAATTGCAAACGATCCCATTAATATTAATACTGCGACGGAAGAGGATTTGCAGTCGCTTTTGTTTTTAACGGATTTTCAAATCTTTAATTTGTTGAAATATCGCGATGATGTTGGACAAATTTATAATCTGTATGAGTTGCAGTTTCTTTATGGATTTGATGCTGAGCTAACACGCTTATTGGAACCTTTCATTGTGTTTGAGAAGAAAGGAAAAGATGCCCCTGATTTTGGCAAAATGCTAAAGTATGGACGTCATGATATGTTTTTACGCTACGAGCGAGTCTTAGAGGAACAAGCAGGATACATTCCTGTGCCTGATTCTGTTTTAGCTGAAGATCCTGATAAATCAAGATATCTTGGTTCACCTGACAAACTCTATTTGCGCTATAAATTTTCGTACAAAGACAAATTAAGTGTGGGCTTGACAGCCGAAAAAGATCCTGGTGAGCAATTCTTTAATGGGGCTCAAAAATATGGATTTGATTTCTATTCAGGACATTTTCAAATGCGAGATGTTGGTGTGTTTAAAACCATTAATCTAGGTGATTATTCCGTGCAATTTGGACAAGGTCTTGTCGCCTGGTCGAGTATGAGCTTCGGAAAAACCCCGTATGTCATGGATGTTGCTCGTAAAGCAAGAGGAATTACTCGCTATACATCAACAAATGAAAATCAATTCTTTCGTGGTGCTGCAACCACAGTGGATTTTGGTGATTTTGAGGCTTCTGCATTTATGTCCTATAAACCCATAGATGCAAATATTGATCAAACAGATACATTGGATCAGATACAGACAGTCTCTTCTTTTCAAAATGTTGGCTATCATAGAACCCCAGGCGAAATTGTTGATAGAAATGCTATCAAGGAAATGATTGCTGGTGGTAATCTATCTTATGCGTATAAAAATTTGAGACTAGGTAGTACCTTTGCATGGTATCATTACGATGTGGATTTGAATTTGCCTGATCAGGCATATCGATTGTTTGATTTTCAAGGCAATACGTTTTATAATCTAGGCTTAGATTTTAAGTATCAAATTCAGAAGCTTGGTTTCTTTGGGGAATATGCCATGAATGATGCCGGTAAACCAGCACTTGTTGCGGGTGCTACTGCAAGCATCGCTCCGCAAATGGCTTTTTCTGTGGTGTATCGAAATCTCGATCCCGGATATTATGCAGGCTATGCCAGTGCTTTTGGGGAGTCGTCTTCCATTGGAAATGAAAAGGGAATTTTCCTTGGCGCTGATGTTTCTTTGTTCCCGGGATGGAAGCTCAGAGGGTATTTCGATATGTTTGCCTTTCCGTGGTTAGCATATCAAGCAAATGCACCTTCCGATGGATTTGATTGGTTTGCTCAGTTGGATTATACAATGAATCGCTCAGTGAGTATGTTTTGGCGTTTTAAAGGACAAGAGAAAGATCAGGCATATACCCCTGAAGATGCTTATTTCGGACTCATGCTTCCAGAGAAAAGTTTTAAAGCGCGCTACAGTCTGAACATCGAAGCGGATAAACAGTGGCGATTAAAAACGCAAATTGAATACAATGGCTTTACGCCAACTCCGGATGATCCTGTGGAGCATGGATATTTATTGTCTCAGGACTTAATTTGGAATGTGCCAAATCAACCATTGCGTTTTGCTACGCGTTTTGCAGTGTTTAAAACCGACTCCTATGATGCGAGAATATATGCGTATGAATACGATGTGCTGTATGCCTTCTCGATACCAGCATATTATTATCAAGGAAAACGAGCTTATCTGCTTGTGAAATATTCCCCATTGGACAATTTGGATTTGTGGTTTAGAATTGCTCGTACATATTATGACAATAAAGATGTTGTCAGTAGCGGATTATCAGAAATTGACGCGAATCACAAAACGGACATTAAATTGCAGGTACGCTACAAGTTTTAAGGGATAGTCAAAATACTTTTTTTAAGGTTTTAAAAAGTTCTGCTGCTTGGGATGCTTCTCCAATAGTTTGCGGATCAAAAAATCCTCCAGTGCATTATTGCGCTAGTTCAGTATTGACAGAATTATTTGAACTACAGAAATAGATTTGGTAATGCCCCAGATTATAGGGCATTTATTCGTTTTGGTGGAACGTATCAGCGCAATAGGGATCAAGTATCTCTCTGGGGGGTATAATCCGCCAAAAGCAAACAATCCATATATCCACTTTCTTTTCGGCCCCAAATCAAAGTAAATTATTTTTGAGTGTTCGGGATGAAAGCGAGTGTTATTCGTTAAGGTGTTTTCACAAGAGAAAGCGGAGCAAACAATATTCCTGTGGGATAAACCACTAATGCCTAGCATTTTTCAACTTCGCTTTCTTTCCTAATGAAAGAAAGCTAGCAAAGAAAATCAGGCGCTGACCCGAATTTTCTTATTTATTGGATATGTTTTCCGTGACCCGCAGAAAGCTCGTTTTGTTTAGCGCCCAAGAATGGCAGACAGGCTCGCATGCGCGGCTCAAAAACTCCAAACACATCTCAATAAATCACAGAAAATACGCGAAGGCGCCAGACTGTCTAATAACCTTAATAAGTTTGTTAATAAAGATTTTGCATGAATGCATGAGAAAAGCGTGAATGTTAGTACTTTACAATATGAAATTTATAAAAGGAGAAAGTAGGTATTTAAAAAGTCTATTCCCAGTATCTTTAGAAGAAAGCATTGGTGAGGATAATGAAATTCGCATTATTGACGCATTTGTTGATAATTTAAACTTTTCTGAATTGGGATTTAGAACACATTACAGAGAAACAGGTCGTCCGGCCTATCACCCCAAAGATTTACTAAAGCTATATATTTATGGATATATGAATAGCATTAGATCATCACGTCGGTTAGAAAAAGAATGCAAACGAAATATTGAATTGATGTGGCTTTTAAATAATTTGTCACCAGATCATAATACTATATCGAATTTCAGAAAGGACAATTCCAAATCAATAAAGAAAGTTTTCAGAGAGACGGTTAAGTTATCTCAGTATTTTGAACTTATTGGAGGCGAATTGGTTGCAGGAGACAGCACAAAGCTTAGAGCCCAGAATAGCAAAAAGAATAATTTCAATCAGAAAAAGATAGAGCGACATCAAGAATATATCGAAAGAAAAATAGAAGAATACGAACAAGAATTAAGTAATAACGATGGTGATAATCAGGAAATATTAAAAAAGATTGAGAACAAAAAAGAACTTAAATCAAAGTACGACCGCATGTCTGAGGAATTAACTAGAGATAAAGAAACACAAATATCAACTAGTGATCCAGATAGTCGAAATATGACTCTTCGAAATAATATATCGGAAGTCGCTTACTGTGTTCAAAGTATGGTTGACGCTAAGCACAACCTGCTGCTGGACTTTATTGTGACGAACAAAGGTGATAAAAACGCAATGGGAAATATGTTGCAACGTACTAAGTCTATTTTACGGAATGCTACTTTTACTGCTTTATTTGATACTGGATACCATTCAGGGAGAGAGCTAAAAAAAGCAGATGATTTAGGCATCAATGTTCTGGTAAATGTACCTTCTACACCACATGCAAACCAAATTCCTGACCCAAATTATTGTATAAGCAATTTTGTATATGACAAAGAAAATGACACATATACATGCCCAGAAGGTGAAATTTTAATAACTAATGGGAATTGGTGTAACGCAAGAAATAAGAATGGAGAAGTTTATTACAGATTTAAAAACTATGGTACCGTTAAATGCAAAGAATGTCCCGTTAGGTCTAAGTGTACAATAAATAAAAAAGGTCGTAGAATAAAAAGAAGTGAATATGCCGAGAACATACAGTCTAACACGAAACGAATGATTGATTTAAAAGATAAATACCGGCAGCGGAAAAGCATAGTAGAACATCCATTTGGAACAATGAAACGACAATGGGGATACGACCACATAATAACGAAAAAATACATTAAACGAGCAACAGCAGATGTTGGGTTGATTTTTTCATGCTATAATATCAAGCGATTAATAAATATTCTGGGAATTGATGCACTAATCGAATCTTTCAATAAGGGAAAGAGGTTTTGTGCTCAAATATTAACCAGATATGGAATCAAATTAAGACTTTTAAGACCTCTAAATTATTTACACAAACAAGGCTGCACAAAATCAATCCCTAATTATTACTACTTATTTAGCAACTATAGGCTTATGAGGGCATGAATTTTTAGAAAATCTTAATTATCAGACAGTCTGGCGCCAATGCTCGCATCTGGAACATTACCAAATGTTTAACTTTATTTCTACGAAAACTGGTTGCTACTGGACTAGCGCAGATTCTTGTAATAATGCAAATCTGTCAAAACTAGCCTATCCGCATACTGGCAGAGATAAGATTTGATAAACAATTAATGTTTCCCCTAGCTTTTTTGCTTGATCCCGCAATAGTCCTAAAAATAGCTGAAGCCCTGTAGGGGCTTAATATTTGTAACCCCGGACAAGAATTTTTTCGCAGTCCGGGGATAACAAACTTAAGTGAATGTGTTTTTGGCGTATATCTTTGCAATAACCGAGGAACGAAGGTTTGCAAAGATTATGACAAAAAATGATCTATACTAAGGCCCTAATCCCTCATTTATCGGATGCAAATAAATTGTTTGACGTGAGTAAACTGCTTACCCGATATTTCATAAAAATATATCCCAGACTTCATTTTGTCAATTGGCAATTCAATGCGGATAATGCCATCTAAACTTGGTGCTGAGTTTTGAGAAAAGACAGGCTTGCCTGCGGAGTCAAATACTTGAATGTGAATTGATTCATTGTTTTCTTTCGGTAGTTTGATGTGAAGAATCCCGTCCGATTTAATGGGATTTGGATATGCTTCCGTTTTTGCCAAATTAGCCCGTGATTTTTCTATTTCTGTGAGTCCATTATTTGTTAGTTGATACCATACTTGGGTGTAATAGTTGTATTTGTACACATGGTTCCCACTTGTCACAAAGACTTCCACCTCATCATCTTCGGAAACATACCTTACGCTCAAATCTGAAATATCGTACTTGCCATCCACTTGTTCAAGTCCGGTATTGGGAAAGGCATACCAGTAGGCAGCGTAATAATTGTACACGTGAACGCTGGTGTCAGAAATGACATGTATGCCACTTGGGTTGTGAGAGTTATTGTTGCAAACTGCAACTTCCGTAATGATGGGATGCCCATTGAAGAAGCTCAAACCATCTGCTGGAAAGCTAAGCCATGAGTCGTAATACCAGCTGTATTCATAAAGGGCTGTGTCTGTGATTCCGATAATTCCACTGGTTGTGCTATAGGTATTGTCATACACAGCAATGCGCTGAATTTCCTGTGCATATATATTAAGGTTTGATACGAGCAAGAGTAGGAGAGGAATTATCGTTTTCATAAAATTTGTTTTGCTGGATTAAAGCAAAAATCACACCGCTTTTTGTTGCCAGCTCTCTTGACTTTGTGTGATTCGTTTTATTGTTCAGTTTGACTTGTGTTTGTCCTTCTGTTTGATGGTAAAAGCATTAATTGTTTTGATAAAATGCATAAAAGTGTGTAGATGTTTTTCGTTTTGAATAATTTTCTTTACCTTTCCCAACAATACCAACTAACCCGTTTGTAAAAGCTTACATATGGATAGTAAACACAGGTTGTTGGGTGGTTGAGAGAAAGGTGTGGTTGTAAACGAGGTGGTGGTAATTCAAACAGATAACCCAGAAACATAAATAAATGATTAAATTAATAATAAAAATAATTGGAGCCATTCTAGTTGGAATTGCAACATTTATTGGGGGTGAATTAACGAGCCCCAAGGATGATGTTTATATTAAAGCTTTAGCCATTTTTACTGCAACTTTATTTTTGTTTTTTGACCCAATTTTTGAATTTATAGAGAGCTGGAAAATTAAGAAGAAGGAATCAAAAATCATTCAAAACCACCTTCAGATATTAAAAAAGTTTCTTTCAAAATTTATTGAGTATAAATTGGATATAAAATCTACTCAAAATGAACTTAAAAAAACTGAATGTGATTTTAATAAAAGAGAAATTATTTTTCTTAAATCTATGGAGTATGTACATGGTTATTCTCAAGTTGAGTTAGATGCAATATATTTAACAGCGATTTGCCATGAAATTGACACAGATAAAAATCTATTAAATGTTGACAGATATAAAAATGTAGTTGCAACTATTTTTGAAAAGTACAATTTTTTTGAAATGGATAATGATGCTAAACGTATTGTTGACTTTTATTATAATTACAAGAATAATATTAAACTGACTACTGTAGTTACAAATCTCGACTACAAGTCTGAAACCAATTTATTTACAGAGAAATACAATAAAACATATAATCTTACTTTTCGATTAAAATTAGAAAAAGACCAAGCAGAAGAATTCCGGACAACATTAGCAATTTTGATTAGTTCTGGGAAATTGAATATTAAACAAATAGAAAAAAATCTTCAAGAAAAGATTAACACTCAATTGGCAAATCGGGCTAAAAACTCAAAAGCATTTTTAGTATTAGCAAACAGGTTTCATAAAATTGATAAGGTTGAGGAAGTTTTAAACAAATTCCCTAATGTTATTTTCCCTTTAAAAAAACCTACTGAACTTCCTGAAAGTATTAAATATCTGCATACACGTATAGTTTACCCACCAGAGAATTATCAAAATGCTTCTGAATTTTTAAATTCTGAAATAAAACCATTTATTCCATCAGAAAAAGTAAATGATGGATTCATAGCAATAATACCAATTGAAGGAACAGAATTATATTCCTTTCCAGAAAATGCTGACAATATCAAATACAGTTACATGAAAGATGGGTTTGAATCAATTACAGCTTTAAAAACAGGAGTCTCTCTAAATATGAGTGAATTGTATATTGAAAGCATGCAGAATGAAATAAACATTGACGAAATTTTATCTACTATTCCATTTAACATCTTTGTACCTGGTCTTTCAACTGGAATTAGAAGCTTAATCATTACAAACTATGAAGATATAAAGCGGAAATTTAATATTACAAGGTTGGCAGATTGGTCAAACATAAATGTAGATGAATTAAAGACACAATTTATTGAAATAGACGAAGCAAGAGAAAAGAAAAGACTGTATAAGGATGAGAATTGGGGGAAATTAGCAAAGCAAATAATTGAGCAAGCAAAAAAACACCAACAAGCGATTGATAAAAAATAAGCACAGCCACCAACAAAGGCTATTCCCAATAAGGGTTTTCGTGGATTACTGAAAGCAAATGCAAGTAATGAAAATTAATGAAAAATTGAAACGGAAGTGCTATAAAATCCCTTGCTACTCATAGCCAAACTGTTGTGCTTAATTTGAAATGAAGAAGATCCTTAAAATATCGACAATCGGAATATTGGGAATTTTTATTCTATTAACGTGAGTTCGACGTAAGAAAAGGCTTAAAAGTTTGCAAAAAAGCAAGGTTTTAATTATATTTAAATAATTGACTATTAAATATATAAAAACTTAAAACCCTGCCTTATGAACAACAAAATTACTGAAATATTTTGTCTTGTTGATGAATTTTGTAAAGAATTTGACCAGATTAAAGAAGGACATGTTTTAACTGACAACAATTTAAAAAAGAAAAGGAATCGTAAGTTTAAAATGTCTGATAGTGAAATAATAACAATCATTATTGTTTTTCATTTGAAGGGCTATAGGTGTTTTAAACACTACTATAAAGAATATGTGCAGAAACACATGCAATCAGAGTTCCCAATAAGTGTTTCATACAATCGATTTATAGAGTTGGAGAAAAAGGTTCTTGTTCCGATGACTTTGTTTCTTGAATTTTGTTGTCTGGGACAATGCACTGGAGTATCATTTATTGACACAACACCATTAAGAGTTTGTCATATACGAAGAGAGAAACAACACAAAACCATTAAAGGTGTTGCAACAAAAGGACAGTGCTCAATGGGTTGGTTTTATGGATTTAAATTACACCTGGTTATTAATGATAAAGGAGAAATCTTAGACTTTCTTTTTACGCAGGGGAATGTTGACGATAGGTATCCTCTTAAAAATAAGAATTTTCATAATAAGATATTTGGAAAACTCATCGCAGATAAAGGCTATATCTCTAAAAGTCTTTTTGAGAATCTTTTTATCGATGGAATTCACTTAATCACAAAGATTAGAAAAAATATGAAAAACTCCCTAATGTTAATCCAAGACAAAATACTCCTTAGAAAAAGAGCTATTATTGAGACAGTTAATGATGAACTTAAAAATATTTGTCAAATTGAACATACAAGACACAGAAGCTTTGAAAACTTTCTATCGAATCTCATTTCTGGTTTAATTGCATACTCATTTCTTGACAAAAAACTTTCGCTAAATATTGAAGAAGTCGTTGATAAATCAAGAATTCCAAACGTTGCTTAGATCGAACTCACGTTAATTATAACCGAATTGTTGATAAGGGAAAATCAAAAAAACTTGCCCTGATTGCTGTAACAAACAAACTCTTAAAACAAGTTTTTGCAATTGCAAATTCTGGAAATCCATATGATCCAAATTTCAAATCGCATTTGATTCCTTCGTAATTTTTCTTTTTGAAATTGCCCTTACTTAATTGCGGCATTTTAAAAAGAAAAATTTTTATTAGTTTTTACTTGGTTTTTACCTTAGTTCTTTGTTGTAGTGCGTGTTTATTGTCATTTCTAGTACTAAAAGTATCTAAGTACGCTCCATTAACATTATTGTTATATGAATTTTCATCAATTAATTCTAAAGCATTAAAGTCATCATTAAGCTTAAATATTGATCCAAAATTTTTATACCCGTTTAAAAATGGTATTAAAACAGAACCATCTGGATAAACAAAAAAATATGCGCCAATGCTTTGATATATTGAAGAAAAGAATATTTTGGAGTCTTTGATTGAATCCATTATTTCATTTAGTTCTCTGTTAATTTCAATTTCAGGGATATGGATATTCTTAAAATATTTATTTCCCATTCCTCTAGGTCTTACTTCATGACACTTCCAAACATCAATATTGTATTTAACTAAAATCTTAGCAATATTTTTAAGATCATTAATGTTATACTTGGTCACTACAGTTCCTATTTTTATGTGTTTTGGCTTTTTAAATCCATTATTTTTAATTTTATCTAATATCGAAATAACTGCTTCAAAATTCGTATCACTATTTCGTATACTTCGAACCACTTGAGAATTACTTCCATCAAGTGGTAAGCACAGCCAATCTATGTAGTTAATTATTTCATGTTTTTCTTCAAGGAGAATCCCATTTGTATGCAAAGCAGTATTAAATCCAAGCTTTTTAATATTAATAAAAATATCGATGATGTCATCACGTAATAATGGTTCTCCTCCGGTTATTGCAATTGAGCTTGTCCCCCCATTTTTTAATGTTTTCAATACCTTTATAATATCATTAAAATCAAGTTCAGGCGAATCTTTAGGTGGTCCATAACAATAATTACAGTTAAGATTGCACCGACCATTCACATTTAAATCTACAACGGGAGGGAAAACTGGTTTAATATTTTGAGATTCTAATCTTTTCATATATCATATTGCTTGATGGACAAAACTGATTGCGAATATTTGTTTCTAATTCTTTCAATAATATTAAGATCATGTGAGACCACCAAAAATTCATGAATAACATTAATTGTCCATAAATTTGAATTCTCAATAAATTGTTCTGAAGTGTCATTTAATATCTCACATTTGTTATCAGCCTTATTTATGTCTTTAAAAGCTAAAAAATTGATTATATTTCTAATGCAACTCTCAGAAGTGCATTGAATTGGGAATTTTACCTCAAAAACAATAAACGGACTAGTGTTCTTTTCTTTCCACAACGATGAGTTTATTATTGTTTTTGAATAGTTTGATTTATTCAAAGTATTCTTATTAACTATATCTAATATCTTGAAAATATCACTTTTGATAGAGTTGTAAACAAAAACTAATACTCCATTTTTATTCATCACCTCATATATTTTCTTTAATACTTGAGGTTTTAACTCATTGGAAATATAACCAAGTACATGTGATGCTAGAATAAAATCAAATTTTTTGTAAAGATTGATTTCTTCAATTTTTCCCCAAGTTATATTATTGGTTATTAGTTTTAATCTTTTTGAGAACATTTTATTTGATTCAATAGCTTCTATATAATTGAATTCATTTATTAAAAAAGACATTAATTGACCATTTCCGCTACCAACATCAAGATATTTATCTCTATTTTTAGGTAGAAGGTTTAAAATTATTTTTGCAAGTTTTTCTTTCTCAGAAGTCAATTCTGTATAAAAGTCAAGTAATTCATTATATTTATACAATTTATTGTTTTTCATAAATAAATTACTATTTAACTTCTTTCATTGAGGCATCCATTTCTGAAAACGGTTAATCCTTTAATATTTGAGTTGTAAGAAAACCAAATTATGCTTTCTATTTCTTCTACAGTAATATTATTTTTTAAATTTATTGTTTTTGAAACACCATCATCAGCAAAACTTTGAAAAGCACTTAATATCTTCAAATGCGCTAATGAATCAATTTGCAATGCAATTTTTATATATGGCATATTGGTTATTGGAATTAATGAACTTAAGTTGTCATTACTTAATATCTGATTAATTATTTCTTTAAATTTAGTTTTTTCTGGATATTTGTTCTTTATTGCATCGTAAATTTCTGAATATATATAAGATTCACCTAGCTTTTTTGAAACCGAATCTCGAAAATTCGATTTAAGAGAATAATATGGTTCAATACCAGAGGAAATACAAGCCATACGACTACTTGTCCCAGTTGGGGGGTATGCGGTCGTCGAACAATTCCTTAATCCGAATAAGGAAATTGATGAATATAGATTATCCCAATCTTTTGCATTTATGATTCCTGTGGAATTTGCATTTTTTCTTTTGAGCCATTTATCATCTTTATATTGACTTTTTTCAAAATCAGGGAAAGAACCACGCTTTTTTGCTAAATTACAAGACTCAGATTTAGAAACGAAATCAATATATTCAGATATTTCAGAAGCTAATTTTACTGCTTCAACGGAATCATATGGAATATGTAATGAAACTAAAAGGGAGGCAAATCCTGCTACACCTACACCAATACGCCTACGTGAAATTATTTTTTCCGTTGTCTTGGGATTAGCATCAATACTATATTGAACCGCTGAATCTAACAAACGAGTAATAATCCTAACTGAATCTTCAAGTTTTAGAAAATCTACTCCTAAACCGTTTTTGCCTTTGGAAGTCGCCAGTGAATTCAAATTAATATATCCAAAGTGACAAAGATCATTTTCTGCCATTGCAAGTTCAGCACATGGGGCAGTTGATGAAAATGGATAATGTGGAGTTGGATTATCCTTTTCGAATCTATCTTTATAAAGTAATCCTGGTTCTCCACAATAATGGGCAGAAGATGCAATCGATTTGATTAAAAAAGTTGCTTCTATTTTGTCTTCTATTTGATCATTTTGATTCTTTAAATACCATATGTCATTAGATTTTGCTGCCCTAAAGAGCGATTCATCTACAAAAATAGAAATATTAAATTTGCTTCTTTGAAAATCAAAATTACGTTTAATGTTTATAATATCAAGTATTTTTGGATGATCTGCCCTTACGGTGAGCATTGTTGCGGAGGGTCTTAGTTTATTTTCTTTTAGAAAATCATCAATTTCAAAAAGTATTTCATTTATTTTTTTTACAGCTGATATTGGATTGTTCAACCCAGAAAGATCATAACCTATACCAACTCCGGCAGACAACATTAATTTCGCATTATCTTGAAATGATAAAGAATTAAACTCACCATTCGTACTATATGGTTTTAAAACTGTGCAAGCACCAACAGGATTATGATTTCTCCCAATATTAGTGATAAGTGGAGTACTAAGAATTATATCCTTTGTTTCTATTGATTTTATTACTTTACTTGTAAACACAGAATCAATTTTATTGTTATTGAGTTTAGTGTCAAGAACTAACAGATTTTCGATTACGCGTGAAAAAACTTCTTGAATTGATTCATTGTTCTGTTTAATACCTCTTATAAACAATAAATCCTCAATGATCGGTATTTCGTAAAGGGATGTATTTATTGTTTTACTTAGTTTTCGAATATATGGAAACATAAATGAAGGAATTACTATGTTGTTCTTACCATCCGTAAATATCAAACCATATATGATTTTTCCAGTTGATAATTGCTTTTTTAATATATCCTATTACATCATTTGGTAAATTATCTGTTTTGACCCAAATTAATTCTTCACATTTATGAGGCTCACAGTTTTTAATTATTCCACTCCAACTGTTAACAACAACAAAAAAGTCAATTCTTTCATCATTTGATTTTCTATGCATCACCCCAATAGGTTCTATATTAGAATATTCAATTTCCACACCAGCTTCTTCCTTTGCTTCTCTTATAGCAGCTTGGAAAATTGATTCACCTGAATCTACATGACCTGCAACAACACTAAGCTTTCCATCTTCATAACCTGTGTTGTGTCTTCTTAACATTAGCAATTGTTCATCTTTTATGAAAAATAAATGAACTGCCACGGGCATTAAATGACGATTAATTATACTCATACTGTTAGATATTTATTATTGCCATTAATTATAATTATGACATTTTTCATTTTTAGTACTTAAAAACTCAAATAATAATTGGGCTCTTTCTTCATGATTACTTTTGCATAACTTTCGCACTATGTTTTTGTCAGTCACAAGCTCAGCCTCCCCTATTTGTAATTTCCCGTTTGATGAATCAAAAAACTCACTAACAAAAATTGTTGATTTTTTTAGAGATATTGGGAATTTGTATCTTGAAAAACCAGGGTAATCAAAGCCCTGCAATCTATTGCTACTATAATATGAAAATTCTAGCTTTTTATTTTTAAATCTACTGATAAATGATTTGAAATCACCAGATTTATAACAATAGGTACTGTTTAATGTATATATGTCTCCTGATACAAATATCTCTGTTGGTTGAATATTAATATGAATTATGCCACCTCCGGTTATTTCACCTTCTACATTCTTTATACAGTCTAACCAGATCCCTTGAATAAAATTTGCACCAAAAATCATCTTCTTTATAACGGATGATTTTTTTACAATAATTCGCATCGAATAAGTAAGTAGTATAAAAATTGTTAGTGCTAAAGAAACAGTCAAAAAAAGGATTAGAATACGCTGATTCTTATATGCGATTTCTAAATATTCTTTCATAAAAATTGCACCAATAGATGCAATTAGAGAGGTCAACCCATCAAACGATCTAAAGAAGTTCCAATATTTTCTCATGTTTTTTATATAATTTATTAAGCGTAGTGGTTATTTTATTGAATTCTAATCATTACAAATTGCAATTACTGTATATAATCCATTACTCTGTTTTACAATCTTTGTAGAACAACCTTCTCTTTCAAAGCTTTCTACTACATCTTGTACTTTTTTGGGGGGAATGTCCTTGATTTTCTGTTGTGCCATATTATTCTAATTTTAAATCGTTAACAGCTTTTTGTCTTAATGCTTCCATTTCTTTTGAGTAAATAAATTTGGTGATTGTTCCTTTTCCTGTTGAAAGGTTATTTGACTCCATCCAGTTTTTTAGTTGAATCTCATTTTCTTGATTAATATTCTTTCCGTCAGGAAACCAATATTTATTAATTAGCTCGCTTGAATTTGTATAACTGAAAGTGCTAGCATCTGTTAACTTTTCTCTCAATATTTCTTCTGTTGAGATTTTATTTTGATTAATAGCTATTAAATGAGGAGTAATTTTTACATCATTATCCCAAATTTTTGATTTAATAGTTGCGATTGCTTGTAATGCATTCTGTATTGATGTTTCATCAAGTTTGGCAGTCAAAGGTAAATAACTTGTTATGTCTTTTGAATCTACACCGATTATGTCAACAGTTAATAAACCTGATAAATTATTTTTATTTGCTTCAAGTCCGAGATTAGCAAGACCTGATAAATTTAAATTAGCCTTTTTAGTATTAACAGAAGCTCTAACTCTTAAACCAATTCCAATCCTACCACTGCCAAGAAAAACTGAGTCTATAACAACATCTTCAATGCGATATTTCATATAGTCCATAATTACATCATAACTTCCGGCTTCATAAGTTACAGAAGCAGGTAAGTAGCTTATTTTACCAGAAATATCAGTAGTCCTTAGTGCAACTTGGGCAGATTGATTTGGCAATAGTGATCTAATTGTACTATCATTTAGTGAAGCCCAAGGTACAATTGAAAAGTCTTTTTCTGATTTATTATATGCCTCAACTGTCTTTGATGGAATTGGCGGAATCGGTTGATAGCCTTTGTATAGTTCTTTATCAATGGTTAAATTTTTGGTGCCACTGCAACTTGATAATGCTATAAGCAATATAGTTCCAAGAAGAATTTTGACAGGGGAATTTTTTCTTTCCATTTTTATCAGATTAGTTTATATATATAATTATGATTTAATATATTGAGTCCAAAAATGCTGCTCTTGAATCGCTTACATTTTTTTCTCTCTTGTCCTTTGGTTTTGGATTAATCCACCATTGAGAATCGTAAATCCGTTCAATTATTTCATCCCAGTATCTGTCATAATCAAGTCCTGATTGTACAATTTCAAAGTCTTTGCAAAGAGCCGATTTATTTTTACTGTCAAGACAAACAAAAACATCTGGTCTTTTCATTGCAAGAAGTCTTGTCGCTGTTCCTAAATAATTCCCGTCAAATGTTTTTTGGTAAGATTCTAAAAACCTTTGATAATGAATTTTTGTAATCTGACCTGATAACGGGATTTCATCAAGAGCATTTGAAATATTTTTATCTTTCTCTGCTATCCTATTCTTATAAATTCCAGCACCTTTCATACTTCCAAAATAGCCCCAATCTACATCACTATCAACTTTCAGCTTATTCGGAATTCCTGCAATGAATTTTCTCTCATCATCTTGCAATTCATTAAAAGATTCAACTTTTTCAAATAGTGATTTAGCAATGTTTAATACTTTTAAACGTGAATCTAAGGAATGATACTGGTCATTATAAACATTTTCCATGAATTTCTCCCAGTCCATGTTTGCTACAGGAACTAAATATATCGGTTTTGTCTTTCGTTTTTTCTTTTCTTTCTTCTTTCCATAATTACCCGAAAGGCTATTGATTTTTGGTCTGTAATTTTTCCAAGTATTTCGATAGTTATTTAATTCATTTTTATCAAATCTTTTTGATTCTTGCCAAACTTGATGTATTGTATCAAAAATATCAGAAAGAACTTTGTCTGAATCTTTGTCTTTTGAACCTATTAGTGTTGAAATCTCTGTATTTGAATTAAATGCAGCATTTGTAAAATTCGCACTGCCAACCAATACTTCCCAGTCGTTATCTGAATTATAAAAAAGGAATAGTTTAGGATGGAATGTTCCTTCTGGTTGCATGATATATTTTACACTTTTCTCTTTTATGAATGTCTCTATGAAATCTGGATGTGTTTGATAAAAATGTATGCCAACTATAATTTTCTCTATTTTGTCTTTGTTATCAATCAATTTTTGAAACGCCAAAGATGAAGCACTTGCCCAAGCTGTCAACCAGTAATATTTTTCATAAGAATCCTGAAGTCTGAGAAATTCCTTTTCTAATCTTTTTGAATCAGTTATCAATTTCATGTTGTAGTGTCTTTTCTTTGGTTGTGGCTAACTCACTTATCCCCTCACAAAAGCTGTACAATATTTCCGGTATTGGTTGTATATGCATTGGTTTTGTGAAACATCTTACCAAAGATAATAAAAATAGAAGATATTTGCAAATTTAAACTGTCAATTTGAGCAATTTCAAACAAGTCAGTTTTTCCATGCTTTTTTAAATCGTACAAAAATTTTGATACTGTAAGTTCGTGATTTCAGAATTGAACATTCCGCATCAATCTCTATGCTGTCGTTTCCTTGGTGAAATGTGACTTTAGGGATGAATTTATAGGACTTACGAATGGGTTTTGGAAACTTGATGTTATTGTCGTTTTCTGCATACATTGTTGTGTTCATCAGTATGCTGATGAAAATTAATCCTGCAATGGCTTTCCTGCTATGTGTTTTTTTGTTAGTCTGTCAGTAATCGAACCTCTGTTCTTCTGTTTTTTTGCTTGCCCTCAGCAGTTGCATTGCTGGCAACTGGTTGTGTTTCGCCATAACCTTTTGCGATAATGCGATTTGCAGCAATTCCTCGTCGTATTAACCAATTTCTCACGGCATTGGCTCTGTCCTGAGAAAGTTTCATATTGCTTTCCGCTTCTCCAACGTCGTCTGTATGACCGGCAATTTCTACATGCAAATCGGGTTTTATTTTCATGTAATCAAAAAGCTCTTTGAGTTCTGCAGTTGATGATGACTGTAGGACAGCGCTTCCCGTATTGAACAGTACATTGTCAAGAGTAAACACTCTTGGAGGTTCAAAAACAATGTCTAACTCATAAATTCCATACGCTTGGTTTTCCTGCAAGCTAGGGATTTCCATTTCGTGATAATCTTGGTCATTGCCAACGCCTTTGATTTTTATTTGGTAAGTGTCAGCTCCTGGTATTGTAATGGTAAAAGTTCCTTCTGCATTGCTTGTGCCTGTGTAGGTTTTTCCTGTTTTCTTACTTTCAAAAACAATCTGTTCTCCAACCGATGCTGTACCCTGATAGTCTTTAACACTGACTTCTATGGTAACATTTTGATTGTTCGGAGTTTGTGCAATTGAAAACTGAATGTTAAGCGCGAGAATAAGAATGAATGCAGATAGATGTTTCATATGTTTACCTGTGTTGATGCTTTCTTGTCAATAAATATAGCGATATTTTTAACTTTTTATTGCTTATGCTTTGAAAATAGCTCGCTTTTTTGACAGAATACAACGATTGGATAAATAATCTTGTCTAAGTTTTGAGGATTTGTTAACTTTATGCATTCAGACAATTCGAAACTGGGGTAATTGTCAAAACATTAGGTATTATGAAACAATTTATATTTTCTCTACTTCTTTTCTTGTTTGCGACAAGTGGATTTGCTCAATATCGCTTTTCGGAAAATAAAGGTCAATTGCCTGAGCAGGTAGAGTTTAAGTGTCGTCTCAGTTATGGAGCTCTTTTTTTAGAATCGGATGGACTTGTCTATCATTTTGCAAATCCTAAGCAATATCAACATTCACATGCGCATCACGGTGAAAGTGATGTTGATGAATCGCATCATGAGCATGAGCCTATGGGTGATCATTTGGATTTTCATGCTTACAAAATGCACTTTGTCTACCCTTCTGACCAAGTGAAAGTGTCAGGTAAAAATCCCTTGTCTGATTATGAAAATTATTTTGTTGGTAATAACCCTTCACATTGGGCGCAGGGAGTAAGGCGTTTTGAGCAAGTGTGTTACGAAAATCTTTTCGATGGAATCGATTTGTGCTTTTATGATGGGGGTAAAGGCTTAAAGTATGATTTTATTCTTCATCCGGGAGCAAGTCCTGAGCAAATACAGTTGCGCTACGAAGGTGTTGATGATGTAAAACTGCGCTTTGGAAACCTAATTTTGCAAACCAGTTTGTCCAAAACCATTGAAATGCATCCAGATGCTTATCAGATTATTGATGGCGACAGCGTTCCTGTCCGTTGTAAATATACCCTTGAAAATAATGTGTTGGGATACACTTTCCCAGACGGGTATTATGAGGATGAAGCATTAATTATAGATCCCAGTTTGGTTTTTTCCACTTATACCGGATCAACAGGTGATAATTGGGGCTTTACTGCTACCTGGGACTATAACGACAATGTGTTTTCAGGAGGCATTGTGTTTGATATTGGATATCCTGTGAGTTTAGGAGCTTACCAAACTGATTTAGCCGGAGGTGTATCTCCAATCCCTTCAAATCCTGAATATTATGGTAATGGTTGCGATGTAGGAATTATAAAATACAATGAAGATGGAACCCAGCGTTTGTATGCAACTTACCTTGGAGGTGCTACAGGAGAAGAAATGCCTCACTCTATGGTTGTTAATGAATACAATGAGCTGATCGTTTTTGGAACAACCGGTTCAACGGATTTTCCTACTAGCGTCAATGCATACGATAATACATTTAATGGCGGAGATTCCCTGAATTACGATAATGTCATTGCTTTCCCTGATGGGACAGATATTTTTGTGGTTAAATTGAGTGAGGATGGCAGCGATTTACTTGGAGGGACATATCTCGGAGGTTCATCCAATGACGGATTGAATTTTAAGATAGAGTATACGGAAGTCAGTTATGTTCAAATGCATGGGAATGACTCACTGTATTACAACTACGGTGATGGCGCGCGTGGTGAGGTTATAACTGATGATAAAAATTACATTTACGTGGGTGCAAACACCTTCTCTGATGACATTAGTCCGGGAGCGAATAATGGTGTTCAAACATCCAATGCTGGTGGAATGGATGGTTTGGTTGCTAAGTTTAGTCCTGATTTGTCCTCTCTGATGTGGATGTCCTATTTGGGTGGGACACAGGATGATGCAATTTATTCCATCTATCCTGATAAGAATTACTCTGTGTTTGTATCAGGAGGAACTTGTTCGTCTGATTTTCCAACGACTTCAGGTGCATACGCTGAAACCTATCATGGTGGTAGTACAGATGCTTTTGTGTCTAAAATCCATCAGAATGGAAATGTATTATTAGGATCAACATTTTTTGGTTCCAGTCAATACGATCAGGCACATTTTGTGCGTATTGATGGGGACGATAATGTTTATATTTACGGACAAACAGAGGCTGGTGGCAATACTCTGATTTACAATGCCGGTTATTCTGTTCCAAATTCAGGACAATTTCTTGCTTCCTTTAATAATGATCTGACAAGTCGTTATTGGTCAACTGTTTTCGGACGAGGTGCTGGACATCCTGTCTTGTCTCCATCTGCCTTTGCTGTTGATGTATGTGATCGTATTTACCTTGCTGGATGGGGAAGGGAGTGGGCATATACTTATTTTGATGAGACAAATACCTATTACACATGGGATGATAATTATGGAACAAAAAATCTGCCCATTACTGCAGATGCTTTGCAGTCCACCACGGATGGACAAGATTTTTACATTATGGTATTGAGTGAGGATGCCGGAGCCTTAGAGTATGCGACTTTCTTTGGAGAGGTGCATTACGATGCTTGCGGATATTCAGGACACGATCATGTGGATGGAGGGACCAGCCGTTTTGACAATAAAGGGAATGTCATTCAGTCTGTCTGTGCAAGTTGTGGATCTTGTCAAGCCTTTCCAACCATGCCAAATCCTGGAGTTTGGTCAACCGGGAATAATAGTTCGAATTGCAATAATGCTGTCTTTAAAATCAATATCATTGAAAATTTAGCAGAAGCAAATTTTAATCCAATTCCAGCTATCTGTGCGCCTTTCGATGTGGAGTTTGTCAATACAAGCCAAGGTGAAGAATTTACTTGGGATTTTGGTGATGGGTCATCAGTTTCCAATGAATTTGAACCAACCCATACTTATACTGAAGAGGGGGTTTACGAAGTAATGCTCATTTCCTATGATCCTGCAGCTTGTAACTACGCTGATACGGCTTTTCGTATGGTTGAAGTTCATGTGCCTGAAAACATTAGTTTGTCTCCACTTGAGATTTGCCCCGGTGAAAGTGTGGAAATCGGACCGACAGATCATTACCCCGCAGATGTTGGTTTTGATTGGGTGGTAGGTGCTGGCTTGTCTGAAACCGATGTGCAAAACCCTATGGCTTCTCCTTTAGTTAGCACAGAATACACCCTGGTGGTGAACGATGTTTGCGTGGATACCGTGACTCAAATGGTCAATGTGATTGATGTGAATTTGGAGGTTAACCTTCCTGCGGATACTATGATATGTCCGGGAGACCCTGTCGTGCTTAATGCTGAAGTGAGTGGCGATTTTACAGAAACTCTTTGGGCTGACAATATGAGTTTTTCCAGTCCTTTGAGTACCACGCTTTCCATGGCTGATGTGCCTAGTCAAAGTACAACATATTACTTTCAAGTAGTCGAAAGTCAGTGTGAAACGGAAATTGTCAATGCTGTTATCGTGAATTTGCATGCTTTCAATTATCAGTTAAGTTCTCCACCTGTGATTTGTGAGGGAACAAGCACTGAATTGTCAATTACAAATCTCAATTCTGCTGATGTAAATACCTATGTTTGGTCACCGCTTGATCAAATTGTGTCCGGAGAAAACACATCCAATCCCATTGTTTCTCCGAATGGAAACACAAGCTTTACAGTGTCCATCGAAAATCAGATGGGATGCACTGAAACGGAAGAAATTCAAGTAACAATTGACGATATACAGATCAGTTCAATTCAGTCTGAAAATCCTTTGTGCTATGGTGATTGTACGGGAGAGATTAGCGTTGAGGCCAATGGGTATCCTCCATATGACTATTCATGGAGTAGTGGCTCTGGAAGTAGTCAGTTGAGTGGTTTGTGTGAAGGAACTTATGAGGTGACAGTTACTGATGATATTGGTTGTGAAGTCACAGCATCTGCAAGTTTAACTCAACCGCAAGCATTAAATCCTCAGTTTACAAATGTCATTGATCCATTGTGTGATGGTATTGGATTGGGAGGTGCAACTATTTATGTGTCAGGAGGTACGCCAGGGTACTTTTATTTGTGGGATGATGGTGTCAGTACAGCAACAAACAATACTCTGACCACTGGTATGCACGAGGTGCAGATTATGGATGTCAATGGTTGTGATACCGTGATAGAAATTGAAATGGTACCACCGAATAATCTTGCAACAAACCTTAGCAATGTGACAAATAATCTCTGTTATGGAGAGTGTGAAGGTGAAATGACAGTTTCTGTTTCAGGAGGAACTTCACCCTTTAATTATTATTGGAACAATGGAGATGAGGGTTCGACAATTCAAAATTTGTGTTCTGGATATTATCAGGTAACTGTAATTGATTCTGATGACTGTGTGATTCATGAAAGTGGTTACATAAGTAGTCCGATGGAAATTAATTTGCAGTTGGATGCTGATCCTATTTTATGCTATGGTGATAGCACAAGCATTGAAATTGTTGCCAGTGGAGGAATTGAGCCATACAACTATCAGTGGAATACGGGCTCCGATGAACATGTACTGGAAAATATAACTGTAGGAACCTATATTGTAACATTAACGGATGATAATAATTGTCTTGATACTGCTGAAATAAGCTTAACACAGCCTGAGCTTTTGCAGTTCTCAGAAACATTGAATAATATGATGTGTAGTGGCGTATGTAACGGTGAAATCCATATTGAAGCCACTGGAGGAACTCCACCTTACGAATACAATTGGTCTGTTGATGAGGATGGTCCTACCCTTGAAGACTTATGCGATGGGAGGTATGAACTTTTGCTCCGAGATGATCATGCATGTGAATCTTATGCTGAATTTTTTATTTACAACGAGGGATACATTCCTCCACTCGAAGTAACAACCGATAATTATGAAATTTATGCAGGCATGAGTACCAATTTATTCGGAACCGACATTTCGGGTTATTCCTATGATTGGTATCCTGCAGCTACGATTTATCAGGATGGCTTGCCTCAGGTGCAAGCATTTCCAACAGAAACAACAACCTTTGAGTTGCGTATAAGAGACTCTTTAGGTTGTGTTAATTCAGATACCATTACCATTATTGTGAATGAGTTGATATGTGGAGAGCCATATTTGTTCGTCCCCAATGCATTTACTCCAAATGCGGATGGTGAAAATGATTATTTTAAACCTTATGCACCTGTTGGTGTCGTTCGTAAAATGTATTTTGCTGTTTACGATCGTTGGGGAGAAGTGATTTATGAGTCAGAAAACATCAATGATAGAGGATGGGATGGAACCTTTAAAGGACAAGATCTACCCCCGGATGTTTATATTTATTATTTTGAAGCGACTTGTATCGACGAAGATGTTTTCTCACAAAAAGGAAATGTGACTTTGCTGAGATAAGTTGATTTTGTTTTTGTGAACAAAATTTATGAACAATGACCAATGTTATTTTGTATTAAAGACAAAATTGTCAAATTTGCACTTACAAAAAATAAAAT
This sequence comes from Bacteroidales bacterium, assembly GCA_963676165.1. GTDB lineage: Bacteria > Bacteroidota > Bacteroidia > Bacteroidales > ML635J-15 > JAQIBY01. Next base: position 2,329,144 of record OY781043.1, on the reverse strand, counting down.
TTACAGGTATGAAATACGATATTATAGTAATTGGTAGTGGTCCTGGTGGTTATGTTGCTGCAATTAGAGCTTCACAACTTGGATTAAAAACTGCTGTCGTTGAGAAATCAGAACTTGGAGGAATTTGCTTGAACTGGGGTTGTATCCCTACCAAAGCACTTATAAAATCAGCACAAGTGTACAACTACATGAAACATGCTGAAGATTATGGTATGACTGTAGAAGGTGTATTTAAGCCGGATTTCCAAAAAGTGATTGAACGTAGCCGTGGTGTTGCGGCAAAAATGAGTAAAGGAATCCAATATTTATTCGGAAAGAATAAAATTACTGTTCATAATGGATTTGGGAAACTCGTTGCTAACAAGCAGATTGAGGTGAGTAAAGAAGATGGTTCTAAGGAAACATTGGAGGCAGATCACATTATTCTTGCAACAGGGGCACGCTCAAAAGAATTGCCGAATTTACCTCAGGATGGGAAACACATTATTGGGTACCGTAAAGCAATGACTCTTGAATCTCAGCCGGAGTCGATATTGGTTGTCGGTTCTGGTGCGATTGGGTCTGAGTTCGCATATGTGTATAATTCACTTGGTACAGATGTAACTTTGGTTGAGTTCCTTCCGGAGATTGTTCCAAACGAAGATAAAGATGTGAGCAAACAATTGGCACGTTCTTTCAAAAAGGCAGGCATTAAAGTTATGACCAAGTCAGCGGTTCAATCTGTTGAGGTGAAGGATGGTAAATGTCATGTTTCCATTGAAACAAAAAAGGGAATGGAAGAAAAAGTGGTTGATGTTGTGCTTTCTGCTGTTGGTGTGACGCCAAATCTTGAAAATATAGGTATAGAGGAACTTGGCATTGAGTTGGAAAAAGGGAAAGTGAAAGTTGATGATTTTTACCGTACGAATGTTGAAGGAATTTATGCAATTGGTGATATCGTTCATGGACCTGCACTTGCACACGTAGCTTCTGCTGAGGGAATTGCATGTGTTGAGAAAATTGCAGGTGAAAACCCTGATCCCATCGATTATGGAAATATTCCTGGAGCAACCTACTGCGTTCCTGAAATTGCATCTGTTGGATTGACTGAAGAGCAAGCGAAAGAAGCTGATTACGAATTAAAAATTGGTAAATTCCCATTCTCCGCATCAGGAAAAGCAAGTGCTGCTGGTAACAATGATGGTTTTATCAAGCTTATCTTTGATGCAAAACTTGGTGAATTGCTTGGCGCACATTTTATTGGTGATAATGTCACAGAAATGATTGCAGAAATGGTAGTTACCAAGAAACTTGAAGGTACAGCTCATGAAATCATTAAATCCATTCATCCGCATCCAAGTATGTCGGAAGCCATTATGGAAGCTGCAGCAGCGGCATACGATGAAGTGATACATATCTAAATGTCTCATTATTATATACAAAAAAACGCATCCTGAAATTGGATGCGTTTTTTGTTTGTGAGCGGGAAACGGGGATCGAACCCGCGACCCTCAGCTTGGGAAGCTGATGCTCTACCACTGAGCTACTCCCGCAAGGCGATGACAAATGTACAGGATATTTTGTCTCGTTGTTCAATTATTTTGCATTTATTTTAAACATTTAATCTTTTCTGATGTTTCATTTCAAACTAAAATCCAAAACATTATGAGTGAAACACTTGATATCTTAAAGCAGGCAATTCTGCTGGAACGTCGTGGTAAAGCATTTTACACACAAGTAGCAAAGCAAACTGACAATCCAGATGTGCAATACATTTTTGAAATTATGGCTAAAGAAGAGGTGTTGCATGAGAAATTCCTTTCGAATCAGTATAAAGCGTATGAGAAAGACGGAAAATTTGTTGCGGTTGATTTGCCGAAAGAAGAGGATGATGGGATTGCTAACTTGGTGTTGAGTAAAGACATGAAAGCATCCATAGAAGCTGCAAGTTTTGAAGCTGCTGCAATTTCTGCAGCCATTGATATGGAAACAAAAGCAATTAAAGTGTATGCTGATCAGGCTGAAGCTGCAACTGACCCCAAAGAAAAAGCACTTTACGAATGGCTTTCAGATTGGGAAAAGACACATCACAAAATTTTGTTCGAATTGGATGAAGATTTGAAACAGAGAGTATGGAATGATAATCATTTTTGGCCTTTTTAAATAATAATATTACTTGAATAACTTAAAATGAGCTTCTTAGTTGATATTCCTGAGAAGCTTATTTTGTTTTAACTTCCCGAATTAATGAAAATAAGGCAACCTAACTTCCCGAATTAATGAAAAATTGGCAACTAAACTTCCCGAATTAACAAGAAAGCGTTATATTTACACAAATTTTTGCCTTATGTGGATAAATCGTATTTATGAAAATGATAATGCTTTGCTTGTTAAGGGCAAAGTGAATCTCCTTTATGGTGCGCGTCGAGTCGGAAAAACTGAGCTGATTAAGCGAGTTGTTTCTGAGAAAAATTCACTGCTCTATTTTGGTGAGGGAGATGATTTGGAGTTAAGGCAATTATTAGGTTCGACAGATAAGCGGAGAATATTGTCTGCATTCATGGATTACGATGTTATTGTCATTGATGAGGCACAGAGAATCAATAATATCGGTCTTGCATTAAAAATTTTGGTTGATAATTTTACTGAAAAGATCATTGTTGCAAGTGGGTCTTCATCTTTTCGTTTGTCTTCGCAGGTAGGAGCTCCATTGACAGGTCGTAGCAATACAAAAATGCTTTATCCGATTTCTATTCTTGAACTGAAAAGCCAGAATGGAGGGATGAATGTTATTCAATATTTAAACCAATATCTGATTTATGGAATGTATCCTGAAAGTTTGTCTTTACAAAGTGTTAGGCAAAAGGAGGATTACCTTATTGAATTACGAAATGCATATTTACTTCAGGATATTTTAGAGCTTGATAATATTCGAAATGCCGATAAATTGTTTGATCTATTAAAGATGTTGGCTTTTCAAATTGGACAAGAAGTTTCTTTGTCTGAATTGGGAAATGCCCTGAACTTGGCAAAGCAAACGATTGCAAGATATTTAGACCTGTTTGAAAAGGCATTTATTATTAAAAAACTGAATGGGTTTTCTCGTAATCTGAGAAAGGAAGTCACAAAAACAAGTCGATACTACTTTTACGACAACGGAATTCGAAATGCATTAATTAATAATTTCAATCCTATAGAGAGTCGTAATGATGTTGGGATGTTGTGGGAGAATTTCCTTGTGATGGAGCGCCTTAAATGGCAAGAGTATTCAAATTTTAGATGCAATAATTATTTTTGGCGTACGTATGACCAGAAAGAAGTTGATTGGGTTGAAGAGTATGCTGGCAAATTGATGGGTTATGAGTTCAAATGGAGTCCTACGAAGAAGAAAATCCAAAAAACTTGGCTTGAGACTTATGATAATGCAGAATTTGAAATAATTAGCCAGGATAATTTTTTGAATTTTGTTAGTTGATTCATGCTTTATGATTAATCATTATGTAAATTTCTTACTTTAGATAAAAAATTAGATATGCGAAAATTCATTCTTCCCCTCATTTTACTGACAATTTCATTTGTCGCTTGTGACAATGCATCAAATTCAAATTACCCTGAATCCGTTTTGGAAACATTGGAAAAAGCCGGTGACAATGCTTCTGAACTGGAAAGTGTGTTGGAGCATTATGCTCAACAACCTAACGATAGTTTAAAATTCCAAGCTGCTTGTTTTTTAATTGGAAATATGGGAGAGAAACATGCTTGGGCAGATTTTGAGCTGCATGGTGAGGATGAAACGACTGTCGATTTCAATGTCTTGGATTATGAAAATTACGATGCCTTGCTTGATGCTTGGGATGAATTGGAAGCTCAGCATGGAGAACTCAATTTTAAAACCAGTGAATTGGTGCGAGATTATGATACCATCACTGCCGATTTTCTAATCAAAAATATCGACTTGGCTTTTCAGGTGTGGAGCGATTATCCTTGGGCTCAGCATTTGTCTTTTGATGATTTCTGTGCATATGTGCTTCCTCATCGTTCTACCAATGAGCCACTGGGTGAATGGCGTGCTTTCTTTATGGAGGATTATGCTTGGCTAACCGATTCAATGACAGATCCTACCGATCCCGTTGAAGCTGCAGTTCTCATCAATAATGATATTCGTTCTTGGTTTCGTTTTGATCCACGATTTTACGAGCATCCAGCCGATCAGAGTTATTCTGAAATGTTGGAAGGGAAACACGGTCGTTGTGAAGATATGACTAATTTAGCCATTTTTGCGATGCGAGCCAATGGTATCGCTGTTACTTCAGATTATACTCCATATTGGGCAAATACAGGAAATAATCATGCATGGAATGCCATTTTGGATAAGGAGGGCAATGTGTCCATTTTTATGGGTGCCGAAGCAAATCCCGGGGAATATGAATTGACAAATCGTTGGGCAAAAGTGTATCGCAAAACCTATGCTGCACAAAAACCATCCCTTATTGAAGTGTCAGGTAAACCTGTTGACAGTCTTCCTGCTTATATCAATCGGGCATATTATGAGGATGTGACAGCTGATTATGGTCAGGTTTCCGATTTGGAGGTTTCTTTCGCAAATACGGATGAAAAAGTGGCCTATATTTGTGTGTTTAATACAGGCGAATGGAAAGCAATTCATTGGGCTGAAATCCATAATGGTAAAGCTGTCTTTACGGATATGGCGAGAGAAATTGCCTACTTGCCTGCATACTATCAAGACAATGAAATTGTGCCTGCAGGCACTCCATTTATTTTAAATGCAGATGGGGAAATGACTCCGCTTATTACTGGGGACGAGACAAGATCCATCATGATAGGTGAGACAACCTATCGCACGACTTTTGCAACAACTGATAATGTTCGTTTAGATGCCTTAAAGTCTGGTGAGACTTATGAGTTATTCTGTTGGAATAATGGTTGGGATAAATTGGAAGAGCAAATGGCAAAAGGAGAGGACTTGCTTTTTGAAAATGTGCCAATCCATTCTATATACTGGTTGAAAGCAAAGGATGGAAGAGAAGAAGAACGTATTTTTACAATAAATGATGAAGGACGTCCAGTCTTTTGGTAAACAGAAACATTATGATGGATTTGAATAAGATATTTTCTGAAAATAGATTGGGAGTAGAGTCAAACTCCAGTGCTGATCAGCAACGAACTGCATATCAGAAAGATTACGATCGTGTGATTTTTTCATCTGCATTTCGTCGATTGCAAAACAAAACTCAGGTTTTTCCATTGCCAGGTTCTGTGTTTGTTCATAACCGCTTGACCCACTCTCTGGAAGTGTCATCTGTTGGCAGGTCTCTTGGTGCAATGTTAGGACAGTATATTATTAAAACATACAATAGCGATCTTGATGAGCGTGCTAAAGCTTTTTATCATTATGGATTAGACAATGTGATTGCTGCTGCGTGTTTGTGTCATGATATTGGAAATCCTGCTTTTGGACATTCAGGAGAGGATGCAATTTCTGCATTCTTCCGAAAACATGAAAGCGACATGAAAGCCCAATTCACTGAGTCAGAATGGTCTGATTTTATCCGGTTTGAAGGAAATGCAAATGCAATCCGTGTGTTGACTCATTCCCAGAAAGGGAAGATTGAAGGAGGTTTACGTTTAACCAATTCAAGCTTGTCAGCAATTGCGAAATATCCTTGTGAGTCTGTTGGCAGCGATAAAAAGATTTTACATCGTAAGAAATTTGGTTTCTTTCAGTCTGAAAAAGATGCTTTCAAAACGATTGCAAAAGATACATATATGCTTCAGGATACTGACTTTCCTAAACGGTATTTGCGCCATCCGTTTGTTTGGCTGGTTGAAGCTGCCGATGATATTTGCTACAATATAATTGATTTTGAAGATGCGCATCGTTTGGGAATTGTGGAACACCAGCATTGTTATGATTTGTTGTTTGATGTTGTGGAGCAGACTGGCGATAATAATCTGAATGTCATCCAGACAAAGCTAAATCAAACGTCAGATAAAAATGAGAAAATCACATATCTGAGGGCAATCGCAATTAACTCGCTATTGCAGGAAGTTGTATTGCAATATCAGAGACATTTTGAGCTGATTATGAGTGGACAATTGAGCACTCCTTTGTTTGATTTTATTAAAGTACAAAATCCAGCCTTGCAACAAATCGAAACATATTCTATCAAACATATTTACAATCACCGTTCGGTTTTAGAAATTGAAAATGCAGGTTATAATGTGATGTATGAGCTGCTAAATCATTTTATTCCACCTTTGTTGAAAGATAAATCGAAACGTGATGGTTTTGATAAAAAATCGCTGAGTTTGCTTCCAGCAAATTTCAATTACGATGGGGATTCGCCTTATCATCGTGTGATGGGAGTTTTAGATTATGTTTCCGGCATGACGGATAATTACGCTACAGATTTGTATCGCAGAATCAAAGGGATAGATATTGGAATGCGGATATAGTTTGGCTTTCTTAATTGTTTTTTACATTCGAATCATACGATTTGATTATTCTCCAATAATCTTCACCAACACGCGTTTTCTGCGCTTGCCGTCAAATTCGCCGTAAAAGATTTGTTCCCATGGGCCAAAATCTAATTTGCCATCGGTTATTGCAACTACCACTTCGCGACCCATAATGGTACGTTTCAGGTGGGCGTCTCCATTGTCTTCGTATGTGTTATGTCGGTATCTGTCGTATGGTTTTTCCGGAGCTAATTTTTCTAACCAATCTTCAAAGTCTTGATGTAGACCGGATTCGTCGTCGTTAATGAAAACACTGGCAGTGATGTGCATGGCATTTACCAAACATAATCCTTCTTTAATCCCTGATTTTATTAACTCTTCTTGAACTGCCGGAGTTATGTTAATTAGCATTCTGCGATTAGGAATATCAAACCATAATTCTTTTCGATACGATTTCATAGTTATAGCTTTAAATCTTTAATCATGTTTTCAATTCTTTCTTCAAGTAATTGTCTTGTTTTCGGGTAATCATCCGCTTTGTCCATTTGACTTCTTACAGAAAAATAAAATTTAATCTTGGGTTCTGTACCACTAGGACGAATAGATATCTTGCTACCATCTTCGAGAATAAACTGCAATACATTGCTTTTGGGAAGTTTTAGCTCATATCGTAGTTCACTAATTCGGTCAAAAGCTTGTTGTTTTTCAAAGTCATGAATCATTAAAATGCGCTGACCATTAAAACTCTCAGGAGTGTTGTAGCGGAAATCTTCCATCATTTTTTGAATGGCTTCAGCTCCGGCTTTGCCTTCTTTCTTGATTGAGATTAAATGCTCATGATAGCATGTGTATTGTGTGTAAATATCCAGTAAAATGTCCCATAGGGTTTTGTGCTGGTCTTTAGCCCAGGCAGCCGCTTCAGCAATTAGAGCGCACGACATGATAGCATCCTTATCTCGAACAAATTCTCCTGCAAGGTATCCATATGATTCTTCCCCACCTCCGATGAACTGTTTTTCATTTTCCAGCTCACGAATTTTTGCTGCAATGTACTTGAAGCCTGTTAATGTGTCAAAGTTTTCAACGTCAAAACTGTCTGCAATTTCGCCTAGTAATTCAGTTGTGACAATCGTTTTTACTATGTATTCTTTGCCTTTTAATTTGCCATTTTCTTTCCATTTTGTCAGCAAATAATAAATTAAAATAGCAGCAGTTTGATTCCCATTCAGCAATTGATATTCACCATCTTTTTTTCTGACAATAATACCTACTCTGTCCGCATCAGGGTCGGTTCCCATAATTAACTCTGCTTGTTCCGCCTTTGCTTTGCTAATTGCTAAGGTAAAGGCTTCGGATTCTTCCGGATTAGGAGATTTGACTGTTGGGAAATTTCCATTAGGAATGTCTTGTTCTGCTACGTGAATGATGTTGTTAAATCCGAAAGCTTTCAATGTTGCCGGTCCGAGTTTTACACTTGTCCCGTGAATTGGTGTGAATACGATTGGCATATCAGCATGCGCTTTAATTGCATCTGGAGATAAGCTTAGCGCTTTAATTTTCGCGATATATTTTTTATCAATATCTTCCCCAATGGTATGGATGAGTTTTGGTTTTGATTTAAACGAGACATCGGCAGGAGAAGTGATTTTTCGCACTTCATCAATTATTCCTTGATCGTGAGGACTTACAATTTGACCTCCATCTTCCCAATATACTTTGTATCCGTTGTATTCTTTTGGGTTGTGCGATGCAGTAATCACAATGCCTGCTTGACATTCTAATTCTCTAATGGCAAAGGACAATTCTGGTGTTGGTCTTAATGCGTCAAATAGAAAAACCTCAATGTTATTCTGACTTAGGATTTCTGCCGCTGTTTGAGCAAAGAAAGCTGAATTGTTACGACAGTCATACGCAATGGCAACTTTATTCTTATGTTTAGGTTTCGCTTTTAAAATATAATTTGCTAAACCTTGGGTGGCCATGCCTATTGTGTATTTATTCATGCGATTGGGACCAATACCCATAATTCCGCGCATTCCTCCGGTTCCAAATTCCAGGTCTTTGTAAAAGGATTCAATTAATTCATTTTCATCCTTTTCAAGCATATGTTTAATCATGTTAACGCTTTCATCGTCTAATCCAGCTTCTAGCCATAAGTTAACCTTAGGCATAAGCTCTTGTATTAATTGATTGCTCATCTTATTTGTTTTTATTTTAGATAAAGATAATAAAAGCATTGCATTGATGAAAATATTTGTAATGTGAAGATAGTTAAGTGTTAATGGGTTAATTAAAGCATGCGTCTCTTGTGAGAGAAGAATCGAATAGCATATTTCATTTGTTTCTGGTGAGAAAATAATTTTCGATTTGCAAGACAAATGATTATTCCTACTTTTGTGGCTGAAAAGATTTATAAATTTAGGAGTTTGGCTCCGAAAAACAATTGATTATGGATATTGATATTAAAGGAAAAGATTTTGTAAAAATTCATTATACTGGCTCACTTGCTGACGGGTCTGTATTTGATTCATCATTGCAGCGTGATCCTCTCGCTTTTATTCTTGATGTGGGAATGTTAATTCCAGGTCTTGAGGCAGATGTGAAAGAAACAAACACTGGTGACAAACGTAAAGTTGTTATCGCTGCTGAGAATGCATACGGTCCAATTAACGAAGAAGCTGTTCAAGATGTGCCAAAAACTCAGTTCCCAGAGGATTTGAAACTTGAAGAAGGTATGCAATTACAGGCACAAGGTCCTCAAGGTCCTATTCCAGTTGTGGTAAAAGAAATCAAAGAAGAATCAATAATAGTTGATTTTAACCACCCATTGGCAGGTAAAGAATTAACTTTCGAGTATGAAGTACTTGAAAAACGTGCTGCTACTGAAGAAGATTTGAATGCTATTTTAGGTAAATAAGCATTTGTATTATAATTTATTTTGGGGATGTGAGCAATCGCATTCCCATTTTTATTTGCCTATTTTTCCGTCCAAACAAGTATTTCCCAGTTTGTGCAAATAGCATTCCAAACAGCATTAAAGCACATCAGAATAAACTTCTTTCGCTTAGACTTTCGTTGAGAATTAACCATCCGCCAAGTACTGCAAAAACAGATTTTGGGATGTGAGTGGTTTGTCGTTTGGCGTATATGTGCTGAATGTTGAAACGAAATCAACAAATAGTATACATAAGATTATCAAACAAATTCAATTATCTTTTATGATAATTCAAACTGTCGTGGGTTTCTATGGAAACAATTTTGTAGCCCAGTCGTACTTCATTAGCAGCGTGAAATACCCCAATAAGAACAGTTAATATTGCCATAATAAAAAAGATAATCGATAAGGTGGATGAAAACTCCGCAGAGTCAATAAGAAAATTTACTCCGATACTCAAAATAGATAAAATAAAGAGAGCGACTCCTGATGTGTAAAGCCAAACCGTGTTCTTAATAAGTCTGACCCGATGAGATAACATAGGAATTTGTTTTTCTATACTTGCTTTTCTGTCTGATTCACTTTCTGATAGCCCTCTGTATTCAGTGTTTAACTGACGAATGCGACTCACAACAAGGGAGTATTTATTGTTCATTCCGAGGAGTAAAAGTCCGCATGCTGAAATCATAATTCCCGGTGCTAGCATGCCTTTGATAATTTCTATACTTGTCATAATAATTTTTATGCAAAGTTGCAGCTTTTTCCTTGACTTTCTGCTGAAAACATAGATTTTTTCAGCATGCAATGTGATAATTAACAGAAAAGTTGGCTAAATATCTGTCTTTAATTGCAATAGATTTTGATTACTGTGTAAGCATCGATTTTCCCAAGTTCTCCAGCTTTTCCCATGTCTTCACAACCGTAAGTGTTTTGCCCTGTGTAAATAAAGGTTAAACCTCTATTATAGTATGCTTCAGTGAATTTTTTACGATATTTTGTGGATTTGCCATAGTCAGAAATTGCAGCACGATGGTTTCCCATTAAGCCATGAGTGTAGGCACGATTGTAATAAGCAAACCCAAAACTTTCATCAAGTTTAATGCTCTGATTGAACGATTCTATGGCTTTTTGAAAATTTGGATTGCTATTCTCCAATTGACTCACTTCATCTTGATCAGAATAGAGTGTTGCAATGCTGCTGCTTTCTACGTCAAGCTTGTCGAGAAATTGTCCGAGTAGTAGATATGTACTTCCCTTGCAAAAATGGAGTAATGGATTTTGATCATCAATTTGTTCTGCCATTTCAAAGTCTGCCAAAGCTTTATTGAAATTGTTTTGTATGCTGTGCAAACTTCCTCTACGGATCAGATTGATAGCAGTAACTTCTTTATCTAAAATGATTGATATTGAGTCGATTGCTTTTTGGAGTTCTGTTGCAGTGATATTTGCAAATTGATTGCTTAATGCAAAGGTTGATAATTGATAGGATTTATTGTCTGAGCCATCATCAAATGCTTTGGTTACATGCATGTTTTCGGGAATAAATACAAATGGTTTTTCCGTTTGGATGTTTGTTTTCAGTATATCATCTTCTGCATTCGAGAAATTTGAATCCAAGCTTGTGAGCTTTTGCAATTTCATGGATTGCTGATGCTTTAAACTTTCAGATTTTAATTCATTCATTTGGCTCACAGAATTTGCCATGAATTGATCTCTTTTTGAAGCATCGGGTTTTCCCATTTTCATGCGAACGATACTTCGATTTCGATATGCATCCGAATAGTCGGGGAAAAGTGTAATGGCTTTGGAATAATCATTTTCTGCTTGTTCCCATTGCTCAGTTGTGGCATAAAGACCTGCACGATTGTACCAAGTAAGTATGTTGTCAGGGTGTTTTTTAAGAATTTCAGTGTAATCAGCAATCGCTAAAGGAATCTTGTCCAGCTGACTGTAGATTACAGCTCTTGTAAACCGTGCAGATTGATTTTCCGGATTATTGGTAAGGGTTTGATTCACATCTTTCAGGGCAAGTTGAAAATTTTCGTTTTCAAAATGAAGTAATGCCCTCCGATATAGTGCTAAATTGTGACTTGAATCTTTTTCCAATACTTGATTGTAACACATTAGTGCGGAGTCCACTTTATTCATTTTCTGGTATGTTTGTCCTTTTTGAACTCGTGTGAAATGTAGGTCCTCATCATTCTTCAGAACAAAATCAAAATCCATCATTGCAGAATCGTAAACTTCCATGCCTGAATATGCCATTCCACGTATTGTGAAAACAGCAAGCTCTCCTATGTCATATTTTATGGCTTTGTTACAATCCGAAATGCATGCTTGAAATTGACTCAGATACAGATGGGCTGTTGCACGCTGAAAGTAGATAAATGCATCTTCAGGATCAAGTTGTAGCGCGGCTTCAAAATCGTGAAATGCTTGTTGGAAGTTCATATCTCTGTTACGAACAATTGCTCTATAAACTAAGGCGTTCTTGTGATATGCATTTCGTTGTAAGCAGGATGAAAAGTCAGCTTCAGCTCCTATGTAATCACCATTATAATATTTACTAACTCCTCGATAGAACCATGCATCTGGCTGATCGTGATCCATTTCAATGGCATAGCTTAATAAGCGAATTGCTTCTGTGTAATTTTTTTGAGAAAATTCGAATCGACCTTGCTGATAGTAATTTTTGTTGAATTGCGCGTAGCTTAAACTTGCCCAGCCTGTGAATAAGGTGAAGCAGACGAATATTTTAATAAGGTGTTGTCGTTTCAATGCGCTCAATTTGTTTTCAAACGCAAGATACAATCTTTTCTTGTGTTGGCGCAGTGAAATCTGGGTTATTGCAAAGCTTTTCTCGCTTTTAAAATGTATTTTGATGTGTCGAGTGGTGAAATTCCTTTGTAAGCTCTTTCTACTCCCAAATTGTCATCGCAAGCCTGATAATGGGATAGAGATGTGTGAATTGAGGCTTTCCCGCCAGAGCGTGATGCCAGTTTTACTGGATAGTCTAACGAGCTAGCCAATGGAAGCTTTCCTTTTAATATGAATTTCCCGTTTTCTATTGTGGGAGCGGAGAAAGTCCCTCTCATTTGTGTAATATCTCCGGCAATATTTCCGAGTAAATCTTCATCCGCAGAAATGCGAAAATCGAGTATGGGTTCGAGAAACTTTGTTCCTATCGTTTTTAATCCTTCCATGATTCCCATTGGAGTTGCTACGATGAAATCACCAGGTCGTGAGTGTACCGGATGGTCTTCGCCTTCAATGAGTGTAATTCTAATATCAGTCACTTCCCAACCTTTAATGCCTTGTTTTAATGCTTTAGGAATGGTTCGCTCAACTTCATTTTGATATTTTCTGTGAACATCATCTACAGAGATTGCTGATTCGTAAATGACTCCGCTACCTTCAGGTAAAGGTTCAATCTTGAATTTTAAAATCGCCCAGCATGGTTTTGGCATCCAGTATCTCACAAAGCCTTCTCCGGTTTGCGATGGTGTTTCTTTGTAAATTACGGTTGGATTTTCAAACTTGGCAGAAATACCATATCGATTTTCAAGTACAGATTCCAAAATTTGAATCTGTATCCATCCCATAATTTTAATGTGCAATTCTTGTTCTTCTTTCAGCCATTCAAATTCCAGTGCTGGATCTTCAGCGCTCAATTCGGTGAGTGCGTTGGCTAATACAGCATAATCTTTATCGTTTTGTGCTTTCGCTTGAACGGTTAATAGTGGTGAATGCATGTTGACATTCTCAGGCAAATCTGGAATTGTCTCTCCAAGAATGTCTCCGGGAAGTACATCGGGGAGTCCGCAAATTCCGGCAATATCACCACTTGAATAATCATTGACGTATTGTTCGCTGTCACCAAGCTTTTGAATGAGCTGGTTTGCTTTTAAAGATTCTCCTTTGTGCATTATTTTGTCACGCACCGATATTTTCCCTTGGTACAGGCGAGTATGGGCAATACGACCATGTTGAGGATGATGAGTAACCTTAAACACAATGCCACTTGGAGGTTTAGTTGCATCGCTATGCTTTGCTTTGGGTAAATAGGTTTGTATCGCTGATAGTAGGTTGTCAATTCCGATGCTGTATTTTGCTGCTCCGCATAATACGGGAAAGATATTTCTTTGCCTTACAGCCTTGCTCAATGTTTCCTGCAAGTCATCAAATTCTGGGATTTCACCACTTAAGAAACTGGAAAGCAGTGTGTCATCAGTTTCTGCAAGTATCTCAATGTTTGCTTCTTCTTGACTATTTTCATCCCAAATATTATGGATACTTGCATTGTCTGTACCTTCGTTTTCTATCTTGTGGAATGGGAGGGTTGATATCCCAAATTCGTTTTCTAATTGATGGATGACGGCTTCTGTATCCGCACCAGCTCTGTCTATTTTATTGATGAAGAAAAGACAAGGTATTTGCATGGTTTTGAGTGCATTCCAAATGCTGAAAGTGTGTGCCTGAATCCCTTCAACTGCTGAGAGTATGATGACTGCTCCATCTAAAACGCGTATACTGCGTTCGAGTTCTGCAGAGAAATCAACGTGTCCGGGAGTATCAACCAAATTAATTTTGTGATTGTCAAGCAGAATTGCTGTGTGGGCTGCACGTACAGAAATACCCCTGTCTTTTTCTACTTGCATGCTATCAGTGATCGTTGTCCCCTTGTCAACAGACCCGAGTTGTTTTGTTTGCTGAGATAGAAAAAGTAAATTTTCTGTAATGCTTGTTTTTCCGGCATCTACATGCGCAAGCAAACCAATATTTTGCAGGCTATAATTCATTTACACAAAATTAGTAAAACTTATAAAAAGAAGGTGCGTTTTGAAAAATCGATAACAATAGCAACGCTTATTCTCGATTGAAATTTTTTCTTTTTTTGTAATGCTTGATTAATTTGCCAAAATCTTTTTCTTTTTGTCGTCTTTCTGCAACACTTGATTCGTAATGTGCCTTTTCACGTTGCAGTTTCTGATAGTTTTCAAAAACAGATTCTTGAATGTCACCATTGTCCAGTGCTTTTAAAACTGCACATCCAGCTTCATTTGTATGGGTGCAATCCTTGTATTTGCAGTTGTTTGCAAGCTCTGTGATTTGTTGAAAAGTTGTTTCTATTCCCTGCGAAGCATCTGCTATTCCTAGCTCTCGCATTCCCGGATTGTCAATTAGAATGCCACCATTATCCAGCACTTTGAGCTCTCGATGAGTTGTGATGTGTTTTCCCCGTTGTGAATGGTCGCTAATTTCATTTGTTTTCATTAAGGATTGACCTGAAATGTTATTTAGAAGAGTGGATTTTCCAACTCCAGATGAGCCTAACAGGCAGTATGTTTTCCCTTTTTGAATGATTGAACTGAGTTCTTCAATGCCTTGTCCGGTGGTGTTACTAATTGAAAAAATAGGAATATTATCTATTCTTGATTTGATTTCTCTAATTAGCTCATTTACTTTATCTTCCTCTAAAAGGTCTATCTTACTAATGATGATTTTGGCTTCTATCTTAGCTTCGTGACAAATGGTAAGGTATCTTTCAATTCGGTTAATGCTGAAGTCTCTGTCAATTGACTGGACTATGAGCGCAAAATCAATATTGCTGGCAATGAGCTGTTTTTCGCCTTTACTTCTTATGGATTGTCTTGATAGTACTGATTTTCTTGGTAAGATGGAATGAATAATCACTTTGTTTTCGTCAAATTTTGAAATGGCAACCCAATCTCCAACTGCAGGAAAATCAGTTCTACTTTGTGCTGTATATCTTAAATTTCCTAGAATTTCAGCTTCGTATTCATGCTCTGCATCTATCACAATGTATCTTTCTTTATGTTCTGCAATTACACGAGCGATGTCTAATCCTTCAAGTCCATTTGATTTTCTATATGTTTCATCGTTAGGAGTATATCCCAGTTCTTCTAGTGTCATAATTCATTGAAATTTAGTTGTGATTTGCAATAGGAGAGTTTTGTCATTGAATTGTGTGGCTTATAGATTTTATGTGGGTAAAGTAAACCAAACTGTCGTTCCAATACCAACTGTGGAATCTATTCCAATTTTACCTTGCATTGCTTCAACAGCGATTTTACAAAAGGATAATCCTATGCCTGTTGAATAGCTCATTCCGATGGATTTTGGATTGAAATTGGCGTATTGTACAAATAGATTTTCAATATGCTCTTCTTTGATTCCTTCTCCCTGATCTGTAATTGCAAAGCGAATCAATTCATTGCTTTGCTCTGGAGTTACATCAATGCGGATAGTTGATTTGCTTGGTGAATACTTGATGGCATTACTCAATATGTTAACTATTATTCGTCTTAAAAGCTGATTATCTGCAGTGATGTTCGTCACTTTGATGTGTTTTTCAAGAGTTTGCTTTTTCATGGAAATATCCAGATACACATCTTTCATTGCATCATTTATGCATTCTTCAATATTGACATTTTCTGGTTTTACATTGAGCTGTTTAGTTTTAGCACGCTGAACATCCAAAATATTGGAAACCAAATTCATCATATTTTTCCCTGAATAATGGATGTGTTCCTGCATTTCTTCATTCGGCGGCATACTGCTTAGTCCAATGATAGAATTGAGCGGTGTTTTTAGATCATGAACCATTGTGCTTACAATATTATCCCTAAATTCGGTTAGCTCTTCTAATTTTTTATTTTGCACTTTAAGTTGTGAGCTTTGTATGCTAATTTCCTTAGCATATGTTTTGAATTGTTCGTTATTGTTTTTAATAATTTCAGATTGACGCTTTGTGTTGTTTAATAAATTTCTTAGTCTGAAATACGCAATAATAATTACAAATATCAATAGGATACTTGTTGAAAATAGGATTAGTAAGCGTTGAGATTTAACACGACTTAACTCGTATTCTTTTTCTTTTTGTTCAATGCGAACTTGCTGCTGCAATATTTGGTTATTTTTCTGTTCGGTTTGAAAAAGTACTTTATATTGATCGATTACAGCTTGATTTTCTGATTCAACAATACTGTCATAAATTGCAAGATACTCTTCATGATACTGTAATGCTTTTTCATAATTTTGCTTTGATTTATAGATGCTATATAGATTTAGAAGTGGTTCCGTCTT
This sequence comes from Bacteroidales bacterium, assembly GCA_963676165.1. Classification (GTDB taxonomy): domain Bacteria; phylum Bacteroidota; class Bacteroidia; order Bacteroidales; family ML635J-15; genus JAQIBY01. The sequence continues at coordinate 2,312,643 of OY781043.1, read as the reverse complement.
TAAATTGTGTACTCCAAATTGACTTGCTAAATCTATACATTGTTGATAGTATGAATCTGCCATGTCAAGCTCGTCAATGTCAAAATACAAATCTCCCAATCCCTTAAGGTTATAATATCTCCCTATGCTGATGTTTAGCGAATCGCAAATGTGTAACGAGATGTCAAAGTAATCTTTTGACAGACTGTAATTTTGTTTCTTTATGTAAAGATTTCCAAGATTGTTGTATGCAATAGCGTTGGAACGTACATCTCCAAGTTCGTTGTTTATTTCTATGCATTTATTGTATGACCAACTGGCAGAGTCAAGCATATTGGTTTCCTGATAGGCGATTCCCAAGTTGTTGTAATTGTTCGATAATTCTATTTGGTTGTTTTTAACTTTATTAATTTTTATGGCTTTGTAAATGTGTTCTTTGGCTAATTCATAATCTTCCATCGAATTGAAAAGGTTCCCTAGATTGCCTAAAACAACTGCTTGTCCTTCAAAATTTTTAGTTTCCTCAAAAAGTGCAAGACTTTCCAGATAATAGAAAAGTGTTGAGTCGTGTTGGAAACTGTCATGATAGTGACTTGCCAGATCAATGTATGCAGCGGCTAATTCATGTGTCTCGTTACATGCTTTTGCCAGTTTTATTGCTTTGTTTGTGTAATAAAACATGCTGTCTTTTACTCCTGAACGCAGATAGATATTTCCAATAACTCGATAGCCAGTTATGATATGGGTGGTGTCGAGAGTCTTAAGTGCTTTGTTAAGCCCTTGACGATACCTGTTTAGGGCTGTTTGGTAATCGGTTTTAAAGGATGCGCTTAATCCGGCGTTGTAGTTTGCCTTTATTTCTCCGTATGCATTTTGTGTTTTTTGAGAAATCTGGATTAAGTCGTCGCAAATTAGAATTATTGTATCTAAATTTAGGTTTTGAACTTGATTTAAATACTGATCTACAAGTTTTGTTTGTACTTCGGGATTCGTTTCTGTGAGTAAAGCATAGCGCAAGCTGTCAATGTTGCTCAAGCCGATTGAACACATTAAGAATAGTAGTAATGTTAATAGTTGGCGTTTTTTAGGACTCATATCTCAGCTTGCTCGTCAATTATTGATTTCTCTCAATTCCTCTACTAATTTACGTAATAATTTTATGTAGGTTGCTAAAAAATGAAAAATGTTTTAAATATCTTAAATGTTTAAAATCTCGAAATGTAGATCTGTTATGAGTGAAAAGCTATTATCTTTTGTTAATGGTATCTTGTCAGCTTAATGTGCCTTTTATTCTTCAAAGTTTGAAATTAATATTAGATTTGTCTTATCAATTGATCTGAAAGCACAATGAAAAAGCAAAATTCAAATAATTCCAGCAATAAGTTAATCAATCCGGTATTTGTTTTCTTTGGTTTACTAATGCTAGTTGTTGCAAATCTTCACTATGAAGCTTTGCTTGGTAAAACTATGGAAGTGAGGGTGTTTGGCTTGTCCATATTGTTGGCTTCTCTCTTCGTTTTTCCAATGCTGAAAAAGTATAATTTTTTGCGAGATGCAGATTTTCGAGTAATTAAAAGTCCCTTTCTTATCATTTATTTTATTTGGGTAGTTTTACAAGCCTTAAGTGTGTTTGTAGCTCAAAATACTGGTGAGGCATTACACGAATTTTTGAAAGCAGGAACGTATTTAATTTTGTTTTTATTTCTTTTTCTTTACGTTGTTCCTCAAAGAAGTAGTCGCGAATATTTTTTGAAAACCCTAGTTGTTTTTACCATTATTCATTCTTTTATTGGTGTTGTTCAATCTCTGAATATTTTTTCTGAATTTGGTTTCTCTTTTGCAAATGTCAATTTAATCAAAGGGAATTTCTCCAATAAAAATCTGTTTTCACAATCCTTATTTTTTGGATTTACTTTCTCCACTACCGGAATTTATTTCCTTAAAAAGTACTGGAAAACACTTTCGGTAATTGCCTCAATAAGTAGTTTGTTTTTAATCTTGCTGTTTATGACTCGAGGCGTTTGGCTGGCTTTGTTGGCGTCTAGTGTTATTAGTTTTGTACTATACTTTGTCTTTATTCATAAAGCTGTGGAGAAATCTTTCTTGAAAGGGAAAAGGCTAATTTATTTTTCAAGTATTGTAATTGTTTTTGTTACAGTATTTACCCTTTTTGTTTCAAAAACGGATTATGGTCAAAGCATTCGTAATCGAATTCAAGCAAGTTTCAAGCTATCTGATTCGAGTACAAATTCAAGGTTTGGTTTATGGAATAAAACTCTGGATCTTTGGGAGGAAAATCCTGTGCTTGGGGTGGGCTCCGGAAATTGGAAAATCGAAATCCTTAAATCAGATGTTGTCAAATACAGAAATGGATGGGTTGTTCCTCGTCGTGCACACAATGATTATCTGACAATCTTATCCGAAAATGGGATCATCGGAATCTTAGCTTATCTGGCAATGTTCATCCTCATTTTGTCTTGTTTAATTCGGGTGATGAAACGATCGCAATCTCAAGATGATAAGATGTTTGCCTTGTCTATATTCTTTGCTTTGATTGGGTATTTATGTTTCTCATTTTTTAGCTTTTCAAGAGAGAGAGTAGAAACCCAAATCATACTTAACATCCTTTTTGCTTTTTCACTATTCTATTCTCGTCAATTGAAATACAAGCATGAGACGAAAGCGAATTCAAAGGTTTTTCCTTTTGTTTTGATTTTTGCTCTTGGATTTTCAACTGTAACAGCCTACTCTTCCATGAAGCGTATGCAAGCAGAAATTGCAGTGAATAAAATGTACATCCAAATAAGTGAGAAACGGAATATGGCTAGCATTTATCCTTTGGTTCGTGATATTCGATCACCATTTGTTTCTGTTTCGCCACGAAATACCCCTTTTCTGGGCTTAAAGGCAAAGTTTATGAATAATCTTGGCAAAGACAAAGAAGCTGTTTTGGATGTGTATTTTGATGCATTAAAAGATAGCCCTTATCATGTGAGAACCATTGTTGAGATTGCTGAAATATATGATATGTCAGGAGATTATGACCAGGCTTTAAAGTTTGGAAATCAGGCTTATAAATATGCTCCTTCAAATGAGCTGGTTCTTTTGCGTATGGCTTTCTATTATGAACGAGTTGAACAGCTTGATTCATCACTTTACTATCTTAATCAGGTTACACCAAGAACATATCAAGATAGTTATTTCCCTCAGATTACTCGTGTGTTAAAGAAAAAGGCAATTGTTCTTTTGGATAAGGAAGAGGATCAACGGATGAAATTTGCAATAGCTGATGTTGCTAATGCTGACGAGGGGAAAAATCTTAGAATTTATTACAAGCGTTCTTTAAATCGAGGAACTACTTTTGAGATTGAATTTTTGAAAGAGGTTCAGAAAACCTTTGAGAATGAACATTCAATCTATGCCGAAGAATATACTAGCCCATTATTGCGGGAATATAATGTGATTGAATCTAAATAATCTGATTTTGAATTACACCAATGGCTTATTGAAAATAGAATCAATTGTTTGATGAATAAATTGACTTCTTCCGTCCTCTTTGTAATGGATTGTTGAAAAGCATTTGTTGTGATTGTAGTCCTTAATCCATTCACTGTAATTATCCACCAGTGTTTGAATTGCTTCCACAATGTATTCCAACTCTTCATTCGTCATGCTTGGGTGCATAGAAAATCTTACCCATCCAGGTTTCTCTGAATAATCGTGTTGGTTAATTTTGTCAGTTATTCGATGAGAAACGTCCGGAGCAACATTGAGAAGGTAGTGTCCGTAAGTTCCTGCGCAAGAGCAGCCCCCGCGCATTTGAATCCCAAATTTATCATTGAGGAGTTTCACAATTTCGTTGTGATGTAAATCTTCAATGTAAAATGAAATGACTCCCAATCGTTTTTTATGGTTTCCTGCTAAGATGTGTAGTCCGGGGATTGCTTTTAATTTCTCCCATACAAGCTCAAGTTGTTCTTCTTCACGTTTTAGGATGTTTTCAACTCCCATTGTCTCTTTGAGCTGTATCACCATTGCAGCTTTCATGGTTTGCAAAAATGCAGGTGTGCCACCATCTTCGCGAGCTTCAATGTTTTCAACATATTTGCGTTCTCCCCAAGGATTTGTCCAATCAACAGTTCCTCCTCCCGGATTATCTGGTATTTCTATTCTGTATAATGATTGGTTAAAAAGGAGAATGCCGGTAGCTCCGGGACCTCCAAGGAATTTATGAGGAGAGAAATAGATTGCGTCCAGTTGCTCATCCGGATTTTCAGGATGCATGTCAATATCCACATAAGGTGCTGAACATGCAAAGTCAACAAAACAATATCCACCGTATTTATGAATCAGACCTGCAACTTTATGATAAGGGGTCATCAGTCCTGTTACGTTAGATGCTGCAGTAATTGCAACGATTTTTGTTTTTCTGTCCTGATATTTCTGAATTGTTTTTTCAAAATTCTCCAAAGATATGCATCCCTCAGGGCTAGGTTCCACAACCACTACCTCAGCTAAGGTTTCTAACCAGCTTGTTTGGTTTGAATGGTGCTCCATGTGAGAGATGAAAACAATTGGGCGTTCAGTTTCTGAAAGATTGATGCAGTTTAAGAAACTCTCGTGAACACGTAATCCAAGAATGCGTTGCAGTTTGTTGATGACGCCTGTCATTCCTGAGTTACTGGAAATTAAAACATCGGAGTCTTGTGCATTGACATGTTTTTTAATGATAGTCCTAGCTTTGTGATAAGCGTAAGTCATTGCTTTGCCTGTGTCACTGGTTTCCGTGTGAGTGTTGGCAACGAAAGGCATGATTTCTTTTTGGAGACGTTCTTCAATTGGCTGATAATTTCTTCCGCTGGCTATCCAGTCAGCATAAATTATGCGTTTTGTTCCTTGGTCTGGTGTTTCAATTGTTTGATTGATACCAATTATACCATCTCTGAATTGTTTGAAATACGTTTCCATAGCACCACTGTTTAAAATCATCACATGAAAGATTCGGCTAAAATAATAAATCCTTTGATATCATCGAAGTTTAAACGAGAAAAGCGTGAGGTGAGAAAATAAGAAGCTTAAATTATTACTCCCCACTAACTTCTGCGAATACACGCATGAAATTACCGCCCCAAAGTTTACGGATGTCTTCTTCAGAATATCCTCGTTTGACCAATTCTAGAGTAATATTTCCAATTTCAGATACGTCAAAGCAGTCTTGTAAAGCACCGCCACCGTCAAAATCTGTCCCTATGCCTACATGGTCGATCCCTGCAATTTTTACCATGTGATCAATATGGTCAACTGCATCAGAAACTGTTGCAAGTTTCTGTGGATAGTCAATATCCAAACGATACCAATCTTGAATGCCTTTCTTTCGCTCTTCTTCGGTGTAGTTTGCCCAGTTTGAGTGTTTTTCTTTAAAGGCTTTTTCTGCAGCCAAGCGTTCAGGACTTTGTTCAATTTCTTTCACATAGTCACTCAAAATACACATTTGAACAACTCCGCCGTTTTCTGCAAGTGCTCTTAACATGTCGTCGCTTAAATTTCGAGGGTTGTTGCACAATGCTCTTGCACATGAATGCGATGCTATAATTGGTTTGCTTGTCAACTCAAGGACATCGTAAAATGTGGAATCTGATGCGTGTGATACATCTATCATTATTCCCAGTTCATTCATGCGTTTTACAACTTTTACCCCGAAAAGTGATAACCCATTATGTTCTGCTCCGTTTTTGTCGGTTGAAGAGTCGGCAATGTCATTGTTGCATGTGTGAACAAGGGTAATGTATCTTGCCCCTAATTTGTAAAAATGGTTAATGTAGTCTAAATTGTTTCCAATGGGATATCCATTCTCTATGCCCAGGAAAATTGCACGTTTACCTTCTTTTTCTAATTGGTAGGCTTTGTCTGCAGTTGTTGCAATCTCAGCTTTTTCAGGGTATTTGTTGACAGCTTTTTGCGTTGCTTTAAAAATCTGATTGGCTTTTTCAAATGCCTTAGTGTGACCCATACTATCTCTTTCTCCTTGTCCGATAAAGACAGCAAAGAAAACAGCATCCAATCCACCTTCTTCCATGCGTGGGATATCAATTTTCCCTTCACCTTTATGCCCATCGTGTTTTTTCCCGATGTCAAAATCAGAATTGAAAAACATCAAAGGGGTATCTGTGTGAGAGTCAATAGTAAACACTGCGTTGTGAATTTTTGCAGCTTTTTCTTCCAAATCTTGAGCTGAAACAGTAATCGCTGTGCTTAGTAAAATAAGTATCAAAAGGTTGCGCATAATGTTGTTATTTGTGACTCACAAAAATAGTAATAATTCGATACGCTTGGGGTATAATGATTTGTGTTTTGTTGGATAAAGCATACACTTTGCTTGCAAAAATCATGTCCAAAAGCGGGTGCATTGTGCAAGTTTATGAGCTTTTTGGATTTGTAATGTTCGGAAAATAAGTGGGATCTGGAGTTATGTTATTTTGAAATGACAGACAGCCGGATTTTCTTTGTTTTTAGCAATGCGAAGATGAAAGCCTGAACCTAGGCAAATTGCTTTGTTTTTACAGTCAGCACAATATCCGTCAGTCATCCAAATTCTGTTTCTCATGATGTCAAATTTATTCTCCCAGATATCTGCAGGTTTGTCCTTGTATATGTTGCCTTGTACAAAGGCTCTGTCAATGTTTGGACAGGCAGAAATGGAACCGTCAATTAAGATGGACACGATATTAATCCCTGCCCGACAGAAGAAATACCCATCCCTGACTTTGCCTTCGTATTCTCCGGCAAACGCCTCGCAGCTGTACTTGATGTCTATCTTTCCTTCGAGTCTCTTGTTTTGGATAAATTGCATCATAATCTCGGTTTGAGCTTTATCTAAAAATAATTCAGGATGATTTTTTGCCCGACCGATTGGTGCAATAGTGAATAGCCTCCATGCTTTGACATGCTTTTTGACAAGCAAATTATATATGACATTCAGCTCGTGCAGGTTTCTTTGGTTGACACAGCTTACAATGTCCATATTGATTCGTGGGTAGGTGACAGCAAGATCAATTGCGCGTATTACCTTCTCAAACGACTGCGTTGAACCTCTCAGCCAATTATGGTTTTCTTCGAGACCATCTAAACTGAAGGTTAGAGCTCCCATGCCAGCGTTGATTAACTTGTTGTGCACTTCGGAAGTGTAAGCTCGTCCATTGGATACTATTCCCCAACGGAACCCATGACGTCGCAATTGCATTCCGATTTCAGGAAGATCTTTTCGCAATAGAGGCTCACCTCCGGTTATTACAACAATTGCCTGATCTTTTGGGAGATTGAATGTTTGAATTGCTTTGAGGAAATCCTCAAACGGCATGTCAGGGAAATTGCTGTCTTGTTTGCAATCGCTGCCACAATGTAAGCAGGAGAGGTTACAACGAGTAGTGCATTCCCAGAAGATATAGCTGAGTTTATGTGCCTTGGTAATGGATTTTCTGACTTTTCTGAATTTTCGTTCAGATGGATTAGTCGGTTTAGCGTTCAACTTCATCCAATGCAATGTTCAGATTAATTTCAGATTCGTCACTTACAATTGACGTGTCTTTGCTTTGGTAGGCTCCGTTGTTGGTTGAATCAATATCTTCAAAAATAAGATTGTATGCATCTCTTTCGTAAGTGTAAAAGGCGAAATTGCCATTGCTGTCAGTCATTGCATATTGATTGTCATCGTTAAACTTGATTTTTATATCGGGGATGGCGCTTCCATCTTGCGATGATGTTACCTGACCTTGAATAAGAACATCCGGGTGCATGTCTTGAGGTGTACCATAGCATGCCTGGAAAATAAACATAAAGGTTGTTAGACTAGCTCCGCCAACTAAATACTTCCAAAAATTCTTGCGCTTAGTTTTTTTCATGGTGATAACAATCTGATCCAGACCAAAGATACAAAATTTGAGTTTTAAAATGGAAAAATTATGACAATTTTGATTGTTCTGATGCTTTAAGAGACAGGCAAAAAGTTAAGGATACAATTCGCAGATATTTATGGAATCTTCATGATGAGACTAAAGGGCTCAAACATACCAGACTGCCGGTCTGACAGGAATAATCATGGGTGAAGATTTTTCCGAAACCCGTGGTTAATTTATCCATTTCTATTTGTTCAAAATTAAGGTTTTGTATTTGCTCCAGATATCATCAGACTTTTCATCCAAAATTCTTTTTAAACACCAGGAATATGGGAAGATAGTAGAATTCTTCCAGTAGTAAGGGAAAGTGTTGTCACCAAAATCAACATGATTCTTCTCTAATTTCCCTTTTGCATGATTATTCTCAATTATCTTGATTATGTAAAATGCAAATTCTAAAGCAATCCCTTTTAAACCTTCGTTATTTTTTGACTTTTTATAATCCTTATGAATCTTTGAAAGTATCTTTTTAACTTTCTTTATGGATTTATCAGAGTAATCCAAATTGGTCTTAAATGAATCTGCAATTTGAATCGCATATCCAACTAATTCTTTTTATAATATTTCTAAGTTAGTTTGATTGCTCATTATGTCTCCTTGGTCTTGTTTTTATTTACCACAACTTGTTTATATCACGAACAAAAGTAAGTTATGTGTACAAAAATTAAAGATATAACTTTACTTTTTTGTCAGGATATTCAAATCTTTATTGCTGCTTTTTATTAGTTAATCGTTCAAAAGTAATCAAAACTATCGAGAAGGTCATTTTGTCACTCCTTAAGCTCGATATTGTGCATAGTTGTTTTTCTTCATGTTGATCATTCCGACCAGCAATTTGGCATTAAATTTTTTCTTGAATCGTCCGATGGTAATCTTTTTCCCTTCATAGATGAACTCAATAATTTCTGGATGATAGTAGTATCTTTTCATGCTTTCTGGAGTGACATTAAGTCCCAATACCTCAACATGACCACGCTGGATATAAAATTTTGATTTTACGTCTTTTTTGAAATTAAGATTCTCTATCCTGTCAATATTATACTGTTTTACTCTGGGTATTTTTAAAATAGTACGTTCAATTCTTAACTTATATCCGTCAAGGATAATCGTGGTTTTTTCAGTGGAGTGCATCATGCTAATGAGAAAAAATATGCCTGCTAGTATTGCCAAATATTGCCCGTATTCGGATTTCAACTCAAGAGAAAAGGCAAACGTTCCTATTAAAATGCCTAGAATACATGGCACTACCCATTTTGAGAATTGCAATTTGTCAGGGGTTAGATTCGATTGAAATTCGTACTTCATGATTTAGCTACTGCTTTATCTTTGATTGCACAAAATTAATAAATTCGGTTTAGCATGATAGTATTGTGATGTGTTTTCTGGTTGGTTTTACTGTTGTAATCCCGAGTTTTTGCAAGACTTTGAAAGCAAACTTTCTTGGCTTTTGGGGAAACAAAAAACCCACGAAAACATTTTTCGTGGGTTTCTTCTGTCGGGGTAGCAGGATTCGAACCTGCGACCTCCTGGTCCCAAACCAGGCGCGCTAACCGGACTACGCTATACCCCGTTTTTTAAGATCGTTTCGCTGTCAAAAGCGAGGCAAAAGTAAAACATATTTTTAAGCTGCCAAAGATTTATGAGAAAAAATTTAGAATTTTGTTTTCATTTAAAAAGATTACTTTTGTGACGACTAAATTACTGAGCAATGAATTTTCGAGTTATAGGGCTGGTGCTGGGTATCTTACTGATTATTGAAAGCGTTTTGATGCTTTTAGGATTACCTTTTTCATTTTATTATGGTGATAATGATATTATTCCACTTTTATTGTCGTCAGGAATAAGTTTTGTTTCCGGTTTGCTATTGGTTCTGCTCAATAGAAAAGCCAATCGTAGCGTAAAAAAGCGTGAAGCTTATGTAGTTGTGACTTTTGGTTGGTTGGTTTTGTCTCTTTTTGGAACACTCCCTTTTATTCTGAGTGGTGCAATTCCAAGTTTTACGGATGCTTTTTTTGAAACAATATCTGGTTTCACTACCACAGGAGCGTCTGTGTTGAATGATATCGAATCCATCTCTCATGGGGTGCTTTTTTGGCGTAGTATGACTCAGTGGATAGGTGGAATGGGTATAATTGTCCTTTCAATTGCAATTCTTCCTTTAATTCGTGTTGGTGGAATGCAGTTGTTTGCTGCTGAAGTGCCTGGACCTACGACTGACAAACTCCATCCGAAAATTAAAGAAACTGCTCGTAAACTATGGTCTCTTTACCTTGGATTTACAGTGACAGAGACCATTCTTCTCATGGTTGGGAAAATGAATCTTTTTGATGCCATTAATCACTCGCTTACAACCATGGCAACAGGAGGATATTCTACAAAACAGGCAAGTGTCGCTCATTTTGATTCTCCATTTATTCATTATGTGATTATTCTCTTTATGTTTATTGCGGGAACAAACTTTGCAATTTCTTATTTCGCATTAACAGGAAAACCGAAAAAGCTGTTTAAAAACGATGAGTTTAAATTTTATTTGACAATTACACTCGGAGCGAGTTTAATTATTGCTTTAGGTTTAATTTGGGAAATGGGACTTCCATGGGAGCAATCCGTTCGTGATGCATTGTTTCAGGTTGTTTCAATTTTGACAACAACAGGTTTTGCAACGACCGATTACTTGCAATGGGATCCAATTTGGATGTGGGTTGTCCTTTTCTTATTAATGTTTATCGGTGGTTCTGCCGGCTCTACTGGTGGAGGGATCAAAGTAGTTCGAATTCAGTTGTTGTTTAGAAATGCATATCTGGAACTCAAACGATTAATACATCCAAATGCAGTAATTCCTGTTCGTTATGCAGGACAAGCAGTACCTCCACAAATTATTACAAATATTCTCGCATTTGTGATTTTCTACATCCTTATCTATTTAATTTCAGTGCTCATTATGTCGTTTTGGGGACTTGATTTAATGACATCTATGGGGGCTGTTGCTGCAACTTTGGGAAATATCGGTCCTGGTATTGGAAATGTTGGTCCTGCTGATAATTTTGCTTTTATTCCTGCAGGCGGAAAGTATTTCTTGTCTTTCTTGATGCTTTTAGGCCGTTTGGAATTGTTTACTGTTATTATTCTTCTTACTCCACAGTTTTGGAGAAAATAGAAAGTTCATGGATTAGCATTTTGTCAATCAAGCAAACTTTCTGTGTGGGAGCAAAGATTTCACGGTCATTCCACGTTGTTGCATTTTTCTCAAATACATTGTTTAGCAACTCAAACTTTGGAATAAATCATAGAGATATTATAGTTCAATATCTGATATCCCCAACTTTTTTACTTGATCCCAAAATGATCTCAAAATATTTAGAAAACTCAAAGGGGTAAAAAAGAAAAGGGCGGAAAACAATGTGCATTGTATTACCGCCCGGGATTCATAACCTAACCTAAAATCCAAAACAAATTTGAGATTTATTTTTTAACTAAAAATTGACTTTTATCAGTTTCTGTTCTATAACATCATAATCGAAGCTCGCCCATTCCTTGACGAATGATCTCGTAATTGTCTTCGCTGCAGTTCACAACTGTTGAAGGAACGTTGTTTCCATAACCTCCGTCAACAACACAGTCAACCAGATTTTTAAAATCTTCGTAAATTAGTTCAGGGTCACTGGTGTATTCCAGTATTTCGTCGTCATCTTTTAAGGATGTCGTTAAAATCGGATTTCCAAGTTCTTTGACAATTTCACGAATGATATTGTTGTCAGGAACCCGAATTCCGACATGTTTACGATTTGATTTCAGGATTTTCGGTACTTTAGATCCGGATTCTAAAATAAATGTAAACGGTCCCGGTAAATTACGCTTCAATAATTTAAAGGTTTGATTGTCAATCGGAGTTGTGTATTCTGCGATCTGTGAGATGTCATAACAGATAAACGAGAATCTGGCTTTCTTTGGGTTTAAGTCTTTTATTCGAGCAACCCGTTCAACAGCCCTTGGCTTGGTGATATCACATCCAATACCATAAACAGTATCTGTTGGGTAAATAATGACACCTCCTTTTTCGAGGATGTCAACCACCTGTTTGATCTGTTTTGGATTTGGATTCTCGTTGTATAACCTGAAGTACATAATTCTTATCCGTTAAGTTTATTGTAATCTGCAAGGAATTTCTCCAATCCAGCATCAGTCAAAGGATGTTTCAAAAGACCTAAAATTGCATTTAAAGGACAAGTTGCAACGTCAGCGCCAGCTTCTAAACACTGGATGATGTGCATTGTGTGACGAATTGATGCTGCCAATACCTGAGTTTCAAAACCGTAATAGTTGTACATATCAACAATCTGGCGAATGAGTTCAATTCCATCTGTAGAAATATCATCTAAACGTCCAATAAATGGAGATACATATGTTGCACCTGCTTTTGCTGCCAATAAAGCCTGACCAGCTGAAAAGACTAAGGTGCAGTTTGTCTTGATGTTTTTGTTGCTCAGATATTTGATGGCTTTAATTCCATCTTTAATCATAGGAACTTTAATGACAATCTGTGGGTGAAGTTTTACAAGCTCTTCAGCTTCTGCAATCATACCGTCAAAATCGGTAGAAATAACTTCAGCACTTACATCACCATCTACAATGTCGCAGATTGCTTTGTAATGATTGTGAATGTTTTCTTTTCCGCTAATTCCTTCTTTCGCCATAAGAGAAGGATTGGTAGTTACACCATCAAGCACACCTAAGTCTTGTGCTTCTTTAATCTGATCGAGATTTGCCGTGTCAATGAAGAATTTCATAATCGTGAGTTTAATTTTTTGCAAAAGTACAGAAAGAAGCTTGTATAATGAAATTAATTTATGCGAAAATATAACTGCAAGAAAATCAGATGGATAAGGCTTGGTTTGAACTTGTTAAATTATTTTATGGAATTTGTATTGTCCATGTATCTTATGCTTGTGTCTGAATTGACATACTGATTTTGAAATTTATTGCGTTATGTAAGAGTGAAGCAGATTCTTAACATGGAAATGTTGAAAAAAAAGCTCCTGCTTTCTGGATGTTCTACAATAATGTACTAAATTCGAAACAAAAATTTTATTGAGTTATGATTCTATTACAGAATGTCACAAATGTTGCAGATAGTATTGCAAATGCTGCAGAGGTAGCTGGAAAAGAGAAAATCTCCTTTTTGGAAATGGCGCAGAATGGTGGATGGATAATGATTGTTCTGGCTGTTTTGTCAGTCATTGCAGTGTATATTTTCGTTGATCGTTATATGGCGATTAAAAAAGCATCCAAAGATGATCATGGATTTATGGCAAACATTAAATCCAGCATCCAACAAGGAAATGTTGATGCTGCGTTAACAACTTGTCGTGCAACCCCAGGTCCTTTAGCACGTATGCTAGAAAAAGGAATTATGCGTATTGGTCGTCCGTTAAATGATATCAATGCAGCTGTTGAAAATGTGGGGAAACAAGAAATCGCAAGATTAGAGCGTGGTTTGCCAATTCTTGCAACAGTTGCTGGAGGTGCTCCTATGATTGGTTTCTTGGGAACTGTAATGGGGATGATTAAAGCCTTTTTTGATATGGCGAACGCAGGAAATAATATCGATGTTCAATTGCTCTCTAGTGGTATTTATACTGCAATGGTAACTACTGTGGGTGGTCTGATTGTTGGTATTATCGCGTATTTTGCATACAATATTGTTGTGTCACGTGTTGGTACTTTAGTAAACCGCTTAGAAGCACGTACGACAGAATTTATGGATTTATTGAATGAACCAGCATAACAGAATATAATATGTCATTACAATCGAGAAATAAAGTCGATGCCAGTTTCAGTATGTCTTCTATGACAGACATCGTGTTCCTGTTGCTTATATTCTTTATGGTGACAAGTACACTGGTGGCTCCAAATGCACTCAAACTGTTGTTGCCTGAAAGTAATAATCAGACAGCTGCAAAACCAATTACAACTGTGTCTATTAAAGATAACGGTGGTAATTATTTGTATTATGTCGGAACAGCTGACGCAAGCGCTAATGTTCCTTTTAGTCAAATTGAAGGCAGATTGGGACAATTACTTGCAAACGAAGAAGAACCTACTGTGTCCTTGCATACAGACAAATCTGTACCAATCGAAGAGGTTGTGAAAATAATGAACATTGCTAAGAATAATGAATATAAGTTAATCTTGGCAACAAGCCCACTGAGTAACTAATGGAATTATTTAAAAAACATAGCGAAGCAGTAATTGGTGTCATCGTGTATTTGGCGCTGATGATTGTCTTGCTCTTATTTTTAGGCCTGTACAAACCAAATCCTATTCCTCCAGAAGAGGGGATTGTTATGGATTTTGGTGGTTCTGGTGGAGGAACCCCTGATCCGGGTCCTGCAAACCCAGAGCCTGTAAATAATCAGTCTCAAAATCAGGCAAGCGCAACTGCAAATCAATCGCAAATGACTCAGGATTATGAGGAGACTGTTAGTGTTCCTACAAATCCGAATAACACACAATCGGATGTAGAAACAGAAAATAACATCCCTGATGACCCTCAGGAAGAATTGAATGAAACGGTTCAAAACCTAACTAATTTCAATTTTGGCAATACTTCAAATTCTGATGCTGCCGGTGATGGAGAAGGAAACCCTGGGACTGGGGGGGATGGAAGTACAGCTGGAAACGGTGGTGGAAATGGCTCAGGATCAGGAAATGTGGCCGGAAACGGTTGGGCTCTCGATGGGAGATCAGCTCAGAGTTTACCTGCTCCTTCTGTTGCAAATTGTGATGGCTACGTGATTGTAAACATTGTTGTGAATCAATCAGGCAAAGTGATTAATGCATCTGCCAAGCCAGGAGGTTGTACCGCATGTGAAAGTGAATGTGTGAGTAAAGCCGTTGCATCTGCCAAACAAGCGAAGTTTAATGCAGATCCAAATGCAAAAGTACAACAGAGCGGGACAATAACATATAATTTTAGACCAGAATAATAACTCACGGTTATGCATGAAAAAAGGAGAGTTTTGCTCATGAATGGTCGGAAGATTAAACTTCCGACTTTTTTATGTTTATACAGATAACAAAAAAAGCATCGAATACACTGACATTTAGTAATATATGCTTGTTTTATTTGTAGGAATTTTGTATCTTAGTATCTGTTAATCAATTGTATATGATAGATTTTAAAGACCACAAAATTCAAGTTAATCAACTTTTAAATGTTATTCCCGAAAGCCTATTAGCAAATTTATCTACCTCCACCAAGGTGGATTACTACACAAAGGTATTACATGGCAAAAAGATGTTTTATTTATTACTTTATGGTATTGTTGAAAACGAGAAACTTAGTCAAAGAACACTTGAAGATACTTTTACTGATCCTATGTTTAAATTGCTCTTTGATTTAGATCAAGAAGAAACAGTTCGAAGAAGTTCTATCTCAGAAAGACTATCAAAGATTGATTCTTCTTTTTTCAAACAAGTTTATGAGTGTATTTACGATCAGTTTTCAGAGTATTATCAAGAAACAGACAGGCATAAATATAATCTTGTTCGTGTTGATAGCTCGATTGTAAGTGAAACAGCAGGGAAATTAGCGGAAGGATTAAATAACAGTGGGAAAAAAGCCATAAAATATAGTGCTGCTTTCGATGGAGTCCTTCCCTGTGATATACATACATTTACCTCACCGAGTTATTCAAGTGAAGATATAGCTTTGCCAGAAGTAGTTCAAAGCCACGTAAAAAAAGAAAAAAGCCATAAAAACATTTACGTTTTAGACAGGGGACTTCAATCCTCACGGACAATGAAGAGTTTCTCTGAAAAAGCCATCCGATTTATATACAGAGCAAAAGAAAATCGAAAGTATGAAGAATTAGAAACACTCATTAAACCAAAGCAGGGTCTAGATCTAGGAGACTCTATTTTAATAAAAGATTCTAAAGTCAAACTCTATACAGGTATTCCCATTAAAAACAAGCGGGGTAACATTCATTATCGGGAAGAATTAGTCAATACTAAGTTTCGTTTGATTATTATAAAAAGTAAAGAAAAGCAAGATCAGCAATATTGGTTCTTAACCAATGATTTTAAGTTAACTGCAAAAGAAATAGCTCAAGCTTATCGACGCAGATGGGACATAGAGGTGTTTTTCAGATTTATTAAGCAAGAATTAAACGTGAGCCATTTAGTCTCCTTGAATAAAAACGGTATTGAAGTAATGATGTATATGACCTTGATTGTGGCCATGCTTATTCTAATATACAAGAAGGCAAACAATCTCGGATATAAAACAGCCAAAAGAAGATTTGCTATGGAAGTTCGTAATCTTGCAATTGCCTTAATAGTAAGTCAATGCGGAGGAACCCCTGATCTTATGTTTAAAACATAAAAAATGGTCGGATTTTCTTCCGACCATTCGTGGCTTGGGGCGCCTTTTTCGTGGCAAAAAAGTATATTTGTTAAAGCCTAGGAAGAGGTTCTAAGTTCCGTGGAAGAAGTTTACGACATATCAAGGGAAAGAGGAAATGCAAAAAATTACAGCAGTCCATTGTCCACAACTCCGACACGGACTGATGTAGCTTTTGCATCGGGTAGCATGAGCAGCGGAGGCTTGCCAATACAGCCGCAGGGTAAAATATTGTGATAATTAAAATAGTACTTTTGAGATGTACAATAAAAAAGGAAAACATCAAGGGGAATTAAAATTTGACGGAAATAAAACCCCCATTAGATAAATCTGGGAAACATGACATTGAAAAACTATTATGAATAATGTATTGAAAAATAAAATAGAAGAAGTATTAACATTGATAAATAATGTTTCTCTTTTCAGGCAGAAAGTAAAGGAAACTTTTGTTCTTCCTGCTGAGATCGAAAGATTATTAAACCAGTATGGGTTTGATTTTGAATTGTTCCAGCAAGAAGATAATCCTCAGGTATGGTTAATTGTTTCAATGGGAGAATACAAGCAAAATGATTTCTTTATTAAATATGAATATCATTTGTTCTTTTCAAAATTAGGAAAATTTTGTAAAGATCATTTTAAATATAAGATTACTAATTGTGATCCTAATAGGGCTATAGGTAAACATATTGAGGGGGTATATTATTTCCCCATGACTAAAATACAATATGAATTTTATGAGCTTTTGAAAAGTCAATTGGAGGTGTTATCTTTAACTTTACTAACAAATAGAGAGTTAGAAGAAGTATTGCTAATGGATTTTATTGATGACTCTATGAGCTTTTTTAATGAACAACCTAATGTTGACTTGCTTTTATTTAATGATTTGTTTGATTTATTATAAGAATTCAAGTTGAGTTCTCCTCCTTTTAGTTTTTTGCCAGATCTTTATAAAACAAGACAGACCTGATGTAATATCAGGCCTGTCTATTACGGCTTTTCAGGGCTATCCAATTCCCTCGTCCCTGTCTCCTTGTGTCTATGAGTCTTTTGTGTCTATTTTCTTCATTTCAGTTTGTAACTTTTTAATCGAATTTTCAAGTTTTTTCATTGCCTTGTTTGTGGAATCCACAAAGTCTGCAACTTTCTCTCCTTGTTGTTTTTCGCTGTTTTCAATTAGCTTGTCTTTTGCTTTTGAGAGAGTATCTAGATTTGTTTTCCATTCCGTATCCAATTTGCTTACTGCATCCTCAAGTTTGCTAATGACACTTTCCATATTTTTCTCAGATTGCGCCTCAAATTGTTTTGTCGTTTGATTAATGTTTGTACGTAAGGCAGATACTTGCTTGTCATTTTCATTTTGTAAACTGTCTGAGCTTTCCTTTATTTGAGATTCTAACTTCTGTTTGATCTCTTGTATCAATTTTTCAATATCGGTTTTGTTGCTTTCTTGAAGCTCCAATAGCGCTTTCTTTAACTTTTTACGTTTCCCATTTGAAATGAAAAACAAAACAAGAGTAATAATTAAGACCAGCAAAATTCCACCACCTGCAATGGAATTGTAAAACATGCTTTCTTCTTGCTGTTTAGCAAAATCTTCCTCCATTTTGGACTCTAATGGGATTAAATCGTCTGCAGTTAGAAAGTTTTTAACGGCTTCTTCTTGCAATCCTTGACTTTCAAGAGCTATTCGGTTAATAATGGAATCTAAATAAGCTTCTTGATCATACATGACAGAATCCAAGCGAAGAAAAGCATCGTCAATTTCAGTGTTAATGCCGTTCATTCGTGCCATGACATTATTTTGATTGCGCTCGTAAACCTGAACTTTTGATTTTAATTGTTCAAATTCACTACGAGTTGGAGGTTCATTAAAGTTGGATTGGGCACAGATTGTACTGATCGTAAATGCAAAAATTAAAAGGCTGTAAAAATATTTCATATTCAACTGGTTTTGATTGTTTCCCTTTTAAAAAATGTATCTTTAGTCAATCAGCATGTTAAAAATCATCATCTCTTGTAATGGTAGTTTCAAAGATACTAGTTAATTTTACGAGATATATGAATTGAATGTTGTCAAATGATGAACTTTTTTTTATGTTGCTTAACAGATTGAAATGATTCTATCTTATTGAACGAAAACTTGTTGCTATGATAAAAAACGCTCGCTTCTATTTGTCCGGTATCTTTGGATTATTATTCATTGCTATTTCGCTGAATTCTTTTGCTTATCCTGGTGAAATCATAAAGCAGATCTCTATCTCAACCGATTTCCCAACGGGTTTATGCTATGCAGATGGTGAATTGGTTATGGCTGATCGAAAAACCGACTTAATTTATTTCATTCATCCTGAAACAGGTAAAATATTGCGCACAATTCCTGCACCTGCATATTGGCCAAGTGGATTGACTTACGATGGAAATGCACTTTGGGTAACGGATGTTAAGGGAGGAATTCCTTTGGCAGAGAATTATCGAGGAGTTGCTTACAAAATCAATCCTGAAAATGGGGAGATTTTACATCGCATTGATGTTCCTGCTGCTAGACCTGTTGGAATGTGTTTTGATGGGAAATATCTTTGGACAGTGGACGATGCTCAAAATCAAATTATTCAACTGAGTCCTGAAGATGGTACCACAATTTCAAGTTTTAAAGCTCCCGCTCATCATGCTTATGGAATTACTTTTGATGGAACTTACCTTTGGGTGAGTGATCGAATGAATGATGAGTTGTATATGATAAGTCCTGAAACGGGTAAAGTTCTGCTCATAACTGAAGCTCCAGGAAAATATGCTTGCGATTTGGCTTGGGATGGTGAAACCTTGTGGAATGTGGACTGGAACGAAGAAGCAATATTTCAATTAGTTCGTCAAGATGATGATTTGTATCGAAGAACAAATGAACAAACTGCTGAAGTGAAATATACACATCAAGCGACCAATTTTGGCCCCGGCAAGGTGACTTCTTTGGATGTGCATTTTGCGATGGGATCAAACCGTGATAATCAAGAGTTGCTTTCTCCTCTCGAATGGAGTGAAAAACCTACAGATTTTCCGGTTGATAAATGGGGACAAAAAACAGCTCATTTTCATCTTGATAAAATGAAAGCGGGAGATGTACATGAAGTGATGATGAAAGCTGAAATTCGTACTTGGGATGTACGTTACTTTATATTTCCTGATAAAGTGGGAGGTTTGGATGAAATTCCAACATCTGTAAAAGAGACTTTTCTAGAGAATCATGAGAAATACCAAATTACTCATGACGTTATTACCAATGCAGTGAAAGAGGCAGTGGGAGATGAGGAAAATCCATATTGGATTGCTCGAAAAATATATCATTACCTTATGCCTCGCATGTACTATGAAATGAGCGGTGGTTGGAATACTGCTCCAACTGTGCTTGCTAGAGGAAATGGTTCCTGTTCAGAGTATAGTTTTGTTTATATTGCCATGTGTCGTGCTGCGGGCTTACCTGCTCGCTACGTTGGCTCTGTGGTTTCCATGCACGATCCTGTGAGTAGCGATGACGTTTTTCACCGTTGGGTTGAGGTTTACTTGCCAAATTATGGTTGGGTACCTGTTGATCCAAGTGGTGGAGATTCCGATAATCCAAGAGCTCAAGCGGATTATTTTGGACACATTGGGAATCGTTATTTTATAACAACCCAAAGTGGAGGGGGCTCCGAGTCTATGGGTTGGACATACAATTCTAATTACCTTTACCAATCTGAACCCAAAGCTAATCTTGTCGTTGAGTATTTTGCAGATTGGAGAATTCTTGACTAATGAGAAAAAAGCAGATTATTGGGATATTGATATTGTTGGGCTTGATTCCCTTCGTTTGGTGGGTGATGACACCGATCAAATTTGTCAATACTCCAAAATCTGCAGTTGTGTATGATTCCAATGGGAAATTAATCGATGCACTTGTTGCAACGGACGGTCAATGGCGCTTACCTATGAGCGATACTTTTGCGATTCCTGAAAAATACAAAACTTGTCTCTTGCATTTTGAAGATAAACGGTTTTATCAGCACCGTGGAGTTGATTGGGTGTCCATGATTCGAGCATCTATACAAAATGTCCAAGCTAAATCTGTAGTGAGTGGAGGTTCAACCATTAGTATGCAGCTTATTCGAATAACCCGCCCGGCTGGTGATCGTAACATGTCGAGAAAAATAACCGAAATGTTTTTGGCTCAGAAACTTGAAGTCCAAAAATCAAAAGAAGATATTTTGCGATTGTATGCGGCAAATGCCCCTTATGGTGGAAATGTTGTAGGTTTGCAAGCTGCTTCTCAACGTTATTTCGGACGAGAACCTGAGGATTTAACTTGGGCTGAATCTGCTTTGTTGGCTGTGCTGCCTAATGCGCCATCCTCTATCCATTTGAATAAAAATCGCATTATGCTAAAGGCAAAGCGCGATCGTTTGTTAAAACGTTTGTACGATGATCAATTGTTAAATGATTGGGAGTATGAGTTAGCAATTGAAGAGGAAATTCCTGATGTATTGCGAGCTTTTCCCCATGAGGCAACACACTTGTTAATGCGCTTGCGTCAAGAACATCCGAGACAAAGCCTTTTTGAAACACATGTGGAGGTAGAGACACAGAAAATGGCAACTGAAATTTTAGAGCAACATGCCAAAACACTTCGGAAGAATGGTATTCATAATGCAGCTTGTATTATTGCAGATACACGTACTGGTGCTGTGAAAGCTTATGTGGGGAACACTGGGCTTTTTTCCGATGAAGGGCAAGATGCTTTTGTTGATGTTGCTACAGCCAAGCGAAGTACGGGTAGTATTCTTAAGCCTTTCCTTTATGCGCACATGTTGAGTAAAGCAGAATTGCTCCCCAATACCTTGGTGAAAGATGTTCCAAGTCGCTTTGGGAATTTTAGTCCTCAAAATTTTAATCTCGGTTATGATGGTGCAGTCCCTGCATCTCAAGTCATTGTCCGCTCCTTAAATGTGCCTTCTGTAAATATGCTTCAAGTGCATGGAGTCCCAGTCTTTTTAGATGATCTGCATCAAATGGGTATTCAAAGCATAAATCAACACGCAAATCATTATGGCTTGTCTTTGATACTCGGTGGGGCAGAGGCAAGATTGGATGAGCTTTGCGCTGCATATGCTTCAATGGGACGACGTTTGTCTCATTACACAGAAAGTAACGCAATGTATTATTCCAGTGATTTTCATGATTTGCAATTTTTAATTCATGATTCAGTGAAGCAAACTGTTCCAATGTCTGAGGCAAGGCTTACTGCAGCTGGTATTTGGTTTGCATTTGAAGCCATGAAGGAACTTCAGAGACCTTCAGAATTAGGGAACTGGGAATACTTCTCCTCATCTCAACCCATTGCATGGAAAACAGGTACATCTTATGGATTTCGTGATGCATGGGCTATCGGAGTAACACCAGATTACACCATAGCAGTTTGGGTTGGAAATGCTGAGGGAGATGGTCGTCCGGGATTGATCGGTTTAAAAACTGCAGCTCCCATAATGTTTGATTTGTTTAACCGTTTACCAGCATTGACAAAATGGTTTGATTGCCCTTGGGATGATATGATTCAAATGCCTGTGTGCGAAAAGTCTGGATACTTGGCATCTGCGTTTTGTGATGATGCAGATACTACATGGATTCCTGCTTCTGCATATTATTCCCCACAGTGTCCATATCATCAGCGAGTTCATTTGGATGAGACTGGTGAGTATCGTGTCAATCTTTCCTGTTATCCAGAAGAGAAAATGCAGCATGAAAATGCCTTTGTATTACCTCCTGCAATGGAGTGGTATTATCGACAGAAAAACCCTTGGTATCAAGGTGCTCCTCCTATGCATCCTGAATGTTCCGGTGGCTCGGGAAATGCAATGGAAATTTTGTACCCTGATGATCAGATGCGCATTTATCTTCCCGTCGATTTGAATGGAAAACGTCAGGCGCTTGTTTTTGAAGCGGCACATCAAGATCCTGAAGCTATGCTTTATTGGCATGTTGATGATGAGTTTGTAGCGACAACTAAATCACATCATCAGCTAGCTTTTTCCCCAGAAACAGGAAAGCACTTTTTAAGTATAGTTGATCAGGATGGAAACAAAATTGTTCATCGATTTGAGATTCTTGATCGTCGAAATTAATTATGTTCAGATTATTTCAGGGGTGAATCTGGTTCCTTGCTCATTGCTTTGTAGAAACTCCAATCCAAAAGTGCAGGCCAGAATTTTTTAACAAGATTGGTTACATGTCCTGCAAGTGTGATGGTGATAAAACGACGTTTCCTCTTGATAGCAAGGCGTATTCTTCTAGCTACTTGTTCTGCAGACATCATTTTTTCTTCTTTTCTGGGAGTTTGTCCTTGAGGTGAGCCATCTGCAGTTAAAGCTGCTATTCTTACATTGGAAGCAGTAAATCCAGGAGCAAAAATCAGCACATGCAATTGATGTCTGTGCTCAATTCTTATTGTGTCCAAAAAACCTTGCATCGCATATTTTGAAGCTGAATAACCACTTCGTGCAGGTAGTGAATGCATTCCGGCAACGGAAGAGATTCCAACAACAGAGCCATGTGTCTTTAGAAGATGTGGCAATGCATATTTTGTACAATAGACTGTCCCCCAAAAATTGACGTCCATCAACTTTCGCATGACATCTAAATGCATATTTAGAAAGGTAGCTCGCATTGAAATTCCTGCATTGTTGATCAGAATATCAATTCGGTTGAAGCGCTCAATTGCTTTTTTTACCAAATTTTCGCAGTCAGCTTCATTTGTGACATCTGTCGTGACTGCAAGTGCTTCTCCTTTTTCATTGAGTGCTTTTTCCAGTTCGCTAAGCTTTTCAGCGTTGCGGGCTGCCATCACAACATTAAAACCGTGCTGAATATATTCTTCAGCTAGGGCCTTCCCAATTCCGGAAGATGCGCCGGTTATGATAACAACTTTTTTCTCCATGATATAACTCAATTAGTTATGACAAAATTAGTATATCTCAACCAAATCAATCAAATTTTAAGAAAATACTTTGGGAATTTATAAATTATGCTAATTTTGTATATGATATGCAGGTTTGTTTTTATCAAAAACTAATTCGAGTTTTCGCAATTGTCTCTTCTGTAGATACAGATCGGATTGGTACTGATGCGAAAGGCTATTTGGAACGTTTTATAAAACCTGTCGTTGATGATGCTCAATTTTCAATTCTAATTCAACAATTTAATTCGGATATTCATCATTTCAATCAAAAGTTAAATTTTAAGCGAATTGCTTCAAATGCTGTTCGTATCATGCGTTTAACTCAAGAAATGCATGAGGAGTTGAATCAACGAGAGAAACAGCTTTTGTTAATACGACTCTATGAGTTTATTTCAGAAATGCATGGTGATACGCTTCAAGCTCAGGAGTTTACAGACTTGATTGCAGAGATGATGGATTTGCCTGATGAGGATAAGTCTAAAATTCGGAATTTTTGCTTGAAAACGAAACACAATGAGATTGAAGTGCTTGCACTGAGTGTTTCTGCAGTATTTTATTATCTGAAAGATGTTTCCATACTTCAAAATGCCCATTGTTTTGACAGCAATCAGATTCAACCATTTGCATACTCAGCCATTTTGAAGTTTAAGGATGGAAGGTCATATCAATATTTAGACTTATTGGAACTTGCAGGTATTGAAATCAGATTGCTTGAATTAGGAATCGAGGGTTTGCATTTGAAGTATAAGGGGAGAGAGGCTTTGTTTCAAGGATTAAGCTTGGCAGTTAGAGGTCAGGGAATGCTTGCAGTGCTTGGAGGGAGTGGTTCCGGAAAGTCAAGTTTGCTGAAAAGTTTAGCAGGAGTTTTCCGGTTTGGAAAGGGTAATGTTACATCCAATCACCCGAATTTGTCATTTGGGTTTGTCCCACAGGAAGATAATATTCTACCTGAAATCACTTTGTTTCACCAATTGCACCAAATTCAGTCAAAATACAATTCAAATTCTGAGTTTACGGTTGCGAATTTATTGCAGTCCTTTGATTTATTGCAATATACGCATGTGAAGCCAGCAGATGTGAATGATTCCAATTTGTCTGGAGGAGAGAGAAAACGTGTTGCTTTAGCTTGTGCTTTAATGAGCAATCCTGATGTTTTGCTTTGTGATGAACCGACAAGTGGCTTATCTTCTCAGGATGCAGAAAATTTAATGACTCAACTTCGTGGTTTTGCTGATCAGGGGAAACTCATTTGTTGTACGCTGCATCAACCAGAGATGAGGCTTTTGAGGCAGTTTGATAATTTGCTTTATTTGGATGAGGGAGGTACTCCTGTTTTTTATGGTGCACCAGACGAATTCTTTGCCTATGTGTCTATGGTTTCAGGAAGGCAGTCTGCTGGTGCTGGACTTTTTGTGGATGAGCGCACTGAATTATCTTCGGCCGAGTCTATTGTTAAGCGTGTAGCGATATCTAAAGACGGGACGGTTGAGCGAAGTTATCCTCCTGAATTCTGGAGACAAAATTTTAAACTGAATTTTCAATTTGATTTTTCAGCAAATCCGATCAAATACAAGGCAAAAAAGGCTAAATTTTTTAAAGCAGTAGGTGCCGATTTGAATTCCTTATTTCAACGGAAAGCTTTTTTTGCATTAAGTGTAATATATGCTCCAGTTATGGCGCTATTATTGGCTCTGGTTAGCCGGTTTTCTGGTGGTGATATTTATTTGCCTGAAGAGAATTTACACCTGCCAATTTTCTTTATGATGAGCATAGTTGTTGCAATATTTGGAGGTCTTGTATTTTCAGTTTCAGAGATTAGTCGGGAGCAATCTGTGCGAAAACGTGAGTTTGTCGTCGAACGGGGTAATAGCCGTTATTTTATGCTGAAAATTCTTCGTTTATTTGCCATGTCTGCATTTCACGCATTGAGTTTTTCAATTGTTGCTTTGGGAATACTGAAATTACCTTACCTCTTTTCCTCATTGACACTTAATTATTTCTTGTTGATGTTATTGTCGGCTTTGGCAGGATTACTCATATCTGTGCTTTCGCGTGGAAAGACATGGGCATACATCGCCATTCCATTGCTTATAATTCCGCAATTGATTTTCAGTGGGGCATTGATCCCTTGGAATAAGTTTCCATCCATAGATTACTGCTGTGAAGCTCCTGTTATTTCCCGCCTCATGCCTTCAGCCTTGGCTTTTGAATCGTTAATGACAGAGTCGGTATTGAGTCAGCCCGATTTTGATTTTCAGTCGGAGCAGACGCATTACATTTCACTGCTTTATTTGAATTATATTTTGCCAGAGTTTTCCGGTGATGAGAAAAGCAAAAGTATCCTTTATCAGTCATTGCCAGAAAACTTACAAAGTGACATAATCAATGTCAGGGAGTTAAAGTCTGTTTTTGCGCATAATGTCAATTCGCAGGCACATTTTTCAAATAGACGAGAATTGCCTGTGATTTGGCGTTTCTTACAGAATTATGATGAGCCAGTATCTTATCGTCTTGATGCGAAAAAACTGTGCAATAAATATCCGTTTTATCAAACTGGAACATGGAGATCTGATAAATCTGCCTTCATCCAAATTTTCGATGTAAGGATGCGACATTCCATGTTTGCCGCCATGCATATGCTGTTTATGATCTTAATATTAGTTGGGTTGATTTTACGTAAAGGAAAAACCTGGCCATGGTAGTTGTCATTTAGATGCTTTCTTGACAACGATCTCATCCACAAAAGTCCATGATCCTCCACCAGCAGAAGGATGCCAGTCAAACAATTTTTTTGTTCCTTCAATGTCAAATTTCACAAACCGAAATGCTTCATCTTCTACATTGTAAACAAAGGTTTTGTTAACCGTTTCATCCTTTTGTTCTCCCTCGGTGCTTATTTTATTCAGTTTTTGATATTGTATTCCATCTTTTGAAATGTAGCAAGTTATGGATCGAGGGTGTAATATCCAACTTTTCGGATCGTATAGTGTTGAGATTTCTATGCTCTGGGCATTAGTGTTTTCCTCTAAATCAAGAATTAGTTGAAAATCTTTAGCTTCCCATCCTAACCAATGCACTTTAAAATCATTCGCACCTCGAACACCATTGGTTAAATAGCTAAGGTCTCCATCGCTGTATTTAGTTGTTGGCATTGGAGTCGCTGTAACCTGTTTGCGAAATGCAAGGTTGTTGTCTACCTGAACATCAATAAATCGTTTGGTTGATTCGTAATATTCTTCTGTGCTAAGTGCTGATTCGTTTATATATTCGCATCCTGCTTTTCTTGCTGTCTGTATCCAAGTTTCCAGCATATCTACCATTTCTTTTTTGGGAATAAATTTCCCATTCTTTTCAGTGTACCATCCTCTAGATCCAAACATGTCACTTTTGCCAATTTCCATTTTAGCATATTGTAAAGACATTCGGGCAGTTTGGACATGAAGCAATTGTACTTCATTGTCTTGAACTGCTTTTTCTGCAGAGTCGAAAAGTGTCGTGTACTTTGCAATCTTATCAGCAGAAAGAAACGTGTTTTTGTAATTAGTCGGAGGTCCATAAATGTCTAGAAATTCACCTGTTGATGTGATTTCTGTTTCCAGTTCTTTTAAGTACTCTCTTATAAACTTACCTGCGTCTCCATAGTAGGCATCTGTAAATTCACGGATAACTTCTTCAGTGTCTATGTCAGGGTTCCAAAGGAGTTTGGCTATTAAATACGATTTAAGTTCAGAGAATTCATACCCTGTAGCTGTATTGCTTTGTTGAAAATGCTCATCTACATTGTTTTTAACAAACAATTGAATGTTGGGTTGAAGGACATGTAGGTTTGGAAAAGGACAGTAAGAGTGAGCAAAATCAACAGTATAATCCCAAACATAGATATGGTTACAAATTTTTCCCCAGTCTTCAATGTCTTTTAAAAATGACTGGCTACGTTCATCTGTAGCAATTGCTTCACTTCGATTCAGTTCTATTGTACATAGCATGACTTGAACATTATCTAATGGTTTAGTCTGCTTTGGGGCTTTCCGACTGTATTGATAGGCAAGTGTTGATATCGTTTTATCAGGAAATGCTTTTGCTACTTCGTTGACAAACCGTATGATAGGACCGGAGGGACTACCTTCTTCTTGAATGATTTTTTTACATTTTTCACAATGACAATATGAGAAGTTATCATCCTGACTAACAGACCAATAATTAATTTCAGGATGAAGCTTCATCTCTTGTTCTAATTCATGTTTTACAATTTCTAACACCTCTGGGTTTGAAAGGCATAGTTGGTCTTTGTTTCGTTGATTGTTTATCAGGGCATAATATTCAGGATGAGTCTCGAAATATTCTTGCCAAGGTAATAACTTGTGAAAAGTGTGAACATAATATTCTTTGGTGAACATGTCTTCTATGGTATGAAGTCTGTGAAAGTCTTTGTAGTTTTGATCCTGAGCAAAAGCTCCATTGATATTTCTGTATGTGTTGGGAGAGCTATCTTCTGTATTTATTTCTGGTAGGTTAATGCTGCTGCTTTTTGGTATGACAACATAATCAGGACTATAATATTTTACCCCGAGATACGATTCGAGCAATTCGCTTACTGCATAGATGCATCCTCTGCCATTACCACCTTCAATAATGATGTTTTTATCTTTTGTACTCATTTTGAACCCATCAGCACTTGTGATTTTATCTGATTTCCTGATTTGAATGAAATTTCTATCTGGTAATTTGTCGTTTTGAACGATTTGTAGTTCACAATCACTGATTTTTTGTAGGTGATAGTTTAAAAACTCTGCTGCTCTGATTTCTTCTTTTGATGCATCTTTTGGCAAAATAATAGTATAATCAGATTGACTGTTTGTGACAAGTCGTATTTCTTGTTTGCATCCCCAAAGTATGAGACTCAATAAAACGACAAGTAAGCTGTTTTTCATGTTTCTTTTTATCATTTATTTGTTGTAATTTTTTAATGCTTTATCCGTAAAGGACTCTCCAAACGCAATAATATCAGATGCTTTGTCGAAATCAAAAGTCCCAAATTGCTCTCGTGGAATGTTGAAAAGTAAATCAGGTGGCATTTCTTTTAAACTATGTTCGCTGATAATTTGAAGCATTAAACTTGTGGATTTATTGATAAGGTTAAAATATCCTATTCTATCCTCATTATTTGAAGGAATGAGCTTGGAAAGACGATGTTTTATTTTCTCAATGAGTTGTTCTTCCTCTTTGCTTTCTTTTGTCGCTTGTTTTTCTTTGTTTTTCAAGTAATATTCATAGGTTTCTACAGGAGTTTCCACAGATTTTCTTCCGTTCACATTTGAAACAAAGAGAACATCTTTTTTATGTCTGGCAATTCGATTAATTGGAATAGGATTAACAACTCCACCATCGATGAGTTGTACATCTCCAGCTTTTTGGGGTTTAAAAACCGTAGGAATTGCAATGGATGCTCTGATGGCATTGTAAAGATTGCCGCTTTTGAAAATCACTTCCTTTTCATTGAGTATGTCTGTAGTGACAGCACAAAATGGAATCTTCAAATCCTCAATATTTTGTTCCGGGATTAGATTTTCCAACTCATTGATAATTTTTTCGCCTTTAACGAGTCCGTTGGAACTGATGGTGATATCAACTAAGCGTAAAACAGCTTTGCGATCAAGCTTTTTAGCCCATTCTTCAAAAACTCTGAGTTTTCCCGTTGCATATAATCCACCAACGAGTGCTCCCATGCTGGCACCTGCAATTGAAGTGATTTCGTAACCGTGTTTTTCAAGGCTGTTGATTACACCAATGTGCGCAAAACCTCTGGCTCCACCGCTAGAAAGAACCAAAGCAACTTTTTTCTTTTTTGCCATATTTATCATTACTAATTCTGTCTAAAATTAGTGATTTGGTTTAATTGAAAAAATCTTTCTATCTTAAAGCCAATAAAAATTTATGATTATGAAACGTATATTTCTCTTTATTTTAATGCTTTCTGTGTCTGTTGTGACATTTTCACAAGCCGCAGGAAATTTTTATGACAATCAAAAAGCTGAGCGCTCAAGTTATGAATCTTATGATCAAGGTTTATACCAGGATTTTGGTAATTCAAATGCTTATTATGTACAGCCTTACGCTTCAGGTGCAGCGGATTCCGTTATGAGTATTTCTGCATCTGTAATGATGAATCAGGCTCCGGATGCTTGGGTGATGATACTTGGATTATCTCAGGTTGACGAAGATTTGGAAGAAACTCATTTGAAAATCAATCAACGAATAGATGCGCTCAAAGAAAGTTTGGGCGATGGTTTTGAAAGCGACGATTTTTACATCGATTTTATTTCTCAATCGCCTATATTTGGTATGGAGGTAGAAAAAAAATTATTTTCAACCAATTATGTTGAGGTGCCTGCAGGATTTGAAGTGAAAAAGAATTTGCATATCCGTTTTAGCAAATTGGAGCTGGCAGAAACTATTATTATGCAAGCTGCCCAAAATGAGATTTACGATATTATAAAAGTTGAACCAGTTGTATCTGATAAACAGGTTGTTTATGAAGCTATGCGTGCTGAATGCATCAAAATTATTCAATCAAAGAAAGAATCTTATGCTGCTTTAGGAATGCAAGTTGTTCCAATGTTTAATACTTTAAATGAAACGGTTAATTGTATATATCCAATCAATCAATATCGTAAGTATTTATCTTTTTTGGATCATACACGTCAGCGCTTACGTGGAAATGAACGCTTAGTAACTGCAACTGGTAGTACAAATCTTTTTTATCAAAAAGCCAGCGATGCAGCCTTTGATAAAGTACTTAATGCACAGGAACATGGACCGGTTCTACAGTTTACAATGAGTATGCAGTTAGTGTATACAATTGAGAGAAGTTCGAATTAAGCTTTTAGAAATTCAGATACAATATCAGTGGCATCCTGGAGACATTTCTCCAGCTTGTCATTGATAAGTACTTTGTCAAATTTCTCCGCAAAATTCATTTCCCAGGCAGCTTTTTCGAGACGATTCATGATGTCTTCTTCATTGTCTGTACCTCGCTGTCTTAGACGCATTTCTAATGTTTCTAAGCTTGGTAGTTGAACAAATATTGCGAGTGCTTCTTCTTGATAATATTTCTTAATGTTTAGACCTCCAACAACATCCACATCAAAAATTACATTTTTACCCTCATTTAAAAGCTCATTAATAACACGTTTCAAACTTCCGTAGAATCGACCTTCGTAAACTTCTTCCCATTCCAGAAATTCATCATTATCAATATGTTGATTGAATTCTTCTGTGCTTAAAAAGTGGTAATCAATACCATGTTTTTCATGTTTTCGTGCAGGACGGTTGGTTGCAGATACTGAAAAATGCAAATTCAGATCCTGTTCCATTAAATGGTGAATGATGGTTGTTTTTCCTGAACCTGAAGGGGCAGATACAATGATGAGTTTTCCTTTTGACATACTACAAAATGTTTAAGAGCTGCTCCTTGACTTTTTCGAGTTCATCTTTCATCTCCACAACAATCTTTTGTATGTCTACCTGGTTTGCTTTGGCACCCATAGTGTTGATTTCTCTTCCCATTTCCTGAGCGATGAAACCTAATTTTTTGCCAACCGGAATGTCTAATTTAATTGTGTCCTGGAAATAAGCACAGTGATTTCTTAAACGGACTTTTTCCTCATTGATGTCCAGTTTCTCCAGATAATAAATCAACTCTTGTTCAAAGCGATTGGCATCAATTTCCGGAGTGTCAGCAAGTTTTTCAAGATTATTCATTAAACGAGTCTTGACTTCCTGGATACGGCTTTTTTCAAACGGTTCAACTTTTTCAACAAGTTCAATAATGTGATTGACAGATTGTAAAACGTCTTTTTTTAGTGAGACTCCTTCGTCTATCCGGTATTGAACAACTTGATCGATACATGCTTTGGTTTGACTCAAAATGGTATTCCACTCATCGTCTTCAATTTCTTGTCTTTCCTGACGCATAATATCTGGGAAACGACTGATGACAGAAAATGCATCATGTTTTAAATCCAAATCCGTTTTTTTAGCAATGTCTTGAAGTTGTTTGTAATACGATAGAAACAAATCCTGGTTAATTGTTGATGCTTGAGTGCTGCCACACATATCAACAAATATGCTGAATTCAACTTTACCGCGAATTAAATATTTGTGAATCAGTTCTCTAATTGCAAGTTCTTTCTCTTTGTAAATGGATGGAACTCTGGTGTTAATGTCCAAGTGTTTGGAGTTGAGGGTTTTAATCTCAATGTGTATTGTTTTTTCGGCATAGTCAAAACTGAGTTTGTGATAGCCGGTCATTGATTGTGTCATAGTCAAATTTTGTCGCAAAGTTAATAGTTTCCTGATAAACAACAAGCCTTGTGTTACATCAAGAAAGTTGTGAGCAGAGGTTCCTTATTCCTGAAGATAGTTTCTTTTGTTCATGTGCGATATTGATTCTTACATATGCATGGTAATTTGCTCCAAAATGCGACCCCGGAATGATGGCTGTTTTTTTGTCAGCATAGAGTTGTTTTGAAAATGCTATGCTGTCAGATATTTGTTCTGGCAATTTTGCCCAAATAAAGTATCCTCCATGCGTTTCTGGTATCTTAAATCCATGCTGCTTAAGTTGCTTTATGCTTGCTTGAAAGTTGCTTTTGAGTAAATCACGGGTTCTGTTTATGTATGCTTGTGGTGCATCGTCTGTGTCTAGAAAATCAGCCAAACTTTCTTGTAAAATGGAAGGGCAACTAAGACCGGTATAATCATGAATATCGCTTATTGCATCAAAGTGTGAATTATGAGCATAAAAGTATCCCAATCTCCATCCGGTGATACTAAAACGTTTCGAAAAACTGTTGACGTAGAATACTTGTTCCGACATCTTATCTAAAGGATAATATGGTTTCTTATTTCCAAAATAGAAGTTGTCATACACTGCGTCAATGATTAAGTAGCATGTATGTTTGTTGCAAAGTTCCAATAGATGATCAAACTGTGATTGATTCAATGTTTTACCATAAGGATTTCCAGGAGAATTTACGAAGAAAACATCCGGATTGTATGTTTGGAAAAAGGTTGAAAGTTTATCATTTAAATTGTCGCTTTCTATGGGTAATGCTCGAAATTCATCAGAGTAAATGCGTGGGAGGTGTTGGTACGATTCATAAACTGGTGAAAAGGCAGCAGCTTTCAGTCCTTTGAGTTTGTGATGTAAATAAAGATAAAGCAATTGAATTGCCTCTGTGCCCCCAAGGGTAATCATAAACTTAAAATCATCTGTAATTGTGTGCTCGTATTCCTTTGCAATATGATCTCTAAGTCTTTGATTTCCTAATCCAGGTGCATATTGATGAACAGGGTCATAACTTCTGTTTTTAAGACATTCCAATAATGATGTTGGAGGTTGAAAGCCGGGTATTCCTTGAGCTAAATTAATTCCTCCATGCGCTTTAACTAAATTTGAGAAGTAGGAAATCCAAGATTGTTGCATGCTTTTTTGACAAATTTACGATGAAATCTTCTGAATCGAAAATATTAGCATGTCAATTCTAATTAATTGCTGTTCTGAAAAGTGTAAACAACTAGAATCGGATGTCAAGTGTTGCTTCCCAGATGGTTTCTGGTTGATCAAAATAGCCATCTTCAAAATAGTCACGGCTAATAATCAGTCGGTTTTTGTTGTAGAATCTCCATGCAGCAGCGAGAATAAGTCTGTCTTCGGTATAGGATATTTCCGGAGCTTTTTGTCTTCTGAACTGGGAGTCGTAACGTGCCCAAACAGACAGTCCACTTTCCATATGTCGGAGTTCAGCAAATAAGGAATAACCTTCATGTTCTGACGGAGTTAAATCAATGCTGTTGATGAATTTGTCAGTGTAATTTCCTAATCCTTTATAATACTGTCCTGACAAAATGAACCATTTGTGCTCATAGCCAATGTGATATCCATTGTAATAAAAAAGATTGTTTCGAGTGCTGTTACCCGCTCCGTATGCACCGTGATAGGTTAGGAGTAAGCCAGGTAACAAATCATGAAGAGGGCGAACGCTACTTCTCCACTCAAGCGTTTTGTTTTTATTTTCCTCAAGGGAATGATATCCACCTCCATTGTATATTCCAACACTGATGTTGGCATATTTCCCGGGACAAGCAGATTCGAAATCTTGATTTTCATATTTCCCACCTATGTTTGAGCTATAGCTTATCCCGTAATCGGTAGAAGGAACAACTTTGGTTCTTTCCAAGTACATTTGTCCTTGGGCGCGGTATTGTATAATGTCTTGTTCGTAGTCTATCCATGGACGAGCAACAAGCCCGGTTTTGAAATTATTGTCTGTAAAAATCCAAAAATCAGGCACATCAAATTGAACGTAAAGATACTTCATTCTTAATTCGACATCGCCCATGCCATCACCTTCGGTGTCAATAGTGATATCTGGTGTTATTCTTCCTTTAAGCCAGGGTGTTATTTGTTTTTTGTAAGTGATGTATGCTCTTTTAAGTTGGAATTGGTTGTAATCTGCTTCTTCTTGATGTTGAAATCCGATGTACCATTCCCCTGAAAATTCATCTTGTGCAGAAAGAGAGAGACTCAAAAAAAGGAAAAGAATCAATGCAGTCAGTTGTGGTTTCATTCTATTAGCCATTTTTTAGTTTAATGGCAGCGAAAATAGAAAGATTATTCATATTAACTTAACATGCAATGTTACCTTAATGTAAACTTTTTAAGCACTTGAAAATCAGATTGGAATAGTCGTCGTTCTGTTTGTAATTTGTTTCTTTTCAGAGGTTTGTGTATTAATTCAATGTTTCCTTTATATGAATTGAACACTAAATTATGCTTTTTTAGAATCATTCTTTTGTAATATGTTCTGTCAAATTTTTATTTTTGTTAGTGGGAATGTAATGATTGAATGTCAGAAAATACGAAATCATATCAGAAAATACTTTATGTTACAACTCATGTATCTTTTATTTGCTATACTTTAGGGTATGTTATGGGGATGCTTGATTATTATTCAATGGGCATTACAAACTTATTTTTAGAGGACGTTTTTATTATTAGTGTCTTTCTGATAACCTACACGCTGTTTATTTTTAAGAAACTAAAAATGCAGCCGGCAATGATGATTTTAGGAACTCTTGTTGTTGCAGATTTGTTATATCCTGGAATTATTTTGCCCTCACATATTTCTAATGAACATTTTCACGAGGAAACAATTGCGATTTTATTGATTCTCATGTTTGTTATTCCTCTGACGACTAATAGGTTGTTTTCTATCATAATTATTGCTTCATCCATTGTAATAGTTGTGTCTAGTGCTTTCATTCATAATGATGTAATCATGCTGGATATCCTTCCCATTGTTGTGCTTTGTTTGGGAGGAATTGGTATTTTTTCTATTGTTTTTGAATCGCTGATTAAACGATTGTTAACTCAGTTACAGGAATCGAAATTGAAAGTTGAGGAATTGAGTGATTACAAACAAAAAATGACCAGACATGTAATTCATGATTTACGAGTTCCGATAAACACGATAATGAATTTATCTACAGGAAGCCAAAGTGTTACATCGCAAAAAATAGAGCGACAAGCATTCAACGTGAATCGACAATTGGAAAAGATTCTTGATATTGATCGACTTGAAGAGCCAAACTTAATATTAAAGAAAGAGAGAGTGTCGGTCAAGGAAGTTGTTGTTGCTGCAATGGATGCGGTTCAGGTTTTGGCAGATGAGAAACAGATTTCTATTCAATCTCACTTTAGACAAAGCGGCTTTTTGAGTTGTGACAAGGAGTTGGTAGTGAGGGTGCTGATTAATTTGCTGACAAATGGGATTAAGTATTCTCCGACGAATGCAGTGATTGAAATCTTTATAGATGGAAAAGGTTCTCATTGTGAATTTTCTGTTGTTGATAATGGTAGGGGAATTGCGGATGAACATCAACCTCACATTTTTGAGAAATTTTATTTCATTAAACAAGAAAAATCAAAAAGTACATTTTCAACAGGATTAGGATTGGCCTTTTGTAAACTAGTTGTAGATGCTCATTATGGATCGATTCAAGTAATGTCTCAAATTGGAAAAGGAAGTATGTTCACGGTTCTGCTTCCCGAATTTTCTAGTGTTGATGTTCATGAGGATTTAACTGCCAGCCCTTTACAAGTTGAATTGACACAAAAAGAAAAGGATGATTTGTCAGAAATATGTCGTAAGCTGGCTGTTATACCTGTTTATAAGTTGAGTGAAATTATTCATGTTCTGAAAAAAGTTGAGCGCAATGAAAATCCTGGTGTGAATTTGTGGTGTAAGCGAATAACTGATGCTGTGTATGCCGGAAATGAAAAAGTGTTTCATGAGTTAATTAAATTGTGTATAAGCGAATAATGCTATGAGTAAAAAAATATTGATTGTTGATGATAAAAAAGAGTATTTGCAGACTGCAATGCAATATATTATTGAAGACTCAATTCCATACGCTTTATTATCTGCTCCGAATGGTGAAATTGGTATTGAGATCGCAACAAAAGAATTACCTGATGTGATTGTTATGGATTGGGAGATGCCAGGTATTAGTGGGGTTGAGGCAACTCGTCAATTGAAGAATAAGAAAGAAACAAAGGATATTCCAATAATTATAGCAACGGGTATCCGAATAACTCCGGATGATTTGAGGTTTGCTTTGGAGGCTGGAGCATCTGATTTTTTAAGAAAACCATTGGATAAAACGGAGTTTCTGGCAAGAGTTAATTCCCACCTTAAACAGGCAGAATACGTAAAAACAATAAAATCGCAAGCTGATATTATTCTTGCGGCAGAAAATGCCAAATTAAATGATATGGTTCAGTATCTAAACGATGCAAATCAGGATACTAGTGATGTGTTGACCTTTTACTATCATACTTTAACTTTGCTTGCTCAAAAACTTGAAGAAATAAAAGTAGGAGATTGTTTTGATGATGATGTTGAGTCGGTTATATCAGCACTTCGAACAATCAATCAGAGAGCAAAATCACTGTTGGATAGAAATCTATTTCCCAACAAACAATTTGTTGAGTGTTTGTTGAAGAGTCATGATAAACTGACTGCAAGGGAAATCCAGCTTTGTTATCTCATAAAACAAGGTTTGCAGACAAAAGAAATTGCTGATCTTACATTTCGCGAGCCTGGATCTGTAAAAGTTTCCAGAAGTCGTTTAAGAAAGAAACTCTTGCTTGACGAAAAAGAGAATCTTTATACTTACTTAAATAACGTGAGTTCGATCTAAGAAATCCAAACCAGCCTGCCGTCTAAAAAGTAAACCGGCTGGCAGGCAGCTTCAAAAGATTTTTTCATATTCAAATGAAATTTTTGAAAGACTATCGGGATAATTTGAGAAAATTTCATGAACGAATATGGGGAAATATTTGAAGCCTGTAAAGGAAAGCCATTTTAATACCATCTTTTGCCTAAAAAATCCTTGAAGTAACCCGTTACTACTTCGTATTTTATTAGGCTAAATCTGACATCAAAATGACTTTCTGTTTTAGGTTTCTTACGTCGAATTCACGTTAAATAGTTTACTTTAGAGATAATGTTAACCTTTTGTTATCCTCACGGATAACTTGCCGCTAACCAGATTTTTCCATATTCATACAATCTGCTGGTAACTTTGATGCAAAATCAAAATTTGCCAATATGAAAAAAGTAGGAAAGAAAGTAAACATTGCAAAGCGCAACAATCTAATTGTCTCATTCTTATTTGTTTTGATGAGCTTTGCTTCCGTTCAGGTTAAGGCTCATACTTTGACTTTGAGCTCCACAAGATATCATAATAAAGTTGTGGTTGACTTGTGTGAGAGCTATAATGCATGCTATTGGATTGGAGGTGGTTGGAGCCGAATTGATTGGTATGTGAATGGCGCGTTTTATGATAGCGATCAGATGAATGGAATGGCATTAGGTTATCAAACTATTCGGGTTGAGAACAAGGCGATAGATTGCTCTCATCTGAATCCTGGAACAACTGTAAATATTACTGCTAAGATTTATCATCATGATGCTTTTACCTTTGGTTATTGGGGTGATGATTTAGTTGCATCACAGACACTCCTGCCATATACGAATGTTTCTAATGTACAAGCATCCGACGCTTTGTATATGACAAAGGTTAAAGTGACATGGGATAGTAATGAAATGTTTGATAGTCATGCTTATTCCATTCAGAAAAATGGACAAACTGTAAGTGGAAACTTACCTGCAGGTACAAATTCCTACATGCATTCGAGTTTGGCAGCAGGTACTTCTGGTGATTACCGAGTGAAAGCTCGCGTGAATGATAATTACCAATATTCAACCACAAATCAGGGGTCAACCTTTGATCCGAATATGCAAGGGAC
Organism: Bacteroidales bacterium; assembly: GCA_963676165.1. GTDB lineage: Bacteria > Bacteroidota > Bacteroidia > Bacteroidales > ML635J-15 > JAQIBY01. Next base: position 2,274,952 of record OY781043.1, on the reverse strand, counting down.
AACAGATTTGGACAATACAATTTCACTTACTTGGAATAATACAGGAAATACGTATCAGGCTTCTGGATTTTATCTTGATTGGTTTAATAATGAAACTGGTATATGGGAATTTCTTTGGGAAAGAGAAGATAATATTTATAATTCTAAAACTGATAATGGGTCGGAACATGAGCTGATTCCTGGATATACATATCAATACAGATTGCAGGTTAAACCTGTTGGAGTTTCTGATGTTGTTGCGTATGCAAGTGGTAAAACGCTTCCGAATGGTCAAATCAGTGGATATGTTCGAACTCCACTACCAAATCAGGTTCCTGTTCCTGGTGTTGAAGTGCAGGTTCAGCTTGTTGGAAATGCTCTTCCGACAGATACTACGACAACTTACACTGCAGTAACTAATGCGGATGGATATTATGAAATCAATCAGATTTATTATTATACAGAAGCTGATTTTCAAGTAACTCCAATTTACCAAGATAGAACTTTTGATCCTGAAAATATGGTAGTAACTCTCAATACATCAGCAAATACTGCCACTGCTGATTTTAATGATTTGTCATCTTTTGCAATTTCAGGAAATATTATGTTAGAATCTTGTCCTATTGCAGGAGTAAATATCCTTGTGGACAATGATACAACTGCTGTTGTAACTGATACTGACGGAAATTATGTTGTTACTGTGCCTAGTGGAGGAACTTATGAAATTGCACCAGCTTTTGGTGATCACTTATTTGAACCTAATGTTGTTGACGTGATTGTTTCAGATGATGTTACAGGTGTTGACTTTAACGATACGACTGTCTTTTTCGTTCATGGCTATTTGTCAGCTAGTTGTAATACACCTATCGGACAGGGTGATATTCGATTCTACAGTATGGATGATTCCTATTGTTTTGATCAAACTGTTAGTACTGATGCAAGCGGATATTATTCCATTGTATTACCTGCTGCTAAATATCGTGTGAATGTTCCATCGTTTACATCTTCAGATGAGGATCTTGTTAGTAGTATTGATGTTATGGCATATTTTTCAGTTCCAGAGGTCTTGGATGTTACACATGCGGATACGATTAATTTTCATAATGATACAACTGAATTTAATTTGACTTATCGTTTAGACCCAACATTAGCAATGGGAGGTTTAAGTTATGTTCAGACATGTTCAGGTGAGCCGGTTTCACTTGTCAGACAATATGAGCCTTCAATTATTGAGTTTACTGCGAATGAAGAATTTAATGGGTATTTCTGTCCTGCAAGTGATGGCTATATCATTATTCGTGAAAATGTTTCATCGATTGGGATGGGAGAAAATGTTGATACTTTATTTTATGAAATGGGTGAAACGATTGAATATGAGTTGATTCCCGGGACGCCCAACTTAATCGCAGATCAGGATTATCTCAAGTATTTTGAAGCTGTTTTAGTGAGAGACGGACAAACAGATACTATTTATAAAGATGTGGTTGTCCTGGGACATAATCCACGGGAGCAAAATTATACAACCGTTACTCCGCAAATCCCTTTCCACATATTACATAATCCCCCCGGGGATGCGAGTTACAGTTTCCTTCAGGAAAACCAGTCGGTTTCTAGTTCTTTTACCCAAAGTTTTCTTCAGGAGGGCAGTGTTGATACGTATGTAAGAGCACAGTTAGGGTCGGCATTATCGATAGGATTTGCAATCGGAGTTGATGCATCAATTGATATTGAAACACAACTTGATATTACAACCAGCCTTGGTACTGGGTCAAGTGGCCTGACAGAATGGGCAAGTATGGTAACAACAACTATGAGCGAAGAGTATCAAACAAGTGGAAATATAAATATAACAGGTAACAGCGGAGATGTTTACATTGGCGGGGCAATGAATATGTTGTACGGGGTAACAGATGTACTGGAGTATAACTTTAACACCTGCGAATTCGAACAAGCCCAGACATTGTTCATGCAGCCACAGGGAATTGAAACGACATTTATGTACACAGAATCCCATGTCCTTGATGTGGTTATTCCGGAACTTCAGAATATAACAGATTATTATACTTCAATTAATGAAGTTGATTCTGCCGCTTATTTTGAAAATCAACTGAGTGTATGGCAACAGTTCGTAGAGAGAAACCATGAAACTATTGAGAATTCACCTGAAGTTGAAAACATAAGTTTTAGCGGAGGAGTCGGATATACCAATACACTTGAAACTACCAACAGCAGTTCCACGTCATTTGATTTTAATATTTATGTTGATTACGGAGTTGCCGTTGATGCCGGACTTGCGGTAGGAGGAGCCGGTGTATTTGGTGGTGTTGCGGTCCACGGGCGCTCAACCTGGGGGAGTGTAGTAGCAACAGAGACTACAAATACAACTACAGTCGGTTATTATCTTGGAGATGACGATGAAAATGACGATTATTCTGTTCAGGTGCTTGAAGATCAGGTATATGGTGTTCCTGCTTTCAGGCTTGTTTCAGGACAATCAAGTTGTCCGTGGGAAGAGGGGACCGTTCCTCGTGAAGGAGTTCAACTAAGTACAGATGTAACCTATCAATCTGTCGAAGAAAATGAGTCTGCTGTCTTTGTCTTGCATCTTGCAAATACAAGTCAAACAGATGAAGAAATGACATATGACTTAATTTTTGATCATACATCCAATCCAAATGGCGCTGAAGTTTCTATCGGAGGAAGTCCTGTGGTTGGAGATGTTCCATACCCATATACTATTCCGGCTTGGGGTTCTGTGGATGTAACCATTACGATAGATCGTGGACCTACTGCTTTTGATTATAATGGATTGAAGTTTATCTTAAAGTCACAGTGCGATGACGATATCTCTGATGAGACATTTTTGAATGTTCATTATTACAAAGAATATGATTTAACTGTTGCTGTAGATGGTGTAGGGACAACTAATTTAGAGCAAGGAGTACATACTTATATCGAAGAAAGCAATGTTAATCTTTATGCATCTGCGGGAAGTGGATACGTTTTTGATCATTGGGTGCTTGGCGAGGATATATTCGAAACAGCAGCATTGGCAGTTGTTATGGATAGTGATAAAGCTGTTACGGCTTACTTTGTTGAAACGACAGAGTCTCAGTATAATGTGTCCGTTTCACTTGTTGGGAATGGGACAACAAATCCTCCTCCGGGAGATTATATCTTTAATGAAGGGACAGAGCTTAATGTTATTGCAAACCCAGATTTATACAATGCATTTGTTCAATGGAATGTCAATGGCGAAGTTTTGACTGATGCAATTTCAAGCATTACCATTACTGAGGATATGGAAATAGAAGCTGAGTTTATTGTGACACATCAATTTGATATTTCGACAACAGAAGGTGGGTCAACGAACCCGGAAGCTGGTTATTATGCATTCAATCATGGTCAGGAAATTAGCTTGTTTGCTTCTCCTGAATTGGGTTATGCTTTTGATCATTGGGAAATTAATGGAGTTGATTATTTTACACAATACATTACAGTAATAATTGATGAAGCTGTAAGTGCAACTGCATATTTTGTTGAGACAACTCAAGAGCAACATTCTTTAGACATTTCGAGTTTTACAGAAGGTGGGCATACCATTCCGCCAACCGGTACTTATTTGTATGTTGACGGTGATCAGGTTGATATGACAGCGGTTCCTGATGAAGGATATGTTTTTGACAAATGGATCATTAATGGAATTGAATCTACGAATAATCCTGTTAATATGACGATTACTGGCGACATGACAGTGTCTGCATACTTTGCTGAGGATCTCGTTGCTGTGGATGGTGTTAATTATGAAACACATTGTTCATTGTTTCCAAATCCAAGTGAAGGAATTGTAGAAATTCTTTCTAATGAACCAATTCGTTCAATTAAAGTATTAAGTATTGCAGGTAAAATTCTGTCTTGTCATGATGGAAACAACGCAAAACGTCAAAATCTAAATTTAGAAGCATATAAGTCGGGTATTTATCTTGTACAGATAAAGACAGATCATGGGGTTGAGACAATGAAATTGCAATTGTTTTAGATCGACTCACGTTAGATTAAGAGCAAAAAAAACAGGCTGTTAATATTTTTATGCAGCCTGTTTCTTTTTGTTAGGTTTTTTGTCTGGAATTATGATTATAAGCTGTTATAGAAATTATATTAATTTTGCATAATAAACTACTTAAAAAATACATACTATGAAAAGATTTTTACTCTTATTGGTTTTCCTATTAGGAGCTATTGCAATTTATGCCCAAACTGGGGAATATCGTGCTGGAGATGGAGCATTGGATAATCGTACAACCGGTGATTTCAACACTGTAGTTGGTGATAGCGCCGGTTATGAATTAACTTCAGGTAGCAATAATACGTTTTTTGGTTATCAGGCAGGAAGAGGGCTGGTGAATAATACTGTAATTTCTAATGATAATACATTTATTGGCTATCAGGCAGGTAAAAACAATGACATAGGAACCGATAATGTTTTTATTGGGGCAAAAACAGGATTAAATAATAATGCAACAGATAATATATTTATTGGAACAGAAGCCGGATACAATAATACAACTGGGTCTGATAATGTGTTTATCGGTGAAGAAAGTGGAGAGGCCAACACTACAGGTAGAGATAACGTATTTATAGGAGAAGATGCTGGTTTTAACAACACTACAGCAAGTGATAATACTTTTGTTGGAAGTACTGCTGGAAGAAGTAATACTACAGGAACTGGTAACACTTTTGTTGGAGGAGAAGGTAATTCTACGGCAACTAATTATAGTGATAATACATGGGGAGAATATATGACTATAATTGGTGGTGGCGGTCCGGGTTACGATAACACTACAGGAATTGGGAATACATTTTTTGGCTCAAGTGCAGGAGAAGATAATGGTGTGGGGAATTGTAATACTTTTATAGGTTATGGTGCAGGTGGTAATACAGAACATGCCGATAAAAACACATTTGTCGGTTATGGTGCAGGTTGGGACAATAACAGAACCAATAGTACAACAAATGCAAATAATAATACTTATTTAGGTTATCTTGCCGGTGGAACAAACAGAGAAGGACAAGATAATGTTGGTATTGGAACTTATGCTGATTATAATAATGATAATCGTTCACGTACAATTTTTATTGGATCTTATTGCGATCCGGATAATAATGATGTAATTCTAATGGGGTACGATGCAAGAGTTTCAGGTCAATATGGTATTGGTTTTGGAAACTTGTCAGATGTGCTTTCAACAGGAGCAATTGGTCTCGGTCACCTAACTCAAATAGGAGGAGGTTCAGAATACTCTATATCCATTGGATACCACTCTTTAATGACTGATGACCATTCTGTCGGTATTGGTAATTTCTCGACAATCAATGCGAATTTCAGTGTTGGTATCGGTAGTGATATTACACTAGATGGTCAATATGCTGTGGCGCTTGGTGCAAGTTCAGTTGCTGATACTAATTCTGTCGCTTTAGGTTATTCAGCAAATGCAGGAGGAAACTATTCTGTCGCATTAGGTACAAATGCCGTTAGTTCTCAGTCAAACAGTTTTGTTGTTGGAGGTACAACTGCAACAGACCGCATGACACTTGGAATTGGTACAGCTTCTCCAAATCTAAATGCGAGTATTGATTTGTCTGAAAATAACAAAGGTTTTCTTGTCAACCGTTTAAGTGAAACCGAATTAACCACTCTGGGAGGGTTAATTTCTACTACGGAAACAGGTTTAATGGTTTATGATAGCACAAATAACAGATTGAAAATTTGGAATGGTTCAGATTGGTCTATTTCTGGAGCACAGGAATTAGGCTTATCCGGCAATACTCTTTCAATTACGGATGGAAACACTATTGATCTCTCAACCTACCTTGATAATACAGACTCACAGGAGCTAAGTTTTGCAGGGAATACACTAAGTCTGTCCGGAGGTACCAATACGGTTGATTTTTCTTTGTATCTGGATAATACAGATGAGCAAGATTTAACGCTTTCAGGAAATACATTAAGTCTTACAAATGATGCAACAACAGTTGATCTATCAATGTATTTAGACAATACAGATACTCAGTTGACCGAATCAGAAGTAGATGCAATGGTTGATAATAATGGGTATTTAACTTCCTTCACAGAAGTGGATGGTGATGCGACCAATGAAATACAAGACTTACAACTTATTGGTAATGATCTTACAATTACTAATAACGGAGCTGCTACTACAATTGATCTTACTCCATACCTGGACAACACAGATACTCAATTAACAGAAGCAGAAGTTGACGCAATGGTTGATAATAATGGCTATTTAACTTCCTTTACAGAAGTGGATGGAGATGTGACCAATGAGATACAAGATATCGCTTTAGTAGGCACAGATTTGAGCATAACAAGCGGTAGTACGATTGATCTTTCCGGTATTGATACAAATACTCAATTAACAGAATCAGAGGTAGATGCAATGGTTGGTAACAATGGGTATTTAACTTCCTTCACAGAAGTGGATGGTGATGCGACCAATGAAATACAGGACATCGCTTTAGTTGGAACCGATTTGAGCATAACAAGTGGTAGTACGATTGATCTTTCCGGTATTGATACAAATACTCAATTGACAGAATCAGAAGTAGATGCACTGGTTGACAATAACGGTTACCTGACTTCATTCACTGAAGTGGACGGGGATATTACAAATGAAATTCAGGATCTGCAACTTGTCGGGAACGACCTTATGATCACAAATAACGGAACTGCAACTACAATTGATCTTTCTCCGTATCTTGATGATACCGATACTCATTTAACAGAAGCCGAAGTAGATGCACTGGTTGATAATAACGGTTATTTAACTTCATTCACCGAAGTTGATGGTGATATAACAAACGAAATTCAGGATTTGCAATTGGTTGGAAATGACTTAACAATTACCAATAACGGAGCAGCAACTACAATTGATCTTTCTCCGTATCTTGACGATACCGATACTCATTTAACAGAGGCAGAGGTTGATGCAATGGTTGACAATAACGGTTATTTAACTTCATTTACCGAAGTGGACGGGGATGTTACAAACGAAATTCAGGATCTGCAACTTGTCGGTAACGACTTAACAATCACAAATAATGGAACTGCAACTGCAATTGATCTTTCTCCTTACCTTGATGACACCGATACTGATACACATCTGACCGAAGCCGAGGTTGATGCAATGGTTGACAATAATGGGTATTTAACTTCATTCACCGAAGCTGATGGAGATGCAACCAATGAAATTCAGGATATCGCTTTAGTTGGAACAGACTTGAGCATAACAAGTGGTAGTACCGTAGATCTTTATAGTATTATTGAACCTTTACAAGTTGCAATCAATGACTTAACCGATCGAATTGATTCATTGGAAAATGTTATTGCAGATTGCTGTGGTTCATCGGGTATTGTATTAAGTCCAGCTCCTGAGAATAATGCTAAATTGTATCAGAATGTACCTAACCCTTGGAGAGAAAGTACAAGCATTGGATATTTTATTCCGAATAATGTGCAAAGTGCTCGAATTGAAATTCGCGATAATAATGGCAAGATTTTGAATTCAATTCCATTATCAAGTTATGGTGAAGGTCATATTATAATTTCTTCTGAAGCATTTATTGATGGGGTTTACCTTTATTCTTTAATTGTGGATAATAAATTGATTGATACCAAACGATTTGTATCTGTTCAGTAGTTTTAAATTACATTTAAAAAAAACAGGCTGCTCTTTTGTGGGCAGCCTGTTTTGTGTTTATTTCGTGAAGAATTATTTCTGATGAATGATAATTTCAGCTGTCATTTTAATTGCTTGCTTATAAACGTGAGAAACACCACAATATTTTTCTTCTGAAAGGTTAACTGCTTTTTCAATTTTGTCTTTTGGTAAATTATCACCCCAAAATTCATAGCGTACTACAATCTCATCGTAATGCTTTGGATGTTCTTCTGTATTGTTGGCATCTGCCGTAACACGGAAGTCTTTCACGTCAACACGCATTTTCTTAAGAATACTAATGACATCCATTCCTGTACAGCCTGCAAGGGCTAGTAACATAAGCGGTTTCGGTCTTGGACCTCTGTTTTTACCTCCAACTTTTTCGTCTGCATCAATAATAATTTCATGTCCATTTACTTCTGAACGGAATGACATGTCATCTGTCCAATCAATTGCGATTTTTGTTCTCATAACTAATGTAAGTGAAATTTATGTTTAAAATACATGGTTGTAAAAATTACTCCCACACCCAATACCATCAATAAAATTTGAATTACACTTTCCTTTATTTTTGTGCGTTGATGCATTTGAGGAATGAGGTCGGCAAGTGCAATATAAATGAAGCTTGATGCACTAATTCCCAATACCCACGGAATAAAATGTTTTGCTGTATCAAGTGCCCAATAAGACAACCCAGCACCTAGCAAAGTAGTTATTCCTGATAAAATATTAAATTTTAACGCTTTCCCTTTGGACATTCCTTTATTTATCAGGATTCCAAAGTCTGCAATTTCTTGTGGAATTTCATGGGCAAAAACAGAAATTGTGACAACAATTCCAAATGGAATACTTGTCATAAAAGCAGCTGTAATTACGATGCCATCTACAAAATTGTGAAATGCATCTCCAATCAATACAATGGGAACACTAGCATGCTCTGTTCTGTCACAGGTATCGTCATTACAGGTTCGCCATAAAATGATTTTTTCAAGGATGAAAAAGAATAATATCCCTCCAATAATTACCATTCCTACTTTCTGTGGATCTCCGGAAGTGTGCATTGCATTTGGAATCATCCCTAAAAATGCAGCACCCATGAGTGTTCCGCCAGCAAAGGAAATTAATCGGGTTGAAAGCTTTTCCAGTGTCTTTTTCTTAAGCAATAAAATCGATCCTGCGATCAGGATGCTGCCAACACTTCCTATGAGTGCGGCAAAAATAATGTATATGAGTCTTTCGTCCATAATTGTAAAATGAAACCCGACATGAAACAGATATCGGGGCAATTTGTTTAATTTTTTTCAGTGAATTCTTTTGTGTTGCTTGTTTAATTACGATTTTGTCCTTTTCCGGTTTCCATTCCACGACTGAGTCCTTTACTATGACCCATGCCTTTTCCTGCATTGCGCATCCTTTCTTGTCCGCTTTTCTCTCTCTTCGATAGAATTTCATCTTTGCTTAATCCTTTGTTTTCGGGATTGCATTTTCCTTGTCTTTGCCCAGTACGAGGACCTTCCCCTTCTGGACCTTTATGATTCAAATTTGGCATAATGTTTTTCTTTACATAATCAATAATGGCAGATAAAGAATGCATGCTGGGAGGTGGGATAAGTAGTTGCATTCCGTTTTGTGTCGCAATTTCCTGAAAACGATGACCAAAGAAACCTGCAATTACCATCTGAATGTTTTCTTTCTGTAAACACTCTGACGTAATTGATCCAAATGCTTTGTCTGCGTGGTATGCAGGGTTTTCAATAAAACGAATGGTTTCTTTTTCAGATAAAATGCAAAAGTAGGGACAATGACCTGGTGAATGTGCAATTTGTCCTTTGAGATTGTTTGAATTACTTGCGATTGCAATTGTTGTCATGCTTCATCCTCTTTTTTTGTGTGAGATGCATTGTCTTTGCTACACCATGGACAAATGCTTTTTTGAAAATTGCTTAAAAAACGTGCATGACAATGTGGGCATACAATCCATTGATCATCAAACTCAAATTTTCCCCCTCCGATTTCTATGTTTCTTCCCTCTATGAGCGCTTGAGCTATTTTTCGACGTGCTGATTCGTAAATGCGTGTGATTGTAGGTCGTGACACTCTCATATAATCAGCTGCCTCTTCTTGTGAGTGTAACTCGTAGTCCATTAGTTTAATGCTTTCATATTCTTCCAAATGCAATTGGATACTGTCGTTTTTTGCAGTGTGTCCTTTAGGAAATACTGCACGAAAGCCATTGTGCTTAGGACCTTGTGATACACGTCGCATACGTTTTTGTCTCGGCATATCTTTTTACCTTTATTGGTAATCAGGAATTCTTTTCAAGTTTTTCCAATCGTGCTTTTAATTTATTGACCTCATCACGTAGCAGTCCGTTTTCTTCTTTAATTAAGCTGCGTCCAGTTGCAAAGTTTTGGTTTCTGAAACCGTGACCTCTTCCAGAGCCTAATCCTCTGCCGGATCTTCTTGTTGATTGTCTGTTTTGTTGTCCTAATCCCATACGGTTTTCGAATCCTGCACTTTCATTTCCAGTGCAGAGTCCTAATTTTCGTCCTGTCATGGTGCCTTGCCCCATTGGACCTGATTTATCTCCTCTTGGCATAATATTTATTTTTAGTTTACATTGCAAAGATAATGAACATAAGTTCAAATAGCAAATTTATTTTGTGTGATTATTTATTTCCAGTTGGCATTTAGATTGAGACAAAGAAAGTTTACTGATAAATGAGGAAAACTTATTGTCAGGTAGTAATTTGGGGTATTATTTCCCTGTTGAATCTCATTTGAAATTCAATAATGCAGAAAATCAGAGTGTTGACCTCTAATTAGTCAGGATTAGTTGTTTGCCGTCATGTACTTTTCGCACATTTGTTTTAGCTCAAAATCTGACATAACACCACATCTGGGTAACTTTGTAAAGTCTTTCTGATTGCGATAATAATGCATCAGACACTCTAAATCAGTTAACCCATTCTTTTTACATGTGTTGTAGGCTCTTTTACTCAATCGATATTTTTCCCGCAAAAAATCGAGTGTGTAATTTTTAAAATTCATGGCTTAATTTTATCTCCTCAAATCTACTAAAGATTTATGGCTTTATTAAATTTTAGAGGATAAATCTGAAATAAGTTTGGTATGATTGGCGCAGTCTACTCTCTGAGCGACATGAAAATAATCATTATCTTTGTTGCATGGAAATTGGAAAAACGCAAACACTAAAAGCTGCACGTAAAACTGAGCATGGATTTTATTTGACAAATGAATCTGGACATGAAGTTTTATTGCCCGGAGTTTACATTCCTGAAGGGATGAAAGAAGGGGATGATATTTCTGTGTTTTTGTATAAAGATTCACAGGATAGAATGGTTGCTACCACTGAGAAGCCTTTGTTGCAACTTAATGAAATTGCAATGCTGAAAGTGAAGGAGTTAACTCGTTTTGGCGCTTTTGTCGATTGGGGATTACCCAAGGATTTGTTGATACCATATGCTGAGCAAAATATGATTTTAAAAGTTGGAGAAACATATCCTGTAATTTTGTTGCTGGATACTAAAACAGAGAGGCTTTTAGGATCGACACGCATAAATAAGTACCTGGATTTTGATGATGTGAAATTTGTTGAAGGTGAGATGGTTCAGGTATTGCTCACTGGGGAAAACGAATTGGGAATGACCGCTGTTGTAAACCAGCGATACTCTGGGCTTATCTTTAAATCTGATATTCATAAACGAGTTAGGGCAGGAGAGGAAATTACTGCTTACGTTAAGCAGGTTAGAAATGATGGTAAAATTGATTTGAGTATTGTCCCTTTGGGATATTCTGAAAGTATTGATATGTATACTCAACAAATATTGGACGGACTTCAGAAGAATAATGGTGTGTTAAAGTTGGGTGATAAAAGTAGTCCTGAGAGCATCAAGGCAGTGCTTGGAATGAGTAAAAAAGCCTTTAAGAAAGCCATTGGAAAGCTTTATAAATCTGGAAACCTTGTCATTGAGCCCAGTGAAATTCGTTTGAAATAGCACATGTTAAAAAACAAAGGGACATCTTTTAGATATCCCTTTGATGTATCTGTTTTCTTTATCAGATTATTGAACAATGAGTTTGTGTGTCTCGTTTCCTTGCTCTGATTGAATTTCTATGAAATAAATACCCTTATTTTCCATACTTAGGTCAACCATTTTCTGATTGTTTACATGGAATTCTCGGATTACACTTCCCTTCATGTCAATTATGATTACTTTAGCATCCATTGCTCTAATTTCAAATCTTCCGTTATTTGGATTTGGATAAATTCCAATACTTTGGTTGTTTTCTGCAATGGAGTTGTAATGATCAATTGTTACAACAATACTGTCTCTAACAGCGCATTCGTATTCATTCGTTACTTCTACCCAGTAATCATAAGTTCCAGAACCAACTACAGCACCGTCAATTTCAATTGTCTGAGTTTCTTCAGTAGTGTTCCAAAGGTAAGATTCGTAATCGGTACCCGCGTCAAGTGTTTGAGTCTCATTGTCGTACATGGTGAAGTCTGGGCATAAATCCGGCATGACAGGAAGTTGAGATTCAAGTGCACCCATATCATACATGCCATTAACTAGTCGTTCAAGTCCAAGGATGTCTGTTTCTGGGATGTATTCTGTTGTATCCAATGCTGTGTTAACGCAAGGTGATCCACATTTCAATCTAATGTCACCATTCATCATGTCAATAAACATTGGATCTGCATCAATATTGTTAGTTTGAATGATGCTTGTGTATGCATCAAGACCTCCGGCAATATTATTGTTTGTAAAATGCATAAATTCATCTTCAGTGTCTATGTATATTTCTTGTGATGATGCTGCAATATTGTTTCTGCAGATGTTGTTTGCAAAAAGAAGGGAGTCATTGTCACATCCTACAGACATTGCTCCACCAGCAGCTTGGGATGTGTTAAATAAAAATGTATTATTAATAATGTATGGACTTGCATAGTATTTAACTCCTATGGCACCACCATTGTGAATGGAAGAATTTGCTGCAAACACATTGTTGACAATATAAGGAACTGCATAACCTGCACAAGTTAATGCTCCTCCTTGAGATTCGGAGTGATTTTCTGTGAATAAGCAGTTTTTAACTAATGTATTATAATATCCTGCTATTTGAATTGCACCTCCACCGTAATATGGGTCATCTGAGTAATTTGAGGTGTTGTTTGTGAATGTACAGTATGATACAACAGGTTGATCAAAATATTCTTCATCAGTGCTACAGCCAAATGAAATTGCTCCTCCAGATTGACCTGCAAAGTTGTTGTTGAAATCACAATATGTAATATCAACTACTGCTTCATTTTGCATGTTGATTGCTCCTCCATTTTCATATCCAAAATTGTAACGAAATACACAATGCTCAACGCTTGCTTTGCTAAATCCGTTGAAACGAATTGCTGCTCCACCATAAGAATCTTCGGTTTCTATTGCGTATTCAAAGATACAGTATGCAAAACGACTGGTGTCATTATCACCTGCAATGTCTGTAGTACCAATAAATCTAAATCCATCCCAGCCTGTATGGCTATATTCTGAGTATCCTGTTGTGTCAAGAACAGAATAGAGAATTGTATCGGTAATGGTTCCTTCAGAAAGAATGGTTCCTTCAACTAAAATTGGATAAAAATCGTTGAAAAAGACTTTGGTGCCTGCAGGTACTGTTAGTGTAATGTCGTCTAAAACACGTACAGTATCATCAACAAATACAGTGTCTGCATCCCAAGAAATGTTTGTAGTGATATCACCACCTACAGTAATGTTTTGTGCTTCTGCACTCAATGTCAGAATGCTGATTATTCCGACAAATAAAATAGATAATTTTTTCATTTTGTGTTATTGGTTAAGAGTTAAGTTACAAAAATAATGGAACTATTTGTGATATTTAACAAATAATGAAAAACGGTAGGAATATATAATCGTTCTAATTAAGGGAGGATTAAAACATGTTAATTGTTCGTAGTGATTAGGAGGTGTAATGTTCAATGATTTTTTGAAATTCAACAGGGGTTTCTGATTTGATAATCAACACATTTTTACTTTCAGGATGTGGAAATTTTAATTCTGATGCATGTAAGCACATTCTGTTTATTCCAACTTCCTCAATTACCCTCTTGTTAAAATCCCAATCGCCATGTTGTGTGTCACCAACCAAATCAAATCTTAATCCTGATAAATGTTGTCGGATTTGATGCCATCTGCCGGTGTGAATATTGAGTTCTAAGATGTTGAGAATGATAGGATTGTTGTTTTTGTCTAGCTCCTTTGTTTCAAAGCGAGAGATGCGTTTGTATTCTGTTAATGCAGACAGCTTTTTTCGTTTCTTGCGGTCAAACACTTCCCTGTCAATGCTTCCCGATTCAGGAATCTCACCTTTGACTAGTGCAGTGTAAGTCTTTTGTATTTCTGAGTTTCTAAACATCTTATTAAAAGATTCTAGTGTTGTTTTGTTGAAGCATACAATGGTAAGTCCAGAGGTTTTTGAATCGAGTCTATGAGGATTATAAATTGTTTCATTGAAAAATTGTCCTGCTAATTTATTCAGATAATCAGCGTCTTTGGGCATATGACTGTTGTGGGTGACAGGTAAATTAACAGCCTTATTGAGTATGGCAAACCCTTTATCTTGATATTTTACGTCCATTGTATGGTATTTCTATGTACAACAAAGGTAGTGAAAAGAAATTGGATGAATTGTTTAATTGATCTGATTCTTTTGCTATTGATGAGATGGATGATTTCTATGTTTTCAAAAGAAATGTTTTTGAAATTTTGTAAATTTTCATCTTTTCGCCAAATTTGGAGATTAGTATATGTAATGTTTCTACTCGTGTGGTTTTGTGAATAGAAATCACATACAATTTATATTGAATATGACAGGTTACAATTGGGAGAATATTGTCAAAGGATATGATAATGAAGAGCTTGAACGAATTTTTCGTGAGAGGTACAAAGAGCCAAAGATAAAGGTTGCTGCAGTAGTCAAAGAAATGCAAAATAGAGATCTCTTAAAGCATAAACCTGAAAATAGTATTTCTAAGTTGGAATCTGATTTTGTTGACGTCGATGAGGTTGCAGGTAAGACGAAATCAAATCTACGACGCTCTGATTTGGTTGTGCTTGCAATTGCAGTTGTTTGCCTTTTGCATGTCCTTTCTGGAATCTCATCATACTTACAATATGATTTGTTACATCGAATCGTTGAGGGGAAGCATGTGTCTTACGAAGAAGCAAGCAATAGCGATACTCGTGTTTTAGTAGTAAGTATTCTTAGTCTTGGTTTTTATTTAATTAGCTCAATTGTTTTTATTACATGGTTTTACAGAGCTTATTTGAACTTGCATGAAAGAGTAAAGAATGTTGAGTTCTCAAAAGGGTGGGCAATTGGTGCTTGGTTTGTTCCTATCATTTCATTCCTTAGACCATTTAATATTATGGTTGAGCTTAATACGAAAACCGATATTTTAATCGATAAAAGAGGTTTAACTGTAAGTAAGAAGCCAGATTATATTACCGTATGGTGGATTATCTTTATTGTTTCTGTAATTATTGGTCGTGTTGCTATGGAATTAACTGAAAGTGCAGATTCTGTAAATGATTATATTTTCATGACAGTCGTTTCTATTGTCTCGTCTTTGCTTGTCATTGTTTTAGGTTTTTTTACGATTAAAATGATTCGAAATTTTGCACGAAAAGAAGAATTACTTTTTGAGTCTGAAAGGGATGTTATTAGAACAACCGTTAAGTAAATCATTTTTATGTCCATTTTGCTTCAAATAGTGGGCCTATACTTGCAGTAGAAGTAAAAAAATGATTGAGAATTCTAATTCAATGATCGATATGCATTTGGAGATAAGCCAGTATTCTTTTTAAACATCCGACTAAAGTGTTGTGGATGCTTAAATCCTAATTCATAAGCAATCTCATTGATGGATTTCCCTGGTTCCAGTATTTTTTCTTTTGCGATTTCAGTCAATTTGAGTTGAATATGCTCTTGTGCTGATTTTCCTGTTTCTTTTTTCAGCAAATCGCCTAAATAATTTGGAGATATAAAAAGCTGATCAGCTAAATAGTTTACAGTCGGAAGTCCACTTTCTAACATTTGCATTGAGCTAAAATACTGATTGATCACATTTTCAAAGCGCGCTAAAATATCCTTGTTAACATGATTTCTTGTGATGAATTGGCGTTCATAAAATCGCTTGCTGTAGTTTAAAAATAATTCGATATATGAAACAATAAGTGTTTTACTCAAATTATCTATACCATGTTCCAGTTCATATTGTATTTTCTTAAAAACATCATTGATAATTTCCCTCTCACGCGCTGATAAGTGTAGTGCTTCATTAACTTGATAAGAGAAAAAAGTATATTCTTGAATATGTTTCCCTAAGTGAGTTCCATGAATCAAATCTGGGTGAAAGATTAAGGCATGTCCGATTCCTTTTTGTTTCGTTTCATTGTTTTCAACACCTAAAACTTGTCCTGGTGCTATAAATAACAATGTCCCTTCTTCGTAATCATAATTGTTACAACCATACGTTAAATTTCCACATTTTGCCTCTTTTAGAAAGATCGCATAAATGCCCATTTGTTTACGAAAAAAATAGAATGGTTCGATCTGAGAAAAATCGATTATACTCACCAAGGGATGCAATGTTTCTTGTCCAATTGCATTGTTGTATTCTGTAACCGAATTAATGCTTCCAATATCTTTCATGTTCAGTGTTGTTCTTAAGTTGTGTGCAAATATAAGTATCTAATGATTAAAACAATACATGAATCATTAAGTTCAGTAATTTGGGTTGGGATCTCCGTAATTTGGGTCGTTTTTTTTGCATAAAATTGCTCATCTTTGTAATGTCGAAAAATAGATGTTATGAAAAGATACGTTTTTATCCTCTTAATTTTATTAATGCATATGAATAATTTTGCTCAAAACAAGACCTTGGTTGTGTATTACTCTCATTCAGGAAATACAAAACTGGTGGCGGAAATAATTGCTGCTCAGAAAAATGCTGATATTTTCAGATTAGAGCCTGTAAATGCTTATCCCCAAGACTATACATCGGTTTGTGATGTGGCAAAGAAAGAGATAGAAGCGAATTATTTACCAGATTTGAAATCTTTACCAGAGCAGCTTGATACGTATGATACCATTTTTGTTGGAACTCCAAACTGGTGGAGTACAATGGCTCCTCCGGTAGCAACATTCTTATCGCAAACTAAGTGGTCAGGAAAAGTGCTTGTCCCATTTTGTACACATGGTGGCGGAGGTGTTGGGCGAATTTTCTCAGACATGAAAAAACTCGCCTCCGAAGCGGTGTGTCTCGAAGGGTTTTCAGTGAATGGAACACAGGCGAAATCGTCAAAGTCTTTGATTGATGAATGGCTGAAAAAAATAATATAAATCAATAATTAAAAACATAAGGTTATGATATTAAACGAAAATTATAAACTCTCAAATGGTGTTGAAATTCCAAAGTTGGGACTTGGTACTTGGATGATTAGTAATGCTGATGTTGTTGAGGCTGTTAAGAAGGCAGTTGAATTGGGCTATCGTCATATTGATACTGCTCAAGCATATCAAAATGAAGAAGGTGTAGGTCTTGGGATTAAATCCTGCGGCTTAAAACGGGAAGCGCTTTTTATTACGACAAAATTGGCAGCTGAAGTTAAATCTTACGATGAGGCAATCGCTTCAATCGATGCTTCTTTAAACATTATGGGTCTGGATTATTTAGATATGATGATAATCCATAGCCCAAAACCATGGATGGAATACCATTTAGAGGATCCTTATTATGAGGGAAATCGTGAAGCATGGCGTGCTTTAGAGGATGCACATAAATCCGGAAAAATTCGTGCAATTGGAGTATCAAATTTTCAAAAAGAGGATATCGAGAATATTCTGAAAAATTGTACAGTTAAACCGATGGTGAATCAAATCTTAGCTCATGCTAGTAATACTCCTTTTGATTTGATTGACTATTGTCAAAGTAACGATATTTTAGTAGAGGCATACTCTCCGGTAGCACATGGTGAATTATTGAAAAATTCTGAAGTTATTAATATGGCAGCGAAATATGGAATAAGTGTCCCTCAGCTATCAATTCGATATACTCTACAATTAGGATTATTGCCTCTTCCTAAAACCGCTAATCCTGATCATATGCAAAACAATGCCGATTTGGATTTTACAATTTCAGATGCAGATATGGAAGTGCTTAAAAATCTACCTAAAATTGAACATTATGGGGAAGCTTCTGTAATGCCTGTTTTTGGTGGAAAATTATCGTAAACTAAAAATATAAAATATGAAAAAGATAACTATATTAATTGCTTTGGTTGGAGTGACTTTGCTGTATGCTTGCTCTGAGGAAAAGCAAAATAATGATGCTGAAAAATCACATTCTGAAATGAGCCAACAAGGAGACTTGACTCTGGCACAAGGCGAGGATATTTATTTAACTTTCGAATTGAGCGATCAAGTGAGTATGACTCCTGTTCAGTATAAAAACCGTTATGGAATTTCAATTGCTGCACATTTGTATATGCCAATTGACATGGATGAATCGTTAAAATATCCTGCTATTCTTATTGGAACACCTTATGGTGGTGTAAAAGAACAAGGAGCAGGTGTTTATGCAATGGAAATGGCAAAACGTGGCTACATTGCAATGGCTTTTGATGAATCCTATAATGGTGAAAGTGGTGGTTCGCCAAAAGATGTTGCTTCTCCTGAAATTTTTGTTGAAGATTTTAGTGCTGGGGTTGATTATCTGGGTACTCAGCCTTTTGTTGACAGAGAGAAAATAGGAGTCATAGGTATTTGTGGAAGTGGTGGTTTTTCATTGACAGCTGCACAGGTTGATCATCGCATAAAAGCTGTTGCAACTGCAAGTATGTATGACATAAGCAGCATGCATCGTGATGGTTTCGCTTATTCGTTAAGCAAGGAAGCTCGAAATGAGACACTTGAAATGTTAGGAGAACAACGCTGGAAAGATTTTGAAAATGGTGAGCCTGAAATGCCACAAACTGCATGGCCTGAAGAGCCAGCAGAAACACTTCCAGAAGGATTGCCTCCTGTTTTGGCAGAGTTTTTTGAGTATTATGGAATGCAACGTGGTTGGCATCCAAATACTTTGGATAATTTTACTTTGACAAGTGCTTTGGCATTTATGAACTTTCCTTTGATGAGTTATATTGAAGATATCTCACCTAGACCAATTCTTTTTATTATGGGTGAAAATGCTCATTCAAGATATTATACCGAGGAAGCATTTGAAAGAGCTTCTGAGCCTAAAGAACTTGTGATTGTGCCGAATGCAAGGCATATTGATTTGTATGACCGTGTGGATATGATCCCATTTGACAAATTAGATGCCTTCTTTGCCGAGAATTTAAACAAATAATTATGAAAAAAGTAGTATTGATATCTTGCATGGCAATGCTTATAATGTCATGCAATTCAAAAAATGAAAACAGTATGAAAACAAATCAAATATTTCCTAAAGGACAAGAAGTGCAAGAGAATTTTACTGGTGCAACATGGGTGGAAATGCTAACGGTAGATGGTGAAAACTTTGATGCCATGAGTTATAATGTAACTTTTGCTCCTGGAAGCAGAACTTATTGGCACTCTCATCCGGGAGGGCAAATATTATATTGCTTGTCCGGAAAAGGATGCTATCAAGAAAAAGGAAAAGCTGTTCAGCACTTGAAAGCTGGTGATGTTGTTGAAATTAAACCAGATGTAATCCATTGGCATGGAGCTGCTCCGGATAGTGAATTTGTGCATTTGGGTATTAGCACTCAATTGTCAAAAGGACCTGCAATTTGGGCTGGCGAAGTAACTGATGAGCAATATAAAGAATGCGAATAGTAAAGACTATCAATGTATAAAACGAAAAAAGACAGCTTTCGAGCTGTCTTTTTTTATCTCTTTTGTATATGATTACTCAACACTGGAAAAATATTTCATGAATTGTGAGCGCATGTATATTTGAGGATCTGTAATGTTATTCCATGACATTTTACCTCTGAAGTTTTCAATATTATCAAAATTGTGTTCTTCCATCCATACTTTCAATTCGTCGTTGAGAATGGCAATTTGTTTTGTTCCTTTTTTATAAAGTACAGAACATACTTGAGCAACTTGTGCTCCTGCAAGCAATTGTTTGACAACAGCAGCTCCATCATGTATGCCTGTTGATGCAGCAACTTCAATATTTTTAATGCGACCACTTACCATACCAACCCAACGTAATGAGTGTCTAATGTCTGTGTCTTTACTAAAGACTGAAGCGGAAGCCATTTCCATTTTGTCAATATTAATTTCTGGCTCATAAAAACGGTTGAATAATGTGACCGCTTTTACTCCACGGAATTGTAACTGTTTGACAAGTCTCATGATATTTGTAAAATGAGGACCGATTTTTACAGCCAAAGGAATATCAATTTCTGCGAGGACTTTCTCAACAATCTCATAATAGCGACTTTCAATGTCTAAACTTTCAATATCACCGTTTTCAGGTAGAATATTAATGTTTAGTTCCAGTGCATCTGCTCCGGCATCTTGAATTTTCTTTGCAAAACCTGTCCAATCTTTACTTGAAACACAATTTATACTTGCAATGACAGGGATTGATACATTTGCTTTTGCATCGCGAATGAGTTTAAGATATTCATCCACTGAGTTATGTTTAGCGTATCCACGGATGTAATCTTCTGCTTCAGGGTAATCATTACTTTGGCTGATAATGCGACCTGCTTCAACATTGATTTGCTCTTCAAAAAGCGATTTCAATATTACAGCTCCAGCACCGTATGATTCCATTTCCTTCAGATTATCAACTGATTTCGTTAGTCCTGAGCTACTAACAACGACGGGAGATTTTAACTCCAGCCCCATGAATTTGGTTGTAATTTGTGTCATTCTTACAGTTTTTTATTCGGCAAACAAATATAATACTTTCACGGCAAATTATATGCTTATTTTTAAGATTTTTCCTTTAATACTTATATCGTTTTCTCAGCATTGTTTGTTCTGTGCAATGTGTGTGCATGAAAACTATTGCATGGTCTAAGCGTGTGTGAAAACATGAAATAATTGTAATCTTAAGCCAGAAAAGCACAGAAATTACTGTCAGATTAATTGTTTTTTGTTGTACAGACTGCATTTGGGGGAGAAAACAATTTTCACGTTCATTATTTTGCTAATAAACCATTGTAAGAAACAGTTTCATTTTGATTTATTCAAGCATAAAACAACAACATGTGGTTGGGAAATAGAAAATAAATTTTAAAAATAGCTGACAGTATTGAATAATAAAACTGTAAGTGTACAGATAATATGCGGTTAATAGGTGAAGGGAGGCTTATGGAGGTTAGGTGTAAAGAAAATAGGGTATAATTGTAAAAAATAAAAGTAAATTAATTTGATTGGTATGATATTAAAGTGTAACTTTATAGCATAAAGGCACTGTAAGCTGATAATTATTTTACCATTTTTAGTGCTACAGACTGCATTGTGGGGAAGAAAAAGTAATTTTACGTTCATTATTTTACTAATAAACCATTGTATGAAAAAATATCATTTATTACTCATTTTGCTTTTTGCAAAAACGATAACTTACGCTCAACCTGAACAGTTTTATCATGAGTTCTCGTATCTATTTAACGATACCGTTCCTTTAATTTTTCAACAAAACTCATTTCAGATCAGTGATTCCACCTATTTATCAACAGGCAACTATGGAATGTTTTTTGGATTAGCAGGTCGTGTTATTTGGGATTCATCAGGCAATGTATTGGATGCACGATACCTTGATTTGGATATATCTATTTTCCCTATAGGACTAACACGTATCGACTCAAGCCGCTTCCTTCTTTATGGAGAGTCACAGCTTTTTCACCCTGAAACCGGTGACTATATTGATCAAGCTGCTTCATTAGTATGTTTCAATCAGGCTGCTGAAGTTTTATGGTATAAGACTTACGGTGGCTATGCCCCTGGCTATCCTGACATTGAAGCTCCAACTTATGAATATCTTGATTTTTTTTGTGGTGCAGAAATTGATTCGATAAACGAACGAATTTATGCATATGGCGAGTCCTGTTCCTTTAATGCAGAACATGAAGACAAACCTTATGTGGTGTGTACAGATTATGTAGGAGACACAATCTGGACATGGACTATGCCCGATCTACCAAATTTAAAAAATGGCTCTATAAAAGGTGCAACATTAACAGAAGATGGAGATTTGTTACTTGTGGGTAATACAGGTCGGCATGAAGGTGATACTGAAAAGACTTTTAATAAAGGTTTGGTTATTAAACTTAGTGCAAGTGGTGAAATGTTGTGGTATAAACTATGGGGAGATTCTTATCCGGACACTTTTGAAGTATTGGAATTGCCTGATGGGAGCTTTGTTTTAGGAGGATATTACACTGAAACAAGTACGCCAGATACAGATTTTGGAATAGTTGTTGGTATTTTGGTGAAAATGGACGCTTTGGGGAATGTGATTTCTGAGAGGGTTATTCAACGCGGAGGTTATAATATTATTCATTTATACAAATTAATAGAGACGACAGAAGGTTTTGCAGTTTTAGGATCTTTTCGAATAGGCGATATTGGCAATTATTTTTTAAACTATTATTCTACTGATATGGTATGTTTAGATGAGATTAATTTGGTTAGAGAAGATTATACATATGGAGCATTTAGAGTTGATGGCATAAGTAAAACATACGATGGCGGATATCTTTTTACGGGTTTTAGTGGATCAGAATACAATGTCGTAATGAAAGCAGATAGTTTATTAAATTTCCCATTGTCAGAAGGTTGGAATGCCATTGAAGAACCTGATTTTAATCAAAACATTTCATATTATCCCAATCCGGTTAAATCCATATTGCATATTGAATCTAAAGACAACAAACCACTTAAGCAGATAAAGATGTATGATATGTTTGGACGAATTGTCTTTGAAAAATACAGTTATAAAAACAGTATCCCAATTGATGTAAGTAATATTGAAACTGGCATTTATATACTTTTAATAAACAATCAATATTCAGGGAAAGTATTAATTGAATAAAATCTATTTGATGATTTTAAAAACCATGAGATTGAAACTGCCTTATTTACCTGTCACTGCATCAACACCTTGCATCAACGGTCTTATGTAAAGGTATGGCCGTGGCAGGCTGACCGAAAAGTAAAAACTTCGGGGCTAACCGACATGACAATTCCAAATATCAATGGTTAGCCTGCCCGAAGCCATTATAAAATTTTAAAAATACAACAAATCATGATGCAAAAAAATAAATTTTTGATTTGGATTAGTTTGATAATCCTTACGTTTAGTGCAAATGCACAGACTACTGAGCAAATGCGTAAAATGGCATTTAATGGAGTTGAAGTTGATTTCACAGGTCCAACAGTCACATCACAACCAATTTCTACTCCCATATCAACTGCTGATGGTGTTTATGCAAGTTATTACAATGAAAATGACGATCTTATTGTAAGAGTAGTTGATAATACAGTATATGATGAAAACAACAATATTGTCGATCAATTATTCGATCAGCCGACAACCGGTTATAAACTCACAAATCAAATGGTCATTTCTCCGAAAGATCACGATAGCCGTTGTGAGTTTAACATCTTTTATGTAGTAATAACCAATGACAATCAGGCCAGTTTACGCTATGCTACTTATAATAGATATCTGAAAGAAATTGTTGATGAAGTTGAAATACATAATTATAATTACTCCGGCAATTATTATGCTAATTGGACTTTTACATTATCAGATTTTATAGGGAATACTAATGAACAACGGTTATATTTGGTTAAAACTCGTTGTGAAGATGGTCGAAATTCCGGAGATTCGATTCAAATGTTATACTTTAAAGGCCCTCGATTTAGAATGACAGATGTTATATTATATCAAGTAGGTGATAACATACCTGACGTTGGAGAGTTAGAGCTATCCTCTGATTTATCATTTATTGCTTATACAAATATACAAGAAGTAATCGTTTGGGAACTTATTCCTACAACAGGTTTTTTTACTGTTTATAATGATGGTTACACAAATTCTACAACAGGCTCTCGTTTTGTAGGTCTTGAAATTTCTGATGACAATAATTTTATGTATGTTAGTAATAATGCTGGCTCAATACATAAATTTGAAATGACCAATCCACCGTATTTTCAACATTATGCAAGCTTTAATTTATTGCCAACATATACAGACTATGCGAACTCACAAATTGAGCGAATTGATGATAAGTATTATCTAATTCGATCTGATGGTTGGCTCGGGAGAATCAATTCTACTTTTACGGGAATTGAAAATGTTGTAAATATTGGTTCATCAGCAGTAATTAACAATGCTATTTGTGAAAATTCTCCTGCGCAAAGTTTTGATATGTATTTAATTCCCGATCAAATGGATGGGAGTGAGTATAATTACACAACCGGTAATGATGCATATTGTTGTTATGATTATGAAACTACCCCAGCCAATGCGAACATGACCGGCGTACAAATCCAAACCAGCGGCGATGACAGAGACATCATCATTCAAAGTGGCAACAGCGTTACATGGACAGCCACCAGCAACTCCTTTGGCAATGTCGCTGAAGTCTTTATGGAAAAAGGAGACATTATTATTCAACCGGGAGCATCGCTCACCATTGAGGATATGATTATTCACTTTCGTGAAGGTTACGAAATTCAAATGGATGATAACCCTTCCGGTGTTGGCTCACGTTTAACCCTTGACAATACCACCCTTACTGTATTTGATGAATGTGAAGGCGATAAATTCTGGGCAGGAATTGATTTGAGTGGAGGTTGGGACGGTCAGCTACAAATCCCATTTTCAAGCTGCAAACAACCATATCTCAAAATGTTGAACAATTCAAAAATTGAATTTGCGGTTAGAGGGGTTGATGCAGCCGCAGGCGGACTCGTTAGAGCTTATGATAGTGATTTTATCAACAACATAGTAAGTGTCACAATAACAGGCTATACCGACCAGCACAGTCATTTTCAAAATTGCGATTTTATTTGGGATGACGAAATTTACGCAAAAAATGAAAATCCAAGCATTCATTTGCACATGTGGACAGCAAGTGGCGTTGGTGTAAAAGGCTGTCGTTTTAAAAATGAAGCATCTCTGTCAGAAAGCTACCCTAACAGAGGAGTTGGAATTATTGCTGATTATACCGATTTTGATTTAGATGGTTTGTGCTTAGATAGTCCGTCCCAGTTACCTTGCATTAATTATCAAAATAATCTTTTTTCCAGATTGTATTTTGGGATTAAATCAAATTCAGGAGATAACATATTAGTTGATCGCTGTGATTTTACAGACAACCAACGTGGAGCATGGATTGTGAGTAGCTCTGCCCTTCAATTTACACGAAATGATTTAGATGTATTCGATACACAAGGAGGATCGTTTCAAATAAATAACAGTTTTGGACTATATTTGGAAAGTTGTACAGGATATCAAGTGGAAGAAAACACATTTAGAGATGGACGTTTGGGCATGGTTATTAATAGCAGCGGAGCAGATGAAAATGAGATCTACTATAACGATTTCTACAATTTGTCCGGAGGAACAAGTCCAAGCGTATCTGCAGTTACAATGGGGAAAAATGCTGAAACACATACAGGAAACCGCTATACCGGATTACAATATAAGTGTAATGATTTTGACCAAACAGATTATGCCATTACACTTACAGGAGGAATAATCAACACACAAAGTGGGAATTTCATCATATCAAATACTATGATGAGATTAAGTCAAGGTGATGACAATGCCCCTGCAGATAATACATTCTGGTTGCATGGAGAACCAATGTCAACAGAAGCAGATTATTATGTAGACAATACGTTTGCAGACTATGAATATAAGTATTACGGATCAACTGACAATTCAAGTGTTTTTGATGCAGTATTAAATAGTTATGACGCCGGTAATGTCCTAACATCAAATCAAACAGTTTTCACGACCCGTGCACAAGAATGCCCTTCAAACCTGAGCTCCGGAGGAGTAATTATTATCCCTACACTAAGCACCCTAAACAATAAAGAAGCAGAACAAGACAGTCTTGAATCGGAATACAATGCGCTTATAGCAGATGTGAATGAATTGGAATTAGTAATTGCAGCACAAACTGCGAGTGAAGTCAATCAACAAGCAGTCCATAACTCCTTAATGGAAGCTTCTCCTAATTTGACAGATACAGTTTTGAGCACATATTTATTGAATGACAATGCCAATGAGCTGTCTCGAACTTCTGTGATGATAGCAAATTCGCCATTACCAGGTAGCGTGAAAGAAGATGTTGAAATATCAAACTTAAGTCCTGAATTGAAAAATCACATCAGCCAATACCAAACAGGAATAAATCATTTAGAAGATTTGGAGAATAAAATACAAAAAACAAAAGCCTCCAGACAATATCTGACAGACCGTTTACAATTGCAATATGTTCACAATGAATCCAAAGAGACTCAACTTGACTGGATAAACTATCTGGAAAACAAAACAGACTTACACTCAAAGCTAAAATTAGCAGACATGTACATAAAACAAAATCAAATGAGTGAAGCAGAAACCCTACTTGCAAATATCGAAACCATGCTAACAGGAACAGAAAATACAGAAAAGTTAAAGCAAGTTAAAGTAAAGCAAATAGAATTAGCACTTCGACAAGACATGTCATGTCAGGAGTTACCTTCGGGTGATCTTGCATATTTGTATGAACTTGCAGAAGATTATAATCACAAATCGGGCGGAGATGCACGTGCAATATTAATGGCGTCAGGGATTGAATCTTTTGAGCCAATTGTGATTCTCCCAAATCCAAATCAAGCAAAGTCTGCAATTGCAGATAATTCACATGAAAATGTTGAGCGTCCAAGCACTACACCAAAACTACAATCACGCTTTGAAATATTCCCAAATCCAGTAGATGATAAACTTTCTGTTGAATTTATATCTATGGGAGAAACCTGCGATTTTGTTGTGTATGATATGCAAGGAAAAATTGTGAAACAATTAACTCGCAATGAAGGCTTGGGTTACTTCGTTTTGGATGTTACCGATCTACAATCCGGAAATTACATTCTGTATTCACCACAACTTTCTGGGAAAAAACAATTCGTTGTCAAACGATAAAACATTTTAACATGCTAATTCATTTCAACTTCTCCAATACCTTGTGTTTTGGAGAAGTTGTTATACCAATTGTGTTTCAGGATGATTGACAAAGAAATCCTGAGACTACAATGGTTAATGCCGATAATTACAGCAAAACAGGCATACTGAACGAAGTGAAAGTATGCATCATTTTGATGTTTAATCGGTATTATTTTACGCCAATTATAAATGTTGTTTTGATAATTCTCTTGATTCAACATTTATGTGACCAATAAATGAGCGCGGATGTTCAATGTGTTTTAAAAAGATTTTTTGTCTGATGCTTCGTAATATTTCATCGCTTCAGGCATGGCTTCTCTCATTGCAGCAATACGATTTGCATCAGCAGGATGTGTGCTTAAAAATTCCGGTGGCTTAATTCCTCCGTTTTGCATCATGCGCTCCCAGAAGTGAATTGCCTCCTCTGGATTGTATCCTGCCATTGCCATAAATATAAGTCCGAGTTTGTCTGCTTCGTACTCGTGTTTACGAGAATAGGGGAGCAGTACTCCAACTTGCGATCCAATGGCAAATGCACCCAAAAATAGGGCTTGAGTTTCTTCTGGTTTTGAACTCATGAACTCACTCAATGCCATGTTTCCCATAGTAACCATTAATGATTGACTCATGCGTTCGTTCCCATGTCTGGCAACTGCGTGTCCTATTTCATGTGACATAACAACAGCAATGCCTGCGTCTGTTTCACAATACGGCATTATGCCTTCGTAAAAGACTATGCGTCCGCCAGGCATGCACCATGCATTAGGGATTTCGCTTTCAACCAGGTTAAATTGCCACTCAAATTGTGATATGCGATTCTCTAACCCTTTTTCGGTTAAAAATGATTCGACAGCTTGAGAAATGTGATTCCCTACTGATTTAACCCGTTTAGCATCTGTGGTATGCTGGACAACTTGATTGGTGTCTAAAAAACCTTGGTAGGATGTTGCACTCATTGCTAACATTTCCGATTGAGGTACCAGTAACACTTGTTTGCGATTAATTAAAGGAACCGTCGAACATGACAGAAATACAAGCATTGTTACGATGTAAATTAAGTGTTTTGTCTTTTTCATGATTTCTCAAATTGATGCGTGACAAAGATGTGAAAAAATTATTATTTGCCTGTTTAATAAGAAGATTTGTAAATAAACTCACTCGTCTAAGCTTTGAGAGGGGAAAGACGATTTTTCCTTGATGTGAGTTGGAAAGTCTGAGGGATTGCAAGAAAACCCCTCATTACTCACACTCCAATTCAAAACTGTTTTTCAATTAGCTTTTTTGAAGAATTACTCAATAATGTTTTCCATTACCACTTTTTTGAAGTAACGAGTATCAAGATTGACTCCTGGATATCCATTGAAAAAAGATAATGCACAAGATTCACATTCAAAATGAATTGCCATCCTAATACTGAGTGATGATACCTCCTGCAAATGAGACAAATGCTAAGCCTGAATAAGTTGCTGTAACCGAAGTGCCAAGTACTCTTTCTCGTGACGATTGTGGAAATGCTGATGCCAAAATAGCTGGTCAGGTTGTACTTGCAAAAACGCCTCCAATTCTTTGAATAAATTGTAATATGATCAGCATGTTGCCACTGACAGAAAATCCACATAAAATAGATGCTGCTGTGGAAAATAAAAAAGCAGTTACAACTTAGTTTAGTTGTATTACATTCATATGAAAACTTTTTTCAATCGCTGGTAAAGTAATATTAACCGATGAAATTAGAAAAATTGCCATGAATGATGTTGTCGCAACGATTATCATAATGGAAATTTGTTTTCTTGTCCAGCTCATTATTCTTCGTTTTTCAGCTTGTTGTTAGCCTTAATAAAAATTTTCAGTTTGAACAGGTCAAATAATTTCAGTGATGGATGTTTGCTGTTTAAGTTGAGTTTTATGATTGGATTTAGCATTGCGAGGAAAATTGACCAGATCCATAGCATTCTCATGGATTTTTGCTTCTGGTAAAAACGAACGAGATGAATTGCATTGGCAAAATCTTCATCACGCTTATAACGTGCATATAAATTGGCTAGGTTTCTAACTCCTTCTTTTGTTTTATTAAGGAAAACTTCAGTTTTATCAATACCTAGATGGTAAAGCGAATTGTCAATGTGAATAATGGGTATGTTTTGCTTCTTTAATTCTAGTCCGAAAAGAGTATCCTCATGCCCATATCCTTTGATGCTTGTATCAAATTGAATGCGTTGAAATACTTTCTTGTCAATCAAAAAATGGTGGGTTGTAAAGGATTGATATGGATTGATTTTGCGTGTTTTTGCATCGCGACTTTCTCGTTTCCTACCGTATGTAAGACGCAAAATTTCATCTTTGTTCTGATTGCCTTCTTGATAACTTGTTCCTCCACAGCACACAATTCCTGTTTTTAGATAGTCACTGTATTGTTTTAGGTAATTGCCATTTTGCATACCTGAATCGCCATCGATAAACAGTAGAAAAGCATAGCGTGCTAAATCTCCCAATTTATTTCTGGAAACAGATCTGCCAAGATTTTTATCATTATGATAAATCTTTACCTGCTCAATTTTTGAAGCTTGGTTTAAATCGTTTTCTATGTCAGTTGTAGAGGCATCATTTAATAAAATGATTTCATATGAAAAATCCAATCGATTTGCTTGCTTGCTGAGAGCACGCAAGAGATCCAGTGGGACAGTGTTGTATATGGGGATGCAAATTGACAGCATAAAAAAAGGGGCTAATCAGCCCCTAAAGTAATATTTTTTCAAAGAATTAAGGTTGAATCTTGTTAGATTTTTCTTTTGTTTCTCCTCTTTTTGCAACTTCTTCTGCGTCAACTTCAACTTTGTTGATTTCTGTTTTTAACGCGCTTATTTCTTTTACATCTGATTCGTCTTGAACTGCTTTTTTGTCATTTGCAGGTGTTTCTTCAGTTGTTGTTTCAACCATCGTTTCGTCAGCAGTAGTTTGTTGAACTGCTTCTTCGTCCATTGCTTCTTCGTCTTGAGTTTCGTTAGCAGTTACTTCTTCCGTTTTTGTTTCTTCGTCAGTAGCTTCTTCACCGTTGTTGCATGATACAGCAAATAATCCAAAGATTGCTGCAAACATAAAGATTGATAGTTTTTTCATAGTACTTATAGGTTTTAGTGTTTGTTTTCGTAAAAGTAGCAAATTGCTTGTTATTTTCAAATAGTTCCTAAGAATAAATTGGTTCTACTACCATTTTTGGGGATAATAATTGTATGATAAATTCAGAATATTTCAAATTAGGAATTGATGAGCATACGCTTATTATTTTACTGTCAGGGCTAAAGCCCCTTCCACTTGCATTTACTTCCCACCACGACCTGAAGGTCGTGGTTAGTCGTTGCATTTCACAGGTTATCCAGTTATTAGGTCACTTTTTTCGGGCAATCCCGGATTGACTCAACTCAATTTCATAAGCCTATTTACCTCGATATTATGTCGAGGTTAGAGGCTAAATGCAAAACTCAGAGGGCTTTAGCTCTGACAAGTATTTGAAAATTATAGTTGATATAGTATTCCTCTAAAATTTGCAGTCGAATCAAAAATTAAAGCATTTTAAGAAATTCTCTGACATCTTTAACCGAATCGATTAAAATGTGTGCGACAGTATTTATATTACCAACTTTTATGGTATATGCAGACTTTGGTAACGCACGAAATAGAAACTCATCAGTCCAATCATCACCAATTGCTAAAATAAAGTCGTAATTTTTGCCGGACATATGATTCAATGCTGCTTGTCCTTTGTTAATACCGCTCGTTTTTAATTCGATGACTTTATTTCCTTCCATAATTTCCAGATTGTGATTGGCAATCATGCTATTCACTTCATCTTTAAGCTCTATGGCACGATTTTTCCCAAGCTCAGGGTCTGATTTTCGGTAATGCCATACCAGAGAATAGTTTTTCTCTTCAAAGAAACTTCCAGGAGTGCGATCAACATACCATTGTATAATAGGACGGAATGTATCTTTCCATTCATCATTCATTTGGGCTGTCATTTCCCAATTCCCTTCTTTGCATACCCATACACCGTGTTCTGCAATGAGCTTAAGACCTCTGTTGCCAAACCATTTGTCCAATGTGTCTTTGTCTCTGCCACTTATAATGATGACTGTGTTTTGGGGATTGGAGGTTATTTTTCCCAATATTTTGTACAAACCTTCATCAGGATAAGCCATTTGTGGATCGTTATGGAAAGATTTTAATGTACCATCATAATCCAAAAAGATTATGCGTGATACAGCTTCTTCGTAATCAGTTAAAATTGAATCGCGAACAGTTTCCATGTTTTTCGGACGATAGATCTCACGTTTCTTCGATTGTTTTTCCAGACTGCTCAGAAAATCGTTTGCCCATTTGTCAATGTCATAGCGTTTCAATCTTTCTTTTAGCGTTTTATTTCGCTGAAATTGCTCCTCTTCCGACATGGTGATTGCTTGGTGTATGGCATCTGCAATTTCTGAGGTGTTGTTTGGATTTATGATAAGTGCTTCACTCATTTCTTTTGCAGAACCTGCCATCTCACTTAAAATCAAAACCCCTTTATTGTCTGGTTTTGATGCAAGATATTCTTTCGCAACCAAATTCATCCCATCTCTGATTGGTGTGAGTAGAGCAATATCGCTAGCAAGATACAGTTCAATTAGTTTGTCCAATGGCATACTGCGGTAGAAATACCAAATCGGAGTCCAGTTTATCATTCCGTATTCCCCGTTTATTCGTCCGACAAGTTCGTCAACCTCACGTTTCATTTGCTGATATTGTGGGACATTACTGCGTGTAGGTGTTGCCAGCATCATCAAGGTAACTTTACCTCGATGTTGAGGGTATTTTTCAAGAAAATGTTCGTAAGCCCAAAGCCGGTTCGGGATACCTTTGCTATAGTCAAGTCTGTCAATGCTTAGAATGAGTTTACGATCAGGTGCAGTTAAGAAATATTTGTCAATTTCTTTTTGGATTTCCGATTTGTCTTTCACCGAACGATTTCGTTTTTCTATGGCTAGATTTTCAAAATAATCGTAGTCAATTCCCATAGGGAATACGTCAAGATGTATTTCCCGTGTGTTCATTTGTACTTTATTGAAATCTGAATCGTAACCTAGGAGGCGATGAGCACATGACCGAAAGTGACGTTCATAATCGTACGTGTGAAATCCGACTAAATCAGAACCTAAAATACCACGAATAATTTCTTTCCGCCAAGGTAATAGTCTAAAAACTTCATAGGATGGAAATGGGATGTGAAGAAAGAAACCAATGTTAATGTTCGGGAATTTTTCTCTGAGCATTTGAGGCAATAAAAACAGGTGATAATCATGAATCCAGATGTGATCATCTTCCTTCACTTGTTCTGCAATGGCATCGGCAAAAAGTTGATTTACCCGAACATAAGACTCCCAGAATTCTGTCTTGTACTCAGTGTATTGCAAAAAATAATGGAAAAGAGGCCAAATGGTACGATTGCTAAATCCGTAATAATAATTGTCAATGTCTTTTTCGTCAAGATACACAGGGGCACAATCGTTCTGTTGTAGCAATGCTTCTGCCTCTTTTGTTTTTTCTTTGCCTATAGTTTTTGGGTCATACATAGGCCATCCAAACCATAAACTGTCGTAGTTTTCATGTACGGGTTTCATCCCTGTGGCAAGGCCTCCAATTCCTTGTTTGACAGAAATTTTATCTCCGGAAAAATCCAAACTTAAAGGTAATCGGTTCGATATAATGATAATTCTTTTCATAATTCATCAGGTTTTGTCAAAAAATACAAATATTTTAGCACATGACCATATTTACGGGAATAAATTAACGATAGAATAATGAAAAGCTTAGATTACGGAGTAATTGGAAATTGCCGCAGCGCAGCTTTAGTATCGAAACGAGGTAGCATCGAATGGTTGTGTTTGCCCAAGTTTGATAGCCTTTCCATTTTTGCAAAAATCTTAGATCGTAAAAAAGGAGGAGAGTTTTCTATTGAACTTAGTGATGCATACCAAGTATCTCAGAAATATTTGGCGAAAACCAACTTATTGATTACCCATTTTGATAATGGAGAAGATGCGTTTGAAATTGTTGATTTTATGCCTCGCTATAAGATTGAGAACAATGAATACTATGCTCCTCCTGATGTAATACGCTACTTTAAGCATGTTAAAGGAAAGCCTGTTTTTCGTATTCTGTATCAGCCCGCTTTGAATTATGCTGGGGGAGAAACAAAGTCGGAAATATATCCGGATTATATCAAATCCTTTACTGACAGCGGAGATTATGATTCTGGATATTTGTACAGTAGTTTCAATTTTGCATCCATTTTGAATGCTGATGAAATTGCATTGGAGCAAGATGCTTTTGTCTTGTTGTCTTACCATCAGAAGCTTAAGCCGGTGACAACCGATCGTGCCTGTTTGAAAATGGAACGAACAAAGCTGTATTGGCTCAATTGGTCAGATCGTACTCAATCCTATCAAAAATACAACGATGAAATTTTGCGTTCTGCTTTAGTCTTAAAGTTGTTGACATATAATCCGACAGGTGCAATACTAGCTGCTGTAACTACCTCATTGCCTGAAACTATTGGTGAAGAGCGAAATTGGGATTACCGATTTTGTTGGTTGAGGGATGCTTCTATGACCATTAAGGTGCTGGTGAATTTGGGACATTTGAATGTTGCTCGAAGATATTTGAATTACATCATTAAGCTTATCCCCGTGAAAGATGAGTCCATTCAAATTATGTATGGAATTAATGGGGAAAAGAAATTGACAGAAAAGCATCTCGATTATTTGGAAGGATATGAAGGATCCCGACCTGTACGTATTGGAAATGCTGCATATCAGCAAAAGCAAAACGATATTTATGGTGTTGTTGTGGATGTGATTTATCAGTTGTTTAAGCGCTACGACGTGAGTTTGTCTAACTCTGAGGAGTTGTGGACTATTACCCGTAGTATGATGAAAGTTGTTGAAAGCAATTGGCAAAAACCTGATCGCGGAATTTGGGAAATCCGTAATGAACAGCGACATTTTACCTTTTCAAAAGTGCTTTGCTGGGTTGCTTTGGATAGGGGAGTGAAAATTGCTGAAATGATTCAAATGTCTGATTATGTGAAGCAATGGTCCGCTTTGCGCGATGAAATTAAAGCTGATGTACTGAAAAATGCGTGGAATGAAAACATTCAGGCTTTTACTCAATCTTATGGGACTTCAGACTTAGATGCTTCCACTTTATTGATGGAGTCTTATGGATTTATTTCTGCGGATGACCCAAAATACAAATCAACAGTTTATGCCACAGAAAAAGCTTTGAGTCGTGATGGCTTGATGTATCGATACAAAAACAAAGATGACTTCGGTACTCCAAAATCTTCATTTACCATTTGTACTTTTTGGTTAATTGCGGCATTGTATCGAATTGGCGAAAAACAAAAGGCGCAATCTATGTTTGAGCGTGTTTTAGGATATACAAATCACTTAGGTCTGTTGAGTGAAGATATCGATTTTGAAACCAAAGCTTTGCTTGGGAATTTCCCTCAGGCATATTCGCATTTGGCATTGATAGAAACAGCAATTACAATTTCAGAAGGAAAATTTAACGGTAACCATTAAATAGAAAATTATGTTAGCATTCATTGATTGGACAGTTGATCCCGTTGCTTTTCAGCTTGGCGCAAGAGGCGTTAGGTGGTATGGCATTTTATTGGCTATGGGATTTTTATTGGCATATTTGGTGTATAGCCGAATTGCTAAACGCGAAGGTGTGAAACAGGAAATTGTCGATCGCTTTGCTATTATCGTTGTTGTCGGTGTTCTTGTCGGATTGCGTTTGGGACACTGTTTTTTCTACAACCCAGGATATTATTTGAGCAATCCTCTCGAAATTTTTAAGGTCTGGGAAGGTGGATTGGCAAGTCATGGTGGTGCACTGGGTATTTTTATCGCAGTGTGGTTGTATCAACGTAAACGGAAGGAGTTTTCCTTTTTGTACCTTATCGACAGGCTTGCAATCATTGCAGCTTTAGCTGGTTCATTCGTTCGTATTGGAAATTTGATGAATCACGAAATTGTGGGAATTCCTACACAAGTGCCCTGGGCGTTTATTTTTGAGCGTGTGGATGAGTTACCTCGTCATCCGACCCAATTATACGAAGCCATTTTCTATTTCTTGTTCTTTTTTGTTATGCTGGCATTGTATTACAAAAAAGATTGGGGCCGGAGAGAAGGTTTGATTACTGGGCTATTCTTTGTTGCAGTCTTTGCTTTCCGATTTTTCATTGAGTTTACCAAAACTGTTCAAATGGAAACCGGAAATTGGGATTTCCCACTCCTCATGGGTCAACTTTTAAGCATTCCTTTTGTTATTGTTGGTATCTGGTTAATGATCAGAGCGTTTAAACGTGAAAAAATAAAATATCAAAATGAATAACTTCGTATATTATAATCCTGTCAAGGTGTATTTTGGCAATGGACAAATTGCTAAACTGAGCAAAGAAATTCCTCAAAATGCAAATTTACTAGTGCTTTATGGTGGAGGTTCCATAAAGAAGAATGGTGTTTACGATGAAGTAATGTCAGCTCTTGATGGCTATAATGTTTTGACATTTGGTGGAATAGAGCCAAATCCAACCTATGAAACTTTAATGAAAGCTGTAGATTTAATTCACGACAAATCTGTGGATTATCTCTTGGCTGTAGGTGGTGGTTCTGTTATCGATGGGGTGAAATTTATAGCTGCGGCTGCAAAATATCAGGATGGAGATCCTTGGGATATTCTAGCAAAAGGTGGTAAAATAAAAGATGCATTGCCATTTGGAACTGTGCTTACCTTACCAGCAACAGGCAGTGAAGTCAATTCGAATGCAGTCGTGTCAAGAGCAGCTTTGAAAGAGAAGTTGGCTTTTGGACATCCTTTGGTGTTTCCAAAATTCTCAGTGTTAGACCCACGTGTTGTGGCTTCCTTGCCAGAGAGGCAGCTGAGAAACGGTATTGTAGACGCTTTTGTGCATGTCATGGAGCAATACTTAACTTACCCTGTGGATGCAGAATTGCAAGATAGATGGATGGAGTCTGTACTTTTGACTTTGAAAGAAACTGGTCCCAAAGTTCTTGTTGAGCCAGATAATTATGATCATGCTGCAAACCTTATGTGGGAAGCAAGTATGGCCTTAAGTGGCATTATAAAAGTTGGTTGTCCTGAGGATTGGTCAACTCACATGATAGGACATGAGCTAACCGCATTGCATGGAGTTGATCATGCTGCAAGTTTAGCTATTGTTTTACCTGCTGTTATGCATGAAATGCGCGAGGAAAAGAAAGCCAAATTGCTGCAATATGCTAAACGTGTTTGGTCAATTGAGTCAGGAAGTAATGAGGAAATTATTCAGCAAGCAATTGCAAAAACCGAAGCGTTTTTCATTGATCTTGGGATGAAAGTACGTTTAGCTGATTACAATATTGGCGAAAATACTATCGATGAAATTGAGAATCGCTTTTCTCATCGTCCGGGTTTTAATGCGCTTAGTGAAACTGCTAGCTTAACACCACATCGTGTTCGTAAATTATTGCATACAAGACTTTAAATGTATGCTCTGATTCTGATTTTTTGTGTTGGGTGTAGATTACTATTTGTTTTTTTTCGTTGATTTTTGTATATTGTCGAAGTAAATAAACTGCATGTTTGTGATTTCGTTTAATAATAATCAAAAAAATGTATGATGAAAAAGGCCGCAAAAATTAATCTTGAAGGAGAAATGTTGAAAATTGCTGATAGTTATTCCAATGTTTTAAAGCACACTGATATTGATAATAAAGGAGTATTTGTTGATTTTGATGAAGGGGATAATACAATTGTTCCCAATTTCCCGGATGTCCCAGCCAAGTTTATTAAGTGCATGTCTAAAGCTCCTAAAAGTATAAAGGATTTGAAAGATGGTGTCATTGTTGAAACATATGAGTTTGGAAAAGGAGATGAAGAGAAATTAGGATTACTTGGCTTTTTTAATTTGGAATTTGGAGAAAGAGAGAAGGTTACTGTTGTAGAGTTTTTGCAACATGGATCTATATATTGTGAGAATAATTACTTGAAATATGGTGTTGGGTGTAGGTTGATGATGAGAATAAAAAGTGCAAAGTGGGGTGCAAAATTGAATACTCCACAACAGATTACAGCATCAGTTATTTTTGATAAAGCGGAAGTTACTTTTAGTATGAGAACTGTCGGAATAACGGGTCCCAGTATTGCAAATTTAAACAAAGCTGGTACGATGTCTGAAAACACTTATACAAATTTTATGACAGAAGTTTCAAAATTAATTGTAGAGATGTATAAAGATGATTCTGGAATAATTATTAAACCTCAACCATTGTTTTTTTAGTGTTTTAAATTTTTATCATCATATTGAAAGTATTTGTGATATTAAATATTTAACCACACAAGACTGTAAAATACTGTAACTGACTGTGGTTAGAGTCCCTATATTATAATAGCAGCTTATGTTTAGGATAATTCCGTAAAAATTATTTATCTTTCGCTCAGATATGAGAGCGATAGTTTTAGGTGTAATTAGTCTTCTTTTTGCCGGTTTTATTTCTGCTTCTGAAAATACTCTGTTAAAAGATGGAGTGTTGGATTTGCGTGGATGGAATTTTGAGGGAAATCCGATTGTGCCGGTTAATGGGACATGGAAATTTGTTTTTGATCAACAGCTTGATCCAGAGTTTTATGCTATGGATCAAGATGCCGATTTTCAGCTTATTGAGACACCTGCACCCTGGAGTAATCAACCTAAAAGTAAAAGTTATCCTGAGTTGGGTTATGCAACTTATTACCTTAAAATTCTCCTTGATAATGCTAACCAGAACTTTGCTATGAATATTAAGCCTGCTGGTTCCAGTATGGCTGTGTATGTCAATGGCGAGTTGATCATGTCGCAAGGCAAACCTGGCACAGACAAGTCATCTACCATTCCTTCATTAGAGCATAAACACGTGTTCCTCAACGAGGCAATCCATGAATCAGACCATTTATACGTGTATCATGTTGTTGTGCATGTCTCAAACTTTCATATGTCAAATGGAGGAATGACAGACTTTGTTAGTTTTGGACTTGCAGATAAAATAATGCAGAAATCTCATCGCTTGTTATTTTGGCAAGCTTTGGTCTCTGGAATTCTACTCATGATATTCCTTTATCATTTTTTGAAAACGATACTGTATAAGGATAGAAAAAACCTCATTTTCACAGCCCTTTCACTTTTTGCCTTTTTCTTGGCAATTACCAATGAAGGACGATTGATTTATTATATTGTTCCTAATCTTTCACTTAGCTATTTTCTTAAAATCGCTCATTTCTTTGCATACATATTACCCCTGATTGTTGTTTATTATTTTAATGAACTTTATCCAAAGGAAAACAAGCAGATTGTTTTGAAAATATTATCAGTATTGTATGCAATTAATGCTGTTTTTATTGTGTTCTTTTCCACTTATGCAATAACAAAATATGTTTTTCTAAGTCTTATTGTGCTTAGTGTTATTGTTTTTTATCTTTATTTTCATGTGTTAGGACATGTCTTACTCAGAAATAGAAAAGGTGGTTTTGTGACATTGATTTCAATGCTTGTTGTATTATTTGGTGGCTTGAATGATGTGTTTCTAACTCTCGGATACATCAACTCAATTTACATTGCACATTATGGACTGTTTGTGTTTATTTTAATTCAAGAATATGCTTTGGTGAAAGAAGCTATCAATGAGAAAAAGAAATGTCTTGAGATGACAATTAAGCTTCAAGGAATGAATGAAAAGCTTGAGCTAATGGTGGATGAGCGGACAAAAGAATTAAAAGCTCAAAATGATAACCTTAAAGATAATGCTGCAAAAGTTGAAGAGAATAATCGCGAAATGAAATCATTACAAATGTATCAAGAACGATTGTCTCATATGCTAATTCACGATTTGAAAGCTCCAATCGGGACAATTTTACACTTAACAGATGTCATTGAATCTCCCGATGCAAACTTTGTTCGTATCGTCAAAGAATCCACTATTCGCATGCAAATGCTTGTACTTAATTTGCTTGATATTCGGAAACTTGAAATGGCGGAAATGAAAGTGAATGCAGCTCCTGTTAATGTGGCTTTTCTTCTAAAATCTAGCATTTTACAATTGAAATTCAGAGCAGATGTCAAGCAAATTAGATTAGAATCCACTGTGAATGAAAATGTAACTGTTTATGCAGATGCGGCTTTGTTGTCGCGTGTATTTGACAATTTAATTGATAATGCAATTAAGCATACCCCTGAAGAATCAGAAATTGTCATTTATGCTGAAAAGTTTGTGTTAAATTCAGTGCCTGCTTTCCGTATTGTTGTGGAAGACAATGGTTATGGAATATCACCTGAGAAACAAATACATTTGTTTGATGATTATGTGTCAGATGTTCAGGCGCATACTGATGAGAGGTACACTTCTCATGGACTAGGTTTGGCTTTTTGTAAAATGGCGATTAATGCGATGCAAGGGGAAATCCATGTGGAATCTGAACTTGAAAAAGGAACAAAAATTTTTATCGATTTACCGCGAGTTAAAATCTATGCTTAAACGGTGATTAATTCAATAGTTAACAATGAATTAGTCAAGTAATTTGTGAGCTTAACCAAAGGATTTTGTTAATTTATGTTTAAGTTTATAAATTGCAAGGTGAATTAAAGAATAATCCATAATTTTGCACAGAGAGTAGATGAATAAATTGCGGTAATAAATTAAATTTTTGCAAATGATGGATCTGGTAATCTTCGTGTTGATGATGTTCTTTATAGTTACTGGGACGATATGACTCCAACACCAGATAGTACTTACCAGTTGACTGGTTGTGTGGATTATTCTTACGATTCATATGAAATTCTCCCTCGTGATGCTGATGACTTTGTGAAAGGTCTTGCTAGTGTTGGAAGCAACAATATCTCTGGTTTGGAAGTGTATCCTAACCCTGTAAGCAACGGAAATGTGTATTTGAATGCTGACAATCGTTTGGAATCAGTGACTGTTTTCAATATGATTGGACAAGCTGTTTATCGTGAAGCAGAATTGAATTCTACTCAAGTTTCTATGAACCTTGATATGCTTAACGATGGAGTTTACTTGCTTCGCATTGAAACTGTAAAAGGCGAAACTGCAACTCGCAGAATTATGATTGACTAATTCTGTCAATGAAAAATACTGAAAAGCAGGAATGAAAGTTCCTGTTTTTTTTATGGCTGCAATTGGGAAATCTTCCACGAATTGCCAGCATTTCCTGTTTGCGACACTTTCAATGCAACAAAAGCCTAATCACCACGATATTTGCTGCTTGTCGCTTTTGTATGAGAGTTTAGGTGCCCTGATAGCAAAATATAAAACATCAATTTGTTTTTAAATAGGGAACCTAATGATGTTTTGTAGGCTTGATTATAAACTTTAAAACGCAGTATCCATAGTACGAAGCCTTAGACTATTTTTAAAACACCTTAGCCAGACACGAGTTCTGGCGCCTTCGTGGATTTTTCGTTATTAATCGAGGTGTGTTTGGAGTTTTTAGAGCCGCGACCCGCAGGTACGAGGAGATTCGCGGGTCACGGAAAACATATCCGATTAATAGAAAAATGCGGGTCAGCGCCAGGTTTCTTTGTGAACTTTCTTTGCCGAAAAGAAAGTGAATTAAAGGTTTGCTTGCCGTTGGTGGTTTACCCCACGGGAATATTGCTTGCTCCGCATTCTTTCGTGAAAACACCTTTACGAATAACAGTCGTTTTCATCCCGAACAGTTAAAAATAACATCCTGTGATTCGGGATCGGAAAGAAAGCGCTGTAGGAACAATTATCCTTT
Organism: Bacteroidales bacterium; assembly: GCA_963676165.1. Classification (GTDB taxonomy): domain Bacteria; phylum Bacteroidota; class Bacteroidia; order Bacteroidales; family ML635J-15; genus JAQIBY01. Next base: position 2,234,086 of record OY781043.1, on the reverse strand, counting down.
GGTGGAAATGGTAAATGTTAATTTAATGAAGTGCCAAAATTTGGTGTCCCCAATTTCGTAAACAGTATAATTATGATTAACTAATTCTGTCAATGAAAAATACTGAAAAGCAGGAATGAAAGTTCCTGCTTTTTTTATGGTTGCAATTGAGAGATCTTCCATGATTTGCCATTTATTTCATACAAAAATCTCTGATTCAAACGCGCTGGTTGTCCTTGCCAAAACTCCCACAATTCTGGAGTGACAATATAGCCACCCCAAAAATCAGGACGTGGTATGCGTTTGTTCTTGTATTTTGTCTCTATTTCATTGAGCTTTTGCTTGAAAGCTTCGTTGGAAATAAGTGCTTGACTCTGATCTGAAGCCCATGCACTGATTTGTGATGCCCTTGGGCGTGTTTCAAAATACTTGTCTGAAGCGGTTTTGCTCGATTTTTTTATTCGACCTTCAATGCGAACTTGCCGTTGTAAGCCTGCCCAGTAGAAGAGTAAACTAACTCGGTTTGAACCTTGAATTTCTTTGCCCTTATTGCTCAGGTAATTGGTGTAAAACTGTAAGCCATCATCTAATATTTCACGCAGCAAGACAACTCTGCTGTGACTTTGCAACAAGTGATCAGTTGTCGATAGAATCATTGCATTATAGTCCGGAATTTGCATGCTTTCTACCTCTTTTATCCAACGCTGGAATAAATCGATAGGCTTATTATTCAGTACTTTTTCATCGATATAACCTTTGGTGTAATCATTACGTGTATTCAATGAAATATCCATATTGCTTTTCTTTCAATAACAAGTCTTTTCCATGAAAGTTTAGTGCGCTGATTTTCTATGGGAGTTTAAATGCTTGTTGTCGAAGAACTGGAAATTTAATTTAAAAATAGCTGACAGTATTGAATAATAAAACTGTAAGTGTACAAATAATATGCGGTTAATAGGTGAAGGGAGGCTTATGGAGGTTAGGTGTAAAGAAAATAGGGTATAATTGTAAAAAATAAAAGTAAATTAATTTGATTGGTATGATATTAAAGTGTAACTTTATAGCATAAAGGCACTGTAAGCTGATAATTATTTTACCATTTTTAGTGCTACTGACTGCATTGTGGGGAAGAAAAAGCAATTTTCACGTTTATTAATTTACTAATAAACCATTGTATGAAAAAATATCATTTATTACTCATTTTACCAATTGTAAAAACAAAACTTTTGTGCTTGTGCTCAAAAAGTATAAAATACATTTTAATAATAAATAACCAACACCCCACATTATGAAAAAAACAAGCCTAATATTACTCAGCATGCTTTTATTAAGCAGTGTGTTAAGCGCCCAGGAAAGCATCATGTTTGACAAACAATTTATTTTTGACAACCATGGCAGTTACCCCAGAGATTTAAAACAAACCCCGGATGGCGGTTACATTTGTGCCGGAGGTATCGGTTTTAGCATGTACGACGAAAGGTACTTGCTGTTTAAAACAGATTCTTTAGGGGAATTAGAATGGTACACATATAGTGATTCATCTGGAGTGAATAGTAATTTGCATGCTGTTGACCTCACCAAAACAGGAGGCTATGTTGGAATAGGTTGCACGCAGGATAATCCTGACTGGCACAATAGCGGAGCCATTGTGATGTACGATAGTTTGGGAGATACACTTTGGACAAAGCAATATGCCTTTGATAACCCCTTTATCCCGGGAACAAAATACGGGATTTTTTTTAATGATGGAAAATGCACAAGTGATAATTGCATTCTCGCTGCTGGATCAATAATGGAAGACAACCTTGGCACCGATCCAAATCCAATTGTTGTGAAAACAAATATTGTAGGTGACACCCTGTGGACATGGAGACTGTACAATACAGACAATACGATTATAATTAAATCCATTGCTGAAACACAGGAAGGTGATTATATTGCGGTTGGAAGAGCAGATAAACCAATTATTGACACAACAAAAACGACTTATGCACCCCAAAGGGGATTTATTGTAAAAATCAGCCAGGCAGGAGAATTGTTATATCTCAAAGAATGGACAGATATTGATTACAATTTATTTGACGATCTTGCTATCAACAGTGTAGGGGAATTATTAATTGGCGGGTTGTATTGGCATCATCCCCCAGAGTATCCTGATGATTCATATCATGCACTATTGGTTAAAACCGATGACAACGGAGAAACTCTTTTTTACAAACAGATTGAATATGGGAAAAATATTGGAATTAGGACATTATCCGTTTCCGAAAATGATGATATTATTTTAGTCTCAATGTATGAAAGCTTATTGGGCTATGACGCCTGGCATTATGATGTGATGTTACAACGCTATTCTAATTTTGGTGCGTTATTATGGACACAGTATATAGGTGGTCAGGATGTTGATGTATGGCCACATTCAGTAATTTCTCCAAATGACAACGGGGTTGCATTTTGCGGGTTATATCATGTTTCATATGATAATAACTATTCTTGGTTGGTGAAAACTGATAGCCTGGGGAATGGCCCGTATGGGCAAGGTTGGATAAATGCCGTTGAAACTAACATAATTAGTGATGAAGTTAACATATATCCTAATCCTGCTGCCCAAAATTTCAATATCTCAAGCCTTGATGTAAATAAGATAGAATCGATAATTATTTATGATATAAATGGGAAAATCATAAAAATGCAAAAAGCAGTTAATTTTCCTATGGATATTTCAGACTTGAAAAACGGTATTTACATTGTCAAACTGTCTGTCAATGATAAAATTATTAGAAAAAAACTGATTGTTGAACATTAAAAAAATACTAATCCAAAAATAAAACCCCACATTATGAAAAAAACAAACCTAATTTTACTCAGCATGCTTTTATTAAGCAGTGTGTTAAGTGCACAGGAAAGCATCATGTTTGACAAGCAATTTATTTTTGACAACCATGGCAGTTACCCCAGAGATTTAAAACAAACCCCGGATGGCGGTTACATTTGTGCCGGAGGTATCGGTTTTAGCATGTACGACGAAAGGTATTTGCTGTTTAAAACAGACTCTTTAGGGGAATTAGAATGGTACACTTACAGTGATTCATCTGGAGTAAATAGTAATTTGCATGCTGTTGACCTCACCAAAACTGGAGGCTATGTTGGAATAGGTAGTACACAAGACAATCCTGACTGGCACAATAGCGGAGCCATTGTGATGTACGATAGTTTGGGAGACACACTTTGGACAAAGCAATATGCCTTTGAGCATCCTAGCATAGATGGGCTATATTCTATGATTTATTTTAATGATGGAAAATACACAAGTGATAATTGCATTCTCGCTGCAGGATCAATAAAAGATGACAACCTTGGCAGCGATCCAAACCCGATTGTTGTGAAAACAAATATTGCAGGAGATACGCTTTGGACATGGAGACTGTATAATACAGACAATACGATTATAATTAATTCCATAGTTGAAACACAGGAAGGCGATTACGTTGCTGTTGGAAGAGCCGATATGCCAATTCTTTCCGAAGATAAAACCTATGCACCCCAAAGGGGTTTTATTGTTAAACTAAGCGCTGATGGCGAGTTAATTTATCTCAAAGAATGGACAGATATTGATTACAATTTATTTGACGATGTTGCTATCAACAGTGCCGGTGAATTGCTGATTGCCGGAACTTATTTTAATCATCCTCCCGAGTATCCTGACGATGAGAATTTTGGATTTCTATTAAAAACCGACAGTTATGGTAATACAGTGTTTTTTAAAACTATTGAATATGGAATAGGGTTGCATGGTTTTACTGTCAATGTATCTTCTTCTAATGATATTATTTTTGTTGGGTATTTTGCAGTCCCATTAACATTAGATTGGAAGCATGATGTGTTATTGCGAAAATATTCTAATAACGGAGATTTATTATGGTCAAAGAATATTGGAGATAAAGAGGCTTATGATTGGCCATATTCAGTTATAACTACTAATGATAACGGGATTGCATTCTGTGGTTTGTACTCACCTGATACAGGCAATTATTCTTGGTTAGTAAAGACCGATAGTTTAGGCAACGGAGTGTATTCCGATGGTTGGATAAATGACATTACAATCAACGACTATGATCAAGAAATACACATTTACCCAAACCCAGCAAACCAGAATATTAACGTTCAATTTCTAAATGAGCATAACAGATTTAATATCTCAATTTTTTCGATAGACGGCAGAGCAGTAAAACACATAGAGAATTCAAGCAATACCGTTTATGTAGGCGATTTAACAAGTGGATTATATCTACTGAAAATAGACTATGATAATCGAACATTTACGAAGAAGATACTAATCCAAAAATAACACCCCACATTATGAAAAAAACAAGCCTAATATTACTCAGCATGCTTTTATTAAGCAGTGTGTTAAGCGCACAGGAAAGCATTATGTTTGACAAGCAATTTATTTTTGACAACCATGGCAGTTACCCCAGAGATTTAAAACAAACCCCGGATGGCGGTTACATTTGTGCCGGAGGTATCGGTTTTAGCATGTACGACGAAAGGTACTTGCTGTTTAAAACAGACTCTTTAGGGGAATTAGAATGGTACACTTACAGTGATTCATCTGGAGTGAATAGTAATTTGTTTGCTGTTGACCTCACCAAAACTGGAGGCTATGTTGGAATAGGTTGCACGCAGGATAATCCTGACTGGCACAATAGCGGAGCCATTGTGATGTACGATAGTTTGGGAGATACACTTTGGACAAAGCAGTATGCCTTTGACAACCCCTTTATCCCGGGAACAAAGTACGGGATATATTTCTACGATGGGAAATGTACAAATGACAATTGTATTCTCGCTGCTGGAGGCATAAATACAACTGAGTCTAGTGATGTAAACCCCATATTAATGAAAACAAACCTGCAGGGTGACACGCTTTGGACATGGCGCTTGTTTAAAGAGGCTAATGACATACTTATAAAGTCCATTGCTGAAACCTCAGATGGCGACTATATTGCTGTAGGCACAGCAGATAAGCCAATTATTTATACAACAAAAGCGACTTATGCACCCCAAAGGGGTTTTATTGTAAAAATCAGCCAGGCAGGGGAATTGATTTATCTCAAAGAATGGACAGATATCGATTACAATTTATTTGACGATGTTGCTATTAACAGTGCCGGTGAATTACTGATTGCTGGAACTTATTTTAAACATCCCCCCGAGTATCCTGATGACTCACATCATGCACTACTTGTTAAAACCGATGAAAACGGAGAAACCATATTTTATAAACAGATTGAATATTCTAGGTTTGATAGTGGTTTGTGTATTGCAAGTGATATGCATTCAAATATTTATATACTGGATTTATTAACAACACCTTTGGAAGATGATTGGTATCATGATGTTTTGATACGTAAATACTCCGATGATGGTAGTTTTTTGTGGCAAAAAAGTATTGGCGGACAAGAAAGTGTAAATTGGCCTTACGCTGCAATAGCAACGAATGATGGAGGTGTTGTTTTTTGTGGTTTGTACAGTTATCAACAAAATTATAGTTGGCTAGTAAAAATGGATAGCCTAGGTAATGGCCCGTATGGGCAAGGTTGGATAAATGCGGTTGAAACTAACACAATTAGTAATGAAATTAACATATACCCTAATCCTGCTACCCAAAATTTCAGTGTCTCAAGCCTTGATGTAACTAAGGTTGAAGTGATTATTATTTATGATATAAGTGGGCAAATCGTAAAGATGCAAAAAGCAGCTAATTTCCCTATGGATATTTCAGACTTGAAAAACGGTATTTACATTGTCAAACTGTCTGTCAATGATAAAATTATTAGAAAAAAACTGATTGTTGAACATTAAAAGGAATATGCTATGATTTTGAAAAAACCAATGCTTGCCTGTTCCAAAAATTGCAATGTATCGCCAACAGCGCAAGTGAATTTGGGATGGGCCGGCTGGTAGTGAATTTAAAACAAGGAGACAGGGCAAAAATCTGTTTGCGGCAGCTAAAGCCCTTGTCTTCCTTGTACTGTTTAATATAAAACGATGTAAAGTTATGAAAATAAATCAATTCAATTTAATCGGATTGGTGTTTCTCCTCGCTGCATCTCAATTAACAGCGCAAACAAACACACAAATGCCAAAATGGCCTTTCAACGGCAAAGAAGTTGATTTTACCACCCAACAAGTAAACAATATGTCTAGCTCCTTAGCAACACCACAGTTTGTGTCAAACGGATATTATGATGTAAATGACGACCTTTTGTTTCATATTATTGACAACAACATGTGGTGGGGTAACGGAAACTTTGCAGGTACTTTGTTTACGGATACCGAACCCATAGATCATCCAGATCAAATGTTTCCTGAGGTATTGGTTGTTCCTAAAACACAAGCAATTTGTAGTGATGCTTCATATTATGTGTTTTATGCTGTCAGAAAATATTCAGACGGGACAAAAAGCCAGGACCCACACATTGGCATATCAATCATGGGAAATGAGATTACTCCACCAAGTAGTAATAACAACATCATTCAGGAATCTTTAGGTGAAGGAATTGCATATACCGGCAGTGTTGGCATTGCAGCTACTGATTTCTTGGGGACAACAGATAATCGAAGATTATACTATGTCTGGTATTCCGATGATGAGGAGGAAAGCAAAATTGAGTTTTTTGATGTGACCCCGAACGGCATCTCCGGGCCAAACACAGTATGTACATTTACGAATAATTCAAAATATTTTGAACCTTCTGAGGTAGAAATATCACCAGATAACAGTATGTTGGTTTTTACCCGTCCCAAATATTTAGCGAATGTAAACGATGATAACTCCAACGACTTAACCATTGTACACCTTAATCCCTCCACGGGTTATTTGAACACCTCACAGGGAGTAAATGGATTTACTTATGTCGATTTGGGACCCTCAAACAGCATATTTGACAAATACATGGGGGTGGAATTTTCTGCAAATGCTGAATATATTTATGTTACTCGCCACGGAACGGGTTTGTATGAGTACGAATTAAGTACTGGTATATCAACACAAATAGGCAACACTTCGTTAATCGCAAATTCCCAACTGGAACTTGGCAGAGATGACAAAATTTACGGTGTAGCAGACAATGGGCAGTTGTATGAAATTAATGATCTAGGTGTCTATGGACAATCAAATGATTACAACATTACCAGCAGTGGAGTCATAACCTCAGAGATATTTACTAGTTCTTATCCTGTAAGAACCATTCCCGATCAAATAGACGGCTGCGCATACGATGATTTATTCGGCACTATTGAAGAATGCTGCTATGTTGATTTATACACCCCCGCCAACTCCACCATGACCGGTGTGCAAGTCCAAACCAGTGGAACTGACACAGACATCATCATACAAAGTGGCAACAGCGTTACCTGGACAGCCACCAGCAACTCCTTTGGTAATGTCGCTGAAGTCTTTATGGAAAAAGGAGACATTATTATTCAACCGGGAGCATCGCTCACCATTGAAGACATGATTATTCACTTTCAGGAAGGTTATGAAATTCAAATGGATGATAACCCTTCCGGTGTTGGCTCACGTTTAACCCTTGACAATACCACCCTTACTGTATTTGATGAATGTGAAGGCGATAAATTCTGGGCAGGAATTGATTTGAGTGGAGGTTGGGACGGTCAGCTACAAATCCCATTTTCAAGCTGCAAACAACCATATCTCAAAATGTTGAACAATTCAAAAATTGAATTTGCGGTTAGAGGGGTTGATGCAGCCGCAGGCGGACTCGTTAGAGCTTATGATAGTGATTTTATCAACAACATAGTAAGTGTCACAATAACAGGCTATACCGACCAGCACAGTCATTTTCAAAATTGCGATTTTATTTGGGATGACGAAATTTACGCAAAAAATGAAAATCCAAGCATTCATTTGCACATGTGGACAGCAAGTGGCGTTGGTGTAAAAGGCTGTCGTTTTAAAAATGAAGCATCTCTGTCAGAAAGCTACCCTAACAGAGGAGTTGGAATTATTGCTGATTATACCGATTTTGATTTAGATGGTTTGTGCTTAGATAGTCCGTCCCAGTTACCTTGCATTAATTATCAAAATAATCTTTTTTCCAGATTGTATTTTGGGATTAAATCAAATTCAGGAGATAACATATTAGTTGATCGCTGTGATTTTACAGACAACCAACGTGGAGCATGGATTGTGAGTAGCTCTGCCCTTCAATTTACACGAAATGATTTAGATGTATTCGATACACAAGGAGGATCGTTTCAAATAAATAACAGTTTTGGACTATATTTGGAAAGTTGTACAGGATATCAAGTGGAAGAAAACACATTTAGAGATGGACGTTTGGGCATGGTTATTAATAGCAGCGGAGCAGATGAAAATGAGATCTACTATAACGATTTCTACAATTTGTCCGGAGGAACAAGTCCAAGCGTATCTGCAGTTACAATGGGGAAAAATGCTGAAACACATACAGGAAACCGCTATACCGGATTACAATATAAGTGTAATGATTTTGACCAAACAGATTATGCCATTACACTTACAGGAGGAATTATCAACACACAAAGTGGAGGGCAATTGATTACAACTGCAGTAATGAGATATATCCAAGGACAAGATATTAGTACAATGCAAGTAGTCCCAGCCAACAATACATTTTGGTTACATGGAGAGTCAATGTCAGTAGAAGCCGATTTTTATATTGATAACACGTATGCAGACTTTCTATACAAATATGCAGGAAGCTCAGATAACACACTCCAATTTGACGCGAAATTAAATAGCTATGACAATGTTAATATTGGACAAGGTATTGTAGATGCATTTTTTATTCGCACACTTGAATGTCCTTCAAATTTGAGTTCCGGAGGAGGAGTAATTACTCCTATACGCAACAGCCTTGATGGAAAAGAAGCAGAACAAGACAGTCTTGAATCGGAATACAATGCGCTTATAGCAGATGTGAATGAATTGGAATTAATAATTGCAGCACAAACTGCGAGTGGAGTCAATCAACAAGCAGTCCATAACTCCTTAATGGAAGCTTCTCCTAATTTGACAGATACAGTTTTGAGCACATATTTATTGAATGACAATGCCAATGAGCTGTCTCGAACTTCTGTGATGATAGCAAATTCGCCATTACCAGGTAGCGTGAAAGAAGATGTTGAAATATCAAACTTAAGTCCTGAATTGAAAAATCACATCAGCCAATACCAAACAGGAATAAATCATTTAGAAGATTTGGAGAATAGAATACTAAAGACTAAAGCCTCCAGACAATATCTGACAGACCGTTTACAATTGCAATATGTTCACAATGAATCCAAAGAGACTCAACTTGACTGGATAAACTATCTGGAAAACAAAACAGACTTACACTCAAAGCTAAAATTAGCAGACATGTACATAAAACAAAATCAAATGAGTGAAGCAGAAACCCTACTTGCAAATATCGAAACCATGCTAACAGGAACAGAAAATACAGAAAAGTTAAAGCAAGTTAAAGTAAAGCAAATAGAATTAGCACTTCGACAAGACATGTCATGTCAGGAGTTACCTTCGGGTGATCTTGCATATTTGTATGATCTTGCAGAAGATTATAATCACAAATCAGGAGGAGATGCGCGTGCAATATTAATGGCGTCAGGGATTGAATCTTTTGAGCCAATTGTAATTCTCCCAAATCCAAATCAAGCAAAGTCTGCAATTGCAGATAATTCACATGAAAATGTTGAGCGTCCAAGCACTACACCAAAACTACAATCACGCTTTGAAATATTCCCAAATCCAGTAGATGATAAACTTTCTGTTGAATTTATATCTATGGGAGAAACCTGCGATTTTGTTGTGTATGATATGCAAGGAAAAATTGTGAAACAATTAACTCGCAATGAAGGCTTGGGTTACTTCGTTTTGGATGTTACCGATCTACAATCCGGAAATTACATATTGTATTCACCACAACTTTCTGGGAAAAAACAATTCGTTGTCAAACGATAAGTAAAATTGTTTATAATTCTATGTTAAACTTCTCTAATGCACAATTTGCATTGGAGAAGTTTTTTCTCTTAGAGCTTTTACAGAAAAAAAGAAGGCCAAACATCTTATGTTCAGCCTTCTGGTTTTATGGTTTTTGAAGGTGTTATTTACATATCCTTCAATGCTTTTCTTACATTATCTTCTATGCGTGTTTTCAGGTTGTCAGCATTTGCTTTAACAAATGTTTGACCTGTAATTTTTTCGTATAGCTCAATGTATCTATCGCTAATTTCATTGGCTTTTTTATCTGTAATTTCAGGAAGACTTTGTCCTTCTTCACCTTGAAAGCCATTTTCCATCAGCCATTCACGCACAAACTCCTTGCTTAATTGACGTTGTGCTTCACCTTTGTCAAAACGCTCTTGGTAACCTTCTTTGTAAAAATAGCGTGAAGAGTCTGGAGTGTGAATCTCGTCAATTAAATAAATCTGACCATCTTTTTTGCCAAATTCATATTTTGTGTCAACCAAAATCAGACCGTGTTTTTCAGCGATTTCTGTTCCACGTTGGAAAAGTGCAAGTGAATATTCTTCAAGTTTAATGTAATCTTCTTCAGATACCAAACCTTTACTGAGAATCTCTTCACGGGAGATGTTTTCATCGTGTTCGCCTTGTTCAGCTTTTGTTGTTGGTGTCAAAATTGGGGTTTCAAACGCTTGATGTTCTTTCATCCCGTCAGGAATTGGGACTCCACAAATTTGCCGTTCCCCTTTTTTGTAAGCTCTCCATGAACTTCCTGTCAGATATTTACGCACAATCATTTCGATTGGAAATGGATCGCAACGGTGTCCTATAGTTACCATAGGATCCGGGGTGCTAATCTTCCAGTTTGGAACAATGTCTTTGGTTGCATCCAAAAACTCTGATGCAATCTGGTTTAATACCTGACCTTTAAAAGGAATTCCTTTAGGGAGTACGACATCAAAAGCAGAAATTCTGTCAGATACCACCATTGCAAGTAGGTCGTTTTCTAAACTGTAAACTTCGCGTACTTTCCCGTGATAAACATCCTTGATGCCGGGAAAATCAAATTGAACTTTAGTGATTGTATTCATGATCATCGTTTTTTTCAGATTGTTCATATGCTTTAACAATATCATTCACCAAATGATGACGAATAATATCCTTTCTGCCCATACGGATAATCCCAACACCTTTTATATCCTGCAATATATCCATTGCATATGGCAGCCCACTATCCGATTTTTTTCGTAAGTCTATTTGTGTGATATCCCCTGTCACAACGAACTGCGAGTTTTCACCCATGCGTGTGAGAAACATTTTCAGCTGATTTTTGCTTGCATTTTGAGCTTCGTCCAGTATGACAAATGAATGACTAAGTGTGCGTCCACGCATAAATGCCAAAGGCGCAATTTGTATGCTTTGTTCTTCCAGCATTTTTTCCAGTTTGCGAAACGGTATCATATCCATAAGCGCATCGTATAGAGGCTGAAGATAAGGATCCAGCTTTTCTTTCAGATCCCCAGGTAAAAATCCCAGATTTTCTCCCGCTTCAACTGCCGGACGGCTTAAAATGATACGCTTAACTTTATGTTCTTTTAATGCTTTGACTGCAAGTGCTATAGCGGTATAAGTTTTCCCTGTCCCTGCAGGACCAACAGCAAGCAATAAATCATTTTTTTTCGCTGATTCAACAAGCTTCTTTTGATTTTCAGTTCGTGCTTTTATTGGCTTGCCTTGGGTGCTAAACACCAAAATGTCGTTGTCTGCTTGACGAATCGCTTCTGACATGCCAGGACCAGCATTCAAAATTTCTCGGACATTATTAGTCGTGAGTTTTTGATATTTGTCATGGAATTGAACCATGAGCTCCAAACACTCACCAAATCGCTCAATTTGTTTGATGTCACCTATGGCTTTGACATGATCTCCACGAAAAACCAATTTTAATTTTGCAAAGTGTTGCTTTATGATGGTCAGATTGACATCATTTATCCCATGCAATGCAGTGGGATCGGACATGTTGATAAGAAATGATCTTTCAGTCATAATTTTCTATTGCAAAAATATTTAATTTTCTAATTTTATCCAGAGAATTCACGCTTTTTTACATTATGCATAAAAGCATTAGTATAATATCCGATTGGAAACGTAGCGATTTCTACACGATAGTGTTGGAAACCCGCTTGCAGCAACTTGTTCCTGATGCTCGCCTTTCGGTCATATCACATGATGTTTCCGCTTACGATAGCATGCAGGCTGCCTTTATTTTGCGTGCTGCTTGGCAACATTTTCCAAAAGGAAGCATCCATTTGAACTGTGTGAATTCTTCCTCCTCAAATAAAACCCCACATGTGCTAATTGTTCATAAGTCTCACGTTTTTATCGGTGCTGATTTGGGCTTTTGGCCATTTATTTGTCAATCCAAACCTGATGCTGCGTATTTAATTCATGACGATCAGCATTATCAAGGAAGCTCATTTCCTGAAGTGACTGTGTTTTCTGAAATTGCTGCTGCAATAGCCAGAGGATTAACGCCTGAAAAACTGGGATTGCAATTGTGTGATGTACAGGAAAATACAGCCTTGAGTCCGATTGCTGAGAATGATCAGCTGTTGGCAGGAATTCTGTATTTTGATTCCTACGGAAATGCCATGACAAATGTAACCAAAGAGGATTTTGAGGATGCAGCCAAAGGCAGAAAGTTTGTGTTGAAAGTTATGTCGGAGCGAAATCAGGTGAAACGAATTTCTTCATCCTATTACGATGTGAAACAAGGCGAATTTATTGCTTTGTTCAATAGTTTAGGTCTGTTGGAGGTTGCAATTCGTGAAGGAGACCTTCGTCAATTATTAAGCTTGGAAGTTGGAAAACAATTCCGCATTGAATTCTTGTAAAATGAAACGTCTATTATTTGCCATATTATTACTTGCCTCAGGAGTTTCTTCTGCTCAATTAGTTGGGTTGCCAATTTTTGTTCAAGGAAGTTATATGACTGGAACAGTAATGCCTCATAGGGATGGAATGGAGGCTTTGCAAAATGGCTTGGTGCAAGGAACAGAGATAGAGTTTGGCTTGCAAATGGCAGGAAATGACGATTGGCATGTGGCGTATGGTTATCCAATGACTGGAATTGGATTTCACTACGATTATTTAAACAATCCCGATATCCTTGGCTATGCTGCTGGTGCTTATGGTTTCATTGAGATGCCTTTGGTTAGGCAGACAGATTTTGAGCTCATGTATCGATTAACGAGCGGGCTTACTTATGTTTCAGAATTATTCGATGTTGTTGAAAATCCTGAAAATACCGCTATTGCAACACATTTGAATTATTTATTTCATACAGGTTTAAGAGCGAGGTATTGGATGAGTGGTGAAACTGCATTGGGACTAGGGCTTGGTTTAACGCATTATTCCAATGGTGGAACTAGTATCCCAAACAAAGGGCTGAATCAAATAAACATAAACCTGAGTGTAATGCATTATTTGCAAGGTTCTTACAACGAGTATTCAGGCGTCAGAAGACCCATTGTATGGAATCCAAACCATGAGGTGTATGTCATGGGGGCTTTCGGTCGGGTGAATATCGGAACTCTGGTTCCCAATGTCGGTACAAATCAAATGTACACTACAATTTCTGCCACTTTGGGTTATAATTATCGCTATGCAGCCCATCGAAAAGTGGGTTTGTCTCTTGATGGTTTTTACAATGAGTCCTATAATTGGTCACATTGGAATGGCTTTGTAGATCATGGTTACGATTGGAAAACTTTGTCGCGCTTAGGAATGGCAATACAACATGAATTCGTGATGAAGCGATTGAGCATTATTATCGCTGGTGGTGTGTATTTGAAGCGTTATGAGCCATTATCTGGCGCACTTGGAATTAAAGCTGAAGAGTGGGCGTATGAACGACTTGGGTTCCGCTACTATCCAATCAAAAATCTATTTCTGAATATCTCTGTCAAGGCCTATGGATTTAAAGCTGAAACCATAGAAGCCGGTATTGGCTTTGCTTTCCAAAGCAAGTAATTCAAGTGCTCACAAACTCGGCGACTGAGATTGTTCTGCAAGTCTAAAGTCACCATAGCTGGGTTTTGTTTCTTGTTTTTTTGTCATTTGCGATTTTTTCTTTGTAATTTATCATTTGTAATTTGTCTTTTTATTATTTGTCATTTGTTTTTTCATTTCCCCAGTAGGCGACTGAGGTTGCATTTGCAAGTCTCGAAGTCGCCGGATTTGTCATTTGCATTTTGTTTTTTATAATTTGTGATTTATCATTTCCCCTTTGGTTGAAAACTTCCTTTATCCTGTTACAAACTTTTTGATCCTTTCCTTTATTCCTAAGAAATTCTTCCATTCCTTTGTCAAAAAATTTGTCTTATGGAAGAGTCACTGAAAGAATTTAAGCGTTTGCTTGATATCATGGATGAGTTGAGAGAAAAGTGCCCTTGGGATTCAAAACAAACAATGGAAACTCTAAGAACTCTGACAATAGAAGAAACTTACGAACTTGCTGATGCCATTATAGATAATGATCTGGATTCCATTCGTGAGGAACTCGGAGATATTCTTTTACACATTGTGTTTTATGCTAAAATTGGGAAAGAGAAATCTGTATTTGACATTACGGATGTGATGAAAGGAATCAGTGAAAAGTTGATTTTTAGACATCCTCATATATTTGGAGATGTTCGCGTGAAAGATGCAACAGAAGTTGAAGAGAACTGGGAGCAAATCAAGCTGAAGGAGAACAAGAAAAAGCGTGTCTTAAGTGGTGTGCCTAATTCCTTGCCCGCATTGGTAAAGGCTTATCGTATGCAGGACAAAGCAAGAGCTGTTGGCTTTGATTGGGAAGAAAAATCGCAAGTTTGGGATAAAGTCAAAGAGGAGATGAGCGAATTGCAAGAGGCAATTGAGCAAGGTGATCCAAAAGAAATGGAAGCAGAATTTGGCGATTTATTTTTCTCTATGGTAAATGCAGCTCGCTTGTACGATATTAATCCGGAAAATGCACTGGAACGTACAAATAAGAAGTTTCGATATCGCTTCAATTACCTTGAAAACAAGTCGAGGGAAATGGATAAAGATTTGCGCGTTATGAGTTTAGATGAAATGGACGCAATTTGGAATGAAGCCAAGATAAAAGCAAATGACGAATAGTATGGTGTTTTTTCTCCTAATGGGAGCAGCTGGCTTGACGCTTTTGTTGAGGTTGATATTTTCCCTCTTCGTCCTTTTACGCGCAGGAAAAGAGAAAGGTAGCACACATTCAGATGATGGTTTTCCTCCAATATCTGTTATTGTAGCAGCTCGCAATGAGGCAGAAAATCTGAAACAATTTCTACCTAAAATATTAGCTCAGGATTATCCAGATTTTGAGCTTGTTGTTGTAGATGATTGTTCTGTGGATAATTCACGCGAAGTTTTAGCTGAATTGCAGCTATCGTATCCACAATTAAAAGTGAGTTGGGTCCCTGAAAATGCAGTTCAGAGACGAGGAAAGAAATTGGCATTAAGCATAGGAATAAAGGCAGCCCAAAATGAGTGGTTGGTTTTTACCGATGCCGATTGTTATCCAGCTACGGATAAGTGGTTGAGTCAACTAGCTGCAAAAATGACAGAATCAACAGATTTTGTCTTGGCTTATGGAGCATATAATTATGAAAAATCAGGATTAAATGCTTTGATTCGCTTTGATACCCTGAAAATTGCAATGCGTTATGCGGGATATGCAAGTTTGGGTCAGGTTTACATGGGAGTTGGACGAAATCTAGTGTATCGTAGATCACTTTGGTTTGAACATCGAGGTTTTGCTGGATTCAATCAAATTGCTTCAGGAGATGATGATTTGTTTGTCAATGCATATGCGAAATCTGAGCGTACAGCTTTGTGTTTTAATGAAATGTCAAAAACAATTTCGGTACCCGCAAAACAGTTTAAACAATGGAGAGATCAGAAGACACGACACATGTCAACCAGTAAGTATTATTCCCCTTTCTTGCGCTTTTTGTTGGTGTTTGAACCAATCAACCAAATGATTTCCATTTTACTTGTTCTCCTTTTTGCGTTTATGTTTTGGGGAACATATGAATCTTATGCAGCTCTTGCTCTTTATCTTATTGTCAAAATTGTAGAAGCGATTGTGGCGCGGAAATTTGCAAAAAGGACAGGGGAAAAGCTTTCAATACTAAATTCCATGTTTCTGGATGGCATATTGCCCTTAATTTATATTATCTTTGCTTTTTCAAGAAATAAAATCGCGAGAGACAGATCATGGAAATAAATCCAAATTTATCCGATAAAGCAAAATACGATTTAATTCTTGTCGATAAGGCTAGAGAGGGAGAGGAGGCTGCTTTTGCAGAATTACTTCAGCGCTATAGAGATACCATATTTTTTATGTTATTAAAAAAAGTCAATAATGAGATTGATGCTGAAGATTTAACCATAGAGGCCTTTGGGAAAGCATTCAATAGTATTCATCAGTACACCCCCCAATATGCCTTTAGTACGTGGTTGTTTAAGATTGCGAACAATAATTGCATTGACTTTTTAAGAAAACAAAAGAATAAGACATATCCGTTGGAAAGTTTTGTTCAGGACGATGAAAACAACCATGGAATTGATGTGGCAACTACACTTCTTGATCCGGAAGAGCGTTTGATAAAAGATCAGAAAGCAGAATGGCTGAAAGATATTATCCGTCAGCTAAAACCTCGTTACAGCACCCTCATAAAATTAAGATATTACAAAGAAATGAGCTATGCTGAAATTTCTGAAGAATTGAATATCCCTTTGGGAACTGTGAAAGCTCAGTTATACCGGTCTCGTGAGTTGTTACAGGCAATGCTTCAAACCAACGTGAAGAATATCTAAATATGGATACCATCAAGTCCTTTTTCCCGGATCTGACAGATAATCAGATACAGGCATTTGAGCAAATGAAATCTGCTTATGAATTTTGGAATGCTCGTATTAATGTCATTTCTCGCAAGGATATGAATGCTTTTTATGTGCATCATGTTCTGCATTCACTTACAATATCAAAATTTGTTCAGTTTTCGAAAGGTTCTCGTCTTGTTGATATAGGTTCAGGTGGTGGATTTCCTGGAATTCCTTTGGCAGTAATATTTCCTGAGACTGAATTTTATCTCATGGACTCCATTCGAAAGAAGACAAAAGTTATTGATGAAGTCGCCAAAGAACTCAACCTGAAAAATGTCAAAAGTATCAATTCTCGCTCGGAAGAATTTAAAGGAAAATACCATTATATGACCGCACGCGCTGTTACTCGTCTTCCTGAGTTTGTGAAAATGACTAAGCACTTGTTAATAAACAAATCCAAATACGAAAATCAAGGCTTATATTACTTGAAAGGTGGTGATTTAACTGATGAGTTGAAACCATTTAATAATCATGAAGTTTGGGATTTGAATACGGTTTTTTCTTTGTCCTTTTTTGAGACCAAAAAGCTTGTCTTTCTGCCTGTTGAAAAAAAATAGATTTTCGTTTGTTCCTTGAATAAATTGTTTTACTTTTGCATTCCCTAAACATGAAGTAAAACTTTAAAAATTAATAATAATGAAGCGTACATTTCAGCCATCAGTAAGAAAACGTAATAATAAGCACGGATTCAGAGAACGAATGTCAAGCAAAACCGGACGTAAAGTTTTGGCTAGACGTAGAGCAAAAGGACGTAAAAAATTATCCGTATCAAGCGAATATCGCCCAAGACGCGCAAAATAATTGAAATTATCAAGAAATATATTTGAAAAGAGAGGTTTTCCTCTCTTTTTTTAGCTTTGCATTTGAGAATGTTTTTTTTTTGCTGCAGTCCGTAAAATGAAGTGAATGAGTATATTAAAAGCAACAACTTTTTGGCATAAACTTTGTTAAACTTGTGTGTTTAAAATTTGTTACTAAATTTGTAATAACAATCAAAACCAAAAATTATGAAAAAAATTGCAATTGTAATGATCGCAGTACTGGGTTTCGGATTAAGTCTCCAAGCTCAGGAAAAAGAAGACTTTATGTCTAAACGCGGCGTTTACATTTTACCAGAAACCGGTGATATCGGTTTAGGGTTTAATGCTGTGCCGTTCTTCCAGTACGCTGGAAACATGTTTAATGGTGATGCAGGCAATACTCTCATCACTAACTTCATTAACAACCAAGCTATCGTTGGAAAATATTATCTTTCTGATGATGCTGCTGTTCGTGGTGAACTTCGTTTGGGTTATAACTCTTTTAAAGATCAAGAGTTTATTATGCAAGATCTTGATGTGCCAGATCCAAAAGTTTTGGTAACTGACAAAATGAGTTTTAACACAACCAACATCCATTTGGCTGCTGGTTATGAAATGCGTCGTGGTCATGGTAGAGTACAGGGTTATTTTGGTGGTATGGTAGCATTCCAATACAGCCAAAACAACACTCAGTACAAGTATGGAAACCCAATCACTTCTGATTTCAACAACCCAAATACTACCAACTTTGGTGGGAACATCACTGGTACAGGTCGTTTAACTGAAGTAAGAAACCTTACTAACATGGCTGTTGGTCTCCGTGGTTTTATTGGTGTTGAGTATTTCTTTGCTCCAAAAATCTCAATCGGTGGTGAATTCGGTTGGGGTCCTGCATTTAATGTAATTACTGACGGTAAAGTTGTTGAAGAACGTTGGAACGGTACAGAAATTGAAACCGAAACTACAGACGTTGCTAGAGATGCTAACTTTGGCATGGATACTGACAATGCTGCAGGTAACTTGTTCTTAATTTTCCATTTCTAAACAAATCAATTAATTAATTTTTAAAAACATTTTTATTATGAAAAAAGCAATATTTGTATCAATGATCCTCCTCGCAGGAGTATTTACTTTCACTTCATGTGATAAAACTGAAGAAGTTGAGCCAGGAACTAATCCTACTGCTGTAATCAAAGGTCATGTTTATGCTGATTTAGATCAAACTTCAGCTGGTAACGAAGACGCTCCGGAAGGAACTGAAATTTTCTTCAGAATTAGTGCTCAAGATCTCGTATTGAATCCACAAGCTGGTTACACATACCAAACTTTACAGTACAAAGCAACTGTAAACGCTGATGGTGAATATACTATTTCACTTCCATCAGCAAATCATCAAGCTGTTAATGTAGCTATTTCACCTGACCAATTTATGTATGATGTGAAAGTTGCTGCTGATGATACTGATGAGCATGTATTCGCTGCTGGTGTTATCAACCAAGGTACACAAGCTGATCAAACTTATCATGTTGATATTTTTTATTTCTAAGAATATATAACACTTCTAAAAGAGAGACCTTTGGGTCTCTTTTTTTTGCTCATGTTTGAGCCAATATTTTCTTGTGTTAAGCAAAAACTTTTGGGATAATAAATATCTAAATCTTTATCGGACAACATTGAATCTTAAAAATTGGGCTGATAAATCATTGCAGTTTTTGGCATGAGTTTTTGCTTTTTTATGCAAAAATCATGTTCAAAAGCGTATCCCTTCTTGCTGTAAAATGGAAATGAAAAAAGCAGAGACAATTTCTCATCTCTGTTAATCAATAAAAGTAATATGTTTTATCCCAAATAGGATTTCAATAATTTGCTTCGTGTTGTATGGCGTAATCTGCGAATTGCTTTTTCTTTAATTTGTCGTACACGTTCACGGGTTAATGAAAACGTTTCACCAATTTCTTCTAAGGTCATTTCTTGACATCCAATGCCAAAGAAATAACGGATGATATCTCTTTCACGTTCAGTTAAAGTTGCTAATGCACGATTGATTTCACGACTAAGTGATTCATTAATCAAACCATTATCTGCAGCAGGAGAATCTGAATTCTCAAGCACATCTAGTAATGAATTTTCTTCCCCGGAAACAAATGGGGCATCAACAGACACATGGCGTCCTGATACGCGTAAAGTATCTGCAACTTTCTCTGATGGAATTTCCAGTGCTTGGCTTAACTCCTCTGAAGTTGGTTTACGTTCATTTTCTTGTTCAAATTTTGAAAATGCTTTGTTAATCTTGTTCAAAGAACCAACTTGGTTCAATGGAAGACGAACAATCCTGGATTGTTCTGCTAATGCTTGCAAAATACTTTGACGAATCCACCATACAGCATAAGAGATAAATTTGAAACCGCGAGTTTCATCAAATTTTTCTGCAGCTTTAATCAGACCAAGGTTTCCCTCATTAATAAGGTCGGGAAGGCTCAATCCTTGATTTTGGTACTGTTTCGCAACGGAAACGACAAATCTTAAATTTGCTCTTGTCAGTTTTTCCAGTGCTCTTTGATCACCTTGCTTAATGCGTTGTGCCAATTCAACTTCTTCTTCTACGGTAATCAACTCCTCTTTACCAATTTCCTGCAAATACTTGTCTAATGATGCACTTTCACGATTGGTAATAGACTTGGTAATCTTTAGTTGTCTCATATATTCCTCTCAACGATAAAATTAACTTTCTGAACTGTTTATTATTACAATCAATACGTATGTATTCAAAAAAGGTTGTAAAATTATTTCATTTTTTTTGAAAAAAATAACTTATGTGACCAAAACTCTGAAATATAATATCAAATTACAGTTTGAGCACATAACGAGCAATAGCTCCATTAGGATAAATGCCCTCAATGTAAATGACATCATTGTTTGCATTTTCAATTACTTCGTTAATATCTTCAGAATTGCCTATTCTTTTTTCATTTATCGATGTAATAATAAACCCTTTGCGGATGCCATTCTGCATAAATATGCCGGGATAAACGTTGTCAACTCTAACACCATTACGTAATCTGTAAATGCGCAATTCTTCAGAGCTTAGTGTTTGAAAATCTGCTCCAAGCTCCTCAATTTTTGTTGCCTGAACAATATCCGTATTGCCAAATTTATTTTGCAGTGTAACATCAATCGATTTAATTTGTTTACTACGACGCACAGAAAGTTCAAGTTCATCACCAGGTCTGTATTTGCTCAATTGTTCCATTAACTCACTTGTGCTGTTGGTGGAATTGCCTTCTATATCCAAAATGATATCCCCAGTTTTCATTCCGCTCTTTTCTGCAGCACTTCCTTCCATTATTCGTGCGACATATACTCCCTCAATTTCTGAAAGATTTTCTGCTTTTGCCAACTCTGCATCAATATCAGCCATAGAAATGCCAAGATATGCTCTTTGCACTTCGCCAAATTCCATAATGTCAGCTACAATTTTCCGAACAATGTTGACAGGAATAGCAAAAGAATATCCAACATAAGAGCCTGTACGACTTGCAATAGCTGTATTGATACCAATCAGTTCACCGTCTGTGTTGACGAGAGCTCCTCCACTGTTGCCAGGATTTACAGCTGCATCAGTTTGTATGAATGATTCAATGCCGTATTGTCCTGATAAAATGTTGATATTTCTTGCCTTTGCAGAAACAATCCCTGCAGTGACTGTCGAGTTTAAGTTGAAAGGATTTCCAACAGCCAATACCCATTCTCCAATTTTTATATTGTCACTGTCACCATAATTTATGTGTGGTAAGCCTTCTGCATTAATTTTTAGCAAAGCGATATCTGTTGCTTCGTCTGTGCCTATGAGTTGGGCCGTATAGCTTCGTTTGTCATTGAGCACAACTTGAATACTTTGAGATTTATCAATGACATGATTGTTTGTGACGATATAGCCATCCGCAGAAACAATGACACCTGAACCTGTGCTTGTTATGGCACGACTTCCACTTGGGTTAGTTCCAAAAATGAAATCATAAATTGTGTAATTTTTCTGATTGTATTGAGTTGTAATATGCACAACAGATGCGATACTTGATTCGGCTGCAAAATTGAAATCAGTTGGTGTATTATCTCCGAACATACTCAAAGAAGCATGGGAAGCATAGTGTTCAGGATGTTTGTATTTCTCAATGAGCGCATGTTGGTTTTCTGATTCCTTTTTTTTATCAGATGAATCTGTGGTGATAAAATGTAATCCTAGAAATGCAAGTAAACCACCTGCAATTCCGGCAGACAAGGATAAAATAGATTGTTTTGCATTCATAACACTTAGATTTTAATTATTTTTGTTATTAATGAACGAAACAAGTGTTTTATCTGTTTTGTTTTTAACAAAATTTTAGGAATGGAGAGTATTTTCTCTTTGTAATTGATCAAAATATGGATTTAAACTTTTATAAATATCAAGCAGCAGGCAATGATTTTATTATGATTGATACCTTTAAGAAAGATGTGAGCTTGACTGAAAAACAAATTGAATTCCTTTGTGATCGTCGATTTGGAGTAGGTGCAGATGGTGTTATTTTTCTGCGTGAATCAGATAAGTATGATTTTAAAATGATATATCATAACTCTGATGGGAAAGAGGCGAGCATGTGTGGTAATGGTGGTCGTAGTATTGTGAGGTTTGCATCTGACATGGGACTAATTCAAGATCGATGTCATTTTGAGGCTATTGATGGTGAACATTCGGCCAATATTGAGGGTGAGGATGTGAGATTGAAAATGATGGATGTCGATATTCCTAAGAATATTACGAATACTTTGATCCAAACGGGAAGCCCACATTTTGTTGTTGAGGTTAATATTCTACCAGATATTGATGTGTTAAGAGAAGGACGATCTTTACGATTTGATAAGCGATTTGCTCCGGGAGGCTGTAATGTGAACTTTATTGAAGCTGTGAGTCCTGAAGAAATACACCAACGTACTTATGAGCGAGGCGTTGAAGATGAAACTTTTGCTTGTGGAACAGGAGCAGTGGCAGCAGCAGTTTATCAGGCAGTGAAGCATGATTTACAAAAACCTGAAATCAAAGTGCACATGAAAGGAGGAACTTTATTTGTTAAGTTGCAGCGTGTTGAAAATCGGTTTGTCCATGTATGGTTGAAAGGACCAGCATATTTTGTGTTTAAAGGACAAATTAATCTCTAAAAATCGCAAATTTTTGGGATGGTGTAACCCGGGTTAATACCCTATTTTTGCTGCAATGATGATGATTGTTTAGAACGATTGGATATGAAGTTGACAGATTTAAAACGTGGAGAGAAGGCGCAAGTAGTTTCTGTGAGTGGAAACACAGAAATTTCTCGTCGATTGATGGAGATGGGGTTTGTCAATGGTAAACGAGTTGTACTTATTAAAACAGCACCTTTCTCTGAACCATTGGAATACGATCTGGATGGTTTTAAAATTACCTTAAGGCGTAATGAAGCTGAATTGGTTGAAGTCAGTACCGAAATTTTTGATCTTAAGGATAATGATACCATTGTGTATGAAGAATCCTCTGACGATCCATCAGAAGAAGTTGTCGGGAAAGCCGATTTCACAATTGCTTTAGTTGGGAATCCCAATTGTGGAAAAACCAGTATCTTTAATTTTGCAACAGGTTCACGTGAGCGTGTTGCCAACTATTCTGGTGTTACAGTTGCCGCTAAAGTCGCAAGTTTAAAAGTTGATGGTAAGAAAATTCGTTTGGTGGATTTACCTGGAACTTATTCTTTATCAGGACAATCTCCAGATGAGAAATTTGTTGCTGCGTCGCTTTTGCATGAAACACCAGACCTTATCATTAATGTGATTGATGCAAGTAATCTTGAACGTAACTTGTATTTAACAACTCAGCTTCGTGAAACCGGAATAAAAACGGTTATTGCATTAAACATGTATGATGAGTTGGAAGATGATAAGGCAACACTTGATATTCCTGCTTTTGAAGAATTGCTTGGAGTGCCTGTTATTCCTACTGTCGGAAAAGAAGGTAAAGCGGTTAAACAACTGTTTAAAACCGCTAAAGATTATCATGATAAACCTGTATTTATTCGTAAAACGGCTCAGTTACTTTATGAAGCTGAGATTGAATATGCCATAAAGCGATTTAACGAAGAAGTAAAAAATCTGAATGTTCCTTCTCAGTTTATTCATCGGTTTTATGCAGTTTCATTACTTGCTGGAGAATCTTACCTCTGGACTATTCCTGAATTTCAAGATCAGAAAGAGGCTTTTAAAAATGTTAGGAATAAAATAATTCAGGAAAATTGCGAGTTTTCAGCGTCTGAAGTCGAAAGACGAATTGTTGAAAAACGCTATTCATATATCCGTAGTATTCTCTCAAAGGTTTACAAATCCGGAAATAATCGGAAACAAAATTTGTCTGAAAAAATTGATTCCGTTTTGACACACGAGCGTGTTGGGCTGCCAATCTTTTTCGCCTTTGTCTGGTTTATGTTCTTTCTGACTTTCCGTTTGGGAGAATTCCCTATGCAATGGATAGAAAGTGGTATTGGGCACTTAAGTTTATGGTTGAGTCAAACAATGAATGAAGGTGTCTTTTCCGATTTAATTATTAATGGAGTTATTGGTGGAGTAGGAGGTGTGCTTGTCTTTTTACCTAGTATTATGATTCTCTTTTTCATGATTAGTTTGATGGAGGATTCCGGATACATGTCAAGGTCAGCATTCCTTATGGATAAATTTATGCAACGTGCTGGGTTGCATGGAAAATCATTTATTCCTTTGCTTATGGGCTTTGGATGTAATGTGCCTGCCATTATGGCGACACGTACAATCGAAAATCAACGCGATAGGATTTTAACTATGATGGTTATACCATTCATGTCTTGTTCTGCTCGTTTGCCTGTTTATGTCTTGTTTATCAGTGCATTTTTCCCTGCGCGGGAGTCAATCATACTATTTGCTATTTATGGGATTGGTATTTTAGCTGCCTTTTTGACATCTCTTGTGCTAAGTAAAACGGTCTTTTCTAGTCACGTTAGTCCATTTATAATGGAATTGCCACCATATCGCATGCCTGGAGCAAAATCATTGTTGAAACATACTTGGTTGAAATCTATGCATTTTATTCGCAAGATGGGAACCGTTATTTTGGGAGCCTCAATTATAGTTTGGGCTTTGAGTTATTTCCCAAGAGATAAAGAGCAAATTGCTGAATATGATGCTAATATTGAGCATCTTGAGTTTAAAATGCAACAAGTTGCTTATGAGGATTCGATTGATATGATCAATACGCAAATCCAAGCTCTGGAGTCAGAGAAGAATACTGAACAACTTCAAAATTCTTACATCAGCAAAGCCGGAAAATTTATCCAACCAGTGTTTGAGCCTATGGGTTTTGATTGGAAAATGTCTGTCAGTATCTTGACTGGGATCATGGCAAAGGAAATTGTTGTGAGTACCATGGGAGTGCTTTACCAAACAGAGCAAACAGATGATAGCAGCATAAGATTGGTGGATACACTTCGGGAGGAGAATAAAAAACAACATACTTCCCGATTGACCTATTTTGCATTCCTTGTCTTTATCTTGCTCTATTTCCCATGCTTTGGGACACTTGCAGCTATGCGACGGGAAATAAAGTCCTGGGCGTGGATGATATTTGCAGTTGTGTTTCCTTTGAGTTTCGCTTGGATAGTGAGTTATCTTATTGTGGCTGTTGGGCAATTGTTTGTTTAGCCATAATGTTCAATTTGAATTAAGCTATCTCTGTCGAGAATTTCGATGTCTTTCTTTTTCAATTGAATGATACCTTCTTCTTCGAATTCTTTTAATAGTTTGATGCTGCCTTCCAGGGAAATGCCTGCAAAATCAGCAATATCCTTGCGTGTGAGATATTTGAAAGGTGTGTCATTGACAAATTTTTCATCACTAAGATAAAGTAGAGTAGAGGCCATTTTCCCATTTGTTTGTCTTAATGATGCATTCTTCAGACGAGTGAAGAGTAACGCTTCATCAGCAGATAAACCTTTGAGTAATTCGTTGGCAAATTGATTGTTTCTAAGGAGAAGTTTTTTTATATCTTCTCGCTCAATCATACATATCTCAGTCGTTTTTAAGGCTTGTGCTGAATATTTGTAAAGTTTGCTACCCCAAAGACTTGAAAGCCCTATGTAATCGCCTTGTTTTAATAATTTAACTGCCAATCGTCTTTGACTTCCTCCTTCAATATAGAGTTTTACCATACCTTTGGTTATGAACATAACATAGCTTGCAAAAGCTCCCTGTTTGCAGAGGTTTTCACCTGTAAAAAACTCAAGTTGAATTTTATTTTCATTAATAAAATTCAACTCTTCTTTCAACAAGGCTTTGAAACAAGCAGATTTGTGTTGGCAATCAGAGCAGTTGTTTGTGTGGCGATAAGCTTCCATATACAAAGATAGCGATTTTGTTGAAACAATGCGATGTTGTCATTCAAAAGAAGCTTCCCGGATATATCCGGGAAGCTTCTTTTATCTTATTTATTAAGAAACTATTCTTTCTCTTCTTCGGTTTCTTGTTCAGCCAATTCCTTTTCATAGATTTCAATGGCTTCGTCATTCAGAATGTCTTTTTCAATGAGTGTGTTGTACCACTGGATGAGTTTTTTCATGTCTGCAAAACGTACTCTGTCTTTATCGTAATCAGGTAAAATTCTTTCCATGAATTTTTCTAATTCATCATTGCTGACTTTGTGAGAAATGGTTGCTTTTCCTTCTTCCAATTCGAAAATTGTATTGAAAACTTCAATCAAAGGTTTTTCTTCTGTATCTGTGTATATCGCAATGTCTTCCAAAGCAGATATTTTTGCTGTAGCAAATGCAGGAAACCGTTTTTTATTTTCTAGTGATTCAACAATTAGACTATTACGTGCCTGATTCACCATTTTGTAAAGTCCGGGTTTACCCGCAATTGATAAAATTCCTTCCAAATACATATCTTTCTTCGTTTTATCGGGTTAATAATTTATGCAAATTGACGTTGTTTTTTTATTGTCTCATAAGCCTCATTTACCTTCTGGAATTTTTCTTTCGCTGATTTCTGGAAATCTTCACCTAAATGGGAAACTTTATCCGGATGGTATTTGATGGCCATTTTTCTGTATGCTTTCTTAATTTCCTGGTCACTTACATCAGGGCTAATTTCAAGAATTTTGTATGCAGCATCAGTGTCTTTTACAAACATTGATTTGATCGAAACAAAATCCTTATTGTCAATGTTTAGCAAGGATGCAATCCGATCAATCATTTTAATTTCTACATCGGAAACATTTCCATCTGCATCAGCAACACCAAAAAGTAAATGAATAAGTTGTAGGCGTTCGCTGTAAGGCATATTGCGTTGAATTTGTTCGCAGACATCATCAAGTGGGATGTCTTTTTTCAATACGTCCCGCAACATGACAAGTGCTTCAGCAGATTTTTCTGATCCGAAACTGCGCACAAAGAATGCTTTGACGTAATCGAGTTCAGATTTCATGACTTTGTTGTCAGCTTTCATTACAGCTGCAATAAGTACAATCAATGAAGCTGCAAAGTTTCCTCTTGCAGTTCCTTGCATGTTTGTTTTGTTCGATCCGTCGAATATACTACCAATTGTAAAACCTAGAATTCCTCCGATTGGTCCGCCTAAAACCCAACCAAGTCCAGCTCCAAGCCATTTCCCGTATTTAGCCATTCTGATTTAATTTATTTATAATGCTTAATATTTGAGGTATAATTTCATCCTCGTCGTTATTGCTTATCAAAAATGTTGCCAGTTTTTTATGATACTCTGGATTTGATTGAGCATTTATTCTGTTTAAAACTGATTCCCGATCCGATCCATCTCGTTTCAATACGCGATTTATGCGTTGTTCCTGATCTGCAAGAACCAAAATAGTTGCATCAAGTTCTTTGTATAAGCCGGTTTCAAATAGTATTGCAGCTTCCATCATTACAATAGGCTTGCCACTTTGTTTAGCCCAAAATTCAAAGTCCTTGCGTACCTCCGGATGAACTATTTGATTTATTTTTTCTCTTGCTTGATCATCATTGAAAATGATTTCTGCCAATTTGTCTTTTTGAAGGACAGAACCTTGGTAAATCTCGTTTCCAAAGTTCTCTTTTATAGAATTGATAATGACTTCAGAGGATTGCATGAGTCGCTTTGCTTCATTGTCGGCATAATAAACGAGATAGCCCAGCGTTTCAAACGCTTTTGCAATGCATGACTTTCCACTACCTATACCACCAGCAATCCCAACTCGAATCATTCCTGCTTATTTTTTAAGATGACTTGTACTTCGTTTTGACTGAGATGTATGTCTTCAATCCAGCTAGGATAAATGCTGAGATTTACTTTTGCTTTTCCATTTCGGATTGCATTAAAATCTGCTATTAATCTGAAATCACTTGGCTGAATGGTTTTGTATTTTGATACCGGAACACGAAATCGGATATTTATCTTTCCGGGAATTGAACTTACTTCAAGACTGTCGGGGAGATTGTTGAAAGTGACAGGTGCTTTTATACTGTTTTCGGTGTATTTGTCTGCAATTATGCTTACCTGTACTTTGTTGGGATAGTAGTGGATGTCATTTTGTTTCTTTAAATTGACAAACCGTAGTGTTTCCCCTGTAATGTTTTTGTAACTTTTTTGTTCTGTGAAAACTGAATCTGTCGAATTGATTATTTCTGGAGCCCCACTGATTAGGATGGAGTCAGGTGTGATTTCCGCTTCAGCAACGATGATATGTTGATCAGCTGCGGAATAATCTATTTGTGAAATAACAGGGACTTTTTTTGATGCGGTTTGTTGTTTGATAAAGAAAATGGTGTCTGGTCGCACTTTGTTGAGCATTATTTCACCTTTAATTCGATTGTCAGCAAGCTGCTCTAAATCTTTTCCCAGAATAAATACTTGACCATTCCTTGATTTACGAGGATTGATTTCTTTTAAATTGATAATAATTGGTGGTTTTGAGTAATTAATTTTATAACTCAAAATGTTGTATCCATGTCCACTGACTTCGAGTTTAAGGTTTTCTGGTAAATCAGTTTTCCCTTGATAAGATTTCGGTATATTTGTGAACTTTACAGGATATTTTAATTGTTCAACATAATCTTTGTTCAGGGTAGTGAGTAACCACAAAATTGTGGAAATAACAAGAAATAAACCGAAAATCAAAGAGTTTCGGTTTATTTTCAATGTCTTTAAGCGATTAAGCCAGACAGTGAGTATGTTGGCTTTTTCTTCCAAAATCTATCGAGTTTGTTGAGGTGCTCCAACAGGATTAATTGTTGATTTTTCAACAGTAATGACAACACCATCAGAAATTTCAACATCAATTGTTGTTTCGTTCATGCTTTTAATTTTGCCATGAATTCCACCAGCAGTAACAACTTTGTCTCCTTTTCCTAGAGATTCGCGGAATTTACGCATTTCTTTTTGACGTTTCATCTGTGGACGAATCATAAAGAAATAGAAAACCACGAGGATTAAGATAAGAAAAATAAAACTTTGGTAACCTCCTCCTTCTTGACCTTCAGCGGGAGGTGCCATTAATAAAATGTTCAAAATGTTCATATAACGAATTTTAAGTGTTACTAATTAAGATACAATGTTACAAAGAATTCTTAATTCTACTGTTTTAGGTTGTGTGTTTGCAAAAACCTTGATGGTTTTATTTTGTTCACCATGTCTTCCATGGCTATCAAAAATCACTTCAATATTGCCTTCTTGTCCAGGTTTAATTGGCTCTTTTGACCATTTTGGAGAAGTACAACCACATGAAGTTTTGACATTGTTAATAATCAATTCAGAACCTCCTGTGTTTTTGAATTTGAATGTGTATGATACTTTTTCTCCTTGAATTACCGTGCCAAAGTTGTATTCTTTCACAGGGAATTCAAAAGCAGGTAAGCTACCCATATTTTCATCACCATTTGCAGTTTTTGGATTAAAGACATCTTCTGTTGATATCTCACCATCTGCATTCCCTTCCTGTGTTTTTTCTTTACAGGATACAGCCATAATGATCAGGCTGGATAAAATGAAAATGATACTTATTCTTTTCATAATCATACAAATTTTTGTAAAAGTACAATTTTCTTCATCAGAGAACAAATTTAGATCGAATTATCAACTAGTCCTCTGCCAGTTTTGTTCAACTTATTTTCTTCTTTCAGAATATTGACAATTTGATCGAGCAGTCCATTAATAAATGCATTACTCTTTTCTGTGCTATAAAACTTACTAATTTCAATGTATTCGTTAATTGAAACTTTCACTGGAATTTCCGGCATGTGCATAAATTCAGTGATGGCAAGTTTCATAATGATCCGGTCAATAATTGCAATTCGATCAACATCCCAGTTTTTACTGTGTTGATCTATCATAGCATCGTACTTACTGTCGTTTTCCAATGCTGAAATTAACAAGTCTTTTCCAAATTTACGATCTGCTTCGCAGCTGTATTCTTTCATGATGAGGAAAGCATCATTTCCAACACGTTTAAAACGCATAATAGATTTTTCGAGTAAACTGGTTGCAAAACCTATGTCGTCGTTCCAGAAAATTCCATGTTCCTCAATAAGTGCATCAATTTCTTCATTTTCAGGGAAATACTCGCGAATGATGAAAGAGATAATTTCTTTATGATCCTGAAGTGTTACTTCAGATTTAATCATATACCGCTGATACTCAGTTGTGCTTGAGAAATTGTTCCATAAATTTTTAATGAGATGTTGGTGAGCTTCAACTGGTACTCGAGGTGCTTTAGTTTGCTTATTAAAACAATCTGCATTACGGATGCCTTCAATCACAGGGTTGTCAACGAAACGTCGGTTTGGATTCAAATCTGCTTCTGTCGGCAGTTTTTTCTCCATAGCAACCTGTATTTTATTTTCAGCAAAATCAGCCATGTAGGTGATTATTGCAAGCAATTCATAGTACAATTCTAGCGTGTAGTGTACGCTGTTATCCAACTCTTTAGTAGCAATCTTTAAATCGCTATTCGACCTTAGCAGATTTGAGTAATAAATCTGCATCACCTTAATTCTTAGTAATCGTCTGCTAATCATTCTTGAGAACCTTTATGGCTGCAAAGCTGCGCATTTTTTTATTGGTGTGCAATTTTTTTTACTTTGATTTTTCATTTTATGAAAATCATTTTTATATTTGTGTGTAAAGACCAATAAAAAGCTAAGGTGATGGAAGGTAATGATTCAAACGGAAGACATGAAATTTTTTCAGATGTTGTACGCGCTGGTAGGCGTACCTATTTCTTTGATGTGAAAAAAACACGAAAAGGGGATTTGTATTTGACAATTACTGAAAGCAAAAAAGTATATGATAATGATGAGGGCTCATTTCACTTTGAGAAGCATAAACTGTTTCTTTACAAAGAGGATTTTGATAAGTTTTCTGATGCTTTAACTCAATCTGTCGGGTTTATTCAAGAAAATGTAGGAGATTTTCTTGAAGATGGTGAGCAGGAAAAATCAGGGAATGTGATTGACAATCATAATCTTGATGAATCTTCCGACAGCGAAACAGAAGAAACTTCTGGTTTTACAGATGTTGACTTTGAAGATCTCGATAAGGAATAAACTATATTCAGCTTACTCATAAATGTTTTGACATATTTTGTTAAGCCAATGTTGATCTGTCTCATCAAAGCTATTTTTAGCTTCACTATCCACATCTAAAATTCCAATTATTTTGTTCTCTTTGGTGTAAAGTGGGACAACAATTTCTGACTTTGATTTTGAACTACAGGCAATATGACCAGGGAAGGTTTCTACATCATCAACAATAATTGCTTTTGCTTGATCTATTCCTGCCCAGCAAACTCCGGTGTGTGCTTTCAGTTTTAAGCAGGCTAAGGGACCTTGATATGGTCCAACAAGTAATTCTTGCTTTTCATTGAGTAGATAAAAGCCTGTCCAAAAATAATAATTGAATTTATGATGTAGTATTGCAGAAATGGTTGACATTCTGGATACTGGGTTGTTAATGTCTTTTGTTAAAGTCTGGATCTGCTCAAAAACTCTCTCGTATCTTGTTG
Organism: Bacteroidales bacterium; assembly: GCA_963676165.1. Taxonomy (GTDB): domain Bacteria; phylum Bacteroidota; class Bacteroidia; order Bacteroidales; family ML635J-15; genus JAQIBY01. Next base: position 2,202,246 of record OY781043.1, on the reverse strand, counting down.
CTTTCTTGTTTTTATCCATAAATAGAGCTTTTTTTACGTAAACAAATTTAGTGCATTTCTGTTTCTTGAAAAAATGAGAATTATGAAATATTTTATTGTAGGAATGCTAATTGCTTTTTCAGTGAATGTAATGGCTCAAGAATCATTTTACGATTTGCAAGCTGAAGATATTAATGGCGAGATGGTCGATTTTTCTCAATTCAAAGGGAAAAAAGTGCTCATTGTCAACACTGCCTCTAAGTGTGGTTTTACACCGCAGTATGAGGGGTTGCAAAAATTGCATGAAATGTATGGTGGGGAGGATTTTGTCATTATCGGTTTTCCATCTAACGATTTTATGAGTCAAGAGCCTGGTACTGATGAAGAAATTAAAGCGTTTTGTGAGGAAAATTATGGTGTGGAGTTTTTAATGATGTCAAAAATTCATGTGAAAGGCGATGAAATACATCCTGTTTATCAGTGGTTAACTCAAGAAGAGAAGAACGGAGTTGAAGATTCAACCGTTGGATGGAATTTTCAGAAATATTTTATTTCGAAGAAAGGAAAACTTATTGAAGTATTTAGCACTAGGGTGGATCCTCAGAATAAGAAAATTGTTCAATTGATTAATGAGAAATAGATTTCTTAGCTTGACTCAGGCTAGTTAATGAATGCATTGGCAAAACAAAGCATCAGTTTTCGCTGATGCTTTTGTTTTTTATACGGGAATCAATTGCTGTTATTTTCCGTGAGTATGTAACCCACATTCTTTTCCTGAGTTGTTTTCCCACCACCAGCGTCCGGCACGAAAATCATCGCCAGATTGGATTGCACGTGTGCAAGGCGCACAACCGATACTGACAAAACCTTTGTCGTGAAGATTATTGTATGGGATGTTTTCTTTCTTGAGGAAGTTTTCAACATCCTGAAGTGTCCATTCAATGAGCGGATTTATTTTGTATAAACCATAACCTTCGTCCCATTCTAACATGTGCATGTCAGTTCGGTTTTGATTTTGATCTCTGCGAATTCCAGTAATCCAGATTTCCATATCAACTAATGCTCTGCGCAAGGGCTCAACTTTTCGAATGTTACAGCATTCTTTACGGTTTTCAATCGATTCGTAAAAGCTATATGGTCCTTTTTTACTTAACAAATTCTGAACTGCTTCGTGTTTAGGGAACATGACCTCTATTTCTTTGTTGTAGCGTTCACGAGTTCTGTTGAACACTTTGTATGTTTCCTCAAACATGCGTCCTGTGTCTATACTTACAACACGAATCGGGAGGTTATTTGTGAAGATATAATGTGTAATAACTTGATCTTCAATTCCAAAACTTGTGGTGAATATTGCTTTTCCCGGAAACTGTGTTGTCACATAGTCCAGAATTTCTGGAATGCTTTTATTTTCAATTGTTTCTTGATGTGTTTTTAAAGCTTTCATCGTTTTAATTTAGGAGTTGTTAATTTAATCCGTTTCACAATTCGTCTTCGTATCATTGAATTTCTCCGAATGATAACGCGCATTCTACCCCAACGAACACTTGTCCAAGCTCTTTCGTGCAGAAAGTACAGCAACATTTTAATTGCTGATTCTGCCACTGCAACTCCAGTTGCTTTTTCTAAAGCGTAAGGATCTTCTCCAAAAAAGATCATTGCCAAAGCAAAGGTTGTTGCAGATGCAATCACTCGCCAGGTAATGGCTTTAAAAACAGATTTCAACGGCCTGTCACGAACAGTCGAGATGCGTTCTTCTTTTTGTCTTGCTTTGCGTTTGGCTCTTGCCGCCTTATAAGCTTCCGTTTTCTTTACCATGACAAATTAAATTGGTCAGAGGTATTAATAAGGCATGAAAATAGAAAGTATTTCGTAAGTATAAGTACTTATTTTGTTCTGACATAAAATAAAAATGCTACTTAGTTTCTGTCTAAGTAGCATTTCTACACAAAGTTTTAATTAATTTTTAAAATTTAAAACCAATATAAAAGCGGAAGCTTCCCATTCTATATCTATAGTAGTCAACATCTGTATTAAAAGTAGTTGCATTGTCATCAGCATCAAAATCTTTAGCAGATCCAAAATTCCAATTGATTCCTGCAGATAAAAAATCATATCGAAAAGCAAGCCCTGTGGTATGTAATACACCTAATGCATATTTTTCGCGAAGATTGTCATCGTAAGACATTTCTGAGTCCTCGAAAGCTGGACCATAATCTGTGTCATCATACCAAAATGAGAAAACAGGCGCAATTTGATAGAATACATCAATGCCCATTTTGTCATTTAATGCATAAGTGAAATTGGGTCCAAGTTTAAAAGCGCTACCTTGTATTGCATAATACTTAAAATTAACAGGGGTAAACAAATATTTTCCTTCGTAAGATGATTTTGCAATGTTCGCATCTAGCCAGCTAACTTTTACGTGAATTGCATTAGAACCAATATCAGCAACTTTAAATAAATTACCAATTTCAATATTTGCACCAAGTTTATAAAGGGTTTCAGTGTTTTCTGGTTTTTCAAGTATGTCGTTCTCAAAAGCTAAAGGTACAAGGTACTTATAGTTCGGAGCAAACCCTCCAACATTCAAATAAAACCCGCTATCAGTAATGGACTTTTGCGCGAAACTGGAGAAGGAAGTTCCCCCAATTAAAATGATTAACAGTGTGATAAATGTTCTTTTCATGTTTATTCGTTTTAGTTATTTCAGTACAAAATTAGGAATATTGTTGAAATATACGAATAGTATATAGTTTTCTTTTTGTGTTGATTGTTTCCCTTACCAAAAATTGTTTATATAATTGAGTTACGATACAAAACTTATTTGTTCAGGTTAATGAATATATTGTTAAAAATGTTTGTGTTTTACTGATATTAATACATTGCTGTAATCCCGTTTTAAATTTTTAATATTTCTGGCTTATCTATGACAACTAAGATGAAAAAGAATTTATGTTTTTGTAGAATAGAAAATGTTAAACATTGTTGATGAACATATAATGCCTGATTTTTGTTAAAGTGAAAACAAAAAACGATGAAACAATTAGTTCTTATTATTTTTATTTTGACTAATATTTCGCTTATGGCTCAGAATGAAACCGAATACAATGAATTGAGTAAAGAGGAGCAGAGAGTAATTATCCATAAAGGAACTGAAATGCCTTTTTCTGGTGAGTATGAAAATCATTGGGAGGCAGGAACCTATGTGTGTAAACGTTGTGATGCAGAGCTTTACCGTTCCGAAAGTAAATTTGATGCTCATTGTGGTTGGCCAAGTTTTGATGATGAAATTCCGGGTGCTGTAAAACGAGTTCCTGATGCAGATGGAGTACGAACGGAGATTGTTTGTACAAATTGTGGCGCACATTTAGGTCATGTGTTTTTAGGAGAGGGGTTTACAGATAAAAATACCCGTTATTGTGTGAATTCCATTTCTATGGAATTTATCCCTGAATCAAAGAAGGATTAATGCTTTTAATTATTTCTCTTAATTCCCCTAATACCATTGCAGTTGCACCCCAAACGATGTAATCTTGTGCAATAAAGCATGGTGTTGTGACTTCCCTCTGTCTGACAGGGATTTTTTCTATTTTAAGACTGTTCATCAGGGGAATTAATGGTGTTTGAATGAGGCTAGCAACTTCTTGTGGGTTTCCTTTGAGTTCTGGAATGTTGTTGTGCCATGCAACAACTGGTAGTACAGTGTATCCACTTACAGGAATGTCAATTGAACTAAGTTGTCCAAGATGTTCGAGCTCTTCTGGTTTGAGATCAACCTCTTCCCATGCTTCCCGAAAGGCGGTCTTTATTTGTGTCTTATCAAAATCTTCATAGCGACCACCTGGAAATGCAATTTGCCCGGAATGTGGGGATGTGTCCTGAGTACGTTCAATCAGAATTGTCATAATTTCATCATTCTCCTCATAAAGACAGGCGAGAACAGCCCCTTTTTTTAGATTCCCATTGCTTTTATAATTGATGTTTTGCAATCCTTGAATTGGCATGTAGCGTTTGTGAGAATCCCAGCCTGGCAGGGTGTTTTTTAGCGCTGTTTTGAGCGAGTTAATGAGCTCTTTGTTTGTCATGATTGTAATCTTATAAAGCTTGAAAAATAGCTTGGATGAATTTGAAGGTCAGAATTCCACTGACAATGAGCTTGAGGACAATGCCAAAGAGAAGCCCAACAAAGCTTCCGAGGGCAGAAAGAAAGGCTCTTTTGTGTTTTTCGCTTTCTGTCATACCTTGTGTTTTTTCTAGTCCTGATTTTGTTTGGAAATACAAAATTTCACCGACCAAGGCACCTAAAAATGGTCCAATAAAAATTCCGATAGGACCGAAAAACAGTCCAATGATTAATCCTATTGCAGAACCTCTGACACCCCATTTTGTGCCACCCATTTTTTTTGTACCTATCACGGGAATAATATTGTCCACAATGGTAACAGCAATAGCAATGACAAGCCAAATAACTAAAAATTCTGTGGAAAACTGAACTCTATCAGTAAGGTGAAGCAATAAAATTCCAGCCCAACTAATAGGAGGTCCTGGTATCACAGGGAGTACGCATCCTATGAGTCCTACGACCATCAGGATAATACCTAAAACGATAAGTAAGATTTCCAAAAACATAGAAACTGATTTTATTCAAAATACGCTTTTTCGTTCGGATTTATTGCAAGGAACAATGTTAAATTAATCGTAATAATGCAGGATTTTACTGCTGCTCATTTCCACTGCGACACTACACCGAAAAGATCCTTTGTGCTTGTCGTTATGTCTGCATATCACTTCTAATTCATGAAGTTTGATGCCTTTTTCTAAGCTATCAATAATTAACTGTTCTCCGGCTCCTGATTTTTGCGATACATCTTTTGCAATGACTTTAATGAGGTTTCGTTTTGCGATATGAATTGCTTTTTCGTAAGCTAAATCCTCTTTGGAAGAGTATGCTACGCCGGATGCACGATAGTATTCCTTGTCAGAAGTGAGTTTCTCACAAGGAAGTTTGCGGTTACAACTTACCTGAGTAAGTAGTGTAACCGCAAAACCTAAAATAAATACATGTTTTAATTTCATTCTTTTTCAGTGGTATTGGTTTCCGTTTGTTCTCCGGTATCCAATCTTTTCTCAAATCGATTGATCAAGATCATTGATATTTTGTATGAGACAAAAATCAATACCGGCCAACCAATCAAAGATATAATTTCATATGCATATTTCATAATTTTCAGCTTTAAGTTTAATAAACGTGTGAGCTATCGTGATCATCCATTTCTTCTCTGTTAATTTTTGTTTTGTTGATGCTTCGCCATGCGTAAACAATGTATGCAAGAACAAAAGGAATCATCAGAGAAACAATGCTCATCGTTTTCAAGGTGAATAAGGATGATGATGCATTTTGTATGGTCAATGATGAGTTAAGATCAGAGACAGATGGGTAAAACGATGTGTTGTTAAAACCGGCAACAAAAAATAATGCCATAACAACAAGCACAATACCAGGACCAGTTATCCAAAAAGCTTTGTCGCAGGATTTTACAAATAAACTACGGATAATGCCTGCAAGTACTGCCAAAACTCCAATCAAGAAAATGATCAATACAATAGGCATCTCTAAAAAGTTGTGGAGGTACTTGAAAGGTTCCATAAAGACTTCTCCAGTTTCTGGATTGACGGCAAACCCTTCTTTGGTTAAAAGCGCAACTGCAAATGTTAAGAAGAAGATGACAAACGGTACAGCATTTAACCACAAGTGTTTTCTTGCTTTTACCATAAGATTTTCATCATCAATTGTATGCATGAAGTAAAGAATACCTGATGTTCTGGATAAGAAAAGTACTGTTAAGCCTAACATGACATTTCTCCAGTCAGCAAGTGCTTCCAGACCATGCCATCCGTTTTGCCAGAAGGTTTCACGCAATGCTGAATCTTCCATGATGAATTGTGATCCAGTGAAAAATGTACCAACAGCAAGTCCTAATAAGAATGGACCAAGCATACCATTGAGGTAAAGTAAGATTTCAAAGAATCTAGATCCGTAAATGTTTCCAGGTTTTGATCTGTATTCATAGGAAAACGCTTGAATTGTAAAGGATAGGAGTATGGCTGTCCAAGCCCAATATGCTCCACCAAAACTGGTTGCATAGAAAAGCGGGAAGGAGGCAAAGAAAGCTCCTCCAAAGGTTACGAGTGTCGTAAAAGTAAATTCCCATTTTCGTCCCATGGTGTTCAACATCATGGTTCTTTCTTTGGCATCTTTTGTCATTGAAAAGATGAGAGATTGTCCTCCTTGAACAAAGAGAAGGAAAACAAGTAGTCCACCGAGGAGAGCAATAAGCACCCACCAGTATTGTTGCAAAAATAAGTGTGTTACAGCTAGAGTTGTCATGCTTAGTCCTCCTTAGTTTTTTGTGGTCCTTTTTTAATTTGTTTTGTCATAATGCTCAATTCAGCAATTAAGAGACCTGTAAATATCACTGCAAAAATCCAGAATGTTAATTGTACTGAGTTTGCTGAGATATTGGTTACAGCAGCTGATGTTGGCAAAAGATCTTGTACAACCCAAGGTTGTCTTCCGACTTCAACAACAATCCATCCAGCTTCACTTGTGATGAAGACCATTGGGATGGCAATAATACCAAGTAAAAGAAGTGGCTTTTTCCATTTTATGGTTTCAATCTTATTTTTCAGTGCTAACCACAAGAAAATTAAGAAAAGAAGAATGTACAGGAAGCCTGTGGCAACCATGTAGTGGAAACTGTAGAATGTCAAAGGAACATTTGGAACCAATTCTTCTTCGCTTTCGATGAAGCCATAGCCAAAGTGTGATTCGTTTTCTCTGAAAAGAGCTAAATACGTTGCTGCATCTTCATTTTCGCCGGCTTTCAATGCTTTTTTATACTCTGTCAGAGCCCAGCGAGCAGAATCTCCTTTTTCAATGCGTTGTTGCGCAGACAATATCCCATATTCCTCATTTCCATTGATTAAATCCTCAATCCCTGGAACAAATGCATCGGTATCATTGAAACTTAACCATGATAGCATTTTCGGGAAAGCAATTTTCATTTTATGCGGATCTTGCCCGTCATTCACTTCTTTGTCGTGATTTAGTAATCCGATAGCAATTAACTCAGCACCTTCTTTTCCTGTGTAAAGGCCTTCCATTGCTGCAAGTTTCATCGGTTGTTTGTCGGCGACTTCTTGTGCTGAACCGTGACCTGTGAAAATAACCGCCATGATGGAAATAAATCCAAAGACAGAAGCAATGATGATACTGCGTTTTGCCATGAGTTGTTCTCGTTTTTTGAGTAGGAACCAAGAGCTAACTCCAATCACAAAAATAGATGCTAAGACATAACCACTGGTGATTGTATGCAAAAACTTATTGATAGCTACAGGGGATAGAAAAACATCCCAGAAATTTACCATCTCATTACGTGCTGTAGCAGGATTAAATTCCATTCCTGTTGGGAACTGCATCCACCCATTGGCTACTAAAATCCAAAGTGCGGAGAGGTTGGCTCCTAGAGCGGTTAACCATGTTGAGGCTAGGTGGAATCGTTTGCTGACTTTATTCCATCCAAAGAACATGACAGCAATAAAGGTGGATTCCATAAAGAATGCCATGATACCTTCAATCGCCAGAGGTGCTCCAAAGATGTCACCTACAAACCAAGAATAGTTTGACCAGTTTGTTCCAAACTCAAATTCAAGAATAAGTCCGGTTGCAACTCCAAGGGCAAAGTTAATACCGAATAGTTTCATCCAGAATTTTGTAATTCGCTTCCATTCAGGATCACCAGTTTGAACATATCTGGTTTCCATAAAAGCGATAATAAACAGTATCCCCAGTGTGATGGGAACAAAAATCCAGTGGTACATTGCGGTGAGTGCAAATTGTGCTCTCGACCAGTTAACCAATGCCCAATCAATGCTTAATAGTGTCATTATCTGTGTTTTTGTTAGTTAGTTGCTCCAATACATATTCTCCACGTTCTTCGTCCGTTTCAAAATTCTTGTTTAAGAAGTTGGGAAAGAAAATAAATCGAACTAAAACGAAAATCAAAATTCCTTTCACAATAATAATTGCCCAAGCTTGTTTTCCCCATTTAGGCATATTGAGAAATCCTTCGTAGTAAAAGCGAAAAATACGTTTAAATAGATTCATTTGATAGTTTATACATCACCAAAGCATGAACCAATTTTTCATGCTTATAGTTCAAATATACAAATAATTTAAAATGATTCAAAATTATTTTGATGAACGAACGAAATAGTGTTTGGGATCACCCCATTCACCATAACCAACTACATCTCCTGCGTCTTGAATGTTTTTTTCAAGGTTCTGAATGTATAAATCTGTCTCTTCATTGACTGTTGGTTTGTTTTTGTAAAGATGATAATCTTCGTGATATTTTACAGGTGTAAGATTCGGCATAATGACATTTGCACCAGCTTTCAACGCCATTTCACGACCCTGAGGATGAATTGCCTGCAAAGCAGTGGCAGATGCAATGTTTACATCTTTCATGACAATGCGAAGTACTGCAATCATGCGTAATGCGAGACGGAATCTGTCCTCAATTGGCATGAGTTGATCTTTATACTGATAAAGCGGTGTTTCACTGTGTTCAATGTAAGGTCCCATACCACACATATCAATGTCAAAGTCACGCATGAAAAGTAAATCGTCAGCAAGATGTTCGAGTGTTTGGAAAGGCATCCCTATCATGACGCCAGTTCCTGTCTGGTAATTCAATCTTTGCAAACGTTTGAGGTTTTCCAAGCGCGTTTCAAAGCTGTGAGCTGCATTGTTTGGATGAATTTTCTCATACAATGATTTTGTTGAGCTTTCAATGCGTAGCAAATAGCGATGTGCTCCCGCATCAAACCAATCTTGAAAAACTTCCTCACTTTGTTCTCCCAAGGACAAGGTTATGCCCGGAGGATTAGCAGAGTATGATTTGATTTTCTTTAAAATACGTGTAATACGATCTGTAAATTGCTTATCGCTGCGTTCTCCTGCTTGCATAACAACAGATCCCCAATTGTGGTCCAATGCATATTTTACGGCTTTCATGACTTCATCATCTGTTAATTCATAACGATGTACATTTTTATTGCCACCGCGAATTCCACAGTAATAGCAATTTTTCCCGCAAATATTTGAATATTCAATTAATCCTCTGAAGTAGGTTTTTCTTCCAACATACTTTGCTTTTATCTCATAGGCTTTTTCAAAAAGTCTTTTTTCATCCTTTCCGCCAAGGGACAATAAATAGACGAGATCTTCTTTTTCAAGAATAGACTTATTTAAAACGCTTTCAAGTTTTGCATTCATAGAATATTCCTCCTTCTCAATGATTTATTTAACAGATCAAATTCTCTGTAAAAATACGAATATTTAAAGCAGGGAAAAGTCAAAGCACCTAATATATATCATATCGGGGTACTTTTTGTTTATAGCCCGAGCAGCTTTTTGTCACTGTCCTGTCCATCCCAAATCATGCGTTCCGGATTTTCAAGCAGTTCTTTGATCATTTTTAGAAAACCCACAGAATCGCGACCATCAATAATTCGATGATCATAGGAGAGGGCAAGGTACATCATTGGTCGTATAACCACCTCTCCCTTGACTGCAACCGGGCGTTCCATAATGTTGTGCATGCCTAAAATTGCAGATTGAGGAGGGTTTAATATCGGAGTGGATAACATCGACCCAAAAACGCCTCCGTTGGTGATGCTAAAAGTTCCTCCACTTAAATCGTCAAGGGATATTTTCTTGTTTCTGGCTTTCTCAGCGAGGTTTTGAATCTCTATTTCCAATTGTGGAATGCTTAATTTTTCTGCATCACGAACGATTGGAACCATTAAGCCTTTGGGGGTTTGCACAGCAATGCCTATATCTGCATAATTATGCATGACAATTTCATCTCCATCAATGAATGCATTGACTTGTGGAAATGCTTTTAATACAATGGCTGCAGCACGAGTGAAAAATGACATCATGCCAGGTTTAACTCCATATTTTTCAATGAAAGCCGATTTGTTTTCTTGACGGATTCGCAAGATCTCGCTCATATCAACCTCATTAAATGTGGTGAGCATGGCAGTCTCATTTTTTACAGCGACCAAACGTTCACTTAATTTACGACGTAGGCTGCTCATGCGTTCCCTGCTCTCTTCTCTGTTTTCATGCTGGATATTGTCCGTAGGGGTGTGAATGACTGATTCGACATCTTTGCGTGTGATTTTTCGTAAACCATTCAGAATATCCTCCATATTGAGGTTTTCAGCCTCCATCAGTTTCTTTGCAACTGGTGTGATTTTTACGTTAGAATCGTTTTCTTCCTTTTTGGGTTCTTGAGTTTTGATTTCGGAAGGCTTAGATTCTTCTTGTTTTGGCTTTTCTTCTGTCTCAGCAATTTCTTCACTGGAGATTTCAGCTGATTCAACCTTAAAGGATGTATCAATTGTACATGCAATATCACCAACTGCAATTGGCTCGTGTGCCGCTTGCTTAATGCTGATCTTTCCAACTTCTTCAGCACTGATGCTTAAAGTTGCTTTCTCTGATTCAATTTCTGCAATGTCTTGATTTTTTTGCACAAGATCACCATCAGAAACTAACCATTCTGCTATTTCAACTTCAGATATTGATTCTCCCGGACTTGGTATTTTAATTTCTATAATCATGAGTTAGTTTTTTTGATAATTGACACAATGCATATCGCATACAGTATGATTCCATTCACAATCGCATTTGCGGAATATTTTATCCAATATTTTTTCTTCCTGACGAACATGTTGCTCCATTAACCCCGGTGCAGGACTTGAGCTTTCAGGGCGAGCAATTAATTCAAATTCTTTGTTACCTAAATAGCGACAAATGGACTTGTACACTCCCATGTTTGCAGGTTCGTCTTGAGCAAAGATACGGACTTTTCTCTGATTGTATTTATTGAGTATTTGTTCAAACTCTTTTTGTGGGAAAGGGAAAATTTGTTCTAAACTTACCACTGCAACGTGATCAGCTTTAAGCGCTTCCCGTTTGTCCATCACCTGATAATACAATTTGCCTGTTGTGAAAACCAGTTCAGTTACTTTTTCTGGATCCGGATTATTCTTGTCTATAATTGGCTCAAATCCTTTGTTTGTCAAATCTTTGACTTCGCAAACTGCCTGAGGGTGTCTCAATAAGCTTTTTGGTGTGAAGACAATCATCGGGTGTTGAAAATCCTGATAAACATGTTCTCTCAATGCATGGAAAATCTGGTCTGGTTTTGTGGGGTAAATAATTTGTACATTGTCATTTACTGCTAATTCCAGATATCTTTCTATGCGTGCGCTGGAGTGCTCAGGACCTTGCCCTTCGTATCCGTGAGGTAAAAAGAGAACCAGCCCATTATGCAATCCCCATTTTGTTTGAGCAGAACTAATGTATTGATCGTAAATTGGTTGCGCCATATTGGAAAAATCGCCAAATTGGGCTTCCCAAATGGTTAATGCTTTTGGACTTGCCAGTGCATATCCATATTCAAAGCCTAAAACTGCCAATTCAGATAATGGAGAATTATACACATTAAACTCTGCTTGATTTTCTTTGATATGTTTTAATGGGTTATAGGATTCTCGCGATTTAAGAATGTAGAAGGCTGTGTGTCTATGGGAAAATGTCCCTCTGACAGAATCCTGACCAGACAGCCTAACCGGATAGTTTTCGTTCACCAAACTTGCGTAAGCAAGAAGTTCAGCCATACCCCAGTCAATTTTGCCGGAATCTATCATTGCTTTTCGCTGTGCAATGAGTTTTTCCACTTTTCGTAAAAATGGCTTGTCATCAGGTAAGCTGGTAAGTTTTTGTGTGAAATTTTCAATGTCTTTTTCTGTCAGTTTTGGTGGATGCTGAGCACTAAAGGCATCCCAAACAGCTGGTAAAAATTCATGGACTTGTGCTGCGTCGATTTTCTTTGCTTCACTCAATTCTTCATCAAGCTCTTTTTGAAATGCATCAATTTCTTGTTGAATTTCAGAGGCTTTCATTATGCCTTTTTGTTTTAATTTTTCGGCATAAATTTCACGAACTGTTGGATGTTTTGAGATGGCATCGTAAAGAACAGGTTGCGTGAATCGAGGTTCGTCTCCTTCGTTATGTCCGTATTTTCTGTAACCTAAAATGTCAATAAATACATCGGTATGGAAAATCTGACGGTACTCCATCGCAAGTTTTATCACATAAATTAAGGCTTCAGGATCATCTCCGTTGACATGAAAAATTGGCGCTTTAATGACTTTCGCGACATCGGTAGAGTAGGTGCTTGACCGACCATCCAGATAATTGGTTGTGAATCCGATTTGATTGTTTATCACGAGATGAATGGTTCCACCGGTCCGATATCCGTCGAGTTGAGACATTTGAACGGTCTCATATACAACTCCTTGTCCTGAAATTGCAGCGTCTCCATGAATGATGATGGGAACGAGTTTGTTCTCGTCCTTGTTGTATTTGTTTTCAATTTTTGCTCGAGAAACACCTTCGACAACAGGGCCAACGAGTTCTAAATGAGAAGGGTTGGGGAGAAGGTGTAACTCAACTTCGTCTTGATTGTGAGCTGAAATTTTATTGCTGTATCCTAAATGATATTTAACATCACCAAGAAGGGTATTTGTTTCATATTTTTTGGCTGTAAATTCTTCAAAAATCATTCGGAATTTCTTTTGCATAATGTTGCTGAGAACATTTAGTCTTCCACGATGAGACATGCCAAGGACAAACTCTTTGACTCCGAGTTCTGTTCCTTTTTCGATGATAGCATCAAGAGCGGGAATTAAGCTTTCTCCTCCTTCAAGGGAAAAGCGTTTTTGACCCACAAATTTTTTATGAATGAATTGCTCAAATCCAACTGAACGGTTTAAATGCCAAAAGATATGGTGTCTTTCTTCGTCGGTAAAACTTGGCTGATTTTGAACGGACTCCATTTTTTCTTTCAACCATTGTGTAATTTCAGGTTGTCGGATAAACATGTATTCCACTCCAATATTGGAGCGATATGTTTTTTGCAATGCTGCTATGATGTCTTTCAACTTTGCTTTCCCTAAACCTATTGTTTTTCCTGCATCAAACTCTGTGTCTAAATCAGACTCTTCAAGATTAAAATTTTCCAGATCGAGGGTTGGAAAATATTTACGGCGAGTACGTACAGGATTGGTTTTAGTGAACAAATGTCCGCGTTTCCGGTATGAGTCAATTAAATTGATGACATCAAATTCTTTACTGATGTTTGATGGAGGGAGAGAGTCTCCGTAATGTGTTTGTGCCAACTCAAAGCCTTGGAAAAAATGTTTCCACGACTCGTCCATTTCTTCTCCACGTTTAAATGAGCGGTACATTTGCTCAATATCGTCAGGGTGCATTTGCCCTAAAAAGGATTTTTCATCCATGTGATTTCAATTTTCTTTTAAAAACAAGGCTTTCGCCGAATTGTTTGCGAAAAATAGTGATTTTTTATGGGACAATAAATTGCGTGGTGGCGTAGGGGCAAAGACACGTCAGACTGTCTAATAACCTTAATAAGTTTGTTAATAAAGATTTTGCATGAATGCATGAGAAAAGCGTGAATGTTAGTACTTTACAATATGAAATTTATAAAAGGAGAAAGTAGGTATTTAAAAAGTCTATTCCCAGTATCTTTAGAAGAAAGCATTGGTGAGGATAATGAAATTCGCATTATTGACGCATTTGTTGATAATTTAAACTTTTCTGAATTGGGATTTAGAACACATTACAGAGAAACAGGTCGTCCGGCCTATCACCCCAAAGATTTACTAAAGCTATATATTTATGGATATATGAATAGCATTAGATCATCACGTCGGTTAGAAAAAGAATGCAAACGAAATATTGAATTGATGTGGCTTTTAAATAATTTGTCACCAGATCATAATACTATATCGAATTTCAGAAAGGACAATTCCAAATCAATAAAGAAAGTTTTCAGAGAGACGGTTAAGTTATCTCAGTATTTTGAACTTATTGGAGGCGAATTGGTTGCAGGAGACAGCACAAAGCTTAGAGCCCAGAATAGCAAAAAGAATAATTTCAATCAGAAAAAGATAGAGCGACATCAAGAATATATCGAAAGAAAAATAGAAGAATACGAACAAGAATTAAGTAATAACGATGGTGATAATCAGGAAATATTAAAAAAGATTGAGAACAAAAAAGAACTTAAATCAAAGTACGACCGCATGTCTGAGGAATTAACTAGAGATAAAGAAACACAAATATCAACTAGTGATCCAGATAGTCGAAATATGACTCTTCGAAATAATATATCGGAAGTCGCTTACTGTGTTCAAAGTATGGTTGACGCTAAGCACAACCTGCTGCTGGACTTTATTGTGACGAACAAAGGTGATAAAAACGCAATGGGAAATATGTTGCAACGTACTAAGTCTATTTTACGGAATGCTACTTTTACTGCTTTATTTGATACTGGATACCATTCAGGGAGAGAGCTAAAAAAAGCAGATGATTTAGGCATCAATGTTCTGGTAAATGTACCTTCTACACCACATGCAAACCAAATTCCTGACCCAAATTATTGTATAAGCAATTTTGTATATGACAAAGAAAATGACACATATACATGCCCAGAAGGTGAAATTTTAATAACTAATGGGAATTGGTGTAACGCAAGAAATAAGAATGGAGAAGTTTATTACAGATTTAAAAACTATGGTACCGTTAAATGCAAAGAATGTCCCGTTAGGTCTAAGTGTACAATAAATAAAAAAGGTCGTAGAATAAAAAGAAGTGAATATGCCGAGAACATACAGTCTAACACGAAACGAATGATTGATTTAAAAGATAAATACCGGCAGCGGAAAAGCATAGTAGAACATCCATTTGGAACAATGAAACGACAATGGGGATACGACCACATAATAACGAAAAAATACATTAAACGAGCAACAGCAGATGTTGGGTTGATTTTTTCATGCTATAATATCAAGCGATTAATAAATATTCTGGGAATTGATGCACTAATCGAATCTTTCAATAAGGGAAAGAGGTTTTGTGCTCAAATATTAACCAGATATGGAATCAAATTAAGACTTTTAAGACCTCTAAATTATTTACACAAACAAGGCTGCACAAAATCAATCCCTAATTATTACTACTTATTTAGCAACTATAGGCTTATGAGGGCATGAATTTTTAGAAAATCTTAATTATCAGACAGTCTGACGTGGATGCGAGTAAGGATGAGCTTGAGAAGAGAGAGCACGAGAGCGGGCGAAAATAAATCGCAGTTGAATAGTAGCGAAGACGCGTAGAGGCGATGAAAAATATGAAATCTTTTGTCACGATATTTTATATCAGTTTAGAGCGCGAGAGTGAGTACAGAGTTAACAAACTCTGACCCGTCCTAAAAAAAATGAAAATGTTGATAAAGTTTGTTTTTGATCGATTACAATTACGGTCATCACTATCATCATCCAGTGCCCCACTCGGATCTACCCTCATTACCGGACTGTTTTGCACGTAGCTGTATGGTGACACCCGGCTGCGAGCATCTGCAAGTGGGTCAACAAACATATAAGTCAAAGTCAATTTCTGCTTCAAAATTGTTTAAGGAGGATCTAAGTACATGACAAAAAATTTTCAATGTGAATATCATCCAGATAAATAGGATGTAATACCAATTAAACCTGAACATGAGCCTTAAAATTATTAACATATTTCTCATCGTGAGTTATTGACATGACAATTTGTTAATTCATTGAATGGCAAATAAAGTCTTCCAACCAATCACTGACCTGTTGTATTGAACCGAATGCGATATTTTTAAAGTGCTGTTTAATGTATGCCCATATTTTTTCGCAAGGATTTAATTCCGGCGAGTATGGAGGGATTCTTATAAAGCATATGTTTTCGGGGAGCTTGTATTTTTGTAATGAATGAAAGCCGGCGTTGTCAATGACCTCTATCTTAAATTCATTTGACCTGTGGCCTGATAATGCTAAAATGTATTTGTAAAAAGCCTCACTACTAACACAAGGGATATCAAAAACAAATGAATCCCCGTCAATTGGAGAAAAGGCACCATATAAGTATGTATTCTGAAATGCATGCCGGTAGGTAGCGATTGGTTTTATTCCTCTTGCTGTTAAACATTTTCCCACGTGGGTCATTAGCCCAAACCTACTCTCATCCTGAAAGTAAAGATTGACCGACTTGTATTTATTTTTATTTAAACTTGTTCTAATCTGATTGAATGTCTCCGGGAGTTTTTAAAAAGGCTTCAATAGCCTGTTCATCTTTTTTGTAATGGGATTTACGTGGTGATTTCAGTTTTGTCTTGAAATTAGTTCGTAAATATTGCCGTAGTGTATGATATTTGATATCTACTCTACCCATTCAACGGCTTGCCAATACCCTAACAATGGATTGGTTCCGGAGTGGAGTTTTTTCTCTAATGCCAAATGTATATGCGCCGGGATATTACTTTTGCTGCCCCCAATCTTTGGTCGCTGAATGAATTTTTCAAAACCTTCTTCTCTATACTTTTATACCACCGCTTTAACGTGGAATAGCCGATACAGAGCTCATCAGCAATATCTGATTGTCTTTTGCATGGGTTTTCCTTTAGAATCATCAGGCTCCTAATTCGCTGTGAAACATAACTGTCCTTTGTCGCTTTGATTTTTTTACGTAAAAATCCAAGATTTTCTTTTACATGTATTCTACTTTTAAATGACATGCTTCTAAGATAACGCTTTTAAAGCTCATTAACAAATTAAATTGGTATAAGATGTTGCTTTCTCCGAAGATGCTTCCAGAAAGAGGACAGGGAATGCTTTCAAAAATTTTTCAATACTCAGCAAGATTGCTTTAAACCTGCTCAAAATTGAAACATCTGAAAAACAAGGTATTAAAGGAAAAAGGTTGAAAGCAGCATACGATCAAAATTACCTACTCAAAGTTCTTGGTAAAAAAGTGTGAGTTTGCCCTCGGTACTATCCCAATTTGTTTTCCATGTTACGAATGATTTGTAATCCGTTCAGACTAAGAATGTCTTAATTTGAGAGCTCTGGATTGTTAATAGAAAGGTTAAAACGGCAGATTTTCATCCGATTTAAATCAAAAGGAAAATCGGATGAAAGTCTGCTTTATCTTTTCTTAAAATGTTTGTGAGCTGTGACATGGATTAAATGAATTTTTTTTCAATAAATCCTGAATTTAATAATCTTGCAACAGCAAGGTAACTAGGGTTCATGCAAATCATATCCCCAACTCTGTATTTTGGTTTGCCGTTTTTGTCTCGATTGTCGCCTAAATCTATCACTGTCATGTCCGAGGTGATACCAACAAAACTAATGTCCTTGTCCTTAACCTCAAGTCCTTCCTGATCAACATCTATCAAGCCAAAATCAAGGATTGCTTTATAGGTGGTTTTCCCCAAATCTTCGTCGCCAAATTCCGCTGAGTGGCCAATGCTGGCATCGTTAATTACACCGTCAGGCACAATGTCCTTTTCGTGTAACTCAATAATCTGTGCATAGAAGTTGAATGTGTCAGTACATAAGTTTAAAAACTGTTCATTATCGTAAGGACTTGTTCCAAAAAAAGCAGCTTCACCAATACGGAAATGATTAATATCTTTGGGGACGATTCCATTTTCAACAAGTGGTAGGGTAATTGAGCTTCCACCCGAAGTTAATGGCAGTTTTGACCCGTGTTTTGCTTCGATTAGTTCTTTGTAAAGATGGAGTTGAAGCAGTTTGTCGTAAGTGGGTTCTACTCCATACATGCAACCTAAATTACTTCCTAAACCAACTGCTTCGATATTAGAAAGTTTAAATACCTTTTCGTAGAATTTAAACAAATCATCTCGGTTAACGCCCTCGCGGAGTTCTCCAAGCTCAACCATGATGATAACTTTGTGAATTTTATTTTGTTTTTTTGCAGCTTCATTTAGCGAAACAATAGTACGATACGATGAATTAAGTGATATGTCTGCATACTTCACTACATCATCAACATAGGCCTGTGCAGGAGGTTTTATGTATATGGTGATTAATTCAGGATTCAGCTCTTTTAAGCGTTTTAAGCTAGAGAGGCGGCTGTCTCCTACGGAATGTATGCCTTTAATGATGTCTGGAGTGAGGATTTGTTTCATGAAATCTTTGTCCCCACTAAATACTTTGGTAATCAGACTCCATTGGATATTGTTTTCAGATAAATAGGTGTTTAATTTTTTAATGTTGTTGCGGATTTCTCCCATATTTATTCTTAGTTCTGCCATAATATGTTTTTTAAGTTAACGATAAAGAAAAAGAGTTGCCGTACTGTTGCGACAACTCTTGAAAACTAGTATTTAGTTGTTATCGTAACGCATTTCTGCATATTTGGATTTAAAGCCCAGTCGCTCATATAGTCGCTTTGCAGGATTGTCATACTCGACATGAAGTTTGACATTGCCATCTGCATGTTTAAACGATTCTTTGACAATTTGTCCACCAAATCCTTTGCCGCGATACTGTGCATCTACAGCAACATAAACTAGGATGTTTTCTGGAATATATCCTTTCATTCCTGTTCTGTTCATGATTAAAGCACCAACTAATTTACTTTCATAAAATGCAGCAAGCGCAAATCCTCCTTCAGATGAATTGTCGGAAAAAGCATAGTCAAGACATTTGTTAATGTCTGCTTTAGGGTCACCAAAAAGGTCGAGATGGGTAAATAGAAAATCAATGAATTCGTCTCTGCTGATATTTGTAAAATCAGCTTCTTTTTCAATCTTTTTGATTTCTAACATAAAATGATTTTAAGTTTTTAATGAAACATTATTTAAATTGTCCAAAATGGACGTGAAAAATTACATTCAGTACCAAAACCTCCAAAATACACAAAATGTTTAAAATGACAAAAAATGAAGCGTTAATTTAATTGAAATATCTACAAAAAGACAAAATGATTATATGTAAAGTTTGTCGGTTTTTTGTTCGTGTTTTGCTGATAAAATTTTCAATTTAATAGAAATGTAAAAAAGAAAACAGCTGCTTATATATGAATTAAAGCAGCTGCTAAATATTTGTTGTAAAGTGTGTTACATCATTCCTTTCAGAGCCTCAATACATGCTTCGGCGCCTTCGCCAATTTCATACACGCTACTTGCCATCATATAGCATGGATTGGTGACGATTTTGTTGGTTTCGTCAATGCTAATGTCTGTTGCAGATTTTTCTTCGTGTACACCTCCCATATTGATAATTGCTTGTGCTGTTTCAGGGTCTTTGCCAATGGTGACTTTTGCGCCCAAAACTTTAGCAATAATAGTTGGTGCTATGCACAAAGCTCCTATGGGTTTTTGCTTTGCGTGAAAGTCTTTAATAACACGCTCTACTTCAGGATGAACTGTCATGCCATCTCCTTTAAATGCAAAGTCAGATAAGTTTTTGGCAGCTCCAAATCCTCCTGGAAACAAAATGGCATCATACTCATCTGCTTGTAGGACAGTGATGTTTTTAACTTCTCCTCTTGCAAGTCGTGCAGATTCAATGAGAACATTGCGGGTTTCCTTCATTTCTTCCCCCGTCAAATGATTAATGACATGGGCTTGTGGAATGTCAGGTGCAAAACACATATAATCCAATTCATTTTTTGCAAGGGCATACATTGCCATTGTTGCTTCATGTATCTCAGATCCGTCATAAACACCGCTACCGGCGAGAATAAGTGCTACTTTCTTTTTCATAATTATCTTTTTATCCCAAATTTAGTAAAAGCGATAAGAAAGTCAAAAACTAAATCGTTTTGATTGAAAAAGAATTCGGATTTCCGATCATAAACACTTGTCATTAGTCAGGATTTGTTATTTTTACAAATTGGTAAATATTTCGATACATGAAAGGATTTTTTAGATTTATAATCAGTCGTCTGTTCCTTGTGAACTTCTTGATTGCTATTTTGGTATCTGTTGTGATATTCCTTGGAGTGACACAGTTTCTTAAGGTTTATACAGATCATGGGAAGTCATGTACAGTTCCGGATCTTATTGGCTTGCAAGAGTCTGAGGTGAGGGATTTGCTCAATCAGCAAGAATTAAAATATATGATTGTTGATTCTGTGTTTTCTGATCAAGTTGCGCTAGGAGCGATTGCAGAGCAATATCCGAGGGCAGAATTTCATGTGAAAGAAGGTCGGACAATTTACTTAGTAAAAAATTCTGAAATGCCTGAAATGGTAAGCTTGCCAAATGTGAAAGACATTTCATTAAGGAGGGCAAAATCTACACTTGAAGCATACGGTTTTGAGATAGGTAAGCTTGAGTACATCCCAGACATTGGGATAAATGTGGTTTTGAGAATTAAAGCGAATGGAAATTTAGTAAATCCTGGTGATGAATTGCTCAAAGGAACAACATTGGATTTAGTTTTAGGCCAAGGTTTGAGCGATGATAAAACCTTTGTCCCTAATGTTGAAGGGCTTTCCGTTAATGCTGCTACCAGTTTGCTGAATGAAAAATTCCTCAATGTAGGAGCTGTGATTTATGATGAAGCAGTAAAATCTGCAGAAGATTCTGCTATGGCTAAAATATATAAGCAGTATCCTGCGTTTGATACAGTGAAGAATATGAATCTTGGTGCATCTGTGGATTTATGGTTGAGTAGTGATACTTCCCTGATTCCTAATTATGTGCCAGATTCTGTGTTAATTGATTCATTGTATCGAGATATCGATACTTTGCCTGAAAATCTGAATAATGATGATTAAAAAACTTCTATGCATTGTCGTTTTAGGTTTTTCTTTGCAGACTTATGCACAGGAACGCCTAATTGAACTCGAAGGAAATCCAATCTTGGAACAGATCGTTAAATCTCAGCCTGGAATTTTCTCCATTACAAAATCGACAAACGATACACTGGAATTGCCTTTTTTTGATGATTTTGCTGTGATAAACGTTTATCCTGACCAAGAGCGTTGGATAGGATATGATGCTTATGTGAACAGCACTTGGGCAATGGACCCAATTTCTTATGGCGTTGCAAGCCTTGATATGGCAGATTCCATAGGACAAATTCGTTCGCTCTCAACAGGTGGGGAGTTGTCAGAAATGCTGACTTCACGTCCTATAAATCTTGAATATCCTGCTTCTGACTCTATTATTCTGAGCTTTGCTTGGCAACGAGGCGGCAATGCTAAAAAACCTGAAGAACAAGACTCTTTAGTCCTAATGTTTAATTCTCCTGATACTACTTGGCACTCAGTTTGGAGCATGGAAGGTGGAGTCTCTGACACAGCATTCCATTATGAGCTAATTCCTATCAGAGAGGATTATCTTTTGAAAAAAGGATTTCAATTTCGTTTTGTAAACTACGCTTCGAATGTGGTAAATGCTCAGGAACCATCATTTAACTCAAATAATGACATCTGGAATGTGGATTATGTGTGGTTGGATACCGAGCGCAGCGTGAATGATACTATTATCAATGATATCGCCATGATGTATAATTTTTCATCGCTGCTGACTGGATTTGAGTCTGTTCCTTGGAAGCATTACCTCGCAAAGCAAGTTACTTCCGATAGTTTGGTGTATATTTACCGTAGTAATGGTGAAAATGGACAAGCTGTTAACCGCCAATTTGAAATTATTGATGAATGGGGTAGTGGTGTTGGTATTTCTGATAATGATGATAGTGAAAACATTATTGAGTTTGAAACGCTTCGTTATGCAAAAGCAGTACCGTATGAATTTGATTCTGATTTAACAGATTCTGCACGCTTTTTAATCAAAGGTTATATCAGTACCGATGATGAAGCAGATCGTTTGCTTTTCCGCTGGAATGATACCGTGTATTACCATCAAAACTTTAGCAACTATTATGCTTATGATGATGGCAGTCCCGAAGTTGGTTATGGTATTGGTGGCGTTGGAACAAGTTCAGCCTCAGTGTCATATGAGTTTGCACCATTGGTTGGAGACACTTTGCGTGGTGTGAATATCTATTTCAACCGTGTGTTGAATGATGAAAACCAGCATTATTTTTATCTTATGGTGTGGGATGATGACGATGGTGTGCCTGGTGATACCCTCTCTTATCAAATTGGTGTGCGCCCTGAGTTTAAAGACAGTTTATTTCAATATACTTACTACGCGTTGGATACACCTGTGTATGTGAGTGAGACTTTCCATATTGGCTGGACAAAAACAACAGATGATATGCTTAATGTTGGATTCGATTTGAATCGAAATGCCAGCGAAAAAATACATTACAACGTGTTTGGTACTTGGGAAGAAATTAGTTTTGAAGGGGCTCTCATGGTACGTCCTGTCTTTAGTGAAACTCCATATTTAAGTGTCCCTGAAGAGGAAGTTAGATTGACCGATTTTGATGTGTATCCGAATCCGGCAAGCAGCCAAATTTACATTGATACCCCAAATAATTATGATCGATTACAGATTGTAAGCGCAACTGGTCATTTGGTGTATCAAAGTAATGCAAAAGAAAGTTATAATGTGTCATCTTATTCTGAAGGCTTGTATTTTCTGCTGTTTTATAAGGATGATGCAATGGTGGGTAAACAGAAATTACTGATAAGAAAATAAACAATGACAGACTATCTGGAATCAGACGAGATATTTGACGATGAAGAACGTGAAGAAAGGGAGAATGGGTACGAACATCACAGAATTATTGCAGACCCAGGTCAAAAAGTATTGAGACTGGACAAATTTCTTGTGGATAGGCTGCAAAATGCCTCACGAAATAAAATTCAGGTTGCAGCCGATGCTGGAAATATTTATGTCAATGGAGAACCAAAGAAATCCAATTACAAAGTAAAACCCGGAGATGAGGTTAGTGTTCGCTTAGATTATCCAAAACGGGAAATTGAACTTATTCCTGAAGACATTCCAATTGAGGTTGTGTATGAAGATGAAAGTCTCATTGTTGTCAATAAGCCTGCAGGTATGGTTGTGCATCCTTCATACGGACATTATACCGGAACACTGTTGAATGCGCTTATGTATCGTTTTCAACATTTGCCTTTGTTCGAGGGAGTTAACGATAGACCAGGGCTCGTGCATCGTATCGATAAAGATACCAGCGGCTTGTTGGTTGTCGCAAAAACAGAACATGCACTTACTCATTTGTCTAAGCAATTTTTTGATAAGACATCTCGCCGAAAATATATCGCTATGGTTTGGGGTATGCCAAATCCACCTGAAGGTACCATCACAGGTAATGTAGGACGTAGTCTGAAAAATCGTAAACTCATGTATGTTTTCCCTGAAGGCGATTACGGAAAGCATGCAGTAACCCATTATAAGGTGATTGAAGAGTTGGGCTATGTCAATTTAGTAGAATGCCAATTAGAAACTGGTCGTACTCATCAAATTCGAGTGCACTTTCAATACATAGGACATCCCTTATTCAATGATGCAACCTATGGTGGCGATAAGGTGCTTCGAGGAACTGTCTTTACAAAATACAAGCAGTTTGTTCAAAATTGTTTTAATATTTTGCCGCGTCAAGCCTTGCATGCAAAAGAATTAGGGTTTAAACACCCGGTAACAGGTGAAATGATGATGTTTAATTCTGAAATTCCTGAGGATATGACTCAAGCCATTGAGAAGTGGCGTGCTTATGTTTCGAATCGAGAGATAGAGGAGTGACAGGGGACAGGAGTCAGGTGTTAGGTGTCAGGTGTTAGGAGTTTGCTGGAAGTAAGGGGATTGGGCAGGAAACGGTGTTGTGTCGCAACCATGTGTCTACGCAACTACGAAATTACGCAGAAGTCATGACAAATCCATTTGATTGCATCGCAAATAAATTGTATTTTACGTTCGAATTGAAAATGAGTGATATGATACGAAACATTTTATTTTCGACATTTTTAGTGCTTGGATTTACAATGTCAGGCAATGCACAACGCATTTACGATCAGATAAATGATCCGTATTTCGGGGAGAGTTGTACCAGCATAATGGTTGGAAAAAAAGCATCTACAGATGGCTCTGTAATTACTAGTCATACTTGCGATGGGAGATACCGTACATGGTTGCAGATGGAAAAGTCTCAAACTTTTGAGAATGATACCACGGATAAAATTTATAAATATCGTTTGAAAACAGAAACTCCTTGGGACATGCGTGGTGTTGAAATTGCTGGGGAAATCCCTCAAGCAGAACATGTTTATGCTTATTTGAATACTGCTTATCCATGTTTAAATGAAAAGCAGTTGGCTATGGGTGAAACTACCATTGTTGGTCCGAAAGAGCTGGTGAATGATGAAGGTTGGTTTCATATTGAGGAATTGCAACGTGTCGCTTTGCAGCGTTGTACAACAGCCCGTGAGGCAATTCTTCTAATTTCTGACTTGATTGAAAAATACGGATACGGAGATTGGGGTGAATGCATTACCATCGCAGATAAAAATGAAGTATGGCAAATGGAGATTTTCGGAGAAGGTCCAAAGAAAGTTGGTGGTGTTTGGGCTGCTCAGCGTATTCCTGATGATCATGTTGGTGTGTCAGCAAATATTTCTCGTATTGGAACTTTGGATTTAGATAATCCTGATTATTTCATGGCTTCGAAAAATGTGATGAAGGTTGCCAAAAAACTGGAGCTTTGGGATGGTGAAAGTGAATTCAAATTCTGGAAAGCTTATGGTGGTGTGGACAAACCATTCAAAATTCGTGAATACTTCATACTGAATACATTGGCACCATCTGAAAATTTGAAATTTGATGCTGATGAACTTCCTTTTTCCGTTAAACCAGATAAACAAGTTTCTGTACATGACGTGATTGCATTGTATCGTGAAACCTATGAAGATACAGAATATGATATGACACAAAATCTGCTTGTGACGGAGAAAAAGTTTGATGAGAATGGTGAGGAGATAGGTGTAGATACTGTAAAATCTCGAATTGCACATCCTTGGGCTATGCGCAATGAAAGAAAATTGTACAATGCACTTTCAGAAGATGTTGTCGAATTTCAACGTACAGTGGCTGTTTCATGGTGTTCATATTCTCACATTATTCAGTTAAGAGACTGGTTGCCGGATGAAGTTGGTGGTTTGGTGTGGTTTTCATTCGATAATCCTGCGCAAAGCCCACGTATTCCAATTTTTGCCGGCGTAACTGAATTGCCTGAAAGTTTTATGTATTGTGGACAGAAACAATACCGTGAAGATGCTACCATTTGGAATTATCGTAAAGCCAATAAATTAGCTACTCTGCAATGGCAGTCAACCAAAGGCGGTATGATGGAAGAAGTTGCTTATTTTGAAGCAAAAGCAAGTCGTGAAACTGCTGAAATTGAAAAGCAAGTGATGGAATTGCTGGAGAATGGAAATAAAGAAGCAGCTCAGGAGCTTTTGAATGATTATACTCGCGATTTTACCGGTCAAACAAAATACCGCTGGAAACAACTTGAAGATCAATATTGGCAGTGGTTCGGATTGGGTTTTTAAAATGTAAAACCTAACTCCTGACACCTGTTACTCGTGCATGTCAGGAGGGGGCATATTACCTCTTCCTTTTTGGCGGTATTTTTCAAGTAGGTGTTTTTTGAATCCATGTTCTGCTTCATAAAGCATCGCAATTTTCTTAATGCTAAGTACTTTCTTGAACATTACATGGTATTTCGACGTAATTTCTGCTTTTTCTTCATCGATTGCAATCAGCCTATCAATTTTTGTTTCCAAGTCAGAGTCTGAAATTTTTGATTTATTGTCTCTGATGTAATCCATGATTTCATGCATTTCAGTGATCAACGCTTCTAATTCTTTTTGATAGCTGTTGTAGATGGGCCAGAATTTTTGCGCTTCATCTATGCTTAAATCCATTTGAGTGGTTAAGTACGCTACTTTTTCAGCACGCATTTCTTCGTGTGAAATTTTTTCCATTCTGCCTTGTCCATGACCTTGACCGCGTTGTGCAAAGCTTAAAATTGGAAGAATGGCAAATAGTACTATTATTAATCGTTTCATAATCATCAGTTTTATTCGTAATACAAGATTTCAGTAAATTCATCCTGAGTAAGATATGCAATCATTGTTTCCTCAGGGATTTCAGTTGTTTGAATTTCCTCTGTTTCTAGCTCTTGGTAAATGAGCTCCTCAGAAATCAATTCATATTCAAAGTATTCGGAATCATCAATTGTGGTTTCTTCAGCCAGAATTGTTTGATTGTGATAGTCTCCAGTAAATGTATTAAGCCCTAATTTAATTATCATTGCGAGAGCAACAAAGAAGCCGGCAAAATACAAATAAGGCTTGAGTACTGTAAAAAAGCTTGGTTTTACATCAGCCTGTTTCCGATGTTCAATGCTTTCTCTTAGCTTATCAGGAAGTGTATCAAAATATCCATCAGGAGCTTTGAAATTATCTTCTTTCGGTATGTCGTTTAAGCGTTTCATTATTAATTAGATGCTAAAATATACTTTTCGTTTAATTCTCATTCAAATATTTTTCAATTTTTTTCACGGCGTGGTGATATGAAGCTTTTAAAGCCCCTTTGCTGGTTTTCAATATTTCCGATATTTCATCATATTTTAGATCGTCGTAATATTTCATATTAAAAACCAAACGTTGCTTTTGAGGTAGCTTTAAAATTGCTTCTTGAAGCTTTTTTTGAATCTCATCTCCTTCAAAAAATGTGTCGGAGTGTAGAGATTGTATTAAGCTATCTTCATACGAAAAGCTGGAGAAAACGTACCGACGTTTTTGTTTACGGATATGTCCGAGTGCTTCATTGACAGCAATACGATACATCCAAGAGAAAAGCTTGGAGTCTTCTCTAAACGTATTCAGATTTTGATAAATTTTAATAAGTGATTCTTGAAGGACATCATCGGTGTCATCATGTTGAATCAGGATTTTGCGTATGGAAGCATACAACCGTTCTTGGTATTTTTTTACCAACAGATTAAATGCATAATCAGGATTGTCTGTCCTGAAAATTTTTAATATTTCCTGATCGTCAAGATGTTCGTTCATTCAGCCTTATTTGCGCGCCATAGCACGTTCCGCAGCTTCAATGATGTCTGGAGTATCCAAGCCGTATTTTGTCATCAATGCTTCTGGTTTTCCGCTTTCACCAAAACTGTCATCTACGGCAACCATTTCAATTGGACAAGGCAGATAGTGTGCAAGTAACTGAGCGACAGAATCTCCAAGGCCTCCATTCATCATGTGTTCTTCAGCTGTAACTACAGCGCCTGTTTTACTCACTGATTGTAAGATGGCTTCTTTGTCCAAAGGTTTAATTGTGTGAATATTTATTAAGTCAACAGAAATTCCATTTTCTTCCAATTTTTGACTTGCTTCAATGGCTTTCCATACTAAATGACCTGTAGCAATAATTGTAAGATCGCTGCCTTCGTTGAGTTGAACTGCTTCGCCAATAACAAAATGTTGATCTTCAGGTGTGAAGTTTGGTACTTTTGGACGTCCAAAACGGAGATATACAGGACCTTCGTGGTTGGCAATTGCGATGGTTACTGCTTTTGTTTGGTTGTAATCACAAGGATTAATTACAGTCATTCCAGGCAGCATTTTCATCAGTCCAATGTCCTCAAGAATTTGGTGTGTTGCGCCGTCTTCACCAAGAGTTAGCCCTGCATGAGAAGCACAAATTTTTACATTCTTGTTGGAATACGCTACGGATTGACGGATTTGATCATACACTCGTCCAGTAGCAAAGTTGGCGAATGTCCCAGCAAATGGAATTTTTCCAGCTGTTGCAAGTCCTGCAGCCAAACCAATCATGTTAGCTTCAGCAATACCAGTTTGAACAAAACGCTCTGGATGATTGTCTGCAAAGGCATTCATTTTTAATGAACCAGTCAGATCCGCACAGAGTGCAACTACTTTATCATTGGTTTTTCCCAATTCTTCCAGTCCTGCTCCAAATCCGGAACGTGTGTCTTTATGATTTTGAACTTCAAATGCTTTCATGCTTACTTTGTTTTAATTTCAAAACGTTTTCCTGAATATACATTAAACCGTTTTTCTACGGTGTATTTTGTTTTTCTTTCTCTTGCGCTTCGATAAACCAAGCGATATCTTCCTGGTAACAAGCGAATTGAATAGTCTTTTTTGTAGGGATTTAAGGTGTAAACTACTTCTAGCTTATCGCCACTTTCGTGTAAAATCGATCCGACAATGCTTTCATCAAAATGAATGATGACTTCACCAGGTTGTGGAATCTGTATTTTGTTGATGTAGCTTTGCTTGATGTTTACATCCGTAAAGACCTTGCGAGGAATTGTCAAAACCTCGACATCGTAATTTCCTGTGATATATTTTCCTGTTTGATGAATGTGCTGAACGTTAAGCGTGGATGGATTTCCTGCTTGACGAACGATGCATTCAACCATGCTATCTCTGGCATTTCCTCCGGGTATTTCAACACGCAAATACCCTTGTGGTGCTGGCAGTGAAATAATGTTGTGAATTCCTGGATTTAGCACAATGCTATCTTTACGGACAGGAGGAATTGTATGCACTACCAAGTCGTATTTTGTCATGATATCCAAAAGGACAGTATCAGGTTGTCCTTGCTCATTGATGGAGTGCATGTAATTGTATCGAATGTCCCCGGAAAGATGATCGTGGAAAGTCATGACAGCATTGGTTTCGGTTGGATTACCTTCTGTGTCAAGTAAATTCACTTGCGCTGAAGTGAAATTCAGCACCTGATCCATCACAGCTCTCAGCGCATGTCTAAATTCCCGACTATTGGTCGCATCAAAATAAAAACCGACACATTCAAACACATCTTTAAACTCAACATCCAACCCTAATCCAATAATGAAAGGTTTAAGGATGACTCCTCGACTTTGCAATGCGAGAGAAACAGCACAAGGGTCGCCATCGCATGCTTCGACACCGTCGGTAATCATTATGATGATGTTCCGGCTAAAGTCATCGTCGGGGAAATCGTATGCTCCTTCTTCAAGAGATCGGGCAATAGGAGTGGTACCACGTGCTACAAGTCCTTCAAGTACATATTTGATTTCATCAATATTGTCAGGTTCAAAAGGAACTTCGAGTTTTGTGTCGCTACAATCCTGAGGAGGCACTGGTTTTTGATGTCCGTACACACGCAGTCCGATTTCAATATCGTCAATGGTAGCGAGGGAATCCAATAATTCTGACATAAGCTCTCTGGCGACATCAATTTTTCGTCTGCCATCCCATCGTCCTAGCATGCTTTGTGACGAGTCGAAAATAAAGAGAATGCGTGTCATTGGTTTGTCTGCATGCTTAATTTCCTCGACATTTTCGGTGTCAATAATTAGGCTATCGTTGGGGTTGAACTCCTGTGCGATTGCATTGAGGCTTGTCAGGATAAAGAGTCCTGCAAAAATACATATGTGACGGATACTATTCATTAATAATCTCCAATGGTTTCTTCCAGTTGGTTGAGTGCAGCTTCCAATTGTTCATCGTTAGGTGCTACACCATGCCATTTGTGAGTTCCCATCATAAAGTCAACACCTGCGCCCATTTCAGTTTTCATGAGAATCATTACAGGTTTTCCTTTTCCTGTACGTGATTTTGCTTCTTTCAGTGCATTCACGATTTCTGACATCTTATTTCCTTCTGCTTCGATGACATCCCATCCAAAGCTTTCCCATTTTGCTTTCAGGTTGCCTAATGATAGAACTTCATCAACAGGACCATCAATTTGCTTGCCATTATAGTCAATTGCAGAAATTAAATTGTCAAGTTTATTTGCAGCAGCGTAAAGTGCAGCTTCCCAAATTTGTCCTTCTTGCAATTCACCATCGCCGTGTAGTGAGAAAATAAATTGTGGGTCATTATTCATTTTTTTTGCGAGTGCAGCTCCTGCAGCAACAGACAAACCTTGTCCTAAAGAACCTGAGGCAATGCGAATGCCAGGAAGTCCTTCATGTGTTGTTGGGTGACCTTGCAAACGAGAGTCAATCATGCGGAAAGTTGACAATTCTTTGGTTGGAAAATATCCGCTACGAGCAAGCACTGAGTACCATAATGGAGAAATGTGTCCATTGGAAAGGAAAAACATGTCTTCGTTATGTGCTTCCATGCTGAAAGCTTCAGGATTGTGTTTCATGCACTCAAAATACAGTGCTACCAAATAATCGGTACAACCAAGGCTGCCACCGGGATGACCGGAGTTTTGAGCATGTACCATTCTTACGATATCTCGTCTTACTTGCGAGGCGATTTTTTCCAAACGTTCAATATCAGCCATTGTTTTCAATTCTTAGATGTTTGAGTTTACAAAAGTAACAGAATATCCCAAAGAATGTCTCAGTAAATGACAGATATTCTCAACAGAATATAAACAAATGTGTACGACTTGAGTTGTTTGGACTTAGTCTGCTTTCTGACAGATAATCTTTTTGAGCATTTCAATTTGTTTCTTTTCTCCTAGGACAAAAATGCGATCTTCACAGTTTAGGGTGATTTCTGGTTTTGGGTTGACAATGTAGCTGCCATCAGCACGACGGATGCCAATAATATTGACTCCACTGTCTTGTCGGATATTCAGTTCGCGAATTGTCTTTTTATCGTAACCGCAGTATAAGTCTTTACACGAAACTTCCTCTATGCTGGTCTCATCCACTTTTTGGAGCAAAACATGATCAAGAAATTCAACGACATCGGGTTGTGCTACGAGTTTTGCCATGCGTTGACCTCCTGTTTTTGCTGGCATAATGACATTGTCTGCTCCAGCACGTTTAAGCTTAAGGTCGGCATTTTCTTCTTGTGCACGACTAATGATTTTAATTTTATCGTTAATTCCTCTTGCCGAAAGCACAACAAATAAATTGTCTGCATCAACTGGGAGGGAGGAGATGAGTGCTTTGGCTCTGTCAATTCCTGCAAGTTTTAAAATCTCATCTTGAGTGGCATCTCCTTGAATGAAAAGGTAGTCGGTATCAGCTTCCACAATTTCAATGACATCATCACGATTTTCAATGAGGACAACTTGTTCTCCGTGAGCTGTCAGCTCTTCAATGGTTTGCTTGCCATTTCTGCCATATCCCACAACAATGACGTGCTGAGAAAGAGAGTTGATACGCTTTTTCATTTTATTGTATTTAAAGTAATTTTTCAAAATTCCGTTGACAATGAATCGA
This sequence comes from Bacteroidales bacterium, assembly GCA_963676165.1. Lineage (GTDB taxonomy): Bacteria > Bacteroidota > Bacteroidia > Bacteroidales > ML635J-15 > JAQIBY01. Next base: position 2,171,112 of record OY781043.1, on the reverse strand, counting down.
GTGAAATTGGATAACACATAAGCAAAAACTCCAAAACTCATGACAATGATAATCACGGTGAAAACTTTCCCTTCTGCAGAAAGTGGAGCAACTTCACGGAAACCAACAGTTGCAACTGTGATGATGGTCATGTAGATCGCATCAATTAAGCTGTAATCTTCGATAAGAATGTAGCCAATGATTCCGATAATCGTAATGACAATCAGGATTCCAAAAGCCATGAGCATGCCCTGAATGTTATCTGCAATAAATTTTTCTGACTTGTGAAGTTGATTCATAACAACGTTTTTTCACTGATTGCAAGTTAAACATTTTTTTGAAAGCGAAAGCGGTGCAAGAAAATTTAGCTGAGAACAAGGATTTGTCCTATTTGACAGTTTAAGCACTTTTTTGGATTGCAATAATGCTTTTTTAAATGAATGAGGGATTGGGTTTCCATTGCGTTTTCGGCTTCAATTCCAAGGTCTGCCCATTTGCGAATGATGCTGTTGTTTTCTGCTTTTATATCTTCCAGAAAATGAATGGCTTTGTCTTTTAAGATTTGATCCTTTTTTATGTCGCCATATAAAAAGAGCATAGGTATAATGGCATTGATTAAAAGTGTTTCTCTGGACGATTTGCCTAAGCGTTTTTTCTGTGTTTTACTTTCTTCTCCAAATCGATAATGCGATTTCCAATAATCAGAAACTTCGGTATTAAAAAGTGCTTCTAAATGTGGTAGGCTATTGCTTTCAAGAATTTTTGAGAAAAATCGCTCGTTTTGATGGAGTAGCATTGCTAATTGGGCAATTCGAATGGATGGAAAATTGCCTGGTCGCATGCGTGAGAATTTCCATAGCTGGGCATCAATTGGTTGAAGATTAAATTTCGTTTTTAGTAATTTGTATTCGCGTTTTAAGCTCATGAAATAGCTGTCTTTCAATTCGCCAGCAAGAAATCCTGCTTGCCCGAAAAGTAAGGCCTCAATTTGAGTTAAGTTGCTTCTGTGTTTTGCAATTTGTTGCCATTTTAAGCTTTTTCCAAGCATGTCGAAAGGAATTTGATTGGTATTAAAGCCAAAATAACGGGTAAGTGTGCGAAAAAACATGGTGTCCATATCTGGATTGTCAGGCATAAGCTCATTTTGTATGTCTTTGGCTTTATACTCTAATCTTTCCACTGCCAAACGTTGCATCCACATTAAAATATCCAAAGGGCGAATGGTGTGAATGAGGTGTTCGCAAGGTATCCATCTTAAGCTTTGCAATAAATCTATCCATGCATTGCTATATGCATCTGGAAAATCCATAACCCAAGTTTCGGGTTCACGTCCATCTTGAGTGCTAATGACTTTGTCGTTTTCTGCAACAACATGCAAAATCACATTATTATAGGCTGGATCGTTTTGGTGTTTGTGATTATTCCATTCGCTGGTTTTGGTGTGAATTTCAACATTGCCCGCCCAAATTGTTCCATCGATTTTAATGCGTGCATTAAAAAAGTCAGGACCAGCATCCATATTATGTTCACCAGGATGAATGACTTCAAACGCTTTCCCAGAAATTGTTTTACAGACATTGGTGTATGCTTGTTGTTTCCAGATGAATTGTAGGAGGTCTTCGGACATTGGTTTTATTTTTTTCGTTGTCTTTGCTTAAAGATACATAATTTTTAGTGTTTATCAAAAGGATGGGGGAATCAACCTGAATTATCGTATCTTTGGTCGAAGGATGATTTGCTTTACTCATTGAGTGTTTATTTTTAAAGGAATTCGTGAATCTCCTACGTCGCTTTCAAAATGTATCCCAGCCTGCCATATTATTTTTTAGTAGGCTGGCAGGTTTGATGTATTGAATTACAACCCATATTGAAATTATCAGGAAAGATTCCGGGTTGTGATTTGCTTTCAATTTGTATCTTTGACGTATTGAATTACAACTTTTACAATGGCTCCGACAGGACGTCTCAGTTGTGATTTGCTTTCAATTTGTATCTTTGACGTATTGAATTACAACAAAAAGAAGTAAAATCAGAAAAATCAGTAGTTGTGATTTGCTTTCAATTTGTATCTTTGACGTATTGAATTACAACTAAGAGATTTTTAAAAAATTCAGTATAATGTTGTGATTTGCTTTCAATTTGTATCTTTGACGTATTGAATTACAACGGATTGGCAATGCGAAAGTATTGAAGATGCAGTTGTGATTTGCTTTCAATTTGTATCTTTGACGTATTGAATTACAACGAAGCACAAAATTTGAATTAAGCACAGAAGGTTGTGATTTGCTTTCAATTTGTATCTTTGACGTATTGAATTACAACTATTTGTCATGTAGTAATTAATTAAATGTTGTTGTGATTTGCTTTCAATTTGTATCTTTGACGTATTGAATTACAACAATACCAGGTTACAAGACATTAGAAAGATCGTTGTGATTTGCTTTCAATTTGTATCTTTGACGTATTGAATTACAACCAATCTGGAGTGCGAGAAGCTCATTTATTTGTTGTGATTTGCTTTCAATTTGTATCTTTGACGTATTGAATTACAACTTCCATATGGAAAGAGATACAGAGGTGTTAGTTGTGATTTGCTTTCAATTTGTATCTTTGACGTATTGAATTACAACAATACGTATGTATTTACAAATGGATATTATGTTGTGATTTGCTTTCAATTTGTATCTTTGACGTATTGAATTACAACCAATCTGGAGTGCGAGAAGCTCATTTATTTGTTGTGATTTGCTTTCAATTTGTATCTTTGACGTATTGAATTACAACTTCCATATGGAAAGAGATACAGAGGTGTTAGTTGTGATTTGCTTTCAATTTGTATCTTTGACGTATTGAATTACAACCAATTGGATTTTTTACCATATGACTTTCATGTTGTGATTTGCTTTCAATTTGTATCTTTGACGTATTGAATTACAACGAATCATTTAAAGCCGTGTATGATCTCTAGTTGTGATTTGCTTTCAATTTGTATCTTTGACGTATTGAATTACAACTCTATCAAAATGAAAAAAACAAGCTTTTAGGTTGTGATTTGCTTTCAATTTGTATCTTTGACGTATTGAATTACAACACGAGAACAAGAAGAAAATGGCAACTATCTGTTGTGATTTGCTTTCAATTTGTATCTTTGACGTATTGAATTACAACTTATCAAACAAAATACAATGCGCTCCCAATGTTGTGATTTGCTTTCAATTTGTATCTTTGACGTATTGAATTACAACGCTTTTACTTAACTGGATGCAACCAATACCGTTGTGATTTGCTTTCAATTTGTATCTTTGACGTATTGAATTACAACAGGTACATTGGATGATTTAGATAGTGGAGAGTTGTGATTTGCTTTCAATTTGTATCTTTGACGTATTGAATTACAACAAAAAGAAGTAAAATCAGAAAAATCAGTAGTTGTGATTTGCTTTCAATTTGTATCTTTGACGTATTGAATTACAACTAAGAGATTTTTAAAAAATTCAGTATAATGTTGTGATTTGCTTTCAATTTGTATCTTTGACGTATTGAATTACAACGGATTGGCAATGCGAAAGTATTGAAGATGCAGTTGTGATTTGCTTTCAATTTGTATCTTTGACGTATTGAATTACAACATTTTATTGGCAGTTTTCGCTACAAGTTTTGTTGTGATTTGCTTTCAATTTGTATCTTTGACGTATTGAATTACAACATACTCAAATTTCTAATATATGCCTTATCAGTTGTGATTTGCTTTCAATTTGTATCTTTGACGTATTGAATTACAACGTATGATGAATAATTGTTTGTAATTCATTGTGTTAAAGAAAGTATCAGAATGAGAAAAACCGATGTTCAGTCATCGGTTTTTTCTTTTTATTATGGTTTTGCACGAGTCTAAAATTTATTGTTTAGAATAGTTGGAGTTGTTGTGCTTCAACAGGTTTCTCCTTTTCTTTTCGACTGTAAAACAACTCCATCATCCCAAATTGTTTGTCGGTAATCTTAAGAATGCCAACGTGCCCTTGTTCTGGTAATAAACTTTTTACACGTTTAATGTGGACTTGTGCATTTTCGCGACTCGGACAATTGCGCAAGTAGATGGAAAATTGAAACATGGTGAATCCATCGTCCAGTAGTTGTTTCCTGAATTTTTGTGCAGCTTTGCGCTGCTTCTTCGTTTCAGTTGGCAAGTCGAAAAATACTAATACCCACATAACTCGATACTGATTAATTGCGTGATGACTCATAAAATGTTGGATACAAAATTTTTCTTCGGTTTCCTTCGAAACATTCCACTAAAGAATGTGTGGTGCGATTAATTGCTACCATCAATGGACTTTTCTTTTTCCCAATGAGCACATCGGCAGTGAGGATTTTGAGTATTTCTGTTTTTTGTTCTTTGGTTAATCCATTAAATTCCAATTCATTTTTTAGATGCATTTTTAAAACAATTTCATCGCAAAACGGACGATATGGTTCCATGATGTCGTCAGCAAGACAATATGCATTGTATTGATTTTTATGAAAAATGCCGAGAGTAGGGAATAAGCCTGAGCTTACTAATGCTCTGGCTACAGTGGCTCTCAATACTGCATATCCATAATTTAATTGTGCATTTGGTGGGAAACCGTATCTGTCGCGTACAAAGGTATCATCTTGAGTTGCTAATGGCCAATAAATCCTTGCTGCTCTACCCTCAACATTTTGACTGTCACCTGATTTTATTTGAGGGAGTAAAGCATAAAGTTGTTTTGAGTTTACACCGAATGTTTCCAATAATTTGGCTTGATTTGTTACTTTCGCATGGACTGTTTGTGCCCAAAGGTTCTTTTTTAAGGCTTCAGAAGCTTCCAGTTGATTTTTGAACCGTTTTGATTGGAGGATATGCCCTTCCAGTGGTAAAAATAGCCCTGTTGGATGATGAGATTGATCACAGCCAATCACAGCTACATTGTTTTCAATCAAGGCAGCAAGTAGTGCATTGCTTAATGTAATCTGTTGGTGATCCATTAATAAAACACCGATGTCTTCAATAGGTATGCTAGCTTGCTCTTCACTTTCTTTGGGATGCATAACTTTCAGTTGCTTGTTTTTTAGCTTTAGATAGGCTGGGTTCCCAAAGTAGAGTGTGCGTTTTATCATAATGCGAATATTTTAGTTTATGATGCTTTTGAAATTTAATTCGAGTGACAATAATTAATATCGAAGGCCAGCATTTCTTGCCGCATATTGGTTGATCAATGAATTTTCCGTATTTTCATAATAATTGAGGTAAGATGAAAATTCCCAATCCTCAGGTTTTCTTACCAAACCTGCTTTAACTGGATTGTTGTGAATGTAATCAAAGCAGTTCTGAGGATAATTTGACTTTGGATTCGGAAGATGAATTCTTGTGCCTGAATCCGTATTGTAAAAAGAAGGTGTAATGTCGCTGATCTCGGTAAGGCATTCTGCTTTGGTTTTCTGTCGAAATAAAGATCCCGACCAGCCATTTTGTTTATTGATTGCCCTGGTGTAGGAAGCCAGCATTATTCCGATTTCCTTGTTTAAATTCGTGATTTTGGGGTTGCGTCTTTCCCTGCTACCTTTACTCGAAGTGCGACTCTGAGTCGCGCTCCGAGTAAAGGCAGTCGCTCCCTCAACTAATGTTTCACCATCCAAAACCACTGAATTTACTTGCATCATGATATGAAAGTGGTTCGGCATCAGGCAATAAGCAAAAATATCACCGAAAGGGAAAACATGTTCACCTATTTTATCCAAAAAGAAGAAATAATTCTCCCGCCCAAAGAAAATCAGCTGACGATTATTCCCTTGATTGTAAATGTGAAAGATATGTCCTTCTTTGAAATGCATCTTAAACAACTCTGTATTATCCTTTGATCACATCAATAATGTTTCCAAGTCGATCTGTTTTGATTTTCCAGCATCTTTCTTTTATCATAATTTCATCTAACGATTTTTGATTTTTTGATTGTGGACTTCCAAGACCAAATTCATTTTGAATAATGTAACTAGTATTTTGTTTTTCTTGTTCTTTTTTATTTAGATTGAAAATTAGATTAGCGATACAGAGGGGTATAAAATTCCCTGTTGTGTCACTTGAATCTGTGAATTTATATAATCGGTTTACTTGTTCTTTGCTAAAGTTATTAAAGTCAACATTGTGAGGGTATTCCATTTCCTCATCGGTTGGGACATAAACTAGGTCGTTTGGAGAGAGGGTAAATAGAAATTTTCCTTTCTCTGGTTTAGCTTGAATCGGAGTTCTTTCTTCTTTAGGTAAAATTGCAACCTCTTTTTGGTGAGCTATGACTTCATTTAATGGAACAGTGTCGTAATTCCGTTTTTGCTTTTTTTCATCCCAATAAATTGCAAAGAAAAGGTTTGTGCCTTTAGCCGCTTCAACATACTTTTTACTTTTTGCGGAGTTTATTTCTTCGGAAACGGAAAACTTACTACCAACTTCGTACATTTTAACTTTACGGATAGGTTGATGCTTTTTGCCATTATTAAGCTCAATAATATTTTTGTTTAAATCTTCTATACCTTCCGGACTAAAAGCAACATCAAATTTTGGTTTTCCTTTCTCATCCAAGTATTTCTTTAAATGATTTGGTAAAATAACTTCCTTAATTCTTTGATCAGTAATTTTGTCCAAATGCTTTTCGTTCTTTATATCAGCAAGAGAAGTGCGCACTGATGTGGCAATTTTCCCTTTTGGTGTATCTATATTATAGACGCCAGAAACAGTTTCTTTATGTAGTGCCTTACGTATAGCCCAATTATCACCTTTGGTTTGTTTTCGTAATTTCTTTTTTTGTTTTCCATCTTTACCAATGTTTAGATTGCCATTTTCATCTTTGTAACTCCAAAATTTATTATTGGTTTTATTAATTACTCTTGTGTTTTGTTTAAAGCTGATGATGGTTTTTTCTAATTCATTCTTTGCATCTGTTGCAAATCCATTCCATGGCATTTGAAAGTGCTTTGTAAAATCACCTTGTTTGTTTTTAACTAACAACTTATCCTTTAGACTATAGTTTTCGTGTTCGGCATTTAAAGCACTTAAATAATGCGTGTGGTCTCGTGTTGTACATGCTATGACTAACGCATCAAGCGCATGGTGTCTATGGTCGATGCGTTTTTTGTTAAAGCCTTTACTAATTTCATCGGGCACTTGAATGCGAAATGCATTTATATCATTATCCCAAAAGCCGAAATTATTTGTTTTAGTTATTTCGTTTAATCGCTTAAAACGTGGTGCAATAATTTCGTTCCATTTGTCATTTAAACCCCAGTCATTTTTCAATTTTGATGTTACAGCACCAGTTACAGGTAATAAATGCTTTGAAGTAGCTTCTTGCTCACCATCTTGACGTACGATATTGCTCAATAAGCCTTTAACCAACCTACTAATATACCGACTGTCATTCATTTGCCGATTAATAAACCCTTCAGGGATATCTTCGCTTAAAAGGTTTTTACGTTTTTGGTCGTTATTTTTGAAATATTTGTTTACATGTGTTTCGTATTCTTCAAGTGAAAACAGTTTGTGCCCGTTTATGATACTACCATTGTTGTTTTTTAAATATTCATAAGCAGTTTTATTGCCTTTGTCTTGATTTACATCACTTTCACATATGACCTTATTGCTCAGTGAATTATCAAAATATCTTGATTGAGGTATGATGTGCTCAATTTGGTATTTTTCAGTGAATAAGTCACTTAATCCAATCAATTTTCCGGTATATGGTGATATATAACCTTGCTCAAGCCAGAGTCGGTAGCGTTGAATATCTTTTGGTGATGGGGTACTGTTTTTTCGAATTTTGGCTATTTCATCCTCACTAATTTTTTCATATTTAGCGTTTGGGTTTTGAAAGATACCTTCTTCATATATTTTCAATAGTTCTTGTTGACTTGGAGAATATGATTTGACATTTCCTTCAACTGAATTATCCTCCATTAATTCCTTTAACAACTCTTTAATCCGGTGATTTGTATTTTCGTTTTCCGAGTTTTTTTGCGATAATCTTTTACGCTTATCTGCAGGGTTTTTCATTTCTCTGCCAAGTTCAACATGTATTTCATTGAAAAATCCTTTTTCCCCTTTTCCATAAAAATTCCAAATATCTTTAACTACACGTAGTGTTTCTGTTACCACTTGCTCTACAATTGGATTTCTTAATGAATGTTGTTTGAAATTCTTTAAAAAGATGTCAATGTCTGCAGGAGTTGTCCATTTTTGAATGTCCCCTGTTTCCGAATGTCTTCTATAAACCAAATAAGTTGCCTGGTAAGTATTTAAACCTTTTGTTGGCGTTTTGCCTTTAAATGGAATGAAACTTTTAACAAGTTGTTTGTTGATGTCATCATCACATACTTGGGAAAGAGCGTTCTTTAGATCTTTTTCGGAATAATCTTCCTTCACGTTCAAAGCATTAACTCTTTCCATAATTGAATTTGCTCTTTCTATAACTAACGAGTTAATTAAATTTTCATTCCAGTATTTTCCCATTCGCATTAGTGGCACTAACTTATTCAGCGCTTTTTTTGAGTAGCTTGCATAATCACTGTTAAATGGAGGGAATTTTTTGAAACTTTCTATGAAATTCTCTTTACTTATATTATGTTTTAATGCAAATTTTCCAAGGGCAGATATGTAGTCGTTTAAATCAGAAATTGAATAAATAATGTGCCATAATTGTTCTTCTCTTGAAATGTATTGTCCATTTTCTGAACTGCCTACTAATGTTTTTTCTGAGAGAAAAAGCTCAGGATTATTGATGCCTGGTATCTTTTTTAAACGATTTATAAATTGTGAATGAGTTTCAGCAAATGGATATTTTTTATCTTCAACATAATTCCAACGGTAATTTTCTTTATTTGCTTTGTCAATTAGTTTCTTATCAATAAAGTATTTGATTATATGTTTCTGTTCAACTTCTTTTTTAGATTGTAAAAACTCAAATAGTTCAACCCAATCGTTTTCATGCTTTAGGAGCTCTTTTGTTATGTCTGACATTAATCCTGTAGTGTCATAAATGCGCAGGTTTTGTATCCATTGCCAAGTCCTGAATTCTTGAAAGAGAGGATGCGATTTTGAAATCGCTTTTATTGGTTCCTTGATTGTCTCTTCAATCCCTGTTTCGCTGTTTTTTCGTTTGTATTTGCGAAATTCTAACTGACAACCTGAAATGTTAGATTTTTGACTCTTTAATGGACGTTGATAAAAAATAATGTCATCCATGAATAAATACAAAAAACCAAGTTGTTTAATACTGTTCTGGTGTGCTTCATTTCTTGGATATAACTCTTCAACACATTTTAGATATTTTTCGTCCGTAAATAAGTCGGGTTGTAATTCAATTTGTTTTGTAAGTATTTGTTTAAATTCTTCTTTATAAAACTTGCGTTCAATAGTTTTTACTAAACTTCCTCTTATTTTTTGAGTTGGATTATCCAGTAATGTGTCGTATATATATTGTCCTACAGTTTTGTCAGATTTTTCAATGTCTTGTTCTGTTTTTGTTTTTATTGCAATCCAATCCTTTTCAGAATCAACAGCTTTGTAAGAATATTTTAGTTCTCCAGTTTTTAATGTTGAAATTGTAACAATAAATTCCTTTGTGCGGTCTATCCAATCTTCTGTTTTAACAATTTGACGATCATATTTCCAACCATTTTCAAAAATAACATCATATAGTTTTTTGCCTTTAACTTCACCGCCTGTGTCAACTAGTTCTTTTACCTTTAATTGAACGAATTGTTTGTTTTTATCCTCTTCAATATCTTCTCCTCTTAGTTGATAATATCCACGCTTTTGATTGAAGTTCAATATTAGCCAAGCCAACTCCTCTTTGGTAATTCTGTTTGTTAATGCTTTTTTTCTTAAATAATAGATTGTCCAGTCATATGGTATTTTTGTTTCAACTCCTTTGTTGTTCGTGTAGAATAGCTCTGGTTGCTTTTGTTTAAATTCATTCATCATTTCGTAAAATGAGTTTTTGAAAATAAACTCATATTTACCATCTGAATTTTTACAATAATTTAATTTGACCTCGGTATTTGGTTTAAATTGTCCCAATTTGTTGTTAAAGTCAATATTGTCTGCATAATGTTCTGGTAAAAAACCTAAGATATTTAATACTCTATGCAATCTTTCTCGTCTTAAATTATTTCTTTGGTACAATCTGCGAATGCCCCTGTAGCTTGTTCTGTCAGCAGTTTGTGAGTGAGATTGTCCGGCATCAAAATTGCCAAGGATATCCTGACTCATCGGGATAATTCTACTCCCCAGCCCGTCAATATTTCCATTTTTGTTTTCGAAATCTTGATCAACCAACGCCCAACCAATGCTGTTGGTTCCTAAGTCGAGTCCTAATATTTTTTTGCTCATATCTTGTTGTTTTAAATATTTTCTTTATCTTTGAACTACATTTTGAAAGCAAATCGCAATAAGGATTATTCCGTTGTGAAAACATTTAAAGCGGCGATAGTCGCTTTTTTTGTTTAGAACACTTGCAATGCGGGGATTACAGGCTTATTTCTTTTTGCAATTCGTTAAGTTGCTTGATTTGTATAAATCAGAGTTCAATTTATGAAATAATTTCCTTAAAACCAATGTTAGTATAAATAATTTGCCGGAAATATTTACAAGAGTGTTTGTGAGCGGTTTTAGGCTATGTTATTTACATCCCCCAAACCAAAAACTGCCTTCCCACAAAGTGAAAAGGCAGTTTTATATGTTGATGTAATTTTTTTAAACGAGGCCAGCGAATCCCATGAATGCGAGAGCAAGGATACCAGCAACTACGAGAGCTGCAGGAATGCCACGCATGCCTTTTGGGACTTGAACGAGATCGAGGTGTTCGCGGATACCGGCAAAAAGAATAAGTGCTAAGGCGAAACCACCTGCATTCCCAATTGCAAAGAATACTGATTGCAATAGATCATAATCTTTTTGAATGGTAAGTAAAGCAACACCAAGAATAGCACAGTTGGTTGTAATCAAAGGGAGGAAAACTCCAAGTGCTTGATACAAGGATGGGCTGATTTTCTTAAGAATAATTTCAACCATTTGAACGAGAGAAGCGATGATCAAAATAAAGGCAATGGTTTGCATGTATTGAAGACCAAATCTTTCAAGGACGTAGGTTTGAATAAGCCAAGTAATAATGGTTGCAATTGTCATGACAAACAAAACAGCACCACTCATGCCGGCTGCAGTTTTTACTTTTGAAGAGACGCCAAGAAAAGGGCAGATTCCTAAAAACTGAGCAAGAATAATATTATTGACAAATATTGCGCTAATAATGATTAATATATATTGCATAGCAAAAATGTTTTATTTGTTACTTTTTGATTTTGTTTGTTAATGCAATGAGGTAAGCCAAGCCAAGGAAAGCTCCCGGAGCAAGGACAAATACCAACATTCCGTCACCTTCAGCGAATTTGAATCCGAAAATGGAAAGTGAACCCAGAATTTCGCGCAAGCCACCAAGAATGGTAAGTGCAAATGCAAACCCAAGTCCCATTCCTAATCCATCAATGATGGAAGATCCAATGTTATTTTTAGATGCGAATGCTTCCGCACGTCCGAGAACGATACAGTTCACAACAATCAAAGGAATAAACAATCCTAATTGTGCATGTAAAGCCGGAACATAAGCATTCATTGCTAAGTCAACAATGGTTACAAACGAAGCAATGATAACAATGAAAGATGGGATTCTTACCTTATCCGGAATTACAGATTTTATCAGTGAAATTACAAGGTTTGACATGACTAGTACAAATGTTGTCGCTAGTCCCATACCGAGTCCGTTAATTGCTGATGTGGTTACACCCAAAGTTGGACACATCCCAAGCAGAAGGACAAAAACTGGATTTTCTTTAATAAACCCTTTTGTGAAGTTTTTTAGTTGATTCATTATTGAACTCCTTCCTTTTTATTGTTCATAAATGCATCATAAGCTCTTTGTGTTGCATCACAAAAAGCACGTGATGAAATGGTTGCCGCTGTAATTGCTTGTACATCTCCACCGTCTTTAGTGACAGAAAGTTTGAATGATTGAGGATTTTGTTCTTTGAATTGGACAGAAAAATCACTTTTTGCTACATCCATTTTATCTCCCAATCCCGGGGTTTCTTTATGTTCCAAAACTGCAGTGTTAAAAATGGTACCATCAGGTAAAAATCCTATCATAATCCAAAATCGACCGCTAAACCCTTTGTCTGTGTATGTTTTTACTGCTGTTCCAACATATTCTTCTTCTTTGTATGCATGATAGAAACTTAAATCATCAGCGCCATCTTGTGGTTTGACGAGCAGTTCTTCATCCAATTTATCAAATTCAGGGAGCACAACAGATATCGCAGCTTCCAATTTTGCTTGTTTTGATTCCGCAATTGGTCCTTTGGTTGCATTGTAAACGAAGCCAAGTGCAACGCTAGCGACGGCAGTAATGACAAGGAGTGTCAATACCATATTTACAATTGTTGATTCTTTTTTAGCCATATCTTATAACTTAAAAATTTCTATTTTTTTTCTTTCACTGCACCAAAAAGTTTTGGTTTCATACTATTGTTAATGAGAGGCACAAATGCATTCATAATAAGAATAGCGAATGAAATACCTTCTGGATATGCACCCCAAACACGAATAAGCACAGTAATTACGCCAATTCCGATACCGTAAATCCACATGCCTTTTTTCGACATAGGAGAAGTTACCATATCTGTTGCCATATAAATTGCACCGAGCATGACACCACCACCAAGGAGATGGAAAGCTGGACCGGCAAATGCTTCCGGATTGATGAGGTTTAAAATTCCTGTGAAAGCAGCAATGGTTAATAATATGGATGCTGGAATTTCAATGGAAATCACTTTCTTAACTAACAAAATGATACCACCAAGGATAAGTGCAATGGCGGAAATTTCACCGAGAGAACCACCCATATTACCAGTCATCATGTCCACAAGTGTGGTTGGCATGGAGTTCATAATGTCGCTGACTTTTTCTCCGTTTGCTAATCCCTCTTTCATGATTGCAAGTGGAGTTGCACCAGTTTCAGCATCAACGCCAGCAAAATTCATGACATTAACTTTTGGCCAGCTTGTCATTTGAACAGGGAAAGAGATCAACATAAACACACGACCAACGAGCGCCGGGTTGAAAGGGTTCTTTCCAAGACCACCAAATGACATTTTACCAATGCCTATAGCAACCAATGAGCCAATAACAATAATCCACCAAGGAAGATTTGCAGGCACGTTAAATGCCAACAGCATGCCTGTTAAAGCTGCAGAGCCATCAGGAATTGTATTTCCTCCTTTAATGAAGAATTTTTGAATTAGCCATTCAAAGAAAATTGCTGAAACAATGGCTATAGCTTGTACACGAATGGCGCTAAGTCCAAAAAAATAGACAGAGACCAACAGTGCAGGAATCAAAGCGATGATTACCCAGTACATAATTTTTGGTACTGAGTCTTTGTCTTTGACGTGCGGGGATAATGAAACGCTTAATTTATTCATTATATTAGTTTTTTCTTGAGCGAATGATTTGACTTACAGTTGATTTTCCTAAACGGATATAATCGAGCAGTGGGACACCTGCCGGACATGTATAAGAACATGAACCACATTCGATGCAATCCATAACATGTTCGTTTTCGAGTTTTTCCCAATCGCTGATTTCTGAGATATTTTTCAAGTTGAAAGGCTCCAATCCTTGAGGACAAACGAAGGTACAACGAGCGCAACGGATACAGTTGTATGTTTTTGCACGTTTGCTTTCTTGTTTGTTAAAGATAAGAATTCCACTTGTGCCTTTTGTGACAGGAACATTGGTGTCAGAAATGGCTTTTCCCATCATAGGGCCACCATTGACAACTTTACCAGTGTCTTCAGGAAGTCCGCCGGCAGCTTCGATGAGCATGTCAGCAGAGGTTCCAATACGAGCCATTAGATTGACAGGTTTCTTTACTGATTTTCCAGTGACAGTGACAACGCGTTCAATCAGTGGTTTGCTTTTCTGTACTGCTTCGTAAACAGCAATAGCAGTTCCAACGTTTTGAACAACACAGCCAACATCTAAAGGAAGTCCTCCGCTAGGAACTTCGCGATCAAGGACTGCTTTAATAAGTTGCTTTTCACCACCTTGTGGATATTGGACTTTTAATGCGTCAACTTGAATGCCTTGATATTCTTTTGCAACTTTTGCCAAAAGTTCAATGGCATCAGGTTTGTTGTTTTCAATACCGATAATTGCTTTCTCAACGCCTGCAGCTTTCATGAGTAAGCTGGTTCCGACCATGATTTCGTGCGCTTTTTCAAGCATAACACGATGGTCAGCGGTAAGATAAGGTTCACATTCTACTGCATTGATGACAATATATTCAATGGATTTGCCTTCAGGAACAGATAGTTTTACGTGAGTAGGGAAGGTTGCACCTCCAAGACCAACGATACCTGCGTCCATGATTTTTTGTCTGATTTCATCGGGTGATTTAGAGATATCTTTCATCAACGCAGGGTCACGATCGATTGCATCTTCCCATTCATCTCCATCAACATCAATAATAATGGATGGTTTTTTGTATCCAGAGCTGTCCAGTACATTGTCAATTTTCTTCACTTTACCAGAAACTGATGAGTGAATGTTAGCAGAAACAAATCCTCCAGCTTTCGCAATGAGGGTTCCTGTTTTTACAATGTCTCCACGTTTAACAACAGCTTGAGCCGGAGCTCCAATATGTTGTGCGAGAGGGATGACAACCTGTTTAGGTAGTGGCAAAGATTGAATTTCGGCGCCAGCAGCCATTTTGTTTTCTGCTGGGTGAACTCCGCCTTTTGGAAAGGTTTTCAACATGTTGTTTCCTCCTATTATTCTTGATTAGTATTTGTGTTCTTTTCTTCAGCTTTTGGAGCTTCTTCTTTTGCTTGTTCAGCTTTCTGAGCTTCCTTTTCAGGAGCAGGTTTGGCTTCCGCTTTTACTGCTTCTTTTTTCGGTGCTGCTGGTTTATCTGCTTTGGGTTTCCTTGGAGGGAAATTCAATTCGACAATTGCATTTGTTGGGCATTCTGCAACACACTTACGACAGAGCTTACATTTTTCGTAATCGATATAAGCGACATTGTTTTCAAGCGTAATTGCATCGAAAGGACAAATCTTAACACATTTG
Source organism: Bacteroidales bacterium (assembly GCA_963676165.1). Lineage (GTDB taxonomy): Bacteria > Bacteroidota > Bacteroidia > Bacteroidales > ML635J-15 > JAQIBY01. The sequence continues at coordinate 2,155,943 of OY781043.1, read as the reverse complement.
CCACAACCAATACATGCCACATCACAAGCTTTCTTCGCAGGAGCACCTTTGTCAGTGTTAATGCAAGAAACATAAATGCGACGGGATTTTTTACCGACATTACGAAGTTCAATGATGTCACGAGGACATGCATCAACACAAGCACCGCATGCAGTACAAGCATCTTCAACCACTTCAGGTAAGTTGGTTTCCGGATTCATGTGAATGGCATCAAATGTACACACTTCAACACAATCTCCTTGACCAAGACATCCGTGAGCACAATCGGTTGTTCCACCAAAAAGTGAATGAGCGATAGTACATGATTTTGGTCCATCGTATTCACGTAATTCTTTTCGATGGTCAGGGCTTCCCTGACATCTGACAACTGCAACCTGTGGCTCTTTTTCACTGATTTCAGCACCCAAAGCCTTACCAACTGCTTTCATGAGATCATTTCCACCCACAGGGCAGAAAAATGCATCAAGATTATCCGCAGTGACACAGGCTTCAGCAAATCCACGACATCCGGGATAACCGCAACCTCCACAATTTGCTCCGGGAAGAAGCTCTTCAACCTCATCGATGCGAGGATCTTCAACCACCTTGAATTTTTGCGCAACAAAATACAAAATCAGCGCTAGGATAACTCCTAATCCGCTGAGTGTTGCTAATGTTAAAAGTACAATCGATAAATCGTTCATATTACTGCATACTTTTGTGTAAGTTAAATTCGAAAGATTTTTTTAGCTTTTCTTTAAAAAGCGATAATATCAGATAATAAGGAGCTAAACTTCCAACGGCAATTAGTCCGCTTAATCCTTGATTATTTGTTACTGCATTGACAACCAGTAAAGTGACGAGTACAACAATAAATGGCATTAAATAACCATAAAACAAGGCTTTCATGCCGAGTTTTTCTGTCATGATGACTGCTACCTTTTCACCGATTGAATAAGTGTCTTTAACATGCGTAACTTCGATAAGTTTTTCCTGTGTGTCAGCTCCACATACTCCGTTGAGTTTACAAGAAATGCAAGCAGATTGTGCAAGAATCTTAACAGTTACTTTGTCACCCTCTGTTTTCGCAACAATTCCACTATGTTCTACTAGTCCCTTACCTGCCATGTAAGCTAATTTTAAATGAACAAAAGTATAAGTTTTAAGATTTATTTAAGCTGCTTTTTGTCCCTTTTAGAGCGAAAAGAGGTAATTTAGAATGAGTATAGTTAAGTCTGGGTGAGCTTCTTTTGTGAAGATAAATCTTAAGCGATAGAAATATAGAATGTTAGAAAGCTATGACAGATTTCGCTACGCTTAAAGGTGGGAGAGAAGGAGAGAAAGAAAACCCCAATTTCTTAAAGATATTGGGGGTGTCAGTTTATTTATTTGTCATGTTCAATGTAATTGACGGGATTGAAAGTTTTCTTGCGGATTTCAGGAATATCGGGAATTCCATTCCCATTGGTGTCAGGAAAACTGCTAACATAGTGATAAAATGCTATCCATTCTTTTCCTTCTTGTACACCATCTTGTGTTTTGTCAAAATCCAAATATTGATTCACCATATCTTCAATAGGTTCTCCGTTAATGTCTTTGGGTTTCACGTTGACAAGTCCAAAACTCTTTTGTTTTATCATACTTAGAAAAGTAAGCATGTAAGCATTGGCAGTTACGGCGTACAATTTCTCATTTTTTTTGCTGTGGTCAAGAGTTTCCCATCCATCAATATCATTGCCCAATTCAATGTTTTTAACCCTCTTAAGAAAGCCTCCATCCATGTTTGCTTCCACACGTATTCCACTAAAGAAACAGTGAGTAGAAGGTTTTGAAGTTTGTGTCATTAACAGAACTTCAAGGACACTTTTGAGTTCTTTTCCAGTGATATAAACTTGAGCGAGTGCATAACCCGGAATATTGTCTTCTCCTTCTCCAAGGGATACAATACGGAATAGATCTGCAATGTTTTGTTGTCCATTTTTTCCTGCTCTAAGTTGATCTCTAACCACCCCGGCAGCAATGAGGGACATATCAGATTTGTAACCAGCATCAGTAACGTAATACTGGATTGCATCAGCCAATAAGGGGCCTAAAGTTGAAGTGTGCAAATCACCTTCTTCATGGCATTCCATATTGAAACTGGTTTCACAAACTGCATCTCCATATTGAATATTCAATGGAGATAAAAGTTCGCGCTGAACCATCTCGTTTTGCTTGTCTATTTTATCTTGAATTGTCATAATCGCCTGAATGTCATCGTTAACAGGAATGAGTTCATGCGATTTTAATGTGAATGTCTCATTGTTGTTTTGGATAATAAGTTTTCCAATGTTTTTCCCACCACTTCCGGTTTGAACAATTGGTACTTCTTTTTCAATTATTGGTTTTTCCAGTTTTGTATGTGTGTGTCCGCTGATGATTGCATGGATGTATGGAGATGCTTTTTTTGCAATATCCACATCTTCACCTTGCCATTCACCATCCTCTTTTTTTACACCTGAATGGGATAATACAATGACGAGATCTGCTATGTCGTTTTTAATAAGGTCCTTGGATGTTTTTTTTACGGCTTTAATTGGATCCGTAATTTCTACCGGAGGTAAAAAAGGTTGAACTTCCTCAGCATCATATCCGATAATACCAAGAAATGCGATTCTTACATTGTTTTGGTTTTCAATGGCATAGTGTTTTATGGTTCCATCGTTGAAAAGTGCTTCTAATGCATCGTCACGACTGTCTTTCTTGTCAAATTCGACATTGGTAAGTAATATTTGTGGAATTTCACCTTTCTCTTTTGCTTTATTAATTGTATGGGCAAGACTTCCTGGTCCGTAGTCGAATTCATGATTTCCGAGCGTTAGATAATCGTAGCCCATTTCTTTCATAAGTCGCAATTGAAAGCCAGTATTTTTTTCCAATGGATGAAAGAGGGAACCCATTAGGAAATCTCCAGCGTCAACAGCAAGGACAATATCATTTGGATTTTCTGTTCTGATTTGTTGGATGTATCCTGCAATTCGAGCAAAACCACCAACGGTCATATCGTCACCGGTTTGTTGAGGTGTGTACTCCAGTTCCGGGGAATATCCATTGAGTTTGGAGTGCAAATCGTTAGTGTGTAGCAAGATAATGTCTTGTGCGAAAAGCTTACCAGCAAATATTAGAGCAAGAATAATGAATGTTGTTTTGTGCATAGTATTTTGTTTTGACAGTAAAAATAAGCAAATAGTTTAACATGCAATTTGGAAATAAGTTGAATTAATTGTTAAGTCAGATATAAATTCAATAAGGCTGTGATGTAATTTCTATCTATAGTGAGGTGTGGATTTGTGATTTTATAAATTGTTGCTGTCGTTATCAATGTGCTTTTTGGGATGGTTTGTGCACTTGCATTGTGTATTGCTATTTCAGGATTAGAAAAAGTGGATTTACAAAAAGTGCCCTAAAATAAAGGGCACTTTTTTTGAAAATTGGATTTATCTGAAAATGAATAATTATTTTCGAATTAGAGGTTTTTGTTTGCGAGTTTTTCCAAGGTTTTCTTCTTTAATTTTTATTGTTTTTTGTTTCTCTTTTTGAGGAAATACTGATTTGTTTTTAGGTTTATTGTATAGTTCTGGTCGTATATAGTTTCCTGGTACTTTTTTGTTTACTTCTACTGCTTTGGATTCTGGATAGGATTGAATAAACTTATCGTTTCTTTCAGCATATACAGTCCATGAGACTTCCATATTTGCATTTCCACCTGCAATTGTGAATTGACCATTTTCGATTTTCTTTTTTATATAAAGATTTACAGGTGCTCCAATTGGAGTTAAGTTATACGAAAAATTTGTATTAATGCTTTCAAAATACTCCGGAAGTGTAATTACGGCCTCTCCATTTTCGTCTAGTGTGACATTACCTCTATATAGGTTTATTACTTCTGGAGATTCAATACAGTAATGTTTAAGGATTTTATTGTCAGGATCTGTTGGATGATCAATGATAAAGGCTTTTGTACCAGAAGATGCAAAATTGCCATCAGAATATACTCCATATCCTGTTGCAGTATTATTTGTTACTCCATACACACCAACCCAGCCATCACCTCCGGTTCCAATATTGTTTTCTGTTGTACTTGCACTTGCATTGAATCCGTAAACTCCATAACCAGCTCCATCGACAGTTTGTCCCCAAACTCCTGTATTTCCATCTCCCATGACACCTATTCCGTCACCAGTTTCATAGCTTGCATAATTTAATCCTGAAACCCCATACAATGACATGTCGTAAGTTTCTCCTTGAACCCCAATTCCGTTATTTGAAGTCCCATAAACACCAAACCCATCCAATGTTGCTACAACAGCTTCACCAACAATTCCAGCATAACCCTGACCGTTAACTCCATATCCGCCATCTGTTCTGGAATTTAATCCAAAAATTCCAGCTTGTCCAGATGATGCTGGATCCACAACTTGTCCGTAAACTCCAACACCATCACCTGTGCCTTCATAAAAACCTGCGATACCTCCAGATCCAATTCCTCCACCAGAGTTGTAATTACTATAACTAGATCCTTGAACTGCATTGTATTCATTGTTGGTTCCTGTGATGTCGCCTAATAAAGCAACACCGGTTGCAGTGTTTTCAGCACCAATAGCCCAAGTCAAACTTTTGTCAGAATATACATCCAAAGCTGAATTTGATGTGCCAGTTGTGGGAAGTGTTATTTCGACAGCTCCGTTGTCAGAAGTAATAGTTCTGCCAACACCTGCGCCACCACAATCGTATGCTTCATCCAGCGTATTGCACGATGCACCTCCTGCTCCAACCATGACCCACTGACTGCCATCCCAATAATAAAATCCTGCAGTTAATGTCCCTCCTGAGTTGTAAACAAGGAGTCCGGTTTCAGGACCATTCACAGGGCTTGTCCCATCTCCAATTGCAATTAAAGTGACTCTCGGGATTAACAATCCTTTGTCTGTGGCAGTTAAATCCAATAAAGCAGAACTGTGTGGAGTGGTAGTTCCTATTCCTACATTATCCTGTCCAAAAACTGGTAATTGGCTTACCATCAACAACACAAAACTTAAAATTCCAATTTTCTTCATAACCTTATTCATTAATTATTTTTAATTTATTTTTTATCGTACTAAAGTGACAATCCCAACCTCGTCTTGTAAATCATTATAAGGAACTAAAACGTAAATGTAATTGCCTGTTGGCACAGGGTTACCATTATAGGTGCCATCCCAAGGATCATCAAACGCACCACCTTCATATAATTTTTGTCCCCATCGATTAAAGATTTGAACAACGGCATCAGGGTAATAGATTAGGTTTTCAATTACCCAGCTATCATTTACACCATCATCATTCGGGGTAAATGCATTGGGGATACGTAAACAATCCCTGCTTCCATCATAAATGCTAATAGTTTCAATGTTTGTTTCGCAACCATTGATATCCGTAATTGTGAATTGATAATGACCTGCGCCTAATCCTGTAATGTAAGATGTGTCAGAGGTAAAATTTCCCCATGACCAAGTGTATGGTGGAGTTCCTCCAAGTACAGTAAATTCGACCCATGCATTGTCACCTCCAAAACAGGTTGGTTTCTGAAATTGATAATCAACAACAAAGTTGGATGGGAAAATTGTAATGCTTGTTGTATCACTGTCACCACATAAACCGTCAAGTGTGTAAACAATAGAATAGGTTCCAGGAATTGCTGTTGCAACATCAAAAACACCAAGATCATCCACATAGCTGCCTGACCATAAGCCACCATAATTTACTGCTTCAAGTTGAACTGTGAAATCTCCATCGCAGAACGGTCCGACAGGAGTGATGCTTGCATTTCCACCATCAATGACTTGAACTGTGAACTGACCTGATGCAGAGCAGCTGCCAATTGATACCGTGTATGTGATAATATTTTCTCCAACCTGTGCTTGAGATGGATCGAATAAACCACTGTTGGTATCAATAATTCCTATTCCTGTCCATGTTCCACCAGGTGTTACTGCAGATAAGTTGATAGGGGAGTCGTTGTGACAGAAAGGTCCAGCTGGAATAATACTTGCATCTGGATTTTCGACGACTTCAATGCTTATTTGATCTGATGCAGAACAACTTCCATTGTTTATTTGATAAGTTATGATGTGAGTTCCTGTTCCAGCAACAGATGGGTTAAATGTTCCATTGTTATTGTCTGTGATTCCCGTTCCAGCCCATATTCCTCCACTACTTGCTGCTGTAAGATTAAACGCTGCATCGCTAATGCAAACCATTCCTACCTCGTTGATACTGGCATCAGGAGTCTCAAAGACTTCGATGTTGATGTTGTCTGAACTTGTACATCCTCCTACGCTGACTTCGTAAGTAATACTATTGTTTCCAATGTTTGCAGAGGCAGGATCGAATGTTCCGTTGACAGCATCTGTAATACCGCTACCTGTCCAGGTTCCACCGGAAGTTGCTGCAGAGAGATTCATTGCAGCATCAGTCGAGCAGAAATCTCCCGGGTCAGTGATTGTTGCATCTGGATTTGGGTTGACAGTGATGTCAATTTGATCAGAGTCTGTGCATGAACCTGTACCCACGTTGTAGGTGATGGTGTAAATTCCCGGAGTTACAGTGCTAGGATCGAAAGTTCCATTAGCAGCATCGGTAATTCCTGTACCAGACCAAGTTCCCCCAGTAGTGACAGCTGTTAAATTGATTGCAGCATCATTAGAGCAAAGCGTTCCCGGATCTGTAATTGTTGCGTTAGGAGAATCAAAGATTTCGATGTTGATGTTGTCTGAACTTGTACATCCTCCTACGCTGACTTCGTAAGTAATACTATTGTTTCCAATGTTTGCAGAGGTAGGATCAAATGTTCCGTTGACAGCATCTGTGATACCGCTACCTGTCCACGTACCACCGGAAGTTGCTGCAGAGAGATTCATTGCAGCATCAGTCGAGCAGAAATCTCCCGGGTCAGTGATTGTTGCATCGGGTGCTGGGTTGACAGAGACCAAAACATCATCGGTTGCAGTGCATCCATAGGCGTCTGTAATTTCCACAGAGTATATGCCATTTTCACTTGCACTTGCATTATTAATGGTTGGATTTTGAGTTAATGACCCAAAGGTGTTTGGACCTGTCCAGGACCAGCTAATTGCATCACCACCGGTTTCAGTTAAGTTGATGTTTTCTCCTTCACATACATCAATGTCTGCGCCGGCATTGGCAGTTGGGGTAGGGTTAATGCCTATGATCACATCATCTGTTGAAGTACAACCATTTATGTCTGAGATTTCTACAGTATAAGTGCCTGCATTTGTACTTCCTGTTGCTGTAATTGTTGGATTCTGATTTGAGGAAGTAAATCCGTCAGGGCCAGTCCAATTCCAACTATTTGCATCGCCACCAGTTTCAGTAAGATTTATGTCATTTCCTTCACAAATGTCAAAATCAGAACCGGCATTGACAGAAGGTGCAGAATAAATACCTACGATGACATTATCTGATGCTGTACATCCATTCAAGTCAGAGATTTCTACAGTGTAAGTGCCTGCATTTGTATTTCCCGCAGCTGAAATTGTCGGGTTTTGATTTGATGATGTAAATCCGTCTGGACCGATCCAGCTCCAACTGTTTGCATCACCACCAGTTTCAGTAAGATTTATATTATTTCCTTCACAGATATCAAAATCTCCACCCGCATTCGCCGATGGACTTGGGTTAATTGTTACATTCAAGTTGTCGCTTGCTGTACATCCATAAATGTCACTGATAGTTAGTGAGTAATTTCCTGCATCTAGGCTTGTTGCTCCAGAAATAGTAGGGTTTTGTAAGGTTGAGCTAAAAGCATTTGGACCAGTCCAATTCCAATTGTTAGCAGCTCCTCCGTTTTCTGTGAGTTCGAGGTCACTTCCTTCGCATACTGGCGAGTTGCTGTTCAAGCTAATGCTAGGAATGTTTCGAACTGTCAATGAGAAGGTTTCCTGTGAGATGGTACAAGGTGCTCCTAATGGATTATCTGTTGTCACTGTGATTGTGATAAGGTTGCCGGCATCAGCAGGATCAGGTGTGTAAGTAAAGCTAAAAGGTGAACTTGTAAAATTTGTTGCACTCAATGAACCGTTTCCATCGTGTGCCAGATTAACTTCTGTTGCACTGCCTCCAAACGTATTGCCATTAAGGCTATATGTAGATTCGATACAAGTGTTGTCAGCTGTTGAGCTAAGATTTAAGCTTGTTGGGTTCGCACATCCACAATTAAGTGCAATGACCGAACTACTGGCGGTACATCCTGTGCTTATATCCATGACTGTGACAGTGTAATTTCCATTCAATAAAGGGCCGAAGCTGGTGTTTAATTGGTATGTTCCATCAATGCTGTATTCGTAATTTGCACCAATTGGACTTGTGACATCTATTATTCCAGCGTCAGAACCACCAGAACAATCTGTTGAAACGGTTGGGGTGTTTGGCAATGAATTGACTATGATTGAAATGTTGTCAGTATTGCTACAACCACTAAGATTGACATCATAAGTTATGGTGTGAGTTCCTGTTCCTGCAACTGTAGGATCAAATGTTCCATTGATGGCATCAGTTATTCCATTCCCTGACCAAGTTCCACCAGAAGTTGCTGCTGAGAGATTTAAGGCTGCATCATTTGCACAGAAATTACCGGGATCGGTAATTGTTGCATCAGGGATAGGGTTGACATTAATGGTAATTTGATCTGTATTTCCACATGTTCCTGTGCCAACATCATAGGTAATTGTATGTGTTCCACTACCAGCAGTTGAAGGGTCGAAGGTTCCATTGGCGGCATCAGTAATTCCTGTACCTGTCCATGTTCCGCCAGCATCAGCTGCATTTAGGTTAATGGCAGCATCAGTAACACAGAAATCTCCAGGGGCAGTAATTGTAGCATCTGCTTGTTCACGATAAAGGATGTACGGCAATTCAACAAAGGTGTTCCAGCTTGGTACAAAAGCCTCATTAAACGGGCTTCCGGGGGTAATAACAGTACTCAGAATAATATCCCATAAATCCGGAGCAGTTGTCCAGTTTGATAAACCGTCCCAAGACCCATCTTCGGTTTCATTATAGGAAATATTGATATCCGCAGCGTCTGACCCTATTGTACGGTTAATTTGGTGATAAAAATCGGGATTAACTTCGCAGATTTTTGGTGGTAAGGCATTGACGTCGTATCCTTCCGTAGTAGCTAATACATTTGCCATTCGAACGGTATAGGTGTTAGCATTCGCACTTTGTGGTGTTAATTTAACGGGACGATAACGCAATGTTCCAACACTTGAGCCTACGGGAAATAGGTAATTTAATGTTGAATTTGTTTGTCTGGAAAGGAAACCCCCATCCAAAGCAGAGACAAACCCAGTTGTGCGTATAATTGCATTTACGTCAGTATTTTGTACGTAAAATCCATAGATTTCATTTTGAAGTTCCAGGTCTTTTAAATCTAAAATGCCAGTGCAAAACTGATCGATTGTTTGTGTTTTGAGACCACTGCCATCAAGTGTTAGATTGTAAAAAGAGGTTGATACTGAGCCATCAAGTAATTGATTTCCACCTTCGAGAAATACTGTGCCAGTTCCTGCATTAAAAGTGTTGTTGTTTATCCAGTCTCCTAAAACTCTGTAATATCCATTTCCTCCAGCAGTTGAGTTGTTAATGAAATTGTCCTGGATGATGAATTCTCCATTCGTTCCTGCATTTTCATCAACATCAATTGTCCCACTTTGATTTTGGACAATCCCATCGACAAAAATAAGTGAGCCTTCTGAAGCATAAATACTTGCGCCGTTGTTGTAGAATAGCTGAGCGTTAAGATTTGTTGTGTTAAGCAGTAATGCCGCCCAAAGTCCCCATCGTAAAATTTTCATTGTTTGTCTCATATGCTATTTCCCTCTACCTAACCATTAATTTAAGATTCTTACATAATTGATTTCCACGAATAGAAATCAGATATGTTCCTTCCTTTAATTGTTTGTTTGGTTCAATTCTATTTATCCCTTGTATCAGATTTATTGAAAATAAATCAATACATTGTCCTTGTAAAGTTAATAATTCTATGTTTATATTTGGAATATTTTGATCCGAATGCAAAATAATTTCATTGTTTATTATTGGATTTGGGTATAATTCTAAATGAAAGTCTTCAAAATCATCGCAGTGAGCTGCAGCAATGTCATAGGCATGACTTTCTCCATTGATGTCAACCTGAATGAGCTGGTAATAGCTTAGATCTTGATTTTGTGCCTCGTGAATGTATTGATAATCAGATTGGAAGCATGTGTTTCCTACTGCGTCGATTTGTGCAATTTGTTGTGAGTGCTGATTTTTATCGATTTCGTAAATGATAAAGTAATCTGCATTTTTCTCATTTGCGGTTGACCAATTGAACATCAATTGGTTGTTTTTGCATGCAATATCGAAATTGAGTAAATTAACTGGTAAGGTTGAATTGCAAATTTCAGGATTCATTCCTTCTGACAAATCTGTTGCACCACCACCCATTTCTATCCCTGAAGAATTCAGGTGAGTGTAAACAGGTCTAAAGTCATTTCCGTACTGAAAATAGAAGTGATAGATAATACCAGAACCGGTATTGAAGCTACCTGCCGAGCTGCCGTCACAATCTGCAAATTCTTTGTAATAATACAAATATCCAGGACCAGTGTATGCATCATCCAAACTCATTGTTTTATTTTGTGGTAATGTGCCATCCGGGTAGGTGAAGTTGACTTTCGCGTATGTTGTGGATATTTTCTGTTCCGATACAACTGCCCACATGATTTCATATAAATCATTTCCTCCTGTATTGCCATCGTTAAAATGACCTGTCCAGTCCGGTGTGCCTTTCATTCCGCTAAATAATTCGTCTGTTTCAACTTCCACACCCCGAGGTGCATGATTTGTTGGTGTTGCTTCAGGGTCTTTTCCATAATGTGTGGCATTCGGACCATTCCAATACGATAAACCACAAGGAATGCAAGATTCACCATCATTATCCGCACGGAAAGTAATGTTGTCAATATAAAGTTGAGGGTAGTCGCTGCTCATAAATTCATCAAGACGCCATCTTAATTTAAAATCATTATGAAAACATGCGCTATTCACATGATTGCCTGAAGAATAGTAGTAATTTCCCGGGCTAGTGCTGCTTTTATAAACAGTAAAACAATGGTATCCAAAGCCACTTTCGATGAAATAATCATTTTCTGAGCTTGTTGCAGTAGCAGAATTTTTAATTGTTTGAAGTGTTTGCCAGTCGGAACCATCCCAGTACTCAAGGTAGAGTTTTGTCCATGAGTTCCAGTTTGCTGATCCTCCTTGTTTCATAGCGTAGTAGCTGATTTTAAAACTTTCTTGGGCGCTGATATCTATCGTAGGAGATTCCAGTGATTCATTTTTATCAAGCAAAACAGCATAGCCCGAATTGTCATCAGTTGTTGTGTTAAAGGCTTCTGTTTCATTACGGTTTACAGTATTTGATCCGGAATTTGAGATGGAGGCTCCATCAACAAGGCTCCATACTGCTCCAGAGCAATCCTCATCACCATCGTTTCCTGTGAAATCAAGATCAGTATCTCCATCTGCAAAAGTATCTGCCCATTTTACATCTGTGGATGTACCTCCACCACCTCCGTTGCCTGTGGATACAATGACATTGTCAAAATAGAATGACTCACTGCCGGTATTCGAATAAAAAACAAGGCGTATGGTTTGGTTGGCATAAGTATCTAAACTGAAAGAGACATTATCGCATATGGAGCTTACTAATGTGCCGCTGGTAATGTCTGTGCCTGAGTTTCCGCAGGAGCCTGTTAGAACTCGAACTTCAGGACTGGAAAATGAGTAGTAATCAAATGAATAATCAAAACTTAGTTGATTTCCACTAGCCCCAAGGGTAATTTGTTTTGTTGTAATATAAACATCATATCCACTCAGGTAATAATTATAATCTCCTGATGAAGCACATACTCCACCGCTAGTGTTGTATGATGATGCAGAAGTATGTTTGCATTCCCAATTAGTTCCCGAATAGATGTCTTGAAAAGATGTTCCAAAATTCTCACTAAATAGCACGGTTTGTGCTGTGCCTGTGAAAGCAAGACATAGAAATAGGAGCCATATGAAAAGCTGTTTTATCATTGCACAATAATTTGGATGTTTTGGTTTAGATTATGAGTGTTTGATTGAATGTTCATAATATACATTCCTACATCCATACAGTCAGGAAGTTGTATGGAATTGTTTCCTTCAAAAAGGTGTGTTTCAAATTGCTGAATGAGTCTTCCGCTTGAATCTAATAGGTTGATAATCACATTCTCTTCTTGTCGCAGCGCTAGGATGTTTATGTTTTGACCATCAAATGGATTAGGATAGACAGAGAAGCTCTGTTCAGGTAAGGATTCCTCGCAGGAATTATAAGTTTCTGCTATGATTGATTCCGTTCCGTCAAAGTCAACTTGAAGAAGTCGATAATATGCATTTTGTTTAGCATTGGTAATCTCAAATGAGTAATCAGTTTGTGTGGAAGAGTATCCAGCTGCTGTAGTTTTGAAAATGGATGTGTATTCTTTCCCGTTTTCTGATTCTAAAATTTCGAAATAGTCTGCATTATGTTCACTTGCAGTTGCCCATTGAAACGTTTTGGTTTGAGCTTTGCAATATGTCTCAAAATAAAGTAATTCAACAGGTAGCACTGTGTTTTTTACTGCAACTGTCCATTTTGAAAAGTGGCTTGCATCTGCAGAAATGCTACGTGGATTTCCAGATACTGTGGTTTCTGTTCCAACGGTTTCCCAAGGATTTGGCTCGTGTAATGTGTAAACAATCATTCCAGATGTTGATAATCCATTATCAAATAAATCCAGCCATTTAAAATCCATACTGACAGGAGAGGTTGGTGGGTTTTCTGTTTGAATATCCCAATGGCAATCGATGGATGTAACATCTGCAATGCTCATTTGACCATCAGCTCCAGTGATACGGGTTACAGTAATATCACCGAGATCTTCATTTAGGTTGTTCATGATGGCCCATACATTACCAAAATCAGGACTTACTGTTCCTGTCTGTATTCCACTCACAGAAATGTTATCGAAATAGGTATAAAATTCATTTCCATTATTGGAGTTGCAAGATGCTTCCAAATACAGTAAAATATTGGTTTTGTCAGTAATTGCTGAAATGTCAAAAATCACTTCGACAGAGGCACAGTCGCGGCTTTCGGTATATTGAAACCCTTTACCATTCATTCCTGAATCGTATGTTACATCTACGCCATCAATTTTTACTGAGACAAGATTGTGTTCATATCCACCATCTGCCCACATATAAAAGCGCATCCAATCATCCGTTTGTGATGCGAAATAGGAGTGAGACACGTCAAACGTAAGGCTTAGCTGATCGTAAGTACTGCAATCTGTCTCTGGGAGTCGTACAAAATTCCCCCAGTAATTGTTCCAGCTTCCTGTGTATCCAATACGTCCTCCCGTGCAACCACCACTCGTTTCGTGAGCTATTGGATCGTTGGAGTCAGGGGCAAACCATACAGTTGTTGCTGCAGATGCTCCATGAACTAGGATGTCAGTGTCAAATGTTTCAGGACCGCTTAATTCTGTTTGAGGGAAAGTGGAATTGCTTATGGATACTGCGCCGTATAAATAGGAGTTGTTGCTTTCGTCAATAAGTTCAGCATCAGATGCTAAGTATATGGTGTCGCTTTCGTTATTGATGTCATTATCCTGATACGTGTATAATGTACCATTGATAAAATGTATAGAGCCTGCAATATTGAGGTCGGTCGCAAGATTTATGATTCCTGTGTTTTGTCTGTCAAGTTCCAGAAGATTCAGTTGGTCTGAATTTGGATCGAAAAACAAGTTGCCAAGGGTTCCGTCACCAGTGATGTATAATTCCGAATTGCTATTGCCTCCAAGGAAACCATTTGTCCGAGTGACAATACCTGATAAGCCCAGTGAGCAGTCTCCAATATGAAAAGTTCCGTTTGTTTTAATCATGTTTTTAGTTACTGCAGTGCTGAGGCCTGTTAATTGTACCCCTGCAGAATTATCAACTTCCAGAATAGAAATTCCTGCTTCTCCAGAAACATCGCTGTATGCACCTGTAGTATGGAAAGTTTGGAGAGATGATCCATTAAAAAGGATTTTTGAATTTTCTACTTCTGCATAGAGGTCTCCTTCATGGTTGATATTTCCGGTAATTGAGAATGTATAAGGTGTGTCACTGTGATCTTGGTCGTAAATAGAAAGTCCACAGTATTCAGGAATAATAAGATTCCCGTAGCATTGAACGTTATCCCACAAAATGGCGTTGGATGCAATAGTTGAACCATTTGAGTATAGTTCAATGGAAGGAGCTGGACCTGCAATGCTGTATGTGTTCGTTCCAACTGGTGAAACGTCCGAGCCTATCTGTAAAACTCCACCTGTTATTGTCACATTTGAAGCGGCCATATTGTACATAGGGAAGTCCAAACTTGTCGTGTATTCCACATTTATTAAGTGAATCTCACCTCCACTAATTGTAACATTGGCATTGTTGCGGATATCAAACCACCCAACAATATTTGAGTTTGAATTTCCGAGATATCCAGCACGAATTCTGCCATCACTTAAATTAAGGTTGAAAGTCCCTGTTCCCAGGTATGCAATTGCACCAGTACAAGAGAGGTCGCCACCATCAATCGTTAAGGATGCTCCATCTCCAAATTCGATATAATCAGCCATATTGTCACCAACATTCATGGTGCCTTGAGTAATTTGAAGGTTTCCATAGCATTCGACAGCGCTATATCCTGAGATGCCAAAGTTTGGATTATCAATATGCAATGTGAAATCTGAACCAGAATTTACACTCGACAATTGTGGAAATTGTCTTGTGTCGTCTGCAGATGTATTTGTACTTTGGATACCAAATCGAGTTGTCATTGAGAACGTTCCTCCAATTTTTAGTATTCCAACGTGGTCGATCACATCATACATGAAAAATCCGTTTCCATCGAGATTGGTTGAGCCCCAACCCAAAAGTTGATTTGGCTTAATGATAACAACATCGGTTGGGTTGTCTTTTAGTATGGATAATCCGCCAATGTCATTTTCACCAGTACCTGACCATTCTGCATTGCCACTGCCTTTAAATCTGACCTGTACATAGGACCAATAGCTTATCTCAGGGTAATCGTTGAGTAGCATTCCGTGATCAGAATTTGCATTGTTGTAGATGTTCTTTTTGGCAATGAGAAGGTGCACAAAGTTTCGATTTGCATCATAGGCAGCATTTGTCTGAAAATCAGCGTCACCCGTTAATAAAATATCACCATTTACTGTGAAAGTTTTCGCCGTATTATTTGTCGCACCATCTCCCCAATAAAATTGCAACAGACCTTCAATCCTGAGTTCATTTGTTTCATAATCTCCATCAATGATCATTTTGCTATTATCTCTTATTAAGACATTGATAGTACTTCCATCTGGCGGAATGCTTGCAGTTACCCAAGCAGAACCATTGTAGATTTGCCAGTTTGAAGCAATGCTCCACATTCTATTAGCCCCATCCATGTAACGACTTCTATAATCGCCTGATTGTGGCCCTGTGCCAGTTGTAAATTCCCAAACGGCACAGCCTGTTGGTTCTCCGTATGCATTTTTAGGAACTACTTTCCAGTAATATGTGGTGTTGTCTGCAAGCGATGGGGAATAAGTTGTTGTCGTTACATTTGTTACCAATGGAGGGTTAGAACTTGTCCCAAAATATACATCGTATGAGGTGGCTCCTGCAACAGTATTCCATGTAAGAGGGTCGGCAGGGGAATGTGAGCCGAAACCATCCGCTGGCATAATTGGAGTGGTGCAGGTTGGAGGATTGGATGGGGTTGTGTAGGTGATAGTTAATTTTGGCGAATTTGTCCCACTACTATGCCCATAACATATTACATAATTATTATCTGCAGCAAGACTAGTTCGAAAGCCTACACTATACCAATCCCTTCCTGAACTTAATGCAGACATTAAATCATTATTACCTATAGATGTTAAATTATTATTATAGGTAGATGTTCCTGTTTCATACTGGCTTGTAGTTAATAAAACTGTCCCATTATTGATATTATTATATAGACCTTGTGTTCCAGAATTGAATAAAGGGTCTAAGGTAACACTTGTCATTTGACAAGTTAAATAGTTATAATTATTGTCTGCCCCCCTAACAGTAGAGATAGACACAGAAGAAACTATTGCATCATCATCGATAGAAGACATGTTGAATCTTGACCAAGAAGCCATCCAATAACTCCCATCTTTACCAATGTAAATATGTTGATCAGACAAATCATAACCATCATTTTCCACAGCTCCAGTCCAATTCGCCGTATTATTCGGATACATACTTACTGTAGGATCAATCACAATTGGAAAGTTTCTCTCTTCATCTTTTATCCAATTTACATCAACTAGAGTTTTAATGGTAAGCAATTGCCCATTTTGAGCAATCATATATTCTCCAATTGGATCGTCTTTTCCTCTTTGATTGTCTTTTTCAAAATAAACAGGAGGTTGGTATTGCAGAATTTCTTCTTTTCTGTTGGTTAAAATACTGATTCGCTGTTGGCTTTCTTTCTGATTTTCATTTTGTTCGTCAATATAATATTTGGCTGTCCAGCCAGCGGGTAAACTAATATCTTCGGAGATCGCTATATAAACAGCATTTTCAGGAATTAAATTAACAAATTCTGCCGAGCTGATTTCATAATCAATTTTTCTGCCATCATGCAATTGGGTAATTTGAGCTTCGGTATATGGAAATAGATTTGGATAGCTTGCTTTTACATGATTAATACGGATTTCTGAATTTTCTGATTGAATTGAACTGATTAGGTTCATATCTGCATCATAAAATTCAATTTTTTTGTTTTGCCATTCAGTAATTTCTTCATTTTCAACAATGGTTTTAATTCCATTTTCTGGTGATTGTCCATAAAATGATTTGAATGCATTTTTGGTGTTTGCAAATTCAAATTCTGCAAATTTTCCAGTGTTGTTTGGTGTAATGGTGAGCTCGATAGTGTGCCACCTGCCGTTCTCCTGATAGTTAATAGAACCGGTAGAAAGAAATGCTTCAATAGAACCGTCAGGGTTTTTAAAGTGCTTTGAGGTTCTGTCTCTTTTCCCCACTAGTTCTTCTTCTGGTTTTCGACTTGCAAAAATGGCATCAGCTTCAAAAGTATCTGATATGTCAGTGTCAATTGTGACTTTTGATCGCTGTGATTTATTATTCCCTCTCACAGCTCCATTTTCGCTGTGGTTAATTCTTAACCTTTCGGATGTGGTTTGGGATTGTGAAAATACAATCGAGGCAATGAGGCAAAATGCCAAGCTAAATGTTAATTTCATTTTCATAGTGTAAAGCTTTCCTAATCTACACCCACAATATAAAAGGAAAATTGCTTGATCAGTTAAGACAAAATTAGGACAATTTAATTTTTATTAAATTTTTTAAATGCGATTAAGTAGCATAATAACAATATGTTGTGAGGTTTGAGGGTGTTTTCTTCTTGTGTGACATTTTTAAATAAACGTCATGTTATGTGAAATTGAAGCCAAATTTAAAATAATGTTAGGTTTACACAGAGTACGATCGATATTTGTCCTTTTTTCTGATGAAATTTGCTCGTGAAAAGTTTCTATCATAATTCAATTTTTTTATTTCCGCCGTTTACTCATCCAAGGCTGCCGTTTACTCGTTTTGCCTTGTGAAGTCTTATATGCTCCTCTATTTTTGCTTTGAACATTAAAACTAAAATTATGAAAATCAAGGCGAAATTACAAAGTTTAAGTGTGCTGATTTTATGTGTTGTATTGAGTTTTACAAGTTTTGCTCAATACACACTACAAGATTCAGATGTAATCATTGAAGATGGTGTTATTCAATCCTGTTCTTATGTTGGAGGGGAAACTCATCTTATTATTCCCGATCAATTGTCAGGAGAAGTTGTACTTGGTTTTGCTGATGACTATACGAATGATGGTGTCTTTGCAAATATGGGACTTGTACAAGTCGAATTGCCAGCAGGATTACAGCATATTGGGGAATATGCTTTTTATGGTAATGTTATTGAAACAGTTGATTTTAGCCAATGCCAAAATTTGCAGACTATAGGGATAGGTGCATTTCACTCCAATCATTTAACTGAAATTGATTTGAGTGGTAATGTGAATCTCCTGTCAATTGGTTCAGCTGCATTTTTTACTCAGGAAGGAGAGGGGCTAAGCAGTGTGGATTTATCCAATTGCACTTCTCTTGAACGTATTGGTGGCTCAGCTTTTTCCGGAAATGAAATCTCATCCTTGTCATTGAGTGCTTGCACGTCTTTAACAGAAATTGGAAGTGGAGCTTTTTCTTCCAATCAGTTGTCATTAGTTAACCTGAGTACTTGTTCAGCCTTAATGAATATTGCTCAATATGCATTTTATAATAATCAGCTTACCGGATTCAGTTTACCTGTTAATGTGCAGTATGATGAATTTGGCTGGGAAGATGATAATGGAAATCTATATGAAGGTGGTGATTTTGTGACTGACTTTAATACAGAGTATTGGGTGCCTGTTACTTATGTTGTTCAGAGTCAGGATGTCACAATTGTGGATGGTGTGATTTTAGAGTTTGTTTATGATTATGAAGAAACGAGTATTACTATTCCTGAAACATTGCAGGGACAAACTGTTATTGGAATTGCAGACATGATAGATGAAGGTGTTTTTGAGTTGAAAGGAATAACCGAAGTTAATTTCCCGGCAAGTATGCAATTTATTGGTGATAGAGCTTTTAAAGGGAATAGCATAGAGATGATAGATATGAGTCATTGTGCAGAATTTCAGCGTTTTGGAAAAATGTCTTTTCAAAGTAATGCGATTACAGAAATACAATTGGGTTGTCAGGAAACTTTGGAGGGAATTGATGATTATGCATTTTCATACAATGAATTAGGTCATATCGATTTTACTGATTTCGTTGCATTGTCACGAATTGGAAATTATGCTTTTCTCCATAATTTTGATGGTTCCACAAGTGAATTGTACCTCAATAATTGTGTGTCACTAGATACAATCGGAAATATGGCATTTGAAATGAATTATTTCAATTCCATTGACTTTACCGGATGTACATCCTTGAGATATATTGGGGGTGGTGCTTTTTATCAAAATTCCATCAGTGAGCTTGATCTTTCTCCATTAACATCTTTGGAAGTGATAGATGGACAGGCATTTTCATTTAATAATATTTCGAGTGTGGATATTTCTTCTTGTAAAAGCCTTTATCGAATTGGCTATTGGACATTTTCAAATAATCCTGATTTAGAGCAATTCCTTTTGCCAGCTAACCCAGGAATGAATCCGTATTTTTGGAGAGGAGAGGATGATAATACCTATTCTGCAGAAGATGCGATAAGCAACTTCGAAACAGAGTATGTTATGCCAGTTTATGTGTTGAAAGATGAGGATGTTACTGTGTCAAATGGATACATTACAACTTGTGACGTTGATTTTCCTGTCGATCGTACATATTTAATTTTCCCTGATGTTTTGGATAATCAACCGGTGTGGGGTATTGCTCATGGAGATTACTATTCTGGAGCATCACATGGTGTGTTTGAAGGGAAAGATATTGAGCGTGTGTTTTTTAATTCAGAGTTAAAACTTATTGGAGATTATGCATTTAAAGATAATGTTATAACCTCTCTGCCGCTCGGCGCTTATGCTGATTTGTTGCAAATTGGTGTTGAGGCTTTTGCGAGCAATTTATTGGCAGTGCTTGATGTGAATGCGTACTCCTTAACTGTTATAGACGATTATGCATTTCATAATAATCAGTTGACGGATGTAAATCTGAATGCAGCTTCAGCTTTAAAAGTGATTGGAGATTATGCTTTTGCTGTGAATAGTATTTCAAGTTTAACGTTGAATTCAGCAGACCAGTTGCAATATATAGGTACGTATGCATTTGCATTGAATTCTATTGTAAACTTTGTTTTGCCAACTCCTGATGTGGCTGGGTATAACTTTAATCACTGGCAAGGGACTAATTCGTCAACTTATGCTGGAGGTGCAACTGCCAATAATCTGAACATTGGTTATATCGCAAATCTTACATCGATTGGAAATAGTTTAACTTTCACAATTAGTGATGGCACCTCTCCAATTGAATCTGCATTTGTGAGTCTGGAAACTTATGGTACAAGGCAAACAAATGCTGCTGGAGAAGTGACTTTTGAAAGTGTAGAAGATTATCAGTACAATTACACTGTAAGTGCTTTTAATTTTGACAGTAATTCTGAATCAATTACTATGTCTGGGGCTAACCAAGTTGAAAATGTTGTACTCAATGCCTCCGTTTATGATGTGAGATTGAATCTGTTTGATGGAGAAACAGCATTGACTGGTGTTGAGGTCACCTTTGACGGTAGTAATTATTTGTCAAATGGAAGTGGATATATCCTTGTGCAGGACGTTGTTTCCGGAACATATGATTTTTCAGTCAATGATGAGTCATATCTTCCATTTAACTCAACAATAAGTGTGGTTGCAGTTGACATAGAGCAGGACATACAGTTGGCTAGAGTATATGCTGTAAACTTTACTGTGACTGATGGACAAAATCCGATTGAGGGTGCAAATGTAATCTTTGATGGTGACAATTTTGTAACCAATGCAAGTGGGAATCTTGTTGTTTCTGGATTATCAGAGGGAGTTTACAATTATTCTGTTTCTAAGGATGGATATTCTACAGTTGAAGAGCTTGTTACTGTGATAAATGCTGATGTTGATCTTTCTGTAGAAATGGTGCCAGTTTATGAATTAGAATTTCAAGTAACTGATGGACTTAATCCAATATCAGAAGCAACAATTTATCTGAATGGGAATGCATATCAAAGTGATGTCAATGGACAGTTAGTTTTTAATGAACTGGAAGCAGGCTTGTATGAATATATGGTAACTTCTGATGGGTATTCAACGGTTTCTGATGACATTAACTTAAGCCAAAATGAAATAATACAAGTGGAGTTGGAATTGGTTTATGATGTCGAATTTTACGTAACAGATGGATCTCTACCTTTAGAAAATGCTGAAATTGAAATGGATGGCGTTGTTTTGAGTACAAATTATGCTGGCTTTGTTACCTTTGAAGATGTTCCAGCGGGAACGTACACTTATTATATTTCAGCCAATGGATATGAGGACATGTCTGCTGTCATTCATGTGGATGAAAATATGTTGGAAATGGTGAGTTTGTCTCCTGTTGGAATAGCTAACCTTATGGAGCAGAAAGTTTCAGTTTATCCAAATCCAACCTCAGGAAATGTTAATATTGTTGGGATTGAGCATGATGCTTCTATTGAAGTGCTAAATGCATTTGGACAGGTTTTAGTGCGTTTTGATGGCAATCAGGATTTTTCTTTTGATTTGTCAGACCTTCCTGCTGGAGTTTATATGCTGCGTTTCTGTTTTGAAGACAATCAGACCTTTATAAAACGAATCGTGAAAGAATAGTTTTAGTTTTTTTGATCAATATCATTGCATTATGTGATGTGAAAGCTACTCAGTTTAGGGTAGCTTTTTTTTTAGGACAAAAGCTACGAAATCATGCGCCACTGCAATTTGTTTTTGTTAAGTTCCCGAAGACGATGGATTAAAATGGTGTTGGCATCTGCTTGTAATTCAGGGTCTCTGCCAAGAATCATATTGGCAATATTACGTACAAATTGAAGAATCTGCTGGTCTTTGCCTAAACTGGCGATTTTTAAATTGATTGGAAGTCCACTTTGTTGTGTCCCCTCAATATCACCGGGGCCACGTAGTTTCATATCCGCTTCTGCAATTTCAAATCCATCGTTAGTACGACACATGATGTCTATGCGCTGCTTTGTCGTTTCACCCAAATGTTGTTTCGTCATTAGGATACAATACGATTGATCGCCTCCACGTCCCACTCTGCCACGCAATTGGTGCATTTGACTTAATCCGAAACGTTCAGCCGATTCAATGATCATTACCGATGCGTTCGGCACATCAACACCAACTTCTATCACTGTGGTAGCAACCATGATTTGGGCTTTCCCTTCTTTGAAAAACTGCATTTCATGTTCTTTGTCTGCGGGTTTCATCTTTCCATGGACCACAGCCAGCTGGTAATCAGGACGAGGAAAGGCTCTCAGCATGCTTTCAACTCCATCTTCAAGGTCTTTAAAGTCCATGTTTTCTGATTCGCTTATCAAAGGATAAACCACGTAAATCTGTCTGCCTGCAGCAATCTGATCTCTCATAAACTTAAAGACTCTCAGTCGTTGAGCATCTGTTGCGTGGCTGGTTTTTATTGGTTTACGTCCAGGTGGTAGCTCGTCGATTACAGAAACATCCAAATCTCCATAAACAGTCATGGCAAGAGTTCGTGGTATTGGCGTTGCTGTCATAACAAGGATGTGAGGTGGAATTTCCGCTTTGTTCCATAATCGGGCACGTTGTGCAACGCCAAATCTGTGCTGTTCATCAATTATAGCGATTCCAAGGTTCTGAAATTGAACCTCATCCTCCAGTAAAGCGTGTGTTCCAATAAGAATATTGACATCGCCATTCCGTAACCCTTCATGAATAGGAACTCTGTCTTTCCGTTTCGTACTGCCTGTCAGTAATTCAACTCTGACGCTCATACCGTCTAGAAATTTGCATATTGATTTATAATGCTGTTGGGCAAGTACTTCTGTTGGAACCATGAGGCTAGCTTGAAATCCATTGTCTATGGCAATGAGCATACAAAATAAAGCGACCAATGTTTTTCCACTTCCAACATCGCCTTGCAACAATCGATTCATGTGTTTCCCTGTTGCCATATCGTGACGTATTTCACGGATGACCCGCTTTTGTGCCTCTGTCAGCTCAAATGGTAATTGGTTATGGTAAAAATGGTTGAAATATGCTCCAATTTCAGGGAAAATATGCCCAGGGGTGGTTGCTTTTCTGTGGATGCGGGTTTTGAGCATTCCCAATTGGATGTAAAAAAGTTCTTCAAACTTTAGCCGATATTCTGCCTTGCTTAGTTCATCATAGTTTTGAGGAAAATGAATGGCTCGAATGGCTTGGGTTCTGGAGACCAGATGGTATTTCTTCAGCATCCACTCAGGAAGCGTTTCCGGGATTTTGTTTTCAATGGATTGCAATAATACTTCCTGAAGTTTCTGAATTGCACGACTGTGAAGCCCATTTTTTTTCATTGTCTCCGTTGTGTTGTAATGTGGCATGAGTCCTGTTGCAGGTTTTTTCTTCCACTTTTCAACGGTTTCTATTTCCGGATGGGCAATGCTTAACCCACTGTTTTTAACGTAATTTGCTTTCCCGAAAACAACGTAATTCTGTCCGGGTTTAATGATGTCTTTCATCATTTTTATGCCTCGAAACCAAACCAGTTCAATTTGTCCTGTGTCATCAAGTAATTTAGCGGTTAATCGCCGAAATCTCTTGCCAGGAATCTCTTGAATGTGACTGATTTTCCCAACCAATTGTATGCTGGGCATGTTGGCATTTATCTCATTGATTTTGTAAAATTTTGATCTGTCAGTATGGCGATATGGAAAATAAGTTAGCAAATCTTCCCACGAATATATGTCAAGCTCTTCGTTCAGAAGTTCCGCCCGTTTAGGACCAACTGTCTTTAAAAATTTTATTTCTGAATCTAAAAGCTTGCTCATTCGGTTCTTTCCACTAAATTTGATGTTAAAATACAAAAATACCATTAATTTCCATGAAGCAATTGCATTCTGCCTTTGAATATTTGAAGCATAAAGTGCTTTCCAAGCCTTATGATGCGATCCCTAAACTCAATGATTTGGGTGTTTTATTGTCTGCACTTCAGTCAGACAGGACAAGTTATGCAATGTTGGCATACGATGATGTAATGGATGATCTGCTTTATGATGAAACCGAAATTACTGTAGTTGACAAAGGGGCAGGCTCCCGAAAAATGGGGGATATCCGCAAATTGTCAGATATCGCAAAATATGCTGTTTTGAATGAGGACGATGCTGTCTTTTTATCGAGATTGGTGTACTTCCTGAAACCTAAACATATTTTGGAGTTAGGAACATCGTTGGGAGTCTCTACTTTGTGTATGGCATTGTCTTGTCCTGAAAGTCAGATTCATTCTGTGGATGCTTGTCCTGAAACACATGCAGTAGCGAGCAATGTACTGCATGCATTTTCTGCAGATAATGTGAGTTTGCATACGACAACATTTAAAGCCTTTTTGGCGCAAAATGAAGCAAGTTGGGATTTTGTGTATGTGGATGGAGATCATCGCTACCAACAAACCCTGGATTTGATGAATGATATTCAGAACAGACTTTCAGAGGAAGCCGTGATTTTATTGGATGATATCCATTGGTCCAAAGGAATGACCAAGGCCTGGCGAAAACTTGCTCATGACAAAGATTTTATTGCCCTGGATTTTTATCATTTTGGACTTTTATTGCCAAAAAATAAGGGCTTTTTTACTCGGGTGAGAGTTTGAGTTGCATTTTTTAATTTCCACAAAATCCAATTGCGATGATAAGAAGGAGAGTATTTAATTTGAATTTCATTGTTTCACAAATTTAATGGATTGAACATGTTTATTCCCGAAAGTGAATTTAATTTGATACATGCCGGGAGTGTAGGTGTCTAGATTCAATTCAAGTAAGGAGTGTCCTTTTGCTAGTGTTTTTATTTCCACAATCCTGCCTGAGATATCTGTGATTTGAATGTAAACAGACATGTCATTTGGACATTGATAAGGAACAAAAAGCTGTTTTGTCGCTGGATTCGGGAACGGATTTCCGAGTTGTATTGCATTATTTTCCAGCATTGAAGTGCTTGTACTTTGGCTAATTGGTAGCAGGAGGGAGGAATGATGATCTGCATTGTGATGTATCGCATTTAATGCGGTCAATGTATCGCCGGAGTTATACATTGCGTCTCCATTGTTTATGTTACGATGAAATCGTGGATAATTGGATGAGCTAAAGTCAACGCGTAATTTATGATTGGTTAAAAAACTATGTGCTATGCCAGGTAAGATGATTTCAATGGGATAAATTTCTCCTTCGGTCATGAAGCTTTCGTCAGCCTGCGTAAATCCATTCCGAAATCGCATTCTGTAAATTCCATCCAAAAGCAAAATGCTTCTGCCATCGGGATACACATCGCAAAGTCGCACTGCAAAATCGGTGTCGGGTCGATTGCTGGAAACATACAGATTCATATGAATGTTTCCATTGATGCTAAAATTTTCTGTGAGACCTGGAGTGTCAAAAATGAGAATGTCATTGCGGCTTTCTACTTCCGTTGATTGATCATAGGGTCCTTGCAAGAGATCTTGCCTAAGCGTTGGTCCTCCAATGGTTGGTGAAGGGTCGCGAGGATCGTATAAAAAGCTAGAGCAAGAATCGTCTGTAGCAGGCATTTGATTCGATAAGCTGCCATTTGCCTGGAAATAGAGTGTTTCAGTTGTGCTGGGTAGTGGCCAGGATTCGCTGCTTCGCCATTCCATTTCTCCCATTTGAAAGAATTTTATGCTTGGATTTGCAGGCCAGCCATTGTAGGCATTCAGAAGGTAATAATCAAAAAAATCAAGTGCATATTCATCGCTGTATCCTTCTGCTTGTGGGAAAAAGAGCTCGCCCTGTTGTTCGCTGCCAACCTGTGCTTGTCCAAAGCCACCGTGTGCCCAGGGTCCTATGAGTAGTTTGTGTTGTTCTGCAATGGTAGATGGAGAATTGGAAAGCAAATCCTGAAAGTATTGAAATTTGAACTCAGAGTCATGATCAAACCAGCCACAAATCATTAACATCGGAATTTGAATGTCATCGGGGTAGAATGTTGCGTTTTCTGTGTATTGCCAAGTAGGGTCGTAGTATGGATGCGCTTCGAGTATTGTTGACATGCCATATCCAAGTGCATCAAGTTGCTCAACATACTCTTCCCGGTAAACGCCATTGGGATAATACTCTTGATATAGCATTTGCGGACTGGCAACGAGAGGAACTGCGCAGATGTGATTGGGATGTTGTTCTCTTGCTGTTTGAAATTGAATTTTTCCCAATGCTGAAGCTCCCCATGTTCCAATTTTTCCATTTGACCAGCTTTGGTCTTTTATCCAATCAATGATATCATAACCGTCTTCGCCTCGATCTGCCTCGGTACTTGCTGCTCCTGCCGATGCATAAAACCCTCGCCAATCGACAATTACAAAGTTATACGGACTGTTGTCAACTTCTGTGCCTATTCCTAATGGTAGGGAGTAGCGATAAAAGAGTTTATTGTACGGAGTTTGAATCAATATTGTTGGACGGGCTGTTTCGGGTTGCGGAATGTAAATGTCTGCGGCTAAAGTTTGTCCATCTCTGACAGGGATATTGGCTTCTGTTGGTGTTAATGGTTGTGCAAGTAATCCACTTGAAATTAGTAAAAAAGTTGAAAATATGGCGATTTGTAGTTTCATAGGTTTGGTTTTCATGCTTGTACGAATGTACGTATTTTTCTCCAACTTTTGTCATTGCCTGTCCGGCTTTTGTCACGATTTTTTCTTGCTGCGCCGCAAAAATCCCGCCAAAAGGATTTTCGGGTGTTTGTGTGCCCCCGGGTTTCGTTTCGAAAACAAGTTTTCTCACTACACCCGTGGTTACAATGTTGTCACCCCTTCGGGGTTTGACTTAGTGTGCTCATTGCCGGTAATTTCGGCACTACGACACAGCTCAGCACATCGCTGCGCTCAATCACCTGGCGTGGTACAGTAAGGTGACGGAGCCGAAGCCACCGGATACAAAGCCATCGACCTCACCGCACCACCGTAAAACTCTGGCTGATGCCATCGATTTTGAGGATGTAGCTGCCGGGTTGTAAATGGCTGATGTCAAGGGTAGTGGTTTTTGCATTTATGGTTTGTGTAAAAACAAGCTTGCCTTGAGCATCGTAAATTTCGGCTTGTTGGGGGTGTGTTAGGTTTGGGATTTCTAAGTGAAGTTTGTTGGTTGCGGGATTGGGATAAAAGCTGAAGTGAGAAGCGCTTTCGTTTTCAGTTAATGTCGTTGGACAGTCTGTAATCATTAATCCATCTGCTAATGTAATACTTTCTCCATAGGCATCTGTCAATGTGACATATAGATTTAAATAGCCCGCATCTGCTGGTGTGTAGAAATCTACGGGTTTAGCGATGCAATGTCCCCATTCGTGATTTGTGATTGTTGCTTCTCTAATGGTATCTATTAAATATGGAGTGCCAAGATATTCAAGTTCAAGTGTGTCTAAGCCAATTTCCTGAGGAACAAAGCATGCTGGATAATAAATACTATCTGTAACTTGTCCCGTACTAAATTCAAGTGTGTAGGGTGCCGATTTACCGGCAATTTTCACGAAAATTTGTATAGTATCGTTATTGCATGCTGTTAAAGGAAAATCCACTTCCAGTTGAAGTGCATCCGGTTCTGTGTTGCTTAGTCCGTCCATTCCCAAACTGTCGGTTTTTACAAGCCATGCTTGTTGTTCTGTTTCATAGCCCAAATTGCTGTAATCAATTCCATAACCTGCAATGATATAACCACCATCACCTGTACTTTTGAAATCTGAAAAATATTGCCACGTAGAAATGTAATCCTCAGCAAAATAATAATGATGCCATTTGATATTACCTTTCGAATCAAGTCTCATTAGAAAACCTCTCAAAATTGTGTAATACCATTGCGAAGAACCCAAAATAATAAAATCACCATTTGACAATTGGCTAATCGAGCTTATTGTTCCGCTACGAGTGATGTTGTCACCATCAGGATGACACGAGTAATTTTTGTAGCGCTTTTCCCACAACAAGTCACCAGCAGTATCTATTTTGCGCAGGCAGCCATCGTAGAGGGTCTCGCTTCCGTATGAGGCAGCAGGATATATCCCGCAGGCGAGATAATTTGAATCTTGCGTTTCTATCAGGCCGTTGACTCTGCCATTGTTGTAATTGTTGCGCCCATAAGTCTGTTCCCAAATGGTATTTCCCGCTGTGTCGGTTTTGAGAAAGTACCAGCGGGTGTTAGAGATGTTGGTAATGATTGTAGAACCTGCAGTTAATATTTTATCATCTGATGTTTCAATGATACGACTTCCATATTCCATCGCATTATTTCCAAATATTTTATGCCATAAGTAATTACCTGAATTATCAACTTTTAGTAATATAAGTTTTACTTGTTCAATATCTTCGCAATCATATGACCCAGTGATATAATAACAACTATCACTAAAATATTTTGTATCATAAGCTCTTTTATCAATTGAATCATATAATACAATGTTTTGGAATTCAATATTAAACAAGGAATCGAATTTTGTAATATGAATTCCACGTTTTTGCTCAGGTGAATTAACAAATGAACCGGAAAGGTAAGAAGAGGAATTTAAACGTTTATAATTGCCTCCCCAGCCATCCCAGTATTCCACCACTGAATCGCCATATATATGTTTCCACTGTTTATCGCCAACCTCATTAACATAAGTTAAGCCTAAACTGCGTATACCATATTCATTTCCTGTGCCTGATAAAAATACATAACCGGAGTCTAAAGCAACAACTGAATTTGTGATATGACCAATGGAATCTTCAATGATTTTATTGAAAACAACTTGTGCTTTAATTGTCGTAATGTTTATAAAAACTAAAGTTATAACCAATAATTTTTTCATCATAATTAATTCCTTTAAACCATATACAATCTCTATTGCTTGACAATTTTTGCACTATTCGTAAACCCGTAGCAATCGGTCACTTCCACAATGTAATTGCCTGCTGCGAAGTCTTTAAAATTAATGCGAATAACACCAAGACTTTGGCTTAATTCCAAGTCAACAAGTTTCTGTCCTGAGTTCGAATATACAACAATGTTTCCGTTTTCACAAGTATTAGTTTTTTCATAATCAAGTTCTTTTAACAACAAATCAGTTCCTGTTTCTGACATGGAAATAAAATTATATTCCACAAACAATAGCTCTTTTACCGGATTTGGGTAAAGTTTAATCTCAGGACTAAAGATACTGTTTAAATCAGGTTTGCAAACGGCTAACTTCGTTGAAACTTCGGGATGTGGTATAGGGGTATATTCCAACAAAATTGAATCTGTTGCCAATGCATAAAGCGATCTGCTAATGTTTGAGTACCAGGGTGAATATGCTTTTGCAGATTGACGTAAAGATGCAAGATTACTCTCTAATTTTGTTTCCTTATATTGATTGTCTTTTAATACGGATATTAATATGTTATTTACATCGTAATAGTGCTGTATCTCTTGGGTTATGCTGTCATTACTAAAGCTTGATGCATAGTTTTGTAATGTGTTCAAAATGATCAACGCATTATTGTAATCTTCTTCAAATAGGTGAAGATTAAAACGGTTTATATAGTTCTCAATGTTTTCATCCGCTTTTTGACTGAAATAATTCATTACATTTTCTCTGTATGCCGGTGTCGAATCATTATTTGCAAAATTGATAAGCATATCAGATTCAATTGTAGCAATTTCCTGCTTTATGTCAGCCATTGCAAATTCTAATTTTTCTCTGTTGTTAATACCTTGCTGATAATATGCAATAAGCATTTTCTGCCAATTTGTAAGGCGTGATTTCTGCACTTTCTGCTGTGTAACTTCCGGTAAGGGAGAATTCGCAAGTAGCAAGGCTGTTGTCACAACCTGTGGAACCGATTGATTGTTTAAGATGGCATCAAAAACTGTGTTACTTAGATAGCCGTTGTTGCATAGAGTCAAGTATGCAGCAAAAAAGTTTTGGGAATTCATTGACTCTGCAGCTGATTTTAATTGAGTTGTATTTCCCTTGTCAACTATTTGTGCGTATTCAGATTCCTTACTTGATAAGTTGTTTTGTAATTCACCGATAAACACAATAAATTCTCCCGGTTCAATAATTGGAGTCTCTTCGTAATTTGATGGACATGAAAGATCTTCATAATAAGGAACTCCATCATTAGGATATTCTATGACCCCAGAATAATTTATCAACTCTCGGTAAAACCCGTTATCATCACTTCCAAATTCATCATGACGGAAATATTTGTATGTTCCAAGGTTGTACATTTCAAATTCTGACGTAAACTGGCTTGTAAATTCCATTCCATTGGTAAATGTTTCATGGAATTGATTCCCGGCGAGTTTATCGGTTGCACCCATATAAACACCCTGATTTTTCCTCATGTTTCCATTTATAACGGAAATGGCATTTTCGGTTGCTGTGTAATTGTTGCAGCGGGTTTGGAGACCGGTTAAACCTTCGCTAAATGGGTCATTAATATCATAGTCTGAATTCTTTCCTAATACAACAACAGCGGAGTTCATATTAAAATTGTTTCCACTTTGTGGTTCATCTCCAAATGTGTTGCGATATATTTTCTGTCCTGCAGCTTCTCCGGAATTATACATATAAATACCAACATTACCGTTTTTAAAACTGTTTTCCTCTATGCTAAATTGGCGGCATGAATTAACATACATTCCGTAGGAGCTTGCAACTTCCTCTAATCCATTGATGTTTTCTGCGAAGGCTTCATCAAAATATGTATTCTCTTGTGTTGTGGAAATGTCATTAAAAAGGACACGACTACCATGAGAATTTCCTAAATATATTCCTCTGAAATTATTCTCAAATTCATTGAAGTAGATAGCAGGAGGTGTTGTGCAATGATACTCTGATTTAATGCCGTAAAATAATCCCTCAAAACGGTTTTCTGAATTTGTTCCAATAGGAGTCCACGTTAGTTGATTGACCGGTGTTACAATAAAACTACTTGCTAAAGATTTTATGCCGGTACCTCTTTTGTGTACAGGAAATTCAGGCTCTGTGCAGTATGGTGTACTGTTGATAAATTCATTGCCATTAAAAATTATATTGCTGGTTTTGTATAAGTCAACATGGGCTTTGGGATAAAAAACTTGATAATTTAATTGTGAGTTTGTTTTAAACCCATTATTATTAATTGTAATTGTGTTGTTTTGGGAGTCATAAAACAGTAAATCTTGAACATTATTGATAAATTCTGAATTTGTAACAGTTTGTGTTCCCCCACCAAATATGTCAACCGCTTTAATTGCGTCACAAATAGCTGAATTGTCAATGATTATTTTTGTGTCCTCCGGACTTTGTAATTCACCTGCAATGCCATCTGAATAGATTCCTTGCCACATTTTATCGGGGCAGCCACTTTTAATTGTTGTGTTGAATATTTCCAAAGTGTTTGGCATGTTTAATGTCCACTTTGTGTTATCTAATCCTGTCACATTATGTGTTGATGTGTAAATGGTGCAATTCTCAAACGTGAAATTCTGATAAAAATCTAGTCCCTGATTTTCGTTGTCGCCAACACATAAAATTTGGGCTTCATATTGATTGTTGAAATACAAATTATTTTGAGTAATTACATGATCCCATGCATAGTTGAGTCCTTCAGTTAAGGTATGGAAACTACTATTGCCCGCATTATCTTCCACAACAATTGTGATTGGACTGCTGTTTGGTTCTACCCCTTGAAGCTCAATAGTATGATTTTCGTTGGCTTCTAAGTTTTCAGTGAAACTCAGTAAATTCCCATTTCGATATAAAGCTGCGCTATAAGGAGGTGTTCCGTTATTCATGGAAATCTCTATTTTCCCATTGTATGGGTCTTGACATGTGACCGGAATTTGACTACATGATATGTTTATTGTTTCTTCGCAATCTGTCACCATGACCAATGTGCTTTGAATCCGTTCATCGCAAGGATTGTTTTCTATCGGGTCAAATTGAATTTCTACCGTATAATTGCCGATGTCGTTATATGTTGCATTTGAAATTATTATTGAAGCGTCATTCGAAAGAAAGTTCCCATTGGGGTCAGTCCAGTTATATTCTATAACACCATTGTAATTTGACTCGGCAGTAAGTGTAATGTCTTCGCCATAACAAACTGGTGAATTGGAATCGATTGTTAAATTCCCTTGATATGAGTAGTCAAAAACAGTAATATTGGTTGTTGCTGCAGCAGTACAGCCAAATACATCTGTAACCATTAATTCGTATTCTCCCTCTATATTGGGAGTTACATTTTCGATCTCTAATAATGGGTTAGTACTTTCAAAAGAATCCGGGCCTTCCCAATTAAACAAATCAATATTATTAGAAATGACAGGTTCGATTAGTATTTCATCTCCCTCGCAAAATCCATATACGTTTTGTAATGTAACATCTGGATCATTAACTACAATTTCATCTTCTAATGTGATCTCATAACACATTGTAGATATGGTGATTGTGTAAATGCCTGAATGCTCTGATCCAATATTTTCAATGACAAAATCTGATACAGGTGCACCGATATACGGTTCGTTATTTATCGTTGGTCCGGAGACAGTGATTTCTGCTTCCTCGAATGCACAATTTGAAAGGTAGTTGCCGTTAATGTCTATTGTTATGTCATCTCCGGCACAAAATTTATCAGTAGAATTGTTGGTTACGTTATACACTTCAATAGATAAACAGCTTAGGTCTTCAGGGTATATTTCAACTTCTGTGGATGCTGAATTGATACAACCATATTCATTTTGCACATATGCAGTGTATGGCCCATTCATGTTATACGTATCAAAAACGTCACCAGCACAACAGAAATGATTTCTGGCATTTTCTATAGTGACTTCATAATTATCTTCGGAATAATATGTGTTAAACTGATCCCCGGGAGTTCCATCATTATTAATTTCAAAAGGGAAACTATGCCAACGATAAGTTAAGCCTTCATGTTGTGGTGTGTAAAGCTCTATGGTTTCACCTGCACAATATGGCCCCGTGTTTGACGGCTCAGGTACAGGTGGTAATGGATAAGCAGGGTCAACAATAACCTCATCAGAAGCGGTACAGCCATTTACATCTGTTACTGTTACTGAATAAGTTGTTTCAGTTTCTGGCTGAACAGTGCAATCATCATCAAAAATACTTGGATCTTGACTCCAGTTATATGCATCGTCTGCAACATCAGAGCCTTCTGCCGTTGCACATAGATTTGCACTAGCCCCTTCACAAATTATCCTGTCGGGACCTAAAGTAACAGTGAGGTCGTTTTCATATATCTCTGCGTTTGCTGTATATGTGCATCCTTCAGTATCTGTAATGACCCGTCCTAAAATCTGGCTACACAATATGTAGTAAATTATGTATAAAAATGATGGGATTACAAAACGTTACAGTGAAGGTTTTAAATTGAAAATTTTAGCCGAACTTAGTACTGGAAATTATTCAAAGAAAAAACTAGGTGAAATTTATGGTATTAACCGAACTACCATAAACGAATGGATCAAAAAGTACAACCGGAAAGATTTAATGAATACTCGTATATTAGTGGAAACTCAAGACGAAACAACCAGACTCAAAGCCTTACAAAAAGAAATCAAAAAACTCAAAGAGTTATTGATTAAGAAAGACTTAGACAAATTAGCATCTGATTCATATCTTGAAGTCGCAGCTGAAAAACTGGGATATAAAGATGTCGAAGAGCTAAAAAAAAACTTAAACATCTAAGTATGGTTAAGGCAGTGGAAAAAATTAAGCACACAAGGCAGGCAAGCATTGAGCAAACCTGCCAGTGCTTTGGTATGCACAGAGATGCTTATTATAAATTTATAGAGCGTAAACTTAAAAGAGAAAACGTCGAAAATCAGGTTCTTGAACTTGTGAAAAATGAACGGATTGAACAGCCAAGAGTTGGAACAAAAAAACTCTATAAATCTCTAAATACAATTTTTGAAAAGAGATGTATTAAAGTTGGTAGAGATAAGCTTTTTGATATTCTCAGAGACAACAATATGCTTATAAAACGTAAAAAAGCATCCTGCAGAACTACAGACTCTTATCATCGTTTTCACAAGTATAAAAACATTGTGAAAGACATGACTGTTACTGCTCCTAATCAAGTTTGGGTATCTGATATTACATACATCAGAACTGTTAATGGTTTTTGTTATTTAGCACTTATTACTGATATGTATTCCAGGAAAATCGTTGGATATGATATTAGCAACTCACTGGAGCTGGCGGGCTGCCTACGAGCCCTCAAAAAGGCTCTGTGGCATGCCCGACCAGCGGCGGGATTAGTACATCACTCTGATCGTGGAATACAATACTGTAGTAATCAATATGTAAAAGAATTAAAAAAACGAAATATTAAGATAAGTATGACAGAAGAAAATCATTGTTATGAAAATGCTATAGCTGAGAGAGTTAATGGAATTCTTAAAGAAGAATTTTATCTCGATCAATGCTTCTTTAGCCTGAAAAATGCTAAAGTCGCTACTAAAAATGCTATCAGCATATATAATAATAAAAGATTACACTTATCTTTGAATTATAAAACCCCTAATATGGTGTTTAAATATAGAGCTTAATCGTATGTTTAACCTGTAGCCATATTTCAGGACAAGACATAATTGTTACTGTATATGTGCCAAACACATCAGATGTGTTTGCCTGTCTCGTTGGGTTCTGTATGTTTGATGTCCACCCGTCAGGACCTTCCCATTGATACGAAACACCTGAAGAGTTGTTGCTTATAAGAGTGAAAGGTTCGTTTAGTTGCACGCAACTTGGTTCAGTATAGGCAGTTTCAATTGGACTCTTTTTTTTGAATACAATGTCATCAAGATAAAAATCAGTACGTCCATAAGAATCCTCACACCCTTTTGCATAAATCCAAATTGCATCAAAATGTGAGTTTTGATCAGTGATTTCCACTTCATCTTGAATGTTCTGCCAACCTACTAGAGGTTGATAGGGTGCATAATGAATAGTTTGATAAGTCCCATCGGGAATTTCTGGCAAGATATAATTATCAATATTTAAAGAATATTCAGCATCAATTGGATATGGGTAAGGGATAATATCTGATACTTCATTTGCTGATACTAATTTAATTATTAATCTGGCCTCTCCATTGGACTCATTTGTGATATTTGTAGATGATACTTTGTAGGAAAGTTGATATACGTATCCAGGGTCTAAATCATTCGTTAGGTATGTGAAAACGCCCTCTCCTTTATATGATAATTGATCTGGGAGGGCAGATCCTGGATCCTCTATATATCCGGTTCCCCACATGTGAATGTAATTGTTAGTGTTGTTTGGCCCCCAACTGCAAACAGTGCAATTGTCATTGTTGTTGATGCAAAAATCTGCGGAACCATGTGTGTTAAACCAACTGTCAGGCATGATTTCTTCGCAGTTTTCACAATCATTGCATTCAAAATGTGAATTACATATCCAGTTACAAGGTTCTGAGTATTGATCGGGACAATTAAAAGTTCTAGAGTTTTCAATGAGAGCACTCAACCTTGATGTATTATTCTCAAAATCTGTTGCTGTTGTTACGTAATATGGGTAGTTGGTGGTGATGTCCAGATGCCATTCTCCGTAGTCGTTTGCTGTAGTAGTACCAAGATAATAATTTGCATTTTCATTGCCAGTGCTTCCAAAGATTTCAATGGTATATCCTGGTTGGCTTGTTCCTTTCAGCATGCCGTCAACGTATTCTGTCATACCTGGGGCTGGAAGATTTGTATTCCCTCCGTTACTTAGGTAAATGGCTGCTTTGTGATTGTCAAAGATGCTATTTCCAGATAGCTTATTGCGAATTCCTCCTTCCACCAATACTCCTAAAGTACAGTTTGTAATCGTGTTTTTCAGATTTTCAGTTATATCTCCTATGGTACAATAACTTGATTTTTCTAAATAGATTCCGTAATCGTCAATCAGCATGGTTTCCTCCTGGTTTATTCCTGTTCCAATTATATTCCCCTGTATTGTACAGTGATAGCTTGATATAAGTCTGATTCCTATGCCCGGAGAATTTGCATCTTCATTATGTATGTTGGTGATAATATTGTTCTTTATTTGAGATCCTTCACCTTTTGTAATAATGATACCATGGTTGGAGAAATCGGTTATATGTAATCCCAATATATTAACTACTTCATAAGCATCAAAACAGGATTTTAGTTTGATATGACCTCGTATTGTAATCGCTGGATTTCCGGTTTGATAGCCTGCTTGACTTGTCCCGTCAATGGTGACCTTATTTTTAATTTGAGGCAGGTAATACGTCAATGCTATTTCGTGATGACCTGCACCGGGGATATTAAACTCAATAACGGACTCAGCACTTGCTTTATTCACCTTGTTAATTGCCCATTGTAAGGTTCCGAACATTTCCGGATCGCAAAGACTATCAACATTGTTGAATGGGTGATCAAAAGGATTTGGGTCTGTTGTTTTGGTAACTGTGAATACCTGTTGTGCATAGGAGTTGAGTGCGATAATCAGCACTATCAAAATGGATAATGATTTTTTCATGGTACTTTAGCTTATGTAGTTTTATTTATTTCTCGAAATATAATGTCTCAGATGCTTGTCCTGTAGAGCTTTCTGCGTATAAACTTAAATAGACAAAGTTCTCACATTCTGTCTCAGATAAGTTGAGTACAATTTCAATGCTGTTGCTGGAGATTTCTCTGTTTTCATTCG
The DNA here is from genome assembly GCA_963676165.1 of Bacteroidales bacterium. Classification (GTDB taxonomy): domain Bacteria; phylum Bacteroidota; class Bacteroidia; order Bacteroidales; family ML635J-15; genus JAQIBY01. The sequence continues at coordinate 2,119,308 of OY781043.1, read as the reverse complement.
TTGACATGATGAAAAAAGAGTCTCCATTTTGTGTAATTGTATTCTGCCAGGAAATAACATTGCCACTGTCTTGACTTGTGCCTAATAAAACATGAATTGTTTGACCTGCTTCAATGTTTTCAAGCTTTACATTAACGGATAAAAGTTCTCCTTCATTTTCAATAGGGAGACCTGTGATTGAATCAACTTGAATGACAGTTGAGACTAAAAGGTCAGTGATGTTTGGAGTCGATTGAGCAAACAGAGCAACATGAGTAAACAGAGAAATGAGAGTAAAAAATACGAGCTTTTTCATGATGTAAATAATTAAAATTGGTTTAAGGCTGAAATGTTGTTGTAAATTTATACAAATGAAATCGTTATTCAAAATTATTTTAAGGTGAATGAGTGTTAATTATCAACAAATAGGATATATTGATGATAAAGTAATAATAAAATGCTTGTTATCTGTTTTGTGTTTGTGTAATGTCAATGGTTAACATGATTTGAAAAATGTTAGAAATCTTCAGATTATCTAATATGGAGTTTATTTATGTCAAAAAATATCTGTAATTGTTGTAATTCCTTAAATCTATAGGTGAAAATACGGATATAAGTTTGTGAATTACAATTCAAGTATTATTTGTAATGTTGAAAAGTATTTGTATGAAATGGTAAAAAGATGTATAGTTTTAGTACTCTAAGCCTCGCGTTCTGTTACGCAGCCATTGTTTAGTGAGACTTTGAACAGAGAATTTTCGCAACAACGCCACTTAACAACGAATGGCAGTTGTTTTCTTCCGCTCTCAAGATCAGGGGTCAGGAGTCAGTTTTGGGTCCCGATATGCATATAAAAAAGGTGCCGGGACAATTCAACCATCGTTATTTACTGCACTATCGTTTGTAAATATCGGGTTTTATTTGCGTGAGTATTGAGCAAGAGACTGATGAAATAACAAAAGACAAAATTCCAAAAGACAAACCAGCCTGCCATCCTCAGCTGGTAAACCGGCTGGCAGGTAATAAATCGCAAAAGACAAATCACAAAAACAATCGAATGACAATTTTTCCCTTTTCCAATTGAATGACTATTGTTTTTCGCCCGCTCGCAAGTTCTCGAATCAAGAAATTGGTGTGTAAATGGCTGAATTTTTATTGTGTTCAAAAAATTCCACTTGCGTGATGCTGACTCTGTTTTCTGTTTCTTTCTGGATGAAGGGGTTTAACTTTTGGTAAATGAACTCAGCAAATCGTTCGGCTCCAACTTCCGGGAGTACTCTGAGTTGAATGATATCTTGCTTGTCAAGTGCTTTAAAGCTGGCAAGTGCAGGATCGTTTTCGGCTAAAATACAGGTGTGATCAAACATGTATTTCATCCAGTCGTTTGGTGAACGTCCGTCTATTGTGTGTTTAGCACGTTTCATGCCACCAAAATCCCAAACCCAATTCTTTTTATCAAGTTCTCCTTCAAAAGTTAATCGGAAAGAAATGCCGTATCCATGTAAATATTTGCAATGTGTCCCTTCAGCTTTCCATTGCCTGAAAACGGTGGAGAATCCATCAAACAATTTGGTTGATTTAAACTTTGTCATGTCTTTTGTTTAGAAAAGAAACAAGCAAATCCAAGTATGGTTTAAATCCTTATTCTATCACCTTAAATTCAACGCGCCTGTTTCTCTGACGTCCTTCCTCGCTATCGTTATCTGCAATTGGTTCGTCCCAGGATGCACCGCGATATTCTATCCGCTTTTCATCAATTCCTTGCTCAATCAAATAATTTCTTACTGAAGCGGCTCTGCGTAGCGATAAGGATTTGTTGTATTCGTACTTTCCTTGTATATCAGTATGTCCAGATATTTCTATGCGCATCTTCGGGTTGTCATTGAGCAATTGTTTAAGTCGATTAAGTTCTGCAAAGGATTCCGGACGTAAATCAGACTTGTCTAAATCAAAGAAAATGTTTCGGAGAACAACGGTGACATCTTTTTGTATTGGTTGCAGTGCAATATTTATAATTTCTTCGTGATATGCAGCTGTGTCGGGAAGATTGAAGTTTTCAGAGTGAAATACATAGCCTTCCTTATTCACATGCATGGCATAATTTTTCCCTGCAGGTAAAGGAATTAGGTAGGCACCATTCGCCGAATTAGAATATATGGAAATGATGCTATCCCCATTCATATTATCAAAAATATGAATGGCTGCTTCAAGAGGTTCATGTGTTTTTGCATCGGTGATTACGCCTTTAATTAAGCTAAGTGATGCTTGAGGAGTAATGATTTCGACTGTGTCTTTTTCTGCAACAATCAGGCTGTCTTTTTGGATGTTAAAATCAAGAAAGACAATGTCTAGCATGCCGTAGCCTTCGGGTCTGTAGGATGAGTAATAAGCCGATTTTTTATCTGCAGACATCACAAAATACAGATCGTCACCCGTGGTGTTAATTGGATATCCGAGATTGACAGGTTTTGACCAAACTCCATTCTTGTCTCTCACCGATTTGTACACATCAAATCCGCCCATTCCATTATGACCTTTTGAGCTGAAATACAAGGTTTTCCCATCGGGGTGGATAAATACACCATCCTCATCCATTTCGGTGTTTATGATTGAACCTAATTTTTGAGGAGTTGACCATTTTCCCAGCTCTAATTTTGAAACATAAATATCTGCATTGCTTTCAGGATTTCCTGGTTCTTTTCCCCGAATAAAAAAGAGTTCTTTTTGATTGAAGGACAAACAGCCAGAGCTTTCGTTTGCTTTGGTGTTAATTTCTGGAGGAAGCGCTTTGGGAATTCCCCATTCATTGCCTTGTCGTGATGAAATAAACAGATCTTCCTGACTGTAAACTAACATGCTTTGTCCATCGGGAGATAAACCTACAGTTGCATTGTGAAAATCTGTGTTAATAGGTGCTCCAATATTCTTTGCCGGACTCCATTTTCCAACTTTGTTGTCAGAAACCCAAATGTTTTCGTATGGTAAGCCATCGTCAGGATCAAGAACGGGAGGTTGGTTGGTTGCTCGTCTGCTTGTAAAATACATGCGAGAACCATCGGTTACTATCAATGGGCAATAATCCGAATATTCAGAATTTATTGCTTCGGGAATGGAAATATTGACAGAAACTTCCTGTTTGATCATGCGTTTTGCACGTTCACTTTCCTGAATTTTGCGATCAATCTTTTGTAAAGGTGCATTTTGACGAATTAGAAAGTCCTTAAAGTCTTGGTAATATCCAATTGCTTCATCAAATTGATGATTGTAATGCGAGGCTCTTCCTAAATTCCAATTGAGATATTCTGTAAGTCCTGCATCTAACTCCAAAGCTTTGATTAAATAGGGGAGTGCTGCAGTTTTGTTGTATGTCTCCAAATAACAAACTCCGGTTTTGTAGGCAAATCCAGCTTCATTCGGATATTTTTCATGAAGTTCGGAATAGAGTTCAAGTGCTTCAAGGTAGGCACTGGTTTCTTGTTTTCGGTAAAGTTTTTCTGCCGTTTTTAGTTTGTTTTTGGCATCTTCATACGCTGCACGACTGCTTTCCCCTTGCGAAATACTGAGCCAAAGATTTTCATTTTGTCCTAAGCTTACTTGAGCTAAGAGAAGAAAGAAAATAATATGGATAATGCGCTGTTTCATAGTTTTCGAAAAAGAGCAGTGGCACAGGATATGCCACTGCTGCGAGCCAAGTTATGGAGGGATTCCTCCTTTTTTGAGAAGAATTTATTGAATCTTTAATTTTTTCGGTTGATATGTTTCGTTGACATTTTCCGGAGCATTAAGCTTTTTATTTTTTAAGTTAAACATTGATTTGCTTTCGGGTTGTCCAAAGAGTTCTGGGTTGATATAAGTTCCTTTCTGACGTTTTTCAGGTTCCACCTCTGTTGATTTTGGATTCTCACGGACATATCTGTCATTCCGTTGTGCGTACAATACCCACGAAACTTTCATTCCTGCTTGTCCACCAGCAATAATAAAATGGTTGTCTCTCACTTCTTCTTTTACATGCAAGTTAGGAGCAGCACCACCAATTGGTGTCAGGTAATAGGAGAAGTTGATATTGATTTCGTCAAAGTATTCCGGGAGTTCAATTTGAGCTTCACCGTTGCTGTCTAACATGATGTTTCCACGGTAAATATTGAGTACTTCAGGTGATTCTGCACAGTAATGTTTTAAAAATTTATTATCAGGATCGGTTGGATGGTCAATCATGAAGGATTTTGTTCCTGATGAACCCAATTCTCCATCGGCATACACACCAAAGCCGCTATCATTCGTTCCTCCATAAACACCGATATAACCTATACCTGCAACTCCAATGTTGTTGTAGGTTACGCTATTAGAGAGGTTTTCGCCATATACGCCAAACAATTGTCCGTTTAGAGCTTCTCCATACACTCCTGTTTGTCCAATTCCACGAACACCATTGACACCTTTTCCGAGCAGCCCGTAGCCACCATCGCTTCGTAAGTTATTTCCGAAAACTGCAGCAGTTGCAGTTGCGGTTGATTCTACTTGTCCACTAACACCATAGGCTTTTCCAGATGAGCTCCCTAAAATCGCAGATGCTGGTTCAATTTCGTCGGAACCATAATTGGATATAGAAGTTGCTTGAATGGTTGAGTACTCTGAGTTTGCAAAACTATTGGTTGCTGATAATGCAACTCCATTCTGGCTGTGGTTGGTGCTGAGCCCAATTGTTAAAGCTGTTGCCGCATTGATTTCCACGCTGCCATCATTGGCGTTAATGATTCTGCCGGCTCCAGCGCTTCCACAGTTGTATGCTTCCTCAAGCGTGAGACAACTTGCTGCTGCCGGTGAGCCTGCAACCCATTCGCTACCATTCCATTGTAGAAATTCTCCATTGGTTGGGGTGCTGTTGACATCATTTAAATCGTTTAAGAAATTGTTGGAAAGATCATCCGCATCGTTGTCAAGTGTTAAATTCCAAACTGTTCCATCTTCGGTAATGCTCAGTTGATTTGTCCCATCGTTCCAGGAGAAATCGCTTATGCTGGCTCCACTTGTCCCTTCATTGTCATCTCCTGCAGCCCATTGAGAGCCATCCCATTTTAAGACTTGTCCATTTGTTGGACTTGCATTCACATTGGAAAGGTCATTGATGATATTATCCGACAAATCGTCGGCTTCATTGTCAATTGTCACATCCCATTCGGTTGTGCCTTCTGTAATTCTCAGCAAATTGCTTGCATCTGTCCATTGGAAATCGGTAATTTGAGTTCCACCAGCACCAGACTCATCGTTTCCGGCAACCCAATTGGAGCCATCCCATTTAAGTACTTGTCCTGACGCTGGACTTGCATCCACATCCAAAAGGTCATTAATTGAATTGTCCGACAAATCATCGGCTTCATTGTCAATATAGACATCCCATTGATTGCCACCTTCTGTAATTCTGAGTAAGTCGGTTGCATTGTCCCAAGTGAAGTTTGTAATTGTTGCTCCGTCAGTACCTGTTTCATCAGTATTTGCTGTCCAATTAGTACCATCCCATTTTAATACCTGACCTATGGATGGAATGGCAGAAACATTTGAAAGCTCATTGATGGTATTGTCAGACAAATCATCGGCTTCATTGTCCACTGAAATCTGCCAGTTGGTTCCATTTTCAGTAATGGTAATAAGATTCGCTGCATCATTCCAATCAAAGTCGGTGATTAAACCACTGGCTCCAGTGCCTCCGATGGCTGTCCATTGAGAACCGTCAAAGTACCAAAAGTTACTGTTGTCTGTATCGAAAACAATTAATCCGGTAGCTGGGCTTACAATTGCTTGTTTTTGTGCAGATGTCATCCTCGGAATGAGTAATCCTTTGCTTGTGGATGAAACATCAAGCATAGCAGAATTATGTGGCAATGCTCCATCATTGTTTATGGATACGTTTTGGTTTTGAGCAAACAAGCTCGTGAAACCAGATAATAAAATTGCACTGACGATTAAAATAAATTGTTTCATAATCTTCATGGTTTAATATTTAGGGACTGACTTGGATTGTCCAAATTGATAGACTAATAGTATTTCGTGTGAACTGCGATTTGGTATTTTCGATAAAGAAAGATCGTAAGCATACGCAAACTGTATTCCCTGGAAAGTGATGCCGGCTTTGAACGTGATATCATTGCCTGTGCGATATGATAATCCACCAAAATAGGTGTTGTCAATGTGGATATTTGCGCCTAAATCCATTTGTAAAGGCACTCCATTGACGTATTTTATTAAAAGATTTTCTTCAAGCTTAAGATTATCGCTTACAGGGTGTTGATATCCGCCAGATAGGTTGAAGTGTCGTAACAGGTAGCTGTTGTCTCTAAGGGATTCGTTGGTGGTAATAAGGCTTGTTAAATGTTGAATTGAAAATCCTGCCCAAAAAGCATTGTCAGGAAGCTTGCTGCCTGCATAAGAGCGGACAGGAATCATATTGGTAAGCATAATCCCTAAATCGAAATCAGGAACGATAGAGTTTTCACTTTGTGTGAATAGCATAGGATCGTCGGAGTGAAACAGGGTTAGATTCTGATAATTGATTTGATAGACATCAATGCCTGCTGCTAGTCCGAAATTTAAAAAGAGTTTTTGGTTAATTCTCAGTTTGTAAGCGTATTGAAGCTTGATTATATTTTGTTGAAAAACACCTGCTTTGTCATTGAGGTAAATGAGACCTGCAGAAAAACCGCCAAAATCGTTAGTGACATTTAAACCTGCATTAACAGGGGAGTTTTCCATGCCTGTCCACTGATTTTTGTAGAATAATGAGGCTCGAATATTTTGATCTGTAATCGCAGCAGGATTCAAGATGTTTTTATTCATCTGATGTAAACTGAATTTTGGCAGATGCTGTGCTTTTGTTTCGAAATGAAACCCACCAAGGAGGAGCAAAATGCCGAATATTATGTGAATCGTCTTTTTCATAAGCCTATCTCAAAATGTTCAAATCTCCTGTATGTGTATTCCCATTGGCTTCTTCTATGACATAATAATATGCGCCACTAGGATTATCATCGCCGTTCCAATTGTTGTCATAATTGTCTGACTCAAAGATTAAATTTCCCCATCTGTTGTAAATCTTCACTTTGCATTGATCGCAACCTGTAAGTATCCAAACGTCGTTGTAATCGTCTCCATTGGGTGTGATGCCGTTAGGGATGTCCAAGTCCTGAATTCCCAAAGAACTCAGAGTAAACCAGCCGAAAAGCTGATTACTCTGAATTCTGTTTACCCCAACATCTCCTGTATTATTTACTAGGTGCTCATAAGAAATCCATGAATCATTTTGTCTATCGTATTGTGAGAGTTGTAAAGCGTCAATGTTTAGTTCAAGGTTAAAAGCGTCATCTGCGGAAGCATCATCGTAAGCCAGGAAGATACTGACTTCCGGATTGATGCTATAGGTTGGTTCAATTTTGTAAAACCGATCAATGCAAGCTTGCGCATTAAGCGGATCTAATCCGTTGATGCCATCAGGGAATGGAAGGTTGTCATAATCCGTAGGGTAGGTAGCAAAACTGAAACTTCCGGAAATTGCGGATACTTCCTCAAGTACATGAAGACTAATTTGCAAATCTGATGTTGTATCGTTGCCACTACCAAAGGGAATGAGATAATCACCTGTGTTTTCCCCAATTTCCCACACAAGCTCACCTAATCCTTCTGCCGGGGCACTTTCACTCATTATGAATCCTGAGATGTGGTTTAGTGCCTCCGGTGAAGGATTCAGTAAAAGGATGCGATGTGAATTTAGAATAAGTGTTCCCTCAAGTGATAGAATTCCCTTTACTGTGCTAGCTTCATTGTATAGAGTAAGCTCGGTATTATCGATTGAAATGTTTTCAAAGTTGCTCGGGTAATCACCACGGATTGATTGAGTGTTACCAGAGAATCGGAGTATGCCATTGGGTGTTGGCTCAATGTTTTGGAATGGATTTTCGGTGTTGTTTGTCCAATCGCCTGTCAGTTGAATTTCTCCATCGTGCATAATTTCTGATTCAGATTCAATGGTTATGTTACCTGCCTGAATTTTTGCTCCTTCTTCAAGCCTGATTTTTGCTCCGTAGCTTGTTAGCCCTTGAGCGAAAATAAAACTTGTAGCCAAAACAAAAAGAGAAAATAATGTTGCGGCTTTTCTTAGCATGTTGATTTTGTTTCTTGTAAAAGTCTTTAATCTTTTTAAACCATGCAAAAAATCATGTTGGACAAACTTAGGACAAGAATAAAAATGTTGTCAATCTGAATAATGGAAGAAATTTTGGATGTGTAGAGTTTTAGGGATTTTTTTAATTAGTTGATTATTAAGTGATAGTATTAGTATGACATGAAGAATTTTGTGAGGTTTGTGTTGGGTTCAAGTTCCATTTTAAGCCTTAGTCGATAAAATCTCTTATGGACAGCGGCAGGTGAGACGTTCATAATTTGCGCGATTTCTTTGGTGGATAGATTAATTTTAAGGTATGCACAAACCTTCATGTCAGATTTGGATAATTTGGGAAAATCTATTTCCAGTTTTTCAAAGAAATTGGTGTTGACTGCATCGAAATGCATTTTAAATTGATCCCAGTCACTATCCAAATGGATGTTGTTTTCTATGTCTGCAACAATATCACGTAAATATTTGCTGAATTCTGGTTTTGTGTTTTGAGAAATATTATCCAAAGATTCTTTCATGGATGCCAAAATTTTGTTTTTGTTGACGATATGCATGGCAGAAGTAAGCAATTCTCTGTTTTTATGCTCTAATTCAGCTTGGTATTTTTCGTCCTGAAGCCTTGTGATTTCTTTTTGTTTTTTAATTTCTTCTTCGAGCAAAAGATTTTCCGCCTGAGTCTTCTGAATCTCAAGTTCTTTGAGTCTTTCTTGCTGAGTGAAATATTCGTTTTGACTGTTTAATAAGCGTGCTTTGGTCCGGAAAAGATAGAAAAACAAAATTGAAATAAACATAAAACCTGCAATTCCAATAATGAGTAAAATGTTCTGATTGCGTTTCTCCGCGGCTTCTTTTTTATACAGGATAAGTTCTTTCTCGGTTTTTTCTGTTTCATACCTTACTTGCATTTCTTGAAAGCGAATTTGCATTTCTTCGCGCTCAAGTTCATCTGCTTTGGCTTGAGCTCTTTTGTAATATTCGAGTGCTAATTGATGGTTTCCGAGTTTGTCGTGTGTGTTTGCAAGTTCGTTTAGGCATTCAGTTATTCCAATGATATTGCCTAGCTTTTCTCTTGTTTCTAAGGCTGCTTCAAGTTCCTTTTGAGCTAATTTTGGTTGATTAGTTTGATTATAAAATTGTCCTCTTTGGAAATTCACGCTTGCAATGCCACTTATGTTTTCCATAATTGAGAACAAAGAGTCTGCTTTGTTGAGGTAATAAATTGCAGAATCGGTGTTTTCTTTGGATAAATAGAGAATTGCTATGTTAAGGTTACATGTTGCCACATTGGTAGGACTATTTAGGGAAACAAAGATTTTCTTTGCTTTTCGTATATAAGTGAATGCAGAATCGCTATTATGGTTTTCGGTATAGTATGTTCCCAAATTATTCATCACCTGTGCTTCTCCCAATGGTTCGTTTATTTGGCGAAAGAGCTTAAGTGATTTGAAATAGTAGTTTGTAGCAGATTCTAATTGATAAAAGTCATGATTTATAATTCCAATATTGTTGTACACGTTAGCCATTCCTTTTTTGTTTTGGCTTTTTTCGTAATACCTAACGGCTTTCAGGTAATAATCTGTTGCCTGATCAAAATAACCTTCTGCCTGATAGATCAAGCCTAAGCGATTGAGAGATGCTGCAATTTCATCAAGCTCAGTTGTCATGCGAATTGCCTCAAAGGATTTTTCATAATATACTCTGGCAGAGTCTTTATTCCCGAGGAAGAAGTAGGAATTCCCAAAATTCACCCATGCATCGGAAATTTGTCTGTAATCCCGAATGATAGTGCCAATAAGCAAGGCAGAATCTGCATACATGCGGGCAGAGTCCATATCAATATCCAAATACAAGTCGGATAATCGATTAAAAAGATAAGCTCTGTCTTCCGGGGACGTACTTTGATCTAATTTTTGATGGTATTCTTTAACGACAGAATCTTTTGCTAATGTGGCAATGGAGAAGACAACTGTCAAAAACAGTAGAAGTGTTTTATTACTACAATTTAAGTTGTGACTTGCCATCTGAAAACCTCCCTTTGAGTCAAAGATAAGGAATTTTTTCTATTTGGGATGGATGGTTTGAGTGAGATGTTCTATAGATGATTCAAATACAAAGCCATGGTAATGGATCAAGCAATTTTATTGTGGGGTAAACACCAATGCCTAGTATTTTTCAACTTCGCTTTCTTTTCGATCCCGAATCACAGGATATTATTGTTGTGTGTTCGGGATGAAAACGAATGTTATTCGTTAAGGTGTTTTCAAAAAAGAAAGCCTGTCGGGATGGACAGGCTTCGATTGTAATATGTGAAAGTTTATTTTCTTCCAATACTGTAATAAGTGAAACCGTGGTCTCTTACTTCTTGAGGAGTATAGATGTTACGACCATCAATAATCACTTTGTCTTTCATTCCGCTCATTCTTTCATAGTCAAGCACTCTAAACTCTGACCATTCAGTAACAAGGAGAAGAGCATCAACATCTTGCAATGCTTCGTAAGGTTTTTCAGCGTATTGAATTTTATCACCTACGCGACGTTTGCATTCTGTCATCGCAACCGGATCGTATCCAATAATTTCAGCACCTGCTTTTGTAAAAAGATCGATAAGAGTCAAAGCTGGAGCTTCACGCATGTCATCAGTGTTAGGTTTGAAAGACAATCCCCACATGGCGAATTTTTTATCTTTTAAATCGCCAAAATGTTTGAGCGCTTTATTGTAAAGCGTTGCTTTTTGCCTTTCATTCACATCTTCAACAGCTTTAAGAATTTCCAAGCTATAGTTGTTCTGATCTGCAGTTTTAATGACAGCTTTCACGTCTTTAGGGAAACATGATCCACCATAACCAGTTCCTGCATAAATGAAATATTTACCAATACGTCTGTCTGATCCAATTCCTTTACGTACCATGTTGATGTCTGCTCCAACTTTTTCGCAGAAATTCGCCATGTCGTTCATGAAGGAAATTTTTGTTGCCAACATTGAGTTTGCAGCATATTTGGTTAATTCAGCAGATGGGATATCCATGAAGATAACAGGGTGTCCGTTCAAAACGAAAGGTTTGTACAATCTGTTCATGATTCCTTTTGCACGTTCGGAATCTGTTCCAACGACGATTCTGTCCGGGTGCATTGCATCATTAATAGCATCACCTTCTTTGAGAAATTCAGGATTTGAAGCCACATCAAATTCAATGTTAACACCACGTTTGTCCAAAACTTCTTTCACTGCGGCTCTTACTTTTTCAGCAGTTCCGATTGGTACAGTACTTTTTGTGATAATTAAAAAGTAGTTTTCCATGTGTTCTGCAGCTTCACGAGCTACGGCTAGAACATATTGCAAGTCTGCAGATCCATCTTCATCCGGAGGAGTTCCAACTGCAATGAAGAGAGCTTCAGAGTCTTTAATACCATCTTTAAGGCTGGTTGTGAAATCCAATCTGTTTTTTTCAACATTGCGTTCTACCATGGTATCTAAACCTGGTTCCCAAATCGGTAAAATCCCTTTGTTTAAATTGTCAATTTTTTCTTTGTCGATATCAACGCATGATACTCTTACACCCACTTCTGCAAAGCAAGTTCCTGAAACTAAACCGACATAGCCGGTTCCTACCATTGTGATTTTCATAAGCGTTTATTTTCTGTAATAATTCAATTAGAGGTTAAAATTAAAAAATCAATTCGTTTATTTCATTAATATCTGCAAAAATTTGCCTTTTCATTTCATCTGAATTTTCTACTTTGTAATTTTCTGAAATCTTTTTGTGAAAACAGATGTTGTTTCGTTCGTTATTTTTGATTGTGCACTGATCTTCAATGCACAATACATAAATTCTTGGTTTGTTGTTTTCATCTCGTAAAATGATTGACAATCCATGTTGATTTTCTTTGTTTGCTGAAATTGCATAACTACCATCAGGAGGAATAAGTTTTTCGTTTTCTTCAATTTCAATTTCAAAAATTGATGAATCGAGTTTTGTTGGAAAATTTAGCGACTCATTGACAAGTCCTTCAATGTAATAATGATGATCGAGATAGGCGTTTGCTCTTTGGATATGTCCTTCAGTAAGTGCTTTTCGTATTCTTGTTGAACTTACAGCTTCATGTTCAATGTCTTTCATTGGAATCTCTTCTACATCGAAGTTTTTATCTTTACTGAGATCATATAGATACTGATAATCCCCTTCGCGATTATGTCCAAAGTGATGGTTAAACCCTACTATGATCATTCTGGCATTAAGTTTTCCAAGCAAAATGTCATTCACAAAACTTTGAGATGTGGTTTTTGAAAAATCCAAAGTAAAAGGGATAATAAATAAATGATCTAAACCTGTTTTTGCAAGTAGTTTTTTCTTTTCTTCTTGCGAATTTATCAGTTTCAAATCACCACATTTGTCTGGGAATAATACTTTCCTAGGGTGGGGGTGAAAGGTAATGAGGACAGATTCTCCGTCCACAGATTTTGCAAGAAAATTGAGTCTGTCAAGTATGCACCTATGCCCAATGTGTACTCCATCAAATGTTCCTGTTGTAATAACAGGGTTTTTAATCGTTCCGCAGGTGTCAAAATCAGTGTGTATCTTCATTCTTCTTCACGTTTCTCTATGCCACTAATCGTTATGATTGACAAAATATGCTACTTTTTCTATGGATGTTACCATATCATAATCTTCAATGTAAATATGATCAGGAATATTCAACGGAATGGATGTGAAGTTTAGTATTCCTTTGATGTCATGCAAAACCAATTGGTCCGCAACTTCCTGTGCTGCTTCCGGTGACAATGTCATAATTGCAATTGAAGCATCAAGGTTTTGTAGTTTTTCTTTAATGCTGCTAATGTGGTAGCATCTTACATTGGAAATTACACGATTAATTTTTTGTTCATCGGTGTCGAAAGCAGCAACAATCTCTATTTTGGTTCGTTTGCCATTGAAATAGCTGGTGATTGCTTTTCCTAGATTCCCCATTCCAATGATAATCGCATTTGTGTTGCTTTCTCTGTCAAGGATTTCGCCAATGCGAACGATTAGGTCTTTTATAACATAGCCTTTACGTTGAGTTCCTGTGTAGCCAATAAGCATGATGTCACGACGGACTTGCACCGGCGTAAAGTGCAACTGACTGGCTAATTCGTGTGAGTAAATGTACTCTTTCCCTTTCTCTAGATTGTTCAGAAGAATTCTTCTGTACTGGCTAAGCCGCTCGATGGATTTTGGTGGTAGTTTCATATGGAATTAATTATTTTTCAAAAAAGTAATTGTGAAAATAGAACCTTTGTTCAGGGTGCTGTTCACAGAAATTTCTGCTTGGTAATTGTCCGTTATGCGCTTGACAATTGATAAACCAAGTCCACTCCCTGAAATATGCTTTGTATTTTCATTTTTTATACGTACAAATTCGTTAAAAAGTCGCTTTTGATCTTCATCAGATATGCCATATCCAGTATCTTCAACAATAATCTTAAAATTATGTTCGTTTTCGATGATTTTTACAGTGACTTTACCTCCTGACTTGTTGTATTTTATGCCGTTTGAAATCAAATTGTTGAGAATGATTTCAATTTCTTCAGGGTCTGCAGTTATCATCAATTTTTCAGGGGCTTCAATTTCGATTTCCACCTCTTTCTGAATTGCAAAAGGTTGCATGGTGGCAATGGAGTTTTCTGTTATTTCTTTAAGATCACATAACTCTATGCTGCGTTGTTTTTTGTCCGATTCTAATCGGGTTAAATCCAACAAGTCCATTATCATATTACGCATGCCTTCAATGCGATCGAGAGAGCGTGAAATCATTTTTGAGTAGTCAGTCAAGTTGTCTCCTAAGCTTTTTTCCTGCATCATGTGCAAATAGCCTTCTACTGCTGTTAATGGGGCTTTGAGTTCATGCGAAAGCAGAGATAAAAACTGAAAACGTATGTGTTTCCCTTCCTTCTGCATTTTTGAGGTCATGCGTTTGAGGAAGAGTTGTTTTGATACATTTTCCATGGACGATCTCAATTCCTGAGGTGTAAATGGTTTCGGAACAAAGTCAAAAGCACCATGTTTAGTTGCTTTTACTGCTAAGTCCAAGGAAGCATAGCTGGTAATCATGACCACATAGGTGTCAATTTGATTTTCATTGATGAATTCTAACACATCTATGCCTTGAATGCCAGGAAGCTTGTTGTCAAGTAAAATGATATCAGGAACTTGTTTTTTCAGATAGTCAATCGCGATTTCTCCTGTGGCCGCTTCATCAACAATGAAACCAATTTCATCGTCCATAAAGGGATAATCCACAGTGAATTTTCTCAGGACTCTTTTGACTCCTGCACGAATTCCGGGTTCATCGTCAACGACAAGAATTCTAAAGTTTTCCATGGGTTTGATTTAAAAGTTTGCGAATATTCTCTTCAAGTTGTTGTGTTTGAATTCCTTTTTCAAGGTATAGATCAGCCTTAATCCAATCCGATTGTTCTTGCAAGCGGAATGAAATGCCAGTTTCTGCAGCTACATTTGTTGCAATAATGACAGGGACATCAGGGTATCTGCTTTTAAGTCGGTAGGCTAGAATAAAACCGCTGTCATCATTTTCCATCATGAGATCGAAAATAGCTAAATCGGGTTTTGTTATTTTGATGATATTTTCAGCTTCTTTTTGTGTTTCAGCAGTTATTACCTCAAAGCCTAGGTTTTCCAGTTTTGTTTGAATCTGAAATAGATAATCGAAATCATCATCTGCAAGCAATATTTTTAATTTGTCTGCCATAGCTATATCTGATTTAAATTCCGGTTTCTTGGAATCTGCAAAATAAAGCAGGTTCCTGTTTTTCCATTGTCCGGATTGTCATTGGATGTTAATGTAATTTTACCTTTATGCATTTTAATGATACCATAGGTTGTCGGAAGCCCTAAACCAGTGCCTTCACCTATTCCTTTGGTTGTGAAGAAAGGTGTGAAAATTTTTTCGCGGTTTTCTTCGCTGATTCCCGTTCCTTCATCTTCAATTTCTATCGTGATGTTTTTAGCATCGTCCATTAGGCGGATGTGCAAATTGCCACCATCAGGCATTGCCTCTATGCCATTTTTAATGATGTTTGTTAAGGCTTGTATCATTTGCTCTTCATCCAGATTTGCATTTGGATTTCGAAGCATAGATTTTGTTTTGATTTGAACTTTTTCAGGTATGATAAGTGATTGAATGCTTTTGGTGATTAAATCCATCACATTCATTTGTGTTTGCTTAACCTGATTTTTTCGTGCAAAGTTCAATAAGTCACCCACAATGTTTTTGCATCTTGAGGCTTGCTGAACAATCATCTGATAATCTTCATACAATTCGGAATCTTTTTTGCATTCATCCAGCAACATGT
This sequence comes from Bacteroidales bacterium, assembly GCA_963676165.1. Lineage (GTDB taxonomy): Bacteria > Bacteroidota > Bacteroidia > Bacteroidales > ML635J-15 > JAQIBY01. Next base: position 2,103,814 of record OY781043.1, on the reverse strand, counting down.
TGCTATACATGATAACAACGCCCAAAGGATTGTTCAATTCATGTGCTATACCTGCTGACAATTGCCCTAAATGTGCGAGTTTTTCAGATTGTTTCAATGCTTGTTGCATGTGAACTAAGCTGTCATTTTTTTCATTGAGTTCTTCAATGGAATTGTGCAGCTTTTCAATGGTGTAGGGGAGACACATATCGGCTTCAGCTAAGCCTCTAAGTACTGCAATCGCATGTTCTTCACAGCTTTCGTAACCACAAGCCTGACAATTGAGTCTGTCTTCTGGTTTGTTTTTACCCATGCTGTCATACAATTCTTCTATCTCTTCAATTGATGGCATTTTAACTCTTCTGTCGTCAGGTGTATAGCTGCGCGTAAGATCTAAGTCTTTATATTTTTCAAGGTTTTTCTCCCATACTTCAATGTCAAGATTTTCCAATTTGTCTTTGACATATCGTGTGATATAGGCTCTGTTTTCATATCGTTTCCCATTAACAGACATGCCAGGCCCCATAATGCATCCTTCACAACAAAGAAGTTCCAGGTGGTGGTCGTTAATTAACCCATAATCAAATTCTTGTATGGCTTCTTTGAAATTCACCCTGCCTTCAGCGACCACCATATTGCCTTTGAAAAGATTTTCTTGCATGTTGATAGCTTGAAGAATTCCTCGTGAAATTGGGAAAATTGCACCTCGACCACTGTGAGGAGGATCAAAATCTGAAGGTTCTACATTATCAGGAGTGATGTTTTCTTGTTCCAACATTTCCTGAAATTCCTTAAATGTTATTGTCGCATCAACCTCGTCTGATTCATCTTTCTTTGCGACACATGGTCCTATGAAAATGAGTTTGATAGAATTTCCATATTCTTTTCTGAGTACTCTTGCAAGTGCCATGACAGGCGATACAATAGGTGCAAGGTTATCTGTCAAATGAGGATGATATTTTTTAACGAAATTTACAATCGCCGGGCAATCCGAACTAATATACCGCTTGCTTATGTCTGAAGTGAGAATGTTTTTGTATTGTAAAGCGACAAGATCGGCGCCGAATGAAACTTCAGTAACAAGGTCAAATCCTAATTTCCGTGTCATTCCTACAACTTTTCGGTAATCTTTAATGTGAGGAAAATCAGCAGGGAAACTCGGAGCAATCATTGCGATGGTTTTCTCATGTTGTCTGAGTAAAAAGCCAACTTGATCACTGGATTTTCTGAAATTTTTCGCCTTTCTGGTACATACTTTAATGCAATTTCCACAGGCAATGCAACGGTCATGAATGACTTCAGCTTGTCCATTGCTGATACGAATGGCTTTTGCAGGACACTCACGGACGCAAGTGTAACACATCTTGCATCTGTCTGGGATGGTATAAACCAGAGGGTTTATGTTTGTTTGTTCAGTCATGCTTTGATGTGTTTATGATGTAAATTTGCATTTATATTTGCTAAATCTCCTTCATGCAAGCGTTTTGAAAAGTCCATTGTAAATGGATTCTGATGAGGTGCTTTGGAAGGTGATTGAGCATCAGCTTTATACACTGCTTTCATTAGAAATTTTGCATTTTCTTCGTATTGGTCTGTAATTGCTTGACCTCCACCGCTCATACAGCCTAATTGGCATGCTGTAAGATCTAAAATGTCAAAGTCAGCAGTTTTGTCTATGATCTGTTTAATGTATGTTTTGATGTTGTGAATGCCACTTACTGTTTTAATTCGATAGTTGCTTTTTCCTGCTTTAAAACTCAAATTTTTCACATCTTTCAATGTTCTGCTGTCATCAAGTTTCATTTGTGTTGCAGGTTTTTTCGTGTGAAGGAAAGTGAGTTGACGGTACAGTCCTTCAGAAATTCCTCCGGGAATATGGTACAAGCTTCCGGTTGAGCTCGAAACATGGAAAGGTGAGTCGAAGTGAGCCTCATCTATATTATGAAGGTCTATGCCTGACAATTTCAGCAAACGCAATAATTCATTTGTCGTTAGAACACAATCAATGTCAGGAATACCACTGCTCATAGTGTCAAGTCGTGTTGCTTCCGCTTTAGCTGCGGTGCATGGTCCGACAGAAACCACAAAAACATCATTAATATCCAGATTTTCTTCTTTGATATAGTGGTTTTTAATTATTGCTCCCATGAGTTGCTGTGGAGACTTAACGGAATTTGTGTATTCCAATGCTTCGCGATAAAATTGCTCAATGTATTTTGTCACTGCAGGGCAAGTGTTCACAATAATTGGCTTGTCTTTATTGATGATTTCTTGTGCAGTTTCAGTAATGTATAAGTCGCCTGCCCATCCTAAATCAAAAACCAAATCGACGCCGGCAGCATGAAGCCCAGATACTATAAGGTTTGAAATGTCTTTTCCGGCTTTAAATCCCAATTCTTCTGCTAATGAATATCCTACCGCAGGAGCAACCTGGAAAATAACTTTTGTGTTTGGATTGTTCAGCGCATCAAGCGCAGGAGTGAGGGATGATTTTGTGCTTAAAGCCCCACTTGGGCAAACTAAAATACACTGTCCGCATGCAATGCAGCTAGAGTAGTTGAGCCCTTTGCTCATGACAGTATCTACCCGTGTTCTCTTTCCTCTTCCTGAAAAATCAATGGCTGTGGCTTGCACTCTTTCATCGCAAACCCGAATGCAACGTCCACAAAGAATACATTTGGCATCATCTTTCACAATGGCAGGACTGGAATTGTCCATGATTTGTTTTTTCTTATTTCCGAAAAAGCGACGTTCCCGAATGTTGAGCTCAACAGCTAAGTTTTGCAATTCACAATGCTGATTGCGTTCGCAATAGAGGCAATCGTCAGGGTGATTAGATAAGAGTAGCTCGACAATTGTGCGTCTTGCAGTAATAACTCTTGGGGAGTGAGTAAAAAGTGTGATTTCTTCAGTAATTGGCTGAGAACACGATGGAACGAGTTCGCTTTTTCCTTCAATTTCCACAACGCAAAGTCGGCAAGATCCTGTGGCAGAAAACTCTTCCATGTGGCATAGCGTAGGAATACGAATACCATTGCGCGTAAGGGCGCTAAGAATAGTTTCGCCTTTTCTTGCCTGTATGGGTTTGTTGTTGACTGTAATCGTAATCGACATAGCGTTTATTTTATGGAAATTGCGTTAAACTTACAATGGTCATAACACTCACCGCAACCAATGCATTTTTCTTGAACAATGAAATATGGATTGCGAGGTGTTCCAATAATTGCGTCAGCTGGACATTTTTTTGCACACACTGTGCATCCAATGCAGGCGTCAACATCAATAATGTATGATTTGAGTCCTTTGCATACGCCTGCTTGACATTTTCTGTCAAAAATATGCTCTTCGTACTCGTCTCTGAAATATTTTAATGAGGATAGAATTGTATTTGGAGCATATTGTCCTAATCCACAAAGTGAAGTTTCTTGCATAACCTTTGATAGGCTTTCAAGTTGAATGACACCTTTGAAGCGTTCCAGCGATTCGTGACCTGTTTCGTGGTAGGACTTTTGCGTAATGCGTTCGAGAATTTCAAGCATGCGTTGTGAGCCTTCCCTGCATGGAATGCATTTGCCACAAGATTCATGTTGTATGAAACGCATGAAATATTTTGCCAAATTAAGGATGCAATTTTTTTCATCGAGAACAAGGAATGAACCTGTGCCTAAACGAAGTCCGGCTTTGTCAAGTTCGTCGTAATCTATTGGAAGATCAATATTGTTTGTGTCCACAATTCCTCCTGACGGACCGCCAATATGTACGGCTTTCAAGTCTGGTTCTCCGGGAACACCTCCCGCTGTTTGTAAAATATCACGGATTTTTGTTCCCATCTCAACTTCAATGACACCTGTGCGTGCAATTTTTCCTGAGATAGAAAATAGTTTTGTTCCGTGACTGGATGGAGTTCCTTTGGAAATATACCAATCAATGCCATTGCGTAAAATGCCTGGTACATTGGCAAAGGTTTCCAAATTATTGACAACCGTAGGTTTTCCGAAAAGTCCTTTCTCGCTAGGATATGGAGGTTTGGGTTCAGGCATTCCTCGTTTTCCTTCGAGGGATGCAATAAGTGCAGTTTCTTCGCCGCAAACATAGGCGCCCGGTCCAATTTTTATCATCATATCCAGATTATATCCAGAGTTGAAGACATTGTCACCTAGTAATCCGTAGTCATAAGCTTGTTTTATCGCTTCTTTCAAGCGAGAAATGGCCAGTGTGTATTTATTTCGGATGTAAATGATTGCTTTTGATGCTTGAATAGCATACGCACCGATGGCAAGTCCTTCCACAATTTGGTGTGGATCTCCTTCTGCTAAATGTCTGTCCACAAATGAGCCCGGATCTGCTTCATCCGCGTTGCATATAATGTATTTTGTGCTTTCTTGTTGATTCAGTGCTGATAGCCATTTTTCTCCTGTAAGGAAAGCGGAGCCTGAACGTCCTTTCAGTTTTGCGTCCAATACAATTTGGCATACTTCTTCTGATCGATGCGATGTGATGGCTTTGATTAATCCTTTGTAACCACCAGTGGTAATATATTCGTCAATTTCGTCAGGGCTATTAATTCCGCAGTTTCGAGTCAGTGTTTTGTCTTGAGCTTTAAAAAACGAAAGCTTTTTCATGTAAGGAACATCTTGCCATTCTGTGAGTTTTTCAGATGGATATTGTCCCAATATATTGGTGTCGGGAAGCATGTTGTTTGAAATGGCATCAATAATTTCAATGGCCGTTTCTTCGGTTACCCGTGAAAAGCTAATGCGTGATCTTCCCGGTATTTGAATGTCGATAATGGGTTCTTCAGAGCAGAGTCCTATGCAGCCAACATCGCTGTACGTTGCATCAATCTCTTGTTGCTTGAGGTGATTTAAGATGGAGTTTTTAACCTTTTCAGCACCTGCAATGATTCCACAACTCCCCATGCCGAAAAAGATATGCATTTTGTCCACATGTTGATGGCGTATTTTGCTCATGTTTCGTTGCAAAACAGGATTCCCTTTCTCCGGATTTGGAGCCATTAAAATAAGGGGCAAATGTTCTTTTATCAGGTTCATTCGGTTGGGTTATTTGGCGTCTTCAAGTAGTTCGTTTAGGATATTGTCAAGCTTTTTGGCTGTGAGTTTTTCGTGATATTCACCATTAATTTCTATGAGAGGAGCAAGGGCACATGCACCTAGGCAAGCAACTTCTTCAATGCTGAATAGTCCGTTTTTTGAACGGTTGTTATTCTGTATTTCTAATTCAGTTTTGATTGTGTCATAAAGTTTGCTTACACCTAAAACATGGCAGGCAGAACCGGTACACACACGAATGTGATATTTTGCATTTGGGGCAAAGCGAAACTGATTGTAAAAGGTTGCTATACTGTATATTTTCACTTCAGGGATATTCAAATAGTTCGAAACAATTTGAATGTGATGTTCGGTTAGGTGACCTTTCTCAGCCTGAATATCCTGCAAGATTGGAATTAAGTCCTTTTGTTCTTTTGCTGGGTACTTGTAAAAAATATGTTTCAGTTCCTCCGCCATTGTTACTGCTTTTTACAAATGTACAGAAATTCTGTGAAAAAATGAACAATGTTATAAAAATAACAGTGTTTTAAAACATGTTATTAGTAAAAATAAATTTTCAATCTAAGTGAAAAAAGTTTGGAAAATATATTTATTCTTTTATATTTGAATTCATCTTAACCTAAATATTATATGAATTTTCAAGAAGAAGTACTTAAAAATCAAAGCCACCTAAATTTCTATGCACTGAGTTTAACCGTCGATGAGCAGGCAGCTAAAGACTTGACTCAGGAAACTTTATTGAAGGCGCTTCGCAATGAAGATCGCTATGTTGATAAAAAGAACTTGCGTTCCTGGTTATTTACCATTATGAAAAACACATTTATTAATCAGTATCGTAGGGAGAATTATCGTCGAAAAGTGCTCGTTGATGTGCAGGAGGTTCGCACCTATTCAAATTCGCAGGTTGGGGCTGATACAGGAGTTGAAATGTATGTATTGCGGCAGGATTTATATGATTCAATGAAATCGCTTGATGTGAAGTATCGCATACCATTTGTGCTATTTTACAAAGGATTTAAGTACAAAGAAATTGCGGAACACCTTACCTTGCCTTTAGGAACTGTGAAAAGTCGTATTTATTTTGCGCGCAAGCTGCTGATGGAAGATTTGAAACATTTGGTTTAGGGCTTTCTTGATGGCGGGCTGTTTGACTTGCTAAATGATTGTTTGGCAGTTCTAATTTTATTGCCTTAGACTGTTTGTTGTCTTTATGGACTGATCACTCCCTGTCTTGCTGTAATTGTTTGCTTGATAAATATCTTTTGTGTGAATATTATTGTTTGTTATTTGCCCAAATGGAGAGACAAGTTTTGTGATTTTACCTAATTTGTGCTACCTTTAGCTAATGAAACAAGAAAACACGTTTACGAATGCTTGTACTTATATTTGCAAATGGTTACCACGAAAGCCATTGTGCCTGATTTATAGGTGTTTGTGAGTGGAGGTGTGGGGGTTGATGAGTTGTGTGTCATTTTAGAGTAAACATTTTTATGAGATTTATATCCATAATATTTTTGACATTTTTAAGCTGTTATATTTATGGACAGACTTTGTTTATTGACAATATTGATAAAAACATTTGGACAACTTCGGAAAAGATAATAGAACAACAAACTGAAATAAATTTATCGAAACTTAAAATAGATAAAGATTCAATTAAAGCTGATACTTACTTAATTGAATTTAATGATAAAATGTTGATTTATTTTTATGATTCAAAATCCGGAAAAGATTCGTTGATAGAAAAATTAAGGTATTCATTTATAAAAGAACCTTATAGATTTGAAATTGAATATAAAGATAATTCTGTTAAACAATATGAAATTGGAATAAATTCATCAGGAAATTTTGCTTCATTACATCAAACAAAAGACTTATATGCTTGTTTTGAAACAATTTTGAATAAAGAAGATGAATCAAAAGATGGATTTAAAACAAATGGTTATGTTATAGAAATTCCTTATGAAAAATCTGAAAAAATAATTGGGAAAAGAATTCAAATTAGTGGTGAAATTTTAATTGTAAAAGGCATAAAAAATGATGCGAAAAACCAATTGTTGAGACAAGGTCGTTACGAAGACACAAAATACATAATAAACCCGAAATTTACGATTTTGAATTAATAAAAAACGAATATACAACAATGACCCATAGGCAATAGTGGGTGAAAACTCAATTTGTGGGATTGTAACCCTCCCAGGCATTTCTTCGGTTTGAAAAGTGGAGCGTACGTAAATCGCTACTACTTGACAATTTGCCGTTAGCAGTAATTCCCCACATAAGAACCTCCCAAATAGATTTAAACTTAAGTTATCTATTCCTCCAGCTCAGATTAAATCCTTTTGCTAACGAAGGAGGGTGTTTGAAAGAAAAGTTCTGCTATTTTTATGCCGACTCTATGTATGACCGATTTTTAAAATGGTGCTTAAAAAGCCCGTGCGTAATTCTGGTTGAAATGTAAAAAGCCTCTGAAAGTTCACTTCAGAGGCCTGTTGATAAATCCAGTGGTGGCTCGCATTAAGCGAAGACCCCGTTCAGAATATTTCTCGATTCAAAGATACATTTCCTTAGAGTCATTTTACGAATTAAAATGAAAAAATATGGCAAGGAAAAAGAAAATTGAAATGGAGATTGTAAATCACAATGCAGCAGGTATTGATGTGGGTAGCAGATCTCATTTTGTTGCAGTAGGGCAATCATTAGAAGATGTAAAAGAATTTGGTGTTTATGCTGAAGATCTGGTGAAACTTTGCAAATGGTTGCTTTCATATGATATTACCACAGTAGCAATGGAATCAACAGGTGATTATTGGCAAAATTTATATGTGGAATTGCAAAAACATGGCATTGAGGTTATTTTGTGCAATGGAAAGTTTACAAAAAATGCAAAAGGGAAAAAGACAGATGTAAAAGATAGTCGTTGGATTCAACAACTTCATTCTTTGGGATTGCTCTCGGGTAGCTTTCTTCCCGATGAGACCACAGAAACATTACGGACCTATTGCCGTCAAAGGGCTAATTGGATTGATTTAGCATCAAGCGCCTCCCATAAAATGGCAAAATACCTTAAGTTTTTGAACTTTCGTTTAGATGTTGTGGTAAATGATATTTGCGGGCTTACAGGAATCAAAATCATTGCTGATATCTGTAATGGGAATCTTGATCCATATTCATTAGCAGAACACCGACACTATAATTGTAGAAAGCCCAAAGAAGAAATAGCCAAAGCTTTGCATGGAAATAATAGAGAAGACTATTTATTTGGATTAAAGCAGGAATTTGACAGCTACAAATTTTTTCAAAAGAAAATCAAAGCATGCGATAAAGAGATTGAGCGATTAATTAAAAAAGAAATACGAAAGAATCCGGAAAAACAAAAGCTTAAAACAACAGATAAGCCATATAAGCGGATTAATAAAAATGCGATTGACATTAAAAACTTCAATCAAATTGCTTTTCAATATTTTGGAGGCGTTGATTTAATGGCAATAGAAGGAGTAAGTCATGCAACCGTAATGGCAATAATGAGTGAGGTTGGAATTGATGGATTTAAAAAGTTTAAAACAGCAAAGGAGTTTTGTTCATGGTTACGGCTTGCCCCGAACAATAAAATATCAGGAGGAAAAGTATTGAGTAATCGAATCCCCAAGGGGAGTAGCAGATTAAAAATAGCACTCCGGCATTCAGCAAATGCAATCGGGAATTTAAAAGACACTCATATGTCTGATTTCTTTAATCGAATTGCTTATAGGAAAGGACGACAAGCAGCAGTAAGTGCGACTGCTCGAAAGCTTGCCACTATAATTTGGACAATGGTCGTAAAGCAAGTGCCATATAATCCCCCAACAGAATATTTATTCCTTGATCAAAAAAGAAAAATGGGAATCGCTAAAAGAATTAAAAAACAAATGGCTAAATTTGACATAAAACCGGAAGAAATTGGAGTTGGTAACTCGTTGAGTCCCAATTGTAATTTTTAACGTTAGTCAGAAGTTTGGAAATTACAACTCCATAAATCTAAATTATCAAGAAACCAATACTATGAAATGCTATAATCAATTTATAATCACAAGTTTACTACTACTTTTGTCTTTGTCAGGCAAAGCGCAAGAAACATTTGAGATGATGTATCATTCAGTTGATGAGGTGGATTCTTCTTTTCACTATGAGCCTAACACAATTTGGCTGGATTCAGATGGTGCGTATGTTTTTAGTGGTAGTAAAAATGCCACTTTACCGAGTTTTACATCTTTTATTTCCAAAGTAACTGCTGATGGTGAACCACTGTGGTCAAAATCAATTATTGGTATGAATGCTCGCCAAATTATTCCTACTTCAGACGGAGGTTTTTTAATGGCTGGATCAAGTTCAGATAATGCATACAATAAAAAATTCATTCTCATAAAAACTGATGCTTCTTGTGACACCTTATGGACAGATCAAATATATCACTCTAATGCAACGGCTCAGACGTACTATAAGTTTAGCAAAACGATAGAGTTGGAGAATGGTAGTTTTGTAACATTAGGATCGGCAAATTCCATCGATAACAATTTTGATATTAAGTTGATTAATACAGATGCACAAGGAAATAATCTTTGGTCTAAATCCATTGGAGGAAGTGGGATGGATGATGCTTTTGATCTTAAACAGTGCAGTGATAATGGTTTCATTATTTGTGGAATAACGCATAGCGATGGTTTAGATGGAGGTAACATTTGTTTGATTAAGACAGACTCAATTGGAAATGCTGTTTGGGCTAAATCATATTCCAATGATTATCTCATGGTTCCTAAAAATGTTTTTATTACCAATGATGGTGGGTATTATGTCTTAGGATATTATGAGGCTTCGGAGAGTGAGAATGATGTCTTTGCTTTTAAAACAGATAGTAACGGAGGCATTGTTTGGGCAAATTCTTACGGAACGAGTAATTCTGAAATGCTTTTTGGAGCAATGCAATTGTTGGATGGAAGTGTTTTGGCTACTGGTGGCGTAGATGATGCTCTTAGTCAGGAAAGGCATGCTTTTCTAATGAAATTATCTATGGCGGGAGATACGATTTGGAGTAAAGTGTATGGGGCTGGAGCGGAAAATGTTGGGCACTCAATTTGTCCTTCGGGAACTGGTGGGTTTGTCGTTGCAGCTTCGATAAAGACAAATTCTGAAAGCGATTTGAGCTATCCATTACTGGTGAAAACAGATTCTCAGGGAAATACAGCTTGTAGTAACGATGCTAATTTTGAAGTTGAGACAATGTCATATTTCCCTGTTCAGTTGAATTTAACAACTGAAAATGATGGTGAATTTGGTCATTTTACAAGTTTTGATGTATTGGATATAAATCAAACAGATAGTTTATTGTGCCCATATACTCAGGGGATCAATAGTTTCAATGATGATGATTTACTGACTGCCTTCCCAAATCCATTTCATGAAACATGCTTAATTCGTTTAGAAAGCACAACCTCAGAAAGCTGTAACGCATACGTGTTTAATTCAACAGGAAAGCTTGTGCGCCAATTTGAAGTGTCAAATGTGTCTGAGTTTTTATTGGAGAGAGATGACCTGTCAGAAGGTTTGTATTTGTTGCGCATACAGGACAATGAACGGATTGTTGGTCAGTTGAAAATTGTAGTACGATGATCTTTTAATTGAAATAGTCTTTGCACAATTCTTTGAATATTAATTGCTTTTTTGTTGTATGTTGAAATTGTGTCGATTTTGTAGTGATATTGGTATGATTATTGTTAAAATGTACCAGAAAGTACAATTAAATCCTAAATATGTCACTATGAAAAAGCTATTGTTTTTATTGAGTATTGCAATCGTATTCGTAAGTTGCGAAAAAGAACAAATCATTGAAGTTGAAAATAACTGCCATTGGAAGTTGCATCCCGCTTTTGTGTATGATAATGTAAGTCAGTTAAATAGTCATGCAAGCAAAGATGCAATTTTCTTTTTAGGTTATGAATCATTTGCAAGAATTGAGAACGCTGGTGGAAATTCCGACATTTCTGATGAGTATGTGGAGTTTAATGTGTTAGGAAACGAGCAGCCAAGTCAGTCGAAATTTCCTATCTCTGATGATTATTTCATTTCGCGTGGACGTCAATTTGGATGTTTGCGGTTTGCTCCTAACGAGAATCCTATGAATTTTAATGGAAGTTCGGATTTTTTCTTGTCAATGACTGATATTGATAGCACATTTTATAATTTTGATTTTTTATCATATGCATCTGGGGAATGCATAAAAATCAATAATTCAAAACAAGCATTGGTGCCGTATCAGGTAAAGGTGGATGCTCAATTATTGCATAAGCTGGCTTTAGTTAGTGTTAAGATAGAGCAATCTTATTACAATATCTTACTAGATACAATTAAAACCCAAATCATTGAATTTCCAGATATTCAAAATCAATCTGTCTTAGCACTTGAGTCAGTGGATGATTACTTTTTTGTAACACTTAGCTCTTCAGTTTACCGGGTTGATAGCTTAGGTGATATTGTCAAAGTTTTTGATGGAAGAATAAATCGAATGTTTTCTGATTCTGATTCTTATTATGGTATTACTCATGACAATTTATATCGATCCAGAAATGAAGGATTGTCTTGGGAGCAAGTGGTACAAGTCCAATTTGAGTTGAGTCAAATAAGTATGACTAATATTGATGATAGAATTGTTGGGTTCCGTTATGGTCAGCTTTGGGAGTTTGTTATGGATGGTGATGTGATGATTGCGCGAGAACTTGATAATGACGGTCTGGACGGAAATAGTATTACATCTGTTAGTGTATGTAATGGTAAAGTTTATCTCACAACATTGTCCGGAGTCTACTATAAGTCAATAGACAAATTCTTTATTTCAGATGACGATTTTCTCCCTTTTAATTGATGTTTTTCTGAAAAATTTATTTTCTGCTTTCTCACTTTACAACTGGCTTTCAGCGAAAGTTTTACATTTCTTGTGAAATGAATTTATACTAAAATTCTATTTTTTTAGTTTCTATAAGTGAAACTTAAAGCACATGAAAGTAAAACTTATTCTCCCCTCATTAACCGAAGCAAAAAGTGCATTTTGGCGCCCAATAAAGTATTCTTTATTTCCTCCTTTGGGTTTAGCCACCTTAGCAGCATATCTGAATGACGACGATCAAATTGATTTGCAAGATCAACATGTAGAAAAACTCAACTTGGACGATGAACCTCACCTTGTACTTATCCAAGTGTATATTACCAATGCCAAACGGGCATATGAAATTGCTGATCATTACCGCAAAAAAGGAAGTTATGTCGTGCTTGGTGGTCTTCATGTCACTTCTTTACCTGATGAAGCAAGTCAACATGCCGATACAATATTTCTAGGTCCTGCCGAGCAGACATTCCCAGAGTTTCTAAAGGATTTTAGGTCGAATGTGCCTAAAAAATCCTACATCTCAACAAATGGAAGAACCATACAAAATCAACCACCGATTCGTCGCGATTTAATCAAACGTGAGAAATATCTGGTACCGAATTCTTTAGTTATTTCACGAGGTTGTCCTCACCATTGCGATTTTTGTTATAAAGATGCTTTTTTTCAAGGTGGAAAATCTTTTTATACGCAACGTATAGATGAAATTCTGACAGAAATTTCTCGATTAAAAGGAAAACATCTGTATTTCTTGGATGATCATTTGTTGGGAAATCCAAAACTTGCACGCGACTTGTTTCAGGAAATGAAAGGCATGAATCGTGTGTTTCAGGGTGCGGCTACTGTCCAGTCTGTTTTGCATGGCGATTTAATTGAGAAAGCTGCTGAGGCAGGATTGAGGAGCTTATTTGTTGGTTTTGAAACCTTTTCTCCCGAAAACTTAAAACAAAGCAATAAATCTCAAAACCTGAAACTCAACTATGAGCGAGCGGCAAAACGTTTGCACGATTTGGGTATTATGATAAACGGTAGCTTTGTGTTTGGTCTTGATAATGACAACCAAGATGTGTTTAAACGTACAGTGGACTGGGGTGTTGAAAATGCGATAACTACATCCACTTACCACATGTTAACTCCTTATCCTGGAACTCGATTGTATCAACATATGTTGAGCGAAAATCGTATCTTAAGTCAGGATTGGGATTTGTATGACACCAGACACACGGTTTATCAGCCTAAATTGTTAACTCCACAAGAGCTAGAGGATGGATACCAATGGGCATACATAGAGTTTTATCGATGGAATAATGTCTTTCAGGCTGCACTAAGCCATGACAGTCTCAAGCATAAACTTAAACACTTGGTTTATACTGGTGGATGGAAGAAATTTGAAAGCTTATGGAAATTTGTCATTAATACTGGTGGGTTAAAGCGCATGTTGCCATTGCTGGAACTCCTTTTAACTAAAGTCGATTACAAAAATGGCTCCGATCAGGACGTTGCAAATGTCATTTCTCAAGTAGATTTAGAAAGTTCCGAACAGCGTGCTTAAAAGTCTTATCTGCTCATTGCCTTGTCGAAGATATGTGCAATTATTACTATCTTTGCTCTTATGAATTTCATTACCATTAAAACAGCCCGCAATGCAACGGAATTTCTTGTACTTAAATCGAAATTAGAATCGGAAGGCATTCGTTGTCAAATTAAAAATGGTTTAAGCACACAAATGCTCAATTACCTCCCAATGATGGAGGCTGAGTTGCAAATTGCAGAGGATGATTTGGTGTTGTATCGTAAATTAATTGCTGATTCTGAGGTTGCTAATCCAGCCGATAAGAAAATTGTTTGTCCCAAGTGCGGATCTGAAAATGTTCGTGTGAAATATTCTGCAAAAAATTTATGGAAAGCTCTTGGAATTATCCTATTGTCTGTTTTTTCTGTTTCAACGCCAGCAGAAATGTTTAAAGGAGCAAAGTTGAAATGCAGACATTGTTATCATGTCTTTTCTGAAGAGGAAATAAAGTAAAATCTCCTGAGTGGAAAAGCAAAATGGCAGTTCTTATGAATAATGAAAATTTGAAAAACAAAATTACTGAAATGTCAGAGGAAGAGATTGGCAAAATTTTTCCAATTGTACAAAGTAACGCAAAAAAAGATTGGGCGTCTTTGTATCAAATTGAGAAGGCTAAAATTTCGGAAGTATTATCCCTAAAGGGATTTGTTTTTCATCACATAGGGAGCACTGCTATTCCTAATATTAAAGCCAAGCCAATACTCGATATGCTTATTGAAATACCTGAAGATACAAATTTGAAAATTTTTAGGTCAAAACTTGAATCTTTGGATTATATGTGTGTGACGCAAATGGAGAATCCTGCTCCAAATATGTCCTTTTATAAAGGTTATACTTTGGATGGTTTTTCTGAAAATGTTTATCACTTACATATTAGATATTTGGGTGATTGGGATGAGGTGAGGTTCTGTAGGTTTATGATAAATAATCCGAAATGGGCTAGGGCTTATGAGATACTTAAGACAGAACTGGCAGAAAAATACCCTAATCATCGAGAAAAATATACGAATGGGAAAAGTGAATTTATTAAAAAAGTGCTCAAGTTGGTAAACGAAAAGTAGTGTGTGGATTTGTCAAAAAGAAATCATTTCAATTTTAATACGACTTGTTTTTTTAGGATGATTAATGAGGTAAGGACTCCCTCGTTAATCCATTTTCTGTTTTGTGACAGGTCTCATTTGTTTGTTCTATTATTTCACTACTTTTACCCCATAAATTGACTGACTAAATTGTATTGATTTATGGATTATTCCATTTTCGACCTATTGAAGCTTTTAGGAGCTCTGGGTCTTTTCTTGTTTGGCATGAAGCTGATGAGTGAATCGCTTCAGAAAGTAGCTGGAGATAGATTGCGTAATATCCTTTCCGCAATGACCTCGAATCGTTTTAAAGGAATTTTTACCGGGTTTCTAATAACAGCAATCATTCAGTCCTCTTCCGCGACTACAGTTATGCTTGTGAGTTTTGTGAATGCTGGATTGGTGACTTTCACGGAGTCCATAGGTGTTATTATGGGTTCAAATATCGGTACAACAGTGACCGCTTGGTTGATATCTATCCTTGGCTTTAAAGTGAATATCAGTGTGCTTGTTTTGCCATTAATCGGATTGACTTTCCCATTGTTGTTTTCAAAAAATTCAAACCGTTACAATTGGGGTATGGTAATTATGGGATTTGCTCTCATCTTTATCGGGCTCGATTTTCTGAATCATTCAACCCCTGATATTAATAGCAATCCGGAAATCCTTAAGTTCCTCACAAACTTCTCGGATAATGGATTCTCTTCAGTGCTGATTTTTGTGCTTATCGGTACGGTGTTAACTATGGTAATTCAGTCTTCTAGTGCTACCATGGCATTGACTTTAGTGATGTGTTTTAATGGGTGGATATCTTATGAAATGGCTGCAGCAATGGTTCTGGGACAAAATATAGGAACCACAATTACTGCAAACCTTGCTGCGCTAATTGCCAATACATCAGCGAAACGTACTGCTATGGCTCATTTATTCTTTAATATGTTTGGAGTTTTACTTGTTTTACCTTTTTTTTCCGGATTTTTGGAGCTTATTAGTAGTATTGCTGTAAAAAATGGATTGAATTCTCCATACATGATTGATGGACAAACAGCTGAACAAACACATGCTGCAATACCTATCGCACTTTCCATCTTTCATACTGTCTTTAATGTGCTTAATACCTTTATTTTAATCTGGTTTGTTAAACCGATTGAGCGATTAATTGTACGTATTGTGAAGCAAAAAGATGACGATGAAGAGTTTAAGCTTCAATATATTAGTACCGGATTGCTTTCAACCATTGATTTGTCTGTATTGCAGGCGAGAAAAGAACTGATGGTGTTTACCGAAAAGGTGGAAAAAATGTTTTGCAGAACTCAAAAACTGCTGGAAGAAACATCCTCTAAACAAATTGTTAAATACCAAGACAAAATTAAGAAAACAGAAGGGATAGCTGATGAATTTGAGGTCGAAATCACTGCTTATCTTGCTGAAGTCTCAAAGCAAGAATTGTCTCCCTCTGCAGCAGAAAGCATTAACCGCATGCTGCAAATTACAACTCAAATAGAAAGTATTGCTGACGCATGTTATACCATTTCCAAAACTGTGGAAAGAAAAATGGCTTTAAAAGCAAAGTTTGATGAAGAGCTTAACAAAAACCTTGTTGATTTTGCCAATGAAGTCTCAAAACAATTTAATGTAATGCTCGAAGTGATTAGAGATCCAGAACTTAGCATTGATTTGTACAAAGTAAAAGCCATGATGAAGGAGATTCGTATTATGCATGAAAATCTCCAGCAGGAACACTTTAAAAATCTGAAAAAAGGTGTGTATAAAACCAAAGTAGGAGTAGTGTATGCAGATACTTACGCTGAATTACTACGCATTGGAGATTTAGCAAATCATGTTGTTCGTTTGTTCGCTTCTCAGGATGGTGTAAAACATGATATGTAATTTAAATTAATACTACAAACGGCTGTGATTCTCATGGGGTCACAGTCTTTTGCTTAGGCTGAGAGATATTATCGAACCAATCATGCTTATCAAGCAAAATGCAATAAGCTATTGGCGGAGTTTTTGATTTTTTTCAAAAACTGTGACAAAAGCTCCACCCTTCATTTCCCTTGCCCTGCAGTAAAAATTCCTGTTTCCGTACTTTTTATTCCTGTATTAAGACAAGCTTAACTTAATGTGTGCTGTATGTTTGCTTACGGAATTTAAAACAAAAAGCTATGAAACAAAAAATCTTATTCTTACTCGCACTTTCTTTCGTGTTGAGTACTGCGCATGCACAATCAAATGCACAATCTGAAACACAAATTAAACAAAACTCTCAGACTGTTCAACCCAAAGCTGAGCCAATGGCAGTGGTTACATTTTCACAAACACCACAACCATCTCAACTTATTGTGAAAGTTAAAGCCCTTTGTCAAGGTGATGATATCCTGACAGAAATGGTGATTGCTGAGATTTATAAACGTAAAGATTTGCAAATCAAAGATGTTATTGATGATGTGGATTTTGTTCAACTTTCCAAAGATGAGCAATATGAGTGTGTCAGTGAATCTGAAGTGAATGAATTAATTAATCAATTAAAGCGATAAACGATGAAAACTATACAAAAATTATTTGTTCTTGGGTTTATTGCTTCATGTTTGTTGAATGCAAATATTGCCTTTACTCAAAATATTGTGCTTTACGAAGAAGATTTTGAATCTTATGCAACTGGAGAAATCACTTCAACGGCTTCTGTATATCCACATCAAATTGATGGTGCCGGTAATACAAGTACTGAAAAATGGGAGGTGAGTACATCAACAAGTCCAACCTGTACAGGGTGTACAAATAAACGTGCTAGAGTACAATACGGTAGCAGTGGAACCGTAAATGAAAATACTTTAGTTTTAGGTACTTTCGAGAATACATACGGGACGGATATCTCAGCAAATATTGAATTTGACTACGCATTTAAATATGCATCACCAAGTGTTTTACAGATTGACTTATACGATGAAACACTCGGTTCTGTTGCAGCGAATTTAGTAACACTCAATTCTGCTGATGACGATGCTTCTTATAGTGCTTCACACACATTAACTAATGGTCATGAATACTCCATTAGAGCATTTTATTACGGTGAGTATAATTGGTATGCTTCCATTGACAACATCTTGGTTTCTTTTCCTTGCACAGGAACTGCTCCAACTTTTTCTGTTACTAAAACTTGTATTGGCGATTATAGTACATTTGACTTAGAAGTTGATGTGACAAGTTTGGGTAGTGCTACCAATGTTGATATTACAGATGGGACAACAACTTATGAATCAGCAGTTGGTAGTGGAGCTTATACCATTTCTGGATTGTCTTCTGATCTTACTCTAATGGTGATTGATCATGATGATGCCGTAGCTTGTTACAACAGCGAAGTTGTTACAGCTTGCGATATTTGTGCTGATGCACCATCTTTACCAGAAGATGAATGTGCCGATGCACCAATAATTGATTTGTCACAGCCTTTCAATGGAAGTACAAGTTGTTCTTATACTGTGAGTGCTGGTAGTCCTGATGTCTGTGGACAGTCTGTAGATAATGATTCTTGGATGCGCTTTATTGCTGCAGATACTGAAATTGAACTTGACTATACCATTGGTGATTGTGCCAACGACGATGGAATTCAATTGGCTGTGTTTAGTGGTACTTGTGGTTCCCTTGTCAATATTACAGGAAGTTGTGTTAGTCCATCTGGAGAGTTGACAACTGCAACTTGGAATTTTTCAGGGCTAACTATTGGTAGTACCTATTATATTCGTATCGATGGCTATGCAGGAGATTTATGCGATTATTATTTTGAGCCTGTAGCTGGTGTTGTTATCACTCCCGATAATGACGAATGTGCTAATGCCATGACACTTACTTGTGGCGATTCCGATATAGCCAGTAATATTCTTGCAACTGATACGGATGCTCCTTCAGCATGTTCTGGCGGAGGAACAACAAGTAAAGGTGTGTGGTATCAGTTTACTGGAACAGGGCAGGAGGTGACCATCTCTACAGACAATGCAGGAACAAACTTTGATACACAAATCAATGTGTTCAGCGGAACTTGTGGGTCGCTTGTTTGCGAAGGTGGTGACGACGATAGCGGAACAGGTACAAGTTCAAGCATCACTTTTGTCGCGGCAAATGGTACTGATTATTACATTTATGTGGATGGTGATGGAGCTGCCGAAGGACAGTTTGAAATCTCACTTACCTGTGTGGATGCGTGTAATGCTAATCCTGGAACATGGCAATACTAATCCTCAAAATCTGATATTATGAAAAAAATCAAATTACATATTATCCCGATTTTGTTGGTTATTGCTTTGGCAAATAACTTAAAAGCCCAGTGCGATTTCTTTGGGGTCGTTTCTGTGCAAGCTGATGGTTATACCAATACTTTGGGATATACGCAACAATATGTTCTTGTCGAAGATAACGCAGGAACTCAAGGTGATATCTTAGACATCACATCCGATGGTAATTTTGGAAGTCTTGATGAAGGGTCTTATTTTCTTTATGCTGTTAATTATGAAGGAGCACAGCCTGCAGAACTTGCAATAGGTCAAACTTGGGCAGCCTTGGACGCTTACGATCAGGATGCAGGGAACTGTTTTGAAATGTCTGAACCATATTACAATCGGGCAGTAAATGTCTGTTCTCCTGACGATGTATGCTTCGGAAACCCAATCGAAATTGCGGTGGAAAATTACAATCAGGATGCTGGTTATGAATTGAGATACATTTTGGTTAGCACAAGTGACGGAACGATTGTCGATTTTAATGAAACAGGAAGTTTTGGAGAAATTGATTACACAAATTCTGGAACCTACGATGCTTACGCTTTAAGCACTAATGACGCAACACTTATTGCTGATCTTACTCAAGGCATGCTATTTGCTGATTTTAATACCTTAGCGGATGCTACTTGTGCTGAGTTTTTAGACCCAAGAGAAATTACAGTCTTAGACAATAATTTTGTCTATGTTGCTGATGGATCTAGTATTGAAGCAACAGCATTCTGCGAAGTGGACGGCTGGACTCATTATTCAACAGCTGCAAATCCTCACGACTTTGTATTCTCAATTTATAAAAACTCCAACGATATCACTGCGACTGTGCATATTAATGTTGCGGAGACAGGTACAAATTATTTGTCTGTTGCAGCAAATAATGAATATTCGAGTATGACCCTTCGTCGTAGCTGGTCAGTGGATGCAAGTGGCGCCGATTATAATAGTTTTGAAGGGAGTTTAAGTCAGGCAGTTAAAGTGCGTTTTTATTATCCTCTAGCAGAGAAAACATGGCTTAACGATATTGCTTCTGACTTTTTAAATGGCACAACAACAACCGTAAATAGTGCTGGTTACGATCATGATTTTTTGCGCACTCCGCGTTGGTTTAAAAGCATAGATGGAAATGCTTTGGATTTATCTTCAATGACAACTCCTGAATTGATAGTTGATGCTTATGGACCTACGGTGGTGGGAGATGAGCTGACTACAACAAATGGAGTTAATTATGTTGAATTAGCTGATGTTACTGGTTTTTCAGGTGGAACTTTTGCCACAGGAACTGGTCCGAAAGATAATGAAGATGTACTGCCTGTCGAATTGCTGTCATTTCAATTGGATCAAGCCTCAGATTTCGATTTGCTGACTTGGTCAACCGCGAGTGAAAAGAATAATGATTATTTCAGCCTTGAAATGTCTATGGATTCTGAAAAATTCACGGAAATTGCTAAAGTCAATGGTGCATCTACGACAAATATCCAACAGGATTATCAATACGAGAACTATGACATCATTCCTAATACTGTATATTATCGTCTAAAACAGGTGGATTTTGATGGCGCATATCAATATTCCAAAATTATTGCAGGAAACCGTCATGTGAAATCATGGTCTGTGGATGTGTACCCGAATCCTTATCAAAATAATTTAAATATCAATTTTTCTCATGTTACTGAGGAAGAGACATTGACAGTGCAAATTTTTGATGAATTAGGGAAACTCGTGACTTTAGATAATTTGAATCTGTCTGCTTACAACACGAGTTTTAATTTAGACTTATCATATCTGCCAGAGGGTGTTTATATCATGAAGCTCATATCATCAAAACACACTTATAGTTTCAAGCTAATCAGGAAAATCTAATTCATAGTTTCTTGTTTGCTTTAAATTCCACACGAAGAGTCTGACAACGTTCAGGCTCTTCTTTTTTAATGATAGAGCAAAATATTGAAATAAGTTTTTGGACATGATTTTTGCAAATAAAAGCAAAAATTCATGCCAAAAACGTAAACTATAAACGCATAAAACTGGTTGTTCTTACCATGTTTTTTGTCTTCTTATTAAACAAATGTTCAAAAACATGTTTGGTAATTAACAATATGAAAGTATTCCGAAAAAGCAAATTAGGATAATAAATGAGCATATCATTGTTGATGGCAAGTAGGTGTATGTTTACTTATTCCTCCTACAGTTTTAAATAAGTAATGAAATACTTAAATTTGCAATCTGAAATATTAAAATAGTTTGAAAATGAAAAAATATGATGTCATTATTATTGGGGCAGGACCAGCAGGAATCATTGCAGGTGTAACCGCCAAAAAACAGAATCCTGAAAAGGAAATACTGATGATAACTGAAGCGCCTAAGGGTTTAGTTCCTTGTGGTATTCCTTATGTGTTCCATAATCTTGACGATGTGAGTCAAAATGCAATGGGACCAAAACCATTTGTAGATGCAGGAGGAAAATTATTAATTGATACTGTGGTTTCTGTGGATGTAGAAAAACATCTTGTTGAAACAAAAGAAGGAAACCAGTATGAATACGACAAACTTGTATTCTCAACAGGATCACAGCCACTTGTCCCTACTTTCATTCAAGGATATGACTTGGAAGGGATTGAGTACATTAAAAAGAACTATGCATACATTGAAAAACTCCATAAAACAGCAAAAGATGCAAAAAACATTGTTGTAATTGGTGGTGGTTTTATTGGTGCTGAGGTTGCTGAACAAATGCATCTTGAAGGCAAAGCAACAGTAAGTTTGATTGAATTAGAAGCCAATTGTTTTAGCAAAGCATTCTCCAGTGAAATGGCAGAGATTGCAACTAATAAACTCCGTGAAGCAGGTGTAAATGTCATGACTTCTACCAAGGTAATTGAGTTTGTTGGTGAAAACGGAAAAGTGACAGGAGTGAAAATTGAAGGTGGTGAAGTGATTCCTGCTGATTTAGTGATTTCTTCTGTTGGATACAAACCAAATACTGAGCTTGCAAAAAATGCTGGTGCTCGTCTGAATACCATTGGTGCAATCAATGTGGATAATTACGGACGCACAAGTTTGGATGATGTGTATGCAGTCGGTGATTGTGCAGGTACCAAAGGTTTTATTACTGGTGATGAAGACAATATCATGCTAGCTTCTACTGCAACAGCTGAAGCTCGTATTATGGGATACAACATGTTTGGTATTCGTATTAAACGTTGTTTCTCTGGAACGCTTGGAGTTTTCTCAACAAAAATTCATAACTTTTCAATGGCGTCAGCTGGCTTGAATGATAACTCTGCAAAAGCAGCGAATGTACATTATATTAAGGCAGAATTTTCTGATGTCGATCGCCATCCAGGAACACTGAAAGATACATCAAAATTATCTGTTAGACTCTTTGCTTCTGCAACAGATGGAACCATTCTTGGTGGCGAAGTATGGGGCGGTAATTCAGCGGGTGAAATCATCAATGTTATATCGCTTGCAATTCATAAGAAAGTATCTGTGTATGAATTGATATCATTCCAAGTTGGAACACATCCGTTATTAACTGCTGCTCCAACTAAATATCCTTTGATCAAAGCCGCAGAGGGAATTATTATGAAACTACAGAAGTAATACCGATTGTATATCAATCATATCAATACGTTTTTTAGCAAAAAGCCAGAGGATACTCTGGCTTTTTGTTGT
Source organism: Bacteroidales bacterium (assembly GCA_963676165.1). GTDB lineage: Bacteria > Bacteroidota > Bacteroidia > Bacteroidales > ML635J-15 > JAQIBY01. The sequence continues at coordinate 2,081,255 of OY781043.1, read as the reverse complement.
TAAAAGTTTCTGTTGCAAACAAAAAAAGCAGCTATACAGCTGCTTTCTATTCATTCAATCAATTACGGATTTAAAATGAGTGGCATTCCATCATCGCCTCCGATAATTACAGTTTTTGAGTTTTGTGATTCGGAGAGCTTCAATGTTGCTTCAATACCACGCATACGAAGTAGGTTAGGAGTCAGTGATGAGTTGATAATCTCATTCGCTCTGGCTTCACCTTCTGCTTGAATACGCTTTCTTTCAGCTTCTTTCTCTTCTTTTTCAAGCTTAAACTCGTATGCTAAAGATTCTTGCTCTTGTTGCAGTTTTAATTCAATGGCAGTTTTAATTTTTTCAGGCAAAATGATGCCTCTGATTAAAACAGCATTGGTGGTAATATAATTGGAGTTCAACTTAGCTGTTGACTCCTCAATAATAGATTGTTCAACTTCTGCACGTTTTGTTGAGTAAATCTCTTCCGCAGTATAGCGACCCATAACTTGTCGTACAATTGAACGTACCTCAGGGACAACAAGTTGAGCTTCGTAATTTTCACCAAAACGTTGATGCAAGTACGGGAGCTCATTGTAAGTTGGATTGTAACGTACAGTAACATCCACTTGAATGGAAAGACCATTTTTGTCAAGACCATCCATTCTTTCCTCTGCATTACGCTCTTTTACATTATACTTGATGAATTTATTCCATGGTGCAATGACATGAAATCCTTCACCATAAACCATCTCAGTGTCTAGTCCGCCGCCAAATGGTCTGTAAATTATACCTCTTTCACCAGCATCAACAATTTTAAACATTGAGCTACTGAAAATGATCAATAACAGGACTATACCTGCTAAAATGACTAAAATTGCATTACGCGTTAAATTTTTCATAATATGATATCTTCTTTGTTTACACTAATTTCTGGTTTCAGGCTCAATACCGGAATATTTGAACCCATTATTACCTTTCTTGCCAAGGAACCAATGATTCTTTCTCTAATCTGATTCTCTTGTTGTATCATAATAACAAGCAAATCGCCATTTTGATCATCCGCATAGTCCAATAAATTATTTGCTATGCTATCCATTTTAGTTCCAACATCTAACAATTTTGTTTTGCATGCAATGTTTCGATTGTCAAAATAGGCTTTTACTTGATCAAGTAGCAAATTGAGTTTTGTTATTTTAAAATCTTTATTCGGACTGATTGCAGAAACAACATTCACTTCTGCATTAAAATAATCTGCCAGTTCTGCTGTAATTGCAACTTTATTGGTAGTTTCCTTGGTTAAGTCCAAAGGAAGAATAATGCGTTTACATCCGCGTCTGTGGTATTTGCCTTTTATGCTGACAACAGGGCAGGGGGCTTCCTTAATTAAGCGCATGGTAATTGGCCCAATGGAAAGCTTTCTGCTTCCAATAAAAATAAATCGTGCTTTTATCGATTTTGCAGTTTCCAAAATGGCAGGAACAATGCGTCCTTTTTCAATTAAAAAACTGCATTCAAGTCCTGATTCTTCAGTAACAACCTGAGATAAACGATTGAACTTGTCCGTTAGTTCGTCCAAACTGTCCTTGACAATGGTTTCTTCACCTTCAGACTTGAGTTTCCCGGTCAGAACGTGCAATAAGGTAATGCGGGCATTGGCATAGCGGGCAATGTTGTAAGATTGTTCCAATGCAATCATGGATTGATCAGAAAAATCAACAGGGATTAAAATGGTTTCGGTTTTTTGGTACATTTCTTTTAACTTAGTTCTTCACATTTTAATGCAAATGTAAAAGAAAGGTCTATATGAAACAAATTCGTTGTGAAAGATTAGCAAACTAATTCAAATTTAGAATTGTTTAAGCTTAGATCGCAGAATTTACCGCATTTTTATTACCTTTGGTTTAGCATAAAACAAATTGTTATGAAAGAAATACCTGCTTCAGAATTAATTATTAATGCAGATGGAAGCATTTATCATCTGAATTTAAGACCAGAACAAATTGCAGAAAACATTATTGTTGTTGGAGATCCTGGTCGTGTGAAAATGGTTTCCGCACATTTTGATGAGATTCATCATGAGGTGCAGAATCGTGAGTTTATCACACATACAGGGGTGTATAAAGGGAAGCCTATTTCCGTTGTGTCTACAGGTATTGGTACCGATAATATTGATATTGTTCTCAATGAGTTGGATGCGCTTGTAAACATTGATCTGAATACTCGTTTACCAAAAGAAACACATAAAACACTTCATATTGTTCGTATTGGTACCAGTGGAGGATTGCAAGAGGAGCTGGATGTTGATAGCTTTCTTATGTCAAAATGCTCCATTGGATTTGATGGAATGCTTAATTTTTACGAAAAACGTAATGATGTGGCTTTGCTTGATATTGAAGCTGCATTTAAAAAGCACATGAATTGGAATCCAATTCTCAATAATCCTTACATTGTTCCGGCCTCTGAGAAACTCATGAAACAAATTGGGTATGACCTGACTTCTGGAATAACTATTTCTGCTCCTGGTTTTTATGGACCACAAGGACGTGTTCTTCGTCTTAACCTTCAAGTTGAAGATATGAACGAACAATTGCGTGCTTTCCGTTTTGATGCTGATAAAATTACCAATTACGAAATGGAAAGCTCTGCGCTTTATGGCTTGTCTGCTATGCTTGGACATGAAGCTTTGACTATCTGTGTGATTATTGCAAACCGTTACAATAAACAATACAGCAAAGACTATCATCCAGCAGTAGAGAAGCTTATCGAGCTTGTTTTGGATCGTATTTAGGATTTTTGAACAGAATTAGGCTTTTTCTGTTAAACTTATCATTAGGAAAATGATTGAATATGAAAAAGCAATTACATCCAGCTTCCAAACGTGGTGAAGCTGACTTTGGGTGGTTAAAAGCAAAATACAGCTTTAGTTTTGCGAATTACTATAATCCTGAGCGTATACATTTTGGTGTTCTGAGGGTGTTGAATGATGATATCATTGCAGCAGGAGAGGGTTTTCCAATACATCCACATGATAATATGGAAATTATTACCATTCCATTGACTGGCGCAATTGAGCATGAGGATACAATGGGAAGTCATTCCGTTGTTAAGTCTGGTGAAATTCAGGTGATGAGTGCAGGTAATGGAGTATCTCACTCCGAATTTAATCCCGACAAATCAAATCCTACCAACTCACTTCAAATTTGGCTGTTCCCAAATAAGAAGGATGTGAAACCAAGATATCAGGATATTAATTTGGATGATTTGAAACGTGATAATGATTGGTATCAAATTGTGTCTCCTGATCAGAATGATCAAGGTGGTTGGATTTATCAAGACGCATGGTTCTCATTGGGCGACTTTACTGAAGATACTAACATTCAATATCGGCTGAAATCAAAAAACAATGGACTTTATGTCTTTCTTATCGAAGGCAAAATAAAGATGCTGGACGAAGTGTTGAACCGTCGAGATGCGATTGGTGTGTCTGATGTTGAAACTGTTGGGTTTCAGATTAAAGCAGGTAGCCGTGTGTTGTTGATGGATGTGCCTATGCAAAATGCGAGTTAACAACCTATATTAAATGCTAGCGTACAAATCGAGAATTTGTTTGGCGAGAAATTCCCAGGTCATTTCGGTTTTCTCTTTACGGATATTCTCAATGTAAGTCTGAGTTTTATCTCCTTCAAAGAAAGAATTCAGCCCTGTAGTGATAGCATCTACGCTAACTTCAGGAATGATTTCTCCAGTTATGTTGTGATGAATTAACTCTTTCAATCCTCCAACATCAGTTGCTATCATTGGTAATTCAAAATGGAAAGCAATAGAGGTAATTCCACTTTGTGTGGCTGATTTGTATGGTAGAACACAAACATCTGCTGCTGAAAAATAGGTTGGAACCTCTTTGTCTCCAATGTATTTAACGTGTTTGTGAATTCGCTCCTTGTTCTTATTAACTTCTATGTGCTTGTCATATGTATCAAAACTACCATATACTTCGCCTGCAATAATAAGTTCAAAGCTGTCGTCCAGCTGATTAAAGGCTTGGATAAGAAGTTCTAATCCTTTGTATTCTCGAATGAATCCAAAAAACAGAATGCATTTTTTGTTGGGATCTAAGCCTAAAGTTTTTCGCGCTTCAATTTTGTCAATTTTGTTACCGAAATGATCGTATAATGGATGCTTGACAAGCTTGTATTTTGCTTTTGGTTTCAGTTGTAATAAATCATCTCTCACTTTTTCTGACATGACAATGTATGCATCTGTCCGTTTTAGGAAGTATTTTGTAAATGGCATGTCAATGATGTGCTTTTCGTGAGGAATGACATTGTCAAGAATTGCTATGCGTTTAGCCTGCTTCTGTTTTGCTATAGACGCTCCCAGTGATGGACCAAAAAATGGCATCCAGAATTTCATGAGAATTAAATCTGGACTTAATTTTTTTATTCGCTTGCGGGTTTTTAACCAGCTAAAGGGATTAATGCTATCAAGCCATATTTTACTATCAATCTCATCCACATCATCTTTCTCTGTAACGTATTGAGTTTCTCCCGGGAAAAGCATGTTCGGATATTGTCTGCTGAACGTAATTGCAGAAATATCATGGGTTTTCTCAAATTCTCGGTAAAGAGCAGCATTAAACTGAGCGATGCCTCCCCGAAACGGATAAAATGTGGATAGATAGGATATTTTCATGCTTATTATAAGAGTTTAAGCAATTCAGAATGGATGGTTTCCGGCTTCATGTCATACATACAGCTCTTTTCGCGCTTGCAACTGTTTCCGAAATAGCAATCGCATCCACTTTCTGGCTCGACAATAACACCTCTTCCATACATCTCAAATTCATGTCGATTGAAAATGTTATTCATTAAAACCATTGGCGTTTTGTGTCCTACCGCAATATGCATCATCATACTAACTTGTGTGACAACTGCATCGAGGTTGGCTGTGAGAGAAATAAATTCTTCCAAAGAGAAAGTGCCTGGGTACCAAGCATGGGTTTCATTCGCAAGTTTGCTATTTTTTTCATCCTCTTGAGAGCCACCTAGAAGCACAGGTAAGATGTCTTTCTCATTTAAGCTATTGATAAATTTTGTCCAATATTCATCTGGCCAAAGTCTTGTTTGCCAGCGATTTCCGCATCCGGTATTGAGCCCTACAACCTTTCTGCCATTTGCTTTTTTAGCAAAAATATCTTTCCATTTTGCTGCAATGGATTTGTTATAATTCAATAAGTATTCTTCATTTTGGAAATCAAGGTGGCAAATTTCAAAAATTTCTTCAAGGTAGGATTTAGTGTTTTTAATGGAAATGTGGTCGAACAAACCTGTCATGATTTTGTGGTTTGCTGCTGGTGTTGCTGCATTTAAGTGACCATTTTTCCATGTGAACCCATATTTTTCTTTGGCAGAAACTCTATCCAATAGCATGCAGGCTTCTTCGTCTTTGTCCAAATTGATAGCAATGTCAAACTCTCTTTCCTGAATTTTCAATAAAGAGACTGCATCCGGAGTGTAAATGTCTTGAATGTCCTCTTTAGGAAGCACATCAGGGAAAAGTGTGAGCCAAGTAAAATGAACATCACCAAACATTTTACGGTATCTGATAACAAGTGGCGTCGTACGAATTACATCGCCCATTGCTCCAAGCTTGATAATAAGGATTTTTTTGTCCCAGGGTTTATAGTGCTTGCAAGTAACACATTCCACATTTTCTTCTTTGTTCGGTTTGCATGGGATATAACCCTTGAAATATTTACAATCAAATTTTACTTGTGAGATGTCCATGGTTTATCTTTTAGTACACAAAAATAATAAAATGATGCAGTATCTCAATATGCAGTATGTAGATAAAAATAAAAGAGGCCATCTTTTAGGGATAGCCTCTCTCTCTTTATGCAGGTTCTTTAAAACAACCAATTCATTCCAATATAAACCCCCATATTTCCATCTTCAGCTTTTAGCGGAATGCCAATATCTGCCGCAATTACAAAGTTCTCATTCATGGCAACGTGCAATCCACATCCATAAGTGAAATGAATGTCTTCATCATTGCTGAAAAATTCAGACTGATCAATTGCTAAAGGGATGTTTGATTTGTCAATGTCAACAATGTCAATACTACGGCCTGCATCTAAGAATGGACTTAATGCCATATACCAATTTTGCTTGATGAAATTGAATCGCCAAAATTTGTATCGAAATTCAAGATTTGCAAAACCAACTGATTCAGCGACAACACGGTTGCGAATTAATCCACGTACTGATTTACCACCTCCTAAACCGTCAACTGTTGAAGAAGGCATGTAGGAATAAACCATGTAAGGTAGCATATAAAATGGAGCATCTCCCCATACAACTCCTTGATAACCTAAACGATAAGCAAAGCTCAAATCGTTTTCAATCAAGGTAAAATATTGTCTGTGTGTGACAGCTAATTTCCCAAAATTGAATTCATTGCCAAAGGAGTTGAACAACACTGCTTCTGTCCATAAACCTCGCATAGGACATGCTTCGTTATCACGGGAATCGTAAACCAAACCGGTTTTTATTGAATGATGTACACCTCCGTCAGCTTCATTTTCCCCAATAATTCCCCAGTCCACATAATTGTCATATAATCCATTAATGTCTGGTAGTAAGTCGTCACCCGTTTTACCCTCGTTCAATTGTGCAATGTCAACAGAGCTAATATCTACTTTCATGAAGTTATATCCCGCAGCCCAACTTAAGTTGTCATGCAAAAATCTTCCTCTGAAATCTGCTTTAAAGCGCAAAATATTACGTGCATGCTTGTAGTACATACGACTTTTGTAGTCAGTATCGTTTGTCATTGTCCATGCAGAATTATAAACTGAATTGTACCCATTGAATCCATAAAAATCCATGGCTTGTTCAGGCATGTAAAGCACGTCTGCAGTCAGTCTTACACCGGGAATAAGGTATTCTGAATCGTAAAACAAACGGAAAATACCAGATCCTTTTGTGTATCTTGATACTTCAGCATAAATGGAGTGATAATACTTAGGATAAACTTCTCCATCTCCATAGTTATACACATTGGTTAACACTCCGTATTGAAATCCTAAATCGGAATTGTAGGATACAACAGGAAGTAGTCCAAAGTTCCATCCTGTTTTTGCTGCTACTGTTTCCTCGGATGACTTATCTTCTTGAGCATAAAGTATATGCGATGCAAGTAAACCAAATGCGATTAAACTAATTAATGTTTTTTTCATTGGTTGATTTAGTTTGTTTGGTACGAATATACAAATTTTGTTTGTTATGCGAATCTGCATTTTAGGATTGCTTGAGTAAAATTAACACAAAATTCATTTTCTTGTGAACAACTATTTTTCGACTCAATATTTAAAAACACTGTTTTGTCATGAAATAATTGGGATTATTATCACGAAAAGAAGATTTTGGGAATCCTGCTTCCATTAGCAGGTTTGTTGCCATTTCATCAAGTTCCAGCTCAGAAAACATCATTCAATCATCGTCCAGTACGTGTTTCCGATAAATCAAATAAACAGCCAGATCAAGCAAGCCGTTACGTTTGGGCTTTTGATAGTCAGCAGTCTGAGCAGTTTGTTTCAGGTGAAACGATGCATGAGTTTACTTCATTTTAATGGAGAGATTTATGGCAGTGAAGGAGCTAACGACTTTGTTATCAATGGGGAAGAGCTGGGTAATGATGTTTATATTCTCATTTTATATGCCGGAAACAAGAGAGTGACTTACAAGCTGCTAATATTACATTAGAATCAAATATTTAACGTTTAAACTATTAATATTTGATGTTCGAATAAAATATGCAATGAACATTATCAACAGGAACTTGTTTACAATTTTGTATAACAAGCGCTTTAAAGTTTGGCTGGCAAAAATTAAATGCCGTTATTTGAAGCAAGATTGTAATATATGAAGAATAGACAAAATCTTAATGTGATGAGCTTTCCTGCTCTGCTGGAACACAATCGCAAAAAATTTAGCAACAACACCTCTCTCGGTTTTGACCAAGAAAAATCATTGACTTATGGCGAAATGCATCAAGCTGTTTTTGGCGTTCAAAAACAACTTAAAAATGCTGGCGTTCAAAAAGGGGATAAAGTTGCTCTTTTTGCTGTAAATAGTCCTGCATGGGCAATTGCATATTTTGGTATAGTGAGCTCAGGTGCTATTGTTGTACCTATGATCGCCGAATTGGAGGCTTTAGAAATTGATAATATTTTATCTCATTCCGAATCAAAAGCAATTTTTGTTTCTGAGCGTTTGATGAATAAAATTGATGCACAAAAATATGATTCTCTTGATCATGTGTTTGAACTTGAGAATGTCAGTGAAAATCAAAATTGGAAAGAAGTTAGTGCTTACAATTTAGATCTTGCTAAAGACGATGATTTAGCAGCTATACTTTACACTTCTGGTGCAACCGGTACTCCTAAGGCAGTTATGCTTACACATAAAAATCTTATTTCTAATACGATTCAAGGTGATAAGGTGCAAGCAGTTTATGAAAATGATAGATTTTTATCTGTTCTGCCTTTGGCTCATACATATGAAAATACTTTAGGATTACTCTTGCCTGTTTTGAATGGTGCAAGTGTTACCTATTTGCGTAAAGCGCCAACAGCTTCCGTTTTGCTGCCTGCTATGCAGAGAGTAAAACCAACAATGATGCTGACTGTCCCAATGATTATTGAGAAAGTGGTGCGCAAAAAAGTGTTTGCTACCTTTGAAAAAGGAGGCTTTGTTTCTGCTTTGTATGGCTTTAGGCCAATTCAATTTCTATTGCACCGAGTTGCAGGTAAAAAGATTTACAATGCGTTTGGTGGGGAATTGAAATTCTTTGGAATTGGAGGTGCTAAGGTTGATCGCAAAGTTGAGAAATTCTTGCGTGATGCGAAGTTCCCGTATGCTATTGGTTATGGATTGACAGAGTCTGCGCCATTGTCAGCAGGTTGCAATCCTTCTAATACTAAATTGCAATCAACAGGTCCTGCTGTTGAGGGTGTAGATATTAAAATTTCTGATGGCGCTTATGGTGGAACTCCAGGTGAAATTTTGATCAAAGGTCCTAATGTTATGCAGGGGTATTATAAAAATCCTGAATTAACTGATGAAGTCTTTACTTCAGATGGGTATTTTCGTTCTGGTGATTTGGGTGAGTTTGATTCGAAGGGAAATCTTTTCCTAAAAGGACGTTCAAAGAATATGATTCTTGGCTCCAATGGTGAAAATATCTATCCTGAAGACATCGAATCTTTGATTAATAACTTCTCATTTGTAACCGAATCTGTCGTGGTTCAACGCAAAGGAAAACTTGTGGCTTTGGTACATTTTAATCGCGAAGAAATTGAAGCAAAATTTCAATGCATTAAAGAAGACTTGCATGCTCTACTGGAGCAAAAATTGGATGAACTCAGTGCTGAATTGCAAAATTTTGTCAATGCGAGAGTGAATAAATATTCAAAATTGCAAGCAATTGTAGTGCATTCAAATGAGTTCGAGAAAACTGCTACCAGAAAAATTAAACGATTTAAATACGCTTAAATAAAAACTTAAATAATGCATAAAAATGAGGCTGTCAATCATTGACAGCCTCATTTTTTATCTTCAATTTTTAAACTATCTCATTTGCATATTGAATACTTCCTCAAATAATGGTGCATACTGACCGTACAGAGTATTCGCTTTCATAGCAATGTCCTGACGTCCATGTCTCATAGCCACTCTTTGGCACTCATTGATGGATGTTATTGCCATTCCTGTTTCTCTGTAAAGCATTTGAATATCATCCTTTTTGAATGAGAAATAATACTCAATTTCCTGAGTGTAAATATCCATAACATCTGTCAGAAACTTATCGCCACGTTCAAATTCACCTAAACGATACCATGTATCTGCAACATCCATATCGAAATAGTCAGGTTTAAAACGTTTAATAGGGAAAAGCTCATTGCAACGATTCATGACTTCAATAGCTCTGTCCATATCTCCTTCTTTACGCAATGCATTGGCAAGTGAAACAAATGTTTGGCGTAAGCGAACAATTTTTGTGGTTCTACGTGAAGTGAAATCCACATAAATTTCAGAATCATTCATGTTTCCATATTCGAAATTGTTCATTAGGTTGTCATACAGAATGTCTGTGTCAATACGGTTACCATTTTCACTCTTAATCGGAGTTAAACGATATGTAAAACCGTCATGTTGGAAATAAGGATCAAGATTCATGGTGTTTTCACTTCCGATGCTTGTGAAATATACTGGGCGTTCCCAATTGTTCGTGTTAAGCATATCAAGGAACATCATTTGATTTTTCATGATAGCTTTTTGTTGGAAGTCAAAACGAATTTCCTGTTCCATTAAATGTGCATCTTCTGGTTTTACGATGCCATTTTTGATGACGTTGGCCGAATCAACCGGAAGAATAAGTTTGGTTGTAGGGTAGGTGTGATAATCAGTTCCCTGATAGCTTAGAAGAGAACGTTTATCATCTTGGATAAAGTTCATTACCTTATTTATAGGTTGATAGCCAGAGAATGCAGGGTCTTGAACCAAATAAATAATTTCTCGTTTCTGAGGTTCATAGACTGTTGAGTCAAAGCTTAACGGCATAGGTGCTGCTTCATAAGTAGCCATTTTCATTTGGTCAACATACCAATTGCTTGCAAAATATGGGAGACAGCAAACTTTGACATCAGGACGAACACCTTCTACTTCTTGTGCATACCAAATTGGGAATGTATCATTGTCTCCATAAGTAAAGAGTATGGCATTTTTCTCACAACTATTGAGGTAATTATGTGCAAAGGCTTGTGCCATTCTACGATTACTACGATCATGGTCGTCCCAGTTTTGAGCAGCCATTTGCAGTGGTACCAACAATGTAATTCCGGTAGCAAGCACTGCTGAAGGAGTTGCAGACATAAGTTTTCGGAGTCCCGCATAAACAGCCAGCGCCCCAAGACCTACCCAAATACTAAAGGCATAGAAGGAACCTGCATAGGCATAATCTCTTTCCCTCGGTTGTAATGGAGGTTGATTTAGGTAAACTACAATCGCAATACCTGTAAGTATAAACAGTGCTAATACAACCCACCAATCTTTTGGATGCTTAACTAGCTGCAACGCTAATCCCAATAGACCAAGTATTAAAGGAAGCATGTAATATTTGTTGTGGGCTTTCCCTTTCATATGATCAGGCATTTTGTCCAAATCCCCAACACGACCTTTATCAAAAGCAGGAATTCCAGATATCCAATTTCCATTAACGGCTCCGCCATGTCCTTGAATGTCATTCTGTCTTCCTGCAAAATTCCACATGAAATATCTCCAATACATCCAACCCATTTGATAGGAAAAGAAATATCTCATGTTTTGGCTAAAGGTTGGAGTCCTATTTCCCCGTATGTTTGCCCAGCGTTTATATTCTTCAATATGATTAGGTTGTGGGCTATACATTCTTGGGAATAATGTTAAGTCATTTTTATCGTAATTTTTAATTGGTTTATAACCAACAACTTTGTATTCTCCATCTTTTTTGTGATAAATAGGCTTACCATCAATGTATGGTTCATAACGGTCCACATCAGAATTATAATATTCGCCGTAAAATAATGGTCTGTCACCATATTGCTCACGATTCAGATATGACAATAGAGTGAACATATTGTCCGGATTATTTTGGTCCATTGGAGGATTCGCAAGTGAACGAATAACGATGATAGAGAACGTGCTATATCCAATTAGAATGAAAGTAAAGGCAAGCATAATTGTGTTTAGCAAGTGCCTGTGCTTGTCATACAGAAGATATATGCCAATAGCAAGACCAGCTACCAATATTACAGCCAAAAAAGCATTTCCCATGAATGGAATGCCTAAGAAAAACAATCCGAAGAATATACTGACGGTTCCTAAAAGTTTATGTTCTTTAAATTGAGTGAAATAGAGAGATGCAATCAGTGAGACAAACAATAAAATAATCCAAACAATTACACCAGCAAAATATGGCATGCCTAGTGTGTTGACAAAGAATAATTCAAATTGAAATGCAACTTTAGCAACCCCTGGAACCACTCCGTACATGATGGATACCAGAATTAATAAAGATACTCCTAGTGAAATTAATACACCCTGTGGACTTTGTTTGTACTTTTTAAAATAATAAACAAGTACCATCGCCGGAATTGCAAGCAAGTTTAAGAGGTGAACTCCAAGCGACAGACCCACTAGGATAGCAATAAGTAAAATCCAGCGTATTGCAATGCGTTTATCCATGCTTTGTTCCCATTTTATGATTGCCCAAAAGACAATTGCCGTAAAGAAAGAGGATGAAGCATACACTTCACCTTCAACAGCAGAGAACCAGAAAGTATCTGAAAAAGTATAAACTAAAGATCCGACAAGTGAAGCTCCAATAATTGCAATTGCTTTTTCTGTACTAACTTTTCCATCAGGAGCAAGAATACGTCTCGCAAAATAGGAAATTGTCCAGAAGAGGAACATGATGGTTGCTGCTGAAGCTAAAGCAGATAAACTGTTTATCATTTTAGCAACTTGAGCTGGCTCACTAGCAAAAAGGGCGGCAATGCGTCCGAATAACATAAAACTAGGTGCTCCAGGTGGGTGACCAACCTCCAATTTATATGAACTGGAAATAAACTCCCCACAATCCCAGAAGCTAACAGTTGGCTCTATAGTCATTAAATAGACAGTTGCAGCGATTAAGAAAGCTACCCAGCCAAAAATCTTATCAAACAGTTTGTAATTCATTGTCATGATTTTATTATGAAGTGTAAAAATATAAAAAAATGGCTGCTTATAAAACAAGCAGCCATTGATTTTATTGTATTTTGCTTAAACTTTATTTTTCAAAAACTATTCTTCAAGCATTTTTACTTTTTCTATGAATTCTTTGGTGACTTTTTCGATTTCTGCTTCCTTTTCTTTTACAGCAGTTTTGTAGCCATCTTCATAGTTGTTCACCTTTTTGCCATCTTCTATTCTGGTTTTTTCTTTATCAATTTTTTTATTGATATTGTTCAAACCTTCATAGTATTGATTTGCAATCTCTTTTAGCTCATCATATTCTGAATTTTCATCTTCATTTGGAGCTTCACGTGAGATAACACCGTCTTCATTAAGCTTGTCAAAGGTGTCATTGTAACGTTCCATTGTCACAATAAGCTTATCGACATCAGCTTTGGGATCATCTTTTGAACAAGAGCTAAACAAGAAAGCCATTGCGATGAGTCCATATATCATTAACTTTTTCATAATTGTCAAATTTTAATATTATTTAGTAATTCTTTCCAACCACTTAACCATGAATAACATAACAATCATTGACATCAGACAGACACTGACAAAGACTGACCATGTTAACCATAGTGGGATACTTTCGTATAGAATTGCACCAATAAAAAGTAATTGGTTACCAATCGCAGTTGCACCTAACCAACCACCTTGCATGATTCCTTGAAGGTGTGGTGGAGCGACTTTAGACACGAATGATATTCCCAATGGACTAATAAACAATTCTGCAATTGTAAGAATGAAATATGTTCCAATCAACAAGAAAGGAGTCACTTTCGCTGAATCAGAAAGTGGGCTTCCGTCAATGTCTCCAAATGGTGGTAAGCTTCCTGAGCCAATAGCCATAAGGATGTATGCAGAAGCTGCAATACCCATACCGATAGCAATTTTCTTAGGTGTTGAAGGTTCTTTTCCTTTTGAGCGTAACCAGCCAAAGATTCCCATAATAATCGGAGTTAAGAGAACAATGAAAATTGGGTTAATTGACTGGAATATTTCCGCACCAACAATGGAGATGGATCCTAAGTTAATTTTAATCGCACTTAAATCCGTATAGTCACGGGCGAACATTGTAAGAGTAAGACCATTTTGATGGAATGAGAACCAGAAGAAAATAACGATACCAAATACAGCAAATAATGCATATAAACGCTGTTTGATTTCTTTAGCTTCCATTTTAATTTCAGCAGATTTAGGGTCAGCAGCTTGTGCTTTCTCTTCAGCTTTGTTAATGCTAGGGAATTTACGTTTATTCCATAAATAAATAACAAGAGAAATAGCCATTGCGCCAATTGCAGCAGCAAATGCATAGTGGAAACCTGTATTAAAGACGTTCAAATACTTGTTTGCAAAAGCAGTGAGATCTGTTGATGCTCCAACTTCTGAAACAGAAGCAGCTAATTGTTGAAAACGGTTTGCTGGGTCGAGTGCAAAAACTTGTTCTGCTACACCTTGCGCTTGATCTAAAGCACCAGCTCCAACAACTTTAGTAGATTCTAATGTTCCGTTTAAGTGCTGGTGACAAAGGTTTGGTAAGTTTGCATCATACAATAAGTTTGATTTGCTTAACCACCAGTTACGAATAGCAATCGCTGTAAAAGGAGCGAAAATAGCACCAACATTAATAAACATGTAAAACAAAGAAAAACCAGAGTCACGCATGTCTTTGTATTTTTCATTGTCATACATTTGACCAACCAAGGCTTGTAAGTTACCCTTGAATAGACCATTACCAAATGCAATCACAAACAATGCAAAGCATGTAAATACCAGAAACATTGTTTTTTGTGCTGCAGGTACTGGTGATGGGGTTGGAATAGCCAACATGACATAACCACCAGCCATGACGAGCAATCCTGTAAGAATTACTCCTTTGTAATTTCTGATTTTATCAGCGATAAGTCCGCCAACAAAAGCCAGAATATAAATTGAGAAATAAAATACGGAATAAATCAATCCTGCATCTTTCCCGTTTAATCCGAATTTAGCCTGTAAGAACAGTACTAAAATCGCCATCATCGTGTAGAACCCAAACCGTTCTCCCATATTTGCCAGAGAAGCAGGAATAAGTCCTTTTGGTTGATTTTTAAACATATTCGTTGATTTTTGATTAATATTCGTTTTCTAGATGAACAAAGATAGAAATCTTTTTGAATTTCTCAATTTTTATGTTATTTAAAAAGAGTGTAAATTTGTAATAAACTATCTGTTATGATAAAGTTATTTCAATCTGAGCAAGTCAAGGAAATTGATGCTAAAACCATGGATTATGAGCCCATTACATCGCCTGATTTAATGGAAAGAGCATCAGAAAATATGACGAACTGGATTTTATCACATTTTTCAAATAATCATCCCTTCATTTTTTTAATTGGTCCCGGAAACAATGGGGGTGATGGCCTTGTAATTGCTCGCTTATTGGCTGAAAAGTCGTATAACGTTACCGTTCTAATGATACGGTTTACTCCTGATATTTCTTCAGATTGTGCCTTGAATTTATCTCGATTTCAAAAGATGCAAGGACAGGTTAAGGATGTGAATTCCATTGACGATATGCCAGTATTGACACAAAATCATGTTGTGATTGATGCCATCTTTGGTGCTGGATTAACACGACCTATTGAAGGATTGCCTGCAGAAATTATTCATGCTGTAAATAAGTCACGAGTTCAGGTTGTTTCTGTTGATGCTCCTTCAGGCTTACTGGGAGAGGACAATGACAAAAATAATGGTGCAATTTTGAAAGTCGATTGGACATTAGCTTTGCAATTTCCAAATATTTCATTTTTACTTCCCGAAAATGAAATGTATGTTGGAAATATTCAAATAATTGACATTGGACTTCATCCAAAGGCAATTGCTGAATGTACTTCTGATTATTTCCTGATAGAAAAATCGGATGTCCAAGCAAAAATTAAACGACGTGCACGCTTTTCACATAAGGGAAATTATGGGCATGCTTTATTGGTAGCTGGAGCGTATGGAAAGATGGGAGCTGCAGTTCTTGCAGCAAGAGCATGTCTGAGGACAGGTGTAGGTTTATTGACTACTCACATCCCAAAGTCGGCATATCAAATCATGCAGACTGCTGTGCCAGAAGCTATGCTAAGCATTGATCAGTCTGAGCTAATCTTCTCTAGACTCAATGATATACAATCATACAATGCAATAGGTATTGGTCCGGGATTGGGAATGAAGGCAAATACTGAAACTGCATTATTGCAATTCATCGATAAGAGTAGCCTTCCTATGGTTCTTGATGCAGATGCCTTAAATATTTTGTCGAAAAACACATCGTACTTGCAAAAATTGCCTGAAAATACAATTATTACGCCACATGCGAAAGAGTTTAAACGATTGTTTGGTGAGTATCAAACTGATTTCGAGTCGCTTGAAATGCAGATTGAAGCTGCTAAGAAATACAAAATCATTATTATCTTTAAAGGCGCATTTTCACGCATAGCGATGCCTGATGGACGTGTCGTTTTTAATTCAACAGGCAATCCGGGTATGGCTACAGGTGGATCAGGAGATGTTTTGACAGGAATGATATTGTCACTGCTTGCACAAAATTATTCACCTGAAGATGCTGCCCTTGTTGCCGTTTGGATGCATGGAAAGGCTGGAGATATTTTTGCGGATGCATTTGGCGAACAAGCATTAATCGCTAGTGATTTAATTGATAATTTGAAAAATGTTTACAAAATATTGTAATCTATGAAACGAGTAATTTTATTGTTAGGAGTTGTTTTGTTTTTTGTCTCATGTCAAAATTCATGGTACACCGTGTCAGAACAAGAGGCAGATGATGAAGTGCGTAGTGAAGGTGTAATGTATTATTTGCCACGGACTGCTTTGGATGTGGATATTATCATTCATGTGCATCATTTTACACCAGGTCCTTTTGCTCAATATTCCGATTCGTATTTGAATATTGCTGAGGTTGAGCAACAAGAACTAACATTTTGGGATATTCAAAATGTTTCTGTGTCGGAAAGTGCAGAAGCTGATCCAAATGCTTGTTTCTGGATTGTACCCAAAGCTTCACTTCCGATGATATCCTATGCAAATCAAAATATTCTTGCAGGAATAAATGCAGAATATCAATATGTGACTGATAAGAATGCAGAGCGTAAGTTCTTGTCAACTAAGGTTATACCCAATGATATTCTTTTTACTGATCTTAATGTCAAGAAAAATAAGTATGAAGTGCTTGATACGACATGGAGGGTAATTGAGAAAGATTCTGTCATTCAACGTATTCCTGTGTATCGTAGCGTGGAAAAAGAAAAAGGTTGGCACCAAAAAGCTCAAGATGCTGCAGATTTCATTATTAAAATTCGAAAGCGACGATTTAAACTTGAAGCTGCAATAGAAGAGCAGCAGGCTGATGGTGAGGGAGTAGCTATTATGATTCAAAAACTCGAGGAACTGGAAGCGGAATACTTAAGTCTGTTTATTGGAAAGACAGAGACTGAAACAATTCGTTATCATTACAGAATTGTGCCAGAATCAAATCAAGCAGAGCAAATATTTAGCTTGGCAAATTTAGATATTGAGACGGCTGAGGTGCTTTCTGAAGAAGGTCAATCCTCTGCAATTAAGCTGAAATTATTCAGTTTGTCACCACAGAATATAGTGCAACCAACGCCTGAGAAACAAAAAGAGACAGCTTTGATTGTGCGAAGTGCAGGAGTGGCTAATTGTAAAATTCTTTTGAATGATGATGTGGTCTATCAAAAACAAGTAACTATTCCTCAATTAGGACAATTAGTGCGTATTCCGGAGTCGTTAGTTAGTGAGGATTCCAAAGTGAGAATTGATTGTAAAACTGGTAATTTGCAATCCATTGAATGATAAACCAACGAACATTTTTGCTTGTAATTGTCGCTGGTTGTTTACTGGTTGGTCACTTGTATGGGCAAGAATATTCTTTGTCAATTTTTGAGTCGGAACAGTGCGTAAATAAAAATCAATTTTACGATAGCACAAGTGTATATGCTTATTTAGATGAGCTTCTAAATGAGGATTTGGATAAGGGGTATTTCTATGCAGGCTATGACAGTATCCGACTTAAAGATAGTTTAGTGTCTGCCTATTATTCCAGAGGAAAGGCTTTTGTTTGGGGGGGTATTCGTATTGTTTCTGATTCAGATGTGGTACCTTTCTCAAAATACATTGCTAAATGGAAGAAAGACCCACCATCAGCTAAGCGAATGCAAGCGTTTATGCAAGAATTGACACGGAAATATAATGAAATCGGTTATGCAAATTGTCAAATTGAGAGTAAAGAAATTGTTTCTCATGCAGAGATGCTTGATTGGGAACTCCATATAAAAACAGGTTCTTTATTTACCTTGGATTCTGTTCAAGTGATTTCGGAGCAATCTTTTCCTGAAGAAATTCTAAGGTATAAGTCGGGACTTAATCCTGGTACTGTGTTTAATATCAGTCAATTGTCAGCCTTGGAGTCTGGTTTGTTTGACCCCGATTTTTTGAAGCAAAACAAAGCAATGCAGGTTGTGTTTACGGATACAAGTTATTCTGTCCGCTTAAATTATGAGCTTGAGTCACGAAATTCTTTTTCTGGTATGCTTGGAATTGTTCCGGGAAATGAATCACAAAATCTATACTTAACGGGAGATGTGAATTTGTATTTGCAAAATGCATTTAAAGCAGGAGAGAAAATTCGTTTCAATTGGCAAGCGTATGAACATAGTTCGCAACTTTTAAATTTGAGTTATAAGCAGCCTGTAATCATTGGGGCTATTGGAGTAGTTTCTGATTTTCTCTTGGATAAGCAAGATTCAAGTTTTCTGGATACAAAACTTAAATTAGGATTGTTCGCCGTACAACGACTTTCAGAAATTTCCATCTATTATGAACAAAATAATAGTAATTTGATTCAAGCTTCCATAGATTCTATAGTACCTTTTGCTTCTGTAAAACACAGAAAACTAGGAACTCAAGTCGAATTCCTTAAGCTTGACGACAATTTCAATCCACGGAAAGGTTTTGCTGCAAGTGCAAATCTTTCAATTGGTATGCATTCTACCGACCAAGAAGATTCAGACAAGGGAATGGGTGAATTTGATTCCGAATTACATGCTTATTTTAATACAGCTGATAGGTTTGGTTTGCATGTTAAAAATATCAATGCTATGCGTTATGTTGGGGGAGGTTTGAAACAAAATGAACTGTATCGAATTGGTGGTATCAGTACATTTCGTGGATTTTTAGAGCGTAGTGTATATACGTCGGCATTCAATATTTCATCCTTTGAAATGTTAGTTTATCCTGATAATTATTCGTCTGTGTATTTGTTTACTGATTTAGGTTTTGTTAATTCTTCTTTTGATATTCTAAATAATGATATAAGTATTTATTGGAGTACAGGGGTAGGGACTCGCATTCAAACCAATTTGGGAATCATCGAAATAATCTATGCTATTCCATATGATTCAGTTGCATCTTTTGATTTTAGGCAGTCAAAAATCCATATTGGGTATGTAAATAATTTCTAAAATATTTGATTTTAGAAAAAAATATTATATAATTGCAATGTGTTAGGACTTTTTAGTTTACAAAATCGGAATAATTGAATATTAGGCTATTGCTTAAATTGAGCTGTTTTTGTTTAAATAAATGATTGAGATGTATAAAAATTGTTTTGTTTTTTTGTAAGTAATTAATTATATTTGTTCAAGATATGTAGCAAATTAAACAATTATATTATTTACAATGTTATAAAAAGTAGAAAAATTGAATATTAACTTTTAAATTTGGATTTTATGAATTGTATTGTAGTTGATGATGAAGCTCTCGGAAGAGAAGCTTTGAAATTAAACATTAAAGAATTACCAAACGTTGATTTGCTTGGTAGTTTTGACAACGCGTTGAAAGCAAATGAATTTTTGCGTGAAAACGATGTGGACCTTATGTTCTTAGATGTTGAACTACCAGGTCTTTCAGGTTTAGACTTTATTAAAAGTTTGAAACACCCACCTCTCATTATTTTGACAACTGCTTTCCCTCAATATGCTGTTGAAGCTTTTGAACTTGATGTTGTTGATTATTTATTGAAACCTATTAAAATGGAGCGCTTTTTAAAAGCAATCAACAAAGTTGAAGCTATGTTGAGAACTCCAGATGAACCATCAGCATTGGATTATACTCAAGATTTTATTTTCGTAAAATCAGAGCGTAAATACATCAAACTGAATTACAATGACATTTATTTCATTGAAGGTTTGAAAGATTATGTTATTCTTCATGCAAACAAAGGAAAATATATGACTGCAATGAACGTGAAAACTATTCACAATAAATTGCCTAACGCTGTATTTTTTAGAACCAGTAAGTCATATATTATTAATGTAAATCATATTGATGAAATTGATGGCGAAGATGTAATTGTTCAGGATACTAGAATTCCTATCGGACGTTCATATCGCGATAAATTCTTGACTACATTTGTTAACAAACGTCTTGTACGTCGTCGTTAATTATGTCTGAATTGTTGTTTGTAGTCGATTCTCTGAATAAGCATACGGGATATGATCATGGATTGTTGAAAGAGATGTTTAATGTCTTTAAAACAAACTATCCTGAATATTTTGAAATGCTTAAAGAAAGGTCGGAACAAAATGATTGGCAAGGTGTTAGTGAAATTGCTCATAGAGCGAAATCTGCTGTTGCCATCATGGGAATGACCTCTATTCAAGAGGAGTTCGGTGAAATAGAACTGAAAACAGACAATGGTGATGCGCTTAATGATTTTTCTAATCGGTTGAATTTGCTGGAGAGCAAAATCAAAATAGCAGTGTCTCAGATTGAGAATTACATTGAAACATTAAGTTGATAACACACACTACGCATAAAAAATGGCGGCTCATTTGAGTCGCCATTTTTATATTACATTTTCGCTTTAAGAATTCCTTATTCTTCTTCGTGATCACAAACGCACGTTTTGCAATTGCTAGCTTCAATAACGAAAGTTTTTGCATTTGCATTTTTGTGTTGATCATCTTCAATATGATCTTCATCAGCTACATCATGATCGTGCTCAACTTCGCCAAGCGCAATTTTACCAGTTACAACAACTTTTTGTCCCATGAGGTCTTCACTGAATTTTTCTTCTGAAGTAACAACGATTACGTCTTCACTTTCTTCAGCAGCTAAGAAGATACGTTTACCACTGTGAACACATACGTGAGTAACTTTTCCACAAACTGAAACTTCTTCTTCAGTCATGTCTTCAAAGTTTGCTAAGACATAATCAACGGTTTTTGTCCCATCACAAGTTTTAACGTGATCTTTGCAACATCCTGCTTTTGCTTCTGCATCATCAGAAGTTTCTTCAGTTTGTTCCTGATCTGTTGTTTCTTCGTTTGTTGTTTCCGCATTGTTACATGAAAATGCAAAGAATGCAAGCATGGTAATTAATCCAAATACTGTTTTCTTCATAGTTTGATTTGTTTTAGTTATTATTTATTGAATTATTCTTCGTTTATAATTTCCACATCATAATAAAGAAATTCCCACTCAAAATGTTCAGATTCTAAGTCTTTATTTGGAATTTCCGGACTTTCAAAATAGAATCCGTTGAGTTTCCCTGAGAGTGCTTTTCCTGCTTTTATTTCAGCTTCGAGCTCTCCACTTTTGAATTTAACAACATGGTCTAACATATAAACCAGCTCAAACTTAACCTTTACATTGGTTTCGTTTGTGTTTTTCATTTTAAATCGCAATTGCTTTAGTGACCCTTTTTTCCACCATTGAGATTTAGCCCATTTATATGTGATTTCTACTCCGTCTATCGTTTTGTATTCGTCTTTATAGCCAAATTGAGCATCTGCAATTAAACTGCTAAACATAAGAGCAATAAAGGCAAGTAGAGTGAAATGTTTCGTTTTCATACTGTATTAGTTTAATGGGTTTTCAAGTACTCCGGCAAATAATATACTTCCTTTTTTATTTTCTTTTATGATGAATACAAATGGTCTGTCTGCAAGGAAATGGGGGAGTTCTACTCCTCCTTTTTCTCTCATAATTACTGCAGTAGCAGCACTTGCTTCAGTTCCTTTTTCGTTCACATCAATCATCGCTTGATGGATAACTTCATCTATCATCAAATTTTTCTTTCCATTGATGCCTTTGAAGTTTGCTTCTGCCGAAAATGGTTTTTGCATTCCCATGGTAATGAACTGTTTTTTCATTTCAGTACGCGTTTCCAAATGAAACTTAGGCATGCTTAAACGAATGGTTTGTTTTTTTAGCGTTGAGATAATTTCATTAAACCTTTCATTGTCAAGAGTGCTAAGCAAGTCAGTAATGCTGCTTTCTCTCTTAGGCAAAAGAATGTACATGCTTGATAAACCAGAACGGTAAGGGATTTCTACTGCAGAAAACAATTCGTTTTCCATGTATGAGTATTCCCCTTGAATATTCATGAAATTTGTTTTAACAGGCTTTTCATTGGTTTGGAATTTCATCTCATGAGTCATTTTTTCAGGGAAAGTTTGTTCCCATTCTGAGTAGAAATAAATAGCATTGATAAGAACAAGTCGGGTTTGATCATCTAAATCTCCTTTACGGATTAATTGCTTTATTTTGTTTTTAGTTTTTGATTCAACCCATTGGTTCATTTTCTTTCTTGCTTTTTCTCTTTCAACTGTGTTTACAAAGTCCACAGCTTTAATTTGTGCTTTGTATTTTTCAATACTTGCAATATAACTATCAAGGAAATGATAATCTTTTTGTAGCCAAACAGCATTGGCAGAGTGGAATAAAGGAGTTTTTATTTGATCGAAATAGTCGATATAACTCACCCAGGCTTCTTGATTTTTTTTCGCATTACTTTGAAAATGCATGACTTTTGCCATTTCCCATTTGGTTCTCCATCTAGCACCATCGTAAGCCATTGAAAGTGCAATTGAAATGGATTGAGGACTAAATACTTGATTTTCTCCTGCTTGGTATGCTGAATTTAGCCACTCAAAGCAAAATGTATTGTTTCCTTCAACAGCTTTAGCAATCTCCTTTTCCTGTGCATTCGCAGTAGAGAAAAGGAGAAGGCTAATAGCCAATAAACTTGTAAAAAGATGTTTCATATTGTTTCTTAAACGGTTTCAAAATGCTCTTCGTCAGTATGCTTTTCGCAATAATGACATTTCAATTGCAATTTGCCATTTTTTTCAACAACATCAAACTTTGTCGTCATTTTTTCATAATTAGTTATGCATTTTGGGTTCATGCACTTAAACATTCCTTGAATATGCTCAGGGATTTCAACATTTTGTTTGTTGTCCACTTTGTAGTCTTTAATAATGTTGATACGAGCAGAAGGAGCAATAAGTGCAATCTTATTCATGTCTTCAATTGAGGGATATTTGTCAGCAATCTTTATAATCCCTTTTTTACCAAGTTTTCCACTTTCTAAATTGTTTCCAATTGTAATTGTGGTATCCATAGTGTCAATATTCAAAACAGAAATGACTTTGAATAATTTGTCAGCTGGTAAATGATCAATTACAGTTCCGTTTTTAATCGCTGATACGGTAAGTTCTCTACGTTTATCCATGTCTGTTTTTATTTAAGTCCTAAAATTGCAGTTAAAATTGCCATCCTTGTATACACCCCATTTAATGCTTGAGGGAAATAGTATGCTCTCTCGTCAGCATCTACATCAGTGTCAATTTCATTTACACGTGGTAATGGATGCAGAATTTTTAAGTTTGGTTTTGAGCCTTCGAGCATATCACGTTTTAAAATGTATGCATTTTTAACTTTTTCATAATCCATAGGATCTGAGAAACGCTCTTTTTGGACACGTGTCACGTAAACAATATCAACTTCTTTCATTACTTCCTCCATATCAGTATGCTCAGAATATTGCAAACCTTTATTTTCTAAATGATGTTTGTATTCATCTGGCATCTTTAAACTTTCAGGAGAGACAAAATAAAATTGAGGGTTAAAGTTTGACATGGCGATTAATAAAGAGTGTACTGTTCTTCCATATTTTAAATCACCAACCAAACAGATTTTTAGATTCTCCAGTGTTCCTTGAGTTTTTTTTATTGAGTATAAGTCAAGCAAACATTGGGTTGGATGTTGATTTGCACCATCTCCAGCATTTACAATAGGAACAGAAGCAACTTCGCTTGCATAACGTGCACTACCTTCAATCGGATGGCGCATGATAATTAAGTCGCTGTATTGACTAACCGTTTTAATTGTGTCAGCTAGAGTTTCACCTTTTGCAACACTACTGTTTGAAGCTTCAGAGAAGCCTACAATTCTACCACCAAGTCGGTTGATAGCAGATTCGAAACTCAGGCGCGTCCTTGTGGATGGCTCAAAAAAAAGAGAAGCAATTACATGTTTCTCTAATAGGTCTTGTTTTGGATTTTTTTCGAATTCTTCAGCAAGCTCGATGATGCGGTAATAATCCTCGGGCGAGTAATCATTAATCGAAATCAGACTTTTATTTTTCATATCAGGGCTTTAAGATTATTTAACAATTTCCAGTAATTCGATTTCAAAAATAAGTGTTTCGTATGGTCCTATGACTCCACCTGCACCGCGTTCGCCATAAGCAAGGTCGTAAGGGATATAAAGTTTCCATTTTGAACCAACAGGCATCATTTGTAATGCTTCAACCCAACCTTTAATGACTTGTCCAACTTTGGTTTTGAAAGGTTGTCCTTTTTCGACAGATGAGTCAAATACAGTTCCATCCAACAACATTCCATGATAATGTGCCTTGACAGTGCTATTCACATTTGGAATTTCACCATTGCCTTCAACCAATATTTCATATTGTAAACCACTTTCTGTTACCATTACCTCAGGGCGCTTTGCATTTTCACGCAAAAATGCTTCTCCTTCAGCAATTTTTTCCGCACTTCCAGCTTTTGATGCTTCTTGGATAAATTCACCAACAATTTTATTACCTTCTTGCAAATCAAATAGCATAGAATCACTTTCGAATTGTGCTTTCATGCCAGCAAGCATTGTTTCGTAATTCAATTGCTCAGAGTATTTTTGACGTTTGAAATTGTCAGCCATCTGAACACCTATGATCCATGATGCTGAATCTGCTTTGTTACTAAGTACGACATCTTCGCTTTTTGGAGAATTCTTACTGCCACTACAGGCAAATACAAATAAAGAAATGATTGCGAAGCTAATGAGGAAAAGAAAATTCTTAATTTTCATAAAAGCTTATTTTAAGTTCATGCGAAGTAAACGTTTTATTTTTTTTTCTGCAAACCTTTTTTTAAACAATTTTAATTTGGTTTTTAACATGCTGTTATCCTTGTGTTTTAAGCAAATAATTTGTATTTTTATTCACAAATTAATAGATAGTTCAGGTGGAAAAGGATCAAGTTAAGAAGCGTATTCAGGAATTGCAGTCTGAGTTGGAGGAATTGCAGTCTAAGTTGGATGGTGATTATCAAATCGAACACACAAAAAGAGATATATTAAGTATTACTGACGTGAGGTTGCTTAAAGCGTTTCCTGATCTTATTTTTATTATTGATAGAAATGAAACCTTTTTGGATTTTTATACAAATCAGAGAGAGACTTTAATCGTTCCTCCTGATCAGATTATTCACAAACAAATGGAAGAAATATTGCCAGAGTTTCTTGTGCGACTTACACGTGAAAAGATGAAGCGCATTTTTGAAACAGGAAACGAACAAACTTATAACTATTCGTTGAGAAATGATAAAGGAGAAAAAGCCTTTTATGAAAGTCGAATGGTAAAATTTGATGAAGAAAGCATTTTGGCAGTTGTAAGAAATGTCACAGATACTTTTCATTTGAATAGACATGCTGAACAACAAAGGGATTATCTCATAAAAATGTTGAATACAAGTCCTGTTGGTATTATCCAACTCGATGCCCAAGGAAATCTCTTGTTTTTAAATGAGGAACTGAGAAATATTTTCAACATAAAAAAGGCAAATTTTGGAAAGCCTTGTCCTTTTGCAGGAAAGCTTCTCAGAGGGAAATATCCAGATTTTAAAACATTTGTTTTAGATTTTAAAGCAGAAACTAATTACCGAATGGATTTTAATTCAGTTAATCTTAGCTTTAACGGGATAGATTATGTTTTCTTCGTTCGTGCTATGTTGGTGAGAAACCCTGTAACTAATGATCAAGAAGTGCTATTGTATGTCCAAAATATTACGGAAATTGTTGAAAACCAAAATGTATTAAAAAATAATCTCGAAAAGCTTTATAGAAATCAAAAATTGCTTGATGTGCTTCTGGAAAAGATCCCAGTTGCCGTATTTCTAAAAGATGCAGAAACAAGAAATTATACACTATGGAATAAAGCAGCCGAAGAACTGTTTGAAATAAATAAAGAGAAGGTTATTGGGAATATGGATGATATGATCTACCCAGCAAATCTTGCTGAGATGCTTAAGGTGAGAGATGATCAATGTTTAAGCTCTGGAATAGCACTTGAATTTATTGATGAGAAAATCAATATTGGAGGGAAAGAAAAATACATTAACTTGTTTCAAATGCCTTTGTCATTAACCGGACATTATGAGGCTGTAGTAGGTATTGCAATTGATAATTCAAATAAAAAGCTTATTGAACAAGAATTGCTCAATGCCAAAGAAATGGCAGAAAAAAGTGATGATTTAAAGTCATCTTTCCTTGCTAATATGAGCCATGAAATTCGAAATCCAATGAACAGTATTGTTGGATTTTCAAAAATACTTGTTGAAGATGATAAATTAAGCGCAGAAGAGAAAACAGAATTCATTGAATTGATTAATAGCAATGCAAATCAATTATTACGCTTATTGTCTGATATAATTGATATCGCTAAAATTGAAAACAATGAATTGAAAATCTTTAAACAAGAATTTTCTGCAAATACTAAGCTTAGACACCTTAAGTCTATGTTTGAACAAATTCTTAAGGACAATAAGAAAGCAGATGTTGTTGTTAAAACTTCATTCGGATTACCAGATGAAAATTGTTTAATAAATACCGACGAACAGCGTTTTCAGCAAATCATGAATAATTTGTTATCTAATTCAATGCGTTTTACTGATTACGGAGAAATTACAATGGGCTATCAAATTAAAAATGAAAGCCAGTTTGAGTTCTTTGTGCGTGATACAGGTGTTGGTATTTCTGAAGACGAATTGGATAAAATCTTTAAAAAATTTCATCAAAGTGATTCGTATAAACGCCAACAAGGAGGTAAGGGGCTTGGTTTGAGTATTACTAAAGAGCTCGTTCAATATTTAGGCGGAGAAATTTGGGTGGAATCTGAAAAAGGAAAAGGTTCCTGCTTCTATTATAGTTTGCCACGAGAGCCCGATGTTCAGAAAGTTAAAGCTGCCAAAGGTTTTCAAATTGATTCTGATCATAAACAGCACAATGATTGGAGTGACAAAACGATATTAATTGTTGATGATCGTCCTGATATCATAAGTTTTATCCGAATTCTGCTGAAGAAATCTGGTATTAATGTTTATACCGCAACTAATGGGAAAAAAGCTATTGAATTAGTTAAAGAAATTGATGGGAAAATTGATGTGATTTTGATGGATATTCAAATGCCTGTCATGAATGGTGTGGAAGCAATGAAAATCATTAAATCTTCCTATCCTTCAATAAAAATACTTGCTCAAACTGCTTTTGCTTTGGAAGGAGACGAGAAGCGATATATAAAAGAAGGTTTCGACAATTATGTGCCGAAACCTATCAATAAAAAGCATTTGTTTAGTTTACTTTCAAAGTATTTGGATTAATAGTTTGGTTTAACCTAAACCTTGAAAGAAACATGTGTTGTTTTTTCTGCGTTGATTCTTAACCCTTGTTTTGTCATCATAAAAATTAATCTTTAAACTAATTTCATGTGTCCCTTTTGAACTCTTATTGCTCAGACTTGAAATACTCATATCGTATGAGTATCCAAAAACAAATTGATTGTGTCTGTAAGATATGTCAAATATTATGTCTGAATAGTTTGACATATCTAGTATGTGGCGCTGATTCCTCATCCAAATACCAAACCCTAAATTGTATTCTGTCGAGAGTTCTGTTCCGATGATGAAATTCTTTAAATCTCCTCTGGATTGATAAATAATTCCACTACTTAGCATATAAGTTTCAATTGGCTGGTGATAAAACCCATGGAAGCTCCATTTGTCAGGATAGGAGTATTCAGAATCATTATTGAGCTGGATGTACTTGTTGTAACTGTATCCAATGCTAATATAAGTGGTTTGATGATTCTTTTTTCTGAGCTTAATTCCAAACATCCCTCCGGCGCCAATGTCTAGCATTTGATTAAGATTCTGATTCATAAGTTCAGGACTCATAGTTCCAGGATTAACAAATCCGAGTACTGGATCAAGCTGATCAGAAAAAATCAATGAACTTATGTCGTATTGTTGTTTAATGTATCCGATGCTTAATCCAACAGGAAGTTGAGCCATAAAACCATATCGCTCTTTGCCAATTCTCGCTGCGTCTGACGAAATGTTGAATCGTATTTGATTTGTACGGTAGTTTGAACTACCTACAGTACTTTGATTGTAAATGAGACCAAAACCTAGTCCACTTCCATAATTCCCAGAGCTTTTCTCAGATAAACCATAATCAGCAATAATTGCATTTGATTTGAATAAGTTGTGATCTCCAATTCCCATCCATTGATTTCTGTGTAATCCCGTTAAACTTAATTGTTTTGATAAGCCTGTATATGCAGGGTTTATTATGGTTTTATTATGATAGAATTGAGAGTAATTCAGCTCTTGGGAGTGTGCCGAAAATACCAATATTATGCTGCATAGGAGAAGTATGATTTTTATTTTCATTTGTTTCGTTTTTTTATTCAAGATACTGCTGAAAGCAAGGATTTCAAACAATAGAAAAGCGTAAACTTTGGTAAGTGAGTTTGAATAGGTTTAATTTCGGATAGCCTAGGGTGTTTTTACGGATGCATTATTTACAAACAACAAGGAACTGAAATTTTCAGCTCCTTGTCCGCGTCAACGATATGTCAGGGATATTTAGCGTATTACAAGTAAAGTCCCTGTATTTGCTTTTTTACCTGTATGAGTTTCATAATTCCAAGTGCTGCCATCTGAAAATTCTGCTTCAATTTTCCAAACATATACTCCTTCATCTGCATAATTTCCGTTGATTCTACCATCCCATGCATCCACAGGGCTTCCATCAATTGGATCCAATGCAGTGCTTTCAAAAATCAATTCTCCATTGACATTGAAAATCATGAGGTGATAGGAGGAAAGCGATTTCCCTTTTGGCATAAAAACAGTTTGCTCTCCAATGCCACGTTCAGGAGCCAAGGCATTCGGTACGTAAAGTCCCTTAAAGTAATTAACATGAATTGATTTTGTAATTGTATCTGAACAACCATTTGAATCAGTGATGCTTAAGCTTGCTTGAAATGCTTCACCATGATATTCAGAGTTAGAGTTGTATCTGTGCATAGGGTTTTTCTCGTTGGATGTGTAGCCATCACCAAAGCTCCAGTCAATAGTGTAAGTTTCAGTGCTAACTTCTGATCGGTTTTCAAATTGCACTTCACCATACCCTTCAGGATTGTTCACATCATTGTTATTTGTACTTACAAATTTCGCTTTTGGTGTTTTGAATACGTTTATTACATCATTTTTGCTAATCGTGTCTATACAACCATGTGCGGTTTTTACAATCAAATTAACAGAATATTTCCCGTGATTTAAAGTTTCTATGTTGCTGTTTCTTGTCATTATAATGGTGTCATTTAATATGAATTGATAAGTGTCCAAAGCATCAAACTCAGTGTTAATTGTCGATTCATTACTGAAACTTACATCCAAAGGTTCACATCCTGAATTTGTTGATATATTGAAATCTGGATGTATTTCAGGCAAAATTCTAAGACTTTGAAATGAGGTGTCACTGCAGTTAAATTGATTGATACTAACTAAAGATACTCCATAATCACCAGCTTGTTGGTAGATGAAATTTGGATTTGTATCATCAGACGTGTATGGTCCTGGTCTGCCATTTTGAAAATTCCACAAATATGTTTGAGCACCATGACTTTCATTTACAAAATGAACCTCCTTTGGAGTTGTGCAAGTATGTGGGGCCAAAACTTCATAACTAAATTCACTTGAAGGTTTCGGGTAAACCACTGTACTTACTTGTGTTGTGTCTGTGCAAACCATCCCTTCATATAGTGGCAATACAGCAATTAACTGAGTGATTTCGATTCCATTCTGATTGAATTGATATTCAGGGTTCTCTTCATGACTTATGCTGCCGTCAGTGAAACTCCAAATGTATTCAGTTGCACCATGTGAATTGTTTGTGAACTCAACACTTTCTTCCTGACATACATTATGTGGAGCGTTGCTGATTGAAGCAATTACTTCTGGGATTGTAATGTTTAATTCAAACGCTTTGCTACATGTGCCCTGATTGTCACTTTCTAACAGTAGGACAGGGGTGTAGTTTCCTGATTGGTTAAATGCGTATTCCACACTTGTTCCTTCAAGAAATTGTCCGTTACCCATATCCCAGGTTGCAGAATAAATATTTTGCATGTTTTCTAAATAAAATTCAACTGTAGCATTTTTACACGCACTTTTAGGAGATACAATATCCGCAGCTGGACCTCCAACCTCAATGTATTCAGCGATGGATATACTGTCAGTGCAACCGTTCGGTGTGGAAACAATAAGTGAAACATCAAACAAACCAGGGTAAACATAATTATGTGTAGGATTATCGTTTGTCGAGCCTGAAGTTTCATCACCAAAAGACCAGTCCCATTCACTCACATTGTCAGAGCTAAGATTCTCAAAACTTACTTCGTATGGATAACAAACGGAAGCAGTATCTGCTGTTACAAAGTTAGCAGTTGGATAATCATCAACTGAAATAAATGCTTGTTTTGTTAATTGATTTTGACAATTGTTTGTGTCAACAACATGCAAACTAACATCATAGTATCCAGATGTGTTGTAGGTGTTTTCTGGATATTGTTCTTCACTGTCAACTTCATTTCCTAATGTCCAGTAATAACTGCTTCCCAGATTGTTGTGATCAGGATCAAATGTTATATGATCTCCGACACAAAGGGTTCTGTCACTTACTGAGAAATCTGCTGATGGTTGAATAGACACAATCATATCATTTAGCTCCAGAACAGTTTCGCATCCTAATTCGTCAGTTATGATGAGTTGAGGCTCAAAATTCCCAGAATTGGAATAAATATGAGTTGGATCGAAATCTTGTGAGTTGAAACCATCACCAAAGTGCCATTCAAATCCTACTATGGTTGTATCACTCTGGATTTCTGATCCAAATTGAACATTTAAAGGAGAGCATCCGGTTGTAATGTCAGAAGTTATGTTTCCTTCAGCTCCAAATATACGGATGTGCTGTGTCGCAATGTCTGTACAACCATTACGGTCTTTCGTAATAAGTTGAACTTCGAAATTTCCAGCATGGTTGAATTGATAAGAAAATGGTTCGTTAACAACGGTGTCCATTTCTCCATCAATAACCCAATGGTATTTACCCCAAACATCATTATATTCTGTAGGCATAGTGAAAATACTCTCTTCTCCACTGAAATTTACAATCAACCCACGACATCCGTAAGTAGTATCCATTTCAATATGGGAAACAGCACCTCTGGGTTTTATAGTTCTTCTGTAAATGTATTCGCAATCATTGCTTTCATTATTTGCTATGAGTCTCACTTGATAATTTCCTGCTTCTGCAAATTCGTAGAGAACCTCTGTCATGTTTTCAAACCCAATAAATCCATCACCCATATCCCAATACCATGATTCTGCACGAGTAAGATCTGCATAGAATTGGTAGCTTAATGGTTCTCTGCAATCATAATTATAAGTGAACTCAGCAACAGGTCCATCCACAAATAGTGCTTCAGTTACTGTGAATGGTTCGCTCATACAGCCATTGTGACCAACCACCAAAGAAACATCCATATACCCAGTATCTGTAAAATGGTAAGATGGGTTAGGTGACATGCTAACACCTCCGTCTGAGAATGACCACAACCATTGGTCAATAAAACTCTGATCGCTTGAATTATCCATAAATTGCACATATTCACTCGCACATACTGTGTCTTGAATGTCAAATGTGAAATTGGGAACTTGTATGCTTCCTACTTCGACAATTGTCCGGTAAGTGTTTTCACAACCTAAAGCAGTTGTAATTGTCATGCTCACTTCGTACTCGCCAATTTCTTCCCAGGTATGATTAGGATGTCTTTGTGTTGAAATGTATCCATCTCCAAAGTCCCATACATAAGAAACAATTTCATCATCAGGATTTTGATATATGGAAGCTTCATGGAAATTTACAGTGAATGGAGCACACCCTTTAATATATCGTGCATGAGCAGGTAAATTATTTGGTGTAAAATATGCTTGTGCTTGATTGACTTCAATGTTGTTTGCTTGAACCACCATATCAGTGCAACCTAGTGGACTTGTTGCAATCAATGTGTCGGTATAAAACACAGCACCAGTACTTGTTGAGTTCATAAAATCCTCTGTAATAATATGTGTTGGATTTTCTTCATAATATACATCCCCATTTCCCATGTGATATTCCCACGATACTGCATTTGTGCATTGAGAATTGTAAGAAATAAATGCAGGAAGCTGGCAAAAAGAGTTGTTCGAAACTGTGAAATCTGCAACAACAGGATCAACTTGGATGTGTTTTGTAATCGAATCAATACAGCCTTCATTGTTCCATACTTTTAATTTGACTTGATAGCTTCCTGCATTTTCATAATGGTGTTGTGGATTAACCTCATATGATGTGGCGTTATCACCAAAATTCCATTCAGCATGATGAAATGCTGTAGATAAATTTTGAAATGATACTGTACTTGTGCATAATAATGTGTCTCCTGGTGCAAAGTCTGCAATAACAGGAGAGATTTCTATCATATTTTCTACGTTTCCGGTAGATTGGCAGCTATATTCGTTAGTTACAATACAACTAACATCAAATTCTCCAAATTCATTATAATTATGTGTTGGATTAAAGCTTGTGCTTTCATTTCCATCTCCAAAGCTCCAATGAGCGTAAGTAAAGTTATTATCTCCATTTAATGAAAAGTGTACTTCTGGAAATTGAGTGCAAAAAACTGTTTCGTCAGCAACAATTGAAAATTGTGGATTCGGATATGCTTCAGCAACTTCTTCGTAATATGCAGAACTCATGCAGCCGTTATCCGTCACGGCAGAAATTAATACATTGTAATTTCCTGAGATGTCAAAATTTGGATTGACACTTTCACCGTGATAGATTTGTCCGTTTCCAAAATCCCATTGGTATGATGTGTTTTCACTTGTATTAGCTAGTTGATAATTGGCTTGGAATGGGACACAGCCTGTGTGCATATTGTTATTGTCAAATTCAATGCTTGGATTAATATGTGCAGTTACGCTATTCTCTAAACGTAAAGTGTCTGTTCCGTCGCTATTGGAAACAATGAGTTGAATTGTATAATTTCCTGCCTGAGTATATATGGCTTGTGGGTTCTCAAGACTGGAATGGTTGCCATTTCCTAAGTCCCAATAATAAGTTAGATTGTTTCCAACTGAATTGTTAATAAAGCTTACACTTACAGGAGTACAATGTCCGGTTTGCTCAATGCTGAAATTTGCAACAGGAGCTTGTGCAATAACTTGCCCTGCTATGAGGATAGAGAAGACTATAATGAATAATTGCTTTTTCATAAATTCGGCTAAATATTTAAATATCGTTGACAGTACTAATGTACTGCAGTACAGAGCTGAAATCGAGGGGTAAAAGTCGTATTTTGAATCTTAGGTATTATTGCTTAATTACTTCCTGATTATTACTTATACAGAAAACGGTTTGCAATTAAGTATTGAAACAATTATCTTTAAGAAGAATCTTGAGCGTATGAAAATAATTCTTGTAGAAGACAATGAATCCCTGAATAGGTTAGTTAGTTTTAGCCTAGAAAAAGCAGGACATGAAGTACATGGTTTTATGATGGCTTCTGAGTTAATTGAGAACTATCAAAGCTTAAAACCTGATTTATTATTGCTGGATTTCAGTCTCCCTGATATGAATGGGCGAGAATTGGTTGAGGTGTTACAAGAAATGAAATACGATGCTCCATTTGTTATTGTTACAGGTCATTCGGATATCAAATTGGCGGTTGAATTAATGAAAATGGGAGCACTTGATTTTGTCGTTAAAGATGAAAGCTTTCAAGAAGTATTGCCAGCTGTGGTTGAACGTGTGAATAAGCACATTATCATTCAAAAAGATAATGAAAAATATCAAAAACAGCTTGTCGAAAGTGAAAAGTTGTACAGAAATACTGTAAACCAAATTCCAGATCCAATCCTTTATTATTATAAGGGGGAACCATTCTATATTAATCAAGCTTTTGAACGAATTCTCGGATATGATATGGAGTCTCTTCGAGCGGAGAAGTGGAAACGATTGAAGGCTAAAACTCATTTTAAGAAAATTGATATATGGTTTGAAAATGCAAGCGAGAATGAAGTATATCCAGTATTTGAGATGCAATTAAAAACAAGTCAGGGTAAGCTTATTTATGTTTTAGTGAAAGCGGTGAAAACAAAATTTAACGACAAGGATGCTAATATGATACTCTTTTCTGATATTACAGAAAAAAGACAATTTGAAGCCCGCCTCATGAAAAGTATCATAGACACAGAAGAAAAAGAAAGAATACGGTTTGCTCGCGACTTGCACGATGAATTGGGTCCAATTCTTTCAGGAATAAAATTGTATGTGGATTTACAGAAAAGGAATAATCCAAATCCACAAAATGATGATGAATTGTGCCAAAAAATCACTGATTTAATAGATTCTGCAGTTTCAATTTCACGAAACCTTTCTGGTGATTTAATTCCTGGAGTGTTGCTCGATTTCGGTGTGAAAAAAGCAATTGCTGGTTTTGTTGAGCAAATGTCACATCCTGTTTCTACGGAAATAAATTTTGAATCTAATTTAGATATCAGGCTTGAGCAAAATGTTGAAATTACATTGTTTAGGGTTGTGAAAGAGTTGGTAAATAATAGCCTGAAGCATTCTGAATGCAATAGTATTGATGTGCAATTGTTGTATTCTGAGAATGGAATTGTTCGTCTGTTTTATGAAGATGATGGCAAAGGATTTGATTTTGATGATACACTTCAAAACGCTAAACGCACAGGTTTAGGGTTAAGCAATATCACCAACCGTCTTAATATGATACAAGCAACATGTAATATCGAAACATCACCGGGTAACGGTTTTGCATTAAGTGCCAGTATTGATACACAAAATGGTTAAACTTTTTATTTCATCTGAATTACTCAATTAAACCTACGGAATAGGCATAACGAATTAGACCTATAGAGTTTTTTGCACCAATTTTACGAATTAAATTACGCCTATGGGTGTCGACCGTTCTGCGACTAATATTTAATTTATCTCCAATCTCTTTATTGGTGTATTCTTCAGCTATAAGCTTTAAAACATCCATTTCACGTTCGGTTAAACTCTCTTTGATTTGTTTCAGTTCACGTGAGTCAGGAGATGAATTTTTCTTTGATGGCTTTACGTGAGACTGCATTACAATATCTGTTACTTCTGCAGAGAAATAGGATTTGTTATCATAAACGGTTGAAATTGCTTTATACATTTCATTGCTGCTTGTGTTTTTTAGAATAAAACCACTTGCACCTGCCTCCAACATTTCGTGGATGTAATTGTAGTCATTGTGCATGGTGAGAGCTAGAATCTTAATGTCCGGATATTTCTCTTTAACTAATTTTGTTGCCTCAAATCCATTGATTTTTGGCATTATAATATCCATTAAAATGACATCAGCTTGTTTGTCCTTCAAAAAACCAAGGACTTCACTGCCATCTTCACATTGACCAACAATTTTAATATCTTTTAAAGCATCAAAAATAGCAACGATTCCGTCCCTTAAAATCTTGTGATCATCAACAATTAATACCTTTATCATATGCTTAATTTTTATATGTATAAATCTACATAGAAAACAAGCAGATTTCATCCGTGTAATTACCGATTATAGCTTTCCTTATCACGGAATATTTATAGGTAAAAAGGCGTAGTAAAATTTGAGAAATTAAGCTTTGAAACCGAACTTCTCAACTGCAATGTCATGAGAATAAGTAAAGTACCTAATTTTTGCTTCAACACAGAGATTTTTTTCAGCATCTAGAATAGAAATCTCGGTATCGACAAAATTTCGTATTTGTCTGTTTATTTTAGCACGTATTTCAACTTGTCCAGAATTAGACTCTAATGGTTTCTTGTATTTAACATTTAAATCGGTTGTTACACCTACAGTATTTAACTTTTTCCATATGAGCCATTCCCCGGTTTCATCACATAGAGTAGCGATGATTCCTCCGTGTACCATGCCATTCCAACCGTCATAATACCACTCAGGATCCCAGAAACAAACAACGTCATCACCATCTTCCCAAAATTCTAATTTCAAACCTTTCGGATTTTTTGTTGAGCAACCAAAACAATTGGAGTCCGATTCTGCAGACAATCTGTTTTCAATCTTTTTCATACTGCATTTTTTTGTAAAATTAGTAAGTCGTATTGCTTTTGCAAAAATTGAATAAACTATTTCATTTGATGATGGAAAATAATTCAAAGCTTGTATCTTTAAGCAGTAAAATGCATTAAGATGAATAATATTAAGGATCGTATTGACAGATTAAGAAAGCAATTGTGGGAACACAATCATAAATATTATGTTTTGGCTCAACCTGAAGTGTCAGATTATGAGTATGATATGTTGCTAAAAGAGCTGCAACGACTTGAAGACGAGAATCCTGAATTTGATGATCCTAACTCCCCGACAAAACGAGTAGGGAGTGATTTGAGTCAGGAGTTCAAACAGGTCAAGCACCGTTTCCCTATGCTTTCACTCGCGAATACTTATTCTCGTGAAGAACTGGATGCTTTTGATGCAAGAGTGAGAAAAGGACTTGATTCTGAGCCTGAGTATGTCGTGGAACTCAAATACGATGGAGCTTCAATCTCACTGACGTATGAAAAAGGCAAATTGCTAAGAGCTGTTACTCGTGGTGATGGTACACAAGGTGATGATGTAACGGATAATATTCGTACAATACCTAGTATTCCTATGGTTTTACATGGAGACAATTATCCCGATTTCTTCGAAATTCGTGGAGAAGTCTTTATGCCGCATTCAAGTTTTGATCGTTTAAATAAGCGCCGTGAGGAAAATGGAGAGCAATGCTTTGCAAATCCTCGAAATGCTGCAGCAGGAACTCTAAAAATGCAAAAGTCCAGTGAAGTAGCAAAACGTGGACTTGATTGTTTTCTGTATTATGTGATGTCTGAAGAAGCACCTGTTGAAACACATTATGAAAGTTTAATGTTAGCGCGTTCCTGGGGATTTAATATCCCTGAATATATGTTGAAAACAAAGAGTTTGGATGAAGTGTTTCAATTCATTTCTGATTGGGATGAAAAGCGTTCAGCGCTTGAGTTTGATATCGATGGTATAGTCATTAAACTCAATGATTATCAGCAGCAAGAAGAGCTTGGAATGACCGCAAAGTCTCCGCGTTGGGCAATATCCTATAAGTTTAAAGCAGAACAAGCCCAAACTTCATTGAATTCGGTGGAATACCAAGTAGGTAGGACAGGTGCAATTACTCCTGTAGCTAATTTAGAGCCTGTTTTCCTGGCAGGAACAACGGTGAAAAGAGCGTCATTGCATAATGAGGATCAAATTAAGCTGTTAGATTTGCGTATTGGAGATACAGTGTTGGTTGAAAAAGGAGGTGAGATAATCCCCAAAATTGTTGGAATTGCTAAACATGCAGAAGATTCAAAGCCTATTGATTTTATCCAAACATGTCCTGAATGTGGAACTGAGTTAGTTCGAAAAGAGGGAGAAGCAAAACATTTTTGCCCAAATGAAAATGCATGTCCACCGCAAATTAAAGGGAAAATAAAGCACTTTATTAGCCGTAAAGCTTTAGATATTGACAGCATTGGAGAAGAAACCGTAGATGTTTTCTTGCGTGAAGGACTCATAAAAAACATGGCAGATTTATATGATCTTCGTGAAGAACAGATTGTTGCACTTGAACGTTTTCGTGAAAAATCGGCTCAAAATATCATTCAAGGTATAGAGGCTAGTAAGGAAGTTCCTTATCCGCGTGTGATTTATGCGTTGGGAATCCGCTATGTGGGAGAAACAACGGCTAAAACGCTAGCGAAAGCGTTTAAGGATATTTATCGATTGGCTGCAGCAAAATATGACGACTTAATTGCAGTTGATGAAGTAGGAGATATTATTGCCAAGTCAGTGATTGACTATTTTAATTTGTCCTCCAATCAGGAAATTGTTGAGCGATTGGTGCAATATGGATTGCAAATGAAGCAAGAGGTTGATGAAAATGTCTCTGATAAACTACAGGGGAAACGCATTGTTATTTCAGGCACATTTGAAAAGCATTCACGCAATGAATACAAGGCAATGATTGAGCAACATGGAGGGAAGAATGTTTCCTCTGTTTCTGCGAAAACTGATTATTTGTTAGCAGGTGACAATATGGGTCCAAGCAAATTGGAAAAAGCTGAAAAACTTAATGTGACTATCATTAGTGAATCCGATTTTCTGGAAATTATATCGTCTTAGATCGTTAACCTTTGTAAAGCTTAAATTTTCGACAAATAGTTACGCTCAAATGAATACTGAAGTACATTTCGAATAAGTTGGTTATGAAGTACTTCATGGAATAATCTTGAACGATAAATTGAGCTGTGATAAAATTGGTGAGAATAAAAACGACAATTACAATCAAAACTCGTAGCATTCTTTGATAGGTTGTTCCTCCATTTTTAGGCCATCGGCGTATTCCTATGATGTAATATGCCAGATTAAAGCCTATGAGTTTTGCAATGAGATTCACATCAGCTTGAGGAAATAGTAGCAGGAGCGAAGGGGTGATGAACAAGTAGAGAATTCGTCCGGACGCTTTCCATGGTCTAACAAAACCATGTCTGGGTTTTGATGCAAACTTTTCCAGAAGGTTTCCTCTGTACATGAAATGGAAAATAACAAAATAAACGATGAGCCCTATTGCAAATCCAGCTACTAAATCAACTCCAAAGTTATGTCCCATGTACAATGCTGAAATTGCAGTGAGAAAGCAAATGAGTAATCCGCTCAAAATAATCCACTTTTGTTTAAAAAGCTCCCACAAACTAAGCCAGAAGATGCTGGCCTTTGCCATAATTGCAGATGGTAAACCAGCAGAGGCAATAAAATGGTTTCTTGCGTATGAAATATTTTTTGAATTAAGCTTTACAGGTCCATTTGGTGCATTTTCAGGTTGGATGTGGTTAATGTCTAAACCTGGCGTTCTTAAATTTGGGTCGATATCAATTGGACGAGGTAAATTTATGATAGACTTCAGAAAATAAGTTGCTGTGAATGTCCAGAAAAAGGCATGTACTAAGAGGAATCCGCGTTTGAAATCAAGTCCGAAAACAATGGCTAAAAATATTAGAAAGAAGAAAATATCATGATTTAACATACTCATGAATTCACTGAGAATATGTAACACCTCATTATTGATGTTTTGAAAGAAATGATTTAACCCCGTTGATGTCATGCTCCTAATTTGCTTAAAGATATATAATTGAAATGAAAAAACAAAACAGTGTAAAGTTATGAGTCATCCCAGTGAAATTGTTAAATTCCTATTAAATCTCATGAGTTTAGCACAGCTTTTGATATCTTTACGCTTAAATATCGATTTTATGAAATATTTAAAGCAATTTTCACTGATCATCATTGCTGTTATCCTTTTCGGACAGACAGCGTTTTCTCAATCATACAATGAACAATTGATGAAGTTTGGCAGAGTACTAACATTAGTTAATTCTCTTTATGTTGACACTGTCAATCAAGAATCTCTTGTGGAAGAGGCGATTGTTTCTATGCTGCAAGACCTTGATCCTCATTCGATTTACATTTCAAAAGATGAGGTGAAACGCATGAACGAACCGCTAGATGGTGCATTTGAAGGAATAGGAATTCAATTTAATATTCTGGAAGATACTTTAATGGTTGTGGCAACAATACCAACAGGACCGTCTGAGAAACTTGGCATTATGGCAGGGGATAGAATAGTTTCTGTCGATGGTGATAATATTGCAGGAACAGGATTACAAAATTCTGATGTTCTCAAGCTTTTAAGAGGAGAAAAAGGTAGTATTGTTGAAGTAGAAATTCTCCGTCGTGGGGAAAAAGATCTTTTAGAATTTAGCATAGAGCGCGATAAAATTCCAATTTTCTCGGTCAATTCTGGATACATCATTGACGATGAAATAGGATATGTAAAACTCAATCGCTTTGCAAAAACAACAGATGATGAGTTGAAAGAAATATTTGACGAATTTAAGGAAGAAAAAATTTCAAAAATTGTTCTTGATTTGAGCGGAAATGGTGGTGGATACATGGATCAAGCAATTTGGTTAGCAGACCAATTTCTTGAAGATCGTGAGATGGTAGTTTATACTGAAGGTGTGAATAGTCCAAAGCAAGAATATCGCGCTTCTGATCGTGGGTATTTTGAAGATGCTGATCTTGTTGTTATTGTTGATGAAAGTTCAGCTTCTGCCAGCGAAATTGTCTCAGGAGCAATTCAAGACTGGGATAGAGGTGTAATTGTTGGAAGACGTACGTTCGGGAAAGGTTTGGTGCAACGCCCATTCCCCTTGACAGATGGTAGTATGATACGTCTCACAGTTGCCAGATATTACACTCCGTCCGGACGATGCATTCAAAAATCTTACGAAGAAGGTGTAGAAGACTATGCGACAGAGTTACTTGATCGTTATGAACATGGAGAATTTACAAATCGAGATAGCATTCATTTTGCTGATTCTTTAATGTATACTACGCTTAGAAAAAATCGAAAAGTATTTGGAGGTGGTGGAATCATGCCTGATGTGTTTGTCCCTCTTGATACAACCGCCATTTCAGATTATCACAGTATGTTAATGCGTAAACGCCTGATTTTTTCTTTTGCTATCAAATACATTGATCAGAACAGAGAAAATCTTATGAAAGAATATCCAAACTTTGAAGCCTTTAATAAAAAGTTTGTTGTGGGAGATGAGCTTTTAACTCAACTGAAAGATGAGGCAGAAAAGTCAGAACATAAAATTCCGGAAACAGAACCTACCGAAAAACAAAATGAACGTTTGAAAATTCATTTAAAGTCATTAATTGCTTCTGATTTGTGGGAAACAAATGAATTCTATCAAGTGAATAATCAAATGAATGAAAGTGTTCAAACTGCAATCGAAATCCTTCGTGATGAAGATCGTTACAAAGCGCTGATGGAAAAGAAAAAAGAGTAAAACATGTGGGATTGGATTGTGCTGAATTGGTTTGAGCTGACTGCAGCTTTCTTAGGTGTTATTGGGATATTTCTGCAAATTTTGCAAAAGCCATTGTACTGGTTAGTGAGTTTAGTTATGGTTACGATGTACATTTGGGTGTATTTTGAAAGTGGCTTTTATGCAGATATGTCATTGCAAATTTATTATTTTGTAATTAGTGTGTATGGCTGGCTTTTCTGGATGTTTGGACGTAAGCGTACTAAACAAAAAGACCAATCAAAAAATATCCCAGTTACTTCCTTAAGTACCAAGACTTGGATAATCAGTTTGTTGGCTTCTGTTGTGTTTTTCTTTATCATTTGGTATATCTTAGACAAAGTTCCTAATAGTGCAGCTCCAATAGGAGATGCAATTACAACCGCTTTAAGTTTTGTTGCAACATGGATGTTGGCTCGAAAAATTCTTGAAAACTGGCTTTTTTGGATAGTTGTCGATGCAATTTCTGTCGGTTTATATCTTTATAAAGGTTTGTATCCGACAGCAGTTCTTTTTGCATTTCTAACAATTATGGCAGTCATCGGCTATTTCACCTGGAAAAAAGACATGCAGAAGGTATGAAACGCATTGTATTAACAGGTCCTGAATCAACAGGAAAATCTATACTTTCAGAACAGTTGGCGAATCACTTTAATGCGTTATGGTTGCCTGAATATGCCAGGTTTTATATTGCTGCACTCCAAAGAGAATACACGTATGACGATGTCTTGCATATTGCAAAACGACAAATTCAACTTGAAGAAGAGTTGGCGCTTTTCCCCAATGAATATCTCTTTTTAGATACTGATTTAATTATTACGAAAGTTTGGTTAAAGCACGTGTACAATAAAGTTCCAGAATTTATTGACGAAGCGATTGAAAGACTTCCAAGACATATGCACTTATTATGTGATTATGATTTGCCGTGGGAGTTTGATCCAACCAGAGAAAATCCGGACAAGCGTGAATTCTTTTTTAATTGGTACAAACGAGAACTTCAGTATTATAATATTGAATTTCAGATAGTAAGTGGGGTGAATTCAAATCGGTTGGATTCTGCCTTAGCATGTCTGAAAAAATAAAGTCAAAAGCCACAATGATTTACCAACTAAATACTCTTACTCTGGGATTTATCCCAGAGTTATTATCGTTTAAGATTTGAAATCTCCAAATTTTTTTGCTTGATCGTATCCGTCTCCACGATGACGTATAGTTTTACGGGATAAAACTTTCGATTTTTACATCCATAATTTTCAAAAAGGATGTACTATGATTTTTAACTTTAATGACACTACCCGTTTTTATTTCTACAGAGAGCCAGTTGATATGCGAAAAGGAATCCATTCGTTATATCATTTGGTAAAAACAACAGGTAATATGGATGCGCTCACTGGCGATGGTTATGTTTTTATTGGTAGGACACGTAAATCGTTAAAGGTATTACGATGGCAAAAAGAAGGATTCGTGCTTTACAACAAAAAATTGGAACTGGGTCGTTATACCCTGCCTCGACAGGTAGGAGATACCCCCTTCTTTGAGGTAGAGAGAGGTCTTCTTGACCAGATCGTCAATGCGATAAAACAAAAAAGCAATTCAAATGAGCTTCGTCTGAAAGTCATGCTAAGTATCTGAAAAAGAGTAAAAAAGATGCAAAAATAATATGTTTTTTCCATAGTAAAACCATATTATTTTTGTATCTTTAAGCTATGACAGACAGGGAGTTAGTGATATTTTTACAACAACAAGTTTCAGCATTGACTGCTACAATTACCTCTCTATCTCAAGAGGTGGCATCTTTAAAGGCGGCACTCTTGGAGAAGGATAAAAACGCTGAAAAGATGAAGCAGTTTGCAAGCGTCAATCTCCCTAAAAAGACTGAAAAACGCAAGGGAAAGGAAAAACATCCGGCTCCCACGCCAAAAAAACGCGGCAACAATGGTGCAAAAAGAAAGGCTTATGACAATATAGAAGAAGTTATTGATGATGTTTTGCCTTCTGATGCCGAATTTGACGAAAAGGTTGCTGTTTTCCTGTTTCACAAAGATGTGATAAGGTATGAGTATATCCCCCCACGCCTGATAAAACATATTTATCGGTGTAAAAAATACAGGATGGGCGATGTTTTTTTTGAGGGGAAAGCTCCCATCGCTCCATTTCTAAATTCTAACTTTGATGCTTCATTTTTAGCCTACCTGATTCAACAACGGTATGTTTATGGAATGCCTGTTGAACGGACAATGAAGTATCTGAATGAAATGGGGATTGATATTCCCAAAGCAACGCTTCATGGGTTGATAGAAAAATCGGCAGCACTGCTCGATAAGTTAACACCTGTTCTCAAAGATGCTATTCTTTCAGATGCTTACATCCATTTTGATGAAACTTATCACACCATATTAGGTGGTGACAACGGAAGTCGTAAAGGTTATTTTTGGAGTGTGTTATCTCACCAAAATAATTTGATCCAATTTATTTACGAAAATGGTTCACGGAGCAAAAACGTATTGACAAATTACTTACCTGAAACTTATAATGGTGCTGTTCAAACTGATGGGTACAGCTCATACAAAGTACTGGAAGGATGGAATTACCCCAAAGCAATACGCTTAGGTTGTGTGCAACATTGCAAACGAAAGTTTATTGAAATCAAAGAGCAACCAAAAGCAGAAGTGATTATCGATCTGTACAACCAACTTTACATT
Organism: Bacteroidales bacterium; assembly: GCA_963676165.1. Classification (GTDB taxonomy): domain Bacteria; phylum Bacteroidota; class Bacteroidia; order Bacteroidales; family ML635J-15; genus JAQIBY01. Next base: position 2,037,235 of record OY781043.1, on the reverse strand, counting down.
ATCCGAAAGAAAAAGCCCAAAGAGAAGTGGAAAGAAGAATCACTGAAAGTTTACAATGCTTTGGAAAAAGAACTCAGAAAGATAGAACAGGATTCCGACACGTTGGGCAATGCTATTTTGAGCAAGGCTACTGCATATTGTCTCAATGAACTGGAATCGATTTACAACATTATAATATCTTCCGATTACGACTTGGACAACAATACGATTGAACGCCCCATGCGTTACATTAGCATCAGCCGTCGCAATTCACTTTTCTGTGGCTCAAACAACGGGGCAGAGAGAACTGCTACGCTGTATTCTATCGCCATATCATGCCGTCTGAACAATGTAAATACTTTTTCTTACTTCAAAGACGTAATACAGCGTTTAGCCGAAAATCAACAAATGACCAACGAGAAATTGAGAGAACTGCTACCGGACAAGTGGGCAGAGGAATAATAGACTTTCAATAGCCTATCAACATTGCAACGTTATCGCGGAGATGCTTACAATGACTTTCTAATTTCGATTGATTAGATCGAATTCATGTTAAATATAGTCTCCGAGGTATAAGGCATTCTCAATTGAACAGGAATAGGTTTGCCGTCAACCAAACCAACTTTCCATTGTTTAGTAGAACGTTTAATTTGAAAAATGACTTGTTTGTCGATTTCTTTAAATGCTTTTTACAACCCACGCTTGTCTAATATTGTCATCTGCTTCCAAAATAAAGGCAATTTCACCACTTTTTTGCTTAAGTTTCCAGTGTCATAATACACCTTTTTGTGATAAATGTAGGGGAATTTATTTTGCATTCTGGTTTGACATCAGGTTTAATATATACTTTTGTGTTGTAACACAAAATCCATATATAAATCTCTGTCTTGAGCCAAGGCAGTTACACTAAAAACTGCGAGAAAAATATCCCGAATAAATTTTTTATGTTAAGTGTTTTAAATACGATCCTTATGCAAGGTATAATGTGTAGAAAGTATAACGAGTGATAAGTTTTTGTGTCTGAAATTCAGATGCTTAGTTGGTTTGATTTGCAAACTATTGACCAAAATTTTCAAATAGTTATAATAATTGCTTGATTTAATATGATAAGATCTTAAAATAATAGATTATCTGTCCCAAATCGATTTTAATCGTTCGGAAATCTTGTTTTCTGTTGCATTGTTTCCTGTTTCATAAAAACGTATTTCTGCTAAATTTTCTGGGAGATACACTTGCTTAACAAAATTTCCTTCAAAGTTGTGTGGGTATTGATAATGCTTACCATAACCGAGATCTTTCATCAACTTAGTTGGTGCATTTCTCAAATGAAGCGGAACAGGAGATGGTCCTTGTTTTCTTACTAATTCTAAAGCTTTGTCAATAGCAAGGTAAGCTGAATTGCTTTTTGCTGAAACGGCTAAATAAATAGCACATTCCGAAAGAATAATTCTTGCTTCTGGCATTCCTATTTTATGTACGGCATCAAAACACGAGTTAGCAATTTGCAAAGCAGAGGGGTTTGCTAGCCCTATATCTTCAGCCGCAAGAATAATCATGCGTCTTGCAATGAATTCTGGTTTTTCCCCTCCATCTAACATCCGTGCAAGCCAGTAAATAGCTGCATCAGGATTTGAGCCTCTGACAGATTTTATGAATGCAGAAATGATGTCATAATGTTGCTCTCCTGTCTTATCATAAATAGCAATATTGTTTTGGAGAGTTTGTTCAACAAATGCATTGTCAATAATCAATTGCTTTGAGTCATGGGTCGCAATGAGCAATTCTAAAATGTTGAGTAATTTCCTTGCGTCACCACCTGAAAACAAGTATAGAGCTTCCTTCTCCTTGATTTGAATTTCAAGTTTTGACAATAATTTGTCTTCGGTAATCGCACGTTTTACAAGTTTGTCTAAGGCTTTTTCATCCAGTGCATTCAGTACATATACCTGAGATCGGGAGAGTAGGGGAGTAATCACTTCAAACGAAGGATTTTCTGTTGTTGCTCCGATCAAAACTAATGTCCCATCCTCAACTGCACCAAGCAAGCTGTCTTGTTGCGACTTACTGAACCGATGGATCTCATCAATGAATAAAAGTGGAGGTTTTGGATTGAACATGCGGTTCTTTTTCGCAGATTCAATGGTGTTTCTAACATCTTTAACTCCGGAATTTATTGCGCTTAGCGAATAAAATGGTCTGTCAACGGTATTTGCGATTAACTTAGCAATTGTAGTTTTACCGACACCAGGAGGCCCCCAAAGAATCATGCTTGGAATATTGCCCGACTGAATGGACTTGTTTAAAGGTCCATTTTTGCCTAACAAATGTTCCTGCCCAAAAACCTCTTCCGGTTTTTGAGGACGCATGCGTTCTGCGAGTGGTCGATAATCTGTTTGCATACTGCAAATGTATGCTTTTTATTCGGAAAGTTTAGGAATTATTATCCGTTATAAGATGAAAGATCCCTATCGCTTGCGTTTGATACTACCTAGTCTCAATTTTACAAACTGAATAATTTCATCCGCAATATCTTTTTCCATTGCTTGCTCCATTCCTTCAAATCCTGGTGATGAATTGACCTCACACAATTTAAAACCTTTCTCATCAAAGAGTAGATCAATTCCTGCAATGTCTAAATCCAAAATGCGGGAAATTTCCAGTACAAGCCATTCAATATCGGCAGTAACTTCGAATTTTTTTACAGTACCTCCTCGTGAGAAATTTGCTCTGAAATCACCATCAGCAGATTCGCGTTGCATTGCTCCAATAATACGACCTCCTACGGTTAATACACGCAAGTCTTTGCCATGAGAAGTTTTTATGTACTCTTGTATGATAAAGTTGGCTTTAGGATTTGTTGTTTGAATAAGACGCATAAGATCCATAAAGGAGTCTTTGTCTTTTGCTAAGAATACTCCACTGCCTTGTGTTCCGGATAAACTTTTGATGACCGCAGGAAATCCAAGTTGCTTCTTAATCTGTTCATGGTCAACAGGCCATTTTGCAAGCATGGTTTTTGGTATTGGCAAACCACTTTCTGCAAGTATTTGTAAGTGATAAAGTTTGTCTTTTACATTGTCAATACTTGCCGATCCATTGAATGAATATACTCCAAGTCGTTCTAAGTGACGAATGACTGCTAATGCAAAATAGGTAGTTGCAGAGCCCATTCTTGGGATCAGAAAATCAGGTAAAGGTGTCGGAATACCATCAACGAGGATACTTTTGCGATCTTCTCGAGTTACCATAATTTCGAATTGTTCCGGTTGATATACGCTCATTCCTATGCCATATTTTTTGCCTGCTTCAATGAGCCGTTTAACTTCATATGCTTCTGGTCGAAGCAAATTCTCTGAGTCTCTATAAAGTATCCATCCTAACATGTTCTTCAAGTGTTATAAAGTGAAAATTCAATTGTTCATTAATTACCATTAAACTGTTTTCTGGTATTTCATTCCATACTTCAGTTTGAGAATTCAGTGGTTCTGATGCAATTATTATGAATTCTGGTTCGTCTGATTTTTGTATCCTTAGCCTTTCATCCACATACTCTAATGATTTCCCTGTGCTGTAATATAAGCTCGGAGGATTTTTTTCTCCCGAGTCTGAATATCTTGTAATCAATGTGTTTTTGCCATCAGTGAAGGAAAAGTTCAACGCATTATGCTGATCAAGTTTGCTGTTAAGTTCCCTAATTTTGTAGATCATCTGCACTAAGGCATGTAGGTATTCACTGATGTCATAATAGGCTTTGTCACCTTCTTCTAACAAGTAATGGATGAAGAGAGAAAATGCATACTCTGAGTCAGTGCTTCCTTGAATCATTTGATATGCTTCTTCAGAAAGAAATTGTTCCATTTGTCGTCTTATCGCATTGAAATTGCCAATTTTACCATTGTGCATCCAAAGCATGTTTTTATATTTGAAAGGATGACAATTGGTTTCATTCACTGGGATTCCATGACTTGCTGCCCGTACATGTGCAAAAATGCGTTTGGTACGAATGAGCTTACTAATTTCTTGCAAATTGCGATTTGACCACGCAGGAGTAATTTCACGAAACACTGCTGGTTCCATTGAAATTATATCTTTATACCATGCTACACCAAATCCATCTGCATTGACAGCATAACTTCTTTCATTTGATTGAAAGCTTTGTTTTAATAAGGAATGTCCTGGTCTAACCAATAAATCGTACATATTGGTTTCAATACCCTGATAAACAAATAGTCTACACATTGTTGTTTCAAAAAAAAATCCTGCGAATATAAAACAAATTTCAATTTGAAAATCAGTTTGAAAAATAATTTTATGTTAAAAAAATCAGCCATTCAAATTTTGAATGACTGATTTAAAATGCTTGTTAATGAGTTTGTTATCTCAATGTGGCTTTGAATTTCTTTTCAAAGCCAGCTTGAAGTTTATTCATTATTTTATCAATTTGTTTGTCATTCATTGTTTTTTCATCGTCTTGAAGGACAAAACTCAGTGCATACGATTTTTTACCTTCTTCTATGCTTTTGCCTTCATACACATCAAATAAATCAACATGTCTTAAGAAATTACGCTCCATTTCCATCGCAGCTTTTTGCATTTCTTCAAAAGTGATGGATTTGTCAATTAGCAAAGCTAAATCTCTATGTACAGATGGAAATTTTGGAAGCGCTTTAAAACGTCGGCTGCTGTGTTCAATGCTTGTCTTAAATTCGTCAACCATAATTTCAGCATAATAAACTTCTTGATCAATGTCAAAATCATTCAAGATTTGCTGTTTTACAAGTCCTATTTTGACAAGAGTTTGTTTCTTTAGACGATATTCTACTCCAAATTCAAACATGGAAGATTTGCTTTCTTTTAATTTGAGCTTTTTCGTGTCAATTCCAAAACTGCTGAAAAGATTGAAAACTGCTGATTTTATATGATAGAAGTCTGAAGGCAAAGCTTTCTGATTCCATCCTGCAGTATTGAAGTCTCCAGTTAACCAAATTCCTAATTGTTTTTCTTCAAAATAATTGGAAACAGGACTTTCTTCGTTACGTTCACCGGCTTTAAAATAGATTTTGCCAAATTCGTACAAGCGCAAGTCTGTTTGTTTGTGGTTAATATTTCGTTTGATTGACTCTAAGCCTCCAAACATAAGCTCTCTGCGCATAATGCTTAATTCTGAGCTTCCTGGATTTGCCAAGTGAACTATGCTTTCAGGTGCAATGTCTTCTGTGAGGTTCTCATAATATGCTTTGTTGCTCAAAGAATTACACATGATTTCGTGGTATCCTCTTGCTGTTAGAAAATTAGAGCTTCTTTGCATCAAATGTTCATTGGAATCTTCTTTTGCAATATTAATGGATGCGTGCAATTTTTTAGCAACCGGAACACGATTGTATCCATAAATACGAAGGATTTCTTCTGCAACATCAGCAGGACGACGCACATCATTTCTGTAACGAGGGACTTCAAGCGATAATCCTTCTTCTGATTCAGAAATTATGGTTATATCCAATTTTTGCAAGATGAATTTAATATCGTCTTTTGATATTTCATCGCCAAGCAAATTATTGATGTAGTTGTATTTTATTTCGACAGGAAAAGCCTGCATAGCTTCTGGATAGATGTCTTCAATTTCTGAACTGATTTTACCGCCTGCAATTTCTTTAATTAGCAAAGCAGCACGTTTGAGTGCAAAAATTGTCATTTCTGGATCTGCACCTCGTTCATAGCGGAAAGATGCGTCAGTGTTTAATCCGTGACGGCGTGCTGTTTTTCTAACATGGACAGGATCAAACCAAGCAGATTCAAGGAATACTCGTTTTGTATTTTCACTTACGCCAGAATTGTCACCTCCAAATACACCAGCAATACACATTGGTTTCTCGGTGTCACAAATCATGAGGTCGTCTGCGTGAAGTTCACGTGTTTTTTCATCCAAAGTGATGAATTTTTCACCAGCTTTTCGTTTTTCAACGATGACTTGGTTTCCTTTAATTTTATCTGCATCGAATGCATGCAATGGATGTCCTGTTTCGTGAAGTACAAAATTAGTAATATCCACAATATTATTGATCGGATTTAACCCAATGGCTTTTAGTCTATTTTGCAACCACTGAGGTGAAGATTTTATCTCTATTTCTGAAACAGTACAGCTTGTGTATCGTTTGCATGCCTCAGGGTTTTTAATATGAACAGGAATTATTAGCGATGTATTGTCTGCTTTAAATCCAGAAACATCAGGGAGTTTAACCTCTGAAGGAGTTCCTTCAAAACTTAAACGAGCCGCTAAATCTCTTGCAACACCAAGGTGTGATGCTGCATCAATGCGGTTAGGAGTAAGGTCTATTTCTATGCTTAAGTCACGTTCAATGTCAAAATATTCAGCAGCTGGTGTTCCAATTTCAATATCATTTGGTAACACCATAATGCCGTCATGAGAAGCGCCCAAACCAATTTCGTCTTCAGCACAAATCATTCCGTGAGATGGTTCTCCTCTAAGTTTTGCTTTTTTAATGACAAATGATTCGTCTCTCATGGTGAGTTTTGTTCCCACTGTTGCGACAACCACAGTTTGTCCTTCAGCAACATTCGGAGCACCACAAACAATAGGTAATAGCTCATCTCCTCCAATATCAACTTTGGTTACTTTTAGTTTGTCGGCATTTGGATGTTGCTCACATACAGTGACTTTGCCAATTATAATGCCTTCCATTCCACCTACAACAGATTCCCATTTTTCTGTGCCTCCAACCTCAAGTCCAATGTCAGTTAAGTGGTGTAATAATTCATTTCGATCTATGCGACTTACTTCAATATAGTCCGATAACCAGTTCAGAGAAATTTTCATTTTGATGTCATTTTATTTCAATGCAAAACTAACAAAATTTACTCTCTATTAGATGGCTTTCTATCACTTCTTTGTCTTTCAATTTATTTTTTGGCTAGCATATACTTTTTGTGATGCAAAAAAAAGCGTTGTGAACTCCACAACGCTTTTTTATCATAAAATAAAATTATCTAAACGAGTTTTTCAAGCAAATCGACAACACGATTTGAATATCCCCATTCGTTATCGTACCAACTTATTATTTTAACAAGATTTCCAGAAACCATTGTTAATTCAGAATCAAAAATTGATGATGCTGGGTTATGAACAATATCAATAGAAACTAAAGGATCTGTTGAATATTCAAGTACTCCTTTCATTTCGTTTTCAGCAGCTTGTTTAAATGCTGCATTGATTTCTTCTTTGCTTGCTTCTTTTTTCAATACGGCAGTAAAGTCAACTGAAGATCCAGTTGGAGTTGGAACTCTTACAGCCATACCGTCTAAGCGACCATTTAGCTCAGGGATTACTTTGCCTACTGCAGATGCTGCACCTGTTGTTGTAGGGATTTGTGAGACAGCAGCAGAACGAGCACGACGCAAATCCTTATGAGGTGCATCCAGAATGTTTTGGTCATTGGTATAAGAATGAATTGTGGTCATTAAACCTCTTTCAATACCGAAATTGTCATTCAGAACTTTGACGAGAGGAGCAAGGCAGTTTGTTGTGCAGGATGCATTCGAAACACATGTGTGTTCTTCTTTCAAATCACCATCATTCACACCAAGAACAATCATTGCATCAATTTGATCTTTTGCAGGAACGGTAAGCAGTACTTTTTTTGCTCCATTTTTCAAATGATCACCATAACCACCTTTTGCAGATTCGCGTTCACGGAAAATACCGGTTGATTCAATCACAACATCTGGTGTTACTGCCCATGGGATGTTTGCTGGACTTTTTTCTGCGGATACTGGAATGCTTTTTCCATCAATAATGATAGAATTTTCATCGAAATCAACATTTTTAGGGAAAATTCCTTGTGTTGAATCGTATTTTAGCAAATGAGCCAAGGTTTTAGTGTCCGTAAGGTCGTTAATACCAATAATTTCGATTCCTTGTCTTTCATCGGCAATTTTCAGGACACTACGTCCGATGCGACCGAAACCGTTGATTGCAACTTTTATTTTAGTCATGACTACTGACATTTAGTTAATATATGGGACAAAAATACGAAAAGGCTTTGCGAGAAACAAAGCCTTTTCAAAATATCAATGATACAGTTTGCTGTTATTCAACAACAATTCTTGTAACTTGTTCAAATTCACCTGCAACTAGTTTTACAGCGTAAACTCCCTGAGTTAAATCATTCACTGAAATAGATTCAGTATGTGACCCCGCATTTTGGTTGTCAAGCTTGATATGACGTACAATGCGACCTCTCATGTCAAACACATAGATTGAAACATCAGAGTTTTTATCTAAGAAATAGTTTACGTTTGCATTTTCAGTTGCTGGGTTAGGATAGAGCTCGAGGAAGTTTTGATTTGCAACTTCATTTTCTGGCTCAATACCAACAGGACCTTCAAATACTGTAGTTCTGAAAATTCCACGTCCGTGAGTCCCAGCCCAAATGTAACCATGGTTACGAACACCGCTATCACGATTTGTTTCAGCAATCCATCCATTACGGTGAGTTTGTTGTCTTAACATGTAAACAGGAACGTAATCAGCTCCGGTATTTTCATCAGACCATGAAGGACTTGCAGCAGAAATATTTGCACAACCCCAGATACCGTATTCAGTACCTACAAGTACTTTATTTCCATCTTCCCAGATAATAACACCAGTGTAAACTGGCATTTCCGGTAAGTCACCTTGTTTAGATGTAAATGTACCAGCAGTAGTTGCTTCAGTTGCAGTAGTTGCTTCGTCACTGTAATATACGTAATCAGATTCACCAAATTCACCTAAAGTAACCAATACATTGTCTGCATTGTTAGGATCAACAGCTACGCCAGTAATAAAACGTCCTGAGAAGCGTGCAATACGAGTTGTTGTTAATACACAACCTGAATGTTCAACATCCATCAAACTATCAACATAAGCTTCGTTGAAATTAGAAACTCTGAACAATTCACCTGAAGTGTTTGCTACATAGAGATGATTTCCATCTTCTGACCAAGCCATAGTTTCCACATTTCCAACAGTGTTAGAAACAGGAAGCCATTTAGGATTAATCGAGAAATTTACAGGAGCACGGTTTACCCAAACGGATCCGTTGAAACCTACAGCAAGTGCAGCTTGATATACATCAACAACCTGAATGATATCTCCATCAACATGGTTAACTTCAGTTGTGTAATTCATATAAAGATCTTCTGCAGATTCTGATTCAATAAGAATATTTGTACCTGTAGGAACATCAGTTGTAAAGACAACATCAATTGTGTCTTTGGAATTCACATCATTAAAGCTTTCCCAAAGTGCAATTGGAGTAACAAAGTTATTTCCAGATGCAGGATTTCCAGGACTTACTGCAGCAGAAAGTCTTGTTGAATAAAATGGAAGTGCAGTTTCTGCAGCACCACGTTCTTCAGAGCGGTACAACTGTCCGTAATAAATTGTGGCGTAAACAACGTTTGGATTCAAGTTTGAGATTTCAGCATAACCTCCATCACCACCAGTTACTTCTTCAAAATGGAACTGAGTTCCACCAGTAATAACTTGATCTGGATCCATATAAAGTGTCCCATTATCTTGAGTTCCACCAATTAATTCGTTGGTTGGACTAAATCCAATTCCGTAGAATTGAGTAATGTTAAAGTTTTTATTCAATGTTTGCCAAGTAATACCTCTATCTAAAGATCTGCTAATACCACCATCAGAACCAACATAAACGATGTCCGGATTTGTTGGGTGGAATTTGATTTCATGTTGGTCCGCATGAACATAATACAAACTATTAGGTTCTAATGATGAGAAAGTACGTACTCTCCAACCATCATCAACAGACCATTTCCAAACGGATAATTGTCCACCAAGAATAATTTCGTCTTTATTGTCAGGGAATACTGCAATAATATTGTCATAAGTACCTTGTTCTCCTAATGGATTAAACTCATCACTACCACCAGGACCAATGATTGTCCAATTCAAACCACCATCAGTAGAGCGGTAAATGTTATGCAATGACCCGTCTGATTTTGATGATTGACAATAAATATAATTTGGATCGGTAGGAGCAATGCCAAACTCAAGACGGTAACCTGACCCTGAACTAATTTGACCTTCTCCAGTTCCTGATACTTTTGTAAATGTACCAGTTGCTCCACCTTCATGTGAAATATAAGCAAGACCGTTTAGGGCAGTAATTACATATTCTCCATCAGAAGAAATTTTCACATCACCTGCACTAAATAGGATAGGAGAACCTGAAGTTGTTGTTACAGGGTTTGTCCAAGTTTGTCCTCCATCTTCTGTTAATCTTAAACCGCGAATGGTTGCAGCAAAAATGCGATTTGCATCGTTAGGATCTGCAGCCAATTTATTGACATAACTAAATGTGTTTTTAGAATCAGCATCTGACCATGTTGAAGTTAAACGTTGGAAATTTTCTCCATCCTCAGATTTCCAAATACCAGCACCTTCAATTCCACGGCTACCGGTACCATTACCTTTGTAATGTCCTTCTCCAGTTCCGAAATAGATATCTCCATTTGCAGCTTGAACCATAGAAGCAATCGCAAGGTTAGGAATTTGGTCTGTTCCGCTATCTCCAGAATACGTAACTTGTATCCATGAACTTCCACCAGTAGTAGATTTCCACAAACCACCTGAAACACCAGATGCATAGATAGTTTCTGGATTGTCTTTGTCAATCACGATAGCTCTTGTACGTCCCCCAATGTTGCTTGGTCCAACATTTATCCATTCAATTCCCATTTCGCCACCACGTTTTTGTTTGAGTTCAGCAATTTGAGATTTTGCTCTTTCAACATCCTTCAAGTCTACAATTCCAGTTTCGCCATTGGCACGTCTTTCGTGTATCCATTCGACGGAACCTTTAAACCCCGCTTTTTGAGCAACTTGTACTTTCCGAGCTTCATATTTTGTCGTAGTATCGCCTGGCAATACCATCCAAACTAAAGCTGCAGCAGAAAATACTGTCAGTAATCCAATAATTAAGTTCTTCATTTTCATAATATTAAACTTTTGTCTAAACGCTATACTTAACCCTTTATTAATAAGCTACTAATATAAGGCATTTTGATTAAATACAAAACAATTAATTAACATCTGAGTTCAATTTGATCATTTTATTTCTTTTCTTGTTTCTGTAGGAACTTTCTTGCATCCCGAGATATTAATGTACTGTATTTATATCCAAAACGATAGGCACAATAAATGCTTAAAAAGAAATTGCTTCCGTTTTCTGCCATAATCGTTACTTTTTTCGGATAGGCATCAAACTCAGTTCCAACTTCTAATGCTTTTGATTTGTATTTATCGTTACTAAATTCAAAGCTCACACCGGCACGTAAATATGTACCAAGAGTCATTTTTGTTTCTGAAAACCCCATGAAATACGATTCTTTCGATACAATGTCTGATGGATTGTGAAAATCTAAATTAAACGTTTGTGGGCTATAATAATATATCTTTTTATTCCCTACAGTTTTCGTGCTGTCAACAATGTTATAATAGAGAGGTTTCTCAAACGCAAATATACCTCCAACGGCAATATTATATCTTATAGAAAGGGAGTTTTTATCTTGTTTGCTGAAAATTTCTTTCTGTATTCCGGTACCTGCTTTTAACGTAAACACAGAATTAATTTTGCCGTAAACAAACTTCTTTTGATTGTTGAAAAATGGATTGTAAAGCTTGATTTCTTTCGGATCTTTTAAAAAGTCAATTCCCGCTTCAAAAAATCCTCTGGTTTTGTTGGTGTATCTATACTCAAAGCGATAATCCATTCCCAATCCATTGGAATTCAATTTTAACCCAAATGAGTTTTCATTGTAATAATTTAAGTCCTTCTCCCGGATTATTTCACCCTGAGAAAATGCTGACATTGAGCTAAATACATACACCCAAATGACTACTATGTACAAAGTGTACTTAGTCATAATTTTTATGATTTAATCCCCGAATGGTATTTTGAGCTACAATTATTTTGCTGGCTGTTCAGTCTGAGTGCGGTATGCTGGACAATCTTGAACTGATCCACATGAACTTAAAAAACCTGCTATCGCAACAAAAACCAAAATAATAACAATACGTTTCTTCATAATTCTATATTTTACCATTCAAAGATATGTTTATTTATGTTTTATTACCCATTAAATTTATTCATTTTTTTAACAGTGACTTAATGAATGTAATTGCAAGCATATCAGGTGTTAAGATAAATGCTTTCAACAATGTAAAAAACAATCTTTCTTAATAACTAACGGATTATGAATAATTATGATGCGTAGAATATTTAAAATACGACATTCTGCAGCTAATAAAAAGAAATTATTTAAATTGTTGCTATGTAATGCTTTGAATATTTGTTGTGATTAAAACAAACGTTCTATCGGATATTCGTATCCCCACATCAAGCCATGCAAAGGTTGTTTTGTTCCTTTGGGATGAATCACTTGCCACCCGGGTTTGTTGAGTTTTGATAAAAACTCCTGAATTTTTTCAATGCGCTCTTGGTATACTTTAGGTAATATTCCGTTGTTATTCCCCCATGCACAAACAATATGATCTGCCGATTCAAAAACTGTTTCGATGGACTTGTCATTATTGGGCCCAATAATATAGAATGCATCGTTGGCTTTAAGCAGTTGGTTAACTTCTTTGACATCAGTGGCTCGAATGGCAAACATATTCAGTATACTCAAATATTTTACTTTAGGAAAATGCTTATAAACGTAAGTTTCAACTTTTCCTATGGTTGCATCAGCCTTTTTTTCGTCTGCAGAGGATGGATTTTTTAAAATGACACAGACGCGTTCATTTGCATCCGTTCTCAACAAATTGTCTTGATACTCCATATCTAAGCGGTACCTATACAGCATATCTTCAGAGAATTCTGCGTGGATTGTACTCTTGTTGATTTCCTTAAAATGATTTACTTGTCGTCCTATGCGTGCCATCTAATTGAATTTGTTAATTTTGCCCGAAAATACAAATAATTGTGGGACGACGTAAAAAATTACCAAAACTTACCGAATTAGAGATTATCGACATCTCATCAGATGGACGTGCAGTTGGACGGACTGAAAATCGTGTAGTATTTATTCCTAAGCTTGTGCCTGGCGATGTTGTGGACGCACAGGTTGTTCGAAAACGGAAGAATTATTTTGAGGCTGTTGTTGAGAAAATTCATAAAACATCTGACTTAAGAGTGGACCCTTTTTGTTCTCATTTTGGTAATTGTGGTGGTTGTAAATGGCAGCATATGAGCTATGATCAGCAGCTTGCTTTTAAACAAAAGCAAGTGAAAGAGCAATTGCAGCGTATTGGAAATTTAGAATTTCCAGAAATATCTAGCATTTTGCCTTCTGAAAATACAACATATTATCGCAATAAATTGGAGTATTCATTTTGTGACAGAAGATGGTTTGAGCAATCTGAAATTGACCAAAACGATGAAATAAAACAGCTGGAAGGACTTGGTTTTCATGTCCCCGGACGTTTCGATCGAGTGTTGCAAATTGATGAGTGCTTTTTGCAAGCCGACCCAAGTAATGCGATTCGAAATGCATTTCATGACTATGCACAAAAGCATAATATCCCTTATTATAACCCTCGTATGCATACTGGTATTTTGCGTAATTTGATGATTCGAATTACACATACAGGTGAAATAATGGTTGTGCTTATGACTACTGAAATGTCTGATGCAGTTAAGCAAATGATGACGCATATTAAGGAGACTTTCCCTGAAATAAACGCCTTGTTGTATGTGATCAATACGAAAAAGAACGACACCATTTTTGATTTGGATGTCGAATGTTTTGCCGGGGATATGTTCATCACTGAAAAATTGGATGGATTGCAGTTTAGAATTGGTGCAAAATCATTCTTCCAAACCAACACACTGCAAACTGAAGTGATGTACGATCAGGTAAGACGTATGGCGAAAATTCAACCTGATGATTTAGTGTATGACCTCTATTCAGGAGCCGGTTCAATTTCTTTATACCTTGCTCGATATGCACAAAAAGTGATTGGAGTAGAAATCGTAGAGGCAGCTGTTGACGATGCATGGGAAAATGCAAAACTGAATGCAATTGAAAACGTGGATTTCTTTGCTGGTGACATGAAGGATGTATTAACTGATGAGTTTGTTAAAGAGCATGGTGTGCCGGATGTACTTGTTCTTGATCCTCCAAGAGCCGGGGTGCATAAAGATGTGATTCAGGTAATCAGTAATGTATCTCCAAACCGCATTGTGTATGTAAGTTGCAACCCTGCAACACAAGCAAGAGATCTTGCATTGCTCGGTGAGGAATGGAAGATTATGGAAGTGCAACCACTGGATATGTTCCCTCATACACATCATGTGGAGAATATTGTCCTGTTGGAAAAAAGCCATTAGTTTATTATTTTTACAGCAATAGAAAAATTTAGATATGAGTAAAATTGCTTTAGTAACGGGTGCTACAGCCGGAATTGGTAAGGCTACCGCTGAAATGTTAGTGAAAAAAGGTTACCGTGTTATTTTAACTGGTCGTCGGGAAGATGTGTTAAATGATATCGTGGATAAATTATTGCTTCAGCATAATGGAAGTGTTATGGGACTTAATTTTGATATTCGTAGCAAAGTCGAAGTTGATTCAGCAATTGAAAGCCTCCCTGAAGATTGGAAAAATGTTGACATCCTAATTAATAATGCTGGCTTAGCTGCTGGTTTAGCACCAATACAATCTGGCGATAACCAGGATTGGGAGCAGATGATAGATACTAACATCAAAGGATTGCTTTATATTACCAGAGCTTTGACTTCTGGCATGATGGAGCGCAAATCTGGTCATATTATTAATATTGGGTCTATTGCTGGTAGAGAAGTGTACCCAAACGGAAATGTATATTGTGCTACTAAACATGCTGTTGATGCATTAACTAAAGCAATGCGTGTTGATTTGCTTGAATACGGCATTAAAGTAACACAAATTGCTCCTGGCGCTGTTGAAACTGAATTCTCCTTGGTTCGTTTTAAAGGTGATGAAGAAAAAGCATCAGCAGTTTATGATGGATACAAACCATTATCAGCACAAGATATTAGTGAGAGTATTGAATTTGTATTGTCTCGTCCTGCGCATGTTAATATCAACGATATGCTTATCATGCCAACGGCTCAAGCAAGTGTTCATGCTTTACATCGTGAAACTCCGGATGAAAGTGAGTGGTAGGTACTTTAGAGTTGCTTCTTTAATAGGCTAAATATATTGCCGAGGAGTAACCGCTTTTTACAATGAATTTAGCAGCATCGTATTTCAGTGGTTCAAATGTTATTTTCGTATTGTTCGAAAATCCATGTGACCTTCTTTGGGAATGCCAATAAAATTTGTGTCCAAATCCTTATTGTCATTCTCGTCATGAAATACTGCAAATGCATATTCTCCTGCTGGGATGTTTTCAAACCGAAGTATGGTTTTCCTTCTTTGACAATAACTCTGGCACTGTATTTAGCCTTTTCTTTCTTTGGAAAGTTCTTTTCCCCGGAAAACAACGCACCGGAAATGTAGCTCTTGCTGTTTTGTGCAATTTGACGTTGTAAGTTTGTGAATATAATGTGCTTAGAAAAATATTTCGATAGGTAATGTGATTATCTTTTTCATATCATGATTTTTAAGATAAACGGATTTTTTTGCACCTTGTTTTTAAAGACCTCTGATTTTTTGATTATCAAACATCGGCTGTCAGTAACTTTTTACGAAAGCATTTTTAGTCTTTCCGAAAAGTCATAATTTTGATGTTATGAAAACAATCAAAGCAATTGTAGAAGACTTATTTGCTGAATTTCAGCCTGAGGAAGAGTTTGCAATTAGTGCCTTGCCAGCTTCCGGTTCACATCGGAAATATTTCCGGATAAAAACAAGCCAAGCTTCATTTATAGCTGCCTGGAACGAAAGTGTTCAGGAAAATCAGGCTTTCATTCAAATGAGTAAGCATTTTAAATCGTCTGGACTGCCCGTGCCAGAGGTCTTTTTTGTCTCTAAAGATAGACAAACATACATTCAAGAGGATTTTGGAGATACTGTGTTGTTTGATCGTTTGCAGTCAGATCGCGAAGGAGAGCTTCTCCCTGAATCTGTCTTAAATCTTTATCGTGCTGCTCTTAAGCGTTTAGCAGAAATGCAAACTAAAGGAGTGCAAGGATTTGATTTCAATTGGTGTTATCCTGTATCCAGCTTTGATAGAAAAGTCATCATATGGGATTTGAATTATTTCAAATATTATTTTGCAAAACTTGTCAATGCGGATTTTGATGAAAATGCCTTGCAGACAGATTTTGAGCAGTTGGCAGACTTTCTTATGCAAGCTCCAGCGGATTATTTCATGTTTCGCGATTTTCAATCGAGAAATATCATGGTGAAAGAAAATTCCGTGTATTTTATCGATTATCAGGGAGGACGAAAAGGAGCATTGCAATATGATGTGGCATCCTTGTTGTGGCAAGCGAGAGCTGATATCCCATTGAAACAGAGAAATGAACTTTTGGACGATTACTTACTGTATTTGCAAGCGCATATTCCTGTGGATGTCAATTCCTTTAAGCAATATTACGATGGGTTTGTTCTTATTCGGGTTTTACAAACACTTGGAACTTATGGATATCGTGGCATTTTTGAACAAAAAGCCCATTTTGTTCTCTCTTTGCCAATGGCAATGAAAAATCTGTCTTATATTCTAAAAGAGAATAAATTGCTTTCAAATTACCCAACCCTTCATGGCTTATTGTTAAAGCTGATGGATGAAAAATATCAGGAATGGAAAAAAGACATGCCTGAACCAAATAAACTCACTGTGCGAGTTGGTAGTTTTTCTTATAAAAAAGGTTTGCCTAGAGACTATACAGGACATGGTGGCGGTCATATTTTCGATTGTCGTGCGATTCATAATCCGGGTAGATATGATGAATACAAACAGTTAACTGGAAGAGATAAGCCTGTTGCTGACTTTTTAGATGAAACTGAGGGAATGCAGGAATTTCTCTCTGCTGTAACCCAAATTGTGGATCAGTCAGTGCAAACTTATTTGAGAAGAAATTTCGATAATTTGTCTATACAATTTGGTTGTACCGGAGGGCAACATCGATCGGTTTATGCCGCTGAAAAAATCTTTGCCCATTTGAAAAACAATTATCCTGTAAAGCTTGTTTTAACGCACAGGGAACAAGATTTTTAGTATGGGAAAGAAAATGTGCGAAAAGAAAAAGAGCAAGCAGGATGAAGCCTTTACCTTTGTGTGTAAGAAATGTGGACTGGGCTCAGACAAGAAAAAGAAACTGTGTAAACCCAAAGCAACATCGTAAAAATATTGTGTTATGAAAGCAATGATATTTGCTGCCGGATTAGGAACGAGATTACGTCCTTTCACCAATGATAGACCCAAAGCACTTGTTGAAGTAAATGGAAAACCAATGCTTGGACATTTACTTCATAAACTTGCAGGATTCGGAATTACTGAGTTTGTCGTTAATGTGCATCACTATGCGGACAGTGTCATCCAATATCTGAACCAACCTGAATTTTCAGATTATACAATTCAAATTTCTGATGAGCGTGATGACTTGTTAGAAACAGGTGGTGGCCTGCTTAAAGCTGCACCTTTGTTGAAAGATAGTGAGCCAGTTTTAATTCATAATGTCGATATCTGGACAGATTTAGATTATCACAAATTTTTAACATATCATACCGATCATAATGCGTATGTTTCCCTTGCCATGCGTGACCGAAAAACAAGCCGTTATTTATGGTTTAATGAAGATGCTGAAATGGTAGGGCGTGAAAATCAAAAAACTGGAGAAACAAACCTTGTTCGGGAATGTCCATCCCCAAAACGATTGGCTTTTAGTGGTATTCATATTGTATCTCAGGCATTTTTAGCTGATGTAAAAGGAGAGGGGGCTTTCTCAATCATTGAGAGCTATATGCAAGCTGCTTCAGAAAATAAATCGATTCTTGCATATCAGCATGATAAGGACTTTTGGCTCGATCTTGGAAAACCCGAAGCAATCCCAAAACTGACTGACTACTTAGGAAGTTAATAAGTGAAAAATGTCATTCCGACCCGCTGGTAAGGGTGGAGGAATCTTAATCTCCATAAAAATTAGAAACCCGAAACCAATTTCAAAATTCATGATCAGAATGCAGCCTTCTGTGTGAGAAATTTAAAACAGAACATTATTCTGCCCTTAGCTCCTCATAGTAATCCATAATGCTTTTTTGTATTCCTCCAGTTCTTCGCCCTCCAAGACATAAGCAAGATATTGATAAATCGTTTTAAGTCCAGCTTTGTCGTTTTTTGTTGCTAGTATTTCTGTGTGAACAATATTATAACGTGAGTTCGACGTAAGAAACCTAAAACAGAAAGTCATTTTGATGTCAGATTTAGCCTAATAAAATACGAAGTAGTAACGGGTTACTTCAAGGATTTTTTAGGCAAAAGATGGTATCAAAATGACTTTCCTTTACAGTCTTCAAATATTTCCCCATATTCGTTCATGAAATTTTCTCAAATTATCCCGATAGTCTTTCAGAAATTTCATTTGAATATGAAAAAATCTTTTGAAGTTGCCTGCCAGCCGGTTTACTTTTTAGATGGCAGGCTGGTTTGGATTTCTTAGATCGAACTCACGTTATTATAGGGGAGATTTTCCCGGATGGGTAATATACTCCGCTTCTTTGAGCAATTCATCAGTTTCCATATAGCCTGTTAGGAGTTGAATGCTGAAATGAAATACAAGCTTGGATATGCCTCTACAGGAAACTTTTCCATGAAAGCTATGCCTTTTTCTGTGTCACCATCAATTTTAAATTGATAAAGTTTTGATTAAAGAATTGGGATACTGAATCATCTATGAAAGTGTTTTGATTTAACATTTTGCATGGCCCACACCAAGTGGCATAAACATCCACAAATATGATTTTGTTTTCCGCTTTTGCTTGCTCTAGAGCTTTGTCGTAATCGTTTTTGATGAATTTAATTCATCCATCAGCAAAACTTTGATTTACTGATAGTAAGATCATAGTGAAGCTTAAAATCAATCCGAGTTTTTCATGTCTGTTAACTTTAGGTTAGGTGAATATAGATGCGATAATAAATAAACGAATGTTTCATTTAGATTTTGTGTAAGGTGTTGATATATTGTGAATAAGATTGTACGCCTTTTTATACCTTTGTTCATCTCACTTTTTGATCATTTATCCCTTTATTCTATTTTGCTATTCGAGTAAAATTGGATAAATTGGAAAAAATTTCAATGCGTTTATGGAATTTCCATTTCTCGCACATCTATATTGCAGTTTATCATTAAAAAAAATACTATGAAACGAACTCTTGGGATTACCTTGTTAAGTCTATTTGCTTTAATATCAGTGGATATAAGTGCGCAGCAAAGCATTTCTGATCTATGGGAAGAAGTGAGTCATTACGAGGAAAAAGGACTTCCTCAATCCGCAATAAAAGTTGTTGATAGCATTTATCAGCTCTCCATTGACCAAGAAAAAGAGGAAGACTTAATTAAGGCAGTGATTTACCGAATGAAGTTGAATAATTATTATCAGGAAAATCAATTGCCGGAATTTATCGCGTCTTTGCTTAGCGATGTAGAACGATACAACGGCGAAATGAAAGCCCTTACACATGTACTAATTGCCAAAATGTATTTGATGTATTATCAGGGAAATTCGTGGCAAATTGCTCAACGTATGAGCACTGGTGAATTTGCTGAAGATGACATAGAGACTTGGACAACTGACGATTTTGAAAAAGCAATTTTAAAACAATACGAGCATGCTTTGTCAGAGCCTGAGGTTTTGTATCACTCCAGTATTTTAAAATTTCCGGAACTTATTAGTCAAAATGAATATGCACGTTTAATTCAGCCTACTTTGCTGGATTTTATTGTGCATGATGCTGTGAATGTGCTATTAAGACCAATGAACTATTATGCTCAACCCAAGACTGAAGTCATTGAGTCAGAGTCGTTTTTTCATGATGCTCGATTGTTTATGTATCAGGATATTACATTGAAAGATGAACAGATGAATGCCATTATGACTTTCTTGCAAATTTTAATGAAAGAGCAACACAAAGGGGAGTATGTGTATTCTAAGGTTTATACCGATTTGCGTCGTTTGGAAATTGTGAAAGCCAGATCATCTTCAAAAAATGCATCGCAATTAATGTTCAATGCATTATATGCCTTGCGTGATAAGTATAAAAGCGATCTTGCTGTGAGTGAAGTTGATTATGCTTTAGCGCAGTGGTATCGTTCTAAAGGTGCAGAGATTCAACATATTCCTGGAGATACAAGCAAAGCGTTTTATTTAGGAAAAGCCTACGACGTGTGTGATATTATTATTTTAGAACATCCCAATTCACGTCCTGCACAATTAGCAAACCATTTGCAAAATGACCTTTCCACAAAATCCATGTCAATGCAAATGGATGATTATGTGATGCCAGAAAAGGATTTTCCCATCTTTATTTCTTACACAAACATAGGAGAGTTACATGTTCAGATCTACAAAATTGACCCTGATCGTTTTAAAAATATCAATCGAAATTCTTATGGTGAAAAGCGCTTAGATAAACTTGTGAAAGCTGCTGAACTCGTGACATCTGATCATGTAGAATTGCCAGGAAAAGTCGATTACGTTCAGCATAGTACAGAGTATCTTTCGGAAGGATTGCCAACAGGGTTTTATTTTATGATTTTTTCTGTAAACGCCTTGGATTCGGAAGAAAATTATGTGTTGATGAAATCCTTTAGTGTCACAAGTCTCTCGTGGATGACTGATACTTATACGGATGATGATTTTTTGCAACTCATTGTAACTGATCGTGAGAAAGGAAATCCACTAAAAGATGTCAAGGTGACTATGTTCCGTGAGAAATACAATTATCGAGTTGGAAAGTATGAATATCAGCGTCTTGCTTCTGGTACAACTGCAAAAGATGGACGGTTTTGCAATGCGATTAAGAAAGATTATGCCACCTATGCTTTCATGCTGGAAACGAAGCATGAAAAGATCATGACTGGTTCGGAATATTATTACAATTACAATTATTATTACAACAGCAAACAAAAGAAACAGGTTGATGTACATATGTTTACAGATCGTGCGGTGTATCGTCCAAATCAAAAGATACATGTGAAAGGTATTGTTGTTGAAAGCCAAGGAAAACATCACGAAATTCTTCCGAATTACAGAACAACAGTCTTTCTTTACGATCCAAATTATCAGCTAATTGCTCAAAAGCAGGTGAAAGCCAACGAATACGGAAGTTTTTCTACCGACTTTCATATCCTTGATGGCTTGTTGAATGGGAATTTGCAAATAAAAGTTGGAAACTCCAGCAAATCTGTCCGTTTAGAAGAGTATAAACGTCCTGCCTTTGAAGTGAAAATGGATGATTTTGATGGGAATTATAAATTGACTCAAAAAGTGAGTGTCAGTGGTGTTGCTAGTTCTTATACTGGAGCAAAAATCACAGACGCCAATGTAAAATATCGCGTTTTTGCTCAAGCGAATTTTTATAATCCTTGGAGATGGTATTATTATCCTGTTCAACGTGAAATGGTAACTTTCGGAGAGACCAAAACAAATCAGGATGGAGCCTTTGAAATTGATTTTACTGCTGACCCATTGCCAGGATTTCCAGAAAGTCCTGATGTGAGCTTTACTTATTCCATTGAGGTTGATGTGACTGATATGACAGGTGAAACTCAATCTGACAATGCAAACCTAACTGTTGGTTACCGCAGTTTACTAATAAATACAAACTTTGGAGAAAAAGTTGACATCAGTGAGTTGGATTCTGTGATGATTTATACTCAGAATCTTAACGGTCAAAAAGTGGATGCTGAAGGCTCACTGCAATTTTACCGATTGAAGGCTCCCGGAAAATTGCTGATGTCACGTCGCTGGGAAATGCCTGAATATGCAATGTACAGTAAGGAAGAATGGTCAAATCGACTTCCTAATAATGCATTTAAAGACGAAGATTTAATACATAATTTCCCTGTTGATCATCAGGTGATAAGCATACCTTTTGATACTGAAAAAAGCAATACGATTGGTATTCCACAGGTTGAGAAGCTGACTGCTGGAGTTTATAAAATTGAAATTCGTGCAAAAGATGCATTCGGATTGCCAGTAATAGAGAAAGAATACATTCGAATTACTGATCAGGGAAATAAAACTGTCATGGCTCATGTTCCTCTGGAATTGCGTGTGAACAATGAGAGTTTGCAATATCATCCGGGAGAAACTCTTGAAATTGGAATTGGCTCCGGATTAAAACAATCTATGGCATATGTTATTGTAGAGCATGAAAATAAAGTGCTTTTCCGTGATTGGCTAAAACTCGATGGTGAAATCAAAAAACTTAGTTACGATATTGATGAAAACATGCGTGGTGGTATTTTGCTTAGTGCCTATTTGGTTAGCAATGGTAGGTTTTTCACACAAAGCATGAATTTAACTGTTCCTTACGATAATAAACAGTTGGATATGGAATTGATACACTTCCGTGATGAAGTTCTGCCTGGTGCTGAGGAGCAAATTGTCATGAAAATTCGTGGACATAAAGGTGAAAAATTGGCGGCTGAGGTACTTGCAACAATGTACGATGAGTCTTTGGATGCGTTCTATGCAAATAATTTTTACTTCACTTTATTCTATCCTCAATATCCAAGTCGAAATTTTTCACAATCTGCATTTTCTTATAGCTCATCAAGTTATTTGGTCAATTCCATCGATCAAGAATATGTGTCCATTCAAGGTACACCTCCAGGTCTCAATTTGTTTGGGCTGAATTATTATGGAACCTATTACGATTATCGCTATGAAAGAAATTCTCTTGTTGGAGGCAATGGTAGAGGTGTTGTTATGCGCAGTAGCACTGGAAGTGCAAAAACAGCGGAGCTTGATGGTGCTGTAATGATGGCCGAAGCGGAAGAATTAATGCTTGTTGATGAAGTTTCTGCTTCTGATTCCAAAACGCTTTCAAATTCTGCGGATCAAGATAAAATGAATGTCTCACAGCAACAGGCTGGTGAAAAAGATCAATCAGGAGAAGTTCAAGTCCGTTCAAATTTTAATGAGACTGCATTTTTCTATCCTCAATTGCAAACCGATGCTAATGGAGATTTGTCTTTTACATTTACTGCTCCAGAAAGCTTAACACGTTGGAAGTTTTTGGCTCTAGCTCACACAAAAGATCTAAAAACTGGTGTCACTGAAAAACAAATGGTGACAAAAAAACAATTGATGGTCGTTCCTAATATGCCACGTTTTTTCCGTGAAGGGGATAGTATGAATTTGCAAATCAAGATTTCCAATTTATCTGATGATCTTCAAGAGGGACAATGCAGCATTAAGCTTACCGATGTGATGACAGGAAAAGACATTACATCCGAATTGATGGTGGCAGGCGCTGAAAAAGCATTCAATGTGGATGCTGGAGGGAACACCCTTGTTTTATTTGATTTGAATATTCCTGAAGGTGTTCAGGCGATTGAATATGAGTTAATTGCTAAAACTGGAATGTATGGTGACGGGGAACGAAAAATTGTTCCTGTCTTGAGTAATCGTATGCTAGTAACTGAGTCTATGCCAATGTATGTCAACGGAAATTCAACAAAAACTTGGAAATTCAAGAAGTTGATGGACTCCAAATCTGGAGGAAGCATGAGACATCATCAATTGAGTTTGGAAATGACTCCTCGTCCTGCATGGTATGCTGTTCAGGCATTGCCATATTTAATGGAGTATCCTTACGAATGTTCTGAGCAGATTTTCTCACGTTTTTACGCTAACAGTTTGGCAACATACATTGCGAATTCCGATCCAAAAATAAAATCGATTTTCGAAGCATGGAAAGCCATTCCTGAATCGGATGCTTTGCGTTCAAACTTGCAGAAAAATGAAGATTTGAAAGCTATAATGTTGCAACAAACACCGTGGGTACTGCAAGCTCAAAATGAATCAGAACGTAAACGTCGTGTTGGTTTACTTTTCGATATGCACAAAATGTCCAGAGAATTACAATCTAGCTTGTCTAAACTTGAAAAACGACAAAAAGGAAATGGCGCTTGGCCTTGGTTTGATGGAATGCCTGAAAGTCGTTATATCACACAACATATTGTAGCAGGTTTAGGACATCTGAAACATCTAAATGTGTTGGATGAAGCATATCAAAGCAGGGTAGATGCTATGTTGCGTCATGCATCACAATATCTTGACAATCAAATATTGAAAGATTATCGTCAGTTGAAGCGCTATTACGATGAGGATGAGATGAAGGAAAATCACTTGTCATACATCCATATTCATTATCTTTATACTCGAAGCTTTACTACCGACATTCAATCTGTTGGTCCTGCAGCAGCAGAGGCGTATCAGTATTTCTATAGTCAGGCAAAAACATACTGGGTCGAATTTAATCCGTACAGTAAAGCCATGATATCACTTGTAGTGCATCGTGCGGATGATATTATGCAAGCAAAAAGTATCATTGCATCTTTGAAAGAATATGCCATTGTTGATGATGAAATGGGCATGTACTGGAAAGCAAATGCTGGATATTTTTGGTATCAGGCACCTATAGAAACTCAAGCGCTCTTAATTGAAGCCTTTGATGAAGTAACTGGCGATATGGAATCTGTTGAGCGGATGAAGCAATGGTTGTTGAATCAGAAACGTACACAAGATTGGAAAACGACCAAAGCAACAACCGAAGCAATTTATGCCTTGATTTTAACAGGAGCCGACTTGCTTGATTTAGGTTCTACTGTTATCGTAGAAATTGGTGGTGAAATTTATAACCCAACTACTGATCCAGACGTTCAGGCGGATGCTGGTACTGGTTACTTCCGTAAAAACTGGCATGGTGATGAAATCAAACCAGAAATGGGAGAGGTGAAGCTAGTTAAAAAAGGCGAAGGCATGGCTTGGGGAGCATTACATTGGCAATATTTTGAAGATTTAGATAAAATCACCTCTCATGAAACTCCTCTGCAGTTAGAAAAGAAACTTTTCCGAAAAATTGCTACCGAAGATGGTATGGAGCTAGAACTTGTTGAAGATGGTGAAAGCTTTGAAGTTGGAGATCAATTGGTTGTGCGTGTGATATTACGTAGCGACAGAGATATGGAGTATGTGCATATGAAAGATATGCGAGCTGCTTGTCTTGAGCCTGTTAGTACTCGTTCTGGATATCATTATCAAGATGGATTGGGCTATTACCAATCCATTCGCGATGCCTCTGTTGATTTCTTTTTTAGCTGGTTGAGCAAAGGAACTTATGTGTTTGAATATCCATTGTTTGTAACGCATACCGGTGACTTTTCGAATGGTATAACTAGTATTCAATGCATGTATGCGCCAGAATTCAACTCTCACAGCGAGGGTGTTAGAATACAAGTGAAATAATTATGGCTAATTATCCGAAGAAGAAAGTGCTGTTGTTTTTGGCACAAGGGTTTGAAGTACTTGAAGCAAGTGCCTTTATTGACGTCATGGGTTGGACACATGAAGTGAATATGACAGCCATTGAGTTGACAACGGTGGCGTTTTCATCCCCTGTGAAGGCACATTGGAATGTGAGTGTGATTCCTGAAAAGCGTTTTGCCGACATTCATGCAGATGATTTTGATGCGCTAGCAATTCCGGGAGGTTTTGAAGAGTCCGGATTTTATGTCGATGCGTACGATGAGCGGTTCCGGGATTTAATTCGTGACTTTGATGAGGCAAATAAGCCAATTGCCAGTATTTGTGTTGCGGCTTTGCCATTGGGAAATGCTGGTGTATTAAAAGGAAAACAAGCCAAGACTTACGATCTCAGTGGTGGGCATCGAATTGAGCAACTCAAGGCTTATGGCGCAGAAATATCCGATAAGTCAATTGTTCAATCAGGCAATTTAATCACATCGGTAGGACCGTCAACTGCTTTGGATGTGGCATTTTTACTTGTTGAGATGTTAAGCAGCCCCGAAGAGCTTTTACGACTTAAAGAGGCAATGCGTTTTTGAAAATTAAAATATTTTAGTAATTTTGGTAAAGTTAGTAACCCTAAAAAAAACAACTTATGAGAAAATTATTGACAGCTATCGTAGCAGTTGGATTTGCATTAGGAATCGCGTCATGTGGTGGCGGTTCAAGTGTTGAAGTATCAGAAGAGATGCAAGGTTTTATGGACAAGATTGAAGCGACAAGCTCAATCATGGACGCAGCTGCAGCATACGGATACGAAGCAGATGAAATGCCTTTAGACCTTTACACACTGGAAGAACCTTCAGTGAAGTCTGTTAAAGAAGAAGAAGGTAAAACTGCTTACACAATGAATGTAAAACATGGTATGATTGATAGCGACGTAATTATTTGCTGGGAAGAAGGCAAGGTCGTGAACATTAAAGAAGCTCCAGTAGAATAAAGCTTCAAAAACGAATTCATTAAAAAGACTACCTTTGGGTGGTCTTTTTTTTGTAATATTACTCTATAAAGACAGAAAATCATCCTAAAAAATATGGATTGTTACATATTATCATTATCTTTCGTGAAAAATGTGACTTTAAGCTTGTTTGCGCCTTTGCTTAATTGTAAATCTTTGCACTTGGGAGTGTGTAGGTGAGTTTGTAGGGTATTTTAAAAGAATCTAATACTGACAAAATTAAATGGAGACTAATGAAATAATAGTAATTCTTGGATTGGTTTTAATGACTATTCTATTTGTGTTTTCAATAAAAATGGGATTCGAACACCTAATAAAGAATTACAAAAAAGAAATAGAATACTATTTTAGAAATATTGGACATTCAATAGTAGATATAAAAAAAACTGTTGGCAAGGAAAAAATAAAGAATCCATATAAACGAGACTTTCAGATTAGACCTTTTATGATAAGTCCGTTGGTAATATATAAGTATCGAGTTGTGTTGACAGAGGTTAATGGAATTAAGAAAAAGAATTGGGTGGAAATAAAGATTTGCTATTTACTGAAACCTAAAATTAAATTTGAACTTGGAAAATAAAAGAGTATTTGGTTGATTTTTCACAGTGTTAGTATCGGAATAGAATGGAAAGGTTTATTTTTAGAAATTTTGACAGAATAATTAAAATAAAGAAAAACACCCTACAATACGCAATAAAAAGATAGGGCAGTAAGTCGTAAATTTGAAAACTAAGAGATAAAATGGAAATAATTGTAACAGGAAATCATTGTTTTTAAAATGCCTTGCGTTGCTTGTTGAAAGCCGCAGAAAATCAATTGAATAGGCGATAATACTTACATAAAATTACATCATGAAA
This sequence comes from Bacteroidales bacterium, assembly GCA_963676165.1. GTDB lineage: Bacteria > Bacteroidota > Bacteroidia > Bacteroidales > ML635J-15 > JAQIBY01. The sequence continues at coordinate 2,009,896 of OY781043.1, read as the reverse complement.
AAACTGATATTTATAATTGCGTTAATAATAAATTCAGGATTATTATTTGCTACAGAACAAGAACCTGATTTTCTTCACTACGATGGGATAAAATTAACTCTTTCAGTAGGATGGGGACACCCTTCTCCACTTGAGACTTATTATTCTCAAAACAATATTGCATACCCTTTTACAATGTTGCATACAGCTAATTATCGTGGACATGTTGCTATTTGGGAGATTTCCGATGACAAATTATTCTTAAAAGAAATTCAAATAGAAAAGGCAAAATATAAGCCTGAAAAATTTAATGTGAAATCACAATCGGATTCTTTATTTTCTAAAGATAAGGTGTTCGCTGATTGGTTTACTGGTGTAATAATTGGAGAAAAAAGAAAGAAGAAAAACTATTGGGAAGTTGAAAAGTCTTATTATTTCTACGTCAAATACGGCAAGGTAGTTGATGTGCAAGAGTTCACTGATAAGGATTTTAAACAAATCGAAAAGATTTCAGAAAAAGATACTTCTAACCATGATTTGATGGCAAAATATTCAATGTTATACCTGAACAATAATTACATCTCATACTACTTTCGGATACATGGAAATGATACGATAACATTTGATACTAAAGGTGGATATTTAAACGGCAATTCGGGTTTAAGTCCCGTTTTATCATATTTCGAGAACGACCATTTAAAATGGCCATACAATTGGGAAAATTTTGAAAAAAGTGGAGCTCCATTTTGTACATGGACTATTAAAAACGACAGTCTATTATTAACTAATATAGAATTACACACAGGCACAGGCTTCTATTCGATTGATAAATTCTCGGTTGATTTGGTGGATATTTTCCCCAATAGATTAAATGACAACAAAGTGTTTGGTGATTGGATCTCTGGGATTTTTGTTGTTCGTCATGGTAAAAATGAGGAAGATGAGAATTTGCCTGGTTATTTCGAGTTTAAAGCATCAGAGTTGACATATATGAGACTTGAAAATGGAATTGTATTGGAAAAATATACTGTTCCTGCTGATTTCGACTTTAAAAATGTACCAGCTAATACGGATGACGGATTAAAGAAAATATTAGATGAACTTAAGTGAACTACTGACCACAATACGTGGTCATAAAACTTTGCGCGGATAGTGTTGTATTTAAACGAAATAATATTTAATCAGCGGCATAGCGGCTTGAAAAGAAAGTCCTTTGAAATGCGCAACGATTCATGCCACAGGTCGTTGGCACAGATAAAGGCATTGGCAAAAATTATAAGACTGGATTGGGATTTAAAGGTAAAAAGCAAAAGACATGAATAGAACGAAAACTAAATTTTCATATGGGAATAGGATTGAGTTACTGTCCATAATGTTGATATTTTGTGTTTTAATTTCAAGCTGTGATATATCGGCTCGTAGAACCAAGGGCAAACTTTTTGGTGTGAAAACAAATCTTTATGATGCTTTTTCTGGAGACACTGTATTTGAAAAATACTATTATGATGAATACAGTGATAATGGTAGGTCGCTAACACAGGACTCTGCAATTTATTATTTTCGTTTTGTACAACCTGAAAATGGATTAATTGAGAATCGGTTAGATACATTTACAAATCGTTGGTATTCTAAGCATTATTATAAGTTCGGACTAGATAACCTATCTGTTAAATATTTGAATAGGGACATTTATCGATTTGTATGGTTGAGAACCTTCAACCAGCCAATTTCAATAACGATTGAAAAAAAAGATGATTTACATACTTTATTCTATTCAATATCTGATGGTTTAGGTGGCTACTTTGCGGGAAAAACTATTGAAACTGATACAATACAGATTAATGAGAATAACTGGTTAAGATTTAATGAACTAATTGCAGAATGTGACTTTGAACAAATACCAACAGAAAAGGAAATTTATGGTTCTGATGGAGCTGAATGGATTTTAGAGGGACACACAGTTGAGGGATATCGTATGGTGACTAGGTGGTCAGGTGGAGAAATATCGGATTGCTGCATTTATCTTCTTGAATTGTCAGGAATAGAAATTGAGGATGATTTGATTTATTGATTACGTGTGCGAACAATGTGTAGATATTTGCAGGAAATTTACTTTTCGAGAGAAATTATGATCTTAAAAAACTTAAATCAGCGAAGAATAAATTGATCGAATCAATTGAAGATGCATTCAATCGAAGATATTCTACAGAACCCAAAAAGATTAAAAAGAAGAATGTAATAAGAGAGATTATGATTAGAACTCTTTTAGCCGTTATTTTTTTCGTGATTTTCTATAATTTAAATTCATTGAGTTTTAGTGTTTTTTCATTGAATATCGACAATAAAACGATTGCAATTGTTTTAAGCTTGATCAATTTTCTTCCGTTAATATTTTTGAAAAAGAGCAATAAAAAAGTGATTAAAAAAGTTGAAAAGGAAATCGAAAAGAAAAACAACCTAATAAAGAAAATAGAGACAGAATTAAGTTTTTGAAATAAATACTAAGTACAACAGCAAATATATATCAGCTGTGCGAGTTTAACGCGCCAGAAAAGCGCAGTCTGTAAACAGCTGAGACCGTTGCCAACAAATCGAAAAGGCAAAACAACGTTTAGCACTTAAACTTTGTCTAGTAATACAGATGTTATAATAAAACTAAACTCCTTAAAAATGAAACCAATAATCATGCATTATTTGTTCAAATTGGAAAAATAATGTATCTTGTCTGAATATTAAACCATATACTATGAGAACTTTATTATTTGTGCTTCTGTTTTTCATTACAATCCCTATGTATTCACAGTTTGGAGACCCAAGTTTGATTAATCACTCACACGCCATGGGGCCCGTTGGGAGAATTGTTTGTGTTGATTACGATTATGATGGAGATAATGACTTGATATGTTCATCGTTTACAGGTAATTTATTGGTGTTTTATGAAAATATTCAAGGTGACTCTCTGAAAAATCAGATTGTTATTACAAATAATGCATTTTTCTCTATTGATACCGCAGATGTTGATGGAGATAACCTAGTCGATTTACTTGCACAGAATGAACAGGGTATAGGGTGGTATCGAAATGTAGGAGACAATACGTTTAGTGATTTTAACCAAATTGTTGAGGGTGTTGGCTGTGCTTATGCAAACGATATTGATCAAGATGGAGATGTAGATGTTGTTGTTGCATTTAACGAGATTGGAAAGATTTCTTTGTTTAAAAATAATGGGGGTGGAGTATTTGATGTTGAAAATGTAATTAATTCAGAGGTCGATCATCCTATGTATATTCAATTTGAAGACATGGACAATGATGGAGATACTGATTTTGTGGCTTCATCCAATCATGATTATCAATTTGATCTCTATGAAAATGATGGAAATGAAAGTTTTGTCAAAACTCCTGTTTATTCAAGCCAATATACCTTTAGCACATTTAAACATCCAAAATTGCTTGATTTTAATAATGACGACTTGACAGATATTATCTATATGTTTTGTGGATATAACAACTTCATAAATGTAGGAGGTGGTAATTTCTCTGGTCCTCAACCAGGTTATTCCGAATATACTATGGGCTCTGACGGAATAATAGGAGATGTAAATAATGATGGTGCTTGGGATTATGCTACACAAACTATGTTTTCGCCAGAAAGTTTATTAATCCATGTGTCTGGATTAAGTGATCAAGAGTTTTTTTATGAAGAATTTGAATCAATGTCGTCTCTCGTTTTTTCTGACTTTGACAATGATGGCTTTATCGATATTATTGAAGGGTTTACTGATGGGAAAATTGTATGGTATAAGAATGATGGAATTGGTGTGTTTTTAGATCCTGTAGCCCTTAAAAGTGAAAATAGTTTGCCGTATTCAACATTTTTCGTAGATTATGATAGCGATGGAGATGTTGACGTATTCTGTGCTTATGATGATAAATTATCAATGTATGAGAACAGTGAAAATAATGCATTTGAGGAAGAGTCTATCCTCCTAGAATTAACTAACTTTTCTCGAGCACCTATAAATGGTCTTGTTGATATTGATAATGATGGAGATTTTGATTTTATTTCTATTACACCTGAAAGTATATTGATATATCAACAAAATGGGAGTGAGTGGATTCAGTCTACAGCCGGAGTTGCTGATATCGAGTTGTCGGCTGTTGAAGACATGAATGGTGATGGCTTTGTAGATATTGTTTACAGCAAAAGCAATGAAATATTTCTAGTCTTAAATGATGGCGCTGGAGGTTATACAAGCGATGAACTAATTATAAGTGCAGACCAATATTTATTTGATTTGGGAATAGTAGATCTGGATCAAGATGGTGACTTGGATGTTGTTACTTACAGTGGTAGTTATGATTTGTTTTGGTTTGTTAATACTGATGGTGAATTTGCTGAAAGTCATTTAATTTTGAGTTCGAATTCTAGTTCTGGTTTGAATAGTTTGTCGTTTTTGGATATTAATGAAGATGGTAATTTAGATATAATTTTCAAAGAGGCTTTCAAGATTTTTCAAGTTTTAATTACAAGCGGTCCAGAATTTGAAACAGAAGTTATTCATAATAATTTAATAACTCAAGAGTCCATAAAATCTATTGGGGTCGCAGATTTAGATATGGATGGTGATGGAGATATTGTTTATTCTGATCAGAGTAGTGTGTATTGGATAGAAAGGTTTTTTGATTATTATGGCTCCCCAGTTGTAATCAATGATGATTATATCAATAGGTTAGATTTGATTGATCTTGATGGTGACGAAGTGGTTGATCTAGTTTCATGTTTTGTTATTGCAAATCAATTATTATGGCAGAAAAACTATATGAAGGGATTTAACATAAGTGGCGATTTGTTTTTTGACGCAAATCAGAATGGGTTAAAGGATGTTGATGAGGATGGCTTAACCAATGTACAGTTGGATGTTTCTCCAAATGCGTTAGCAACATATGCTGATAGTGAAGGTGTGTATTGGATGGCAGTTGATCCAGGAGAATATGAACTGAGTTTTATGCCAATAGATTATTGGGGTTTAACAACTCCATATGAAGTTTATAGTCTTGATATCGATATAAATTCAACAGATGCAGATACGTGTGATTTTGGATTTTACCCAGAGGAAGTAATTGATTGTCATATCCCAGATTTAATTTCAGGACCATCCGTGTGTGATAGCTATGGAATGTATTGGATTCAAGTTTCTAATGCCGGAACTACTAATCCCGCAGGAATTATTGAATTAGAATTGGATGATGCAATGCATTATAATTCTGCTCAAATCGTTGAAGATTCAATTTCTAATGGCAAAATTTATTGGTCTTTTGATTCCATAAACTTCTTATCTGATACTTCGTTTTATGTGATTGTTGAGACTCCGCCCGCTACAATGTTTGGAGATACTCTTATTAGTTATTTAGATGTTTGTCTAACAGATGAGCTAGGGGCCATTCAGTCAATATTTTCAGATACCCTTGTGGAACAACTAACATGCGCTTATGATCCAAACGATAAGTCGGTTTTTCCTGTAGGAACGGGAGATGAGGGCTTTATTGATCCTGATCAAGAGTTAGAATATACAATTAGATTTCAGAATACTGGTAATGATACAGCAATTAACGTCATAATTGTTGATCCTCTTGATTCCAAGTTCGAGAGTTCTAGTTTTGAATTTATCTCTTCAAGTCATGATGTTCGCATTCTAAAAGAAGATAATATGCTCACTTTTTCTTTTGACAGCATTATGTTACCTGATAGCAACGTAAATTATTATGCAAGTAATGGTTATATAAAATATCGAATGCTGCCAGTTGAAGGTTTAAATCCATTTGAACAGATTAGTAATACTGGTTATATTTACTTTGATTATAACAATCCAATCCTAACGAATACCGTGTATTCCACTATTAATTGTTGGATTACACCAGATGTTCCAATTATTACATTTTTTGCAGGACAACTAACAACAAATGCATCAGGAAATCTCCAGTGGTATTTAGATGGGCAAGTATTAGATGGAGAAACCTCAAGTAGCATTATTGCGGATATTTCAGGTGCATACAGTGTGGAAGCTAGCAATGAATTCGGATGTTCAGCAATGTCTGAGCCTTTTGATTTCTTTGTTGGAATAGATACTCACAAAGTGAATGAAATGTATCTATATCCTAATCCAGCGAATAACGAGCTTAGTATCCATTGTGAATCAAAAATGCTTTATGTAGAGGTCATTGATATCTTAGGGCAAGTAGTCTTTAGTCAAAAGGTTATGTCTGATAATGTGAAAATAAATGTTGGAAGCTTTCATAGTGGTTCTTATTTTGTTAAAGTTTACACTGAACAACAATCGTTGTTGAAAAAGTTAATTGTCGAATAAAGAATACCAATCTTCTACAACCATATTTTTACTATCTTTAATGAAAAATGGGACTTCAAGCTTGTTTGCAAGTATTTTAATGTGATTAATAGCAAGCTTTTGTTGTAAACGAGCTATCTAAAACAATTTAAAAGTAAAATGGCATAGGAGAGATTAAAAAAAGGAATACTAAAACGATTTGCTGACAATCATAAAAACTAAAAATGGAGATTTTACCCTTTGGTTAATTCTTAATATGAAAAACACGACTAAAATACTGTTGAGTATTCCTTCATTTATTGGAATGCTATATTTTTTTTACCTATATGTATCCTACAAAGTTTGTTTGGCTATTTCCGGACATGAGTAATTATTACGTTTTGACTACAGTTGTTAATGCTTCAATGCTGGCAGTCGTAATCATTATATTAAGAAGACTTTGGAAGTTTAAAGGAGTTGGTAAATCAAAAAAGCAAAATGGACATGGTTGGTGATATTATTTAGTACCGTAACTACACTGATCTACATTTGGAAAATTGATGATCAGTTGATAAATGAAAATCGTACAAATGGATAAATTACCGAAATACTGGATTGAATTTCTTGACGCTAATAAATTGCGTGGGGTTGAGATAGATTTTGACGAAACACAAGATTTAAGCGAATATGGAGTTTCTTTAAAAATGCTTAATGAGCAGCAAATTATTGATGAGATGAATAATTGCTATCCCGGAAAAGTTGTTAAAGAAGATCAATATATTCCGATAGCAAGTTGTAGTTATGGGAGTGGAGACCCATATTTTATTAATTCAAAGGATGGCGATAGTGGAAAACTCTATCGAATTTACCATGATGCATGCTCAGAGGATACGTATGATAAAGACTCTGCAATTGATGTGGTTTTGGAAAACTACAAACTTCTTTTGCAATTTAGATAGGAAATCTTCTCCCTAAAAATAATACCCCAAATTCACATTAAAGCGTAAATTCCATGGCATTTCGCTTAGTGGAACGCCGGTGCCAACTAAAGCAGCATCTTCAGTGTAGTAGTACATGTCGGATTTATCCGGGTCGTTGGTGTATAATCTGCCTTGCTCAAAACCAACTCCAAAATCGTCAGTTAACCAAGAATGGTTTTTCCCTAGCGCAAAATCAGCAAAGCAATACAAATTTCCTGCAGTCACTAGCGCGCCTGGAATCAAATGGTAGGAGTCAACAAAATCAGGATTCGATTTGTCAAAATAGGTAAAGTCAACATATGCTTGCACACTTTCAATTGGGCCCCACTCAAGCGGAATGGTGTAAGCAATGCCTGCAATATACATTTGAGCCTCTGAGGCTATCTGATAATCAAATCCATAAGCTCCCATTTGAACGCAGTCCATCTGATAGGTGCTCACATCTCCATTGTTGGCAATTTTTGCACCTCTCGCATTGTAGTTGTAGTAGATGTACTCTGTTTTAAGACTTATCCGATTGAATTCTGCTAAGACATGACCTGCAAATGCCCCTGAAAACTCAACCGTTTGCAACATGTCGTGATATATGCCTCCTGCCTGAGCCGAAAGTCCCAACTCTATGGCATCGCTTAGTTGGTAAGTGAGACGCAAGTTTCCTGTGTTTAATTCCCGAATTGATTCGTTGTACACTGCAGAGTCAGTTGTAACGACACGTCCTGTTGTAATGTCGTAGGAGTATCTTCCTGGACCAGAATTTCCGAAGGTCACATCTCCACCAAATTTAGGACCTTCAGGTTCAGATTGGCGAAAATAGGAGAGTTCGATTTTAAAATTGTCACTTAATTCATAATCAAAACCTATTCCTATGTCATAATCGTCCTCAAGACCAACATAATACGGACCTTGAAACCAGAATGAATGAGATGCAAATTTGCCGATTCCAAATGGTTTTTGAAAGACTCCAGCTTTCAGGTACAGCGATTCATTTGCTTCGTATCCGAAATACCCATGATGGATGAAATGAGTTCCGCTGGTAGGGTAGAACCGGTATTCGAAATCCAGATCAATCCCATGGGCACTACCTTTTGCATTAACACCCCAAGTATCTATTGTTGCGTATCCTGAGGCTGGTGTCATCGGATTTTCATATTGACTAAATCCAAAATTGTAGCGCAGTAATCCTCCAACCTTAAACGCTGATTCATTCTTCTCTTCTTGTCCGAACAGGCTATTGCTTAAAATGAGCAAAGCCAAAATTGCCAAACTTTTCCCAACGATTTTCTTCATTACGATAGCATTCTAAATTTGCCGCAAATATATTTTAATTGTTGAGACTAGAAACTGATTTTTACAGTTTTTAGGCTAAATATTTCGGGGATGGATTTCGTTGAAAAGCTACAAGTCAAGTATAGTAGTTTTTGGCATAGCTTTTTGCTTTTCCTCGCCCGAAAAATCGGGCAGGACGCAAAAACGTATGCCAAAAACAGTTTCGTGATTTTGGTCCACCATGGGTTTCGGAAAAAAACTCACCCATGGTTACAATTGTTTGAGCCCTTCAGGCTCATTGTGCCAAAACCGTCACACAATTATTTCTTACTGAATCACAATTCGTTGTGAATGAGTATTTTGCTCGTTTTTCACTTTTAAAATGTAAACTCCACGACTTAAGTGGCTAACATTTATAGTGTTTAGTCCTTTTAAATTATCGTGTAACACACAAACCCCATGAATTGAAAACAAAGATATTTCCGATTCGTAAGTATTGTTGAGATGTATTGTAAGGCTGTTTGTGCAAGGATTTGGATAAATATTTAACACTTTAGTCGATTCTGATTCCTCCTCAATGGTAACTGGAAATCCGCCAAAAACAGGCAAGCTTATCATGCTTTGCATTTCAGTAGAAAAAGCAATACTGTTGGTGCAAATACGAGGCTGCATAACAGTTCCGTCGAATTCGTAGTTCTGACCATCTCCAGGTTCTCTACGGAAAAATTCTCCATCATTCATTGGTAAATTTGCATTTGACATATAGCGAGGAAAGTTACCACTGCTAATCAGTATTTTAATTTGATGTCCATGCCCGAATGTGTAAGCAATTGGCATCATCTGAAATTCATACGCATAATACGTGTCAGAAACAATGTTTGAGAATTCTGCATCTGGATTTTCATTTCCTTCATAAATTGAACGTGCATATTCTCTGGCTCTGGCGTTAACTGCTCCTTCAACAACAAAATACTCACGTCCGTCAGGATACACATCCAAAATGCGAATAAAGAAGTCTGTGTCTGTTGGTACTTCACTTAATCCGGATATGCTGGATGATGCATAGATTTTTGCTTTTGGAAATCCCATGATGGAAAGTGAATCTTGTATGTTTCCGCTTGTAAAATGGATGACTCCTGAATGGTTCATTGTTAAATCAGCAAAATCAGGGTTGGCTAAATTCATTTGTCCTTGACTTTTCCGACTTCCATCAGGAGTGTTGATTGTCATGTTAGCACCTCCAACGGTAAATACAGGAAGATCTGGATTATGGGTGAAAGACAAACTCCCTTCGTCGCTATCGGGTGCATCTTGATCAAGACTTTCATCACCATGCAAGTAAAAATCTGTGTCAGTAATGTTGTTGACAAATGGAAAAGAATCTGTTTCTGCCCAATAATTTCCAACTCCATTGTTTTGAGCTATGCCATCATCAACTGGTCCCGGAACATAATAGCGCACTGCCGCTTTGTTTTGAAAATACTCATTGGTACCATTCTCTGGGACTTCATCTAAACCTAAAAATGGATTGCTCATAGGAGGAATGTCGTATTCATCTTCAGAAGTACTTCCACTAACACTCACTTCAAATGGAATGTTGTTTAATCCTTGTAATCCAGCCAAATAAGCAATGAAGTCAGAGTAAGGAATAATGTAATCTTCCGATGGGATTCTGACTGAATACACTGCGTTTAAAACTTGCCATTCGTTGGCTTCAGGAATAATAAATTTCGGATCAGATAGTCCTTGCTTTTCATTCAGTGTATGTCGAAACCATTTGTACACCTCAGAATCGAAAATATTGAATTCGCTTGATGCTTCCTCAAGGTTAGATACATTCAGTTTGACTACATCCAGCACATTTTCAGGATACATAATGTCTCCTGTTGTGCGTGTCGTCATTGTTTGATGCGCCCAAGGGCCAATTATCAGCTTTTGCATTGATTGATTGCCATATTCATCGCTGATGTTGTTTCTAACTTGATTGAAAGCATCAATTTGTCCATCAATGAAAATATCCCACCAACCTGTTAAATGGTAAATAGGAACGTCCATATTAGTAAATCTGGAGAAGTTGCCATCTGCATCAGCTTCTCCCAAAGCATTAACAGGAGCAAAACTAGCATCCATTGATGATCTGAAAGGTGAGTTAGGATAATATCCCGGTAGGTTTCCATTGGTTGATGAATCGATCATCGAGCTTAAACAAATGTCACTGGCTTCATCATCATTCGTCAAACCATAATCCGTAAAGCTATGTACGTTATTTTCAATGCTCATGTCGCTGGCATTTAAAGACGCATCGTTTACGTTGTTAATTTGTCCGCTAATCCAATTGTTGACAATGGCATAGCGATACACTCCATTTTGCACTTCGGTAACCCAATAATGATCAGCAGAAGCAACAATAGGAAAGAGGCTTTTAAGTCCTTTTTCGTTGGGATGAATTTTGTGTGCAGCTGCTGCAGTGTATTGTGAATTTCCAAGCGCTGATGCTCCAAACATTCCTATGCTTCCGTTGGACAATAAAAATGTTTCAGGAGTTCCATCATTATCAACATCATATTCTCGTGTCAAACTATCGTTAAAATATAGAATGCTTTGGTAACCATCTTCGTGTTTGTTGCCATTGTTTATGTCTGAAAAATCTGTAATGTCCAATAAGTGCTTTATGTCGGGATGGTAAGCATTTTTGCTCCATGCATCGCTATACATTGGCAAATATACGCCTTCGGATTCGTAGCATCCGCGCATGTCCTGCATGGCATAGACATAACCTAAAATTGACACCACATTGCCATAGCTAAATGAGCCTTCTTTACTGTACGGTGTACGCGTAAAAATAACAGGTAGTTGATAGGGGTTGGCATTGGCTTCTCCATTTATGCTGTCGTACATGAGGTATTGTGTTCCTTTCGGGATAATTTGCACCGGAGTTGGTCCGAATCCTGGTAAATCTACTAAAGTAACTAGGGAGTCCTGAGTAATGGGGAGAAAGATGTCAGTAGCCAACTTAGTGCCGTCTTCCATAGTAAAATAGACAGTGTCTTTTGTGGTTAAATCGCTGATATTATCTAGCGTTCCGTTGTTGTTCTGAGCACTTAATACAGATGTAAAAAGCAAAGCAATAATAATAAGATTGAGTTTTTTCATAATACGACTTTTGTTTTCCGCTTATGGCAGCCTGTTCCATTGATAGCAGAAATGTGATTTGTTTTATGGATTATCCATGTCCATATTTAAAGGTCTAAATGTACGATAATTGGATGACAAAAACTGTATGGATTAAAGGATATTTTCAAAAACTATTTTTCGTAAATTTGCATCATGATTCATCAAAACGATACAATTTGTGCTATTTCCACAGGTTCCGTGGAGTCTGCAATTGCAATAGTTCGCCTAAGTGGTAAGGATGCTTTAGAAATTGTCCGGCAAATATTTCATCCAAAGCATGCATCGCGCTTTCAAAATCCTGAAGCTTACCGGATGTATTTCGGGGATATTTTTATTGGAGATGAGCATATTGATGAAGTGCTTATCGCTGTCTTTTTTGCTCCAAATTCATATACTGGTGAGGATTTGATAGAAATCTCCTGTCATGGTTCGCTTTATATACAGCAACGGATTTTGGAATTGTTGCAGAAGCTAGGCGCACGAATGGCAGAGCCGGGAGAGTTTACGCAACGTGCTTTCCTGAATGGGAAAATGGATCTCAATCAGGCTGAAGCAGTGTCTGATCTCATAGCTTCCGATTCAAAAGCTTCACACGATCTGGCATTGCGGCAGATGAAAGATGGTTTTAGCAATGAAATCCGCAACATGCGAACTGAATTGCTGAATCTTGTGTCTTTGATGGAGCTGGAACTGGATTTTTCTGAGGAAGATGTGGAATTTGCTGATCGTGATGAACTGAAAGCTCTGATGGGAAATATTGCCGCAAAATTCCAGTCTTTGTTGGAAGGATTTCGTTACGGAAACGTTTTGAAATCGGGTATGCCGGTTGTTATTGCCGGAAAACCCAATGTTGGAAAATCCACTTTGTTGAATGCCCTTTTGAAAGAGGATCGTGCCATAGTTTCTGATATTCCGGGAACAACGCGTGACAGTCTGGAAGATGAAATGGTGATTGACGGTATTCGCTTTCGTTTTATTGATACGGCAGGATTGCGGGAAACAGGAGATGCCATCGAAGAAGAAGGTATTCGCAGAGCCTATGCTCGTTTGGAAAAAGCAGGCATAGTTTTGCTGATGACTGAAGCATCCGACAGCGAGGAAGATGTTCTGGGCATGATAAAATCTGTACGCGATCGTCTGGAAGAACCACTGCCTGCCTTGTTTTTAATTCAAAACAAAGCTGATTTGCAGAATCCTGTTATGATAGATACTGATAAGCTAAATGAAATCTGGACGGAGGTAAGTAGCTTTCCATTGTCTGCCAAAACAGGCGAGGGGATGAGTACACTGCTGAAATCTATGATAACCGAAGTGCGAAGCATGAAAGGCAATTCCGATATTATTCTCAGCAACATGCGGCATGTCGAAGCTCTGAACAAAGCCTCAGAATCATTGGATCGTGCAACAGAAGCTTTGGAGGCAGGGATTCCATCCGATTTGGTGTCACAAGATTTGCGGGAAGTCCTCCATCACCTCGGTCTCATCACCGGCGAAATCAGTACCGATGAAGTGCTTGGTAATATTTTTAGAAATTTTTGTATTGGAAAGTAGCAACATACATGACAGAAAAACTCACGAAACTATACCTCGATTTATCAATGTGTGAGGTGTTTATTATTATGGATGGTCCTATTATCTTATCACAGGTTTTATCTGACTTTTATGTTATATCACCTGTTTTGGGCGCAATTTCAGGAATGTTGTATTTACTGTGGTTCTATATTTTACTCAGTGTTTTCGTAAAACGAACCTCTGATAAGTATAGAAATCTTCAGAAAAATAAATTCATATATGTTGTTATAGCATTACTTGTCTCAGTTGGAGGTCTAATAATGGGAGTGGATTTCTTTGGTCTTACCTTTCTTGCAGCATTCTTCTATCTTGTTTACTTAATAACGCGTCTTTATTTGAGATTCAGATATAAGCGAAGCACTATTCCATTGGATGAATTAATTCTTAACATGTTCTTGTTTGGGTTTTATGTTTTCGGTATCTTTATCATTCATCCACGAGTGAAAAAGTCAGGGTAGAAAAATTGTTTATTAAGCAGAATTAGAATGAATGAATTAGTTCAAGTGTGTTTGTAAACTCTAATATCATAGTTTTTTACAAGTGGGTTCAAAATAACTTATTATGAAAAGCTTAGTTCGATTTGTTTGTGGTTTTCTGTTGAGTTCTTTGGTATTTGCTTGTGCAAATCAAGTTGAAAAAGATGTTTGGTTAGTGAAATCGGCATTTGTGAAGTATGCAAATAATGAAAATGACAGTGCGTTATCTGAATTGATACATTTTTACAATGACTCAAGTATTCAAATAACAAAATTTCATCATAATTCTGAATATCCTGCATGTATTACTAAAATTCTGGATGATAGAAAAATAAGGATGGAATATTTCAAATCAGATAATGGGGAACTGTATGCTAGTTATGATTATTTTTATGATGATCATAGCAATCTTTGTTTGGAAGTTAAAATGAGTCCGAATTATAAAGGTAAGTTGGAAACAACAGTCCAAAATACCTATGTGGATGATGTTTTGATTCGTCAGCTTTTTATTAATATTGATACATTAAAAGAAGTTCTATATTCCAGTATAAATGATTCGATAGATATTATAGTTGAAAAATCCTTTACTCATAAAAATAAGCTTGTAAAGACTTTTATAAATGGATATTTGGTTGAAGAAAAAACAAATGGCCAAATTCGAAATTTGTATTATCAGAATGATAAACTGAAACGAGAGGATTTAAATCCTTATGAAAGCAAATTTTATCTATATGATAAAAGAGGTCGATTGAAAAGAGTTGTTCAAGTCATAAGACGTCCTAATAGAATAGTAAGACAAATCTCAGCTGTATATGACTATTACGATAATGATAGTTTGTTAAGTGTCGTGGAATATCATAATGGGGAACGATATAATTGCACTACTTTTTATTATAGCTTTAATGAATAAATGAATGACTAAACTTTCTGATATCATAACACTGATATTATTATCAGTTCTACTATTTTCTTGTTCTAGAAAGGGGAAACCTACAACATTGTGATTTTTCACTCTTTTTTGCGAATAATGTATTAAACGACTAAACAACTGAAAGTGGAAAGAGATAAGTTTATTTCAGTCATTAATGCTCCAATGGTTAATTCCCGAATTGATGGAGGTATGTCATCTTTGAATCGCGGAGTTTATGATAAAGATGAATTGGAAGATTTTATAAAGCAAATTGAAGACTGATGAAATTGACATGTACTATATTTAGTACAAAAAGCTCAAATATGTCTTAAGTATAGTACATGTGAAGTGGATGAGAGCTATTTCACAACTGTAAATGATTTCTTTTAAATTCGGAATTATCGTTAAAATATTTCTTCTTACTTTGCACAAAAATCAGGAAGCATGGCAAAGTACAAGTTCATAAAATCAGAGGAACAGCAAACCACAGAATGGAGTGGGGGAACCACTACTGAATTGTGCATATACCCTGAAGGAGCAAACTATGCCGAGCGAAATTTTGATTTTCGTATCAGTTCAGCTGTTGTGCAATGTGAAAAATCAGAATTTACTCCTTTGCCTTCTGTTTATCGTTACCTCATGATTATGGATGGCGAAATATCAGTGTCTCATGAAAATCAGCATACGGTAAAACTCAAGAAATTTGATGTCAATGA
Source organism: Bacteroidales bacterium (assembly GCA_963676165.1). Classification (GTDB taxonomy): domain Bacteria; phylum Bacteroidota; class Bacteroidia; order Bacteroidales; family ML635J-15; genus JAQIBY01. The sequence continues at coordinate 1,994,498 of OY781043.1, read as the reverse complement.
GTTTTGGGGAGATTGGCATACGGTCAGTATTGGTAAAGCAAGAGATTTTAATCTTATGTGCCGAAATGATTTGAGAGGAAATCTGGCTGGCTTTGAGTTAGGAGACGAAAAAACGATACACATTCCTGAAAATTGTAAGTGGTACGGTCTTTATCTATGTCATGGTGCTGTAGAATTGCAATGGAATAGTGAGTCTGCTACATTATGTCAAGGGGATTTTATTCTCTTTTCCGAACTGACTGATTTACGCCAAATCTTTCTTACCCCCGAAGAAAAAAGTGAAATTGTCGAGGTGCAGATTTTTTCATAATAACATTTAACTAACCTGTTTCATACTTGCGGCTGGCTTCGAGACGTCCTTTGTCCTCTGCTTCGAGTTCCTCAGCACGTCGCTCTGCCAGCGTTGAGCAACCTCAGTCAACTACTCTGTACAAACCTCGAACTTCAAATCCCTCACCGTTGCCTTCGAGATTAGTCTCGTTCCTCGACTCTCCTCAGTCAACTACTCTGTACTATCTTCAAACCTCGAACCTCAAATTCCCTGAGTGTCAATTTTCAGGAGTGTGCGAACTGAAAAGTGCAACACGAAGCAATCCCGACGCATGTCGGGGCCTTAAATCTCAAACTTCAAACCTCGAACCTCAAACTTTTTTTACTATCTTTATTCTCTATAACCTAAAGGAGAGCATTATGAAAACATTTCAATTCAACAATCTGATAGCTATATTGTCTTTTTTGTTTTTATCCCTTGGTGTTTTTGCTCAGGAGGTAGAAAATCATTCGAACTCAAAGTTCGTTGATGGCCAAACCTATGTGATTACCAGGCAGGATGGTGTTGAATATATCGGTGAAATTCTTCAGGATGATGCGCATGAATTACTCATTGAAACCGATGCGCTGGGAAAACTCTATCTTCCAAAATATGAAATAAAGAGCATTGTAGTATTGAAAGGAAAGAAAACTTTAATGTTTGATGAATATCAACCTGAAGGACCTTTTACAACGCGCTATGCCTTTACAACCAATGCACTCCCAATTAAAAAGGGGGAGAATTATGGAATGATAAATTTGTATGGACCGGAAGCTCACGTTGCTGTGACAGATAAACTAAACATAGGTTTGATGTCAACTTGGATCGCAAGTCCTATGGTTTTGTCAGCAAAGTATTCCTTTAATTCAAAGGAGTCAAATGTCAATCTGTCCTTTGGTACTTTGGTTGGTACGTCTGGTTACTTCAATGCTTTTAAGGGATATGGCGGATTGCATTATTTCAATGTGACATTTGGAAATCGTCGTAATAATTTGACCTTTTCAGGAGGATATGCCTATTTGCAAACAGGAATTAAACAGATGGCTCCGGGTGTATATACCGATTCTGAATTTTATGATTATCAAGATCAGCATGAAAGCTTGATGAGTTTAACTCACGGTCCGATTGTATCTGTCGCGGGTATTTTTAAAATTGGTGCAAAGTCAAGTTTTATTTTTGACTCAATGATAGGTTATTTTACTTACGAAACACGCAATGAAAGTAGTGAGTATGATTCATCTCAAGATGTTTGGACACATACTGTGGCGAGCAATAAAAATGCACAATCTGTTGCGTTGTTTTTAATGCCTGGAGTTCGGTTTCAAAGTACTGATCGTAGGGCTTTTCAAATTTGTGTGGCCGGCGTTTCAACCTTTGGAGACTCTGAAGTGTCATTTCCTATTCCTATGATTTCTTGGTTTTATAAGTTTTAGCAAGAGACAGGGGACAGGAGATAGGAGACAGGTGTCATGAGTTAACTGGAAGTATGGGAAATAGGCAGAGACAGAAGCAAGGTAATTAACAAATCACAAAAAATAAAAAACAAAAAGTAAACCCGGCGACTTCGAGACTTGCAAAAGCAACCTCAGACGCCTACTGGGGAAATAACAAAAAACAAAAGACAAATCGCAAAAAAAACAATCGAATGACATTTTCCCTTTTCCTTTCGAATGACTATTCAGGTATTAGGTGTCATGAGTCATAAGTCAGGGATTAACTGGAAGTATGGGAAATAGGCAGAGACAGGAGTTTTTGCATTCATGATTCATTTTTCGCCCGCTCTCAAGTTCTCTTTTCTCAAGCTCGTTTTTCAACGCATCCACGAGTCATCACAACTAGGCAAAAACGAATGACAATTTTCCCCTTTTCCTACCGAATGACAGTTTTGATTTCTTCAGTTCGCAGTAATATCGAATATGCTATAACAATCAACACTCCAAAGTTAATAAGTCACTGAAAAGACACTTTTCTCCTGCTTAGCTTTCTGTATATTTGTTTTCAGACTAAAGTAGCATGTTGAAAATCATGACAAATAGCGGAATTGTAATAGCACTTATCCTCGGACTAAGTCTCCGACTCGGACCTAACGAACATTATGTCAGTGAGAAAGTTGCCCACAAAGCACCTCCTTTTATTGAGCAAAATCTCGATTGGACAGATAGTATTGTTGAGGCTATGCCTCTGGAAGAAAAAATTGCCCAGCTCTTTATGGTAGCGGCCTACTCCAATAAGGATGAAAAAGAAGAAAACTACGTCAATTATTTGGTTAAGGAATATAAAATTGGTGGTTTAATTTTTATGCAGGGCGGACCTGAGCGGCATGCTGCTCTGATCAATCGCTATCAAGCTTCTGCTGAAATCCCTTTGCTTATTGCTATGGACGCCGAATGGGGACCATCCATGCGATTAGATTCCACTGTGCTATATCCTCGACAAATGATGTTGGGAGCAATTCAGGATAATGATTTAATGTATGATATAGGTGTTGAATATGCACGTCAACTCAAAGAGCTAGGTGTTCATGTGAATTTTGCACCTTTAGTAGATCTCAATGTCAATCCTGATAATCCTGTCATTAACAGCCGGTCTTATGGAGAGTTGCGTGATGATGTTATCCGTAAAGCTTACTATTTTTCCAAAGGAATGCAAGATAATCGTGTGTTAGCTGTCATCAAGCATTTTCCCGGACACGGTGATACCGATAAAGATTCGCATAAAACCTTACCAACCATTGCTCATGATAGAGCGCGTTTGGATTCCATTGAACTGTATCCGTTCCGAAAGCTTATAAACGCTGGAGTTGGTGGCGTTATGGTCGCTCACTTATTCGTGCCTGCATTGGATTCTGCGGATAACCGTCCGTCAACCTTGTCAAAACCGATTGTAACTGATATTTTAAAGAAAGAATTTGGTTTTGATGGTTTAATATTTACCGATGCACTGAATATGCGCGGTGTTGCCGATCATTACGATACTGGTGAAGTTGAAGTGGAGGCATTTATTGCTGGAAACGATGTCTTACTTTTCCCTCAAAATGTGCCAAAAGCAATCTCTGCCATGAAAAAGGCAGTTGAAGCGGGGAGAATTCAAGAATCAGAAATTGATGCTCGTGTAAAGAAGATTTTAGCAGCCAAACGTTGGGCCGGAATCATGAAAGACACTGTCTGTATTGATGCTGATGGTTTGGTCGGTCGATTGAATAATGTTGATGCACGTCTATTAAATCGTCGTATTGTTGAAAATGCAGTAACATTAGTCAAAAATCAAAACGACATACTTCCAATTCAGCATCTGGATCAAGTGAAAATTGCTTCTTTGGATTTCGGAAGTAATACGATGAATGATTTCCAAAAAAGATTGAAAGATTATGCACAGGTTCCGGCTTATGTGTATAGCCGTGACGTTACCAATCTTGGGAAAAAGGAATTGATGGCAAAATTGGCAGAATATGATATTTTGATCGTGTCAATATCAGAAACGAACCGCTCGCCAAAGCGAAATTTTGGACTGAGTGATCTGGAAATCAATGCGATCAATGAAATATCTGCTCAGCAAACTGTCATCCTTAACCATTTTGGAAATCCTTATGCCCTCAGCAAACTTAATTTTGACGAGATTGAAGCTTGCGTTGTATCGTATAACGATAGACTTATAACACAAGATATTTCAGCTCAGCTAGTATTTGGAGGCTTGGCGTATAAAGGTCGCTTGCCCGTTCGAATAGGAGATATGTTTCCTGCAGGTCAGGGAATTGATACCAAAGAAATTCGCTTGTCGTACACCGATATTCCTGAGCAGGTTAATATCGATTCTCGCATGCTTTACAAGGTAGATTCTTTGGTTGCAGAGGCAATTGCTGATAAGGCAACCCCTGGAGCTCAGATTTTGGCAGCTCGCCATGGTAAAGTCTTTTTTAGAAAATCATACGGTCATCATACCTACGATAAAAAGCAGGCTGTGACAAATTCAGATATTTACGACTTGGCTTCTGTGACCAAGGTTGTTGCAACCACAGCATCTTTAATGAAACTTTACGATGAAGAAAAGTGGCAGCTAAATGATAGTTTGGGTAAGTATCTTGATTTTCTAGAAGGAAGTAATAAGGAGAATTTACGTTTTAAAGATGTATTAACCCATCAAGCCAGACTTGCTCCATGGATTCCGTTTTATGTGGAGACCATAGAGGAAAATTATGGGAAATATTATTGTGCTACTCCGAGTCCTAGAATGAATGTCATGGTAGCAGAGCACATGTACACCCTTCCTGGAATACGTGATAGCATCAATCAGCAAATTGCAGACTCAAAATTGCGAAGCCGTAGTGGATACCGTTATTCTGATTTAGGCTTCTATCTTATGCGCGAGATTGTTGAAAAATTGAGCAGTCAGCCTATTCAGGATTATGTGCAGACAACATTTTACCAGTCCTTAGGTGCTACTACAATGGGATATTTGCCAACGGAGCGTTTTGCTCAACAGGAAATTGTTCCAACCGAAAACGATCTGATTTTTCGAAAGCAAGTTTTGCGAGGATATGTTCACGATCAGGGTGCTGCTATGCTTGGAGGAGTTAGTGGTCATGCGGGAATGTTTTCCAATGCAAACGATTTGGCTAAAATGATGCAAATGTTTCTCAATAAAGGAGAATATGGAGGAGTCCGATATCTCGATTCAGAGACGGTACAACTGTTTTCATCACCAATCCGTAATCCTAAAGAAAACCGTCGGGGACTTGGTTTTGATAAGCCTGTGATTGATATGCCCGGTAAAGGACCTACTTGTGATAGCTCATCAAAAGAAAGTTTTGGTCATTCCGGATTTACAGGTATCTTAGCATGGGTTGACCCGGAAACAGATATTCTCTACGTCTTTTTGTCCAACAGAGTTTATCCAGACATGGAAAATACCAAAATTCTAAAATTAAATACGCGTACAAACGTTCAAGAAGTGTTTTATCAAGCAATAATGGATGAATGAAAAAAATAGGCTTCATAATCGGATTTGTTTTTCTCGCACACTTTGTTTTTGCGCAGTATGAAATTGCTGAACCCCAGGAAAATTGGCGTAGTAAGTTTCATTTTGGCGGTGGATTGGGTTTAAGTTTCGGAACGGTAACTCAAGTTGATCTGTCTCCAAGTATTGCTTACGATTTAACAAATAGACTTTCTGTAGGCGTTGGAGCATCTTACCTTTATTACAAAAACAAAATTTACAGTTATGAAACTTCCGTTTTTGGATTTGGTCTTTATGCGGATTTTGCTGTGGTGAAAAACCTGTCTGAGATTTTGCCTATCGCTGAAGGAACCGCTTTAACACTACATGCTGAAGCCAATTATCTGAATCTTGATCCCAATATGGATTTTCTTGCTAATCCTCCTCGTACCGAGCGATTTTGGCTTTGCCAACCTTTTGTGGGAGCAGGAATTAAAATTCCTGCAGGAAAGAAAGCTTATGTTCTTCTTTTGTTCATGTATAACCTAAACGAAAAACCATATTCACCTTATGCAAACCCGAGTATTAATGTAAAATTTATGTTTTAATTTATGAACGCATATGTTTTAGTCATAGCAGCATCGCTGATAATTATTGCATCGTATTTTTTTAATTTGATTGCAAAACGAACGAATATACCAAGTGTTTTGATGCTGATTACTTTGGGGATATTAATTCGCCAAGGGATGAATATTGCTGGTTATGGTAGCATTAATTGGTTTCCAATTCTTGAGATTTTAGGCATAGTCGGATTGATTATGATTGTGCTTGAAGCTGCCTTGGATCTCGAACTCAAAAAAGATAAATGGCCTTTGATTTGGAAATCCTTACTTCTTGCATTGCTATCTTTGGTATTTACAGCTGGAGGAGTGACATACTTACTCAAATGGGTACTTGATATGAGCTTTACTGCAGCATTATTGTACGCAATTCCAATGTCTGTAATGAGTTCGGCAATTGTTATTCCAAGTGTGGTAAATTTAAATGCTGAAAAGCGTGAGTTTATGATTTATGAATCAACATTTTCTGATATTCTTGGAATTATGTTATTCTATTTTATTATTGGTGGTTTGCATGCAGAAACACCGCGTGAAATGTGGGTTGGGGGAGGATTAAACCTCTTGCTTACCATTGCAATATCATTTATTGTTTCTTATGGACTGATCTTCCTTTTTCAAAATATCAAATCAAACACGAAGCTCTTTTTATTAATTGCAGTGCTTTTGTTGATGTACTCGGTTGCTAAAATGGCGCATTTATCCTCTTTGCTGATTATTCTGATTTTCGGTTTGATTTTACGTAACCGAAAACTCTTTTTTCGGGGACGTTTGCTTACTTATCTTAAAGAGGAAGTCATGTCTGAAATTTTTAAAGATCTGTATCTAATTACAGCGGAGTCATCCTTTGTTGTACGAACCTTCTTTTTTGTGATTTTTGGAGTGACAATTTCTCTGGCTTCACTTTTTAAAGTGCGCGTTATATTAATTTCGCTTGCAATTCTTGGGATTACCTATGGTGTCCGTTATGTCTTTCTTAAACTGATTGTTAGAAAGGATATTAACCCTCAATTGTTTTTGGCTCCTCGAGGATTAATCACAGTATTATTGTATTACGCCATACCAAATGAGTATCGCGTCAAAGAATTTGACCAGGGTGTTCTCCTTTTTATTATACTTGTAACAAGTATTTTAATGGCTTGGTCTTTAATTCGATTTAGCAAAGAAGAAAAGCGAAAAGCCAATTTGGCGAAACAAGTGTATATACAGCCGGATATGCTGGATTTGGAATCCAGTGATAAAGAAAATATTGATAGTGATTTTGACGATACAGAATTAGAAACATATAAATAGGAATTAGAAAAATGAAAATTTCAAAAGGGAAAAAAGTAACCATTGAGTACGAATTACGTCTTGAATCCTTTACTGGTGAGCTAGTTGAAGAAACTCGCCCAAACGAACCAGAGATATTTACAGTAGGTGATGATGCCATGCTTGATATTTTTGAAGATCAATTAATTGGGAAAGAAGCAGGCGAAGATTTTAAAATTGAAATCGCTGCTGAGCAAGCATTCGGGGATTATGATCCTGATGCATTAATTGAATTCACTGAAGAAGAGTTTCACGAATTAGTCGGTGACGATGAAGGGGATTTTGAACTTGGTGCTTATTTTCCAATGGAGGATGATGAAGGAAATCACTACGATGGATTCATAACTGAAATGGAAGAAGATCGTATTGTTGTAGATTTCAATCACCCACTCGCTGGGGAAACACTTTTCTTTACAGGAAAAATTCTTGATGTTGCAAATGCAGACAATCAATAATAACATTTCCCGTTTTAATGGGTAAATGAGAAGAAAAGATAAATTGATATGAAGGAAATTACCGGACAAGAAGCATACGAAAAACTTCAGCAAATGCTGGATGACAAAAAAGATCAGCTTCGAGTAATGGAAAGACAGATTGATATTGAAATTCAGATGGCGTATTTTGAAAAAGCATCTGAAGCAAAATCGGATCTGCCTGAACTCGAAGAGGTTTTGTTAAAGGCAGATCAGTTGTTTGCTTCCAATGTTGATATTGAAACCAAACGGCGTTTGCTCAATGAGCTAGCTTCATTTGAGGAAGTTAAATGCTTTCGTTTGCTTGAAAAGTACATGAGAAAGCCGGACAAACAGCTTTCCGATTGGTCTTATCTGGCTTATCAGGAATCGTTAATGATGATGGAATCATCCCTTACCGATGAAGATATGATTTATATTTCAAGTGGTTTGGGTGGTAAAGGAAACAAATTGCGGTACTTTGTTGTCATGATGACTGAGGATAAAAAGCGTGCTTTTCAAAAGAATGAGCAAGGATTGATCCTTAAAGAGATCAAATATCAGTTTGAGAAATTTAATACGGAGTTTGAGGAGCATAATTTTTATAATGCATATTTTATGTTTTCCTGCTTAATTCCGATTGATATTAGTATTGCAGATCTCTTTCGTGGCTTTATTGAGCAAGTGAATGAGTTTGGTGACATTATGAGTGAGAATTTTTTGATTACTAATGTGAAGCGCATGAGTGTGGATGAAGTAGAAGAGTTCATTGAAAAGCGCTTGGAGGAAAATAACGAGCAGAATGAAGAATAAGCAAATAAATTTGGCAATTCAGGTATTGCCAGCAGGTGGTGAAAAGCATCCTTATGCTGTGGTTGATGAAGCAATAAAAGTTATTGCTGAGTCTGGTTATAAATACAAAGTTTGTCCTTTTGAAACTGTCATTGAAGCTTCTTACCAGGATGCGATTGCTTTAATCGAGAAAATACAAGATGCTTGTTATCAGGCGGGAGCAGAAAGTCTTATTTGCAATTTGAAAATCCAATCTCATTCCAGTAATCAAGTTGAGATTGCTGATAAAATGGCGAAGTACGAATAATCTAAGCTTTTATAAAGATGTTTTGGCATGAATTTTTGCGGGGAAATGCAGAAAATCATGCCAAAACAATATTGCTAATTACTAGTTAGTTAACTTCTGATTGGATGTAAGCGCCAACTTCATTTTCGAGTTTTTTTATCTTACCTTGAAATGCTGTGAGGTAAACAACAAGTGGAATTAAAACACCCAATGCAATAATGGATACAGCAAATAGCATTTGACCACCCATTGTTGGAAAATTACCAACAACTGCAATCGATTTTTTTCTTACAACAACATTGCAACCTTCAGTATTACTTTTCTTAACAACGAAAAAGTTTTTGTTCTTGTTAATGATTTCGTAATTTGGAAATTGACTTGCAACTTTCGCTTTCAATTCTTCTGCAGAAACAGAATTTGGAGTAATTTTAATTTTCATGATTTAGTTAATTAGTTCGTTTTAAAAGTAAAAAGAAATTTCTCAATACCCCCAATTGCTAATAAGTATTAGAAAACATTATCGGTTGCATCTATTTTGTAACCTCTTTAAAAAATAAAAATTAGGAAATTCTATGAAAATTCAGCTTATTTACGAATTAAAATGTAGTTCTTAAACTGGCCAAGACTCCGTCCAAACAATAAATTCTGTTCTATCCAACTAATGATGCGATATTTTAATTTATCATGCTTCATTTTATCCCGTAAAGGATTTAGCTCTTTTCTGGAATAATTTAAATCTTCAGCCCAATCAAATTCTGCAATTTTGTTTTTCATTATTTTCGGATGAGTTCCTTTGAAGATTGCAGCTCTGGACATCGGTCCGTAATCATACATGTCAGGTTTTCCATTGTACATGCCGGAAACTTTCTTGCTTCCTTTGTGAATCGTGTCAAGCGATTTCTTTTTGCTTTGCATTAAGCGTGGCGGACGAACCCAGCCGTAATGGTAAACCTCGGCATTGGCTCTGGCAACTTTCAGTTTATATGTCCCTTCTTGTTGACGATAATTTTGTCCATCAAATTCTGGAATTCTGCGGAAACTTTGTGCAGATTCCCATGAATGTATTTCAGGATTATTACGAATTATCCTTACTTCATTTTTATACCAGCCATGAGCAACTTGCCTGTGATTATAATCTCCCCAAAGATGAACATATCCAAAAAGCAAGCCTTCAACCGCTTCGTCATTAAGGTGAGTCTGGCATGCTGTTTTAATATTGTCTAAATATTTTTCGTGAATTACCTCATCTGCTTGAAGATAGAAGAGCCAGTCTCCAGTACAATGAGATTTTGCTATGTCTGTTTGATGCGCATTTTCAGTCCCTTTAGGGTATTTCTCTAAATCCCAAACCGTATGGATTATTTGAATCTTATCTGAATTAAGAGACAAAATCTGAGCTTCAGTATTGTCATCTGCATCACAATCGCCTAAGGCAACAATAAATTCATCAACAATTGGGAGTATGGATGCAATGGATTCTTTAATGGGATAATACAACTTTACCGCATTTTTTACCATAGTAAATCCTGATATACGCATCGCTTTTGTTTTAAATTTTCACAAAGATATAATAAGCTAAAGCATAGACAAAATACATTTAGCTGATATTTCCTAATTGTTGGGTTAATAAATAGTTTGCTTTAAAGTTATTTGAATGATTTTGCCTGAAATTCGATTTTTTAAACAATAAAAAATAATCTTTTTCAGTATTTTGCGTTTATTATTTTTAATTTCATAAGATATGAGAAATGCTTGGATGCTATTGATTTGCATCACCTTTTTAAGTTTTGGTAAGCTTTCTGCTCAAAGTCATACGATTAGTGGTTTTGTTTCAGATGCTGCAACCGGTGAAAAACTCATTTATGCTTCGGTATATGATGATGTTTCCAAACAGGGTTGCATCACAAATGAGTATGGATATTTTAGCCTTGTACTTAAAAATCAAGATGTGGATTTGATTGTTTCTTATGTGGGCTACAATGTATTCACAAAATCATTAAAACTAAGCGATGATTTAAAATTGGATGTTGAACTTAATCCAGTAATTACCCTTCAAGAAGTGCTGGTGACGGATAAAAAAGCGGAAGAAATGGTGAAGTCTTCTCAAATGAGTACCATTGATATTCCAATAAAGAAAATTCAGAATTTGCCAGTCTTGCTTGGAGAAGCAGATGTAATGAAAACGATTCAATTGATGCCAGGAGTTCAAAGCGGGCAGGAAGGAGCATCTGGAATTTATGTGCGTGGCGGAGGACCAGATCAAAATCTGATTCTTTTAGATGGTGTCCCTGTGTATAATGCAGATCACCTTTTTGGATTCTTTTCTGTTTTTAATCCCGATGCAATTTCATCCGTAAAACTCATAAAAGGTGGTTTCCCTGCCCGCTATGGTGGACGCCTTTCTTCGGTAGTTGATATTCGAATGAAAGAAGGAAACCTGAAGGAATGGCATGGCTCAGGTGCTATTGGTAATGTTTCTAGTAAACTTACCATTGAAGGGCCTATTCTAAAAGATAAAACAGGAATTCTCTTGTCTGCACGTCGTACGTATATTGATTTGTTGGCTCGTCCTATCATTGACTTGGCAACGCCAGGAGATGTAACTGCTGGCTACTTTTTCCACGATGTCAATGCCAAAATTCACCATCAACTTGGGGATAATGATAAATTATTTCTTAGCCTTTACACAGGACGTGACAAAGCATACTCAAAATACAGTGATCAGTGGGTGTACGACAATATAATTCATGAAGATAAGAGTGAAGATGAGCTGTATTGGGGGAATCTTACTACTTCACTTCGTTGGAATCATGTTTTTGGACCTCACGTTTTTGCAAACACTACGCTTATCTATTCAAATTACAAGTTTAGTGTCGGAACTGCTTACGAAAGCATTGAAAACGATAAGCTTGCTGAATCGTATGAAATGAATTTTATCTCAGGAATTGAAGATGTTGGGGCTCATATTGATTTCGATATGAACTGGTTTCAGAATCACAGTATGAAATCAGGAGTCAATTATTTATATCATACTTTCAAGCCTGGAGTGAGCGCATATTCCATGAAAGATGATGAGGCAGAAATCAATCAAAGTATTGGAAATAATCCTGTTTACGCTCACGAATATGCTGTCTATTTTGAGGATAATTGGAAAATGAGTTCTCGTTGGTTGACTAATATTGGGCTGCATTACAGTGGAATCGGTTTAAATAAAGGATTTTATCATGCCTTACAGCCTAGAATTAGTACCCGTTTTCTCATTAATGAAAAGCTTTCCGTCAAAGCAGCTTATGCGCGTATGCAGCAATATTTACACTTATTGACAAATTCTACAATTGGCTTGCCTACAGATCTTTGGATGCCATGTACGGATTCAATACCTCCGCAATTGGCAGATCAGGTTGCACTTGGTATTAGCTGGAATATCAATGATATGTACGATCTTAGCATTGAAGGCTTCTATAAAGAAATGGATAATCTTATTTCTTATAAGGAAGGAGCAAGCTTTTTTGATGTGTCAAACAATTGGCAAAGTAAGCTGGAAATTGGTACTGGACAAGCCTATGGAGTTGAGCTTTTATTGCGCAAAAATTACGGTCGCTTTTCTGGTTGGCTCGGTTATACCATGTCCTGGTCTTGGAGACAATTCGATAACCTAAATTTTGGTGAGAAATTTCCTTATAAATACGATAGACGACACGATTTGTCCATTGCTCTAACGTATAAATACAAAGAAAATATTGATTTCGGTATGACTTGGGTGTATGGTACAGGTAATGCCATTACACTTGCATTGGCTCGTTATCAATCATTCACAGGTATGAATGAACAAGACTATTATTATCCGATTGACATTGAATATTACGATTCGAAAAATGCATATCGTATGCCAGCTTATCACCGACTGGATTTGTCTGCAAATTTTCATAAAGAGAAAAAGTGGGGAGAACGGACTTGGTCTGTTGGCTTGTATAATGCATACAACCGTCAAAACCCATTTTACTTGTATTTTGGTACAGATTGGAATGGAAACCGTCAGTTGAAGCAATTAAGCTTGTTTCCTACTATTCCATTTGTTCGTTATTCATTTAATTTCTAGTTGCTTATGAAACGTATAATCATCATATTGTCTGTGATTGTATTGGGAAGCTTTGTCGCTTGTGAGAAAGTAATACCCTTAAATATTGAATACAGAGACCCTAGATTAGTGGTGAATTCCATGTTGCAGCATGATTCAATCATTAAAGTGAATCTGTCTTGCTCTCGAATTATTATTGATAATGCCGAAGTGAAACCCGTAACAAATGCAGTGGTTAAGTTGTATAAAGATGGAGAATTTCTAGAAAACTTGGCTGACTCTGCAAATGGAATGTATTACTCAAATTATACTGCTGTTTCTGGTAGTACTTATGCTTTGGAGGTTGAAGCTGAAGACTATGAGTCCGTTAGTTGCGAAGCAACTGTCCCATTTTCTCAACCCATTATTTCCTTAGATACTTCGCGTGGACGGACTGAATATGGGGAGGAAACTCTAGAGTTTGGATTGCGCTTCAATTTAGCACAAAACGCAGAGAACTTTTATATACTGAGGTTGAGATCTGAATACTTTACTGAATATGACGAAGAAGACTATTGGTATTATGGACCCGAATATTTGTACATTAATTCGAATGATGTGATTGTTGAAGCTCATGGTTACGAGTCAGGTTTAATGTTCTCTGATCGATTAATTACCACTGATACTTATACACTTAACGGTAGCATTTACACGTATTTTGGAGATACGGTGAAATTGATTTTTGAATTTTATTACCTGGATGAATCTATGTTCCAGTATTTCACAACCAAAACAAAACATATCGATGCTCAAGGAAATCCTCTTATGGAGCCTGTCGTTGTCTATTCTAATGTGAGTAGTGGAATGGGGATTTTTGGGGGTGCTTCTGCGGTGACAGATAGCATCGTTTTTGTTCCAAGCTACAACTATTATTATTAAGCTGACATAATAATTGCAGAATTTTGGTGAAAAATCATCAATAGCATGAGCCTTTGATAACTTGTGACTTATGTAGAAATAGCAAATAAATTGTGGATATCTAATTGAATTATTCTGCTTCTGTTTTCATACTTTAAAAATAAAATGTTTAATTTCGTCCTTTATGTAACCAAAGGCTAATAAACTATGTTTAGCAAAAAGGACATTAAATTTCTAAGCTCAAAAGCAATTGATCCACAGAGGCTTGAGGAGCAAGTAGAAACAATCAAAGCAGGGAAAAAATTCGTCAAAACTGTACGTGCAGCAACCATAGAAGATGGGATACAGAGAGCCACACAAGAAATTATTAATCAGTATGTTGACTTGTTTGAAGCTGAGGGGCAGAAATTAAGACTTGCTAAATTTGTACCGGCAAGTGGTGCAGCAACCCGTATGTTTAAACGCTTGATTCAACTTCGGGATAGTTACAAAGGTAGTTCTGATGAATTTATTAAAGTGAGTGCAGATAAGGATTTCTATGGCTTAAGAAATACGTTTGATAACATTGAAAAATTTGCATTTTATCCAGAACTCTTTAAAGGTTTTTTCCGTCGTGGACAATCCATGGATAAAATTATGCGAAAAAATGAATATGACAAAGTCGCCAAGAACATTCTTAACCCCAGAGGTTTGAATTACGCAGAAATGCCAAAAGCATTGATTCTTTTTCATAAATATCCCGGACATACACGTACAGCTTTTGAAGAGCATCTTGTGGAAGGTATGATGTACTGTCGCTCAGAGGATGATGATGTTAATCTTCATTTTACTATTCAAGAAGAACATGAAAAGCTTTTTGAAAAACGTTTTAAACATGCAACAAAAAATTTCTTGAAAGATGCGGATGTTAACTTTAATATTGGATTTTCTGAACAATCAGAATCAACTTCCAGCATTGCGCTCAATGAAAAAGGAAATCTCTTGCGTGGCAACAAACGTGAACTTGTACTTCGTCCGGGTGGACACGGGGCGTTGCTTGAAAATTTAAATCAACTGGATTGCGATGTGATTTTTATCAAAAACATCGACAATGTTGCTCCAGATACCATAAAGCACGAAACTGTACGTTATAAAAAATTCCTTGGTGGATATCTTATCGATATTAGAAATCGTGTGTTTGAGGTGCTTGAACAATTGGATAATGCGGATAAAATCACAGATGAAAAATGGAATGAAATTCTTGATTTTGTAAAAGAAATCATGCCTCACTCTACTTTCTGTGACAACAGAGAAAAAGCAATTGTTGAATTGAAGTATGCGCTTAATCGTCCAATTCGTGTTTGCGGAATGGTTGAAAATACTAGTGAACCAGGTGGAGGACCATTCTGGGTGAAACGTGAAAATGGAAACGAATGTCTTGAAATTCTTGAGAAAAATCAAATTGATCTTGAGGATGAAAAGCAAAAAGAAATTTTTGATCTTTCAACCCATTTTAATCCGGTTGATCTTGTTTGTAGCATTCGCGATTACAAAGGTGAAAAGT
Source organism: Bacteroidales bacterium (assembly GCA_963676165.1). GTDB lineage: Bacteria > Bacteroidota > Bacteroidia > Bacteroidales > ML635J-15 > JAQIBY01. The sequence goes on along the minus strand of OY781043.1, from coordinate 1,979,280 downwards.
TTAATCTGCTCAATTATCGTGACGAAAATGCTGGCTTGGTGGTCGAAAAATCATGGGAAGGTCAAAATATCACATCCTATGAGCTCCCTGGCTTGTGGAATGGCGGAATGAGTAAATGGTTAAGCATTTTTATTGAAGTTCCACAGATTACTTTTAATCCTGTGAAAGAACTGAATGATTTATTGCGTGTACAGCATCAAATAGCGAAATAATGTTAGTATTAAAGCGAATACCGCTTTATGTTTGGATTCTGCTTTCCATTATACTTGGAGTAGGATGGGGGTTGCTAGCTGTAAACCTAAATTTAAATGCATTTTCGAGTGATTGGATTTCACCCTGGGGTGAAATTTTCATTCGTTTATTAAAACTAATTGCTATTCCTCTAATTTTTGTTAGCCTGGTCAAAGGAATTGCAGATTTAGGGGACTCAAAGCGATTGTCAGGATTAGGCTTGCGCACTTTTTTGTTGTACATTGTTACAACAGTCATTGCTATTAGCATCGGATTGCTAATTGTAAATGCAATTCAACCAGGTAAAGTGTTTCCTGCCGATAAGCAAGCTGAAATGATGGAGAGATATGCTGAAGAAATGTCGGATAGAACGCTTGAAGCAACGGCTCTTTCTGATCAAGGTCCTCTGCAATTTCTGATTGATATTGTGCCTGATAACATCATAGGCGCTTCTGGAAATAATCGCAATATGTTGCAAGTTATTTTCTTTGCTATGTTGTTTGGAATTGCCCTTGTCAGTATCAAAAGCAAGCATAAAACGGTTGTTGTCAATTTCTTTAATGGCTTAAATGATGTTGTCCTGAAAATGATAGACATTATTATGCGTTTTGCGCCTTTTGGGGTGTTTGCATTAATGGCAGATGCTGTCGTCTCTGCGTCAGGAGATGCAAGACTTTTTGCTTCTATGGGTCTTTATGCATTGTCCGTTATCATAGGATTGCTGTTGATGATTATCATTGTTTATCCTCTTTTAGTGAAGTTGCTTGCGAAAATTGCACCGGGGAAATTTCTCTCCTCCGTCTTGCCTGCCCAATTGCTTGCCTTTAGCACTAGTAGCAGTGCTGCAACTTTACCAATGACAAAGAAATGTTGCGATGAAAATCTTGGTGTTCATCCGGAAATTAGCAATTTTGTACTTCCAATAGGGGCAACTATCAATATGGATGGAACAAGTCTTTATCAGGCAGTTGCAGCCGTGTTTATTGCTCAAACTTTAGGTGTAGATTTGGATATTGGTGCACAATTGACAATTATTTTGACTGCAACACTTGCTTCTATTGGGTCAGCAGCTGTTCCTGGTGCAGGAATGGTTATGCTTATTGTTGTGCTTGAGTCAATTGGGTTACCATCTGAAGGATTAGTACTTATTATGGCAATGGATAGACCTCTGGATATGCTACGAACAGCTGTAAATGTTACAGGTGACTCTGCTGTATCTTCAATAGTAGATTATCGTGAAGGCAAAAGTAAGTTTTAGTTAATTCTATAATTTATCAAATTATTTACTAAATTTGTCTGCACTAACTCGGGGTGTAGCGCAGCCCGGTAGCGCGCTTCGTTCGGGACGAAGAGGTCGTCGGTTCGAATCCGGCCACCCCGACATGATAAGACGATTTGGGTTTTCTCCATTTCGTCTTTTTTTTGATTTGCTTTTATATAGTTTCATCGTTTTTCCTCCTGATTATTCTTTTGACATTGAACACAATATTGATAGCCGTTTGCCTGGATTTGGTCCATCATTACTGCCGGATTTCCACTGCAACGAATTTTTCCGTCAAGCATAATGTGGGCTTTGTCGGTATGGACATAGTCATGTATCACTGCAGAATGCGTGGCAATTAAGCCTGAATTGCGGGCTACCGGACTACATTGATTGTTTCCTTTATGCAATATTTCGTTTATCATTGTCCCGATTTTTTTCAGGTGTTCTGGGTCAACCCTGGAATCAGGTTCATCAAGGATTAGAAATTCCGGACGTGTCATCATTAACAAGAACAGCTCCGATTGGCATCCTTTCATTTCTACCATACTTACGCCTCTAACGAGGCTAAATTTTGTTTGCCTGTATTTTTCAGAATCGTTATACCCATTATGTTGGTATGGAATCGCATTTTATCAATTTATTTTAGAGCCGTTAGGCTCGAAAGTATGGTAGAAAAATATGCGTCAATCAAAAATCAAAGCTCCGTAGGAGCGACAGATTAATCATAAAATTCAAAAACATAATTATCCTCAAATGGAATTTTAAATTTTTGCAATAATGCTAAATATTCCTCTCTGAAAGATTTTCCTGCGTGATGTTTTTCCTGCTCCATAATATATTTAATCACATCATTTCTTTGCGAGCGGGAATACGAAAATGCACCATATCCTTCCTGCCACGAAAAATGTCCCAATACAAAACGGTTATCGTTTATCCATTTTGAAGAATTGGCTTTTATATCTCTCATAACATCGGATAAAGAGTTTACCGGATTTAGCTCAAAAAAGATATGAATATGGTCTTTATAACCATTAACGGCAAGAGAATAATTTTTTGTGTTATTGATAATTCCTGCAATATATTGATGTAGCCGGTCACGATAATTTCGGGTTATTATATTTTCACGTCCTTTTACCGAGAATATTGCGTGAATATTTATTTGTGTATAAGTGTTTGCCATAATGATTTGTTTTTGAGAATGTTATTTGTTAGAATCATTAACAAATATAACTCATTTTTACTTTTCTATCATTTCTGCTGGATTTGTATTTTTTGATTTTATCTGATGTTACCACTACGACTACCATACTACCGTCCCTCCGGGACTGGACAGGTTGTTGATATGTTTTTTTCTACCATACTTACGCCTTTACGAGGCTTGGTTTTGTCTGCCGGATTTTCAGTGCCGTTAGGCACGTCAGTATGGTAGAAATATATGTTACCCGCATTCCTAAGCTCCGTAGGAGCGATAGAAATTTCGATCTCCCGTCCTTTCTACAAATAATAAATAAACGATTCCACCTTATTCCGGTCATTTTCGTTATGACTTCCGTCGAAAGTCAGGTTCAAGAGAGGCTTTGTGCTCCGGTTGGAAAATCCTTTGTGCAAAATGCTGAGGGAAACGCCGGTATTTTCGTATAACGATGCTGCGGTGATAATTCCGTCGATATTTACCGAATTGCACAAAATTTTAGCCTGCCGGTAACGGGCAAATGCCCCGGCATAAAAACCAATGGTTGCATCGGCTTTCCCGACTAAACTTTCGATGCCGGGCGTAAACGGACTTTCTTCTTTCAATAACAACGACACCTGGTCGATATCGTCTTTTAAACCTGCCAGCTTGCTATTCAGAGACTCCGTATTCAATTGGTTGTTTTGCGTTACATAGTCTTTCCAGAAAATCCAAATTGCTTCGGAAAGAACGCCGTAAACCACTTTATTGTCCTGTTCTTCAAGCGTTTTAAAGGTGAAATCATTCAGAAAATCATTAAATACAATCATCGACTCGCCAATCGCCATTACCCGCTTTTTATAATGCTGCTTTTTCAGGTCATTGTAAACATTTCCGGCAATTGTTTTGAGTGCGGAAATGTCCAGCTTTTTATCCCGAATCAGTTCCCTGAATTGAGTCAGGTATTTATCTCTGCTACCTACAGGTGCCGCATTGACAACATCGCCGGCAAGGATGCAGTAAAAAATAGACTTTAAGTTGCTTTCATTTAGCGAAATAGCATCTTCGAGAAAAGGAGCGACAATTTCAATATTTTTGTAGTTATAAGCATCGAATTTTGTCCGCAAAAGCCGGTTGTATTGCCCTTCCACCTCGGCACCTTCGGTTTGCGGAATCAGGAACGCCACATCTTTTTCACCGCGACACTGTTCCACCGCGTTAAAACTACCGCCGAGCAACGAAGCCAGCGAATAATATTCGTTGGTTAAAGTATGTTTTCGGCCTGTGCTAATGGCTTTTGCATTGGTGGCAAGAATTTCCGGATTGAAGCCTTTTTGTTGCAACAGTTCAGCAAATAATTCCGAATAAGGATGAAGATTGGGGATGTATATTTTGCTTCCCGGATTTATCTCATCCAACGAAGATTTGATGTTTACCTTTTTGTAACTTATTTTCTTTACATAATAATTCAAATCTTTCGCATCTTGTTTAAGTTTCAGACTATTCACAAAAGCCTCTATACGTGTGGCAACCCCGATTTTCGAAGCGTGCTCATCAATTTCGATATTCAGATACTGTTTGTTCCCAATTATTTCTTTGAAGTAATGCAGCAATACAGAATCGGGACCGCAGCCGTGATGCGTCAACAACACGGGATACATATTCGGATGCTCCCGGATTAGATAAGCCGGTTCAAGAATGTGCTGTCCAAACGGCCAAAACATATTGGGATGTTCTTTGGACATATCGGCTACGTCGGGCAGGTCGAAAAACGGCAACACCTGATAGCCCATATCCTGCAATTTGTCGGGCACTCCGAGATTCAGTACCGTATCGGCAATGCCGTACATTTTGGAGATAATGACAAATGTTAATTTGTTGGGGTCGAGTTTTTCATTCGTTTTTTGCCCGTTTTCGCCCATCCGCTCTTCGAAACGCATAGCCGCTTCCATTCCTTTTTTCAGGGCAAGACCGGTTTCTTCTTTGCTCTTTCCGAGGATGCTGCCAAGCTTACCAAAAGATTGTTGCATAAATTGTCCGCCCATACTGAACGCAAAGGTCGGAGCGACCAGTTTTATCCCTTTCTTTTCGAGCTCCATCGTGTGATTTACAATCTTGAAAGCCAGTTGCATATAGGCGCAGCCGAAGTTTTTCCGTGATTCGGACCCCGGATGGTCAACCGTATATAAATCGGGGAAGAAAATGTAATCGACCTTTTTTGAAACCAGTTCGGCAACGTGTCCCAGAATCAGTTTTACCGGGAAACAGGTTTCTTCCATCGCATATTCCTGACCGAGTTTTATGGTGTTTTCGTTGCTCCAGTCAGACAGTAACACATTAAATCCTAAATTTTTAAAGATAGCATTGAACATTGGGAACATCCCGTAGGTAAACAACGCCCGCGGAATGCCCACGGTTTTCTTTGCCGGGTCTAAAACGCCGTCGTAATCTTCAAAAATGGTCTTTTCTATTCTTTTGTTGAATTCACCCGAATTTTCCTTGTTTTCGGGAATTTGTTTTTTCCCGGATGACGAAATATGCTGCAAATTTTCTATCCCGATGAAAGTCGTAGCCTGTCCCGCTATTTCTTCACAGGCCATAAGAGCAGCCCCGTAAGCCCCGGTAACACTGAAAAACGGGGTGGTGGTTATTGGTTTGCCGGTTAAAACCCGGAACGCATTGGCTACCCCCCGGTTAAAAGCAATGCCCCCTTGCAGCATTATTTTATTCCCTATCTTTTTTTGCCCGACAACGCGGTGCAGGTAATTTTTTGCAATGGAATAGCACAATCCGGCTACGATATTTTCCTTCTTTTCTCCTCGCGACAGTCCCGAAGCGATTGCCGATTTGATAAAAACCGTGCAGCGTTCGCCGAGTGAAGCCGGATGCTGTCCCTGAAATGCGAGCTTTTCGAGTTCTTCCACCGGAATGTTGAATTCCTGTGCCTGTTCGTCGAGGAAAGAACCGGTGCCGGCAGCACAAACCTTATTCATCTGAAAATCGGTAACTGCCCCGTTCGTTATGCTGATGAATTTTGAATCCTGTCCACCGATTTCAAAAATGGTGTCCACTTCGGGGTCTATTTTGATGGCGGCTTTTGCCTGTGCCGTAATTTCATCTCGGATAATATCGGCGCCTATTTGCTGACCAATCAAATTACGTCCCGAGCCGGTAATGCCTACGCCGGCAATGCTAAAATTGCCTTTCCGTTCCCTGTTGATTTCTTCCATTCCTTCCTGAACGGCCTTCAACGGATTGCCCTTGGTACGGATGTATTTATAAGTGACAAGTTCCGATTTTGAATTTATCAAAACCAGGTTGGTACTGGTTGAGCCGATGTCAACTCCCAGAAAAAATGACGGTTTTTCGCCTTCGGGGACAGAACATTGAATGAGATGTTTCTTTGAAATATCCTCTTTTTCTATTTGCGACAACGGCGGCAATTCCTCGCCTTCGGAATCGGTCGTGTCATTTTGTTCACTCAGTAAATCCTGCGACATTTTTTGAAAATCCAACGTCAGGTTTTCCTTCCCGGCGATAAGGGCTGCCCCGATTGCACTAACAATGTCCGAATGTTCGGGTACCAGCAGCTCCTCTTCATTTTTTTTCAGCACATCCCGCAACGTATCAATAATTGCCCGGTTGTTGCTGACACCTCCGATAAAAACCACCGGCGCTTCCACCGGTAAACGGCGGATGACAGCTCCTTTGTAATTCTTGATAATGGCATACGCCACGCCTTTTAAAATATCTTCGGGCGGCACCCCTTCCTGCTGATTATGAATGATGTCGGTTTTGGCAAACACGCTGCACCGTCCGGCAATGCGGGGAATGGACTGTGCCTTATCAACATAGCCGGGATAATCTTCGATTCGGATGTTCAGTCGCGAAGCCTGTTCTTCCAAAAACGAACCGGTACCTGCCGCACAATCGGAATTAGTGGATATTTGCAGCATATTTTTCGGGGCATCTTCTGAATTATCCTGATTTTGAACATTGAAGCCGGTATAGTAGCGGGCACTTTGTCCGCCGATTTCAACCACCGACCGGGCTTCGGGAACCAAAAGTTCAACGCCTTCGATGGCCGCCGCTACATCGTTTACTCCGTGTATTTTGCCATTTTTCGATAATTTTTTGCCGATGGTTCCGGTAATGGCACCGTGCGTAATTTTAGCGGTGTCGAAATCGTTTTTGATTTGATTCAGCAGGGCTTCGAGGGTCTTTTTTATCTTCCCCCGATGTGGCTGATATTGCGCAAAAATCACCTTTTTTTCATTATCGACAATTGCCGCCTTAATAGCAGAATAGCCGATGTCGATTCCTAAGCTATATGTTTCCATTTGTTTTGTTATATTATGTTATCTTGAAAAAATCCCTACAAATGGGGATTTGTACAAACGTTAATCCTTTCTAATTTTGTTCAATTAAATTGTTCAACAAAAGTATAGTGGTAGCGTCGGTGAGAGGTAACGTCAAACGGTGGTTTTCTTTAATCTCACGACGGTAATACCAAGGGGAAATTTTAAGGATTGGTTACTATGGAGTATTCAATAACAAGCAGTGAATTAGGACGGTTTTATAATGACCGGTATGCTAAAGACTGTCCGAATAAAGCTTTTTCAAATACGCGGGATAATATTGATACGGATATTCTTAAAATGTCGGTGAACGAATGGGGAACACCGGACTTGAAGGCTCACCTGATTCAGACGGAAGCTATAGAGGATGTTCAGATAAAAGGCGGAATGAACGGGGATTTTGCCGTGCTCCATTTTGTGTGTGAAGGGAAAACCGCCATCAGCGATAAACACACTTTTCCTGCCGTTATCAACCAGAATGCCAATAATGTATTTTGCACTACGGAAGATAATGTGAATCATTCTTTTGCGAAAGGTGAAAAGAATATTTATTTCAAAATTTTTCTTCCGTACAGTTATATCAATTCAAAGGCAGAGCAGTATCCCGATGTTTTCGGAACATTGTCGGCAATGGTGAAAAATCAATGTCCGGTTTTAAAAGACGGCAATTTAACGACCACCCTTGAAATGAAAATAGTGATTGAGCAAATAAAAAATGCTCCGAATATGGGGACTCTTGCTCCTTTTTATTTCGAGACAAAAATTCAGGAACTTCTCATCCTGCAACTGCAACAAATGAAGAAATTCAGTTGTCCCGAATGTAAATATTACAAGCATTACCAGGAACAGTTAAACGAAGCAAGAAACCTTATTGAGGCTTGTTGCCAAACTCCTCCAACTATTGCCCAATTGGCTCAGGAGGTAGGAATGAGCGAAACGGTGCTGAAAACGAATTTCAAAAATTGCTTCGGCACAACAATCTACGGTTATTTGTTCGAATACCGTATGAATATCGCCAAACAACTCTTATCAGACAGCACCCTGACCATTGCCGAAATAGGTGACCAAACAGGCTATGAGCATCCGTCGCATTTTGCCACTGCGTTTAAACGAAAATTTGGGCTTAGTCCTGCGGAGTACAGAAGAAGGGTTTAAAAAGTAAATTAACCTTTAAGGAGTTGTAACAAAAGGACAGTGCTCAATGGGTTGGTTTTATGGGTTCAAATTACATCTGGTTATTAATGACAAAGGAGAAATCTTAGATTCTCTTTTTAATCAGGGGAATGTTGACGATATCTATTCTCTTAAAAATAAGAGTTTTCATAATAAAATTTTGGGACGCTTATTGCAGATAAAGGCTATCTCTTTAAAAGTCTTTTTGAGAATCTTTTTATCGATGGGATTCATTTAATCATAAAAATCAGAAAGAATATGAAGAACTCTCTGATGTTAATTAAAGACAAAATACTTCTTAGAAAAAAAGCTATTATTGAGACTGTTAATAATCAACTTAAGAATATTTGTCAAATTGAGCATACAAGACATAGAAGCTTTGAAAATTTTCTGTCTAATCTCATTTCTTAACAAAAACCGTCGCTAAATATTGAAGAAGTTTTTGATAAATCAAGTCTGCCAAACCTTGCTTAAATCGAATTTATGTTATTTTACAAAAAGTGATTGAATTGTATAATGAAAAATAAAGCACTACATACAATAATGCATAACCGCAATTACGGCAGATTCGAGACTATGTTCGAATCCACTCGGAATTGCTCAAGTTTGTGTCTCGTTTGAAATTTTTTAGTAAATTTGGCCGTAAACTGCCGTTATATTTTACCGTTGGCAAAAATTACGAATAAAAGAATAGATTAGTAATTAATTATAAAAAAATATCGTAAAATGAAGTTTAAACGAAAAATTGTTAACAGAGGGAAAAAAATAGTTCCTTTAAAAATAAGAATATTTTTTAGAAAACTAAACTGGAGGCGTTATTATCTTCAGCAAATAATATTTGGAGCACCTTCTCGTGGAGTTTATTGTCCAATAGCAAAAAGAAATTTTAAAAGGTTTATTAAGATTAATGGAGATTTAGTAACACCTTCAAATGGAGCACGAAGACGACAAAGATTAGTATGGCATTATTTAGAAAATGAACTTGATATTCTCACTAAAAATTTGAGAGTATTACATATTGCTCCAGAATTATCATATCTGGAAATATTGAGAAAACAAAAGAATTTAGAATATATACCTGGGGATAAAATGGTTCAAGGTTATTCTAATCAAAAAGGAATTAAAAATGTAGATTTAACTCAATTAGAGTTTGACCATGATTATTTTGATTATGTAATTGCCAATCATGTTTTGGAGCATATTCCAGACGACAAAAAAGCAATGACAGAAATATTTAGAGTGTTAAAAAATGGTGGAATTGGAGTAATTACGGTGCCAATTAATGAGAAATTGGAAAAAACTTATGAAGATTCAACAATTATCCTCCCGGATGATAGAGAAAAACATTTTGGACAATGGGATCATGTAAGGTTATATGGGCTTGATATAAAAAAACGATTTGAAGAGGTCGGGTTTGAAGTTGAAATGAATAGGTATTATGAAAGTTTTTCTAATGATGATTATGAAAGATTTGGATTGTGTCAAGATATAATAATAGTCGTAAGAAAAACTTTTGACAACAATAAATATAAGCAATAGTGGTTCTAAATAGTTCCGCCAAAGCTGCTGATTTGACTATTTAGATAAGGTGTGGCTTTGGTTATTTTGTAACTTAATAAGAAACTAATTTATAGTTCGCTACTGCTCATACCATTTCTGTTAGTAGTTACTAAGATGCGAGTGACAAGGTGGAGATTATTGCTGTTTTTGTAGAATAAAATTAAAATATAATTTTATGATAATGAATAATTCAACATTAGGAAAGATAATTTTTCATACACCACAAGAAATAAAGATCTACAATTAATTTTATATAAAAATGTCAATAGTCTATATTCACAAATCTCCGATTAGTTTAATTGGCAGTTTCATAACGAATTACATGAAATTATCCAGATTTAAAAAGAACTTCACAAATAAAATAAAGCAGCAGAACTTTCAAACCGAACCCGCACTATTCCCAAAAGGATTTAACAAAAAACTGATAGTTGATATTACAGAAGTTCATTCCCAAAAAGTTTTTGAAATTTTTCCTCAGAACGATGTTTCAGATATTTGTATTTTTTACCTCCACGGGGGAGCTTATGTGCATAATATTTCCAAAGAACATTGGCAATTTATCGCTAAGTTAATTGATAAAACTACAGCAACAGTCGTTGTCCCCGATTATCCATTGGTTCCCAAATCTACAGCAACAAAAAGCTTTTTGATGGTTCAGCAAGCATACATGGAACTTCTAAAGAAAACGTCTTCCGAAAAAATTATTCTAATGGGCGATAGTGCCGGTGGCGGATTTGCACTTGCCTTGGCCCAACAACTAAAAAAAGAACAAATTCCATTGCCCAAGCAAATCATACTATTATCCCCTTTTCTTGATGTAACCATGACCAATCCCGAAATAAAAACTATCGAAGGGAAAGACCCTTGGTTAAGTATAGAAGGTACTCAAATAGCCGGAAAATATTGGTCTGGCGATATGGATACAAAAAATCCGCTGATTAGTCCTATTTATGGCACTATGAATGGTTTGCCTCAAATATCTGTTTTTATCGGAGGAAACGATATTTTGCTTGCCGATAACAGGAAACTTAAACGAATAATGGAAGAAAATCATTTGCCGTTTAATTATTTTGAATATCCATCAATGTTTCATGTGTGGGTATTAGTTACAAAACTTAAAGAAGCAAAAGCAGCATTAAATCAAATTATAAAAATTATAACTGAGAATAATTAAAACATATGATAAAAGAGAATATTTTCCAAACACCAACCGGACAAATAACAGCAAAGGAATATTTGACTGTTATTAAGGCTCTAGGTATTCCATATGCCACAGCTAAGCGTTTTGAAAAGCCTAATGCAATAAAAAAATATGATACCCCGATTTACGCATCAAAACCAGCTGCTGCTTGCCCTCAAAATAAAGATGTTGCTTTTAGCAATATTGTTGATGAAGATATCTTGAAAAATCTACAACAATCTGAGGATTGTCTGAACCTTTCTATAACTCGCCCAAATAATAAGGAGGTAAAACTACCCGTAATGGTTTGGATTCATGGAGGCAGTTATATTGCAGGTGCTGGTGATTCATACGTATTTGACCCTGACCCAATGGTTGAAGAACAAAATGTTATCATTGTAGCTGTCACTTACCGATTAGGATTGTTTGGCTTTTTAGGAAATTACAACAGTATTCCGGCAAATTTAGGATATTTAGATTTAATTGAAGCATTACGTTGGATTAATAGAAATATCGAATCGTTTGGAGGAGATCCGAATAATGTAACTTTGTTCGGACAATCAGCAGGCGGAGATGCAGTGGCTCAAATGATGCTTATTAAAGAAACTGAAAACCTATTTCAAAATGTAATTGTGCAAAGTGCACCTTTTGGTCTGCTTTTTAATAAAGCACAAATGATTAATGATATGATTTCAGAAGCTAAATCTCTAGAGAAAAACGCTCCTAAAGATGAAATATTATCAAAACAATTAGATGTGATTAAAGCAGCAAAAAATTATGGATTAAAAGCAGGTATGCCATTTGGTGTACAGTATGGGACACATCCGTTCCCAGAAGAAACTGAAGTATATAATGTTTGGAGAGAAAGAGCCAATAACATTAATGTGTTAACAGGACACACAAAAAATGAAACAGCATTATATATTCCATTATTTCCAAAAGCAAGAAAAATATTTCAAATGCCCATTTTAGGCAAATTATTTAAACTTGTCTTTATAACTATTACTACTCGGTTAATCTATAAAAAAGGATGCAAGAAATTTTCAGAAAATTGTAGCACATCCCAAAATAATATATATCAATATGAAATTTCGTGGGGCTCAAAAATAAATGGATATGGAGCAGTTCATACAATTGATATCCCCTTGCTTTTTGGTAGGGGTAATATGTGGGTAAATAGGACAATAGTGCAAGGCCTTGGTGTCGGAGAAATTGAAAAGAAGGGTAAAGAAGTTCGTAAACTTTGGGCTGACTTTGCAAAAAAAGGTCATCTAGATGATAAAGGAGAAATTAAAAATGTGTTGAAATATAAAAAAATAACAACTGCTAATTGAGTAGGCAGCTGTTAGGTTAAAACTTAGCGGGAAACACTTCTTCAACACTCAGTGCATCGCCTCTCACAGTTATGCTGAGCCTGTCGAAGCACCACTGTACACTTTGGCTATCGCTCAGTATAAACCAAGCGGATTTCGTTTACAACGGTTTGTTAAGTTGTGGGCAAATTCCTTTGTAAATGTCGAGCATGGGGGTGTATCCTCTTGATTTTAGTCTGTTAGTTATAATTGTTATTCCTAAAATTGGGTTTTGCTCTGTTCGCTAGCCTTCCATTATTCACAAAGTGTTTATTTTATAAGAAGTCATGAATTCCTTCCTTATTTCTTGTTCGACTCCAGGCATAATCCTGGTCAGGAGCACTTCCAAACGTATTAAGCTCTGCTGCTTCCTTTCCGTTTTTCCCAATGATGCCATATGCAGTATCGTAAAAGATTTCTTATCCACCCTCAACATTCATTAATTTCATTTGCATGTTAAAGCCGGAAGTTAATTACCCATCTTCTTTGAACTTTGTTGAGTTTTTGTATTCGCTTATTGGGTTTGTTTTTTGTGATTAACTTAAGTTTTGTTTTAGTCTCCTCCAACTCGCCAATAAAGGACTTACACACTCTGGAAAATTCACACTTATTACTCGCTTTTCTCAAGTTAAATTTGCATATTTAAACTTTTTAATGAGCTTTCAACAAGTGTGCTTTTGCTCAGGTAAGGTACGCACATTGTATATAAAACATTTGGCAGAAAGTGCTAGCTTTGTAAGCGTTGTATTTAATAAAGATTGCAACGGTTTGATGGGAAATAGCTTTGATGTACCAAACATTTCATATGCTTGTCCAGTTATGTGGCAGCTTAAAAAAACACAAAAATGATAGATAGGTTAATAAATAATTTTTTAAAATTTGGTTCGCTTTCTCAAAAGGAGAAAGAAGCAATAATAAAAAGTGCCGAAGTCAAAGAATTTAAGAAAGGAGCCTTTTTATTAAAAGAAGGACAAAAATCAATTCATAGCTATTTTGTACTAAAAGGCTGTGTCAGACAGTATAATTTAGTAGATGGCGATGAAAAAACCACATGGCTTTTTACTGAAAATGAATGGGTTATTTCAGCAGACGAAATTTCTGAAAACGCCATTTCAATGCATAACTGGATTTGTATGGAAGATTGTTCTTTCGTCGTGGGGAACGAAGAGAAAGCCCGGGAACTTTTTGAGAAATTTCCAGGACTGGAAACCATATCCAGAAAGATTGTTGAAACAGCATTTTCAGAAATTCAGAAGAGTATTTTGTTTTATCGTTCGGAAACACCTGAACAGCGATATCTCTCATTAGTAAATAAACAACCCAATATTTTACAGCGTATCCCTCAATATTATATAGCAAGCTACATTGGCGTTAAGCCGGAATCCCTGAGCAGGATAAGAAAACGGCTTGCTCAAAAGAACGCGGACTAATTTTTCACTGAAGGTCGTTTTGGCTTCCACTTTATTGCATCAAAAGTGATATAAGCAGTTGCTGCAATTTCAAATCCTGAAAAGACAGCATAATACGGAGTTGGTTTACCGGCAAACAAAGTCGCAGATTGAACAATTGTCATTACAGCTCCCGAAGCTATCTGAACCCAACGTAATGTCCTGTCATCTTTTATTACTTGTGGTAAAAAGACATTGGCAATTGCTATCTGCATAAATGCAGAAGAAGCAGCAATAAAACCAGGTGTCATTTCAAACCCGTCCACTGTCCCCGTATGATATTGCGTGTGCATATCTGCATCCATAAATGCCGCAAGGTCACAATATAAATAATTTAAAGAGGTAAAAGTCCAAAGGCTCGAATAAATTAATCGTCGGCTTTTATTATAATTCTCACTATTAAAAAAAGATGTATTCATTTTGACATTTTTTGCATTAGTTTGATAAACAACAGAATATTCTTTTGATGGAATTATTCCTGGGAAACCGTTGCTTTCGCTAAAATTCATGTAAAGCTTCGGCAAAAAATGGTTTTGTCGTAAAATTTCTGAAGAGACCAGATTTGCATTAGATGATAGAACAATATCTTTCGGGAAGCCATCGTAATTGAGAGTTAATGAATTAGCAACAAATACTTTATTCGATTGTAAAGCGTTTGAGTTACTTGTTAATTGTGCTGTTCCCTGTAGTGCAATGAAAGAAAAAACGAAAAGAATCAATAAAATAGAAATACCTTTTTTCATATCCTTATGAATTAATAGTTAAACATTATTTTATGCAAAATAACATTTACAATTTCTCAAATTCATTGACCTGGGTTAAGAAGTGATAAAAAGTCGAGCACCGAACAAAGAACTAAGGTAAAAACGAATAAAAATTTTTCTTTTTAAAATGCTGTAATTAAGTAAGGGCAATTTCATAAAGAAAGATTGCAAGTATGACTTTCGTTATGCTTGCAATCCTTGGCACATCAGTATTTGAAACCAAAGACAGATTTGTTAATCAACTGCTCTTTGTAATTCTTGCGGTTTCTTTATTGACTTCAGGTTTGGTTTATATCATAAAAAGTAGCAAATTGCTGAAATAATTCAATCCTTTTAAATACTAAATTATGGCAATTCCAACATCCAGAACAAAAGAAAAAGGTGAAATAAAAATAGATGCTTGGAAGTGTACAGGTTGTGGCAAATGTGTAGAGGTGTGCAAAGATTTCAGCTTAATTCTAAAGGGTAATAAAGCATCTATTAGCGATAATTCTGCATTTGGATGTATTGGTTGTGGGCATTGCATGGCTATTTGCCCTACAGGTGCAATTGAAATATCTGGTAGAGAAATTTCTTCGAATGATTTGTTTACATTGCCTCCTGCTGAAAATGCTGCTAATTACGAGCAATTATTTGATTTGTTAAGAAGACGACGTAGCGTAAGGGAATTTCTTGACAAACCCGTGGATAGTGATTTGATAGAGAAAATATTAGATGCCACAAAAACATCTCCAATGGGATTACCTCCGTCCGATGTAAATGTATTAATACTTGATAGTAAAGAGAAAACTAGAGAATTTGCTGTAGATTTCTGTCAATATCTAAACAAAATGCGATGGTTCGTTTCATCCTGGTTCTTAGCTATAATGAGACCGATATGGGGGAAAGCAAATGCAGAAATGTTTAAAGGTTTTGTGAAGCCCTTGTTTGGCCTTTTCATAAATAATATGGAGAAAAATATGAACATGGTGAATTACGATGCTCCTTTGGTAATGTATTTTTATGGTTCTCCTTACACTGATCCTGCAGATCCCATTGTAGCAGCAACAACGGCAATGTATGCTGCAGAATCATTAGGACTAGGAACCTGCATGCTTGGTGGTGTGCACCCTTTAATTCAGAATGGCAGAAAAGCCAGAAAGTTGAGAGAAAAATACGGAATAAAATACAAAAGTAGAGAAGGTTTGTTTGTTATTTTCGGATATTCTAGTGTGCTTTACAAAAAAGGAATTCAAAGAAGTTTTGCTTCAGTTACAAGCGTGAGATAATTAGGCGTTGATGTTGAGCTCGTAATAAGAAGGTGAAACTTTCTTGTCAACTGAATCCCTTTGAATTCCTCCGAGAATGATTGAAACGATAACTTTAAATACACATTAAAAAAACGGACCAATGAATCTACTTCTAAGTTTTATAAAATGGATATTAATCATTCTTTTCTTTCCCCTTTCGCTTCTCTTTGTCGCTTACTTTCGACAGAGAAAAGCTAAAAAAGAATATTACAAAACCATGGATTAAGGCTTATGCAAGGCTTCCGTAGTTAAGAAATGTCTGTTTTATTCGAAAGTTTGTCAATTCCAGCAATTATTCCATTACTTTTGAATGCTAAATATCGTAACAATGAAATATAATTTTGATGAAATAATTGAGAGAAGAGGAACAAACTCAGTGAAGTGGGATTCTCGTGAATTGCTTGTAGAGTGGGGGATTACTGATCATTTTAACGATGATACCATTCCTTTGTTTACTGCCGACATGGATATTGCTGTCGCTCCGGCCATTGTTGATGCCATGCATAAAACTGCAGATGCCAGAATTTATGGTTATTCTTTCCCTTCGGAGGATTATTTTCAGGCGATTATTCAATGGTTTCAACGTAAACACAATTGGGAAATCAAAAAAGAGGAAATTATTTATTGTCCTGGTACTGTGTTTGCCTTAGGAATTGCAATTCGTGCGTTTACGAAAGAAGGGGATGGGATTATCATTCAACGGCCTGTTTATTATCCATTTACATCGCAAATTGAAGCGCATAAAAGAGTGGTGGCAAACAATCAACTGATTGCTGATGAGGGAGGTAACTACTCAATAAATCTTCAAGAGTTTGAAGAGCTTGCCAAAAAGAAAGAAAATACTATGTTTATTTTGTGTAACCCTCATAATCCTACGGGCAGAATTTTCTCCAATGAAGAGTTACGCAAAATGGCGGAAATTTGTGCTGACAATAATGTGATTATGATTGCTGACGAGATTCATGGCGATTTAATTCGACAGGATGCTGAATTTACTCCTATTGTTAAAACCACAAATAGAACAGATCACATTGTGACCTGTACGGCGATAAACAAAACCTTTAATGTCGCGGGTTTGCATGCAAGTAATATTGTTATTCAAAACGAATCGTTAAGAAATAGATTTCAGGAAGTTTTAGGTTTCGCACTGCCTACGCCATTTGCAATTAATGCGCTGATTGCCGCTTATACACAATGCGACGAATGGCTTGATGAGTTGAAAACTTATCTTGATGGAACCATTGATTGGGTGATGAATTACTTGAAAACCAATATGCCTAAAGTGAAATTTATTCGTCCTGAAGGTACATACATTTTCTGGATGGATTTTCGGGAATATGGTATATCTGTTGAGGAAATAAGAAGAAGAATTTACGTGGATGCAAACGTTGTACTTGAATCAGGAGCTATGTTTGATCCTGATCTTGGTGATGGTTTTGAAAGAGTATGTCTGTCTTCTCCTAGGCCAATTATTGTCAAAGCGTTTGAGCGCATAGCTAAGGCTTTTGAAGACCTAAATTCATAGATTGAAAATTTGTAAAATCAAAGTAAGTTTTTCAAGCTGTATTGTAGAGATGTTTTGCATGATTCTGTCATTAGTACGCCTGATGAATACAGCTTTTTGCTCCATTTGAATATGGTTGATAGTTACAGAGAAATGGAATTGATCCATATCCATTTATTAGAGGATGCTTCTGGCATAGAAGTCATTAAAAGGCTCTTGAATCGTGGATTAATTGTGGAATTTAACGACCCTGATGATAAAAGAACTAAGCGTTTGAAAATTTCAGCAGAAGGAAAGGGGATTCTTGATAATTTATCACCCAAAATGAGTGAAGTATATGCTAAAATGTTAGCAGATCTTTCAGTCAAAGGGAAAATGCAATTGGCATCCTACTTGAAGGCTTTAAATGATTGTCATTTAGAACATTAAATTGGTGAGATTTATGAAAAAACTCGTTATATATTTCGGCGTTTTCGTGCTAGGTATGTTCATTACTCCATCGATTGCTCAAACAACAATGCAAGATGAGTATGCTACAATAAATTCTGACTTCAACAAAGAAAGTCGTCATTTTTTACATGCTGAACTTGGAGGTAGGACCATCATCTGGGGAACGTTGAATTATGAATACGCATTAAAACCACAATTTCATATCGGAGTTGGAGCTGGACTTATTTATCTAGCTCATGGGCAAATTATGCGTGATAATAATGGGACAACTGAAACCGGGACTTACTTTGAAATGAGTACAACACAGATGCTTTATGGAAACTATTTTGTCGGCAGAAACAAGCATCAGCTTTTATTGACAGCGGGATTGACCAACTTTCTAACAATCTATCGAAATGAATATCCTTCAGAAGTTGTGAAATCTTTAGATGCACAAATTCAATGGAATGCTGGTGTTGGTTATCAATACAATGCTACTCATATGTTTTTCAGGTTCACAGCTTATTGCATCGCTATGCCTCATCCTTCAGGGTGGTTTCCTGATTATATCCCGTGGGGTGGAATTACTATAGGATACGTACTAGATTAGTGGTTCCCTTTATGTTTTCATAATTCTTTGTATTTTTATCTCACATTTTTGGTATGAAAAAAAAATCAAAATGGGAAATCCTTTAAATAAACCATATCCGATGCTCCTGAATCGATGGAGGCTAACACTTATTGTGAGTTTGTTTATCGCTTTCTTTTTGACAGTTTTCCAACCTTTTGGATTGAATTTGCTGAGCTCAGATAATAAAACACTCATTTTATCAGGCTATGGCTTAGTGACTTTTTTGCTATTGCTTTTGAATCTCTTTCTTATACCTACAATCTTTAAACAAAGCTTCAAAGCAGAGAATTGGAAGGTCTGGAAACAGATACTTTGCCTCATGTATATTGTTTTATCAATAAGCGCAGGGAATTATTTGTATTCTGTATTGCTTTCCATTGTGTCGTGGGCAGGCTTTAAAGGATTGCTTTTGTTTGTTTTATTAACTTTTCCAATCGCTTTGATACCAATTGTTGCAATAACTTTTATTTCTCAAAATGTCTATTTGAAAAAGCATCTTAAGCTTTCTGGAGAAATCAATGATCAAATCAGTAATCGTTATGAAGCAGAATGACCCGTCCTAAAATCTGGCTACACAATATGTAGTAAATTATGTATAAAAATGATGGGATTACAAAACGTTACAGTGAAGGTTTTAAATTGAAAATTTTAGCCGAACTTAGTACTGGAAATTATTCAAAGAAAAAACTAGGTGAAATTTATGGTATTAACCGAACTACCATAAACGAATGGATCAAAAAGTACAACCGGAAAGATTTAATGAATACTCGTATATTAGTGGAAACTCAAGACGAAACAACCAGACTCAAAGCCTTACAAAAAGAAATCAAAAAACTCAAAGAGTTATTGATTAAGAAAGACTTAGACAAATTAGCATCTGATTCATATCTTGAAGTCGCAGCTGAAAAACTGGGATATAAAGATGTCGAAGAGCTAAAAAAAAACTTAAACATCTAAGTATGGTTAAGGCAGTGGAAAAAATTAAGCACACAAGGCAGGCAAGCATTGAGCAAACCTGCCAGTGCTTTGGTATGCACAGAGATGCTTATTATAAATTTATAGAGCGTAAACTTAAAAGAGAAAACGTCGAAAATCAGGTTCTTGAACTTGTGAAAAATGAACGGATTGAACAGCCAAGAGTTGGAACAAAAAAACTCTATAAATCTCTAAATACAATTTTTGAAAAGAGATGTATTAAAGTTGGTAGAGATAAGCTTTTTGATATTCTCAGAGACAACAATATGCTTATAAAACGTAAAAAAGCATCCTGCAGAACTACAGACTCTTATCATCGTTTTCACAAGTATAAAAACATTGTGAAAGACATGACTGTTACTGCTCCTAATCAAGTTTGGGTATCTGATATTACATACATCAGAACTGTTAATGGTTTTTGTTATTTAGCACTTATTACTGATATGTATTCCAGGAAAATCGTTGGATATGATATTAGCAACTCACTGGAGCTGGCGGGCTGCCTACGAGCCCTCAAAAAGGCTCTGTGGCATGCCCGACCAGCGGCGGGATTAGTACATCACTCTGATCGTGGAATACAATACTGTAGTAATCAATATGTAAAAGAATTAAAAAAACGAAATATTAAGATAAGTATGACAGAAGAAAATCATTGTTATGAAAATGCTATAGCTGAGAGAGTTAATGGAATTCTTAAAGAAGAATTTTATCTCGATCAATGCTTCTTTAGCCTGAAAAATGCTAAAGTCGCTACTAAAAATGCTATCAGCATATATAATAATAAAAGATTACACTTATCTTTGAATTATAAAACCCCTAATATGGTGTTTAAATATAGAGCTTAATCGTATGTTTAACCTGTAGCCATATTTCAGGACAAGACAGAAAAGGACAAAAAGCAAATCGAATTCTCGTCAGGGAACCAACAGGTTCAATTCACACTATCAGATATTGTATTTCTCGAATCCGAAGGGAATTATGTAAATGTCAATTACCTGGAAAATGGTGAGCTAAAGTCGCAGTTGATTCGAAATACACTGAAAAATATAAATGAAATTATTGATTCGTTACATTTTTTTAAATGCCATCGCGCATTTCTCGTGAATTTAAACAAAATTGAAAAAGTGACAGGAAATTCGCATGGTATTTCCATCACAATGACTCAAACAGATAGCCAGATTCCAGTTTCACGAAACAACACTAAAGCATTTACTCAGCGTTTAAATGCAATAAAGTAATTTACTTCCCGTCCCACGAGTTGGATACTTATCACAACCTTGTACCACTCATCACAATCTCTGGTTGAATGTCCCATATGTTTTGATTGTGAGATGATTAGATTTATTCTTGCATTGTGAATTTATGTTAAATCTTAAACGAATAATACGATGAAAAGAAAAATTTGGATTGGATTAGTTGCTTTGGTTTTGGCTTTACTGGGTGGGGTTTTACATCTGACAACAGGAAATATGTTAAGTGCCGGAGATTTTGCAATGAATTATTTTGCAGCTGGTGATTTTGCATGTGGTGTGTTTGCAGCAGGTCAATTTTCAGTTGGTGTTTTCTCTGCAGGGATTTTCTCTGTAGGGATATTTTCCATTAGCATTTTTAATGTGGGAATTTATACCGTCGGTATTTTCCTTGTCGCATGGAAGAAGAAATATCCAAAATGGAAAATTGAAAAGTAGGAGAGATGTCTTTGTCTAGCCAGGGCAAACGCATCTAATTTTTTAATACCTTAAAAATATATTCATTATTCCACCCAATAATCTTCCTTTTGCCTTTAATACCAAGCTTGGCATCGTCCTTTTTCAGCAGGTTGAGTGCTATCCTGTTCAAAGTGGAGAAGTTTTGGGCAGCGTTCCCTGTTCTTTTTCTGGAATGGTCTTCATTAAATGCTACATCTAAAACCCAATGAACTTTATTTTCAATTCCCCAATGTTTCCTCACTCCTTTATTTATTATTGAAGCATCTGTCAATGTGCTGATATAATAACTTGATTCTGTTTCTTTTTTCCTGGTAGCTTTGAAGTATCGTTCGCGTTCAATTTTAATTATTGAAGCCATACCTTTCCATTTTTGAGGGGCTTCAACTAAGCTAAAATCTGTTAGCACCGAACATTTTCTGGTTTCGATCCTGCCATGTCCATAATCTATGTCCTCATTTATATCATGAGGTTTTAACATCTTGAAACTATCCTGGATATCATCGAACAGTTCTTTCTGGTTTTCCTTTACAGCAAGGATATAATCGGCTTTTTTTGAAACAATTTTCCTTGCTATCTTCTTCTGACAACCCATTGCGTCAATTGTCACAATACTCCCGGTAACCAAAAGAGAGTCTAGCAATTGGGGTATAGCTGTAATCTCATTTGATTTTTCATCGACTTTAATTTGGCCTAAAATAAGTTCATTCTTATCGGCCCAAGCACTAACAATATGCGTAGCAGTTTTGAATCCTAATTTTTTCGAACCCCTAATTGTTTTTCCATCAATACTGACCACTTCTCCTTTGGTGGTTTTGTTTACCGATTTTATCCAGTTCAAAAAGCACTGTTCAAATTCATTTGAATCCAATGCCGCAAACACGCGGTTAAATGTATCATGCGAAGGTATCCCGTTGGGAAGCTCCAATACGGTCTTTAACCAATCCTCTTTCATTTCACCATAGCATTCTATTTCATTCCATGATTCGGCGCCACTTAAAACGGCGGCAATAGAAATAAAAATTATATCGTTCAAATTATGATATTTTGTTCTGTCAACTCTCGGGTCTTTCATTTCTGAAAAATACGACAATAAATTGGGCCTTTTCAATTTCATACATCAGTCTGATTATCAGACTAATATACGACTTTTCTACGATAAAAACAAGACAATTCATTGATAATCACATGATTAAATGTGTTTATTTTTTAGATGCGTTTGCCCTGTTTATGTAGGTTGATGTCTTTTGTTTTGTCCATAAATTTCTCTAATTTTGCTGTCAGAATAAAAGCTTTATGTTATTAATGAAATCGGATCGGGTGAAGTAAAAAAGTACATCTTCGTACTTTTCCCCTTATTTATTAGCTGCCTTTTTATGGTGGCTTAAATCATTATATATTTTATTTAAACAAGACTGAGGGATCATTGATTCCTCGTAAATAATTGAATATCATGAGTAAAGATAATACAATACATGACTTTGAATTAGATTTAATTTGCGATTATTATTCAAGCATGGAAAGACAAGGACCCGGGAGTCCTGAAATGACAAAGCGAGCATTAGAATTTATTCCTTTTCTGAGCAATGACGCTGAAATTCTTGATATCGGATGTGGTACAGGTGGACAAACCATGACTATAGCCAAGAATACTCAAGCGAAAATCACAGGACTTGATTTGTTTCCCAAGTTTATTGATATTTTCAACCGAAATGCAGCAACACATGGGTTTCAAAATCGTGTAAAAGGCATGGTTGGTAAGATGGAAGACCTTCCGTTTCCTAAGGAGTCCTTTGATGTGATTTGGTCAGAAGGGGCAATATACAATATAGGGTTTCTTCGAGGAATGAAAGAATGGTATGAGTTCATAAAAAAAGATGGCTATATTGCAGTATCAGAGGCTGTTTGGTTAACAGACGAACGTCCTGATGAAATACACAAATTTTGGACTGAAGCTTATCCTGAAATTGATACAATTTCTGTGAAGATTGACCAAATGCAATCTTCTGGTTACTTACCTATAGCTGCTTTTCTTTTGCCTGAAAACTGCTGGACAACGCACTTTTACGATTTACACGAGGCTGCCCAGAATATATTTCTAAAAAAATATGCTGGCAATAAAACCGCTGAAGAGTTGGTTGAGTATGAGAGTTTCGGAAAGGATATGTATGAAAAATACAAAGCATATTACTCTTATGTTTTCTTTATTGGTAAAAAGATATAATTCGGATCTATTTTGAATAAATCGGGGTGTTTTGCCACGAATGGTCGGAAGAAAATCCGACCATTTTTTATGTTTTAAACATAAGATCAGGGTTTCCTCCGCATTGACTTACTATTAAGGCAATTGCAAGATTACGAACTTCCATAGCAAATCTTCTTTTGGCTGTTTTATATCCGAGATTGTTTGCCTTCTTGTATATTAGAATAAGCATTGCCACAATCAAGGTCATATACATCATTACTTCAATACCGTTTTTATTCAAGGAGACTAAATGGCTCACGTTTAATTCTTGCTTAATAAATCTGAAAAACACCTCTATGTCCCATCTGCGTCGATAAGCTTGAGCTATTTCTTTTGCAGTTAACTTAAAATCATTGGTTAAGAACCAATATTGCTGATCTTGCTTTTCTTTACTTTTTATAATAATCAAACGAAACTTAGTATTGACTAATTCTTCCCGATAATGAATGTTACCCCGCTTGTTTTTAATGGGAATACCTGTATAGAGTTTGACTTTAGAATCTTTTATTAAAATAGAGTCTCCTAGATCTAGACCCTGCTTTGGTTTAATGAGTGTTTCTAATTCTTCATACTTTCGATTTTCTTTTGCTCTGTATATAAATCGGATGGCTTTTTCAGAGAAACTCTTCATTGTCCGTGAGGATTGAAGTCCCCTGTCTAAAACGTAAATGTTTTTATGGCTTTTTTCTTTTTTTACGTGGCTTTGAACTACTTCTGGCAAAGCTATATCTTCACTTGAATAACTCGGTGAGGTAAATGTATGTATATCACAGGGAAGGACTCCATCGAAAGCAGCACTATATTTTATGGCTTTTTTCCCACTGTTATTTAATCCTTCCGCTAATTTCCCTGCTGTTTCACTTACAATCGAGCTATCAACACGAACAAGATTATATTTATGCCTGTCTGTTTCTTGATAATACTCTGAAAACTGATCGTAAATACACTCATAAACTTGTTTGAAAAAAGAAGAATCAATCTTTGATAGTCTTTCTGAGATAGAACTTCTTCGAACTGTTTCTTCTTGATCTAAATCAAAGAGCAATTTAAACATAGGATCAGTAAAAGTATCTTCAAGTGTTCTTTGACTAAGTTTCTCGTTTTCAACAATACCATAAAGTAATAAATAAAACATCTTTTTGCCATGTAATACCTTTGTGTAGTAATCCACCTTGGTGGAGGTAGATAAATTTGCTAATAGGCTTTCGGGAATAACATTTAAAAGTTGATTAACTTGAATTTTGTGGTCTTTAAAATCTATCATATACAATTGATTAACAGATACTAAGATACAAAATTCCTACAAATAAAACAAGCATATATTACTAAATGTCAGTGTATTCGATGCTTTTTTTGTTATCTGTATAAACATAAAAAAGTCGGAAGTTTAATCTTCCGACCATTCATGGGTGTTTTGCCCCGATTTTTTTGCTGTTATGTCAGGAGATACACTGTTGTAACTGTCATGATGTCAGCTGTTAAGTATTTTTTATGACGAATTGGCTGTTGTCCTTTTTTGGTATCTACTTTGTTCGATTGCTGTCAAAAATATTTAGCAATATGAATTTGAATAATTTTACAATAAAAGCACAAGAAGCACTGCAAAAAGCACAACAAATTGCCCAAGGTTACGAACACCAAGCAATTGAAACTGCTCACATTCTGAAAGCTCTCCTTACTGAGTCAGAATCAGTGATGCAATACCTTTTGGGGAAATCTAATATTGAAACATCTCAGCTAAATCGGGTCGCTGATGCATTGATTAATTCATATCCTAAAGTTAGTGGTGGTGATATATACTGGTCAAAAGACGCCTCAAAAGTTTTGCAAAATGCAATTTCAATGGCACAAAAGCAAGGTGATAAATTCGTATCTGTTGAAACCCTATTACTTGCACTGATAGATAGTAAAGATAACACTAGCAATGCGCTTAAGGATGAAGGATTAACGAAAAAGGATTTGTCTGTTTCAATAGCTGAAATGAGAAATGGAGATAATATTAGTAGTCAATCTGCAGAAAACCAATACGATGCATTGTCACGATTTGCTATTAACTTAACAGAGCAAGCCAATTCAGGGAAACTAGATCCTGTGATTGGAAGAGACGATGAAATTCGTCGTATTTTGCAGATTCTCTCCCGAAAGACGAAAAATAATCCTATCCTTATTGGTGATCCTGGTGTTGGAAAAACTGCTATAGTTGAAGGATTAGCACAGCGTATCGTGCAAGGAGATGTTCCGAAAGGTCTGGAAAATAGGCAGATATTTGCTTTAGATATGGGAGCACTGATTGCAGGTGCAAAATATCAAGGTGAATTTGAGGAGCGTCTGAAAGCTGTTGTTAAAGAGGTGGTTAGCTCTTCTGGAGACATTGTCCTATTTATTGATGAAATTCATACTCTTGTTGGTGCAGGTAAATCGCAAGGGGCCATGGATGCTGCAAATATACTTAAACCTGCTTTAGCAAGGGGAGAATTGCGTGCAATTGGAGCAACAACTTTAGATGAATATCAAAAATATTTTGAAAATGATAAAGCACTGGAAAGAAGGTTTCAGAAAATTACTGTAAGTGAGCCAGATACACTGGATGCAATTTCAATACTTCGTGGTCTAAAAGATGCGTATGAGACACACCATAAGGTGAGAATTAAAGATGAAGCAATTATCGCTTCGGTAGAGCTTTCTGAGCGATATATAACGGACAGATTTCTTCCTGACAAGGCAATCGATTTAATTGATGAAGCTGCATCGAAATTGCGACTTGAAATGAATTCGCTTCCTGAAGAAATTGATGAAATAGAGCGCAGGATTAAGCAGTTAGAAATAGAACGTGAGGCGATTAAGCGAGAGAAAGATAAGGAAAAACTCAGTAAGCTTTCTGAAAAAATTGCAAATCTGCAAGAAGAAAGAAATACCATGCGTTCAAAATGGGAAGCAGAACGTAATAAAATTAACGCAATTCAATCTGCTCGGAAAGAATTGGAAGATCTCAAATTTGAAGCTGATAAAGCGGAAAGAGCTGGTGATTACGGGAGAGTCGCGGAAATACGGTATAGCTTGATCCAAAGCAAAGAAGAGCGTATTGATGCCTTGAAATCTGAACTTGAATCCATGCAAGCTAGAGATGCAATGATTCGAGAAGAGATAAACAGTGAGGATATTGCTGATATTGTGGCTAAGTGGACCGGTATTCCTGTTAGCAAGATGCTTCAATCTGAGCGTGATAAATTAATGCAACTTGAATCTGAATTGCATAAACGTGTAGTTGGTCAGGAGCATGCTATTGCGGCCTTGTCGAATGCGGTAAGGCGGAATCGTGCTGGTATGCAAGATGCAAACAAACCTGTTGGCTCTTTTCTTTTCTTAGGCTCTACGGGTGTTGGCAAAACTGAACTTGCAAAAGCATTAGCTGAATTTCTTTTTGATGATGAAAATATGATAACACGTATCGATATGTCTGAATATCAAGAAAGACATTCTGTTTCTCGTTTGGTTGGAGCGCCTCCAGGATATGTTGGATACGATGAAGGGGGACAATTAACAGAAGCAGTGCGTAGAAAACCATATTCTGTCATTCTGCTCGATGAAATTGAAAAGGCACATCCTGACGTGTTTAATATTCTTCTCCAAGTCCTTGATGATGGCAGATTAACAGATAATAAAGGCAGAACGGTTAATTTTAAAAATACTATTATCATTATGACCAGCAATATGGGTTCACATATTCTGATGAATGAGTGGGCTGATTATCAAGGAGAGGATATGCCTGATGATCGTATGAATGCATTGCAAAGCAAAATGATGGCAGAGCTTAAACAGCACTTGAAACCTGAATTTCTGAATCGTATTGATGATGTGCTTGTTTTCACTCCATTAAGCAGAAAAGATGGTTTGAGTATCGCCAAATTACAAATTCAAATGGTTGCTAACAAATTAGGAAAGCAAGGCATAGAGCTTACTGTAAGCGAGAAAGCTTTGAAGGAAATTGCTGATAGGGGATTTGATCCTCAATTTGGTGCAAGACCATTAAAACGAGTAATTCAACGCGAAATACTTGATGAAGTTGCAAAAGCAATTATCTCTGGGAAAATTGATAAAGCAGGTGTTATCAATGTGGATTTTAATGATTCGAATTTTATTTTTAAAAATTAATCGAATAATGATAAAAATGAAAAACCGGCTTAAGCCGGTTTCATTTTATTGGATTATAAGCTTTTGCTTTTGTAATCCTGCTGATGACTCGAGCGTAACAATATATATTCCTGCTTTGTATTTATTGAGGTCTAAAATTATAGGCTCTTGTATCGAAAACAAATCCACTAATTGTCCTTGTGAATTATGAATAGAAATCTGACCAGCTTTATTGCTGTCAATCTTTAGAAATCTATCTGCAGGATTTGGATACAATGATAATAAGCTTTGCATATTATTTTGCAAATCAATTGATTGAAGTGCATCAGGATCGAAGCGGGAAACTCCGCCTTCCCAAGTTCCAATCCAAACATTATCATCAGAGTCTATGCTAATTGAACGAATTAAATTAGACGAAAGAGGTGAGTTGTAAGTATTATATGGAGTCCATTCTAAACCATCATATTTTACGAGACCCTCTGAGGATCCAAACCATAGGTTATTGTCGCTATCAAACTCAATGGAGTATATATTGCTTCCTATAAACTCAGTAGCAGTTCCGTAAATATACCAATCTTCTCCAGTAAATTTATATAAACCTTCATAATTTGTTCCTATCCACAAATTTCCATCTTTGTCTTTATTAATAGAAAAGATATTATTATCTCGAAGAGGTGAATTGTCTGTATTATAAATTTCCCAAGTAAATCCATTGTATTTGATTAGACCTTCATCTGTTCCGAACCATTTGACAAGATTTTCATCAACATAAACTGAGAACCCAAAATATCCTTGAAGCTCCGAATTCTCAGACGTATAAGAAGTCCAGAAGTATCCATTGAATACAGCAAAGCCTCCGGGTTTATTATCTTCTGGGCGAAATGCAACCCATATATTTCCATTTCTATCAAGCTCAATACGACTAACATTGTTAGTTGGAATTTCAGAATTGTCTGTATTATACATTGTAATATTCGTGCCGTCAATACAGGCAATGCCATGATGTGCGACACCTGCCCAAATTGTTCCGTCAGGATGTGCTTTTAGAGCTGTGATATATGGAAATGGGAGTTCAGAATTCGACGGATTAATATTAGTCCAGTTCTCTCCATCAAAATTTGATATACCTCCACCATCTCCAGCTATCCAAACACCTAAATTATTGATGGAAATATCATATACATAGTTTGAAGGCACCATTGAGTTTGAAGTAGAATAACTTTGCCATTCATTATTGTCATAGGAAAATAAATTGTTACTTGAAGCCCATATTTTATCGCTATCGTCAATGTATAGACAACCTATGTGGTTTGTTGAAAAAGGAGTGTTTTCTTTTGTATAGTATTCCCAGTTAGCTCCATCAAATTTGGCAAGTCCATTGTATGTGCTAGCAACCCACATATTGTCCTGACTATCAAATGCTACATTTTTAATGCTGTTTGATGGCAGACCTGAATTATCCTTGGTTAAAACAGTCCATTCTTCATCAATAATACTGATCAAACCTTCTTCACTGCTTACCCAAATCTCCTGATTATTCATCGTTATTGAATAACAACGATTATCTATTAAATCAGAGTTTAAATTTGTATAATTCTCCCAATTTGTCCCATCGAATTTCGATAGTCCGCTTGGAGAACAAATCCATATGTTCCCTTGATGATCAGAGTTTACATGATTTACATAGTTGGTTTGTATATCAGAGTTATCAGTATTATAACTTTCCCAGTTATTCCCATCATATTTCAGTAGTCCATCGCCGAGTGTTCCAATCCAAAAATTACCCTCTTGGTCTTCATGGAAAGCTTTGACATTGTTTGAACTAATGGGAGAGTTATCTTGATTAAATACAGTCCACTCGTTATCTATAATTCGAACAAGGCCTCCACTCCATGTACCTGCCCAAATTGTATTTTCAGAATCGACAAACACCGTTCGCACTCCAATTTCAGGCAGGAGGGAGTTTGCTTTATTATAAAAGGTGGTATGATTATTTAATAAATCAATTCTGACAAGTCCTCCATTTGTTGCAGCCCAAAGATTATCATTTTGTACTATGACATCATAAACACCATTTCCATTAGTATAATTTATCCATTGTCCGTTCTGAGCGTTAGCAAATATCACCGTAAATAGGATGATAAAACTAAATAAAGTGAGCTTTTTCATTGTTCAAGTTGTTTGATTTCCATAAATATAATAAAATAAATTATATATGTCAAATTTAATTTTGATATTATGATGCTTTTTTAACTAAAAATGGAGAAAAATGCATAGTATTATAATTGATTTTATTGCAATTTTGTACAATTTAACTTGATTACTTCTATCATTTTAGAGAGAGTCGCTCTGTCTGACTTTGTAAGTTTAAGATAATTAGGAATATAGACTAATATTATAACCTTTCTAATGCCATTTCCTTGCGGTATTGCTTTGTTTCTGCTAGTAGGTCATAAATTTTCAAATAATTAAGCATTTGGATAAAATGAAAAGGCGCGTTATGTTATTAGTGACAGAAAATAAATTTTGTTTACAAACAAATAGGATAGGGGATAGACAATTCCAATAGG
This sequence comes from Bacteroidales bacterium, assembly GCA_963676165.1. Lineage (GTDB taxonomy): Bacteria > Bacteroidota > Bacteroidia > Bacteroidales > ML635J-15 > JAQIBY01. The sequence goes on along the minus strand of OY781043.1, from coordinate 1,949,299 downwards.
GATATTTGACAATTGTAAAAATTACAAATGTACACATGTAAAAGCAAGCCAAATTACAAATGTAACTGGCGGATTTTTGAATAATATCACAAATGTATATCAATTAGAAGATTACAAATGTAATATTAAAGATAGGATAATAATAAAGTAATTATATTACTTATAATCAATTAATTAAAGTATATTATTTAAATAATAGATTGATTAAATAGTTGAGAATAGTGAATGATTGATGTAAATACCATGTTTTTAAGGCTAAATATAGCACATTATAACATGATAACCAGTTAATTATAAAATTAACTTGTTAACTAACTTTAACTAAACTATAGATTATTAATGTAATGTTTTGATTATCATTTATTTGATGATGTATTGCTTTAGGCTAGCTTATAGCCTATCCCTGTTGAAATAAGGCATATTACTGGATGTTATTATCAATAAAACACAGTAATTATGTCAGTTATAAGATTGAACTCAGAGAAACTCTGATTAAATTATGCGATTATCCTCACTTCAAATATTATTTAGTAAGAGACAATTTGTACAAATGTAAATTAAACGAAATGTTACATATGTAACATCAGGATATTACAAATGTAATTGAATTAATTATTACATTTGTAACTGTAAATATTTACAATTATGAAAGACAGAATCCTTGCGATAATTAAAGAAGAAGAGATGACCAATGCCAGATTCGCTCAGGAAATTGGTGTACAGTCTTCCAGTATCTCTCACCTTTCCTCTGGGCGCAACAATCCTAGCATTGATTTAATAACTAAGATACTGAATCGGTTTCCAGGTATTTCAGCTGAATGGTTATTACAGGGTAAAGGTAAAATGTATAAATACCAGAATGAGGAACAACCTATTTCTACTGCGAATCGTAGTTCTCAACCTGATTTGTTTTCAAATTCTCAGCCTCTGCATGAGGGAAAACCATTGAGTAATGAAAATAAAGCCTCTCATGCAGCATCTGAGCCAGTTAATAAATTATCTGACGAATCCCCTATACCATATGCTAGTTCTGCTGGAAAACGCGTGGAAAAGGTGATTATTCTGTATTCGGATCAAAGCTTCACAGAATATCGTCCTAATTCATGAGAAAGGTGTTAGGATAAATTACAAAAAACAAAATCCAAATTACAATCCTGCCTGCGGCAGCCAGGTAAATTCGAAACGACAATATTCAAATATCAGACTCGCCTATGCTACTCATGCTAGCAAATACAATCGAATGACATTTTCCCTTTTCCAATTGAATGACAATTTACTTTTCGCTCGCTCTCCAGCTCTCTATTCTCAAGCTCGTGTTTTCGCTTCGAATCTATTACTGCTTTACAATTTTAACTTGATGTGTCTTTCCTTTATAATGTAATACAAATACATAAGTATTCGCAGCAAGTTGAGTTAAATCAAGTTGGGTGCGTTGTTCAAACAGAAAACCTTGCTCAATTACGCGTCCGTTGATATCAATTAAACTGTAATTCATTGTTTCGTTTGGCTTAAAGTTTAGTTCAACATACAGATAATTGTTAACAGGATTCGGATATAAACTCGCAGTAATTGTTTCTTGTTTTTCTAGCTGACTAAGAATAACAGTAATCACATCAGAACTATCTGATAAACAGGAAAATTCATTCTCTACTATCACAAAATAGTTCCCACTTGCAGCACAAACTAAGCTGGAATCTTGTTGTCCGTCAATGAGTTGATTGTCGTAATACCAATGATGCGTGCTATGCTCATCAGTGTATAGAGTATCCATATCTTGTACAATGACAGGTGTTTCAGGTCTTGGATTAACAGTTAAATTTAAAATCTGAACTGAGTCACAATTGAATTGATTTGTGAAAGCAGAGTAATATGTTCCTCCAATAGAGAAATATTGACCTTCAAACAAAACAGAATCTCCTTCACAAATAGCTTCAATGCTGGAAATTGAATCGTAAGGGTTTAGACTTAAATCTAAGCTAATGATACTATCGCATCCATGAATTGTATTGTAATTTGCGTGATAGATACCAGATTCATGGTAATATGAACCTTGAAATAGCACTGAGTCGCCGTTACAAATACTCCGAATGCTATCTGATTGAAATACAGGGAAAACCTGAATACTGTCTGTGATTGTATAAGTCACAGATTGAGCAGTAGTCTCATGATGAGCAATGACAGATGGATGAAAACTTCCGGTTTCAGTGTATGCATGAATTGGATCAAACCCTTCATAAAGGTTCCCATCACCAAAATCCCAACTAATATTTGTTACATCTGCGGTGTCATAGAGGATTTCAAATTGACCTTCGCCACAGTATTCAGTTTCTAAAAATTGAATCGCAATCCATGGATATGCAAGCTTGTCAATGCTATCCATCATTGGCACTGACCATTGTCCTAAACTGTCAGCAAATTGATACCTAAAAGCATAAGCCCCTTCGCTGATTGATTGGAGAGGAATGTTTTCCAATAAAATATAATCACTGTTTACATCTGATAAATTCATTTCCACATGTTCATCAAATGCATCATTTACCCAGTATCTGAACTTAATGATTTCATTATTCTCAGCGGTTTCTATTGGGGAAATAATGCGCAGGAACTTAGACTCAGCAACTGACCATTGAGATTCTGTGTCTTTAAATCGAAAGGACAAAAGGTGTAATCCTTCATCTAATCCAACCATATCAAGACTTTCAACCCAGTTAACATTTGTGCCACTTAAAGATATCTCTGAAGAATTGTCATCCTCATTATCCCACCAATACTCAACGGACTCTATTTCAACAATGGTTGGTGTATTATTGATAATTTTCTTTCGAAAATATTTAGTGACAACTGAAGACCAATTCCCTTGATCGTCTTGAATGCGAAATGACAGACTGTGGAGTCCATTATTCATTGTGTTAACATTCAGTATGTCAGACCATAAAAAATTAGTGTTTCCGGAAATATCCACTAGCTGACTACCTGAAAAATCAAAATCAAACCAATATTGACATGCATCCAAAGTTGCAGGCTGAACTGCTATCTCACTTGTCTTTCTAAAGTACTTACTGACAACACAAGACCAGTTACCATGATCGTCATGAACACGGTAGGATATGGAATGCAAACCATTTTCTAATGTAGATATATCCAAATTTTCATTCCAACTAAATTGCTCAAGTGGTGATAATGAATGAGTTTGTGCAGAAGCGTAATCAAAGTCAAACCAATACTCAAAGCCTTCAATAAGTGCGTTTTGAGGAGTTTTTTCACTTGTTTTACGGAAGAAGGAGCTTTTAACTAATGACCAATGTCCTTGATTATCTAGAAATCTAACATGAACGACATGCAATCCTTCACTCAGGGTACTAACATCCAAATTTGCATTGAATGTATAGTTTTCCACTAACGAGACAGGTAAGCTTTGGACAGAGGTATAGTCATTATCAAAACAATACTCAACTCGAGTGACTTGCGAAAAACCACTGAATGAGAAAAGGAGTATTGCGATGAAACCTAACGTATATCTCAACATAACAACTTAATTGGATTGAGCACCAACAGAGATTTCTACAGGCAAATTACCGTCCGTTGTTGATGTTGGAATGTTGACTGAACGAATATGCGGATTAAAGGGGAGACCACCTTCTTTAAAAGGATTTGGACCTCCGTAGATCCCAATATTAGTTCCATCAGTTGACGCATTGATTCCTGGTGATCCGGTAATGAGATGGTAATCATTTTGGTCACTATAACTGTTAATGGTGGGAACATTCGTATATATCAACGATTGGTTGACACTTACAATGTTCCCTGTGCCATTATTTGTGTAATCAGGGAAGGTTCTATTGTCATGCCATAGGCAAGTATTAAATGTACAATTTGTTATGTAACCAAGCGAAGCTGCCCAATCGTTCGGAAACATGCAATTCTCAAAATAACATTCATCCATGTAACGCAATACAGCTTGATATGATCCATCTCTACCATTAAAGTTACAATATGTAAAGTCAGAAAAGATGAATTTGTCAACTCGACCATTAAACATGCAGTTTTCAATGCTTGTATTATATGTGTAGTTGCCGTAAAAAATTCCTAGAACAATGCTTTCTCGCATGAAAAAATTAATATCAACAGTGTCTGTATCAGATGCTCTAAGTGTTAATCCCGATTGAAATAAACAGCGTTCGATAATGATGTCCGTTGCATCGTTTCCATTTTCTCCAAAGGATACAGTATTATTAAAATGTATCCCTGTAAAATAACTTCCATCCGTACTTCCGTTAAAATTCACACTATTATAAATTATAGTTGGTAAAGTTGCCAAAGTTGAATCAGTATGATAACCTGCACCAATCCATACTAATGATTTATCAATCGTTGTAGGGGATAGATTAAAAGTTCCTCCTGGAATATAAAGAGTGTCACCATTTGCGGCATTTGAAATGGCATCGTTAATGTCACTATAAACAGTAGAAGTGCCATTCTGCAAAACAAAACGATGTTGTGCAAACATCACATTTGCAATCAATGCTAAAATAAGGAGTAAAGTTGTTCTTTTCATGTTTTTGTGTTTTTTTTTGTAAAGATAAGATGAAAAATGACATAGCAAGCTTAGAATTTTTAAGTTGTTTTTGATAAGTATGTCTTTACGTTTGTTTTCAATCTTTTCTTTGTTAATAAGTTTTTGAAATCATTCTTTGATGGAATGAAGTATTTCAAAGCAATAAAAGATTTTTCATTACCTTTGCAGCGAAACAATTTTACGGTATGAAAAAATTTGTTCAAGACCTGAAAGTAATTGAAAATCAAGTAATAAACACTCAGTATTATTTGCTTAAACTCAAGGCTTCAGGCAGTCTTCCAGAAATTTTACCCGGTCAATTTGCTGAAGTGAAAGTGGATAAAGCGCCGAATACTTTTTTACGTCGTCCGATTTCTGTGCATGATGTGAATTATGAAAAAAATGAGCTGCATTTACTGATTGAAAAGAAAGGTGAGGGAACTCATGTTATGGCCGAGTTGCAAGAAGGTGATATGCTAAATCTTGTGTATCCTTTGGGAAATACCTGGAATGCTCCTCATGATGCAAACTCCTTTTTACTTGTAGGAGGTGGTTGTGGTGTTGCTCCACTTTTATACACGGCAAGAAAACTAGCAGAACAAGGGAAAAAGGTATGTACCTTAATTGGAGGTAGAGGTCAAGCAAATTTGCTCAGGATTGACGCATATAAGCCTTATGGTGAGGTTTATACAAGCACAGAAGACAGTAGTCATGGTGAAACGGGTTTCGTGACAGAGCATTCTATTATGAAGAATTTGAACGCTTTTGATGCTGTCCTTACTTGTGGACCTGAAGCTATGATGAAAGCTGTTGGGAAGATGGCGCAAGAGCAAAATGTACATTGTGAGGTTTCACTCGAAAACACCATGGCTTGCGGAATAGGAGCTTGTTTGGTTTGTGTACAAGATACAAAAGAAGGACATAAATGTGTGTGCACTGATGGTCCGGTATTTAATATAAACGATTTGAAATGGTAAAGACAGCTGTTAATCTTAACGGATTGGAATTGAAAAATCCCGTAATGACTGCCTCTGGAACCTTTGGGTACGGACCAGAGTTTCAGGATTTTATTGATATTGAAAGACTTGGTGCATACATTGTGAAAGGAACAACTTTGCATCCACGTCAAGGAAATCCTTATCCACGTATGGCTGAAACTCCTTCTGGAATGTTGAATGCTGTTGGGTTGCAAAATGTTGGTGTGGATAAGTTTATCTCAGATATTTATCCTAAAATTAAAGATTTCAATTCCCACGCTATTGTAAATGTGTCTGGTTCTCAAGTGGAAGATTATGAGGAAACTGCTCGTAAAATCAATATGCTAGATAAAATTCCTGCAATTGAACTGAATATTTCATGTCCTAACGTGAAAGAAGGTGGAATGGCATTTGGAACTTCGTGTCCTGCCGCTGCAGAAGTGATTAAAGCTGTTCGAAAAGTGTATGATAAGCACCTTATGGTGAAACTTTCACCAAATGTCACAGATGTGGCATCCATTGCAAAGGTTGCTGAGGAGGAGGGAGCCGATTCTGTTTCACTGATTAATACTTTACTTGGCATTGCAATTGATGCAAAAACACGCAAACCTATTTTATCGACTATAACAGGGGGATTGTCTGGTCCTGCTGTAAAACCTGTTGCATTGCGTATGGTTTGGCAAGTGGCTCAAGCTGTGAATATTCCTGTTGTTGGATTAGGTGGAATCATGACCGCTGAAGATGCTATTGAATTCCTGCTTGCCGGTGCTTCTGCAATCCAAATTGGAACCGCAAATTTTATTGATCCGGCAATTACCATGAAAATTGTGGATGGGATAGAAGCTTATATGCTTGAACATGGCTTCCATGATGTAAATCAGCTAATTGGAGGTATGATTACGGAATAGAAAAAACCTTATATCAATTTATTTATTGGTCAACCAATTAAGATAGTTTTTGGGATGTATTATGTCAAATTTTGCTTCAGGATATGCATTTTTCCATGCTGATGGTTTCTTTACGGTTTTATTTGAATTCCATTTCATTTCATAGGCATGTAATTCTCCATTGTTTTCTTCTATCCAGTCAATTTCTTGTTGATCGTATGTTCTCCAGAAATAATTTGAGGTGTGTAGGCGTTGATACGATTGAAATTTCACTCTTTCGGAAATGACAAAGTTTTCCCACAACTGTCCCTGATCTTGTCTTAATTCAAGCGAATTGAAATTGCGAATTAACAGATTACGAATCCCATTATCATAGAAATAATACCTGCTCATTTTCGTAATTTCTTTGCGAAGATTTCGACTAAAACCTTCCAATTTAAAGATGATAAATACTTTTGAAAGTAAGTCAAGATAACGAGCAACCGTATCTTTATGTATTTGTAGTTGTCGAGATAATTCATTGAGTGAGATTTCATTACCAACTTGAAAAGCGATTAAACGCAACAAATTTTTTATTTTATCCGAGTTTTTAATCCCCTCAAATTCAAGGATATCCTTAAAGAGGTAATCATCTGCTAATTCATACAAATAATCTTCTTTTTTACTCTTTGATTTTAGCTTAAGCAATTCTGGATATGACCCATAAACTAGTCTTTCCGGTAATTTGCTTTGAGTTTCTTGTATGTCCTCATGCTGTATAAATTCCTGAATAGAAATGGGATAGAGGTGGTATGTTTTTTTTCGACCTGTAAGTGGTTCTCCAAATTGTCGAGATAAATCAAATGAAGATGAACCGGTGGCGATGACTTTTAATTGTGACAGATTATCAACTAAAAACTTCAATTTTTTGCCAATTTCTGGAATCTTTTGAGCTTCATCAATAAAAATATGAGTATAGCGTCCAAATACTAAATCGTAATTTGCTTTACTTATTGGCTCAAAAAGCTCTTTCGTGGTTGAATTTTCACCATTTAAATGAAGTATTTCCTCTTGAATTATTTGGCTTAACTCCTTTAACAGTTCGGTTTTACCGGTACGGCGAGCTCCTGTTAATAATAAGACTTTACCAGCCTGGAAATCATTGAAGATTGGCTTTAATATGTGTCGATTAATATATGTCATAAATTATATTTTGTTGTAAAGGTACAAAAAATAATTAATTGATTAGCCAAATTTAGCTAAATTTAGACGTTACACTAGCCAAATTTAGCTAAATTTGGCTAATTGGACAGAAGCAAGCATTAAAAACATGTCTTTCTGCTTGAGAATAGCGTACATCTCAAATGAACCATTATATAGTTTTCCTGTTATGCTTTAAATGAAAAAATATGTTATCATATTAAGCTTAATTATTGCAAACCTGAATGTTATGGCACAAAGTACAGAGAAAATAACACTTGGAATGGGATGTTTTTGGTGTGGTGAGGCAGTTTATAGTCGAGTTGATGGAGTCATTTCTGTGACATCTGGTTACAGTGGTGGCGAGACCGAAAATCCTACATATCGTGAAGTAACACAAGGTATAACCGGACATGCAGAAGTCATACAGATTGAGTATAATCCGGACGTGATTTCGTTCAGTGATATCTTATCCATATTTTGGGAAATGCATAATCCAACAACACTAAATCGACAAGGAGCTGACGTTGGGACTCAATATCGTTCGGCAATTTTTTATCATTCAGAATCGCAAAAACGAATTGCAGAAGCACAAATTGAATTGTTAACAAAGGAAAAATATTTTAAAGATCCGATTGTGACGGAAGTTACAAAATTTGATACATTTTATCCGGCCGAACAATATCATCAGGATTTTTATGACAACAATAAATCAAATGGATATTGTCAATTTGTAATTCAACCCAAATTAAAAAAGCTTCAAAAATTATTTAAGGAGAATCTAAAATAAATTCTAATCGCTGAGAATCGAGTATTTGAGAATATCCTAGGAGTTCCTCGGTATTATAAATATTAGAAAAGTACTATAATGCACCTGCGTTATGTTACTTTGCTTTGGTTTAAGAATTTCTTATTATCAAAAGAGGTGGGAAATTTTTTATTTAAGCAAATGCGTAAAGTTTGAAAATTTGAGACCGCTTTAGATCAAATTTTCAACTTTTATATACCGCTTAAATTATGCAAGAAATTTGTAAAGTCCTGATAAGGCTTTACTCTTTTTGAAGCAGCGTAACGAGGAGTCGTAGCGGATACGCCCATATTACCCAACATTGCCTTAACTTCACAATTTTATTTATAATCTCAGATACAGAGTGTTAATAAAATGTTGATTACTTTATATATCATTAAATGAGATAATAATAATTTATTGAGTAGTTTTGTAAGCGAAAGATTATATTGACATGAATCGTATCAAAGAAGTATTAGAAGAAAAAGGAGTTAAGCAAACCTGGCTTGCCGATAGGCTTAATAAAAGCTACAACATGGTCAACTCTTATGTGCAGAATAGGAGGCAACCAAGCTTAGACGATTTATATAAGGTAGCGGAAATATTAGGAGTTGAAGCAAAACAGCTTTTAGTTGCAGGAATTAGAAAGCCTAAAGTAGAAACTGCTGATAATACAATTGCTCAAACTGTTAAAGTGCCTCTTTTGGGAGAAGTTGCGTGTGGGACACCAATTTTTGCGGAAGAGAACATTGAAGCATTTATTCCTGTATCAGATAAACTAATTAAATCATCATATCACTATTTTATTTTGAGAGCATCTGGTGATTCAATGGATGAAGCAGGAATTAATGATGGAGATTTAGTATTGATTAGACAGCAACAGATTGCGAAGAATGGAGATAAAGTAGTAGCTCTTATTGATGATGAAGCTACCATAAAGGAGTTTCAGAATAATGGAAATATGATCGTTTTGAAACCAAGGTCAAAAAACAGTAAACATCAGCCGATAATTCTAACTACTGATTTTAGAATACAAGGAATAGTCGAAACAGTAATATCATTATAAACATTAAAATTTAGAACAAAATGAAAATTGAAGCAATTAAACCCGGACCTAAGCCTAAAAAGCAAGATGGTACTCTTGATAAAAGAAGAAGAGATAACAAGAATACACCAGGTAACAAACCTTCTTTAAAGCCAAGCAAATCAACTAAGAAGAAATGATCTATTTCCACCTCAGGAATAAGACATAATAATAGAAATTATGGGAAGAACGCACGTATCACATTCGGATATTGTAACATGGGCGGCTAACAAAGTTAACTTACCTAAAGATACCGCCTCAAAGTTTCGGGAACAAGCAAGAGGTGTTAGAGAAAAAGTAGAGAAGTATATGTCCGAACATGAAGACTTTACATTAAAGAAAATATTACTCTCGGGAAGCCTTGCAAAAGGTACTGCTCTGAGAACGCTTAATGATATAGACATGGCATGTTATATATCGGGAGCAGATGCTCCAAAAGATATTAAGGCTCTTCTTGATTATTTAGCAGAACGTTTGCGAAAAGCTTATCCAAATTTCTCTCCTGACCAAGTACAACCACAAACGTACTCAGTAACTGTTTCTTTTCGAGGGTCGGGACTAGATGTTGATGTTGTACCAATACTATATGATGACGATCCTGATTGGTATGGTAATTTGGTGAGTCAGGATGATGGATCATTTTTAAAGACTTGCATTCCACGACACCTTGAATTTATTCGAAAGCGAAAAGCTGAGAATCAAACCCATTTTGCACAGGTTGTTCGGTTAGTTAAATATTGGAAAAACAATATGAAGCAAGAAAATGAGGATTTTAAGTTAAAATCATTCATGATAGAACTCATTCTTGCAAAACTTGCTGATGATGGAGTTGATTTCTCAGACTACCCAGAAGCTCTTCAACATTTCTTTACATATGTAGCTAAGACCAATATCAGAGAGCGTATTGTTTTCACAGACTATTATTCTCTTTCCGATGTGGGAACATTTACAGAACCAATAAAGATGATTGACCCTGTCAACGAAGAAAATAATGCGGCTAAACTATATACAAACTCACAAGCCGATACGATAGTAGAGGCAGCATTAGATGCCGGAGATGCAATAGATTCAGCTCTTGCAGCACCAACAAAAGAAAAAACGATTTATTACTGGCAAAAGGTCTTTGGTCCTTCTTTTCAAATTTGATAATAATATGAGTAGTTCAAGTTATACTTACGAAGTTTCATTTACCATTACGCACGCAACTCATTTGGGTGCCAAAGTGGCAACTGATTTAAAAAGAATTCAACGATTTTATGGCAGTCCTTCCGATCTCCAAATTGAGCAGTACGAGCAGGAGATTATAAAATTGCTAGGAGCTGGATATTTGGACAATGTAACATACGGATACAAGCAGAATGATAAATGGATAACACCAACTTTGCGTTATACTGCGCAGGAGTTAGCCAGCAGTAGTGTGGGGGATGATGATCCTGGTAAAGTACCACCTGGTGCGGATATAAGTGTTGCATCATTTTATTCATTTCTAAGTTACAATGCTAAATGGGATCGACTTTCTGCGGAACAGAGGGAAGAGTTCGAAAAAACATTACCCTTTCGTAGAGGATATGGTACTCAACCGGGAGTTGAAGGTTATTTCAGTCAGGATTTAATGTATTCATCTGGTGGACGATCACTTAATCGCTCAACTGTAAAAAAATTGTAATGGATAGTAAACCAAATTTTGATGAACTTTTTGAAAAAGTAATCACTTATCCGGATCCAGATTTTCATGAACGATTAAGTGAATTGGTTGGTTTAGATGACCAAAAAGCTCGACTTACAAAAATATTAAGCCTTTTAGTTAATCCATCTGGAATTGAAGAATGGGCGAAAAAGCATCATAAGAGAGCTTCTAAGGTGGTTAATCTTGTTTTAAAAAGACCACCTCTTGTTGTGTTAGAAGGGGATGTTGGTTCTGGTAAATCTGAATTAGCAACAACTATAGGAGATGCTGTTGCTAGACAAGAAAAAATAGATATTTCATTGCTTCCCCTTAGTTTATCTACTAGAGGTGAGGGGCGAGTGGGACAGATGACCAAATTAATATCTGCTGCTTTTGATTATACTATCGAAAGGGCTGAAAAACTAAAAAGTAAATCAGGAGGGGCAAGAGGAGCCGTTATTTTATTAGTTGATGAAGCGGATGCGCTTACACAATCAAGAGAAAATGCACAAATGCACCATGAAGATAGAGCAGGGGTCAATGCTTTTATTAGAGGTGTTGACAGAATTGGCAATGGGAAATTGCCAGCAGCAGTAATAATGTGTACCAATAGACTTAGTGCGTTAGATCCTGCTGTAAAAAGAAGAGCTGCTGACATTCTTAAATTTGGTCGCCCCAATGAGGAGCAGAGGTTAGCAGTATTAAAGGAAAGTTTTCAAGAGCTTGGCTTAACAGAAGAACAACTCGAAAAAGTAGTTTTAGCAACAGGAGGAAATAGTAATCGTGAGTATGGTTTTACCTTTTCCGATTTAACCCAAAGGTTGATTCCTACAATTATATTGGATGCTTATCCGGATCAACCGGTAACAGTAGAGAAGGTCATAGAAATAGCAACTAAATTGGAGCCTACACAACCTTTTCAGGACAAAACCTAATATATATGAGTGAAAAAATTAAGTTAAAAGACCTCTTTTCAGGACTTCAAAAACAAATAGAAACTCGATTTAGCACCAATAGAGAATTCATTAAACACTCTGGTTCTAAGGGTGATTCGTTAGAAAATGTTTGGATTGATTGGCTTCGAGAATATTTGCCTAATCGATATTGTGTTGATAAAGCATTTGTAATTGATTCTAAAGGTCAACTAAGCCATCAATTGGATTTGGTGATTTATGATCAGCATTTCACTCCATTTGTGTTTAAGCAGGATGGAATATCTTATATACCTGCGGAAGGTGTTTATGCTGTATTTGAAGTTAAACCTGAAATTAATAAAGGTTATATTGAATACGCAGGCGTAAAAATTGAAAGCGTTCGTAAACTTTACAGGACTTCCACTAATATTATTGATCGGGGTAAACCTTATGATCCTAGACCGTTGACTAAGATTATTGGTGGTTTGCTTGCTATTGAAAGCACTGTTTCTAATGACACTATGGAAAAGCATTTAAAGACGCTTAAAAACTTGCAGTCATTTGATATGGGATGTGCAGTTGCTACTGGTAGTTTTTATGTAGACCACGAAGGAAAAGAAGATCCTGACATTCAAGACTTCAATAAACGAATAATCAGTTACTATAATGATCGAAAGGTTAAAAACATAGAGTTCAGCCAACCCGAACACTCTTTAGTAACCTTTTTCCTACAGCTTTCGAGATATCTACAACAGTCCATTGGTTCTGTAGCCGCTATTGATTTAGGAGCTTATGCCAAAGCTGTGAAATTTGAAATTGACGAAGAACTTTAAATAATCCTCTGCCAAATGAGTAAAACTATTAAATATGCTACAAACGGTGCGTTGATTTTTGGAATCGGTAATGCATTGTTAAATGCATTAAAACAACATCAAAGGATTAGTGAGAACCCGCACTTAGAATTTGATTGGTCTGAACTACTTAAAGCAGCAGGAAAAGGAGCATTGGCCGGTGGTGTTGGAGGTGCAGTTGTAGGTGGAGTAATGGATCTACAAAATGCATCAGAAGAACCTCTAAATACATCAGCTATTTTAGGCACTGTTATAGCTAACATGAAATTGGATAAGGACGATCCAACGTATAAAAAATTATCGCGAAAAGCTGATCATTTAATAAATCAGATTGAGGTAAAATTTAATAATCAACTTGGAGGACACATTTTAAGAATCGGATCGACAGAGGACAATACTGCATTATCTGATGATTTTGATATCGATGTCAGCATTCCTTTTAAACCTAATAGCTTTCCATCAACTGCGGTAATGTATGAGGAGTTGCTACAATTCCTGAAAAATGAATATGATGACAGAGATTTGATTAAGGTAAGAACGCAAAAGAAATCTATAGGGCTTATATATAGGATAAAAGGTGAAGATTATAAAGTTGATGTTGTTCCGTACAAATTGACAGCAGGAAACGGGAATAAAACTGCTGGTTATCTATTTGTTAATAGCAATTCCATTTTTGGTAATGATAGTTATACAAAAACAGACATTCCAAGCTTGAAAAGTATAAAGTTATCTCCTGTACAACAAAAGTTGCTTGTGTCATTCAAAAATTGGAAGCAAAAGTATTCTATTCCGATTAGTTCTCATCTTTTGAGATTATTAATTCTTGATGCATACGATTGGAACAAAAGAAGTGTTCCAAGAGATTTTACTAAGAAAATACTAATGGTTGTTAATCATATCGGAGATAATATAATGGATAGAAGAATTGTCAGCGTTGAAAACACGAACAACGTCTTGACAGATATGCACGAGTCAGATAAAAGGGAAATAAAAATGGCCTGCGAGAAAATTATTCAAGATTATGTTTATCAACCGAACTCAATACTTAAATACTTTGGTTAAACTCACTAAATACGCAACATATCACCAAGCTTGAATTAATGAAAGCCCGTTAGAAGTATTCCAAAACGAAAGTGGGAAAGAGGGAGTAGATTTCATTAACAAAACTAATTCAGGGAAATATCATGAGATCTGTTTGCAGCCAATAGAGAAAGACAGAAGTTGGCAGAAGCGGTTGAATTTGGAAACAAATAGCGCTGCAATTTTGCATAACGACTAGTTATAGGATAAAAATGATATACCGCTTAAAAACAAAATCTAAACTCGCTGAGAATCGCGTATTTGATTAAATGGTCGAAATACTTAAAATAAATGGATATTATGAAAATATTAACGCATGAAAGATAATTTATATTGAGTACACACCGTCTGATTTGCTAAAAATAGAAAAAATAGCAAAAAATGGTGGTAAAATACAAGTTAACTTCGGAGGGAATAGCAAAAAAAATTCATGTTGTAACCGAAAAAACAGGGGGAGTAAATCAAAATCATATAGATGCTATAGACCCAGCTTATGAGTATGATGATAATACTGGTGAAACTTTATTAATTAATACAAATTGTGGTCTAAAAAGATGTAATGAATTTGTGGAATTTCCTGTGTGGAATAACATCGAACAAAACACTTATTTACATTCAATATATTTACAACTAATTTATCAGTCAATAGAGAATTGGACATTTGATAAGATAGATAAATTAACACCACAAATAAAATACTTCGAAAAGGAGCAAAACGAAAAGCAAAAAAGGTCAGAATATTATACACTCAATTCTCGGAGTAAGGAGAAAATACGTCAACGAATCAATTCGTATTATTATCATTTAGAAAGAAAAAAAGATGAAAAAGGTGTGAGGTTTATGACTCTTACTGTACCTCCATATTCAGGTGAATTAAGTAGAGAAGAAAAAGACAAGTTAATAAATAAAGTTCTTAGGAAGTATATCAATACATTACGCAAACGCTGGGGTTTAATAGATTACCTCTATGTAATGGAAAGAACTCAAAAAAATGAAGTTCATTTTCATTTTATAGTTAAATTTGAAAATGATTATGCTGATTATAACAGACTTTCAGCGTATTGGGTTTATCTTCTTAATAAACATGATTGTCAATTTGAAATATGGAATAAAGCAACCATAAAAAACAGAATCAAAGGAATAATTAAACCTACATACATAAATAAGCAGGGCAAGGAAGTAAATAAAAAGAATACCGAATTAAGAAAGCAATTGCTTGCAGAAATAAAACAGTTGTCAGATGGTAAAACATTAACGGAATTAATCGAATACATATATAATCAGGAAGAAAATATAAAGCGATTAATTAAAGTAAATGGTTTAAAGTCAGTTAAACAGATATATGCTTATTTAATACATGGTTCAGTAAATTTTGAAAATGTATACACACTTAGCGGTTTAGCCTCATATCTTACAAAGTATATTACGAAGAATGAAACGCAAAGTGTTGTAAGGGTTTGGGCGTGTTCAAAAAAATTTTCGAGTCTTAGAACGGAAATACAAATTACTGAATTTGAATACAATCAAATAAAAGCAGATAAGTCAGTATATAGGATAAATGATGTTGCATTTTCATACGAAATGAAATCACAGAAAAGAATTGTAAATGTTGTTAATGAGTATGTTTATTTGGACAAAAAAGAACTACAAAAGGGAAAATCAATATTCAACAATTATCAAAATGTTTTTGCTCATGATACGCAAAAATTAACAGTTGATGAAGGAAGGGAAATTGAGCGAATTCTTGATACACACATTGATTATGATACAATGTACAAGCGTACTAAGAGAGATTCAAAGATTATGGCAGACAAAGAGTATAAGCATGTAATAAAGTCGTGGGTGTATAATGAATATTATTATCCAGCATGTGAATTGCATCAGTTGTTTATTGATAATGCAGAGAGGGCATTGGATGAGGGAATAGCGTTAGCAAATAATAATTAACAGTAAAATAAATTAGCGCTTGAGCGCTTTGAAAATTAATATTAAACTAAATCGAAATTTATGGAACAGACAATTGTAGTAAGTATATCATTTAGAATGATTAACCCACATGTATTTTATGTCGAAAAATCAGTGTATAATGATAAAATGCATATAATCAAGAAAACACATGAAAATGGTTATTCTGTTGTCAATTATATGATGGCTATAACTCATCAATTTATATCAAAAACAAAAAATGTTGAAACGTCAATAAGATGGGCACAAGATAAATTGATTAATGTGTATAAACATGTAGAAATTACTAAAACAACAGTAAAGTATGTGAAAAAATATGAGTAGAAAACAAAAAAAAAGATATGGAAACAGTATTAATAATAGCATTATCAATCATAGCAATAGCAAGTACAATTTATACAATTTTCATAAGTTATGAACTTAATCGTATTAAATTGGAAAAACAATTGTTAGAAATTGAAAAGGAAATAGCAGAAAAAGAAAAAAAAATAGTGGAAATGGAATTGGAAGAAATAAAAGAAAGTATACGTAAAAGATGGCTAGATTAAGAATATATAAAGAGATAGAGCATGAAAACCGTGTCTATATCACGGTTAACAAAACAGAAAAATATCCGGCTTATGAACAATTATTGTTTTTCGCATATCGTCAAGCGATAAAACGAAAAATGCAAGTTTTAAACGTTTATTTGGATTCTGTTATTCTTGAAAAATTCGATTAAGTCGGGTAAATTATCCGAAAAAACAAACGTTAAATTGTTCATACGTTTGACGTGCAATTTGCGGCGCTTTGCAAAGTTCAAAGCCTGATTAATAGTACAATTCTTCTTAAAAATCATTTTGATATATTTTTTTGGGTTACATCGGTTAAACCACAAATTAGTTCCTGAAGCTTGGAGACATCAAAAGGAAGATTCAAAAGTTTTTAGCTTCTGCTTTCGTCTCGATTGAGGTGAAACCGAAAGAGAGCGTGATCAGAAGCGTTAAGAAAAGTTTTTAATACTCTTTTGATTCGAAAAGCGGAAGGGCTTACATTTGTGTACTGATTAAAACAAAAAATCCTAATAACTTAAATAACAACAAATTAAAGCCGCTTAAAAATCTTAAATATTTTGCAAAAGGAAAATAATACAGAGTTTTGTAACCTGAAATTATTCAAAATTAAAGTGGTAAATATGAAAAAACAATTGTTAAAACTCATTTTAAAATCTGTGAAAAAGATTTTGAAGCCCGGTGAGAAAATCAACGACTTTCTGTTGCTCTTAGTTGAAGCAATAGAAATTCTCATGAAAAGACCTGAGAAAATTGATGATGTTAAAGAAATGTTAAACAAAAAAATAAAAATCGTAGAAAATGAAAATTTTTAGTGGAAGTGGAATTACAGAGAAATCAATTGAAATTCGCAGCGATGTGCAGGCAATTTTAATTGAAGTAAAAAAGGGGGGGTCATTTCCTTCATGTAAAATTGAGGTATTAAAACATTCAGGACAAGGGGGCACTACAACGTTGATTTATAAGCGTTCTTTAAGAGATGTCTTGGAGGTTAATGCATTTGATTTCGAACAGGTAGAAATTGGTGCAGAATCAATGAAAGGATTGATTTATTTGGGAAATGGAGGAAATTTGAATTTACAGGGACAAGAATATATAACTGTAAATATTACAAATGCAAATGTTATTGATTTGAATTTAAATGCTATTTCAACAATGGTATCAGCAAATTCACGCGTAAATTACAATGAAGTAAGATTTGAAGGTCATGAACAAACAATGAGTGTAATTGGATTGAAATCTATTCATATTAAAGATGAGGGTGAAATTGAGGAAGTTACATGTTACCGAAATGGTAGTTCAGTTACAATGCTTGTTGATGAATTGAAAACTTTAAATAAACTATCTGGTACTCGTATTAAGAATGACAATGGAAACGATGGTATTAAAAATTATGTATCGTTGAATGTTGATGCGTTTGATAGCGTAAAGTTTAAAATGACATCAGTAGGTCAAGAGGGAACAATTATTTTAACGAGGGGATAAAATATGATTTGGGAAGTAGTAAAAGAGGTTGCTGGGTCACTCGTGGGGGGTCTGTTCAATGGACAGACCAACCAAGAGGACATTGAAATTGCGAGACTAGAGGGAAGATTGGAGGCAATGGAAGCTTATCAGCAGCAACAATATAATACAACTAGAAATTCGGAAAATAGCGGTATTTCAACTAATGGTGTATTGTTGCTTGCTGGTGGTGCTGTGTTGTTAGTATTAACATTAGTTTTAAGTCGGGGTGAATGATTTTAGCAAGTGGACAAAAAAAAGTTGAGGATACAATGAAACAGGTGTATTCTTTTGAAAGTCGGAGAGACCCTCATGATTTGGGATACTCTAAACCTGATTGGGTTAAGGATATTCAAGTTGGGTATAGTTCTGTAGGTGAACGTGAATTTTTGGATACAGGTAAAGAGGATACAGAAGTTGAACAACAGGAGTATTATAATACTCAGTCAGGAAGTGGCTCGGGTTCAAATTCAGGTAATAATAATAATAATCAAGGAAGTAGAAAGGAAGGAAATACAGGTATGAAAGAAAGTTTTACAAAAGTATGGGAATTTGTGAAAACAAATTGGAAATGGATTACAGGCGGTGCATTGGTTATCGGTGCGGGTGTAGTGTGGTTTGTTCGAAAAAATAAACGTGGTAGTAAAAAACGTCGTAGATAATGAATGCATTAGATTATGCAATTAAAAAAAATATGTCAGATAGAGATGCATGGGAATTATTCATCTCTGAGGCTGATGGATTAAAAGAAATTGCAAATAAATGGATGTATCAGTTCCGACAAAAAAAAGGAAACAAAATGGCATATAATCAAAGAAATAATAATTCCTATAATGGAAATCGTGACAATCAAAACAAAAAGTTTAACGGTTGTAAACGAGTTTCTTATGTTAATTCAGATGGTGAATCAAAACATATGTTTACTGGATGGTCAAGAAGAAAAGGAAGTTTTCTGTCTTTCAAGGCATATCAATTAACTGAAAAAGGAGCAAAAGCAATTGCCAAAACAAAAGGTTATAAAGAATATGGCGTTGAGACAGACACAGGACGTTTGAGATATTTCTATCAGGCAGAAATTAAAATGACAGGTCAATACGAGGTTAAAAAGTTGACAGGTATAGCAACATATAATCCGGATAAAAACACATTGTTTTTCTCACGTTTTAAAATGGTTGCAGATTTCAAAAAAGGAAAGTTTTATACAGTAAAGTAAGGAGGTAAAAAATGAAGTTATTTAAATGGATTAGCAAAGTAAGTCACTATATGAAGTGGGTAAATGTGTTACGCGACACACTGGAAGCATTTAAAACTAGTGCAAAACAAAATGGACTTGTAAAAGAGGAAATTGATTCAGAATAAAAGATGGAATTAATATTTATAATAATAGGAATAATCATGGTATTGTTTGGAATAGAGAGAAAAAGTATGATTGAAGTTAGAAATAATGAAAAGTATCTAACAAAACATTTTCGTGAACGTGAATTTCATACGCTTGGGCATGGAGATGTACAGTTGATTGATGGACGTATTCCGAAAATGATGGAAGCGATGAGACAGTACTATGATGTTCCTATTATTATAACATCTGTATATCGGAGTGGAAATAATCAGTCTTATCATGGTTTAGGAAAGGCAGTTGATTTTCAGTTTTACAAAAGTGATATGTCAGGAATTGATTGGAATATACATACACGTATGTATCATGACATGGCAAGTCATACGGGAATTTGGTTGTTGCTATATCAAATGGGAGTGAGAGGATTTGGAAGATATAACAGACATTTTCATCTTGATTACAGAGAGGAAAATATAAGTCTTAAAGAAAATGGAAAGGAGTATGCAGAATGGGAAGCAATTTCACAATAAAAGAGGCTAAAGAGCTTTTTGAAGATATAACAGGTGAAAAAGTGTATTCATCAGAGTTGAAACGTGTAGTGTTGCAAGATGATAGCTTAATATTGCCAAGTTGTTTTTTTATTAATTACGTTCGTTATGACGAAAGTACTAAAACAATAGTCGATTCAAGTAATTTGAATAGTGTTGTATTGAGTGGTGAATTTGAGATTTTGGCTTCGTTGAAAGAAAAAATAGTCGTTAATTATATTGAATTTGAGTTATGAAAAAATATTTGATTTTATTAATTATTCCGCTTGGAATTATTGTTTGGTATCTGTTTCCTAAAGTACGTGAAAAAGTAAGTCAAACAACGCAAAATATGGGAGATTCGGGAGTTACAGGAACAAATACAAATACAAATAATATAGGAAGAAACACAAATACACCACCTAAATATAATCCTTCAAGAGGACCATTGGGTGGCTTGCAAGATGATTTAACACAAGACGAAATTGATACATTAGCATCTGGTGGTACAATAGAAATTGATACTGATGGGGATGGTATTGCAGATGCTTCTTATGGTCATCGTGGAAGTTTAGGAGGTGATGGAACAAATACAGGGAGAGGTTAATATGAAAAGAAATAATAAAAAGAATAACAATGTATTATACATTGTATTGTCATTGGTTGTATTGTTAATTGGTATGTTTTGGAAATCAATTAGAAAATTGTTTGTTAAAGATGATACAGAAGGCGGTGGAGAAACAAACAACACAACTACAACTACAACTACAACAACAACAACAAATAATAATGTTGAAGTTACAAAGATGAAAAACTTAGTAACAGGAGCATTTTACAACTATCAGGATGATTTAAACAGAAATGATTTAATTGTCTTTCGAGATGGTGAAGCATCAGGAATTAAAAAGCGAATAATTAAAGAATCCCCAGCAAATTGGCAATGTGGTTTATTTGTAAAATGGTCGCAAAATTCAGGAATGTTTGTAAAGGAATTACCAATTTCAATTGGTTCAGAAATATATTTGAATCATAAAGGTCAAAAAACTATTGAACAAGTGTTAAACAGTTCAATTATTGGCAAATATCATGTTGTATTTATTCGATAGTTATGAAAAACATTTATTATTTATATGGTTTTATTGCTGTTGTCTTCCTTACAGTTGTTAGGGTTATAAGGTTTGAAACAAAAAAGAATGAACCGCCAACGGATAAGGAAAAGGGAAAAATATACGATAAAAAGGGAATGTTATTAAAAAATGGTAATTATTCAAAGTCTGTTGTATATTCGGCTGTGAGGGCTTTAAATTGGAATTCGATATATGATTTTTGGGTGTATTTTGAGCAAGTTGATGAATCATGGTTGATTTTGTATATGGAGAAAGTCAATAAAGAATATCGTTATGGACAATATAAGGTAATGAGTTGGAAATGGGGGATGAATCCCAAAATACAAAAGAAGTTGGCAGAATTAGCGTATAAAGAAACACCAGTGAATAAAAAATATCATTATTACGCATCTAAGTATATAGAGCTGTTTAAGGTTAAAAAATAGAACATAAAAAAGAGTAAAAAAGCCTATCTTAGATGGGCTTTTTTCTTTCAGTATTATAATGTACTTGTTTTAGGTGCAACTTCTCGGACGAAAATATGGCACCGATTTTGTAAATTATCTGAAAGTTTGTAAGTTTGTAAAACAAAAGAAAAAAGCCATGAGAAAAATAATAGTAGTATTTTTGATTTTGTTTAGTCTTTCAGCAGTGGCGCAAGATCATGGACAAGCAAAGAAAATAAAGGGAGTTCCTGTGTATGTAATGTCGGAACCATTAAGACCATATTATCAGGTTATGAAAATATCGGCTTTTCCTGAACTTATATTGTGGGAGTGTCCAGAGTTTGATGATGTAATAAATATACTTGTTGATAAAGCATTGAAAAAAGAAAGAAAAGAAAAAATTGAGGTTTTTGATGCAATTATTGTAAATATGAGTACTTTTGATGCAATAATTATAAAATACACAGAATGAGACAAAAAGAAAAGTATAAAAATAGACTGTTAAAGCGTTATAGTGTTAAAGTAACTGATTAGTAAAAAATTAGCGGTGTTGAAAATGATAATTTATATTATGTTAAATTGTATATTTTCTTTCAAATTAACCTATCTCCTAAATTAGCTGTATTCAATGTTGATAACGGATTATTTTTGAAGTTCAGACTCGATACGTTCAATATCCTGATTGACATATGAAACATATGGATTAATTGATTTTGCTTTACGCAGATAGATCAATGCCTCATTATTGAGCGAATCTTTAAGTGATACATTTTCATTTGCATAAGCCATTAAACAATCTGCCATTAAATAGTTTGCATTAAAATCCTCTTTATTTAAATCTTGGAATTGTCTGAAATTATTAAGCGCTTTTTCATATTCCTTCTGACTTTTAAACAACTCTCCTTTCAGCTCGTAAACACCAATATAATCACTTGCAATGCTTTCTAACAATTCCAACGATTCGAGCATGAGTTCAGGATAATCATTTTGAATGCAGAAGTTTAGTAGTTTCTTATTTTCATTGTGAGCAACTTGCTTGTGCTTAAAGGCATTAGATCGTGCTGTGGCTAAGTATTTTACAGTGTCTCCAGTTTTCAAATACGATTCTGCCAAATTTGCAAAGTATTTTGATTTTTCAGCATCATCACTCCCATAATCCTTTTTAATTACTTTGTTTAAGTATGTAATTGCTTCATTGTATTTGTGTTGTGAAAATGTAATATCTGCTGCAAGTGCATAAGCTGTTGTATCATACAATTCATCGAATTCAGAAAGCAGAATACATCGTTTACATGCTGAATATGCACTATCCACTAAACCACGAAACTTATATTCCTGAGCATATGCCAGGTACAGTTTTGCAAGCATGGGTACACGTACAAAAAAATCAGTACGAAGATTATCAAGATTCTCTACTTCAGGAATTGGAGCATTTAACGCAATGCTTATTTGATCATGAAGTAAACTCAAGTTCTCTTCGTGATAAAAATTCAGTGATTTTATTTCAGAATCATGAAAATTGTAACACATAGATTTCATTAGTGCATCGTAAGCTGTATCTATGGGATATACAAGAGAATTGAGCATCGCAGTATCATTTTTTCTATACATTTCAATGATACAAGAAAACTTCATTTTGTATGTTTTGTAATAATACTGAGTTTTTTCATGAGCCTCTGCCCTCTTCACACATTCATATGCTTCTTTGTGATCTTCACCGAACAAATGATGAAAAGCTGAATTAAGCTCCTGCTTTTGTGCATTCAATAGAACAGCGATGAAAATAAATGGAATAATAAGTAGCCTTTTCATGTTGTTATTTATTAATAGATTGAATATCTTATCTGTTAAAGTATTAAATGTGCCATATTACAGTTGATAAACAGCTTAATTTCAATAAAGGTACGATAAAATAAATAATCAACAAAAAAACCGCCCTATTGCTAGAGCGGTTTCAAAAATATTTAGATTTAAACTTATTCAGTTAAAGCATCAATTTCAGCTTTGATTGCATCGTGTTTTTCTAAATCACCAGTACGGTAATAAATCGTTTTCAATACATCGAGTACAACTACATCGTTTGGTTTCAGTGCTCTAGCATTTTCAAGGTAAGGCAATGCTTTTGCAAATAGTCCATCAGCAGCTTTTTTCACTTCATTGTATTTTTGTGGTTCTGTTGGTGGAATATTATCGTTTGCCCAAGCCAAAGTATCTGCAGCATAGTTGTAGTAATATGCACCTAAACTGTAGTTCGCATCAAAGTTGGTAGAATCCAATTCAGCTGCTTTAGAATACTCAGCAATTGCTTTTTCAGCTTTTCCTGTTTCTTCGAATAATGTTCCTCTAATCACATAAAATTGTGGATTTCCAGGATTGTTTTCAATCGCCATGGAAATATAATTCAAAGCTTTTTCATTTTCTTTGATATCAACATAATAGTTGAATAAGTCAATAACCAAAGGATATGAATTTTCAGGATACTCTTCAATTCCTGATTCTAAAGTTGAGATGAATTTAGCTGTATCTTGAGTATTCAAGTAACCTGCAGCCAAACTTTGAACAATAGTGACTTTATCTTCAACTTTTTCACCAAAATCAATGCCTTTAAGCATTTCGTTATATTGAATTGTTTTCTCCCAATTTTTAGCATTAATTGCCGCCAGCGAAGAAAAATAGATAACCTGAGTATCCAATTTCATTGCGATAGTGGAAACGGTTAATGATTTTTCAAATTTTTCAAGCGCAGTTTCGTACTCTTGAGTTTGAAAGGCTTCCACTCCTTGGTTCACAAAACCATTAGCTAACGCAGGTAGTCTAACTGTAATGATATCGATCAAAGTTTCTTGGTTTTCAAGTTGAGTGTCTTTATCACCCAAGGCTTTGAAAAACTTCATTACATCCATTTCTTTTTCCAAATCTAAGTTTCTCAATTCTTCATCAATAAAGTTCAATCGTAAAGCCTTAATGTAAGCGTCAAAGGCTTGGTCAGCGCAGTTCTCTTCACAAAGATTTTTCAACTTTTCACTGTCTGCCGTCGATAACCTTTGATAAGTACGTCCGTAATACCACCATGTTTTGTAATCATCCTTTGTTTTGGGATGTAATATCGCTTTGTTAATACTTTCATAAGCATCATTTAATGCATCATTTTTTAAAGAAAAATAAGTATTGGTCACTTCACCCTTTTGTCCAAAGGCAGAAGAAAACGCGATAATCATTAGTAGTAAAAATCCTAATCGTTTCATATGTCTCATCTTTTTAATTTTCAAATCTAAAATTTTCTACTCTTATTCAAAATCAATGCCAGAATTACTCCTCGCTATCATTTGCTTCAGCAGTATCTGTATTATCTAACTCGCTATCAGTTGAATCTGCTGCATTTTCATCTACAATCTCTGCATCTTGAGTTTCTTCATCTTCCTGCTCTGCCCCATTTTCTACATTTGTTACAGCAGCAATCTGATCATCTCCTTTGAGGTTTATTAAACGGACACCTTGAGTGGCACGACCCATTACACGGAGATCAGAAACAGCAATACGAATCATAATACCCTCTTTTGTAATAATCATGAGGTGATCCATATCTGTTACAGCATTAATTGCAATTAATTTACCGGTTTTATCCGTAATATTAATGGTTTTCACACCTTTACCGCCACGATTTGTAGTACGGTAATCTTCAAGTGATGATCGTTTTCCATAACCATTTTCAGAAACAACAAGAATGTCTTTGGATGGATTGATTACAATCATACCAATTGCTTCATCGTCATCTTCAAGACTGATTCCGCGCACACCCGTTGCTGTACGGCCAATAGGACGAACAATATCGTGAGGGAAACGAATGGCTTTGCCGTTTTTAGCAGCAATCACAATGTTGTGAACCTCTTCGCCTTCAATATCTTCGATAAGACGTGCATTAAGCAACATATCGTCTTCGCGGATATTAATTGCATTGATACCATTTTGACGTGGGCGTGAATATTCTCTCAGTCTGGTTTTCTTAATGATACCACGTTGAGTAGCCATGACAATAAAACGACTGTCAATATATTCATCATCCTTTAAGTCTTTCACACGGATGTATGCTTTAATTTCATCATCTGGTTCAATATTAATCAGATTTTGAATAGCACGACCTTGAGATGCTTTTGTTCCTTCAGGGAGTTCATACACTTTCAACCAGAAACAACGACCTTTTGCTGTAAAGAAGATCAGCGTGTTGTGCATGGTTGCGGTGAAAACAGATTCAATGAAATCTTTATCTCTGAAATTTGATGCTCTGGAACCAACGCCTCCCCTGCCTTGAGTTCTAAACTCGGTCAGTGGTGTACGTTTAATGTATCCAAGATGAGAAATTGTAATGACCATTTCATCATCAGCATAAAAATCTTCAGGATTAATTTCTTCTGAAGCATAAACAATTTCGGTGCGTCTTTCGTCACCATATTTATCTCTGAGTTCAACCAGCTCATCGCGAATAATCTGACGACGCAATGGTTCTTCAGAAAGAATTTGTTTGAAATAGTTAATGCGTTCCATCAGCTCAGCCAACTCGTCTTTCAATTTTGAAGTTTCAAGTGCAGTTAAGCTTCTTAGGCGCATTTCAACAATTGCTTTTGCTTGTTCAATGCTCAAGTCGAAACGGTCCATCAAACCTTGTCTCGCCTCTTCAACATTTTTCGAAGCTTTAATAATCGCAATTACCTCATCAATATAATCGAGGGCTTTAATAAGACCTTCAAGAATATGAGCACGTTTTTCTGCTTGTCTCAATTCGTATTCGGTGCGACGAATCAACACGTCCATACGGTGATCAATGAAATGTCCAAGTAGATCTTGCAAATTAAGCATTTCTGGACGTCCATTCACCAAAGCAATGTTGTTCACTGAGAAGGATGCTTGCAATTGAGTGTATTTAAACAATTTGTTTAATACAACATTACTTACGGCATCGCGTTTCAAATCAATGACAATACGCATACCATTACGGTCACTTTCGTCATTAACATTGGAAATACCTTCAATTTTCTTCTCGTTAATCAGATCTGCGATTTTAATAATCAGTTCTGCTTTATTTACGAGGTAAGGAATTTCAGTGACAACAATACGTTCTCGACCTGAACTGGTTACTTCTACGTCAGTTTTCGAACGAACAACAACGCGACCTCTGCCTGTTTCAAAGGCTTCTTTCACACCATCGTAACCATAGATAATCCCACCAGTTGGAAAATCTGGAGCTTTAATATGCTGCAACAATTCTTCCGTTTGAATTTCAGGATTGTCGATTTTTGCACACAATGCATTCACAACTTCGGTTAAGTTATGAGGAGGCATATTAGTGGCCATCCCAACAGCGATACCAGAAGTTCCGTTAACCAACAATAAAGGAACCACTGTAGGTAAAACAGTAGGCTCTTTTAATGTGTCGTCAAAGTTTAATTGAAAGTCAACAGTTTCTTTATCGAGATCTTTCAATACCTCATCCGAAATTTTCTGAAGACGAGCCTCTGTATAACGCATTGCTGCAGGGCTATCACCATCAACAGACCCAAAGTTACCTTGACCGTCAACAAGCATGTACCTCATTGACCAAGGTTGAGCCATACGTACCATGGCAAAATAGACAGATGAATCTCCATGTGGATGATATTTACCTAAAACTTCTCCGACAATACGTGCTGATTTCTTGTGCGATTTGTTTGATGTCACTCCAAGCTCTGACATTCCATAAAGAATACGTCTATGAACTGGTTTTAATCCGTCCCGAACATCGGGCAATGCCCTTGAAACAATAACAGACATTGAATAATCAATGTAAGCTGATTTCATTTGATCAACTACATTGACTGACAAGATTCTGGAATCTTTTCCTTCTTCACTCATTGTTCTAAATTTACTTTTTTAAATCAAGCTACTAAAATACATATAATATCGGGAAATAATGAGGATTTAGGGCTTTATTTTCAACAGATTTCTGTTTATAAAATCACTTGACTTGTCGTAAAAAACATTTAAATTTGAATGCTCGGTAAATCCCCTATTTCTCTCGCAACAATTTGAGGGTTTTATGGGTTATTATTATTCAGAAAAAAGAATGACTATGAATATCAAACTATCACAATGCGTCAAAGATGCAATCGACTATAGCAAGGAAGAAGCGATTCGACTTAATAACGAATACATTGGTCCCGACCACCTATTACTTGGCTTATTGCGTCAAGGAAAAGGGATTGCAATCAATCTTTTGCTTAGCCTAAATGTGGATTTGGAAGATCTGAAAAAGCGTGTTGAAGATCGTATTCGCAATACAGACATAGAAATTAAAATGGAAGATACGGATAAATTGAAGGTGCATGACAGCACTCAACGTATCCAAAATTTCATGAATCTTGAAGCAAAACATATGCAGAGTGAAGAGGTTAATTCTGGACATATGCTTTTAGCTCTTTTGCGAGTTGCTACTCCTCTATCGCAAATTTTTAATGATATTGATGTTGATTACGAGTTGGTGAAGTTGAATTTAGAGATGGATCAAACCACTTCGAGTATTGATGAGCCTGATGATGATGATTTTGAGGAAGCTGAAGAAAAGAAATCACCAAGACAGTCAGGAGGATCAAAATCAGGCGGTTCTGCAAAAGCCGGATCCAAAGGCTCAGATACACCTGTACTTGATAATTTCGGAATTGATTTAACCAAAGCGGTAGAGTCCGGAAAATTGGATCCTATTATTGGTAGAGACCAAGAAATTGAAAGAATTTCACAAATTCTCAGTCGTCGTAAAAAGAACAATCCCGTATTGATTGGTGAGCCAGGTGTTGGTAAGTCTGCTATTGCTGAAGGATTGGCGGCTCGCATTATCGAAAAGAAAGTCTCTCATGTGCTTTACGATAAACGTGTAATCACCTTAGACATGGCTTCTATTGTTGCAGGAACAAAATACAGAGGTCAATTTGAAGAGCGGATGAAGGCCATCTTAAATGAGTTGGCGAAATCGGATGATATCATTCTTTTTATTGATGAAATTCACACTATCGTTGGAGCGGGCGGAGCTGCAGGGTCTTTAGATGCTGCAAATATGTTAAAGCCTTCTTTGGCACGTGGAGAAATTCAATGTATCGGTGCGAC
Organism: Bacteroidales bacterium; assembly: GCA_963676165.1. Classification (GTDB taxonomy): domain Bacteria; phylum Bacteroidota; class Bacteroidia; order Bacteroidales; family ML635J-15; genus JAQIBY01. Next base: position 1,920,754 of record OY781043.1, on the reverse strand, counting down.
AACTCTCGATGAGTATCGTCAACACATTGAAAAAGATGCAGCTCTGGAAAGACGTTTTCAAAAAGTAATGGTTGAACCGACCAATCAAGAGGAAACCTTAACCATTTTGAAGAATATCAAAAGCAGATACGAAGATCACCATAATGTGACTTATACTGATGATGCACTTGAAGCGTGTATTAAGCTTACAAACAGATACATTAGTGATAAACATTTACCGGACAAAGCCATTGATGCAATGGATGAGGCTGGTTCACGTGTGCACATTGCAAAAGTGAGCATTCCTGATAGTATTTTAGAGCTGGAGCAAGCTTTAGACAAAACAAAGGCTGAAAAGCTAGCGGCTGTTGGAGAACAGAAGTTTGAAAAAGCTGCATCCTATCGTGATAAAGAAAGAGAACTTGAACAAAAGATTGAAAGTGCGAAGGAATTATGGCAAAAGGAACTCAAATCTAACCGTGAAAAAGTGACTGAAGAGAACGTTGCAGAGGTTGTTGCAATGATGACAGGTGTTCCGGTTCAACGAATTGCCCAAACAGAAGGGGCAAAACTCCTAAAGATGGGTGATCAGCTCAAAAATCGTGTTGTTGGACAAGATGAAGCGATTCAAAAGATTGTTCTTGCAATTCAACGTAACCGTGCGGGTTTAAAAGATCCGAACAGACCAATTGGTAGCTTTATTTTCTTAGGTCCTACTGGTGTTGGTAAAACCCAATTGGCGAAAGTTTTGTCAAGCTTTTTGTTTGATTCCGATGATGCTCTAATTCGTATTGACATGAGTGAATACATGGAGAAATTCTCTGTTTCTCGTTTAGTTGGAGCGCCTCCGGGGTATGTTGGTTACGAAGAAGGTGGTCAGTTAACTGAAAAAGTTAGACGCAAACCATATTCTGTTGTTTTGCTTGATGAGATTGAGAAAGCGCATCCTGATGTATTCCATATTTTATTGCAATTGATGGACGAGGGGCGTTTGACTGACAGTCTTGGTCGTCGTGTTGATTTTAGAAATACCATTGTAATTATGACCTCGAACATTGGAAGTCGTGAACTTTCAGATTTTGGTCAAGGAGTTGGGTTTTCTACGGCAGCACGAAAAAAAGAGGCAGACAAGCATGCTCAATCAGTCATTAGTAATGCGTTGAAAAAGTCATTTGCTCCCGAATTTTTAAATCGTGTTGATGATGTAGTTATGTTCAACTCTTTGGGTGAGAAAGATATTCAGAAAATTATTGATATTGAATTGGCTGGTTTGCTCAATCGTGTCAAAGAACTTGGATACACAATCCGTATCTCCCCTGCTGCACGCAGGTTTGTGGCTGAACGAGGATTCGATTCTAAGTTTGGTGCAAGACCACTTAAACGGGCAATTCAAAAATATTTAGAAAATCCATTGGCAGAGGCTATTATCCGCTCTGATGTGAAGAATGGAAACATTATTAGCATAGGATACAATAAAAAATCTGGAATTCAATTTCGGATTTTGAAATAAAATCTGTTCAAAACTTTGGAAAACTCATAGAAAGCGAAGCAATATTGTTTCGCTTTTTTTTGTTTAATTCATAGCAAGTAATATTTCTAAATACTAACTGAACGAATCAAGATGAAAAAAAATCGCACCTGGTTATGGATTGTCGGTCTGGTAGCCCTTATTATGTCAGTGTATCTCGTTATGACATTGGTCTTCCATAAAGGACAAACAAGAGCAAATATTTCCGAATTTAGCCCGTATATTTCTGGTTATACTTCGGGAGTGATATCAAAATCCTCTGCAATTACCATTCAGCTTTCGAATGATTTTGCAAGTAAACTTCCAAGCATTGAAGAGCGGTCAACGGATTTGTTCGAAATTGACCCAAAAGTAAGTGGTAAAACCGGATGGGTAGATTTTAGAACGGTTCAATTTATTCCCGACGAACCATTGGAGTCTGATAAACAGTTCAGTATTGAGTTTAAATTGATTGAATTAGATCATGAGCTAGATAAAAAATATCGAATATTTGAGTATCAAATTCAAACTAAACCACAGAATTTTAGTTTGGAAATTACTGAAATAAAGACCATTGACAAGAAAAATTTGGAATGGCAGCAAGTTCACGGTCTCATCCGTACATCGGATACTGAAGAATTGGAACTTGTTGAAAAGATATTGCACGCAGGAATTAACAAGGAAGAACTTGATGTTTTCTTTCAGCAGAAAGCACCTACCGAGTTTCATTTTGTTGTCGATTCAGTTCCAAGAGGAGAAAAAGCCAATCATCTAAGTATTGAATACAACGGAAACACGATTGGTATCAACAAGGCAGGTGAAAAAATTGTCTCTATCCCATCGGTGAAAGACTTTAAATTGCTTAGTGCTGAAGTTATACAGCATCCTGAGCAATACATTAAGTTGCAATTCTCTGATCCGATTCAAGAAAATCAATATTTAGATGGACTCATAAGCATTCAAGATGCGGGTGTCCTAAATTATGTCATTCAAGACAATATCATAAGGGTTTATCCACCTGAACGTTTAGAAGGCGAACATTCGATTCTTGTCAATCAAGGAATTAAAAACTGTTTAGGTTATCGTTTTCCAGAATCGGTTTATGAAAGATTGAGTTTTGAACAGATTTTACCTGCTGTTAGGTTGACTGGGAATGGCATTATTATGCCTAAATCAGAAGGTAATTTAGTGCTTCCTTTTGAAGCTGTGAACTTGAAAGCTGTGGATGTGCGTATAACCAAGATATTTGAAAATAATGTGATGCAATTTCTACAAGTAAACGACATGTCTGATGATTATGAGTTGACTCGAGTTGGAAAAGTAATTCGCAAGAAAACAATCTTTCTTGACCAAACTGATGTGACTGATCTTAGTCAATGGAATCGCTTCACGCTTGATTTAAACAAACTTATACAGTCTGACCCTGGAGCAATTTACCGTATTGATATAGGTTTCCGAAAACAGTATGCCATGTACCCCTGCGATGATAATGACTCACAATCTGAAGCACTTACCAGCACAGTTTCCTCTCGTGAAGAGAAAGCGTTTTGGGAGAATTTCGATTCTTGGTATTACAACTACGGTTGGGACGATTGGGAAAAACGTGACGACCCTTGCAGCGAGGCATATTATGGATTCCGTCGTGCGGTTTCTCAAAATGTGTTTGCATCAAACCTTGGTGTTACAGCAAAAGAAGGGAATGATGGCTCTCTCCTCGTAGTGGTAACAGACTTGAATACAGCTCTCCCGATGAAGGATGTGCATGTTGATATTCATAACTACCAGCAGCAGTTTATAACAAGTATGCAGACTGATAAAGATGGAGTTGTTTTCTTTGAAGAAATTCCTGACGATGAAGAAGTTAGTTTTATTATTGCGTCTAGCGGATCAAGTAAAGGATACCTTAAAATAAACCGAGGTAACAATCTTTCAATAAGCGACTTTGATGTGTCAGGTGTTGATGTTTCCGATGGTCTTAAAGGCTTTGTTTATGGAGAACGAGGCGTATGGAGACCTGGAGATTCAATTTTTATTGGATTTATTTTAGAAGACATTCGTAACGAGCTTCCTTTGGGTCATCCTGTGATTTTTGAGTTTTATAATTCGCGCTCACAACTCATTGACAAACAAGTCCAAAATTTAAATGAATGGCATTTCCATAGTTTTACAACAAAAACAGATGCTGATGCTCCTACAGGAAGTTATTCTGCTCGTATTAGCGTTGGTGGAAAAACATTTTACAAGAGCATTCCAATCGAAACCATCAAACCAAACAGACTTAAAATTGACTTGCAGTTACAAGGAGATCAATTAGTTGCAGGGAAAGCAAACCCTGCAAATATCTGGATTAATTGGTTACATGGAGCCCCTGCAAAACAATTAAAAACAACGGTTAGTCTTTCGCTTTACCCGATGACAACAGTATTTGAGAAGTTTGAGAACTATCATTTCGATGATATCACTAGATCTTTTGATTACAACACAAGTACAATTGTAGATGAAACTACTGATCTGGATGGTCATATTCAAACTGATATTAAGCTTGATATTGGTAATTCTGCTCCTGGAAAACTAATGGCTAAACTTACGACTAAGGCATTTGAAAAAGGTGGAAACTTTAGTATTAGTGAAAAACAGATACCTTTCCATCCTTATTCATCCTATGTTGGAATGCAACTTCCCGAATCGAGTCGCTCCTATGGAAACTATTTGCCTACCGACAAGAAACATGAGATTGATATTGCATTAGTGAGTCCTGATGGCGACTTGTTGAATGCATCTCATGATATTCAAGTGGAGCTAATTAAAGTTGACTGGTCATGGTGGTATTACAGCTATGATTACAGCTCAAATTATGCTTCATCAGAATATTACGATGTGATTGAGCGTGAAAAAATCAGTACCAAGCAAGGAAAAGCGAACTGGGAATTTAAAGTGAAGCGTGATAGTTGGGGGTATTATATTCTCAAAGTGACAGATTTGAATAGTGGACATTCTACAGCCCAACGTATTTATGCTGATTGGCCTGAGTATGCTGGTGTAGGAAGAAATCAATCGAAATCTGCTAATATCCTTCAATTCAAGGCGGATAAGGATAGATATAACTTAGATGAAAGTGTTAAGCTCACTCTACCAGGTTCTGAGGGTGGACAAGCGTTCATAAGCATAGAAAACGGAACAAGAGTACTTGATTATTTCTGGTTGGAGACTGAAGCTGGTGACACTGAATTTAGTTTTAATTTATCAGAAGAAATGACGCCAAACATCTATGTGCACATTAGTTTAATTCAGCCGCACGAGCAAACTGTAAACGATAGACCTATTCGCATGTATGGTGTAATTCCAATTGAAGTTGAAAACAAAGCGACTCACCTAGAGCCTCAATTGATTATGGATGATGAGCTGTTGGCTGAATCTGAAATTCGCATCGAGGTAAAAGAAGCGAATAAGCAGGAAATGACCTATACGATAGCCATTGTGGATGAAGGTTTATTGGATTTAACCAATTTCCAAACACCTGATCCATGGAAACACTTTTACGCTCGTGAAGCTTTAGGTGTTGATACATGGGATATGTTTGATTGGGTGATTGGAGCACATGGTGAAAAAATTGATAGGTTGCTAAGTATTGGTGGTGGCGGCGCTTTGAGTAAAGATGGGGCAAAAAATGCCAATCGCTTCACTCCTATGGTTAGATACTTAGGTCCATTCCACTTAAAAGCAGGGAAAAAAGCAGTACATAAAGTGCAGCTTCCAAAATACATTGGATCGGTTCGCACTATGATAATTGCTGGAAATCGTGAAGGGTCCTATGGGTCTGCTGAAAAAACATGTCCTGTTACTAAACCACTTATGGTGCTGGGTACTTTGCCACGAGTTTTAGGAACTGAAGAAGAAGTGATGCTTCCTGTGACTCTATTTGCCATGAAAAATCATGTGCGTGATGTCAATGTGCAAATCAGTGGCAATGAGTATTTCGAAATTTTAGGAAACAATTCTGAATCTGTCCATTTTGACAGAAATGGTGACCAAACAGTATGTTTTAAACTCAAAACTAAAGGGCAAGCTGGTATTGGCAAAGTCAATATCGTGGCTGTTTCCGGGAATGAAAATTCAACTTTCCCTATTGAAATAGAAATTCGAAATCCGAATCCACTTATGGTACGAACTAGCGGCAGTGCTGTTGATGCTGGTTTAAGTAAATCGTATGATTTTACAGAATTCGGACTTCCAAACACAGACAAAAGTCATCTCGAGGTGTATTCCATTCCTCCATTAAATTTACATAAGCGCTTAAAATATCTTGAAAACTATCCTCACTCATGCATTGAGCAGCTTGTGTCATCTGCATTTCCTCATTTGTATTTGGATAAGCTAATGCCGCTTACGCCTACTGAAAAAGCTGATTTTGATGCACGCATAGATTTTGCGCTAAAACAATTGAGAAAATATCAAATGAGTAATGGTGGCTTTAGCTATTGGCCGGGCGGAAACAACGTAAACCTATGGGGAACAAACTATGCTGGTCATTTCATGCTTGAAGCCAAAAAGCAAGGTTATGATGTGCCTGAAACTGTACTTTCAAGTTGGCAGAAATATCAAAAAGAGAAAGCTTTAAAATGGACAGATGATGGTACAAGATCTCAATTGGTGCAGGCATACAGGCTTTACACACTTAGTTTGGCTAACAAGCCAGTGTTAAGTGCAATGAATAGAATGATGCAAATAGACAACATGATGGATGCTGCTTCATGGCGCTTAGCTGCTGCATATGAATTGAGTGGTAAGCATAAAATTGCGACATCGTTGACAAAAGACTTGCCAGTAAATGTCAATCCATATTCTGAACTCAGCTACACTTTTGGTTCTGGTTTACGCGATGAAGCGATGATTTTAGAAACCTTTGTTCTAATGGACAATAAAGCCAGTGCATTTGAGGTGTTGCGATCTATGGCTACCACACTTGGCTCTGACGCTTGGTTGAGTACGCAAACTACTGCCTATGCCCTATTGGCAACCGGTATGTATTTTGATAAGTATGGTGCTTCTTCAGACATTAATGTGAACATTCAATTGAATGGCGGAGAATTACAGAACCTAAAAACTGAAGGTGCATTTATGTCATATCCGCTGAATGGTCTTACTGAAACAAACCAGTTAATGCTTGAAAACTTAACACAGTCTATGCTGTTTGTGCGAATTGTGCAAGAAGGAATCCCTGAAGCAGGAAGCGAATCTGCATCTGCAAATAAACTTACAATGAATGTGAAATTCATGGATTTAGATGGAAAATCACTTGACCCAAGTCGCATTGAGCAAGGCACTGATTTTGTGTGCGAAATTCAGGTGACACATCGTAGTTTTGAGAATTATTTCAATGAGCTTGCATTAACACAAATTTTCCCTAGTGGTTGGGAAATCATCAACTCGCGAATGTTTGCAAGTGAATTTGGAGATAACTCATGGTCGGATTATCAAGATATTCGTGACGATAGAATTCTCACTTATTTTAGTCTGTCCAAAGGTAAAACTCACACGTACAGAGTTATGCTAAATGCATCTTATGCTGGTAAGTATTATCTGCCTGCATTTAACGTGGAAGCTATGTACGACAAGTCAATTCATGCCAGAAATAAAGGACAATGGGTTGAAGTGGTTCGACCTCAGTAAAAGAAGCTTACAGTATAAAAAATCCGGATTTGAAAATCAATTCAAATCCGGATTTTTTTTGGTTAATCTTTGAAATTATTATTTCTCAGTAAATTCTCTCAAGTTTGATTTCAGAATATTAGCTAATTCTGGAGAATCTTCCGCTTCGGTTTTGCAGTAAAGCATTCCGAATACTGGATATTCTTTGTAATTGGTTTTGCGCATTTCCAGTGGTTCAGAAAAACCCTTGACCAATTTATCGTAATCAAAATGTTTAATTTCTTCACCATCTATGCCAGTACTGTTATCCAAAATTACAATGCTGGTCACTTTGTCGTCCGCATTATCAAGAATATGGTTCCAGTCTGGTTTTTCACGTTTGAAGAAACTCTCATAAATATTTACGCCAAATGCATGGTATGCTAAGTCAGGAGAAGAACACCAACCGCCAAAACGCATAGGGTTTATTTCAATTGGAATAATCTCACCTTCAGCAGTTTTACGCACTTCTACGTGAGTAGGAAAGTTTTTGACGTGGACTAATTCTGCAATATTGTCCATAAAATCCTGCATGCTTTCCAGATTTGCCTTGACAATTTGTTTTGATGTGAAATAATGTCTGTCGCTTACATCTTTGCCTGAAGAGAAAACATGTTTTAATATGTTGGCAATGACAGGTTTCCCTTCTTGATTGAAATAGCAATCAATGGCAAACTCCTCTCCTTGTATGATTTCTTCGATAATGAATTCGGATGTATTGATAACTTCGATTGGATACAATGATTTATTTTTCCCAATTTCATCCTGAATTGTTTGTAATGTTGGTTGCCATTCTTCTGCGTTCTCTACTGTATGTACACCCATAGAGAAGAATCCGATTGCGGGTTTAATAATGAACGGAAATTTCAAATCGGCAACATCCAAAGATGATAAATCTTCAAATTTTACTCCTTTAAAAAAGAAGTTTGGGAATAATCCTTTGATTGTTTCGCGAAACGTAATTTTATTTTTGAATTGGTGAATGCTTGTAGGAAGATCCGAAAAATTCAAATTTTGTTCTACCCAGCTAATGTTATTCTCAGAATTAGAAAAAATTAGCGTGTTTTCATCATGACGTTTTTCATTGGCAACCTCTTCAGCAGAAATAAAATGGATATCTTTTCGGTTTGCCATCTGCTTTGCTATCTGAGTATCTAAGACTTCAATATGGTTTTTAGCAATTGTATCTTTCAAAAAGTCAGACACATAAGGTTTGTCAAGTAAAATTATATTTTTCATCCTTCAAAAATTAGGGCACAAAGGTAAGCTTTATTCTGCGTTTAAAAGATGACAAAAGGAATGTTTTGAGATAAAAAGATTCAGTTTCCACTATTGTACATTTATGACATTGATGGTCATTTCTTTTTTTCTTGAGTTATGAGATTTTGAGTGTTCGTATTTTGTTACAAAATGTAAAGGAGCATCGTTAGTGGAATTTTCTTGAATGTATTCTATTTCATTCCCAAATTTGTCAGTCTGGTATGTTTCAAGAAAATAAGAATTCTTATTTGTGGTTGCTTTTTCAATTACGCTCCCATACTTATCATATTTAAATTTTGTGACTTGTGGGTCATTATCGCTATGATACTCCACTTTTTTAATTAGCAATCCTTTGTTATAATATCCCATCGTATAGTTATTGTTGTCTTTACGCCAGAAAAGTTTACTTACGAGTTGATTTCTTTTTCTGTTATCCCTTTTGTAAGCAATACTGTTTCTCTGTTCATATTCAGAATTACGACGTAAGCCACAAACATACAATTCAGCAATATATTTATCCGAACTAAAAATGCGAAAATTTTTATAAGAGTAAAGACACAAACTATCCATTTGAGGAAAATTAACATGTGATGTATCCGTTAGTAATTTATGCCATTCGTCACACTTTACAGATGATCTTAGGAATACAAACTCCTCTGAAAGTTCTTGCCCCTTATAGGAATAGAATTTAGCAGACATCATAATCAAATCGTGATAATTAATGCTGGATATTAACTGATTATTAGAATTATAAGAATTAAAAGTTTCATAAAGGACTTCCTCCGCCCAATGTGCTTTTGTTACTTTTGTACAGTTTCCATTATTATCATAAACATACTTGTATTCATTTACATTATAAAATCTAGTGTCAAAGCTTTCAATCAAGCAGGAATTTATGCTGTCACGCTTTATTTTGTCGTAATCTAATGAGTAAGTCTTACATGATATAATAAGCAATTTGCCATCATGTTCTTTGTATATAGAAACTGAACTATATCCATTGTTAACACCATAATCGGTTAAAGTATATTCTCTTTTCAATTTATTAACATCAAGCTCTTTATGCAAATAATTTGTTTTGACGTTATATAGTTTTGCATTTTTAAAGTTGATATTCTCTATTAAAACATTTTCAGGGAAATCACGCCAAAAGAATTGTGAAAAGCTTAAGCTTGATGAAAAAAGCAACAAACTACAAATGATGATTATGTGCTTAATAATTTTCAAATTCTAAGATTTAATCTATGATGCATAGTACGAAAATCGTTCTCACTTCATAAAGATAACAGATTTAACAAAATTATCTTTTTCTAACCGGCTTTTTATTTGCACTACTGGATGAAGTTGTTGGTTGTCGTGAAGGAACACGTGGAGGATTGTTATCATTTTGAACCGTAGGACGGTGAGGTTTAGGAGGCGGTGGCGTGTACTGAGAATGACTTGGTGGTGGTGCGGGTGGTGGTGAATTTACTATGATAATCGGTTCTGGTTCTGGGTAATAAATAACGTCGGTTGCTTCAGAATATGCTCCCTCATATACCACAATACAGGAAGAGCAAAGTGAAATGATCACTATACAGGTAAAAAGTAAACTTTTAGTCTTCATAAGTGCAGATTTTGGTGTGAATGAATACAAAAATCACACCAAAGCCTATTCATACCATGAAGCATACATTGTATAATTGTTTGCAATTTTGTGAATCATTTCTTTACTCTGACCTGCTTCTATCGTTTTTATACGCTTGGCTGGCACTCCTGCATAGACAGAATTAGGCTCAAGCTTTGCCCCTGAAAGCACCAGTGAATTTGCTGCTACTATGGTGTTTTCTCCGATTTCAGCATGATCTAAAACAGTTGCTCCTATCCCAACTAATACATGGTCGTGAATTTTTGCGCCATGTATGGTTACATTATGTCCTATAGAAACATAATCTCCAATTTCTATGGTCGATTTCTCATACAATGTATGTAAAACCGCATTGTCCTGAATATTTACATGATTACCAATCCTGATGGAGTTTACATCGCCTCTGAGCACAGCACCATACCAGATACTGCATGAGTCTCCCATAACAATATCGCCAATAATCACGCTGGTTTCTGCAAAATAACATTCTTCCCCATACTGAGGATCATATCCTCTAACTTTCCTTATTAATGCCATAATCCTTACTTTTTATCGCAAATTTAACCATTATATTTATGAGCAATAGAATTTTGCGGCATAAAGTTTGAAACGCATAATTAATCTGATAAAAACTCGTTTTTAATAAGTCAAAATATCTATTTTTGTAAAAAGACATAGCATGCAAGTGAGATTGATAAAATACATATTACTCTTTTGTGGAATAATACTCGGACAGTATGTCTTTGCTGACTTTGACCCTGAAAGTTGTTCAGGAACGGACAATGCAAAAGCTGAAAAGTATTTTAAGAAGGCTGCAGAACTATACGATAAAGATCAAGCAAAAGCCAAAGAATTTCTCCTTAAAGCACTTGAAGAAGATGAGGATTTCGTGGATGCATATTATATGCTTGCTGATTTTGCAATGCAAGATTATGAAAAAGCATGGAACAATCCGAGAATTCAGCATAAAATTGAAGATCAGGTTCATAGCTTGCTCATGAGTATATTGGATATTTGTCCCAAATATGACAATTACAATTTAAATTATTTGGTCGGGGAGAATTTTTACAACAAAAAAGACTTTATTAAAGCACAAGAGTATTTAGAAGTATTTTGCAAGCACACTGACAAATATGGCAAAGCATATAAAATTGCACAGGACATGCTACATGATATTGAGATTACACGAAAGCTTAAGTCCCGCCCTGTTCCATTTAATCCTGAACCTGTAGAAGGAGTTTCAACTTTAGACGATGAATACTTGCCTCTTATTTCTCCGGATGGTGAATACTTGTTTTACACGAAACAGTATATGAAGGAAGACATCAACAGCATTTATGGTTCAACGCTTACCGAAGAATTCACTGTTGCAAATCGTGCTGACTCAACTTATATGCACTATGTGGAATCTCGAGCCATGCCAAATCCTTTCAACAGAGGAAGTAACCAGGGTGGTATTAGCATTACCATTGACAATTCAACTTTATTTGTCACAAAATGCGAGAAACTGCCTGATTATGATTACCGAAATTGTGACATTTTTATTTCACATCGCACTTCGTATGGCTGGACAGAACTTGAGAACTTAGGTCCAAATATTAATGGAAGACTTACATGGGAATCTCAGCCTAGTATTTCACCTGATGGAAAAACCTTGTACTTTGCGAGTATGCGTTCTGAAAACATGGGAACAAAGGATGATTATCAATCCTCAGATATTTATTTTTCTCATTTATTGGATGACGGTTCATGGTCAAAAGCACAAAATATGGGAGCTCCGATAAATACTGCAGACAATGAAAAGTCTCCTTTCTTTCACGCAGATAATAGAACTCTCTATTTTACTTCTGATGGACACGATGGCCTTGGAGGCTTTGATATTTTTTATAGCCAACAAATTGATAGCGCATGGACAAAGCCTGTAAACATTGGTTATCCGATAAATACTGAAGATGACGATTTGGGATTCGTCGTTTCAACAAGTGGTGACAGAGCCTATTTTTCGAGCAATAAATACCGCAGTAAAGGTGGTTATGATATTTATGGATTCAAGCTTTATGAAGACGCAAGACCTGATAAAGTGTTGTTTGTTAAAGGACAGCTTGTAAATGAAAACGGAGTTGCCATTACAGATGCAAAAATTGAAGTGCAAAACGCAACAACTCGAGAAGTTTCAGAAGGTATGTTGGATAATGAATCAGGGAATTATGCTGTTGCAATGCGTATTGAAGAAGATTCAGATGATGATTATCTCATGGTTGTGAAACGAGAAAACTCAAGTTTTACTTCTCGCCTTATTGATCCTGAAGAGGAAAATTTAGACAAGCCAACTGAAATCAATGTGACAATTCAACCAATAGAAACAGGGCAAGCTGTGACATTGCATGATATTTATTTTGATTTTGCTTCTGCAGAAATTCAACATAAGAGTTTCATTGTACTTGATAACTTCATCGATTTTTTGAATGAGAATCCAAATTTAATCTTTGAAATTCATGGTCATACCGATAATATTGGTAATGACCAGTCTAACTTGATTTTATCTAAACAAAGAGCCCAAACTGTTTACGATTATCTCCTAAATAAAAATATCTCAGCTAGTCGAATGACATACATTGGATTTGGCGAAACGCGTCCGATTGCAACCAATGAAACTGAGGCTGGAAGGGCTCAAAACCGTCGTACAGAGTTTTTCATTGTTGACAATTAGAAAAGATTGTGAAAAATATTATCTGTTTGCAATCTGATTTTTTCATATCTTGCTCAAAATTTGAATGGTATGAAAGCAATAATCATCTATATGAGTAAGCACGGGACAACGGAAAAAGTTGCCAGAATCATTAAGCATTCTTCGAAACATCAGGTTTTTCTGAATAATTTGAAAAAGTTTCCTAAGCCTAATTTGGTTGATTACGACATTGTTATTATTGGGAGTTCTATCCATGCAGGAACAATCCCTAAGCGATTAAAATCATACATTAAGAAAAACGAGGTAAACTTACTATCTAAGCAGCTCGCTTTATACATGTGTTGCATGCATACTGAGCAAGTAGAAAGTCAATTCAATACAAACTACCCTGAAAACTTAAGAGAACATGCCTTTGCTTCTGCCTGTGTTGGTGGAGAGTTTTTGTTTGAGAAAATGAATCGACTTGAAAAAACCATAATCAAGAAAATTGCAGGTCATTCAAATTCCATTTCTGAAATAAAACAAGATGATTTGCAAGCATTTATACATGCTTTGGAAATATGAAGAATTTGCAGACATTATTCTAACTTGTTAAAAAACATAGTTTAAGCAATTTCTGTCTTGTAACTTTACTGCAAAAACAAGATGTTAATACAATTTGCGCTGACACTCTCAGTTGTCATGCAGTTTGGAGCTGCAATTATTGCTGTCAGCTTAATCCGCAGAACACGATTCAATATTTCATGGATACTCTTATCCTCTGCTTTTGTGCTTATGGCATTGAGACGTGTAAATGAATTATACGAAGCATGCATTAATCCTATGCAAAGTCAGTTTACACATCTATCCTCATGGATTGCCGTTATCATTTCATTACTTATTTTTTCGGGAACTTTATTCATTCTCCAAATTTTCAATGCGCAACGTGAACTGGACAAAATGAAATCAGAGCAAGAAACCAAAGTTTTGAATGCAATAATTTCCACAGAAGAGAAAAGCAAACGAGAATTTGCTAGGAATCTTCATGATGGGCTTGCTCCTATTCTTTCAAGCATAAAAATATTATTAAGCTCTATCGACAAGACTAACTTAAAACCGAGAGATCAAGAAGTCATTCATCGCTCTGAAAATGGGATGAATGAAGCCATCATGAGTCTTAAAACAACGGCAAATAATCTTAGTCCTCATATTTTAGAAAGCTTTGGATTGTTAAAAGCCTTAGAACATATTGCAGATCAATTTCAAACATCTGAAAAATTTTCAATTACTATCCATGAAAACATTGCACAACAACGATTTAAGAAACAAACAGAGTTGGCTTCATACCGTATTCTTTGCGAATTGCTAAATAACAGTGCAAAACATTCAAATGCTACAAAAGTGTGCATTCAGGTAATAAAAGAGTCGAAAGTGCTACGCATAATATATACCGATAATGGTAAAGGATTTTTGCATAGAAATGGCAAAAATTTAGGGATGGGTCTTTCAAACATTGCATCTCGCGTTAAGGCAGAAAATGGGACGATTGAAATTCATTCAAAACCAAGTAAAGGTTTTTATGCTGACATAAATTTACAAACAACATGAAAGAGATAAACATTTGTTTAGTTGATGATCATCACCTTTTTAGAGAAGGTTTGGTATTTTTATTAGAGCAACTGGATTGCATAAGCGAGATAAAAGAGGCAGATTCAGGGGCAAAATGTCTTTGTATACTCAATAATTGGCATGCAGATATTGTATTGATGGATATTGAAATGCCTGATCTGAATGGCATAGAAACGTCAAAAGAGATAAAAAAGCGTTTTGCAGACACAGATATTATTGCGCTTAGTATGTATGGAGATGAAGTCTATTACCGAGCCATGATTGATGCTGGTGCCAGTGGTTTTATTTTGAAAAACTCACATTTCGATGAAGTAAAAAAAGCCATCACAGAAGTTGCCAAAGGTCATCATTATTTCTCTCCGGAAATATTAGATTCTTTTATTCATACGTATGTTAGAAAGGATAAAGGAAATCATAAAATCAATGAGAAATTAAGTCAGCGTGAAATAGAAATCTTATACCATATTTGTAAAGGTTTATCAAATCAGGAAATTGGAAACACTTTATCCATCAGCAAACGAACGGTTGACAAACACAGAGAAAACATTATGAATAAGACTGGAGCTGGCAATACAGCAGGACTTGTAATATACGCAATCAGAGAAGGCATATTTAATATCACAACATAGCATTACCACGTTTTAAACAAAAACGAAAGCAATACGCACAAGTTCGTACTCCTAAAATAAGAACATAAGCGCATAAATTCATGGCTTAAGTCAATTTTATTTGTAAAAAATAATTGACTTATGTTATCATCATTATTTAGTTTAATTCTTATTCCCTTGGTTATTGCTATGTTTTTAGCTATGAATATGGGTGCGAGTGGAACCGCTCCCTCCTTTTCAGCAGCTGCAGGAGCCAATGTAATTAGAAAGAATCTCATTCCGGGGATTTTCGGTGTAATGGTATTTGCCGGAGCAATCATTGCAGGAAAGGGAACTGCAAGCACGATTGGTAAAGGCTTGTTGTCTGCAGAGTATATGAATATTACCACCGTTTCCATTGTGCTATTTTCTGTATCGATTGCTTTGCTGATTGCCAATATTTTTGGCATTCCACAATCAACAAGTCAAGCAACAGTTCTCGCTGTAGTAGCTCCGGCAACATACTTTCACGAACTGAATACCCATAAGCTCTTTGTTGAAATTATTCCAACATGGTTTATTATGCCTGTAGCATCCTTTGTGATATGTTTTTTATTGGGGAAATATCTCTATAAGCCAATTCGTAAACGAGGATGGACGATGTCCTCAAAAATCAATCAATCCCCTATCCTACAATGGGTAATTATTTTGATGTCATGTTATGTCGCTTTTTCCATAGGATCAAACAATGTGGGAAATGCTGCAGGTCCTGTTACAACCATGGTTATTAATGAATTGGGTATAGACCCAATGTCTGAAAACTTTATTACTATATTAATTCTCGTTACGCTTATCGTAGCGCCAAGCTTTGGAATTGGGTCGTCCATTATGGGGAATAAACTGCTTGAGAATACAGGAAAAGAAATTGTATTGTTCGGACGATTTGAAGCCGTCATAATATGCTTTGTATCTGCAAGTTTGCTTTTAACTGCCTCATTGACAAAAGGAATTCCAACGTCACTTGTTCAATTGAATGTGAGTGCTATACTTGGTATTGGTGTTGCAAAGCTGGGATTCAGGAATATTTTTCGAAAAACTCAAGTGAATCGATTTTTTATCATGTGGATAATCTCCCCAGCCATTGCTTTTGGTTTGTCTTATGCTTTAACATGGCTCAGTGACTATTTCAATATTTGCTTATAACAATGAACTTTAAATTAAAATCTATAAGCCCTCTGCTTTTAGTGCTCATTTCAATTTCAGTGAACGCACAATTCATTCTAGAAGCAGAATTTAGACCAAGAATGGAGCCTTGTCACGGAAGTAAGAACGCATACCTTGTAAATTCAAAACCTGTTCTTATTGTATCTCAACGGAGTCGTTTCACTGCTTCATATACTACAAACCATTATCAACTTAGACTCTCTCCCCAGGATGTACGCATCTGGGGAGATGAGTCATTGGAAAGTTCTACCGAAGTGTATGGTAACAATCTTAACATTCTTAAGATAAATATTGACATATTAAATTTCCAAACTATTACACAAGCTTTAATTCAATAATTATATGAAAAACAAACTATTAATTCTTACAATACTATTTACATCTTTGCAGTCAATCGCTCAGCTCAATATAGAGGCTGAATATCGTCCACGTTTTGAGTTAAGACATGGGTATAGAGATGCAGCACAGGTTGATAATTCAGTAATTGGATGTATTTCTCAACGAAGTAGACTTAGCTTAGTTTACTCAACACCTGCAATACGAATTGTTTTCAGTCCTCAAGATGTTCGAATTTGGGGAGATGAGCAATTGGCAAGCAGCACTGGAGTATATGGAGATGATGCCTCTTTAAGTCTATATCATGCATATGCTGAAATCAAGATAGGAAATTTCGGATATGTTTCCATTGGTCGTCAGCCGTTAATTTATGATAATCAACGATTGCTGGCTGAACGCAATTGGAATCAAAATGGCTTAGCTTATGATGCTGTGGTATATAAAGGACAATTTAAAAACTGGGATTTACATCTTGGGGCGTCATGGAATAGCAATGCGGATTTAAAAAACAATTGTTATCCGAGTAATAGGATTAAATCGCTTAATTATTTGTGGTTGAATCACGAATTTTCTGATCAATTTAATGCATCATTACTCCACATTGCTTCCGGAAATACACAAACAGACACTAGTAATCAGCTTTTTTTCAGACAAACATCCGGAATTTATGTAAACTATCAAGCTAAAGCATTAAATGTTTTAGCAAATGTTTATTATCAATATGGGAAAAACACTCAAAACACAAATATAAATGCCTGGCTTGCAGACGCAAAAATGTCGTATCGTTTAGGGAATTTCAAACCTGGTCTGGGTTTAAGCTATTTGTCTGGGGATTCAAATCCCGAATCGGGTGATGATCAGCTTTTTGATGTGCTTTATGGCGCGAGACATCGCTTTTTCGGACACATGGATTTTTTTCGCAATATTCCATCCAATACAAATTTCGGAGGACTTGAAGATTATTATCTTTTTATTGGATATAAGATTTCAAAGACCATTAGTATTAAAGATACCTGGCATTATTTCAGATTGGCAAATACCAATAATTTAACTCCAACCAAAAAAGATCTGGGAATGGAAAATGAACTGTCAGTTAATTGGCAAGTTAATAATTTCACAGAACTTGAAATCGCATATTTAATTTATAATCCCACAACATCATTTAAAACGTTAGCGGATTATGATTCAAATAAGTATCCTCAATTTATTTATTTTGAATTGACACTAAATCCAACATTATTTACACAACAAAAAAACTAACACTATGAAAATGAAATTTTTTGTAACAGGCTTAATTTTACTTTTACTTGCTGCTTCATGTGGTAACAAAACGAGTAAAGAGGAAACAATAAATATTTCAGGCGCATTTGCTCTTTATCCCCTTGTGGTGAAATGGAGCGAAGTTTACAAAGCTGAGCATCCTGAAGTAAGTTTTAATATTTCAGCAGGTGGTGCAGGCAAAGGTATGTCTGATGCTTTGGCACAAACGGTTGATTTGGGATTATTTTCCAGAGAAATTTCAGAGGAAGAATTTTCCCGGGGTGCATATCATATCGGTTTATGTAAAGATGCCGTCCTTCCAACAATTAGTGCAAGTAATCCATATTTAGCAATACTCAAAGTTCGTGGATTAACCCAAGATGAATTTAAAGCCATTTTTATTGATGGTAGTATAACGGCTTGGGGTGAACTGGAAGGAATCGAATCAGATGATCCCATAGAGATTTACACTCGCTCTGATGCTTGTGGTGCAGCAGGAACCTGGGCGAAATATCTCGGAGGAACACAGGAAGATCTTAAAGGAACCGGAATACATGGCGACCCTGCATTAGCAGCAGCAGTTGCAAAAGACAAATACGGGTTAGGTTTTAATAACACCATTTACATTTACGACATTAATACCAATAAAAAACAAGATGGAATGGAAATTATTCCGCTTGATCTCAACAACAATGGACAAATTGATTCTGACGAATATTTTTATGATAATTTTGAGCAAATACTATCTGCTATTGCAAAAGATAAATATCCATCACCTCCTGCTCGTGAATTATATTTTGTATCCAAAGGAAAACCCGAAAAACAAGCTTGCATAGATTTCATTAACTGGTGTTTAACCGATGGACAAAAATATGTTAAGGAGTCAGGATATGTTCCTATTTCTCAAGAAAAACTCTCATCATACATAGAAAAACTCAATAAGCAATAATGAGAAATTTCAGAAATACATACAATTTCATTGCTGGTAAATGGATGTTAGTTACATTGGCAGTCATACTCTGTTTGCCAATAATTATTGGTATTTCTTTAGGATTAAGATCATCAGACTTACTGCAGAATAATGGATTATCCGAATTGCTTTTTTCGTCGGCATGGGCTCCCAATAGCGGTAACTTCGGATTTTTGCCATTTATTTTGAGTTCATTGTATGTCACAATTATTGCATTTACGCTTGCTGCACCTGTTTGTTTATTGTCCGCATTATATATTACACAGTTTTCGAAACCCAGAATGATGAAAATAATGTATCCGGTTGCAGATGTAATGGCAGGAATTCCTTCTGTAATTTACGGAATGTGGGGTATCATTGTTATAATTCCATTTGTAGGTAATGTATTGGCACCACTATTCAATGTGCATACAACAGGATATTCTATTTTATCTGGAGGAATTGTGTTGGCAGTGATGTGTATTCCTTATATGCTTAATATGTTAATTGAATCCTTTAGAACCGTACCAAAGGGTTTGCAAGAATCTGCACTTTCCCTTGGAGCAACTCATTGGCAAATGGTAAAACATGTGGTTATCAGAAAAAGCTTTCCCGGTATTTTGTCTGCTTTTGGTCTAGGAATTACAAAGGCGTTCGGTGAAACCTTGGCTGTTATGATGGTTGTTGGTAATGTCGTTCAGATTAGTTTTAACCCATTTGACTCTGCCTATCCATTGCCGGCGTTAATCGCCAATAATTTTGGGGAAATGATGTCCATTCCTATGTATGATTCAGCTCTGATGTTTGCAGCATTAATTCTTTTAGTGGTAATTCTGATCATAAATCTGTTTTTCAGATATTTTATTTATAGAAGTAAAAAAATACGATGAGACATATTAAATATACTGAACAAGCTTTTTTCAAATTCTTAAGCGGCTTTGCATGTTATTCTGTCATAGGGATATTGTGCTTAATTATCAGCATTATTTTTATTAAAGGATTTGGTTCTCTCAGTTGGGAAATGATTAGTCAAGCACCAAAGGGAGGATACTATTATGGAGGCGATGGAGGTGTGTTAAATGCAATACTTGGTTCGCTTTATGTTGCAGGAGGTGCCGTTATTATTGCAATAATTCTTGGTGCTCCTGCTGCACTATTTATCAACAGTTTTCTATTTCGCTACAAGCGACTACAAAATACAATTCGATATTTTCTAGATGCGCTATGGGGAATCCCATCCATCGTTTACGGTGCATTTGGATTTACAATCATGCTGTATTTCGGGATGACCGCATCTCTTCTAGCTGGAATTATTACTGTGGCATGCCTTATTACTCCCATCATGATTCGTAGTTTTGATGAAGTACTTTCCACTATTCCTACAGGACTACATGAAGCTGCCCTTTCGCTTGGATCAACACGTACTGAACTAGCTTTCAAAGTAATTTTTAAACAAGGCTTACCTGGTTTTGTTACTGCAATATTATTAGCATTTGGCAGAGGCATTGGAGATGCTGCTTCTGTTTTATTTACTGCAGGATATACTGATCAGTTACCTACAGGGCTGCATGAACCGGCAGCTACACTTCCCCTAGCCATATTTTTTCAACTCAGTTCACCAATCCCTGAAGTTAGAGGGAGAGCCTACTCTGCAGCAGCAATTCTAACAATCATCATTTTAATTATTACACTTGTATCAAGATTATTAGCAAATAAGTATTCAAAAAATAATATTCAATAACCATGTCTAAAAACGAGGCTCCCATAATTAATCAATGTTCCAATACAGATATAGGCAATCCAAATGCAATTAGTATTCGTGATTTAAATGTATTTGCGGATAAAACGCAGATATTAAAAAGCTTGAACTTAGATATTCCAAAGCATAAAATTACGGTAATTCTTGGCCCATCGGGTTGTGGAAAAACGACTTTGCTTAAAAGCATGAACCGATTAACAGATTTGTATAAATCCCTTGAGGTAAGTGGTCAGATTTGTATTCACGGTGAAGATATTCTGCTAGGTCATAAGGATATGTCTGTATTACGGCAAAAAACGGGATTGCTTTCCCAAAAACCATATCCATTACCGGTATCATTGTACAAAAACATTACATATGGACCGAAATTAAAGGGAATAAAAAACAAGCGAATTCTCAATAAAATTGTTACAAAACAGTTAAAAGAAGTAGGGCTTTGGGAAGAAGTTAAAGACAGACTTAATGCGTCACCTGATTGTCTTTCTATCGGACAACAACAAAGGCTATGTCTGGCACGGGGTTTAGCTGTGAAACCAAGCATTATCCTTGCCGACGAGCCAACTTCTGCACTTGATCCGACATCAAGCCAAATCATTGAAAAACAATTCATGAAAATCAAAAACACATATACGATTGTACTTGTCACTCATGTTGTCAGACAAGCAATGCGCTTAGCAGATTATGTTGTTTTTATGTATAACGGAAAAATAATTGAAACCGGTGGTGTTGAAATATTTAAAAATCCCAAAACCGATCAAATGAAAGAATATTTGATTAATGGAAATTAACAAATTACTAAACCGTTTTCTGGATTAATTCTATGCTCAGGTTTGACAACTACACCCAAACTTTTCTTTCCATCAATTAAAATTTGTACCGGTTTGTCAAAGTGTACCTGACGTACAAATTCATCCTCATAAACTGCTGGAATTTCATCAAGATATTCTGTATCCATAAAACCTTGCTGAATTGCATTATTAATGGTAAAATAGCCAACTTGAAATGAGGTTAAATTCTGAAAAAAATGGGTTCCTTGTGATGGATCAACACGGTAATTATTCAATCCTGCTTCAATGATTAAACGTGCAGCCGATATTTGTGCCCAACGCACTGGAATACCCAACCAGGAATCGCTACTACCCCATCGACCCGGTCCTATTAGGATGTAATTTTTATTCATTTCAACAAAATCTTGATTCAATTTTCCAATGATTTCGGCCACTTTAGGATTCTCAGATGGATTGAAATTTTCAGTTCTCACATAAATAACATCTTGAACATCCTCAAAAATGCCATTCCCCAAAGCGGAATCAGATTTGATAATGCAATGCTCATTTAAAATACCGCTCATATTTGTATTAATGCTTTCCTGATTATCCACAATCGGACGTATTTGCAGTACATTGAACACATTTTTAATCGCTTTTCCTTGTTGGTCAAGATTCACAGCGAATTCAATTTCTACTGGATTATTCATCTCTTTTTGACCTGTAATCAGCAGGTCTGAAATAATCTCAGCTATTGGCAAATGATTATATTTTAATACATTGGCAAATGTCACAATCAATTTCCCTTTGTCGGCTAAACCATCACGAATTGCATTGTCGTTGTAATCAAAAGTGGAAGCAACATGTTTGAGTGTTCCATCCGCTTTCGCAGATTCTATACTATCTCTATTGATGTTTATGCCTTCATTTGTATGAGCTTTAAAACTGTCTTTATGAAGATTTAAGGACATGAAATCTTTCTGTGTATCACGAAGCGCCATGCTAGTACTGCTTAATTGCAGTATTTTCTTTGGGTGCTTGGGCGAAAATCTCAAACAATTTCCTCCGTCAACAACATATTTCCCTAAACCGAAAGCCATATCGACAATACCATCTTCAGGATTTTCATTTTCTATCGGATAGAAATTGATAGAACGTGCAACTCCAGAAATTGTAGGATAAAACCTATCTCCATGACGAGTGCCACAAACTTCCTGAAGTACAATTCCCATTTTCTCTTCTTCAATCACATTCTTAGTAACTGCCATATATGCCTTACTGTCTCTGAAGTAGGTCGATGCATACACTGCTTTAATTGCGGCAGCCAGCATTTTAAGGCTGTAATCAATATCCTCGTCGGCAGGAATCATATAGGTTGAATATATCCCGGCAAACGGTTGATAATGGCTGTCTTCCAGCAAACTAGATGAACGAATTGCAATCGGATTTTTAACCACTTCCAAAAACTTGCGTAAATCGTCACACAAACCTTCTGGTAGATCATAATTTACAAAACGTTCAAGTAATTCTTCATCATCAACATCACCCAACGCAAATTGAACGAGATCATTCTCTTCAATATACTCGTCAAACATTTCGGTAGTAATTACCAAAGTTCTAGGAATAGTAACCAGAATGTTGTCGTACTTATCAAACAATTCATTTCTGCTAATGAGATTGTCAATAAAGGCTAGTCCTCTGGCTTTTCCTCCAAGAGAACCATCTCCAATACGAGAGAAACGCAAATATTGATCGTAGTTTTCGCGATAAAACTTTGCAATTATCCCACGTCCTTTATTATGTCTGTACCAGGCAATTGCATCATAAATGTATTGTTTTACCTCTTGTGCAGAAGTAAAGTCATTCACAGTTGCAGTTTGCAAAATATCAGCAATTGGAAATAATGCTCTTGCTTTTAGCCAACGAGAAAATTGATTCAGTTCTGCATAATCAAGAATGAGGGAATCCGGTAAATTGAAGATGTTTTCCTGTAAATCTTTTAAGCTGGCAACACGAGCAAGTTCTTCATGCGTTTCAGGATCTTTAAACACAAAATCACCAAATGCAAAATTTTCTGTCACAAAGCTTTTTAGTTCGTGCAGCAAGGACTTGGAATACTTATGAATAAAGCTCAAATCCATTTCATTGGCACGTTCTCTGTTTCGATTTTCAGATGATTGCAGCAAAACAGGCATAAGTGGATTTCTATCGCGAATATATTCCGCCAAACGGAAACCGGCATGTGGATCTTTTTTCCCTTCACGCCAATAACGAATATCAGAAATGACGCCGAGCAAATTCTTTTCATACTTTTCATAAAGATGTAAGGCTTCTTCATAAGTTGTTGCAAGAAGAATTTTGGGTCGTCCTCTCATGCGAATCATTTTCTGATGCTCATTAAGTCCTTCAGTCGTTGTTTTCTTTGCTTGCTTAATTAACACTTTATAAAGGGTTGGCAAATAAGCAGAATAATACCTCACAGAATCTTCCACAAGGATAATTGTTTGTACTCCAACTTGATTTACATCATATTCCACATTTCGTTTATCTTCCAGTAGCTTAATAATTGCCAACAGAATTGCCACATCTCCCAGCCATGAAAAAACATAATCAATCACTTTAGTGTCAATATTATCTAGGCGAGTTGTGATTTCTCTCGAAAATGGCGTTAAGACAACAATGGGGATGGTTGGATACTTTTCTCTGATAACGTAAGATAAATCAAACGGATCCATATCTTCTACACTCAGCATATTAATAACAAGATTAATTTTCTCTTGTTTTAAAGCTGCCATTGCTTGCTCTGCGGTAGAAACTTGAACAATTTCAGGAGGATAACGCAAGTTTAAGGATACATATTCGGTGAATATCTGTTCATCAATTCGACCATCTTCTTCAAGAATAAATGCATCGTAACGACTGCAAATTAAGAGTACCTTATAAATACGTTTACTCATTAATTTGTCAAACGCTGTTTCCGTAAAATGGAAATTCCGAAAATGTTGATGTAAGAAATTCTTCATATTGCATCCTTTGTGTTACTACAAAATTAAAAGGCTTTTTTGCTCTTACAACAAAAAGCAGGAAATAATTGGAATATTTTTTGCTTTTGGATACAACCTTTAGAATTAAATATACGTCATACTTGCAGAAGTGAATTTTATGTTGAGCCGAAAATCATATTCAGATACAAACATTGCGTATCATAAATCAAATGGGTTTACGCATAATATCAGCCTTTTCAATCAAGCGCTGCAATCTACTTATGTGGATCAGGTGGAGTTGGTTAACACGGCAAAATTCACTGCTTCGAAAGCTGTTATAATGATACATCTCAACCAAAATGCGGATGTTGAATCTTTTGAAATTACTGATTGTAATGCAGAAACAAGTTCTGAAATTTACCCTAACGGAATCATTTTAATTCATTTTGAAAACATCCACCTGCAAACTGGAGACAATATTCAATGCACTTATCGGTTTAGACTCAAGAATAAAGCCGTTGATAAATCCAAGATTGTAAAGAAAACTTACCTTTTTTTCTTTCAGTAAACAATACACATAGTTTACATTAATTTTATACGAATTCATTCAAAATTGTTTTTGATTTTGTACCTTCACGCAAAATTGAAAGAATGAAAGCACACGCTAAGATAGTTGCATCCATTGGTCCTGCGTCAACAGATTTGCAGACTTTACGAGATATGGTAAAAGCCGGAATGAACGTTATTCGTTTAAATTTCTCTCATGGGGATTACAAAGCACATGAAGAACGGATACAAATGGTGCGTCAGGTTCAGGAAGAAATGGATGTGAATTTGGCAATTATTGGCGATTTATCAGGGCCCAAACTTCGTCTAGGTGATCTTGATAACGAACCAGTAATATTGAGAGCAAATGAAACGGTTTGTTTTCATACAGATGACCTTGAAGACAAACATAATGCAAAACATTGTTTTAAAGTAACTTATGAACACTTTGCAAAGGATGTAAAAGTTGGGAATCGTATTTTGATTGACGATGGTAAACTCAAACTTGAAGCCGTTTCAGGTGATGAGGAAACCTATGTAATTGCCAAAGTAATTTATGGGGGTGAATTATTGTCAAGAAAAGGCATCAACTTGCCAGACAGCGATTTGAGTATGCCAAGTTTGACAGATAAAGACAAACAAGATGTTTTATTTGCGATTGAGCATCAACTGGATTGGCTTGCATTATCTTTCGTGCGTAAACCGGATGACATCATTGAATTGAGAGAATATGTTGAGTCTTTCTTTGGACATCAAGGCATCATTGCAAAAATTGAAAAACCGGAAGCAGTAAAACATATTGATCAAATTATTGCTGTTTCTGACGGAATTATGGTTGCCAGAGGAGATTTGGGTGTCGAAGTTGATTTTAATAAAGTTCCTGTCATTCAAAAAAGCATAGTTTCCAAATGCGTGAGTCAAGCTAAACCGGTAATTATAGCCACTCAAATGCTGGATTCAATGATTACGAATTTCCGTCCAACCAGAGCAGAAGCGAATGATGTTGCCAATGCGGTCATGGATTTAGCGGATGCTGTAATGCTTAGTGGTGAAACTGCAGTCGGTAAATATCCCGTGGAAACGGTAAAGAGCATGAATGAAATCATTTTGCATACAGAAAAAGAAGGAGTTCGTTTTAATCGCAATCATCCTCCTCATGACATGAATGAGAGCTTTATTCCTGATTCTGTCTGCTACAATGCATTTAAAATGGCACAACAAACAGGTGCTAAGGCAATTATCCCATTTACATATTCTGGTTACACAGCCTATCGCATTTCAAGTCATAGACCGAAATCTGCGATTTATGCATTCACATACAACAAATCATTAATTAAACGCTTGCCATTGGTTTGGGGGATTAACACTTATTATTTTCCTGTTTTTAACAATATTGACAAAGCAATAGAATACTCCATTGATGTTCTCCGTAAAGAAGGATTAGTGGAAAAAGGTGATGTTGTCATATTTGTTGGTAGTACGCCATTAACAGCAAAAGCTGAAACAAATATGATTAAATTAAGTATTGTGTAAGGTTGTAGATTAACTGAAAAGAGAATCAACAAAAGCTTCTTTGTCAAACAGTTGCAGGTGTTCTTTCCCTTCACCTACCCCAATGTATTTGACAGGTACTTTGAATTGATCAGAAACTCCGATTACAACTCCACCTTTAGCTGTTCCATCGAGTTTTGTTACTGCAAGAGCATTCACTTCAGTTGCTTGTGTGAAGTGTTTTGCTTGTTCAAAAGCATTTTGACCAGTGGAGCCGTCAAGCACTAATAGCACTTCGTTTGGTGCATCAGCCATAAGTTTTTGCATAACACGCTTAATTTTTGAAAGCTCATTCATTAAATTGATTTTGTTATGCAATCGGCCGGCAGTATCAATAATCACTACATCTGATTTTGCATTAATAGCAGCACTTAAAGTATCAAAAGCTACAGATGCAGGGTCAGAACCCATTTTTTGTTTAATGATAGGAACATCAACGCGTTCAGACCAGATTTCAAGCTGCTCAATTGCTGCAGCACGAAAAGTATCAGCAGCACCAAGCATAACAGATTTTCCTGCTTGTTTAAATTGATACGCTAATTTTCCAATTGTAGTTGTTTTGCCAACCCCATTTACTCCGACTACCATAATGACATAAGGGTAATCTGATTCCGGAAGTTCCCAGTTTGTAAAATCAGGCGTTGTATTTTCCGACAATAATGCAGAAATCTCTTCCCTCAAAATTCTGTTTAATTCAGAAGTTCCGAAGTATTTATCTTGCTTAACGCGATTTTCAATGCGTTCAATGATTTTCACAGTAGTATCAACACCGACATCCGATGTGATCAATACTTCTTCGAGATCATCAAGCACAGAATCATCAACACGACTGCGTCCAGCAACAACTCTTCCAAGTTTTTTTAAGACAGACTCTTTGGTACGTTCCAATCCTTTATCAAGATTGGATTTCCCATTTTTATTAAAGACGCCAAACAGTGCCATAAGCAAGCATTTAATTAAATAAAAATTGAGCACGCCTCCAGTTGAAGGGTGCTCAACAATATTATGTAATAGGAATTATTTCTTAGCGAAAAAATCCTTTACTTTATCACTATTCACGATATCTTCTTTAAAGATATAAGCACCAGTCTTAGGGGAACGCTCCATTTTAATGACTTTTGTGTATTCTTGTGATTTTCCTACTTTCAGACTTGCTACAGTTTTCTTAGCCATAACTCAACTTATTTAATTTCTTTGTGTACAGTTACTTTTCTCAGAATTGGATTGTATTTTTTTAATTCCATACGATCCGGAGTATTCTTTCTGTTTTTCGTTGTAATATATCTTGATGTTCCTGGCATTCCTGATTCTTTATGCTCAGTACATTCAAGGATAACCTGAATTCTATCGCCTTTTGACTTTTTAGCCATAATTATATCCTCCTTTAATACTTAGTGATATACCCTTTTTCTTTTGCTTCTTTCAATGCGTTGGCTAGGCCTTTTTTATTGATAGTACGAACTCCTTTTGTTGATACAGTCAGGTCAATCCAACGATCTTCTTCTTCTAAATAAAACTTACGTTTTGATAGATTCACATTAAAACGACGTTTAGTATGGGCTTTTGAATGTGATACATTATTTCCCACCATCGCTTTTTTTCCTGTTATTTGACAAATTCTCGCCATTTTATTCGCTGTTTCAGATTTGGATTGCAAAAGTCGCACTTTTTTTCTTAAGAACAAAACCTTTTTACAAAAAAATATTTCATTTACTCACAGCTGGCTGTTAATAACTCGAATCGATTAACATTCTCAGCATCATGTTCATGGCAGAATATACGGCTCTTTCTGTATTCACTGCCCGATTGCTGCCAAAGTTAAACTTATTAACATTCAGTTTGTTACCAAGTCTTGCAGCAATCCAAACTGTTCCAACTGGCTTGTCTTTTGTTCCTCCTCCAGGACCTGCAATTCCTGAAACTGCAATGGAACAATCTGTTTGAAATAATTTCCGAACAGATTTGGACATTTGTTCCACGCAAGCCTGACTTACTGCTCCATCATACTCAAGAATTTCATCGGATACAGCTAGAATCTTTGATTTTATCTCATTGCTATATGCAATTACACCGCCTTCAAACACTTCAGAAGAACCAGAGATTGATGTCATTACAGAACCTATCATGCCACCGGTGCAACTCTCAGCGGTAGAAAGCTTAAGCCCTCGTTCCTTTAAGTGTTGATATAAGATATTTTCCAATGGTGCTTCTGTGTCACTGAAAATAATCTCTGGAATGATATGATGCAATTTATCAACATTTTCTCGCACAATTGCCTTATAGTCTGAGTTTAACATTGTATCATAAACAGACATGCGAATTTTTATTCCTTTAGGACTTGGCAGATAAGCAATCTTAATGTATTCTGGCAACTCGCTTACCCATGCATTTAATTTTTCGGCAAGAAAAGCCTCAGGCATTCCGAAAGTCATGATGGTCTGATGAAAAACAGGACTAAGGGAAAAGTGGCTCTCAATGATAGGAAAAACTTCATATTCCATCGCATGCTTCATCTCAAAAGGAACTCCAGGCATTGAAAACAGGTAGCTTCCCTCCTTCTCAAATTGCATGATTGGTGCAGTTCCCAGATGGTTTGATAAAACTGTACAAGCCTCAGGAACCATGGCTTGGTTGTAATTATTTTCATTAAGCTGAAACCCTCTCGACTCAACAAAATGCTTGACATTCGACAAGCTTTCTTCAGACAAGACAAGTTTTGTGTCAAAATAGTCGCACAATGCTTGTTTGGTTATATCGTCTAGAGTTGGACCTAATCCTCCTGTCATGACAACGATTTCAGCGAGAGTAAAAGCCTCATTCAAAGCATGATGAATTGAATCAGTACGATCCCGAATGCTAATTATCTTTTCAACCTCAATTCCACGCTTATTAAATGATTGTCCCAACCAGGCAGCGTTGGTGTCAATGGTTTGACCTATTAATATTTCGTCTCCAATGGTAATGATTACAGCTTTCATTCGTAAAAAATTAAAACAGGATGCCGGGATATTCCAGCATCCTGATAAAGTCATTTATTCTGTTTTTGTTCATTTTATTTCCAGTCTTTCCTTAAAAGGCAAGAAAGTCATGAAATCTGCATGATGCACTAAATAGGCTTCTGTTGTACGTTTTACCATATTTCCTTCACCTGCATGTGTTGCAATAATATGGCATACTTCTGCTGGCACACCACATTCTTCTGCTAAACTAACACCAGAGAACGGATGTCTAAGGTATTTCCCATAATTTCCCTGAACTGCTTTTCCGTTTTCGTCTAAAACATACTCCAGTAATTTTCCCACATCTGCCAAAATTGCACCAGCAATAAGCACATCCATATTAGCAGTTAATTCGCCTTTAAAAAATGAATTCACCTTCTCTCCTGCATCCTTAGCAACATGCACAACAGCACGTTTGTGATCCATAAAGCTTACTTTCAAATCAGGACCGCAAAGCAAAGTAAAAGGAATGCGATTTAAATCGTCAGCAGTTAAAACACTACGCTCCAAAGCAAGTGCCCAGGTTTTTGTCACTTGATTACGGAGTTCTTCATTTTTAATCCATTTCAATTCAGACCACAATTCCTGAGCCGATTTCATGTAATTTTCCATAATTTATTTTTTATATTTATTTTCTCAAATCAGTGTAACAAAGTTATGAAATTGTCCGAAATAGAAAAAGCCTGCATTCTTGTTAATTTGGATATTGTACAACACAATCTTCAACAAATGATGTGTGCATTTATCCAAAGAAAGCATAGTCTTTCAAAGCAAAAACTCGTCTAGAATTGTAATTTCGCGCATTCACAAGAATAAGCGCATTTGGCTTAAAGAGCAGAAAGCATTCATAAATTATCCCAAGAGCACGCCGTAACTTCATTTGATCAAAACAGTTTTGAGGCGGTGTAACATACTGATTTAATTGAAGTTGTCATAAATCATGCTGCTTGACTGCCAACCTAATGATACCAAACACGATATATATTTAGTTTTGAAATATGTTAAAAATACCTATTGGGAAAATCAGGTATTTATACCCGAAATTTGAACTTTTATAACCACGATCTTTGATTCAAAGGAGTGATTAATGATACCAACAACAAATAAACATATCACGATACAGTTTCATTTGAACTCAAGAAATTATTTAGAGTCCATCCCTG
This sequence comes from Bacteroidales bacterium, assembly GCA_963676165.1. Taxonomy (GTDB): domain Bacteria; phylum Bacteroidota; class Bacteroidia; order Bacteroidales; family ML635J-15; genus JAQIBY01. Next base: position 1,890,271 of record OY781043.1, on the reverse strand, counting down.
TGACACATAAAAAACAGCAGGATGGAAACTTTGCGTTGGAAGCATTTGCACGTAAGAATGCATACGATTACAGTTTGTTCCCTTTAAAAAATGAAATACACATACGGGTTCCCGAAACCTATTTACTACAGAATATAATCCAAACCAAAACAGCCCAGTGGCAGGCTCCCTCTTCGAACAAAGTACCCAAATCTGAATCTGGAACGCTCTCTCTTGTTAATTTCATGGGAGATGTTATCTTTTCATTTGAACGTGATAATCCTAAGCCTAACACTAACAGTCCTGCCACTGCGGCTTTTTTAAGAGGATTTATTAAAACAAATCAGGAAAGGCGAATTTTTCACTATTCAAAAGAAGAAATTTCACGTCAAGCTTATGATACAATTAATGCAAATTGTAACAAATACAACTATAAGCATTTGGCAAACCAATGTATAGGGATAGTGCATGTGTGCGAGCAATCCAATATTTCAGTTCATTCAGGGAATGCTTCATCTGAAGATTTTGATTTTTCCAGTGAAGTTCAATGCATAAAACAAATCGCGCCTGATGTTCGAATAGTTCGCTATAGTGGAATTTCTATTTTATCTGCATTAAAAACAGCACTGACTGACAATGTCAATCAACCTGGAGCGATTCTTATTCAATATGGAACTCCAATTTTTGAATATTCTTCTACCGAATTGAAAGAACTCAAATATTATTTTCAAAAAGCTCAGGAAAATGGAATTAACATAATAGTCCCTTGGATTTCTGCAGAAAAGGACAGCAATAAGTTACTTTTTCAGGAAAATGTACTTAAGCATATTGAGAATAGTATCAAAGCAGTGGTTGATTTTTCAAACGAGAAACCAACGAAAAAGTTTTTTGGCATTGTGCATAACAACAGCTATTACAAAATAGCAGCGAATGAATTCAATCCGGTTATGTGGGCAATTCATTCATTACATATAAACGCATTATTAAACCGAATTGAGCTAAACCAAAACCAAGAGCAACAAAGTAATTATGAAGATTTTAAACGGAGAGTATTAAAGCATTTTGCTCAAAGCAAAAAGGCATATCTCCCTATAGAACAAAGCATCCAAGCGTTTGGAAGTAATTTAGAAAATCAGCTAAACTACTTCTTGCAAAACAAAGGAGGTAAATATGAATAAGTCGTTAAATATTCTAAAAGAGATTACGTCAAACTCTAACATTAAAGGAAAAATCAGCCTTAGAAATGATGGTCGTTTTCTTGCTCGTATGGAAGTGCATTATCAACTAGGTAATGAAGATTTGTGTCAAATTAGCGGTCGTATTTATGAAGGGCAACAATATTCTCTCTTTATTCCTGGCATGGCAACAAATATCAGAGTTGTAGCACAAGAACTTATTCTTGGAATACCCGAAATTTGGCATACAATATTTAGTGTTGATTATCCTTATGCCGGAGACAGAGCTTTCCGCTTATGGGGTAATAGTTTGGATGCTAAGTATGGAACGGAAACCCCAAAACAACATATAAATTCTAAACTTGAAGTTAAGAATAATACATGAACGAGAACCTTTGCCTGGTGCGGACATTCTACATGCATAATCAGCTCCTAATACATTAATGTCCAAACACTGAAAATCATGTCTAAACCGCACACCAATCGGTTAAACACCAGACTCCCCCTCCTCAGGCAGGGGTTTTCTTTTTTTAATCATTAAATAGCGGATGATTATTTCCGGGATTAATTAAGTTGTTTTTTATGGCATAGACAACAAGCCCGGCAGTATTTTTTGCGCCTGTTTTGTCAAGTAAGTTCTTTCGGTGTCCGTCCACAGTACGTTTTGAAACATTCAATTTGACAGCAATCTCTACAGCTGTCATTTCATCACAAATAAGTCTCAAAATCTCAATTTCCCGTTCGGATAAAGTGATTTTACTCGATCTTAAACCAGGTTTAGGCGTTTTTGCACTGATTTGTTTTCGCATGATGTCAACTTGTTCAGGCATAAAGTAATAACCTTTTTTATTTACTTCGAGAATTACATTGAGCAAGGTTTCTGGGCTAATTGATTTTGGGATAAAAGCAGAGACTCCTATTTTCATCATATATCCCATAAAGCTTTTCTTGTAATAAGAGGAAATACAAATGACTTGAATGTTTGGACAAGAACCTTTCACTTCTTCTGTCGTTTGAATGCCGTCTTTCCCACTCATTCGCATATCCATCAACACAATGTCTGGTTTGGCTTCCTGCTCAAAAAGTAATTGCAGAAATTCTTCTCCCGAATTTGCTGTAAAAAGTATTTTGATTTGTTCGTCTTGAATAAGAAAATCCTTGAGCAAAGAAACAATTAAGGATTCATCATCAACAATTGCAATTTTAATTTTTTTCATAAGGTTTGGCTTTCAGTGGCATAAATATAATAAAAGTTGTACCATTTCCCACTTTATTTTTAAACTTATATTTTGCTGACAAGCGTTGTGCACGCAATTCTATATTTTTCATGCCTAAACCTTTATTTTGTATTTCTTTGGGAAAACCTTTTCCGTCATCAGATATGATAACGGAAATTGATAAAGGTGTAATTCTGTAAGAGATGTCCACACGACTTGCTTCTGCATGTTTATCCAAATTATTTACAACTTCCTTTAACACTCTAAAAAGCTGCAGTTTAATATCTTCAGACACATTGGGCTCATCATATCCGAGTTCGAAAATGCTCAATTGGTGTTTGTCATGCAACAAAAAACTCGCCTCATCAATGAGTTCAGACAGCTCAGTCTCCTTAAGCATTGGAGGCATTAAATCGTGAGAAATCTCTCGGGTTAATTCAATGCTTTGGGACAATAATTCTTTAGGGTCAATATTTTCAGATGATTTGACACCTGACATAATAAGGTGTACTGCACGTAGTTTCCCAACAAGGTCGTCATGTAGGTCAGCTGCTATTCTGGCCCTCTCCTTTTCCTGCATATCAACAACTGCATTGGTCAGACCTTTTTGATGCTCAAGTTTCATTCGACTTTTTTCTTTCTGTTCTTTCAACAAGCGTTTAGTCGTTAAATGAGAAAAAAGGATGATAAAGGCAGTGAGTACGAGAAAGACTAGAATAACGATTCCTAATCCGATTGCAAAGCTTTTGGGATCCTGCCATGTTTCCATATCAAAAAGAAAATTACCGTATTTGAAACTACATTAATGACTATTCTGATTATCCAAAAATAAGAAACTATTTCGACATTTTCATTAATTAAATAATTACTTGTCAACATAAACAACATATTAATGAGAAACAGTAAAAGAATTAGAACATTTAGCAAGGTGTAATCTGACCTCACTTTCAATGAGGGATAAATGACGATTTGCAGGAAGTATATGATGCTCAACACAATAATTAGTAAGCTGACAAACATTGATCCCCAGAACAACAGGGAAGAAAACTCGGGTTCAAGAGATTTTATTAAATCAATAAGAACAAGGACAATTCCGATGACTGCAAATCCCAACAAAACATTTCGATACGAACCTTTTTTAAGGAAGAAGTTGTAGTATAGATAAAAGAATAAAATCAGGTCAACTAAAGAAGTTAGCGGAAATAAAAAGAGATTATTTCCCATAAAGATTAGGGAAATAATCTCAAATGCAGCGACTAACCATAGATAAATGATCAAGGTTTTATATAGAGGTTGTGATCTTCTAAAGAGGAATATACCCCCAAATGCAAATATCCATGTTGAAAATGTTCCAACCTCTGCTAGGATTTCAAAAACCTGATCAATATTCATACATTACTTACCATAAGGAGGGCTTGGTTTATATACGTTAATAGGATTACCATTAGCTCTCGCAGAGTTCGACATAACGGGCCATGCAATAAAATCAGCATAATATCCTGATTCCGAAACATTTTCCGCATCCTTTTTCAGTCCAAAAGCGAACAGCAATTTTTCAGTGTCTGAATCCTTGAGAAATGCTTTAATATGTTTGTAAGGCATAACAAAGCACTCAAACAATCCTTTTGGGTGATTCACCTCAGTATTTAAGAAAGAGGTATGCATCGTAGCCCAAGTAAAATGACGTGACAAAGCACCTTGTACAGTTACATCCGGTCCATCCACTTGATTACTCAAAAAATCAGGATCAGAAATGCCATAGCCTGTCTGATACGATTTAATAAGGATTGTATCAAGTTCTGCACTTGTCATGTCATCCCATGCCGTTTTCTCCAAACTGTCCGGCACTAAGATAAAAATAATTTCACCATTTTCCACACCCATATCAGTGTATAGTTTTTCATTGATGAATGGGGACAATACCTTCTCGTCGACAGGAAGCATTTCAAAGAAATGTCCAGCATTGAGTAGCGCATTGACTTCTTTTGCGTTGGACCTAACTTGGTCCCATGCTTGAATAGCATTTTTAATACGATCTACTTTATTCATAATTCAATTTGGTTAAAGGGTTAATTTTCGCTTTAAAATACGAAAAAAATTATTTAAAACCTAATATATTACTTCAATTCAGGTACAAATACCCATGAAATAATTTCGCATACCCGTATAAATACCTGTTAAGTGAGAAAAGTAAAACAAATAAATGCCTATCTAAACAAAAATTGAACACAATGAAAAACTACTATATTTTATTCCCTTACTTGCACTAAGCCTTAACATCTGAATTATGTGGCGTTTTTATGAAATTGTTAAATAACGTGAGTTCGATCTAAGAAATCCACACTAGCTTTGACATGTATTTTGTGAAAACATCACCCTCACTTTCGTTTAGGCGTTGCTTATCCTCCCTTCATGGTTTATTCTCTCACAGAATACACAGATTATGAATAGTGTCAATAATATCGCTTGGTTATCGATATGAAAAGTCAAGAGATGATAAATATTGGCGAATCTATATCGGAACAGAAGGAATTGGCTTTGGTATAGGTGCAAATATTGGGAAATAAAAACTATTCTGCTTTATCTCCAGCAAATTTCTCCATTAACCAAATACTTGCAATCCCGAGTAAAATAATTGCAATAGCAATGAAGGTTTCAGTTTGCATTGCAGGAAGATGCCACTCGTACCCTACGGTTTCAATTTTATCGCCAAATTGCTCAGTCAGTACTGTTTTCCAAGGCCAAAGTATTCCTAGCGAACCAAGAATAAATCCTGACAATAATGCGATAGTCTGATCTCTAAATTTCTTAAAAACCCAAGATAAGATCCAAGAAAAGGACAGAATACCTATCCCTGCTCCTAATCCAACAGGAATAATGATTTCCCAACGTAGTTTATTGACAGCATCGAGCATTAATTGGTAGTTTCCCATAAGTATAAGGACAAAAGATCCTGACAAGCCAGGAAGAATCATGGAGCAAGCAGCCACTACACCACAAATAAAAACATACCATACAGCTGCATTCTCAGATGCTGGCGTTAATAGTGAAATACTGATTGCGACAGATGTTCCTATGACAAAACTAAGGACAGTGCCAAATTTCCATTTTCCGATTTTCTTTGCCACAAAATAGACAGATGCCAGTACAAGTCCAAAAAAGAAAGACCAGATAAAAACCGGATAATGCTCAAAAAGATATTCGAACAAGCGCGCTATTGTTACAATTGCAATTCCGACACCTAAGAAAACGAAAAAGAGAAAACTTAAATCAATATGTTTTGCAAAACGTTTAAATTTCCCTTGAAGTAGGTACTTTATTGCCTGAATATCAAAATGTTTAATTGCATTAATAATGCGTTCAAATATACCTGTAATCAGTGCAATTGTTCCTCCGGAAACTCCAGGTATTACGTTAGCTGCACCCATAGCAGCTCCTTTTAATGTCCAGTTGATGTAGGTTTTAAGCTGCATGCAAATCGAGGGTTATTTATGAATTAGTTAATATGGATTTAATTTGCTCAAGTTGCTGACCTTCAGGATAGAAGTCAAAGAAATCAGCACTTTCATCTTTGTTTAGTTTTACAGCTTCTTTAAAGCAGTTAAGACCTTTTAACTCGTCGTGTAAAGTGAAATGATATGCCGCCAAACGGTATTTAATTTTAGCAGAATCCTTATTGATTTCTCCACCTTTGTACAGTAACTCAATTGCTTTGTCTTCGTTTCCTGTAGAGTATGCTAAATCGGCAAAAGACACCCAGAATTCAGGATCGTAAGGATATAATTTCAAGGCTTTTTCAAACCCTTCTGCTGCATCATCAAGCATATCCATTTCTAAGCAAGCTACGCCAAAACCATACCAATAATCAGGATTATAAGGTGCTAACTTGATTGCTTTTTTCAAATAATAAATTGCTTTTAGATTTTGAGAGGCTTCATACTCTATCATCCCTATTCCATAAAGTGCATCGGAATAATTTTCGTCATGTTCTAAAGATTTCTCATAATACTCCTGCGCAATATCAGGTTTGTCAAGCATACGATAGCATTCACCTATTTCACACAATCCTTCTGCATCGTCTTCTGAATTGCGCATAGAACGCTGATACAATTCAATTGCTTCTTCGTAATTCTCCAAACGCGCCAGTGTATCAGCTTTTCCATGCAGAGCAAGCGTGTATACCGGATCGATTGTTAAAGCATAATCGAAAGCTTCAATTGCATTTTGGAATTTTTCCTGAGTATGATAACATGCTCCCAAATTGTACCATGCAGACTCTAAAAACGGATTTAGGTCTAAATATTCATGGTAATAGCGAATGCTGTCTTCATAATAGCCAGCTTTTTCAGTACAGTACGCTAAATCATAGAGCAAGTCAATGTCTTTATCCAAACTATTTTGCCAAGCTTTCTTGTAATAACGCATTGCTTCTTTATATTGTCTTGCAGATTCCAAAGCAACAGCAATTGTATGATAGATTTCCTCGTAATCACCTTCTGCTAAATCAATTGCTTTTCTAAAGTTTTCTTTCGCTAATTTAAGTTGCTTGTCCACAATTTGAATCAAGCCCTTGATTAAAAACACCTCATGATTTGAGGGTTCCAATCCTTCCAACTTCTTCAATAAGCTATAAGCTTCACGAAACTGCCCATCTGAAAAATAAAATTTGGCACGACGAATATCTATGCTTGTTGCTCCAGGATGTTGTTTCTCAGCTAGTTTTAAAAGAAATTTTATGTCGTCAAGGCTGTTAATTTCCAAATGGTAATCCAACAAACCTTCTAACTCAACCACATCAAAATAGCCAGGATCCAATTTCCCTTCACGAATAGCCTGATATCGGGTTATCAATGCGTCAAATTCCTCAAAACTTAAAAATCCGTTATCTTCTGTACTCATTCAAATTGTATCAATAATCTACTGCAAAGATAAGCAAAAAGACCAATACGAAATAAATTTTTTAATGAAGAATTTCCTGTTAATAACATTCTGTTATTTGTGCTGTTTTATTCATTATTGTAGAATTATCAAACAAGATCAACCTGAGTCATAAGTCTTGATAGTAAAGTTGATAAATAGCTTTCATTTAAGTGTAGATTTAAGTTAACAGAATTCAAAATTGCATCAAATTCAAAATGCATAAAACCAGTACAACTTTAAATTGTTACCCTAAAGTGCTTTAAATGCACAAATGCTTTTTGTAATTTTGAGCAATAAATTGTGAACGAATGAATCCAACTGAGAATTTTGATATTTTGAGAGAATCAATTCAAGGCGAACTAGCACTTGATTCCATATACACGAGTTTATATTCCACCGATGCTTCTGCGTATCGAGAAAAACCTTTAGGTGTCACTTGGCCTAAGCACAAAGCAGACATTCATAATATCATTGACTTTGCAAAAGAGCACAACATTCCTCTTATACCACGTGCTGCAGGAACTTCACTTGCAGGTCAAGTTGTAGGTAATGGACTTGTTGTTGACATTTCAAGACACATGAAGGCTGTGATTGAATACAATCCTGCTGAAAAATGGATAAAAGTAGAACCTGGAATGGTGCGTGATGAACTCAATCTCATCGTAGCCAAAGATGGCTTGTTTTTTGGTCCTGAAACATCAACTTCCAATCGTGCTAATATTGCAGGAATGGTCGGCAACAACTCTTGTGGCGCACATTCTCTTATTTATGGATCGACACGCAACCATACTCTAGAAGTGGAGGCCATTCTTAGCGATGGCAACGAAGTGGTTTTCAAATCATTGAGTAAGGCTGAGTTTGAAGCAAAAGCGATGCAAGATGACCTTGAAGGGAAAATTTATCAACAACTGAACAGTATTTTATCCGACACAGAAAACCAAAATGAGATAAGACGTCAATTTCCAGACCCTCGCATTGAGCGTAGAAATACTGGATACGCTTTGGATTTACTGCTTGAAAACTCAATTTTTGGAACAAATGACAAATCCATTAATTTGTCTGAGCTAATTTGTGGTTCTGAAGGCACTTTGGCATTTATCACAGCAATAAAGCTCAATTTGGTTCCTCTACCACCAAAAGAAAAAGCGCTTATTTGTGTGCACACTGAAAGCTTGGATGATGCATTTAAAGCCAATCTTATCGCTTTACGATATCAACCAGGATCTGTTGAGTTAATGGACGATAGAATTCTAGAACTCAGCAAGCGCAATGCTAATCAGAGCAAAAATCGGTTTTTCATTCAGGGAAATCCTGCCGCCATTCTTATTGTGGAATTTGCCCGTGACAATATGAAAGGGATAGAAAAGTTGGCAAATGACATGGAAGATGAAATGCGTTCCGCTGGCTATGGATATCATTTCCCAATGATTACAGGAAGCGACATTCCGAAAGTTTGGGATTTAAGAAAGGCAGGACTCGGGATTCTCTACAATATGCCGGGAGACAAAAAACCTGTGCCAGTGATTGAAGATACAGCTGTTCATCCTGAAGTATTACCCGCTTATATGGCTGATTTCGGCAAACTAATTGACGATTATAAGCTGGAATGCGTGTATTATGCGCACATTGCAACGGGCGAATTGCATTTGCGTCCGGTTTTGGATTTAAAAGACAAAAAAGATGTTGACCTGTTTCATACCATCGCGTTAGAATCTGCCAAATTGGTTAAAAAATACAGAGGTTCTTTGAGTGGTGAACATGGTGATGGACGTTTAAGAGGTGAATTCATTCCTATTATGCTTGGCGATAAAGTGTATCAACTCTTTAAAGACATAAAAGACACATGGGACCCAAATCATCTCTTTAATCCAAACAAAATTGTCGATACGCCTCCGATGAACAGCTCATTGAGGTACGAGGCAGGTAAGAAAACAAGAGAAATTGAAACTGTTTTTGATTTTTCTGAGACAGATGGAATTCTCAGAGCGACTGAAAAATGTAATGGAAGCGGAGATTGTATCAAATCTCATCTTGTTGGTGGAACAATGTGTCCATCCTTTATGGCAACACGCGATGAAAAAGACAGCACACGGGCAAGAGCCAATATGTTACGTGAAATTCTAACCAATAATCCTTCTGATAATCCCTTTGATTCCAAGGAGCTCAAAGAAGTTTTGGACTTGTGCTTGGTATGTAAAGCATGTAAGTCAGAATGTCCATCCTCTGTGGATGTCGCTAAGCTAAAGATGGAATTTCTTCAACATTATTACGATGCCAACGGAATTCCGTTAAGAAGTCGTGCAATTGCCTATCTCCCACGCATTCACAAGTTAAGTGCGGGTTTTCCACGCTTGACGAATTTCTTTCTAAGCAATAAATTAACTGGAAATCTTGTTAAGTCAATCATCAAATTTGCTCCAGAGAGAGATTTTCCACCAATGGCGAAGAAAAATCTTGGACGCTGGATGAAAACGTATGTTCAGGACATTCAGGCGGATAATAAGAGAGGGAAAGTATATTTATTCAAAGATGAATTCACCAATTTTTTGGATTCTAACGTTGGAATTGCTGCTATTCAGCTTTTAACTCGTCTAGGATACGAAGTTGAGATTCCGGATACCAAAGAATCTGCTCGTACTTGGCTAAGTAAAGGGCTAGTTCGTACAGCTCAAAAAATAGCCAATGAAAACATCAAGAAACTGAAAGATATCATTTCTGAAAAAACGCCTTTAATTGGACTTGAGCCTTCGGCAATTCTTGGTTTCCGTGACGAATATCCTGATTTAGCATATCCTGAACTCAAAGAAGCATCAAAATCACTTGCTAAACACGCCATTATGCTTGAAGAGTTTATTTCACGCGAAATTGAAGCAGGAAGAATTACTTCAGACGATTTTACCGACGAAGCACTAAACATCAAATTTCATGGTCATTGTCAGCAGAAAGCAGTTGCAGGAACTTCGGCAACGAAAACAGCGCTTTCGGTTCCTCGCAATTTTCAAGTTGAAGAGATTCCTTCAGGATGTTGTGGTATGGCAGGGAGTTTTGGCTATGAAAAAGAACATTATGAGCTTTCTATGAAGATTGGAGAAATGGTACTTTTTCCAGCAGTTCGTAATGCTGAAATAGGGACAGTTATTGTTGCAGGAGGAACCTCATGCCGTTGTCAAATTAAGGATGGTACCGATACTGAAGCATTGCATCCAGCAGAATTATTACTGAAAGCGTTGAAATAGAACCCCTTGATCTTTATTTTAAATTTAGTATTCTGTCAATATTTCATACCTTTGCATGGTAACCAAAACAAAACGCCATGAAAAAATTAATTACAATCGTTCTGTTTGCAAGTGCTCTAAGTTTCCTACTATCATGTGGAGGCAACAGCAATGGTGAAAAGGACACAAGCGACTCCGACACAAAAACTGAGAAACAGGAGAACAAACTATCAATTAAGGATGGGCTTATTACTGCAGTTGTTCCTGAAGAGTTTCAAATCCGGGGCGAAGGCATTGATGCAGAGGGTAATCACAGACTTTATGTTATGATAGACAACGACCGAGAATTTTATGAAATCATGGAATATGATTACGCTGAAATTCTTGATCCGAATAAAGAAACTAAAGTTGATGGACTCCCTGCCCTAACAAACAAACACAAATTTCAAGCAAATGGTGACATGATTGCCAGAGCTTGGTTAGTTTGGAATGGAATTGATCAAATTCAAATTACAGTTCAAGCTCCAGCCGAAAACTTTGATGACGAAATAGCAAATTCACTAATTGAACTCATTAAAATAAGCGAAAGAGATGGTGAACCCACACTTCCAGAACCTGTAGAAGAAGCCAGACACATTGTTCCAGAAGTTTTCCCTGAAAATGGCATCATGCTATTTGAAGATTATCTATCCCAAGATGTGGTTTTAGACATTGAAAAAATTGCCAATGCAATGAAATTCTTTGATGCTATGATTAGTATGGATAGCACAGATATCTCAGAAGAAAAACCCGAGATGGAAGTCTTGGACGAACTAGCCGTTGAAAACGGATTGGATGATTTTGCTCAATTTGAGCAAATTGTCATGAGCTCTAATGCAGCTTATTCATTGATGCACAGCTTTAATGATATACAGAATTTAGATACTGAATCAGACGATTATAAAATGACTTACGATATCATTAAAAGCTTTATTGAGCAATCAAAACTCAGCTATGATGATGCGAAATTTGTGTTTGAAGAGTGGGATCACGTAAAACCATTCATTATTCAGCTTGAAGAAAGCAAAAAATAAAACTCGCGTAGAAATACGATAAAGATATAGAGGACTGCCTTTCAAGGTGGTCCTTTTTATTTGAAATTATCCAATGATATAATTTGCTAACTTTGCAGCATGGATGATAGAAACAAACTACATTTCCTTCCGGGAAGCCGAAAAGAAATGGATGCCCTTGGCTGGAAACAAGCCGATGTTATTCTCTTTAGTGGAGATGCTTATGTTGATCATCCATCCTTTGGAAGTGCAGTCATTGGCAGAATGCTGGAATCTGCCGGATACAAAGTTGCACTTATCCCGCAACCAAATTGGCAAGACGATCTACGTGATTTCAAGAAACTAGGAGCTCCTCGCCTATTTTTTGGTGTTTCTGCCGGAAATATGGATAGCATGGTTAATCATTACACTGCTGCCCGCAGAAAACGTCAGGATGACGCATACACACCAGGCAACAGACATGGCGCACGTCCCGATTATCCAAGCATTGTATATACTCAAATTTTAAAGTCTATTTTTCCAGATACACCTGTGGTTCTTGGTGGAATTGAAGCCTCTCTCCGACGCTTTACTCACTATGATTACTGGCAAGACAAGCTTAAGCAAGGCATTTTGGTTGAATCCGGTGCAGATTACCTCTTTCATGGCATGTCAGAATATCCAATTGTCTATTTCGCTGATGCATTGGCGCAAAACAAAGCAATAGAAGAAATTCACCAAATACCAAACCTACAATATCTTGCTGAAGATGTATCGAAAGTTCAAGATTCTGAGACGCTTGCACCACATGAAGTATGCGTAAAAGACAAAAAGGCATTTGCTAAAAACTTTGTTACGATAGAACAAAATGCAAACGCATACGAGAGTAACACCATTATCCAAGCCGTTGGAAATAGATATTTGGTAACTAACCCTCCTATGCCTCCTTTAAGCACCAAAAAGTTGGATAAGATCTATGGGCTGAATTACACACGCATACCACATCCTAAGTACTTAAACAAGGCGCCTATCCCTGCATATGAGATGATTCGCCATTCAATTAACATACATCGTGGATGCTTTGGCGCATGTGCATTTTGTACAATTGCAGCACATCAGGGGCGATTTGTAAGTAGCCGTTCCGAAAAATCCATTTTAAAAGAAGTGGAAGCTGTAAGCAGAATGGAAGATTTCAAAGGACATATTAGTGATCTGGGTGGCCCATCTGCCAACATGTATGCAATGCAACCTATCAATCTCAATCGCTGCAGAAAATGCAAACGTGCATCTTGTATTTTTCCATCCATTTGCAACAACTTAAATACAGATCACAGTACATTGAGTAAATTATACGATAAAGCAAGAAACCATCCTGCAGTAAAAAAGATTACTATTGGCAGTGGCATTCGTTACGATATGATTTTTAATGCCAGTGAAAAATACAGAGCATCCGCAGGATCGTATTTCGAACAATTGGTTAAATATCATGTGTCTGGCAGGCTTAAAGTAGCACCTGAACATACCGAAGATAAAGTCCTTAAAATCATGAGGAAACCCAGCTTCGAATTGTATCACAAGTTACAGGCTAGTTTTAACCGCATTAATAAAAAGCACCAACTAAATCAGCAGCTAATTCCATACTTTATTTCATCACATCCAGGCTGTAATTTGGATGACATGAAGCATTTGAATGAGAAGGTAAGAGCAGGAAAAATCATCACGGAACACGCGCAGGATTTCACACCAACTCCTATGACTTTAGCAACGGTTATGTTTTACACTGGAATCAATCCATACACTGGAGAAAGCGTTGAAGTCAGCAGAAAGCCCGAAGAGAAGAAAGCTCAAAGGCAGTTGTTAAGTCCTACAAGCTCATTAAGAAATAAAAACAAAGGGAAGCTTAATAAACACAGACGCTCTCAAAATAAACGTAAGCGTTAATGCTGCATCATTGGGGATTGAAACAAAAATCGATTGCGTAAATATGGGGATTTCTCATCCAGATACTCAATATAATCAAGCAAGACATCAATACGTAAATCCTTAGCTACAATGTGTTTATTTGCATCCAAAACAAAAAGTCGTGGTGTTTTATATAGCCCGTATGCATACAACAAACCCGGATTTTTATCTGGATTCCATACATTGGTGAATTTGAAGTTGTTTTTAGCTAAAAACTGCTCCCAGGCGTCTTTGTCTTGATCAATATTTATAGCGATAAGATCAATATTCAGAACTTGCATATCATCGTAAATGGATTTGAATCGTGGAGTTAATTGCTTGCAAATATCACAGCTTGTTTCATAAAACCAGAGCACGGTATATCTACCTTCTCCTTCGTGCAAAGCATGTATTTCACCAAACACATCAGGAAATTTTAAATTGGCAGCTTCTTTCCCAATCAGACTTTGCTCCATTAAATCAGCACGTTTAGAAATCTCCTGAATAACTTGTGTATTTGCCCATGGAAATTTCCCCTTTTCCAGATAATTTCGTGACAGATGCACAAAAACAGCATCCATTCCAACGACATCAGGATGTTCATATCGCTGAATTAAATAGCTTACAACATACTTATGCGCAGCTTGACTTGCAGATGCCTTATTGATTAATGCATCCACTTCTCGATACAGACGAGGAATCGAATCGGCTCTGGCATTTAAGAAATAAGTGCAGTAAGTCTCTAATTGATTGTGAAAGACATGAGCCGGAGCATTGAAAATAACTGGTTCAGAAAAGTCAATATGATCAAAATAATGCTTGCTAAGATAATCAAAGTATTCTGCTGGACTTTCAGTGCGTTTAGTTTCAATTTCAGCAGGTACTGGCATGAGATTCATTGCTTGAATTAAAGCACCTAATACTGTTCCATTGAATTGATTGCTGTAGGTGTCAAATAAATTCTTTCTATCTGAAATGAGCTGATTCTGCTGTTTGGTTATTGATTTAACAGAGTCTTCATTATTTTGATAAAAACGCTTTTGAATGTCCAACATGCGTTCTTGCTTGTTGATACCTGCAATTGTTTGCTGAAAACGTACGAAAGCCGCATTTTCCATATCCCCAGTAACTTTCAGGGAATCTAAGACATGATATTGTTTGGTGTAAAGCTTAAAATGTTGATTGTTGCCAACAAGAAAGTCGAAGTTCGCACCAGAAGGCATGACGACAAAATACACACCATGTGATAAGGCCTTGTTTGCTTGAAATATCCCTTGACCATTTTCATCAGTCACCAGAGAATCGACAACAAAAATATCGGGACCAGAATGATAACCAAGTCTTAACATTTGCTCCGGCATATCGGGAATTTCAATCGCAATACGACACGATTGAGCCTGAACTAAATCCAGGCTCAATAAACTCAATATCAATATGTTTAAAAAGATCTTATTCATTCGCTTTCCGCTTTCGATCAAACTCAATAAATCGGGTAATATAATCGACATCAATTCGCTTTGCAACAATTTTTTTGTCCTTATCCAAAATATAGATTACAGGCGTTGAATAGATGTCGTAGTTATTTCTGAAATTGGAAAATCCATACGGGTCATACACATTTACCCAATCGTCCAGATCATGCTCTTCAATGAACTCTGCCCACTCTTCTTTGTCCACCTGAGTGTATACGGCAAACACCTCTACATCATCTGCTTTCAACGTATCTTTGTACACAGTGTGCAATTTAGGAACAGTTTTGCGGCAATGTCCGCAATTGGGTTCATAAAAAACAAGGATTGTGTATTCTGCATTTATCGCATGTAAGGATGCAAATTCTTCGTGGTAAGTTGGAACTTTTGCAATATCCGGAGCCACACCACCAATCATGTTTGGAGTTTTCCGACGAACCACACTGTCAATTTTATGGATTAACTCGTCGTTAGCCCAAAATGCTTCTCCTGTAAGATACCATCTTTCCGCAAGTGCAACAAAGACTTTATCCATTCCCATGATTTTTGAAGTCTCAAAGTAATTCAACAAATGCGATGTCATAAAACGGAACATGTCCTCGTTTGGTTTGGTTGCTTCAATAATTTTATTGACTTCAGGAATGATACTGTCAGCAACCGGAGGAAGTAAATTTCGAATGAAATAATCTACCTTTGCTTTCAAAATTGGGGTACGCAACAAACCTGGTTCTGTTAAGTCAATATTGTCAAAATAATGCGCCTTATAATATCTGTACTGAAAAGTTGAATCCAAAATATTTCCATCTTCATCCTTTGGTGGCTCAGGAATTTCAGGATCAATGATAGAATTAATGATTTTTCCAAAGAGGTTATCTTTATTTTCCTCGACAATTTCTTTCATAAAATCTATTCGCACTTGGGACAGATTGCGCAGTTTCTCTTTATAAATCTCAACAGAGTCGGCATCTGCAGGTAAAGATTTCAATCGTCCTTGATACAAATTCACTTCGTATTGAAATTCTCCCATTCGACGTTGATATTCATTAAAAGCAACATTGGTTTTACTCCCTTTCACTTTCATGTCGTCAACAAAACTTTCTGTTGTAGTAGATAAAGAGAATTTCTGATCGTCGTCAACCAAGAGTTCAAAATAGGCGTTTTTCATGGATGGCAACACGACAATATAAATTCCAGGGTCTAGTGCTTCATCTCCACGAAAAACTGCAAACCCTTTGCTATCTGCTTGAACCGTATCAAGAACAAATTTCTTTTCTCCAAAATGGTGACCCAGCATCATGATTGTATCTGACACTCCATCCACCTGAACCTCAATCTCATACTCCTGAGCTTTTGTCATAAAACTTGACAAAGTCAGAAATGCTACCAAAAATAGAGACGTAATATGTTTCATGCTTTTTGTTTTAATTATGTTTAACAAACAAAATAAGAACTTGTTTCGTTGTCCGAAAATTGCAAAAATATTGCCAAAATTAGAAATTATCTACCCAATTTTGTTTACGTTGCAGTTTCAAATCTTGCAATAAGCTTGATTTGACATTGAGTTGAAAACTGTAATACTGTCCTCTACCAAATGGAACAAAGGCAAGACTCATTTCCCAACAATGCAAATCTCTATGGATTTCAATGTTTGTGAAAGACAATTGCTTGTTCAAGAAATCATAACCTGTTGAAAAGGTCACCTTCCATTTCTTTGTCAAATTGACATCCCCACGCAATCTGACAGTTTGGGTAATGGTTTCTTCGTTATATGGTTTTCGATAATTCAAATTATATTCAACAGAAAAACTCCAGGGAATACTGAAATCAACATAAGAATGAGGATATCCGTAAAGGAAATTATCAATGTTTTTATCTTCACCACCTATCCCATCGGCACTAAAACGCATACTTGCAATTAATCCAGCACTTGTAATTCGAGCAATTTTTCCGTCACGTGTAAATTGCATTGTATTGACTCGGGATGGACTTCCTAAACTATCAATATCAATTGCATAGGGATCAAATTGCGCATTGAAATTCAAATTTAATTTCCCAATGGATGTGCGTCCTGTCATATTTACAGGAGACCAATTCAGAGAATCGAGCATCATATTATAGCCTGTATTAAACGACAAGGATTCCAACAACTTGATTTTTTTAAGTTTCCCTGTTGTATCAGAAGGGTTTGCAACTTTAGCCTCTAAATTATTGGTTAAATTAAAACGGACACTTCCTGCTCCGGAGCCTGGTGCGTTTCCATAAACATACGTACCATTCCGATAACGACTGTAGGCCTTGCTTATGGTGTCAAATTGGCCTGTCATTTCATCGTAATGAATATCGGATATGTAATCTGCATAATAATTGAAACGTTCAGCACTAAAGTCCGGATAGTACACTAAATTAACATTTGGTGTAATCACATGTCGCAAAGCTTTCAAGTATTTCCCATTGTAATTAAACATACCGTAAATTTTAGTACTGAAACTTGCCCCTGTTTTAAAATCCCAAACCCGATTAAATCCATAAATGTCTTCTTCTGCATAATTTCCAAAGGTTGAATCGCTTGGATTAAATAAATTATCATCCCAAGCAATATTCAGAGACTTCATATACCAACGCTCTGTGTAATTAAAATATGGATTTACCGTGATGTATTTAAAGAGTTTTAAGTTTGTATTGACAGGAATGCTATGCTTAATACCGTTATTAAAATCTTTAAAATTCGCATCAAATATGGAATCTTCTTTTGTCTTTAATTGGTTACTCGCCTGCATACTGTATGACAATCCGATTTTTTCATAAAAGCGTTCTTTCCCACTGGCATTTTTACGTTTTAACGGATAAATTCGACTCATATTGAAGCTAATGTTTGGCAAAGTCATATCAACAGTAGAGTCTGTGTTGTTTTGTCTGTGTTGCAATGCCATATTGAAAGAGAAAGGAGTTCCTGGCCAGAATTTACTGATATTTACAGAAGACATCTTCGTATTCGTCATATAGGCACTCGGATTGTTAGAATTGTATTTATCGTAAGCAGAAGAACTCATATCAACACTTGCATTGAAAGAAAAACTAGGATGTGCCTTGGGGTCTTGTTTGTGAACCCACTTGAATCGATACAACTGATTGTTTTCGTAATTATCAAATCCTTGATAACCCAGCACGTTTTTATTGAAATTAAAACTAAGGTTACCGCTCATTTTATATTTTATACGATAATTTGTACGAAGTCCTGCACCCCAACTTCCTTTCGAGTAAATATCCCCAGTGAATAGCATATCCATATAATCGTTGACTGCCCAATAATATCCCCCATTACGCAGAAAGAAGCCTCGATTTATCTCCTCACCATACTCTGGAATAATCACACCTGAAGTTGCCCCTTTTTTATTCGGGAAAAATCCGAAAGGAATTCCTAAAGGTGTTGGAATATCTTCAATCACAAGAAAAGCTGGACCTGAAACCACCTTGTCTTCAGGAATAACCTTTGCTTTTGACAGTTTAAAATAAAAATGTGGATGATCCATATCGCAAGTGGTAAACTTACCATCAATCATATGGATGCTTTCATCTTTATGTCGTTTCGTCTTCCCTCCATGAAGATATGCGCCGTCAAATTCTGAAGTGACGTTTTTAATAATCCCTTTTTTTGTATCGAAATTATATCGAATTGTATCTGCTTCAAAGGTTTCGTCCCCTTGAACGAAAATTGGTTTTCCGGTTGTGTTTCCAGCAGTATCAAGCAAGCCATAGGCTGTCACTTCTTTTGTTTTCATGTCCACAAGAATAAAATCTGCATTCAACTGAATGTCGTCATATTTTATTTCTGCCTCTTTGTACAAAAGCAAAAGCTCCTCTTGTATCAAATTAATATTCGAATCTTTGGCAATATAATAAACTGGCTTATCTAAGGATGATGAATTGGCTTTTTTGTGCTGAGGTTGAACAGAAATACTGTCAGGAATTGCAGCGGTATCTTGAACTTGAGCATTTACAGTATCTGGTGAAGAAAATGCAAATGAAGCACCTAATGATGTGGCAAATAATCCATGATTTGTCAATAAAAAACACAGAAAAATTATGCTTCGAGATATTTTATTCAAATTATTCACCAAATTTGGTCTCGTTTTTGTATTTTTAAATTTTGGTTCAAAACTAATTAAAAAAATGCATTCAAAAGCAAAGGCAGTAATGAAACGTACACAGATAATTTTATTGTTTATTTTCCTTGTCTTCTCACAAACTTTGTACCGAGCTATGGCTCAGGACGGAAAATCTGATTTTAAAATTCAAAAAGTTGTGATTGACCCTGGTCATGGAGGGAAAGATCCCGGAGCTGTTGGTAAATTCAGCTATGAAAAAGACATCACTCTAGCGCTTTCTTTAAAGCTCGGTGGGTATATTGAAGAGCATTTACCCGATGTGGAAGTCATTTATACGCGTGATACGGATGAATTTGTTGAACTTTACAAACGAGCACAGATTGCCAATAAAGCAGATGCAGATTTGTTTATCAGCATACATATTAATGCAGCTGGCTCTCCAAATGCATATGGAACTGAAACATTTGCTATGGGTCTGCATGTTTCTGAGTCCAACCTCGCAATTGCAAAAAAAGAGAACTCTGTAATCATGCTTGAGGACGATTACGACACAAATTACGAAGGTTTTGACCCTAACAGCCCAGAGTCTCATATTATGTTTTCCATGTATCAAAATGCATACTTAGGACAAAGCCTGAACCTTGCCGGACTTATGCAGGACCAGTTTACAAATCGAGTTGGACGGTATAATCGAGGAGTTAAACAAGCTGGATTTTGGGTGTTACACAAAGTTGCCATGCCTAGCATTTTGATTGAGGCTGGGTTTATTTCCAATCCAGAAGAAGAGAAATACCTAAACTCCGAAGATGGACAGACTTATATGGCTTCTGCAATGTTTCGCGCCTTCAGAGATTATAAAAAAGCCTTTGAAGCTGATAATTTAATCGAACATGAAGATGTGCTGGAAATTGTCGAAAAGCCTGAGGATAGCGCAAATCAAGAAGAAAACCAAGACACACAAGAGGATAATTCTGACAATCAAGAATCAGACAACACCAATAATGATGAGAATACTGAAATCACTTTCCCATCAGAAAGCACGGAATCTGAGATTATTTTCAGAGTACAAATTGGTGCAAGTGGAGAATCGGTCTCAAATTTGCAGCTTAAATATCCCGAATTAAAAGATGTTTGGGAGTATTTTCACATGGGACTTTACAAACATACTGCAGGGAAAACATCAGATTATGATGAGATTATCAACTTACAAAAAGCCCTTAGAGCGCAATATCCGGATTGTTTTGTCGTTGCCTTTAAAAATGATAGTCGAATTACCATTCGGGATGCACTGAATGAACTAAACCAATAATATGAATAAGAAGACCCGCAGAAAGTACAGTTTGATTGGATTTCTTGTTGTTCTGGTCATAGCCAGTTCATATTGGGGATTTAATTATCTGAAAGGTAAAGATTTATTCAACAAACAACTCACCTATCATATTATTTACGAGCGAATTGACGGTTTGAACGTATCCAGTCCTGTAACAATCAATGGGTTTAAAGTAGGACAAGTTACGAATATACAAATGTTGCGAGAACGCAATGCACAGCTCTTGGTTACCATTGATCTTGAAGGGGAATATGTTTTGCCTCAAGGATCTATTGCTCAAATTTACAGCATGGATTTAATGGGAACAAAAGGGATAGAAATACTTTTGGGAGATACCAATGTAATGCATGTTGAAAATGACACTTTAATAGCTCAGATGGAACAGAGCCTGAAAGATCAAGTCAGTATGCAAATGCTTCCAATCAAAAATCAGGCAGAAGAATTAATGAAAGAAATGGAATCTGCAATTGCAGTAATATCCTATATTTTTAATGAAGAAACTCAACGTAATCTTCAGCGAAGTTTTGAGAGCATAAAGAAAACTGTCAATTATCTGGAATCATCAAGTCAAAATTTGGACTCACTCATGACAGATCAAAAAAGCAGAATTGCTCGTATTCTGGAATATTCAGAAAACATTACATCTAATTTATCAAATAACAGCGAACAGATTACAAATGCCATACAGAATATCTCTAGTTTTTCAGATAGTCTATCGGCCATAAACCTAGTACAAACTGTTGATAAAGCCAATAAAGTCTTGGATGAGTTTGCACAGATATCAACAAAAATCAATGAAGGCGAAGGCAGTTTAGGGCTTTTAATAAACAACGACAGTCTATACAGAGAATTGGAACGCGCATCGGTAAATCTAGATCGTCTTGTTTGGGATCTTCGCATGAATCCGGAAAGATACCTTAAAGTCCGTGTGTTTGATTTTGGCAAAGATGTGCAAGTTGTTGATGAATCTATGCTAAACAAACGAGAAAAGAAACAACTCGAAAAGAAACGTCAGCGTCTGATCGAGCAAAATGAAAATCCTGAATAGTCAATGAATAAACTGTTAGTTTGCTCTTTAGTCCTTCTTTTCGGAAGTGTCAATTTACTGAATGCCCAGCAGGTGTACATTAGTAAGGATTTGGGTGCTTGGACAGGTTTGTCGATCGAGAAATCCTTTGCAAACGATTTGAGTTTGAAATTCGAAGAAGAAGTTCGAATGTATCATAACATGACAGAATTTGATCAGCTAAACTCTACTTTAGAACTGGAGTACGACATTAATAAATCCTTTGATATTGGCACAGAATTTCGCTATTCATTTGACCAAACAAGAGATAAGGATAAAAGAAGCAACCTTCGCTATGCTGCCTATATACAGTACAAAATTGAGCCTTTAGCCGATTTTGAAATTACCTATCGATTAAAATATCAACAGGAATATGAAAACTTTCAGTTCCCTCCTACGAATAAAACGATAGAAACAGATTGGCGACATCGTTTAAAGTTACAGTATGAGAAAGTTGAGAATCATAAAATCTATCTTTCTGCGGAGTACTTTAAACGCCATGATCTTTTTCGTGAACCATTCAATCATAAATACAGACTACTTCTGGGAGATGAATTTCATTTTGGACCAGGAGATTTAGATATAGCTTTAGGCTACGAACAGGAATTGGATCACAGTTTGCCTATAAGCTTAGCATTTGTCAAATTAAATTATTGCTTTGGATTATGATCAGAAAACAGACTTTCCAATTTGCCCTCATTGTTTTGAGTGTCATTAGTCTGTTTAATGCATGCTACAAGGAAGAGGTCATTATTCCCGATGATTTAAATCTTGAAATGAAACAAAATGAAATCATTGAAATAAATGGCAGGAACTGTATCTTTGATCATGAAAACATGCAGCTTACGTTTCCATTGTCACCAAATGAATGCGAAGATTTTCAAGCATACATGCATTTTGACGATGATGCAAGCATCTATTTAAACAATCAGATGCTTAAAAACAATTCAATCAATCAATTGGGAAACATCGCCTATAAAACGGACTACTCCTTACGTATCATTTTTCATGATAAGTCATTCGATTACACACTCCGTTTTACGAATTTACCAATCGTACAAATTATCACGCCAAATAAAATTCACGACGAACCAAAGACACTGGCACGTATGATAGTGAACGATCCAACCACTAACACTGAAACATGGTATTGGATAGGCATAGAACACAGAGGGAGTTCTGCCATAAAGTACGATAAAAAACCTTTTGGAATCGAAACGTTAGGAAGTCCAAGTTTGGATTGCCCTGTTTATTCATCTGTTTTTGAAATGCCAAGTCAAACAAAGTGGATATTGGATGCGATGTATATTGATGCATCGAGAGTTCGAAATAAAAGCTGTTTCCAAATTTGGGAAGCTATGCATGACAATGAGGATAAAACCCCGAGTATTCAATTTGAATTTGTTGAGTTATTCATTAACGAAGCACATCAAGGTCTTTATGCTTTTGGTGAAAATATGACTGCAGAAAAACTACAACTCTCCTCTCCTGATGCCTTACTTTATAAAGCCATTGACTGGGATGATGGAGCCCCTGAGTTTAAAGCTGCTGGCGACATTGCTAATGCTGGATTCTATTGGGATGGTTGGGAACAGAAATATCCTGACCCTGACAATTATCTCAATTGGGATGCTCTTGCCGATTTAAGAGATTTAGTTATTCATGCTGACGACGAAACCTTTTCAGCGCAAATTTCTGAACTTACAGATATGCAAAATCTTGTGGATTATTTTCTCTTTCTTCAGCTTACATCTGCAGGTGACAACACAGGCAAAAACACCTTTTTCTATAGAGAGCAGAAACCAGATCCACTGAAATATTTGCCGTGGGATTTAGACACCGGTTTTGGCATTGACTGGGAGGGCAATTACACACTTACCATCATACGACTGAGCAACGGCCTGTATGACAGACTACTTGAATTAAATCCAAACAATTTCCGAGAGATGTGTAAATCTCGCTGGGCATCCTTACGTCAAGATACATTTAGCGAGGAAAAGCTTCTTGAAATCTTTGACAACAACTTTCAGACCATCACCCAATCTGACATCCTTGAAAAAGAAGAATGCATTTGGGACATCGCGCTAAATCCACAAGCAGAACAAGCTCATATTGCCAGCTGGACATCACAGCGCTTGCAGTATTTGGATGAGTATTTTGGAGAAATGTAATTTTTGCAAACTGGAGAAAACAATAGTCATTCGATTGGAAAAGGGAAAATTGTCATTCGGTTGTTTTGCGATGACGCGCAGATGCGATAAAACGAACTTGAGAGCGGGAGAAAACCCAATCCCCTGACACCTAACCCCTGATTTGCGAGCGGGCGAAAAACAATTGTCATTCGATTGTCTTTTGTTATCTGTTTCCTGCCAGCCGGTTTACCAGCTGAGGATGGCAGGCTGGTTTGCATTTTGGGATTTGTTCAGTGTGAGTTCCAGTGCGAGTTATGAGGGATAAGACAATCTACCTCTTGCTCAATACTCACACTCATAACTGACTTCTGACTCCTGTCTCCTGAAAAAGTAGTCCCGACGGGAATCGAACCCATATCTACGGTTTAGGAAACCGCTATTCTATCCGTTGAACTACGGGACCAAATTGTGAGGCAAATGTACAAATTTTTCAGTCTTTTTAAACAAGGTTAGACACCAAATAACTATTCGGGGTGGCTATTTACCACTTCAAAACCTAAAATGCGATCTGCTCCTAATCGGACATCGTGATAATAAATAAAGATCAGGTAATCGTTTTCAGTTTCCCAGTGAGAACCTTCAAAGCGCATGTGGTCAGTTTTACCATCTTGCTTTAGCACAAAGCGATACGAATAAGCCCCTTGTTTTAAAAGAAGCTCTTTTTCGTACATGCCTGTTTCTGAATTATATAGCATTTTATTATTCTCATCGCATTTCCAATTTGTTAATTCACCATAGATATGAACAGTTCCCGGAGAAAGATCTCTCCTTGCTGGAATTTGGAAAAATACGTGTACATAGTCAGCATCGGTTGCAGCTTCCCATCCATCTTTATTTGAGATCACATAATGCCCATTGAAATCATCCCTGTCCAAATACTGCATAAACTGATAATCCTTATCGGGATGTAAGGTGATATAGTAGTTTGGATCATCAAACTGAATTACAGCCATCTTATTGTTAGTGAATTTCAGGTTGCGCATATTCAACATGCGATACTCGTTACTCGCCTTAAACACCGCTTGATCATCGCGATTGAAAACCACTTTGTCGTCTTGTATAAAATCGGGTTGCAAGTTACATTGCATGCCATCCCATTGATTGTTCTGCATCACACAAACATCCAAATCATTAAAGATGTCGTTAAAAGCCATGCTGTTGGTGTGTAAAGAAAAACGCACGTCATGTCCTAAGGATTTATATAATCCCATCACAGGCTGTTTCACTTCTGCAGTAATTCCTATCTCCTTTTCAATAACAAAAAACCGACGAGTTAAAACGGGTACATCAGGCTTTTCAGTATCGTAAACAAGCACAACATAATTACCTGACACTCGAAATTCCACATCTTGATTTGGCAATTCCAACTCATAATGCGAATAAGGGATAAATGTATTGATGGACATTTCATAGTCTTCCAATGGATTGCGCTCAAAGCCATCCATATAATCAGAATAAAACAGGTTACTCTGTTCCCATTTTTGATTGCAATGCACAATGCGATACTCAAAATTACGGGGTTCATCCCGCAAATCATCAAAAGTCAGACTTAATCGCATGTCAGAATTCAGCTCATAGTAAGGCCATGAAAGTTCCCAATTAGAGTGATGTATTTTAACAGACCGGATGTATTTATCGTTTACATCATTATGAAAGACCTGATTTTCTTCGGCACTGAGCGAAAGAATCATTACATTTGCTACGAAGAGAAAAGCTATTTTTTTTATCATAACTGGCATTATCCTTGTTCGACAAAGTTAATAAAATGAATCAGGCCATGAAACAAATCAATTTTACTACGCTAATTATCGCTTTTTGCTTATTGCTAGCAAATACAACACAAGCCCAATCATCGAAAAAGATTATTAACAAAGAACATGCCGGATATGAACTTATTGCAGGAACACAATTACGCATGGTTCCACCTGACAATTATGAAAAATCTGAACGTTTTAATGGATATGAAAACATACTTGCAGGAAGTTCAATCATGATTTTTAAAGTTCCGGGCAGTGTGAATGAGAATATGATTGCGTTTAAACGAAACAAAGACATTTCACAGGGGATGGTTGTCGCAAAAGAAGAATTATTTGAGATAAATGGCTACGATGCGCTCTTACAAAGCGGGGTGCAATTTGCTCATGGCAAAGCATATATGAGGTATTTATTCGTTATTGGAGACATGAAAAGCACTTACGTAATGAATGCCAGCTGGATAAAAGACAAAGACTACGAAAAAGAAGAGAGTCGCATACGTAAAGCTTTACTTGGGATTATTTTTGATGCGCAAGAAGATGCAAGCATAACAGATGCGTTTGAATACACACTGAACAATAGTTTATGTGATCTTAAAGCAGGAAATATACTGATGAATTCTCTGGTTTACACGGATGATGGGAATATTCCAAGTAATACAGAAGCAAAAACGGTTTTTATGATAAATAAATCCAGTGTTCCAAAAGGAGAAACAGCAGATAATTACCTGAAAAAAGTGATAGGCTCCTATCCTATTGAATACAGCAACAATCAAGATTTGGAATCGAATGAAATTATAGTTGACGGACTAACTGGTGTTGAGTTTTATGCAATTGGACAAAATACAAAGTTGGGTAAGTCAGAATTGATTTATATTGTTTTGCTTTTTGACGATACCACTGTTTATCAACTGACTGGAACAACACTTAAGTTTTATGAAGAAAAATTAGAGTGTTTTAAAGCGATGGCAAGAAGTTTTAAGAGGAAATAAAAGTTTTGGAGACGCGAAAAAAGGCACGAATGCTAGTGTTTGAGGCGCATTAAATTACACGAATACACAAATAAAAGTTGCTGGACGCAAAAGAGATTGCCACGAATTCACGAATAATTGTTAGACGCGAATAAAAGGAGTTTGAGTCGCAAGATAAATTGCCACGAATTCCTGCCAGCATACTTACAAATAAGGTTGGCAGGCGGGCACGAATAAAAGATTGCTTGACGCGAAAAAAAGGACACGAATAAAGGGTAGTTTGAGTCGAAAGAAACTGTACGGTTTGAAATGAAGCTAAGTGACTTTTGACCTTTATTTCACAGTTTATCTTAATAAAGCTTATATCTTTGCGGCACAAAATTTTGATCATGCTAACAGCACATAAAATACTCATCATATATACAGGTGGTACCATAGGAATGAAACAAACACCCAAAGGTTATGAGCCCGATGAGAACTTCCCAGATAAAATTCGTAAAGACATTCAGGAAATTGATGATCCTCAAATGCCTGAATTTGATATCATTTCAATGGATCCCTTGCTGGATTCTTCCAACATGAACCCTGATAACTGGGATAAGATTGCAATGCTTATTGATGAACATCGAAAAAAATACAAAGGCTTTGTCATTCTTCATGGTACAGATACAATGGCGTACACTGCATCGGCATTGGGTTTTATGTTGAGTGGAATTAACAACAATGTAATAATTACGGGCTCACAAGTGCCATATAGCCGAGTACGTAATGACGCCAGAGAAAATTTGATTTCATCGCTTATTATTTGTGGAAACTTCAGCATTCCTGAAGTTGCTTTATACTTTAACAATAAATTATTGAGGGGTTGCCGTACCACCAAGTCAGATGCATCCTCTTTTGACGCTTTTGAATCACCCAATTACCCACCTTTGGCTGACATTGGTGTTGACATTAATTTAAAGCGACAATGGTCATACAGTATTAATCTGAAAGATGAGTTGATTCAGGACAAATTAAAGCATACGAAACCCATTGAATATTTTCATTATAACCAGCAGAAAGTTCCTGGTGAGATTGCTGTACTCAAGCTTTTCCCTGGCATCTCTGCCCGTTTTGTGGAACATATTATTACTGAAGAAGTAAAAGCTGTTGTCATTGAAGCCTATGGCGCAGGAAATGGCCCAACTCAGTCGATAAACCCCACCTTATTTAATGCCCTAAAAAAAGCATCTGAGCACACTGTGCTTGTAGCTGTCACTCAATGCTTAAAAGGTAGTGTACATTTGGATTCCTATGCTGCCTCTCTAAAAGCTGCTGGCGTCATTTCCGGACACGATATGACCTTAGAAGCTGCAGTAAGCAAATTATATTATCTAATTTCCAAGCAAGGTTATGACCTAAATAAAGTAAAATCACTTATGGAGAAAGACTTGATTGGAGAACTAACTGTCCCAGAGGAATAAAGATATAGAAAGTGTTCCTTTAAGTTTAAATTAAAGTTGAATTCTTGACCAAATTATCAACTTGTGTTTTTACTGGCTCAATCTGACTCACATGTTCTATGGATGGACCTGCAACCCAAACTGTATTATAGCTTGCCGAAAAAGCAGATTTTCGTAGCAATTTCATGCTCTTTTTCATTGCCAAAGCTTTCAGGTATCGTCTGAGTTTCTTGTGCCGATACAGGAAACGTGTCAATCCATTGGATTTTGTTCCAATTTTCTTCACATAA
The DNA here is from genome assembly GCA_963676165.1 of Bacteroidales bacterium. GTDB lineage: Bacteria > Bacteroidota > Bacteroidia > Bacteroidales > ML635J-15 > JAQIBY01. The sequence continues at coordinate 1,862,173 of OY781043.1, read as the reverse complement.
TCGGTATTGATTACATGCAAATCTGAACCAGATAATTTATCTGTCGTAACAATGTCTTTCGCTGTATGTTGAACAACTGCATGTTTATATTCATCTGAAATTGGGGCTTCTTCAGAGGCCAAAAACAATGTTCCAATTGAAACGCCTGCAGCACCTAAAGATAAAGCTTTATCTATATCCTCGCCTTTCGCAATTCCTCCGGCATAAATGACAGGAACATCAAATTCCTCACTTAAGAGAGTGCAAAATTCAATCCCATCAATTTTTCCTGGATGTCCACCTGCCAAACGATTCACAGCAACTAAAGCATCAGCACCTAAATCAACAACTTTATGCGCATAATTCATATCTGTCACATCGCAAAACACTTTTATCCCAGCTTGATGGCAGGCATTAATTACCTCCTTAGGATTTCCTAGTGATGTAATGACAAATGTAGGTTTCTCAGAAAGAATAACCTCCAGTTGCTGTTGGAGCGTTGTATTTGAACGGTTAACAATTAAGTTTATCCCAAAAGGTTTGTCGGATTTTGTTCTGATACTATGAATTGCTTTTCGCAACTCCATTTCTGTACGATAATTTGCAGCAGGAAAAGCACCAGTAATTCCAGCATCAAGAGCAGCTAAAATCATTTTCTGATCACTAATAAGAAACATAGGTGCCATTAGAATGGAGTACTGAATGTCTAATATGTCGTTTAACTTTTGTTTCATGCAACTGCAAAGTAATAAAAAACTGCTGGAATAAATATAGGGAGCAGTCAATTTCCATATCTTGCCCCCTAATATTTTTTGGATGTATTGTAGTTGTATTGAATACAACGCAAAACTACTTGTAAAATTCATAGGAATAATTGAATTGTGACAAAAAGGCAGTTTTTGTGATAATCTGGAAAGCCTGTCAATTCAAGCCTCTACATGAATACTACTTGTTAGCTTGATGATCTTGAAAAAATACTCTGCTAACAGGAATTTCAACTTCATTCTCAAAAATTAATGTAGCTTTACGTGAATTCCCTAATAATTCATGGTACAAATTCATATTAACAACAAAGGATTTGTGCACCCTTTCTATATTATTCATCGACACCATTTGTTTTTGAAATTCCTGCAAACTTAAACGCATACTTGTTGTTTTCAATTGAAAAATATTGGGATCTTTCGTTGTTACGTAAACATAATTCCCCTTTGATTCAGCGAAAACAAATTTGTCAATATCCAATTTTAGCTCATCATCCTTTCCATATCCATAAATAATGATTTGAGTATCAGTTTGATTTTCATCCACACGCATAGGAAAAGTTATCATTCCTGATTCAACAAGAACAAATTGAATAAACTCAAAGGTTAAAGCAGTTACACCGGCAACTTCTGCCCCAATAAGTAAGTAACGCCAATAAGTAACAGGGAATAGTGATTCAATATCAAATACATAACGGAATAATCCTAAACGAATGAGGTAATTCGTAGTCGTTATCAGAAAAACTGTTGAAATAAGCCAAACAATCTCTTTCCATAATTCCCAAATAGGTCTATTTTTCTGTATGCATCTTATTGCCAAGTAAAATCCCCCTCCCATGACAATGCCATAAATTACGCTAAGTAACAGTTTGACATTTGTCGGGTAATATGCAAATCCATAGGGTATAAATCGAATATCAATAAAAATATGGGAAATTGCTGATAGTAGCGGCACTACCCACAATGGTCCAATAGCAAAGCCTTTTACTACGTATTGTCCAAACCAATTATTGGATTTGCAAGAAAGGTCAAAATATTTTAGCCTCACACGTTTCTCTGCTTCTTTAATCATAGGCTTTTTCTGAAATTTATTTTGTAAAAATAATAGCTTTAATTATTTTGAACAAGTTTTTAGTGTATGTGTTCACATTAAATAATTGTTTCATACAATGGATCCACTTTGGTTAAGCATAGCATTTTTATTGGGGTTCCTATTTAAACGTATAGGTTTAGCTCCAATGATTGGATATTTAATTGCAGGGTTCACACTACATTATTTAGGTGCTGAACCTGGAGAAACCCTAAATACAATATCTAATTATGGTATTCAACTATTACTTTTTACCATTGGATTGAAACTCAAGTTACGTCCCTTACTCAAACCTGAAGTTTGGGGTGGAGCAAGTTTCCACATGTTGACAACCGTCATATTGACTATTGGAGGTGTACTTTTGTTAGGATATTCAGGTTTATCTGCTTTTCAAAGTATATCATGGCAAACCGCGGCATTAATAGCATTTGCAATGAGTTTCTCAAGTACAGTTTTCGCTGTTAAAGTACTTGAGCAAAAAGGAGAAACAACATCTTTGCATGGAAAAACCTCCATCGGAATCCTGATTATTCAAGATATTTTTGCAGTCGTATTTCTTGCACTTGCTGCTGGTAAGGTCCCAAATATTTACGCTATTGGTTTACCCGTTGCCCTACTCTTGTTACGTCCAATTTTGTTTTATTTATTAAAACATGCTGGTCATGGTGAAATTCTCGTTCTCCTTGGTTTCTTTACTGCCATCATTATTGGAGGTGAACTGTTTAAATTTGTAGGATTAAAAGAAGACCTTGGGGCATTAGTAATGGGAATGCTAATAGCATCACATCCACGTACCAAAGACATGCTGGATGACTTGTTACTATTTAAAGATGTTTTTCTAATTGGATTCTTTTTATCCATAGGGTTTTCAGGATATATCACTTGGGAAATACTAATTGCCTCCCTAATCATATTGTCTGCATTATTGGTCAAAACACCACTCTGGTTTTTTGTACTTTCACGTTTTAAATTAAGAGCAAGAACGAGCTTTTTGAGTGCCTTAACGCTCTCAAATTTCAGCGAGTTTGGCCTTATTGTTGCTGCGGTTGGAGCTGCCAATGGCTGGATTCCTCAGGAATGGTTAATCATTCTTTCAGTTACCGTAGCAATGAGCTTTATAATTGCTGTTCCGGTCAATACAAAGTCATACACTATCTTTTCAAAGCTATATAAAAGACTCGTAAAATTTGAAACCCAAAAACGATTGAGCTACGATAAAACCTATGACATTGGAAATGCAGAAATACTTATTTTTGGAATGGGTCGTTTCGGAGAATCTGCATACAACGAATTGCAAAAGAAATATGGAAGAAAGGTGTTAGGTATTGATTATGATGAAGAAAGAGTAAAGAAACAAAGGGAAGTTGGTCATTATGTCATTCATGATGACGCAACTGATATGGACTTTTGGGAACGTATTGAATTAAGCTCTTCCAGAAAGGATCAAGTACAAATGGTACTGCTATGCATGCCCGATTTAAATTCTAATTTATATGCTCTTGAACGTCTTAAACGCTACAAATTCCAAGGATTAATCGCTGCCACTGGTCGTTTTGATGATGAAGTGGAAATTCTTAAAAAGAAAGGTGTCCATTCAGCATTTAACTTATACGCTGAAGCGGGTGTCGGTTTTGCCGATCATGTTTGCAGAAACTTATGCAGTCTTGAGGATACACCTTAAAAAGGAAACACCTAATTCTTCAACCATAATTCATGCTCTGATTCAAGCAATTGAATGAGATAGTCAGCGCTCTTGCTTTGGACCTCTGGGTTGATACTATTTCCGTCAAACACCTCTGAATCCACATCTTTCATCTTCTCATTGGAGTTCATCACAGTTTGACGATTGTTGATAATATCGACCTTTAAGTATCTCCAAAAGAAGACGTCTGCCATGCTAAATATTTCCATTTGAGGATCTAAAACTTCAAGCAATATATTCCTCATAAATGGATAAATTGCATCAAAATATAACCAATTCTGATCGTAAATTTTTCCAGATGTTTTATTTTGAATAACAGGACAAACAAACACAATTCGTCGTTCCATAATTTGACGCTGATCATCATACACAGCCTCCTCCCACAGCTTAAATGCTATAATTTCTGCATTTTCAACTGTTGGTATATGGATGGGTTTTTTCTTGTATTTACGATATATATCTATGCGTTGAAATTCATCTTCTTTTTGATGTGATATCAACAAATTTAAGAATGCATCAGACTTAACAAATAGATATTCGTTGCTTTCTGGAAGAATAAGACTAAAGTACCGTTTTAAAAACAGAACGTTTTCTTCTTTTAACGGGAAGAATTCAAACAAGTCCTCCGTATTTCGATATGGAACATAAGGAAGTTCATTAACCATTTCCCCCTCATTGAAAAACACAAAATTATTGGAGTATTCCCGAGACACTAAGGTGTCGCCATCTTCAGAAAGAATATTCCACATGCCAATACGTTGATTATGATAGAATTTCCCCTCAGTCATTTTCTCCCCACTTGGATAATATGAAGTGTATGTTCCATTTAATTTACCATGGTCAGTATGATACGCAACTGATATTGTTGAATCCTTGTAATGATATAGTTTCTGAGCACTTAATGAACTAGTCAAAACGACGAAAATAACCGAAATACAAAGTTGCTTTTTCATAATTGAATGAGTTTCAAAACAAAGTTAATGAAAAGAATATAAATAACATGCATTCGAGTTAAGAAATAAACGCTTTGAGAAAAGTGTAAATCTTTTACATTTATCAGGTGCAAGAAAACGGATCACTCAAAATCAGATAAGATGCCGGCGATTCTTTTATTAATCAATGATACAGATATTCTCTTTTCTGCTCAAATGAATTCGAACTCTAAGAAATTCGCCAAACAGACTCAGCTTTAGCTAATTGCAATCAAGCCAGGACACCTTTAAAGATGCACTAAATATTTACAAAACACTGGAGTAATATTATAATACGTGTTGATGAAAGAAAGCAAGGTATTTCCCATAAAAACAGCCCAATTTTCAAAGACTAATATACGCAAATGACGTAAGCGATTAAAACTCTATTCCTTCTCTTGCTTCGACACCTACATTGTAATAATGCTTAATTTCTTTCATTTCTGTCACAAGATCTGCAGCCTCAATAATTTCATCAGGAGCATATCGTCCTGTAATTACTAGCTCAACATGTTCTGGTTTATTCTGAATGAGTTTAAGAATATCATTAACTTCAAATAGATGATAATACATAGCAATATTTGCCTCATCCAAAACGACAAGATCGAATTTGCCTGATTGAATCATCGCATTGACTTCCTTTAATCCTTCTTGAGCAGCTTGAATGTCTTCAGGTTTTGGTTTTTCATAAATAAAGCAACGCAAACCATATAGTTTAATTGTAATTGCAGGTAATTGATCCTGAACAGCAGTTATTTCAGCGTAGAGTTTCCCTTTAACAAATTGCGCAAAAAACACTTTTTTCCCTGCTCCAATAGCACGCAGAGATAAACCAAATGCTGCAGTTGTTTTCCCTTTTCCATTTCCTGTATACACGTGAACGTATGATGCCATACTCTATCGCTATTTATTATGTTCTACCCAAAGAAGTTTTGACGTATCAAATCCTACGTTTTTCGCAATTTTTAAGTAACTTTCTTTAATATCATCAGGAATGCTTTTTTCACGAGATAGTATCCATAAATATTTGAGGTTACTGCCAGACACTAAAGCATATTGATAATTTTCATCTAGTGCAAGTACATTATACCCTGCATAAAACGGACCGAAAAACGAAACTTTTAGCATAGCGACATTATCTTTACCAACAAACTTAGCTTTACCAATGGCTTCTTTCCAACGATTTTCAGTGTAATCGTATCCCCGATTAGTAACTTTAATTTTCCCATTTTCTTTTAAAGTATATTCGGCGATTGTATTATTTAGTCCCGCTTCGAAACTATTGTCCAAACGAGCAATCTCATACCACTTCCCGAGATATCTTGCTTTATCAAAATCGGAAACAGCTTCAGCTCCCTTTGGGATAGTTGAACAAGAAAAAATAGAAAATAGTGTTAGCATACTCGCAAAAATTAGAAATGTTTTTTTCATAAGACATTCATTATTTTGACAAGTTACAAAAATTGCAACAAAACACGAAGACATTCTACGAAATTATAATTTGGCAGATACGAGTGATTTCTCCCAAGCTTGCTCCCAAATATCCCAAGCTCTATCTGCTTGCTCTATCAGCATTCTAAATCCATTAATTACCTGAGCACCTTGCTCTTCTGCTTTTTGCATAAACAATGTTTTTTCAGGATTATAGATTAAATCAATGCAGATATGTTCTGGGGTTAAATACTCGTAAGGAATTTCAGGACAACGATTGACATTTGGATACATACCAACAGGGGTACAATTTACAATAAGCTTATGCTCTCTCATAATTTGTTTGTTAATCTCATCGTATGCTAAATGATCATCAAAGTTTGGATGACGTGTAACTGTCAACCCACTTAGTCCTTTGTCTTTCAGAGAATGGCGAACCGCTCTTGAAGAACCCCCAGATCCAAGAACTAATGCTTTGGGAGGAAGATTAAATGGCTCATACAATTTTTCCATTCCCAAATAGTCAGTATTGTATCCTTTCAGATAAACTCCATGCTCATGATGCTCAATAACAATAGTATTGACAGCGCCAATACTAAAGGCAACAGGATCTAAATCGTCCAAAAAAGGAATAACGAGTTCTTTATATGGTGTAGTAACATTTAATCCATACAGTTTTGGATGAGCTTCCAAGACTTTACGTAACTTATTAATTTCCGCTAATGGAAAAAGATGGTATTTAACATCAGTTAGCCCTTCGCACTCAAACTTTTCCGTAAAATAAGTCTTTGAAAAAGCATGATCCAAAGGATAACCGATTAATCCGTATTCTCTCACAGTGACAATAATTTTGATCGTTGCAAATATACAGCTATGAAAAGAAAAACAAAGGAATATTATTAACATTTCAACGATTATTAGACGAAATCACCTTGTTTTACCTTAAAGTCCGAATTCACTTTATTTTATATTGTGATTACACAATAATCTTTCTATTTTTAGCACTAGACTAAAACTAAATGTATCGATTATGAAAAAAACTTTACTTTTATCATTAAACATGATTTTGCTTTTCTCAAGTCTCAATTTGAGAGCACAGCAGCACAATGTCAAATTAGATTTATCATCTTTGACATCCACAGAACTACGACTGAATTATGAATTTTTAATCAATGAAAAATCTTCGGTTGTTGTCATTGCAGGGACAATGATTCCACACAAAATACCAGGATTAATTTATAATACATCAGTGCTCGAAGCTGAATATGGTGGAGATATTTCACTCGAAAATCGCTTTAGCGGGTTTACACTTGGAGCACAATTTCGTTTCTATACTAAAGCAGAGGCACAAGAAGGATTTTACCTTGCCCCCTATTTAAAATATCATAAGTACAGTATAAGTACATCAGCTTTATTCTCAGACAACATTACAGAAGCTCAATATCAAGATCTTAATGAAGCGGAGAAGGAACATGCGACTTTCCAAAGCACAAACAATTATCTTTATAAAAATACAGGTATACTAGAAGGATCACTTTCAAGATTTGGAGGTGGATTAGCATTAGGTTATCAATGGATACTCAATGATGTAGTGAGTATTGATTGGACTTTCTTCGGATTAGGAATTGAGCAACTTAATGCAAGTATGGAAGTATCTGCTAACAGTGAAAACTATTCTCCAGACTACCAAGAATGGGCTGATGAAATTGATGCTGAAGCACAAGAATTTTTCTTTATTGGAGAAAAGTTAGACATTGACGTTCAGGAAGACAGAATCAAGGTATCTTATCCTTTCATTTTCCCATTACCTTATGCTTCATTAACGATTGGATATTGCTTCTAGACATCCAACATTACTAGATTCAAACTAAGAAACATAATAGAATACAAAGGGCTGCTTAAAATTGAGCAGCCCTTTGCATTTTCTAAATTGTGTTAATCCTAGTGCGTTATTTAATCCAATCTGCATATTCGAACTTGCAATTCATGTATGAAGAATCGATTCGAACATAAGTGGTTTCTAATGTTTCTTTAATCCACTGTTCAGTTTCTTTTTGTTTCTTTTCAGCAAGTGTTGCTTCTTGGAATCGTTGATAATCATCATTTAAATTGGCAGTGTGAGCCTCAATTTTCTTTTCTAACTTGTAAAATTTATAGACTGATTTTCCTCTCATATCTCTGGTTTTGACAAGCTTAGAAATTTCACCTGGTTGAAGGTTTTTAATCACGTCTTTTGCAAGTGGATCCAACTGATTTTCTTCAAACCAAGTTTTCCCTGTTTGTTGATTCATCACAGTACCACCACTATTCGCAGAATATTCATCTTCAGAATAGATTTCAGCCGCATCTTCAAAAGACAGTGAGTCTGCCAAAACTTTAGTTCGGATATCCTCAAGCTCCTGTTTAGCCATGTTTTCACTTGATCTGTCAGTACGAGGAGTCACCAAAATATGACGAACATTGACAAGATTTCCCTTACGCTCAATCAGTTGCATGATATGATAACCAAATTCGGTTTTAACAACACGAGAAACATCGCCAGTTTCTTTCAAATTGAAGGCAGCAGCAGCGAATTCTGGGACGAGATCTGTACGTGCAACAAAACCAAGTTCACCACCTGCCGGTGCAGAGCCCGGATCATCAGAATAGAGAATTGCTAATGTAGAAAAGTCGTCTCCATTAAGCACACGATCACGATACTCATTTATAACTCGTTTGCATCTCTCCTGTTCTTTTTCTGACACTTTTGGATAAATAGCAATTTGCTTGATTTGGTAGGAAGCGGGTAAAAATGGCACACTATCTTCTGGAATACGTTTAAAGAATTTCCTCACTTCAGTTGGGGTAACATTTATATCTGCTGTCAATTGTTGTTGCATACGTTGAGTCAGCATTTGTTCTCGAATCATATCACGGAAATCTGTTTTAATTTCTAACATGGTTTTTCCATAATACTCTTCCAGTTTCTGTTCTGAACCAAGTTGATTGATAAAAATACCTAATCGACGATCTAACTCATTGTCAACCTCAGCCAAAGTTACTTCAATACTATCAGCTTGAGCTTGTCTAAGTAATAGCTTTTGGAACAGCATTTCTTCCAACACCTCACAATTTACATCTCTATTTGAGAAATATCCTTGACTACGCAATTGAATTGCTTGTGCCTCAATTTCTGATTCAAGAATGATTTCATCGCCAACAACAGCTACAATCTGATCCACAACTTGCTGTGAAAAAAGGGTTCCACTAACAAGTACAAAACCAATCAATAAACTACTTTTTATTTTCTGCATACAATTAATTTTCCTTATAAACGATGGCTTGCTTACTTTTAGCGTCCTGAATGAGATCATTTGTAAAAGATCTTAACAAATCATCTTTTCGCTGGTTCATGATAATTGCTCGTATGTCCCTACTAATCAAATCTACAGGAACAGTATCACCAAGCATTTTTTTATCATTTATTTTTACGATATACCGGTGTTCATCATCTTCAGTAAAAAAGTACCCAATTTGTAAGCCTTGTTCAACTTGAGCTGTTTTACTGGTATTGATTTCTTGAAGCAAATCAGATAAGAACATCCATTTTCGATGTTCAACTACTTTGATATTAGTTCGCTTACCTGCATCGTAAAGTTCATCCATATTTTCCGGAATTGATCGGCGAACTTTATCCAATTCGTAATAATAGGTTTGCACTTTTACATCCATGGTTATGTAATGTGCTTTTACTGCCATTTGCTCCAGCTTATATTCACCTAAATGCTCCTTGTAATATGCTTCAATTTCCGCAGGTGTTACTGCCGTATCCAGATGCATATTAAGGTATTGAGTTTCCATTTCGTAACGAAACAAGTCCTTTCTATACGCATCTACTTTTTTTGCAATCTCGCTCGTATCTTTTAAACGTTCACGTGCATAATGATAGACAAGTTCATTGTCGATCCAAGTACGAATATATGCTTCGGCTGCTTCAATGGAATCATCTGTCATGAAATAATCAGGAATAAAATCATCAAGTTCAGACTGTTTCAATTCTCGATTATAAACAGAAACAATGACATCATCCCTAACAGATTCAGGTTTTCTGTGGCATGATGTCATCGTTAAAAAAGCTGCAGTCGCTGCAATAAGAATCTGACGAGTATTTATCATTCTTTCACAAGTTTTTTCAATACATCGTCATGAATAGTAATTTCATATTTATCGTGAAGGGCTTTAATCCAAGCTTTTTCAAGATAATTTTGATAATCTGCTGTAATAACGCCACGTGCTTCGTCAAGTGCTTTCACGCCTGATTCACGTTTACGCATATCAAGAATTCTGGCATCATCCATGACACAAACAACACGACCTTTTTTATCCAGTTTCTTTTCATGTTTTTCTGCAAGTTCATCCGCAAATTGATTTTGACCAGCTTCATACACTATCCAATGTTCCTTTTGAACAACAGGTTTTGCATCAATCAAAGAATCTGCAGGATTAAATAGGGAATCAATTACCTCCCACTCTACCTCAGGATTTTTCTTCATGTACTTCAAAACAGATTTTCTCACTTTTTTATCATCAACACTTACAATATGTGTTGTATAGCGAGTATCCCACATATAGTTATCTTTATTGTTTTGGTAAAATTGTTCCAATCCCAATGTATCTTTCACTGCTTTTGACCAAACCATTTTATCGGTTACATCAAAGAGTAAAATCCCATCGTGATATTCTTTCATGAGGAAGCGGAATTTATCATACTTTTTTTCCAGATTTTTCTCTTCATATAACAAGATGCGATTTGCTTGAAAATCTTTAAATTTTTCTTGTAGGAAATAATCCAAAGGTTTTGGCTCTGTTTTGCGATTGAACTTTGTCATATATCTGGCAAAATCCTCCTGAGTTTCACTCTCCTCTGCAAAAATGAAGACTGGCTTTTTTAATTTATATGCTGCTCTTGCATCCCATTTTCCATAGAAAATTGAATCGGTAATTAAAGCAGCAACTTCTTTAAAGGCGTTCTCATTCACGTTAGCACGATATTCCTTCATCAAACGCTCAACCAAAACAGTTTTTGATCGAGAAGCACGTGCAGAATTTGAAATTCTACGATCGAGTTTCATTTCCTCTTCTTCAAAAGTTCCAATCGGTTCTTTATCAACAAGTTTAATGAAGTGGTATCCATAAGATGTTCTCAAGGCTTTACTTACTTCTCCAATTTCATTTAATTGGTAAGCAGCATTTTCAAATTCAGGAATCATTTTTCCTCCTACACCAAACCAAGGAAGCAATCCACCTTCTCGACCAGAGCGGCGATCTTCAGAGAATTCTTTCGCTAAATCTTCAAATGATTCACCAGCGTCCAATTTTTCTTGAATAATCGCAACTTTGTATTCGGCTTGTTTTTTCTGCTCTTCATTGGCTTCTTTTGGAGTTAGTACCATAATATGAGCCACACGAATTCTTCCTTTTGCAGGACGTTTTTCATTCACTCTTAAAATATGATATCCAAAACGTGTACGAACGATATTTGAGATTTCTCCAACAGGTGTATTATACGCAGCAGTTTCAAAAGGATAAACCATTCCAAACACAGTAAAGAAACCTAAATTACCATTGTTGTAACGAACAGATTCGTCTTCAGAATATTTTCTGGCAATCTCTTCAAAATCTCCACCATCGAGCAAAAGCTTTCTGACTTTCTGCGCTTTCTTATATGCATCAAGCGTGTCTTTGCCTTGCTTTTCAGGATCAATTTTGATCAAAATATGGGATGCATTCACATCGAATTTTGACCGTTCATAAGCTTCACGAATCAGCTCTTCTTCAACTGTCTTATCTGTCAAATAAGGTTGTGCTAATTGTGTGCGATAACCTTTCAATTCCTGCTGAAAACTTTTCAATGTATCAAGACCCATTGCTTTTGCCTCGGCAACTTTGAGTTTAAAATTCACAAATAAATCCATGTATGAATTCAAGGAATCGAGCGAATAGGACAATTCTTGATTTCGATTGTTTTTGGTATAAATGTGTAAAAATTCTGCAGCAGTTACTTTTTCATTCCCAATTTCTAAAATCACATCAGCATTGCTTTGTGCAAACCCTGCCATTCCAAAAGCAATCAACAAAAAACTAATTAGAACTTTTCTCATAACTATTTGGTTTTATTTAATTTACATTAATATTCACGACTATAATTCGGTGCTTCACGTGTAATTGAAACATCGTGAGGATGAGATTCAATCATACCTGAATTAGTAATACGAACGAATTTTGCATCTTTTTGGTGTGCTTCAATGTCTTTTGATCCACAATATCCCATACCAGAACGCAAACCACCTATCAATTGATAAATGACTTCATACAATGAGCCTTTGAATGGAACACGGGCTGCAATTCCCTCAGGAACAAGCTTATCAACATCAACCTCATCACCTTGAAAATAACGATCTTTCGATCCTTTTTGCATAGCCTCAAGTGAACCCATTCCACGATACGATTTGAATTTACGTCCGTTATAAATAATGGTTTCCCCCGGAGATTCTTCAGTACCAGCAAACAAACTACCAGCCATAACAGTAGATGCACCCCCAGCAATCGCTTTGACAATATCACCTGAGTATCTTAAACCTCCATCAGCAATAATTGGAACACCAGTTCCTTGTAATGCTTCAGCAACTTCAACAACTGCAGATAATTGAGGCATACCAACACCTGCAATAACACGAGTAGTACAAATTGAACCAGGACCTATTCCCACTTTCACTGCATCAGCACCATTTTCAACAAGGAATTTGGCTGCTTCAGCAGTAGCAATATTTCCAACTACAACATCTACCTGAGGGTAAGTTTCTTTCACGTGTTTTAGAATATCAATAACACCTTTGGAGTGTCCATGTGCCGTATCAATAACCACAGCATCCACATCCGCTTCAACAAGTGCTTTTACTCTATCGTATGTATCTCCTGATGTGCCAATTGCAGCTGCAACGCGCAACCTACCCTTTTCATCTTTGCATGAGTTTGGTCTGTCTTTCGCTTTAAATATATCTTTGTAAGTGAGCAACCCAACCAATTCGTAATTGCTATTGACAACCGGAAGTTTCTCAATTTTATGTTGTTCTAAAATGCTCGTTGCTTTCTCAAGATTTTCATCTTGATTCATGGTGATTAAATTTTCTGTTGTCATGACTTCCTGTACAGGACGAGTCATGTCAACCTGAAAGCGCAAATCGCGATTGGTTACAATTCCAACCAACTTACCAACATTATCAACCACAGGAATTCCACCAATTTTATTTTCACGCATTAAATCCAACACCTCACCCACAGTAACATCGTTAGTAATGGTAATTGGATCGTATATCATACCATTATCAGCACGTTTAACACGCTTTACATTTAAAGCCTGATTCTCAATGCTCATATTTTTATGAATCACACCAATACCTCCTTCACGAGCAATCGCAATCGCCATTTTAGACTCAGTTACTGTGTCCATTGCAGCAGACACAATCGGAGTTTTCACAACAATATTACGAGAAAAACGGCTCGTAATATCAACCATCTTGGGCAATACCTCAGAATACGCAGGAATCAATAATACATCGTCAAATGTTAATCCCTCAAATAATACTTTGTTTGATGCTAAAGACATGAGTTTTTTTGTTAAATTTATGATGCACGAAAATACAAAAAAATATTAGGAGTTTAAATTTAATTATCTTTAAAGCAAATTTTAATCTGCAAGATGAACGAATTTCAGAAAATACTGGTTAAATACTGGGGTTATAGCACTTTTCGAGACCTTCAGGAAGAGATCATTAAGTCTGTTGCAGATGGCAAAGATACCCTTGGACTTATGCCAACCGGTGGCGGAAAATCCATAACCTTTCAAGTTTTCTCGCTTTCACGCGAAGGAATATGCCTTGTCATTACTCCTCTGATTGCTTTAATGAAAGATCAGGTTTTCAATCTTAAGAAACGAAACATTAAAGCCACAGCCATATATTCCGGCATGAGTAAAGCAGAAATTGAAATGGCGTTCAACAATGCAATAAATGGGGAGTATAAATTTCTCTATTTGTCACCTGAACGTCTTCAAACAGAACTATTCAGAGAAAGGCTTAAACAAATGAACGTCAACCTAATTGCTGTTGACGAATCGCATTGTATTTCTCAATGGGGATACGATTTCCGCCCCTCCTATTTAGAAATTGCAAACATCCGAGAATTTATTCCGGAAGTCCCTATTCTTGCATTAACTGCCACTGCAACACCCGAAGTTGTAGACGACATTCAGGATAAGTTAAATTTCAAAGAGAAAAATGCACTAAAAAAAAGTTTCGAGCGTAAAAACCTTGCCTATGTTGTCAGAGAATCCGAGAACAAAGGCCATGAACTATTAAAAATTGCGAAAAACATCCCAGGCTCAGCAGTTGTTTATGTTCGCAGTCGTAATAAAACCCGGTTGATTTCTAATTTTTTAAGACAGCATGGACATTCAGCAGATTTCTATCATGCAGGATTGTCAAAAGAACTGAGAGAACAAAAGCAAGAAGATTGGCAAAATGACAAAATACGCATTATGGTTTCGACAAATGCTTTTGGAATGGGCATTGACAAACCTAATGTCAGATGGGTTGTACACATTGATTTGCCTGACACTTTGGAAGCTTACTTTCAGGAAGCCGGGCGCGGTGGACGAGACGAAAAAAAGGCATGGGCAGTTTTACTTTACAACAAAAGTGATGAAGCCAAATTAAAACGGAGAATTACCACTAGTTTCCCTCCAATTGACAAAATTAAGCGCACATACGAAGCTTTAGGAAATTACTTTCAACTCCCTGTTGGTTCCGGTCAAGGTATGGCTTATGATTTTGATATTTTTGATTTTTCGATGAAATTTCAAATTGATACAAACACTGTATTTTATAGCCTTGAAGTACTAAAACGGGAAGGATATATTGAACTAACTGATGAATTAAATAACCCAAGTCGGATTCTTTTCACAATTCAACGAGACGATTTGTACAAATTTCAAGTGGCTAATCGCAATTATGATGGGTTTATTAAATTAGTACTTCGTTCCTATAGTGGTTTATTTACGAACTTCACTCTCATTTCTGAACCTTTACTTGCAAAACGTGCAGGTGTAAGTGAAAAGGTAATTTATGATTACCTCAAGTTTCTTAACAAACTCAATGTCATTGATTATATTCCGAGAAAGAATAAGCCTCTCATTATATATACACAATCAAGAGTTGCACCCGAATCACTTCAAATCAGTGGTAAAGATTATCGTTTTAGGAAGGAACGTTTTGAAAAACGCATTGCTTCTGTATTACACTATGCAAACTCCACAGCTAAATGCAGAAGTCAAATTTTGCTGGAATATTTCGGACAAAAAAATCCAAATCGCTGTGGTCAATGTGATGTCTGCCTAAAACGCAATGAGCTAGGTCTCAGTAAATATGAATTCGATTTGATATTAAACAAAATTAAAGCACTCATTCAAGAAAAACCACTTTTATTAAATGAGATACTGGAATCCGTCAAATTACACCAAGACAAACTCATCAAAGTAATTGAGTATTTATTTGATAATGGGAAAATTACCCGTAATGAGGAGAACAAAATTGAATGGAAGAAATAGCTTTGGCATTGAATTTGTAAACATAGAAAAAACAAAAAACATCCTTATATGAAAAGACATTTACTATTACTACCAGTTATTCTGATGATGCTTAGCAGCAATCTCTTTGCACAGAACAGCAATCTAATCATTTTCAGCGACAGCGGAGAAGAATTTACCATGTATTTGAATGGTGTTCAACAAAACCAAAAACCAGCCGCAAATGTAAAAGCTAGCAGTTTGAATGCTGACTTTTATAAAGTTAGAATTCAATTTAACAACAAATCCATTCCGACTTTGGATAAATCAGTGTGGTTTGAAACCAAAGGAATGGAGTACACTTTCAGCATTACACAGAAAAAAAATGGAAAGTATGTACTTCGTCCTGTAAGCCAGATTGCAATTCAAGAGCATCCTTCAAATGCTGGATTTAACGAATCAAATTACGAAGAGCCTGAAGCTAACTCTACAGTAATTCATGCAGAGCCAACAGGTGAAAGACCTTCTCCAGAAAAAACAGGCATATCCATGAATGTTAGTGCGAACTCAATGGACGTCTCTGCCAATGACGATGAAGAAAAGGGAGAAGTCAATATGCAATTTAACATTGATGAAAGCACAAATACTGAAACAACTACAATCACCACCACAAATGGTTCACCTGAAGGGCTACATGTTAATATGGATATTCAAGGAAATGAAATGGATGAAAACATTCAAATTAATATGAGTATACAAGCAGAAGGGTCTGAAACATACACAACAACTACTACTACCACCACAACGACAAGTACAACAACAAGCTCTAGCAACAACTCCTCAGGCAACAATGAATATTATGAGGAACTTGCAACAGAAAGCAACGAAACTCAATATTCAAATGGGAATTGTACATTCCCAATGGGATCTGCAGATTTTGAAGATGCACTTTCCAGCATTAAGAATAAAACATTTGATGATGATAAAATGACTGTCGCAAAACAAATTGCACGATCAAAATGCCTTACTTCCGAGCAAATCAGAGACATCTTGAAAGCAATTGATTATGAAGACTCAAGACTTGAGTTTGCAAAATATGCTTACGATTTTGCTTACGATCCAGACAACTATTATAAAGTGAATGATGGCTTTGAATTTGAGATGACGATTGAAGAACTAGACGAATACTTACAAAATAAATAACCTGATTCAACGTAAGAAACTAGAAACAGATTTCGGAAAGTCAGAAAAATATATTACCTTAAGGGCGTGCAAATAAGCACGTCCTTTTTGTTGTTTGGGTATTAATAGTAAGTTTTTTATGTTGAGATATGCTTTTTTAATCTTATTTGTTTCTTTGTTAAATGTGTCGTTTTTACAAGCACAAAGCAATATTCAAATGCTTGGTAAAGCGGAGATGTATTTAGATACTCAACGTGGAGAATTGAAAATATCACTGGATACCATTCGTAGTTTTGAAAAAGAAGGGATTTCAGGTCAACTTCGCATTCGGCTATATTTTCTGAATAAACAATACAATGGGAAAAGCTTAAACGGACATCTCGCAGGTGAGGTAAGATTCTCCGCCCCATTAAAAGCCAATAGTCTAGTCCCAAAATTTGAAGCTCAATTGCCATATTACGAAGTCCCAAGTGGCACTTATTATAAAACACTTTGCCTTGAAGAAATGATTGATGGTGAATATGTAATTATCAATTACTTGAACTATAATAACCAATCAATAGTTGCCTATCCTAAATTAAAATTTGATTCGTTTGAAAAGGCTGCACAACACCCAATTAAAAGCAGTGTTTACCAAGTGACCATTGAAGACATTAATACATTATGCCAATTGGATCAATTTCCTGAATTGAAAGAGCTCCATATCAAATCGAGAAATACCTCCATCCCCAATTGTATCGCTAATTTTAAAGACTTAACAGGACTTTACCTTCAGATGCCCAACCTCAATGTCCTGCCACCTGAGATCTTTGGTTTAGTGCATTTACAAACTTTAGATTGTAAATTGTGCGGCATAGAAGTAATTTCTGAGGAAATTCGTCAATTATCAAATCTCGAATATCTTGATGTAAGTTTGACACCAATTCAAAACTTACCAAATACAATTGGAGAGTTAATCAAGTTAAAAACCTTACTTGTTAACGACACTGAAATAGAGATATTGCCCAAAACACTGATGCAATGTACCAAGTTAGAAACATTAGATTTGAGCACCTGTAACTTAACTGAGCTACCTAAAAATATAGCATCACTAATCAACCTTAAGCATCTTTCTATCAATAATAATTCCATCGAAAACCTTCCTTCATCCATAGAATCACTCATTAAACTTGAGCATTTAAACATTGCTAACAATCCAATAAACAGTTTACCAAACAAAGGGTTAAGCAATTTGCAGAATTTAAGATATTTCAATATTAGTCGAATTGATTATTCAGATAGGAAGTTAAAGAAGTTAAAGAAAGATTTGCACCCTGATTGTGAGATTATTTCAACCATAGAACTCATGCCAGCCTATTAATTTTATCGTTAAAAGCTGCAGAAAATTCATTTTTTAATCGGGTTTCATCAAAAAAACATAAAAATTTATTGTTAAATTTCTATTTTTATTTAATTTTATTCAAAATTAGAAATTATGGCAGAGAGTCAGAGCCAACATGTCAAAAAAGTGTTCACAGAATACTTAGAGAGGACAAAACATAGAAAAACGCCAGAACGTTTTGCTATTTTGGATGAAATTTACTCCAACACTGGTCATTTTGATATAGAGACGCTCTATATTAACATGAAAAATAAGAATTACAGAGTAAGTCGTGCGACACTTTATAACACGATGGATTTACTTTTGGAGTCTCGCCTTGTCATTAAGCATCAATTTGGACAAAACATTTCAACTTACGAAAAGGCTTACGACTGTAAGGAACACGACCATCTTATTTGCACAAAATGTGGAAAAGTCATTGAATTTTGTGACACCAGAGTGAATGAAATTCAAGACGAAATAAGCATAAAAAATGATTTTGATGTTTCGTATCATTCTTTGTATTTTTACGGACTGTGCTCAGATTGCAAAAAAAGTTAAATCTGACATTGTTTCACGTAAAAGAATGATAAAGAAATGACAAAAACTGATGTGTTACTGGGTCTTCAATGGGGAGACGAAGGCAAAGGGAAAATTGTAGATGTATTAACGCCTAACTACCAAAATATAGCACGCTTTCAAGGCGGACCAAACGCGGGTCATTCCCTTGAGTTTAATAACATTAAACATGTGCTTCATATTATTCCTAGTGGTATTTTCCATCCAGAAAAAATCAATGTTATCGGTAACGGAGTTGTTATTGATCCGAACATTTTAAAACATGAGATTGAAGAAGCTTCTAAACTTGGTATTGACGCAAGTAAAAATCTTATCATCTCAGATAAAGCCAGCTTAATTCTTCCAACCCATCGTTTGCTAGACGCTGCATATGAAGCATCAAAAGGCGACAAGAAAATTGGAAGCACATTAAAAGGCATTGGTCCTACTTACACTGACAAAGTTGCTCGTTTAGGCATGCGCGTTGGAGATATTCTCCTCCCCGATTTTGAAGCACGCTTTAACAAACTTATGCAACACCACGAAGTATTGCTTAAAGGTTTCGGTGGTGATATGTTATCACAAGCCCTTCGTGATGAATGGATGAAATCCATAGAATACCTCAGAGGTCTTAAAATTGTAAACACATCTTATTTTATTCAAAACGAGTTACAAGCCAATCACACAGTTCTTGCAGAAGGTGCTCAAGGCTCAATGTTGGATATTGATTTTGGCTCATATCCTTTCGTAACAAGCTCAAATACAGTATGTGCCGGTGTTTCAACAGGACTTGGAATTAATCCTCATCAAATTGGTGAAGTGTATGGTATTTTCAAAGC
The DNA here is from genome assembly GCA_963676165.1 of Bacteroidales bacterium. Taxonomy (GTDB): domain Bacteria; phylum Bacteroidota; class Bacteroidia; order Bacteroidales; family ML635J-15; genus JAQIBY01. The sequence continues at coordinate 1,842,699 of OY781043.1, read as the reverse complement.
TTATTGTACACGTGTTGGAAGTGGACCTTTCCCTACAGAACTGTTTGATAACGATGGTCAGAAATTGCGCGACCAAGGTCATGAATATGGTGCTACTACTGGCAGACCAAGACGTTGTGGATGGTTAGATCTGGTTGCATTGAAATACAGCATTATGCTCAATGGAGTTACTCAGTTAATTATGACAAAAGCCGATGTTTTAGATGGCTTTGAAACCATTAAAATAGCAACAGCATATCGTGTTAATAGAAAAATTAGCGAAGAGATCCCATACAATTTGGAACATGCAGAGCCTGTTTACACTCATTTAAAAGGCTGGAATTGCCCCCTTGACAGCATGAAAAATCAATCTGAATTCCCAGAAGCACTTAAGGATTACATTAAATTCATTGAGGATTCTACAGGTGTCCCTGTAAAAATTGTGTCTATTGGTCCGGATCGTAATCAAACCATTGTTGTTGAATAAGTTGAATTTCTATGTTTAAAAGAAAAATAAAGGCATTTATTGTTTTACTATTGGCGTTAGTGTGTGGTACATCTTTGCAAGCACAAATTGAAGTTGGAATCACAAAGAAAGATAATAGCCAGTCGAATTTTAGTCAAACTCAATTAATACGATTAAAAAACAACAAACTGGAAATTATTGTCCCAGCATATTTGGAAGAATGTGTCAAAGCAAGTTTTCAAAGTCATTGGACTTTCTCAGACTGGGACATTTATACAGATGCTACTCACAATACAATTGCAAATGACAGCATCAATATATTAAGCATTGTTGTTGAATCTGGTTCTACTCCGCAAACCCCGGAAATCAGTATGCAATTGCATATGAAAGATTTTAATGGAGAAATTGTACAAGTTGCAAAAATCGTATTATACCCTACCGGGGAACTCATTGAGCAGATTCAATCGATGAATTCCACAGATATGCAGCGCAATAAAATATTTGAAAGCGGAAGCTTTTACAACATGAAATCGGCTTTCTTTTCAGCAAATTTGCGTGCTATGAATGATCAATTTGCAAAAGGGAAAGCATTATGGTTTGGCAATGAATACATTAGTCAGGCACATATCAACTTGTTAAAAAGCAGTTCGCTCGCCATTCCTGAGTATGTGTTCTTAAAAAGAAACATGTTAAATGGGCAAGATGAACCTGTGGATGAAGCAAAACTGATGAAACATTTTTCACAATCATGGGAAAAAGCCACAAACTCTGAGGCGAGATTCATCCTGCTTTATGCTCAATCAGGAACATCAACATACATAAGTGTTTTTGACACCATAAGTGGACAGATTGTGTATCAAAACCAATCAATGAATAAATACAAACTCACATCAAAAGATTTCAAACATCTTTCCAATCTTATTGGGTAGTTGTTATCTTTGATAAAAATTAGAATTATGGAAATTACCGGTAAAGTTGTTAAAATTAATAAAGCGATGTCAGGGAAATCAGCCCGTGGCGAATGGAAAAAACAAGAATTAATCATTGAAACAGAGGAGCAATATCCAAAACAGGTATGTTTAATTAACTGGAATGATAAAGTGGACATTTCAAGTTTAACTCCAGGGCAAAAAATTACAGTTGGCATCAATATAGAAAGTCGTGAATTTAACGAACGTTGGTTTACTGATGTTAAGATTTGGCGTCTTGATCTTACTGATAATGCACCTTCTCAACAAGCTTCTTCAGGAAATGATACTCCTATGCCAGAAGTTCCTGACGAAAATGATCCTTTCGGAGGAGGTTTTGACAACGAAGACGACGGACTACCGTTCTAAGCGACACATTCAGATGATACTTTCCTGCTCTGAGTTGAAACAAAGCAGGCTTTAAATCGTTATTCTTGTACTTAAACGATTCGAATTATGAATACATTGATTTTATATGCTAACTATAAATCCCCTAGTTTCAATTCTGCAATTCGAGATAGACTGGGTGATACTCTCAATGTCAACGGACATGAAGTTGTCATCAGAGATTTGTATAACATTCACTTTAATCCGGTTTTGAGTAAAGCGGATTTGGAAAGCATAGACGATGAGATTTATCCAAATGAAATCATTGAAGAGCAAAAATACATTACCCGTGCAGATTTGATCATTTTTGTTTATCCAATATGGTGGTCAGGAATGCCTGCAATTCTGAAAGGATATATCGAAAGAGTATTTCTTGAAGGATTTGCTTTTAAAACAATTGATGGGAAACCAACTCCCCTATTGAATGACAAGAAAGTCATGATATTTAACACTTTGGGAGCAAAGAATTTCTTCAATACAAATGAGAAATTAGATGCATTAAATTTCATTACAGAACAATGTATTTTCGAGTATTGTGGAATGGAGGTTATTGAGCATAAGTATTTTGAAGGTGTAAAACAGGCAGACGAATCCACCAGACAGGCTTATTTAGATAAAGTAAGCAAAATTGCATCATCAATTTAATCGGGATTAAGAGAATGCTTGTATTATTCACAACTGACTGTTTAAAAAATTTAAATTTCGCGTTTAAAAAGCAATTATCTTTACTTAACAAAATGCATTGCGTCATTTTATGCAGAAAACATTGAAAACCATATGGGATTATATTAAACCAGTTGTCAGAAACAAATATATTCTGAGTTTCTTGGTTTTTGCTGTATGGATCGGTTTCTTTGACACATACGACTTAATTGACCGCATAAAAGATGTGAGTAAGCTTAGAGAGTTGCAAACAGAACGAGATTTTTTTCAGGAAGAGATAGATAAATATCGCAGACAAATTCAAGAATTGGATCAGGATAAAGAGAGTTTGGAAAAATTTGCTCGTGAACAACACCTCATGAAGGCTTCCAATGAAGATATTTACATTATTTTAGAGGAAGAAAACTAGAATCAAAATCGTTTTAATTCAATTCTGGATTCTCTGGAAAATTTCTCCATATTTCATACTTTTTGTCCACAAAAGTTAGTGAACGCTTCCACAATTCTTTAGGATCTGAAAACACAAAAGAATCAGGGACATTACATACAAGCCAAGAATCATCTTCTAATTCATCTTCAAGCTGACCTTCTGTCCAGCTTGAATATCCAAGGAAGAAAGATATTTTCTTTTGATCAAGCACATTTACTTCAACCATTTCAATAACAGCATCAAAATCACCTCCCCACCAGATATTATCTTTGACATGAATAGCATCAGGAATGATACTCCCATATGTGTGTAAGAAATGTACATTCTCAGTATCAACAGGTCCACCGAGAAATAAAGGAAAATCTTTTCCTTCAAAAGCTGGAATAACACTTCCTAAATCGACACTTGACTCCTTATTGAGAATAAATCCAGTGTGTTTGTTTTCATAATCATCAACAATAAGAATGACGGATCGACTGAAAATAACATCAGGTAATATTGGCTCAGCAATAAGTGCCCTACCCTTTTCGGGTTTTAAGCCATTCGATTTAATTTGGAAAATGTCTAAATCTAACTTCATAGAATACTACTAATACATCACTACAAAGATAAGTATTTATTTGATATATCTACTCCGTAAAAAGGTGTAATTATTAACATTGTCGATAATTCTTGATTTATGCATGAAAAACTATCTTAAATAATTGCGTAGTTTGACACTACCGGTTTGACTTGCATTAACAAACTCTCCGTTTCTCATTTTAACAGTTAAACTATCTTTCTTGTAAGTTTGCACTTCCTTAATCGCATTCAAATTAATAATGGCAGAGCGATGAATACGCATGAAATTCTCGGGTAAATTTGACTCCAAGTACTTCATGGTTGTGTTTTTAAGATATCTTTCTGAATCTGTATAAATCATCACGTAATCATCTTCAGCAGTAAAATATATAATGTCTTGTGGTTTTAAAATCTGAACGGAATTTCCATTGCGAACGACAATCTTTTGTATTTCATCTCCGTCAGGTTGAGCGATATGCTTAGGCAATTCAGCTTTTTCTTCATAAGGCAATTGTATTTTAGCAATAGCCTTTTCCAAAGCTTGATCAAATCGCTCTTTATCAAATGGTTTTAAAAGATAATCTATAGCATTTTGCTCAAATGCTTTAATTGCATATTGATCAAAAGCAGTACTAAAAATCACCTCTGGTTTGTTTTCCAAAATATCAAGCAATTCAAAGCCGGAAAGCTTTGGCATTTGTACATCTAAGAAAATAAGATCTGGATTTAACTCGCGGATTGCTTTAAACCCGTCAAAGCCATTCTCGCATTCAGTGAGAATCTCCACATCCTTACGATCCTTCAAATAGTATTTTATGATATCCCTAGCAGGCTTTTCATCATCAATAATTAAGAGTTTTATTTTCATAATGAATTGGGATTTTTAATGTTACAATAAATTCATTTTCTTGAGGAATTGCAGACATAAAATGCTGATTCCCATAAATAATTTTTAATCGTGTTTTAATACTTTTCAGCCCTACACCTTCACCTTTGCGAGGAATTGCATCAGGATCAAAATCATTTCGGATTTTAATGATTATGAAATCAGAATCACATAAAATCTTTGTATCAATTTTTACTTGCTCAGTTGTTTCGTACACAGCATGTTTAACTGCATTCTCAAACAGAGGCTGTAATATTAGTACAGGAATATTATGTTTTAAGCATTCCTCTTGCACCTCGAAATTGCAATGCATTTTATTCCCAAAACGAACAGATTCAATATCCAGGTAGCGCTTACAATTATCGATTTCTTCATTTAGAGAGACGAGATCCTCAGGATTCATTTTGAGAGAATATCTCAGGTATTGAGACAGCTTTACAATCGTTTTACGAGCATCTTCTGCTTGTGTAATGCTAAGCGCTGAGATTGAGTTTAAGCTATTAAACAAAAAATGAGGATTAATTTGACTCTTCAGTACTCTCAACTCCGTTTCACGCAAATTTCGTTGCAAAATCTCTGCATTCACCTTTGAACGCTGCGTTTCTTGATAATAGTTAATCAGGTAATACACTGTAATGATCGTGGTATACAACAAAATTCCCTCAAGCATTTTAAAAATCCTCAAAGACATTAGAGCTTCTATCTCATCAGCATCAGCACCAACAAAAACAAACAAAAGCAATTGTGATCCAAATATCCAAACCGCCAAAAAAGGAATGAGTGCAATGATATGCTTACCGAGAAAAACGAACACACCAGAAGTTTCTATCTTCACTCCATAAGTTATATACCACAAACTAAGACCGAGCAAGCTAAAAATGGTCATACTAAAAACTGCATCAAGTAGTCCGACTTTAAATGGAAAGTCCATGACCAAAATTAAAGCAGCCATGTGAATAAGCAAAGGCAATATCCACACGGCAAAATAAATTAAAATGTCTCGGGTTCTATGGAATAATGGGTGAATCATTTTATTTTCGAACAACAGATTCTAATTCTCCTCCTCCCAAAACACAATTCCCTTTGATGATTAATCGTCTTGTCATATCGACATGATGAGTCATAACAATTTGTCGTTTATCTGACATTCCACCAAGCACACCAGTTACATCAGTAACAACATCCCAGTCAGCAGGAACAATAAATTTCACACCACCAAACACACAATTGATTTCAATGGTAGTATCTCCTTCTTGCAATTCGGCATGTGTAAAATTCAGTTCAGAACCACCAAAGACACAAGTAACTTGACCTCCTTGAAAGTTATTTGAAGTCACATTAATTTTATTTCCACCAAACACATTGGTATCATCAATAATATCACCACTAATTTGCTCTTTATTTATTCGTTGTCTAAACTTATGAGCCCGTCCTATTTTTGTCAACATTCCCAATCCAACAAAAATTAGCACAATCGGCCAGAAAATCAACTCGGCATCCACAGGCAAATCATTGTATTTGGCAAACATGAATAGAGAGCCTGTAAATACAAGGATAAGAGAGAACCACAAACCTGATCTATTCCCAACCATTGTGATTAATCCGATTGCTATAATTAGTGCTTGCCAGGAAATCACATATTCACGTACAATTTCAGGAATAAACCCTAAGTTAGCACCGAGCCAAATTAAGCCTCCTCCTATCAGGAAAAAGCCAAATAAAATGCGCTTCATTGTCGAACGACCTGAATTATGGTGTCCGTATGTTTTCATTTCGTTTTGATTTGTATTCATAGCTTTTAAATTTAATAAATTATCATTAAAACTGCAACAAACATAAGGAGGTTTGACTTTTTGATGAAGTCATTTTCGGTAAACTAAGGATATCTTTCGGTGAATAATACCTTGTCAGATGATAAAAGTATCAAAGGATTTTGAAACAGCCACACTTCGCCGGAAATATTGCAGAATTATTGTTTTGGATGACAGTAATAGCAATACAATAATGGTTAATAACCGCTTTCACCCCATTGACATAGGGAGACAAAAAAGGCCACCCTCAAGGGCAGCCTCTTCAAAGCGACATGTTTTACTTTATTCATATACTGGCTCTATTCCCATATTATCAAAGATAAAGGCATAGACATCAGCGTATTCGTCAATAATTTTCTGTGTTGGCTTACCTGCTCCATGACCCGCTTTGGTTTCAATACGTATCATAACAGGATTTTCACCTTGATAATGTTCTTGCAATGTTGCAATGTACTTGAATGAATGAGCAGGAACAACACGATCATCATGATCTGAAGTTTTCACCAATACTGCAGGATAGTCTTTTCCTGATTGAATGTTGTGAACCGGAGAATATCCTTTAAGGTATTCAAACATTTCTTTACTGTCTTCACTTGTTCCATAATCACTTGCCCAATATTTTCCAATGGTAAACAAATGATATCTCAACATGTCCATTACTCCAACAGCAGGAATAGCAACTTGAAACAAGTCAGGACGTTGATTTGTCACTGCTCCTACAAGCAAACCACCATTCGATCCGCCCATAATAGCAAGCTTCTCAGAACTTGTATAATCATTTTCAATAAGATATTCAGCGGCTGCAATAAAATCGTCAAAGACATTTTGTTTTTGCATTTTAGTACCAGCTTTATGCCATTCTTCACCGTATTCTCCGCCACCACGAAGGTTTGCCATAGCATAAACACCACCTTGCTCCAACCATACTAAGCGAGTAACGCTAAATGAAGGTGTTAAACTGATATTAAAGCCACCATATCCGTAAAGAATGGTTGGGTTATTTCCATCCAGCTCTATGCCTTTTTTATGAACAATAAACATAGGAACTTTGGTTCCATCCTTACTTTCATAGAAAATTTGTTTTGTCTCATAAAGGCTTTCATCAAAATCAATTTGTGATGTTTGGTAAACTTCGGAAGTGTTATTTTCAATATCATAATGATAAACAGTTGCCGGAGTAGTGAAAGAAGTTACAGTATAGAAAGTTTTAGTGTCCATTTTCTCGCCACCAAAACCACCTACAGTGCCTAAAATTGGGATATCAATATCGTAAAGATAGTCTCCTTCTTTTGAAAATACTTTAATCACAGAATGTGCATCTTTCATATAATTAGCTATAAGTTTGCCTCCAATTGGGGAAACACTACGGAGCACATAATCCATTTCACCAATGACATCTTCCCAATTTTCAGGAGAAGGATTGTTCAAATCGATGGCAACAAGCTTATATTTGGGCGCTTCATAATTTGTCATGACATACAATTTGCCCTTGCAATGATCCAATACCCAGAAATCTTGATTGAAAGTTGTGACAATCTTTTGTATTTCAGCATTCTCTTCTTCTAAGGACTTCACATAAAGTGCATTTCCACTTGTTGATTCAGACACCGAAATAATAAGATATTTTTCATCCTCAGTTACGCCAGGACTAAAGCTCCACGCGTTATTTACAGGATCCTCATAAATCAATTTATCCATAGACTGATCGTCACCAATTTTATGATAATAAATCTTATTATTCAAATTCATTCCGGAGAGTTCTGCACCATCTTTAGGCTCCGGGAATCGACTGTAGAAAAACCCGTTACCATACCATGCTACCCCAGAAAATTTGATCCATTGAATATGATCCTCTAAATCTTCACCTGTTTCGATATTTCTCACAAAATATTCTTTCCAATCTGACCCAGAACGAGAAATTCCGTAGGCAAGATATTTACCATCATTGGAAACCGAAGTCCCAGCTAAAGCAACAGTACCATCTTCGGACAATGTATTTGGATCTAAAAGCACTCTTCCTTCGTCCTCTAAAGACTCTTTTAAATAAAGTACAGATTGATTCTGTAGACCATCATTTTTGTAATAAAAATAATAATCTCCAACATGATAAGGAGCAGAAGATTTCGGATAATCCCAGATCTTTTCTAAACGATTTCGTATTCCATCACGAAAAGTTATGCCATTCAAATAACTGAATGTCACCTCATTTTGAGCCTTTACCCAAGCCTCTGTCTCAGCGCTAGTATCATTTTCTAACCACTGATAAGGGTCGGCAACATCTTCCCCAAAATACGTAAACACAACATCTGATTTCTTAGTTTCAGGATATTTCCATTCTTGAGTATCCTTATTTTCTTTACAGCCAAACATAATCAAAGGTAAACCGGCGATTAATACAATGTAATTTTTCATAGGATTGAATTATTTTTCCAAATATAACAAAAACAGGACGGCTTTGCTTAGCGCTTAACAAATCTTTAACAAGACAATGAAAACATACACTCTCATTATCAATACCTTAAAAACAGCTAAATCGTACTCCCCAAAACTAAATACGCCTGGAAATAGCTATATTTTGGACTAAAAAATTAAATCAAGATTAAAGTCAGATCAACTAATTCACAAGCAAGCTAGCGACTTTCAACTCATGCCTGTTGTATAACTTGACAACATAAAGCCCTGCACTTATACCTTGTAAGTCAATAGAATTTGCATCGTTCAGCACATCCGTTTTAATGGTTTTCCCGTCAACAGAAATAATAGAATATTTCACTTCGCCTTTCAACTCATGTTCGACAAAAACCTGTTGTTTTGCAGGGTTTGGATAAAACACCAAATCAGATTTCACTTGACTTGAGATGGCATCTGCATTCCCAGAATAAAGGCGAATATTATCCAAATACAGGTTGTTTCCTCTGTCATTCTTTGTCAGAAACTTAAACATTACATCCTGACCAGCAAATGCAGATAAATTCACATTCACGGTATCCCAATCAACAGCAGATTCAGGAACCCAAGACACCAAATTCGTATTTCCTTCAACAGTTGTTAAATCCGGACCTCCTGAGCGAAATAACACATGGTCAAAATTGCCACCACAATCCGTTGACATTAAAACAATTAAACTGTCATTATAAAATGTTTCCAATCGTTTTTTATACGCTATATCAAAACTTAAGTTCAGCTGCTCCTCAATATCCGGCAAACTAATGAGGGAAGAATAAATCGCATCTTCTTGAAAATCTCTCGGAACATAGGAATAAAATTGCACACTTAAAGCCTGATTTTCAGCATCTGTTGACGGAGCATCTACAAGTTCCCAACCGTAACCACCATCAGGATTTTCAACATACCAAGACCCATTTGGGATATGTCCGGTATAATCTTCAAAATTATCTGCAAATGGGTATTCTGCTGTTTCAATGACATAAGCAGTTGCGATATCTGAGTTATTGTAAATATTGAATTCACGAGAGGTCAAATCTGGATCAGCAGTTGCATAATAACTATTTTTTCCTTGCACCAAATTAACCTCATCCAAACTAATTAACACTTCCTCACCTGCAGTCAATTCACCTGTCCAAGTTGCGGATACAGCATCACTCCCATTGAGAGACCAAGCATAATCAATGAATGTCAGATTTTCCTGACCTGTATTCATCAAAGCGATTTGAGGCGTCACAGCTTCATTTCCTGGACATACAAAATTGCCCGAGAATTGACGAATTTCCAACTTCACATCAAAAGAGTCTGTAACAGGAGGAACAGGATCATACGTCATGTCAAGATAGTTATATGCTGCTAGGACATCAATCATTCCACGACCGTAAACATTATCTTCTCCTGGATCACCTAAATCAATTGCGGTTTCATACAAAGCTTCTTTTAAAGCGACAGCATCCAAGAATGGATAAGCTTCTTTAAGTAGTAAAAGTGCACCAGAAACATGCGGACAAGCCATAGAAGTCCCTGACAATAAAGAAAATTCATCGTGACCTGAACAAGAACGTACAGAGACACCCGGAGCAGACACTTCAGGTTTGATTTCAAGAGCACCGCCTGTCTCCACGCAAGGAGTTGGTCCTCTTGATGAAAAATCAGCAATTGGATAAGAGTCTGTATTACCATTGAGCGCACCAACAGACATAACATTTAATTCAGAAAAAGCCAACATCGCAGGGAAACCTGTTGAAAATGCCACAGGTCCTTCATTCCCTGCAGAAAAAGGAGACAATATTCCTGCAGCCTCTATCACTTCCAGAATCTCCGCCTCTTCCATATTGCAAGCATCAAATTCTAAAGCCAAAGTATAATCATATCCCCATGAGTTATTGATAACATCTGGGACATCGTCTGTTGTTGTTTCGTCTCCATCAGGATTTAAAACCCACTCGAAAACATCCATAAAATCAGTTGGTGTCAACAAATCACTTTCAGAACTGGCAACAGGGTCTGAAGCAATCCAATATGAAGTGTAAGCTACACCGATGGTGTCATTGGTTTCTGGCACCAATCCTAAAACTGTTCCGGTTGTATGTGTACCATGGCTTGAGCTTGCATGATCAGAAGGCACTTCAGAACGCACACCATACCACACTTGATTCAAAGGTCTGTGATTTCCAAGAAAACGATTGCTAATTGCAGGATGATCCGGAAAAACGCCTGTATCCATGCTTAAAAACAAAAGATTACGACCAGTATAACCCATTTCCCATATAGCGGGGGCATTAATCGCAGCCAAACCAGGCTCAATTCCTCCTTCTGCCTTTGCATCAGCACTTTCCACTTTAACAGGATTTTCAAAAGAATATCGGGCGGAATTTATATCAATACGCTTTACCATAGGAATTGCAGCAATTTCATCAAGATAGGAAGCAGGAACATTCAATTGAACTGCATTTACTATCCAGAAAGCATTCACCCAATTCACCTGACTATATCCCCGTTGAGATAAAGCCAATAGCTCAGATTGAAATACATCTTGGGTTGTTCTTGCAACAGATTGAAGTTCATTTTGTATTGCTCTAACTCTTTGATCTTTTCCAGCTTTCTCAACCTTCATTCTTTGATGAAAAGCCATCAAATCAAAATCATCCTGTAAGTACACCACAACATCAAGATTCTCACCTGAACGTTCATGCATCTCATGCTGAAGTGCTGGGGTTAAAACGTTTTGTGAAAAACTGATTAAACTAAAAAACAGGAAACTCAAACTTAGCAATACAATTCGCTTCATAATATCATCTTTTTAGACCTGCAAAGTACGGAAAATTAAGGAACAAAAAGAATTTAAAAATTCATGCCCTGAAACATTTTCTAAAGATGTAAAATTTCTGAAAAATACTAACTTTGTACGAAAGATAAAAAGTTAAATGCTATGACAATTATTGAGAAAATCATTGCGAATCACTCTGGCAAAAACGATGTAAACCCGGGTGATATTGTTGACATTTCAATTGATGCCCGCGTTGCTCGTGACTTTGGGGGAGCAAATGTTGTAAAAAACCTTGAGGACAATGGTCTTGGTGTGGATGATCCAAAACGGACATTTTTCACTTTCGACTTGATTCCTGCAGGCTCCGACCAAAAATATGCAAACAACCAGCACAAATGTCGCTTGTTTGCTCGCAAACATGGGATCAAAGTATTTGATGTAAATGCTGGAATTGGAACTCACCTAGCAATTGACAGAGGACTTGCATTTCCAGGATCAACTTTCATTTCTACAGACTCTCATGCGAATATCATGGGTGCAATTGGAGCATTTGGTCAAGGCATGGGAGATCAAGACATTGCTGCTGCTTGGGCAAAAGGTTCTGTGTGGTTTAAAGTTCCAAAATCTGCCAAATTAATTTTCACTGGCGAAAAACCAGAGAATATTACGGCAAAAGATATCGTATTAAATTTACTCGCTAAATTTGGTGCCAGCACATTGCTCGGATATTCTGTAGAAATGTATGGAGACGCTATTGACAAACTCAGCTTATCTGATCGTGTTACCATCTCATCCATGGGAACAGAAATGGGCGCAATTATAATCATGTTCCCTCCTAACCAGGAAGTGCTTGAGTATTCACAAAAAGCAACTGAAAAAACCATTGACGCTGTTTATGCTGATGAGGACGCTGCTTATGACATGACAGAAACTGTGGATATCAGTACATTTGTTCCAATGATTTCTCGTCCGGGGAAACCTCACGACTCAGTTCAGATTTCACCAAATGATAAAATTAAAATTGACTCAGCTTTCATTGGCTCATGTACAAATGGTCGTTTAGACGACCTGCGTGCTGCAGCAAGTGTTATGAAAGGCAGAAAAATTGCTCCGGGAGTTATCCTAAAAATCGTACCATCAACAGATGAAATTTGGCAAGAAGCTTTGGAAGAAGGTCTAATTAAAATTTTCAAAGATGCTGGAGCTCTTGTATCGAATGCTGGTTGCGGTGGTTGTGCAAACGGACATGTTGGACAAAATGGTGAAGGTGAAGTTACCATTTCTACAGGAAACCGAAACTTCCCAGGAAAACAAGGAAAAGGCTCAGTTTATTTAGCTTCTCCTGCAACAGTTGCAGCATCTGCAGTGGCTGGATACATTACTACTGAAGTAGAAATTCCTGAAAAACCTATGGAGTTTGAAATTGGCAACATGCAAAACGAATCGCACTCAGACAATAAGAAAGCCAATCAATCAAACAATAATAAACCTGTTGAAGTTGAAGGTCGCGTATGGTTTATCAAAGAAGATAATATTGATACAGATATGATTTTCCACAACAGATACCTCTCCATCACTGACGTAGCTGAAATGGGTCAATATGCATTGGATAATCTTGAAGGTTATGAAGATTTTGCTCAAAAAGCACAGGCTGGTGACATTATTATCACTCAGAAAAACTTTGGTTCAGGAAGTTCTAGACAACAAGCTGTTGATTGCTTTATCACATTAGGCATCAATGCTATTCTTGCAGAATCATTTGGAGCAATTTACGAGCGTAATGCGATTAATGCAGCTTTGCCAATTATGCAATACGAAGACATTTCTCCTTTGCAATTGGAAAACGGAGACCGTGTGAAAATTCATTTCGAAACTGGTATGGTAGAAAACCTTGACAAAGGAACCAAAATGCAAGCCAAAGCATTCTCTGAGGTTCAAATGGACATTTACCAACGTGGTGGTATTTTTAAATAATTGTGAATAATTGCTGATTGCTTATTGTTAATTGAAAATTCGATTAATCGACAATCAACAATAAGCAATTAGCAATCTTTAAACTTGTAATTATGGGAAAAACATTTGTAGAAAAGATATTAGATGCGCCAACAGGAGCCATCGTTTTCAGAAAGCCAAACATTGTGCTAACGCATGATAACACAGCGAGTATAAAGAAGACTTTTGAAAACATGGGAGGAACAAAACTTGCCGATCCAAATCAGCCATTGGTTGTATTGGATCATAATGCACCTCCAACAAATGCAAAACTCGCAACTCAATATCAAAATATTCGCGATTTTGTCAAGGAACAAGGGATCAATAAGTTTTATGATGTTGGCAATGGTATTTGCCATCAAATTATGTCTTACCATGCAAAACCTGGAATGATTATCGTAGGATCAGATTCTCACACTTGTACTGCAGGAGCTTTTAACGCTTTAGCAGCTGGCATTGACAGAACTGAATCTGCAGGCATCTGGAAAAAAGGCGAAACTTGGTTTAGAGTTCCGGAATCAATTAAAATCATCCTTCATGGTGAAATGCCCAAAGGTGTATTTGCTAAAGATTTATCCCTTTACATCATTGGAATGATAGGATCTGCAGGTGCAAATTATAATTCCATTGAATACCATGGTGAAGGAGTCAAAACATTAACAATTTCTCAACGTATGACACTTGCAAATTTAGCGTCTGAAATGGGAGCTAAAAATGCTGTATTTCCTCCAGATGAAGTGTTAGCGAAGTTCTATGGGAAAGATAATATTGAAGGTATTTGGGCAGATGACGATGCAGAATACATTCGTACGATAGAAATAAATTTATCAGAATTATTCCCATTAGTTGCTGCTCCTCACCATGTTGATAATGTTAAAGCACTGTCAGAAGTTCAAGGTCTTGAGCTAAATCAAGGTCTAATCGGAACATGTACAAATGGTCGATTAGAAGACCTTCGCATTGCAGCTGACGTGCTCAAAGGACAACAAGTAAAGCCAGGTTTTCAGCTATTAATCATTCCTGCATCAAAAGAAATTTACATGCAAGCCATGGAAGAAGGCATATTGAAAATCCTGATGGACGCTGGCGCTCAAGTATTGGCAACAAGCTGCGGACCTTGCTTAGGGACAGGACAAGGCATACCTGCAGATGGTTTCCGCGTTATTTCTACTGCAAACCGTAACTTCAAAGGACGTATGGGAAACAAAGAAGCAGAAATTTATCTGGCATCACCTGCAGCAGTTGCAATGTCAGCAATTCACGGGAAAATTACTGATCCTCGCGGAATTGAAGCAAAAGATAAATTTGAATTTGCAAAAGCACAAACCAACACCATTGAAATTAGCGAAAATGACAATCGCCGCATTGACAATGTCTGGAATTACACTGACTCAAATGATTTGAATACAGACCAAATGTTTGCAGGCAATCTGACATACAATGTTCTTAGCTCGGATGGTGAAGCGATTATGCCACATCTTTTTGAAGGATTTGATCCAAATTTCTCAAAAAATGTAAAAACAGGTGATATTATTCTTGCAGGTGACAATTTTGGTTGTGGCTCATCACGCGAACATCCAGCTGTAGGACTAGCATATGCAGGAGTTCAGGCTGTTATTGTAAAATCTGTTAACCGTATTTTTTACCGTTCTTCTGTCAATCAAGGATTATTGCTTATCGTACACCCAGAAGCAGTGGAAGCATACCAGGCTGGTGATAAGGTCTCAATCGACACAGAAAATGGAAAAATTCAAATTGGCGACAAATTATTTGACTTTGCTCCTCTTCCAGGTAAACTGAAAGAAGTCATAGATCAAAAAGGACTGGTGAATTGGATTAAGAATAATTAACGTAATTTTGACATAGAAAAATGCCTCAAATCTCATACGATGAATTTGAGGCATTTATCGTTGAAATATCGTGAGAATGCTAACATTTGAGGATAAAAACCGTATTATTCATTGATATTTATTATTTTTAAACTCTGATCTTTGAATGTTCAGGACAATAGAAATCATTGCATTATGAAGAAATATAAAATTGAAGAGCAGGAACAAATAGACGCAATAATTCGAAAAGCAGAAGTGTGCACACTTAGCATGGTTGACGGTGACAAACCCTATGCAGTTCCAATGAATTTTGGATACAAAGATGGCTGCATTATTCTCCATTCTGCACAAACAGGAAAGAAACTCGATATTTTGGAGAAAAATAATCAAGTTTGTATCTCATTTTATGTGGATGAAGCCATGAACATCAGACATGAAAAAGTAGCCTGCTCCTACTCAATGAAATTCAAATCAGTTCTTGCATTTGGAAAACTTGAAAACATTGAAGATTTTCAAGAAAAAACAGATGCCATGAATGAAGTAATGAAACAATATACAGGAAAAACATTTACTTACAATGACCCTGCAATAAAGGGTGTCAAAATCATGAAAGTTAAGGTTGAAAAGTTCACTGCCTTTAACCGTGGTTATGATGAATAGATTTCAACGATATTGGGACAGTAGAGCAGCACTGGAATTGAGAACAAATCGCAAAAAAGCGAAACAGTTTGAAGATTGCAAAAACATGCTTCTATCCTACCTTGAAACGCAAACTAGGCTTGTGGATCTTGGTTGTGGGACTGCCTATGTCGCTTATGAACTTACAAATTATGTCAAAGCAATTCATGCCATCGATTTTTCAGAAGCAATGATTAGTTTAGCGAAAGCTAGAAAACGAAGTCCAAAACATGACCACATTCATTTTGAACTTGGGAATATTGAATACACAGGACTCAAAGACAACAGTTTTGATGCGTGTTTACTATGCAATCTCATTAATCACGTTGAAAATCCTGAAGTTGTTATGAACGAGGCAAAACGCTTGGTCATTGCCAATGGCTTGGTCATTTCCAGCACTTATTGTCATGCATCTATTCGAACTATTCGATCATTTTTTGCATACATTGCTATCAGCATATCGAAACTTTTCAACACCCCAAGTCATTTAAAAACCTTTTCATTCAAATCATTACGAAAAGAACTTGAATCAAATGGCATGGTGATTATTGCAGAGAAAAAGATAAGACATAATGGAATTTCTGGTTTGTTTACCATCCTCAAAACATAATCATGAGAAAGAGCATTTGGAAGCATATATTAATCAGTTTGCTATTTTCCATGATGACTTTATGGACAAATGCCCAATCCCACCAAATTGATTCTATCAGCATTTGCAAATCAGAAATTATCGTTGATAAAACAATGCAGGATTTTAACATTGAGCTGTATTACCAATCTGAAATTGCAAACATAAACGACACAATATCGCTTCTTCATAATGGCAAAAAAGAAGCTATTTATTTCCAAAATGGGAAATATCATTATGCGTTCAAAGTTGACGGAACATTTACTGAGACAGTAGAATATGGCACAATATCCGCGAGTACAACAAGCAAGCCTATACCTTTATGGTTCAGCGTTATACCTCCACTAATCGCCATCTTATTCGCATTAATTTTTAAAGAAGTCTTTTCAGCATTAATTATTGGTATTTTTAGTGGGACTCTAATTATCAGCTTACACCAAGGTTTTGGAGTTTTAAAATCAATATTAAATGCCTTTTTCAGATTAATTGACACATACATTATTCAAGCTCTCAATGACAAGGAGCATCTTTCCATCATTGTATTCAGCATGTTGATTGGTGGTATGGTTGGAATTATTACTCGTAACGGGGGAATGCGTGGGTTTGTTAAGTTACTATCAAAACGTGCAAAAAGTTCTCGCTCGGGACAACTGGTCACGTGGTTTATGGGTATAGCCATTTTCTTTGATGACTACGCCAATACGCTTATTGTGGGAAATACCATGCGCAATGTAACCGATAAATTAAAAGTTTCACGAGAAAAACTCGCATATATTGTTGATAGTACAGCTGCCCCAATGGCTGCAATTGCTTTCATTACAACTTGGATAGGTGCTGAACTAAGCTACATTCAAGATGGCATTACAAACATAGGACTTGAAACAACAGCTTACTCTGTCTTTTTTGCTTCATTAAAATATGCCTTCTACCCGATTCTTACCTTGATTTTTGTCTTTATGCTCATTATCATGCGAAGAGATTTCGGTCCCATGTACAAGAAGGAACTCAATGCAAGAGGCAGTATTAAGCAAGATTACACTGAGGTTAGCACAAAACCCGAGAAACGTTTGGTAAGCTCTGCATGGAATGGACTTATACCTGTCATTTTTGTTGTTGTTGCCACTATTGCAGGTTTAATTTTCACAGGTTGGGATGCTTCTGTTTGGGGAGACGATGCGCTTTCTTTCGGAAATAAATTGTCCCATACCATAGGACAAGGCGATTCATTCAAATCTCTGCTCTGGGCATCTTTTGGTGGAGTTTTAATTGCGATTAGCATTACCGTCATCAAAAAGCTAATGAATTTGAAACAAAGCATAGAGGCAATGATTAATGGTTTCAAATCGATGCTTACTGCCATTTTAATTTTAACATTTGCATGGGCTTTAGCTTTGCTAACAGAACATCTGCATACCGCAGACTTCATTAGTCATATTTTACAGGAATTATCGGTATCTCCCCCTTGGATACCAACCATTAGCTTCATATTTTCTGCTTTTATTGCATTTTCAACTGGCTCAAGCTGGGGAACTATGGCTATTATGTATCCACTTATGCTTCCTGCAACATGGTTAATTTGTCAGGACTTTGGATTAGGTGATGCAGAAGCCATGCAAGTATTCAATCACGTTGTAAGTACGATCATTGCAGGTTCGGTATTGGGCGATCATATTTCACCAATATCAGACACAACAATTCTTAGCTCCTTAGCCAGTGGATGTCAACACATTGATCATGTTAGAACACAAATTCCTTACGCATTAAGTGTTGGAGCAGTTGCATTAGTTATAGGAAGTATTCCTGCTGCCTTTGGAGTTCCTGTTATTGTGATTATTCCACTCGCTGTGATCGTTTTATATTTGATAATTCGTATTTTTGGAAAAAAGTTGCCGATAACTAAACTTTCGGAAAACTAAACTGTTTATCACAAACAAAACGAAATTTTGTACTATGTTAAAGTTGATATTGCTAGTCGTTGGAATCCTAATCATCGCTTTTCTTGCGATGGGAATCAAAATATTCTTCTCAAAGAAAAAAGAATTTCCTAACACTCACATTGGAGGAAATGAAAATATGGAACGCATGGGCATTTCATGTGCTACCAATGGAGAAGGTGGACTTGGCGGTTGCTCATGTGAACTCAAAGGTGGTAAAAAAGGCGATTGTCATAAGTAATTTGTATTTTGGTTAAAATCAGCAAACTTAGTTGGCGAACTTGAGAAGAGAGAGCTTGAGAACGGGGGAAAATCATTTGTCTTTCGATAGAAAAAGGAAAACAATTGCATTCAATAGTACGTACCCAAGTTGTTGCGAAAAACACACTCCTGTGTCAATGCTAATTATCAATAGCTCCTATCCCCAGACTTCTGTTATTCGTAGCGAAGGGATTCTATTGGATCAAGTTTTGATGCTTTGACAGCAGGAAAATATCCAGAAGCTACTCCAACAAGGAAACAAAGCAAAACTCCAGTGATTATCCATACCCAAGGAATAACAAAAGCACCACCGGTGATCATAGACACAGCATTACCTGCTAATATCCCAAGCACAATTCCAAGCAATCCTCCGATTTGTCCAATGACAATAGATTCAATTAAGAACTGCTGTTTTATTGTATAGCTTCTTGCTCCAATTGCTTTGCGAATACCTATTTCACGAGTCCGTTCAGCCACAGAAACAAGCATAATATTCATCAAGCCGATACTAGCACCTATCAGTGTAATCAGTCCGATCAGTGTTGCACCGATTGTCACGATCGAAATATTATCAATTAACTCAGCAGACAATTCATCGGCACTTTCTATTTCAAAATCATTTTCATCATATACTGTTAGTTTTCTGACATTACGAAAACTTCCGATCGCCTCATCCATTGCAAGACTTAATTGCTCAGGATCATCAGGCATAACTGTAATTCTGTAAGAATAATTGTAATATGCTGAAAAGTTCTGCTGCATGTCTGTCAAAGTCATCAAAACCTTACGATCTTCATTATTTCCAAAATTAGACCCCTGTGATTTTAAAACACCGAGCACAACACACTTTGCATTTCCAACTGTAATTTCCTGTCCAACGGGATTAACTCTACGATCAAACAATGCATCTGCAACAGCAGTACCAATAATTACACTTCGATTCCCTGATTTCACCTCAGCTTCCGTAAAGTTACGTCCCCTCTGAAGCTCAAGCATAGAAACGTCAATGTAATTTTCATCAACACCATAAACAGAAATGTTTGGATTTGTTTTTTCTGAACCAAATTTCACGGTTGCCATTCCCGTCGCATAAGTGAACACTGTTACCTTTCCCGGAAAGTTATAATTTTCTTTAAATGCAGAAGCATCTTTAAATTCAATGTTACGAATTGCTTGCTTTCTTAAGTCTGAATTTTGACCACTGACATAGCGTGATTTCTTTTGAATGGTAAATGAGCTTGCTCCCATACTGGAAAACTCATTGGTAATAGACGATTTAATGGACTCCACAGCAGTCAGAATACCAACCAAAGCCATAATCCCAAAAGCAATGATAAGAACAGTAATTACTGTACGTAAACGATTGGTTTTAATCGATCGCATTGCAATCCGAATGTTCTCTCCAAAATTTCCGCCCATTAAATCTATATTTTTGTTAAAATTAAAACAATTTCTTTACAAATTTGTATTTGTGTAAGATAAAACAAGCTTTGAAACGAATGAAACGTATTACAGTTTTTATATTAACTTTAACATTCACAATAAATGTCTTCTCCCAAGTGGGGATCATTAAGGGAAGGATATACGATGCAACGAATAATGAAGCAATCCCTTTTTCAAATATTTTCATTGAAGGAACTGATTTAGGTGCAACATCAGATTATGATGGCAACTTCATTATTACAAATGTTAAACCCGACATTTATCGACTAACAGCAAAATCTTTAGGCTATGAAACAAGGCTAACAGAAGAATTTCAAGTGCTTTCCGGGAAAACTGTCTTTGTTGATATTCCAATGAATGAAAAAGCCGTTGCATTGCAAGAAGTTGTGGTTAAATCGAGTATTTTTGAACGTAAGGAAGAAGCTCCTGTGAGTTTGCGTAAAATTGGTCTCTCTGAGATTGAAAATAGTCCGGGAGCAAATCGTGATATCGCAAAAGTTATACAGAATTTACCTGGTGTTGCGGCTGTCCCTTCTGCAAATCGGAACGACCTTCTTATACGCGGTGGAGCGAGCAATGAAGCTAAGTTCTATCTTGATGGCATAGAGATACCAAACATTAATCACTTTGCAACTCAAGGTGCTACAGGCGGAACCAATGGCATTTTAAATGCTGACTTTCTAAGGGAAGTTGAATTTTACTCCAGTGCATTTCCATCATCTAAGGCTAATGCATTAAGTGCAGTGTTTGAATTTAAACAAATTGAAGGGAATAAAGACAAGCCTAAATTCAGAGGCACATTGGGAGCAAGTGAATTATCAGTTACCGGTGATGGTCCTATTGGTGAAAATACAACCTATATTTTCAGTGTAAGACGCTCCTATTTGCAATTACTTTTCAAAGCGATTGGATTGCCTTTCTTACCAACCTTCAACGATTATCAAATGAAGGTAAAAACTCGTTTGAACAATAAAAACCAACTCACCCTAATATCTGTAGGTGCTTTGGACAATAACCGTTTGGATGTTGGCATAAAAAATCCAGATGAGTTTCAACGCTATTTATTGGCAAATTTGCCAGAACAAGACCAGTGGAATTACACCATAGGTGCTGCATGGAAACATTTCTCCGACAATGGATTTCAGACTTTCGTATTAAGTCGCAATATGCTTTCAAACAAAGCGTTTAAATATCAAAACAATGATGCTTCAAATATCTTACTGCAAGATTATGTTTCCACTGAAGCAGAAAATAAATTCCGTTGGGAAAGCTATCAAAAATTAAATAATGGCATTGAATTAACGTATGGAGCTGGAGGTCAATATGTCAAGTATATGAACTCAACTTACCAACAAGTTTATCTTCCTACGGGGGCAAACATTATTGATTATGAAAGCAATCTGGAATTCTTCAAATACGCAGCCTTTATCCAAGCAAACAAAAGCTTCTTCAACAACAGATTAAGTACAAGCATTGGATATCGTATGTCGGGAAATACCTATGCTGATTACATGAACAATCCGCTAGAACAAAGTTCTCCTCAAGTTGCGGTTTCGTATTTACTGACAGAAAAGATTGCGGTAAATGCTCATGTCGGACGATTTTACCAGTTGACTCCATATACTGCGCTGGGATATCGTAATAACACAGGAATGCTAGTTAACAAAGACAATGAACTTGGATACATCTCAGCGGATCATTATGTTGCAGGCTTTGAATACCGACCCGGCAAAAACAATTTAATTACATTGGAAGGATTTTATAAAAATTATTCAAATTATCCATTTTCCATTACTGACAGCATTTCACTAGCACACAGAAGCATTGATTTTGGGAACATTGGAGATGAGCCTCTCACTCCTATTTCTGAAGGAAGAGCTTATGGAATTGAGTTATTATCACAAAACAGATTCCCTGGAGACATTACCTTTGTCTTATCTTACACATATGCAATTAGCGAATTTAAGAACAAAAATGGAGATTACGCTTCAACAGCATGGGACAATAGACACATTTTAGTCACTACAGCAACGAAAAAATTCAAAAACGATTGGTTTGTTGGTGTCAAGTGGAGGTTTGCCGGTGGCTTGCCATACACTCCATACGATTTAGCACTCAGTTCACAACGTGTAGCCTGGGATGTTAGGTATCAACCATATTTGGATTACAATTTATTGACATCTCAACGATTTGCACCTTTCCATCAGTTGGACATACGTGTGGACAAAGCTTTCAACTTTAAAAGTAGCCGATTAAAGGTTTATTTAGACATTCAAAATGTGTATAATTTCAAATCGGAATCGCAAAGTATTTACACACACTTGGATATGAACGGAAATCCTATCATTAACTCAACCAATCCGGGATTATATAATTTGCGTGAGATCCCATCTGATGGAAGCGGTACAATATTGCCAACCATTGGAATTATTTTTGATTTATAAACGAAAACATTCATGACTATGAAACTTAAATATTTCTCTCTCATTGTATTAAGTGCAGTTGTATTAACAGCATTTACATCACCAGAAAGCAAACGTAAGAAAAAGAAAAACCGACCTCCTACTCAGGTTGAAACTAATATTCAAGCCAATGGATACGACATTGAGCTAAATTTCACTGCCGGCGAGGAACACAATTATCCTACCATGACCTTGTGGATAGAAGACCTTGAAGGAAATTTCATACAACCATTGTTTGTGACTCAAGCATTTGCGCAAGGTGTTTACAAATTTGGCAAGCAAGAGGGACAAGAATGGGTCAGTGGACGAAAACTTTATCAAGCTGCACTACCCTATTTCATTCATAAATGGGCGAAAGGAAAATCTGCACTCATTCCCTCGAACAAAAATCCTGTCCCGGATGCATATACAGGTGCAACACCTGACGCAGACTTTATTTTAAGCACAAAGACAAATACAAAATCGGAGGCTCGTCTTCGTTTGGTGTTAGAAATAAACCAAACATGGGATTTTAATGAGTATTGGCACAATGCTAAATTCCCGGGAAACAAAAATTATAAGACATCCTGTCAGCCATCTTTAGTTTACGCAGTTGAAATAGATTTTAGCGAACCCATGGAGCTTTACGTGATGAATCCTATTGGACATGGACACTATTCAGGTGACAATGGAAAACTCTACACTGATATCTCCACATTGACAACAGCAAAGCATATTGCAGAACATATAGAAGTCAGATTGAAATAATTTCCAGACAATTCTTTCCCTTCACGCTATACTTTATCGATAGTGAAAGAACAATGTGCTTTGGTGTACTTGAAAATTCATTCATAAAAAATCGATTTTTTCAATACCTTTGCTAGCTAATTTAGCGTTACAAAGCAAACCAATTAGAGTATTGTGAAGATTAAATCGCTCATTAAAAAAGACCTGAACCTCATGGAGCTCTTTCGTGGTGGAGCAATTGCGCTTGGGTTTAAGTTTTTCTCAGTACTTATCGGATATGTTTTCTTTCTTATTCTTGCACGTTGGCTGGGAGCTGACGGTGTCGGAGTATTTTCCACTGCATGGACAATTTTAATGATAGGTGCTGTCCTTGGGAAACTTGGTTTTGACACCAGCATCATCAAATTCATTGCGGGAAGCATGGGAAAAGGAAATTCGCATCATGTAAAACCAATTTATAAAAGTAGCATTATAATTGTGACAATTTCTGCTATTCTTGTTGCTGGTTGCCTCTTTATCTTTGCTCCTTTTATTAGCCAATTATTTTTTAATTCAACATTCTATATTGATATCGTAAGGTTGATAGCATTGACAATTATTCCATTATGCATTTTAAACATCAATGCAGAAACGATGAAAAGCCTAAAAAACATTACAGGTTTTAGCATTTTTCAAAATGGTTTTATCTATCTTATGACACTTTTCATTTTATTTATATTGTCACAAGATAGTCTAAACAAAAAAAGTAGTGTATTCTCCTTAAGCATTGCTATTGTTATAATACTAGTTATCAGTATTTTTGTTTTAAGAAAAAACTTCAGAGAAAAACTTAAGTATAAGACAAATAACAATCCATATCAATTTAATTTAAAAAACACTTTGAAAATTAGCTTACCAATGCTACTTACAAACTCCCTCTTTCTTGTAATGAGTTGGATGGATATTTTAATGTTAAGTTATTTCAGAACTGAAGCAGATGTAGGGATTTATAATACTTCTTTAAAAATATCAGCAGTAATCACCATGTTTTTAATTGCAATTAACAGCATTGCATTGCCTAAGTTTGCTGAGTTATATGAAAGCAACAAATCTAAATCATTTCAAAGAGTAGTAAAACAAACAACTTTCCTGAATTTCGGGTTATCTTTTCCTGTATTTTTAATCATTCTGATTATCCCAAATTTTTTACTTGATATATTTGGAGAAGAATTTATTGCAGGAAAAACCAGTCTTATTATTCTCGCAACAGGACAAATATTTTGTGCTTTTTCTGGCTCTGTTGTTCATGTGTTAAACATGACAGGCAAAGAAAATGCATCAAAAAACATATTGATAACTACCGCAATCATTAATTTCATTCTAAATTACTTTTTAGTTCAAAAGTTAGGCATTAATGGAGCAGCTATTTCAACTGCAATTAGCTTAATTCTATTAAATGTTTTAGCTGAAATTGTCATATATAGACATCTCCACTTTCTAACTTACCCATTCATCTCATTGAAAAAAATAAAAGCCATTCGGAAAGATATTTTCAGTAGGGAGTAATCAAAAGTGAATCCTGAGGCTAGTTAGCACCATCCGTCGAATCTCGAAACAAATGGTTATTCATCACCCAGTCTTTTGCAACAACTTACATGTCCATTATTTGATCATTATAGAAGTCATCGAAATTGAACCTCCAACAATTTGATCGTTAAAAAACGATAAATGATCTTCTTTTTCTTTTAATGCTAAAACATACAAAAGCGGTAAATAATGTTCCGGAGTAGGTATTGCTAAATCAAAAGCATTACCCTGATTTTCATAATCTATCAGAGATTTAACATCTTGATTTTGAATGTATTTTTTCATTTTCTCGTTTGCTTCAACAGCCCAGTCAAAAGCATAAGGATCGCCGGCAAGTTTTCGCCAAGCAACTTTTTGTAAGTTGTGCACCATATTTCCACTCCCAATAATCAAAACACCTTTTCGTCGTAAGGACAATAACTCTTGAGCAAGATTAAAATGATATTTTGCAGACTTCATAAAATCCAAACTCAACTGTACAATAGGAACATCTGCATTGGGGAAAATGTGACGCAATACACTCCAAGCTCCATGGTCAAGCCCCCAATTCATATCAAGTCCAATTTCTGTGTTTTGAACCAAGTGCTTCACTTTTTCAGCTAAAGCAGGATTCCCAGGAGCAGGATACTGAATTTCAAACAGTTCTTGTGGGAAACCACCAAAATCATGTATTGTTCTGGGCATATCCATTGAAGTTACTAACGTTCCTTTTGTCTCCCAATGTGCAGATATACATAAAATTGCAGATGGTTTTGAAATTTGTTCCCCCAGCTCTCGAAATGATCTCACAAATTGATTCTCTTCAATTGCATTCATCGGACTACCATGTCCTAAAAACAGAACTGGGAGTTTATCAGTTGATTTAAATGTATTGTTTATCGTTTTTAAATCATTCATTTTTTATTTGAGAAACAAATATCTTAACAAATGGTTTATAACAACAACTAACTAATTTTGGTTTCGGGAATGGATAAAACAATCCAATCGTGCATCATTTTAAGCATTATTCTTAGTTGCGAATTCATTCCTTCTGTCACATTGAGCTTTTCATACAACAACGCATCAGGATATAGTATTTCCCAATTGCTGATCCAAACTTCCACATTTCCTAAACCCAATTGGGACTAAAGGATAGTCAAACATACTCTTTGAATCCATAATTTTGACAATTTTGCAATGTGCAGATACAGCCTGAACAAAATATGTCCCACTATGAAAAAACAAAATGTGCTTATGGCTAGTACAAGGAAGTCTTTTATCTCATTTTTTTAAGTCAAAAACTCCGCCAAAAACATATGATATTTTGCTCGATAACCATGGGTTTGTTCAACATAATCGAATGCACCCAGTTATAAGGCTGTGCCCCCTTCAGGGTCAGCATAAGTTCAAAAGCAATAGAGAATTAGCTATACAAAACCAATGTAAACTAATATCAATTAATATTTTAACCCTTAGTTTTTGCCTGAAACTTGTCCAAGTGAGTAGAAAAAAGTTTCATACAGCAAGGATTTCAGCTTAGGGAAAAAGCTTTTGTACATGCTGGTTTTTGTTGGAGACGGTTCACAATCCAGATCAAGTTTATGAGCCAATTCCACAGAACGTTTCATGTGTAAAGGATCAGAAACAATTAGCGCTGAATGTAATGACAATGAATCCATAATATGCTTAGCTTCCTGCAAATTTTCTATGGTATAATTTGATGAGGTTTCAATAAGAATTACGTCTTCAGGCACATCTTGACTAATTACATAACTTTTTGCCACTTCACTATCTGCAAACCTTTCCCCTTCACCAACACCACCTGTTAAAAGAATATAGTCAACAATTCCTGCCTGATACAAATATATCCCGTGATTTAGTCTTTCCCGAAAAACAGGAGACAATTCGCCATGATAGGTTGCTGCTCCTAAAACAATGGCTACATCGCTCTTTGTTTCAGAATAATTCTTTGAAAATTGAAAAATAAGAAATGCATTAAACAAAAAATAACAAATCACCGCAATAATGAAATAACTTAGTAATTTGCTTATTAGATGTTTTCCTTTCATATTAAAATGTTATTCAATAATTATTTTTTCCCCTAGGAACTTTGGCTTTTTCACAAAAGTGACGTCCAAAAGTGCTTTTCCTCGAGCAAATTTTTCACGAAGATTCGTCTTAAATCCGTAATGCACATCTTTAGCATTAAATCCTACAGCATCAATGGAGAGTGAATTTGCAATGAATATTGCACGTTGATTGTGAAATTTCTGTGAGATTACAGTAAATTGAGTTTGTCCAAAAATTTCCTTCATACGATAAACAGAGTCAAGTGTTCTAAACCCTGCATAATCAAGATAAATTCGTTCTGCAGGAATCCCATATCTGATTAATTCATTTTTCATAGAAAGCGGCTCATTGTAGTCTTTTCGGCTGTTATCACCACTTACCACAATAAAATTAACCTTACCTGATTTATAAAGTAACACAGTTGCATCTATACGATATTTAAAATACAAATTAATTTGTCCAGATTCCAAATACTGTGAAGTCCCAAGTAAAAGTCCAACTTTATTGTACGGAACTTGATGTATCTCTGAAAATGTAAGATTCTGAGTTTGTTTGTTAATTCTAACATTTGAATACCACAAAAATATAATGCACATGACAAGACCAATACAGATTAAGCCAATAAGTACATTTCGTGTTTTCATTTCTCAAATGTTTCGCGTTTTAGTTGTTCAACAACATTAAACACGATGGGACAAAACTCATAATTTCTAAAGACTCCAGCTAATCGTGAAATAAAGTCGTTTCTGTAAAGATATGGAAACATTTTACATTCCTCAAATCGATCATTGTAGATGGTACATTTTTTACCATCTAAATGCTTGCACGCAAAGCTTATGGCATACCGATACTTCTCCAAATTTTCGGGGTCCACATAATTCAGCAATACTTCGACTGAAGCAATTGGCCTCATGTTTTGGCAACAATAACCACATTCAACACAATCAATTTGGGGTGCAATTATATCATTTATTTTATGCACCAATGCATCAATATCATTTGATTTTTGAGATAAAAGAAACTGTCGGAACTTTGCGTTTTCTATTTCTTTTTCACGTGCAATACGCTGTATTTCTTCAATGTTTAAAATCAATTTCATAAGAATCCATATAAGTTTTATTGCAGATAACCAATGGATTGCCTATGATTTATAAAATCACATCAAACGATTAAGCCAGAACAACGCGCAAAGATATGTATTTCTTTGTTATAACTATACCATGCCTTAGCAAGTCTATTTCTGTCATCCCAATAACTCATCCCGACGAAACAGTATCATCTGAATAATAAGATTTTTAGGTAAAGGCTTATCGTAAGGAATATTGACAGATCCTTTTCCTAGCTTAAAGTCCTTTAAGTCAACAGAAAAAGCCTGAATTGTTGCAGGAAACGGATAAAAACTCAGGTAGTTTGCATAAGCAGCCACCATGATTTGCTGATTTGTCTTCAACTCAGGAAGCAACTTAAAAGTAGGGACTTTTGTATTGGTCAATTCAACAGATTCGGGCACTGTTTCTTTTATTATTTGTCGAATTTCAGACAATAATTTCTGAGCCTCTTCTGACTGATGCTTCAAATAATCATCTACCGTATTATAAATCGGCATTGCTCCTTTCTTTCCCATATTGCATCGTTTTTGCTAAAAATAAGGTTCTAAACTGAGATAAAAGCACTTAATCCATATGCTGATCAAACAGTAAAATATTGCCATCAGGATCAGAAATCATGAAACTTGCCGGACCTTTCTCTGGCAAAACCGTATCCGTTAAGAACTCAACATCTAGAGATTTTAAATGTTGATAAATTTCACGAATATCAGTGTAATGCTCTAATGGATTCGCATTCTGATCCCATCCCGGATTAAATGTCATAATGTTGGGTTCAAACATGCCATAAAAAAGGCCTATTACAATTTGATTGCTTTTCATTATAAGATAATTCTCCTCCAGACTCCCCACAAAAACAGAAAAGCCTAATTGCTCGTAAAATGCTTTTGAACGTTCTAAATTTTCCACATTTAAACTCAGCGAAAACGCACCTAATTGCATTGACACTGAATCATTTTGACTGAGTTTTTCTTCAGCATTAGCATATTCATTTTTAAAGTTAAGGTTTCCCGTGAAATATCCGAGCACAAATCCTGCAGACAAGATAAGAAGTAAAATTAAGCGCTTTTTCATAAATTCATTTATCAGGTTTAATTCCTTAACAATACTAGAAAAAAGCAAAGAACTTTCCAAACTTTAATGCTAGACAAAAACACTTAATATTAAGCTTTGAGAAAATTAAAAACCTTATGTGAGAAAGCACGAAATCTAACATAAAAAAGCCATCCAAGAATTAGTCCTATCCCATTTGCGACACCATCAATAAAACTCATGTCTCTACCAGGAATATAGTGTTGTATAATCTCTAAAACAACGCCCAAAAGCCCTCCAGACACTAAAGCTAAAACCCGATGCTTTGTTTTCTGAAATTTATAAGAAAGATTGAGTGCAAGTCCAAAATACATTAGAAAATGAACGAGCTTGTCAACGTAAGGAATTGAAGGAGCATTACCATGATTGGGCATAAGAGTAAGACCAATAATGACAACAATTAAGGGGATTAAATACAAATTTCTATTATTCTTCAATTGCTCCATTACTTAGCATTTTTCTTTTGCGCGATGGATTCAGCAGCAAGCCAAGCAGTGCTAAAAGCGATTTGAAGATTATAACCACCAGTTTGTGCATCCAAGTCAATGACTTCACCAGCAAAATAAAGATTATAATGCTGTTTTGAGCACATGTCTTTTGGATTTATCTCGTTAAGATTCACACCACCAGCCGTAATAATCGCCTCACGAAAAGAACGCGTTCCAACGACATCAAAACGAAAATCTTTCATCAACTTACGAATTTCTTTTCGTTCTTTTCCAGTGATTTGATGAGCGGGCTTATCATGTTCCAGACCAAGTAATTCCAAGAAAACAGGAATCAGTTTTGACGGTAACCACAACTTAAAAAGATTACCAATATTTTTCTTACCGTTTCCATCGAGATCACGCTGAAGTCTCACATCCAACTTATTTTCATCCAAAGCTGGCTTTAAATCAATTGACAAACTCACCTTTTTATCCTCTTGCAAAGGAAGGTAAACCTCACGGCTTAATGTCAGTACAATAGGGCCAGAAAGCCCAAATCTGGTGAACAACATTTCACCAAATTCTTCCATATGCTTATTTCCGTCTATCCAAAGGCTAAGCTTCACATTTTTCAAAGACAAACCTTCCAGTTTAGCTGGAATATTACCCTCTGTTTCAACAGGAACCAAAGCAGGATAAGCATCAACGATTGTGTGTCCAGCTTGTTTTGCCAATTTATATCCCTCCCCAGTTGAACCAGTTGCAGGATACGACTTTCCTCCTGTTGAAATCAGAATATTATCGGCAAAATACTCCTTCATCTGCATTTCTTGAATGCACTGTACGCCAACAATTTTGCCATCCGACTTTAACAAATGTCGAGCCTTAGCTTCGTAAATAAACTCAACACCAGATTCCGTCGCATACTCAATCAAAGCATCGACAACATCACCAGCTTGATTTGATTCAGGGAAATATCGCCCCCCTCGCTCTAAAACTGTGGGAACATTTCTATCGCTTAAAAACTGGATAATGTCATTGGAATAAAATGCTTTAAACGCAGGATAAAGAAATTTCCCATTTGGATACACTTTCTTAAGGAAATCACGCACTGGTGCATCATTCGTAATATTACATCTACCTTTTCCGGTAATACGTAATTTACGACCTGCTTGCCTCATTTTTTCAATAAGCAGAACAGATAAGCCCTTTTCAGCTGCACGACCTGCTGCGAGCAAACCAGACGCCCCAGCTCCTATGACAATTAAATCGTATGATGTCTTAGATTCACTCATTAACCAATAATTCTAGAGAATTTGCGAGGAACAGCAGTCTTAAATTCCATCACTTCCCCAGTAACAGGATGTTCAAAACTCAATTCCCAAGCATGTAATGCTAATCTGCCAATTGGATTATCCATTTCTTTACCACCATATTTCAAATCACCAAGTACAGGATGTCCAATTTCATTAAGCTGCACACGAATTTGATTTTTTCGTCCAGTCTCCAACCACACATTTAACATAGCATTTTGACCTTTAGATTTGATGGTTTTGTAATGAGTAATAGCAAGCTGACCTTCTTTTGTATCCTTTGTAATATGGACTTTCAGCGCCTTTGACTCATACATATATGATTTCAAAGTATTTGACCATGGTTCTGGTTTCCCTTTAACAATTGCCAAATAAGACCGCTTAGTAACAAGCTGCTGCCATTTTTCCTGAAACACTTTTTTTACTTCCTCAGACTTGGCAAACACCATTAAACCAGAAGTTTCTCTATCAAGTCGATGCACAATAAAAATACGATTATCAGGATTTTGCAATTTCACATGATCACTCAAAATCCGGAAAGCCGTTTTATGATTTTCCTTGGTTGTTGAAATAGAAAGCAAGCCCGCATGTTTGTCAACCACAACAATATACTGATCCTCAAACACAATATTGAGATCCCTTAACTTCTTTTCTGTGGTACTGGTATCAGGATGAATTTTCACTTGATCACCAGCTTTCAAGACAAGATTGTATTGACTATTCAACTGACCATTGACAGAGATCAGTTTATTTTTAAGCATAGATTTTGCTTTTGTACGACTCATTTCAGTACAAAGGAAAGGGAGCAATTCACCTTCCCCTTTCACTGTCAATACCTGTATCTTACGTTTTTGAGCTTTTTTATTTTTATTCGAATATGTCATAGTTCTATTTAGATTTGCCTGCAATGCAGACCATCACAGAGATAATAATATGTGATCAAATTACAAAAACTCAATAATTTGAGCTTTCATGCTATCGAGTGCAGCATCCAATCCGCTAGGCTTTCCACCACCAGCAGTAGCAAAGAAAGCTTGACCACCGCCACCACCTTGAATCGCTTTAGCAGCAGTGCGAATAATGTTTCCTGCATTCAATTCGCATTCCTTTACCAAAACATCAGGAATCAAAAGCACGAGATTAGCTTTAGAATCAACTTCAGCACCTAAAGCAACAATTACATTTCCTTTCGATTTAAAGCGGAATGCAATATCTTTAAGCATAGCTGGATTCGCACCATCAACCAGAGAACGAACAAACTTATAATCGCCAATTTCCTCAGCTTGATGCTCCAAATGTCCCATCATTTTGTCAATAAGTGCTTTTTGCATGGACTTGACATTATCCTGAAGACGAGTATTCTCTTCCAATGAATTATCAAGCGTTTGGATAATATTTTTAGCACTTTTGAAACGTGCCTTTACTTGGTTAAGCGTATCAAAACTCTCGAAAATAACTCTTTGGGCAGCCTCTCCAACAACTGCTTCTATCCTACGGATTCCTGCAGCTACAGAAGTTTCAACAAGGATTTTAAAGAAACCAAGTTCCCCAGTAGACTGAGCATGAGTTCCACCGCAAAGTTCAACAGAATCGTCAAATTTTACAACACGCACAATGTCACCGTATTTTTCACCAAACAAAGCCATTGCACCCATATCTTTCGCGTCATCTAACGGAATTGCGCGGTGTTCTTTTTGAGGAATATTCTCACGTATCTTTTCATTGACAATTTCTTCTACCTTACGAATTTCCTCGTCACTCAGTTTTTCAAAATGTGAAAAATCAAAGCGGAAATAATCAGGATGAACAGCCGAACCTTTTTGTTCAACATGTACTCCAAGTACATCGCGTAAGGCTTTATGCATTAAATGAGTAGCAGTATGATGAGCTGCAGCATTTAAACGAGCTTTTTCATTGACTTGAACTTTAAATCCAGCACGAATATTTTCTGGCAACTTTTTCGTGATGTGTACGATAAGGCCGTTTTCATCTTGCGTGTCAATAATATCAATTCGTTCTTTTCCATCTGAAAGATATCCTTTATCGCCAACCTGTCCCCCTGATTCAGCATAGAAAGGAGTTAAATTGAACACCAACTGATAAAAATCGGATTTCTTTTTAGTAATCTTTCTGTATTTCGTGATTTTGATATCTGCTTCAAGCTGGTCATATCCAACAAATTCTTCCACATCATCTTGTAGAAGCACAGTCCAGTCGCCAGTATCTTTTTTCGCATCTTTACGTCCACGCTCTTTTTGCTGAACCATGTAAGCATCAAATTCTTTGCGATTTACCACAAGGTTATTCTCTCTAGCAACCAAGTCAGTTAAGTCAAAAGGAAAACCAAATGTGTCATAAAGCGTAAAAGCATCCTCTCCACTAATTACACGGTAATCTGCAGATTTCGTATCAGCAACCATTTTATTCAACATATCCATACCTTTGGATAGAGTTCTGAAGAAGGTATTTTCTTCTTCTTTCATGACTTTTTGGATCAATTTTTTCTGTGCTCGCAATTCAGGATAGGCTTTGCCCATATTCTCATCAAGGACATCCACAAGCTCATACATAAACGCTTCACGGAAGCCTAAAAATGAGTATCCATAACGGATAGCACGTCTTAGGATTCTGCGAATAACATAACCAGCCTTAACATTGGAAGGTAACTGACCGTCAGCAATTGAGAAACTTACTGCTCTAAGATGATCAGCAATGACTCGCAAAGCAATATCAACTTTCTTTTTTTGTCCGTATTTAACACTTGACATTTTCGCCAATTTTTGAATTATAGGCTGGAAAACGTCAGTATCATAATTTGACTGTTTGCCTTGCAAAACCATAGCAAGTCGTTCAAGTCCCATTCCGGTGTCAATGTGCTTTTGCGGAAGACTTTCTAAGCTGCCATCTGCTTTGCGATTGAATTGAATAAACACAAGGTTCCAGATTTCAATGACTTGAGGATGATCTTTATTGACCAATTCAGCACCTGGAATCTCAGCCTTTTCTTCATCTGAACGAATATCAACATGAATTTCAGAACATGGTCCACAAGGTCCTTGTTCTCCCATTTCCCAAAAATTATCTTTCTTATTTCCTGGTAAAATGCGTGATTGAGGGACAATTTCTTTCCAAATTTTGCCTGCTTCGGTATCTGGAAGCAGTCCATCTTGCTCGTCACCTTCAAAAATTGTCACATATAAATTCTCCTCAGTTATGCCATATTCCTTGGTTAAAAGATCCCATGCAAAATGAATGGCTTCCTTCTTAAAATAGTCGCCAAAAGACCAGTTTCCCAACATCTCAAACATGGTATGATGGTAAGTATCGTGCCCTACTTCTTCCAAATCATTATGCTTACCCGAAACGCGCAAACACTTCTGTGAATCAGCGACTCGTGAAGCTTTAGGATTACCATGACCAAGGAAAACATCTTTGAACTGGTTCATTCCTGCATTGGTAAACATAAGTGTGGGATCGTTCTTTAAAACCATAGGTGCAGATTCCACAATCAGGTGATTTTGCGCCTCAAAAAAGCGTAAAAACTTATCTCTTATTTCTTGTGATGTCATAGTTATTAACAGTTTACTGTGTTAAAATAATGTTGAAATGCAGGCAAAGTTACTGGAATTTATTAAATTTGCAGCCAGAATTTGAGAGTTTTCATTCGGAATTTCTGAATGCGAGCCTAAAAAATTCATTATGAGTAGATTAAAATATAAATTCAATACCGAGACACTGACCTTTGAGAAAGTCAGTAAAAGTCTTAAAAAGCGAGCATTTAAAGGACTTCGACAGTTGTTAGTTTCCGCCGTGCTTGCCGTTGTACTCTTATCAGGATACTTTGTGTTTTTCGACACCCCTTCTGGTCGTGCTTTACGTGAAGAAAATGCATTATTAGCTCAAGAATTAGAGGCAATCAATGACAGTTTAGCTTCATTCCATAAGAATTTGGAGTCACTTGCTGCTCTTGACAACACGATTTACCGTGCAATTTATGAGCTGGATAGTATTCCTTTAAAACTCAGAAACAGTGGATTTGGAGGAGCTGACAAATACGAAAAATACCAAGGACATCAGTACAGCAAAGTGGTAACAGAAATTCAGCAAAATCTGGATCAAATTAATCGCAAAATTGACGTGCAAAAAAACTCCTTTCTTGAGCTTGAAGAAGCGCTTGAAGAGGAAGCAAAACGTATGCGCTGCACACCAGCTATTACGCCAATACACAACGATGATTTAACTCGTTATGGTACAGATTATGGATACAGACGAAATCCGATAACCGGACGTCCTCATTTCCACAAAGGTGTAGATCACACTGCTCCATATGGAACTCCAGTGTATGCTTCTGGTGATGGCGTTGTTTCATTTGCAAATTATCGTCCAAACGGATATGGAATTCATGTAATTATAGACCATGGCGTTGACGGATTAGGTAGTTTATATGCCCACTTGCAAACCGTAACTGTTAAGGAAGGTGAACATGTAGTAAGAGGACAACAAATTGGCACAGTTGGCAGCACTGGTCTTTCCTTAGGTCCTCACTTGCATTACGAAGTACATATTAATGGACAGCATGTAAGCCCGATTGATTATCAAATTAACCTGAGTAGTGAACAGTACGATGCCATGTTGCAGCAAGCGAAAGAAAAGCAAACTGAAAAAGCTCTGGCTTTAAGATAATGGGGTCGCGTAAAATTCACGTTAAGATAATCCAATAAAAAAGGGCTTCCCTCTCGGAAAGCCCCCTAAAAACCAACAACTATTCTTTTGATATGAGATGATAAGCTTATGAAATTGCGATTTCTTTTGCTGGTTTCGGTTTGGCTTCTTCACGCTTTGGTAATGTTAACATGAGAATACCACCTTTGTAATTTGCTGAGATTTTGTCGCTGTCAATTACATTCTCAGCAATTCGGAAGTTACGTCTGAATGCACGTTTTGAAAATTCTCTGCGAATAAATTTATCGTTTTCATCCTCTTTACTTTCTTCCATTTCAGCAGAAACTTCCAATCTTCCATCTTCAAATTTGATACGAAAATCTTCCTTGTTCATTCCAGGCACCTGAAATTCCATTTCAAATTTCTCATCAGTTTCCTGAATATTAACAGCAGGTGTGAAACTGTTTGCAGACTCGTACAAATCGTCATTTAAAAAACTGTTCATCAAACTAACAAAATCATTGTTCCAATAATTTGTTGGGGTTGAATTTCTTCTTACTAGTGTCATAATTTTTTCCTCCTTATTTTTTTAATTCTTTAATTTTTATTGTTTCGATGAACAAATAGTCAAACCACGTGCCATCAATTTCAAGAAAAATCAAAACAAGAGTTATTAAACTCAGTAATTCAAGCTATTACAATACTTTGACATGCAATTTCACCTAAAACACAGTTGCGTCAAATTGTCAGTCACGAGACTTTTTAACTGTCATTTTGTCTGTTCTAAGTTCTTTTTGGCAGTAAAATTGTCGTTTAATTAGTTTTTTAGCTCTCCTTCAAAAAAGAGTTCTTTCTTTAATAACTCATAATTTTCTTCAGCGACTTTACGGATAGAAAGAGACATTTTACCAGAATCAGAAGACAGCTCATCGCTCTCCTCCTCTGGAGTAAGCGACAGAAATGCTTTGTAATGCTCAAATGCCAACGATTTTTTTTTCAAGTAGTACTGAGCCGTAGATCCTAAATAGTACACATAAACAGGATCATTAGACAATTCGTACAAGGTCTGATATTCTTGATACATTTCTTGATATTGCTTAAAATGTTTATGTATGGTAACCATCTCAACATGATAAGCAATAAGATTATCAGGATTGGGCTGCATAAGCTCATAAGCCTTATTCAGGTAATACTGGCTTTCCTCATAATCGCGCAACTCTTTTAGCGTGCGACCTAAAAAATAACACAATTCAAAATTCAAACTATCTTTCTTGTAAGCAGACTCTAGCAATACTTCAGCGGCAAAATTTGCATCGATTCTGTGATTACTGATACCAAACAGTTTCTGTACAAACAAACTCGTATCATTAAGTTCATAACACAACATAAAATAATCACTCGCTTTTCGATAATCTTTCATCTGAAAACTTGCTTTCCCTGCCTGCCTCAGAAAAATGGTTTGCGTACTATCAATTTCAATTCCTCGATTTGCTATTTCCAGGCTCTTTTCAAAATCCTCATTCTTTTCATAAGCTTTTGACAAAAGGTACAAACTTTCAATATCAGCATCGTATAGTAAATTAACCTGTTCAAGATATTGAATTGCCTGAGGAAAACTATCAATGCGATAATAGTTTTTTGCAATTTTTTTTATTAGGAATAAACTGTTGGAGTCAGCTTCCAATAAACTTTTGTAAATATCAATCGCTTCATTGTTTTGACCATAAAACTCCTTAATTCTAGCTAGTTTCGTTTGGCTGTTTTTGTTTTCAGATCTTTCAAGCAAAGGAGCAGCTTCCTTAAAATTCCCCATCTCATAATATGCAATCGCAAGCAACTCAACTAAACTTGTATCGTTCGGATACAAACTAGTCCCCTCCAAAAGAACATCAAGATTTCGTTGCGGTTTATTCATCTGCTCAAGCGAAAGTGAAAGCCAGAAGTAATCTGAAGAATTCATATTCTGGGAAGCAATTCTATCTGCACAAACAGACTCAACCTGCTCATAATCTTTCTGCAAAAACAGAGTCTCAAGGTTTTGCGAATAAGCAGAGTTCACAACCCAGAAAGCAATCAGTACGAAAACTAAAAACGATTTATAATAATTCATTCCGTCAAGATAACGAATTGCCTTAATCAAATCAAAGATATCGGAGAAATTAACACTTTGCCTCCCACAATATTTTGAGCAAACCCGAAATAATTCATACATTGCATGCAGTGAAGACCAAACAAAAATACAATCTCATCGCATTTGGAACACTTACCATACTCGGAATTGTGTACTGGTATATGTTTGATTTTCTTCGTTGGGATATGTTTGATTCTCCAAGCTTCATAGGTGCAGCCAAAGAGTTATTTGGACTTGAAGGAGGCTACAACTTTCAATCTCGCCTATCAAAGCCATTGGCACTTCTAATCCCTGGAGCCTTAGAATACCTTTTCACAATTCCGGCACAAACGGGGTTTATTTTACAAAGCATAGCCGCTTTTTATGCATGTGCATTTGTTTTCAGGCGAATTGTTTACAGATTAACACAAAATGAAAAGCTCGCTTTTTACGGAATGCTATTGTATGTAACCTGTCAACCATTTGCAATCTTTTCATTAATGATTTTAGTTGATGGATTAGGATGGCTGATAAGTCTTTTCATCATTGACCAGCTCATTAGAATAGTACAGTCTGACAAAATGAAATGGCAGCATTGGATATTGTTTTCAGGTTTATCAGCATTGGGGATGCTGATTAAAGAAAGTGTAATTTTCGCCTTTATCTTCCTGCTAGTGTATGCATTTCTTCAGCCAGAAAATATTGGAAGAAAAATAGCAAGAGTAATATATTCAAGCGCCACCTTTCTTTTAATATTCCTACTCACACAATGGATTACAGAATCTATGTTTTCAGACTCAATCATAGGCAGACTTGGGCAACAGCAAGACGGAGTTGGCTTTATATATTACAATAAAGAAAATATTGCTCAACTATTTCGAGTGGTTGATTTCTATTGGCTACTTGTTGGAGTAGGATTATGGGAATTAAGAAAATCAATTAAACACCACACTGCAAAGTCTGAAATAATCGCGCTTTCTTTAGCCCTAATCGCCAGTCTAATATTAATGCCAATTCACCCCTATGTTGTGGACAGAATATTGTTCATGATTGCTCCTGCACTATTAACACTTGCAGTATTAAGCCATAGACAATTAAAAAGATACTTTTTGCCATTAATAATACTAGGAGGCATTTTAAATGTATGTATTGCTTATTTTATTTATCGCTACAACACACATAATATTTTGTTTTACACATTCATTCTATACTCATCAGCAGTAATCTTTGCTTTATGGAGAAATCGAAAAACGGCAAGCTTAAAGATTCCGCGAAAACACAACTCGTCTTAACCTAACTAAAGCAGCAAAAAAGAAAGAGTGCATGACAGGAAGAAACATTTAGTCCATATCCTTAAACTGCAATTGAGCGTTTGTTGTCTCGCTAAACATTGGTGCTAGCAATGGATAAGACCTTCTCCTTGCCTGAAATGAATATTTAACAGAAGACACTCCTGTTTTAAAAGGACAAGAGGAGCCGAATGATCCTGGAGACACAGGACATCTTCCAAGATATTGGTTTGATATAGGTGATGGTAGTCCAGGTGAAATGGAGGGAGTTCATTATGGATGTGCAACTGATTCAGGTTGGTGTTATAGGACAGTTGATGTTGTTGTAATCCGAGGTGTTATCGATGATCTGTTTGATGAGGTTGAAGGTGGTGACCAAAATGGGTATCAGGACATTGTTGCTGCCAATATCAGTGATCTAAATGATTATGTTTCTTTAGAGTACTGGCAAGGTATTCTTGATGGCGCTTTATTATTAAGAGCAAGGGGTGATAATAAGACTATATCACGTTATTTGATCTTTAAGAATACAAATGATGAGGTAGTAGTTGTTTGCCCGTTTTTGAATTAAAAAATGATTAATGTTTGGGTGTTATACTTGTATAGCACCCAATTTTTATTATTTATCTTTTGAGCTTTCCTTCTATTTAATTAAATTTAAATCAGATTATGAAAAATTGCATTTGTGTTTTTATTCTAGTTATATTTTTTCTTTATTCATGTGATAACAAAAATGAATTTGATGTTGTTGAAACATATGATTCAATAAAAGATTTTATTGAAAAGCAGGCTAATGATAGTATATTGTTGGATGTTGGAGTTATTACTGCTGCTAACCTGAAAGGTGCATATTACGATGAAGTGTCAGGTGAAGACCTTATATACCTATACAATGACATTACTGATCACCGTTTAATTTTTGTTAACACTCAAAATGAAATTAAGTATGAAGTTGATGTTACAGAATTTCGCAAACAAGGTTTTGAAACTGAAAATATTGACGTTGTTTCTTTGGATACCATTGTAATTTTAACGCGCTACACCAACCAAATGTACTTTCTTAATCAAGAAGGTAAGATATGGAAGCATATTGATTTAAATGAAATTTTGCCATTTGCGCATGATAAATATGAATGTGGAGCATGTGTTTTTGCTCCAATGATGTATGATAAAGGAAGTATTTTGCTTACCACGTATTGGGAAGGTAATGATTCTATTGTTATTGATTACAATGATAGTAATTGGGAGAAAGAATATGTTTATAATAAGTGGCAATCTAATTATTTATTGAGAATTGATGATGCTTTTGATACAACAGTGAGTACTGTCAGTAATTTCCAATATTATAAAGAGTTTTTCCCTCAAGATTCATTGTCCAGAATTATACAGTTTTCCCAATATGATATTTTAGATGAATGTTTATATATAACAAGTATGCATTCGGACATAATATTGAAGTTAGATTTGAATGATTTTCAAGTATTGGATACGTTCAAAGTAAAATCAAATTACACAAGTGTTGGAATGGATTGTATTGACTTAGACAGTCCTTCTCCTCAATCCGAAACACTACTGAATACAAGAAATGCAGGTTTGATTTCTTCTTTACGTTTTGATAGATATAGAGAGAAATTCTACGTTATTATATATGCCGAAAATCCAAAACCTTACACATTGGATGTGAAGACAAGAAATTGGGTGCTGCAGGAATACGATAAAGAGTTTAATTTATTGTCAGAGTATTATTGTGATGATAATAGCTTTATGCCATATTTAATTTTCACAAAGAAAGCACTGTTGATTCAGAAGAGTATTTATCCTTATCGTGATAAGTTAAATTACGATAAATATACAATGGTTTATTATGAGTTTAAAAAAGATTAGTTTGTTCCTTTTTATTTGTTTTGTCCTGTCATCTTGCCAGACAAAACAAAAGAGTGATAATGTTAAAAATAGATACCAAAATCTAGATTTATACTTAAGTGAATATGATCAAAGTTTAAAGGATTATAAATATGTATTAACACTAAGTTCTCACGGTTGTATGACATGCAATCGCACGTTTGCTACTTTTGCAGAAAAGTTTATAAATTCTGATAGTGTTTTAATTGTTCTTTTGGATAGTGGTGCGCGTATTGATATTTCTCCATTTGAGAATAAAGATAACACAGTGGATGATTATCGTTTGAAGATTTTGGAGTACGGCTTTAATGCAGTCTCATCAATATACATGATTGAAGAAAGTTCAATAGATACTGTCATTACAATTTCTTCGAATAATGTTGAGAAATTAGTAAACGACTTCCCGGTTTTATGATGTAATACTGTCAATATACTATAATTGTATTTAATAATTAATTCTGTTTATCTTTTTATAATTTTTTTGTGATTTTTATCTTGCGCTAATTTATGCTATCTTTATTTATCTGTCAAATTTATTTTTCCTGATATAATGGGGCTTTCGTGAGGGGAAAATAAAAAAGGCTGTCAATGACAGCCTTTTAGTGTTAGTGAACCCGGGAGGAATCGAACCCCCAACCTTCTGATCCGTAGTCAGACGCTCTATCCAATTGAGCTACGAGTCCAAAGTATTTTTAATATAATCTCTACCAGACCCGGATTTTAAATATTTTTCAAATTCTCTAGCTTCAATTCTTGTCTCAAAGCTTTTGGAGTAAATCATTCTCCAAGGTCTGTAAGCTTTTGTTGATTTCGTACTCCCACTGTTGTGTTCCTTCAATCTCTTTTCAAGATTTTCTGTCATACCTTTGTAGTACCTTCCGTCAACTTCGCTTTTTAAAACATATACAAAGAACATTTTTCTTATTTTTGATCTTCTCGCTCTATCCCTGCCTGCGGCAGGCAGGCAATTGAGCTACGAGTTCTTTTGCGTTAAACGCGGGTGCAAATATAGAACATTTTCTGCAAACCAAACAAATATTATAGCAATATTTTTACAAGTTTTCCTTCTAATTCATATGCGGTAGCTTGCGTAATCTCTAGTTCACAGAATGTTCCGGGCTCAAGAAATTTTTCAGACTGAAATGATATTTCGTTATCAACCTCGACAGAATCGTGTTCTGAACGGGCATAATACCAACCTGCCTCGCGTCTGTCAACCATTACTTTTATCGTTTTTCCAACTTTTGCCTGATTCAAATCGGCTGAAATTTGTTCTTGTACCTCCATTAAGATGTTGGCTCTTTCTTCTTTTACATCATCAGAAATAGCATCCTCAAAAGATTCAGCGCCATAGGTTCCCTCCTCTTCAGAATAGGTAAACACTCCAAGACGATCAAATTTCCAGGTTTTAACAAATTCCACCAATTCATTAAAAGCCTGTTCAGTTTCACCAGGATGTCCCACAAGCATAGTTGTTCTCAAGCTAATGTTTGGCACCTTCTCTCGTGCAAGCTTCAAAATACGCTCAGTTTCTGCTTTATTTGTAGCTCTGCGCATTTTCTTCAAAACCTCGTCGTTAACATGTTGCAGTGGAATATCAAGGTATGCACAGATTTTGGGATTTTCCGCCATCATATCGAGAATTCTGTCAGGAAAGGCATTTGGATACAGATAATGCAAACGAACCCACTCTATGCCTTCAATTTCACTAAGCGTTTGAACTAAATCTGGCAGAAGATCCTTGTTCTTCAAGTCGAATCCATAGTAACTTAAGTCCTGAGCAATTAAAAGTATTTCTTTCACACCTTCCGATGCTAAATATCGAGCTTCTTTGATAATTTCATCAACTGGTCTGGATATGTATTGTCCTTTAATAAGTGGGATGGCACAATACGAACATTTTCTATCGCATCCTTCAGCAATCTTTAAGTAAGCATAATGTCCAAAATCAGCATTGATACGAGCATCACCATCAATTTCTTGCAAATTCAGCAATTTCAGCATTTGAGATGAGGAATAGTTTCCCATCCAATAATCTACTTCAGGGATCTCATCCTTTAAATCATCAGAATAGCGTTGCACCAAACACCCAAAAACAACAATGGTTTTAATTTGCCCAAGGTTTTTTGCTTCAGAGAGGTCTAAAATCATTTGAACACTTTCCTCTTTGGCATCATTTATGAAACCACAGGTATTTAAAAAGACAATATCATGAAACCAATTCTCAGCTTCGTGCTCAACCTCCCAACCATGCTGTTCCAATTGCCATGCAAGTTTCTCAGAATCCACAAGATTTTTCGAACATCCCATGGTGATAATATTTGCTGTTTTAATTTTTGCCATAATCAAAATCTCTCTATTTTTGCAAATATACATAGAGATATGAGGAAGTTTCAGATATTTTTTAGTTTATTTTTTGTCTTTGCTTTATCGGCTAATGCACAGTTTTATCAAACCCCTGATTGGATAAGGAATATACCTTTACATGGAGATATTACAGCTGTTGGAATTTCAGATCCAAGACTTAGTGTAGATTCTGTCGCTCAGATACAAGCAGAAATAAGAGCAAAAGCAATGATAGCAATGCTTCGTGAGGTAGAAGTTGCTTACACATCAGAGCATTTTCAAGTTGAAACAGAAGAGCATAGAACCTATAAATTGCAAGAAATAGTTGAAAAACTTGGAAAATATACAAGTAGACTTCCCTATCATCCTGATGATTTTCGCATTGTCGAATCTTTTGAAAATGAAAACAAAGAGCAATTTATCCTCATGGCCTGGGATGACCGGGCAGAAGCAAAAAGCTCCGTATTAAATGTTTATTGTGAGTTTTACTCCAAAGAGTACGAAGTAAGCAACACACGAGCGTATGCAGCAGCTGAAGTTGCTGAAATACATATTACCGATTCAACTCCTGATGGTGTTAAGAGCTTTACATGTATGCTGGAATTTGATGGCAGAGATGTGAGCATGAAAACAATAACAAATGGATTCAGTTATGATCCACCTGGCTACGTATATCGTTACAGAAAAACTTCTGATTTAGAAAATATCAATCAATTTGATGTATCATCAAGTTTAGAAAAAGGAGTTTGGCAAGCATTGGTACGAGGCTTTTTGCATGCAAGCAGTGAGGATGCAAAAAACTACGATTCCAAGATTAAAAATCTTGACGACATGTATCGTCAGGCTGAAGAAAGTGATGAAAGTTATGAGG
Source organism: Bacteroidales bacterium (assembly GCA_963676165.1). Classification (GTDB taxonomy): domain Bacteria; phylum Bacteroidota; class Bacteroidia; order Bacteroidales; family ML635J-15; genus JAQIBY01. The sequence continues at coordinate 1,798,646 of OY781043.1, read as the reverse complement.
ATGCAACTTTGCAACAAGAACTTTCACGCCAAGTTGTGAAAACAGAGATGTCATTTTATATCCATGGGATGGAAATTGATCAAAATGTACTCTTTTTAAACATTAGCACACCACAATTGGGAGAAGATTCACCAAACATCTACACCCCACCACCACCTGACAGTCTTCCTGAAGCACCTTGCGAACGAACTTTCTGGGATTGGTTATTTGGTCGTAACAAGTGCAATTAAAGCGATAGGTTTTTGTTGAGTTCTTGTGAATCACAGCCACACAAAATTGTCAAAATAAACATTTTTCTTGGCAATAATTTATTGTGCATTCAAATTTAAGAATGTATCAAATTCTTTTAATCTAATACCCTTCATGTGTTCAAATTCACAAGATAACAGGGCTAATTTTAATTTTGTTCTGTAAAGTTATTGTAAGGTAAGATTCCATTAGACGTTGAAGGTGTAAATAATTCGCTTTTGGCATGAATTTTTGCTTTTAAGTGCAAAAATCATGTCCAAAAGCTAGTGGATCGTGCAACTTAAAACTCTATAACAAACCCCAAAGTAAAGATTCTAAAGCATCATGAATTCAATCTGAAGAAATCTAAAACAGACAAAAGCCCGACATTATCTGCCGGGCCTTATCTTAATCAATGAAAATATTTTATTTATAAGAAAATAATCTGAACAAGGATATACAATGGCAAGAGCACAATAAGTGAGAATTTAAACATGTAAGCAAAGAAGCTAGGCATGTTAATTTTGTTTTCTTCTGCAATTGCTTTAACCATAAAGTTTGGTCCATTACCAATATATGTCATTGCACCAAAGAATACGGCACCAAGGCTAATAGCGGTTAAAATATGTTCAGAAATACCTGCAACTAAACCAGGCGTACCTGTTTCGACAAGCCCTATAGCTAATTTATGAAATGAAACAGCAGTTGGAGCATTATCGAGGAATGAACTCAATGCACCTGTTGCATAATAGAATTGAGTTGGATCTGTTATTCCAAGTTCATGAGCATTTATTTCTAAATATTTTAAGGCAGGAGTCATTGTAATGAAAATACCAAGGAATAAAAAAGCAACTTCAGTAATTGGCACCCATGTAAATTTATTTGCCTGACGTAAGGTTTTCTTCGTTAAGACGAGAGAAAGGACAGCCATCAGTGCCATAGTTCCTTCACGTATAAAGCCTAGATAATCATTTCCATGACTTCCATCTTCAAAAATATGATTTGAATCCCATGCTGGAAAATTTCCTTTATTAAGGAAAGCAACAGATGCTACAACACCTGCTAACCACAGGAAATTAAGATTTCCTTTGAGCTTAATTGGGGCAATATTGCTTTTGTCAAATACAAGATTAGCCGCAGGTTCTTTTTTGTGATAATATGAATCAACAATAAAGTAAATAACAAGAAGGCTAACATTCACAAATGCCCATTCAGGAAGCAAGTGGAAGAACCATGAGAATTCTGCACCACGGAGGTACAGCAAGAATAATGGTGGATCTCCTAATGGAGTTAACAAACCACCTGCATTTGCTACAATAGCAATAAAGAACAAAATCGTATGAACGCGATATTTACGCTCAGAGTTTGTTTTAATCACCGGACGAATAAGCAGCATAGCTGCACCAGTAGTTCCCATCAAAGAAGCAAGAACAGCACCAATACCAAGGAAAAGTGTATTAATCCATGGTTTTGCCTCAATATCCCCTTGTAAATGAATTCCACCGGTAATAACAAATAGCGAACCGAGGAGAATAATAAATGGGATGTAATCAAACAATAACTGATGTTGCAATTCATGCGTCATGCCTTGAGCAATCAAGTAAATTGCAGTCGGAACTCCCAAAACAAGAGAAACAATCAACTTGTTTTTGTTTTGTTCCCACCAGTGTTCAAACATCAATGGCCCTACTGCAATCATGGCCAACATTAAAATAAACGGAATCAATGCCCAAAGCGGAACACTCGGTGCATGTTCTGTTGCGTGTGTTGCTGCTGATAATAGTAACATAGTTTTTGTGTTTTAAAACGGCGAAAGTAACATTTTTTTGTTTATTAACATTGACAAAACCACATTATTGTGAAATGTTTTACAACTTAGAATGCTTTGTACTGCTATGTTGTTAATTAACTAACACCAACAATGAGTCAAAACAATGAAATGCACTCTTTTATTCCGATATCAGTCTTGCTTTTTTGTGGGACAACTGATTAAACAAAAAAAAGTGCCAACAACTGCTGACACTTTCAATCATATATTTGATTTTTTTATAATTCTTTAAAACTACTAGCTATTTTTCCCATATCTGGCTTATGCTTTTCCATATTGGGTTTTAATGTCCAACTCATGATTTGATAAAAGCTATTGTCAGACTCAAGTGTAGTGAAATGATAATAAATATCTAAATCATTAAACACTCCATAAAAGTCAGTCTGATAAGCATCCATCCCACCAATTGTAAGCTCTTTATAATCACCCACATTGAAGATGTCAGATGTTTCGTTCATATTATCAATAACCATGTCAGTATATCCTTTTAGATTACGCTCATACAGCTCTTCAAGGAAATACTCATCGAAAACTGCATAAAATTCGTCTCTTGACTCATCGATAATCAACACATAAAACTCTTGCGCTTCATCACCATACTGAAACGATGCTTCATCGCTCATGCCAGGCAAATAAGTCATGTATTCAGGAACAGAAATGGCATATTTATCATTGACAGTTTGTTCAATAAATTTCGTTTCTTTATTGCAAGAGGTCAATGATGCAATAGCTAGCAAAAAGATAATTACCGGAATTAAGGTCTTTAAAGATTTCATACAATACAATTTATTTGGGATAAAGCTAAGAAAAGTAATCTGTCAAACCAAATGATTATTCCTTGGGTTCCGAAAAATATCCAGCCATCGCGAAGCGAATATCTTCGTAAGAAAATTCATCGCCAAGCACGGCTTTAATATCACCTAGTTTATGACTATCCACAGCTTTTTGAGCCTGGATAATAAGCTCCATTTTACTTTCTGAAATAAACTCCGTAACAGGAATCATATTTTTCGCCACACATTGAGCCAAATGGCTATAAATTGTGGAAGGTGAAAATCCCCGTTCTGCTGCTACTTTCTCAACATCCTTAAGCTCCTGATAAAGTTCAAAACTGATTTCGAAGGTTGGCTTCTTAGGCGGTTTCTCCTCTTTTTTTACTGTCTTTTTCTTTGGTTTTGCTTTAGTTTTTTGCTTTAATTTTGCAGGCAAGTCAATTAAATCTCGACTTTGGCGGATGAAATCCAAATCAGGCTCCTCTCCTTCTTTGTATGCCTGTACAAAAATTGATGCGCGCATAAGACGCTTTAATCGCTTAAGGAAAATTCCATCCAGAGCCTTTAGTTCGGTTATGTACTTTTTTAAGCCACGAGCAGACCCAAGCGAATCAATCTGGTTATTTACCTTGTCCGTTAATTTTTTGAGTAAAGGTGAAAAATAGTCAGATGCTGCTTTTACTCTCTCCTCCAAGCGATCTGTGTCGCAATTACTCTCAGAAATGGTAAGTTTATGCAATTGACTCAGAAACTTTTTCCCCGTTTCGATAATGGGCAAAATATCTTCTTTTAATCCTACTGCCCAAGCTTTATGTTTCTGTTTTGCCGAACGTTTTTCGTCCTTGTCGTAAGTAAGAATATGATCATCAATGGCATATTTCAATTCGACAAAATCAAAGCAATCGGCCAAAAAATGTTTTAAATACCGAAACGACTCTGTTTTAATGTTCTCAGAAAGTTCATTTAAGTCTTGTTTGCGTTTTGAAAACTCAGATAGAGTATTGTCAATTTTCAATCCATGCTGTGGTAAAGTGCTTGTAAGAATCAATCCTTTAAGACTTCGTAATCGACTAAGCGCAACGTATGCCTGTCCCGGAGCAAAAGCTCTTGAAACATCAATAATTGCTTTATCAAAAGTTAAACCTTGCGATTTATGAACAGTGATGGCCCAAGCAAGTTTAATGGGATAATGTTGAAACTTTCCAATTTCCTTTTCTTCAATTTCTCCAATTTCTTTATTGAGAGTGTATCGTTTGTTTTCCCAGGTGTAATGCTCAATTTCAAAGCACTCTCCCGTATCAGGGAAACGCACCCAAATGGAATCCTCAGACAACTCATCAATTTCGCCAATTTTCCCATTGAAATAACGCTGTTGCCCGCTGTAGTCATTTTTAATAAACATGATCTGTGCACCCTCTTTGAGTTCTAAATCATGTTCAACAGGATAAAGATACTCATTAAAATCACCACTTACATCTGCCTTATAATGAAAGGATTTGCCCGGAAGTGAATTTAACATGCTTCGATTAATTTCATCAGCCTGCTTATTGTGTGTTGTTAAAGAAACGGCTCCTTTCTTTTCTTTTTCAGACAATTTAGGTTGATAATATTTATTTAAGAGCTTCATATCGTCAGCAGTGAGCTTATTGTCTCGTAAATTATTTAACAGATTAACAAACTCTTGATCTTGTTGCCGATAAATTTTCTCAAGTTCGAGATACACAGGGGGATGATTTTCCAAGCTTTTAGCATGAAAGAAAAACGGCGAAGCATAAAAAGATTTGAGATACTCCCATTCATGTTGCTTTACAACCGGAGGCAATTGCAACATATCACCTATGAGTAATAACTGTACTCCCCCAAAACTTTCTGAGCGTTTTCGACGCACTGTTTTCAGAACATGGTCAATTGCATCCAACAAATCGGCACGCATCATACTCACCTCATCAATGATAAGCAACTCCAATTCTTGAAGCAATTTTCGCTTGTGCGTATTTAGTTTAATGGCTTTCATTAAGCTATTTGGAGTATTTATCTGCGTGTTGTAATCCCCAGAAGACAAGCTTGTGTTTGAAGGCAAGAAACTACCAAAAGGCAACTGAAATAAGCTGTGTAGAGTTACACCTCCGGCATTAATGGCTGCAATACCTGTTGGTGCAGCGACAATGGTATTTTTATGTGTATTGCTTACAATTTCTTTGAGAAAAGTAGTTTTTCCGGTTCCTGCTTTTCCGGTGAGAAACACATGGCGCTGAGTAGAATTGATGTAACGAGATGCGTATGTTGCTGCAGATTGTTTTGTTGTCATGTTTTTTCGGTTTATGATTTAAAATTAAGAAAATCCTAAGTCAAAACCAACTAATAATTCTCTTTATCGTCGTAATAAACCAATTGCACTTTCTTTCCGTTTTTCTCCAGATATTGTCGAATAATCATTCGAACTTCACGATTATCGTCATACGGGCGAATGCAATCAATTAAATCTTCTTTGGAATCAGCTAATGCCCGATTTATGAATCCATATCCCATGTATTTCCCATGATTCACTTGAACAACAGACAACTCTTCATGATCTCGTCCCTTGTCCACAATCAACATATTGCTCTCAACAATGCTATATTTCTTAAGAATTCGTTTAACACGCTTATTGTATTCATCTGCAGGCTCCTCGCCTATGCACGCACCATGACACTCGCCAAGTCCATGCGAAAAACACGCTCCGGCAGATTCATACAAACCACACAATTTTTGACAGAGTTCATTTTCCTCTACCCAACGGAACAAGGTAGCTCTCGCAGTTTTCATACTGGTGAAGCAAAGTACAGGCGTTTCACTTGTATCATTATTTTTTCTAATGCGCATTTGGATATACCCATGCTCATCCTCAAAAGCATACAGTCCATACGCACTCATCGCACGACGTTGGGCACGATTAAATAGAGGTTTTAATTTTTTAATCTCATGACTCTCTTTCAACAATGCAATCAACTCGCTTCCTGTTACTTCGTAATCAATCTGTGTAATTTGAGATTTCATCTCAACAGCTCTGCCAGTTTTTTCATTGTTAAGATGAGTATGTACACGTTTGTAAATATTCTTACTTTTCCCAACGTAAAGCAATTTGTCATTTTCATCAAAGAAATAATAAACTCCTGTTCCTTCCGGGATAGACTTTACAAGTTTCGCATCAAGCTCCGGATGCGTGCCTTTAAATTGATTGCCATTGACATGCGACCCATTAAACTCCAGTTGATCTAAACGCAATAAATGCGCAAACAAATCCACTGTAGCTCTGGCATCTCCTGTAGCTCTATGTCGATTAGCTATTGTAATATTTAGTGAATTTGTAAGAATGTCTAACTTATATCCAGACATGCCCGGCATGAGTTTTCTGGAAAGCTTTACCGTGCAAATCGTGTCTCGTTTGTATTCGTAGCCAAGCTGCTTAAATTCGCTCTTAATAAATTGATAATCAAAGTTAACGTTATGACCAACAACAATGCAATCTTCTGTTATTTCAATAATTTGCTTAGCGATTTCATAAAAAAACGGAGCATTTTCAACCATATCGTTGTTAATACCAGTTAAAGCTGTAATGTATGCTGGAATATTGCATTCAGGATTGACTAGAGATTCAAAAGAATCAAGGATATTTTTACCATCAAAGACATAGATAGCGATGTCCGTAATTTTATCTCGTTTCGGACTACCGCCAGTTGTTTCAACATCTAAAACGGCATATTTTTGCATTGCTGTTATTTTTTCTTCTTTGATTTTTTGTATTGGATATGTTCAAGATCGACAAAAGGCTTACGTTGCATGAAAATAACAAGGAAAGCTCCCGTTAAACCACCTGCCATTCCACTGTTAACGCCAGGATATCCCATTGCTAAAAGGATTAAATGAATGAGAATTAACAAAAGAAAAATTCCACCGACAAGCAAAGCGATTTTACCATAATGATAATGTACTTTGATTTGAGCGCCACAGTTCACGCAATAGCGATCTGGCAATCCTTTTCTTTTGACGAAAGGGCGTTTAAGCAGATTTCCTTTATGATGACAATTTGGACATTCCATACTGCAAATTTAGGAAAGTTTGGGAGAAACTTTGTTTGAAGAGAGAGAAATATCTAATGAATGAATAACACAAAAAAAGCCCACCGAAACGATGGGCTTTAAAAATATGTTTATCAAATTAGTCACGGCGTTTACGAGGTCTGTCATCACGTCTATCGTCACGACGTCCTCCGCTATGTCTAGGTTTTTGATTTCTGCGTTCTTTATCTCCATCAGTGCTTCTGATATCGCGTCTTGGTTCTTCGTAACCTTCAGGTTTTTCAATCAAGGCCTTACGGCTAAGTTTGATTTTACCAGAACGTTCGTCAATACCAACCACTTTCACCTGAATTTTCTGTCCTTCTTTCAATACATCTTCAACTGCATGGATGCGTCTCCATTCAATTTCTGAGATATGAAGCAATCCGTCTTTTCCAGGTAAAATTTCAACAAATGCACCATAAGAAGCAAGTGTTTTAACGGTACCATCATAAATTTCACCAACTTCAGGAACAGCAACAATGCCTTTAATGCGAGTCATTGCAGCTTCAATGTCAGTTTTATTTTCAGCAAATACTTCCACTTGACCTTTGTCATCCACTTCTTCAATGGTAATAACAGTGTTGGTTTCTTTCTGAATTTCTTGGATGATTTTTCCACCAGGACCAATTACAGCACCAATCATATCTTTAGGAATGGTAATTCCTTCAATATGAGGAGCATGTTCTTTGTATTCAGCACGTGGTTCTGCAATGGCATCAGTCATAATACCAAGGATATGTAAGCGACCTTTTTTGGCTTGCTCAAGTGCTTTTGCAAGTACTTCAAAAGAAAGTCCGTCAACTTTAATATCCATTTGTGTTGCAGTAATACCATCTTTAGTACCAGTTACTTTAAAGTCCATATCTCCAAGGTGGTCTTCATCACCAAGAATATCACTAAGAATTGCATATTTTCCGCTTTGAGAATCGGAAATCATTCCCATTGCGATACCGGAAACTGGTTTCTTCATTTTCACACCAGCATCCATAAGTGCTAAAGTACCAGCACAAACAGTTGCCATTGAAGAAGAACCATTAGATTCTAAAATATCAGAAACGATACGTAGAGTATATGGAAAATCTTGGTCTTTTTTAGGCACCATAGGTAATAGTGCACGATGTGCAAGGTTTCCATGACCGATTTCACGACGGCTAGTGCCACGACTTGGACGAGCATCTCCAGTACAGAATGGTGGGAAATTGTAATGCAATAAGAATTGTTCGTATCCTTGGAACATTACTCCGTCCAACATTTTCTCGTCTAACTTGGTTCCAAGAGTTACAGTGGTTAAAGATTGTGTTTCACCACGAGTAAAGATTGCAGAACCATGAGCAGTTGGCAGTGCATCAATTTCGCACCAAATTGGGCGGATCTCGTCGGTTTTACGACCATCTAAACGAACGGCTTCATTCAAAACACACTGACGTACAGCTTCTTTATGGATATCATGGAAATATTTTTTAATCAAACCATGATTTACAGTATCATCGTCTTCTTCATATTTCTCCATGTACTCAGCAAGAACATTATCAAAAAGTTCTGCACGTTTATGTTTGTCAGCAAGTCCTTGTTTAGCGATATCGTAACATTTCTGATAACAAGCAGTCTTGATTTCTTCAAAAAGAGCCTCATCAGACTCAGGCAATACGATTTCACGTTTTTCAGCTCTGTTTGCATCTTTCATCAGTTCATTCTGAATCTGACACATTGGAATAATTGCATTGTGAGCAGTTTTGATGGCTTCGAGAAGGTCTTTTTCCTGAACTTCGTGCATTTCGCCTTCAACCATCATGATATTTTCCTCAGTTGCTGCAACCATGATGTCGATATCAGCTTCCTGATTTTCATTGAAACCTGGATTTACAACAAACTCACCGTTGATACGGGAAACACGTACTTCTGAAATAGGACCATTAAATGGCAAATCAGAAACAGCAATAGCAGATGATGCAGCCAAACCTGCGAGGGCATCAGGCATATCATTTTTGTTTGCTGAAATAAGATTAATTGTTACAAATACTTCATAATGAAACCCATCAGGGAATAAAGGGCGAATTGCTCTATCAACCAAGCGGGCAGTTAATATTTCGCTGTCTGAAGGACGACCTTCGCGCTTTAAAAAGCCACCAGGGAAACGTCCGACAGCTGAATAATTTTCGCGATATTCTACAGATAAAGGTAGAAAATCAACATCAGCTTTGGGTTCTTTTGATGCAGTTACTGTTGCAAGAAGCATGGTCTCTCCCATTTTCACAACAACAGAACCTGCTGCCTGTTTAGCCAATTTACCAGTAGAAATTTCTATGGTACGACCATCAGGCAAGGTGATTGTTTTAATTGTTTCGTTGTACATCTTCATAATTCTTCAATACTAAAAAGAGGCAAGTTAATGCCTCTTTAATGTTTATTTTCTCAGACCCAGTTCTTTAATGATAGCACGATAGCGCTCGATATCACGGTCTTTAAGATAATTCAATAAACGACGACGTTTACCAACCAATGATAACAATGCACGCTGAGTGCTAAAATCTTTTTTGTTTTGTTTTAAGTGTTCTGTGAGATGTTTGATACGGTAGGAAAACAAAGCGATCTGGCTTTCTGCAGATCCTGTGTCGTTGTTAGACTTCCCGTACTTTGAAAAAATCTCTTGTTTCTTTTCTGCGTCTAAATAATTTTTCATAATTGTTTAAATAATAAATGATAAATATGTTATTAAGCGTGCAAAACTACTTAATAATAATGAGATAAAAAAATATCACAGGCTTTTTTTTAGTGCACTGATCGAGGCTGAGTCAAATCCTTTAATGTCTTGACAAACAAGAAACAAAGTCCTCCAATGAACATTAAAAATCCAAGTATAGACAGTACACGGAAACCCTGACTAGCCATATTCAAGGATCCGGTCTCTAAAAACTTCAAGGAAGTTAGCACAGAACTTAGGTTAGCAACCGTAATTCCCAAGACAACAAGCCATGCAATAATCTTACGGATTTTAATTTTACCACTCAGGCGGATAAGAATGAGTATTGTAACTAAAGCAACGAGTGCAAAAACAAGACATTCAATTGCAGTACTGTGAAATAAAAAGAGGCTTTCATCCACAAATGATTGAATGACGGCATATTTTTCTTCCATATCACCATCCAGGATACTAAGTAAACTTTCTTGTATTTTTGAAGTAACTAATCGTGGAAAGGCTTTCATCACAGCGAGTAAAAGTGCTCCGAAAATCAAATTGAGCATACTAATAAAAATGCATCCCCGCAAATCCCATAATTTATAAATTGTACGTCTTTTATCCATCAAATATCTACTTATCTATATACACAAGATTACCTTTGCGAAGATAGTAGAAAAAAATGAAGAGCCAAAGCGTAAGTATCAAACCCAAATCCACTAATAAAACCTTTGCAAACAGGGGAAATGACAGATTCGTGTCGAAAAGACTCTCTGCTAGAAAGATTGGATATATGCACTTCAACAACATCTGTATCTATTGCAGCAACAGCATCTCGGATTGCAATTGAAGTATGAGTATATCCTCCGGCGTTTAAAATCACACCATCTGTATTTTTTTCAACATTTTGTAAACAATTTACAATTTCGCCTTCTAAATTTGACTGAAAGTATAGTATTTCAACCTGTGGAAAGTCTTGCATTAACTTGTTGAGATAAGCCTCAAATGGCAAATTACCATAAATCTCCGTTTCTCTTTTACCTAACAAATTGAGATTTACTCCATTAATTATCTGAATCCGTTTTTTCATTTCATTTTATTTAAAATGCTTAATTTTACACCATGACATGGAAAGAAAGCATTGAAGATTTTCAAACATATCTGAAGCTTGAACGATCTCTTACGGAGGCGTCTCAGACAGCATATCTAAAAGACGTTGACAAGCTATACAGATTTATCAAAGATATACAAAAATCGAAAAAATCCCCCGAAAATGTTTCATATGATGATTTGGTGAGTTTTATTCAGTGGATAAATGAGGTTGGACTAAGCGCCAGATCTCAAGCGAGAATTATTAGTGGAGTAAAAGCATTTTACAAATTCTTATTGCTTGACAACCTGATAGAAGACAATCCAGCCAGACTTATTGAAGCACCTAAAATTGGAGCTAAATTACCTGAGTTTTTAAGTGTTGAAGAAGTGTCAGAAATGATACAAAGTATTGACTTATCAAGTCCATATGGACATCGAAATGCTGCTATTTTAGAAGTGCTTTACGGATGTGGCTTGCGAGTGTCAGAGCTTTGCAACCTAAGACTTTCCCATATTTATTTCGGAGAAGGTTTTGTGCGCATTATTGGAAAAGGCAACAAAGAAAGACTTGTCCCAATAAATAGTCCTGCGTTAAAGTCTATTAATTTTTACATCGAAGGAACAAGAAACCATCAAGAAATCCCAAAAACAAACAGTGACATTCTATTTCTCACTAAAAGCGGAGGAAAACTCAGTCGTGTTATGATTTTCAATATTGTTAAAAAGCACGCTAAGCTAGCTGAAATCAGCAAAAATATATCGCCTCACTCCTTACGACATTCATTTGCAACTCACATGATAGAAGGTGGAGCTGACTTAAGAGCTGTACAGGAAATGCTAGGACACTCATCTATCACGACAACAGAGATTTACACCCACCTGGACAAACTATACCTTAGAGAGAATATCTTAAGCTATCACCCAAGATCAAATCCTAAAAAATAAGAACTGACAATCTATTTAGGCAAGAAATCTTCAGAAAAACTTAGAGGCAGTAATTGTGATCCATTTTTGAACTCCCAAAGCTCTTCCCTCCCAGCTAAAATAACACGCATATCTTGATGATATCTGCTTTCTGTTTCCTGCATCACTTGTCTGCAAGCGCCACAAGGAGTTACAGGCAACTCTGAAATCTCCGTTTTATTCGATTTGGCAATAATAAGCAAGTCCGTTACAGGAACATCCGGATATTTTGAATTCGCATAAAATAAAGCTACTCGTTCTGCACACAAACCAGATGGATAGGCTACATTTTCCTGATTATTACCGGTAACAACTACCCCATTTTTCAGTCGAACAGCAGCACCAACACTGAATTTGCTATATGGAGAATAGGCATTATCAACTGCATTTTTCGCATGTTCCAAAAGTTCTAGAACATCCTGATCAGCTTCATCAATACGATAAGTTTTGTATTGAATTTTCAACTCTTCATGCTTCATAGTATAAAAATACAAAAAATTGTGTAAAACAAATGCAAGGAGTTATAATTCTTTACTAATCGCTTAATTAAAATCACAGTTTCTCACAACGAAATTGTAGGAATACTCGTATTTTAAAGGGATTTTACTTGCATGGGTGTGATCTCAATATCCCCATTTTCATTAAAGTGAAAAACCTTGAAATATTAACCTCCATGCATGTTTGTAATTGTTAACGTGAACCAGAAGTAAGAAAAACAAATCCGATTATCCATAGCTGATAAACTTATCGTAATACAGCTTTAAAAGGGTTTTATGCTCATATGAAATTTTAGATGATTATCAGGGTAATCCAAGAATATTACGTACAAAAAAGAGGCTGCACAAAATGCAACCTCTTAAAATCATGTGACTTACGTTTACTTTACTGTTGGTTTCACCAAGGTAGTGTTAATCATATTGTCAGCGATAGGACATCTTTTTGCGATTTCTGCTAAAAATGCTTCTTTCTCTTCCATAGTCATATCAGCATTAATGTCAACCAATGTTCTAATTTCAACAAAACCCGCACGACCTTCTTCTGTTTTTCCTAAAAGGAAATCTTTATCAATATCGCCTTCGAGTTCTACATTAATCCCTTTAAGATCAATGCGTTTTTGATTTGCAATAATTCGTCCGATTGCACAAATACATGCTGGTAAAGAGGAAAGAAAAACTTCCATAGGATTTGGTCCTAATCCTTCTCCACCCATAGCTTTTGGTTGATCAATAATAAAATCTTTTGAACATTGAACGTCAGTTTTAAAACCGGCACCAATTTTCGCTCCAACTTTCATTGTTGTAATTGCCATAATTATACCTTTTTAAAAATTTGTAAATTCTAAACTGCAAAAGTAAAGAAAGTAATCATTGACTAATTTACTATAATTGGTGATTTACAACATATTTTAAAAGTTGTTTTACAAATTTAGGAAAATAAGTCGCGTTTTTATAATTAAAATAAACGCATCATCTTTCTTAAACAAGTATTTTTTTGTAAAAATCACAAGCAACATCACCACTGTCCCTAACATAGTAAAGTATCCAATGAATTTCAGATTCGCAAATAATGTCATATACTTTCAAGGAATGCCATAATTATCGAATAATTAATTTCTCATAATGCACAGCATTGTTTTCGTTAACAATACGTAAAATGTAGCACCCTTTTGAAAATCCTCTCACATCAATTTTTTCTGCACTTTTATTTGAAGTAAGCTTATAGACCACATTATCATAAACGCCAACCAACTCAATTGTTTTCATTTTAACTGGCGATTCATTCTTAATGCTTAGCACAGATGCCACAGGATTTGGATAAATTTCATATTGATTATTTACAAGCTGTTCGTCAACAGCAGTTGCCATATAGATGTATTCGCAATCTGTTGTATCTGTTTTATACAATCCAAATTCCGGGTCGTAATAACAACGCAATGAGCCACCCTCATAATAATCCACAATGCATGTAGGTTCTGGAAACATGTAGAAAAGATGCCCAACCGTACATAAACCAATCTGATGAATCTGGAGAATTTAAAAACACAACGTTCAAATTAAATCCGTTCTGACTAATTGAAGAGACGCTGTCAACAACCAGAAGTCCAATAGAATCACAAAGGAATTCAATGTTTTCATTGCTAGAAATAATCCATGAATCACTCACACTGGCATTGAAGTCATACAACATAAAAAACTGTCCAGATTTATATCTATAAACAACATTATCCTCTTGATACATATAATCTTGACCAAAATCAACCGTATCAATATCGAGAGAAAACCCATTATTTGAAACGCGTGTTTTTTGCAGTATTTTACACATTTTACTTTGAATTATTGTATCACCTAATGATTCAATTTTAAGATAACCACTAGTTGTTTCATTCGAATAATTATAATGCCATACTGCTCCAGTTGGAGCCCAGGTTTGAGCAACAAGGAAAATAGATTGCAATATCATCCAAAGAGAGATGAAAAACTTCAATAAAAGTGATAAAGAAAATTGGTTTTTATTCATTACGTATTTTTTATTTGAAATAAGTAACAGATTGTCTAAGATAAGAAATATTTTTTGTATTCAGATATGGTCTTTCCCTGAATAACACAAAAAAGCCTAAAACTTCATTTCAGGCTTTTATCATATAGTTAACCTGTGTGGCTAATATGCAGTTCCTTTTACGTAAAAATGATATGATTGTCCATATACATTAGTGGTCGTACCTTCCATAATAAGTTCGCCGTCTGTCAAGGTTGTTATTTCAGCACTATACCCACACTCATCAGCCTGATCTTGTGTTAAACCATAACAAATTTCATCGTTATCATCATTGGTCCAACGCCAATATCTGTTCTCATACAATGTTGAAGGTGTGCCTTGATATGAATATTCTTCATGAGTAAAATAAGTTCCGTAAGTCGTAAATGTCACATCAAAAACACTAAAATCATATGTATCACTTGGTTGAGCCCATGTAGTATCATTTCCAGATACAAAATAATACTCACTTATATGCCATGTTACACAGAGCAAATCAGTCTCATCAGTGACTTCCATCTCCTCTGCTTCTGTAGTAAATATTGTTTCAGCTTCATTGGTATCATCAATATGAAGGATAAAACTAAATACTTCTCCATCAACATCTAAAACTTCAATATATCCGTAATTTACTAAAATAATATTATCATCTCCGTCAACATAACAAGTCCCACTTACACTGGAATTGTCATCAAAAAGAATAAAATAATATCCATACTCTGTAATTTCTATAGAAATGTAATCAACAGATTTTTGATTGGTGTTAACAAGCCATTTTTTAGCATACATTTCAGGAATAACCTTTTCACGACTTCCTTCAGGTTCATCTTTTTTACAGGCATTAAAGCCTAAACTTAGCAGCAAAAGCCCCACAAGTAGAATAGCAATTTTTTTCATGATTTTTTGTGTAAAAATTAATAATTGGAATTATTGCAAGATAAATAAGAAATTACAAAATACAAAATTATATAAAACAATTTATTAAACACTTAAATTCAATATAAACAACTATCCATACATACATTATACATATTTAAATTAACCTATTGATTTCCATAGTGCTCAGTCGTTACATAGCCTCAGAAAAAATATTTTCGTTACAATTTATTTAATTTGTCATTCCTAAACATACTTTAACATTAAAATCAATGGCGTACAATCACAACAGGTAAATTGGACTTATCAACTGAAGTGAATTGATAATCAGAATAATCTTCAACAAAATGCTTTAAGCGGATATAAAGGAAACCTAATCGAAAACTATTAATTCCATAAGTTTCTGCACGATATAGCATTAACTTTAATTGCTCTTCCTGATTTAGAGTAGAATACTCTTTTAATGCACTTTCAAAATCAAAATATTGACGACCAATTCGTTTTCCTCTAAAATATTGAGGATGCCTCACAGGATAATTTGATAATTGCATCATTGGGTCATACGGCATATGAGTTTCCAGAAAATAATCACCTTGCTTTTTGTAATACAATAATTCGACACTCTCTGTATCCCAAGTTGGATCAAACAGATAATATGTATTGCTCAAACGTATTACATTCCATGCATGATCCTTTGTTGTTTCTATACTGTTGCTTTGTTTCACGTAGCCTAACACAGAATATGCTTCTATTCCTGCCATATTACAAACACATGTTAGCAAAGCTGAATAATGAATGCATCTCCCCTGTTTTGCTGCCAAAACATAATGAACTAAATCCAGATGAGTCAGACTGTCAATCTCAACTTTTGAATAGCGAATGTTCTCACAAATCCAGTGATACACAGTTTCGACAAACTCTTCCTCTCCATTGGTATGTGCAAGTATATATCGCGTAATATCTTCTGGCTTTTTACTTAAAGACTCAGGAATTTCAATGGTTTTGCCCAAACAGGGTTGAAATATGCTCGTGCAAATCGTCGCAATAAAGATCATTGATAATCTGAACCAGTATTTAGCATGCATAATTGGAGCTGATTGAGGATTTTCTAAATAACAATCAACGACAAGCTTACGCTGCTTCTTGATCTATTTTCTGGTTCGGTTGGAATTGTACTTGAGCAGATTAAACTGTTTGATTTTTGCTGATTGAGTTTGATGAACAGTTGTAATCATTAATGCAGGAATGGAAAACGACACAAATGCAATGAATCCATATTGCCAAAACAAGAATGTCAATGCAAGAGCAATTACAATTGAAATGATTCCAACAAGTTTTAATAACGCTCCATTTACTGCTTTAACGTCATCTACATGAATGGTATTTCTATATCCGCATTTTGGGCATCGTCTTTCAAATACTTCACCTTTTTGTCTTGCAAGTTCAATGCGATTATCAACCATAAGAACCTTCACAGGAATTGATTCCTTGCATGAAGTGCAATTTGCAATGAGTTTCATTATTTCCCCTTTTTATAAGCTGCAAAAAACCACAAACCGGCAATTATCACTCCAATTCCTAATCCTAAAGGATATCCGATGGAAGGTGACAATTGCAAGCCCCCACTCAAATTCGGAGCAACTAAAAAGTAGGTTGCACAAATCGTAGACATCACAAAAGCAGGTACGGAAAGAATCCAATGGAATTTCTTCTCTTCTTTTAAATACATTGCTCCTGTCCATAATACAAAACTTGCAAGAATTTGATTGGACAACCCCAAATATTTCCAAACAGTTGCAAAATCGAGCTGAGATAAGATAAAACCAATTACAAATAAGGGTAAACTCACTAAAAGGCGGCTTGAAATGCTCTTTTGCTTGATTTTAAACATATCTGCAGCTGTTAATCTTGCTGAACGGAAAGCTGTATCACCAGTACTAATCGGAAGAGCAATAACACCAATAATTGCAAAAATTGCCCCTGTTTTTCCTAACCACGACCGGCTAATTTCATCCACAACCCAAGCTGCATTGTTTCCATGTTCTGCTAAAGTTGAGTTCAAAGCATCTACACCCCCAAAGTAATTCATTGCAGCAGTTGCCCAGATGATAGCAACAATCCCTTCAGCAATCATGGCTCCGTAGAAAATCTTTCGTCCCTGGTTTTCATTTTTTAAACATCGTGCCATCATAGGTGATTGAGTGGCATGAAACCCGCTGATTGCACCACATGAAATCACAATAAACATCATAGGATACAAGAGATTTTTTTCTGGTAAATGATGCCAGTTTTTCAACGTGCTTTTTCCTATTTCTATCATTTCCAACTCACCACTAAATCCTTTAAAAAGCATCATGCCTGCAATGCTGACAGCCATAAATAAGAGTGCTGCCCCAAAAACGGGGTAAATCTTACCTATGATTTTATTGATTGGCAAAAGTGTTGCTATCAGGTAATAAGCAAAAATCACATACAGCCAAAGAACCTTTCCTCCAGATGTTAGAGACTCTAACAAACCTGCAGGCCCTGTCACAAAAGCCACTCCAACAAAAATTAGTAAAAGGATGGTAAATACACGCAGAATTTGTTGAACAGGCATCCCTAGATATTTTCCAACCAACTCTGGCAAACTCGCACCACCATTGCGAATACTTAACATGCCAGAAAAATAGTCATGTACTGAACCAAAAAAGATACAGCCTAACACAATCCATACATAAGCCCATGGTCCATAAGCAGCACCTAAAATTGCACCAAAGATTGGTCCTAAACCTGCGATATTCAAAAATTGAATCATAAAGACTTTCCAAGACTTCATTGGAACAAAGTCAACACCGTCCTGCTTGGTGTATGCAGGAGTTTTGTGTTTTGGATCTGCACCAAAAAATCGTTCAATAAATTTACCATAAATGAAATAGCCGAAAACCAAAATGGCTATGGATAGTATAAAGGTCCACATAGTGTTAGATTTTTGACAAAATTAAGTAAACTTTGGATTGCTTGTCCTCAAAATGCCAAAAATTTCCTTTGGTCTTAATGAATAAACACAAATAATCGTAAAATTTTCAGTTTTGCATATTCATGTCTAAATTGCAATATATCAATAATAAAAACGCGTACAAGTATTTACAAACGAATGACAAACGAAAGCAAGCAATTATTAACCGAATCGGGAAGTGAAAGTGCTCTATGTTTGCACTGTGCTTTCGAAGCAAATGAAAGCGAAACAAATTGTTAAACTAAAATTGAATATTATGAATAATTTAAGCAATCGCGTATTTTTAATTGGAAACTTAGGTGGAGATCCACAAGTAAAAGACATCAAAAACGGAAACAAAGTCATGAACGTGAGTATCGCGACAAACGAGTACTTTAAAGATTCAAAAGGTGAGCGTCAAACACGCACAGAATGGCATCGTTTGGTGGTTTTTGGCAAACAAGCTGAAGTTATTGCAGAGTATTGCAAAACTGGTTCTAAACTGGCAGTAGAAGGCAAATTGCAAACTCGCTCGTATGAGCAAGACAATCAAACCCGCTACACCACTGAAGTTGTTGTAAATGACTTTATTCTTTTATCTCCAAAGACACAGGAATAAACAGCAATGACACTTATTATGAAACGCTTGCCAGTTAGGCAAGCGTTTTTTATTGTTGAAATTTATTCTCATGCATATTTTCATTATTTTTGTACAAATCAGATTTATGAAAACAGGTTTATTTTTTGGCACATTCAATCCTATCCATCACGGACACTTGATGGTAGCGAATTACATGCATGAGTTTACTGATCTGGATGAAGTCTGGTTTGTTATTACACCTCAAAGCCCATTCAAAAAAAGAGACAACCTCCTGCCCGACCGTGATCGGGAGCATTTGGTTAATCTTGCCATACAAGGAGTGGATTATTTTCAAACTTCAGATATTGAATTTCATTTACCAAAACCCAATTATACGGTACACACATTAACTCATTTGAGAGAAAAATTCCCTTCAAGAGATTTTGTACTTATCATGGGTGGCGATAATTTGAATTATCTGCATAAATGGTATAATGTTGAACAAATTATGGCTCATCATGCGATTTATGTGTATAAACGTTCAGGTTTTGATGTTCCTGAGCGCTGGGAAACAGCTCAAAATGAAAAGAAAATTCAAGTCTTTGATGCGCCTCAAATGGAAATATCTGCATCATTTATCCGACAAGCAATACAAAACGAGAAAAATATTCGTTACTTTATGCCGGATGCAGTTTATCAATACATTAACGAAATGCATTTTTATGAAAAGTAAATTTCAAATAATACTGGGATTAGCAATTATGGCTATCATTTTCTCATCCTGCGGACAAACGGATGAAGATATTCAAATGGAAAAAGATATCCTTGGAGAGTGGACTGCATATGATGACGATGGCAATGTAGAAATCAGTATTCCAGTGTATATTTTCAAAACAAATAATGAAGGGGAAACCTATTTAAATAGTAATCGTGATGATATGCGCTGGGAAATTGTACGTGGACAATTAAAAGTGTATTATGACGAAGCTCCGGATTATTACATTGGATATGACAAATACAACTCTCGCTCCTTATTTCAGATTAAGAGTCTAGACGGAAATGTATTGAAAGTCACGCAATTTTATAACGATGGTTTCCAAGCAAATCTTGAATTTGAAAGAGATTAATGATGTTTTGAATTTCTTGATTTTGTGTCCATTGACTCTGAAAATCTAATATGTACCGTGGAATTTACGCATAAACCACTCCACTCCTATCCAGCTGACTAACAAGAAGAAAATCCACTTTATATTAAGTAAAGATGCATGTCTTTCTTCTGATATGCTTCTCGATTTACTGATGTCATGATCTAGCAATGCATTGGACAAATCGTCAATTTCGTTAGGGTAATACATTTTCCCATTTGTACGTTCTGAAATCATTGCCAGCAATTGATGATTTGCTTGAGATTTAAGTCCTTCAATTGCGATTTTTCGCACAATGAACACGCCTTCATCACTAAGAACGTTCGATTGAAAATCACAACTTGCCGTCCATTTATATTGTCCTGCAGGAAGATTCCCAATATTGAGTCGATATGCATTAACTCCTCGATTCATCACAAAATCAAGTGAGTTTCCTGAAGTATCTTCTATGCTAATACTGACCTCTGGAGTATTTGTTAATTCCCAGGCTTCATTGTACAACTCTGCTTGAAATTCAATGTTTTCATTGTTGGTAAACATTTGTCCAACTTTCACAGAAAACTGTTCTTCTCTCGAACGTGTCAACAAAAATTGCATTGACTTATTGATCAACTCATCAAAAGCATTCTGATTTCCATTGATGCGAAAATCCATCACACGCCACTTCCACAAACCTGTTCCGGCAATATATCCAATCTTTCTATTGTTCACATTCATAAAAGCAATTAGCGGTTTATCGGTATCAATACCAGAAATACGCTGTTTTAACATGACATGATGATTGTCCATGAATTTTAAATCACCGAAATGTACTTTCAATGGAGGAATTCGCTCAAGCATATCGAGCATATTTTCAGGAATATCAAACAAATCAAACGCATTGTCTTGAATTGCCTGAGCATTATCAAAGCCAGTACCTTTTAACTGCATCTGCATAGGCATTCCAAGTTGGTTAAAGGCTGTAATATCGGTTTGTTCGCCCAAAATAAAGCACAATGGAACGTTTTGTTTCTCTGCACTTTGAAATAAATCAGACATTGGAAACTGTGCAGAAGGTAAATCATGCAATACAATCAAATCGGTTTCATTGACATCAAATGCATAATTATCTGCCATTTGCAGTTTGACAGAAAAGTTTAGGTTACTTTCTAACGCACGTTTAATTGCACCCAAATCAGGATGCGGAGCACGACCAAGCAACAATATATTTTGCTGATTGTCAATCACATTAATCAACACATGTTCAATATTGTTTTCTAAGGACAATTCATTATCCAGACCTTTTATCCCAACTTTGTACACCTGCAAACCAAGTTGATCTGCATTAATTTCAGCATCAATACTACCTCTTTCAGAGGATTTTGATGCATCAATCGCTTTTGAAAAGATTTCCTCCCCATTATGTTCAATAAAAAGAACAAGCTTCTCTCCTGTCGCATCCCATGCTTCATAATGAATTCGAAGGGGAAAGCGGTTGTTCAAAAAAGCCAACTGATTGTAATTTACATCAGAAATCAGAGCATCTTTCTGTTGTAAAGTATCTCCCAAAGCCAAGGTAAAGACAGGGACAGAAGAATTCTCCAACTGATATAAAGGATTTCTTCCTTGATTGTACAGACCATCAGAAGCCAATAAAACACCACCCAATTCTTTTCGACTGAAACGAAGTTCGATGGCATCAGACAAATCCGACATTTTCGTAATTTTATCCGAAAAATCAAAGGTTTCGCTTTCGCGGATAGAATCACCAAACATCAATGTTCTAACTGAAAATTTCACATCTAACTTGTCTTTCAATATATGGATATCATCCTGATAATCTGAAAGATAGTAGCTTGAGTCTTTATTTAAAAGCACAGAAGAAGAATTGTCTTGCAGAATGACAAATACAGGCTTTAGGTTTTCTGTCTTATTGAATTTTAGGCGTGGACCTAATAAAAGAAAAACAAGCATGAAGATAAAAAGAAAACGCAAGCTAAACATAAGCCGAACAATGGCTTTCTTTAGCTCGCGCAATTTATCATCTCGAAAATACAATAACAAACTCAGCCCAAATGCGACAATAGCACCGGGTACTAACCACCAGGCTGAGTATGTGAATGCAAGATTCAAATCTTATTAAGTTAACATTGCTCCACAAACATGAATTGTTTGTCCTGAAACAAATGAAGACATGTCTGAACCAAGGAATACAGCAGTATCAGCAACCTCTTCTGGTTTTCCAGCACGTTTTAAAGGAATTTGATCGTACCAACCTTGTTTAACATCTTCAGGAAGGACAGCAGTCATTTCAGTTTCAATGAAACCCGGAGCAATGGCATTCGCACGAATGTTACGTGATCCTAATTCCTGAGCAATGGACTTGGTAAATCCGATGATCCCAGCTTTGGATGCTGCATAATTTGATTGTCCAGGATTACCTTGTACACCAACAACAGAACTTAAATTAATGATAGAACCTTCACGTTGCTTCATCATCTGACGCATGAATGCTTTTGTCATGTTAAAAACAGATTTCAGGTTGATGTTCATCACCATATCCCACTGTTCTTCAGTCATTCTCATTAAAAGGTTATCTCGTGTAATTCCGGCATTGTTGACTAAAATGTCACATTTACCAAAGTCTTTCACGATTTGAGTTGCCAAATCTTGAGCAGCTTCAAAATTCGCTGCATCACTAACATAACCAATCACTTTGGTACCGTAAGATTTCAACTCTTCTAAGGTTGCTTTGAAACCTTCGTCTTCTTTAATATCGGTGAATGCAACATCTGCACCCTCCTGAACATATTTAAGCGCAATGGCTTTCCCAATTCCGCGGGCAGCTCCGGTAATCAGAGCAACTTTTCCTTTGAGTAATTCCATATTCTCTCATTTTTAATTTGCTGTAAAGATAAGGCTAAATATGCATTTTGAAAGCAGTATCATGATTTTTTTCATGTTTACAATACGCACTAGAAAACAAATAGCATATATTAGACCTCTAAGCCTAACAAATAAAATAAAAATTCGACAGAACTCACTATTTATAACACACTTAGAAATTACACTTAGCTCAATATTACCTAAGAACAATTATATTTCTCGTAGAAATGTGTTTTTTATTAAGATTTACTTGATTAAATTTATTTAAATAGTTATATTTGTTCAAAACATAAAGAAGAGTGCGGGGCTTGCACCCCTACACCCTTCCGTTTAATAAAAGCAATGCAAAATTATTATTTATTTTAAGACTGACAATCGCATACAAGTTTTTATTTCTTTTTCTAACGAATCCTCACTAAAAAAGTATGTATTCAAACACTAATTACAATCATTTAATTAAAATTAAAATTTATATTATGAAAAAAAATAAATTCTTTATAGCAATTATAGCTCTCGTTTTATCGAGTGGCATTGCGTTTGGACAAAATTCCCATAGCATGTTCAGTTCTTCAGCAGGGGACATTATAAGTTCTGTAAGCCTTTCAAATATGACTACTTATCAAAATTACATGATAGGCACAGATGAGTTTTTAAATATATTCATTTCTGAATTTGACAATACTAGTCCATTTCCACAACCGGTTAGTACAAATTCAAGAGCATTTGCTTTACCTGTTACTTATGGCAAAATTTATTTAACCGGAGGGTTTTTCGATCTTGACAATAATATTATTGTTTATGGATATACTGGTATTGGAGACCGAGGAGTAGTTGTTAAAGTTACTATGGTTAATGGTTACGCTGACCAAATATCCTACCTTATTGCAATTGAAGATTCGAAAATTACGGATGGATGTTGGAGTAGAAGATTAATGGCAGGAAGCAACTACATACCGACTTACACATTTGTTTGTAAAGATGGAATAACAAGAATTAAAACAGATTTATCATATGACACACATAAGAAGTTTAGCAATGCTAGAATCACTGCCGTATCCTGGGATGACAATTTAAAAAAACATGTTGTAAGCGGTACAACGAATACCCCAAGTTGTTTCATTGGTTGCATTAATGAAACTTTCCCAATTCCTATACCTTTATCAACTGGTACATTTTATGAATTAGAGCCAACAAACTTTAATTTCTCTGAAGGAACAAACACACATGTACTATCAGGAAATGGATATTATTATGACAATAATGCTTATCTTATACAGGATTTAAGAGATGACAATGGAGATGGTTTGTGGGTTACAGAAATTGATTACACTACAGGGATTATTAATTACAGCAATGCCTACCAGTTTCCTTCAGAAAAAGTACTAATTATTGACGCTGCTAATAATTTTATGAACTTGTTTGTGTTAGGGCATCATAATGGTTTTGACGGAACTGCAAATTTTGAAAAACGGTATTTAGCACAATTTGATATTTTTGATCCTACTAATTATAAGGTTTCCTTTTTAGAGGATGTTGACATGGCAAATGTCCCATGGATATCCACTTATTATGCTACACAGCAAGCTTATTTGCGCAATTTAAATCTCAATCACTATACCTATGCTATGTATTCAAATGGAGCAGTAATTGATGATGCATATCTTGTTGAAACATTTGATTTGAATTACGACAATTGCAATACTGAAATTCCAATTACAATGCCGACAATAAACTATAATACAGGATCGTTTACACCAAATTATGTCAATAATATTAATTTAGGAACACCTGGTTCTGAGACTGTTTACAGCAACTACCCATTAACAACGACAAATCTTTGTGGATATGGAAAATCGGGAAATTCAAATAAAGACATCGCTTTTATAAAGAATTACATAAAAGAGAAACAATTACAAAATCCTATGCCAGAAGTGATAGAAACAAAAGTACAAGGACAAATATTTGTATTTACCGATAATAAATTCTTAAGTGACGGTTTTGAAGGATTATGTCATTATTCTATTTTAGACATCTATGGTAGAACGGTTAAAAAAGGAACAGTTCAAAATGGAGAGTTTGTTAAACTTAAAACATTAAAAAGTGGTATTTATATTATTCGAATAACTGATAACAATAAAAATACAGCTACTGAAAAAATACGAATTATTAACTAGTCACATCAATATGAGCCTACCTTGTCTTTTATAGAACAGGGTAGGCTTTCTTAAACTCAACATTATGAAAAAGATATTAACAATTATTTTATGTGCACTCATAGGACAAGTGTCCTTTGCTCAATTTGGGGGTGGTTCTGGCACAGCTACAAATCCATACATTATTAGCACTATTGAACATATCGAAGAATTATACGATAGCGTAATGAATTACAATTCACTGACAGGATTGCATTTTAGCTTAAATAACAGCATTGAAGATTCTATTGTTAATCCCATAGGTGCATATATTGCCTCATCATCATTGGATAAATCGTTTGATGGTATTTTTCATGGACATAATTATACACTTAATGTAAAAATTGATACCAGAGAATCTGACATTAATTATTATTACAACTCACTATTCCCTGTTTTAGGTGAAAATGGGAAAATTGATTCACTCATTGTTGAAGGGAGTATATTTGCAAGCAATGGTATCGTTGGGAGAAATTTAGGAGAAATTGCGTATGTTACAAATAATCTCACTTTTTCAAGTAGCGACGAAGAATTTACACAGTACATCGATGACAATAGCGGAGATGTTAAAAGCGCTGGTATTTGCCAATTAAATAAAGGCATTATTTCTCATTGCATTAATAATTCTGAAATTCATGGCACCTATTTAGGTGGTATTTGCAATTTTAATGAAAATGAAATTAAACATTGTATAAACCAAAATAAAATTGTGTTTTATAATGAATCATACTACATTTATCATGGTGGTGGGATTTGTAGTGAATCATATTGGTCAGCAAATATAACACACTGCACAAACTTAGGCAATTTAGTTTTCACAGGAAATCTTGATTGTAGTGACGTTGGAGGAATTGTTGGGAATTGTTCCTCTGGGAATATTAGTTTTTGCCAAAATTATGGCAATATTGGAGGAAAAATCTATTGGGTTGGAGGTGTAGTTGGTACGATATCAGACGGAACAATAACAAACTGTTCAAATTATGGTGATATTTCTGCAGAACTTCTTATTGGGGGAATTGTTGCTGCAGTTGATATTGAAACAAAAATCTTTAATTGTTTTAATTCCGGTAATTTATCCGGAAATAGTTATATAGGAGGTTTAGCTGGAGCTTGCTCTACAAACTCATCCAATGACACCATAACTCATTGCCTTAACATTGGTGTAATACAAGGATCTGCAATTATTGATTCTGTAATGAATGAAAATCTTATTATTTCCAACTATTACGATAAACAAATGTGTTTAAGTAAAGGAATTGATGGAGCCGATAATCCGGGTACTGCAGAAGGGAAACTAACCACTCAATTAACAGGTACAAGTACGGAATTACAAGCAATGCTTGGCGATGGTTGGTCGTATGCCGAGGGGCGTTACCCCATTCCATTGGGTTTAGAAAACGACAGCATGGCATTGGTTGCTGCTACGCCAATTTATTTGTATGCTGAAAATGAAAGCAATTACAATCATGTGGACAGTGTTACTAAAAACTTTACGGTTGGACTTCAAAACAACGTAGCCTGGACAGAAAACAATGGTCGTGTAAGCATTGAAAATGAAAACGTTACTCTACTTAATGTTGGAGTTGAAAAACTTGTTGTTTCCTTAGGGGAATACGAGAAGGAAGTTCGTATTAATATTGAAGATACAGAAGTTGCAACCCCACAAGCCATAATTTCTAATGATGTTTCTGTTTATCCTAATCCGGCTTTAGGTTCGTTAAACCTGGATATAAACGGGAATAATGCCTCCGAAATTGAGATTTATGACATAACTGGAAATTTATTGATGACAAAAAGCCTCCACACCGCACGCACACACATAAACATTGAGTCTTTTACTTCCGGACTATACATATTAAAAATAAAGAACAATAACCAATGTGTAGGTACTTTAAAATTCACAAAAAAATAATTCAATGAAAAAAAATACAATATTCACACTGCTATTCTTACTTGTACAAGTGTCCTTTGCTCAATTTGGGGGTGGTTCTGGCACAGCTACAAATCCATACATTATTAGCACTATTGAACATATCGAAGAATTATACGATAGCGTAATGAATTACAATTCATTGACAGGAGTGCATTTTAGCTTAAATAACAGCATTGAAGATTCTATTGTTAATCCCATAGGTGCATATATTGCCTCATCATCATTGGATAAATCGTTTGATGGTATTTTTCATGGACATAATTATACACTTAATGTAAAAATTGATACCAGAGAATCTGACATTAATTATTATTACAACTCACTATTCCCTGTTTTAGGTGAAAATGGGAAAATTGATTCACTCATTGTTGAAGGGAGTATATTTGCAAGCAATGGAATAGTTGGAAGAAATTTAGGAGAAATTGCGTATGTTATAAATAATCTCACTTTTTCAAGTAGCGAAGAAGAATTTACACAGTTCATCGATGACAATAGCGGAGATGTTAAAAGCGCTGGTATTTGCCAATTAAATGAAGGCATTATTTCTCATTGCATTAATAATTCTGAAATTCATGGCACCTATTTAGGTGGTATTTGCAATGCTAATGCAAATGGTGAAATTAAACATTGTATAAACCAAAATAAAATTGTGTTTTATAATGAATCATACTACATTTATCATGGAGGTGGAATTTGTGGTGAATTATATTATTCAGGAAATATAACACACTGCACAAACTTAGGCAATTTAGTTTTCACAGGAAATCTTGATTGTAATTACATTGGAGGAATTGTAGGTTATTGTACCTCTGGGAATATTAGTTTTTGCCAAAATTATGGCAATATTGGAGGAAAAATCTATTGGGTTGGAGGTGTAGTTGGTATGATATCAGACGGAACAATAACAAACTGTTCAAATTATGGTGATATTTCAGCAGAATTTCTTATTGGGGGAATTGTTGCTACAGTTGATGTTGAAACAAAAATTTTTAATTGTTTTAATTCCGGTAATTTATCCGGAAATAGTTATATAGGAGGTTTAAGTGGGTCTTGTTCTATAAACAATGACACCATAACTCATTGCCTTAATATTGGTGTAATACAAGGATCTGCAATTATTGACTCTGCAATGAATGAAAATCTCATTATTTCCAACTATTACGATAAACAAATGTGTTTAAGTAAAGGAATTGAAGGAGCCGATAATCCGGGCACTGCAGAAGGGAAACTTACTACCCAATTAACAGGTACAAGTGAGGAATTACAAACAATGCTTGGCGATGGTTGGTCGTATGCCGAGGGGCGTTACCCCATTCCATTGGGTTTAGAAAACGACAGCATGGCATTGGTTGCTGCTACGCCAATTTATTTGTATGCTGAAAATGAAAGCAATTACAATCATGTGGACAGTGTTACTAAAAACTTTACGGTTGAACTTCAAAACAACGTAGCCTGGACAGAAAACAATGGTCGTGTAAGCATTGAAAATGAAAACGTTACTCTACTTAATGTTGGAGTTGAAAAACTTATTGTTTCCTTAGGAGAATACGAGAAGGAAGTTCGTATTAATATTGAAGATACAGAAGTTGCAACCCCACAAGCCATAATTTCTGATGATATTTCTGTTTATCCTAATCCGGCTTCTCATAACATATCAATAAACACTAACATAAGTAATAATTGCAAGCTAAAGCTTATTGACAATTACGGAAGAATTGTTTACGAAAAAGAAAAAACTCAAACGACTGAATCAATTGACATAAGCCATCTAAATAATGGTTTGTATTTTTTACAAATAACTGATAATGATAAGATATTGCACAAGGAAAAGATTATTATCAATTAATTCTTAACAAATTTTTTAATTATTTTGAAATAACATTTTGTTAAATGAGAAATAATTTCACTTAACAAACTAAAATTGTCTAACTTCGCAAAAAAGCAAAGTATGCATATAACCATTGTTTACGAAGGAATTATACCTGTCAAAACTTACGGAGGTACAGGCAGAGACATCTGGTATCTGGGAGAAGAGTTGGTTAAACGAGGTCATCAGGTTACTTACCTTGTGGATAAAGCGTCGGAATGTGACTTTGCGGAGGTTTTACCCATCGATAGAGAGTCAGACATTAACACTCAAATTCCCGATTATACAGACATAGTAAACATACATTTTCCTCCAAAAACGCCTATCAACAAACCTCATGTTGTATCCATCCATGGAAACACAAACAATCCGGAGGTTCAGTTTCCTGTCAATTCACATTTTGTGTCGAAAAATCATGCAGAACGATTTGGTTCAGATGCTTTTATATACAATGGAATGAATTGGGATGTTTATCCAAAACCGGATTTAAGCAAAGACAGAAAAGGCTTTCACTTCCTTGGAAATGCTGCCTGGAAAGTGAAAAACTTAAAGGCTGCAATGAAAATTGCACATTCCAACAAAACAAATCTTGAGGTTTTGGGTGGTTATCGTTTTAATTTTAAAATGGGAATGCGTTTCACATTGCATCCTAAAATTCATTTTCATGGGATGGTGGGAAATGATGTGAAAGCTCAAGTTATGCAAAAGTCGGAAGCCTTAATATTCCCAGTGCTTTGGAACGAACCCATGGGTTTAGCTATAATCGAGAGTTTATTTTATGGCTGTCCGGTTTTTGGAACAGATTATGGTGCTTTGCCAGAAATTGTAACGAAAGAATTCGGGCACCTCTCCCATTCGCTTTCTGATTTAGCTAAGGCAGCATCGCAGGCAGACAATTACAACCGAACTCTATGTCATGAATATGCCAGAGATGTGTTTAATGCCAGCAAAATGTGCGATAAGTATTTGCAGTATTTTGAGCGGGTTTTGAATGGTGAAACATTGAATAAAAACATGCCACAACTAATTAAACAGCAAACGGTTAAATATCTGCCTTTCACTGAATAAAAAAAGGCTGTCCACTTTGAACAACCTTTAGTAATCAACGAATTACATTTGTCTTACGGCATTGGATATCTTTGAAAAACAGATTCCGCTCTCATTAATAAATCAACGTATTGTGCACGTTTGTAAATACGTTTATCTTTCACATTTTTATTGGACAGTTTGCCTTTGAAATCATTCAATGTTTCATAATTGTTTTCTTCCATCCAGTCATCTAACTCTTTTAGCATTTTCGCTACGTGAGTTGCTTGATTCTTATAAATCACTGAAACCACTTGTACAGCGTCAGATCCTGCTAAAACCATCTTCGCAACATCCTCACCTGACTGAATACCTCCACTACTCACAATGCTGCCTTTAATTTGATCGTATAGCAAACCACTATACCGCAAACTAAGTCTATCTTCAGATCCATTTGTCAATTCAAAAGGAACAATATGCTCTTGTGTGTTTGCATCAATTTCTGGCTCAAACAATCGATTGAAAAGTATGAACCCAGCAGAACCAGCCTCGTCCATACGCTTAATTACGTTCAGAACATTGGCATAATAAGGACTAAGTTTCACATAAACAGGTATATCAACTGCCTCAATCACCGATTTGAGAATTTCAATCTGCTCATCCTCAATTTCTTGAGCACTTTTATCAAAATTCTGAGGGACAGAATAAAAATTTAATTCTAATCCGTTAACACCAGTATCGGCAATTTGTTTTGCATATTCAACCCATGAGGATTTATAGACAGCATTTAAACTTGCAAATAGTGGAATATCTAAAACCTCTCTAGCCTTTTTAAGTTGATACAGATATTCTTTGGGACCAGCATGTTCGATGTCAGGGAAAGGATTTATCATTTCAGCATGACGATCATCCATTTCTTTTGTGATCTCATCCATTTCCAATTCCTCTAAATGCAATTGTTCTTCAAACAGGGATTTAAAAACAACTGCTCCTGCTCCATTTTCTTGTAATTGTCTCAGAGTTTCTTCTTTAAGCACCATGTTTGATGCTCCAATAACGATGGGCGTTTGTAAATCTACACCCATATAATTTGTGTTAAGATTGGCCATGATTTTTTCTTTTAGAGTTATACACCCTAAACAGAAAAAGATGGAAAAATGTTCATTTCAACAACAATGAAACCAGATTAATAGCTGTAGGATTAATTCTTTTTCTGAATAATTACCGGTGCATGAATAAAAAGCTTCTGATTATTCTGCATTCCTTCCCCTGTGTATTTATTGAATGTTTTATCCCGCTTTCGCACAGGATTTAAACTCAAATAAAAAGCATTATCAGCATAGGTTAATGCATACAAATTGTACAGTAAAAGGTAATCGATGCCAGCATATTCATAATTATCCCCGGCTCGCTTAGTTGGCTTGTCAGTTGGCCAAATAATACGTGATGATGTTGACCAATGGATGGAATAATTCTCTCTTGTAGTATCAGAAAACGGTCCTCCAGGAGGTGCTTCGAGCAAAATGTCAGCAATAAATGTAGAATCCTCTTTCCACATGTCACAGCCAGAATAATAGATGCCGCATAACTGTTCTTTATTCATCAAATAATTTGTCATAATCATGTACTCATAAGTATGATCAGGACGCTTGTCTCTCAATTCCAAAAAGATTTTACTATTTTTATGATTGGTGTTTGCAATATTTGACAAAGTACGAGGTAACACATCATCCCAATGGATTGGTAATTGAATGGCTGCACCTAGCGGAAGCTTCAACTCCTTATACACTGCTGAATGGAAAATGTATTTCTTAAAACCATGACCAGAGCCTTCGTAGTGATAATCAATGCTGTCTGAATAATAATTTGCCAATTCTCCCAAACCATAAGCATTAACCAATATTCCCATATCATTACCAGCACCTTCAAGAATGATTCGTTCTCGAATTGGGCTTGTCATATACCAGCGAGTTGATATAATTGAGAGAAATGGATTTTTTGCCATGCGTCCAATGGAATTCCAGGGTTTGAAACACATTTCTGCTTGTTCTGGAGGTTGATGCATGTTTTGAATAAGTCTTAAGGAAATATCCTCTGCCCATGCCTGAAAATCGACACTGTCTTTGGTGAGAATATTTTGCGACATAAGATAATGTGGAATCAGAGAGTTAATGAAATTCACTTGAATTCCTTCTATGGACTCTTTTCCCATAAAATGATGCATCAAACGTAAAGCTTCAAGCATGCGAATGGTATTGTCTTGGCTCATAGCCTTCATTACAGGGAAAATACTGCGATACGTACTTGTTCCAGACATATCTTTATTCATTTCACCAAAGTCCATATTAAAATGGGAGTAATAATTCATCCAGAAACCAAGGCTCACATCATCACGCAAAAGAAAACCATTGATATCGGCAGGATATTTTACGTATGCTTTGATAGAATCTCCTTCGTGAAAAATCTTCTTGTCGGATGTCATGCGTAAATTGTACTCGGAATACAGATCAATTCGTTCGATGGCCAGCAAAGTGTAAAATAAGGCACTCAAGCTATTTTGATATTCCATGTCATTTCGCTTAAGCAACTCAATTTCTGTCACCAACATGCTAATGTAATTATTGAAATTGCTGTTTGCATCTGACCATTTAAGATAATGATTGTCCCCTTTGTCCATCCGTCTGTCAATTGCTGGAATGTTAGCGCCATACAGTTCAACATCAGGCGTAATGACAATAAAATCATCTTCCAACCTTTGACGATACTCCTGATAAGTTTGCAGCATCTCAAATGTAGGGTTCTGAGCAAAGAGACTACTTGCTAAAGACAAACTAATGAGAATTACAACTATTTGAATTTTAATTATCTGCATCAACTTGAATGGTTGGTTCAACATCTAAATCCTCTCTTACTTTTTTTCGAATAGCACACATCACTTTATTGACATCTTTCAAGGGTGTCTCTGGCGGCATTACAATGTGAAAACTCAACTCCTCATGGTCACCGTATGAATGCATATGGAAATGATGAGACAGCACATCAAAGCCAGCCACATCGTTGGCAATTTCACGCACTTTCATGATGATATCTCCATCAGCTTTGCGACCTAAAATCACATCAATGGACTCCATAATAATCTTATATGCTGTCCATAGGATAAGCGCTGCAACAAGTAATCCGAGCACACCATCTATCCACCATGCAAGTGACTGGAAAATGATTCCGATCAGTATCACTAAAGAAGAGATTGCATCAGACCTATGATGCCAAGCATCTGCTTTGAGTGCCAGAGAATCTGTCTTTTTTGCCGCATAAAGTGAATATCTAGCCATAGCTTCTTTTACCACCAATGAAAAAGCGGTTACAATAATAGCAAACAATCCAAATTCAGCGGTTTCACCAGACAAAAGCTTTTGAACTGATTCAATGCCAAAGTTGAGTCCAATCATAATAAGGATGACCCCAATAATAATGGATGCAACTAATCGAAATCTCCCATGACCGTATGGATGATCGATATCTGGTGGCTTACTAGCAGCCTTATAAAATACAATGAGAATAATTGAGGATGCCGAATCGGATAAAGTATGCCAAGCATCTGCCATAAGCGCGACTGAACCACTTATAATCCCCACCCACAGTTTAAGCACGAATAGCAGCACATTTCCTGCAACTGCTATCCATCCCGCACGGTATGCAAAACTTTGATTTTTTTCTTTTGCCATAAAGAACAGATACTTACTTTATCAAGTAAAAATACTGTTTAAATTGCGAATATCAAAGGTGAATTTATGATTTCGATTTAAGATGTGCTTCTATGGCTGCTTTAAGATTTGCTTTTTGCTGCAATCCTACCTTTTTCCACACTTGCTCACCTTTCTCATAAAGTATGATACTAGGGATTCCTGTCACTTGGTATTTTGATGCAATGCGTGGAAACTTGTCAACATCTAATTTCGCAACAATAACTTTCCCTGGCATTTCAGCTGCGAGCTCTTCAACAATTGGTCCTTGAATTCGACAAGGGCGACACCAATCGGCATAAAAGTCAACGATAACTGGAGTTTTCCCATCAATAAGCTCATAAAAAGCCTCACTGCTCTCAATGACTACAACATCACCATTGCCACCTTCATCGCTAGCACATGAGGTAAGTACGTTTCCGGTCATTAAACTGACAAATACAATAAGAAATAATTTAATTGATTTCATTTTTTCCCTTTCCTTTATTTCGTTTTTTAATGATTGACACGATAATGTCTGCAATAAACAGACCAATTAGTCCTCCCAATAAGGCATCGTAATACCATAATTTTTTCAATGGGCAAGTGCCGGTTAAACACCCGACATAATACCAATACAAATAACCTCCCACTGCTCCCAATACGAATGCAATAATGGAAATTCTGTGTTTCTTAATTGTTTGTTTCAACTTCATATCCTAAAATCTCTGTTTAAAACAATATAATTGCGGGATTGTTGTTGTGGCGCTTTAAGATATAGACAAAAAACACTTATTCAAATCTTAAATGCACTTAAACGACACTTAAATGTAAGTATAAACAAAAAAAGAGCTGCTAAAGAGCAACTCTTTCAATTGACAGAATTTATGTTTTATAAATTTTCTTTAAGGAAATTTGTCATTTTTGTGTAAAGATGTAGTCTGGTATTACCACCATAGATACCATGATCTTTATTTGGATAAATCATCATCTCAAATTGCTTGTTTGAAACAACCAGTTGACTGACATAATCCATACTATTTTGATAATGCACATTATCATCAGCACTACCATGAACTAGCAGCAAATTACCATCCATCGTTTTTGTATGGTTAATTGGTGAATTTTCATCATATCCTTTATCATTGTCTTTAGGAAGTCCGTTGTAACGCTCAGTGTAAATACTATCGTAATATCTCCAATTTGTTACTGGAGCGACAGCAATACCAGCGGTAAAGACATCTGCACCCCAGGAAAGGCAAAGACTGGTCATGTAACCACCAAAACTCCAACCAAACATTCCAATACGTTCTTCGTCAACATATTTTAGTTCAGCAAGTTGTTTTGCCGCAGCAATTTGATCTTTTGCTTCATATTTCCCTAACTGACCATAAGTCACTTGGCGGAAATCCCTTCCCCTTGCTCCTGTTCCTCTATTATCAACAGAAACAATAATGTAACCTTGTTGTGCTAGCATTTGCCACCAACCCATATTATGATCCCAATCATTCAATACTGTTTGTGAACCAGGTCCTCCATAAACGTACATAAGTACAGGGTATTTTTTACGTTTCTTAAAGTTCGCTGGTTTAATCATCCATGCATTGAGTTTGGTTCCATCATCTGCTTTTAGAGTGAAAAATTCTTTCTCTACCCAATTGTACTTTTGCATGTTTTCTTTCAGACCAGAGTTGTCCTCAAGTGCTCTTACAAGCTCTCCATTGGCTTTATATAAACTAACAGATAATGGTTGATTTGCAGTTGTATGCTCTTCAATATAATAATCAAACGTTTTACTAAAGTGGAAAGATG
This sequence comes from Bacteroidales bacterium, assembly GCA_963676165.1. Taxonomy (GTDB): domain Bacteria; phylum Bacteroidota; class Bacteroidia; order Bacteroidales; family ML635J-15; genus JAQIBY01. The sequence continues at coordinate 1,763,455 of OY781043.1, read as the reverse complement.
TGGTTCCATTATTGGTATTAAGACGTGATTTTTTTGAACCATCCAAATTAATTTTAAATACATCTCTATCCATAGGAGAAATCTCCGCAGATTGATAATAAATACAATTGTTTGCTTTATCGTATCCATAGAAATCAGTCACTTCCCAATTTCCGCTAGTCACTTGATTTTTCAGATTGCCTTGATAATCATAAGTGTAAAAATGTCTATAACCATCACCTTCGTGTGAGAGCAAAACAAGTTCACCACCAGGCAAAAAGCGAATATCACCATAAAGTTCCATGTAATTTTCTGCGTTTAATTGAAGTAGTACCTGAGAGCTTGCAGTTTCAGCATTCACTTTGAATAGAGTAAACTCATTCTGCAAACGATTTAAGCTGACAACAGAAAGTAGCCCCGGGCGTTCTGTCCACTGAAGTCTGGGATAATATTGTTCCCCTTTTGTGTCAAATTTAATCTCTTTGCTGGAATTTGTTCCCATATCGTAGATGTAAACAGAAACATCAGAGTTTTTCTCTCCTGCTTTTGGATATTTGTATCGGTATTCATCAGGATACAAAGCTCCATAAATAGGCATATTGAATTCTTTCACACCTTCTTCATCGGTTTTTAAATAGGCTATATAATGACCATCTTGTGACCATTCATAGGCTTTTGAAAAACCAAATTCTTCTTCATAAACCCAGTCAGGAGCTCCATTAATAATTTGGTTTTTCTTACCGTCGGTAGTCGCTTGGGTCACTTGTCCATCACGAAGACGATACACATAAATATTGTTTTCGAAAACGTATGCTACACTGCGATTATCTGGTGAAAAAGAAGCCAATTGAACTTTTGACTCCTCATTTAAAGGAGTGACACTTTTGCTTTCAATGTCAATAATGTAATAATTTGCTTTAAATGAGTGTCTATAAATCGGCTCGTAATCGGTTGATACAAGAACTTTTGTCTCGTCTGAGTTGAATGAATAGTCCATCATCCAATCGTTTTCAAAAACGTTAGGATAGTCTGACAAACTAAACAAAACTGTTTCATTTTCACCTGTTTGATAATCAACTTTGACAACGGAATTACGACGAAGGTTTAGTTTGGTGTAATGGACACCATCGTTCATTGAACGAATTCCATTTACATAATTCATTCTAAACTTCCCTGTACTCCAAATGTCCTCGAGAGAAATCTCTTCAGTGTCTGCTGCAAATGATTGAAAACTAAATGCTAAAAAAGCAATCAGCATGATAGAGACAATACGTTTCATATATTTATTTTTTTGAGTTTCATAACAAAATTAATAAAATGCTTGCTGTTTCAAAGTATAACTCTTGTATTTAAGATTTTTTTAGTAAAAGTTTGTCATATAAAAACAGCATAACAAAACAGGCAATACCAATTCCGGTAAAAATCATCCAAATATTTGAAGGTTCGTATGTATCCCACAAATAGCTGGTCATTTCTTTCATATCCATGCCTAAAACCTGCTGTCCCATTTCATACAAATCTGTTTTTGTAAAGCTGTCACTCAATGGTTCAACACTAATTCCCCTTGCTGTCAATTCTCTACCCAAAAGAACGGCTTTATCAGACATTCCGCCATAAATTCCTCCACTCAGCCAACCCGCAAGATAATTTCCCCCTGCCATAGGTAAAAATGAACAACCCATATATAGCGCAACTTTGTCTTTAGGTGCAATTTTTCCTATGTACTCAGTAATCTTAGGGCTACTTGCCATCTCTCCGATTCCAAAAACCAATATGGTGATAAACAAGTATAAAGGATTACTTTGCATAAAAGTGAGTCCTAAACCAATTGAACTGATTAAGAAACCTGTCATCATTGAGTTAACAGGGCGCCATTTCATCAATGCCCATGACACCAGCAATTGAAAAAGAATAATGTACATTGCATCCAAATTTGTCATAATTTCTGGAGGAATTGTACCTTGAGGAGTTCCTAATCGTTCAGCAAGCCACGGCCAGATATTGTATATTGCATCATAAACAATACTAGTATCCATCCAATCTTGAAAATAAACAGGCAAAGTGTAAAACAATTGATTGTACATTGTCCAAAACCCAACTACAATCAATAAAAAGACAACAAATCTTGTATCACTTAAAGCGACACCAATGTTTTTAATCATTTGTTTGATTTCGCTTCCCAATGGTTCCTTTTTACGAGTATCATTTTCATCTTTTTTAAAAAACAGCAAAGTAATTATTGCATTGAGAAGCATAAGCCCTGCAGAAAAATAGAACAGGTTTGACCATGATATAATTCGAAGCTTTGCTCCAACAAATGGACCAATAAAAGCTCCAATATTTACCATCATATAAAAAATGCCAAATCCCATGGATGAAGTTTCATCGTTGGTTGTTCTTGCCACAGTTGCAGAAATAATCGGTTTAAATAGGGCAGCTCCCAAAGCCGTAATTGAAAAAGCAAGAAATACTCCTGCATAGCTTGTCATCAAACCCATTAGCGTATATCCAACAGCCAAAAAGGAGAAAGAAATTAGTAACATGCGTCGAAAACCATAACGGTCAGCAATCGCACCTGTAACAACTGGCAGCAAATACAATGTCCCTACAACAATTCCCATAATGCTCCCTTTTTGAGCTTGAGAAAAGCCAAGCGCTCCGGTATCTCTCGATCCGGTTAAATACAAAGCAAGCAGCATAAACATACTGTACCACGCCAATCGTTCAAACAATTCTAATGTGTTTGCTGTCCAGAATTTTCTAGGAAATTTTGAAAAGACACTCATTCTTAATGGGTTTAGACAATAAAAGCACCTGTTTTTTAGACAGATGCTTTTATATGTATGTTATAACAACAATTTATTTTCCTTCTTCAGCCATACGACGACCTGCGCGTAAAGCTTTGATGTTCATTTCAACAACTTCTTCGCCTTTACGTCCAAACAATTGTCTTAATGCCTCCTCTAAATCTTCCATTTTAATATCAAGATATGGCGAAGCTGCACCAAGCATTACAATGTTTGAAGCACGAGCTGTTCCAATTTCTTCCTTCGCAACATGATCAGCATCAATTGCCACATGGTTTTTAATCGATTCGATTTCTTTTTTCAAATCGTCAAGTTCAGGATAGTTTGGAATATTGATGAGAGGTTTGGTATTAGTAATTAAATAACCATCTTTTTTCAGATAAGGCAAATATCTTAAAGACTCCATAGGCTCAACAGATAAAATCATGTCTGCTCCACCTTTTGCAATCAAATCTGAATGAATTGGTTTATCTGACAAACGTAGGTTTGACTGAACGTCACCACCACGTTGGCTCATTCCGTGAACTTCTGCCTGTTTGAGGTACAAACCATTATTGACTGCAGCAGTCCCAATTGTAGCTGCAATTGTTAAGATCCCTTGGCCTCCTACTCCGGCAAGTATAATATCTATTTTCATCTGACTAGTTTTTATGGGTTCTTATTTCTTTTTTGCTTTATGTTTTGCACGATTTCTACGAGCAGCAGTTTGAATACACTCGCGCTGTGGAATGATCACACTTACACCTTGATGTTCCAACTCTTCTTTCATAATCTGAACGTTGGTTTCATGATGTTTTTTCAGTGGATTCATTTTGCGAATATGCTCTTCAGGAACTCCGAGTCCTTTCACAATTTCAAACAAACGACCTTCGGCATGTGATTTTTGGCCACCAGTCATACCTGTTGTTGAGTTATCTGAAATAATGACAACAATTGGAGAATTTTTAATTACAGCATCCAAAAGTCCAGTCATTCCAGAATGAGTAAAGGTTGAATCACCAATCATCGAAACAGCTGGAACAAGACCTGCATCAGCAGCTCCAACAGCCATAGTAATAGAAGCACCCATATCAACACAAGAGTTAATTGCATTAAATGGAGCAAGTGCACCTAAAGTGTAACAACCAATATCTGAAAAAACGCGACCATCACCATAAGGTTTCAACGCTTCGTTTAATGCATTATAAACATCTCTATGGCTACATCCTGGGCAAAGTGCTGGCGGACGTCCTGCAAGCATTTCTGGAATTGGTTTTCCTTCTTCTACTTCAATACCTAATGAACGGGCAACTAATTCAGGATTCAATTCACCATCACGTGGTAATTCGCCACTTAAGCGACCATAAACAGGTTTCCCATCATCAAAGTATCCACGCACTAATCTTTCAATAAGAGGTTGTCCTTCTTCCAACACGAGAAGTGCATCACAATTATCTTTCAGTTTTTCAATTTTTTTGCGTGGTAATGGATATTGAGAAATTTTTACAACATCGTAAGAGCATCCATCAGGATAATTTTCCATTAAATAGTTATAAGCAATACCACAAGCAATAATTCCTAACTTTTTATCTGTACCTTCTTCATAACGGTTAAATTCCGAATCATCAGATGCTTCCTCCATTACTGGTTGCATTTCGAGCAATTTTTTATAGTTCTCGCGTGCAATTGCTGGCAACAACACAAATTGTCTTGGGTCTTTTGGTAAACTACCTTTTAATTCGTCTTTTGGAGCTTTTCTTTCAACTCCTGAACGAGAGTGCGCCAAACGAGTTGTAACGCGAAGCAAAACAGGAGTATTCATTCTTTCAGACAGTTCAAATGCATTATAAGCCATATCATAAGCTTCTTGTTGAGTTGCTGGTTCCAATATAGGAATCAAACTAAAATCACCATAAAAACGACTGTCTTGTTCGTTTTGTGAAGAGTGCATGCTTGGATCATCAGCAGCTAAAATCACTAATCCTCCATTAACACCAGTCACTGCAGCATTTACAAAGGCATCTGCTGCTACATTAACGCCAACATGCTTCATACATGCCATCGCGCGTTTTCCAGCATAAGACATTCCCACAGCAGATTCTGTTGCAGTTTTTTCATTTGCTGACCACTGCCTGTGAATGTCTTTTTCAGCAGCCTGTTTTGAATGCTGAACATATTCCATAATTTCTGTTGATGGGGTTCCCGGATAAGCATAACAGCCGGACATTCCGCCATCAATTGCTCCCTGAGCAATTGCTTCGTCTCCTAACAACAATAATTTTTGCATAATATTTATGTTTTTCTTTTCAATACAATGTGCACGAAAATAAAAAAATAAATCAAAAGAAAATATGTCATTTAACAGTTAATCACCAATCACGGTAATTATTATATTTCGACGACCAACATTTCGGCGAAATTCACACAAATATATTCCTTGCCACATACCTAAACCCAATTGCCCATTGACTATCGGAATGTTTATACTTTGTCCAATAATACTAGATTTAATGTGTGCAGGCATATCATCTGCCCCTTCAAATGTATGCAGCATACCTGAAATATTTTCGGGAACCATACGATCCATATACAACTTAAAGTCGTGTCTAACATCAGGATCTGCATTTTCATTAATGCATATTCCAGCACTTGTATGCTGCAAAAAGATATTAACAATTCCTTGTTCAGGAATGCTCCCAATAGCTCTTATGATATCTTGTGTTATCAAGTGATAGCCATAGTTTTTAGCGTCTATGCTTAATTTTACTTGTTTCATACAATTTGAAATTTATGTAAAATATTCGAAACATTCGATAAACTCGTGTGTTAATTTATAATAAATAGTTATATTTGCAAAAACCTATTGTATAATTAACAATCTGGAAATGAAGTTATTGCTAAAAACAATCGGATTAATTGCGGTCTTTTTATTTATGACAACGCAGGCGTTTTCGTCGAATGATCGCAAGCTTTGGAAAGAAGCTGAAAAAAATCTCGCCATGGGTCAGTATGACAAAGCACTGACAAATTATAAAATGATTTACGAGTCAAATTCTGACAATTACAACATGGCATTTAAGTCAGGCTTTTGTTATTTGCACTCAGAAAAAGCTGAAAATGTCGAGTTGGCAATTCAATACCTTGAAGAAGCTCAACCTCATGTTAACAAAAACTACAAAGACAATTTCAGAGAAGATGCTGCCCCACCTGAAACTGAATATTATTTAGGTGTAGCATACCGTCTTCAAGCTGATTATGGCAAAGCGATAGAACACTTTAAAGCCTATAAAACTTACACAAAACGGAATTTCAAAACACTCACTAATGAACTCATTGATCGTGAAATTCAGAGTTGTGAGTTTTCGCAAACTAATCCAGCACCAAAATACAAAGTTGAAATTTACAATTTTGATGTTGATATCCCGGATGGACAATACTTAAGATGTCCTGTCGTCTCCGGCAATGATTCCATTTTCGTTTATACTTTAGGTACTCAAAATGTTTATCCTCCAGATGTAAACACTGACAGAGACCTCTATTATCTCCCTGTGGATGATATTTATTATTCAGTTTGGGAGAACAATACATGGTCTGACCCTAAGAAAATTTCAGATGATATTAATTTGAATGGTTATACAATGCCGGTTTCATTATCTTACGATGGAAAAACATTACTTCTTGTCCATGATGATAATGACAATGGCAATATTTATAAATCTGAATTTAAAAACGGGAAATGGTCAAATGCTGAAAAATTAAACAAAAATATTAACTCCCGTAAATGGGAATCACACGCATTCTTGTCCAGAGACAACAGCAAATTGTACTTTACTTCTGCACGTAAAGATGGAGCTGGAGAACTTGACCTTTACTTCTCTGAATTGTCAGAAGAAGGAGAATGGGGTGAAGCTCAAAATGCTGGTTCAAACTTGAATACAGAGTTCCACGAAGAAACTCCTTTTATGATTGACAATGAAACTCAATTGTATTTTGCGTCTGAAGGTCATGGAAACATGGGTGGATTTGACATGTTTGTTTCTGTTTTCGATAGTGTAGAAAATGAGTGGACAAAACCAATGAATCTTGGCTATCCTTACAACACTGTAGGTAATGACATTGCTTATATTGTCACTTTCCAAGATCAGTTTATCTATTGTCCTCAAAATTCAAATCAACGTCGTGAAGGCGTAGTTGGCTCTGATTGTTTTAGCTTGCGTATGCCATACGAAGAAAGACTGGTTGCACTTAAAGGACAAATTTACATCCCTCAGTTAGACAATCAAATTCCAGAAGACTTAGTTATTGCTGCTGTTGATCAAGAAACTGGTGATACCCTTCAAAAAGTTGTCCCAGATGAAGATGGCTCTTTTGTTATTGAAGATTTGACTGTAGGTGAAGTTACTTTGGTTGCAATGAGCTCTGAAAGCATTGAAAATCAATCTATCGAAGTACTAGTTCCTAAAAACTTCTCAGAATTAGAATATCCATTAGATATTTATCTTGACGCTTCAGAACTTGCACTTAGAACTGATGATGAACAAGAAGCTGAAGTTGCTTTAGTAATCAAACATGTTTTCTTTGATTTTGACAAATACAACATTAAAGACGATTTCAAAACAAATCTTGATATGCTTGCAGATTTCATGAAAAACCATGAAGAGTTTGAAATTGAGATACAAGGACATACCGACCACTTCGGGACGAATTCTTACAACCGCTGGTTAGGGAAAATGCGTGCTCAATCAATCAAAGCATATTTAACACAACAAGGTGTGGATGCTAACAATCTTTCAATCGTAAGTTATGGTGAAGAAAAACCAGTTGCTAAACCTGTTGAAAGCGATGATGCAAGACACTTGAACAGACGTGCTATGATTACTGTTAAATCAGCAACCGAAAGTGTAAAAGTGGAAGTTGAAGAAATTGCAGTTCCAGAAGAATATAAATTATAAGACAAAATACTTTGAATCAAACAGGCTGCTCATTAGGGCAGCCTGTTTTGTTTGATACAATTTTAAGATTTTTTTAAGGACAGAATATATACTCTGCATTTTGTTTTTCGTTAAACCATTGAAACTTTTGTCTAAATCATTAAATTTGTATCAATCTGAAACGATAGTTTAACTGAAAATGAAAAGATTATTCGGAATACTACTGATTTTGATGTCGCTTTGCATCAGTACAAGCTTTGCACAAGATGTACGCTTTACCGCCTCTGCAAAAAACATTGTGCAAACAGGAGAAAACTTTTACTTGAAATATGAGCTCAATGAAAAGGCTTCGAATTTTGAGATCCCAAATTTCGGGGATTTCCAAGTATTGACTGGACCATCGCAGTCAAGCTCCTCCTCTACTCAAATCATTAACGGAAATGTGAGCCATTCATATTCTTTTAGCTACACATATGTATTAAAAGCACCGGATAAGGAAGGGAAATACGAGCTTGGTTCAGCTACTGCCATAGTGAAAGGCAAACAATATAAATCAAATACCGTCATTATTCAAGTAGTCAAATCCAATACAAATAATACCACACAAAATCCGAAACAAACTCAAACAACACAAAACACGTCAAATTCTGCAGGAAGTAATTTTGTACGCTTAAACTTAAATAAGACCTCTGCTTATCAAGGCGAAGCAATCTACGGAAGCTTTAAAATGTATTTGAGCAGTCGAAATCTTGCAGGCTTTCAAGACATAAAATTTCCGGATTATAATGGATTTTGGGCAGAAGACGTGAATAATCCAAACCAAATTCAACTTACGCTTGAAAATTATAAAGGAAGAAATTATTATACAGCTGAATTAAAATCTATTGTACTTTATCCACAGCGAAGTGGAGAATTAAGCATCTCGAAAGGTAATTTTGACGTGATTATTCAAGAGCGAGTTTCGGGAGGATCAAGCGGGTCTCCATTTGATTCATTTTTTGGCAGATACCAAAACGTACCATATAGTTTAAAAAGCCCTGAAATTAAACTAAACATTAAACCATTGCCTGGCAACAAACCGGCATCTTTTTCCGGTGCTGTTGGTGATTTCTCTGTAACAAGTAGCATTTCACATGATAGCATTGATGTGAATGATGCATTTACGATTAAAGTACGCATGCAAGGCACAGGTAACTTTAATTTAATTGATGCACCAAAATTAAATTTACCAAAAGAATTTGAGGTCTATGATCCTGAAATCTCCCGCAACTTGTCTCAAACAGCAAAAGGGAGCTCTGGAAGTATTGAGTGGCTATATACTATTATTCCACGTTATCCAGAACTGTATGTTTTAAAACCTATAGAGATTTCTTGGTTTAATCCGAACACAGCCAGTTACCAGTCTTATAAAGGCAAAGAGGAGCGCATTTATGTAAACCGTACAGCTGATTTCAAAGAGAATGAAGCCATTGCAAGAGATTATTCAAATTCAGATCTCAATGTCTTAGGAAATGATATCCGATACATTATGGACATTCCTGAAACTCAAAAGAAATCCATTGTAAAAACATCATCCTTTTGGTTGGCTTACCTCCTACCTTCATTTGCATTTATCTTGATTGTCATTTTACGTAGAAAGCAAATCAAAGAACGCTCCAATATTGCAAAAATGCGAAATAAGAAAGCGAATAAAGTGGCAAAAAAACGACTTAAAGCCGCAAAACAATTAATGATACAGGACAGCAAAGAATTTTACAATGAAATCATAAAAGCACTATGGGGTTACGTTGCAGACAAATTGGACATGGACATTGCAAATCTAAGCCGTGACAATGTGTCTGAACGATTAACAGAAGAAAATTTATCGGAAGATTTGATTAAGAAATTATTGTACATTATTGATACATGTGAATATGCACATTTTGCACCATCAAGTGAAGACACTGATCCCAAACGCATTTATCAATACACTGCTGGCTTAATTTCAAAACTTGAACAAAACCTGTAATTATGAAACGATTAACGCTATATATCTTAAGTACAATTTTGGTCTTAAATGCTCATGCTCAAAGCTTAAAAGACAGTGCTGCAAATTGGTATCAAGAAGAACAATTTGAGCAAGCTATTCATACATGGCAAAGTATTTTAGACAACGAAGGTGAGTCTGCTGCAGTTTATTATAACTTAGGAAATGCTTATTTCAAGATGGACAAAACTGCCTTGTCAATTTTAAATTATGAAAGAGCCCTACTATTAGAGCCAGAAAATGAAGATATACAACATAATCTACAAATTGCACAAGCCACAATCAAAGACCGGGTGGAAGCGATTCCTGAACTCTTTTTCATTGTGTGGCTTAATAACTTGAACATGTGGATTTCAGGAACAGCATGGGGTATTATCAGCATAATCACCTTTGTTTTAATGCTCTCTTTATTGCTTTGGCGTTTATTCAGAAGGACACGCTCAGGAAGTGGCATGATTACCTATTCAGGAATTGCATTGTTTGTCATATCTGGAATTACTTTGTTGCTGGCAATTCGGTCAGAACGACTCAAATCACTCAGTAATGATGCCATAATCATGGAAGATGTTATGGTAAAAAGTTCTCCTTCAGAAACCGGAACAAACTTGTTTGAAGTACATGAAGGCCTGAAAATTGAGGTTCTTGATTCGGTCAATAATTTTGCAGAAATCAAGCTAGCAGATGGCAAAAAAGGCTGGATATCTTCCGATAAAGCGGAAAACATCAAATAACCTTCTTTGACCTAAACCCTATCTCACTTTTTGATTTGGAAATACTTTAGTTGCTCCAAATCCATATTCTTTGAAAGATGCATCTTCATAATTTAGATGATACTCTTTCTCAAGCGATTTACGCAATGTCGTTTTCAACGTACCATTTCCAATTCCATGAATAAAAACAACCTGAGATATCTTCTCAACAATTGCCTTCTCCAATATTTTACGGAAATAATCCATTTGAAAATTTAAAATTTCTGTATTTGACATTCCAACGACAGAATCAACTAAAACATTAATATGCAAGTCTTCTTCCCATACCACAGGATCTGGTCTTTTCTGTGAACAATTTGATTTTTCTTTGTCAATAGTTTCCTGCAATTCCTTTTCATGCATGAGTTTTTCCATATTATTTAAATCTGCACTTTCTGAGTCATAAACTGTATAAATCAATGCATCGGGGGAAAAATATTCAGAAGCTTCATAATTTCTTGACAAAATCATCTTTGTCACTTTTTGTTTGATCGTTTTCTGAACAAATGAAGACATTTGCTCCATTTTATCGCCTGTAAAAAAGCCTTGTATGGTTAAATGTTTGATCTCATCCAAACTATTATCGGGAAATTCACCAATTTCAAATTTTGTATCCGGTTCAAGAACATCCTGAACTACAAGATGGTACATATCGTCTGAATGAGAATACAAAGCAAATGGAAAATACCAATTGGTATCATTTACTAAATGCAATAATGCGGCATTATTTGTCTCATTGCGTGTAAAAGCCAACAACACCTTCTTTACATCCTGTCTATTAGAAACATGCATGTCATTTGCTGTCTTTTCACTTGCTGAAATCTTATTGGATTGTAGATTTCCTGCAGGTTCAATGAGCACAAGCTCTGCTGGGAGTACTGGAAATTCAAAACCATCCTCATTTTCGACTAAAACCATTCCGTCTTTACGGATACGTTTTACAATACCGCCACCAATATCATTAAGAAATCTGACTTTATCACCCTTTTGGTATCTATGTAAATTCGTATTACTCATGTTTTTTCCTTTATTTTCGTTTATTTTGCACAAAAAATTTCATGCAGGCACCAAAGTTAATAAAGATTGCTGACTACCGGTACAATTTGCCGGATGATCGCATTGCAAAATATCCTTTAGACCATAGAGATTCTTCAAACTTATTGATTTACAAGCAAGGAAAGATAGAAAAGGATCGATTTAAAAACATCACTCAACACATTCCTTCTGGTTCATTAATGGTTTGGAATGATTCAAGAGTTTTAAATGCACGCATCATTTTTCATAAAGAAACAGGCGCTCGCATTGAAGTATTTTGTCTTTCTCCTGCAACAAGTAACGATTATGCAAATGCATTGACCCAAAATGTTTCATGCCAATGGAAGTGCATTGTCGGAAATTTAAAAAAGTGGAAACAAGGAAAACTAAAAAAGGAAATTCAAATTCAATCTGAAACCCTCATACTTGAAGCGGAGTTGATTGAAAAGAATAACAAAGATAACATCATAGAATTTGTATGGAATAACGACAAGATTCAATTTGGAGACATATTGGAACATTCAGGACTTACTCCCATCCCACCATATTTGAACCGGGAATCTGAAGCAATTGACAGAAGTCGTTATCAAACGGTTTATTCAAAAAACGAAGGTTCAGTCGCAGCACCTACAGCAGGCTTACATTTTTCAGATGAGGTATTAAAAGACTTAACCAATCGAAACATTGAACAGAAAAACATTAGCTTACATGTAGGAACAGGAACCTTCCAACCGGTGAAATCAGAAGCCATTGGGGAACATCCCATGCACACTGAGTTTTTCTATATCTCAAAAACAAGCATTGAAGCATTATTGAAGCATCATGGAAATGTAACTGCAGTCGGAACAACAACTGTCAGAGGGCTGGAAAGTCTTTACCAAGTGGGTATTAAAGCCATGCATGGAAAATCTAAGCTTTCTGACACACAAGAAATTCAACAGTGGGAAGCCTACGAAAACCCATCATCAGAAAGTGCAAAAGCTGTATTAGCGTGGATTCTACAGGAAATGACCAGACTTAATTTAAGTGAGATAAAAGGAAAAACCAGCATTATGATTGCACCGGACTATACATTTCGTTTTATCAATCGTTTAATCACAAACTTCCACCAACCAGGCTCAACTCTCCTATTGCTAATTGCGGCTTATATTGGTGAAGACTGGAAAAAAGTTTACGAATATGCGCTAAAAAATGGCTTTAGATTTCTCAGTTATGGAGACAGCTCTTTGCTTTTTCCTAATCAAGAAATAGATTAGCAATAGATTTGTTTGGGATTTGACATTGATTTGTTCGTCCAAACACTTTATAACGTGATTTGGCAATTAGCCAATAAAGAAAATTGCGAAAAAATGGAGGCAAAAGATAGAAAAGCAGAAATATTTTCCAAGCACCTCCCAAATGTTTAAATATCTGCAAAATTGCTGATGATTTTCGATAGGTTTTACCATCTGCATTCAGGAGCACAGTTTTTATATCAGGAAAATCACTCGGAAAATACTTCGTAAAGTTTTCTGATTGCAAGGATATAAACTTGAATACTGAATTGTTATCATGCTTAATCACAAACCGAACAAGTGCATTACATAAATTGCAAACACCATCATAAGCTATGATCACAAATCTCCCTTCCATGAAGGATAAACCTACAAAGCGAACGCTTGTTTACAGCTTTTTCACTTTTCTTTCCAGTTTGTGAATTGATTTATGAAAACGATCGATTCCAAAATGCTTACCATGCCCTGGATAAAAAATTGTTCCTCTTGTCTCATTGAGTTTATGCCAGCTATCAAGAAGGCTTGAATAGTTTTGATAAAAAGGTGGAATTACATGTCTTTTGACAGGTAAATTAAAACATGTATCCCCAACAAAAACATGCTGGTCATTTATGAGTAAGCTAATTGATCCTTCTGAATGTCCGGGTGTATGAATAAGTCGAGCATTAAACCCATATACTGACAAGTCGAGTTCTTGGTTCATCAGAACATCTGGCTTAACAGCTTTGTAATTTAAACGTTTAGAGAATATACCTGCAAACTTCAAGACAAAACGAGCATAAGCTGATCCACCTTTTAACTGCCCCATTTCTCCTTTTTTCAGAAATTCAGCTTCAGATTCATGCACAACAATCTGAGCCTTTGTCAATTGATTTAACCAGTTTAAATTTCCGACATGATCATAATGTGTATGGGTAATCACAATAAGCTTTATATCACAAGGATTAATATTGTGTTTCAATAAAAACCGATACAAGGCTTTACGCTTTGATTTACGACCAGTATCAATTAGAATATAGCCAACAGCTTGCCGGATAAAATACATATTGGAATTGCCTGATTTATGTCGTAAAACTTTCATATTACTTGTTTGATATGTCTTTATGTAAAGATAAAAAATTCACTTGAATACGCAAATACACTTACAAAAAATTGCGCCTTTTAACTTGCTTTTAAATGTCTATCTCATTGTATCTTGTAGTAGGTTCTTTTCATAGTAATTGGTTTTGGTTAAACTTGGTACAAAACAGACACTCCCAAGGTCTGAATTATCAGGAACTTGCCCCGATATTTTTAAATCGGGGCTTTTTTTGCAATTTTTTTTGTAATATTGTTATCATGAAGTGGATAATAATTTTAATTCTCGGTGTTTGTTTCTTTTCAACTGGGCTTACTTATGCGCAAGTGGAAGAGTCAATTGATCAGCAATATAACATCACAGGAGGAGTTTTCCTTAAAGTGGATAGCTTATCATCGGAACAGGTGAGTTTATGGCCTGAAATATATGCGACTTACGAATCCAATATGAGTGAGCATTTAACCGGATTCTTTCGCATGAATGTGATTATTCCCACAAGTGTTAATATCAAACTTGACAAAGAATATGATGATGGAATTGCCAGTCATTCAGCAAGAGGCTTTGGCATTACTTTAGGAGGAAGATATTACATTAATGAAAGCTTCAGAGGCATTTATGCTGGTCCATCTGTGAGCTATTACCGCTATAATCACACCTACAAGCTTGACGGCTATCTTAACGAGGAAGAATATGCAATCACCTCAATAAGAGCAAGTTTCGCATTAGGCTATCAGTATATAAGCGAAGGTGGATTTTCTTTCAATGTGTATTTAGCTGCAATGTTAGATCATAAATATTTTGAAAAATTCACAACTCCTGTAAATACAATCGCTCTAGGATCTGGAAATTTTATTAAACCAGACTTGGGCATTTCATTTGGATACCATTTTTAAACTAAAATTTCTATATATGAAACGCAATACATTAGTTATTCTGGCTTTAATTAGCATGTTTATGTTTGCCTGCAACAAGGACAAAAAAGATAATGAGAATAAAGCTGTGGAGGAAGAAATTATCCCTAATCACGAATTGGTTGCAACTGATAATATGACAATTATCGAAAATGCTGACTCAGACATGGAATGGGATATGATAAGTCGTTCAAAAATTAAGCTTAAAGGTTTTGAACTAGACAAGGCTTTAAAACTACTTATTGGAGACTCACCTGCACGTGTTATCATTGAAGGAGAACACGCAAATCCAGTTATGGAGATAGAGTATGAACCAATTGATGTTTGGGAATCAAGTCAGGATGGTAATAAGCAAATTGTTTTAGATAGTTTGCAAAAATTTTATGATTTTGAAATTGTAACAGAAAATAGAGAACAAACTGTTTACAACATTGTTTCCACTGATAATGAGTCCCTTATCCCTCGAGACGATCAAAACTTAGGAACCTCCTCTTCCCTTTCTGGGAAAATCGCTAACTACAAAAATTACACAATTGAAAAATTAGCTAAAACTTTAGAAAGAGAATTTGATGTGGTTTTTGAACTAGGTTTGGAAGACAAAGGTAAATACGATGTAGAACTTAACATTGTTAGCCTTGAAAAGGTACTGGAAACTCTCAAAACCGACTATGGTTTGATGATTGAAAAAACACAACAAGAAATAGAAGTGTTTGTGGTGAAATTTTAATGTAAAAAAACAAAAAGAATAGCGATTATTCACATTAATCGCTATTCTTGTTTTGTATCAAAACCCAAACCATGAAAAAATTATTATTTATATTATTCCAGAGTAATAAATCAAAGTCAAAAAGCGATGAGCTTGTTTAAATATAGCTTAAAATACATTGCCTCGATATTGCCAAGCCCTATGTGTCAAGATGATATTCATATGATTTTTTTGTCATGTACTTAGACTCTTTCATATGATTTTAATATCAAAATCTGCTTCCCCTTTTTTGTTTGCATTATAGAAATTGATAACAACCTTTTTGTTTTTTATTTTTAATGTTAGTTTTCCAGAAGGCTGTTTACATTTTTTAATATGCTTTTCTGTAATTTTTATGGTTTTGTTGAAAATTCTGTAAGATTCTGCTTTAACATAGTTTTGTTTGATAATATTCTTATCAATTTTACAGACTTCATATCCAGAACCAGAACAAATCAGTGTGTCCCCAAATTCTGAATTTGGTTTAAAATTATAATAATTGTAAGTTGTTTTTCCGAAAGGAAAAATACTTTTTTCTCCTCCTTGTCTAGAAACGTGTAATTTGCATTCTTGTGCAGTTAACAGTTGAAACGTCACAAAAAATAAAAGAGTTAATAATGTAATTTTTTTCATGTTTGAAATGCGTTTAAATTTGTTGCTAACGAACTCGGCTATGGGCAGTTGCGGTTTGCGTGCATATTACTTTTCAAACCGAGAAGATGCTTTGACCGATAACCTATGAATTGAACATTCACTTGCCATTACTTTTATACAAAGCGTTAAGCAAAGTAATTTATTCTACCCATTTAATATTTTCGTTTTTTCTCTTTATTGTTCTTTTATATTTATATTTCGGATATCCAATTATTACAGACATTATCGCCTCATTTATTTCAGGGATCTTAAAAATTTCTTTCACTTTTGGGACTTTATTTATTGCGGCTGGAACAATTCCAATCATTGCTGCGCCAAGTCCAAGCGAATGTGCCGTTAACATTGAGTAAGTAGCATATACCAAGGAATTATTTGTGTGTTCTTCTGCTCCTTTTTCTGCATGAAAAATTAAAAGAGCTGGTGCTCCTCTGGTTATTCTGTCACCAAATTCAAGTTTGTAATTTCCGCTTTTTGAGATTGGATATAAATGATTCCTTATCGTGTTAAATGTTTCCGTCCCCTTTTTTCTTTTAATCATAAAAGATGCAATGGGATTATCAATCCATTTAACAATATTATCTAAGAACTCTGAAATATAAGGTAATGCTGTTTCTATAGTTTTCCTATTATTTACAACCGTAATATTTATTTTTTCTGGTTCTGCTCCATATGGTGCATAATCAATAGAGTTTATGATTTTAGAAATTACATCATTCGGTATCGGTTTGTCTTTGAAATTACGAATTGATCTGCGATTTGCAAGAAAATTGGTAAAAATTTCGTAATTCACATCATTAACCGGTAAATCAACAAAATCATTTTCATAAGAAAATCCGTTTACCGAAATCGCTTTTGTAGAGCAAATAGCCATACATTGTCCACAGTGCAAACAAATTGATTCTCTGTCCTTGATAAAAGATATTTCGTCTTTTTCATTTAATCCAATAATGTTACAAGGACAAACCTCAATGCAGAGCTTACATTTTTTACATAAATCCCAATCTATTGTCTTATTCATCTGTCTATTTTTACTTTACCTAACGGTTAGGTGTATGTTGCGTATCCCGAAAGGCATGCAATATACACCTTGTTGAACTAAATCGGCCAAAAGCAGATAATACACTTACTCAAAGATAGCCATTTTCGCTAATTATCATTGTATATCTGTAGTTGTTAATCGATATGAGAAAAAGAACCACGCCAACCATTCTGGAACGAGCTAAAATTGCAGTTCCTGAATTTGAAAATGTCATCAAAAAATTGAATTCTCAGGTAACACTTCGAGGACAAAGCAAAAGTACTTTGGACAATTGTGTTGTAATCCAATAAAGTTAGAATCAAAGTTTAAAACGAACAGAATCATCGACTCTTGTTAATGGGAAAGCATATTCAACGTACAATCCCCCACCTTGAAAAAGCACATAAAACCATCTTAAAATGCATAGAATTGGCATCGGATTTTGTTCAATCGGGAATACTCGCTGGCTTCCCGAAATTATCGGGATAAAGCTGGCACACCGCTCATATTCCTATTTGTTGTGAGCAGGCTTTTTTTAAGCTCGGTTTATTTTCGGTTCCCAAAGAGATATTTCAATATTTTCTTTTGATTTTCTCCAATCTTGTAATTCTTCAAAAGTTCCAATATTGTTGTCAATAACGGCTTCATAAATTTCAATTCCTGCAACTTTTTCGTTTCGTTTACCACATTCGTATTTGAGTTCCAAGATTTTGCTTTTTAGCTCGTCTGTTAAGATTTTATTGATACTATTAGTTACATTTTCAATCATTCCTGCATATGGGGATTCGTTTTTAATATGAATAATGTCAATTGTCCAAACTCTTTGAGGTGTTTCTTCATAGTTTAAATGCCATTCAAGACACATATCTTCAGCATCAAGCAAATTTTTATAATAGACTTCTTTTATTTTTTTGTTCTTACTTATTTCAGCAATAGCTTTAAAACTTTTTTCAATTGAAAAATCATCTGAATATATATGAAAATCAATATCAAGATGATTAAAAATCAAACCTGTTTTTACTGAACCAACAAGGTTACAAGTTGAATTTAGACCTTCCCAAATTTTTTCAATTTTTAACTCTTGAATAATTTCATTTGCCTTATTTAAGTTTTCATTTGACAGTTTCTCTATTTTATTCATTTTTTCTCTCTATTTTGTTAATTGTCGGTTTTCTCGTGCTTGCACACAGCGTTGAGTGTAAAAATAGTAACAGATTGCAGACAACAAACATCAAACCGTTACAATTTTGAAGCCGGCTAAAATCGCCCTAACATGCACCTTCCCTGCTATTATTTTACACATCCTGCTGTTTTTCTATTATTTCGACTCATCATATATAAATCTCAATCCGTGATATAAACTCTGAAAAGGAACATGTCCCTCATCCACATATATTTTTAAATTACATGCTATTTTATCTTTTGATTTAATCCGTTGACTAAAATCCACAAGTTGTTTTTTCATTACTCCTTCTGGGTCTAAAAAATCAGTCATGCCGTGTGTCAGAAAAATATTTGTCGTTTTGATTTGTTTAACTTTTAGAAAATCATTTGTTAGGTTAATGAAGTATTCTTCACATTCGGGAAATCCCCCACTACAAGCAATATAGGAATCAAATGAATTCGGATTTGTTAAGAAGTAATATATTGTAAAGATTGCACTTAATGATTGTCCACATAAAATTTTCTCATTCGTTGTTCGATAAGCACTATTTATATGCAAAATCAATTCGTTCTCTATGAAATTCTTAAAATTGTCAGCACCAGGCTCTGATTTAAAAAAGCTTGTAGTTGTCGGCATCATGTCTCGAGTTCTGTTTGTATTTTCAATCATAACTACAATCATGTCCGGTATTGACTCCTCCATATAGACTAAGCGATTGATTGTTCCTACAGTCTCAGTATACAGATCTATATCTCCGTCAAGTCGATAAAGAACAGGATAAGATTTATTAGAGTAATTATAATCTCTTGGAAGCTTTACAAAGAACTTTCGGGTTTCATTTAGCACAT
Source organism: Bacteroidales bacterium (assembly GCA_963676165.1). Classification (GTDB taxonomy): domain Bacteria; phylum Bacteroidota; class Bacteroidia; order Bacteroidales; family ML635J-15; genus JAQIBY01. The sequence goes on along the minus strand of OY781043.1, from coordinate 1,744,256 downwards.
TTGATTCAATCGAATCTTTAAATCCAATTTTAATATCTTGTCCGTACAATATTGTAGTCGATAAAAATAAGAGGGTTAAAAATATTGTCGTTTTCATATCAGTTTTTATTGTTTATTTATGATTGCGTTGTTTGTCTTGTTCAAATAGCAGATGACGGTAGCGGAATAAAACGGGTTGGGTTTGCGGAGTTCGTCTTTATCCCCGAGGGAAATAATTAGCACGGGAACCAATGCTCCACAAACAAATGAACTCCAACTGTTTTACGACCGCTTATCAGCAAAAGCTTTTTTATTTTTTCATGATCTTCTCATATAAAGAATTAATTTTTTGAATATGCTCATTTTGATATTTCTTAAATTCATTTCTAGCTACAATAACTAATTTTCCAATAATTCTGAAGGAATAATTATATCCGGGAACTTAAATTTTGCTCTTTCAACCATTAATTTACAACTAAAAGCATAGAGAAAAATATTCAGTTCTGTTTCTATATCTGGATTGTCGATATTATCTAACTCTACATAATTATTAACAACCAAATTGTTTTCAAGTACATATTCTCTACTTGCACTTATTCGTTTCGGAATAGATATCGGATGCAAAGCATAATCTATTTTGGAGTAAAATTTGAGAATTCTATTATTGCCTTGTATTGATCCTACAAACTCTCTTGATTCAATTCTGTTGTTGGTAAAATTAATATAATTACAGTTAGTCGTGACATTATTGTTTTTATTAATAAGCAAGAAGCTAATCGTATCATTAGCAACAAAATGTAGTCTTTTTATCTCATTATTTCTTTTTATTTTTTTTATTCTTGCCGGGTACAAGATATCTCTAATGATGAAATGTACCCATATTTTACTTGTATGCAACTGTTCATAGATATCTTCTTGTTTGATTGAATTGTAGTAATTGGATATTTCTGAAATAAAAATTAGATTTCCCTTTTTTGAGTATCCTTTATTTTCAATTCTAAGAATTCCGGTAAATATCTCGATTTGACCAAGTTCTGGAATTTTGTTAATTTCTTTAAATTTATAATAAATTGTAGTATCTAGTTTATAAGCAGTTTGTTGAGATTCCTTTAAAAGCTTTAGTAAATGCCTTTTAGGATTATATTTTGCATCAACTTTAACTTCATTAAGTAAAGTGTAATTTGTTTCAAGTTTTATTTCACACTGTTCGCAATCTTCGATATTTACTAATGTATCATTATATCCAAAATACTTACAGTAAATTTTATTTTGATGATCATCAATTTGGCAATTCCCATTAATGTCAGAAACTGACACAAAATCTCCATTATAAAAAACCATAACGCCAGACACAGGTTTTTCGTAAACAGCATCTATGAATTTTACCTCTTTAGTATTTTGGCTAAATACTGAGTTTGCTAAAATGAGTAGTAATAATATTATAGTTAATGATTTTGTCATTTGTTTAGAATTTAATGCATGCTATTTGGGTCTGTTGGTAACAGTGGATGGTCTCGTAAGGGGTTGAAAACGTCAAACCTATCATGTTACCACAAAAAACGGAAACGGGTAATACCGCTCAAAAACCTCTGAAATCCTTATGAATTATACACATTCTAAGTTTGTAAAAATTATATTTAAACACTATAATCCAAGTCCTATTCTAAATCCAATATATTGTGGACTTATGTCGTAAAAGTACAAAATTTCAGTTCCATTTACTCCACCGTGTTTAATTCTATAATCAGCAAAACTTTCATTATAATATAACTCCGTCAGCAATCGCAAATCTTTAATTTTAAAAACCTTACCAAATCCAACTGCAAAATAACTATTTAAATTATTTTCAGAATCAACTGATTTGTCGAAAATTTCTGTTCTTGTCTCATCTTTACTGAACCAATCTGAGTAAATATATTCAACTGATACTTTATAATTAATATCATAAGTCAATCCATATCCAACAAATAATGACCAATTCGATTTGGTTTTTAGTCTTAAAATCAAAGGTGTTTTTATAGAATTAACAGTCAATCTACTCTCATAATATGAAGTTGACTCTGGAATAGAAATTCCGTCAAAGTCTCTTGTTAATTTATAATTCTCAAATGAGTAGTTTAATTCTGAGCCAATTGCAAAATTATCAGTCAAATTGTAGAACTCTTGCACAGAACCTGAAAATCCGAAAGCAAGTTTATTTTCAGTTGACTGGTTGCTCTTAAATGTCATTAATGGTGAAAGTGTTAGGTTTGTTTCAAGATTTTGTCCATAAACAATTGATGAAATCAATCCAATAATTATTATAAAACCTATTTTTTTCATATCGCTTTTATTATCAGAACGTTGCTAATCTTTTATTATTGTATCTAACGGCCGCAGCTATGTGCTGTGCAGAAGAGGAAACCCAACATCCAAGGAAATATATCTTTGAATCGAGAAATATTCTGAACGGGGGTCTTCGCTTAATGCGAGCCACCACTGGATCTATCAACAGGCCTCTGAAGTGAAGTTTCAGAGACTTTTTACATTTCAATCAGAATTACGCACGAGCTTATAATAGCACCATTTTAAAAATCGGTTACACAAAGAGCCTTTGCAAAATTATCACTTCTTTTTAATTGAAGATGCCTCTCGTTAGCAAAAGGATTTAATCTGAGAAGGAGAAATAGATAACTTTTGTTTAAAAATCTATTTTGAAGGTTCTTATGTGGGGAACATTGCCCATAACGGTGGTGGTATAAAAAGTTGTCGATTGTGGGTAATTTCCTTTCAAAACATACAAAAGTTGAAGCGGGCTACATCCTTTAAACAACTTACTATTTCGAAAATTTTATACCACGTGTTATATGCTGACTACTTCCTGCTCAATTGGAATGATAACAATAAATGAGATTTCTTTATTTTTTATTTCAACGTTAATTTGACCACCTAATAAATTAATTAAGTTTTTAACTAATGGTAATCCAATACCTAGTCCAGGATTTAATTCTTTCCCAATATTTTCTTGTTTTTCGAAAATATCGAACATTCTGACAATGTCTTTTTGAGTAATATTAGAGTTCTTATTTTTTACAAAAAAGTTAATGTTTTTTTCATTAGGGTTCAACTCGAATCCAAAAGTTACCTTATTGTCATCAGAAAATTTTATTGCATTATTGATTAAATGATATAAGATATGTTTGAGCTTCCTTCCATCTGTATAGAGATTAAAAGAAATCTCAGAATTTAAATAAATAATTGTAGCCTTTTTATTTTGAAACAACAGCTCATTGAAATAATTTTTCAATTCAGTAAGAATCTTAACTATGTCCACATTACCTTTCTCTGTATTTAATTCATCGCCTGCATGAAATAAAGACAAGTCAACCAAGTCGTTAATTATCATCAAAAAATGGTCGGCAGATTTTCTTATAGTCATAGAAAAGGTTTCATATTCAATCTCATCCGTACTTAATTGTGAGACAATATCCACAAAACCAAGTATCCCATTTAAAGGAGTTCTTATTTCGTGGGATAAATTGTTTAAGAAATTTTTCTTCGCCTTTTCGGATATCAATGATTTTTCAAAAAGCTTATTAACTTTTGCCGCTAACTCTTTTAAAATTTGAATTCTTTCAATTACTCCAACAAAATCGTTCCCATTCATTACTGGCAGGACCAGAGAATGACTTGAATAAAATTTCCCGAGAGCAGAAGCTATTGTGTCATCTATCTCTAAACGCTCCTTTGGGGTAACACAATCTATTACAATTTTGTGTGGACGTTTGATAATATCAGATGCCGTTAAAATACCGTGATAGTTATTATCATTGTCAATAACTACTAAATATTGGTTTTCTAATAACAAATTTTCAACTGAATTAATTCCTTCAAAAGGATCAACCGTTGAATAAATATTGGATACGTAGTTTTTTATAACCATTAAAGTTCTCCTTCGACAGAATCGTAAAAGATTTTCAATTTAAAATCTACCTTCAAAATTTCAGATTCGGAAATGTATGGGAAAATTTTTTCACGTAAAATTGCAATTATTCTGTCTTTGTCAAGTTTCTTTAAGATTCTTTTATTTATAAATATTGCTTCAACTATCTCATCCTTAATTTCAAATGCTTCAAATTCGTTTGGAACTAAAAGTTCAAACGACTTATATACTCCGATTTTCCCTTGAGGGCATTTCTTTCCAAGTATCAAAATATCTTCGAAAGGAGGTAGCCGTATTTCCTCAAAACTCAGATGAACTGAGAATTTTCTGTGTGATTCATCATTCATTATTGTTATTTTTTAATTGTTAAATACAATGATTTTTGGTAGAGTTTTTTTTATACGTATTTAGTCCTAAAATATGGCTACAGGTTAAACATACGATTAAGCTCTATATTTAAACACCATATTTGGAGTTTTATAATCCAAAGATAAGTATAATCTTTTATTTTTATAGATATTAATAGCATTTTTAATTGCAACCTGAGCATTTTTTAAGCTAAAGAAGCATTGATCAAGACAAAAATCCTTCTTTAAGAATACCGTTAACTCATTCAACTATAGCATTTTAATAACAATGATTTTTTCGGTCATACTTATCTTAATATTTCGTTTTTTATACATAATTTACTACATATTGTGTAGCCAGATTTTAGGACGGGTCATGTGAAACAGGCGCTATTGCTGTTATGCATAGCTGGGGACAAAACTTAAGTTTGCATCCTCATTTGCATTGCCTGGTACCGGCTGCCGGCTACTCCATTAAAGAAGAATGGAAAGAAATCGGTAATAATGGTCGTTACCTGTATTCTGTTCAGCAACTCAGTAACATTTTTAAAGGCAAATTTTTAGACAGCTTAAAACGAAAGCTGAGAAAAATAAATAAACCAGATGCTTTTGCTTCTCACATAAACAAAGCATACAATAAATCGTGGGTTGTCCACAGTGAACCGGCCTTGGCTAAAGCTGATCATGTTGTGAAATATCTGGGACAATATACCCATAGAGTAGCCATCACTAATCAACGTATCCTAAACATTACGGATACACATGTAACCTTTATTGCCAAAGATTACCGGGACAAAGCCCGGAAAAAACCAGTTAAATTAAAAGGAGAAGAATTCCTGCGTCGCTTTGTTCAACACATTTTGCCCAAAGGGCTGGTACGAATCCGTAGGTATGGTATCTATCACCATACTACCAAGCGTAATCTGCAACTGCAATTTGTGCCTGATCAGAAACCAGATATTAATAGCCTGGCAAAAGTTGCCGAATCCTGCAACGAACGAATCAAACGACTAACTGGTTTTGATCCCTGACTCTGTCCGGCTTGTAAAAAAGGACACATGTACCTGACAAAAGAAATCCCACGCATAAGATCGCCGACCAGACATCTTCCGTCGCTGCTAATTGCCGCTTACTTTTGATTTTAATCGTTTGATTTTTTGTGTGTTCACACAAAACAAATTTGTATTGTCTAAACTCAGTATTTTGATCTAAAAAAACTAAAATCAAGGCTTGTAACCAAGAGAATTCAGCGACTCTTGTTAATGGGAAAGCACATTCAAACAACAATCTCACCTTAAAAACACACAAAACCTTCTTAAAGTACATAGCTCCTGCAAAGGATTTTGTTCAACCGGGAATACTCTCTGGGTGCTGCGCACCGCTCATATTCCTATTTATTAGCAAGCGTTAATTGTTTTTATTTATCAGGTTTACAATCACTTTTGTCATTGTGTCTTTTTCTTCTGGTTTGCTTACGGCTATCATTAAAGTCAATGCAACTAATGTATTGTCTGCTATTCTTTTATTACCCATCTCATCAAATAAAATTCCATTCCTTTCTAAGAAATAAAGAAAAAGGAATGCCGCAATTCTTTTGTTTCCATCTGAGAATGAATGATTTTTTGTAATGAAATATAATAGGTTTGCAGATTTTTCCTCTATACTCGGATATAAATCTACACCTCCAAATGTTTGATAAATTGTCGATATTGAGCTTTTAAAGGATTCATCTTTTTCGTGCCCAAACAAATCGCTATTTCCATAAGCATCTTTTGCTTTTTTTATTTGATTCATAGCTTCTTCGTAGGTTAATTGAAACGTTTCTTTTCCAGATGTGTCTTTTATTTTCAAACTTTGATAATCATACTGGTCTAAAATATCTAATGCGTAAGCATAATCGGAAATGATTTTTAACAAACCAATACTCTCATCATTTGATAGCTGTTTATAATTGATAACACTACCTAAAATCTTAACTGATTCTTTTAGTTCATTTAGTTGCTCATTTTGATAGGATAATCGCTTTTTGTCTAGTGCATAACCCTTTAATAAATATTCTTTTAAAATTTTACTCGCCCAAATCCTAAACTGAATACCTCGTTTTGAATTTACTCTATATCCAACGGAAAGTATAGCATCGAAGTTATAGAATTTAATTTTTCTTTTAACATTTCTATTGCCTTCTTTTCGAACTACCGAGGATTCCTCGGTTGTTGAAATCTCGTCCAACTCTCCTGACTTATAAATGTTTTTTAAGTGTAATCCGATTGTATCTGAATCTTTCTCAAATAATTGAGACATCTGTTTTTGAGATAGCCATACTGTTTCATTATCAAATCTTACTGAAACTTCGGTTTCTCCATCATCTGATTGATATATTTTTATGTAAGAAGATTCATTCATATAATCAATTTTCTTTCAAAAATACTAAATATATTTCATATGATTTGGCTCGCGCGTTTAATGCTTGCTAACGGTTGGCGGCTATGGTGCGTGTCGCTTTTTTACTACTAATTTTCTTTATTTGCACCAATTTCATTATTGCAACTACCTTATTTAAGCACTATCTGCGGCATGCACTATGAGCCGCTGTTATGTGCTGCACTTTCTTTGTCTTTAAAATTCCAGTTTATTATTGGTAATGATCTTCTTTCATTTTTGTTCCAGAAGCCGAATTGAAATCCTTTTAGTTTTATTGTCTTATTTATCAGTCCGATTTGTACTCCATTGGTTTCCGCTGTAGTATTTACAAAACCAACTGATATTCCGTTTATTTGTTCGTATAAATTCCAAAGGAGATTAATTGAAAGTCCATTTATTTTTTGACCCATACTCATCCATAATGAAAATGAAATTCCATTCACTTGGCTTGTAAATGTTCCTAGTGGTGAAATCATAAGTCCATTGTGGATTGCTCTTAAGGGTAATGTGTCTTGCAGTCTTAACGAATCAGAGTTTTCATTCGCATGGAAGTCCTGAAATTTCAATTTATTAATATAAAAGGTCTGAAAAAATCCCTGTCCTGGTATTTGTAGATTTAGACCATGAGAGTATTTTGTATAAGGTCTGTTACATATTGCTTCTGATCCAACAGGTCCAATCGCTATTCCGATTATATTTTTCGATGCAGAAGGAATTAACCAAATCCCAAATCGGTCTTTGGCCTTTTTGTCAAATTCTAAAGAGTCTCTTTGTGAAAATGAAAAGTTCACAGAAGTTAAAATAAATAATATTGATTAGTATTCTTTTCATTCTGTTAGTGTTGCACATAACGGTTTGAATATGGAGCCTTTGGCATTTCAAAGCTTCTGCCTATCTGACCGCTAAGCCGTTTTATAATTGTTATATCGCTCAAATTTAGCACTTTCCGCCCTATGTTTTTTATTGCGTGTTGGCAAACGTTATTTATTGTTTCAATATTTTCCCAAATGACATCGTTCTATTTTTTAGATTTAAAATTTTATACACATATATTCCAGAATTATAATTACTTAAATCTAGTTCTATCGAGCTTTCATTAGTTGTTCTCTTCGTCAAGATAATTCTTCCATTACTGTCAAACAATGTAAATTCAAATGTTTCATTTTTCTCATTCAAAAATTGAATTTCGATAATTCCAGATGTTGGATTTGGATATATCTTTGTATCAAATTGGTTTTTAGTTATATTGATACCTTCAGCCCAATCCTCAAAATGCAAATCATCGTAAATTAAACCATCCTTATTGGTTTGAATACTATCAGAAATGAAAGTAAATTTATATTGGACAGTATCGCCTGGTTGAATGTTAAAAACTGGTCCAAATCCAGCAACCCAAACGTAAAAATCTGTCCACCCAGATGAATTGCCAGTTAGGGCTGGTTTTGCACTCCACCATTCATAGCACCATTGATTTTGATATATTGTATCTGTTAATAAATTAACCCAAGTATTTCCATTATCAGGAGAAAATTCAAGAATGCCAAAATCATTTATGGTATCACTATTTATTTGATACTTTCCACCTAATATCACGGTATGTGGCATTTGAAAACCTCCTAACCAATCTGAAACATGTTTAATCACAAATATTGAAGTATCATTTACTGGATATGAGTTTACAGTATCTGTCACTATTGCATTGGGGATAGAATATGCTGACGTGAATAACGTTTTTTGTGGCTCTCCAATTTGCCAAATGTTATTTGGGTTTGAGATTGTATCAATTTTTAATCTATAAAACTGACTTGTATCTTCAAAATTAATATTGTAATCCCAGTAATTCTGTGAATAGGCAGAAATAGAAATCACAATAATTACTAAAGTCATTAGTTTTCTCATATCGTTTGTTTTAATGGTTGCCAACGGTAAATTGTATATTTTCGGGGCGGTTGCGTGGTACTTTCCTGTCAGACTGAGACACCGCCGGGGCGGGCTGCGAACGCTGAAATACGCACTTTCGCCCGCCCTGAAATATACAAAACCTAAGTTTGTAAAATATTATAATCAAAAGAACGAAAGAGTGGATTAAGGTCATTATACAAAATGTGTCATAAAAACACGTCAACATTGAAGATCCCCACTCTTTCGCTACTTAAATACGATTAGTTCTCTAGGCATAAAGCCTGTTTTTAGGTTGTTATATTCAAGTAGCATCGTTCTTTTTAAAATCATAATTATGAATAAAAATACAAAATTTATTGGGATTGACATCTCTAAAAATGTTTTTGATGTCTGGAATGAAAAATTGGGACATAAGCAATTTTCAAACAACGAGAATGGCTTTGCTGAGTTTGTCCTATTTTTAGCACCAGACAGTTGGTGCGTTATGGAATATACAGCCAGCTACTACCAACAACTTGCAATCTTTCTTTATGAAAACCATGTGAATGTTTCTGTAATTAATCCGCTAGTAATTAAGCGGTTTATTCAAATGAAATTGCAACATAATAAAACAGATAGAAGTGATGCAAAGATGATTGTTAAATATGCACAAGAACAGAAATTAAGCAAATGGGCTCCTAAACCAGATTACATAGAAGAATGCAAAGATTTACATTCTGCTATAAATCTTTATCTAAAACAAAACACCGCTCTTAAAAATAAATTGCAAGGCTTGTTAGACAAAGGTGTCAAAGGAAAGGTTGTGACCTCCTTAAAACGACAGTTAAGATTATTAAAAAATGAAATTAGCCTGTTAGAGTCTGAAATAGAAAACAGAATCAAAGAAAACAAGCAGGAAATGCTTACTAATATCACATCAATACCTGGCATTGGAAAAAAGACAGCTCTTTTTCTTATTGTTTGTACAAATGCATTTGAAACGTTTGATAATGCAAAACAATTATCCGCATTTTTCGGACTCTCTCCTGTCGAATACTCGTCGGGATCTAGTGTAAAAGGTCGCTCCAGAATCTCCAAAAGAGGGAATGCGCGGATGAGAAATTACCTCTTCATGTGTAGCTTTACAGCATGCAAAAACAATCCTCATTGCAAGGCTATTTATAACCGAATTGTTGATAAGGGAAAATCAAAAAAACTTGCCCTGATTGCTGTAACAAACAAACTCTTAAAACAAGCTTTTGCAATTGCAAATTCTGGAAAGCCATATGATCCAAATTTTAAATCGCATTTGATTCCTTCGTAATTTTTCTTTTTGAAATTGCCCTTACTTAATTACGGCATTTTAAAAAGAAAAATTTTTATTCGTTTTTACTTGGTTTTTACCTTAGTTCTTTGTTAGGCTTTCGTACTTTATTTCTTCATTTCTTTCTCAATAATTTTATCAAATCTACTATCCATACACACACTAACGTCTGTTGTAATGAATTTTCCGTTATAGAATAAGCTAAAAATCGTTGCAGGTGTTGGCGATTTTTGAGCTTCTTCCATTGTCTCAAATTTAACGACTTCAACCAATGAATTGGTAACGTGATACTCTGAAAAAGGACAACGATTCGTAAAATAAACAGTCAAGCCATCTTTGTTTTCGCATTCTCCACTCGCAACTGATTTTTTAAAAGTCGGTTGTTTTGCATTTTTATTGAAACTTTTTACTAACAAGCTAAAACCATAAGGTAATCTTTCAACATCTTCAAAACCTTGTCTTAATAACCATTTAGTATCATTCATAAAATGGAATTTCTTTGTTCCGACAATTGTTACAAGTCCATCTTTACCTTGTTCTTTGGCTTCATCTTCTGCTTTTTTCAGTAAAGCTTTTGCATATCCATTACCCTTATATTTTCCAGCTACCCACATACAGCCAATAAATAAATAGTTTGGAGCATCAATCGGTACCCACGCTTTTTCAGCATCGCAGTATTCAATGAATACTTTCGCTCTTGCATCTAATCGATAGAATTTGTAGCCGTGTTGAAACTCATTAGCAAGCCATTGTTTTTTTAGTTCGTAGCTTTCTTTGCATTTTTTGTCAGAAATCGCACAGCAAATATGCTCTTTCTCAATGTTTTCTGTATTTAGTTGTATAATTGTTTCCATAATAGCTTATTTAATCGGAATCCATAATTCTGTAATTGACTCGGGATTTTCAGGTCCATAATATTGTTTCCCATAGACTTCAAAATCTGCTCTTTGGTCAAGCTTATACTCTGAGTTTGGCAACCAAGTACCATAAGCATAATCAAACGAAAATTGAATATTACTCATTGTTCCTTTATGTTCAAATATAGCATATTTCCCACCTTCGATTGTTAACGCTTTTAAACCATCAGGAATATTGTTGAAATTATCAACTTCGACTGCTGCCCATTTCTCAAACTCCATATCTTCGGTAAAGTTTTCCATTTTAAATTCCGAATCGAATGAATGAATTTCATAACATCCCGAATCTATTTTATTCGCAATTTCGTCAATTCTTGGCATAAAAGTATTCCATAATTGAGGAATATTGTTTTGGGCTAACGATGTTTTTACACTTATTCCGATTAATTTTTTCTTTTCTAATTCAATAATTTTTGGCTTCATAGTCACATTACTTTTTAAATGATTTAACCTTTCAATTGTTAATCTTGCACGACCATAAGCTATTTGATTATTATTCTGTTTACGATACTTTCCCGGGCTTGTATTGTAAATCTTTTTGAATGAACGAGTGTAGGCTTCTTGTGATTCAAATTGATAATCTAAGGCAATGTCTAAAATAGGTAAATTAGAATTTATTAATTGTTTCGACGACCTTGATATTCGCCTTTTGCGTAAATAATTTCCAACTGTTTCTCCTGTCATTGCTGTAAAAACTCTGATGAAATGGTATTTTGAAAAATATGCTTTTTCAGCAATCATTTCAACTGTTAGTTTTTCCATTAAGTTTTCCTCAATGAAATCTACTGCTTTTTCAATCCGTTCATAATAATCATTTTTAACTTTTTCGTGCATTGCAAAAGTATATGTAACTCTATTTTTTTCTTTGATATTTATTGCGAAGTTGTGTCGCTGTTTAGTATGAAGCCTAACGGTAAACTGTATGTGGCGTAGCGGAGTACGTGAGGTTATCTTTTCAAGCCGAAACGAATGCTCGGGCGAGTGATAAAGCTTCAAATAGGCATTGAAACCGCTATGACATATGACAGAATGTTAGGCACTGGTTTTTATGTTTTTTTATCAGTTTTTATCTTTCAATTTACTATGTTTTTTTCTGAGCGATGGAACAGGAACACTTATTGCCAAGTTTTGGTTTGTGTGTCGGCTTGTGCGACTTGGCAATGTGTGTGGATGTTTGCGTTGGCTATATGCAATATCTAATCAATTTGCACCTTTTTAATCTCGCTGGGTTGTTCGGGTCTTTGATTTCTTTATCCTCAATGCTAAATCCAAATTCTCTTATTTTTTCAATCTTGCTGATACTTTCAGAAGAAAATGAATTATATTTTTCAATTGGTATTATGCAAACTAGTTCAAAGTCTTTTCCTGTTGGTTTGTGCAGATAATCAAATACTTTTCTTGGGTTTTCAATCTGCCACATACCTCTGATTCTCAAATTTGTTATTCCTAATGGGTCTACTTGATTTACTCTACCTAATTCTTTGGTTTCTGAAAAGGCAACATTAGGAATTGTTTTAATACCATCAGAGATTGTAGTTCTTATTCTTTCGTATGTTTCGTGTTTTGCGGCATAAGAGTTGCCATAAACCATCCAAAGTGATTTCAAACTGGTGTCAGTGGTATGACCAACGCAATAGATTAAGTCTTTAATAGTCCAATCTTCACAATCTCTACATTCTGTTGTAATCATAGGACTTGTATGCCTTAAATCTGATTTTGGGTAACTGCTATTTAGAGCTAAACTAGAAGTTGCACTTTGAGTTTTCTTAACTTCAATGGCATCTCCACCTTTTATCATAATATCAGGTGGATTGTTTTGTACACCTAACCAAGAAAATTCTTTATTGAAAGTCCTCATTCTTTGTACTTCATCTGTTACTCCCAATGTTCCTGCAAAAGCATCTTTGATGTAATTTTCAAGAGCATCGCCCATTCCGTTGGCTCTGTTTCTTCCTGCATACATTGCACGGATTTCAAAATCTTTTTGAGTTACGATATTAAAAATTGCGTCTAAAATATTTTTCATACAGCTATTGTTGGTTTAGGTTCATTGAAAAATTCAAAATCTTTTTTCTTAGTTTGGTTTGCAACTAATTGTGCTTTTATATTTTTTGCTAAAAATTCAGCTAAATTTACAGGAACAGCGTTCCCTATCATTTTATAACCAGCAGCAATTTTTTTATAGTAAAAAATAAAATTATCAGGAAAGGTTTGAATTCTTGCACATTCTCGAACACTTAGTCTTCTATATAAATCTTCTTTTCCTGGGACAAAAACTCGTTTGTTTTGTTCTATAAATTTCATTTTAGGAGCTTGCGGATGAATAGGAGCGTGGCGACCTCCTGCTTGAATTGTAAATGATGGTTCATCCCAACTTCTAACTCTATTTCGGGACATAAATATGGTAGAAAATCCGCCAATCATATATTCGTGATTGGGAATAGAGCATTTATCTCCGTTTGTATTGTTGTATTCCATCGCAGGAATTGCGGTATCTTTTAAATCAAAAATCGCATCTTTTAAAGATAGTTTGTTGTATGTTATGTTTGGAAATTGGAAATTAAAACCTAAATCTTTTCTAATCCCAATAAAAAAAACTCGTTTTCTGTCTTGCGGAACATTATAATCAGATGCATTTAGCATTTGAAAAGATAATTCGTATCCAACGCCTGCATTTCTAAAAAGTTCTTTAATGCCTTCTAATGCTTCACTATGTTTTGAAATAAGCATTCCGCTTACATTTTCTGCTAAAAAGAATTTGGGCTGTTTTGCTTCAAGAATTCGAATAAATTCATAGAATAATTGTCCTCGTTTATCTTTTATGCCTCTTGCTGCACCTGCTTCACTCCAACTTTGACAAGGTGGACCTCCAATAATGCCATCACATTCAGGAACTTCATCGGCAGGAACATTAACAATACTTCTTTTGTCAAGTATTGTTTTGGGATGGTTTTTTTGATATGTTTCCCAAATTTCTTTATCATATTCATTAGCCCAAATAATATTGAACCCTGCTTTTTGGAATCCTAAATCCAAACCTCCTGCTCCTGCAAAAAATGAAACTATATTCATAATGCTTTTTCTTTACTTAAATTTCTACGATACTCAGCTTTCTCTTCTGCGACTTTTAGTAATTGTTTTGTGCAATTTAGTTCATAAATTTGCTTGCCAATTTGGTCGCTAATGTACTCATTACGTAACTCATCAAATTTTAAATCAAACGTTTCAGCTAATTTTGAAAGTCTTTTTTCATCAAAATCACGTTTCCCATTTTCAATCTTACTCAGATTTGCAGAATCTAAATCTAATTTAGCTGCTAATTGTGTCAATGTCATTCCATTTTCACATCTAAGTTTTCTTATATATTCTCCAAATGTAGTTTTCATTTGACTTGTCAATTCGTGACAAAATTAATTAAATTTTTGATACGTGTCAATAGAGCGATGGAAGAATTTTACTCTTTTGTTTTTTGTGATTTGGATTTATGTGTAGAAAAACAAATGTGTAAAATGTGCGTTGGATTCTTTTTATTTTTTAGTAGTAAATTGTTATATCTTGCTGTCTCCGTTAAACTTCTGACTAACGTTAAAAATTACAATTGGGACTCAACGAGTTACCAACTCCAATTTCTTCCGGTTTTATGTCAAATTTAGCCATTTGTTTTTTAATTCTTTTAGCGATTCCCATTTTTCTTTTTTGATCAAGGAATAAATATTCTGTTGGGGGATTATATGGCACTTGCTTTACGACCATTGTCCAAATTATAGTGGCAAGCTTTCGAGCAGTCGCACTTACTGCTGCTTGTCGTCCTTTCCTATAAGCAATTCGATTAAAGAAATCAGACATATGAGTGTCTTTTAAATTCCCGATTGCATTTGCTGAATGCCGGAGTGCTATTTTTAATCTGCTACTCCCCTTGGGGATTCGATTACTCAATACTTTTCCTCCTGATATTTTATTGTTCGGGGCAAGCCGTAACCATGAACAAAACTCCTTTGCTGTTTTAAACTTTTTAAATCCATCAATTCCAACCTCACTCATTATTGCCATTACGGTTGCATGACTTACTCCTTCTATTGCCATTAAATCAACGCCTCCAAAATATTGAAAAGCAATTTGATTGAAGTTTTTAATGTCAATCGCATTTTTATTAATCCGCTTATATGGCTTATCTGTTGTTTTAAGCTTTTGTTTTTCCGGATTCTTTCGTATTTCTTTTTTAATTAATCGCTCAATCTCTTTATCGCATGCTTTGATTTTCTTTTGAAAAAATTTGTAGCTGTCAAATTCCTGCTTTAATCCAAATAAATAGTCTTCTCTATTATTTCCATGCAAAGCTTTGGCTATTTCTTCTTTGGGCTTTCTACAATTATAGTGTCGGTGTTCTGCTAATGAATATGGATCAAGATTCCCATTACAGATATCAGCAATGATTTTGATTCCTGTAAGCCCGCAAATATCATTTACCACAACATCTAAACGAAAGTTCAAAAACTTAAGGTATTTTGCCATTTTATGGGAGGCGCTTGATGCTAAATCAATCCAATTAGCCCTTTGACGGCAATAGGTCCGTAATGTTTCTGTGGTCTCATCGGGAAGAAAGCTACCCGAGAGCAATCCCAAAGAATGAAGTTGTTGAATCCAACGACTATCTTTTACATCTGTCTTTTTCCCTTTTGCATTTTTTGTAAACTTTCCATTGCACAAAATAACCTCAATGCCATGTTTTTGCAATTCCACATATAAATTTTGCCAATAATCACCTGTTGATTCCATTGCTACTGTGGTAATATCATATGAAAGCAACCATTTGCAAAGTTTCACCAGATCTTCAGCATAAACACCAAATTCTTTTACATCTTCTAATGATTGCCCTACTGCAACAAAATGAGATCTGCTACCCACATCAATACCTGCTGCATTGTGATTTACAATCTCCATTTCAATTTTCTTTTTCCTTGCCATATTTTTTCATTTTAATTCGTAAAATGACTCTAAGGAAATGTATCTTTGAATCGAGAAATATTCTGAACGGGGTCTTCGCTTAATGCGAGCCACCACTGGATTTATCAACAGGCCTCTGAAGTGAACTTTCAGAGGCTTTTTACATTTCAACCAGAATTACGCACGGGCTTTTTAAGCACCATTTTAAAAATCGGTCATACATAGAGTCGGCATAAAAATAGCAGAACTTTTCTTTCAAACACCCTCCTTCGTTAGCAAAAGGATTTAATCTGAGCTGGAGGAATAGATAACTTAAGTTTAAATCTATTTGGGAGGTTCTTATGTGGGGAATTGTGCATAACGGTAAATTGTATGTTACGTAGGGGATTTTCGGAGAGCGTCACTGTCGACCGTTACACTTTAATTTGATAAAAGCTCAAACGCCCGAAAACCACTGAAACCCCTATGGAATATACAAAACCTAAGTTTGTAAAATATTATATTTAAACATTATAATCAAAAGAACGAAAGAGTGGATTAAGGTCATTATACAAAATGTGTCATAAAAACACGTCAACATTGAAGATCCCCACTCTTTCGCTACTTAAATACGATTAGTTCTCTAGGCATAAAGCCTGTTTTTAGGTTGTTATATTCAAGTAGCATCGTTCTTTTTAAAATCATAATTATGAATAAAAATACAAAATTTATTGGGATTGACATCTCTAAAAATGTTTTTGATGTCTGGAATGAAAAATTGGGACATAAGCAATTTTCAAACAACGAGAATGGCTTTGCTGAGTTTGTCCTATTTTTAGCACCAGACAGTTGGTGCGTTATGGAATATACAGCCAGCTACTACCAACAACTTGCAATCTTTCTTTATGAAAACCATGTGAATGTTTCTGTAATTAATCCGCTAGTAATTAAGCGGTTTATTCAAATGAAATTGCAACATAATAAAACAGATAGAAGTGATGCAAAGATGATTGTTAAATATGCACAAGAACAGAAATTAAGCAAATGGGCTCCTAAACCAGATTACATAGAAGAATGCAAAGATTTACATTCTGCTATAAATCTTTATCTAAAACAAAACACCGCTCTTAAAAATAAATTGCAAGGCTTGTTAGACAAAGGTGTCAAAGGAAAGGTTGTGACCTCCTTAAAACGACAGTTAAGATTATTAAAAAATGAAATTAGCCTGTTAGAGTCTGAAATAGAAAACAGAATCAAAGAAAACAAGCAGGAAATGCTTACTAATATCACATCAATACCTGGCATTGGAAAAAAGACAGCTCTTTTTCTTATTGTTTGTACAAATGCATTTGAAACGTTTGATAATGCAAAACAATTATCCGCATTTTTCGGACTCTCTCCTGTCGAATACTCGTCGGGATCTAGTGTAAAAGGTCGCTCCAGAATCTCCAAAAGAGGGAATGCGCGGATGAGAAATTACCTCTTCATGTGTAGCTTTACAGCATGCAAAAACAATCCTCATTGCAAGGCTATTTATAACCGAATTGTTGATAAGGGAAAATCAAAAAAACTTGCCCTGATTGCTGTAACAAACAAACTCTTAAAACAAGCTTTTGCAATTGCAAATTCTGGAAAGCCATATGATCCAAATTTTAAATCGCATTTGATTCCTTCGTAATTTTTCTTTTTGAAATTGTCCCTACTAAATTACGACATTTTAAAAAGAAAAATTTTTATTCGTTTTTACTTGGTTTTTACCTTAGTTCTTTGTTAGCGGTTCGGCTTTGATTTTTTCTATTCTAAGTTGTAGAAACACTGACTTCCAATGGCTCCGCCACCATATTCTAAAACAAGTTTTCTATTCACTAAAATATATGTACAACTATCATTATAATGTTCAATTAAGGTGTCTGGAATGGGGTGGTCAAAAACGTTAAATGAATACATTCCCATTCCACTCCTTTGAAAACTGATATTACAAGGTTCTCCGCTTGTAACACCAATACAATTTGCTTTGTCCAATTTATCTTTAAGTGCTTTTAAATCTTCTACTGTCCAACCAAGCTTCTGTAATAAAGTGTCAGCTTTACCCGAATTAATTTTCACATCCCAATTACTTTCAAATTTATCGTCCACTTTTACGTGAAAAATACCCAAAGTTTTATTGTCGTCAAATTCTATATGAACTAATTTCTCTGAAGGTGTTATTTTGTTTACAAAGTTTTTGACTTCGTAAATTTCAGTCTTTTTAGCTTCAAAGTTTTCTTTAAGTTCTGTTACTGAATAATCTTTATCAAAACCACCAAAAGCGGAAATAATCATAACTTTATAACCTCCGAAAATTAAAAATCCAATTCCGACTACAATTGATATCCCGATGAGTATTTTTTTAAACATTTGATTCTCGTTTCGTTTTCAGCTGACCGCTAACGTTTGGCAGCTAAGAAACGTGGGGCTTTCGAAGCACTTTCCTGTCCGCCTGTGACAAAAGTAGCCACGAAGAACGAACCTTGTGGAAACCACAGTCCGCTCCATGTTTTTTAGGTGCTGTTATGGGCTGGTTGTTATTCAATACATATATAATGACATATGTGTTAACTTCGTCTTTAATTGATCTTATTCCAAATTAAACGTACGTTGAACTTCTTCATAATTTTTAAAGTCGATACCCATGCTCTTAGCTTCAACATAATTTTCCATAGTAACAACTTTAAAAACGGTCTGACCATCTGGCTCAGGAGTTAAACCATCATCATCATATATTACAAAAGTTATTGTGCCTGTTCCATAGGTAAATATATAATGACTTATCCAACTATCTTGACCATCAGATAAAGTTAAAGGCATCTGTAAATATTGACCATCTCCTTTCATGTAGCACAAAACAGCTCCATTTTGTGCTATGTCAGATGTAATAATCGAAACAGACTTAATTGCTTCATAACCATTGCCGTCACCAGACCATTCATAAGAGTTAACAGTTACTTCTGTGCTCTTAACAGAGCTATGAGGGTAATTATCCTCATGTTTATCAACTTCTTCAGATGCTTTTTCGCAACTATTAAGAGCTATCAAACTAATTGCGAGTAATGTAATACCTAAAATTTTAATTGTTTTCATAATACAAATTAATTAGATTCCTACTCATTTGGCTTTTCGGATTCGCCCCGTTTTTTAAAGTGGTAGCTGGACTCCACTCATAATATTTTTTATTTATGCTTCCGTATTTAAAATAATATTTTGTCAAACATCAATGCCGGAGGTTCTCTTGTATTTTGTATTGTAATATGTTTTTTCAACTGTCTTGTCCTGAAATATGGCTACAGGTTAAACATACGATTAAGCTCTATATTTAAACACCATATTAGGGGTTTTATAATTCAAAGATAAGTGTAATCTTTTATTATTATATATGCTGATAGCATTTTTAGTAGCGACTTTAGCATTTTTCAGGCTAAAGAAGCATTGATCGAGATAAAATTCTTCTTTAAGAATTCCATTAACTCTCTCAGCTATAGCATTTTCATAACAATGATTTTCTTCTGTCATACTTATCTTAATATTTCGTTTTTTTAATTCTTTTACATATTGATTACTACAGTATTGTATTCCACGATCAGAGTGATGTACTAATCCCGCCGCTGGTCGGGCATGCCACAGAGCCTTTTTGAGGGCTCGTAGGCAGCCCGCCAGCTCCAGTGAGTTGCTAATATCATATCCAACGATTTTCCTGGAATACATATCAGTAATAAGTGCTAAATAACAAAAACCATTAACAGTTCTGATGTATGTAATATCAGATACCCAAACTTGATTAGGAGCAGTAACAGTCATGTCTTTCACAATGTTTTTATACTTGTGAAAACGATGATAAGAGTCTGTAGTTCTGCAGGATGCTTTTTTACGTTTTATAAGCATATTGTTGTCTCTGAGAATATCAAAAAGCTTATCTCTACCAACTTTAATACATCTCTTTTCAAAAATTGTATTTAGAGATTTATAGAGTTTTTTTGTTCCAACTCTTGGCTGTTCAATCCGTTCATTTTTCACAAGTTCAAGAACCTGATTTTCGACGTTTTCTCTTTTAAGTTTACGCTCTATAAATTTATAATAAGCATCTCTGTGCATACCAAAGCACTGGCAGGTTTGCTCAATGCTTGCCTGCCTTGTGTGCTTAATTTTTTCCACTGCCTTAACCATACTTAGATGTTTAAGTTTTTTTTTAGCTCTTCGACATCTTTATATCCCAGTTTTTCAGCTGCGACTTCAAGATATGAATCAGATGCTAATTTGTCTAAGTCTTTCTTAATCAATAACTCTTTGAGTTTTTTGATTTCTTTTTGTAAGGCTTTGAGTCTGGTTGTTTCGTCTTGAGTTTCCACTAATATACGAGTATTCATTAAATCTTTCCGGTTGTACTTTTTGATCCATTCGTTTATGGTAGTTCGGTTAATACCATAAATTTCACCTAGTTTTTTCTTTGAATAATTTCCAGTACTAAGTTCGGCTAAAATTTTCAATTTAAAACCTTCACTGTAACGTTTTGTAATCCCATCATTTTTATACATAATTTACTACATATTGTGTAGCCAGATTTTAGGACGGGTCATTATGGTTGCCAACGGTCTCGGCTATGGGCAGTAGCGGTTTGCGTGCGTATTACTTTTCAACCCGAGAAAATGCTCGGGCGGGTTACAAACCTACGAATTGAGCATTCACCCGCTATTGCCTATGAGCCATTGTTAGCCACTGGTGATTAGTTTGTTTTCAGTTCGTTATCTGTTTTATGTGTTTCTTAATACTCATTAGCTTTTGAAAAAATAGTTTTTTAGGGTTGGCAAGAAAAGCGTTGAAACAGATAAGCTCTTTTGCAATTTTTGACTGTGCGTTGATTTGTGCGAATTGCAAATGTGCTTAACTGTGTGGGTAGGCTTTTACCTAATCCTATTAATTAAAATTCTAAAATTTGAATAAATCTCATTTTCAACAATCATTTGTGATAATCCTCTTGTTTTTGCTAAATAATCAATGACAATCGTAACATCATTTGGTATAGTTTGACGACTTCCAACTTTTGTATATGGAGAATCTGTTTCTGTTAAAATTCTATTCATCGGTATTTTCGCAATTATCTTTTGACCCGATTGGCTTCTTGTCATCGATGGATTTATAGATAAAAAGTAACCATTGTCAATTATCTCGTTTAGTAATTTTAAGCTTCCTGAATACCAATGAAAAATAGCATTTCTAATCTTATATGTTTTTAGCATTTCAAGAACTTCTTTTTCTGCTTTTCTTGAATGAATACTTAGTATTTTGTTTTTTGATTGAATGTTTTCTAATACATAATTAAAGCTCTTAATTTGAATGTC
Organism: Bacteroidales bacterium; assembly: GCA_963676165.1. Taxonomy (GTDB): domain Bacteria; phylum Bacteroidota; class Bacteroidia; order Bacteroidales; family ML635J-15; genus JAQIBY01. The sequence continues at coordinate 1,723,170 of OY781043.1, read as the reverse complement.
TTTGGTTGTAATACCATCCTTTGAAAAATCTAAGCCAACTTCTCCAATGTATGATGTCCTATTAATATTTTTTGCAAAAAGGACTAATTCTTTATTATGTTCCTTTGCCAATAAAGGATGTAAGCCTAATGCCATACGAATGTAGTTATAACCTTTAATATGAGGAAATCCCATTTCAAAATGACTAGGTAAATTAGTCATACCAATAGTTATAGTTTTTCTATCCTCACAATCTTTTATGATTTGAGTTGGATTTTCAAACATATCATAATGGCAATGTGTATCAATAATCATCTTAACCCTAACTCCGATTTTATAAAATCATTTCCTTTATCTCGAAATAGTTGTAAGACCTCTTGTTTTGATCTCAATACCATTTCTGCATAATTTGTGAGATCTGAAATTTCAATGTTTCCATAGACTAATAAATCCCTTTTCATTTTGTCTAAAGATATATTTCTTTTTAAATAACTTATTACTGCTGGTAAATCTTTACTATAATGTCGTGAAGTTGGTCTTGTGATAAAATTCCCATATTGACTCTCATTATCTAATCCCGCTTTATTTAAAGCAGCTCTTCTATATATGCAAGGCATACATATTCCACATTCTTGAACGCCAATTCTTACATCCCAATTCTGTTTCCTTCCTCTTTTTCCACAAGATACAGACTCCTGATAGATACCTCGTATTAGTCTTTGATTTGTACAGTTGACAAACATTTCGCCTTTAGTTTTGAATTTATATGGATTATAAACTCGTGTTGGAAATCCTAATTCTGTAAAAAGTTCTTGAATGTTTTTTAGTACATAAGGATGTGTTGTTCTTGTACTTAAAGAACTTACTCTTGATGGAGTCAGTGGATAATTAATTGATATAGTTCCATTCTCAGGGATTATCAATTCATTTGTGGGAGATAAATAACAACCTAATCCGATAAAAAAAAGCGAGCGACTTCTATAATTGTTTTCTACTTTTATTCTGTTTCCATCAGTATCGCGTCTTGATAATGCTAATTTTGATTGTACCCAATATATTTTTTCTGGATATTGAGCTGTTAAATGTCTTAACAATCTTGTTTGGTCTCCATTAGGTCCTGGCGATTTTGAGTCAAAATGAGACACTAAAAGTAATCTTTCATTATCTCTTAGCTTTTCTAATTCATCAATTACACCAATCAATGAATCTAAACCGCCTGAAAACAAACTGACGGATTTAATCGTATCAATGTTATATCGTGGAATCTTTCTTCTATTTGTGCGTGGTTGAAACAATTCTCTACTTCCTAAATCGCAGAAAGAAATTTGCCAATTGTCTCCAGTTAGAAAATCTAATATCTGTTTCAATTTATTTTCTTTACCTGCCCAAATGGCTAAATTTTTTACTGGAAATTCTACTTCAATATCTCTAGTCCAACCATCGTTTGAATAAATATCCCGACAAAGTAAATTGTCAACACCATAAACTATTGCGGATATAAAAAACATATCAAATTTCACAGATGTAAAATCTCTTGTGAAATCATATACTCGTTCATATTTGAACAATGTTAATGGAACACGTCTTTCAGTACCGTTATCAGTATAACGGAGTAGCAAATCAGAAAATTTGCCACAATCTGGATCTTGAATATCAATATTTACTCTCATAACTATTCAAATACGGTTAAAATGTCTTGTTGAATGTTTTTTATTAATCTATCGGCTTCGTCAGAACTCCAATCAATATTCTGCAAAGGATTTGATCTGTGCATATCGCCAACTCTTTCAACTATGTAATTCTTAATTTGATTGAAGAGATTATTGCAATCATTTTCAGTTTTGTTTCTTATTAATTTTTCATAGAACCACTTTGATAAAAGTTCGTTAATATAATACCCGAAATACTTTATTACAATATCTTCTAAAGTGTTAGTATTGAAATTTTCTTGTAATAAAGTTTCTATTTCATCTATGGTTTCTGCTTCTCCCATTAATTCTTCTAATAATAATCGAGTAGCTTCTTTTGCAGCATTGTCATCAATTGATGTTGCACTTCCTGAGCAATATTCAATTAAATGATTAATTACATCACCGACTGTTTTTGAGTCAATATTAGTTAATCCTGTTGATTCTAAAGTTGCTCTAATGTTATTCCCAGAACTAATGAATTGAGAAAAAACTCCTCCAATTTTTTTTGCCGTTCCAATACTACTTCTTCCACCAACTTTAGAACCGCCACGACCACCTGTGGATGAACCACCTAGTGTTGAAACAAAATTCCTCATAATTCTTTGCAATTTTTGAGGTGTAAGAACACTTGAATCGCAATTTGAGGTTAGAGAAGAACTAAGTGCACCCCAATTGGGAATATTTGAGTGCTTTGTGTCAGAAAAAGATTTAGATGTTCCCATAGTTATTTTTTTAGATTAAATGCTCTGCTTGCTTTTGTTTTTCCGTCTTTAAAATATTCATTCAAAAACTCTCCAAATTCTGTGTCAGATTTATAATTTGCTAGTCTTGATGCAACGGCAGGCTCAATATTAGATGCGCTAATTACTTTAAGTGTTTCGATATAATAATGAACAGTATTTTCTATTTTTTCATCAACCATTACATTGAAAATATCATATAATCGTTTTTGCGTTGGATTCCGTTTTAAATTAGAAGAAAGAAGACTAAAGAATGCTTCTTGTTCAATTTCGTTAAATGAACTGAAATTATTGGAAAGCAATGATTTTGTAACAGAAGCAGTCATATTATCTACCATTAATTCATTAAATAGTTTCCTTACTAATGGAGGAATCATACTTGTTGCAGTAATAGAATTCTCCAATTTGTCTCGTGCTATCCAATAATAATCTCTTAAATCAATTCCTGACAACATCGGCTCTATTTGTAACCATTTAATAATTTTGGTTTTGTTCCATTCTTTGAATGGAGAATCGCCTAATTCTGAACTAACTTCATCTATGCTCTTTTCTTTACATTTTTCTTCAATTTCTGATAATTCTTTGGAAATTCCGTCTTGAGTGATTTGCCAATCAAATAACTTCTTAAATAATTTAGGTTCAGAATATTCAAGTATCATTAGTTTTGCAAGAATAGCATCATTAAAACTCTGTAATGAGGCAACGGATGCAAGTCTTTTTCTAATTGTATATGTATTAAGAAACCGTTTAATCTGTCTTGGGTTCCCATATAAACTATTTGTTATTAATGGAGCTAGTGCTGGTATTGCGATTACGTTGTTTTTTACTTTTCTAAAATCTTCAGGATCTAAAATCTCTTCAAAATTTGCAAGCCCAAATGCCGAATATTTATTTGTTAATCTGTATTCATTAAATTTTTGAAGAACTTTTTCAAAATTACTTTTCCCAACTTCTTTTTTGCAAATGAGCATTGAAATATATGTTTCTACTTCTGACTCTGAAAGTCTCGGTAAAGAATAGGGGAGTTGAATTAATTTTTCTAAATAATCAATAACAATTCTGCTATTATCTTCTTCAATATCTTTATCATTTTTGTATTTATATTCAATCGCATATTTTACAATCCTAGGATCTGCTCCAATTATAAATGCAGTATTCGGAACATTTAAAAAAAGTTTAATAGCTTCAAGATTCTCGATAATACGATCTGGACTGCATCTATCTAAATCATCAATTATGACAACTAATCTTTTAAATCCTGTAGCTTTTAAAAGTTCGTCAAAATCTTTTCTAAACTCTGCTACTGCATTAATAGAAGTTGTGTTTTCCTCTGTCCCTTCTTTTATGAATGATTTATATATTTCTTTTCCTTCCTCTGATTGAAGTTTCTCAATTATCTTTTCAGGATCATCTCCCCATTCTGATAGTTTTTTTATAGCAAAAGGAATAAGGCTAACTCCTCCTGTAAAATATGCCGAAACTGCTGGTAATGCGATGTTTTTCATAACCATTCCTGCTCCACGCATCCAGTCCACTGATTTCCAAAGTTTTTTTGCTTTTTCTTTTATGGTGTCTTTTAATTCAGCAGCTATCTTTTTATTGTTTTCTAATTCTTTAAGAATTGAATTTAATAATGCAGCTTTAGCATCATCGTATCCTTCAAAAGTCCAACCATTAAAATAAATACATAGAGAATCTGTATCTTCTTCTTTCTCAAATTCTTCATTAACAATTTTCAATATACTTGATTTTCCACTTCCCCAATCTCCAAAAACTCCTATTGTAATTGGCAAAACGGATTCATCTTTAATTATGTCAATTAATAAATCGGCGTGAACTTTAAATCCTAATAAATCTTCTGATGTTTCGTTATCTGACCACATATTACTTTTGTTTTATACAGAATGTTGATTGAGCGTTAGGCAAATTGCACTCTTTTGCAAATTTTGGTTGTGGGAAGGCTTGTGCGATTTGCAAATGTGTGCAATGTGCGAGAGCTTCCCTAACTGTCCCGAAGGGCAGAAGCGGGTGGGCAAAAACTATTTTTTTCTTGCTCCAATTTTCGATAAATGAACTAATATTTTTTGTCGTATTTTTCAGTTTTATGCTTAGTTTTCAATAGGTTTAGTGTCTCTTTTTCACTTGTGGCTAACGGTTTGGCGGTATGTTTTTGTTGCCGTTTTCGAAGCTCTGTCCTGTCAAGTTACACGAAAGTTTATTAGATGCAGAAACGCTGAAACCTGCACTTTCTCGGCAATAAAATATACCGCCTGTTATGCAACGGCTTTCATTCATTCTTTAGTTTCTAAAATTTCTTTTACTAATTCTTTATATTCAGGTCTTATACTAAAATTGTCTTTCTCCCAATGATACTTAGGATATTCATAGTGAATAATCTGTCTCAAAAAATCTTTTTTAGTCTGTCCAAGTTGGTTTGAAATTAGAGCAATAAAATATCCTGCTTTGTTTTCGTCAGTAGCTTCTCCAGCTTTCACAAATTCTTTTTTAAGTTGCTCTCTCGTTATTTTTTCTTTTTTAAGCAAGACAGGTAGAACTATGTTTTTTAGTCTTTTAGAAGACCATTGCTTATTGTTGAAATAATTTTTTAATAATTCCTTTAATCTTTCAGGTTCATATGTTCCTGGTTCGTCTGACATTGGGATTGTAAATTTTTTCTTATTCGATTTCTCTTTTTCAATTTCTTCTGGAATGATTACCGTTCTTGAAAGTAATTCGTTTCCGGAAGAAGTTTTAACGTAGTTTAAAATAATTGCATTTATTCCAACATCATATTTTGATGATAACCATTCAATCATTCTACTTAAGGCTTCATCTATTGAGAATCCTACTAATAAAAGTCTTTGCGCTTTATTAATTACCAAATCGTCAAGTTCGACATTGTCAAAATGGTCAGTGATATAATCTTCCAGCGAATTGTCTGAAAACGTAAGGCAAATTTCATTAAGTTTTTCAATATCCCAATTTGCCACATCTGATGCGTAATCTATTGCTTGAGCTAAAACATCTCTTGCTAATTTATCACGCTTTAATTCAACAATTACTAGGTTTCCGTTATTATCAATTCCCAAATAGTCAAGTGGACCTGATTTTGTCCAAACTTGCTCTCCGAAAACCAATATATTATCTCCAAGTATTTTAGGATTTGTTTTCAGCCACTTTTCCAAATCGTCCTTTTCTTTACGTCCATTTTGGGCAAGAGTCGTATTGATTTCTGATAATTCACCTTCAATAATTTCCCAAGTTTTTATTTCTGTTGCCATAATTCTATGTCTTTTTCAAGCTGTTGCATAACTCGTTTATCCTCCCAGAGATTGTTGCTATATTTTACAAATATTGGTAAATAACCACAGGTTTTCTCTGGAATATATCGTAAAACTAATTATTTTTAAATAAATCATCAAATGGAGTTCGTATTTTCTGTAAACTCTTCTCACTTACATGTGTGTAAATTTCGGTCGTTCTTGAACTTTTATGCCCTAATAACTCCTGAATATATCGTAAGTCTGTGCCTGACTCCAACAAATGTGTCGCATAAGAATGTCGTAACCAATGTAATGTAACTGGTTTTTCTATACCTGAACGCTTACATGCCGATTTCAACACTTGATCTAAACTCGCAGCAGAATATGGTTTGCCCGCCTTTACCCCCTCAAACAAATACTTCTTCGGACGGTAAATACGGTAATATTCACGCAATACCGATATGACATTGTCAGATATCGGTATCAAACGATCACGATTCCCTTTGCTTTGACGCACAATCAACAAATGTCTGTCCGAATCAATATCCCGAATACGCAAATTCAACAACTCACTACGCCTTAAACCACAGGCATATATCAAACTCAATGCTGTCTTATGCTTAACATTTCGTATCGGCTCCAATAACGACCGGACCTCTTCCCTACTCAATACATTTGGTAACTTATAATGAGGACGAGGACGCTCTAATTTCTCAACTTCCAAATCAGTATGCAAAACCTCTCGAAAAAACAACTTCGCCGCATTAATTATCTGATTTTGATACGAATGACTGTATCCATTCACAATTAAATACCCATGCACAAAATCGATTAGATCCTGATTTTCAATTGACTCTGGTTTCTTTGGAGATAAGTATGTCAGCAAAACACGAACAGCTTTTTCATACGATTTAACTGAGGACTCACTGTAACGCCTGACTCGCATCCATTTCTTAAATTCCTCAAGATAAGATGCGGCATACTCTGGTGTCTGACCTAAAACCGCACGACTCCGCCTTAATACTTCAAGTTCTTGTGTCGCTTCAAAAAACTCCTCGTCACGATGATCAACCTCAATCAACCGTTTTCCAAAATATGCTCTCACCGTTGCAATATTCTGCCCAAAATTGGGAATACGCCACACCTTTTTCGACTTTACCCATGCATAATACATGAAACTCTTAACAAACTCTATATCTGAATCATTAGCATAAAATGTTAAATGCAATTTCTTTGTGAAAATATCTAAATAAACCGGTGAATCTGATACTGACTTTAACTCCCCACGAATAATCCGCTGAAGAGCCTTTTCTGAAATAGATGTATCAGGAACATGCCATGACCTCAACGTCTGACTCCATTTTGCACATGGGATTCCTCTTACTTTTTGAATTAAATCTTCATCGTAAGAAAAAATTAAGCGAATCCGTTTCTCCCCTCGGTGTTCTATATACTTTTTCTTTATCATCAAGCAATGAAAATCAACCATTTCATTAACTAGGCATTATCAAAACCTGTAATTAGGAAAACATACGGCTCCGCCACCCTCAGTCCCATTCAGTAGTTGAGCTAGTTTGTTTCGGTTTTATGATGTACAATATAGATATAAAAATGAGCATTTACAAAAAAATCTAAAATATTTCACGATGAATTGGGTTGTTTTCACGTTTTAAACTCAATTTACTTAGAGCATTTCAACTTTACATCCGTTAATTTGAGGCAAACTCCCCGAATAATTTCTTATCCTAGGGAACTTTCTCGAGTAATGATGCGTGTATTTTAACATAAAAACTACTTCGCAATGCCTGCATGACAATTCGTACCATCGCATGACTGCTATGATGATCGACAATTGCCTCTAACCCTTTAAAAACGCCAGACTGAACGATTACTTTATCCCCTTTACACACATCACGTGTAGTGGTTTCAACAGGGAAATTTTCCTCAGCAACCAATTGCAACCTATCAATCTCATATTGCTTAATTTCAGCGCATTGACCATTCATTCGAACAACATTAATTACCTGAGTGAATGACAAAACAGATATAACATCATGAACACCACATCGTACAAAAATGTATCCCGGAATAATCGGAACATAAACAAGTTTTTTACGATCACTCCATTGCCGTAATTGCTTTATCAAAGGCAAAAAAACATCAAAACCATCCTCTTCAAGCAAATGAAAAAGCTGCTTCTCCGTTCGGGATCGACAATAAAATGCATACCATTTTTTCATAATGTAGTAGTAATTTGCTTTCTGTAGGAACAAAAATAACTGCTTTTATTAGAAATAAAAAAAACATTTCATCAAAACTTCAATCTGCACTTTAATGCTAAAGATTTGTCCCTGCCTCACTTAAACTAAAAAATAATGAATAAGAGATTTTTACCATAGAATGGGAATAATTCCTCGAACTTATGTAATTTTACAAAAAAAATACATTATGTCAACTTTATATTTACCTGAAAATATCCAACATAAGAACAGCGGAAACTTTTTTCTCATTGCAGGTCCATGCGTTATTGAGAATGAAGACATGGCAGAACCTATCGCCAGAAAAGTGCAATACATTTGCAATAAATATCAAGTTCCTTTCATCTTTAAAGCGTCGTACCGCAAAGCAAACAGAAGTCGACTTGATAGCTTTACAGGGATAGGCGATATTGCAGGACTTGAGGTGCTACAACATGTAAAACGTAGCCTTAATGTTCCTGTACTCACAGACACTCACACTGCTGAAGAAGCAGAAACAGCGGCTGAATACGTTGATATTTTGCAGATTCCTGCTTTCCTTTGCAGACAAACAGACTTGCTTGTAGCAGCTGCAAAAACCGGAAAGATTGTTAACATAAAAAAAGGTCAATTTTTAAGTCCGGAAGCTATGATTCATGCCGTAAATAAAGTGCGTGAATCAGGAAACGATAAAATCTGGTTAACTGAGCGTGGTGTTAGCTACGGATATCAGGATTTACTGGTTGATTTTCGCGGTATTCCGAAAATGCAAGCAATGGGCACTCCTGTTATTTTAGATGTGACACACAGCCTGCAAGAACCAAATCAAAGTTCAGGCGTCACCGGAGGACAACCGCAAATGATCGAAACCATTGCGAAAGCTGGTGTGGCAGCCGGAGCAGACGGCATTTTCCTGGAAACCCATCCCAACCCATCAAAAGCAAAATCTGACGGAGCCAACATGCTCGCCCTTGACCAACTCGAAGCACTTATTGAAAAACTCGTTAGAATCCGTAAAGCAATTGGGTAAAATAGTGAGCAGGAGAAGAGAGAACGTGAGAGCGGGCGAAAAACAATAGGTATTCGATTGGAAAAGGAAAGCAATTGTCATTCTATTGTACGTGCTTGCGTAAATGCATTGATGCAAAAAACAGGTCCCTATCCATTTCCAACACTTCCAGCAAATCCTTGAACCCTAAACCCTGCCCCCTATCACCTGTCCCTCAGGCACATACCACAAATAAGCATCAACCTTATCGTAACCCATTTCCTGAATGGCAGATGCATATTTCTCAAGCTGTTTTTGATATTTTGAATGATGCACTTTACCAAATTTATAATCCACAATAATCGCACAATTGCCTTTAATCATAACACGGTCAGGCTTAATGACATCACCATTAGGCATCAAAATCTCACGCTCAGCAAGCACCTGATAATCACCATAAAACCAATCGCGTACTTCAGGCATTTCCATGGCTTGTTCAAGCGTCATTTTCAAATCGTAACCAGCAGTTTTATCCAATCGTCCTGAGCGCACAACCCGATCAATTGCAGCATCTAAATCATCAGCTTTTTGACAATATTCCAGCACCTCATGCGCAATACTACCCATGGTGGTTTTCTGCTGAATAATTTCATCCTGTGAAAGGTTCAAAAAAGCATCTGGATGATGGTATCGTAATTTCTGATCACGTAAATTGAGTGCATAATCTTTAAGTACTATCGCATCAACACAAGTTTTACCCCCTTGATTTTCCAAAATCTCACCATAAGTAAATCTCAGCCTTTCCTTGTCCCATGCCGATTGCCAATCACCAATAAAAACACTGGAATCAGTTAAAGCATCAGAGCGAATATCCATGGCCTCAATTATCGCATCGCTCATTGTTTTAAACTGCGGCTTATTAGGCTTTAATGCCCACATCCAAAGTCCTTCCTCTGCCCTTGTAATTGCCACATAGAAAATATTGAGCATCTCCACATGCCGCTTGTAATACTCATCTTGATACGATGGACGGAAATAAGAATCAAGCATTGCACTATTGTAATCTACCTTCAATAAAGGCATGGCATCAAAAGGCTTACTCTGAGGCTCTATCCAAAGCGTTGTTGGTTTCTTGGTATCATCAATGATCCAATTTAGGAATGGGATGAACAGAAAGCGGTATTGCAATCCTTTGGCTTTATGAACTGTTGAAATGGTAATAGCATCCGATGATTCTGGCAAATCAAGGCTCGGGTTCTTCGTATCAAACCATTCCACAAAAGCAGAAATATCGGCGGAATTTCGCTGAGAAAAACCATTAATCTGATCTTGAAACGCAGATAAGTAAGCGTAATATTGCGATTTTTCGTGCAAACTAAAGAACAGAATCAAATTTTCTGTCAAATCGAATAATGGATAAGCGGAAAGATGATCATACTGCTGCCTGTAAGATTTGGGCAAACCCTCTAACAAAGCCTGACGAATTGCCTCTTTATCCTGAGATGCTGGCTGAGGCTGATATGCTTTATTACCAAGAATATCCCGTTGGTAAGAAAAAGTAAGCTGATTCAATGCCAACAAATTATTCGGATCAGCAATATGCATGAAAGCAGAAAGCAAACAATTGATCACCGGATGGTCTTTCAAATATAGACTTGATGCAGAAACCAAAGGGAAATGATATGATGAGTTTTCTTCCTTCTGCCCGGCATCCATCAAATGTAAGGCAATCTCTCCCGCCTCAGAATTTGTACGAGTCAATACCGCCATATCACCAGCTGAATAACCGAGATCCATCAAACGCTTCATTTCATCAAGCATCCCATTCAGGGCATCTTTACGCCACACTTTTTTATCCTCTTCATCTTCACTCAACAGGTGCAGCTGAATGTACCCGTAAGGCTGCTTATCGTCTTTGGGATGCTGAACACTATCAGCATACAAATGATGTAAATTTGGCTTATCTTCAGTCTCTAAATAATTGGCACTAATACTATTTTCAAACAAAGGGACAAGGGTTTGAATCAACTGATTATTGAATCGGACAATATGCTTGCAACTCCGGTAATTTACATCCAAAGCAATAGACTCTGCCGATGACAACCGGCTTTCAACTTCCTTAGCCAGAATATTCCAATCACTGTTTCTCCAACGATAAATTGACTGTTTCACATCACCAACGACCAACACATTGCCACCATGAGCCAAAGCCTCTTCAAGCAAAGGTAGCAATACATCCCATTGCATGCGGGACGTGTCTTGAAATTCATCCAACATGAAATGCAAATACCGCGTTCCTATCTTTTCATACACAAAAAGTGCATTTTCACGCACGACAATTTCATGTAAAAGCTGCGACATCTGAAAAGGGAAGTATATATTTCTATCTTGACATAGCTTTCGCAGATGATTGTTTACATCGAGGAAGACACCAAAATCGTTGATATGCTTCAACACCAGTTTGGCTGTATTGTATTCGTAAAGTGCCTCATCGTAATAATCCAGAACCTTGACAAGTACAGGATGCAGTTTAGACACGGCAAAATCCATCAATGAAGCATCGCTTTGTTTCGCTTTCGTAAGAAATTTTTGCGCATCATCATAAACTTGTCTTGGTCGTACTTTTACCTCTCGGAAAGGCTCAATTTTCAAGTTCAATACATGACCTACAGCACCTTTCATGCCATACTGAAAATCAGACACATCGTAAATAGACTGATCCAACAATTGCTGAGTTTCTTCCGCCAAAGCTTTCATGGCTTTCTCGTGTTTATGAACCAGCCCCATCATTGTATTTCGGTACTGAACCAGCACTTTCTTATCCGACTCAACATCTCTCAATTCCTTTTCTTTTCGTAGAAAATCTTCTTGCGAGATAGCTGCTGATTCTTTGATAATAGAACTTCGAATATTCCAATCCTTACTATCATCCATTTTTTGACGGCTATACTGTAGCAACCACTTCCCTAAGTCAGTATCAATCTGAAAATCGCTAAGCATTTCATCCACCGCCTCTTCCCTATTCGACTCTGTATCCAAACTTATTTCACTATCAGGACGCACATTCACCTCATACGAAAATCCTGTTAAGATGCGATTAAAAAACTTGTCGATTGTACTTATAGAAAAGCGAGAATAATCATGAAGAATCAAAGACAAAGCAGTACGCGCCTTTTCTTGTATCTCATTATCATCCAACTGACTAAGCTCACGAATTTTATCCAGATATCCTGCATCATCTTTCAACTGTCCTAAAAGCGACAAAACAAAGACAATACGAGTTTTCAATTCCTCCGCTGCTTTGTTTGTAAATGTTATAGCAAGTGATTTTTGGTAATTTTCAGGATTTTCCAATAACAGAAGCACCATTTCTATGGCCATCTGATAAGTCTTTCCTGAACCGGCAGAAGCTTTATAGAGACGTAAACTCATTAATGCACAATCTCAAAGCTAGTTGTTTCACAATCTGTAATGATAACAACTTCTTCTAACTCCTCAGGTTCAGCTGCTCCAGAGAAACAACGAATAGTTCTATCTCCTGATGCCACAGTTGCTTCTTTGGTTTGTCCAGGCTCAAGATCAAAAAGCTTCTCACCATCAAGACGCACTTCTGCACTCGCATCATCAGAATTGGTAACTTCAATAAAACCAGTGTGATTGTACTCACAGTTCGGTTTTGTTTTACACGATGGCATTGCAAACAATGCTCCAACAAGTATGATAATTACAGCGAAACGTTTCATAACTTTATCCATATATGATGTCAAATTTACTTTAAATTGTGATGAAAAACAAAATTCTTGACATATCAACAAAATATTTGAAAGGCTTTACATCCCATTTGAGGTTGGACTTTTGCTCGACAGTAAATAACGTGAGTTCGATCTAAGAAATCCAAACCAGCCTGCCATCTAGAAAGTAAACCGGTTGGCTGGCAGTTTCAAAAGATTTTTCATATTCAAATAAAATTTTTGAAAGACTATCGGGATAATTTGAGAAAATTTCAGGAATGAATATGGGGAAATATTTGATGGAATAAAATCGTATCTTTGAACAAAATCAAAGAATATGTTGAAGCCACAATTCATCATAAGCTTATTACTTTTAAGCCTAACAGGTACAGCTCAAAGTCTGTCTCCTGTACATATCACAAGTCTTTCAGATGATTTAAGTGAGACATCCGGATTAGTTTGGATTGATGGTGAATTATGGACACACAACGACTCTGGCGCAGCTAACGAACTCCATTGCATTGACACAATAACTGGCAATATCTCGCGCACTGTAAGCATTACCAATGCATCAAGTATAGATTGGGAAGATATCACAACCGACAATACGCATCTTTATATCGGCGACTTTGGAAACAATGGAGGAAACCGGACGGATCTTTGCATTTACAAAGTCAACAAATCTTTTGTCTATCAGGATTTTGACGAAACAATTGCAGAAGACACCATTCAATTCTATTATCCAAATCAAAATTTAAAACACGACAATAACCCATGGAAAGAAAGCACAAATTTTGATTGTGAAGCCATGATTGCTTTCGGTGATTCTCTCTATTTATTCAGCAAAAACTGGGGAAACAACAAGACATTTTTATACAGTTTGCCGAAACAAAGTGGAAATTATACTGCAACTCTTCTTGACAGTTTAAATGTGGAAGGACTAATCACCGCTGCTGACATAGACACATTTTCAAATCGCATTGTACTACTGGGCTACAGCGATGATTATGTGAGCAGTTTTATATGGCTATTACAAGACTTCTCTGATCAGGATTTTTTCAGCGGTCACAGCACAAAAATTGACACTGATCTCTTTGGATGTCAGGTTGAAGGCATTGCATGGAAAGACTCTCTTGTTTATTTTTCTCATGAAAGCATTTCCTTTTTAACGGCAGGTTTGTACCGCAGTGCCCTTCCTGATTTAAATCCCATACCGACGCATGAGAACAAGACAAAAGATGTTTGCTTTTACCCGAATCCTGCCAAAAACACCTTACACTTTGAGCATTGTGGAAAATTTCAGCAACTCACAATTTTTGACATTAACGGGAAGACTGTCATTACATACCTCATTGAAACGGAAAATTTTGACCTTCCCATCCCCTGTTTGCGAACCGGCACATATACCATTGAATTAAGCAATCTTCACACTAACGATTTTCATATCGATTTGCTGATTATCGATTAGAAGTTTGAAGCCCCGACATTCGTTGGGATTGCTTCGTATTACAATTTTCAATTCGCAAACTCCAAAGAATTGACCCCGAACACCTGACTCCGGATACTTGCGTAAACAAATAGTTGCGAAAAATCTCTGCTCAATCACTCACTAAACTGCTACTGCGTAACAGAACGCGAGGCTTAGAGTACTAAAACTATACATCTTTTTACCATTTCATACAAATACTTTTCAACATTACAAATAATACCAATTTAATTTGTTAATGAGCTTTAAAAGCGTTATCTTAGAAGCATGTCATTTAAAAGTAGAATACATGTAAAAGAAAATCTTGGATTTTTACGTAAAAAAATCAAAGCGACAAAGGACAGTTATGTTTCACAGCGAATTAGGAGCCTGATGATTCTAAAGGAAAACCCATGCAAAAGACAATCAGATATTGCTGATGAGCTCTGTATCGGCTATTCCACGTTAAAGCGGTGGTATAAAAGTATAGAGAAGAAGGTTTTGAAAAATTCATTCAGCGACCAAAGATTGGGGGCAGCAAAAGTAATATCCCGGCGCATATACATTTGGCATTAGAGAAAAAACTCCACTCCGGAACCAATCCATTGTTAGGGTATTGGCAAGCCGTTGAATGGGTAGAGTAGATATCAAATATCATACACTACGGCAATATTTACGAACTAATTTCAAGACAAAACTGAAATCACCACGTAAATCCCATTACAAAAAAGATGAACAGGCTATTGAAGCCTTTTTAAAAACTCCCGGAGACATTCAATCAGATTAGAACAAGTTTAAATAAAAATAAATACAAGTCGGTCAATCTTTACTTTCAGGATGAGAGTAGGTTTGGGCTAATGACCCACGTGGGAAAATGTTTAACAGCAAGAGGAATAAAACCAATCGCTACCTACCGGCATGCATTTCAGAATACATACTTATATGGTGCCTTTTCTCCAATTGACGGGGATTCATTTGTTTTTGATATCCCTTGTGTTAGTAGTGAGGCTTTTTACAAATACATTTTAGCATTATCAGGACACAGGTCAAATGAATTTAAGATAGAGGTCATTGACAACGCCGGCTTTCATTCATTACAAAAATACAAGCTCCCCGAAAACATATGCTTTATAAGAATCCCTCCATACTCGCCGGAATTAAATCCTTGCGAAAAAATATGGGCATACATTAAACAGCGCTTTAAAAATATCGCATTCGGTTCAATACAACAGGTCAGTGATTGGTTGGAAGACTTTATTTGCCATTCAATGAATTAACAAATTGTCATGTCAATAACTCACGATGAGAAATATGTTAATAATTTTAAGGCTCATGCTCAGGTTTAATTGGTATTATTTGTCATTTGATACCTGCCAGCCGGTTTATCAGCTGAGGATGGCAGGCTGGCTTGTCTTTTGGTAATTGTTCACCAAGTGATGCTTTGAATCCAGAAAGTGTGAATTTTGAGGGACAAGACAATCTGCCTCTTGCTCAAAACTCACACTCTGTACTGTTTTTGTGGAGCTGCCGGGGGTCGAACCCGGGTCCAAACAAGTAACAGAGGTGCTTTCTACATGCTTAGTTTATTCTTAATTGTAGGGACGCGAAAGGAAACAAACACCCTAAGCACATCCTTAGTTCCTTAAATGTCTTTGCTTTTCCGGAACACTAAAAGCAAATAGCCTAAAGTTATTAGCACTCCATATTCGGTCGGAATCAGGCATGTCCTTCCGGGGAATGTCTCGTCGCAGTACCTGGTACTGCGATGAAGCTTAACCTACTATGATTCGGTTACGCAGCGAGAGCGTAATTATTTTCGCCATTTAAAAAGTATGTGAACAGTTGATGCGAGCTTACTCACATGGCCCGGCATGCTTACAAATCCATTATCCTTGCTGTCAATACCATTTCAGCCCCAGAATAAAGGACAACAAAAATACAGAATTTTAATGCCACTACAAAGTTTTCTTTGTCGTAATCCATTTTTGCTAAATCAACCACACAATCTCACTAAGCATAAAATTATTTTCACAACTTATTAACAGACCACATATTCAAATTACATACAATCTTTTTAGCTTAACTTATAGTCATTCTGCAAATTATGACAATTACTAAAAATGATACAATTTGTAAATAGTTAATTTATGGCTCGCTTTTTGATAATAGCTTAACATTATTTTAAACTTTTTTAATTTACTTGCGTATGAAAAGGGTAATGAAAATTAGAGCTCGCATATTGTGTATTTTTATTCTGCTTCTCGGAACTTTTACCACTGAGTTGCATGCTCAAAAAGTGTATAGTTGCGAATACAAAAGCGATGCAGATGTCAATGTATATGTGAGCGAATACCGCAGTGATGCGGATTTAATTGTCTTTCGTTGTAATTACAGAAGCGATGCTGACGGAAATGAGGGGAAATGGTATTTTGTTGATTACAAAAGTGATGCTGATAAGAAAATTTATTTCACTGACTATCGAAGCGATGCAGATATTATAATCTATTTTTCAGAATATCGAAGCGATGCCGGATGGACAAATAAAAGTAAACAACATTTAATGTATTAACAGATCAAAGACCAAATAACTATGAAACAATTAATTACAATTATTACAGGTTTAATTCTCTTAAGCATAAGCGCCAATTCTTTTGCTCAAAAAGTATATGCAGCAGATTCAAAATATGATGCTGATGTGAAAGTTTATGTTGCTGATAGCAAATACGACGCTGACCTGGTCGTATATAAAGTGTCTTCTAAATACGATGCTGATGACAATAAAGGATTATGGTATTTTGCTGACAGCAAATATGATGCTGACAAAGTGATTTACTTCACCGATAGCAAATACGATGCTGACCTTATCATTTATTTTTCAGACAGCAAATACGATGCTGAATGGAGAAGTGCCAATAAAAAGCATTTAATGTATTAAGCGAATTTCCACACAAACATCAAGCTTCTTACTGCCTGAATGAAAATACGACGGTTTGTCTTCTGGACCATACTTCTAGCCCTGCTAATAAGCTTGGGAGTTTCTGTCATTCATGTAAAACGAAACATTCAAATCCGGATTTCAGAAATCATCGATAGCGACAGTGACTTCTCTGAAATTGAATGGGACAAAGTTCGATTTGTCCATGAAAACAATAAACGTGGAATCCGCATAGAAAATCTATTGATCTTCGAAAAATTTACAGAAGATAGTATTTTTTCAGCCAGGCAGGTTATTTTCTTTATTGATGGGAAGGTCAATAAAATCGATGAATCCAAATTTTCTGTATTTGTCGATTCGCCTGTTTTTCATATAAGTAATGAGCTGAATCAAATGTCGAACGACACAGACACCATCCTATCAATAGAAACTTTCGACTTCAGCGAATTCCCTTCGATTTACATTAACAATATGACAATTGTCTATCAAAATAAAGGCAAAACCAAGCGATATTCAGGAATCCATTTTAAAGGGGAAGCAAAAAACAAAGCTTATCTCCTTTCGCTACGAGTCAAAAACAGCATAAAAGACAGAGATTTCCTAGCCATTTCGCGTCTTAGCGGAAACACAAAAAATATCATAATAGATAGCACCTCCATTTTTTATCAAAACATCAAAATTTGTCAGATAGAAATGGAAACGTATCAGCATACAAGAGCCGAAAACGAATATAAATTTCGCATTTTCAACCAACTTGACTCATTGGATATTCAAAAAATTTTCACTCCAAACAGCAATGGTTACATTGCATTTGACTATCAATTTGAGTCCAGTGGAGAGGAAGAAATAAGCCACGGATATTTTGACAGTAAAATTCATTCAGATAAAGAAGGATTCAACTATTCCATTTTACACAGGACACATCAATCTGACGGCATAGACAGCATGTATTTTAATCTTGAAGCCGCCGACAGTTGCGGACACATTTCGCGCAGCCAAACATTGATAAGCAATCCCAATGACTTTCAATATACTGCAAGTCTTGACAATGATTATCAACGGAAAATACAGATTGACACGATGAGTTTTGAAATCAATCTGAAAGGAAAATCAAACACAAATAGCTTCAAACAATCTAACATTCAACAAATTGGAAACCAACTCAATGCAATCAGTTTAAATTCTCCTGAGTTTGACATGATAATTCAACACTTCCAGAATAATACCAAGCACACCATCAATTTTGAATCAAAGCAAGACAATTGGACAGGACAAATTGAGCATTCTGATTTTCGCATCCATCGTTTAACAAATCGAACACAAGCAATTAAAGCAAAAATTCATGCCAGAAGCATCAACATCCCAGATGAGAACGATTCCAAAAACATGAATACTGACTTACCTAAAAACAAGAAGAACAATTCCTTTGCTGAAGCTTTTAACCGCCTACAAATTGACTTTTCCCTTCTTGTTGACAGTTTACTTGTTGACCAAAAGCTTTTAACTACAGCAAATGAAATAAATGCTCATATAGTTAATAAAAACATCACATTGAATAGCAGCATGAACTTTGTCAATCAATATCAAGGTAAAATAAACACCCATTTCATTTCAGATGAAAATGGAAGTCATGGGCACATTTTTTCAGATGGAATTGCGATTTATAATCAAAAAGCAATGCCACTCATCTCACAAAACATTAAACTGAAAAAAGATACTGCTCAATTTGATGCTTTCGATGTGAAATTTATTACTCAGGGAGACAGCATCACAATTTTACCGACAAGCATACGAAATGATGAATTTCTACTTCATCTGAGCGGAAACATTCACGAGGAGAAACAAGAAATTTCCATTGGCATCAGTGCTGCCTCAAATCATTTTAAAGGAGCAGCTGCCATGATTATTGCCACAAAAGACAAGGATGAAAATGCAGCAATTAAAACTGTTTACCTGAAAGTCAAGCGAGAGAAAGGAAAAACTCAAATTAATACGGAATTAAAAAGTCACAATTCAAAATAGATTTATCTTTAATCAAATAATTTATTAGCTTTGTTACAGAGGAATTATTCCTATGCGTGCTAAGTTAAACATTATTTTTCTCCTATTGATTCTTGCCAGTGTAAAAAGCTTTGGTATAGAAACTAGTCAGATGCATATCACATACTGGGGTGATCGTGCTTATTCCCCTTATGAATATATGGATGAAGAAGGAAATCCAGCAGGGTTTAACATTGAATTAATTCAACGCATTGCAGAAATAAATCATTGGGAATTAAGCATAAAAATGGCACCATGGCATGTGGTAATGGATACCATGAAAAAAAGTACACTACCGAATGTTACCTCCTTACTTTACTCACCTGAACGAGCTAAAACCTTCTACTACAGCTTGCCACACAGCAAAGTAAACTATTCAGTTTTTGTTCGTAAAAACTCATCCATTGAGAAATTCTCTGATGTACAAAACAACATTATCTTGGTTCAGCAAAGTGACATTATGCATGAGTCTGTCATGAAGATAGGTAACAATAACAAAATCGTAACTTACAACAGTTTTGAAGCAGCCTTATCTGCGTTAAATGATGGCTATGGCGATTTAGTGCTTTGCTCAATGATTCAAGGAAACTTCTACATTGAAAAAGAAAATCTTAAAAACATTCATGCTGTAGATAATCCTTTTGCACCATACGATTATTGCTTTGGAGTAAATCAGAAGAATGATGAGCTTCTTGCTGACATGAATGAAGCTTTAATGCTCCTAAAAAAAACAGGAGAACTTGCAAAACTTCACGAACAATGGTATGGAGATTTTGAGGAAACACCTTATGCTCGTTTCATGCATAGATATGGGAAAATGGTATTGATAGCTGCTGTACTATTTATTATTGTGGGGATAATTTTCATCCGTATTTTAAGGCAATCCGTGAAACGAAAAACTGAAGATCTTCAAAAAGAGCTTCTTGAAAGAGAAGAAATTGAAAAGAAGTTAAGAATTGCGAAAGAAAAAGCAGAAAAAAGTGACAAGCTTAAAACTGCATTTCTTGAAAACCTTAGCCATGAAATTCGAACGCCTATGAATGGAATTATGGGCTTTACAGATATTATTTTAGAAGGAGAGTCAAGCCAGGAAGAAGAAAAAACCTATTTACAAACAATCAAAAACAGTTCAAATCAGCTTCTCCGCATCATAAATGACATCATCACCATATCAAAACTTAATATTGGAGATATTGAAGTTCACATCAAACCATTTGTACTGTACGATTGTTTAAAGAAAGTTTGCAATGACAATCAAGCCTTAAGAAAGAAATACAATGTCAGTTTCGAATTTATAACCAATAATTTAGACAAGCAAACCAAGCTTAGCACAGATGCTTACATTCTAAAAAACATCATCACACAATTGTTGGATAATGCATTTAAATTTTCTTCAAACGGAAATGTTAAGCTCATTGCTTCTTTACCGGAAAATCAAATTCAAATTGAAGTTGTGGATGATGGAATTGGTATTGCACTTGAAGATCAGATGAAGATTTTCGACGCCTTTTATCGAGCAAATCACGGTTTAACCTATGTTGAAGGAGGAACTGGATTGGGACTTGCCATTGTTATGGCAATGTGCAACCTTCTAAACGGCAGCATTGAGGTAAAATCTGAAATTGGAAAAGGAAGTCATTTTACCATTCGCATTCCGATCGAACAATAGCAATAATGAATCATAGAATTATTTAAAACCAAATCGCAAATCATAATGCATTAATAAATACGCTTTTGGACATGATTTTTGCAAAAAAAGCAAAAAATCATGCCAAAAGCCACCATAATTTCTCAGTAAGCTTTACAATATATTATCCCCAACTTTTTGGCTTAATCTATTATTATTCACTGACTTTGCCCAAGCCTTCAAACACATGGAGTAAACTTAAATTCACAATGCGAGTTCCTGTGAAATAGTGCTGAATAATCTCTTTATAATCATATCCGGCTTCTGCCATTTTCATGGCACCTTCTTGAGCTAATCCAACCCCATGTCCGTAACCTTTTCCTTGCAAGACAATCTCCTCTCCTTCCTGTATCACATCAAAGAAAGCCGATTTTAAAGAGAAGTAACGACGAAACTCTCGTGCAGGAATACTCACTCCGGAAAATTTCAAGGCAGCAATGCGTGAATTATAGCGTCGAACCAACTCTTCATCACTAAGAGAATCTGCAGGCACTCCACGATTTTCTAAAAAGATACGCCACTCTGTACGGCTAATACGTCTTTCCCAATAAGCATGCTTACCTTCCAAGGAGAAAGTATCTTTAACTGCCACCAAGTATGGCAATTGAGAAGTCCAAACATCAATAGAATTTGCAGTTTGTCCCCCACTATTGGAATGATATACGGCATTGATCAATTGAAAATTTTCATCCACAATAACTCGTGATTCTGTTGCCTTTGTTGCCTCAATAATTTCATGTGTCATCGCTTTCCCTTTGTAAACCTGACAATGGGTAAGATCACAAAGTTGAAAACCTTCACTTTCATGGCGATGCAAATTTCGCAAAGCATAAGTACGACAAATAACAGCTTGAGTTTTGTAATATTCAATTTTAGCACCATATCCACCTTCAGCTTCCACTACTGCAGCAACATAATCTTCAAGTTCAACACTATTTACAAGTTGAATTTGATGATTGACAAACCGAATGCTAAGATTTCCTTGATATGCTCGCGCTGATTTATCGACATTCTCCGCTTTAATAAAGAATCCATCAGACAAGCTGTCGCTTTGCATGAAAAGAGAAAGTACATTCAAACTGAGAGAATCATATTGCACAATTAACGAGCTATCTGTCAACGCAATAAGCAGATTACTATTTTCTGGAATAATTGCGAGAGTAGAATCTTCAGATATTAATTCAAAAGGTCGATTGCGAGTACTTAATTGAACAGATTGAATATTTTTTCCTGTGTAAATACGCACTTGCAGCTTTTCTGCAAAAACGGAAAGCGAAAGAAAGATAAGTAAGCCAAGTAGGCAATTATGTTTGAGGTTTTTCATGAAGAATATCAATCATTTTTTGTGCCAAACGATCAGATACACCATGAGATCCAAGCATTTTTGACAGCTTTTCATAATCAGCCAAAACAGCATTGCGTTTTTCTCCATTTGGCATAATGGATAAAAACTCATGACCTAACACGTCATTACTCAGTTGATGTTGAATAAGTTCTGTCACAGAATCTCGTTGAAGAATTAAGTTAACCAAGCTAAAACGACGGATTTTAACAATCAGGCGGGCAATGAAAAATGTCACCTTATTGGTTTTGTAACAAACCACTTGAGGCACATTAAATAATGCAGCTTCAAGTGTAGCTGTGCCACTACAGATCATCCCTCCTACAGCATAATTTAGAATATCATATGTCTGATTATGAACCAGATGAATGTTATCATGTGTCGAAATAAATTGCTGATAATAGCTTTTGTCCATGCCAGGGGCACCAGCTATAAGATATTGATAATCAGAATTTTTCTCTGCGACGGCAATCATTTCCGGCAACATGCGAGAAATTTCTTGCTTTCGACTACCGGGCAAAATGGCAACGATATCTCTATCATCCAATTGATAAGAAGATCGAAAAGTCTCTAAAGGAGTTGCCTGATATTGATTTACAGCATCCAAAAGTGGATGACCTTCATACACAGTTTTCACCTTGTAATCTTTATAAAAATCTGGTTCAAAAGGAAGAATGACAAAAAGTTGATCTATGGTTTCACGCATAGAGTACACACGCTTTTTCTTCCAAGCCCAAACATTTGGCGAAATATAATGAAAGGTACGAATACCTTGGGATTTTGCCCATTTAACCATACGGAGATTAAATCCGGGAAAATCAACTGTAATAAGCACATCCGGGTTAAATTCTAAGATATCTGATTTGGCAAATCGGAAATTATTACGAATGGTTTTCAGGTGAGATAAGACTTCAACAAATCCCATGATTGCCAGATCTTTGTAATGCTTGACAACTTCAGCATCTGCAGCTTCCATTAATTCACCACCCCAAGCCCTGATTTCTGCATCTTTATCATGCTGTTTCAACCCTTTAATTAGATTTGAAGCATGTAAATCACCAGAAGCCTCACCTGCAATGATGTAATATTTCATAGAGCCAGAATTAAACAAATTTCAATACAACAATCAACACCAAATAAAGGAAAATGGAAAACACAACTCCTTTATTGATATACCACATTTCCAGCCGTTTAAACAAATAAAATGGAATTAAATTAATTAAGGTTGTTAAACTGAGCATAGGTAGAAAAGTTCCCATGCGTGTCAAGTATTTCAAGTAATCTCCAAAAGGAATATCTTGTTTGTCTTGCAAGAAATACATAACAACAACCGCAAGAAAGGGAAGCAGTAGTCCCAAAAGCACGCCATATACTGGCTTATTCAAACGTTGTTTTACTAACTTATCCATAGCTTAATTCTCAAAATCCCAATTTTTCATTTTTAAAACGGTCTGCATATCCGTAAAGTCAGGTTTTACCGGCACAACAGATGCCATATTTTGACTTAGAACGTATTCATCTGTGTCTTTATTTCCTTCTTCATGATTATCAAAAT
Organism: Bacteroidales bacterium; assembly: GCA_963676165.1. Classification (GTDB taxonomy): domain Bacteria; phylum Bacteroidota; class Bacteroidia; order Bacteroidales; family ML635J-15; genus JAQIBY01. The sequence goes on along the minus strand of OY781043.1, from coordinate 1,699,517 downwards.
ACCCTTTCATCCAGTAATAATCACTACCAGCAGGATCCTGACGTTTTTCAAACTCACCACTCCAAACACCAAAGGTTTGACGACAAACTTGGATACCAAGAAAATCTTTTTCTTCGATGTCAGGAATATTCACATTCAATGCGGTATGATCTTCTAAACCGTTTTCGATAACTGATGTGAGTACTCGCCTCACAACCGTTTTACTCAAGCTAAAATCTGCATCAGGACGATGATTCAACAATGAAAAACCAATGGCTGGAACACCATGTAAAGCAGATTCCAATGCAACACCCATTGTTCCTGAATAGATAACAGACACCGCAGCATTGGAGCCATGATTAATACCTGAAAGCACAATTTCCGGTTTTTCATTTAAGATTTCAGAAAGAGCAAGCTTAATACTATCCACAGGCGTTCCATTGACAGTATAGAAAGCGTACTCAGGACTTTCCTCCACAGTTTTTATCCGTAAAGGTTGACTCATTGTAATGGAATGAGATTTTCCAGATTGTCCTGTTTCTGATACCACGACAACAACACGCCCAAATTCCCTGGCTACTTCAATCAAGCTTCGTAAACCAAGTGCATATGGTCCATCATCATTTGATATTAAAATCAATCGTTCATTCATAGCATTCAAATTAATTAACAAAGATAGTAAAAGCCCCCTATTTCAAAGCATCAAAAACAAAGAAAACCATGAAGAAAATCTTTTCATCATGTAGTTAAATCGAAAATCAATCTTCACGTTATTTTAACCGTTTGATTATGTGATTTAATTGTTGCTGCATGTTAATTAAATCTTCCATTGAAAAAGCTTCAGAAAGGATTTTCTCACCAAGTCGCGCTGGAATATTTGCAGCCTTTTTCCTTAGCGCTTTTCCCTTTTCAGTGAGTTCGATCAAAACTTTCCGACTGTCTTCAGTATCTTTTTGACGACTAATTATTTCCATGGTTTCCATGCGCTTGAGCAATGGTGTTATGGTATTGGTTTTCAAAATCAGAGTTTCTGCAATATGATTTACCGTCATTTTTTCATACTCCCAAAGCAGCATTAAAACCAAGTATTGCGGATAGGTTACTCCCAGCCTATCAAGATGCGGCTGGTATTCCCGGGTAATTAAACGAGATGTTGCATACAACGGAAAACAAATTTGATTCTCAAGTTTTAACTGTTCGTAAGCCATAAGCACTTATTAAAAAATGGAGTCCACTCCAGAGAATGAACTCCAACAAATATCAATTAGTCAACTAATTTCAACTCAACTTCAACATTTCCTTGAATTGCTTTTGAGTAAGGGCATACAGTGTGTGCTTTTTCCAGCAATTCCATCGCTTTTTCTTTCTCAACGCCAGGAATTTTTGCTTCAATTATTGCAGATAAACCAAGGCCATCGTTGGTTTTACCAATGCCTACAATTACAGAAACACTGGTTTCACCTGCTTCAACATCTGATTGTGAAATCACCAGATCCAAAGCACCACCAAAACAAGTAGAATATGTCATTGCAAACATTTGTTCCGGATTTGTGAATTTTCCACCTTCTCCGCCAAGCTCTTTTGGCATACGAGTTTCAAAACTTAATAAATTGTCTTCACTTGTTACTTTTCCATTTCTTCCGCCTACTGCGGTGGCTTTTGCCTGATACATTGTTTTCATATGAATTGTTATTATTTATATCGTTCACGATACAAATATAAGACAATCTTATTATATCGCAAGCGATATTTCAAAAAATTGAAATATTTTTAACAATTGTATGATTGCTTTAACAAGATTTTTGAAATGTTTCCCATTGAAATTTTAAGGATACCGTTAAATCATTGATTCTCTCCCAGGTTAAACTTTCAGAAGAAAGTAAATTCGTTGGAAACCAAACAGACTTTCCAAGCCAACGTAACAACTCTGCCTCTGACACCTCACTTCTCTGTTCGTTTACAATTCGAATCAGTCCCAATAAATACACAAACAACTTTCCTTTACCATCAATAAACTGATCAACAGCTTTAAAAACTTTCGTTTATCCTTTCCAAACAAACTCAGAACATTCGTTTGAAACCATTGTTCACCGAGAATAGGCAATTCCGGTTTAGATGGAGCAGTTTTAAACCAATCAACATGCTTAATCTTGCACGACGTCACATAGCTTTGCCCAGGCTTCAGGCAATTTTGATAATTACTTTTATGAATAATTCATTTCAATTCATTTTTCATTCAAAAAAAAGAATGTCATCATTTGACAAAATCGGTTAGAATAAATAGGTGTTTTCTGCGATTTAAAGTCCCCATAAAACACTGAATGATTTATAACAAACTATGCTTATCATACAGATAATTACGCACACAGAAAGACACTATCAACTGAGAATGGCAAATTCGCTCCATATCAGACTGTTGCGACATAACAGAAAAAGCTCCTATCTCCGACGCATTTTTGTTATGCTCATATTAATATATCTAAGTTTTCCTGCTATTTCACAAATTCCAAACTTAGTTACTGTTGATCTTAGCGACAGTCCAACCGGCTCTGTAACAATAGCTGATGCACAACGGCTTTCCGGCTGTTTCCCATGTGGAACAAGCATTCCCTATCCTTCTGAAGGCACACCGTATGCGCCGGGAACAGATGTGTGTATAACATTCAAGCTTATTTTGCATCCTATGTCAACGGGAGTTTCAATTATTTTTGACGGAGGAGCGACACCAACACCTGCCACATGGGGCTTAAACTGCGGAGAATCCACACCCATCAACGAAGTATTCTGTTTAGACCAAAGTGCTCTGACCTATTACCTTACATATTGTAAGCCAGGATCTGGCAGCACAAACTCCATTGTGTTTGAATCATTGGCAAATCCTGATATCTATTACACAGGAGTTTGCTCAGAAATATGTCCGGACATCATTTACATTGGTGAGGGTTTCTTAAATTACAGCATTAGTTCAACCGAAACAGATCCAACGTTAAAAAACACTTACGAATCCTATTTGTCGTGTTATCCAAACTGCAATAATATAGTGACCTCTGAAAGCGGGATGGTCATTATTGTTCCCTCTGGCACATTCCCAGATTCAGTGGAATATCAAATTGATGGAACGCTTACTACATGGGACTCTCCATGTGTAGATGAGATCAGCAATGTGCAAAGTTTTACAATTCAACTATATGACACAATGTACTACGATAAATCACCGCCAGGACCATTCTACACCTGCTGCGATATGGGTGAGACATTGGACTTAAAAGTTGAAAATATTTCCGGAGGACTCCCTTTTAACGATGGCAGTGGAGATTACTACGACATTTTTTGGTATGACAAACCTGACGGCACAGGCACGCTATTGCAATCTGATCAAGGCTTAAGTTCAACCTTAGAAATAAGCTCCTCAGGTGGATATTCAGCGCAAATTGTGGATGATAATGATAATTGTGATCCTGTGGTTTTAAACTTTAATGTCAATGAAGAAGGAACATTGCCTGTTGAGCTATTGGACTTCTCTGTAATGTGCCATCAATACGAAACTTATTTGGAATGGTCATGCGAAACCGAAATAAACAACGACTACTTCACCATAGAAAAGTCAGATGATGGTGTGTATTTTGAGCAGCTTACACACATTATGGGAGAAGGAAACAGCGTAAAGAAAACAAACTATCATTACACAGATTATTCGACGACAAACGATATTTCATTTTATCGCTTGTCTCAAACAGATTTTAATGGTAAAACGCATTTTCTCAAGGTAGTTTCTGTAAATTGTCAACAAGTGGGAAAATATAAATTATCGAACAACCCAATAGAAGACATGCTAAGCATTGATTTTGGACAACAATACAATAAATCAACAAACATTCAGCTTATTGATCAGCACGGAAATGTCTGTTTCAATAAGCAAGGTATATCACAAACTCAGTTGAATATTTCGTGTGCGTATTTAAAGGCAGGAATTTATTTCCTTGTTATTGAAAATGAGCATCAGATCTCGAGAACGAAAATCATCAAAATTTAGATGCGCTATTCCTGATTTGCCAAAGTTTGGACATAAAAAAACTCCGCCTATTGCGGAGTTCTTAAAATCGTTACATATTGAAGATCATTATTTTAAATGCCTAATACATCTTTTCCTTGTTTGAAAACGATGTCTTTTGCAATTCCTGCGTCATTTACGCGATCAAGGTCAGCCTGGAGTGTTTCACCAACAATACCTTTTTCATCCAGCCATTTTTGTGCATAATCGTAATTTCCATCACCTTGAGTTTGAATAATCAAACCAGAAAGTTCTGCGACGACTTCTTTCATGCGCTCAAAATTGATTTTATATTGACCTTCTTCATTACGCTCGATGGCACCATTGTCCATGAGGTAATAAAATTCAATCATATTCGCTTTTCCATGAGCACTTGAAGCACCGAAACGTACTGAGCGGAAAATTCCTGCCAAAAATGTCACATAATTATCTTGAAGATCTTCTCCTGTGATCACTTCCATCTCATGAAGTTTAGTCACTAGATATAAACCTGTGATATCTGCTTTTGCTTCTTCTAAACCACTGTAATAATCAGCTAAAGCATCACGTACAGTCTCATCACCATTAATTGTTTGCTTCACACCTAAACCGTGAGCTACTTCGTGAAACATGACATTTTCAAAAAACGCATCAAAACTAATATGGCTACGTTGTTCTTCTACGATCAACATATCGGAAATAGGCACCAAAATTTTATCAAATTTAGCTTTCATTGCATTTTTCAACTGCAATTTTCTTGATCCTTTTTGTGCATGTACACGTGGGTCATTTGGAAGGTTAATTGCAATATTTTTACCAGCTGCATTACAATCTCCAGCGTAATAAATCACTTCGTAAACATTCATGTCAGCATTTGCATGAGCTTCCTCTTGTTTGTATTCTTCAGGTACAGGTAAAGAAGCTTGTAGTTCAGGCAAGAATTGACCAAAATATGCCAACTTTTCACTCCATTCAATGTCTTTAATAAGCAATTGTCCTGAGTGAGCTGCACGATAACCCATGAATTGATCTTCATAGCTTTCAATCGGACCAACAACAAAGTCAATCATATTATCCTGCATTTCCATCCATGCCAAATCACTTGCCAGATATTCGTCTGTACGGAAAGCTTCAGCACGCAATCTCAGGTATTTTTCAAATCCATCATCTTCAGCCAAATCAGCAGCTTTTTCTAACAAATCAGCAGCTTTGGTAATTTCTTCAGCAAATGCTTCGTGATACCAAAAATTGTATAATTCACCGTTTTCATCGCGTTTTACAATGGTGTACCATGAGTTTTTATTTTCATCTTCCCATGCTTCAAATTCTTCCTTAGTAATATCAGCCGGATAATATTTTGCACCTTTAGGTTTTTCTCCGTAACCATCAATAAAAGGCTCATCTCCATTCAATCTATCCCAAGGACCGTAATTTATGCATGCATATTTGCGAGTTGCTTCATCATCAATGGTTTCAAGAAAAGCTTCTTTTTCACCAATTGCTTCCATCCAGAAAACTTCTTCCATAATATCAGCTGCTTCAATAAGCAAACCAAGCATTTCTTTCTGATTTTCTGAGAGATGACTCAAATCTGCAGTCAACTCAACTTCTGCATAATTATCAACCAACATTTCCATTTCTGTTTTTTCTGTAGCAGTTTCATCAGCTTTCTCAGCATTATTGCATGCAAGCATACTGACAGTTGCCAATCCGGCTACAATTAAATACATTATTCGTTTCATAATTTATCGTTTTAATTCAGGATTTAAAATTAGTGATTTGCTTTGAAAACACAATGCCAAGAGAAAGAAATTTGAAAGAATAATTTTGTTTAAAACTTTCCTGATTAAATTCTTATCGACTACTTCTTTTTAGTATATTTATAGTTTAAAATAAAACTACCATGAATAAACTAGCCATTATTACTGCATTTTTCGCAATTATTACCTCACAAACAATTGCACAAACACAAATAGTAGAAGAACAAAGCAATTCAAATATTAATATTGGGACTACTATTCGTACTGAAAGACGAGATAACATTGATCTTTACCAGTTTCACTTTTTCTCGGAAGATCATACATATGAACGCACTATTGAAAGCAACGACGAGCTTTTATACTTTAGTGAATACAGAGGAATACCAGTATTTCGTGAATACAACGTTTGTGTACGTACACAAAGTGATTCAATTTGGAGTGACTACGGAGATACTTGCCAAATACAGTTCACATCAGACTGTGGTTATTCAAAAGTATTTTATAACACGGTTAAAACAAATAATGATGTACTGAAATTTCAGCAAAACATTGACAACATCATCGCACTTGCGGAAAACATCGACTTAGATACACTGCAAGAAATCACGATACCTGTCGTATTCCATGTCATTGTTCCTCATGAATATGCAAACAATCCGGTTTCATTTTTACCACCAAACAAAATCAATGAAGCAATTCAAATACTCAATGACGTTTATGCGGGAGCACGTTCAAATTTACCAGGTGCAGCCAACTGCAAGATCAAATTTTGCCCTGCTATGAATTACAAAATCAATGAAACTACTCAGCAATCTTTAGTTGTAAACCATAATCAAATTAACTATTATGGAATTACATATAACACACATACAAATACAGACATTAATTTACCGACTGATTTTGCATACATTGGAGATGACAGTATTATCGGAGATGTTGTAATACCATATCAACAATATTTCCCTCAAGAAAATTATTTAAGTTTTTACATATTTGATAATATCAGCATTCCATCTGCAGTAGGATATGCTGGATCTGTAACATTTGGAAGCAACTTAAATTACATTGTACTAAAACGAGAAATCGTCGGAACAAATACAAGCCTAATGCGCTACGAAGGTTATACAGCAGCCCATGAAACGGGACATTACTTTGGTTTAGACCACACTTGGGGCGGAACATATAGCACAAATTATTGTACTGAAGGAGATTTAATTGATGACACACCACCACACGCCGGGCAAAACATTGAATGCAATGAACTTTCAAACACCTGTCCTGGGGATAACTATTTTGATCCAATTCATAATATAATGAACTACACTTCTGATGGATGTAGAAATCATTTCACAAAAGGACAAGCAGAATGGATGCATGCTGTAATCATGAGCCATTTACCAGAACTCCCATACACAAATGAAATTGAGGAAGGTTTTGATATTTATTGTGAAACTATCCCCTGCATTGAAGCCGGAAGTATTGAAAAACCTGCGGAAAACATCAAATGTATTGGAGAAACAACCATTGAGGTATTTACAAATACAGCAACAGACTTCACATTAAGCATTTTCGATAATGAAACGAATAATCTTATTGATCAATTTGACGAAATAGAATTTACAGCATGTGGAAATAACTTTTGTCTTGATTATGACTTTACAAATGCCGGCAGCTACAACTTAATTTTAACGTTACAAGCAGGTAGCTCCTACACCCAAAATTATGAAAGAAATATAACGATAATTGAATGTGACACATTAAGCGAAAACCTAAACAGAGCGCATTGGCATTTTGACCATAAAGCAAACTTAGATTTTTCAACAGGAATTGGACAGCTTGGTCAATCCGAAATAGAAGCAATCCCCTCGGAAACGTCTATATGCAATACAAATGGAGAATTATTGCTTTATACAAACGGACATGACATTTGGAATCGGAATCACGTATTACAAAGCTTTAATTTCAATGGAAATTTTCAAGCTTCAAAAAGTATTATTGCATTAGATTTTGGCACCAATTCCGGAATAGATGAATACTTAGTTGTCTATCTTGATGACAATTACATTATTCATTATTGTTTAATAGGCATCAACTCCTCTTTCGAAATAAGTCTATTATCATCACAAAATCAACTATTTACAACTACGGATCTAGCTAATAACAATTTAAGTACTCTCAGCACATTTGCACATGGGATTAGCGCAACCCCGAAGGCTGATAATACAGGTTATTGGCTATTAAGCAGTTTAAAAACTAATAATCAGAACAGTTTTCAGCCTGTTGCAATTGAAATTGATACGAATACAATCTTTGGTGGAACAATAAATCATTCGAACACCTTCATTAATCCACCTTTATCCTTTCCTGCAAACCAATATGAAACGACAATTAAACTTTCACCGAATGGAAAATATGTTGTGTACTGCACACCTTACGAAGGAAATAATTTCTATATTTTTAATGCACAGACCGGTGAATTCAACAATTATATTAATTGTACAATTCATAACTATTTCACAAAATTTTCCGAGGTTGCATTTAGTGCCAACTCACAATACATGTACATGACAGAAATAATTGACACAACATCGAGCTCAAATAATGACACAACAAACATGTTTTATAGAATCAAACAATTTGACCTAAACGACATAGATATTTGCGCTTGTAATCTTTATGGAAAAACAATTTTCGAAAAGAACAGCACCGAAGATTATTCGTACTATAAATCAATGCTTTTCCTTCAGGAAGGACCTGATGAACGTATTTACTTTTCAAGACAATCAGACATTGAAGAAAATTCAAAATATATGGGGATCATTTTACAGCCGGAAAATCCTGCTACATTTGACCCAAACGACAATGAATGTGGTGCACATGGTGACTTTATACACTACCCGTCAAATGATTTTATTAAAAACGACCTTTACTTACCAAACTTTGTTGATGCAAAACCTGATAGCTGCGATATAGATTTTAGTATTTGCTCCAACAACTGCAACAATATTGATTTTCTAAATCTAAGTCATGGTTACGACAGCCTCTTTTATTGGACATTTAATGATGGAATAAATACCTATAATTTCTCAGGACATACACCTACGGGAATTTCGAGTTTACCACCTTCGAACAATTGGACAGTTAGTTTGTCAAAAGCAGGTTGCAGCGATAGTATTACAAAAGAAATTACACTTCAAAGCAGTCCAATAAGTATAAGTGGGAATGACACTATTTGTAACGACAATCAATTATACTATTATACGGCAGGAACCAATATTAACACCATAGATTGGTCACTGAATGGAGAATTGGTATCAGAAAATACGGAGTTACAATTACCAGGAAATACATTTACAAATTACACAGACACTACAGCAATAATTTCAGCCTACTCAACAAATCAATATGGGTGTGAATCATGGGATACCTTAATAATTTACATTAATCAATTTGAATATAATCTGACAAGTTCCTTAGACTGTTCACAAACGCCACCGGGAACAGTATCACTTGAAATTACCGGGAATCCTGCAACAAACTACTATTCAACAATTGATGGAGCAGATTATCCCGTTTCAAATGGAGCAAACACAAACTTTTCCACCTTAAATAGCGGAGAACATTATTATACAGTAAGTGATAATTACTGCCATTATGATGGTATTTTTAACACAAATCAGCTAATTCAAATTGACAGTACTGTCATTACAACAATGTGTCCTCAAGATACATCAACAATTGCAATATATTATTCCGGAGGACTCCCTCCATACAACATTAACTATAATAGTTCAAATGTTGTCACAAGCAATAATTCAATTACTATCTCAGGTTTACCTTATGGAAATTTCTCTTTTTCAATATCAGATCAAGCGGGATGTATGCTTGATACTATTTTAAATTTTCAAAATAATCACCCAACAATTCATTTCTATACAGCAGGAGAAAACTACTGCCCTAATGACATGAATGTGAGTTTAGCAGCAATTATTGAAGGAGGAACTCCTCAATATCAATACCAATGGGGTAGTTTTGAACAAGCTGAACCTATTTTTGGAGATGATAACATTTTAGAAAATCTACCTGCATTTGAGGAAACAATTTATTTAACCGTAACCGACGCTAATAATTGTGAGGTTATTGACAGTATTCAAATCAATTCAGTAATTAATTCTGATATTCATTTAGAAATTGATGCTCCTGTTACATGTGATGATACCGTTGGATACATGGATTTAACCATTACCGCAACAGACAGCATCTCCCGGCTTTACTGGCTAGTTCCAAATGGAGATACAATTTTCAATCAAGAAGATTTGAATAACATTACGGACCAGGGCTTTTACAGAATAGTCGCAATTGACGAATTTGGTTGTCAATATTCTGAACTTAGTTCTTTTTATGCTTACGGTGAGCCTTTTGTACAACAACCAATGTGTTCGTATGATGAAGGAATGGGAAGAATTGTAACAAGTTGGAATCTTTTGGAAGATATGGGATTCATCAATTCAACTAACTGGCTTACAAACACACAAAACGACTCTATTCCGGAAGACAATGGAATCTTTGACACTATACCACCCGGCACATATGTATTACATCACATTGACGATGTCGGTTGTACAATGTCAGACACAATTGAAATCATTGACCTGCAACCAATGGGATATTCGGTTGATGTTGATTATTACAGCAACTCTGCCGGGGATGCATTATTTACCAGCACAATTTCTGTTTGGGGAGAATCACTTCCCTATATTATCATCAATAACGGAATTGGCATTGTCCACTTATGTTATGAAGAATATGATTTTAATGTCATACAAGACAGCGTACAACCGGCAACTTATGAAGTATCCGGAAACATCAACGAGTGTCCCGGTCAGGATTGGAGTAACATACCATATTTTGAATTATTATCAAATCAATACGGAACCGAAAATACATATTGCGATGCTATTTTCATTCCTGTTTTTGATACCATTCCACAGTTCAACGATTCAATATATTTCGATACGATTGTTAAACCGACAAAATGTCTTGCGCAAGATTATGGAAACGGGGCTTTATTAATACATAACATTAGTACCGATAATAACATCTCACCGGTTTTCTTCCTAAACAACTCAACAGGTGACACACTTGTCTGGAATGGGAATCCCAACGACACGCTTGCATTTGAAGCATTGGAAACCGGGACCTTAACAATCTCATATTGGAATGCATATAGTCAGGTCAACAACCTCACTATAACCATTGACACTCCCTGGGATGTATCATTATCAGGGGTAATACAATCATACCAACACCCAACTTATCAAAATCAAATCATTAAAATAGATGACATTACAGTAAGTAGTCTTGCCTCATTGAGTTTTACAAATTGCACAATAATCACAGCAACAAGCGAATACACTGATATTATTGAAACACAATGGGAAGTTGAGCGTAAAGGAAAATTAGTACTATCTAATTGTAAGATTGAAGCAGGCTGCCCACAAAAATGGCAAGGAATAAATGCAAGAGGCTCTTCGCTATACAAACAAAAACTGGTGCAATCAATACCAATGGGAGAATATTACGACAAACAAGCATATGTTGTAATTTCAGACAGCACTGTTATTTCCGATGCATACAAAGCAGTAAACTTAAATTCCGGTGCAGTATTAAATAGTACAACTACAAATTTTTTGAATAATGAATTTGCTATAATATTTACGCCTTATAATAGACATCCTTTAAATAAATCAACAATCAGAAACAATTCATTTATTATTGACTCCTTGCTATATCCAACAACATTAAATGGAACAGACAAATACCAAAGCTCGCAAATAGTTGTTGATGGCTCTGCCGGTGGTGTCAATATCTTAGGCAATATTTTTAATTATCAGGATAACTCAATTCATCCATCAAACAGAGGAAATGCCATTCTTTTAAGTAATAGCATAGCGAATATCGAACCCTATGATAATTTGCCAACAATCATTAATAGTTTTAGATATGCAGTTAAGTCAAATGCAACAATTCAGGCAACCCGGATTATAACAATTAAAGATTGTGATTTTAATCATAATATTTATGGCATTGACATACGAAACCAATATGGATCAATTATCGAATCCAACCGTTTTAATTCTAAAGATATATTCTCATATACAGGATTTCCTGTTTTCATCACACTCCCTATTGCATTATACCTAGATGCTTGTGATCAATATACAATTAAACTTAATGATTTTAGCCATGGATTTTACGGCGCATACATCCGAAACTCCGGGGATAATTATAACCTTCTTTACAAAAACGACTTTGATAGCGTGCAATACCCGGCTATTGCAAATCTGAAAAACAGTGATTTTGAATATGGTGTCGAACCTGGAAATATTGGACTTGAAATGAAATGCAATGATTTTGATCATTTTAATTATGCCATTTCAGTTACAGGAAACATGCAACGTTTACAGGGCTCATCATCAGGTGGTTCTGCAGCGCTTGCAGGAAACCGGTTTTACACCCCAAGCTCAGGCAGCTCAGAAAGTGAGTTTATTGTAAGTTCAAGTATTCATGACTCATTAGACATTAACTATTACGATTATTATCACCACAATAACACCTTATGCATTCCTAATTTACGAACAATTCCAAAAGTTAATATGTATGGTCAGCCCTATTCTTATATTGAAGTTATAGCCTGTCCTGATAATCCCGGCACAAAATTGAGTATCAAATCAGATGCAACAACATTATTCAACACGCATACTGCCTTTGATGACAGCATTTCATTTGAAATTTCTAACAAACAAAACGAATTGCAACAACTGGTTGATAACGGCAATACACTTTTCCTACAGGCAAAAGCCGCCGGCATGAACAATGAAAACTACACTGAAGTTATTCAAAGTCTTAAGCTTGATGGTATGTTAAGCGACGATGTTATATTTGAGTTAATGCAAAATACAATGGCGCCTCCTGCGGCAAAAACACTTGCTCTGATAGAAAATTCGCCTTTACCGGAAAAAGGGAAGCAAGACATTAACAGCATGAGTGATGTAAATGAAAATCTCAGAGCCATTTTGCTTCAATATCAGGTAGGGAAAAATGCGAGAGAAATTAAAGAAGCTGAAATAGCACACTTAAAGCGCGACAAAGCAAAAAACATTGCCGGTCTCACTAAACTAACAGCCCATGAAAACGACAGTAGCCTGAACAGCCAACTCATTGAATTTCTCATATCTCAAAATACGATTAAAGACAGCAAAACAGCGCTGCGTTTTGCCATTGCACAAAATGCAATTCACAAAGCGGGTGAAATTTTGGATAACATGACAAGTCGGGCTCAATTACTAAGCATTGACAAACAAATAGCACTTGAAAATTTTGTGCAACTCCAGCAAATTGCCATGCAGGCACAAACTCAAACAAACATGTCAGACAGCATCATCGCCTCAAACGCAAATTTCCTATTTACCCTTGCAAATGATACAATGCTGGTAGAAAGCGCACAAGCTCAGGCATTATTGCAACATGCAGGCCTGGCAGAATATCCCCCGGTGGTTTATCCCCCGACAGAAAACACTGAAAAATCCGTTGTTTTCCACAACACAATCAAGCAAACAAGCAAAGATTATTTGAGTATTCACCCAAACCCTGCTAAAAACACACTGTTTATTGAATATGCCATTTTTAATTACGACGAAAACTCAAACTATAAAATAGATATTTTCACACAAAAAGGTCAAAAAGTTGAAACAATCTCTATTTATCGCTCGACCAACCTTTTAACGGTTAACATTCAAAACTTAACCACAGGCAATTACATCATCAAACTAAACAACACAAGTGTTAATTTCACCAAACTGTAAACATGAAACACACAATACACATAATCGGTTTTCTACTTATTTCCTTTAGCACGCTTGCTCAGGAAAAGTTCAACACTGTATATTATGACCCGGATGCCAACCTATCAAACACTGTGATTTCAATTCCTGATGGTTATGTGGTTTTAACAGGCACTTCAGTTGACGGTGGTAGAGGAATTGGTTTAACAAAACTGAATAACTCAGGAGAGATAATAATTCAAAACAAATTTAAATTTGACGGGTTAACAACCTTCGAAGGCGAAGACAACTGCCTAAACTATAACAGCATAAACGACTCTTTTTATTTCTGTGGAGTTGTTGAAAATGAATCGTTTGAGAAATATCCTTACTTTATAATTTTCAACCAGAATCTTGACACAATAAAAACTCAAATCATTTATGAAGACTCTATTTCGGGTGCTTATGATGTAATAATGTTGAATGATAGCATCTTTGCAATAACTACTCAAAACATTATCTTAGACGATTATGAAATGGGGCTAATTTCTTACAATTTAAACACAAACTCTTTAATATGCAACATTGGATTTGGAGTTGACAATACTATTTCCAATGAAGCAGGTTCTGTAATCATCAAAACCCACGACAACAAGCTTTTATTAGGTGGCTTTACATTTGGCTTTAGCACATCAACCTTTAAACAGGATTGGTATGTGGTAAAAACCGACAGCATTGGCAATCAACTTTGGGAAAAATATTTTGGCAACCCGCTTGAAAACGATGGGCGGGTTATGGCTATGCTGGAAGCGAAAGACAGCACGTACATCATTGCAGGGGGACAAGCCATTTGCAACTGGAGCATGGATCCCATTTCTGAAGCTGCTATTCGAAAAATTGATACTGCAGGAAATATACTGTGGGAAAAGTTTTACAGAAGATTTGATTTTAATAGCACTGGCGAAGAATTAAGATATAGTAACATGTTTATTTCTGACGTTATTGAATTAAATAATCGTGACCTTATTTCATTAATGGATTACAAACGCTCAACAGGTCCGGGGGGTAATTTCCGCATTAGTTTATTAAAAACAAATTACAATGGAGATATAATTTTTCGCAGAACATTAAAAAATACTGAAATAGAATTTACACAAGACCTCTATAGCTCTTCTATTAAACAAACACCTGACAATGGATTTATTATTCATGGGCACGGCTCCTTCGATTTTGATTACGATCCACCACAACAGTTTTTTCTTATTAAAACTGACAGTTTAGGTTGTGAGAATGAACTTTATCCTGCCCCACCTCAAGAAAATATAGCATGCCTAAATTTGCCGGATAGTTTATATTGCAGCCAGAGTTATAACACCAAATTACAAATTCAGGGAAAAGCGGCACCATACACGGTTGAATTCTCTACCGGGGAAACCATTGAAAATCTATACTATCCTCCTGTTTTTATTCCTAAATCACAAGGCACAGGAAGTTTTACTGTACATGTTGGGGTGGATACATACAATCACACATACGATACTGCTACTCTTTACAATCCTATTCCTGATGAAGACATGCAAGCTGACATTATTGAATTACCGTTTACCATCAGTATTCCCGAGCATTATTTCGGCCCTGATTTAACCGCTACAATCACTAACGGTTTTGGAGAAAGCTACAACATAACACTGCCTGTTTATGTGGATTGTAACGTAGGTACTGAGATAAAATCTGAAGAACCGGACATAAAGCTTTATCCGAATCCGGCAAGTAACAATTTGTATGTCAGGCTACCTGAATTCTCAGATTTGGCATTTATTAAAATCATTAACGCAACAGGGCAAGCAGTTTTGGTTCAACAACTACACACAAAAGAAACAAAACTCAATATTTCACAGCTCCCAAAAGGAAACTATATTGCTCGTTTGTATTATGGAAACTCAATTAAAAATGTAAAGTTTGTGAAAGAGTAAACTGTAAACATGAAACACACAATACACATAATCGGGTTTCTACTTATTTCCCTTAGCACGCTTGCTCAGGAAAAGTTCAACAAAGTCATCTATTATGAACTTGGGAATATTTCTAATTGTGTACAAACTTCACCTAACAAATATATAGCACTAAACGGGACAGAGGTAAATGGAAACAGAGGTTTTACTATCACTATTACAAATTTATTGGGGGAAGTCATTTCTGTCAAACCTTATGGCAGTTCTTCATACAATATCTACGAAGGTCTCCCAAATTGCTTCGAACAAGACCTTGCAACCAACAGCTTTTACATGACAGGCATCGTTGAGAACACTTTAAATAATGAAAGAACTCCATTTATTTCATTATTCAATATAGATTTAGATACAACAATGTTTAATATAATAGATATTGATTCTATTTTTGGAGCATATGATATCGTAAAAGATAGCGATTCAACTTTTGCAATCGTTACTGCAAACATTATTCCTGATGATTATGAAATGGGGTTAATAATATACAACATAAATAATGACTCAATACTGGCTCATTGTAGTTATGGGGTGGAAAATGAAATATCCAATGAAGTTGGCACAAATATCATCAAAACCCACGACAACAAGCTTTTATTAGGTGGCTTTACATTTGGCTTTAGCACATCAACCTTTAAACAGGATTGGTATGTGGTAAAAACCGACAGCATTGGCAATCAACTTTGGGAAAAATATTTTGGCAACCCACTTGAAAACGATGGACGGGTTATGGCTATGCTGGAAGCGAAAGACAGCACGTACATCATTGCAGGGGGACAAGCCATTTGCAACTGGAGCATGGATCCCATTTCTGAAGCTGCTATTCGAAAAATTGATACTGCAGGAAATGTACTGTGGGAAAAGTTTTACAGAAGATATAGTTATGACAACTCTCAGGAAGTCATGAGATACTCAGGCATTTACATTGGTGATATTGTTGAACTTGAAAACGATGAATTCATTGCAATTTGCAGTTATGAAAGAGGTGATGGCGGTACATTGCTTTTATTGTTAAAACTAAATCCTCAAGGTAAAATTTTATGGTCAAAGCACCTGCACACAACGGATGCTTTAGGCTCAAACTATTGCAGTTCTATTAAACAAACACCTGACAATGGATTTATTATTCATGGGCACGGCTCCTTCGATTTTGATTACGATCCACCACAACAGTTTTTTCTTATTAAAACTGACAGTTTAGGTTGTGAGAATGCCCTTTATCCTGCCCCACCTCAAGAAAATATAGCATGCCTAAATTTGCCGGATAGTTTATATTGCAGCCAGAGTTATAACACCAAATTACAAATTCAGGGAAAAGCGGCACCATACACGATAGAATTCTCTACCGGAGAAACCATTGAAAATCTATACTATCCTCCTGTTTTTATTCCTAAATCACAAGGCACTGGAAGTTTTACTGTACATGTTGGGGTGGATACATACAATCACACTTACGATACTGCTACTCTTTACAATCCTATTCCCGATGAAGACATGCAAGCTGACATTATTGAATTACCGTTTACCATCAGTATTCCCGAGCATTATTTCGGTCCTGATTTAACCGCTACAATCACTAACGGTTTTGGAGAAAGCTACAACATAACACTGCCTGTTTATGTGGATTGTAACGTAAGTGCTGAGATAAAATCTGAAGAACCGGGCATAAAGCTTTATCCGAATCCGGCAAGTAACAATTTGTATGTCAGGCTACCTGAATTCTCAGATTTGGCATTTATTAAAATCATTAACGCAACAGGACAAGCAGTTTTAGTTCAACAACTACATGCAAAAGAAACAAAACTCAATATTTCACAGCTACCAAAAGGAAACTATATTGCTCGTTTGTATTGTGGAAACTCAATTAAAAATGTAAAGTTTGTGAAAACGTAAACTGTAAACATGAACCACACAATACACATAATCGGCTTTCTACTTATTTCCCTTAGCACACTTGCTCAGGAAAAGTTCAACACTGTATATTATGACCCCGATGCTAACCTATCAAACACTGTGATTTCAATTCCTGATGGCTATGTGGTTTTAACAGGCACTTCAGTTGACGGTGGTAGAGGAATTGGTTTAACAAAACTGAATAATTCAGGAGAGATAATAATTCAAAACAAATTTAAATTCGACGGGGTAACAACCTTCGAAGGCGAAGACAACTGCCTAAACTATAACAGCATAAACGACTCTTTTTATTTCTGTGGAGTTGTTGAAAATGAATCGTTTGAGAAATATCCTTACTTTATAATTTTCAACCAGAATCTTGACACAATAAAAACTCAAATCATTTATGAAGACTCTATTTCGGGTGCTTATGATGTAATAATGTTAAATGATAGTATTTTTTCAATCATAACAGCAAATATTACTCATGATGATTATGCGTTGGGGTTACTATTTGTAAACATTCTCAATTCTCATATTTTTAACAATATAAGCTTTGACGTTGAAGGTGTGATATCCACAGAAGCAGGTTCTGTAATCATCAAAACCCACGACAACAAACTGTTATTAGGTGGCTTTACATTTGGCTTTAGCACATCAACTTTTAAACAGGATTGGTATGTGGTAAAAACCGACAGCATTGGCAACCAACTTTGGGAAAAACATTTTGGCAACCCGCTTGAAAACGATGGGCGGGTTATGGCTATGCTGGAAGCGAAAGACAGCACGTACATCATTGCAGGGGGACAAGCCATTTGCAACTGGAGCATGGATCCCATTTCTGAAGCTGCTATTCGAAAAATTGATACTGCCGGCAATGTACTGTGGGAAAAGTTCTACAGACACTACATGTACAGAGAATCTGCAGAACAAATTTGGTTTTCAAAAACATATTGTGTTGATATTATCGAACTTGAAGACGGATCATTCGCCGGGTTATTTAGTTTTCAAATACAATCAGGAAGCACAAGTTTTATGCTCATAAAATTAGACCCATCAGGAAACATCTTATGGTCAAAAAGACTAGAAACTTACAATTACGAAGGAACATTTGTCCCGTCCTCTATTAAGCATACAGAAGATAATGGATTCATATTGCATGGGCATGGAAACATAAGTTTAGGGCAACAGTTTTGGCTAATTAAAACTGACAGTTTAGGCAATGAAGATGCTTTTTATACGTCTCCCCCTCCCGAAATAATTTCGTGTCCAGATTTGCCAGACACCTTGTATTGTAATGAAACTTACAGTTCAAAATTACAAATACAAGGAAAATCAGCCCCATTTACAATAGAGTTTTCTTCCGGAGAAATTATAGAAAACATTTATTTTCCACCTGTCTTTATACCTAAATCACAAGGAACGGGCAATTTCACAACGTTTGTTGGAACAACAGAATATCCACAACAATATGATACAGCTACGCTTTATGGTGAAATTCCCTCTAATGACATTATTGAATTCCCGTTTACCATCAGTATTCCCGAGCATTATTTCGGTCCTGATTTAACCGCTACAATCACTAACGGTTTTGGAGAAAGCTACAATATAACACTGCCTGTTTATGTGGATTGTAACGTAGGTACTGAGATAAAATCTGAAGAACCGGACATAAAGCTTTATCCGAATCCGGCAAGTAACAATTTGTATGTCAGGCTACCTGAATTCTCAGATTTGGCATTTATTAAAATCATTAATGCAACAGGACAAGCAGTTTTGGTTCAACAACTACACACAAAAGAAACAAAACTCAATATTTCACAACTCCCAAAAGGAAACTATATTGCTCGAATTTATTGTGGAAACTCAATTAAAAATGTAAAGTTTGTGAAAGCGTAAACTGTAAATAGCACGCATTACTCTCCTACCTGAATACTGCGATTGAATAACACGTCAGAAGAACCAATCACTTGAAGGTAGTACATACCGGCAGGCAAATCTGACACATTTATTTTATTCACTTGTCTTCCTTCTGATAAATTGAAAGACACAGACTTTACCGTTTTGCCATATGCATCAAACAAAGTACAGTATATGGTTTCTTTCCGGGATACCTTACATTCAATATTTAAGATTTCTGTCGTCGGATTTGGAAATACCTCCGCAGAAAACTCCGAAACCGTTGATTGAACAGCAAGCATACCAAGATAGTGCTCATCACCATTCAAGTCATATTGCAACAATCGATAATACCGTACATCTAACATTTTATCATCCATAAAATGATAAGTTTGCAATTTTTCAGAATTCCCCTTAGCATTACAGGTATAGATTGTACTGAATTGCATGTTTTGATTTGCGCTTTGCAGCTCGAAATAATCCGCATTTGTTTCAGATACAGTTTTCCAAACAATATACACTTGTTGATTATCCAAATCAGTGGCGTGAAATGAAAGCAAATCGACAGGAAGCGGTTTAAAGAAGCTTTGAATAAAAACAGGCAATCCTATTCCGGAAGCATTGCCTCCCAGATACACACCTTTATCCACATAGGACACAATGGATTTAGCCATATTAGAGTTTGGATTCTCGATGTATCCCAGCCAACCATTTAACGCATTTACATTCCCTCCAATTCCATTTGCATCCTTGGAAACATATATACGTGCGTCAGGACCTAACTGCATCGCCCCAAGTCCGCTGTAATTTGAGCCCCCGGACACTGCAGACACTCCTATCTCAGTTTCAGAAGCAGCAATTGAAGCTTCATCACCCAAAGACAAATCGTATTGCAGAATATTATTGTGTTCCCAGGCAGTTGTATATAGTTTACTCGCATCCGGAGAAAACTCTAAACCATAAGCCTGATACCTTGTCGTACTTAATGTCATGGGATTAGAAACAATACCTGTCGCCGGATTAAAATCAAAAAGCTGAGTCGTATGCGCTCCTAAAATATTCAGTGCAATTTTGTCTCCTTTGGGAGAAACTTTCATGTAACCTCCTGCACACCAACCATTAAAACTATCGTAGTGAACAACACCAACAGCAGACTCCACAGGGGTCGTATTCAAACCACCGGAAGACAGAAGGTATGCCAAAAATTTATTGTTTCCCCAGTCGTGAGTCAGAATCCAGATATCTTCATCGTTTTCATGAATAACTGCCGTAATCTTTTCAGTATTGGGATTATTCAATTCAATATTTTTTTGTGCGGAAATAACATCTCCGGTTCCTGAATTCAAGCTCATATCTACAATGGAGTAACACAAGCCTTTATGACCGACTTCATAATCGCCATTTCTATCCAAGGTAAAAATATAATACAAATCAGAGTTTCCGGGTTGAGGAATGATTACTCCGCTCTGTGATGATGAACTCGACCCATACAATCCGGTACCGTTAGGCATTAAAGAATGGTTTGCATCCCAAACATAGACCCCGTTTGTATAGAACAATAAATCCCCATTTTCATTGGAGATAGAAGCACATCCCTCCCATTGATCCATATTACTGCCATCAACTGCCAGAGGCGGATCATAACGAAAGTCTAAACCAGCGCCAAAACCAAAACACCAAATTGATTCTGGTCCTTCACCTCCAATATACAAGGCTTCTTCATACATTTCAAGTTCTGCAAAACCTAAAAAAACAGCTCCATTGTTTGCTGTAATATTCATACGGTATTTTGAATAGGATTGAGAATTTGACACAACAAAACAACGTTCCTCGGCAATTCCCCAAGCAGTTTGATCTGATTGTGTATCGAGAACAATCCAATCTGTCCCATCAAAGGCCTCAAATGTCCAGTCCTTCGGAGCAGATGTTGCTGCAGAAGAATAATCACGGTTAAATACCGAGTATTTCAATATTGTCTTAGGTTCTGTAAATTCATAGGCTAACCAACCCGATTGATTTCCCGAAACCGTGTACCATCCGTTTGCACTTCCGAATACTGCATCAAAAGCATAATCGGCAGCATAAACGCTACTCCATTGGGAACTTGAACTCGCAGTTCCATCCATACATTGGTTGCTTGTATATACGACAGCATGGCAAGGCAAATGCAATGCAAAAACTGCAACCAGGTAAAATAAAATTCGATTCATAGTTTATCCCACTGATATCCAAAAGTAATCATTTTCGAATAAATTGACAAATACCTAGCTAGAGGCATATTGCTATTTTGATTGAAGACTGAGTAAAGTTTTCTCTGTTTCCTGTTTACTAATAACAAAGCTTATAAAAAGGACAATACTTGCAATGCGAATCTTCAGAGGTCATTTTGAATGGATTATCAGCATCAAATATTTTCATTAAAAGTGAATTCATTGCTTCATGCCACTCATCAACAAAAGGTCTAAAATTCTCCAAATCTACTTTATCAAGCGAAACATTGGAAAGTTGATTCAAGCGTGTAAAAAGCACCATCGGTTTTACCGGAGCTTCTTGATATTTCACAAATTCCGGAGCATTAATAACCAACCAAGCATAAAACATGACTTGAAAAGTGTAATCGAGTTGACTTTTTCTTTCAACGATAAATGCATCTGAAATAGCATTCAGTTTATTCTTCTTTTCACCCCCCGTTTTATAATCGATGACACGGATTTGTTCTTCAGCATAATCCAAATGGTCAATACTTCCTTTTAAAAGCACAGAAAATGTCTCAGAATCAGTTTTGACTTGAAATTCATGACCAATTTCCAACTCACCACCAAGATGCTTTATAGGTGCATGCGCTTTATCAAGGAACAAAATACGTTTCACATATTCCCTGACAGATTCCATTCCCAGTGCATTGAGTCCGCTGATTTCCATATCACCAGCTTTACGCATTTGTTCTTTCCAGGCAACTAAAATAGTTTCATTAATCAGCTTATCATTTTTCAAAAATGCATCAAAATCGCTTTCCCCTATTTGCTTATTCAGGAAAGGATCATAGAGCATTTTCATTGTGTTGTGAACAACATTTCCAGACTCCATTGCCCCGATTTGATCCACTAGCTCATCTTCTTCACGAACACCAAGTATGTACTTGTAATAGAATGCCATACTACAATGTATGTATGTATTCAATTGAGATGGACTAAAGCTTTTTCCACCTCCATTTTTGTACTTTTCGAGCACAGCCAAAGAATGAGCATCCTTTGTCAACTCACGCACTTCAGTTTCATGCGTTTCAACAGCAATATGAACAGGAATCTGGGATATTTTTAACGGACTTTCCACCAGCAGTTGTTGAATATATCTGGACTTCTCCCCCTTCATATACCCTTCATCGGCAGTATTGTACAACAAGTGAAGTTTTCCGGGATGCATAATCATCCGATAGAAATAGTATGCATGAATGGCATCCTGCAATTCTATGGTAGGCAAATTAAAAGCACGTCTTAAATTATACGGAATGAATGATTTCTTAAAACTTTGAGAAGGTAAATGACCTTCGTTGAGTGACAAGATGATCATCTGATCAAAATCCAGCAAACGAGTTTCAAGCATCCCAAGCACCTGAAGTCCACGCAAAGGTTCACCAGAAAAAGCCACTGAAACTGAATTGAGCATGGAATTTTGCAAGTGCAGATAAGTCTTCAAATTCGTAAAATAAATGCGATCACGAATTAAATATTCATTAAACCGATTGACACGACGGTAAAGCTGATAAACAATTTCCCGATCGAATTCCATGTCCGGGAAAACCTGCAATTGCTCATAAATCATCTTCAAATTATGACTAAAATACATGCCAATTTCATTCACATCTTGAACATGGGTAAAGATAGGTGCAAATATTTCTGAAGACTTCTGCAAAGTTTCCTGTGGAATGCGCAACCAATTCTCGCGAATGATTAGTTGTTTCATGGTTTGACACCCATCACTATCAATGGATCGTAATAAAGGATGGTTCAGTAAACGAATGACATCCTTATGATAGAATTTTCCTTTGGAAGCATTTTCTTGCAATTTGCTAAGCAAACGAATAATTCCAGCTTGAGGTGCATATTTCACTGGAAATCCCATAGAAACATTCAAATGTTTTACATCCTCAGGAATGGAATACAAAACGGGCTGCAACAGGCTTTCATCAGGTAAAATTAAAGCGGATCTCTCAAAATTTGGATCATTCTGTTTCAAATCATTTGTTATCAGATTTGCTGCTAACTTAACCTGAGCTGTTTTTGAAGGGACAGCATAGATTTTTATATGCTTTTCACGAATTATAGACTCGTACTGAAAATCTTCAGGGATAGGAAATTCACGGATATACTGACGAATAAAACGAAATGCTTCATGATAAGGATGCTTCATTAATTCCTCATCGTATTGCCAGAAAAACTCTGCTTGATGTTGATTTCGGAAATAGCGAAAAACAAACTGTTCCGACTGGCTCAACACATTAAATCCAATGAAATAGTGTTTTTTCTGAGTTTGAGGAAACAACTGATTATCAAACTCCTCGGCAACCTGACGATAAATCATCCCTTCGTAACCTATTCCTTGGTCAGCAAGTTGCTTTTTAAAATCCTGATAAACTGGTAACATTTGTTTCCACACTTCAAGGAAACGCTTTCTCGCATAATTTTCATCCCCTTCTTCCAGCTGACTCCAAAATTCACGAATAATTTTGAGCACATTTTCTTCCATTTCAGAGAAAAACAACTCAATATTTTTCAAATCAGCGACATTAGCAAATACCTGTTTGGGTTCTGCTAAATTACTATCCAGATCGTTAAAATCAGAGAGAATAACCTCTCCCCAAGGATAAAATTGGTCGAAAGTTGGAAACAAATCCGGAGCTACTCGTTGAAAAGATTTATACAACTCAAACACGAGAGGGATTTGCTCCTCACTAATCAAGCCAGATTGCTTGTGAAAGAAATCCTGAATAGAAATTATTTCAGGAGCCCAAGTAGCATGCTTTATTTCATGTGTAAAACTCTTTCTCAAATACAAACCTGCACGAATATTTGGGACCACAAGAACAATGTCGGACAACTTATCACCATGGCGTTGAATCAAATAGTTGGCTACAGTATTGAGAAAATTATGCTTCATAATGTTTGGCTTTTTGAATCATGGAAAGATCAGCAAGTGCAATAGCAGCAACAGCTTCAACAATCACAGGCGCGCGTAAGGCATAGCAAACATCGTGTTTTCCTTTTACTTGCAAGCTTTCCACCTGCTTTGTTTCTGGATTATAAGTATTTTGAGATTTTGCTATACTGGACGTTGGTTTAAATTTCACACTAAAGACCAAGAGATTTCCATTCGAAATACCTCCATTAATGCCTCCATTATGGTTGGTTTGAGTTTTACCCTTTTCATCCAATATGGCATCATTATACTCAGAACCTTTCATAGCATGAGCCTGATCTCCAGAACCAAAAGCGATTGCTTTAGCACCAGGAATGGCAAAAACAAGTTGTGAAATAGCAGATTCGATGGAATAAAAATTGGGTTCACCCCAACCAATAGGCATATTATCAACTTGACAGTGAATGCGAGCACCTAGGGAATCGTTTTCAGCAATGGCTTTATCCAATTGCTGCTCAATATCTTTACTCCCACCAACTTCAGTTATTTCAGCATGAAATTTCAAGTCGCTAAGAATTTTCTTTGCTAACACACCAGCAGCAACCAGCAGCAATGTCATGCGACCACTGAAAAAACCTCCACCTCTAGCATCTTGAAAACCTCCAAACTTTTTCTCTGCCACAAAATCTGCATGTCCGGGACGTGGAAATTGGCGATGCGCATAATCGCTGCTATCGTGGGATTTATTCTCAAAACGGATCATAACAGGAGCCCCAGTTGTGTAGCCATTCAATACTCCGGCAACAATTTCTGGCTCGTCATTTTCCAAACGTGGAGTTGTTCCTTTTGCACCTGATTTTCGTCTTAACAAATCCTCAGTAAAATCATCTTTCGAGATAGGAATCCCTGCAGGCAGCCCTTCGACAATAATTCCTAACTCAGAACCATGAGAGCTTCCATACGTGTGTATTTGAAAAAGTTTACCGTAAGTGTGCATGAAATTTTCCTCCTATACTTTTTATTTGATCGAAAAACTCGGGCCATGATTTGGAGACATGGTCAGAATCATGAATCATGGCACCTTTATTAGCCATAGCAGCAACTGCAAGGCTCATAATTATGCGATGATCACCCCAGGAATTGACATCTGCATACTTTAAGGGAGCAGGATGAATCTCCAGAGAGTCTTTTTGCTGAATAAATTGCGCTCCTAGTTTTTTATATTCTCTCATTGCAGCCTCAAGCCTGTTTGACTCTTTATGAACCAATCGTTCAATATGAAAAACCTTACTCACTGAGCTAGAGGCACAAGCCAAAGGAAGGACTGCAGGAAACAAATCGGGACAATCTCTGATATCCAACTCAAAACCTTTGGGCTTAACAGCTTCAACTATTAGCTTATTCTGTTCAACAAGGTATGGAATTTCAGCAAGTTTCAGCACATCAAGAATTCGTTTGTCTGCTTGTACTGAATCAACATTCAAATTGTAAATCTCAAGCCCTTTACCAATCAGCGTTGCAGCAACTAATAGATTTGCAGCAGCACTCCAATCACCATCAGCATGCATATTTTGAGCTTGATATGCTTGATTTCCGGGAATAATAAAAGTATCCTTCTCTTGTCTCTCAATGACAACTCCAAAACGCTTCATCATATCGAGGGTCATATCCACATAAGGACTGCTCACCAAATGATTTGCGTGAATAATGGAGTCCTGTTTAAGTAAAGGCATTGCAAACAACAAACCGGATAGCAACTGCGAACTTTTTGAACAATCGAGATGATATTCTCCTGCTTTCAAAACACCTTCAAAGCGTGCAGGGATACCTTCGTTTTGAATTTCGCATTTCAATCCAAATTTCTCCAATTGAAGGAAATCAAATTTTAAATGTCTTCGGCTCAAACTAGGCAATCCATCCACATAAAAAGCTTTCCCTTGCAAAGCTGCAATAGGAACAAACAAGCGGGCACACAAGCCTGATTCTCGACAAAATATTGGCTGATTTGATAATTTCATTCCTCCTGTCACAATCAGGTCGCCATTAATTAAGCGACGTACTTCTGCCCCCAATTGATTTCCAACACGAGAAGCTGTGAGTATATCATCTGAGGCTCCCGGAGTAATAAGTTTTGATTGACCTTCAGCTAGTACAGCTGCTGCAATAAAGCGCTGCACAAAAGATTTCGACGCAGGTATTTCAATTTTCCCACTCAATCTAGAAGCGAAGATTTCGTGCATCATATGCCAATGATTTTAATTCGTTCAATTCAATTTTATGGATAAAAGGCTCACCAATTTCTTTTAAGAAAACAAATTGCAAAGCTTTCCCTATACGTTTTTTATCATGCTGCATTTCGATAAAATATTCAGCTTTAAAATCAATATTTACAGGAAGACCAAACGCCTCAAGTGCTTGTACAATATCTGCTGCTGTCGATTTTGTCAAATAACCTGCAGCAACAGACAATTTTATTGAAGCTACCATCCCTTTACTAACAGCTAAACCATGAAGCATGTGCTCAGAAAGCTCAATCACATGACCAAAACTATGTCCAAAGTTCAAAATTTGTCGCAAACCATTGTCTGCTTCATCTTGTTCAACAATTGAAAGTTTGTTTTTGACAGCATCTGCCATTGCAATTTGCAAAACTTCTGTATTGGTCTTCATGAGTTTTTCTCGATGATCACAGAGAAAATCCCATTGTGGTTTTGAAAATATCAATGCAGTTTTCAGCAATTCAGCCAAACCATTGAGAAAGTGCAGATAATCCAAAGATTTCAGAAAGCTAGTATCTATCCATGTAAATAAGGGTTGTCGAATGCAACCAATTTGATTTTTTCTACCCTTATAATTTACTCCATTTTTTCCACCAACAGATGCATCAACCATGGCAAGCAAACTCGTTGGCATAAGGACAAAATCGACTCCTCGTTTAAAAATGGAAGCTAGAAAACCTGCAAAATCCGTAACTACACCGCCACCAAAACCAAGAATTAGTGCATCCCGATTCATTTCTAATTCCACAAGTTGATCAATCACTTTAAAAAGCATTTCTGCTGACTTTGAGTCTTCACCTGCAGGAATAACAATGTGCTTATGCTGCATCACAAACACTTTATAATGTTGAAATACATTTTCATCCGTGATGATTACAAGATCACGATGCTTTAAGCGTTCCATGCCAACACGATAGTTACCAAGAAAGACACTAGTATTCAACAAAAGAGATTGATATTGCTTAGTATCGGGCATAATATCTCAGATTATGCACTAAAGATAAGCATTTATCCTGTTTAATCCTCCATTGGCATCTCAAAAATGCTAAAATTCACTGCGCCATACACGCGCTTTTCAAGGAAGTTTGGATAATCAGCGAAATCGTGATGTTTATTGTGTTCAAGAATTAGCAATCCACCGGGTCTTAGTAAATCACGCTCAAAAACGGCTTTATGAATTTCGTTGTAATATTCGGTATCAAAAGGAGGATCGGCAAAGATAATGTTAAACTGCTGTCGAATGCGTTGCACAAATGAGACAGCATCGCTTGGAAAAACTTTGACAGCGGGCGCAAGTAATTCCTCAGCTTGCTTTTCAATGAATGCAGCTTGCCGGGAATCTCTTTCAACAGAAACAATTTCTACGGCTCCACGTGAAATCATCTCATACGTAAATGCTCCTGTCCCACTAAACAAATCGAGAAAACGAATTTCGTCAAGATTATAGTGATTATTCATGATATTGAAAATTCCCTCACGTGCAAAATCGGTTGTTGGACGTGCTGAAAACGAGGTAGAGATTTTAATATGCCGACCTTTATATTTACCAGAGATGATTCGCATTAATCAATATTTAGAAAATGGATGAAATAATGAGGCAAAGTATCCTGAAAATGGTATGAATATTTTTTGTGTGGATTCAAGGTTTCAAAAAACATATTTCGAACAAACTTATTAAGTTGAATCACAGCAATATCATTCTTTTCTATCCAACCAGAAATCATGAGTGCACAAGTTTTCGGATCGAGCATGAGCTGTTTGTATGCATTAAGGATAAAATATACAATGTCATTGCTTCCATGATATCGATAAGAGTTCACCATTTGAACTTTCTTGTCTTTCACAACAATCAAATCAAAATACGACTTCCAAACATTGACATGCACAGCATCATTTTCCTGGTTTTGGGAATATTCCAAAGCAGTTTTCACCAAAGATTCCATCACATGAGAAGTATGTTTTGGCGTAAAATGCTTGAGATATGCTTGATGATTGAGATCGTTTACCCGAAAAGACAAAGTGTAAGTATCAAATTCTGATTTTAAATTAACGATATCAGGATTTACAGAGAAATGAAATCCCATGATGGTGTCAAGTTGCTGTTTTTCAGAAAATGCAGGTGGCACTAACATAGACTCTTTCACCGCGTAAAGTAAATGAGCTACTTTCAGAGTCTTTGCTTCACCCCAAATCGACTCAGACAATTTATCTGCAGCTAGCTTTACTTTATCAGGAGTGTATTCTCCTGCTGTGCATTGCAAAGCCAAAAAACGATCAGTTTGAGTATTTTTTAAAGAAAAACAATATCCATCATTGGCAAGCAAGATGGACATTGTTATATTTTGATATTCAAGCTTTTGTAAATCTTTATCAAGAATATTTAATGGTTTCATACCATGAATTTTATTCCCAGTTACCTGCGTTATTGGTTGCTTCAGTTAATGAACCAACTTTTAAAACAGGTTCTTCACCTTCGTCAAGTTTGTATTTATCAGAATTGTAGTTAATAATCAACTGCTCATCCATACCGTCAAGGATATCCCAAGTGCTCACTTTTGCTTCAAACACTTTGACTTCAACTTTTGAACCAGTCATTACAGTTGCAGTATCCATTTCAAAACCAACTTTTGTTCCAACAGGAATTATGCCTAAATTTTTAATGTCGTAAGACTTATTGTTAAAAAGTGTATCCATGTATGGGATATAAACGGTGTCACGAGTTACAATACCCAATTCAACAGCCTCTTTTTCAGTCAAAGTATCAGGAACAAAACCTTCTTTGCGGACTACCGGCATAAATTCAGTTTCAATAAAATAAACAAGTGAATCGAAACTTGGAGTGTACACTCCATACTGTTTTTTATACTCAACTTGTGCTGTACGAATGTCTTTTAAACGATTGATTACTTGCTCAAAACGAGCTTCTCTTTCATCATCAAAATCAATAGGTTTTTGAATTCCTTTCACAATCAAAAATGCGAATAAAACAATAACAGCTAAAAGCGCGATTTGAATAATGATGGTAATTGCCTTTTTCATTTCTTTATTTCTGTTTAAGTTTGCTAGCAAAATTAATATTTTTTAAGATAATTCCTTGAATAGTTATTGTAAATTCAAAAAATGCTTAAAAACTTTTTATATCAGCGCATAACGGAGCACTTTACATTTAGTCCAACGCCTGAACAGGACAATTTGTTGCACTTATTATGTCATTTTACGGAAAGTAAAGACAATGAAAGCCTCCTAATTATTAAAGGGTATGCAGGAACAGGTAAGACGAGTGTTATTTCTGCTTACGTGAAAGCGCTCAAATCTCTCAAACAGCGATTTGTCTTACTTGCCCCTACCGGACGTGCAGCAAAAGTATTATCGCATTACTCTGGTTTTCCGGCATTTACCATCCATAAACAAATCTATCGGCAAGATACAAACAAAACAGACGATTCTCGTTTTGAGCTAGGATTTAATAAGTTTCGGGATTGCATTTTCATTGTGGATGAGGCTTCCATGATATCAAATGATTACTCACCAGGGAGTATGTTTGGAAGCGGAAGATTATTAGATGATTTATTGCAATATGCTTACAATCAAGACAATTGCCGATTAATTTTAATTGGAGATACAGCTCAATTACCTCCTGTTAACACCATAGAATCTCCAGCCTTAAGCCCTGAAGAAATGGATTCTCGAGGATTTCAAGTTAGCCATACTGAATTGACTCAAGTCATTAGACAAGCAGAATCTTCAGGAATTTTAATGAATGCCACAGACTTAAGAAATCAGTTATTAATCGATCCGAGCAGTTTACCGAAATTCCACACCAATGCATTTCCTGATATTCATCGTTTAAGTGGCAATGAACTTGTTGACACCATAGAATCAGAATACAATCGTCATGGCATGAACGAAGTCAAAGTAATTTGTCGTTCAAACAAAAATGCAAATGTCTATAATCAGGGCATCCGCAATCAGATTCTATGGAGAGAGGACGAATTATCTCCCGGAGATATGCTTATGGTTGTCAAAAACAATTATTATTGGCTACCAGAAGATTCACCTATAAACTTCATTGCTAATGGTGATATGGTTGAAATTGTCCGACTCAAGCAAATTCACGAAATGTACGGATATCGGTTTCAAGATGCATTGGTGAAATTTGTCGATTACCCTGATTTAGAAATTGAAATTCGTCTGATGTTGGATATTCTCACATTGGATGGTCCTTCTTTATCGTCAGAAGAAGGCAAAAAATTCTTTCATCAAGTTGCGGAAGATTATGCACATTTAAGCAGTAAAAAGAAACAGTTTGAAGCAATGCGAAAGGATCCTTTCCTCAATGCGCTGCAGGTCAAATATGCCTATGCACTTACATGTCACAAATCACAAGGCGGACAGTGGAAAGTCATATTTATCGATCAAGGCTATGTGACGGAAGAAATGATGGGAGCATCCTATTATCGCTGGATGTACACTGCGGTAACAAGAGCGACAGAAACCTGCTACCTGGCTAATTTCCCTGACAATTACTTTAAAGATTAAGCAGACAATAGTAAAAAGAGGGAACGCTTTTGGCATGAATTTTTGCCTTTTCTTGCAAAAATCATGTCCAAAAGCGCTCCCATATCAATGTCGGAACTTATTTTAAACTTTGGATTTTCTTTACTTCATTTTGAATTGCTTGCATCAAGGCATCGCTGGATTTCACAAGAGGAAGTCTGAGCTCGTTTTGGATAATTCCCATTTGTGTTAGCACAGCCTTTACTCCTACAGGATTTCCTTCTCGGAACATTAGGTTTGTAATTTCCAACAACAAATAATGGAATAAACGTGCCTCATTCAAATTACCTTGTCGCGATGCCATAACCAAATTGCTTAAATCCCATGGATATGCATTGGCAACAACGGAAATCACACCTTCCATTCCCAAACTAATTAAAGGAAGATTCAATGCATCTTCGCCACTAAGCACAGTGAATCCATTTGGCTTTTGACGAATTATTTCCATAGCCTTATCCAGATCACCACTGGCCTCTTTCACAGCAACAATATTCTCAAAATCATTCGCTAATTTCAGCGTTGTTTCTGCTGCCATATCGACACCTGTGCGTCCTGGCACATTGTATAAAATGATAGATTTATCTGTTGCTTCTGCTACATATTTAAAATGTTCGTACAAGCCAGCCTGTGACGGCTTATTGTAATACGGACATGCAGACAATAAAGCATCGACATTAGAAAGATCAGCATCTTTAATTTGCTGGACAAGCACTTCTGTATTATTTCCTCCCATTCCTAAAACAATAGGAAGTTTTTTATCATTTATCTCAACAATTTTATCCAATACAGCTTTTCTCTCATCTGCAGAAAGCGTTGCAGCTTCAGCAGTTGTTCCCATAACAACGAGAAAATCAACTCCACCTTTTATCACATGGTTCACGAGCTTTTCTAGAGCTTCGAAATCAACAGATTTGTCGTCTTTAAATGGTGTTACAAGTGCCACACCTGTTCCTGCAATATGTCTGAATTTTGCCATAATTATGCTGTTTTTATCATTTTCAAATAGTGAATTAATTGCTCAAAAAGATAAGTTTCTGAAGCGTTTCCTAAATTGTCAATCATAAAATCATACAGTTCATCTTCCTGATATCGTCCTGCAATTAAACGAGCATGAGATTCTGCAATAACAAACTGTATAGGCAAGCAATTCTCTTTACTCAAGTCAATCAACACATCAAAAGGAGTCCCAATAAAACTTCGAACAGTATCAGACATTGGTTTAAAATACCAATTCAAATCATCATGACAAAAAAACCGAAATTCTTCGGGTTGAATGTGAAAATTACTCAAAGCTTTAGCATCAGCATACCCAAGACTTTGACACTGAATGTGAGGTGGTAAGCTTTCCATAAGAGATTTCACCTGACGATATTGCGCCTCCTGATCCGCAGGATAAATGATTCCCATGCGTTTCACTTTATCGAAATTCACTGCCACTGCCACATGTCTTCTTCGTTTTAAAATTCTCGACAACTGATGGTAACCGTATTTTTGTTTCAAAGCTTTAAACATAAGCGCAAATTTGAACAAAAATAATAATAAAACGGAAATTCATGGTAAGAAATCGAAGGACAGAAACTGCTTTTTCAATCATACAGGAATTTCACATCATATAATTCATTACTTTTGTGGCGAGCAGGCTAATCTGTCGCTCCGCATTTGCGGGGAGGAAAGTCCGGACAGCATAGGGCGCTGCCCTCCCGAAAGGGGAGATACCTGTGAGGGTATAGTAACGGAGAAGAAAATAACTTCCATAAACTTAGTTTGTGGTAAAGGTGAGAAGGTGAGGTAAGAGCTCACCAGCTTTTGTGGTAACACAAAGGGCTGTCCGTCTGGCAGGCTGCAAAGCCATGTATATCCCGGGGTGCTTAGCACACAGAGCTGCCCGCTTTGATTCCGGGAGGGGTAGGCCGCATAGATAAATGACAGATCCCGACAGAATCCGGCTTATAGGCCTGCTCATTTTTTTGTAACCCAGTACAATGACATATGAAACACGTTAAATTTCTATTGCCGGCACTGATAATTTTCAGTCTTTTTGCCTGCGACAATGCGACAAAAAAAGAAAATCAAGAAGAAACCAGCCTTACAACAACCATTCAGGGTGAAATTATTAACCCTAAAGAGACTCCGCTTCTGCTGAAAATCGGTGTAAAAACAGATACCATCAGAGTGGATGAAAACAATCAATTTACTTGGACTGCTGACCTGACAGAATCTGAGTATCTGCAATTTGCCTATCGTAGAAATGGATTCACCTTATACGTTCAAGCGGGAGATACTTTAAACATAGGTTTTGATGCAGACAACAAAGAAAATCCCATCACATACAACAAATGCGAAAGCCCGGCATCAGAATACCTCATGAAAATGCATGCAATGCAATCAGAAAAACCAGCACTCAGAGATTTGCTGTATGAAACAGATATCGATGCATTTTTAAATGAGATAAACGAGAAAGAAACTGCCATGCAAGCATTGCTCGACAGCTATGCAGAACAAATCAATGATAAGGAATTTATTGCTCTGGAAGAAAAACGAATCGCCTATTTATTTTACAATTTAAAATTCCAATACAGGGACTATTTCTTGTATTTTACTGAGCGTGAAGGCGCATTGGACAGTGTTTCATTCTTCAGTTTTGCGAATGCTTTGGACATTGAAGATGAAACATCCTTAAAATTAGACAGCTATGTTGAAGCAATTCAGCACCTTGTAATGCACGGACTAAAATCCAATGGCATAGACGATTTCCCTTACGAAAGACAAGTAATAGAACAATTGAAAGAAACCAGAAATTTGCTTGACAACCAAGCGATTGAAGAAGCTGTCGTTTTCAATATCTTGATGGACTACGCCAGATACAATGGCTTTGATGCAGTTGATGAAGACTATCAGAATTTCATTGAACATGCAAAACATGAAGACCGCATAGATATTATTCAAGCACTTTATAATACATGGGAGCCATTACAATCGGGAAAACCTGCACCAGACTTCACTTTCCCTGATGAAAATGGAGAAATGATTTCACTCAGAGATTTCCGAGGAAAAGTAGTTTACATTGATGTATGGGCTACCTGGTGTGGGCCTTGTCGTGCTGAAGCTCCACAATTTGATCGTTTAGAAATGGAATACCGAGATGAAAATATTGCATTTCTATCTGTTTCTGTTGATGACAAAAAAGAATCGTGGATGAAATTTCTTGAAGAGGAAGAGCCAGAATGGACTCAACTTTATACTGGCGGATGGGAATGCAGTATTTGTGATGATTATTTCATTAAAGGAATACCACGTTTTATTCTAATTGACAAAGACGGCAATATTGTTGATGCCACTGCTCCTCGCCCATCTTCGAATGAAATTCGTCCTTTACTGGATGAGGTGATTGGCATTGAAATGTAATCATTCGAACCTTACTTAACGAAAAATATTTCGACAACTCACAGGCTGCTTTTCGACATGAAAGGCAGCTTGTTTTTGTTCCTTGCCTTTTGTCAGTTTAATTTTTGTTATTTACTTTACGGAAAAGATGGAATTATGCTGAAGAAAGTACCCCATACCTATGTGATTATTTTTGGATTTATTCTCGTTTCCGCTATTCTAACATGGATTGTCCCATCCGGAGAATATGAACGCGAACAAAAAGTACTGGAAGATGGTAAAGTTAAAGAGCTCATTGTTGACGGCTCCTATCATTCGGTTGAAAAATCTCCACAAACATGGCAAGTATTTTCTGCAATGTTCCAAGGCTTTGTAAACCAATCCAACATCATCATATTTATTTTGATGATTGGAGGTGCATTTTGGATCATGAATGCAAGTAAATCCATTGACGTTGGAATTATGGCCTTTTTAAGATACACAAAAAAGCTGGAGCGACACAAATTCATGCGCAAAATAGGTGTTAACAACATAGTGATGGTACTTATTATGACCATGTTTAGCTTATTCGGAGCTATTTTCGGCATGAGTGAAGAAACCATTGCCTTTGTCATTATTCTTGTACCATTAGCAATATCCATGGGATACGACAGTATTGTAGGAGTTTCCATGGTATATGTTGCCGCCCATTTAGGCTTTGCTGGTGCTGTTTTCAATCCATTCACCATAGGAATTGCTCAAGGCATGTCTAACCTTCCTATTTTTAGTGGTTTTGAATATCGCATGTTTTGTTGGTTAATAATCAATCTGGTAGGATTTACATTTATCCTTATTTATGCCAGACGTATCAAAGCAAAACCTGAACGCTCACCAATGTTTAAAGCAGACGCATACTGGAGAGACAAAAAAGCTGAACTCTCTTCCGATTTTGAATATTACACTCCAAAATCTGCCTGGTTAGCATTCATTCTATTATTGGCAGGACTTGTTGCTTTTTCTATTCAATATCCGGAAACAACACTAAGCATAGGAAATGCATCTGCAACCTTGCCTGCTGTTCCAATAGCAACAGGGATATTTGCTCTCAGCAGTTTCTTTGCATTGAGAAAATCACAGCACTTTTTCATTCTCAACCTACTCATTTTCACCATTATATTCTTAATTATTGGAGTAATGGGCTATGGTTGGTATGTCATGGAAATAGGCACCTTATTCTTTGTCATGGGAATTTTCAGTGGCATTGCCATGAATGCGTCTGCCAATCGCATTACAAAACTCTTTATTGAAGGTTCGAAGGACATTTTAAGTGCAGCCCTGGTGGTTGGTCTCGCTGGTGGGATTATTGTCATTTTACAAGATGGAAAGATCATTGACACCATCATGCATAGCTTATCAAGAGGTATGGACGATATGGGAAAAACTGGCTCGATGGGTGTCATGTACGGAATACAAAATTTTCTGAATATCATAATACCATCCGGATCCGCAAAAGCAGCCTTAACCATGCCAATTATGGCACCATTCAGCGACCTTGTGGACATTTCCCGACAAGCAACTGTTTTAGCATTTCAATTTGGCGATGGATTTACCAATATGATTACTCCAACCAGTGGTGTACTTATTGGAGCATTAGGAGTTGCTAAGATTCCTTATGACAAATGGCTGAAATGGGTTTGGCCAATGATTCTCACCTTAGTAATTGTAGGATTTTTACTTCTCCTCCCTACTCTATTCATGAATTTGAATGGGTTTTAGTGGTAAATATATGAAGTTCGAAGTTTGATCCGCCAGCAGGCGTACAAGAGTTTGAAGTCCCGTCATTCTTCTGGATTGCTTCGTACCGCACTTTTCAGCTCACTCACTCCTGAAAATTAACCATCAAGGAATCTGAGATTGGCACAAAGTAGGCAACTGAACACCGTGCTGGAGATTATTTAAATAACAAAGCACAAACTTCAATTTTCAAACTCGCCTATGCCTGCTCGCAAGCTTGCAAATCAGTGCAAAATGGCTATTGTGAATTACTGGACATATAGACAACACGCATAGCATACATTTTCATAATTTCATCTGCATCTGCCCAATAAATATCATCTATGCTTTTCCCATATTGTTTTTGAGCTTCAAATTCACGCAAATCATGAACCGCAGATTGTATTGCAGCATAATGCCGGATATAATCCGCATATCTTAGATTGCCAGAGACGTGTAAAACAATTGCATAATCTGGATTTTTATAAATCTCCGACATGACATATGACTTAAATTGATCCAGAGAAATTAAGCTGTCATTCACGACAGACACATCCTTAAACGGATAAACATGAATAATTTGAGAAAACTCCTTTAATTCATCAAGTTGTTGCTGAACACAGGTATCTATCGTATAAGGCGGCAATTTTGAGTATATTCCCTTACCTCTATAATATGCTTTAGGATAATCTCTGGTTTCAGGAACAACAGCATACACAACGCGCAAAGCACCAGTTTGAATGAGAATTTCTCTCACCGCATTCAGATACCTCATAGGCAAATCTTTGTCTGCAATTATCTGAATTGTCAATCGTGGACTCTCCCACTCCCCATACATGCTTCGCATTGCAATGATATACTCATGCAGTTCCTGAGCTGATATTTGTTGATCATTCAGCAACAGAACAGGGAAGCTATCAGCGGAACTGTCAGGCTCAACAACAAATAATCTCTCAACCCATATTTTGGATACTGACCGAACCTCATCGTCAGTCTCCGGCAATTCAATGTCATGTACAACGAAAGCATTATGACTTAAAATTGTTTGGTTAATTGCCTTGTAATTCACAGGATTGTAGCGAGACAAAGCAAATGAAGAAAGGACAATAACAGCAAAGCTAATAAACATCCACTTTAATCCCGGCCTCCCAAGAAAGCGTCTTAATGTTATCCATGTCTGAAAAAACAAGAAGACAAGCATTAACACAAACATGAATACATAATTTGGGAAAATTCTGAAGGTCATGTATCCGGAATCCATAATATCACCAAACAGCATCCAATAGAGAATCGCCATTTTGGCAAACCAATCAAGAAAATATAAATTGAGAACTCTCTGATCAGAGAGTATGGAGAATCGATAGTATCTTCGCCCCTTTTGTATTCCTCGGGGCTTATTGTATGCGATGAGAATAAAAACGGACTGAGCAAAAATCAGTGAGAGAAAAGCATAAAACAGATTATAAAAAGACACAGCTTTGTCAGAAAGCAACCAAACATCATGAAAATCATTCACAGACAAAACACGCAGTATTTCCCGAAACACATAAAGGAATGAATAGAAACTCACTGCAAAACAAATACTTATAATCGATGCAAAAATTAAACGACGTTTCGTCGTTTTAGGCTTATACCTGTTCTGTTTCAGAAATCCTTTTTGCAAATCCATCTATATTCATTAAAAAAATCACAAGTTCACATTCACTTTGGAAGTATTACTCATTTTAACAATATTTACATAGCCTACTAGACCAAAAGTACAAATTTCTCGGCAGAATGAGTCAAAACCTGCAGTATTCTTTAAGAAGATTTTTCGCATTACACGTTTCTGGACTCAAAGCCTCGACTATCCTTCGCGTTGCCTTTGCTTAGCGAGACCTTGAGCAGAAAACTTTCGCATCAACAGAGAAGAAACTCCAAATGACAAAAAACAAATGACAAATAATATCCAATATCCAAACATCAATACTAAAACTCACATCCACGCATCCACACAAGCACGCAACTACGAATGACAATTTTTCCCTTTTTCGAAGGTGTTAAGTGAAAGTTACTCTTTACTACGTTCAGAACTGAAAGCTTCTCAAGTTCGCAAAATCATTTTCTGGACTCAAAGCCTCAACCGTCCTTCGCGTTGCCTTTGCTCAGCAAGACTCTGAGCAGAAAATTTTCACATGCAAGAGCCCATACAACTTCAGTATTCATTTTCTATTTATGCACAAAAAATGGGCAGGCAGCCAATTTACATTCTTTGTTTAGCTCACTGAAACCGCATTGAATTGACGACAATGGTAATTCTGCATTAAAATGTTCTTTTAAGAACTTTACGGTTTCTTGAATAGCCACAAAAGAATCTCGCTTACAGCACCTCGGTCCGCCATGCTGAGCAATTTGAGTCAGACTATTAGCAGTCAACATATTACCATACTTCCATTCATCACCAGAAAGTGGGGTTGCATTTTGGATAATACTCAAAAAAATCCCAGTACCAATACCCGCACCACAACTACCATAAAACCCACAGAAACCGCCTAAAATCACACTCGAACGTTTACGCGCTGTTTTGAGTTTTTCATGCAATATTTTATGCTGATTGGTTTTGTTGTAATATGCTGTTAAAAGCACTGCAGGAACCATAAAATGATGCTCTGGTCCATGCATTTTTATCATAGGGCTTTTCATCATTGAATTGATAAGCACACCTGGATCTGTCTCATTGGAATTCAAACAATATCGCTCAATATAATCGTATGCATCAGACTGATGACATTCATCACATACAAAATGACCCTGCTCACACATTACATTTGACATAAACCTTTTCCCACAAACAGAGCAAGTTGTCTGCTTTTCTTCCTGAGTATAGACTAAAGACTCACCACAAATTAAACATCCAGTTTTATGCATCATATCAATTTTAATACCCCTAAGGGTATTGCAAAAATAGAAATAAGAAAGAACAAAAAGCAAAAAACAAATTGTAAATGACAAAAAACAAAAGGAGATTCCTACACCAAGATTATAAAAATGGTTGGAACTCTTTGGAACGCTCTATTCTAATCGCAATTAATAGAAGATCGCCGACCCGATAATTCATTAAAGTGTTCTGCTCTGCAAGTATGTACATTGCATTTCCATACAACATGGATTTATTTTCACCCAAGTCGAGTTTTGTGATAACTGAAGTAAATTCCCTAGGATCATCAAATTTCACATTCAAATCCGGAATGGGATAGTGAATTGGAAGGTATCTGGATTCTCGTTCTATTAACTTTTCAAGACTCATCTCTCCCATTCCCTGAAACACCCTTTCGTTATATGGCGTACGAATAAATACAGAATCATTTCCATAATTAATTTCTTGATAATTTTCTGCATCTAGTCTTTTCAAATACAATCGAACACTATCCAATAGTTCTTGAAATGAAAGCTCCTCAAGGTTTACACCATTTGTTATCATTTTTATTGCATAAACTGGAGCAATTTGCAATTCCCAATTTGAAATAGCACCACTATCCCTCAACATTTCAAACACTTCAAGATCAACATCTAAAATCTTTGAACTTAATGTCTCATCAACCGTTTGCGAACTAAGAGCAAGACTTAAGAACGTTAAAAGAATAACTAATTTACTTCGCATATTTATCAATTTAATTATAAATCTATTTTCTTGATTTGTCTTTCAAATTTCAAAAGCCCTACTATTACTCCTACATTGCGTAATTTGCAATGATTATATCATGTTGTGAAGTTAAATTGAGGCCAACCCAAACATATTTTCATTGAAAGTATCAGCTGCAGGAAAGACCAGATTAAAATAAAGGTCAAAGTCTTCATCCAAATTCAAATCCAAAGAATCTGAACCAATAAAGTAATTATCCCTAGAGTCTAAAACCACATCTATATGTTGGTTCAGAGAGTCTTTTAACATCATACCATCATGAGTTTTCCCAGCATAAACCTGTAAATCTACGGGATCATCAGTATCTTCAGAATTACACGCAACAAAAAGCAAACTAAAAGCAAGAATAAGGAAACAAGTTTATACATGTGGCTAAATCAATTAATTTTACCAAAGTTACAAATCATATCCACACCGAAACAATCAATTGTCATACAATAAAACCGATTCGGCTCTTTCAAATAGCACAAAACAGAGGTGCAATTCAAATTACTGTCACAAATATTCTGACAAATTATTTTGATTGTTAAAAATAGATGTAACTTTGTTTTTATGAACATAAGTGCAAATTAAAACATCCACACATGAATGCTAAAGATTTTATTGCCAATCGAAGTTTAAACATACCAAAATCCGCCATCCATGAGATGACCAGACTATCGCAACAATATAAAAATGTTGCTTTTTTATCTTGGGCAAAACCGACAACAGGAACCCCATCTCACATAAACGAGGCAGCAATAAAAGCCATTCAAGATGGAAAAACCAGTGGTTACAGCACAACATCGGGATTAATTGAGCTACGTGAATCCATAGTGGAAAAACTATGGAGAGACAATCGCATTCAAGCCAGTGCCGATGAAATTATTGTAAGCATAGGAGCTGTAGAAGCGCTTACTGCTAGCATCATGGCAGTGATTAATCCGGGAGATGAAGTTATTATCCCCACTCCTGCTTACTCAACACACATACGACAAGTTGAAATGGCGGGTGGAGTGAATAAACTTGTCCCATGCATAGAAAACGAACAATTTCGCCCGGATATTGACGGTATAAAAGCTGCCATTACTGACAAAACAAAAGCAATTTTCTTCTCCTCTCCGAACAATCCGACAGGTGCTGTGTATAGCAAAGAAGCCATTGAAGCCATTGCGAAAATGTCCATAGAACACAACTTGTTGGTGATTACAGATGAAGCTTACGAATATTTTACATTTGACGGAAAATCCCACATCAGCATTGCATCATTGGAAGGCATGAAAGAACGTACTATTTCAGTGTTTACTTTCACAAAATCCTATGCCATGACAGGATGGAGAATCGGATATTTACATGCACCAAAGTCCATTGCAGAAGAAATTACAAAAATGCATATCCCTATGGCAATTTGTGCTCCGTCGGTATCGCAATATGCTGCCATAGCCGCTTTAAAAGGTCCGCAAGATTGCATTCAAACCTTCCATTCTCATTACGAAGCAGCGAGAAATTTAATGTGCGAGCGTCTAGATCGCTTATCTCATGTTTTTGATTATCAGAAACCTGAAGGTGCTTACCTCATGTTTCCTAAGCTTATCATTCCGGAAGGGAAAGATTCTTTTGCCTTTGCAAAGCAGATGCTGGATGACATTCAAGTATCAGCAACACCTGGAGTAGCATTTCGTGGGGAATCTCATTTAAGACTATCATTTTGTGTTCCTGAAGACATGATAAACACAGCATTTGACAGAATGGAAAAGTATTTTAAATGAAAACAAATCCTACATCATTTTCGAAAAGGTTAGCATGGAAATTGTCAACAATGCGCTGACGAACATGATCAAGTACAAAAATTTACTAATATCCTGAAGTTCACGTCCTTCTTTTAACACAATTTTGCGAAAACCCTTAGAAACAAATGTAAGTAGAGAGGACAAAAAGAGTAAAGCTGTCGCAGTGGCAGCACCTTTGCCAGGCATAAAGCCTTCAAAATCGCCTTGAAAAGTATCTGAGAGAAATAGGATATTCCATATCACAATGACAGCAACTGCAAAGGGAGTGCGAATTGGAAAACCGCTTTGTCTTTGCTTTTCTGTGATGGTTTCTGACGCTTGAGGCGAGGTTTCATTTGAAGAATGATCAAAAAAGCCTATTTGCTGTATCTGCCGAATCAGCATATGGGGATTCTTTGTCGTCCAGAAAATGACAGTGCTTTTGTAATGCTCCACGCGGTGATTTATTTTCAAGCCAGAACTCAATCCCTGATAAGGCTCAATGGAAATAATATCTTCCGGCTTAAAAACCAGATTTCCAAGAATGCCGACATTCAACTCAAGCCGATCTTGTGTAACGATAAATTTAGCAAATGGCCATGTTGCGTTGGCTGTCCCAATGCGTGCTCCTCCAGTTATTTTTAGTTGTTGCATAATGCTATTTGGTTTTAATTATGTTGTTGAAAGTGCATTTTTCCTTCATTCAATATCACTGAAAACTACTCATCTTGGCTCTGGCATCGGCAAAAAGACAGCTCTTTTTCTTATTGTTTGTGCAAATGCATTTGAAACTTTTGATAATACAAAGCAATTATCAGCATTTTTCGTACTCTCTCCTGTAGAATACTTGTCGGAACTAGTGTAAAAGGTCGCTCTATAATCTCCAAAAGAGGGCGCTGATGAGAAATTACCTCTGCATGTGTAGCTTTACAATATGCAAAAATAATCCTCATTGCAAGGCTATTTATAACCAAATTGTTGCGAAGGGAAAATCAAAAAAAACTTGCCCTGATTGCTGTAACAAACAAACACTTAAAACAAGCTTTTGCAATTGCTAATTCTGGAAAGCCATATGATCCAAATTTTAAATCGCATTTGATTCCTTCGTAATTTTTCTTTTTGAAATTGCCTTACTTAATTACGGCATTTTTAAAAGAAAAATTTTATTAGTTTGTACTTGGTTTTACCTTAGTTCTTTGTTATGCACTGGCGTGGTCTTAATTTAATTATTTTCTACATATAAAAAGCATAAGATTCCTTAGGTTGCTCATTATCTCCAAGATACTTCATTATTTCACCGACACGTCTTGCACAGCCTATTGTAATTGGATATTTATTATCAAATTGTGTATTGTTCCAGTTCATCTTAGTCAATCCGAGAACCTCCTTGCAAACATTCTTTGAGGATGAAACAGAATCCACAATTCTTATTTCCAAAGGAGCAGGGATGTACATTCCAGGATATGTCTGGTATCTATGTACTGAACCTCTAGTATATAGAATATGTCTTTTTTCTGTTAGTGAAAATAGTGAACCTCTCACTGGTGGATAAAGATTGTTTCTAAAGAATCGCAAGTCTGTTTCTTTAACCGTTACAATATCATACTCAGTTATTCCTAAATCCTGCATTGCTTGAACAAATCCATCCAATTCGTCTTCGTAATATTTCGAAGTTTTATGCAATACTACTCTGCCAGGTATTGTCCCAGTAGCAAATTTATATTTAGTTAATGCGCCTTTAAGTAAAGAAAGAGACTGGTCGTAGGTTAAGTGAGGCTTTTTGTCATCTTTATCTTCCATTACAGG
This sequence comes from Bacteroidales bacterium, assembly GCA_963676165.1. GTDB lineage: Bacteria > Bacteroidota > Bacteroidia > Bacteroidales > ML635J-15 > JAQIBY01. Next base: position 1,655,783 of record OY781043.1, on the reverse strand, counting down.
AGTTCCCCTTAATATAACACCTTTACCGTTTTCGTTAAATATCTGTGCTAAGCTTGTTTGAATTGTTTTCTTATCTCTACTTCTATAAAACCCAATACCGACGAAGCAAACTTTGGGTTTGTTTTCATCAACTTCTAATTTCCAAGGAATAGTTTGAAGCCCTTTGTAGTAAAGTGCCGTGCATAAATTCCAAGCTTTAGTTGCAGCATCTTGTGACTTGTTGTTATCATGCATCACATATTCTCTCAATAATTGAATGGGAGTGTTGTACTGCATTGCTCTTGCTTTTAATGCTCTTCTGAAATTTAATTCAATTTCTAGCTCTTCATTGTCTTCAGGATTGGTTTCGACTGGCTCTTGTTCTTTATTTTCTTTTACAATTTTGCCTTCAAAACTTTTCGGAATAATGCAGATAATTACATCACAGTTTTTAATATCAGATAAAAAACCGATGTTCTCACTATAAAGTTCAACCGCATCAAGAACCCTTTTATCTCTGTTTTTTTCGTTTAATATTGCTTTGATTTCGTTTGGTGAAATGACTCTCTCATAGTTTGTATCGTAAATGAATTTAGCACAAAAGCCTTTATCCTGATTGAATCCAGGAAAAGATACAAATAATCCTTTTTGTTTTCCCTTAGGATTAGCAGGTATAAAGCCTTCAAATCGTTTTAACCAACTTTTTAAATTCTCTACATCTTCATCAATACCAACTATTCCTAATAATAGCTGATTCTTCCTTGCTTCAATAACGGTATCATAAACATCCAATCCAGAAATACCTTCTCTGGGACAAATACTTTTGCCTTTCCCGAAAAACAAAAATGGTTCTGGTATATAATTAGCTTTCATATTTCAAATAAGTCAACATTTCCACTTCTATCTTGAAGCTTTTTCTGTGAATTTACTTGTTCAAGATTATTCCAAACATCATCTGGTACAATAGGAGCAAAATCAAATTTTTGAATATTTTCAATTTTAATAAATGGATATTCTTGATATTCATTAAACATTGATTCCATTTGAGAAGGTTGTAGATAACGAAGAATGAAATTAAAATGATTAAATACGTGCATGTTACGTTCAGTCTTTTTTAACCATTGAATGTTTTTATAAGCCAAATCGCAAACGGTTAAATCATTCCAAAGAAAAATCCATTCAGGTTTTATTGATAAATACCAATCGTTATCAAAATTTTCAAATCCAGTGCGAAAAGCAAGGCATCTCATGTTGAATACCTCCTCTTTATTTTTTAAGTCCCTTTTTATTTCTACAGCTTTACGGGTAGCTTTCTTTTTTGTTTTAGTCCATTCAATTGACCTTGGTTGCCATCTATCCAAATTGTCTTTTTTTATTGGCAGAAAGGCAAAAAGCTTTTCATCTTTAAACCATTTGATTTTTAGTTTATAGAGTTTTGATTCGAGACATTTCTTTAGAAGGTATTTGAATTGAGACATTTGTTCCTCTGAGATTTCGTAAAACTCATCGCAATCAAATGGCTCGGCAGTTCCTCTATCAATAATTTTAGTTAGACCAATTGAATCATCTTGAAGGTCATGAAATGTAATAATTTTACCTTTCCACACAATCCAATCATGAGGAAAGGATATGTCATTCATGTACAAGGCAGAGACAGCATAATCATGTAAACTTGGTTTATAAAAACGTCGTTTTCTTTCTTTGTTATAACTCTTAACTACTTTTTTATCAATATCTAAATCAGCTATATAAAGTTTCTTTGGAAATTGAATTTTTACAAGATTAGAATATACAGGTTCCGTTCGATTGAAATATTCATTTTGTTTCTTATCAATTTCTGTTTTTAGTGCTTTCTCAAGTTCTGATTCTAACTCAAACGCATCATTTACAGTCTTTCGAAAGTAGTTTGGCTCAACTTTCTGCTCAAATACCTTTTGTAACTGCTCTTTTGGATATGTCGTATTAATTACAATTACCGGGATATTTTTCCCTCTTGCTGTATCATACTCTAATTCTGTAATAGACTCATTACCTTCTGGTTGCCAGCCGTAACGCGCACCTAAAATCAACACATAAATGTCAGATTCTAAAACTTTGCTTAAACAAGCTGTAAGTGAATCAGTGCTTTGTGCTTCCATTGTAAATTCTGACATTAAAGGAAATCCACCAGCTTTTTCCACAGCTCTATAAGCAGCTTTTCGCTCATTTGGCAAATCCATAATTGTGCTACTAATAAATATTTTGGGCTGTGTTATAAACATTATCTCGTTCTTTACTTTTTATTTGCAGTATCTATATTTTCGCTTCTGACTAACGTTAAAAATTACAATTGGGACTCAACGAGTTACCAACTCCAATTTCTTCCGGTTTTATGTCAAATTTAGCCATTTGTTTTTTAATTCTTTTAGCGATTCCCATTTTTCTTTTTTGATCAAGGAATAAATATTCTGTTGGGGGATTATATGGCACTTGCTTTACGACCATTGTCCAAATTATAGTGGCAAGCTTTCGAGCAGTCGCACTTACTGCTGCTTGTCGTCCTTTCCTATAAGCAATTCGATTAAAGAAATCAGACATATGAGTGTCTTTTAAATTCCCGATTGCATTTGCTGAATGCCGGAGTGCTATTTTTAATCTGCTACTCCCCTTGGGGATTCGATTACTCAATACTTTTCCTCCTGATATTTTATTGTTCGGGGCAAGCCGTAACCATGAACAAAACTCCTTTGCTGTTTTAAACTTTTTAAATCCATCAATTCCAACCTCACTCATTATTGCCATTACGGTTGCATGACTTACTCCTTCTATTGCCATTAAATCAACGCCTCCAAAATATTGAAAAGCAATTTGATTGAAGTTTTTAATGTCAATCGCATTTTTATTAATCCGCTTATATGGCTTATCTGTTGTTTTAAGCTTTTGTTTTTCCGGATTCTTTCGTATTTCTTTTTTAATTAATCGCTCAATCTCTTTATCGCATGCTTTGATTTTCTTTTGAAAAAATTTGTAGCTGTCAAATTCCTGCTTTAATCCAAATAAATAGTCTTCTCTATTATTTCCATGCAAAGCTTTGGCTATTTCTTCTTTGGGCTTTCTACAATTATAGTGTCGGTGTTCTGCTAATGAATATGGATCAAGATTCCCATTACAGATATCAGCAATGATTTTGATTCCTGTAAGCCCGCAAATATCATTTACCACAACATCTAAACGAAAGTTCAAAAACTTAAGGTATTTTGCCATTTTATGGGAGGCGCTTGATGCTAAATCAATCCAATTAGCCCTTTGACGGCAATAGGTCCGTAATGTTTCTGTGGTCTCATCGGGAAGAAAGCTACCCGAGAGCAATCCCAAAGAATGAAGTTGTTGAATCCAACGACTATCTTTTACATCTGTCTTTTTCCCTTTTGCATTTTTTGTAAACTTTCCATTGCACAAAATAACCTCAATGCCATGTTTTTGCAATTCCACATATAAATTTTGCCAATAATCACCTGTTGATTCCATTGCTACTGTGGTAATATCATATGAAAGCAACCATTTGCAAAGTTTCACCAGATCTTCAGCATAAACACCAAATTCTTTTACATCTTCTAATGATTGCCCTACTGCAACAAAATGAGATCTGCTACCCACATCAATACCTGCTGCATTGTGATTTACAATCTCCATTTCAATTTTCTTTTTCCTTGCCATATTTTTTCATTTTAATTCGTAAAATGACTCTAAGGAAATGTATCTTTGAATCGAGAAATATTCTGAACGGGGTCTTCGCTTAATGCGAGCCACCACTGGATTTATCAACAGGCCTCTGAAGTGAACTTTCAGAGGCTTTTTACATTTCAACCAGAATTACGCACGGGCTTTTTAAGCACCATTTTAAAAATCGGTCATACATAGAGTCGGCATAAAAATAGCAGAACTTTTCTTTCAAACACCCTCCTTCGTTAGCAAAAGGATTTAATCTGAGCTGGAGGAATAGATAACTTAAGTTTAAATCTATTTGGGAGGTTCTTATGTGGGGAATTGTGCATAACGGTAAATTGTAAGTGGCGTAGCGGATTTCGGAGTGATTTCCTGTCAGACCGCACCAAAGTTGATGCGAGAACAGACCTTTAAATTTAGCACTTAACCCGCTATGTCATTTACAAAATGTTGGCAGTAGTAATTTATCTACCACAGCACGGACAACTATCTTGGTCAATGGGACCTACACTTTCAGAAAGTGATTTTATTAGAGGTTTTCTATCGTCAAACTCTTTTGCTTCATATTTTTCGATTAATTCTCTAACTTCTTTTCTTTCTGTATAACTTAGTTCAGAATAGCCTTTAATTACTTTGAAAATTTTTTCGTTCATGGTTTAAACATTTTATAATAAATAGATGAATTAAATTTTCCACATACATTGCAATCTGTCGACTCCATTGAAACAGGAATTTCACCACAGCCAACACACTTTTTTTGAGTCTCTCTCAATGCAAACCGCATCCCCATTCTCTGTTCCCATTCCTTTATATTTTGTTTTGAATTCTGTTGAGACCTAGCTTTATATCTTGTATTTAACAACTCATATTTTTCATTTAATTCATTAAAGTCTTGAGGCGGTAAACTACCTAACTTTTTAAAATCATCGTGCATTAAATTCAAATCTTGAGAAGCCTCATAAGCATATGCAAGCTTATCATCCCATTTATTTGTCACTGCAATCACAGAAAAAATCAGTTGAAATATTGTCAATGGAATAGCAATTACAATCATATATTTTAAAATCTCAGCCTCTAATCCATATCCAAGAGCAGTTGCACCAATTGCAGATGGAACTATTATTCCAAATACTTTTAACAAATTCACAAAGAATCCATATCGTTGAGCTTTTTTATCAAAGATGTAGCCAAGAGCAAAACTATGGAATGATTTATTCCAACATTCTTTTCTCAATTTATTAAATCTTTCTTCTGGTGTTTCCATATTAGTAGAATGCTGTTATTATTACTGCCAACTCGTTTATACCCACACCTCCAACATAATCATCTGACAACCTACACTCTATATCCGCGTGTAAGCATTTGCAATTACTTGTAAGCATTTATAAACGGGCTTGCTTTTCTTTTCGAAATATAGGGAGAATTTTGGGATTTCTCGTAGGATTTTAGCAATTTTTATCAACAATGCGATTGACAATATGCAAAATTTCTTGAAATATCACGGATTGAGGCAAGGAAGCTACATTTCATTGCTTAATTTGTATCAAACTATTTCCAATAATAATTACCAGAATTCGCTATTTCCCATGTTTCAAGGAACCGCCGTGCACTAGTCCCGTACGCACGGTGGTGCCTACCTGCCGGTTTACCAGCTGAGGATGGTAGGCAAGTGAGAGGCGGTGAACTGAGTTTGCCGAAGTGAGCTCCGTGAGTCTTATGGCTTGTGTCCAAATACTCGATTATCGCCAGTATGTTATCCTAAGTTTCGTTTCTCAAAATACTTAATAATCATTTCTTTTTCGCTATTATTCTGAAATGTTAAATACTTTTTGCTACAATTATAGAAATCTTCAAAAGAAAGCCAGCCAATATTATCAGCTATGATCTTCCATTCAGAATCTGTAAGACTTCTATGTGGTAAATTCATTTTCAGATTGTTATAATTATGATATTCCTGCATTTTATAGCAATATAGTCTACTTTTGTTCGATCCAAACTGATTTATTGCAGATTTTTTATTCACGCCAAATTCATTCATTCTAAAAATCTGAGGAGTCAACAATAAAAAGTAGAAATCTCTCAAGCTAGTATCATGCTTCCCGCTTTTCACATAATCAATTCCACAGTCAATATTTCTAATAATCTGATCTCTGACAGGATTGTACTTTATTTGATATGAAATATCTGACAAAAATTTAGCTTCAATAAAACATGTCACTTTTCTTTCATTGGAAATTCCTTCAATTAGCAAGTCTAAATTTGTACTACCTTCAAATGAAGCTTTATCTGCTGATAATTTTTCAGTGATGGCATTTCTCCTGTCAGGATATAAATGAAAGTTTTCTTTATTAAATTCATCTTTCAAATATGTACGATATTCAATAATTTCAGGAAGCTTTTCTTCCACTTTTACTTTCGTAATTGATGTGAAATTTATCTTGTTTCCTAAACCAGATTTTCTAAAGATCTCATTTATAGCATTAAGATTATTTTTATGAATATTTTCTTGGTTGCCAAGTACGGCATAGCAGGAGATTAGAGTTAACCAAGGCTCGTCATGGTCAATTTGGCTGATTTTCTTTTGATATTTGTCTTTCCAGTCAGACGCAGTCTCGGGGGCAAAGAAGTTTCTGATCTTTGTATTAAAGTTTTCAATTAAATATTCAACAATCATGATTATTTGTATTTTGTCTCCCCATATTGGTACTAACTCGTTTATAACCATACCTTTATTTCAAACACCTAACATCCAACAATTATCATCATCCGTATATAAGCGTTTGCAATTACTTGTAAGCATTTATAAACGGGCTTGCTTTTCTTTTCGAAATATAGGGAGAATTTTGGGATTTCTCGTAGGATTTTAGTGATATTTATTAACAATGCTATTGACAATATGCAAAATTCCTTAAAAAATCACGGATTGAGGCAAGGAAGCTACATTTCAATGCTTAATTTGTATCAAACCATTTCCAACAATAATTACCAGAACTCGCTATTCCCCTTGTTTTAAGGAACCGCCGTGCGAGCATGTTGTTTGATTGTTAATACAACATTACAGGCAAGTGAGAGGCGGTGCGCTGAGTTTGCCGAAGTGTGCTTCGTGAGTCTTATGGCTCACGACCAAATACTCTCATAGCAAGCGTTGTTGTATGTATTTCTATCTCGCTATTGTCCATGGTTTTCTATGATGTAACCCGCTTCGATATTCACTTTCCCATACTTATATTTCTTTATTAAATCATTACTTATTTTCTTTTTTGATTGAAATGTTAATGTGTCAGTGTATTTCAAACATTCACCAATTACGGACATTGAGTCAATCAAAAAGTCGTCATTGTCATATATTTCATATTTTATTTTAGTAATTGGAATACATAATTCAGCGTTAGAAGGTGGCGTCCATAACCCATGGCTTTTAGCATGAGTTCCTGAAGTATCGTCAGAGTGGTTTTTAGGGTATGCAATTTTTACCTTGAACGCCCATTCATAGCTGTCTTTTTCTTGGTAAAATTTTATTCCATGATACGTAATTTTTAATTTTTCAGCATTGTCGTATGAACCATTCCAAGTGACATGCTTGCTATCTGTCGATTCTGTTGTCCAGTCTGTTTGCACTCCATGACAACCATAAAGCAAAAGCACAATTAAAATACCAAGTAAATTTTTATTCATAATTACCTTTTCGCAATTCCTTAATTTATTCATAACTCAAATGATTGTCGTGTCGGTTTACAATTAACGGTCCGCAAATATGTAGCGGCTGCGCTTCTCTTGCGCGCTAAACTCGCGCAGCTGATATATATTTGCTGTTATGGGCTGGTTTTCATTGCACAACTTTTTTCCATTAAATAGTCTGCCAATTTTTCCTATTAAAGAAATAGTTTTCAAACTTCATTCTTTTTCCGGTTGTATAGCTTAAATAAGTTATAATCATTCCTATAGATCGAGAAATCAAAGAAACCTGGCCAAATTTATCATTCGATAAAAAGCCATACCAGTAATCTTTATCTTTTCTTCTTACTGTTTCTAATAAGATATTTCCATTAGTACCATCTATTAAGCATCCGAGAAATCCATCAAGAGCAATAACAGCATCAATCTCATTCTTAATCAATTCTCCGGAAAATTTATTAACAAATTCAGCTTTAGGATTTGAAAATTCATTAGCAAGGGAGATGATTCCAATAAAAGGATTACTATGGAATCCCGTTTTTAAATCTTCTGTAGAGTCTCCTCCTGGAAGATAGTAAACAGGATTATCTTTAACTATCTCAACTGATTTTTTAATTTCTGATAAATGAGTTATTGACTTAGTCAATGAATTATCATTTAGAGTTCTTTTTATTTCAAAAATTCCGACAACTGATTCAACAGGAACAATATCGATCCCATCAGATTTGCCTAATGAAAATATTTTATTTGGAACTAATTCATCAACGATAATCAAATCAATCTGTGGTGATATAATTGGCTCTGAATTGTTATCTTTAATATATGCTATATAACCGTGAGTTACTCTAAATCTATTTGGAATGAAGTAAGTTATAAAATTTCGTATTTCTGTTTCAACATCATCACCTGTTTCTTTAATGTTCTTAAGTGATTTATGATATATATGAGTCCTTTCAAGAAGGTACTCAATATACTTTAAATGCGTATTATACAGTTCTTTAAAAGTTGTGCTCATAATTGATTATTTTAACTTGCCCATAACTCGTTTATACCCATACCTCCAACATAATCATCTGACAATCTACACTCTATATCCACGTGTAAGTGTTTGCAATTACTTGTAAGCATTTATAAACGGGCTTGCTTTTCTTTTCGAAATATAGGGAGAATTTCGGGATTTCTCGTAGGATTTTAGCAATTTTTATCAACAATGCTATTGACAATATGCTAAATTCCTTGAAATATCACAGATTGAGGCAGGTGAAATGTATGGCTGCACCACCTCCACTCGCAAGTTGTAAATGGATTGTATCTGTGGAGTTTACAGATATTTCCTCAATGGCATAGGCTGTAGGATTGGTTTTCCAGTCGGTATTTTCAGCATCTTGGTAGATGATTGCTCTGTAAGTGTTGTCAACATCCAAGAAATCGCAGGAAATTAACAGAAACCAAAAGTATCATTCGCATAACAACCATTACATTGGTTATTCTCGATAAAAAAAAGGTTACATTTCAATGCTTAAGAGGTGCTCCGGTAGTCTTATGGCTTGTGGCCATCTGCTCGATTGGCTTTTCGTTGTTTATTCTTCTAACTCTTTATTTTCGTCCTTTTGACCTATTTCTTTCGCATTCAAAGGAGTAACAACACTTTTACCTGTCTTATCTTCAATTTCTGTCCTCGTGTTTCCAGCAATTGTGCCTCCTTGTTTTGCTATTCTCTTACTTTCTGAAAACGTTTTAGGATTTTTTTCTTTTGATATTTCAGTAGTAGTTGCTTCAGCTAACATATTCAAAACCAATTCAAGATTTGTCATATTATCTCGTAAATTCTCTTTTTTCAAATCTTTGAATTCTTTGTATTCTCTCGTTGTCAGCCCTGCCCAAGCTTTTGTAATCTCGTCCGTTAATATGGCGTATTCCAGTCCTTTTTTCACTCCTCTCGCTTCCCATTCATCTGTCAATTCTTTACGAACCTCAATGCTTTTCAACCTTTGATTAATCCAATTTGTGGAATATCCTTTCTTCAAATAAGTTTCCATTGCTCTCTCAAAAGCTTTTTCTGGGTCTTCTGTTTCTTCGATTCTTTCATAGCCCACTTTTGCTAACCATACTTTAAATGGCTCTGCATTAGGTGATGGAATTGATTGAATTAATCGCAGCAATTGTTCTGTATCAGCAACATCAGTCATTCTCATTTTACCATCTGCTGCTTTCATTTTCAAACCGTGACAATTCGTCACGGTTTCATTTCCTTCTTTTCTAAGCCTTTCTTTTAATTTTCTCCAATAAGCCTGTGGATTAACACTTTTCGTTAAAACAGCAATCACATCAACAATCGAAAAATACCATTTTTCTTGGTCGCTATTCCATTCAACACGAACTCTTTGGTCTTGAAATAATTTTATTGCAGTTTCTTTAGTCATATTTTTAATTTTCAACTCCAAAGATAAACAATCATTTCTTGTTTCGTTAATGCATCAAATTGCAGTGTCGTTTTCCTCAATGAAAGCTAACTCGTTTATAACCACACCTTTATTTCAAACACCTAACATCCAACAATTATCATCATCCGTATATAAGCATTTGCAGTTACTTGTAAGCATTTATAAACGGGCTTGCTTTTCTTTTCGAAATATAGGGAGAATTTTGGGATTTCTCGTAGGATTTTAGTGATATTTATTAACAATTTAATTGAAAATCTACGGAATTCCTTAAAAAATCATGGATTGAGGCAGGTGAAATGTATGGCTGCACCACCTCCACTCGCAAGTTGTAAATGGAGTGTATCTGTGGAGTTTACAGATATTTCCTCGATGGTATAGGCGATAGGATTGGTTTTCCAGTCGGTATTTTCAGCGTCTTGGTAGATGATTGCTCTGTACGTGTTGTCAACATCCAAGAAATCGCAGGAAAATGACAATTTTCTGCCTTGCTCATTGGTCACAGCACCCAAAAACCAGTCGTTGGAGTGCTTGTCTTTCCTCGCTATGCATACAAATTCTCCAATGTCAGCATGCAGAACCTTTTGTTCTGCCCAATCCACAGGCACAGCCTCAATAAAGGCAAAGGCAGGATGATCGGCATAATTGGCAATGCAATCTGACGCCATTTGTATGGGAGAGTAAAATATCACAAACAAAGCCAATTGCTTGGCAAGTGTAGTGTTCACACAGGAAGTTCCATCGTCTAAACCGTTCCATTTTACCCGCTCGCCCGCATTTTCATACAGCAAATCAAAAATTCCGGGTGTATAATCCAAAGGTCCGCCCAAACAGCGTGTAAATGGCAATATCACATGATGATTTGGAGGATTTCCAGCACTCCAGGCATTCCATTCCATGCCCCTCGCTCCTTCTCGGGTCATCATATTCGGATAAGTACGCGACAAGCCTGTTGCCTTAATTGGCTCATGTGCATTTAGATTCAGCTGGTATTTGGCAGCCATTTCCACCACCTTACGGTAATGCTCCACCATGAATTGCGAATGATGGTAATATCCCTCTGGCCGGATTGCACCGGCATAACCGGTTTTCAGGTAATGCATGCCCAAAGAATGATACAATGCCATGGCAGAATCCATCATGCATTCATAAGCAGCAATATCGCCTCCGGTTTCATGGTGACCGATGAGCTGAATGTTCTCCGACTGATATGCCTCAGCAAGTGCAAGCAAATCAAAATCTGGGGTTGGAGTCACCTGATCGAAAGCATTGGCTTGTCCCCAATTCTCCCAGCCGGTGTTCCATCCTTCCGCCAGAACCGCATCAAAACCATGCGCTTTGGCAAATTCCAGATATTCTAACATGCGTTTAGTTGTTGCACCATGACGCGCATCTGCAGTCCATGTTTGGGTTCCCAAATGCATTCCCCACCAAATGCCTACACATTTCACGGGACGAATCCATGAGCAATCCTGAATAACACAAGGATCATTCAGGTTCAAAATCAAATCTGACTCAATAAGTTCAGCAGCTGTCGCAGAGATTTGCACAGTACGCCAAGGCGTTTTTGCAGGCAAACTGGTTTTTACTTTCACGCCATCCGGCCACGGAACCAATTCGCTCACCAAACAGAGGGAGTCTGTTTCTGATTTCGACAAAGTCATACCGGCATAATTCTGCAAAGCCGCTTCGTGCAAACTCAGCACATAATTTCCTTGTGGATGCTCAAAAGTAATGGGCGTATTGGCAGTTTTTAAGTCGGACAAAGGAAGCGAATCGTACAACATTTCATAAGATTCAAAATTGGCAGGAATATACCACGCCAAGAGATTATCTGCAAAGCGAAATTCAGTACGCTCAGACTGGATTAGCAAGGAATCTTCCGCAAAATCCTCAGGAAACTCAAAGCGAAACGCCATGCCATCGTCGTACACCCTCAAAATAAAAGTGAAATGTCGCGCTTGAGCATTTGTCTCAACAAATTCGGCACGCCATTCATTGTAATGATTTCGGATGTCAGATTTCTCGCCATACACAGGCTGCCAAGTTTCATCCACACTTTCCATCGACGCATTAACCAACTCAAAGTCAGAGGATAAACTTTCAGCGTTTGCAAAATCAAAACGACATTTAGACTTTCGTAGAATCTTTTCATCCTGAAAATCAATCTGATAAAACAGTCCATCTTCACCGAAATCCACACTCACCTTGATGTTTTCATTGGGAGATAAAATCTGTATGCTTTGACTGTGTTTTGTTTGACAAAAAGACAATAAAATCATGAGTAAAAAGCCCACTCCTACTATGCGCTGAATGTTTCGTTTTTCACCCATAAACTATGTTCTGTTTTGTCTGAAATTTTGTATGCATCATCCATTTGATATCCGATCACCCAAACAATTTTCCCATCACTACAAAGCAAACGGACATCTTGTTTTTGGAGGACTGACAATTTGCGATTAATGAAAAAATCGCTCAGTTTTTGAGATCCTTTCATTCCAAGTGGTGTAAAGCGATCACCTTCTTGCCATGCACGAATTTCCAAAGGAAACACGAGTTTATCCAGATCGAGATAAATGTGATTTGGATTGTCTGTAAACGAGACATCTGAAACATCAACCTCTGTCAAGGACAAATGGACATCTCCCTGATAATCTGATTCTCCACGCTGAATATATGCAACGGATTGAAAAGAGGATTTCGGTTTTCGCAACACCCAATGATTTCTATCGGACAGAAGCACATAATCGTCTGTTACAACTTGCTTTCCGGACAAATTTGAGCGATACAAATCTGCAATTTGAGCACGGTGAAATCCATATTTCTGCAAAAGCTCAAACATTGCCATTTCATTGACCATAGGATGCTTAATATCGATATGCAAATCTCCGTTATTTTGCTCAGAACAGATGCTTTGTCTCAAAAATTCGGTATAATGATCCAGCAGCATGGCATTTTCGCGGAAACGCTCCGCATTGTCAGTCATGCGCTGCATAAAGTTTGCGTCAACATCCTCAAAAGCAGGAATTAGCTTATGTCGGATATGATTTCTCAGATATTTGGTATCGACATTGCTGGAATCTTCACGGAAATCGATGGATTGCTGACGTAGATAATCCAGAATATCAGCACGGCTATTTTTCAGCATAGGACGCAATAGACTTCCATTCTGCACATCCATGCCTGTCAATCCTTTCAAGCCTGTACCACGGGTTAAATTGATCAGCATGGTTTCCACAAGATCATCCCGATGATGTGCCAATAAAATATAATCGCATTGCTGTGCTTTTCGAAGACTTTCGAACCAATTGTAACGCAAATCACGAGCAGCCATCTGTATGGAAATCCCATGAGTTTGGGCATATTCTGCTGTCTGAAAATCGACCTGAAACAAAGGAAAATTCAATTTCTCCGCCCATTTCCGAACAAAGGCTTCATCCCCATCAGACTCTGCTCCTCTCAAATGGAAATTGCAATGTGCCACCAAGCCATTTAATCTGTGCTGATGCGCCAGAGCGAGCAAAGCCATAGAATCGGCGCCACCACTTACAGCAAGCAAATACTTTCTTTGAAGAAAATCTGCATCAAGCTGTTCAATTACCTGAACGAAATTATGTGAAAGTGTATGTGTCATGTTTCACTGAAATGCTGCCAAGTTACGTAAAAATTCATCTCTTGCCATATCTTTTGCCCCCAAACTGAGTAGATGCGATGTTGACTGCTGCACATCAATCATCTGAATACCAAGCTTATCAGCATACAAGCAAAGAAAATACAAAGCCGCCTTGGATGCATCCCTTTGAAGATGAAACATTGACTCACCCGAAAACACACCTCCCACTTTGACACCATACAAGCCTCCCACCAACTTATCATCAGCATAGGTTTCCACAGAGAAAGCATAATTTTGATCATTTAGCACTTTGTATGCATTCAGCATTTCGTCAGTAATCCATGTTCCGTCCTGCTCTTTTCGAGGGACAGCGGCACAAGCCCTTATTACCCCTTCGAAATCGGAATTTAGCTTAAACTGATAATTGAATTTACGTATGCTTTGCTTGAGTGATTTTGAGGCTTTGAATTCCTTAGGGAAAAGAACGGTGCGAGGATCTGGAGACCACCACAAGATGGGATCTTCGGCATTATACCAGGGAAAAATTCCATTGGAATATGCCAGCACTAATCGTTCAGGGCTTAAATCGCCTCCGACAGCGAGCAATCCATCCGGCTCAGCATAAGCAGGATGAGGAAATCGGATATGTTCATCGAGTTGATAGACTGGCATGGTGCAAAAATACGAAATTCTATTGGAGATTAGAATGTGGATGTGCTCTTACCAGGGCAAACGCATCTAATTTTTTAATACCTTAAAAATATATTCATTATTCCACCCAATAATCTTCCTTTTGCCTTTAATACCAAGCTTGGCATCGTCCTTTTTCAGCAGGTTGAGTGCTATCCTGTTCAAAGTGGAGAAGTTTTGGGCAGCGTTCCCTGTTCTTTTTCTGGAATGGTCTTCATTAAATGCTACATCTAAAACCCAATGAACTTTATTTTCAATTCCCCAATGTTTCCTCACTCCTTTATTTATTATTGAAGCATCTGTCAATGTGCTGATATAATAACTTGATTCTGTTTCTTTTTTCCTGGTAGCTTTGAAGTATCGTTCGCGTTCAATTTTAATTATTGAAGCCATACCTTTCCATTTTTGAGGGGCTTCAACTAAGCTAAAATCTGTTAGCACCGAACATTTTCTGGTTTCGATCCTGCCATGTCCATAATCTATGTCCTCATTTATATCATGAGGTTTTAACATCTTGAAACTATCCTGGATATCATCGAACAGTTCTTTCTGGTTTTCCTTTACAGCAAGGATATAATCGGCTTTTTTTGAAACAATTTTCCTTGCTATCTTCTTCTGACAACCCATTGCGTCAATTGTCACAATACTCCCGGTAACCAAAAGAGAGTCTAGCAATTGGGGTATAGCTGTAATCTCATTTGATTTTTCATCGACTTTAATTTGGCCTAAAATAAGTTCATTCTTATCGGCCCAAGCACTAACAATATGCGTAGCAGTTTTGAATCCTAATTTTTTCGAACCCCTAATTGTTTTTCCATCAATACTGACCACTTCTCCTTTGGTGGTTTTGTTTACCGATTTTATCCAGTTCAAAAAGCACTGTTCAAATTCATTTGAATCCAATGCCGCAAACACGCGGTTAAATGTATCATGCGAAGGTATCCCGTTGGGAAGCTCCAATACGGTCTTTAACCAATCCTCTTTCATTTCACCATAGCATTCTATTTCATTCCATGATTCGGCGCCACTTAAAACGGCGGCAATAGAAATAAAAATTATATCGTTCAAATTATGATATTTTGTTCTGTCAACTCTCGGGTCTTTCATTTCTGAAAAATACGACAATAAATTGGGCCTTTTCAATTTCATACATCAGTCTGATTATCAGACTAATATACGACTTTTCTACGATAAAAACAAGACAATTCATTGATAATCACATGATTAAATGTGTTTATTTTTTAGATGCGTTTGCCCTGGTGCTCTTACTAAATTATTGTAAATATGAAGATATTTGATTTTAATGAAATAGATATGACTTAAAACGAAAGTGAGAATTGAAATAATGCGCTCGAAGAAGCCTTCATCAAGAAGGCTATGCGGGTTGGGCATGGCAGACCACAAGCCAGGGTTGGATGTGAATGCTGAACTGCTCAAATAAAATCAAGAATGGCGCTTTAGTCGTCCACATTCTTGACTTTTATAGCAGTTCAGCAGAGCGGGTATGGCGATTGGTGCTGCCTTGTCTTTTTTGTTCCTTTTTTTGACTAAGAAAAAAAGGAAGGTAAGTACTAAATTCAATATTCAAAGATATTTTATGAATTTCAAAAGATTAGTGGTTTTAACTTTCAGGATTGAGACAAAAAATAGTATTTGAGGTTTCATAGAATAAAAACCAAATGCAAATCTATTTTTTGGCGTATATCTTTGCAATAACCAAGGGACGAAGGTTTGCAAAGATTATGACAAAAAGTTTTATCATCCCGAACACTTAAAAACAATTATCAGTAATTCAGAACAGGAAAGAAAGCAAAGTTGGAAAATGCTAAACAATTGTGATTTTCACTCAAAAATATTACATACTCCAAACAAACGCATTAAATACCTTTAGCACCAACATTGAGAAAGATTTTATACGCTCACAAATTATAAATGAATGTTAAAATACTCACACACTTGGTATTTTCCATCCGTTTTTTCTATTTTTGATAACAAGTAGATGATCACATGATTGACTGGCTAGAAAGACACATGGGAACTTGCAATTGGAAAGCTCATACAGGAATGGACTGTCCAGGTTGCGGTATGCAGCGAGCTATCATTGAGTTATTAAAAGGGAATATTTGGGAAAGCATTAAGCTCTACCCTGGACTTATCCCTTTAATCATAACTTTAGGACTCCTTATTGCCCATTTGACTTTCAACTTTAAACATGGAGCGAAATATTTGAAAATTTCCTTTATTTTTACCGTATCTGTTATTGTGATTACCTACATCATTAAAATTGCGACACAATATCAGTTTTCATTTAACTAATTCCATCGTATTATGGACGACCAAAACAAAACACAAGATCAAGGATTCGAATTTAGCGGAGAGCGTTCTTCACAACCCAAAGAAGAACCAAAGCAAACTAGTAGCTCTGCATATCAATTTGAAAGTTCAACCACTGCAGGAAATGCTTCAGAAGAGCCAAAAGCAGAAGCTCCAAAACAAACAGTAAGCAAATCACCTATCCAACAAAAAGTACCAAATTCATCAGGTATTCTGACATTGGGGATCTTATCCATTGTCTCATTTTGCTGTTGCTGGGGATTGGTTGGAATCATACTCGCTATCATCGCACTTGCAATGACACCAGCAGCGAAACGCAAATACAGAGAAAATCCAGACTTGTTTACATTGTCTTCGTACAAAAACATCAATGCAGGACAAATCACTGCAATTATCGGGATTTCAATTTCTCTTATTTGGGCTATTGCACAAGTTATCATCATTGCATCTGGCTTAGAAGTTTGGGGATTGGAAGAATCCATGAAAGATTTGAATGAGATCTTCAACGAAACTGGATATTAAAAGGGAGCTTATAAATGCAGACACGAATAAATGCTCTGGCGAAATTAGGAGAAATCCTAAAGCAGCCAGAGAATGATATTGATATCATGCAAGCAGTGAGTCAAGCAGAAAGAGAAAATGCTTGGTTCACTGAGTCTTTTATCCTCTTTACTTTAAAGTATTGGGGCGATTTATTGAATGCAAAGCAACTGAATGATTTTATTGCAAACTATTCAGCACAACCTAAGTCAATAAAACGGGTTGGAATTATCATGGCTGGAAATATTCCTCTGGTTGGCATGCACGATTTAATCATGATTATTTTAAGTGGACATACAGCCATAGTCAAACTTTCATCAAAAGATAAAGTACTGCCAAAAGTAATTGTGTCTAAACTCAGCCAATTTTTGCCTGAACTGAAGGAGCAAATTCGCTTTGAGTCTGAGCTATTTAAAAACACAGATGCAGTCATTGCAACAGGCAGTGACAATTCTGCACGCTATTTTGAGCAATATTTTGGAAAGTTGCCTCACATTATCCGAAAAAACAGGAATTCCTTGGCTGTTCTCAGCGGGAATGAAAGCAAAGAAGAACTCGAAGCACTTTGCAATGATGTTTTCATGTATTTTGGACTAGGCTGTCGCAGTGTCTCGAAAGTTTATGTCCCAAAAGCTTATGATGTGACTAAAATCCTTGATGCTTGCGAGTCTTGGTCACAGTTAATGGAACATAATAAGTACATGAATAATTACGTGTATCAGAAAGCAATTCTTTTAATGGACTTACAAAAGCACCTAGATAATGATTTTCTTTTGCTGAGAGAACATGCGGATCTGGCGTCTCCACTCAGTGTTCTGTATTATGAACATTATGAGAATCAAGAGGATTTGATTGCAGCACTTAGCTTTAAACAGGATCAGATTCAATGCATTAGCACGAATATTCCGAATTTCCCGAACAGCATTCCGTTGGGCACATGTCAAACGCCACAACTAAACACCTTTGCAGACAATATTGACAGCATGGAATTTTTATTGAGTTTGTAAGGGGTATTAGGGATGCCACGAATGAAAGGTGTTGGACACGCAAGAGATTGCCACGAATTCACGAATAAATGACACGAATGAAATGTGTTTGAGACGCAGAGAAAAGGCCACGAATGCACGAATGAAAGACACGAATGAAAGGCATTGGACACGCAAGAGACCACACGAATAAAAGGTGTTGGACACGCAGGGAAATAGCCACGAATAAAAGGTTGCTGAACGTGCAAGAAAATAGACACGAATGCACGAATAAAAAGTGTTTGAGACGCAAGAAAACAGACACGAATAAAGGTGTTGGACACGCAGGAGAATTGCCACGAATGCACGAATGAAAGACACGAATGAAAGGCATTGGACACGCAAGAGACCACACGAATAAAAGGTGTTGGACACGCAGGGAAATAGCCACGAATAAAAGGTTGCTGAACGTGCAAGAAAATAGACACGAATGCACGAATAAAAAGTGTTTGAGACGCAAGAAAACAGACACGAATAAAGGTGTTGGACACGCAGGAGAATTGCCACGAATGCACGAATGAAAGACACGAATGAAAGGCATTGGACACGCAAGAGACTACACGAATAAAAGGTGTTGGACACGCAGGGAAATAGCCACGAATAAAAGGTTGCTGAACGTGCAAGAAAATAGACACGAATGCACGAATAAAAAGTGTTTGAGACGCAAGAAAACAGACACGAATAAAGGTGTTGGACACGCAGGAGAAAAGGCCACGAATGCACGAATGAAAGGTGTTTGAGGCGCAAGAAAATAGACACAAATTCACAAATAAAAGACACGAATAAAGGTATTGGAGGCGCAAGAGAAATAATACGAAAAAAAATCCTGAAGGTAGTATCTCACAAAGTGTGTAAACAGGAAAGTTGATCAAAAAATTATATGTTTCAAATTAACTTTTACTATTTTACACATGTATTATGAAAAAAGAAGACTTATTAAACAGTGATTTTCTTAAGCAATTTAAGACAGGGGAAGAGTTAAATAACTTCCTGACAGAGATCCAAAAACGAGGTATAGAGCAGTTACTCGAAGGAGAACTTGATGATCATCTTGGTCATGAGAAGAATCAGAAAAGCAAGGATACTAATTACAGAAATGGTCATAGTACCAAGAAAGTAAAAGGATCGTTTGGAGAAGCTGAAATATCAGTACCGAGAGATAGAGATGCTACATTTAACCCGGTTATTGTACCTAAACGGAAAAATATGGTTGACGGCATTGAGAATGTAATTATCTCATTGTATGCCAAAGGGATGTCGAATAGTGACATAGAAGAGCAAATCCGGGAGGTATATAACTTTGACGTCTCAACTTCTACCATCTCAAGAATTACAGAACGGATTAGTAATGATATTGTAGCCTGGCAAAACCGTCCACTTGAAGATCTTTACCTGATAGTTTGGATGGATGGGATTGTTTTTAAGGTTAGAGAGAACTCAAAAGTCATTAATAAAACAATTTACATAGCGGTAGGCTTAAGAAAAGATGGGCTTAAAGAGGTTCTTGGCTTGTGGCTGGGCCATAAAGAAACATCTGCTTTTTGGATGTCTGTTCTTACTGATATCAAAGCCAGGGGAGTCAAAGATATTTTAATAACAGTTACAGACAATCTAAATGGTTTTACCGATACAATACGAACTGTTTTCCCGGAATCTACGACACAGATCTGTGTGGTACATCAAATCAGAAATGCAGCGAGGTATGTTGTATGGAAAGACAAAAAGGAGTTTACAAAAGACATGAAAGAAATCTATACAGCACCTACAAAACAGGCAGCTGAAATGGCTTTTAAGGACTTCTCGGATAAATGGTCTGTAAAATATCTTTATGCTGTCAGAAGCTGGGAAAACAACTGGGATAACCTTACGGCATTTTTTGAGTTCCCTGTTGAAATCAGAAAAATCATTTATACGACAAACCTGATAGAAAATCTCAATGGTAAAATCAGAAAATACACAAAAAACAAACTCTCTTTTCCAACGGATGAAGCTGTGCTGAAATCTACATTCCTTGCTATTAGAGAGGCTACGAAAAAATGGACTCAGCCAGTTCGAAACTGGGGGGTAATTTTTAATCAGTTTTTAATTATTTTTGAAAAAAGAATAAATTAAGTATGGAGCAACTTTCCTTGTTTACACACTTTATGGGACAGTGTCATCCTGAATGACTGCTTGCAGTCAATATTCGTGCATTCGTGGCGAACATTTAAGAACTAGCGAACAGGTAAAGTCATTCATTAAAGAACTATCCTCTTCTGAACAAGTGTTAGCTCCCCAAAGTTTACAATTAATGCAAGTTTATTATCTGACACCTTTAAATAATTAATAGCCTGTGCTACAAACTCATCTACAATTTGACTTACTGCCTTAACTTCTAAAATTATCTTGTCATAAATCACAAAGTCTGCATAAAATTTGTGAGGAAGAATTATCCCTTTATAATTAACTTCGTACATCTTCTCACGCTCAAACGGTATTCCTGCTTTTCGAAATTCATATTCCAAGGCATCTTTATAAACAATCTCACGAAACCCTGCACCTAAGTTATTATGCACTTCAAAACATCTCCCGATTATCTTGTAGCTTTCTTTTCTGTAAATAAAATCTTCCATAATTATTGGCTTTCCCAAATATAAGAAATTCATTTGATTAGGAGTTATACTTAACACGAATTCCTGCCCGCATACTTACAAATAAGGTTGGCAGGCGGGCACGAAAGAAAGGACACGAATAAAAATGTTTGCGACGCAAGAAAATATGCCACGAATGCACGAATACTATGTTTGAGACGGAAAAAATTACACGAATAAAAGGTTGTTGGACGCGTAAGAAAAGAGCCACGAATTCACGAATAAAGGTTAGTTTGAGGCGCAAGATAAAATGCCACGAATGCCTGCCCGCATACTTATTAAATAAGGTTGGCAGGCGGGCACGAATAAAAGGTATTGGATGTGCAAGTGAGATTGCCACGGAGTAAAACTTTATGACTGCATGCAGTCAATATTCGTGAATTCGTGGCTAAAAAAAAGAGCTAGAGAATAAGATCCATCGTAAAGCAGACCAATAAGCTATAAAGAAAAATCAAAAGAGGAATGTTTCAGAACATGAGTGATAGGCACAAAAAATATGGACAGCATGGAATTTTTATTACATTTGTAATGCGAGTTAAGTACAGTTAATCGTAAGTAAAATGAGTAAACGCAAAGGGTGATTATGAAAATTTATAAATTCAGACTGTTGTCTTCAGAAAATAATGAGTTTGTTCGGGACATAGTAATTCCTGACGAAAAACGTTTTTATGACCTACACATGGGTATTCAAGCGGCATGTGATTACGATTTCACGCAAATGACAAGCTTTTATCTCAGCAATAAAGACTGGGAAAAACTGGACGAAATCAGTATGATGAAGATGGACGAAACTGCCTCGGATGAGGATACCCCCTATTTCATGAAAGATGTGCGTTTAAATGAATTAATCACTAAAAATGGACAACGTTTACTGTACTTATTTGACTTCTTTTCTGTCCGAATGTTGTTCATTGAGCTTGTTGACATGTGGGATATGAGTCCTGAAGAAGCAAAACAAAACTACCCTCAATGCACTTACACCAAAGGAGATGCGCCTGAAATGCTGGTTATAGATGACATGATGGAAAGCAATGACTTTTTGGATGATGATGAGTTTGATGATTTTGGAGATGAGTTTTCAGAAGGGTTTGAGAACATTGACGACTTGGATATCTAGTGAAAGAAAAGAAACAAATACTTGTCAGCATTAGCGGTCCGACCGCTGTAGGCAAAACAAATTGCAGCCTTAGCATTGCCGAGCACTTTAAGACAGAAATTATTTCCTGCGATTCTCGTCAAATGTATCGTGAAATGAAAATTGGCACTGCAGTTCCCGATCCGGAAGAACTTGACCGAGTCAAACACCATTTTATTGGAAAACTATCCATACACGATTATTACAACGCTAGCATGTTTGAACAAGACATCAGCTCCTTAAGTGCGGAATTGTTTCAAAAACACGACATTTTGCTCATGGTTGGTGGCTCAGGCATGTATCTAGATGCTGTTTTGTACGGTATTGACGACATTCCTGATCCTGACATGAAAATACGAGAGCGTCTTATTCTCCAGCACGAAACCGAAGGATTAGAGCCTCTAACAGCACAGCTCAAGACTCTGGATCCGGTTGCCTACGATCGCATAGACATGAAAAATCCGAAACGTGTCATTCGAGCTTTGGAAGTTTGTCTTTCATCAGGAAAACCATTTAGCAGCTTTCATACACGCAGCATAAAACAAAGAGATTTTGATATTCTGATGTTAGGGCTAGACATTCCACGAGAAACACTTTATGAGCGCATTGACAAACGCATAGACATTATGCTAGAACAAGGTTTGGAAGCAGAAGCCAGAATCTTGCATCCCCACCAAGGTCTCATTGCATTGAAAAGCATAGGTTATCGGGAATTCTTCCAATATTTTGATGGCAAAGTCAGCCGTGAGGAGGCAATTCATCTCATCAGAAAAAACACAAGACAATACGCCAGAAAGCAAATTAACTGGTTAAAACGATACAAGTCCATGCACTGGTTTCACCCCGATGATGTGGATGGGATGATAAGTTTAATAGCACAAAATCAAAAGTAACTAACAATTTATTGTCGAAAAAATCAGCCTAATCGCAACAAAGCTAACACTTACATGTTTGTAGATTATCTCAAAGATTGTACTTTTGTAAAAATTTGAAGCATTATGATAAAAATAACATTACCCGATCAGTCTGTCCGTGAGTACGAAAGTGCTGTTACAGGACTTGACATTGCGAATGACATAAGTCCACGCCTTGCAAAAGAGGTGTTATCTATAACTGTTGATGAAGAAATTTGGGATTTAACCCGCACAATTGATAAAGATGCCCACATTAAATTACACAAATTTGATGATGAGGAAGGCAAGCTTGCTTTTTGGCATTCTTCTGCTCACTTAATGGCAGAGGCATTGGAAAAGCTTTATCCAGGCATCAAGCTAGGCATTGGCCCTAGCATTGACAACGGATTTTATTACGATGTTGATCTTCCTGAAGGCACTGTAATCTCTGAAAAGGATTTCCCAAAAATTGAGAAAACCATGCTAGAGCTTGCGAGACAGAAAAATGATTATGTCCGTAAAGAAGTTCCTAAAGCTGAAGCACTTGAGCATTACACAAAAAAAGGCGATGAGTATAAAGTTGAGCTCATCAACGATTTGGAAGATGGAACCATCACATTCTATACTCAAGGAAACTTCACCGATTTGTGTCGTGGCCCACACCTTCCAAACACCGGTGTAATTAAAGCCATCAAATTGATGAATATTGCTGGCGCATATTGGCGTGGTGACGAGAAAAACAAACAGCTAACTCGGATTTATGGAGTTAGTTTCCCAAAACAAAAACTACTGGAAGAGTATCTCGTTTTGCTCGAAGAAGCAAAGAAACGTGATCACCGTAAAATTGGAAAAGAACTTGCGCTTTTCACTTTTTCACCGAAAGTTGGAATGGGTTTACCTTTATGGCTTCCTCGCGGTACAGACATGAGAATTCGTCTGGAAGATTTCTTAAAGAAAGAACTCCGTCGTCGCGGATATCAAATGGTAATGTCCCCACACATTGGAGATACAAACCTTTACAAAACATCAGGACACTATTATAAGTATGCTGAAGACTCATTCCGTCCAATCACAACTCCACAAGAAGGCGAAGAGTTCATGTTAAAACCTATGAACTGCCCGCATCATGTTGAGATGTTTAAATTCTCACAATACTCCTATCGTGATTTACCAGTACGATTGGCAGAATTTGGAACAGTATATCGTTACGAACAACATGGTGAGTTGCACGGACTAACAAGAGTACGTTCCTTCACCCAAGACGACGCTCATGTATTCTGTCGTCCGGATCAGTTGAAAGAAGAATTTATGGCAATTATTGATTTGGTCTTGTATATTTTCAAAATCTTTGATTTCAAAGAATTCACTTCACAAATTTCCTTACGTGATCCTGAAAATCATGAGAAATATATCGGAAGCGATGAAAACTGGGACAAAGCAGAAAAAGCAATTCAGGAAGCAGCAGACGAAAAAGGTTTGAAAACTGTGGTTGAATATGGTGAAGCTGCGTTTTACGGTCCTAAACTCGACTTTATCGTGAAAGATGCATTGGGAAGAAGTTGGCAATTAGGAACCATCCAAATTGACTACAACCTACCTGAGCGATTTGAACTTGAGTACAAAGGCAGTGATAATGAGTCACATCAGCCAATTATGATTCACCGTGCGATCTTTGGATCAATGGAACGATTTATTGCAGTAATGATCGAACATACAGCAGGAAAATTCCCGCTGTGGTTAACACCAGATCAGGCAGTAATCCTTCCAATCAGTGAAAAATACAACGATTATGCAAAAAAAGTTTCAGAATTGCTAAATAATTACGATATTCGCAGCCTGATTGACGATCGCAATGAAAAGATTGGCAGAAAGATACGCGATAATGAATTAAAACGCATACCATATCTGTTGATTGTTGGAGAGCAAGAAGCTGAAAATAATACCATTTCAGTAAGGAAGCAAGGCGAAGGAGATCAAGGAGTTTTAAGCATTGAAGATTTTGCAAAACAAGTAAATCAAGATGTTGAAACTGAGTTAAAATACGATAATTAATAACCAAAATAAAGGAGGAAAGTAGCCATAGGAAAGAAGAGACATAACCCGAGAAAAAGAGACACTGGACCGTCTTATCGAATTAACGAAGAAATTCGAGTCCCGGCAGTACGTCTAGTTGGCGACAACATTGAAAATCCTGGAGTATATAATACACGGGAAGCAATTCGTATCGCTGAGAATTTAGGTTTAGACCTTATTGAGATATCTCCAAAAGCAGACCCACCGGTATGTAAAGCGGAAGAATATCAAAAGTTTTTGTATCAACAAAAGAAGAAACAAAAACAAATGAAAGCCAACACTGTAAAGATGGTGGTTAAAGAGGTAAGATTTGGACCTAATACGGATGAGCACGATTACAATTTCAAATTGAATCATGCAAAAAAATTCCTTGCTGACGGAGCGAAAGTGAAAGCTTTTGTGTTTTTCAAAGGAAGATCAATTCTGTTCAAAGAACAAGGTGAGATTTTACTTCTCCGTTTGGCTCAAGACCTCGAAGAATTTGGGAAAGTTGATCAGTTACCTAAGCTTGAAGGAAAACGTATGATTATGTTTCTTTCACCTAAGGTATCTGCTAAGAATAAAAAGTAAATTTTAATCAAAACGAGTGGTATATGCCTAAGATGAAAACGAAATCCGGTGCGAAGAAAAGATTCCAAGTAACCGGAAGTGGAAAAATTAAGAGAAAACATGCGTACAAAAGCCACATTTTGACTAAAAAGTCAAAAAAACGCAAACGCAAATTGGGACATTTCACAACAGTTGACAAAACGTTGGAAGACAACATTAAAAGACAACTGGGAATGAAATAATCCCGAATTCGATTAATTTTTAAACGAGTAATTAACCTGGTTGCAGCTGAAAGATTCGTAATAAACGAACGCTGAACCACAAAATGAAAAAATTATGCCAAGAAGTGTAAACGCAGTAGCCTCAAGGGCTCGCAGAAAAAAAGTACTAAAACAAACCAGAGGTTATTTTGGTGCACGTAAAAACGTTTGGACGGTAGCAAAAAACAGCTATGAAAAAGCTTTAACTTATGCTTACCGCGATCGTAAAGTTAAAAAGCAAATGTTCCGTAAATTGTGGATACAACGTATCAACGCTGCAGCTCGCCTGCACGGAATGTCTTATTCACAATTCATGGGTGGAGTACACAAACACGGATTAGAACTTAACCGTAAAGTACTTGCTGACCTTGCAATGAATGATCCTAAAGCATTCAAAGAAATTGTAAAAGTTGTGAAAAAATAATTTCACTTATATATGATGAGAAAGCTGTCCCTCTATCGGAGGACAGCTTTTTTTATTGTATTTCAGAAAAACCAATATATTTCAATACATCTTATAGGATCAAGCGTAAGCATCTCCGCGATAACGTTGCAATGTTGATAGGCTATTGAAAGTCTATTATTCCTCTGCCCACTTGTCCGGTAGCAGTTCTCTCAATTTCTCGTTGGTCATTTGTTGATTTTCGGCTAAACGCTGTATTACGTCTTTGAAGTAAGAAAAAGTATTTACATTGTTCAGACGGCATGATATGGCGATAGAATACAGCGTAGCAGTTCTCTCTGCCCCGTTGTTTGAGCCACAGAAAAGTGAATTGCGACGGCTGATGCTAATGTAACGCATGGGGCGTTCAATCGTATTGTTGTCCAAGTCGTAATCGGAAGATATTATAATGTTGTAAATCGATTCCAGTTCATTGAGACAATATGCAGTAGCCTTGCTCAAAATAGTATTGCCCAACGTGTCGGAATCCTGTTCTATCTTTCTGAGTTCTTTTTCCAAAGCATTGTAAACTTTCAGTGATTCTTCTTTCCACTTCTCTTTGGGCTTTTTCTTTCGGATAATGTAAAGTTGGTTGTACAGATCGATAATCACTTCTGCTTTTGGTTGCTCTTTGATTTCAATAAACTTTCGTTTGCAATGTTGCACACAACCTAAGCGTATTGCTTTGGGGTAATTCCATCCTTCCAGTACTTTGTATGAGCTGTACCCATCAGTTTGAACAGCACCATTATAAGTTTCAGGTAAGTAATTTGTCAATACGTTTTTGCTCCGTGAACCATTTTCGTAAATAAATTGGATCAAATTATTTTGGTGAGATAACACACTCCAAAAATAACCTTTACGACTTCCGTTGTCACCACCTAATATGGTGTGATAAGTTTCATCAAAATGGATGTAAGCATCTGAAAGAATAGCATCTTTGAGAACAGGTGTTAACTTATCGAGCAGTGCTGCCGATTTTTCTATCAACCCATGAAGCGTTGCTTTGGGAATATCAATCCCCATTTCATTCAGATACTTCATTGTCCGTTCAACAGGCATTCCATAAACATACCGTTGTTGAATCAGGTAGGCTAAAAATGAAGCATCAAAGTTAGAATTTAGAAATGGAGCGATGGGAGCTTTCCCCTCAAAAAAAACATCGCCCATCCTGTATTTTTTACACCGATAAATATGTTTTATCAGGCGTGGGGGGATATACTCATACCTTATCACATCTTTGTGAAACAGGAAAACAGCAACCTTTTCGTCAAATTCGGCATCAGAAGGCAAAACATCATCAATAACTTCTTCTATATTGTCATAAGCCTTTCTTTTTGCACCATTGTTGCCGCGTTTTTTTGGCGTGGGAGCCGGATGTTTTTCCTTTCCCTTGCGTTTTTCAGTCTTTTTAGGGAGATTGACGCTTGCAAACTGCTTCATCTTTTCAGCGTTTTTATCCTTCTCCAAGAGTGCCGCCTTTAAAGATGCCACCTCTTGAGATAGAGAGGTAATTGTAGCAGTCAATGCTGAAACTTGTTGTTGTAAAAATATCACTAACTCCCTGTCTGTCATAGCTTAAAGATACAAAAATAATATGGTTTTACTATGGAAAAAACATATTATTTTTGCATCTTTTTTACTCTTTTTCAGATACTTAGCATGACTTTCAGACGAAGCTCATTTGAATTGCTTTTTTGTTTTATCGCATTGACGATCTGGTCAAGAAGACCTCTCTCTACCTCAAAGAAGGGGGTATCTCCTACCTGTCGAGGCAGGGTATAACGACCCAGTTCCAATTTTTTGTTGTAAAGCACGAATCCTTCTTTTTGCCATCGTAATACCTTTAACGATTTACGTGTCCTACCAATAAAAACATAACCATCGCCAGTGAGCGCATCCATATTACCTGTTGTTTTTACCAAATGATATAACGAATGGATTCCTTTTCGCATATCAACTGGCTCTCTGTAGAAATAAAAACGGGTAGTGTCATTAAAGTTAAAAATCATAGTACATCCTTTTTGAAAATTATGGATGTAAAAATCGAAAGTTTTATCCCGTAAAACTATACGTCATCGTGGAGACGGATACAAGTCATTTAACGTCAGATTTGGACTAATAAGATGTGAAGTAGCAACGGGTTACTTCAAGTCTTTTTCAGGCATTGAGTTTCCGCTTTTTAAAACTTAAACCAATGATCATAATGAGTAAAATAAAAGCGACACCCCAAACAACAAACTGTAACCAAGACCAAATTGTTTCTTGTCCCAAGCTTTCCTTGTAAGCCTGTGGGCACTGACCGGGAGTTCCTTGACCATAAATAATCTCCCAATTAGACACTTCTCTCGTTGCCCCAAACACATCAATTATTTCTAAACTAAAGATAGAATCTGTGGGGAAATTCATCCGTGAGGCATCCCAACAAACTGAAGAAATAATTCGATTTTCAGCATCAGCAAAAATCAAGGAATCTTTTTCAAATTGTAAGTTTAAATCTTTGGCAAACAGCTGAACACAAGATTTTGCAGGTAATTCAATGGCTGATTCAACAATCTGTTTTCCTATTGTAGTCTGAATACATGCATGTTCCAAGACAATCACATGATCTGTAATATTTGTCAATTCAAACCAATTACTTAAACTATCGTCTAAATATGCCGAAAAGAATATTTCTGAAATGACAATGCTATCTTGAAATTCAGATACATCAAGTTTTTCAGCGAGAAAAACAACTTGCTCAGGACTACCATCTTCATCATAATGAATAACTGTATCAATGCAATGCCATCCAGCATAGAACTCAAGTGAAAAGTCCATTTCTGCAAAAACCTGATCTGAGTCCATTGAAATCAAAGAGTCAAATTCATATTGTAAACTTCCAGCACATTCAGGTTGTAAAATTACAGAACATTTTGGCAAAGTATCAGATTCCATTTTCTGTTCTATCGCAAAGGAAAGCACTGAAAACGCAGTTAAAACGGCAAGAAAAATATATTTCATATTTTCATTTTTACGGCCAAGCAGGAACATTAACGTTATGCTCCATAACAGGCTCAGCCAGTGATTTATATCTTAGCATTTTCTCATAAGAATCTACCTTAAAATAATGCTGCTGATCCAGATATTCATGCATAGGTAAAAGCCGATACTGAATATGCTCATTTTCATCCAAATATTTATACACGTACATTAGCACGTAAGATGCAGATGCAATATTCACCTCATCCCCATGCTTTTCCAGCTGCATATTAAGTAAGACACCTCCATCTGTGCGTTTAAAATACATATTTGAGATAACATTTCCAAGCGACCAAGCAACAAATCGCTCTTTATCAGTATCCTTTGTCCATTCGATTGGCTGAATTACATGAGGATGAGCACCAATTATATAGTCTGCACCCCAGTCATACAATTTTTCAACGAGCTGTTTCTGTTTTTCTGTTGGAAAGCTCTGATATTCCTTTCCCCAATGAAGAAAAACAATAACCTTATCTGGTGACTTAGTCTTTGCAAATTCAATATCAGATTTCATTTGATATTCCAGCATATGCGAAATCAAATCCGGATGTGGACTTCCGTTTGTGCCATATGTGTAATTGAGGAATGCAAGACGAAAACCGTTTTTCTCGATAATAAGAGGGGTACGTTTTTCCCTTTCATCTTTAGAAACCCACATTCCTGTATTTGGAATTTCAAGACTATCAAGGATTTCGCAAGTACGAATAATTCCTGCACGTTGCCTATCACTGGAATGATTGTTTGCTGTCATTAACAGATTAAAACCTGCTGATTTTAAATCTCTAGCAAATTCAAGAGGTGAGCCAAAACTCGGATAACCTTTGTATGGTTTTACTCCCAAGGGGACTTCGAGATTAGCGACACACAAATCTGCCGCTTGAAACAAATGATCAATTTCATCAAACCACATTCGAAAATCCCAGGTGGAATCCTCGGCATAATATGCTGATGCTAATTGATCGTCATGCGCCATAATGTCTCCACCAAAAACGACACTTAAGGTTTTAACCTCCTGAGAATAAGCAGAAATAGAACATAAGATAAATAAGGCAAAGATTACACGCTTCATAAGACAGGGCTTCTAAATATTTTATATTTGGCTAAACCCCACTTTTGAAAGCGGTAAGCAAAAGATGTTCCTAAAACTCCCATTCCATACTTCACAGAGCGTTTAAAATTAATGGAAGAAGCCTCATCGAAGTATTTGGTTGGACAAGTTATTTCTGCGATTTCAAAACCTGCAAAAAATATCTGAGCAAGCATCTGATTATCAAATACAAAATCATCAGAATTCACATTATAATCAATTGAGTTTAATACATTTGCAGAAAATGCCCTATAGCCTGTATGATATTCTGACAGTTTCTGAGACATCAAGACATTCTGAGAAAAAGTCAACATGCGGTTTGCAAAATATTTATAAAAAGGCATCCCTCCTCTTAAAGCACCTTTTCCAAGTATTCGTGAGCCAAGTACTACTGGATAGACATCATTGGCAATCAAATAGGCCATACTCTCAATTAATTTAGGAGTATATTGATAATCAGGATGAAGCATTATCACAATATCAGCTCCCAACTCCAATGCTTTATTGTAACAAGACTTTTGATTTCCTCCATATCCCTTGTTTTCATCATGTGCAACGACATGTTGAATTCCTAAACTTTTTCCAACATCAACCGTATTGTCTTGACTTTTATCATCAACCAAGATAACAGTATCTACAACATCGAAAGGTATTTCATTGTAAGTTATTTCCAGAGTCTTTGCCGCATTATATGCCGGCAACACAACGGCTATTTTCTTTGAATCTATCATATTAAATTTGAAAGGATAAATTTAATTCTTCTTTTTCGTTCAACAAAATTATCTTCATCACACATTTTCCTTTGATCCTTTTTCTCTAAGCGACAATAAAGAGCGATTTAACCAAGCTGGCTTCCACTTTCTCACCCAATAAAACGCAAAGAAAGCAGCGATACATCCAAGCATTGATCCTACAAAAACATCGAGCAAGAAATGTTGAGACAAGTAAATTCGTGAAAAAGCAACAAAAAAGGCAACAAGCACAAAAGCCACAGCCAAAACAGGACGCTTTGTCAGTAAGGACAACAGTATAAATACAGCAAATGCAGAAGCTGAATGTCCAGAAGGAAAAGTTAAATAAGAATGCTGATGGACACCATCGACAAGATGTAAAGTAAAATCTGTCTCTTGAAAAAACCTCACGGGACGCATTGCTTCAGCGAACACACCATGCTTTAGCACTTGTACAATAAGCGCTGAGCTTAAGTAAGACAGAGCAAACATGATGGAGAAACGAAACTTAATTAATAAAGCTAAAACCATAATAATCAAAGCAAATAAGCCATCACCAAGATTGGTTAAATAGAAAAATAACTTATCACTAAAGGTACCATTCCAAGCATTAACAGTTAAATGAATCTGAGTTTTATCAAAGCTTAACAAAACGATTAGCATAGACAGAAAAATCAAAATCAATGGAATAATAACTTCTATCTTATATTGTCTTTTCATGCAATCTGGTTTTGTTTTCAAAGATACAAATTGAATGGAAATCGAACAATAAAGATTGAGCTTCCAATCTAGTTTTTTCAAATCAAACAAGATAAATTCTCAATCATCAAAGAAAAAACATTCACATACGGACAACGAAACCACACTTTACACTGTCTGATAATTATAATTTCTTCTATGAAATATTTGAGATAATAAAACCTAGAACAAAAATCCAATCACGAACAACGAAAAACGCCGGATTATGAAGAAAATAGCAATCAAGCACTCCCTTTTAAGCATTTGCATGCTTTTGTGCATTCAACAAGTAGATGCACAATTAAATCTCGAAATGAGCTCTGAAGAAAACACAGTTTGTAATGGTATAGACTGTAATTACGATGGACCAAGTATTTTAATCAATGAAATTTTAGCCAGTCCATCCGTTGGTGACGGCTCAATTTACGGCACACAATCAGGCTTAACCAGAGAAGCAGAATGGATAGAACTCTACAATCCGGATCAATGTGAATGGGTAGATATTTCTTGCTATTTCCTCGGGAATGCTGCACCAGATGGCAGTTGTGAACCTGGGGGATTCATCATTCCTGAAGGATCTATCGTTCCACCTCAAGGTTTTGCTATTGTCAGAGGAATAAATGCTCCAGCAGTTGATCCACTGTTGCTAGTTGAAAATGGAGGAAATACAATAGAAATAGTACTTGACAACAACAGTGCAATATGTCTTGGCAACAGTTGGAGATTATGGTTCCCAAACTTAGGTGGTTGGTTTGCGTTTTATGATAATAACGGCGTTCCCCAAGATGCTATTTCTTGGTATCAATCACAATGTGTCTCAACTCCGTCATGTAATCCAGGACCTATAAATGGTTGCGACTATTCCGGTCCATTAATGGATTATGATGATATTCCCAACGATAGAAAGACTTATGTATCCAGCAGCGCTCCTCAAACTGACAGAAGCTGGAAAAGAGTACCGGACGGAGGCAATTGGGCATACAATACCACTTACATCCCAACTTACGGAACATGCAATGATGACTGTATCCCAGAACCAGAAATTACTTGTGTCGGAACAGCTAGCGTGAATGTTGCCGGTGGGACAGCTCCATACTCCTATCTCTGGAATGATGAAATGCTACAAACAACAGAAACAGCAACAGGCCTTTGTGAAGGCAATTATTGTGTAACTGTCACTGATGGCTCTGGAACCACAGCGAGTGCATGTGTGGAAGTTATCAATCATGGGTTAAGCGTAACAGCAAATTCAAATTCCAGTTTGTGTTCAGGAGAAACTCTTTTATTATCTGTATCGGGGGATGCGGGAAACACCTACGAATGGACAGGTCCAAATGGATATACCAGCACACAAGAAAATCCTGAAATTCCATTTTCAGAAACAACACATAGCGGAACATATCACGTGACCGTCACAAATGAAAATGGATGTACTGGCAACAGCAGTGAAACTGTCAGCATCTCGCCCACTCCTGACCCAGATGCAGGTCCTGACGAATCTGTTTGTGGAATGGAATACAGCTTGAATGCAGTCATTACTTCTCCATCCAACAATTTGCAATGGACACAAGTAAGTGGCCCCGGGAATGCAAACTTTATCAACGCTTTATCAGCACAAACAAATGTCACAGTAAATTCTCCTGGAACCTATGAATTTCTATTCACTGAAACTCACAATGGAGAAACCATTTGTGAAGCAAGTGATATGGTTAGCATCACTTTCAATCAAATTCTTGACCCCACAATTACTCCAATTACAGATATGTGTCGCACAGATGAAATACAAGAGCTTATCATACAAAACATTGGAACAATAACTTCTTATCCTGACATATCAAATCAAACATTAACTGGCTATATTAACCCAAGCTCACTTGACCCAGGAGACTACACCATAATTAACACTGTATCAGGACCATGTACAACTTCGCCACAAAGTGAAATTAGCTTCAGTGTTTTTGACGAAATTGAAGTCATAGATTTTAATGATCAGAATTGTGTCAATTCTCAATCTGAGTATGAAGTCACATTTAGCGTTATTGACAGCGATGGTAATCCTACATCAAATTATCTTGTTAATGGAAATTCTCAAGAGGATTCAGATTTTCTCGAAACCCACTCTTCTGGTTCAAGCTATACATATGTAATCACTGACCTTCATGGATGCAATAGTTTTGATTTTTCCGGGTTCAGAGATTGTAATTGTCCTGCTCCTGGCACCATGTCATCCCTGCAACTTATACAACTTTGTGGCAACGAATGCACAGGGGCCTATGTGAGCCACAATCAAGATTCACTTATGATTGGAAATTCTCATTTTGAATTTTTCATTCATAATGGAGACCATAATGCGATTGCATACAATAGCACACCAGACTTTTGTCGTACTGATATTGGTGCAGAATTCAACCAAACTTATTACATTTCACCGGTTTCCGGTTACGACGAAAATTTTGACTCTCATGTGATAAGTACAGAGAGCTGCTACTCCACAGGACAAGGGACTCCTGTGATGTGGAAACAAATTCCAATTGCAGATGCTGGAGTTACTAATGACACATGCGGTCATTCCATTCAATTGCATGGAAGTGAAGTTCCTGCTGGAATGATTGGATACTGGAGTTCCTCCTGTAACTTTTGGGCAGGAAATGGAACCAATATAAATTCACCTGACATGTATGCAAATGTATCTGACTATGGAGATTGTACCTTCACCTGGAATATTGTGAATGGACAATGTACAGGCAGTGATGACGTTATTATGACCTTCAACACAATTCCAATTCCTTTTGCCGGAAACGACACCATAACATGCGGAACAACAATAGAATTAAGCGCTGATCAAAGCATCAGTGGATCCACTATGCAATGGTCAGGAAATGCAAGTTTCAGCTCTGCCAACTCACCAACAACAAATGTTACGGTTGCAAATCACGGAACGTATTGGTTTACAGTCACAGAATACAATGGTTCTTGTGTTAACCAAGACGAAATAAAGGTCAGTTTCATTCCTGGTCCTCAGCCTATTATCACCAACAGTATGGATTCCATTTGTGGAACAAGCCATCATCTACAAGCTAACAATGTTAATGGTGAAGGTTACTGGAGTGCATGGGTTGATGGAAATCAGATTTACCCAAGCTTTTCTGACAACACAAATCCGGAATGCGATGTAAACCTAAGTAATTGGTCAGGCACTTTCCGTACAGTTGAATTTATCTGGACAGAAACGAACTCATATCAAGGTGTTCAATGCACAGGACAAGCAAGCTGTACTTTAACATTTGCCAAACCCACCAATGCCTTCGTTGGTATAGACAATTATATAGAGCATTGTGGAAATACTATTTCGCTAGAGGCAAATATGACAGGAAATAATCCTGAAGACGAAGGACATTGGATCATCCCTGATGTGATTGGAGTATTTTCTGACGGAAGTCAATCTCCCGAAACTGATTTCACCCTAACCTCAACTGGTAGTTTCGGAGGAAGTGCAGATGTAGAATTTGATGCATATTGGACTGTTACTAATGGTGTCTGTTATGATTTGGATACAATTCATATTCATCTTTATCAGAGACCAGTTGCCTATGCAGGAATCGACCAACAAGTTTGTGGATTGTATGCTGACATAGGAGCAATTTTTGATCTCCCTGAAGGCTCTCCTAACTATACTGCTGACGGAATGTGGTCGAACATCGGTTCAAATCCCGGATATGCAAACTTTAACCCTGCTAATTCCGACAGCACAAGTGTGAATGTAGAAATGCCTGGAATATACGAATTGGTTTGGCAAGAAAACAACAGCTTACTCCCATCCTGCAAAAGCACTGACACTTTAAAGATTACCTTCCTTGAAATGCCTATAATTGATTGTGGAGACGATTTTGACGTATGTGGGAACACAGCTCAACTCAATGCTGTTACATCAGGACACACTATTTTATGGAGCGATGTGCAAGGCCTTAACTATTCAGACTTTACGATAGAAAACCCAGTGGTTACATACGCCGGATTTGGTGAAGTTGATATACCAGCAATGATAAATAATGGAGAGTGTGTGGATATTGACTCGATTAGAGTACACTTTTGGCGTCGTCCGAGTGCAACTGAGCTAGTTGCTGATGACGATACGACAGTCTGCGGACGTGTATTCCCTCGTTTACGTGCTGAAAACCCAGGAGATGGTGTTGTTGGCAACTGGATTTCAGATCCAGCCAATGGTGTGAACTTCCAGGATCAATCGTATATTGATGTTGTTGAAGTATTAAATTATGGACATTACACCTTCTGGTGGACAGAAAGTACCGGACCAGACAGTGAAGGTCCTGATTTTTGCAGCGATACATCGGATCCATTCACTGTGCATTTCATTGAAATCCCAGATGCCAATGCAGGAACAGATACTGTGTTTTGCGGATATGACGGACAGATGAATGCAGAAATTTCTGTTGACAATGGGAATTCTTCTGGAAGTTGGACAGATCTTTCTGGCAATGTGATAGAGTTTGAAACTATAAACGACCCTAACTCAAATGTCCATAGTGATGTTCTCACCACAGACAACCCAACCTATGAATATTTCGAGTTAGTTTGGACAGAAGAAAATTATGGATGCACCAACTCAGACACAGTAAGAGTTAAGTTTGAACGTATTCCAATTGCTGAAATGACCATTATTCCACCACGTTGTGAGGGGGAGCCAGCGTCAATACGTGCTAACGAAGATTCTTTAGTGAATTACAACTGGCAATGGAATGGCGGATTAATTGATTCAATCTGGCCTGCAAATCCTCAAGGTGGAAAATATCGTCATTTAGTCCATTGGCCAAATGATGATACCTCTCATATTGTATCCTTAAGTGTAGAAAACTATTGGGGTTGTGTCAGTCCGATAATTCAGGATACAATTTATGAGCCATACCGTCCAACATATAAAGTAGTTACTTATCCAGATACCTGTGCATTGGGAAAAGGAGCCTTTGAGTTCTTGCCTGATACAACGACAGAATACCCAAGCTTCAGTTGGTTCGATGTGAATGGAGAAGAACAACCAGTTCCGGTAGGCGATACCATCTTTAATATCCCAGCAGGAACCTATGAAGGAACCCACCAATATCTGACCTTTAACAACACATGGTCCACACAATACATTAACTTGTATGGAACCGATCAATGTGTTGATGCAATAGAATTTGATATTGACACAGCCGGAGTTGTAAAGGCAGAATTTGTAGTCAGTGCAGCAACAGATATGAATGCCTTAGTAGCACCAAATGCAGAAGTAATCTTTGATAACCTCTCCGATGGCGATGATGTACGCACAAGTTGCACATGGTACTTTGGCGATGGCGAGAGTGAAAACACATGTGATGAACAAGTGATTCACGTATACACAGAACCAAACGAATGCTATGAGCCATACTTAGTAGTACGAGTAAGAGATCTTCCAGAATGTCGGGATACAGCCTTTATGGAATGCATTACCATTGATGACATGAGTGAACTAGAGATCCCAAACATCTTTACCCCGAATGGAGATAACATGAATGACTTCTTCCAGGTAAGAGCCCAAACCTTGCAGACATTCCGAGGCATCATTGTCAACCGTTGGGGACGTACCATTTACGAATGGACAGATTACGAAACCATGGAAGCAGGCTGGGATGGAAAATTATCAGGCGGAAGCAATGCATCACCAGGAGTCTATTACTACATCATCAAAGCAACCGGAATGGATGGAGTAGAATACGATGAAAGTGGTCCTTTCCATCTGGTAAGAGAAAAACAATAGTACAATTCTGATTTAGTTAATCCTTTACAAACATGCCATTCGTTTTACACAAAAACAATGGCATGTTTTCATTTCCCTAATTTGCATTCTGCTTTTCTGCTGCTTTTTCTTTGTATGCAACAAACCAACGATTCGCTTCAATTGCATTCCCTAAATTCTGATAAGTCACAGCAATATTGAACATTGCCTGTTCGTCTTCAGGATTTAGTTCTGAAACTTTCATAAACGCACTCAAAGCCTTTTCAAAATCTCCAGACTGTCCATATATCACACCTAAATCTTTCCATACATCCGCATCGTTTGGATTAATTTCCAAGGCTTTTTGGTAATATGGAATTGCTGTTTCAAAATTATTTTTATATCGGGCATACATCAAACCTAAAATGCGATACACCTCAGGTACACCAGGTTTAACGGCATCAAATTCCTGACAAGCAGCAATCATTTCATCAACAGTACAAGTTGATTTTCCACTTGCAAATGCCCCCACAGCCTGAGGAAGTATCAATCGTGTATTTTTGATTGCCAAATTATGATAGGGTCTAATTTTTAAAATCTCAGTATACCAAGAAATAGCTTCTGCTATATTCTGATTCTTTTGATAGTGCGCATTCCCCAGCAAGAGCATAGGATCGACATAAGCAGGATGAATTTCCACTGCTTTATCGAGATAAGTTATTGCCAAATCGACATACTCAGCTGCTAATTCGGAATTGTAATTTTTGCTTTCCGGATTGCTTATTCCTTTGGCTCTCTCAAGCAACTTACCTCCTGCTGTTGTATTTGCCTTTGCAGAGTTTGAAGAGGTTTTCACATCGGTAGTAAAAAGAGTAAAATCATCTTTCCACGCAGGATTTCTAGCTATTGTTTTCACGGAAAAACCTGCGATGAACACAAAGATCACAAACAAACCAAAACCTTTTACTGCTTTCGATTTAAAACGCTCAGGTAATTTTGATGCAAATAACCAAGCAATCATCACGGCAAATCCCATGGAAGAAAAGTACACAAAGCGCTCAGCCATGAACACACCTACGGGGAAAAACACATTGGAAACGACAGACAAAGGCGCTAAATACAAAACAATAATAAAAGTCCACATTTTCCAAGATGGCTTAGTGGTCTTCATCAGGTTTTTAGCGACAACAAAACCAGCAAAAACGAGCATTGCAAGATATAAAACAAGCATAGCAACTGGTATTGTCTGATTAACGGAAGTCAACTCAATATGGTATGGGTAATAATCGTATGTTAAAGGGTGAGGGAAGAAAAGCAGTCGAATGTACATCCATAAAGTAAACAAAATTGTCCCTGCTCGTTCCGAACCAACAGCCTCAATAAATGGATTGTTCATTAATTCAGGTGCAATGGAAGATTCACCACTTCCACCCCATCCAAGCACAGATTGTCGAATGATTAAATAGATAACAGATGGAATGAGCAAACTCAAAAAAGGGATGAGATGTTTTGCCAATTTCTTTTCTTTAAAAAACCATGCTGCAACAGGAATTACTGCCAACCAAGTCAAGGTATTTTCTTTGGACATCAAACCTAAGAACATGGCCAAACTTGCAGCTACTAAATATTTAGGTTTCCGAATTTCCAGATATTTTAAGTACGACAAGCCAGCAATTAAAGCACCTAAGAAAGATAAGAGTTCATCACGTCCTTTAATATTGGCAACCACTTCAGTATGAATTGGATGCGCCATAAACACTAAAACTGCAAGAAATGGGAAACTCCAATACCACTTATCACTTACTTCAGGAAACAAGTTGAAAAGGAATTGCAACATAACGATGCCTGTCAATATGTAAATTAAAATATTGATGACATGATGCGCTCTGGGAGAATCTCCAAAAAATGACTTCTCGATTGCAAAGGTTGCAATACTCAAGGGTCTGTAACGACCACCTGCAACAAGTTTTTTATCTTCCTGAATTTGTTCTGGGGTTCTACTGGGGTAAGAATTTAACCAAAAACCAACGAAACTATCGTATTTGAAAATTTCATCAATCCCTTGAATTCCTTGTTGGGTAAAGACATTTTGAGTGATTACAATACCATCATCTAGTGCATAATCGTGATTTATCGTATTTCCGTACAAGACAAAGCCAAATACAGCAATAATTGCATACAATAAGGGCTTATTGAGTTTTGTTGTTTTCTCTAAATCTTTTTTCCTTGTCATGATGCTTGATTTTTTCAAAAATAGTGAAATGATACGAAAAACAAGTATTCTTCAGCTTACTATCTTGCACACCGGATACACAGCAAGCTTTCAGGACGAAAGAGAATTCTACCCACAGGAATTTCTGCACCACATTTCATGCATTTCCCAAACTGAGGTGTTCCGATTTGTTGCTCAACACGTTTTAAGGCTTTGAGTTTTTCTTCTGCCTGTCTTAAAGATGCTTGTGTGACCGCACTATTGTTAATAGCATCCATTCGGGAAACACGTCCGATTGCATTATCGGGAGAAACAGGTTGAGTCATTTCTTTATAGTCTTCAATGAGTCGTTCTGTTTTCTCAATAGACTCATGTATCTTATTTCTAATTTCTTGCTCAGTCATTGGAATGTATTTTAAGCAAGATAGTAAAAATGGAAGGAATTCACAGTGTGGAGGTAGAATTTCATCATTTTGCAAGGAGCTTCGTATTTGTGGAATAAAAGGTTTTTGGACATGATTTTTGCAAAAGAAGCAAAAATTCATGCCAAAAACCGCAATAAATTTCAATTCCAAAAACAAAAAGCCTGTTCAAACGAACAAGCTTTCTGTCTATTTATGATGAGTTTGATTATTTCAAACCTCTACGTTCCAAAAGTGGATCTTCAGAAGGCTCTTGTCCACGGAATTTCATGTATTGCTCCATTGCTGGACCATTTCCAACTTCAGCCAGACAATGTTTTCTGAATTTAGCAGCGAGTTCTGGATTGAAAATGTCACCACTTTCTTTGAATGCATTGAAAGCATCTGCATCAAGTACTGCAGCCCAGATATACACATAATATCCAGCTGAATAACCTCCACTAAAAATGTGTTGGAAGTATGTACTACGATAACGTGGAGCAATTTCAGAAATCAATCCTATTTCATTCATTGAAGCAGTTTCAAAAGCTAAAACATCTTCAACAACTTCACCTGCCATTAAACTATGCCAATCCATATCAAGGATAGAAGCTGCAAGATATTCAACAGTAACAAAACCTTGATTAAAATGTCCGGAACTATTTAATTTATCAATTAATTCTTGAGGCATAGGCTCACCAGTTTCATAATGTTTTGCATAGTGATTAAGCACTTGTGGTTCCCCAGCAAAGTTTTCCATTACCTGTGAAGGCAATTCAACATAATCTCTAGGCACAACACCAGCTGTACGTTTGTAATGTCCATCAGTAAATAAACCATGCAATGCATGTCCAAATTCATGGAATAAAGTTGTTGTTTCATCCCAACTCAATAGAGCAGGAATTTCTTCAGTACCACGAGGGTAGTTTAACACGATGCTTGCAACAGGTGCAACACGATTTCCATCCTTATCGTAAGAAGCTTCACGGAAAGATGTACACCATGCACCACCACGTTTGCTATCACGCACGTAATAATCAGCGTACAACAAACCAACAAGACTACCATCAGCCTCAGTCACTTTAAACACCTCAACATCTGGATGATAGACAGGAACGTCATCTAATTTCTCAAAGTTAATTCCGTACAATTGATTTGCAACCCAAAACATTCCATCACGAACATTTTCCAATTGCAGATACGGTTTCAATTCATTCTCATCAAGATCGTACTTTTCTTTTCTCAATTTTTCAGCATAGTACCACCAATCCCAAGCAGCAAGCTCAAAATCACCACCTTCATTATCGATGATTTCTTGCATTTCTTTCACTTCTTGTTTTGCTACTGGTAATGCAGCATTCCATAATTTTTCAAGGAACATATTGACATTTTCAGGATTCTCAGCCATATTAACGTCAGTGACATAATCAGCGTGAGTATCAAATCCTAAAAGTTTTGCTTTTTCAGCACGTTTCTCTGCCATTTGCTTGATAATTCCTTTGTTATCAAACTCATTATCATTGTTTGAACGCATAATATAACCCATGTAAATTTCTTTACGCAAGTCACGGTTATCAGCATATTGAAGGAAAGGAGTCATGGATGCACGTGATAGTTGGAATACCCATTTACCTTCCATGTCTAAATCTTTTGCAGTTGCAGCAGCAGACTCAATTGCAGATTTTGGTAAACCAGCTAGATCCGCTTCGTTTTCAACAACAAGTCGGAAATTTTTATTGGTTTCAGCCAAAAGGTTGTTTCCAAAATCTAAACTCAACATGGACAAGTCGTTATTGAGTTCACGAAGTCTTGCTTTATCATCTTCATTCAAATTTGCACCACTACGTACAAAGTCTTGATAATATTTTTCAACCACGCGAATTTGTTCAGCATCCAAATCAGCATTCAAGCGATTTTCATAAACTGTTTTTACTCGATCAAACAAGTCAGCATTGAGCATCATATTATTACTGTGTTCAGTAATAAGTGGAGTAACTTCTTGAGCAATCTCCTGAAGTTCATCGCTATTATCAGCAGATGTGATATTAAAAAACACATTGGAAACGCGTGCTAGCATTTCACCTGAACGATCATATGCCAAAATAGTATTGTTGAAATTGGGATCTTCTTTGCAATCAACAATTGCCTGAACTTCCTCTTCTTGACGTTTTATGCCCTCTTTAAAAGCTGGCAAATAATGCTCGTTTTCAATTTGATCAAAAGGAGGAACACCATAAGGGGTATCATAAGCTTGTAAAAATGGATTATCACTTTGCATGACATCATCTTTTTTATCGGTTTGACATGCAGTAAAAAATAAAATCACTGGTAAACTAAGGAAAAAAATTTTCTTCATAAA
Source organism: Bacteroidales bacterium (assembly GCA_963676165.1). GTDB lineage: Bacteria > Bacteroidota > Bacteroidia > Bacteroidales > ML635J-15 > JAQIBY01. The sequence continues at coordinate 1,613,498 of OY781043.1, read as the reverse complement.
TTTATAAATTATTGACGTTTAACACCCAATACATTTCATATCATCAGCAATGATAAATGAAAGACTAAATGTAAGAAAATTCTTTTTGTCTTAAGGAATCTTATGTAAATTTTAACATTTGTACGCAAAATTTAGCGAATGAGAGTCACCAAACCCTGGGCTACATTATCAACACCTGCCGCATCTTGATACACCACATACCAAGCATATACACCAGGCTCACAGAGTTCATCTCCTTTGACATACGAGCCATTATACGTACCATCCCACGCACCTTTACCACAAGCTTCACATTCCAGATCATTTTCAAACTCTTTGGTTTCAAACACAATTTCACCAAATCGATCGTAAATAAACAACTGATATTCATAAGCATCCACTCCATGACCACATAATCTAAAGCAATCATTTACGCCATCGTTATTCGGAGTAAATGCCGTTGGAGCGTTAAAAGTGTACTCATCATACACTCGAATTCTTTTGTAAGTGGTATCAATGCATCCATGAATATTTTCAGCAACCATTTTCACGTTATACCATCCGATAGCATCAAACTCATGCCAAGGATTTGTATGGCTGAACAAGGTAGAATCTCCATCACCATAGAACCAATAAATACTGTCTGCATCGGAAGAAACATTAAAAAATTGCACAATTGGATTCAAAATAGATGCATGATTTGTACTTACATAAAACTCTGCATCTGGTTTTGGATGAATTGTGATTAAATCCTCTTTAATACGTGTAACAGAACAACCAAAATCACTCGTTACCGTTAATGCAACATTATATACTTCACTTTCAGTATAAATATGTACAGGATTTTTATCGAATGAAAATTGTTCATCACCAAAAGCCCAATGGTAGGATTGTCCTAAATCAGGAGAAAACTCATTAAAATAGAAGGTTCCCGGAGGACATGAACGACGTTTATCCACTGTAAATCCAATTGGTGGTTCTGGCATTACAGTAATATCAAAACTGACTTCAGCTGCAGGAGTTGAGCAGGCATCTGTCACTCTTAAAGTGTAAGTCTGAGAAAAACCGGGATAAATTGTAAAAGGAGAAGGGACAACTTGACCTGTGTTTTGATTCACGATCTGATAAGGACCTCCATTCCCACCTTCAATTTCCAAATCAACAGTAACCGATTCTCCGGGACAAATACTATCCTCACTCAAGGTATAACTGTTAATACTAATTTCAGGATGCACACTGACAGTAGAATTAACAATATTTGACTGACAACCATTTCTATCCAATGCATAGAAATAATAAGACGTTGTTTCTGTTGGAGATACTGTCATGGTATTTGAAAACACAGTATCGTTGGTTGATGGATTAATCCAATAGAAGAAATAAGGAGCAGATCCACCTGTTACTTGAGAAACCAATGTTGTACTTCCTCCAATACATATTTGTGGATTTCCTGCTTGAGTTGCATACATTTGCGCAGGCTGGTCAATCATAAAAGATACTTGAGCCACACATCCGTTATCATCAACGACAGACATGTTGTGCGCACCACCATAATACATAATTGTATCATTATCCACACCATTTGGCCAGTAATAATGATACTCAAAACCTGCTGGTGTTGTATCTGGAGGAACACCACCAGTTACCTCGACCCAAGCCATACCGTCCATAGAACCATAACAAGTTGCTGCACTAGTATTTACATTGGCAATAAGTGTATCCGGTTCATTAACTTGAATAATTGTGTCAAATTCACATGAATACAAGTCTGAAACAGTAAAGCTATACATGCCTGCAGGAATATTACTCACAAAGGATGTTGAAGCTCCATTACTCCACACATAGGAATATGGGTGGGTATCAATATCAAAAGATGTTGTTATGGATCCATCGCTCCCACTATGGCAATTTACATGCTGAACATTAAGATTTAAGCGCGAACCCAGATAAGGAATTTCAAAAAGGCTTGCTGATTCTGTTTGGCTTGCACCTGTTCCATCTGTTACTGTAACAGCATAATCTCCGGGAGGCACTCCAATTAAATCTTGAGTGTTAGCTCCACTACTCCAACTAAAAGTATATGGGGGAGTTCCATTTTGAATGAACACACGAATATCTCCATTCTCGCCATAACAAACACTATCATTGTAAATCAAGTAGACGTCAAGCATAACCTCGCGATCATTCTCATTTGGCACATCATCCCCTGGTCCAGATTGAGCCATAGTAACATTCAAACTACTCAATGCATAAACCAATACCACACAAAGTGTTACCAACAATTTATTTCGTGAATTCAGCAACATATAATTTCCTCTATTAAGCCTGTTTTCTCCTAATCTTCGTACAAATTTCTCATTTTTTTTGAAAAATCCTTCAAATTAAGAGAAAAATTCATCAATATGTTGTTCAATCGTTTACCTCGCGAGACGAACATATCCAGTATATTCATGCCAATTTCCGAAGTAATCTTTGTATTTAACATACCATGTATAGATTGCTGGAGCTAGATATTCATCGCCTCTGGCTCTTGTCCCAAAATAGGTTCCGTCCCATGATCCCTCACCACATTGATCACACTCAGCATCGGAATCATAGACATCTGTTTCATAAACCATTTCGCCCCACCTGTTGTAAATTGAGAGATAGAACTCGTTAGGATCAATGCTACTTCCACATAATCTGAAACAATCGTTTTCACCATCACCGTTTGGTGTAAATGCATTTGGAGCCCAGAATGTCGGCTCATCAATAATTCGAATAAACTTAAATGCAGTATCTGTACAACCGTAAGAATTTTCTCCAATTAAGGTCACACCATACTCGCCTTTTGCAGGATAAAAGTGAACAGGATCACTTGTCTGCCAGATTGCAGAATCCCCATCGCCAAAATACCAAAATAAGCTATCTGCATTTTCTGAAATTCCAGTAAAGCGAATTTGAGGATTCAGAATATTTGCTTCGATAGGACTTGAAACAAAATCAACATATGGCTGAGGATACACTTCTATCATATTTTGAATAGTTTGAGTTGATTCACATCCAAACTGATTCGTAATTGTTAAACTCACACTATACAATCCAGACTCTCCATATGTATGCGTCGTATTATGTCCGAAACCAAAACGTTCATTTCCAAATGCCCATTGATATAAATTTCCACTGTTAGTATTCAGCTCATTAAACGTCACTGTTAATGGAGGACAACCCTCCACCACATCAGACACAAAATTATTATCCGGAATAGGCCACACTGGAATATAGATAGAATCTGTCACAGCAGGAGTTTCGCATTCATCTGTAAGCGTAATATACCACATTTGTGATTCTTGCGGATAAATTGTAAATGGTGAAGGTATAACTTGTCCATCCTGTAACGTTAGTGTATAAGGACCTCCGTTACCTCCCTCTGCATCAACAAATAATCGCACAGGGGCATTTTCACATACCGTATCTTGATTGATAGTCACAGAATTGATTTGCAAAGGTGGTCTGACATGTACAGTAAATTCATGGTACGCCTCACAACCATTATCATCAGTGATTGTCAAATAATAATTTTCATCTTCAATTGGGGACACTGTAAAAACATGATCATTACCAAAGGTTCCATCGTCACCAGCCCAATTGTAAGAATAAGGATCTGTTCCTCCCATCACCTCAGCACCAAGCGTTGCAGAACCTCCAATACAAAGTGTAGGTATCGCATCTGCAATTATTTGCATTGCTTGTGGTGCATCTACAATCACCATAGCTTCCTCACGACAACCTTTTGCATCGGTAATCGTTAATCCATACGAACCTCCAGCAACAAAAATACTATCATTGGTTGAACCATTTCCCCAAATATAGCTATAAGGAGGAGTTCCACCAGCAGCTTCAACATAAGCCAAGCCATCTTCAATTCCAGGACATGATGCCGCTTCAGTAAATATTTCAAAAATAACCGGAGTTGGTTCATCAACAAAGAAAACTGTATCGGTTGAACATCCTATTTGATCGACGATTGACACATCATACAAACCAGAACAAAGATCATCCATTATTCGATTATCTGAAGCCCATGAGAAATCAAACGGAGGAATACCACCTGTCACAAAAAGCTCAGCTCTGCCATTGCAAGCAGCATTACATGAATTGTCGTCAACAATTAGATCAAGACTCATGGTTGGACTAATCGTCAAAGTCATATCCTCAACAGGAGAAGTACATCCGTGTGCATCCTCAACATACACACTATACACAGTGGTTTCATCTGGCGACATTGCCTGAACCTCTGGACCTGCAATGTATGCACCTCCTTCACTCCAATAAATTGTATAAGGAGCTGTTCCTCCTACAGGAGTTGCCATTAAATTCACAACCTGACCTTCACAGATTGCCATATTTTCAACAAAAGACACTAAAAGTGGATCTGGTTGAGTAATTTGAAAAGACTCTGTCACCCAACATCCATTACTGTCATAAACAGTTACACTATACATGCCAGCCGGAATATTTACAATTTCAGAGCTAGATGAACCATTTGACCATACATAGATGTATGGAGGAGTTCCTCCTGACACATTTATCTGTGCGTTTCCGGTAGTATTTCCATAACAATCCACATGATTATAAGTAGTGTCATAAACTAATTCCGTTGGCTGATTGATTGTAAAAGGCTCAACTGTTGTACAACCATTGGCATCTGTTACAGTTAAACCATAATTACCTGCGCATAAATTCTGGACAGTACTTAAACCACCTGTCCATGAATATGAATAAGGCATTGTTCCGCCTGTAACCAAGACTTCAGCAGACCCTCCACAAGAATTAAAACACGGATCATCCTCTGTGGTCAAACTGTGTTCCAACAGAGAAGGTACTAAAATAGAATTGGTTTCACTTACAATATAACCGACTTCATCTACAGTAAGTGAGATTTCGTGTAAGCCTGGAGTATCATAAGTGATAACATAAGGACCTTGGTCTGTACCGCTAATAATAATAGCGCCATCAAAATCCCAGGTAAACACAGCCCAATCGTAAGCTTCACCGACAAATGCAACTGTAATTTCCTCACCATAACAGTTAATTGGAGTTATGGTAAAATCAGCTGTAGGCACATGGTAAAATTCAATTAATACAGTATCTGAATTCATACAATCTGGAGGCAAACTAATTTCATGCCACACCACCTCATAGGTTCCTAGGGCATCAACAGTTAAATTTGTTGCAGATACATTTTCATCATCAAAGACACCAGTTCCCGGACCACTAACGATTTCCCAATATCCAGTATTTCCAGCAGCCATACCTGCGTCAAGCGGCGTATCATAACCCGCAATTGAAAAATCTGGGCCCAAATCAATATCTGGAAGAGGGACAACGGTAACTGTAGTTGTCACATCAAAAGTTTCACAAGGATGAGACCATTCTAATACGAACTCTTCTGTGGCAGTAGGCGTCACATCGACAGTATAACCTGTAGATCCATCAAACCACTCCCAATCTGCTATTGCAAAATCAATACCAGCAGGGAGGTTCAATGTAATTGTTGCCGTTTCGCCTAAACATATAGGTCCTGAATTTGACAATGTTGGCTCCCACTCAATTTCTTCCATGATATCAATTGAAATTGTCATACTTCCGGTATCACAAGGGCAACCATCATCAAATGTAAAAGTAATGGTTTCGGTTCCTTCAACAAGTCCATCTTCATATGCTGTAATCATCAAAGTATCTTCCATTTGATTTGCAGAAATATAAAATGTATCAGGCAAAGCATTGTAATCGGTCCCCATAGTTGCTGAACCCAAAATTTCCAAAGGCACTATCAATGGTTCATCAATTTCAGTAGAATCCAATCGAGTAAAAACCAAATAAGTTTGACACCCTTCATACACGTCATCAGTTGAATACCAAGGATTAAATGCCATGGTTGTAAAGGTTGCACCAGATGTAAATGATCCAGCTTTTAGAAACACTCCAGAATCATAAGAACTATCACCAGCATCACCAATCGCAAGTTTAATGTGATAAGTTTCACATGCCTGAACAGTTGCAGTTGCAGTTAAAGGGATAGTAGCTCCATCGTATTCAATGTCTCCATTGTATGCCTCCAATGAGGTGTTCATATCAGTAGAACCAACATAATAAGCTGAATTATTATAAGTATCATCAATAGTTACAGGGTCACCATTTGGTAATAAAGCAATGTTAATTGCGTTATTGGAGTATGGTCCAGAAATTCCAGGTCCTGACAAGAAAAATCCAAACACATCGTTGTATGAGGAGTTCGCAAACTCATGAAACTCTTCAGATCCAAAAATAAAATCGAAGACTAATTCATCAGATGCGGGAATAAAGTCGAATTCCAATACGGCAGCATCATTGATGGTAAAACCAGGATTCAAAGCAACCAAATCAGGATCAGACTCACCTGTTGTTGATGAACCTGTGGATGTAGAAATATCTGGTCCTTCTGCATCAGTTGCTGCTCCGGATGAAAGAATTATACCTTCATCAAATCCGGATGAGCCAATATTCCCCATAAAATATCCAATACTAATAGGATCACCATTATAGGTTACATTAAAAGCCTGCAAACAGCCAGTAACAAGAATATCTTCCACAAGCTCTTGAGGTGTATACACTCCATTATCTACGAGAATAGCCTTTGGTTCAACGACGGATTCTTCCTTCTTTAATGCCAACTGTATGGTTTCTCCTGTTGCATCTTCTGAAAAGACTAAACGAACAATCACAGTCGTTCCAGATTCTATTTCAAGCTGATTAATTGTAAACATGGAGGGACTTGATGTCATGTATGACATATCCATTGGTAAATAAACCCCACTCGCATAAGTATAAGCAATCATTTCTGCATCAAGAGATTCTGGAAATTGCATAAAGACCTTCACATCCTTATTCTCCGGCATCACAAAACTGAAATAATAATTCTGATTGTGATATTCTCTCATCCCGACAGGATTTGGTAGCGTTTGATTGCTTAGAGGATTTAATTGAAATGATTGAAAATGTACATTTGTATTGGGTATAATACTTGTCGGATTTTCCGAATCTGTACTTAAATCAATCGCTTGTGCATTAACCGTTGAGAACATAGTTAACCCAACAAACAAACTGAGTAGTATTCTTTTCATAGCTTTCCTTATTACATCTGTGTTTATCGGACGGTTTTCATCCAATAAAGTTGCCTGATTTGTGTAAAAATACAAAATAATCAAACACCTTAAGCAAACCCTCTTAATTTAAACACAATCTTATCAAATATTTAAGTATTCTTTGAAACATGATTGAGATTAATTTATTTTCATTATTTTTGAGACTCATTTCGGAAAATATTTTTAATTAGTTAACTATCAATTTATTAACAAATAAAAGAACAAACACATGGCAGATGTAAAACGTGTTTACACATTTGGTGACAAAAAAGCAGAAGGTCGCGCTAATATGAAGAACCTTTTAGGAGGTAAAGGTGCGAATCTCGCAGAAATGAACCTCGTTGGAATTCCAGTTCCTCCAGGATTCACCATTACAACAGATGTTTGTACTGAGTACAACGAAATTGGAAAAGAAAAAGTCATTGCATTATTGAAAGAAGAAGTTGAAGCAGCAATGGCACTCGTTGAAAAAACAATGGGGACAAAATTTGGATCAAAAGGAGAAGCTTTTCCTGCTCTCATGTCTGTAAGATCTGGTGCTAGAGTTTCTATGCCAGGTATGATGGACACTGTATTAAACCTTGGTCTCAACGACGATACTGTAAAAATTGTTGCTGAAAAATCAGGTAATGAGAAATTTGCTTATGATTCATATCGTCGTTTTATACATATGTATGGAAACGTTGTTATGGGAGTTGAAGCAAGAGAAAACGAAGAAGATCCTTTTGAACTTGTTCTTGACAAAATTAAAGAAGACAATAATTATGCTTCAGATGCTGACATGTCTGTTGAAGACTTGAAAAGTGTTGTTGAATCATACAAAAAAGTAGTTCGTGAATATGCTGGCATGGATTTCCCTACTGATCCATGGGAACAACTTTGGGGTGCTGTTTGTGCTGTATTTGATTCATGGAACACTCCACGCGCTATCCTTTACAGAAGAATGGAGCAAATTCCAGGAGACTGGGGAACTGCTGTAAACGTTCAAGCAATGGTTTATGGTAACATGGGTGAAAACTCTGCAACTGGTGTAGCTTTCTCTCGTGATGCTGCAACTGGTGAAAATATTTTTAATGGTGAGTATTTGATCAACGCTCAAGGTGAAGATGTTGTTGCTGGTGTTCGTACTCCTCAGGAAATCACACTTGAAGGTTCAAAACGTTGGGCTAAACGTGCTGGTATCTCTGAAGAAGAACGTGCTGCAAAATTCCCATCTTTGGAAGAAACCATGCCTTCTATCTTTGCTGAATTGAATGACATTCAGAAAAAACTTGAAAACCACTATCACGACATGCAAGATCTTGAATTTACTATCCAAGATGGTAAATTATGGATGCTCCAAACTCGTAATGGTAAACGTACAGGTGCTGCAATGGTAAAAATGGCTGTTGACATGCTTGACGAAGGTTTAATTGACGAAAAAACTGCACTTCTCCGCCAAGATCCTAACAAACTTGACGAACTCCTCCACCCTGTTTTCAGTAAAGAAGGAATTGAAGCTGCTAACGTTTTAACACAAGGACTGCCTGCATCGCCAGGAGCTGCTACTGGTAAAGTTGTTTTCTCTGCTGACAAAGCAGAAGAAATCGTAAGTAACAATCCAGAAGAAAAAGTAATCCTCGTTCGTCGTGAAACATCACCTGAAGATTTGAAAGGTATGTACGCTGCTCAAGGTATTCTTACTGAACGTGGTGGTATGACTTCTCACGCTGCTGTTGTTGCTCGTGGAATGGGTAAATGTTGTGTTTCTAGTGGAGCTGGTATCCGCGTTATCAACAATGTACTTGCAATCAATGGTAAAGAGTTTAAAGAAGGAGAATGGATTTCTCTAAACGGTACTACTGGTCAAGTTTATGAAGGACAAGTTCCAACAATGACTCCTTCACTTGATGGTGACTTTGGTCGCATCATGAAACTTGCTGATAAATACACAAGAATGTATGTTAGAACCAATGCTGACACTCCAAAAGATGCTCAAATAGCACGCGAATTTGGAGCTCAAGGAATTGGTCTTTGCCGTACAGAGCACATGTTCTTCGAAGGTGAAAGAATTATCGCTGTTCGTGAAATGATTCTTGCTGAAAATGTTGAAGGTCGTAAAGCTGCTCTTGCAAAACTCCTCCCTATGCAACGTGGAGATTTCGAAGGAATTCTTGAAGCAATGAACGGTTACGGTGTAACTATCCGTCTGCTCGATCCACCTTTGCATGAGTTTACTCCAAACGATGAAAAATCACAACTTGAAATGGCAAAAGAACTTAACATGCCAGTTGAAGAAATCAAAGCAAAAGTTGAATCACTTCACGAAATCAACCCAATGCTAGGACACCGTGGTTGCCGCCTAGGAAACACTTACCCAGAAATTACTGAAATGCAAGCTCGCGCAATTATTGAAGCTGCTTGTAATTTGAAAAATAAAGGTTTGGATCCTAAACCTGAAATCATGGTTCCACTCGTAGGTACTGTGAAAGAATTAAAAATGCAAGAAGAAATCATCCGTCGTGTTGCTTCTGAAGTATTTGCAGAAAAAGGAATCGAAGTTGAATACCTCGTTGGTACAATGATTGAAATTCCACGTGCTGCATTAACTGCAAATGAAGTTGCTGAAGTTGCTGAATTCTTCTCATTCGGAACCAATGACCTTACCCAGATGACTTTCGGTTATAGCCGTGATGACGCTGCTAAATTCCTCCCAATCTACATTGAAAAAGGACTTCTCAAAAATGATCCTTTCCAAGTACTTGATCAAACAGGTGTTGGACAACTTGTTCAAATGGGAACTGAAAAAGGCCGCGCTGCAAATCCAAACCTTAAAGTAGGTATTTGTGGAGAACATGGTGGAGAACCTTCATCTGTTGAATTCTGCGACAACGTAGGAATGAACTATGTTTCTTGTTCACCTTTCCGCGTACCAATCGCTCGCTTAGCAGCTGCACAAGCAAATGTAAAATAAGTAGATCACTGAAATATATCGAAAAGCGGAGGCATTGCTTCCGCTTTTTTTATGAACCTACTTGCTACTATTGTGTTAAAATATACGATACAAACTGTTAACGTACTTGGTTTAAGATGCTTTTTTTTGTAATTTAAAGCTCTAAAATCAAATCAAACAGGTATGAAACATGTAATACTCTCTCTTGGCATCCTTTTAGGAATCGCCTTTAGCGCATCCGCAGAAAACACAAAACTCTTAAGATTTCCCGACATTCATGGGGAGCAAATTGTATTCTCCTATGCAGGTGATTTATATCTCACCACAACTGCTGGTGGTGTAGCAAGAAAAATCACAAATGATGAAGGATACGAAATGTTTCCAAAGTTTTCCCCTGACGGAAAACACATTGCATTTACTGCGCAATACGATGGAAACACAGAAGTTTATTTAATGCCAGCTGAAGGAGGCACTCCAAAGCGCATTAGTTATACTGCAACTTTAAATCGTGATGATGTCGCGGACAGAATGGGTCCAAACAACATCGTTCTGGGTTGGACACCTGACGGGAAATATGTAATTATTCGAAGTCGAATGATAACATACAACTCCTTTGTCGGACAACTCTTTAAAATTCCCGTAGATGGTGGAATGCACCAACAAATTGAAGTTCCTCGAGGAAGCTGGTGCTCAATGAATGAAGACGGAACTGCAATGGTTTACAATCGTGTTTTCCGAGAATTCAGAACCTGGAAATACTACAAAGGCGGCATGGCTGATGACATCTGGCTTCACAATTTTGAAGACCATAGTACTACTCGTCTCTTTAAAAATGACGCACAAGACATTCAACCAATGTGGATCGGCAATAAAGTCTATTTCATCTCAGACAGAGATCGTACAATGAACCTTTTTGCCTATGATTTCTCAACCAAATCCATTGAAAAACTCACTACTTTTAGTGGATACGACATTAAATTCCCTGGTTTTGACAATCAACATATCATTTTTGAACGTGCTGGTGAATTGCACACATTCAATGTAAAAACAGGAGAACTAAAAGACATCAACATACAAATTCAGGAAGATTTTCTTAACCGTCGAACAGCATTTAAAGATGCTTCCGAAAACATACAAGCAGTTTCGGTTTCTCCTGACGGTAAGCGAGTTGTCGTTGGAGCTAGAGGTGAAATTTTCACTGTCCCTGCCAAAGAAGGCATTACTAAACGAATAACTGAAAGCAGCGGTGCACATGACAGAAATCCAGCTTGGAGCCCCGATGGAAAATACATTGCATTTTGGTCTGATATGAATGGAGAATTTGAACTTTATCTTCAAGACAAAGATGGCAAAGACGAGCCAATTCAATTGACAAAAAATCAAGACACATACCCTTATGCATTTCAATGGTCTCCTGACTCAAAAAAGATTGCTTGGAGCGATAAAAAACTGAGATTACGAATTATCGATGTAGATTCAAAAAAAGTAACAGATGCTCACAAATCAAAACTCAGCGAATTAAGAGATTTCACATGGTCACCAGATAGCAAATGGATTGCTTTTAGTGATGAAGCAGAAAACCGAATGAGTCGTGTGTATTTATACAGTTTAGAAAGCAAAACCGCTACTCCTGTTAGCAGTGAATGGTATAACTCCCACTCCCCTGCATTTGCATCATGTGGTAAAGCACTCTTTTTCGCATCACGCAGAGACTTCAATCCAATTTATTCCGAAACAGAATGGAATCACGCATACCGCGACATGCACCGCATATATTATGTTACTTTAAGCAAAGACACCAAAGACCCTCTAGCATTTGAAAATGACGAGGTTGAAATCAAATCAGATGAAACAGATGCTAAGGAAGAAGACAAGACAGAAACTGAAAGTAAGGATTTGAAAATTGACCTAGACGGAATATCTGACCGCCTTGGAGTACTTCCTGTACCTGCTGCATCCTATTATGGTTTGGAGTCTGCTGATGGTAAACTGTTTTACGGACAATATCAATTCAAGAAAGGTGCTGCCATTAAATACTTCGATTTCAAAAAGAAAAAAGTTGTTGATCTTGACGACAACATCGGGTTTGAAATATCTGCCGATAAAAAACACATGCTTATCCGTAAAGGCGGAAAATATTATGTCACAGATCTCCCATCAGGAAAACCTAGTTTAGACAATGCAATCGACATGTCTGACATGAAAATTTGGATTGATCTTCAAGAGGAATGGGCGCAGATCTACAATGAAGCATGGAGACAAATGCGTGATTTCTTCTATGATCCTAACATGCACGGTGTGGAATGGACCGCAATGCGTGATAAATATGCTGCATTGTTACCATATGTCAACCACAGAAACGATTTGACTTACCTTATTGGCGAACTCATTGGCGAATTGAACGTTGGTCATGCCTATATTAATGGAGGTGACAGAGAGATGCCAGAAAAGATTTACACCGGATTACTTGGGGCTAAATTCACGAAAGACAAAAGTGGATACTTCAAAATCACTGAGCTTTTAGAAGGTCAAAATTGGAATCCTGCCTATGTTTCTCCGATGACACGCATTGGAATGAATGTAGAAGCTGGTGATTTCATTGTCGCGATCAATGGCAAATCCACTAAGGATGTGAAAAATCTGAATGAAATGCTATTGGGCAAAGCAGGACAAAAAATCTTTGTTTCTGTCAACAAAACACCAAGTGAAAAAGATGCAGAAACGTATATTGTTGAACCAGTGAAAAATGAGGAAAAACTTTATTATCACAAATGGGTTCAAGGAAACATTGACAAAGTAAGCAAAGCAACCAACGGAAGAGTTGGATACATTCATGTTCCGGACATGGGTCCAGAAGGATTGAATGAATTTGTCAAATATTTTTATCCTCAACTAAGCAAAGAAGCTTTAATTATTGACGATAGAGGAAATGGCGGTGGAAACGTCTCCCCTATGTTAATTGAGAGATTGAGAAGAGAATTGTCTATGTGGGGACAAAGTCGAAATGTTGACATTCCCGGAACTCGTCCTAGAGGAATGCATGTAGGACCTAAAGTACTACTTGTAAATCAGTATTCAGCCTCTGATGGTGATTTATTCCCATATCAATTCCGTAAGCATAATCTCGGTAAAATCATTGGTGTAAGAACATGGGGCGGAGTTGTTGGCATAAGAGGAAGTTTACCATTTATTGATGGTGCCGACATGAGAAAACCTGAATTTGCTCATTTTGCTGCTGATGGTTCAAAATTCATTATTGAAGGTCATGGTATTAAACCTGACATTGAAGTCGTTAATGATCCTTGGAAAGAATTCAATGGAGAAGATGAACAATTGAACAAAGCCATTGAAGTTATCCTTCAAGAGCTTGAAGAAAACCCAGTAAGTATCCCTGACACTCCAGACTATCCAAACAAAGCAGAATAAGAATTCAATATTTTGTGGATGAATTAAATGATAAAATTAAGAGGGGATGCGATTAATCGCATCCCCTCTTAATTTCTATTCTCGGAAAGTCGGTACAACCAAACCCATTACAACAGTACCGACAACTCCTACAGCAAGCACAATTACACTTGTGATTATATTTTCAAGGCAGAAAACACAAGAAATTGAAATCATTGTCCACATGAGCAAAATGGAATATATTTTTTGCTTTAATGTCATTCCACGACGTTTTCTGTATTTTACAATATACCTTCCAATAACTCGATTTTCAATTAACCATTGGTACAATCGTTCAGAGCTACGAACATATAAAGCTGCTGTCAATAATAAGAAAGGGGTTGTTGGTAAACCCGGAATTACTATTCCCAAAACACCTAACACCAAAGTGATTGTTCCAAATATGACAAACAAGACTTTCATACTACTTGACAAAGATACACAAAAGCAAATGAAGGGAATAAAAAAAAGCATCCATCAAATTGATGAATGCTTTCAATCGCTTTGGTGCGGTGTCGACGAGACTCGAACTCGCGACCCCCGGCGTGACAGGCCGGTATTCTAACCAACTGAACTACGACACCATTTTGTAAGAACCTTACTTGTTTAAAGCGGATGCAAATATAAAGTCATTTTATTAACTGTGCAAGTCCTAAATGAAAAAATATTTGATTTTTTTCACATCTCTAAAAGTAGTCTGGCAAAGCAAAGGGGATAAATTCGTGATTTATAACCTCATACCAAAAATCATTATTTTTAAAGAAATGAAACTTTTTTTCTGAGTGTTCATGAATTATCTCAACAAATGCTTTGGTTCTATCCTTTGGAATAGAAATTTCATTCCCATCCGGTCGTCTTTCAACATAGATTCTATCCTCAAAATTGAGAAAAATTTCACGTCCAACAAATAGTGATTCATGTTGTCGTTTCATTCGTGTCACATGATAGCTTACTGATATATCGAGTTGATCCAACGAAAGAAAATTCAAACAATCAGGGTGAATAAAAAGTCTTAAGGCATTTGGCTCAAAATACCATTTCCAGCCAGGAATATTTGATTTTAAACTTTTCACTGCTCTTAGTATATCATCTTTGTCCCCATCGAGTACAATACTACGGATATATCCATTCGGAGTAATGCTTTCGTAATCTTCACGAATTTCTTTAGCCATTCGAAATCGCCCTGCAGCATGTTGAAATCTATTTTTAAAGGCAAAAGAACAATAATTCACAGGTAAAGAGATATTATTGTCTTTCCCATATTTAATCAACCGAAGCGCTATAAGTTCAGATTCTGGAACTGTCACTTTCTCTCCATGTGACAACACATACGACCGCTCAGCAAATTTCGGTAAATTATGCACTGTCATTCTCAGTTGATGAAGATTGAGGTAATTGACACCAATATCCGCCATTTCGTGCATTTTCTGTTTCAGCAATTCAAGCTTTTCAGGGACTGCTGGAATTTCAACACTTACAGTAGGAACTCTCCCAATAGCAGTTTTCAGAAATTTCAAGTTGTAATTTGTTGCTCCAATGTCAAACCGTATTTCATTCAATCCTGCATCAGCAAGTATTTGCATTTTCTCCTCAGTCGCAAGTATTCCATTAGTATACATCCAAAAATACACAGAATCACCAAAGGCATTTTTCGCGGCAGTTAGATACTCTAAACTACGATCAAAACTTAACAAAGGCTCGCCCCCACTCAAACTAAGACCTTTGAATTTGAACTTACGAATATAATTTATCCACGACTCAGGAGTTGGAAAATCAAGACCATTGCTTTGAGGAATACCTATTTCATTTTGTTCTGCAGGACAATAAAAACAATTGGCATTACACTTTCCATTGATAAATAAACACGACCATTGTCCAGCAGCACATAGTTCACAACCCGGCGAAAGCTTACTCACATCCAGCTTTGTATTATTGTATCCAAATTCAACATGCGTTGATAACTTGTTCAACAAAGCTTTCCGCTTCTGATTCATGCGGCCGGCTGTACTGGAATCTAACCAGTCCAAAAGCGGATAATACCGACCAATTTCCAGACGATTCTTCTCTAAAAGAACTGCCCGGCGTTCATTCGATTTCATAGGACGTTATAATAACATGCGAATTTACGACTTTTTTAAAATTTTGATTCTTCTCGAAAAAAAATTTATGACTGATTCCTTACTAACACACCTCCAACAAGGTTTAATCAATGTTAAATTTATAAAATCTAACTTAACTTTTCAACAAACAATAAAATCCTTATCACCTCACATTCAAAACATTACAAAACATTGTCAATAAAGAAAAGGGTAAAGTAAACATATATCGCTTGTATCATTCAAGTTTTATTGTATATTCACCAACCTAAAACTAAATATTAACTAAATCTTTTTATTATGGATCCTCAAGCATTATTAAGTGGACTTTTTGCTGCAGGTGCAGTTGTTTTAGTAATCATGTTCCTTGTACAGGTATTGATGATTATTTCTTATTGGATGATTTTCGAAAAAGCAAAACAACCAGGTTGGGCTATTTTGATTCCTATTTACAACATCATCGTGATGTTACGTATGGGTAGCTTACATTGGGCATTTGTATTCCTTATTTTTGCTGGAATCATTCCTATTGTTGGAGCCTTAGGTGTGTTTGCATTCTTCGGAATTATTCTTCCATTACGTATTGCGAAAAACTTTGGTCAATCAGGTGGATTTGCAGTGGGTTTAATTTTATTACCAGTAGTATTTCTTCCAATGCTTGCTTTCAAAAAAGACATCCAATGGACTGGAGAACTTGATAAAGGAAAACCTGGTGTAGGAAATGAATTCAAAGAAGAAAAAGACGCAGAATAATAAATAGTCTTTAACATACTGTAAAAGGTCTGATTCATTCAGACCTTTTTTTATGCAGTAAATTATGATTAGTAACAAGATGGGGTTATTTCAATTCCCAGGCATTTAGCATTTGATACTCTGCTCCTTCTTTGCTTAACTTAGATTCAAACAAAACAAGTCGATTAACACACAAAGGCACATCAGGCAAAGGCACAGAAAGCATGTGTTTTTTAGGCGCATATTTGAATCGTGACAAAGTAATATGAGCCTTTGCAGGTCGATCCGGATCACTACCCAATAATGCTTTTGACAAGATTACGTTTAAATTACTGAATGAGCGACTATTTTCAAACCTCAACCATAACATTCTTGGCCGTGATGGAGGCATAAATAGAAAACGCTCTGTTTTCAATTCAAAGGGAGAAATTGAATTCATTAATTGATTGACTTTTTCTATCAAAATATTTACATCTTTGGATGGTATGTTTCCAAGAAACAATGCCGTGATATGCCAATTTTCAGGTTTTACCCAACGCAAATTTAGCTCATGATTCACATCCACAAATTCACTGATACATTCACGATGCAGCTCATCCAATTCAATTGCTAGAAAAAGTCGTTTCATTAATTTCTCCATAAAACACAGAACTTATTTTAGCTTACTTTTTTTTCGTTTGCCGAAAAACACTGACTTTCTTAACAAACTTAATATCATACCAGTAGGGCAAAAATATCGGCACCATGGTTTTGAAATAAAGACTGAAAGCACGACCATAAATCCGGCTAAGACCATAACAAACAAAGATGCTGCTCGTACTTGAAATACACTAAATGGCTCCATATCTCCTAGCGGCAAACCGAATCCAATTAACAAAAGCACAAGAATAATTACTAAGACTGTAAACCTCAACCATTGAAATACTGGCTTAACAGCTTTAGGAATTGACAATTTGTGTTTAGGATTGATTTTCCCAGCAAGTTCTTGCATGGCTCCAAATGGGCAAACATAGGAACAATAAAATGACCGCTGTGTAAACAATGGTAAACTCACAGAAAGCACAAACATGGTAAAAAGTGCAGCTTGCATTTTCAACATCACTCCATTCAATAGCCATGAATGGAAAATAGACAATGACAAGAAATATCCACACCAAAAACCGAGCACTCCTACTGATAATACAAGAAGAACAATACGCGTTTTCTTTAAATATTTCGGGAAGAAAAAATGGAATAGTGCAAAGACTAGAAATAATAAAGCAGACAGGTTTTTCAATACCCACATTGTCTCATATTTCCCGGCATTGGACTGGTGAGTTGACAAATCTGAAAGTAAGGTTTTTATATCAATAGTAATTGCATGACAACTCATACTTGCACCAGTAATCATATCAGGTTCATTTTCCATGATTTCATCCACACTTTTGCCAATAAATTGATCATAAAATCCATCTCTATCTATCCAGTTAAGGTAAGATGGAGTTTCTTGATTCGACAAAATCTCAATCCCTTCGACAACAAAATCATCGGACAAGACAACTGCAAAATCAATGACACCGGCATATCCACGTGTTTGTTCTTTAAGGTCAGAAGAAAACAACACATATCCAGCAAGTCCTTCGCGGTTGTATATGCTGCATAAATTGTTTGAAGTATCCGACACGACCTTCAATTTACCATCAAAATAAGAAGGCAGAAATTCAGATTCATGTCCTGCAGATTCGACAGGTTCCAAGCCAGTTTCAGGAGTTGCTCTCAGTGAGATAATCCAAACGATTCCCACCAAAATCAGGACCTGAACAATTCGAATTAAAGTTTTATTCATTGTTAACAATTTTTATTCGTCAAATGCTTGAATTACAAAAACGGCAGGACGCTTATGCAAATCTGGTTTCTCAATTTTTTTCCATTGCTCAACACGCAAGGTTCGGATATAAGCATTAGGGGCTGAAATATCACAAGCCACACACAACCACGTTTTTCCACCCAAGCTTTGCAAAAGTGATTTCAAAAAATCCACATTGCGATAAGGAGTTTCCATCACAATTTGCGATGCCTTTTCTTGCTTTGATTTTGCCTCTATATCCTTGATCGCACGATTCCTATCATGATGACGTACAGGCAAATATCCATGAAAACTAAAACGCTGTCCATTCAAACCACTGGAAATTAATCCTAAAAGCATAGAAGATGGTCCTGCATGAGGAATCACCTCAATTCCATCTTGATGAGCTTGTAAAACGAGCTGATTACCAGGATCAGCAATACCAGGAAGTCCTGCATCAGAAATCACACCCACATCTCTTCCATTTCGCAACCATTGCAATGCTTTCATACTTTCCTGAGCTGAAATATTTTTATGCATTTCTAGAAATTGCAACGAATCAATATCAACACGTTTATCAATTGACTTAATAAAACGTCGAACCGTACGCAAATTTTCTACCACAAAAAATTTCAGTTCAAGAATTAGCTCCTTGACTTCCAAAGAGATGCCCTCTTCTCCATCCATATCACAAATGCGATTTGGAATTAAATGTAATTTTCCTGACATAGAGGACAAAGGTACGAAAAAGCTTGCAAATTTCTCTTCCCATGAAAATTCGGTTTTTTTTGATTCTTTTTTTACCTTTACAACAACCAAAAACTGATCGCTTGAAAGTTAGATTTTTAGGAACAGGAACCTCTCAAGGTGTCCCGGTTATCGGGTGCCAATGCAAAGTTTGTCAATCGGAAGATTCCAAAGACAAACGCTTTCGCAGTTCTGTGTTAATAGAATACCGAAAAAAGCATCTTGTCATTGATACTGGTCCTGATTTTCGACAACAAATGTTGGATGCAAAACTCATGCAATTAGATGCAGTGCTTTATACACATGAACACAGAGATCATATTGCGGGGCTAGATGAACTCCGATCCTTTAATTTCATGACAAAGCAAGCAATGCATTTGTATGCAGAGAAACAAGTTCAGACAGCATTAAAAGGCGTTTTCCCTTATGTTTTCACAGACAAAAAATACCCTGGCGTTCCCGATGTTGTATTGCATAGTATTGATGAAAACCCATTCACAATAGATGGCATTCCTATTATCCCAATACGGGTAATGCATTATCGACTCCCTATTTTGGGGTTTCGAATTGGTGATTTCACCTATATTACAGATGCCAAGTACATTCCTCCGGAAGAAAAGCGGAAAATTTTGGGCTCTAAAGTTATCGTGATTAATGCATTGAGAAAACAACCGCACATTTCGCATTTCTCACTATCAGAAGCAGTTAATACATTGAAAGAATTTTCCCCAAAAGCAGGCTATATCACACACATCAGCCACCAACTTGGGACTCATGAAAATGTAGAAAGTGAATTGCCAGATAATATCCATTTGGCATACGATGGTTTGGAAATAAATATTGACTAAAATGAATCTGATTTTACTCTTATCGTTCTATCTAATTGCACCTTACTTAATTATACTTTTAACTAAAAAGTATAAACTGCTGAATAAAATTGGTGCTGTATTGCTATGTTATGCTCTGGGTTTTGTATTAGGACTCACGGACATGCTGCCTGATGGAGCGGATAAAATTCAAGATTATGTGACATCAGCAACAGTTCCTCTCGCACTTCCTCTTTTACTTTTTGGCACAAAAATAAAATCGTGGAAACGAATTGCAGGGAAAAGTTTTATCAGTATGCTTCTTGCTGTTATTGCACTAATTTCAGTTGTCACTGCTGCCTACCTTTTGTTTGGCAACAATTTAGATAATTCATGGCAAGTTGGA
Organism: Bacteroidales bacterium; assembly: GCA_963676165.1. Classification (GTDB taxonomy): domain Bacteria; phylum Bacteroidota; class Bacteroidia; order Bacteroidales; family ML635J-15; genus JAQIBY01. Next base: position 1,593,365 of record OY781043.1, on the reverse strand, counting down.
GGACTATTAATTGGGCTATATACTGGAGGAACACCAAACTTAGCATCCATTCAATCTGCATTAAGCATTTCACCGGAAATTTACCTGATGGTCAACACCTATGACATTATGTTGTCTTCCATTTTCTTACTTCTTATTCTTAGCACCAGTGGTAAATTTCTGAATTGGCTGTTACCAAAATACAAATCCCACAAAAGTGATTTGGAAGAAAACAATGTTCAAATTGAAGACACAAGTGCAGACGCATATAAAGGATTTTTCAAGAAAGCATATTTCCCTCATTTCCTATTGGCTTTTGGGGCATCCATTCTTATTGCAGGAATCAGCTTAGGCATTTCCGTTTTAATTACTGGTGGTATTTCCATGTTGATTGTAATTTTAGGAATCACAAGCTTCAGTCTTATTGGCAGCTTAATTCCAAAATTAAACTCATGCGAAAAAAGTTTTGAAGGCGGCATGTACCTCATTTTAGTGTTCAGTATTACCGTAGCTTCCATGGTAAAACTTGAGGACTTCATCAACATATCTCCACAACTATTTTGGTTTGTATCTACAGTTATATTTGGAAGTTTTGTGCTTCACATTTTGCTTTCAGCAATTTTCCGCATTGACTCAGACACCAGTTTAGTTACTGCAACTGCAATGATATGCTCTCCCCCATTTGTACCAGTTGTCGCAGGATCATTAAAAAATAAAGAAATCATTGTTCCAGGACTTACAGTAGGTATAATTGGTTACGCAATTGGGAATTATTTGGGTGTGCTTATTGCTTACGCTTTGCAAGGGTTGTAAAGAGACGTCCTTCGTCCTCCGCTTCGAGTTCCTCAGCACGGCGCTCTGCCAGCGTTGAGCAACCTCAGTCAACTACTTTGTGTAAACATCAAATTTCCTCCGTCGCCTCCTTCGTGCTAACTTCAAATTCCCTGAGTATCATTTTTTAGGAGCGTGCGAACTGAAAAATGTAACACGAAGCAATCCCGATGAATGTCGGGGCCTCGAACCTCAAACTGTTATAAAATCCTTAAAACGTCATGAGTATTATAATGAAATCCTTACATTTGTTAAATAAATAAAAATTCAATCCTATGAAACATTTGAAAATACTAACTATTCTAGCTGCAGCACTTATTTTTGTAATGCCTGCTAAAGCACAAGATGAAAAAACTGAAGATGAAAAAGCGTATCAATTTGAGATGATTAAAGACATCCCAACCACACCTGTTAAGAATCAGTATCGTGCTGGTACTTGCTGGAGTTACAGTGGACTCGCGCTATTAGAAACTGAATTAATTCGTACAGGAAAAGGCGAATACGATTTGGCTGAACTTTTTGTCGTACGTAAAGCGTATGAAGATAAAGCAAGCAAATACGTTCGTATGCATGGCAATACCAATTTTGGTGGTGGCGGTGCTTTCTACGATGTTTTTTATGTGTATAAACATTTTGGAATGATCACTGAAGAAGCCTACAAAGGACTCAACTATGGCACTGATAATCATGTACATGGAGAACTCGATCATGTTTTAAAGGCGTATGTTGATGCAGTAATTGAAAACAAAAACAAAGAACTTTCAACTGCATGGAAAAGAGCTTATTGTAGTATTCTTGACGCTTATTTAGGAAAAGTTCCAGAAAAATTTGAAATCAATGGAAAACAAATGACCCCAAAAGAATTTGCTGATGATCTGGGTCTAAACATGGACGATTACATCAACATGACTTCATATACTCACCATCCTTTCTACGAACAATTCTCATTAGAAATTCCTGATAACTGGCAATGGGCAAAATCTTACAATCTCCCTATTGATGAGCTTATGGAAGTATTAGACAATGCAATTATGAATGGATATTCCGTTGCTTGGGGTGCAGACGTTAGCGAAAAAGGATTTAGCTGGACAAATGGTGTAGCCATTGTTCCTGAAACTGAAAAACCAAATCTTGATGGCTTAGAGCAAGCAAAATGGGAAGAAATGAGCAGCAGAGAAAAAGCTAAATTGCTTTACAGCTTCGATCAGATTGTTCCTGAAAAAACAATTACTCAGGAAATGCGCCAAGAAGCATTTGACAACTACCAAACAACTGATGACCACGGTATGTTGCTAACTGGAAAAGCAAAAGATCAAGAAGGAAACACATATTACAAAGTGAAAAACTCTTGGGATACAAACAACATTTATGATGGATATTTCTTTGCATCAAATGCCTTTTTGAAATACAAAACCATGAATATTGTTGTTCATAAAGACGCAATCCCAAAACACATTAAAAAGAAAATGGGGATCAAATAATTGAACCCGAACTTACGATATTTAGAAAAGCAGTCTGTACAGACTGCTTTTTTTATGTCATTATGCAACGTTTCACCCTTCATTTCTATCTAAATTTTGTATTTTAGAGAAATAAACTAGGTGTATGAAAATAAACAAATCGTTACTCATTCTTTTAGCGCTGTTAATCAGCCAGTTCAGTTTTTCACAAAACAATCCACAAATCATTGCAGGGGAAAAAGCCCATCAAATTGCACCGGGTGCAGAATTAATACGGCTAAAGTCATTTTCTGAGGTTCCAAATTATATCCGCTTTGCTCCTGGCAAATCAATTTCAGAAAACAAAGCATTCCCCTATCTGAAACAATTTATTGATTCAGATGCTGTTGGCTTCACTTTTTTAAACAAGAGCAGAGACAAATTAGGTCTTGAGCATAAACGATATGCGCAAAACATACATGGAATTGCATTGGAGTATTCTGCCTATATTTTGCACATGAAAAATAATCAAGTCATTTCAATGAATGGGAATATTGCTTCTCATCCTGATTTATCCGGAAGTTTTTCACTATCGGAAACATCTGCTTTTGAATATGCCAAAGCAAGTATACCAGCAGAAGTATGGATATTTGATGAAAATGCAAATCATCCTTACAGAAAAACATACACGAAACCAAAAGGCGAAAAAGTTTATTTTCCTGTCAATGCAGACTTGTATAGCAACTCATTTCGGGCAGCTTATAAGTTTGACATGTTCTCACTCAAACCTTACGATAGAAACTGGGTGTATGTCGATGCGGAAACAGGCGAAATATTGCACAAAGAAACACGCATACATACTGCAGATGAAACCGCAACTGCAGAAACAGCATACTCAGGCACACAAACCATCACTACCGACTCTTATGGAGGGTCTTATAGGCTCAGAGAAACAGGTAGAGGAAATGGTATAGCAACATACAATTGCCAAATGACAACTGATTATGGGTCTGCTGTTGACTTTACAGATTCAGATAACTACTGGAACAATGTCAATGCAGAGCTTGATCAATATGCAACTGATGCACATTTTGCCACAGAAAAAACCTACGATTACTATTCAAATGTACATGGAAGAAACTCCATTGATGGTAACGGATTGGCGTTGGACTCTTACGTGCACTTCAATTTGGTTGAATACGGATACCCTACCAACACCAATGCGTTTTGGAATGGCAGTGTTATGACTTATGGCGATGGTGATGAAGGCAGCGGAATTACTCCTCTTACAACAGTTGATATTGCTGCTCACGAAATAACTCATGGTTTAACTAGCTACACTTGCAATTTGAATTATTCTTATGAGTCAGGTGCACTAAATGAATCATTTAGTGACATTTTTGGTACATGCGTTGAGTTTTATGCTGTTCCTGGACTTGCTGACTGGACAATAGGTGAAGACATTGGCGCTGTTTTTCGTTCTATGGCTGACCCAAATGCCTACAACAAACCCGACACATACCAAGGAAACTACTGGCATACAGATGCATCAGATAACGGAGGTGTTCATGTTAATATGAGTGTATATTGCTATTGGTTTTACCTTGTTTCCGAAGGTGATAGCGGAACAAATGACAATGGAGACTCCTACAACATCACAGGAATAGGAATGGGAGATGCAGCTGACATTACCTTTAGATTACAAACAGTTTATCTTACAAACACCTCTGAAATGATTGATGCCAGATTTTATGCCATTCAATCCGCAGTTGATTTCTTTGGAGCATGTAGTCCTGAAGTTGAAGTTGTCACAAATGCGCTGTATGCAGTTGGTTTAGGTTCTGAATACACATCCGAAGTTACTGCGGAATTTGATGCAACATACACAGAGAATTGCTCTGCTCCTTTTACTGTAGAGTTCCAAAATTATAGCATTAATGGAAATAGTTTTGTCTGGGATTTCGGTGATGGTACAACAAGTACAGAAGTTAATCCATCTCACACATACACAACAGAAGGAAGTTTTGATGTACAATTGTATGCGGATGGTGGTGCATGTGGTGAAAACTCAAACACAGAAACCGACTTTGTACTAATTGACCCTAGCATTCCATGTATGATTCTTATGCCTGAAAACGGCAGTGCAACTTCTGAAGAGTGCTATGGAACACTTTATGATGCAGGAGGCTCAGACGATCCATATTTAGACAATTCAGATGCCACATACACAATTGAAGTTTCCGGAGCAAGTCAAATTGTACTTGATATTCTCGAATTTGACATTGAACCGGGATCTGGCTCCAGCTGTGATTATGACTACATTGCCTTTTATGATGGCCCCAACACATCCGGAGACCTAATTAATGGAACCTATTATTGCAACACCACAGGAAACCCGGAAACAATTAGCTCAACCGGAAATAGTATCACTATCGCATTTCATTCCGATGGGGGTTTAAGTATGAATGGATTTAAGATTGATTGGTCATGCGTTCAAGAAAACACACCACCGACTGCTGAATTCAGCATAATACCTGAAAACTCTTGTACCGGAAGAATTCAATTCACAGACGAAAGTCTAAATCTTCCTATGAGCTGGGCCTGGGATTTTGGCGATGGAAACACCAGCAGCGAAGAAAATCCAGAACACGTTTATCAAACATCAGGCACACACACAGTTTCCATGACTGTAACGAATGATTATGGATCTGACAACATTGAGCATAATGTCGTAATCAACCTTGAATCTGCTCCTGAAATTGACGACATTAACGTTTGTCGTGATTCGAGTTTTACCATTGAATTAAGTAGCATTACAGAACAACTCGATTGGTTTACAGATGAAGCCTGCACAGATTACGTTCATAGCGGAACAAGTTGGGAACACGATCCTCTTTCTGACAATGCAACGTACTATTTGAGAGAAATCTACTTAAACGATATCGATTATGTAGGAAGCACTAACAGCAATTCCGGAGGTGGTTTCTTTGGAAACGTTGATTATATCCATTATCTGGTTTTTGATGCGTATCAGGAATTCACATTGTTATCCGTTGAAGTCAATGCCAATGGAGCAGGATACAGAAACATTGCGTTGAGAGATGCCTATGCCAATGTTTTGGATGCGACGGAAGTGTACATACCTGACGGAATCAATCGTATCGACTTAAATCTGAATGTCCCAATCGGTGAAGACTTGCAACTGGTTGGTTTGGGTGCACCAAATTTGTACCGAAACAGCGAATCGTCTTATGTTGATTATCCATACAGCTTAACCGATGTATTAAGCATTACACAAAGCAGTGCAAATGACGACAACGCATTGAATTATTATTACTATTTCTACGACTGGGAAGTTCAAACTGCACCTTGCGAAAGCGAAACAGCGACTTTAAACATTTCAGTTGAAGACTGTCAGGTTGGAAAAGAAAGCTTTGATTTCGAATCGATTAACATTTATCCTAACCCAACAGAAGGCATACTTCATTTTGCGGGTTTACCTTTAAATGAAAATGTTACAGTGAGTGTTTATGACATGCGCTCAGTTCTAATCCAGAAAGAAAAGCTAAATAATCAAACCATTGACGTTTCTAATCTCAGCAGTGGAATTTACATTCTTAAATTAAATATTGGAGAGCAAAGCGTTTACAAGCGCATTAATGTAAGATAAAGAGATTCGCCAAACATTTTCATTCAACCAATTGTCTGAAACTTACACTATCCAAACTTTGCGATTTGAACTAGACTTTTCATATTCAGGATTTCAATTTCTTTTCCTGAGATACGAATCAATTTATCTTTTCGAAACTCAGACAATGCTCTAATAATATTCTCTGTACTAACACCGGCAAACTCAGCAATTTCCTTACGTGTTACAGGCAATTCAAATAAATTTGAATGATAAATATGTTCAGCAAACTTTAAAAGGATAAAAGCCAATTTCCCTTTTAAATGTAAACGTTTAAGTTCCATTGTCTCAAGCAAAATATCATCAATGGATGCACTTAATCGCTTCATTAAATCGAAACCAAATTCAGCATTTGAAACCGCTAATTTATGAATGATATTCATATCAACTTGACAAACAACCGATGGAACAAGTGCTGTCATGGAATATTTGTACCGATCAGAAGAAAAGATGCTAAGAATTGAAATAAAATCTAAAGGTTTTGCGATGGTGATAATTTGTTCATCATCTCCATCCTTCGACAAATGCAACTTAACCAATCCTTCTTTCAGATAGAAAAAATCTTCCACTTCCTCTCCCGCTCTCACAATCAGATCATTAGAAGCATATCCATGTTCCTTGCGTATACTGCAAACACGCGCTAGCTCATCCGATTCAAGATGTGAAAAGAACAAAGCCTTTAGCTGGCAATTTACACACTGACATTTCAATTCTATACTGGCATTATCCATATGATATATATCAACTTATGACATCTGTCATACATATAACAAGAACGAGATCAAACTGTTTAACGTTTATTTGTTAAAGTGATAACACAAAAATAATAAATTATGAAACGGATACTAATTCTTGGAGGTGGAACTGCCGGAACAATGATGGCGAACAAACTCAGAAAAGCGCTTGACTATTCTGAGTGGAAAATTACTGTGTTGGATAAAGAAAGAACACACTATTATCAACCTGGCTTCTTATTTATTCCTTTTGGCATCTATAAACCAGAAGATGTTATTAAGCCGAAATCCAGTTTTATTCCAGCAGGCGTAGAAATGCTTTACGAAGAAGCACAAAAAGTTCTGCCTGAGGAAAATGCCGTTTTACTTAGCAATGGTCAGCAATTGAATTACGATTACTTAATTGTTGCCACAGGAACAAGTTTGCGTCCAGAAGAAACTCCAGGATTAAATGGACCTCTGTATTATAAAGATATTTTTGATTTCTACAGCATTGATGGAGCAACTGCACTTGCTAAAAAACTGCGTTCATGGGAAGGTGGCAAATTGGTTGTTGCCATACCAGAAGTCCCATTTAAATGTCCAGTTGCTCCCCTTGAGTTTATCTTTCTTGCAGAAGCATATTTCACAGAACAAGGTATACGCGATAAAGTCGATTTAACTTATGTTACACTCATGTCCGGAGCATTTACCAAACCTATTGCGTCAAAAATGCTAGGTGAGTTGCTTGAAGAAAAAAACATTCATGTTGTCACTGATTTTTACGTTGAAAAAATTGACAATGAAAACAAACAACTTGTTTCCTACGATGAGAGAAAAGTAGATTTTGACATCCTCACAATTGTCCCTGTCAATATGGGGAGTAAAATTATTGAAGAAAGCGGCATGGGCGATGACATGGAGTTTGTCCCAACAAACAAACACACCTTACAGTCTGAGAAATTTGACAATGTATTCGTTTTGGGAGATGCAGCTAATCTACCAACTTCAAAAGCAGGATCAGTCGCTCACTTTGCAGCTGAAATTCTTTTCGAGAATCTGATGCATGCAATTGAAGGCAGACCGCTTACTGCAAGTTTTGACGGACATGCCAATTGCTACATTGAAACGGGTTATGGTAAAGGAGCATTAATTGATTTCAATTACGACACCGAGCCACTACCAGGCACCTTCCCATTACCGGGAATTGGACCGTTCGGATTATTAAAAAATACAAAAATCAATCATTATGGAAAAATAATGTTCCGTTGGATGTATTGGCACATCTTACTTAAAGGGAAAGAATTACCGGTAGAGCCTCTTATGAGCATGGCAGGTAAAAAGCAAAACATTTCAAACATTAAATAGACAGAAAGGAGTTTACAATGAATGACTCAGTTCAAACCCAAATAGATGCTCTCAACAAGAAAATGGATCTTGTCCTTGAGCATATTGAATCGCAAAAAAATCGAAGCATGGCAATGGATGACCTTGTCAGCGACTTGTCGATTATTGGGAAAGATATGTATGACAGCTCCGTTGAGGCTCTAGACAAGCAGCAAATTGAAATCAGACCCGATCAGCTCAGAGATTTAGCTCTCAAGTTTATCCGTAACATTGGAACTTTTAATGCTTTAATGGACAGTTTAGAAAGCATTACGGATTTAATCAAAGATGCATCACCTCTTGTAACTGAAGCCATTATCGATTTTTCAAAACAATTAAACATCTTAAACGAAAAGGGAGTTTTTGACAATGGAAGAGCATTGCTTGACTTATTAACGAACCTATTGAGTGCTGGAAATTCGGATCAAATTAAACAACTTGCAAACAATGCTGAACTTATTGCTTCAGTATTTGGCAAATTGAGCGATCCACAAGTGCTCAAACAGTTAGATAATTTGCTTTCTGCCTTATCAGAAAGCAGCAAAGCTGACATCAAAGCAAAATCTCCAATCAAACTTGTCATGAGTAAGGAAATGAAGCAAACATCAGGCTTTTTACTTCACTTTATAAAAGAACTAAATAAACAGAATGGTTAATCTTTAAAATATTGAAATTATGGAAAAGACAATTTTAGGCAAACAATTATCCTTCACTGAAGACGGTTATATGACTGATTTCTCAGCATGGACAGAGGATATAGCAAAAGAGTTAGCAAAAGAGGAAAATATCGAGCTAACAGACAAACACTTGGAAGTTCTAAACTACTTACGTCAAAAGCATGAAGCGGGTGACACGCTAACAATACGTGCTGTTGGCAAATCTGGAATCGTTGACATTAAAGGTTTGTATCAGCTATTCCCAGGAGGTCCGTTAAAGATCTCATCCAAACTAGCAGGCATTCCAAAGCCTACTTCATGTGTTTAATTTAAAACGATAAAATTATGTCAGACAATAAATTAAAAAAAGTTAGTATTATTTGCGCCAAAGGTAATCTTGAAGATGTGTATGCCGCATTGGTTATGGCAAATGGTGCTGTTATGGAAGGAATGGAAGCAAAACTCTTTTTCACATTTTTTGGATTGGATGCAATCACAAAAAAGCGTATGAAAAAGCTGCATACTGCAACCGTTGGAAATCCAGCAATGCGCATGCCAGGAGGCTTACCATTCCCTACTTTACTGGGTGCACTTCCCGGTGTTGAAGCTGGCGTTTCTTCGATGATGCGTAAACAAATGGATCAGCTCGACATCCCTCCTGTCGATGAGTTTCTGGAGATGATAACAGCGGGAGGAGGCGAAATCTACGCATGCAAACTTGCTATGGACATGTTTAAACTGAGCAAGGATGATTTATGGGAAGATGTTAAAGCAGTACTCACCGTTGGCGAGTTTTACGAAATGAGTGGAGGTCCTGATTCTCAAATTATTTTCACTTAAAACTTGAAATAGATTTTTAAGCATATATGAAGAGCCTCATCTTACAATAGCAAGTGAGGTTCTTTTTTGTCAATAACTCCAAAACAATATGAATCGCACATAACAACATAAATTCCTACTAAGATTGTCAGGATAATTTCCTATTTTCGTAAACCAAGAACAGATTTTCAGTGATTAATAATAATGATATAAAAAACAGGCGCTTCAAAACAACAGCATTCACTGTTGGAAGCTTTTTATTAATCATATTTATCATTCATTTACTGAACTTTAGCTTGGGCATGGCTCTTACTAACTTTGGTCTTGAGCCTAGAACATTCACAGGGCTTTTGGGTATTATTACAATGCCCTTACTGCACGGAGATTGGATGCATCTCATTGGAAATAGCATGAGTTTTTTAGTCTTAGCAGGTATGCTCTTTTATTTCTATCCGAAATTGTCGTATCGAATTTTCTTCATTTCATGGATTGCCATTGGCGTACTTGTCTGGTTTACAGGCAGACAATCGGTTCACATTGGAGCTAGTGGTATTATTTATGCTTTTGCTGCATTTTTGTTTCTCTCAGGTCTAATCCGTCGCTATTATAAATTAATGGCTGTTTCTCTAATTGTCGTTTTCCTATATGGCAGTATGCTTTGGGGAGTTCTACCGGGACAACCGGGTATTTCATGGGAATCGCATTTGTCAGGTATGCTTGTCGGATTATTACTCGCTGTTATCTATCGAAAACAAGGTCCTCAAAAACCGAAACCTTCATGGGAAGAAACAGAAGAAGAGGAAGATGAAAAAGAAATTGTTTTTTTCCAAACCAAAGCATATTTCCACTCAAGCAATAGTTTAGAGTCAAATTTAAACATTCACTATTCATCCAAACCAAAAGAAAAGAAAAAAGCAAAACAGCATAAAGCAGACATTCAGGAAAAAGACAATAAAACGACTGGTTTTCGGTTTAAACCTATGATAAACAAAAGAAAACCTTAATTCGATTTTTGTTTGACTTATGAAAATATCATTGCTGAATCAATAATTCAAAATAAAATAACCCACCTATAAAAAGTAAAAGAGGAGGTCAAGCCGTCAACCTCCTCTTTTGAACATCAAAAATTTCATCTGAGTATCATACTTTATTGCGGGTGTCAGTAAGATCTGACGTTGGGAATAAACTGCAAATCAAAAAACATCTGTCATAACAGAAAAATAAACTAAGCCACATTGATTTGCATTTGGATAGATTCCGAAGTGGATAATGCTCCGGAATAAGATAGATTGACACTCCAATTTTTGATGCTTACTATGAAAAGAACCTTTTGTCATTTTTAAAACCAGTTCGATTTAGCTGTGTGGAATAAAATCCGAGTTGGTTATAATGCGTCATAATTGAAACAACATTTTTTATTTGAGATTTCTCAAAAATAAAAACACTGATAACTCAATGAACATTCTAAGACAAAAGTAAGAATAAAGAGGGGTCTTACATCATATTTTAACGCTACAACAGATAGACAGAATAGATTTTCACCTCTACAACACCTATATATTTTTAAGATAATCAACTAAATTGTCATTGGACTCTAATTTCATTTTTTTACGCAACCTATATCTTGCCATATGCACTGATTTCTCAGATACATTGCGCATTAAAGCGATATCCTTAGAACTAATATCCAAACGTAAAAGCACACAAAGTTGCTTCTCATTTTCACTTAAATCAGGAAATTCTTCACTCAATGCGTATAAAAAGTTTTGTTGTAACAACTCTACTTGCTTATTAAAGTCCGCCAATTCTTTATCCGACTGAAGATATTGTGAAATTAAATGTTTTACATCTCTAACTTTTGATTTAAATTCAGAATCAGAAGCATTCAATCCATCCAATTGCTTACTTAAATCCTGAAGAAATCGGTTCTTATTTGTAATATTTAAAGCCAAGCCTTCAAGCTCACGATCTTTAAAATCAATTTGACTTTCTAAGTTCGTCTTTGCTATCTTTTCTTTCTCCAATTGTAATTTCATTAGCTTTTCCTTTGATACTCTATGATAAACATACAGCAACAGAACAACCAACAAAATAACAAGTAAACTAGAAAGCAAATACACTTGATACGATTTAATTTTACTCTGCTTTTTAGAAATAATCAAATCACTCTCAATACTTTTGCGAATTTGTTTCTGCATATACGAAGCATGCATATTTTCAATAGTACGCTTCAAACGAGTACTTAAAAGCATCTGACTAACAGCTGCATAGCGCTTAGAATACTCATATGCCTTTTTATAATCTCCTAATTTATAATAGAGTACAGATAGATTGCGTAATGTACTCACTCGAAAATTATCCTCTCTTGCCATCGTATATTCTTCATAAGCATCCAAATACAAAGGCAAGGCTTTATCATAATCTCCAATCTGCATATAATACTCGCCTCGATTATTATAGACAGTTCCTATGCCTAAAGTGTCACCTGTCTCTTGGAATATCTCCAATGCTCTGTCCAGATAAACCAGAACAGAATCGTACATTTCAAAATAGGTATTTACGCCAGAAAGATTCACATATCCATTACCTAACTCCGAACGCATTTCACATTTCTGAGCCAAACGTAAAGATTCGTCAAAATACTCTTTGGCTTGCACATAATCATCCTGTAAAACATAATTCAACCCCATATTCCGAATTAACTTTGCAAACTCAGCACAATGTGTATCCTTATATTTTTCAAGTATTTCAAACGATTGATTTAAGAATTTCAAACCTTGCTCATGCATTCCCATTTCGGTATAGATCATTCCTAATCGTCTATCTACAATGGCAACAGTAATTTCATTCTTTGATCTTTTGGCAAAAAATTTAGCTGCATACAAATAATCTAGTGCCGGCTCATAATCTTCCATCCTCAAATGAATATTGGACAACTCCTGAAGATTATTTGATAAATCGGAAAGATGACATCTCACATAATTATGCACCGCCTTTTCCTTGTAAGAAAATATCTCCTGACTAATATTTTTTTGATAGGTTGTATCTACAAGGAATATATCCACCGAATCCTTACCAATTTCATAAAGCTGCCTTTGCGCATAGGATGTTCCACAAAACAAGACAGTTACAATAGTAATTTTCAAAAATCGAAATAGTGCCCTCATCATACATTGTTAAAATTATCCCTACACAAAGGTAACATTAATCCAATGTTAACAAAAACTCTATAAGTAAATTTCAAAAATGACTCTTTCCCTGAAATCATAAATTCTCAAATTAAAATGCAAGATTCTACTTAAAATTTCGTTATTTTAGGGCAATGAAAAAGGTAAAACATATTGTTTGGATCCTTGCATTTGTTTTTGTTAGCACCTTATCACATGCTCAAACAATCATACACCCAAAACTGTCAGGCATTGGTTATCATCCATTTGAATCACCGAATAAGCCTCAGCTATATGAAAACAGTATTGATGCAAATGCAAATTGGGTAGTTGAACCAAATCTAATGGTTTCGATTGAAACCTATTTGAGAGGAACAAAGCTTTCGTGGCGCGTTATGCCAGGATTTTATTCGGATGTCATCAGTCAGCCAGCAATGTTTTTACATGTTGGATTAAAATATAAGTTTCTTCAGATTTGGCGCTCATCTTTTGACATTGCAGTTGGTCCCACATTAAATTTCAGAGAAGATTGGAATCAGGTTCCAAGCTATATCCCTGAAGGGAATTACAATCTGAATGGGAAATGGGAAAATAAAATTGATATACTTGCAGAGCTCGAATACAAATACTTTCTATCTGACAGACTGGATGTTACATCTTCAATTTTATACGGGCACTCTTTTCAGACATTCACATTTACCGTAGGACTTAGATTTTGGACAAGTACAAAAATCAAACATCCTATCGATTGCGGATCATGTCCTTTTGATAAAACCTCTCACAAACCACAGCGCAGATAATAATCTTTTTTATTAACTTTGTTAGTTATTAACTAAACAAAGCACACATGGAAGTTAAACGGGTTTTTGATTTACTTGAAAAATACAAAACTGATTACAAGGATCTTGAGGTCGCACTTGCATATAAAAACAAAGGAAATTGGATTCACTTTTCTGCAGCTGATTACGTCAAATATGCTCGCTATTTTGCAATGGGCTTAATGCAGTTAGGACTTAAAAAAGGCGATAAAATTGCAACAATTTCACAAAATCTTCCACATTGGAATGTCATGGATATGGGAATGTCTATGCTCGGTATTATTCACGTCCCAATTTATCCGACAATAAGTAGCGAACAATACGAATACATTCTCAATCACTCAGATGCTAAAATTGTTGTAGTATCAGACATTGGACTGTTTCGAAAAGTCAAACCAATTTTTGACAAAATAAACACTTTAGAGTCTTTATTCACTCTCAACGACATCAAAGATGCCAACAACTGGGTAGAAATCATCACATTAGGAAGAGAGCACGAAAACGAATTAAGTGACAAACTTGAAGCAATCAATCCAACCATAAATGAAGATGACGTTTGTACAATCATCTATACATCCGGAACAACAGGCGATCCCAAAGGTGTTATGCTGACCCATAAAAACCTAGTAAGCAATGCACTTGCAACTGCTAAAGTTCTCCCTGTTGAACACGGTGAAAGAGTGTTATCCTTTCTCCCACTCTGCCATGTCTATGAGCGCATGATGAATTATAATTACCAATCCAAAGGAATTTCCATTTATTATGCAGAAGGATTAGGAACCATCGTGGACAATTTAAGAGAAGTTAAACCTCAAGCATTTAACTCTGTACCACGTGTACTCGAAAAATTCTACGACAAAATTATTGCAAAAGGGAAAGACTTAGCTCCTATACCAAGAGCAATTTTCTTTTGGGCTGTTCGTCTTGGAGAGAAATACAATGTTGCCGACAAAAACAATCCTTGGTATCGATTAAAATTACGCATCGCAAGAGCATTGATTTTCAAAAAATGGCAAGTTGTTTTTGGTGGTGAGCTTCGAGCAATTATTTCAGGAGGTTCATCACTCCAAACTCGTCTGGCACAACTCTTTTGGGCAGCAGGAGCATATGTCATTGAAGGATATGGCATGAGTGAAACATCGCCGGTTATAGCGGTCAATCATTATCGAGGTGAAAATTGTCGTATTGGAACTGTAGGACCTGTCCTTGAAGGAACAGAGATGATAATAAGCGAAGAAGGTGAAATTCTTGCTCGTGGCCCTCACGTTATGAAAGGATATTATAAAGATCCTGAAAGCACAGCGAATGTCATTGACAAAGACGGATGGATGCACACAGGTGATGTCGGGGAACTTATCGACGGAAAATTCCTCCGAATTACCGACCGCAAAAAAGAAATCTTCAAAACTTCAAGTGGTAAATATATTGCACCTCAGGTAATTGAAAACAAATTTAAAGCATCTACCGCCATTGAGCAGCTTATGGTAGTTGGGGAAAATGAGAAATTCGCATCAGCACTCATTTCACCAAACTTTAACGACCTCCACCAGTGGGCAAGCAAAAACAAGATACACTATCGTGACAATGAGGAACTTATCCAACAAAAGGAAGTCATTAAACGGATTCAAAAAGAAGTCAATGAAGTAAACAAGACACTGGGAGATCATGAAAAAATCAAACGTTTCAGATTGGTCTCTGAGGAATGGTCACCAGCAACAGGAGAGCTCTCTCCTACTCTAAAACTTAAACGTAAAGTGATTTACGAAAAATACGATGGTATCCTTAAAGAAATTTACGGCTATCCAATCGACGAAGGCAAAGGAAATGAACGAATCAAAGCCCTTATTGATGCAAGAAAAATCAGTAACGGACTTGCGAAATTAATACCAATAACACGAAGTAAAAATAAAGAGGAGAATAAAGATGAAAGCATTTAAAGCATACGACATTAGAGGAATCTACGGTCAAGATTTAGACGAAGAATTAGCATATAAAATTGGATACTTTTTACCTCGCGTCTTAAACACAGACAGAGTATTGGTTGGACGCGATATGCGAGTGCATTCAGAAAGTTTGTTTGAAGCACTTGCTCAGGGTATTATGGATGCTGGAGCCAATGTTTTTGATGCCGGACTTACTACAACTCCTATGGTTTACTGGGGAACTGCGAAATATGACTTCCCGGCATCGGTACAAATTACTGCTTCACACAACCAAAAGGAATACAATGGATTTAAAGTATCAGGTCCACAAGCAAAACCAATAGGTTACGACAATGGACTCAATGAAATTGAAGCATTAATTCTTAACGAAGATATTATTCCCGTTGAAAAACCTGGATTTTACCGCGCGTTAGATTATCGTGATACCTACATTGATTTTTTGAAAACGTATAAACCAGACATCAGTGGTTTAAACATTGTAATCGATGGTTCAAATGGTATTGGAGGTCCTTTCATTAAGGATATTTTGAAAAAAAGACCAGAATACATTTATGACAGACCAGATGGGACTTTCCCAAATCATGATCCAAATCCATTAATTGAAAAAAATCTCAAAGACCTTAAAAAGAAAGTGCTTGAAAAACAAGCTGATATAGGGATAATCTTTGATGGCGATGCGGACAGAGTTATGTTTGTGGATGAAAAAGGACGTTTTATTTCTCCCGATTTGATGATCGCGTTTATGGGCGAATACTTTAAAGACAGACTTACCCCTGGCACCAAGCTCATTCAAGACATTCGCACAAGTAAAGCAGTAGCTGAATACTTATCAAAATATGATATTGACATGCAAATCTGGCGTGTTGGACGTGCTTATGCAGCCAGCAAACTCAAAGAAATTGACGGCTTATATGGTGGCGAGTTAGCAGGACATTATTATTTCAAAGATTTTTATTATTCTGATTCAGGATTATTAGCCTGTTTAATTGTTTTACATGTAGTAAAAGATCTTAAAGCTCAAGGAATAAAAGTTTCTCAGCGGATAGATGAAATTACAGCTTACGACAATTCAGGCGAAATGAATTTTAAAATTGAACAAAAAGCCGAAGCAATGGAAGCTGTAAAAACTCACTTTATGGAGCAAGCAAAACCAGAATCATTTATGGATTTTGATGGCTATCGTTTGGACTATAAAGACTGGTGGTTTAACATTCGTCCGAGCAATACAGAGCCATATTTGCGCTTAATTGTTGAAGCTTCCAATGAAGATTTACTGAAAGAGCGTGTGGAAACCATCAAAGGCATAATTCAAACCTTTAAGTAAAACAATTTCCGCTGAAATTCGTTTAACTTTAATTAAAGCAAGGAATATGAAGTACGCAATTTTACTCGTTTCAATTGTATGTTTTGGACTTTATGGACAAGCACAAAGCGACTCCTATTACACCGAACCTGATGACCAAAACATAAAAGTTGAATATGACTCAACCGTAAATATAGAAGCAGACAGCACTGATGCATGGAGCATGCGTCCTGAACTTCGACTAGGAACGTCCATAGGCACTTTTGGATCAACTCCATACATGGGGAGCTTTGTTTCTCCAGCATTGCGTATTCAACCACCAGGAAAATTCAGCATAATCGTTGGAACAAGTCTCTCATACAGCAACTCCATGTATCATAGCATTCCGGATGATAGTGAAAATGGCTATTATCAAAAAATGGCAAGCTACCAAATGTACGCTATGGGATCGTATAGAGTCAATGAAAACCTAAATGTTCGTGGTGGAATGTCTGTCACATATTTTCCGGGAAATGACTTTTCTGGTCTGCAAGATGGCTACAAGCAAGGTCACTTTGGATTTGATTTAAAAGTTTCTGAAAACACTTGGATATCAGCTGATTTCAACTTTGGCGAGCACAACCCCTATCAGTACTCTCCATTTGGAACAAGTCCTTATTATCAAAGTACAGCAATGCCTGGATTTTATCCATACAGAGGATTTTAAAGCCTTTTTTATGTCAATCCTGTCTTAACTTTCTCAAATAAAAAGAATGACCTTGATAATCTAATTTCAGAATTTTTTGTTGATCAACAAGAGACTGAAGTAAGGTTTCATCGGCATTATCCTTTTGCAGTAACTCCAACACTGCATCTTCGCGCATAGGATGAACAGCAGTAATGCTCAACAAGTCTGATTCTGCATCTCCAGAGGCGGAAAATGCATTCCCCTCATATCCGATAAGCAACTCCACTTGCTTGGTTTTCTCGGAAAACATCACATAGGCTTTCTGCAAAGCTTCTTCACTGGCTGGCTTAACCCGATTATCGGCTGGTGGTCTGGTTGGGATAGAAATATAAGCAATCTCCGGATTCAAAGTGGCGATGAAATTTGCAATTCCCTGGAGCTCCTCACCTGTATCGTTCATGCCTGAAACTAACATGCTTTCAGTAATTAAACGACCAGAATATTCCTGTGCAAATTGTTGAACACCTTTCAGTACTTTATCAAACTGCAACTGACGATGCGGTCTGTCCACCAAACGCCAAGTGTCTTCTGAGACAGCATCTACTTTGACAGACACACAATCTGCAAGTGCAAGTTCTTTACGAACATTCTCATCCCATAACATAGAAGCATTGGTAATAACCGCAATTGGAATTTTCAATGCTTTTAATCCAGAGATTATTTCGTCAAGATGTTTATCAAGTGTAGGCTCACCATCAGGAACAAGCGTGATATAATCTAAACTTGAAACAGAATCAACACGATGTTTTACCTCCCGAATTAAATCTTCGGGAGCATAAAAACTCTCTCGCTCAGTTTGCATACGGATTGCTTTTCCTAGCTGACAATATCTGCATGCATAAGTACAGATTTTTGGCGGAATATGATTCACACCTATACTTTGACCAAATCGTCTGCTAGGAACAGGACCAAACACTTCCATTGCACTATGCTTTTGCTTTTTCTAATGCTTCTTTAAGTGAAATTTCACCAACACCAGAAACAATTTTAATTTGTGCTTGTGTCAAAACATCAGTTGCTTTCGGTCCAATAGGCCCGCTAGCAACAGCCACATTTGCACCTGCATTCACTGCAATCTGGGCTGCCTGAATACCAACACCATGTCCTTCATTTTGATTTGCATTTTCGATAAATGTCAAATTATCATCTTCGTCATTGTACAACACAAATCCGGAAGCACGACCAAAGCGTTCATCAAGTTTTACATCCCAATTTGCTTGTTTTGCAGGAAATAAATATTTCATAATTATGCGTGTTTTAAAAGTTTGTTCCATATGGATTGAAATTGCAGCTCGTATTGCTTATCAGACTCAGGAATTGTTTTTGCCTGACTAAGAGCTTTAGAGAATGAAGGATCGTAAGGCAAATCACCTAAATCCAACATATCCTCTGAGGCTGCAAAATCATGAATTTTCTTTTCGTAATCTACATTCAAACCAGCTTTATTCAAAAGCAACGCAGGTTTCACTTGCATTTTTTTCAACAATTCATAGACACGAACCATATCATGCCAACCAGAAGTTGTAGGTTCTGTCACAATTAAAGCAAGAGATGCGCCGGACAAGGCAGCAATAACAGGACATCCAATTCCAGGAGGTCCGTCAGTAAGAATAATTTCTTTCCCATATTGTTCAGCAATAACTCGGCTTGTTTTACGTACGTTAGTGACAAGTTTACCGGAGTTATCCGCTCCGATATCTAATTTTGCATGAACCATAGGAGCGCCTGTCCGAGCAGTAGATACAAATTGTAATCCTGCCTTCCGGATCTCCATACTCAATGCAGCAGTAGGACAAATATGAGTACATAGTCCACAACCTTCACAGTCAAGGGGGTTAATCTCAAGTCGGCCGTCAGTGATAGAAATGGCATCAAAATGACAATTTGAGATACATTTTCTACACAAAACACACTTTGATTGATCCACAACGGCCAGTTTACCACTGTAAAAGTCTTCTGCATTCGTATTTTCCGGAGCCATCAGAAGGTGCATGTCTGCAGCATCTACATCCGCATCTCCAATGACAATATCAGGGGATCCAACATAAGCCAATCCAGCAGTCACAGATGTTTTCCCGCAACCTCCTTTTCCTGATATGACAACTATTTCTTTCATTTTAATAAGTCAACTATATTTTTTGCTAACCCTTCCCACACAGCTTGAATTTCATCGGTAATGTTCCAGACCAATTCACCGCGGGAATAGGCTTCCGCTATTTTTCTCGATTGTGGTATTTTCGCCAGCAAATTAAGATTTTCTTTTTCACAGTAAGATTCAATAATGGCGTCGTCACCACTGCCAGCTTTATTGAGTATAACAGCCAGAGGCTTACTCATTTTACGAACAGTCTCAACAGCCAAACTCAAATCGTGCAATCCAAATGGAGTTGGTTCAGTAACCAAAAGCACATAATCGGAAGATTTTGATACTTCCATCATTGGACATGAAGTTCCTGGAGGTGCATCTAAAATAAACAAGGTATCATCTCCAGGAATTTCATTTAATCGCTTAATTGCAGATGAAATCAGAGGCACAGCACTAGGCTGTCCAATATCCAATTGATATTCTGTCAATGCCAATGCATCTTGGGAAGGTTTATAATATTTCACCTCTCCCATACGCTTTGGCTTCATCGGCAAAGCATCAACAGGACAAAGTGTGGAACAAGCATGGCAAGAGTGACACAAATCGGGAAAGACAAGCACTCTGCTACCAAGAAAAGCAATGGCATTGAACTCACACACTTGTGAACACTTGTTACATAAAGTACAAGCTTTTTCATCCCACACGGGAACTAAGCGGGTTTCTTCTTGTATAAAATACTGTTTTGCATCGGTAAAAAACAAGACAGAATTCGGTTCTTCCACATCCAAATCTGTTAATGAAATTTGTTCAAACTCGTCAAATTTCATAGCAGACATACATGCCGCCAAATTCACAGACACAGAAGTTTTTCCTGTTCCGCCTTTACCACTCGCTATTGCAATACGTTTTCTCATTAATGGTCGCAAGCATTTTCATTTGTAATCAATGTACCTTGAAGATAATCTTCGATCAGTTTATCCGCAGATTTGCTAGGCACACCAACAAATACATTAATTTTAAATTGATTAAAAATGGCAATGGCACGTTGTCCCATTCCTCCTGCCAAGATTTCAGTTGCTCCTTTTTCAGCTAACCATTTTGGCAATAAACCAGGTTGATGTGGTGGTGCATCAAGCACTTCAGTGTTGACAACGTTTCCATTCTCAATGTAATACAAGGCAAAATGTTGACAGTGGCCAAAATGTTGGCTCAAAACTCCGTCCGATACAGGGATTGCTATTTTTGTCATTTGTTTAAATTTTAGTTCACAACAAAGTAAAGGCAAATCTCCTTTGGTTTTGAAAAACCATCATTGGGAAATATCAATAAAAAAGTTGATATATTTCAATTCGCTAAATCGAATAGAGCTACTAAGGGGATAATCAACTAACTCTCAATACATTGTGCGTGTGTCACGAATAATTGCATTTTCTTTATCTGCAACTGGCAAATAATCCAAATAAATCTGCGAAAGTGCTTTATACATATTCACCTTGGCTTCAGGAAAACGATTTTGCATCTCATCCAATAAATCTCTCATCTCAAAACGACGTGTCGCATTTTCATACGGACATTGTATGTTTTGCAATGGAAAAGCCTGAATTTCAGCAAACCTTCGAGTTTCCTCATCGGTAAGATTTAGTAAGGGACGAATTAATTGGACACGTCCGTCAAACATTTTTAATTTTCCCGGTAAAGAAGATAATGTCCCATGTGAAATCATATTCAGCAATGCAGTTTCTAAAGCATCGTCACGATGATGTCCAAGTGCAAGTTTGCTTACATTCATTTCCTTAGTCATTTCAAACAAACGCTTTCTTCGGTTCCAAGAGCAATAAAAGCATGTCGAATCTTTCTTTGTTGCTGAAAAATCCACAGAAATTTTCTCTACATGCAACGGGACATTTAACTCATCACAAAACGACTGCATCCAGTCAAAATCAACTTTATATGGAACTTCAACAACATCAATATGAACTGCAAGCAAATCGTATCTCACCTTAGAAAAACGTTGTCTTCCGGCCAAAGACTTTAGCAATGCCAAACTATCCTTTCCTCCGGAAAGACCAACAAGCACACGATCCCCATCTTGCAACATATCATAATCATGAATACAGGAGCCAATCTTGGCATAAAATTGCTGAACAAAACGTTTCTCTAGCTTTTCCATAATACAAAGATAGTAATTCGATTTAGGGAAGTGCAATTTGACCAGCACAATGATCGCGTGGTGCACCAGTTACTGAGGACAGTATATTGACATTGTTTCTCCATCGCAACAATCCTAGAAAAGCAAAAACTATGGCTTCCTTATAATCTATGAGATGCTCATCAGGTATGTGAATATTGGCAGATGATTTTTCTTTCAACGTTTCCATCATAAATGTATTCTTTGCTCCTCCACCCGTTACCAAAACATTTCCGTTAAGCACCTTTGAAAGTTGACTAACAACATGCATTGTCATTGTATGTATCTGATCTTCTACTGGGATATTAAATTGATGTAATAGTGGATAGACATATGCTTCCACCCATTCTCTTCCTAATGATTTTGGTGGTTGCATTTGATAATACTCTAAGGATTCCAGAGAATGAAACAAGGATTGATTCAAACGACCAGACCTCGCAATTTTACCATCTTTATCATAAGATTCCCCCAAAACACTGGCTAATTGATTCAAAACAAAATTCACAGGACAAATATCAAAAGCTATTCGCTTGCCGTACGAATCATAAGACATATTTGAAAAACCACCAAGATTAAGACATTGATCATATTCGTTAAAAAGTAACTGATCACCAATTGGTACTAAAGGAGCTCCTTGTCCTCCCATTTCAACATCAGCACTTCGAAAATCGTAAACAACGGGAATCTGACATATTTCTGCCATCACCCTACCACACCCAATTTGCAAAGTCTTATGCAACTCTGGTTGATGTAATATTGTATGACCATGAGATGCAATAAAATCAATCTCCGTGGCATTCAATTCATGTGTTTGAATAAAATCCAACACATAACGAGCCGAAAGATCTCCAAAATCATGATCCAATAGAGCAATTTTAGAAAGATCATTATGAGCTAATCGAAGACGGTCTTTCCATTCATCGGAATACTGATAACAGGAAGTTGCGACTATTTCATACACCCAGACATCGTTATTTTTCGAAAACCGACAAGCTGCAATGTCTAAACCATCCAATGATGTTCCTGACATTAAACCAAGTACGAGGTATGTTCTGCTTTTCGACATTTCTGCCGGAAAGTTAGCATTTTTCATGTAAAATTTGTATTTTGGAGCAAAATAAAAAACCCTAAAAGTGCACAAAGATGAAGACTATTATCGTACCAATTGATTTCTCTGAAGAATCTTTAAATGCCCTTGAATACGCAAGCACATGGGCAAACAAATACAAATCAAAAAGAGTGCAAATGGTGTATGTCCAAACAAAAAAGGCATCACGCTATGGCATTTCCGAGAAGAAAGAAAGAGAAGAAGCAGACAAACAATTGAAAGCCTTGGTTGCTAAGTATGCAGACAAGTTTCATAAAGATTGTGAATTCAATTACATTATTAAAAATGGACGTGTATTTGAAGAAGTTGCGGAGCAGGCAGAAGCTTTTGATGACTCCATGATTATTTGTACAACACACGGAGAATCAGGCTGGAGCAAT
The DNA here is from genome assembly GCA_963676165.1 of Bacteroidales bacterium. GTDB lineage: Bacteria > Bacteroidota > Bacteroidia > Bacteroidales > ML635J-15 > JAQIBY01. The sequence goes on along the minus strand of OY781043.1, from coordinate 1,570,134 downwards.
TTCTTTATCGGAAGCAATGCCTACCGTATTGTTGAAGGAACAATCCGTCCGGTTCTTTCCATTGGGGCAAACGTAGCATACAAAAAACCAAAAACCATTGTTATGCCGCTTGACATCACGAAAGAAACCCGTGAAAAAGTTCCTTTGGTTGCAAGTATTGCAAAAAAATTCAATGCTGAAGTACACATTTTGAAAGTTACATCATCAACAGGTGAAGGTATACACAATACATTGAAACTCTATTCTCGTCAAGTTGCAAAATACTTTGATGAAAGAGAAGTAAAATACAAGAAAAGCCTTATCGTTGGAGATAACATTACCGATGTCACTATTGAGTATGCAAAAACAGTGGAAGCTGATCTGATTGTAATCATGACAGAACAAATTAAAGCCTGGACAAACATGCTGATGGGATCGTACGCTCAACAAATGTTGAACAACTCACCTATCCCGGTTCTGAGTGTTACACCTTACGACATAACCTTAAAAGGAGATTCTTTCCGAACCATGGGAGGATAAAATTTTGAATAAAGCTCCTAAGGGAGCTTTTTTTTGACAAAAACGGAAAGCTATGAGTCTTAAAAGTATCAACCCAGCGAATTACCAACTTATTGCATCCTATCAAGAGCATAACAAAGAAGAAATTGATAACATCCTAAACCTCTCGAATCAAGCATTTCAGTCATGGCGTAAAACTTCACTAGACGAACGTGCTAAACTCATGCGTGAAGCAGCAAATATTCTTAGACAGAAAAAGGATGAATTTGCAAAACTCATGAGCATGGAGATGGGTAAAGCCATATCTGAAGCACGAGCTGAAACTGAAAAATCAGCCTGGGTTTGTGAATATTATGCAAACAATGCGGAGAGTTTTCTAAATCATAAAAACATAGAAACGGATTATTCACTGTCTCGCGTTCAATATGAACCTATTGGAAGTATTCTAGCCATTATGCCATGGAATTTCCCGTTTTGGCAGGTATTTCGTTTTGCTGCTCCAAATTTAATGGCTGGAAATACAGGCATTTTAAAGCATGCAAGCAATGTAAGTGGATGCTCACTTGCCATACAAACAGTTTTTGAAGAAGCTGGCTTTCCAAAAGGCGTTTTTCAGTCTGTATTGGTAAAAGGTTCAGACACTGCAAATATTATTCATGACGAGCGCATTGCTGGTGTCACACTAACAGGAAGTACTGAAGCAGGTAAAAAAGTTGCAGAGGCAGCAGGAAAATCACTTAAGAAAACGGTTCTAGAATTAGGTGGTAGTGATCCATATTTGGTTCTTGAAGATGCGGACATCAAACTTGCAGCTGAAAAATGTGCAGCAGGAAGACTTTTAAATGCTGGACAGTCTTGCATTGGAGCCAAACGATTTATTGTTCATGATTCCGTTTACGATAAATTTATTGCAGCATTCAAATCGATATTAGAAAAAGTCAAACCTGGAAATCCATTGGAAGACAGTTGTAAAATGGGACCTTTAGCAAATAAAAGTTTCCGCGACGATTTGCATTACCAAGTTCAAGCATCCATAAAGGAAGGTGCTACATGCATACTCGGGGGTGAAATCCCAGAAATGGAAGGTGCTTTCTACCCTCCTACTATTTTAACGGAGGTTAAAGTTGGAATGCCAGCATATCACGATGAATTGTTTGGTCCAGTGGCTTCTGTCATTCGGGTTAAAGATGATAATGAAGCAATCCATGTTGCAAACGATACAGTTTTTGGACTTGGAGCAGCTGTCTTTTCTCAAAATAAGGCGCGAGCCGAAGCCGTTGCTGCAGAAATTATGTCTGGTGCTGTATTCATCAACGATTTTGTCAAATCTGACCCTCGACTCCCTTTTGGTGGCGTAAAAGAAAGCGGTTATGGCAGAGAGCTTTCAGTAGAAGGCTTCCGTGAATTCTTAAACATCAAAACAGTCGCAGGAAACGTGTAAGTCTGTCTCATTTGACATTCTGCTTATAAGCATTTTATGCATTCTGACATTTAATGGCTTAAACGATTCATAAAGTGTCACAAAATGATTATTTTTACAAGATAATCAAGCCAAATAGACGTATGAAATCTTTGCTCACCAGCTTAATTGTGCTTCTCAGTGTAATCTCATCAATTGCCCAAGAAACAATTGAAATAGATTTTTCCATCAATCAATCAGGAAATCAATTAGTCCTTGACTCCATTTACATTGAAAATTTGAGTTCCACTTGTGACACCATGCTATATTATCCTAACAATCGACTGTCTATTAACTTATTATCAGACATTGAGGATATACAATTAAACGAAACAGGTCTTTATGCCAACGTTTATCCAAACCCAAGCAAAGAAAAAAGCACTATAAAAGTTTACACCCAAGAAAAAGGCATACATTTTTTACTTTTTGATATTCAAGGGAGAAAGCTATTGGACAAACAATTTGACACAGATGCAGGAGAACAGCATTTTCAGTTGCAAAATGGACCTAGCGGACAATATGTTGCAAAAATCCAGTCAGGCAATGCACAACATACCTTAAAAATCATCTCAGAAAGTGATTCGAGCTCAGATTTAAAACTTGAATATCTTGGAGTTGCATCTTATCAAAAAGAAGCATCTAAAAATGGGACTGCATTTCAAATCAATCATGGAGATGAATTGCAATTTACTGCATGGACAACTGCATGTCAAAGCAGTGAAAACATCAGCCAGATAGAGATTATAACACAATCTGAAACCATAATTTTTGATTTCACACATTTAACCAATCTTCAACCAAACACCCCAACACCTAGCCATATTTCCGCATCAGAAAATGAAATTACTTGGGAATGGAATAATGTTGACTGCAATGGGTACAAATATGCTTATGAAAACAATTATTCAGAAGCTGTAGAACTTGGGACAAATACTCAAATGATTACAGATGATTTATTAGCTGGAACCAATTATCAGCTTTACATTTGGGCTTACAACGATTGTGGTGCTTCTCGTGCTCTGGAAATGCATCAAGCAACAATAGCAATTCCATTCACAGCTTCAGAAAATGACACCATTTTAAATGGCTCATCATCTTCTGTTATGGATGTGATGAATATATTTGAACAACCAGATAGCATGATATTGCGTACAAGATCAACGAATGTGCTTCTTAACGAAGAAAATCTTGAACATCTTGTCTCACGAATGCAATACACTGTTGGAGCGGAATCTGGGGTAGGCATTGCCGCACCACAAGTTGGAATTAATCGCCGTGTTATTTGGGTGCAGAGATATGACATCGGTGCAATCATGCACCCTTGGGAAACCTATTACAACCCAAGAATTATTGCATATTCTGATACTGTTGCATATCGCAGCGATGGATGCTTGTCTGTTCCTTCAGGAGGAGATTACCCGAATGTAGAAGGATTTTCATACCGTGCAATTTGGATTGATGTTGAATATTATACAGAAACTGGAGAACATGTTATTGAACGTATTAACCAACAATATACTGCCCATATTTTTCAACATGAAATTGATCACCTGGATGGCATCATGTATTTTGACAGACAAGTAGAAGAAAACAAAGGTAATTTCACAATCATTCCAGGAGATTCATACGAAGGTTTACCACCTATTGACTAATATTTGAACGAGTCAAGCGTTAAGAAAGTTAAAATTACTTTAATCTTTCAACAAATGCCCCCTTGAGTCATCATATGGCACTAATTTTGGAGCAATTTGCAAACAAAATAATTGATCATATGAAACGAATATTACTTATTTCGCTATTACTTGTAACAGCTGCAATTACTTTCAACTCATGCATTTTAGATTCAAACAGAATTAAAGGAAGAGGTGATTTAGTCACAAAAAATGTAACCGTTGATTACTTTAATTCCATCAATTTAAACAGCGTTATACATGTTGAAATTGAACAATCTTATGACCATACCGTTAAGATTGAAGCTCAAGAAAATCTTATGGATTACATTGAGATTTACGAAGAAGACAAGGTGTTGTATATAGATGCAAAAGAGCCATACAATTTAGAACCAAGCAAGAAAATCACCGTTTACCTTACAACTCCAGAAATTAGATCCATAGAAAGTAATGGTACTGGTGACACCTATGGATCAAGCATCTACGATGATATTTACGATCTAAGTTTCATCATAAACGGAACTGGAAATATTGATTTTGCATGGACGGATGCACAAAATGTCAATGTGGAATTGGATGGTACTGGAGACATGTATCTAATTGGAAATGGAAATAACTTTGATGCAGATATTGATGGAACAGGAAACCTTGATTTTGAAGGTGATTACACAACCACATTCACGACAATTGACGGAACTGGTTCATGCTTTGCAAATGGCAGTTCAACCAACAATACAGTTCAACTTGATGGTACTGGAAGTTTTTATGGTAAAGATTTTCACACTGAATACTCCAACATCAAAATTAACGGAACTGGAGATGCTGAAGTTTATTGCACTCAAAACCTGATTATTGACCTTGATGGTTCTGGGGATGTTTATTACTATGGAAACCCTGAACAACTGCAAGTGGATAATGACGGAAGCGGAGATATTTTCGGATCAAATTAACAAGAAAAGGACTCAAATAAAAAATCAAGCTCAAATCCTTATGATTTGAGCTTGATTTTTTATTACATTTATCAAAATTTACACGCATGAAAAACAACCTTATCCGTCTAGTAATTATAGGCTTTGCAAGCATACTAATCGCTGGATTATCCTCCTGCAAAAAAGATGACCCTGAGGCCACCAATGAAGTTAGCATTTCAGAATTGTTGGGGAACAATGATGGCATTGAGATCATTGAAAATCCATCAGGTATTGCGCCACTCACTGCATCTGCAAACTATGAAAGCAATGTGCCCGTAAAAGCAAAAATCAAAATTTCAGGAGAACTACCACTGCTCAAAGAATACAGTGACTATACATCTAGCAGAACAATTCCAATTTTAGGATTGTATGCAGACACAACGAATCAGGTTGAGATTACACTTACAGCTGAAGATGGTCGCTTTGCGATAGTTACTTTTGACATAACAACGGATTCGTTACCTGAATTTATACCTGAAATCAACATACAGAATAACATTAAAGGAATGCGTGAATCTGACATGGTTTTATGCAATTTATTCATTGACAATCAAAACAATTCTAAAGCTTATCCATTTATTTTTGATGCAAATGGAGAAATCCGGTGGTATCTTGATTTAACTAATCTTAATGGTCAAGCCGCTCCCATTGAACAACTTGAAAATGGATATTTGATTATAGGTTCAGGTAATAAAGCTGAAGAATACAACCTGCTTGGTGAGGTAATGAATACAATGAATCAATCTGCTTATATTTTTCATCATGACATTATAGAGCTCCCAAACAACAACCTTGCAGCAGCTGTTAGCAAAACTGGCAGTCAAGTACTAATAGACGGGTCAAATGTAAACAGTAAACAAGATCACATGATAGAACTAAACCGTAACACTGGAGCCATTTTGCAAGAATGGGATTTGCGTGAAATTCTTGATGTGGATAGAAACACAAACACTTTGGATGCAGGTGATTGGCTTCATATGAATGCATTAGTGTATAGTAGAAATGACGACACTTATATTATCTCAGCCAAAAACCAAGGCATTTTTAAAACTGACAGAAACAATGATCTCATTTGGATATTAGCGCCACACCAAGATTGGGGTCGTAGTGGCTGGGATGGAAATGGAATATTCCAATGTGAAAATTACCTTCTCGATGCTGTTGATGAATCAGGAGAACTCTATTCTGAAGACATTCAAAATGGGAATGCATCTGACGAAAGTTTCGATTGGCCATGGGGACAGCATGCAGTCAAGTTGCTTGAGAATGGGAATATTCTACTCTTTGATAATGGAGCCAACCGCACGTATGGACAAGCAACAACACAGTACAGTCGTGCAGTAGAATATGAAATCAATGCATCTGAGAAAACCGTAAAGCAAGTTTGGGAGTTCGGAAAAGATCGTGGTGAAGAAACATACTCTGAAATCATGGGTGATGTTGATTTGTTACCCGAAACAGGAAATCGATTAATATGCTTTTCAGGAGTCAATTACGATGCATCTCGTTATGCAAAAATCATTGAAGTTTCCTATCCGGACAATATGGAAATCTTTGAAGCAGACATTGTCTTTAAAAATTTGAACTCAGGAGAAGTTGGCGACATCATCTATCGAGCAGAAAGCATCAGTCTATATTAAATGGAATATCGTCAAGCGCTTTTTCCATGTTCTTCTGACTCATTTTCCGAATAACAAGGGCACGCACTCGCCCCAAAGGATATGGATATTTTTCATCGGATGACAAAGTCCATGAAACTTCTACCTCACCTGTCTGTTTTTGAACCAATTTAAAGGTATTCTTCAGAGTTTCAGAGTTCTCATCAAATTGCATTTCCATAACAAAACCATTTGGAGCATCAACGTCTATTAATTCAAGATAGCCATTTCCTTGCTCTGGGTGAGACCACATCAAGCGATGACCTTTTTTTGACGCCTCATTTTCAACTACTAATGTCATCCCTTCGTCCATCCATGGAAACCAATCTTCCCATTCATTAAAATCTGACAACTCGTCAAACAACACCTTCTGTTCAATTTGGTATGATCGTGATTGACGTACAGACAAGTTGCCACTTAGGCTTAATGCCCACAAGAAAAACAGCGCCACAGCGATAAGTAACCCAAAGAAGGTATATTTTAATGAATGCATATCAACTTAATCTTTAGTATTAAACCGTCGTATTAAACCCTTATACTTAGGAAATTGTTCGGAAAGCTTATCTGCATCAGCAATTTCGAAATCATCGAAACTAAAACCAGGACTCACAGTACATCCCACCATGGCAAAGGTATTTTCCTTATTGGCTAACTCAGCAGCGAACCATACTCCTGCAGGCACTATCTGACAAGGGCGCTCTTCATTTCCATAACCCAATTTCAACAACTCATATTTACCATCAGGAAAGATACAATGAATATTTAAAGGCGAATTTCCATCGTAATGATGCCAAATTTCATCCGACTTTATACGGTGAAACGATGAAATATCAGAGTTTTCTAAGAGATAAACAATCCCAGTTGCCGCAGAGCGAAAATCATCCCACGGAACGTTTACATCCAAAGTCGAACGATAAATTTCATAAAAATAACCTCCTTCAGGATGTGCTTGCATTTGATAAGTATCTTTCCAATATGCTGCTGTGTGTACAGATTTCATTATTTTTGTATGCATTATGGGTGAAAAACGAAAATCAAAGATAGTGAATTATGCGTCGCTGGTGAAATTCAGCCATAGCATATTTGCACTTCCTTTTGCCATTACAGGATTCTTTATGGCTAGCATGTATTATGACTACTCATTTAAGTGGGAGCAACTTGTCTTTGTCGTTCTGTGTATGGTACTTGCACGCAATGCTGCCATGGGCTTTAACCGGTGGGCAGATGCGAAAATTGATGCAAGAAATCCGAGAACGGCACAACGCGAAATTCCTGCTGGTGTCATAAAACCTAAACACGCTTTATGGTTTGTCATCATAAACGCCCTTGCTTTTTTTGCTGTATGCTGGCTAATTAATCCACTTGTACTTTACTTATCACCCGTAGCGATTATTGTCATTTTAGGCTATTCTTACACAAAACGTTTCACGAGCTTGTCGCATTTCGTACTTGGATTAGGGCTCGCCATTGCTCCTACTGCTGCATTTTTGGTTGTTAGTGCAGAGTTCCAAATTTTACCAGTTTTACTATCTGCTATGGTTTTATTTTGGACTGCGGGGTTTGACATTATCTACTCACTACAAGACGAAGGGTTTGACAAGGACAAAGATTTGTTCAGCATTCCTTCACGCGTAGGTCGAAAAAATGCACTGATCATTTCTGCTATCACACATCTTTTTAGCATTTTATTCCTCTTTCTTATTGGTTTCTATTTTATCAATAATTTAATTTACTGGATAGGCGCTGGAATATTTTCATCTTTAATAATTTACCAGCATTTGATTGTCACTCCAAAAGATATTTCTAAAATCAATCTCGCCTTTGGAACATTGAATGGAATTGCAAGTATTGTTTATGCTATTTTCTGCATCTGGAGCTTGTAGCAGGGAGCAGGGATCAGGAGTTAGGTGTCAGGAGTCAGGTGCTAGGTGTCAGGAGTCAGGTGCTAGGTGTCAGGTGTCATGAGTTAACTGGAAGTATGGGAAATTAGCAGAGACAGGAGCAGGATAAATGACAAAAAACAAAAAATAAAATACAAACAAATAACAAAGTTCAAGCACAAAAAATTCAAACTTGCTTGGGTCAACGTGTGCTATCGCAAAAAAACAACCGAATGGAGACTGTATTCTGAAGTCTGTCCATAATTCAAACAAATATTAATTTTGTAACATTATGGGAAGAAGAAAAGAAAGTCCTGAGTACAAAGCAATGCGTGATTTAGCCTTGGAACAGTTAAAAAGAGGTCAATCGTTAACCGGTAAAGGTGGTGTTTTTGAACCTATTGTTAAAGAGTTTTTAGAAAGTGCTTTACAAGCAGAGATGGATGCGCACTTGGATCCAGCCGAACGTTCAAGTGGCAATAAGCGCAATGGCAAAGGGCAGAAGACACTTAAAACAGATGTAGGAGAGGTAACCATTGAGCCACCTTATGATCGTAATGGCACATTTGAGCCAGAGATAATAAAAAAGCGTCAAACTGTTTTAGCGGATAATTTAGCCCCCAAGATCATAGGCCTTTATGGTAAAGGGATGAGTCTACGCGATATAGGCCTTTATATTGAGGAGATGTATGATGTGGAGGTTTCTTCTAGCGTTTTAAGCGAGATTACCGATCGAGTTATACCTCAGGTTAAAGAGTGGCAAAATCGCCCATTAGACGATGTTTATCCGATTGTGTGGCTTGATGCAATGCATTATAAAGTACGTGATGGAGGGAAGGTGGTTTCCCGTGCAGTTTACAATATTTTATCCGTCAACAAAGAAGGCCGCAAAGAATTGATTGGGATGTATATATCAGAAAGCGAAGGTGCAAATTTCTGGCTTTCAGTCCTTACAGATTTAAAAAGTCGAGGTGTTAAAGATATTCTAATTGCTTGTACAGATAATCTTTCCGGCTTCTCTCAAGCCATCTTAAGCATTTTTCCAGAGGCAGAAATACAGAAGTGTATTGTTCATCAAATCAGGAATTCTATTAAATATGTAGCCTCAAAAGACCAGAAGCCTTTTATGAAAGATCTTAAAAAGGTGTATAAAGCAGCAACAAAGTCGGGAGCTGAAACAGAGCTGCTTAATTTGGAAGATATTTGGGGTAAGAAATATCCAATTGTGATTAAGTCCTGGAATGAGAACTGGAATGAACTATCCAATTACTTCAAATATGATGAGCCTATTAGAAAACTGATTTACACGACTAATCCTGTTGAAGGTTTTCATCGTCAGGTCCGTAAAGTAACGAAAACCAAAGGTGCATTTACCAGCGATATGGCGCTGCTTAAGCTCATCTATTTGGTTACTGAAAATGTGTCAAAGAAATGGACTCAGCCTCTGCATAACTGGTCACTAACAGTACAACAACTGTGTATTCACTTCGAAGGTCGTTTTAAAATCGAACTCTAAAAACAGTGAACCAACTCTAAAAAGCAAAGGAAAAATAATTTATAAAACCTGTCAAGGGTATATAAACGGCTTCGTACCTCAGCCGCCCTTGACAGAACCTGTAAATTATTTAAGCGGGCTTTTAAGAATTGGTCTCGAAAAAAATATTAATTTTGATTATTCATTAACAAACAACTGGACAGAGTTCAGATTACACTCCCACCGAATGACAATTTTCCAATTGAATGACTTTTTTCATTTTTCGCCCGCTCGCAAGTTCTCTCTTCTCAAGTTCGGTTTCATCGCCTCTACGCGACTTCGCCAGACTGTCTGATAATTAAGATTTTCTAAAAATTCATGCCCTCATAAGCCTATAGTTGCTAAATAAGTAGTAATAATTAGGGGTTGATTTTGTGCAGCCTTGTTTGTGTAAATAATTTAGAGGTCTTAAAAGTCTTAATTTGATTCCATATCTGGTTAATATTTGAGCACAAAACCTCTTTCCCTTATTGAAAGATTCGATTAGTGCATCAATTCCCAGAATATTTATTAATCGCTTGATATTATAGCATGAAAAAATCAACCCAACATCTGCTGTTGCTCGTTTAATGTATTTTTTCGTTATTATGTGGTCGTATCCCCATTGTCGTTTCATTGTTCCAAATGGATGTTCTACTATGCTTTTCCGCTGCCGGTATTTATCTTTTAAATCAATCATTCGTTTCGTGTTAGACTGTATGTTCTCGGCATATTCACTTCTTTTTATTCTACGACCTTTTTTATTTATTGTACACTTAGACCTAACGGGACATTCTTTGCATTTAACGGTACCATAGTTTTTAAATCTGTAATAAACTTCTCCATTCTTATTTCTTGCGTTACACCAATTCCCATTAGTTATTAAAATTTCACCTTCTGGGCATGTATATGTGTCATTTTCTTTGTCATATACAAAATTGCTTATACAATAATTTGGGTCAGGAATTTGGTTTGCATGTGGTGTAGAAGGTACATTTACCAGAACATTGATGCCTAAATCATCTGCTTTTTTTAGCTCTCTCCCTGAATGGTATCCAGTATCAAATAAAGCAGTAAAAGTAGTATTACGTAAAATAGACTTAGTACGTTGCAACATATTTCCCATTGCGTTTTTATCACCTTTGTTCGTCACAATAAAGTCCAGCAGCAGGTTGTGCTTAGCGTCAACCATACTTTGAACACAGTAAGCGACTTCCGATATATTATTTCGAAGAGTCATATTTCGACTATCTGGATCACTAGTTGATATTTGTGTTTCTTTATCTCTAGTTAATTCCTCAGACATGCGGTCGTACTTTGATTTAAGTTCTTTTTTGTTCTCAATCTTTTTTAATATTTCCTGATTATCACCATCGTTATTACTTAATTCTTGTTCGTATTCTTCTATTTTTCTTTCGATATATTCTTGATGTCGCTCTATCTTTTTCTGATTGAAATTATTCTTTTTGCTATTCTGGACTCTAAGCTTTGTGCTGTCTCCTGCAACCAATTCGCCTCCAATAAGTTCAAAATACTGAGATAACTTAACCGTCTCTCTGAAAACTTTCTTTATTGATTTGGAATTGTCCTTTCTGAAATTCGATATAGTATTATGATCTGGTGACAAATTATTTAAAAGCCACATCAATTCAATATTTCGTTTGCATTCTTTTTCTAACCGACGTGATGATCTAATGCTATTCATATATCCATAAATATATAGCTTTAGTAAATCTTTGGGGTGATAGGCCGGACGACCTGTTTCTCTGTAATGTGTTCTAAATCCCAATTCAGAAAAGTTTAAATTATCAACAAATGCGTCAATAATGCGAATTTCATTATCCTCACCAATGCTTTCTTCTAAAGATATTGGGAATAGACTTTTTAAATACCTACTTTCTCCTTTTATAAATTTCATATTGTAAGGTACTAATATCCTTTCCTTTAACATGAATTCATGCAAAATCTTTATTAACAAACTTATTAAGGTTATTAGACAGTCTGGCGCTACTACGCATCCACATTTCTTTTCGTGCTTTTCTAATTCGATGATTTATGTTAATTTTGTATTAAGTATTTATTAAGCCGATGAAAACTAAAACATTACTCCTACTACTGTCTATCATGACATTTCAAGTGATCTCAGCCCAAACGAAACAAGGAAATACCTTATCCGCTGACATTTTTGCAGATGCCCCATTTCGAATGATAAAAACAGATCAATCTGGTGAGCTAAAAGGCATTTCTGTTCATTGTATGATATTTGATGGAGATGAAATTGGAGCTTCTGTTGAACTCATAGGTATTGACATCGCCATTAAAAATGCAAGCGAAAGTAATTTCGGAGAAACCTTGTGCTTCGATACACTTACAAATGCTGAATTTGACGAGCTTATCATACAAAGGTCTGAAAACGACACAGAAATGGACATTCAGAGCTTTAACGAAAGTGAATATTGTAAATCAGCTGATCATAGCATTGACTTTACTGCAGAAACTGCAATGTTTACTGACATCACATACGTTAGTATCGATCAAAACATTTGGTATTTTACTTTCATGATTCCGCCTGAAGTGCTTGCAGGTTACGAAGACATCATCGACATCAAAGTGTATTTCCATCTTGATTGGTCAGATGACGATGAAAGTTATTTACGTGTTTTCCGCTACAATGAAGCAATGCCATCACAATCTGCATGGTACCGAGGCGATACTCATACACATACAATTTTCACCCAAAATTTGGCAGAAGTAGGTGAAGTTTTAGAAGCTACAAAACTAGCTGGTAAAGAGATAGGTTTAGATTGGCAAATTATAACCGATCACAGTTGTGATTATGACAATTATGGAAATGGCTTATCTCAGAATTGGAACAGACTTGGAAACGAGGTGTATTCCCTAAACGCAGAAGACAGCAGCTATCAATTAATTCGTGGAGTAGAAATGTCAGTAAAAAACAGCAAAGACAAGATAGTTCATGCTCTTACATTTCCATCAGCAAGTAGTATAGAGTCATTAAACTTTTATGGTGATGGTGGTGGCGATGCCAGTTCCACAGACATCAGCTTAAGTCAACTTTTGGATTCAATCCACACGAACAATGGCATAGTTTACGCAGCTCACCCATTTGCGGAAGGTGATGAACTGCCATCCGCTGTCAATGGAGGTATTTGGAATGTAAACGATAGCGATTTTCTAAGCAATGGTTCACCTTATCCATATGAGGGAAATGTCATTTGCAACGATTTAGAATCTTCATCTGATATCTTCTCAAACAATTCGAACCAATTATTTAAGTCAGGATTATACGGTTTTCAAATCTGGAATTTAGATACACGCTTGGTGAATACAGACAATGATAATTTTTATGATGCATGGAATGTAACAGGAGATCCAGACAAAAGTGAATTTATGCCTTTGTCCGAAGCAGAGAACCTAAACTTAGACAATCGTTTCATGCAAGGTTTTGAAGTGTATAAACACTTGCTCAAAACCGGACTTCAGGCTAAAAATGGCAATCCAAATACACAACAATGGAAAACTTTTATGTGCGCAGGTAGCGATGCACATGGATCATTCAATTTTTCAAATACTGATATGATTGTTGGAGTAAGCGGAGAAGTTGAAATTAATGCACTAGGTCGTATTTCTACACTTGCATACTGTCCAAATGGCATGGGAGAACAAGGAGAACATGTACTTGAAGCGCTGGAAACAGGTAAAACTATCATTTCTGACGGGCCAATAATCAGCTTAAATTTAACCAATGGCAGCGGAGACACTATTTATATAGGTTCAGACAATATCATTCAACAATCTGAATTAGAAAACTATTATCTAAATTATGCGATCAGTACAAGTGATGAATTTGGAGATGTTGTTTGGGCGAGTCTTTTTGTAGGCACAGAAGACGAAGAGATTGAATACACCCTCACTCCCAACCCAGGAGAAGGAAGTATTCTCATGCAACCTATGTTAAACGCTATTTTCAGCAATAATATTCCAGAAAACAATTACTTCTATTTGCGTGCAGCGGTTGAAACCAACAAAGAATTTGGAGAAGATGCTGAAATATACAAGCGAGAATCAGAGCAATATCATGCATACACAAATCCAATTTGGATAATGCAAAAAGTGCCAAATAGCATAGCAGAGGAAGGCAAGAATGTGAACAATCAAATCTTCTATGCAAAAGAAAGTGTAATCGTCCGTTTCCCTCAAGATATTTTAAGTAACAAGATTTCTTTATTGGACAGCAAAGGTAAGCTTCTCGATAGTTTTCAGACACAACAAAATAAAGTTCAAATCTCTAAAAAGAAATATGCATCAGGGATTTATCTATTACAAATTGGAAACAAGTCTGGGAAAAACACCTATAAGATTGCCTTATAGCATTTTGAGGGTAAAACAAGGGACAAGCAATATTCCTGTGGGGTAAACCAATAATGCCTAACATTTTTCAACTTCGCTTTCTTTCCTATCCCGAATCACAACATGTTATTTTTGAGTGTTCGGGATAAAAACGAGTGTTATTTATTATGGTGTTTTCACGAAAGAAAAGCCTGCCCGCCTATTTATTAATTTTGATATGCAAGGCGGGCTAGCAAAGAAAATTCCTGTGGGGTAAACCACCAAAGGCAAGCAAACCTTTCATCCACTTTCTTTTCGGCAAAGAAAGTTCACAAAGAAACCTGGCGCTGACCCGAATTTTCTTATTTATTGGATATGTTTTCCGTGACCCGCAGAAAGCTCGTTGTGTTTAGCGGTCAAGAATAGCAAACGGGCTCGCATGCGCGGCTCAAAAACTCCAAACACATCTCAATAAATCACAGAAAATACGCGAAGGCGCCAATTCTCGCATCTAGAGTATTACCAGATACCTATATATAGTTTTACGAAAAACGGCTAGTACTGGATTAGCGCAGATTTTGGTAATGATAAGCTGAACTGTCAAAAATAGCCCATCCAAATATTTGAGAATATAGGTCATAATAAACAATCAATGTCCCCCAACTTTTTTGCTTGATCCTAAAACAATGGTTTGAAAACATCCGCAAATGACATTCTAAAAAAAGTTACTCCATTCAGCATTTCAAAAAAAGTGAATTTTGCCAAACAGAGTAACTATATCATTTTGGTGCGATGATATTGGGCGCGAAAATAATAAGAATCATTGAACCGCCCTTACATCAAAACCAGTTATTTCAACCCATTTCACAGGTTATACAACATAAGTATCAACTTGTGAAATGAAAATATTTCAATACACAGTAAGAAACTACATTCCTTTTTCCTAATCCAAAGGTTTTTCCATTTCAACAAACAAAAGACTTTGTTCATTCGCATCAGAATAAAGCACAAGACGCTTTTCTTCAAGTTTATAATGATCAACTGAACGTAATGCTTTCAAGTAGTCAGTCTCCCAAGGAATATCAACACAGGCTTTTTTTGTTGTAATTAGGTTGACAAAGTTCAAAGCATTGGTATCTTCCAACTTAAAATCACCTCCAAGACTATTGCACCCAGTATTTCCTGAAACACGCATCTCATCCATCTCAAAAAACAAATATGCAGTTTGCAAAGAAAATTCAGGCTGTTTTACAGGCTCTCCATTAATCTCACGAAGCTTCCAATAACGATTTATGAATGCAGGTTTTCTCATATCTTGTTTCAATTGATAAGATTTACGGATTTCATCTTTATAAACGCGTCCACGCTTATCCAGTTTCTCCAATCCATTCTCTGTAATTTTATACTGATGATGAGCTGCTTCTTCATCATCGGGATGAAGCTTAACAATTTTCTCATTGGCATTAAACTCATACTCACCATGTCTTGCCACATCATAATCCTGATTCAGATAAGATTGAAACAATCTAAATTTACCATTTGGGAGTAATTCAATTTCTGTTTCTACTCCTTCACAATCATCGCAAGGCAGCACTCCTACATAAGTACCTGCAACTTCATTCAAATCAACTTGTTCAGCTGATTTTGTGTCAACAGCTTTCTTTTCAGACTGACACGCAACAAAGATCAACAGAAAAAGTGGTATAGATAAAATTAGACGTTTCATAGTTCAATTATTTTTCAGATGATTAGTTAACAAATTTACGATTTTTATCATGATATCAAAGTGTGCTTAAAAATGAGAACATCATAAACAATCGATTTGTTTTCATGGGTCAATAAGCGAGCCAAAATATTGAAACAAGCAAAAAAGCGCCCCAATGGGACGCTTTTAAAATTGATATAATCATTTATTAATCTAACTTTTCGCTGACTTTATCTTTCACTTTTTTCAATTCATTTTTCAGGATTGATTTCGCTTCCTCCATGTTTTCTTTCAGTTCTTCTTTTTCTTTTTCACTGGCATCTTTGAACTCTGCAAGTTTGGTATCAAACTCTTGCATACGTATTTCTAACTTCTCCATTTGAATACGAAGATCTTCTTCAGTTTCATCCTCAAAGTTCTCCATATCGTTCTCTAACACTTCAAAGCTCGCTTTGGTTTCATCCATAAATGCCTGATATTCGTTCTGCATCTTATCCCATTGAGCATCAACTTTTTCAGTTGTTTTATCCACAACCGCCTCAACTTCGTCTTTTTTATCACCGCAAGCAATAAATGTAGTTAAACCAAGAATTAATAAAGAAATTCCAATTACTCGTTTCATACTATTTTGCTTTTTTATTCTCCCTACTCTGTTTTGGGTTTTCGGGTTATCCCAAAAGGAATACACAAGGTATTCAACAAGCTAACATATGCTAAGGCTGATTGTTTAGAACAATTTCTTAGCCGAAGTTTTGATTTGAATTATGCTTTTTATGATTGTCATCTTTAATTAACACTGAAAAGATGAATAGCACAATGACAGATGCAATAAATATCACAAATAATGATGTTAAGGATCTGCGTAAGATGTTTTCAAGATTCACTAAATCCCAAATTCCAAGAATTGCCAAGACTGTCATTAAAATGACAATAAACACTAAAATGTAGGCTGTTGCTTTTTTAAGTCCGTTCATAATGGTATGATTTTAAGCTTTCAATTAAACGTTCAATACTATGTACCGTTTCAGAATTATCTTGAGAAAAATGAATTTCCCAAAGCAAGTCATCACCGTGTACTTTGACAATAACGTTTACACCCTCCGATTTGTTACATTTCACATCAAAACCTATTCGTGTAAGTGCTCTTTTTGTCCATTGAAAAATTTGCCCCTCTCCTTTTAGACAGATCACCCCACGAACAGAAACTGGCAATTCGAATTTAGCATTTTCCATTGAAAAGTTTAAATCAGAAGCACCAACCAATAATTCAATATTTCCGTTAACCACCAAATCTTCTGGCACCTCTGCAATGATATTTTTCTGATGAATTAACCAAATTTTATCTGTAAAATTCAGAACAATATCCAGATCGTGTGAAGACATAATGATGGATTTACCTTGCTCCTCAGCCAAACGCCGAAGCATACGCATCAACTCATAACGATTTGCAATATCAAGATGAGCAGCCGGTTCATCAAGCATAATCACAGGAGTATCTTGCGCAATAGCCCTTGCAATCATACAACGCTGCTTTTCACCATCAGAAAGTTGATACAATTGTCTGTCTGCAAATTGCAAAACATTCATTTGCTTCATTGCTTCTCGCATTTTGGTTTTTGCCTTTTGATCAGGTTTCCCTAATAATGATGAATAAGGATATCTACCATATGCAACGACCTCATGAACACGAAGATTTCCGGGCAGATTTGCTGATGCTTCAACATAGGCAATCAATCTGGCTTTTTTACGAGGAGACAAACTATGAATATCCTTGTCCATGATTTTCAAATTACCCTGCAAGACAGGAATCATGCCCATAATACTTTTTAGCAAAGTTGATTTCCCGGCTCCATTTTCCCCGATCAACCCAATCAACTGAGAAGATTGAACTTGCAGATTTAATCCTTCAAGAATAACAGACAATTCTTTTCCTTGACGATAACCCAAGGACAATTGTTTTGCAGTTAAATATGTTGTCTGTTTCATTGTCATTAAAAAAAGCTTTTTCGTTTAGAAACAATCAGCCAAATTACAAAAGGAATCCCAATAAGCGATGTGATGGAGTTTATTGGAAGAATGAGTTGTCCTCCTCCTGGATTGCTCAAAATATCTGCACCAAGCATAACTGCTGCTCCAGTAACAATAGACCATGGTATTAGTCGTTTATGATCAGAGCTTTTAAAAAGTGTTCTTACAATATGAGGGACTGCAATTCCGATAAATCCAATGGGACCACAAAAGGCAGTAATACTACCAGCAAGTAAGGCAACTGCAACAAAAATCAACATACGAGTAAGTTGAATTCTAACGCCCAACGACCTTGCAGAGTCTTCACCTAAAAGCAGAAGGTTTAAATTTCCCGCTAAAAGCCAGGCAATTGCAAGCCCTAAACTTACAACAGGAATAAGGTAGTTTAAATCTTTCAAGGATACACCTCTCAAACTACCCATTGTCCAAAGCACGTACAGTTTCAGTTCTCCAGCCTGACTCATGTATTGCAACAAGCCGACGATTGCAGAAATTGCAGAGCCTATAAGCACGCCTAGTACAAGTAATGTCATAATATCACGCTGGCGCACTGCAATTAAGGCAACCAGCAACATAACTAGAAACGCACCAACAGCAGCACTAACAACTAGCCATAATTCAGACATCCCATTTTGAATTACAGAAAATCCAAAAGCACTCGCTCCCATCACTGCCAAAGCCACACCCAAACTTGCCCCAGAAGATATTCCTAAGATATAAGGTCCTGCCAAAGGATTGCGAAACAGAGATTGCATCATTAAACCACTCACAGATAAACCTGCGCCAACAAATACAGCTGTCAACACGCGCGGCAATCGAAACAAGCGGAAACTTTCAAACCAAGTGGCAGAATGATCAACTTTCCCAGTAAAAAATGCAAGGACATCCTTTATGCTAATATCCACACTCCCAGTGAGTAGATCCATAAAGAACAGAAGTAACAATGCACTTATTACAAGGACTCCAAAGAAGATATGTCGTGATGATTTCTTCAAAATTACATTGGCTGATAATATACCAAACTATCCACAGGAACAGAATCGGCATGAAAAATAAGCATCAAATCTCTTAAAAGCAAATCAGGATACACGACAGCAGACTCGTAAAAATCATTGCTAGTCACTGTGGTTCGTTTATTATTATTATAAATGCGAACATTATCATATTGCTGAAAAGCGTTTAATCGAGAGTCGGATTGATAGACTTGCTCACAATTCTTTGCAGTTCCCGGATTCAACCATACATTCACATCTGCAGCTTTTTCAAATACGGCCTCCATTTCGACTGTTTGAGATGCATTTCCTTTTAGATGATCAAACATATATACTCCACCAGCATCGCGAATAAAGCCAGCCATATATGAATCTGCCCCGGGCATCCACCAGACACCCTGCCATGGCACATTTAGAATGACATTTGGTTTAGAATCCGTAGATTCAATTTGAGATTGAATTTCCAAATACGATGATTCTCGCTCTACAACAAAATCCTCTGCTTCATCA
This sequence comes from Bacteroidales bacterium, assembly GCA_963676165.1. Taxonomy (GTDB): domain Bacteria; phylum Bacteroidota; class Bacteroidia; order Bacteroidales; family ML635J-15; genus JAQIBY01. The sequence goes on along the minus strand of OY781043.1, from coordinate 1,550,900 downwards.
AGTTGATCATAGAAGGCAGCAAAAAAGCGCAACCATTCCAGTTTCCCTAAAGGATGATTTTCCAAGTAATCGCCCACCAAAACAACGGGAATCCCAAAGGAACGGATTTGCTCAATTTGTTTCAGCTCTGATGGTGAGACCACATAGGCGAACACTAAATCCGGCTGAAGGGATATAAGTTTTTCCAGATTCATATTTTCAGAAAAACCAAGCTCTGCAATATCGCCATCATCCACAGATTGGCGTAAAGTTTCATCAAAAATAAAATCAGTTCCAGATATTGCTTTTACAGATTTCCTTTGATTCAACACTTCCAAATAACCTAAATGCGTTGTAGACATACATACGACAGATTCAACCGGTATCTTTATGCAATTTGCTTTCTCTTCGTGAGAGAGTCGATATTCATACTGAACATTTTCAGCATTCTGCCAAGGATTAAAGACCGTTAGTAAATAGTCTTGTCCATCCACATCAATCTGAAAACCTCCTGCATACTGATTTCCATCCCTTTCGTGAGGAATATTATTATTCTCTTCAGTATGGCAGGAATGTAACAAAAACACCATTCCAATGAATATGGGAAAAATATAAATATGTTTCATACAAACAAAATAAATACTTTTTCCATGAATGGAACATGATTTTTGGAAGTTTATACCTAGAGATTGAAATTCATTATCGAATCAATCGCACCACACCTTGTTCAAAATGCTCAATTCCAAAGAGGTCTTTATAGACACAAATCCATGAATAGACGCCTGATGCTAAGAGCTTATCCCCCTTAGAAACATTCCCTTGCATAGTTCCATCCCATGAAGATTCACCACAACCATCACAGCCAAAACTGTCATCGTAATAATCGGTTTCAAAAACAGGAGCTCCCCATCTGTCATAGACAATAAGAGAAAATTCATTTGGATCAATTCCTGCACCACAGACAGAAAAACAATCATTATCACTATCAAAATTCGGAGTAAAAGCTGTAGGCGCATAAAAAGTAAAGAATTCACGTACTCTCAGAACCTTATACATAGTATCTGAACACTGGAAGGTGTTTGTCCCAACAAGTTGAACTTCATATTCACCAACACCATCGTAAAGATGTCGTGGTGCCCAATTGCTAATTGTAGTGGAATCACCATCACCATAGAACCAATATAAACTATTGGTATTTGCTGTAATTGGATAAAATGACACTATAGGATTTAACATAGATATTTCATTGGGGTCAGTGTAAAAATCAACTTCAGGAACAGGATACACATGCACCATATTTTCTATTGTACGGGTTTTCACGCAACCATTTTCATCGGTAACTGACAAACTAACATCATACAAACCAGAAGTTTCGTAATTATGAGTAGCTTGTTGCCCGTAAGAAAAACCGGCATCCCCCAAATTCCAAAAATAGCTCTTTCCATCATTCGGATTAAGCTCATTAAATTGGACAAGTAAGGGAGGACAGCCACCAACTTTATCGGAAACAAAATTATTGAGCGGCAAATCATACACTTCAATGTAAATTGAGTCGTAAACAGAAGGAGTTTCACAAGCATCTGACAATCTCAAATGATGCCATCCTGAAGTTTGTGGAGTAAATTCATAAGGGAAAGTATGTACGTTGTCATCAAACAGAACCTCATAAGGACCACCATTTCCGCCTTCAACTTGTGCATAAATAGTCACAGACTCTCCTTTACAAACGGCAGGCTGATCCGTTTGTAATGACAAAATATTTAATGGCGGATTTACATAAACAGTCATACTTGAAGTTTCTTCACAACCATGGTCATCTGTAATTGTCAAATTGTAAACTGTTGTTTCTTCAGGAGAAACATTGATAGTATTATTGTACCAATTAAATCCATCCTCACCTTGCCAATGGAAAGAATACGGAGAAGAGCCTCCAGTAACAGACACAGTATTTGAAGCAGATCCGCCAATACAAATCTGACGATTCCCAACCCCTACAACAATAAAATCTTCAGGTTCATTAATGTAAACTGATTCAGAAAAAATACAACCATTGTGATCAGTTACTGTAACTCCAGCTTGTCCTGCATACAAATTGTAAGCTGTATCATTAGATTCACCTGATGTCCAATGGTATTGAAATGGCGAAGCTCCACCAGCTACTTCAATATATGCGCGACCATCATTTCCACCAGGACACGAAACTTCATCGGCATAGACAGTCCCATACAAAGCAGGAGGCTGATTAAGTACAAACATGGTATCATTCATACAACCATTATCGTCTGTAATTGTCACCTGGTACATACCCGGACACAAGCCCATCGCATAGTCACTTTCAAAATCACCAGTGAATGTAAAAGGTGCAATTCCACCTGACACATTTAAGTCCATAATTGCATCACAATTTCCATTACAGGATATTGGTGTGATATTTAAATCCAACCGTATTGGCAAACTAACAGATACATCAATTTCACCAAAACTTGAGGTACAACCATTTGCATCTTCGGCATAGACAGAAAAAGTTTGTGAACTTTGAGGAGTAAAATTCTCAGATGCACCTCCAGGAATAAAACCTGATCCATCGTTCCAGAAATAGGTATAAGAACCAGCACCTCCATTTGCCTGTGCACTTAATTGTACTGTTTCACCATGACATATCTCTTGGTCACTTCCAGGTGAGATTGTCACTTGAGTTGGTTCATCAACATTAGCGCTAGCACTAACAGTACAAGCATGAGTATCAGTTACAACAAGGGTATAACTCCCAGGTGCTAACCCAGTAGCAGTCGGATTCACCTGTGCATTACTCCATACGTAAGAATAACCTGGAGTTCCACCAGACACGTTAGATGAAATGCTGCCATCATCCGAATTGAAACAACTTGCATCCGTTGGATCAAGCGTCAATTGTAATTCTGCAGGCACAGTAAGACTATGCGATGTAACTGAGGAAGTACATCCATTTTCTTCCACTGTTAATTCAACCGTATGTGTTCCTGAGCTTGTCCAGTTTATTTCATACGGTCCCTGACCTGATCCACTCACAATTGAACCACCATCAAAATCCCAATTATAGGTTGCTGAAGAAGATGCAGAACCATTGTACACTATGGCTGAATTATCTCCGTAACAATCGACAGAGCTCAACATAAAATCAGAAGTTGGCACTTCATTTACAGTCACTTCATGCGTTGTAACATCAGAACTAATTCCCAGATTTTCAACCCAAAGAGAAACAGTATGAGTTCCCGAAGTTGCCCAATTAACGGTATGTGTACCTTGTCCTGTTCCGGGAGATGCAGTCCCTCCATCCCAGCTCCAATGATATGTTGCAGTGGATGGCGCATTCCCTGTATATTCAATGTCTGAATCTTCACCGACACACACAGGTGTACTTACTGTAAAATCAGATGTAGGCACTACATCAACTTCAGTAATTGAAACATCATCAACATAATAACGAATCGTTCCATTTGAACCAGTATGAGGCAAAGTTGAAGTCCCTGCATCGTACTCAAAATTCCCAATCATAAAATGGGTATAAGCCGCATCGGCAGTATACGTAAAACTAATGAGTGTCCAGTTTTGATCGTCTGTAATGATATCTGTATTGTTAAGCTGTGGAGTTACATCATACACACACATACTTGTCACATCAACAGGAGAAGTCACAAAATAGACTCCAATATTATTTGTTGCAAAAGCCATATAATCCGCAAGGGAAACATAAAATTCTACGAGATAATCTTGTCCAACAGTGAGCGGAGTTGACAACTCACCTTGCAAATACTCTCTATATGGATCACAACCTCCATCTCCATAAACAGTTACATGACTCATAACATCTCCGGTACGAGGTAATTGATTACCAACAGCAGAGGCATGAGTAGATAAAGGATGACAATAACAATTAGTTGCTAATGACATACTAAAAATATCTGTGGATCCACCTGTCGGACATGTCCAACCATCCATAGCATTATCAAACTGTGCTTGAGTAGTGTACCAACTACACTGCAATGTCCCTACAACATTTTCAAACGATGGATTAACAACAAGATTCTGTGCATTAAGCAAAAGTGCCTGCATTAGAACAATAAACAAAAACAGCTTTCTCATAATATCAAAAACTAAGTAATAAAAGCTACAACTATCTCCCTTTCAATCTTTAAAGATACAAATAATATGATCATATCACAAGAAAAACACAGATTTAACATTTCAAATCCTAACAAAAACAAATAACAAATAAAAAGCTCGATTACTTATACTTTAAGATTATTTGTAAACACAAGAACGAATTAAATCCAGCTATTTTTTGTTGAAAAACGTCAAAATATATAAGCCTAAAAAACAGAAGCCTCCATTAATAAGTAGCAGCTCATACGCCATTTCCCATTCCCAAATTTGGAATGCAAGATACTTTGCAAACAATGCAAAAACAGGAGACAATATTGCAACAACAGGAATGTATTTGGACAATGGTTGCCGTTTGGATAGAATACCAAAAGCAAATAAACCCAACAATGGACCATAGGTGTAACTTGCAATGGTAAAAATGGAATCGACAACTGACCTATCCTTGAAAACTGAGAATATGAGAATGACAATAGCAAGAACAATTGACATCCCGATATGCACTTTCATGCGTATCTTCTTAAGTTGTTTTTCTGGTAAATTTTCTTTACGTAAAATATCCACGGTAAAAGAGGTTGTCAAGGCTGTCAAGGCAGAATCTGATGAGCTATATGCAGAAGCTGTTAGCCCCAGAACAAACATGACAAAAACAACTGAGCCCAAATGCGATTGTGCTAAAAGAGGATAAAGGTGATCCGTATCTTCAGGCAATGGAATTCCATTGGATTGACTGAACAATACAAGAAGCACACCCAGACTTAAAAATAGCAAATTAAATGGAATAAAAGCGAATCCATAAGAAACCATATTTTTTTTAGCATCTTTGAGATTTTTGCAACTCAAATTTTTCTGCATCATATCCTGATCAAGTCCGGTCATTACAATGGTAATGAGCATACCTGACAGAAATTGCTTCAGAAAATGTTGACGACTGTGCCAATCATCAAACACAAATATCTGAGAGTAATTGCTCTCTTGTATCGTTTCAAACAATCCGGAAAAGGACAATCCCATTTGTCTTGACAAAATAACGACTGTTGCAATCAATGCAGAAATCATTAAAGAAGTTTGCAGGAAATCTGTCCATATAATGGTTTTGATTCCTCCACGGAATGTATACAACCAAATAAATAATATACTAATAATAACTGTCAACCAAAAAGGAACTCCCCAAGCATCAAAAACCACAATTTGCAACACATCAGCAACAATGTACAAACGAAATGAGGCCCCAATTACCCGACTTACGAGAAAAAACCAAGCACCGGTTTGATATGCCGACATACCAAATCGCTTATCAAGATACGTATAAATGGAGGTTAAATTTAATTTGTAATAAATAGGTAATAACACAAAAGCAATTACCATGTAACCAAGGAAATAGCCCAGAACCATCTGCATGTAAGTAAAATCGGTAGAAATCACCCAGCCAGGTACAGAAATAAAGGTAACCCCACTTAATGAGGCTCCTAACATTCCAAACGCAACAATAAACCATGGAGACTTCCGATTACCAACAAAAAATCCCGCAGAATCAGTATTTCTGGATGTCAGGAAAGACACTAAAACCAGAATTAAAAAATAACCTACAATGATACTCAATATGATTCCTGGACTCATAGCCTATCGATTAATCGTCAATTTTTATTTGAATATTCAAATCGGAAAAGCGCTTTTTACCTTTGACATGATATTGCCAAAGTATGCTTTTCGGATAAAAGCCTGCCCCACTTAAGGATGATTTCTCGCTGGAAACTTGACGTTTAGACATGGTTTTTTGCTTTGTTTTTCTCATGCTTCGCCAAGCTTTACACACAGCAGATGCATCTTTGAATCGTCCTGACACAAAAAAGCTTAACATCGCAAATCCATCCAAGAAAAAACGTGCAAACATAAGTTTTGACAATTGCTTTTTCGGAAGATTTTTTTGCAACATCCAAAGGTTATTTCGAAAATTCAAAAAGGTCTTTTGGGGATTGTTTTTTGGCAAAGTTCCTCCTCCAACATGGTAAACAGCAGACTGAGGAATTGAAACAATACGATAACCAGCATTATGTAGACGCCAACAGAAATCGATTTCTTCCATATGTGCAAAAAAGTCCTCATCTAACCCACCAAGTTCGTTCCAGAGCTTTCGACGCACAAAAAGAGCGGCTCCAGCCCCCCAGAGCACGTCAGTAATGTCATCGTATTGCCCAAGATCTTTCTCTAATGACTCAAAAATCCGACCACGGCAAAATGGATACCCAAACTTATCAATATATCCTCCTGCAGCCGAAGCATACTCGAAATAATCTGCATTTTTCTGATCTAAAAGTTTTGATGAAGCAGCACCCACATTGGGATTTGCATCCAGATAATCCAAAACAGGTTTTATCCAATCGTGACGAATCTCAACATCGGAATTTAGCAAACAAATAATTTCATCATCCAACTGTTCAAAAGCTCGATTATACCCACCAGCAAAGCCATAATTATCAGAAAATTCAAGTACTTCCAATTGTCCCTCAAAGTTTTTCTTCAAGTAAGGAATAGAATTGTCAGAGCTGGCATTATCGGCAACAACAACTCGAACTCCGGGAAATTTGGAATACTGCAAAACTCCAGGCAAAAATACCTCAAGAAAATGCTTTCCATTCCAGTTCAGTATGACAATTGCTAGTTTATGTTCCATACATTACAAAAGATCAGATGCCAGTTCTGCCAAATGTGAACGTTCACCTTTCACAAGATTTACATGAGCAAAAATTGGCTGGCCTTTCATTTTTGATGCTAAATACGACAATCCATTGGACTTAATATCCAAATATGGAGAGTCAATTTGTTGAATATCACCAGTAAAGACAACTTTTGTTCCTTCACCTGCACGTGTAATAACGGTTTTCACCTCATGTGGAGTTAGATTTTGTGCCTCGTCAATAATCATAAACACTTTGGACAAACTACGACCACGAATGTATGCCAATGCTTCGATGACCAACTTCTCGTTGTTCAACATGTCCTCAATACGTGTAAAATCCTGACTTGTCGGTTTAAAATTGTGCTTAATGACAGACAGATTATCAAAAAGAGGCTGCATGTATGGTGTGATTTTCTCACGTGCGTCTCCAGGCAAGTAACCAAGATCACGATTTGACAAAGAAACAATAGGTCTTGCCAAATAAATTTGATGATAATATCTTCGTTGTTGAAGAGCAGAAGCCAAAGCTAAAAGGGTTTTCCCTGTTCCTGCTTTTCCTGTAAGCGCAATCAGTTGAATATCTTCCCGCATAAGTGCATCCATAGCAAAAGCTTGCTCTGCATTGCGAGGTTCTATACCATAGGCGTTCAATTTTTCTACACGGCTAATCATCTTACTATCAACATTGTAATGGGCTAAAGCTGATTGCGATCCGTTTTTCAGAATAAAATATTGATTAGCACTAGGTTCTGACTTAAATTTAAAGGTTTCTACGGAAAGTCCTTCGGCAGTTTCGTACAGCTTACTAATGAGTTCCGGAGCAACGCCATCTACTACAACCGCATCAGCTTGCAAACGCTCAACATCAGTAACTTTATCATTTTGATAATCCTGTGCTTTTAAGCCCAAAGATTTGGCTTTCATTCGAAGGTTAATATCCTTAGTCACAAGAATCACCTGTTTGGATGGCTGATTTTCTTCCCAATGCTGAGCTATGGCCAAAATTCTATGATCTGGCACATGCTCAGGAAAAGAATTTGCCAACTCGGGACCAAATGGTTTCCCTGTTTCTATTAATAATTTACCTAAGCCATCTCCCAAAGGGATGCCTTTATGAAGGTCTTTATCACCGCTAAGTTCATCCAAAACACGGGTAAATTCGCGCGCATGATAATTGATTAAATCATTTCCTTTTTTAAAATGATCAAGTTCTTCCAAAACAACAATAGGAAGGACAATATCATTTTCTTGAAATTTAAAAATCGATTTATAATCATGAAGTAAGACATTTGTATCTAATACAAAGATCTTACGAGTTTTGGTTTTTGCCGCCATAGTTCCTCTACATTAATTCATTATTCAAAGATAGAGATAAAACAAGGAAATATGTCGTTTATGAAAAGGAATTCAAGAAAGATGTAAACAATAGATTGTTGATTTTAAAACGGATTTGAGGCGAAGGCTACTCAAATACAAATTTGCCTCGAAACGTATTTCCATCAACAGTTAAAGCGTATATAAATATACCAGCATGAAAATCCGATGCATCGAGAGTATATTGATCAAAATAACCAGTTTCTTTCAACAGCAATTCACCTCGAACCGAATAAATACTCAAACAGATAAGCGAAACACTTGAATGACTCAATTGAAAGTGAATTTTATCTTTTGATGGATTGGGATAGACTTGAAAACAGCTCCCCTTTTCATCTGCAAGCAAAGATTCATCGTGATAAAAGCAATAATCATACTCGTCATTGTGATATATAAGTTGATCGTTTTCCCAATAACAAAGATTTCTCAAGTGCCAACCGACAACTCCGGAATACCCATGTCCGGTTTCGAGCACTCCAAACTCACTACCTATGCCTTCAATAACTTTTTCTACACCACTAACAACACCATCTGACAGCCCAGTGAGTTCAAACACCTTTCGAGGAGATCCATCTATCATAATTTCATACACAGTATCAACCAACACATCGTAATCTTCATAGTACAAGAACGGATGAAACGGATTAAACAATTCGGTTAATGTATCGCCTTGCTCAGCAGAAAAATTATAAACACACCCCTCATCTCCCTCCATATTGCGGTAATATACTTTGTGATTATCCAAATCTTCTCGTGCAAAACCTATGCAGGTAAAATCTACAGCATCCACATCGTCGGAGCGCAGAATTTTAGTATAAGCTACCATATCAATCATCGTATCCTGATCAAATTTCACATAATAGGTTTCAGGAGCAGTCGTACCCCCACCAATTAGAGATGAATAATCATCCACTGTTGACCACAATTTCCAGTCAACAATCATAGGTGAAGTTTGTGCTTTAACAAAATGCATACTCAAAACAAGAAACAGAACAAATAGTGCTTTCTTTTTCATTATAGCGATGGATTTAAAATAAGTATAAATTTAATTCTACCATGCTAATGTAAACATTTCGCAGGACAAACACAATAATTTATCAAATAAACCTGTATATTTGTTAAATTAACATCCAAGTTCTTTGGTAGAAATGTATGATATATTACGAAAAAGGGAAAATGCCGATGAGCATATTGAAAGAGGCCTTGTTCAAGTGCCTGTAGGGGCAAGCTTGAGAAAGTTGATAATCCATTATCTAAATCGGAATATGAGAAATTACAAAAATAATTATAAATATACCATACCACTTATATTATTATCTGTCATGTTTTTGTGGGCATGCAATAATGTTAAAATAAAAAAAGAGTACTATCCTACAGGTGAATTAAAAGCAAAGTATCGTATAGAAAATGAAGAATTGCATGGCACATATTATGAGTATTATAAAAGTGGTAGTTATAAAGAACAATCTATATATCAGAATGGAAAGTTAAATGGAATACGCCGAGTTTATTATGAAAATGGTAAGTTAGATTTTGAAGCTAGTTACAAAAGTGGTAAGAAACATGGAATTTATAAAGAGTTTTCATCTGAAGGGAAATTACTAGGTGAAGGATACTTTAAAAACGACCTACAGGATAGCATTACACGTTGGTTTTATCCTAACGGAGAATTAGAGCAAGAAACTGAGTTTAAGAATGGTTTGCGACATGGAAAATCTGTATTTTATCATGAAAATGGGCATTTAAAACTTGATGCATTATTAGAAAATGATACTACAGTTTATTTTAAAAGATATTCGAAAGAAGGAGAATTAGAAAAGGAATTTAGAAATATTGAAATTCAAACTTTATCAGATACAATATGTGTTGGTGATACATGTACTTTTCATATTGTTTTATTTGGACCTCAAATTGACAGTCTTTCAGCTAAAATAGATATTTCAACAAATCGTCCTGAATTTAAAGATTTTTATTTTCAGAATAATGCATACACTTTTGATACACTTTTTTTAAATACAGGGGAATACAGGATTAGAGTTTATTGTAAATACGAAGATGAACAAGGGTATGCGTTTACCGATAGTCTATGGGTTATTAATTGCGGTAATGCTTCAAACAAGTTAGTCGAGTAAATCAAAACAGTAGTTGTAAAGGATATAAATGTTAAGGTAAGGCGGCTTTGGTCACTAATTCCATTTTCCATTTTCAAACATATTAATTAACTTAGCCCTATGCTTGTAAATTTTACAACAAACAGAAAGAGTAGGATTGAATGTGCAAGGAAAGTCATGAGCTACTCGTTTTGCTTGGAGAATAGTGAGGTGATAAAAATGTGCAAGAGTTCTCTGTTTCTAGAAGTTAGCTTGAAATTTGAATCAGTCTAAAAAATTAGAAATATTACTAATTAACGTGAGTTCGACGTAAGAAAAGGCTTAAAAATTTGCAAAAAGCAAGGTTTTAATTATATTTAAATTACACCTGGTTATTAATGATAAAGGAGAAATCTTAGACTTTCTTTTTACGCAGGGGAATGTTGACGATAGGTATCCTCTTAAAAATAAGAATTTTCATAATAAGATATTTGGAAAACTCATCGCAGATAAAGGCTATATCTCTAAAAGTCTTTTTGAGAATCTTTTTATCGATGGAATTCACTTAATCACAAAGATTAGAAAAAATATGAAAAACTCCCTAATGTTAATCCAAGACAAAATACTCCTTAGAAAAAGAGCTATTATTGAGACAGTTAATGATGAACTTAAAAATATTTGTCAAATTGAACATACAAGACACAGAAGCTTTGAAAACTTTCTATCGAATCTCATTTCTGGTTTAATTGCATACTCATTTCTTGACAAAAAACCTTCGCTAAATATTGAAGAAGTCGTTGATAAATCAAGAATTCCAAACGTTGCTTAGATCGAACTCACGTTAATTAAACTTCTAGCAATGGTATGTGTATTTTCTATTTGATAATAAAACAAATACAAATAAGAACATGAAAACAAACCTTAAACATGTAATTATATCAGTATTTTTTGTTTGCATTGGGATGAATTATTCATGTACAAACAAAATACATAAAAGAGAAACTGATTCAGGAAATAACTTAGAAAGAGTCCATAGAAGAGTTTTCATAGTAAACAATAATAATACTCTTATTACAATGACAAACAATGACACAAAAAGGTTTTTAGAAAAAGTTGACCTTATTGAACAAAGAGAGAATTCATGTTACTATTACTATGTCTTATTATCATTAGTCTCGAATACACATCAGACGGAAGGAGTCTTTCGGATATTTGGATATGATTATTGGGGTAATAGATGTGATTTTGCATTCCATTGTTTGAAATCAGAAAAACAAATCTACATTAACAATACTGGATACAACATAAATAATAATAAAGTAAAAGCCGATTTAGATGACTTTTTCATAAATACAAGCACTAATTATAAAGAAAATGAAAAAGAGGCAATTATTTTAAATTATTCAGAGGGTCGAATGTTATTAAGATTTCCATATTTTCTTTGAGGGGTAGGTAATCAAACAAGTTACCAAAGTAAATCAAAACAGTCCTTGTAAAGGATATAAATGTTAAGGCAAGGCGGTTTCTGGTCATTTTTACCCTCAAAACTCACACTAATGAACCCGGAGTTTCATAAACAGTAGTGCAATGAAATTCCATGGGTGAATAATCCCGATTCCACTTTTTACTTACACATCGGGACTGGAACTCGAACTGAATACAGAGTGAGAGTGAATAATGAGATTGCCAACAATCTGCTATCATTGTATATAGTTATCAACACCCACCCACCAGCCATATTTAAGGGATTGGGAAAGGATAGAAACAGGAGAAAAGGAGATGAAAAACAAGAATAAAACCCAAAATTGCCACGAATGCATGAATAAAAACACAATGGTTTATTCATGCATTCGTGGTTTTCATTTTTGCGTGTTCAATCCATTTCTTTTGTGATAACTTACAGCATGAGTTGCTTTTAAATGTACCTGCTACCCTCAGCTGGTAAACCGGACGGGCAGATACAAAGATTGCCAGCTTTGTGCTATCATTAGAAATAGTCGTTAACACCTAATCCTCTGTAATATTGATAAGTTGTTTTCGGTATGCAGAGAAAAGTGAAGATTTACTTATCACACCAACAAAACTATTTTTATCCACAACGGGAAGATTCCAAGCATGACTTTTATTGAACTTGTCCATGACCTCTTGCATACTATCTTCTGCTTGAATAATTTCATCAGGAATTCGCATTAAATTACGTACAAAAGTGGTATCGTACAACGCTTCTTGAAACATAATTTCACGAATATCCTCCACATGGATAATTCCCTCAAAATCACCATTTTCATTCACAACCGGGAAGATGTTACGCTTCGATTTTGCAATGTATGTTGTTAACTCACCCAAACTTGCACCAACAGGCACTTGAACAAGGTCTCTTTCTATCACTTTCTCAAGTTTCAAAAAGGTTAACACTGCTTTGTCCTTATGATGAGTAATTAATTCTCCACGTTTTGCAAGTTGCATGGTAAAAATGGAGTTAGGCTCAATGGCTTTAACAATAATAAAAACGAGTGTTACTGCAATCATCAAAGGAACGATAAGATGATAACCCTGAGTAATTTCAGCAATAAGAAATAAACCTGTTAAGGGTGCATGCAAAACCCCACTTAAACAAGCAGCCATACCAACCAATGCAAAGTTTCCGGGAGAAAGAATATACTCCCCAGCAATCATATTGACAGAAACAGCAAAAATATAACCTACAAAAGCACCTGTTACAGCAGAAGGCGCAAAGATTCCTCCTATCCCACCGGCAGATATTGTAATGCTTGTCGCTATCACTTTCAAAAGCACTAAAACCAAGACAAACAAAATAAATAGTAAAGAGGATGACAAAACCAGGCTTTGAAATACAGTATCACCCACAAAAGAAGTCAAATCGTGATTCAAAAGATGAGTTACATTCATGTATCCCTCTCCATAAAGCTGAGGGAAAAGATACAACATTCCACCAAACAATAATCCCCCGATTGATATGCGAAGAAGTGGTCGTTTGATTTTCAGAAATAACGACTCTATCCAAAGGTAAGTTTTCGTAAAATACAAAGAAACTAAAGCTGCAATTATTGCAAACACAATATAATACGGAATGTCTCCAGCTGTAAAAGCTTCTTTTATGTTATACTCAAACAATATTCCTTCTTTGTAGAACAACCATGTTACTATGGTTCCAGTCATAGAGGATAAAAGAAGTGGAATTAAGGAAAAACGGGTCAAATCAATCATTAACACCTCAATCGCAAAGATAATCCCAGCAATTGGTGTATTGAAAATTGCGGAAATACCTGCAGCAGAACCACAAGCTAACAATACCGTAATTTCTTTGTAATTCATGTTCAGAAACCGACCAAGGTTAGAGCCCAAGGCACCACCAGAGCTAATCACAGGAGACTCTAGACCAACACTTCCACCGAGCCCTGCAGTAAACACAGCACCAAGCACCGAACTAAAAATTTTGTGCGTTTTCATCAAGCTCTTTCGCTTAGAAATTGCATGCAAAATAGAGCTCACATTATGGCGAATAGGATCTTTCAACAGCCATCGCTTTAAAATCACGGAAAGCAAAATACCAACAGCAGGCAATAAGAGCAACAAAAAGCGTTTATCGCTCATTTCGTCAGAAAGAAAAAAACGGCGCAAATAGAACACTGCCGATTTAAGTCCCAAGGCTAAAAATCCACCGGCAAGACCAACAATAACACTACACAAAAAAAAGAAATTACGATTTTCCTGATGCTGTAAACGCCAGGTTAAGATTCGTTGAAAGATATTTCGTTTTGCAGGCATTAATCGTCAGAAAATCGTTTTAGCATGCGTCGATAATGAGAGAAAACACGCGCTCTGGAAATGAATCCGACATATTTCCCATGATCGATGACAGGGAGATTATAATTTCCCGTATGTTGAAATTTCTCTGCCACCGATTCCATTGTATCATCAACACTGACAAGATAAGGCGTTGGAGAAATCATAACTTCGTGTACGGAAACTTTATCATAAAGTTCCGACTTAAACATAATATCCCGAATATCATCCAAAACAACAATACCAACTAACTGATTTTCTTCATCCAAGACAGGGAAAATATTACGTCTTGATTTTGACACAGCATTGACAATATCTTTAAGTTTATCGGTGTCATGTAATTTTTTAAAGTTTGTCTCAACCAATTCATCCACTCGCAACATCGACAAAACAGCTTTGTCTTTATGATGTGTCATTAACTCTCCACGTTTAGCCAGCTGAATTGTATAAACTGAGTTTGAAGTGAATAATTTGACTGTCACATACGATATGGTAGAAACAATCATTAGCGGAATAAACAATTGATAACCTCCTGTAATTTCAGCAATAAGGAAGATAGAAGTCAGTGGAGCATGTATGATACCAGCAATAGCCCCTGCCATTCCGATCAAAGCAAAATTTGTTACCGAAACATCATAACCCAGACGAGTAGCAATCAAAGCAAACATCAAACCTAAATTGGAACCAAGAAACAATGATGGCGCAAAAATACCACCAACACCACCGGCACCAAATGTTGCACTTGTAGCAATTACTTTCGCCAGTAGAGTCACAACAAAAATTATAATAAGCGCAGTAAAACTATCTTGATAAGAGGAATAAATGGTATTTTCAAACAAAAAATCTGAATTCCCACTTAAGGCAGAGTTAATGACTTCATAACCCTCACCGTATAAACTAGGCATAAGAAAAATCAGTATTCCAAGAACAATTCCTCCGAGCAAAAGCTTTCCTCCTCTGCTTTTAATTCCTGAAAATATTTTTCCAACAAAAAGATACATTTTCGTAAAATACACGGACAACAAGCCAGCAAGCACACCTAATATAATAAAGAGTGGTACTTGATTGATATGAAATGAGTCAAGAATTTCAACAGGATACAAAACATTTTGTCCTAAGAAAAGATAAGATGTTAAAACTGCTGATACTGAAGCCAATAACAATGGCACAAGCGATGCCATTGTTAGATCCAACATAATCACCTCCAACGCAAAAACAATGGCAGCAACTGGCGCTTTAAAAATAGCAGCCATAGCCCCAGTGCAAGCAGCCCCAAGCAATAAAATAATCTGTTTGTAATTCAAGTGGAACATCCGACCCAAATTACTACCGACAGCAGCACCAGTAGCCACAGTTGGTCCCTCAAGTCCAACAGAACCACCAAATCCAACCGTTAGAGCAGATGCAACGATGGAAGAAAACATATTATGCTGACGAATTCTCCCTTTCGTTTTACTGATAGAAAACAAAACTGTAGGAATACCATGTCCAACATGTTGGCGAATAATGTAACGCGCAAACAATACCGCTAAAGAAATTCCAATGATAGGATAAAAAATATAGATTAGACTTTCCGTTTCCGATGAAATCCAAGCTTTAAGCAATGTCTGAATAAAGTGTACGGAATTTTTAATTATCACTGCTACTAAACCAGCCGATATACCTACAATCACAGATAAAAACAACACAAAACCACGATCACTAATATGTCGTATTCTCCACACCAAAAACCGTTTTAACATCCGCTTGAAATTCATCTTGCAAAAATAATATTTCCCAAAGACATTATCCTCAAAAAGTGAATTGTATAACTTATTTAAACAGAGTTTAATTAAGGAAATAATTTTCTGGTGAAATAATTTGAGATATTGCAAGTTAAGTTTACAGATAACAAACCCAATAATATCCAAACTTTCATTAAAAGCACTTGATATTTAGAAAATAATGCATTAAATTTAGCGTCTCAAAACCAAGTCGAAGATGAAACCATTTAATCTATCAATTACTATTCTGTTTATGCTATTGATGTGCACAAGCATTCAGGCTCAGGAGAGCGATGAACTCGCCGGCTTTATGGAAAGCCAAAAAGCGAAACTCAACCGATCAGACAAAACGCCAGTTAACGCGCCAAACACTGATGTTTATTTGGTTCCGCCTGAAAATTTTGCAATAAATCCGTCCAGCAATGGATTTATTCACAACAACTCTGCAACGACAATTCAAGTGGTTGAAATCAACAACGTTAATTCGGAGCAAATAATTAAAACACTGAATGCTGCCTATTTTGCAGAGCAAGGGTTTACACTTGAACATCAGGAAACCATTATTTTAGACGATGGAAAAGTCGCTTATCTATTTGTAACAAACTACCAAGTTGAAGAGGAAAAATTCAACAGAATTTTCTTTTTCACCGGAGAACAAAGCACAATATGGATCAACATCAATTTTCCAAGCATTGTCAAAAGCTTAATTTATCAACCACTTATTGCTAGTTTAAAAACGGTTAAGCATCAATCCTTATGATTAAATTCAAGCACATCCTACTTGGGCTTCTTGTTATTGCGGAAATACAAGGCATAGCTCAGGAAAATATATTGCAACACAATATTCATTACTCTGCATACGACCAAAACATGTGGGGTCCTGACGATTCCTACGATATTGATGTTGAGCATACATTCTTCGACTTAACCATAGATGAGAATTATGGTTTTACGGAAATCACTGAAATTTTCGGACAAGAATTTGGAGTAGGATTTCAAACCGGAATCTTTGCTTATTTAAGATCCACATTTGAAGCTCATGGATTTAACACAGGCTCCTTCGACTTAGATTATCCCGTAGAAATCACACTAGACTTTCCTAACGACGAAGCATTTAACTTTGGAGGTCCTGCAACAATTCACACTTCATACATCGTAACAGACGGCTGGGATTTAAGCACAGAATTCCCTCCTGTTGGCGTAACAACCTTGGATTTAGAATATGAATTTAATCCTTTCATGGATATAATTTTCTGTGTATTTGGCTGCGATACCGTGAACTTAATCCCTTCTGACATTCAAGTACCTCACACCATCGATACGCTTTTCCACATTAATGGAGAAACAGGATATACCGTTTACCCTTGTTTTGTAGATGGAGATTTTCAATTTTGTCACGATTACGACTTACCCATCGAAATTGGAGACTGGTTTGATATTGGAATGACTGCCTTTGTCACCTTACCGTATGTAGAAACAGAGGATTACGTTCAGCCGGGGACAAATTGTCTCATCGCATCGGGAGACAGCTTATACATGAATGTAAATATTGACATCATTCATTTTTTGCATTCAGCTGCTGGTCTTATCCCTCCTCCTGATGGAGAAAACATACAACAAGCACTTGAATTTTTAGAGGGCGATTTTAATTACCCAATAGAAACACCTTTAGGAGAAATCAATGCGCAAATTGCCTATGAATTATTAGGTGCCGATTTTGATGTGTTTAATTATATGCATCAGGACATAGAATTCTGTCCTACAATTTGGGCCAATTTATCTTTCCCTTTGGATTTGGATTATCAAATTACAGATCCAGCCAATGGAGATTTCCTCTATGCAGAAGGGAATGAAGACACAATTGCTGTCCCTGTCGGACACGATCTGACAATTACATATCCTTGCCATGAATGGGACTCTATGTACATTGGAGTTGAATATGACATCTCTCCTACCATTCGAAACCATACATGGGATTCCATCGCGTTTGTTATTTCCATTGACGCACTTTCTGTGAGCATCACAATTGAAACCCCTTTCAAACAAGCAATTGAACCTGCTACGCTTCCAGAATTTGAATTACCTGCAGTTAGGAATAATGACAACGAACTCATTTCAGTCACTTCACCAGCAGTTGAATCTCCGGAAGTATCTACAGGCGAAAAAAACAATAAAGCAAAAGACATTGGACCATTTGAAGTTGGTCCATTATTCAGTTGGGAAATTCCAATCGGACATACGGATTTAACATGGTTTGATCAAACATGGGAAATGGAAAACTTTATTCAAGACACCGTTTTCCCTGGAACATACATCAAACCATATCCAAAATCGGAATTGCAAATGAATTTATATACGCTTCAAGGAACATATTGCTATGGAGATTCCATTGATTACATCTATGCAGACGTAACTGAAGAATTAGCACCATTAGATTTTATATGGAGTACTGGCGAAATCCATTCAGGATTAATGGAAGGAAGCGATTCTCTCTTGGTCGTTCCAGGCTATTATTCTGTCACTGCAACCGATAGCTATGGATGTACAACTGGCGAAGATATCACCGTACAAATTAACCCTCCAATTATCAACAACCTCGAAGCCGAAGACGTGCTATGCCATGGAGAATACACAGGTACAATTACTGCCACAACAAGTGGAGGTCAATACCCCTATTTTTATGACTGGTCGTATGAACTTGCTACAGACGGTTTAAATCACAATACAGCAATCAATCTACCAGCTGGTTTACACTATGTCACTATAACTGACTGGGTAGGATGCAGCAGAGTTGACTCCATCTTCATAGACGAACCCCCAACAGCACTCGAACTTAGCTATATAAGCACCCCTGTTGACTGTCATGGCAGCAGCAATGGCACAATCGACATCAGTGTTAGTGGTGCAAATCCTCCATACAACATTACATGGGCTGATGGATTTTATGGTTCTCATGTCGAAAACCTTTCTGGTGGCATATACACAGTTTCTGTAACTGACCAAAACAACTGTTTACTCACTGAAGACATAGAAGTTATTCAACCAGACACACTCATCGCATATGCAAATGCAAGCATGATTGACTGCTATAATGCAAGCAATGGGTACATTGCAATTCATCCTGTCGGAGGAACAGAACCATACAATTACCAATGGTTCCATAATTTCAGCGAAACATCTGACTCAGTATATAATCTCCCTCCAGGACTTTATGTCTGTAGCGTAACAGATGCGCATGGCTGTGAAGACACTATTACGCAATACATCACACAACCAGATTCTCTTGGCGTTCATGTTAACACAGGAGAACCATCATGTCAAGGTCTCAGTGATGGTTGGTTAGCAGTTGAAGTCTTTGGTGGAATCTCACCATATACACTTGAATGGAACAACTACCCTACCAATGTAGATACCATTCCGTTATTGAATGCAGGCAACTATCCTGTCACAATTACCGATGCAAATGGATGTAGTTTCATTGAAAACATTCTCATAGAACAACCTGAAAATTTGAGCATTCAATTTACTGACATCACGAACATAAGCTGTTTTGGACTAGAGGATGGATCTGTCGTTGCATCTGTTGATGGTGGAACACCTCCGTACAATTATTTTTGGTCAGGAAGCACTGCAAATAATGACAGTCTTGCCTACGATATGGACGCAGATGTGGTTTATTTTGTCACCGTATCGGATGATCATGGCTGTAGTACGCAAGATGACATTATCTTAACTGAACCAACTTTACTCCAACTTTCGGCAGACACCTATCCTGTAGAATGTGGAGTCAGTGCAGGTTCAGGAGAAAGCACAACACATGGAGGAACTCCTCCTTACACATACCTCTGGTCAAATGGAGAAACCAATGCTGACGCTACCGAATTAGCAACAGGTGATGGAGGCGTAACTGTAACAGACAATCATGGCTGTCAGGATTCTGTAAACTTCGTTGTGGACAAAATCGGAAGTATAGATGCAAGCTCAGAAATCATTCAAGAGATTTTATGTTTTGAAGATTCAACAGGGATTGCCGTTGCAGACATTCCTTTAGGATTTGACCCAATGACATTTGAATGGTGGTATAAAAACGAACTTTACACAATTGGCGATACTGCAAGAAACTTACCAAGTGGACATTACACTATTTATGCCGCTGATCGTTTCAATTGTTTGGACACGGTCAAATTTACGCTATCACAACCAGATAGTATTTCTCCAAATTTTGAACTGATAGAACCATCCTGCTCATTTATGACGGATGGTGAAATTATCACTCAAACTTCAGGAGGAACCTCACCATATTATTATGCATGGTCAACAGGCAGTACTGATCCTGAAATTACAGAAATTACCAATGGTTATTATTACCTAACAATCACCGACTACAACGACTGTGTATTCGATTATGAAATTCGTTTGGACGAAGCAGAGTTTTGTGTTATTATACACAATACGATTACGCCAAATGGAGATGGTAAAAATGATGTTTGGATTATTGAAAACATAGAAGAATTCCCTTATTCAGAAGTTTGGATTTTTAATCGAAATGGAAATCAGGTGTATTACCAACAAAATTACCTCAACAATTGGGATGGTAAATTTAAAGGTGATGATTTACCAGAAGGAACCTACTATTTCATTTTGGATTTAGGAAATGGGAAAGCAATTGAAAAAGGACATTTGACAATTATTCGATGAGTATGAGACGAACAATAACAGGTTTTATCCTGATCATCATATTAGCTTGTATGGGGAAAAGCTTTGCTCAGCAAATTCCCCAATTCAGACATAATGTCTTTTCAAACTATTATAAAAATCCTGCATTTGCTGCCGATAAAAATCAACCTGAAATTGTATTAAATCATCGGTCTCAATGGGTAGGTTTTGAAGGAAGCCCTGTCACATCCAGTCTGGGTGGTTCATACATGTTTATGGATAATATGGCTGGAGGATTAATTGTCATGAATGATAAAACAGGAGCAACGGCTAGAAACGCATTTCAATTGAACTATGCATATCTTTTGAACATCAATCAAGATTGGAAATTATCCTTCGGTCTTGCATGGACTATCATGCAATCAAAAATTGACGGTTCAAAAATTGACTTGTACGATAATTCGGATGAAGTTGTCATTGAAAACCTTTCCGATAAGGTGTGGAAACCCGATGCTAATGTTGGACTACTCGTGTTTAACGATCAATATTATGCAGGCTTTTCCATTATGCAATTGTTTCAAACAAGCTATCGATTGTATGAAAATAGTGATGCGGGAATACAATCTGTACGCCACTACTTCATTCAGGGAGGTGCTTACCTTTCTTTAGGCAGATCTGGCAATTCATTGATAAACCCATACCTCAACATGGAAATTGTGGGAGGATCACCTTTCACTTTTGACCTTGGAGGTATTTGGGAATACAACAATTCGCTTTTAACCGGATTAAATTTCAGTCATCAGGATGCAATCTCACTACTTATCGGATATAAATTCGAAGGGATAAGTTTCATGTATTCATATGACATGATAATGAATCAGCTTATGAGTAACGCCAAAGCGGCACATGAAATCACACTCACCTATGACATCCAATCAGGCAATTCAAAACAGTACAAACCAATGTTTTAATCCGGAAAATTTTTCTTCCAAAACAAAATAAGTATTTATACTGACAATTTAACTGTACATTTTCACATTCATTTGTTAAATTGCAAGCAACTTGATCATAATGCAAATCGTCTATTCATAGGCAGGTTTGTATTAATGTTGGTTTTTTATTATATTGCATGTAATAAAGGGGTTTTGGAATGATGAGAAAGATAAATAAAACTATCTTACTGTGTATAGCATTGTGTTATTTTATTGGTTTAAAGGGATTTCCCCAAATTACAAACCAAAGAAATAATCAAAAAGGAGCACCAGTAGTTACTGCAAGTGCTGCACCCATGAATATATGTCAGGGGGAACAATCTATCTTAACTGCAGTAGGTAGTTTGGGAACAGCACCATACTCGTTTGACTGGAGCAATGGGTACACTGGAGATATACAAAATGTAACACCGGCTGTAAGCACGACATATACAGTGACAATTACTGACAACAATGGTTTATCATCCACAGATCAAGTCACAGTTACTGTTTTTGACCTGCCAGTTTCAGGACTCTACTTATCCCCTACAGAAATTTGCGAAGGAAATTCTGCAACCTTAGATGCAAATCCATCAGGAGGAGCATCCCCTTATGGATACAGTTGGAATAATGGATTATCAGGAAATCAATCACACACTGTTTCCCCTGCTGGAAACACAAATTTCTCTGTCACAATTACAGACGCCAATGGTTGTACTGTAGAAGACGCTGTCACACTCACTGTTCATTCAAACCCAATAATAACAGGAAGTGCAACTCCACCAATTGCTTGTAGCGGTCAATCTGTAACCTTGGATGCAAATAGCATAAATGACAGTTCTCCATACGATTACACATGGAACGGAGGATTAGGAAATGGACAAACTCATAACATCAATCCAACAATAGACTACACTTACACTGTGAGTGTAACCGATGCAAATGGCTGTACTGCTGAAAATGATGTACTGGTTTCAGTTTATGACTTACCAAATGTCACTGCAAGTGCCTTTCCAAGTGCTTTGTGTGCACTAGAATCAGGAACATTATCAGCAAGTGGATCTGCAGGCACAGGTCCGTACACATACACTTGGGACAATGGTTTAGGAGCAGGACAAAATCAAAACATTGCTCCGGCAGACACAACAACCTACACTGTCACTGTAACAGATGCCAATGGATGCACTTCGACAGATGATATTACTGTCAATGTTTGGGAATTACCAACACCAAATCTTACAGCCAGTCCAAATACCATCTGTGAAAACACAAACTCCATTCTAAATGTCACATCAACAGGAGGAGTTTCCCCTTATTCTTACATGTGGTCTGATGGATTAGGTGTAGGCGACACGCACACAGTCTCTCCAACATCTGATGAAACATATTATGTCACTGTTGCTGATGATAATGGATGCTCATCTGAAGCCAATATCACTGTAACGGTAAAAAATTTGCCTACTGTCACTGCGAGCGGAGCACCAAACCCTGTATGTTCCGGTGAAACGGTGAACTTAACAGCAACTGGAAGCGGAACAACAGCTCCCTACTTTTATTTTTGGGGTAGCGGTTTAGGTGCAGGACAAAATCACACTGTCAATCCGACAAGCACAACAAATTATGCAGTTACTGTCACAGATGGAAATGGATGTACCTCTGCTGGTTCAACAACAATTACCACAAGCGACAATCCAAGCCCTAACCCACTCGCTTCACCAAATCCGATTTGCCCAGGAGGCTCATCAAGTCTGAGCGTAAGCTCAACAGGAGGAACCTCACCATACACTTATGTTTGGGACAATGGACTCGGTGCTGGCGACACACACAATGTCACTCCAGCAGGTGCAACAACTTATACCGTAACAGCAACCGACGATGTAGGATGCACAGGTCAAGCATCTGTCCTATTGGATATTAACACACTCCCTACCATCAATTTATCAGCAAGTCCTAACCCTGTTTGTAGTGGAGAAACAAGCAATATCACCACAACACTAACGGGCGGTTCAGTACCATTTATGTTTAGCTGGGACAATGGTTTAGGCAATGCACAAAACCCAACAGTGAATCCATTAGTTACTACGACTTATACTTTAACAGTAACTGACAACAATGGGTGTACAAGTCAAGAATCCATTACTTTAAATGTTAATGACAGTCCAACTGTAACTGCAACAGCAACTCCTGCAGCAATATGCCCAGGACAAACGACAAATTTAAGCGCAACAGGATCTGGAGGGACAGCAGGCTATTTTTACCAATGGGACAATGGCATTGGACCAGGTGCAAATCATACCGTAAGTCCATCTGCAACGACAACATACAATGTAACTATCACTGATGCTGCAGGTTGCACATCAACAGATCAAGTAACCGTCACTGTTTATGATGAACCTGTCATTAGTTTAACTGCATTTCCAAATCCCATTTGTGCGTTAGAGATCAGTGATCTCAATGCTTCTGCAACAGGTGGAACTCCCGCCTATACTTTCACATGGGACAACGGACTAGGTGCTGGAGATCATCACGTAATCACCCCAGCAGCAAACACAACATACACTGCAACAGTTACAGATGCCAATGGATGTCAGGATCAGGAGAGCATACTTGTCCAAGTTACTGAACTCCCTGTTGTCACAGCAGAAGGAGTACCAAATCCCATTTGCGAAGGGGAAACAGTTATTCTCAATGCCATAGGAAATCAAGGAACTTCGCCTTACTCCTACACTTGGAATCAAGGATTGGGAGTTGGTAGCACACATTCATTGCAACCAACAATGACAACCACATACTCTGTAACAATTTCTGACGCTAACGGTTGCACAACGGAAGATGATGTAACCGTAACAGTTTGGGATTTACCAACTGTAACAGCAAGTGCAAGTCCAAACCCAATTTGCCCTGGAGACGCAACAGATCTGAGTGCAACTGCAGGTGGAACCATCCCTCCATACACATTTTTCTGGGACAATGGTTTAGGTTTAGGAGCAAATCATAATGGAATTACTCCTGCAAGCACGACAAATTACTCTGTTTTAGTTTCTGACGGACATGGTTGTACTGTCAATCAATCTGTGACTGTAACTGTCACAGATATGCCACCAGCAAATCCAACAGCAAGTCCAAATCCTGTTTGTTCTGGCGAAACAGTAAATCTAAGTGTCAATGGTTCAGGAGGAACAGCACCTTACACTTATACTTGGGACAATGGTTTAGGTGCAGGTCAAAATCAAAGCGACAATCCAAGCAGTCCAACAACATACTCAGTAACCATTACTGACGCAACAGGTTGTACAACATCAGGCTCTGTATTGGTTGATGTTTATGAAAATCCAACATCCAATTTAATTGCAGACCCAAATCCTATCTGCGAAAGCGGATCAACAACATTATATCCTAACCCATCAGGTGGCAGTAGCCCTTACTCTTTTGCTTGGGACAATGGACTTCCCGCAATTGAAAATCCTACAGCATCACCATTGGTACCAACAAATTATCATGTAACCATCACTGATGATAATGGATGTACAACAGAAGACAATGTCAATGTAACAATAGAACCCGCCCCAACGGTAACTGCAGATGCCATTCCAATCCCTGTCTGTAGTGGAGAAGTTGTTAACCTTTCAGCTACTGTAGCAGGAACAATAGCCCCTTACTCCTATGATTGGAACAATGGACTAGGGTTGGGTCAAAATCAAACAGACAATCCAACCATAGCCACTACATACGAAGTCACTGTGACTGATGGAAATGGTTGTACTGCATCGAACACCGTTTTAGTTGACGTGTATGAATTACCTACAGTGACAGCAGATGCAAGTCCAAATCCAATTTGTTCAGGTGAAACAGTAAACTTGTCTGCAATTGGGAGCAATGGACTAGCGCCTTATGCTTACACTTGGAATCAAGGATTGGGCAATGGTCAAAACCAAACTGACAATCCACTCGTAACTACGAATTATGTGGTCACAATTACGGATGACAATGGTTGTTCCTCAACCGATGATATAGATGTCAATGTCAACGATAATCCGACACCAAATCTTTACGCCAACCCCAACCCTATTTGTGAAGGTGAATCTGCCACACTATTTCCAGATGTATCTGGAGGAACAAGTCCATACACTTATGCATGGGACAATGGTTTACCAGCCATACAGAATCCTGTAGTAAGCCCAATAGTAACGACGACTTACAATCTTACAGTAACCGATGCAAATGGATGTACAAACACAGACCAAGTTGTCTTAGATGTGAGTCCAGCACCAACAATTACGATAAGTGCAACTCCAAATTCCATTTGTCCTAATACGAATTCTATTTTATCAGCAACTGGATCTGGCACAACAGCTCCGTATGATTACAACTGGAGCAATGGTTTAGGTTTAGGACAAAGTCATACAGTTTCGCCTAGTAGCACAACAACGTATTATGTCACAGTTACTGACGCTACAGGATGCAGTGCTGAAGACAATATTACCGTAACTACCTTTGATGAACCAAGTGTTATTGCAACAGCAGCACCGAATCCAATTTGTTCAGGTGAAACAGCCTTACTTTCTGCAACAGCTTCTGGAGGAAGTAGTCCTTACAGTTACGATTGGCCAAGTATAGGTGCAGGCCAAACTCAATCGGTTATTCCTATTATCAGTTCAACATACACGGTAACCATTTCAGATGCGAATGGATGTACTGCAGAAGATGATGTATTTCTATCTGTCAACGATTTACCAACGACAAATTTAACTGCAAACCCTAACCCTCTTTGCGAAGGTGAAACATCAAGTCTAAACTTAACGGTTTCAAACGGGACCTCACCATACAGTTTTGCATGGAATCAAGGATTGGGCAATATGCAAAATCCAAATGTCACTCCACTTATTGACACGTATTATGAAGTGGTTGTAACAGACGCTGCAGGATGTACGGTTTCTGACAATGTCACTGTTACTGTGAACGATCAACCAACAGTGAGTATTACTGCAAGCCCATCGACAATATGCGGAGGTCAAAACTCCACATTGACAGCCAATGGTTCAGGTGGAACTGCTCCTTATACTTTTGCATGGGACAATGGACTTGAAACAGGTGGAAGTCAAATTGTAAACCCTGTTAATACAACAACATATCATGTTACCATTACCGATGATAATGGATGTGAAAACACAGCTCAGGTTACTGTGACCGTTGCCAATTCTCCTGACCTGTTGTTGACCGCAAATCCAAATCCAATTTGCAGCCTTGAATCTGTGTATCTTTCTGCTTTTGCTTCGTCAGGAACTGCGCCATACACTTTTGATTGGGACAATGGTTTAGGACTGGGAGCTAACCACTGGGACAATCCTGTTTCCAATACAACCTATACCGTAACAGTGACAGATAACACAGGATGCCAAGACATTGAAAGCATTGAAGTACAAATCTTTGAATTGCCTGTTGTTACTGCAGAAGGTATTCCAAACCCTGTGTGTCAAGGCGAACCAGTAAACCTCAACGCAAGCAGCACAAATGGCTTAGGTCCTTACTCTTACGAATGGAATAATGGACTAGGTGTTGGTGGAAGTCATACTGTAAATCCAGCTTCTGATGAAACATACATTGTCACAGTAACCGATGCAAACGGTTGTACTGCACAAGACGATGTGTTGATTATTGTGGGTGATATTCCAACCATTACAACAACTGCAAGTCCAAATCCAGTATGTGCTGGTGAACCTAGTCTAATTGAAACAACAGGATCTGGTACAGTTGCTCCTTACACATATTTCTGGGGCAATGGCATAGGTGTTGGACAATCGCATACTGTCAATCCTGTAAACGACTCAACCTATTTTGTTAGTGTTACTGACGGAAATGGCTGTTTAGGATCTGCAAACATTACAGTCAATGTTTATGAATTACCGGAAGCAAATCCTATTGCAAATCCAAACCCTCTTTGTTTAGGTGAAGATGCAACATTAACGGTAAGTGGCACATCAGGACAAGCACCGTACACATACACTTGGGATCAAGGACTTGGACTTGGTGACACACATACTGTCAGTCTGGCAACAGATCAAACTTATACGGTTACCATTGAAGATAATAACTCCTGTAGCAACACTGCAAGTGTAGATTTACTTATTAATCCGCTTCCAGCAATTACTGTTAGTGGAACACCAAACCCCGTTTGTGGAGGCGAAGATGCTGTCATTAGTGCAACAGCCAATGGCACTACCCCACCATACGAATACAATTGGGATCAAGGTTTAGGTCTTGGTCAATCGCATACTGTCAACCCATTAGTTTCAACAACTTATACTGTCACAGCAACAGATGCAAATGGATGCTCAGTACAAGGTGCCATTACGCTTGATGCCTACCCTGCTCCATCTGTCACTGCAACTGCAACTCCTAACCCAATCTGCGAAGGTGAAACAAGTACATTGGATGCCATTGGCGCTGGAGGATCAGCTCCATACAATTACTTCTGGGATAATGGTCTAGGACTTGGCGTAACTCATAATGTCAGCCCTGCAAATACAACTTGGTACCAAGTCACTTTAACAGACACAAATGGATGTACTGCGAATGACAGCGTTGAACTCATAGTTAATCCAAATCCAAGCTTAAACATAACAGCAAGCCCACAAGTTATCTGTGAAGGAGAAAACTCGACTTTAACTGCCAACACAAGCGGAGGTAATACTCCGTACAGTTACGTATGGAATCCTGCTCTAGGGCCAAATGACAGCTACGTTGTTAGTCCTGCAGTTTCGTCAACCTATGAAGTCACTGTGAATGATGCCAATGGATGCTCAAATACGGATCAAATCATAGTTACTGTCAATGAGAATCCGACAGTTACTTTAACTGCTGCACCAAATCCTATTTGCTACAACACAAGTACTAATTTAAATACTGCTGTTATAGGAGGAACACCTGCCTATACTTACCTTTGGAGTCATTCCCTTGCTGACATGCCATCTCATACCGTGACAATGACATCAACAGACACTTATTCTGTTAGTGTACAAGACATAAATGGCTGTGAAGGCACAGACAATATCACGATTAACGTCAATCCTGAAATTGTCATCACCGTTTCGAACATTGTTGAACCCGATTGCAATGGTAATTCCAATGCTTCATTTGAAATAAATGTCAGTGGAGGAACTGCAACTTATGATATTGACTGGACAAACGGAAGTGACAATGGCAATTTCCTCGCTTCTGCAGGGGGTCCACATGTTATCAATGGCATTCCTGCTGGCAACTATCAAATTGATGTAACAGATGCAGCAAACTGTACTGAAACATACAATTTCACTATCAATGAGCCAGATGTACTAGCCCTGAATTTAGATGCACTGAATGACATTCTTTGTCATGGTGAAACTAATGGATCTGTTGACTATACCATATCAGGCGGAACTGCTAATTACACAATCAATTGGGATAATGGGACAAGTACCGATAATATTCCAGGTCTAAGCGATGGATCGCATACTCTATCAAACTTAGAAGCTGGCAATTATGACATTAGCCTTACAGATGCAAATGGCTGTCAAGTTGTAGATAACTTTACCCTGATTGAACCAAGTGCATTGAGTTTCAGTGTTACAGGAACAAGTAACGTTTCCTGCTTAAATGGAGCAAATGGAAGCATTACCGTGGACATATCAGGCGGAACAGCCGATTATGATGTTACTTGGGATAATGGCAGTACAAGTGGAACAGAGAGTGCATTAAGTGCTGGCAATCATACAATATCAGGACTTGAAGTTGGAAATTACAACCTAACACTAACAGATCAAAGTGGCTGTACTAGCACGCAAACTGCAACACTATTAGAACCAGCAACCGAATTGGATGCTAGCATTCTTAGTATCGTAGATGCCTCTTGTGTTGGTGTTAACGATGGTTCTGCAGAAATTCAGGTCACAGGTGGTGTCCCTGCATATATTTACACTTGGGATCATGCAAATGGTTCTGGCACACAAATTACAAATGTTACCGCTGGAGATTATCATGTCACTGTCACTGATGATTGGGGCTGCCAAGACAGTCTTACTGTGACAATTGGTCAACCTGCAAATGGATTGTCTGCAAGTCCAGACGTCACACCTGTCAGTTGTTTGGCAAATAGTGACGGAAGCATCACTTTAAACACTGCAGGAGGAACAGCTCCATACACATACAACTGGGATCCTAATGTCTCGTCAGGAGAAACCGCATCCAATTTAGCAAGTGGCGATTATGATGTGACAATTTCGGATGATGGAACTTGTGTATTGATGCTAACAATCAATGTTCCTGTAGATCCAAATACATTATCAGCAGCAATTACAGACACTACTCACATAAGTTGTTTTGGTGGAAATGATGGTGAAATTGTAGTAACTGCAAGCAATGGCTATCCACCGTATTTCTACAGCTGGACAGGCTATCCAGCAGAAACTTCAAATACATTAAGCAATCTCACAGCAGGATTATATGAAATGATTGTCACTGACAATTTAGGATGTGAGATTATCCTTTCACAAAATCTAAATGAACCAAGTCAGCTTAGCATTACCGAAGACAGTATTCATCATGTGCTTTGTTTTGGAGATGCAAGTGGAGACATTTACACAAGCATTTCAGGTGGCACACCTCCTTACTCATTTTCTTGGGAAGATGATGGAGGTACAGACCTTGGAGTCAATGCTGACGATATCACAGGTTTACCAGCTGGTACATATCATATTTTCGTGAACGACGATAACAATTGCGGACCTATTAATCAAAGTTTTGTCATCACAGAACCTGCAAATGCACTCAGTGTTAACATCACAATTGATAGCATTCCTTCTTGTCCTGGCTTATTTGATGGCGGATTAACAGCAACTGGTAATGGAGGAACAGCTCCATATACTTTCTTATGGGATGCTCCGATTGCAGGGAACACAAACCCAACACAAACAAATTTAGGGGCAAATAACTATTCCGTAACAATAACAGATACAAATGGATGTACCGCTGAAAACAATATTACATTGAACGATCCTGTTGCATTATCCATCAATATAATCACAAACGATGTGCTTTGCTTTGGTGAAGCAAATGGAGAGGCAATTGCTCAGGTGTCAGGAGGAAGCCCAAATTATACATACCTTTGGGAAGATGCACTTAGCAATCCTGTTTCACTGGACGACACAGCATCTAACCTATCCACAGGGAACTATTTCCTTACAGTAACCGATGCAAATGGATGTAATGAAATCGCATCTGCAGTAATCTCAGAGCCTGATGAATTAACTGCAACAACTTCTCAGGTGAACGTTTCTACATGGGGCAATAATGACGGTTCTGCAACAGTTAACCCATCTGATGGCACACCAACCTACTCTTATGAATGGGAAAATGCAGCAGCTCCAGGAGTCATTATTTCTACAAATCAAACTGCCAACAACTTAAGCGCTGGCACATACAACATTACAGTAACAGACTCCAATGGATGTGAATGGACTGGCTCCGTAATTATTACAGAACCAAATGATCCATTAGGTGGAAATATTACTTTGCACCAAGACGTACTTTGCGCTCCTGATTCAAGTGGGAACTTAGTTGCTAACGCCTTTGGTGGCACACCAGAATACACTTACTATTGGCAAGATGCAACTGCAAGTTACACTTCCAACGATTCAACATTTAATAATCTACCAACGGGATTCTACTTCCTCACTGTCACAGATGCACTTGGATACACATGGGATACCACGGTATTCATTTCAGAGCCACCATTACTGAGCATTACAGACACGTACCAAACGGCTGTTCAATGTTATGGTGACTCAACAGGTTCTATGAGTATTGATGTTTCAGGAGGCACCCCTGATTATTCATATGTGTGGAGTGATTTCTCTATGGATAACGACACATTATTCAATTTACCTGAAGGTGTTTATTATGTCACAGTGCAGGATGCCAATGGCTGTGAAGCTGACACTTTGATTAAGTTAGAGACAAACGATTCCATTCAAATGGATTTCCTCATCACCTCTACCCCATTCTGTCATGGTGGAAATGAAGGCTCTCTCTTTGTAAACATGATTGGAGGAGCAGGACCTTTCACCTATTATTGGGAAGACAGTGCAAACAATAACATTTCCAACACAGATACTGTAGTCGGTCTAGAAACCGGATACTATTATCTAAGCGTAATGGATGCAAATGGATGTGTGCAAAACGACTCCATTTTCCTTCCAGAACCAGATGTTCTTACAGTTTCTCTCGACGGTGTTGACGCAACCGGATTTGGAGCATCTGATGCCTATGCATGGGCACTTGAAGTTGGTGGAACCTCACCGTATTTTTACAACTGGGAAGACATCCTAAACCCAGGCATCAACTTGGCTACAACAGACACACTCTGGAATGTCCATGCTGGCACCTACAGTTTAACTCTCACCGATGATAATGGCTGTACAACAGAAGACCAAATCACTCTCAACGAACCAGACGAACTACTACACACCATTATTGGTAGCAATGTTCATTGCTATGGAGACTCAACTGGTGGAGCATGGATACAAGTTACTGGAGGTATACAGCCTTATACTTACTCATGGGAAGATGCTAGTGGCACAGAAATATGGACTGACAGTGTGATGATCTTCATACCTGCCGGAGAATATTTTGTTACTGCTACTGATGCCAATGGATACACTACATTTGACTCCATAACCATCATTGAGCCACCTGCACTGTATTTCGGACTAGACAGTGTGCAAAATGCGCTATGTTTCGGTGACAACTCTGCTTATATCGATCTAAATCCAACTGGTGGAACCTTACCATACATACTGCAATGGATTAATACTGCAGACCCAGGAACCCCATTAGACACTGATGATTTCATTGAAAATATTGGTGCTGGTGAATACATGCTAACTATCGTTGATGACAGTACTTGTGTTTATGATACAATCATCAACATTATGCAACCCGACAGTCTGGAAGTTATACTTGAAACTCAGGGTGATATTACCTGCTTTGGAGACAATAATGGATTCATTCAAGTTGATGTTTTTGGAGGAATGCCTCCATATCAATATGAGTGGTTAGATGAAACTAACACAACATTTGAAACTGGCGTGGATAGCGTTGGCAACCTTGCTTATGGTAACTACACTTTGATTGTTAGTGATGCAAACAATTGCACAACGGATAGTTTAAACTATTTCATTAATGAACCACTCCCATTCAACTTCTCTGCAACAATTGATTCTGTCTATTGTTTTGGAGAAAGTACTGGAAGTGTCCAATTAAATCTTACAGGAGGAACACCAGATTTCATTTATCAATGGTTATATGAAGGAGACAGTATTGACAACAGCAACTTCCCTACACTATTTAATTTAGAAGCTGGGCAATATGATATTTATGTCACGGATAATAACGGATGTAATTACGATACCACTCTCAATGTACTGGAGCCCGCTAGTGCCCCATCATTAAGTTTAACCTTGTCTGATTCTATAGAGTGCTATGCTCAATCAGATGCTGAGGTAACAGTTCAAATTAACGGAGGTACATCCAATTATTCTCTATTCTGGACAAATGGATCAGGTGGTGATGGTGAACTTGAAAACATCATTGCAGGAACTCATATTATCACTGGCATAGAAGCTGGAAACTTTACATTTATTTTGACAGATGCAAACGGGTGCTCTGAAACTCAAAACATGCTCGTTCCTGAACCTGATGAAATCGTAATCAACCTCTTACCAACTCACATATCATGTTTTGGAAATGATGACGGCGTATTACAATCCATTGTAACTGGTGGAAATCCTCCATATTTCTATACATGGGATGGAAATCCGATGGGAACAGACACAGCTGCTGTTGATCTCACTCCGGGATGGCATAGTTTAGAAATCACTGACAACAATGGTTGTACAGACATTGACTCTAGTTTCATTCATGAACCGCTTGAATTAACGATAGATTTAAGAGACACCCTCCCATTGAACTGTTATGGAGATGCCAATGCTTCAACCATTGCAGCAGTTTCAGGAGGAATAATCCCTTATTCCATTTACTGGACAAATGAAACCGGTGATACCATTAACAACTCTGCATACATTACAGACTTAGGCGCTGGCATGTATTACGTACACGTCAATGACGCCAACGGATGCAGCCTTATTGATTCAACTTTTGTTTTCGAACCAAATCCATTATCTGCAAGCACAGAAAGCTTCATGACATCATGTCCTGCCTCTGCAGATGGATATGCAGTTATTCATATGGATGCAAATGCTGGAACTCCACCTTACGAATATGATTGGAATAATCCAGAACATTCTGTCACAGACACTGCAGTCAATCTAAACGCAGGTTGGTGGTACGTAACAGTCACTGATACAAACAACTGTGTATATTTAGACTCTGTAGAAATATTCTCTCCGGATTCGTTACTCATGAGCTTTGCAACAACACCTGTTCAATGTAATGATGTTCCTGGATCAGTAGTTATTTCCACAATTGGAGGGACTCCATCCTATGAATACGATTGGTCCACTGGCGACAGCACAGGAATCGTTCCTAACATTGCAGCAGGCATACATACTGTCACAGTAACCGACCTTCACGGATGTACGTGGGCACAACAAGTCATGGTTGAATCTGTTGGTAACTTAAACCCTGAAATTGTGGTTACACAACCTATCAGCTGTTATGGTTCGAAAGATGGAGAACTCACAGCCATTGTCAATGAAGGAGCATTACCATTTACATTCGATTGGAATACAGGTAACGACACTCAAAGTATCGATGAATTATTTGCAGGCACTTATTTTGTTGAAGTGATTGATAACTGGGGTTGTATTGGTCACGACACCTTGACTTTAACACAACCAGAAAGTATAATTCTTGACTTCATCACACAAGATGTATTATGTCGTGATGGAAATTCAGGTTGGGCACAAGCCATTGCATCAGGAGGAAATGGTAATTTCTCTTATGCTTGGGATGCACAATTCTACGGAAATCCTTACACCAATCTTTCAAAAGGATACTACAGTGTGGTTGCAACTGACCAGGAAGGTTGCAATGGCATGGGAACTGTCTATATTGACGAACCAGACTCTTCTATTTACGCATTGGCAGAAGTCAGAGATGTTACTTGTTACGGATACAATAACGGTAGAGCCATTGCTCAGGGATTTGGCGGACAAGCACCATATCATTACATGTGGTACGGTCCTGGAAACGACACCATTTACCAACAACAAACAGGCGCAACATTATTCCCTGGAAATTACAATTTAGTTGTCACTGATGACAATGGATGTCGTTATGATAGCATCATCAAAATACGTCAGCCTAGCCCTATTTATATTGATATGGTTGGATATGGATCTCCTTCATGCAATGGACTTGAAGATGGATACATAGAGCTTGACAGCATAACAGGAGGAACTCCGCCATACACAATTTTCATTAATGGAGCTGGCATATCTTGGACACAACAAAATCCATACATTGACTCCATACCTGCAGGGCATTATATTGTGAATGTATATGATGTCAATCAATGCTTGCAAAACAATGATGCTGTGATTGTGAATTTAGCAGAATCAGAAGAAGATTGTATCCGAATTCCTGCTGCATTCTCGCCAAATGGTGATGGATTTAATGATGAATGGCAAATTGATCATTTAGATTTATACAGACGCTGTTTAATTCAAGTATATAACCGCTGGGGACAACTCCTGTATGAAGGCGGTTGGGATGATCCTTTCTGGGATGGTACTTATGACGGTAACCCTGTACCAACAGGTGCATACATTTACTATGTAAATTTAGGGACCAACAGTCGTAAACCATTGACAGGAACAGTAACAATAATACGATAGAACGAGATATATGTGGAAGTTGATAAAATATAGTTTGATATCATTCGTGTTAATTTTGTTGGCACAAAGCGGGTTCGCACAGCAATTCCCATTATACAGTCAATATTATCAGAACAGGTACATCATTAATCCTGGAGTTGCAGGAAGTGTTAGTGAACACTCCCCTCTCCGATTGAGCATTCACAAACAATGGCTTGGAGTCAATGAATCGCCGGCCACCCAATATGTTTCTTACCACCAGCAATTGGAAACAAAAAATGTTGGTCTTGGAGGAATGATTTTTCACGACAAGTTTGGACCAATCGAAACCTTGGGTGCAAATTTCACTTATGCATATCATCTTGAATTGAATCGCGATCTCAAATTAGGATTAGGTCTTACAGCGCAACTCATGCACTATCGTTTAAGTTTAGAGCAAGAAGACTTTTACGGATTTGAGCCAATTTTATTGAGCGAACGCTTACAGGTGGTCATTCCCGACGCACATTTTGGAGCATATCTTTATCATGACAAATATTGGGCAGGTTTTTCTATCACTCAATTATTTCAATCCAAAATGAAATTGACCGGTACATGGAGTGAAGATTCAAACCAACTTGTTCGTCACTATTTTCTAACTGCAGGTTATCGTTTAACTTTTCCGTACAATCGTAACTTTGCACTCATTCCATCCGTATTATTTAAAGCAACCGAAGTAACACCAATTCAAACTGATTTTAACATCAGACTTGAATTTTATGAAGATTTTTGGTTTGGGGCTAGTTTAAGGCCAAATGATTCCTTTGTTGCAATGATGGGTTTTACCTTTGACAAGTATTATTTTGCAATCTCGCACGATTTCACATTTAGTGACATCAGTGCAGTAACTAGGGGTTCAGAAGAATTATCTTTTGGCTGGAATATCGAAGATGCCAGAATTGGACAAAGAGCATTTTTTGAATAAATTTTGTGTCCTGTAATTTTTTTGTTAATATTGAAAAAAAAGTCGTAGTTTTATACTGCAAAAAACCATACTATGAGAAAATTTCTACTATTATTACCGATTGTGTTTGCCAGTCTATATTCCCTAGGCCAGCAACTGCCTTTATACAGTCAGTATTTGATGAATACGTATTACATTAATCCTGCTGTTGCTGGATCAAAAGAATATGCTCCAGTTAAGCTTAGTGTTCACAAACAGTGGCTAGGAATTAAAGACTCACCTTCAACTCAGGTAGTCAGTGGACACATGATGCTCGAAAATGATGTTGTTGGATTAGGTGGAATTATTTTCAACGACAATTTTGGCCCAACAAGTCACACAGGTGTACAAGTTACCTATGCGTACCACTTCTACATCAATCGTTTAAATCGTATCTCACTCGGACTATCTGCTTTGGGCTTCCAATATAAAATGGACCAACGCTTTTTCACACTGACAAATCCGGATGACAATTCAATCTCCTACCAAATCGAAAAAACCTTTGTCCCTGATGCAACATTTGGTGCTTATGTTTACGGACCAAAATATGCTGCAGGGATTAGTGCAGCTCATTTGTTCCAATCCAAATTAAAAATCAACCAAAATTTGGACGATAATATTATGGTAAGACACTATTTTCTTTTTGGTAGTTACCGTTTTGAATTTAGAAATACTCCAATGGTGGATATTGAACCTTCAATTCTAGTGAAATCCATTGAAACAATAAAACCACAAATTGATTTGAATTTAAAATTTTATTACAACGATGATTATTGGGCAGCCTTCAGTATTAGACCGAATGACGCATTCATTGCTGCAATAGGATTAAAAATCGACAATTACTACTTTGGCTATGCTTATGACTTCACATTCAGTGATTTGTCAAGCTACACAATTGGATCTCAAGAGATTGTTCTTGGAATCAACGTTGGTGAAAGAGTAAGACGTGGTAGAAGCTTCTTTTAGACTTTAACAAAATACTATACATCAAAAAAGGCGGGAAATCCCGCCTTTTCAATTTCTATATATTCCCATTTATTTTTCAGGGAAGTGCTCGAGAATATCAAGTAGATGTTTCCACCACATATCAACAGTACGAATTTCAATGCGCTCATCTGGTGAATGGACATCTCTGAGCTGAGGTCCGAAAGAAATCATATCCAAATATGGATATTTCTCAAGGAACAGTCCGCACTCTAAACCTGCATGAATAGCCCGAACAACAGGATCTTTATCAAACAAACGTTTGTAAGATGCTTCAGCAACTTTCAAAATTTCAGAATCTGGTTTTGGTTCCCAGCCTGGATAACCATCAGTATGTTTCACATCAGCACCAGCCAAATGGAAAACAGAAGCCACCATATCTCTGATATCAGCTTTTCCTGATTCTAAGGATGAACGTTGACTTGTCACCACTTCAATTTTATCATTTTTAAATTTAACACTTGCCAAATTTGTTGATGTTTCTACAAAGCCCGGAATCGCAGGACTCCATCTATGCACTCCATGAGGACAAGCATAAATAGCCAACAATAACTCACGTTGCACAGACTTATTGATTACAAATTCTGGAGTATCCACTTTTTCGCTCACAAAATTAATCCCCGGCTCAATAATATGGTATTCATTAAATAATGCTTTGCCAAATGCTTCATATTCCTCAATAACAGAATCGATATTCTTTGAAGGCACTGTAATGACAGCAAACGCTTCACGAGGAATTGCATTACGCATATTTCCACCATCAAAATGAGCAAGGCGCATTCCGAATTTTTCCTGCATATCCAAAAGGAAGCGATTCAAAATTTTATTTGAATTACCTAAACCTTTATCGATTTCATCACCACTATGTCCACCTTTAAGACCATTGACAGTTAAACGTATTGCTTTATGTCCCTCAGGGACTTCACGTTTTTTATAATCGAAACCAGCTAAAGTATCAATACCTCCTGCACATCCGATAAAGATTTCCCCTTCATCTTCAGAATCAAGATTAAGAAGAATTTTACCTTCAAAAAAGCCCGGTTGCAATGCAAAAGCACCTGTTAAACCAGTTTCTTCATCCACAGTGAACAAACATTCCAATGCTGGATGTTTGATATCATCTGCAGTCAGAAGTGCCATTTCAGCAGCAACTCCTATCCCATCATCCGCACCAAGAGTAGTTCCATTTGCAGTCACCCACTCACCATCAATCACTGGTTGAATTGCATCTTTATTAAAGTCAAATTCTACCTCTTTGTTTTTCTCACAAACCATGTCCATATGTGATTGCAGAACAACAGTTTTACGATTTTCATACCCAGGACTTGCAGGCTTTTTAATTAAAACGTTACCAATTTCATCACGTTTTGCCTCTAGGTTGTGCTTTTTTGCAAAATCCAACAAAAACTCAATAATTTGATCCTCTTGCTTGGAAGGACGAGGAACTTGACAAATATCTTCAAAATATTGCCAGACTTTTTCTGGCTTCAAATGTGATAATACACTCATAACTTTATTTTTTTAATCAGGCATGAATGTAAGAAAAAGATCGCAAAATGAAAACCAGATTCCAATTTTTAACGTATTTTTACATAAAGTCTTGAATTATGAAAGGTAAATTGTTATCCGCCAAAGGGCAAATAAGTTTTGTTTTTATTGCATTATTATTAATGGGCATTGGACTCAACTCCTGCAAAGAGGAGGAAATGAATGAAGTCTCAGGGTTTGTTATTGGATATCCAGAACTTGAAACCTTGGACAATGTCGAAGTTCAACTTGATGTAAAAAAAGCGACACAAGGCTCTTACGCTACCAGTTGGGAAAATTTAGGAACCACGACAACTGACAGTGATGGTAAATTTGACTTTTCATTTGAAAATATAAGAGCTTACGAATACAGATTAATTATAAGCAGAGAAAATTACCGCACTAAAACGATACTTTTTGAACCAAAAGATTATGTAAGTACATACGATTTTCAGGAAACAATGATCAAAGATGCAAGCTTGGAAATCACAATTCGCAATATGATTTTCCCAATGAACCCAAGCGACGAGATACGCATTCGTGTGAGTGACTATCCGGTTGAATGTACAGACTGTTCCGGGTCAGATTTCATTACACTCTACGGTGCAATTGACACGGTACTCACATACATGGTTGCAGGTGATGATGAGGTTTTGATTGAATACACTATCGATAAAGACGGAAGTGAATATTTTCGAAGTACTCAATACATGCACCCCAATCAGACAAATACAAAAACAATTCATTTTTAGCGAAAAGCACTGAGATCCTATCACAGATTATCCTGAAACATAAACTCATTAACGTCAGCATTTTCACTTAACCGGATTTAAGAGGCTTTCCAGTATTTTTACGGTAGACAGAGGCCTTGTTACAGCCGTATATTTAAGAAAAAATGTACAGCCATGATTAAAATTCTTATTGTTGACGACCACAAAATAGTGAGGGAAGGTTTACGAGCCATTATTGACTCTACCTTCAATATGAAAGTAGCCGGAGAATGCCACGACGGATCAGAAGTAGCCAACGCCATCAAAGAAAATCCTGTTGACATCATTTTAATGGATGTTGTCATGCCACAACAGGACGGGATAAGCACAACTATGCAAATCCATAAAACCTATCCAGACATTAAAATTATTGCTCTGTCAATGCAATCAGATTATTATACCATTCATAAAATGCTGACTGCCGGAGCAAGCGGTTACACAATAAAAAGTGCTGGCGGACCGGAAATTCTTAAAGCCATTCAAAGAGTCTACGATGGAAACTCCTACTTTTCAAAAGAAGTAACCAGTTCTGTTATGATGAGTATGATGGACAAATCGGAAGAACCCACAACAAAACCTAAAGTTGTTTCACAAGAAATTGTCCAACGATTAACAAAGCGAGAAATAGAAATTCTGAAACACATTGCCAACGAAGAAACCAATGAAGACATTGGGATTGCTCTTAACATTTCGGCTGGTACTGTTGCTACTCACAGAAGAAACTTACTCCAAAAACTTGAAGTAAGAAACTCTATCGGTCTTGCAAAAATTGCTTACCAAAGTGGTATCGTTTAATAATATGTATCCTAAAAAGTGCTTTATTTAAATACATTGCATTAGTCAACGCGCTTTTGGACATGATTTTTGCAAAAGAAAAGCAAAAATTCATGCCAAAAGCGACAACAATCTATAAATTAAATACTCTGGAATAAAGTAATCCCAGAGTATTTTTATTTTTTGGATTGAATAATACACCAAGCCTATTTACCCACTTAATCGACCTTACTGCATAAGAAGGATAGTCCCTTTTTTAGTCTGAACACTACCATCATACATTTCAGCTTCAACGTAATACACATAAGTATCTACAGCTTGTAATTTACCATTGTAATATCCATCCCACCCTTGGTTGATATCGTCGGTCGTAAACAATTTTTCACCCCAACGATTAAAAATGGTAAACTCTTTAAGGTTACGAATACCGTATCCACGGACATAAACCACGCGGTTTATTTCGTGTCCCTCAGGAGTAAATGCCGAAGGAACATCCAATGTGAATTTCTCCTCAACCACTATATTTATGATGAAATCCTCAGTAAAACAGGACAAGCTATCGCTGACACTAAGGTAGTATTCGATATCATCTTCCGGATTAAAGATCGGATTATTGCAGTCCAAGCAAGAAATACTAGCTAAATCCGGCGTCCAGGTAAGCACAGCATTTTCTTGATCTGTAGTTACAATAACCTGACTACTTTCTCCAATGACAATTGTGTCTCCCAAACGATCAAGCATTGTAACAACTGGCAACTGAATATCGACAGACATGGAGTCAGTAGCAACACAGCCGTTGCTTCCTGTCACTGTAAGATAATATGTCATGCTTTCTTCTGGTGACACAACCGGATTGGCAATTTCAGTTTCACTCAAATACAAACCGGGATACCATAAATAAGTTCCACCTCCTTCAGCATGCAAATTAAAACTGTCATCCTGACAAATCACAGTATCTGAGGTAATATTTGGTTCCGGAATGTATCCGACCACTAATTGCACGGTAGTATCATCAGCACATCCAACCGTTGCATTTTCAATGGCAAGCGTCACATCAATAACGGAATCGGATTGCATGGTATTCACAAAGAGTAAATCCTCAACATCAGCAGTAGAATATGTTCCAGGCATGCCTTCGATTGTCCAGGTGTAAGACAAGTCATCACCGGAGGAAATATCAATCAAACACACCTCCATTGGACTACATGAGAACGTATCGACAAATGCAGAGGTTTCAGGATCTGTCAATGAAAATTGTGCATGTACATCAAATATTAAAATATCAACATCGAACGGTACATCACAGCCATCTCCTGTAAGAGTTGCTACAACTGGATAACTATTACCTGTTGAAGGCATACTGCTATATGCATGACTTGCTGTTTCTCCTGATGCACCCGCTCCATCACCAAAAGTCCACGCAATTGCATCTATCCCGTCACCATTTATAATTTCAAAATCGATGGATTCATGCAGACACACCTGATTATCACTAACCACAAGCTCTCCAGAAGGACCAGAAACGCTCAACTGTTCGGATGCTTCTGCAGTACAACCATAGGATGTTTCAGCAAGTACTGTTAAGGTATATTCACCTGGCTCAAGATAGGAAAAATCTGGTTCAAATAAAGGAGAAGGATCACCACCATTACCAGGATACCATGTGTAAGTTGTACCATACAATCCGGCACCATTATTAATAATATCAGGTTGTAATGGCGGACAGTTGACACTCGTAGGTGTCACCGTAAAATCAACAAATGCCTCCTGCACTTCAATATAATCTGTCATGGTGATATCAGAAACACAACCACTTAAAGCATCAGACACTGTTAATGACACAGTGTATGTTCCATGTGCATCGTAGGTATGTTCAGGGCTTATTTCATTGCTTGTTTCCCCATCTCCAAAGTCCCAATCGTAAATATAAGCAGGATTCGTTTCTGTTGAATTCAATTGAATTGCATCACCCAAACATTCAATCACCGAAGTGGCAGAAAAATCTGCCTCTATACTGGTTAGGCTTATCATGTCTTCCCAAGTCACAGTATTACCGACAGGACAATTGTTTGTGCGCGCTGTTATAGTTATATCATATGTTCCTTCCTCTCCAAGTATGGTTGTCACATCAAAAGGAACAACCATTTGACCGAGTGACGAGACATTCATTACAGTATCCCAAGTTCCAATTTCAATCTCTATTAAAATAATATTATCTTCTGCAGTGACTGTCCCTGTC
The DNA here is from genome assembly GCA_963676165.1 of Bacteroidales bacterium. Lineage (GTDB taxonomy): Bacteria > Bacteroidota > Bacteroidia > Bacteroidales > ML635J-15 > JAQIBY01. The sequence continues at coordinate 1,508,296 of OY781043.1, read as the reverse complement.
AAGTTGTATTCATACGGAGTACATCCAACTTCAACAATATTATCGAGTACAATTTCAGGTCCAACAATATGCAACACTTGTGTCAATGAATCTTCACAACCATTGACATCCATTACATACAAAGTTACATTCACATCTCCCACATGATTATAAGTATGCTGTGCGGTTGGTGTATCTGACCATTCGGTGGTTTCACCATCGCCAAAAGCCCAAAAATATTGCTCTGCATTTATACTACTACTTCCATCAAATCCATAAGGGGGTAAACCTGCACAAGGATTTAAAATATCTAATGTAAACAAAGCTTGAGGTTGTAAGACAGTAACTGATACAGAATCTTTAAATTCACATCCATGATCAGTGTTGCTTGCAATTACATGCACCATATATTCGCCATCTGCAGGAAAAGTAAATGACAATGTACTATCCGTTGTATTCAAGAATTGATCAACCAATCCACCAGATTCATTTTCTATGACCCAATCCCACTCTGTGGCTTCGAGTAGATCGACATAAAAGACATATTGATTTCCCAAATCACAATCGTGAGTTGTAGAAATATTATGTACAATTGGTCCTCCAACATAGAAAAGCGAATCAATAAATAAGGAATCTCGACACCCATTATGATTGACAACATGCACAACTTGAATCCACCCAGTGTCTTGATCAAATTGGAAATCTGTCAACTCTTCTCCTGTTTCTGTTCCCCATTGCCATTCGAGTGTGTCGCCAAACAGCCACTCAAATTCATCAATGGAATCCATCACAGTTGAGAGTGTCGTAAAGTCTATACTATCCTTTGGACAGATGTAAGTATCGAGAGGTTCAAATTCAAAAAGAGGATTTTGATGATCACCAACTTGAATATCCTGTGTACTTGAATTTGTGCACCCATTCAAATCTGTCACTGTCAGTTCAATGGAATATTCCCCTGAAGTATTGTATATATGAGACTCTTCAGCTGTTCCATCAAATGGTGGCTGACTTGCATCTGCAAAATCCCAACTGTAATTTGTAATATCAGCAGGATCAGTGCCTTCACTGTATGTCCCAGTCACCTCTAATCCAACACAACCTTCTGTTGTATCCACAGTAAAAGCAGCATCTGGACGCTGAATAATGACTTCTCCAGTCGTAAATGTACCAACACATCCGTTCACGGAAGTTATTTCTAGCGCAGGGTAAAACGTGCCATACGTAGTATATGAATGGGTTGGATTTTCAGAACTTGAACCATTACCATCTCCAAATAACCAAGAATATGTATCCACATCAACAGAAGAAGTGCTTGTAAAAGTAATATCCAAAGGAGGATTACACGCAAAAGTATCTGAAGGATCCATGGTAAAGGAAGGAGTTGCATCTTCAACCTCAACACTAAAGTTTACAGTTTGCTCACATTCGCCTCCCGGATCAACAGTCATTGAAATATTTTGTGTCCCTGAATTTGAAAAAGCAATACTCGCAACAGGAATGGTAGAAGTCATCCCTCCACCAAAGTCCCAAAGCACACTGTAGCCATCATTCTCACATGAAAAATAAGTTGTTTCGCCCTTACAAACTACACCATTTGTAATTTCCTGAGAACTCGAATTAAATATCCGATATTCAGGTATAACAGGATGAATGTGAATATAATCCAGACTATCTACAATGCGTTGACATCCATAATCGTCTGTCACTGCAACTTGCACGTCAAAATCACCCTGACTTGTATATGAGTGTGTCATATCTGTTTCAGTCCCTAAAGCACTTCCATCGCCAAAATCCCAATTAATTGTGTATCCTAAACCATTAGAGACACTGACAGCCACGTCGAAATAAACATCCACAGGAGCTTCACAATGTGATTGAGGAGAAACAAAAAATGAAATTGACGGAGTATCAGAAACCTGAATAACATCTTGCAACTCAATTACATCAAAACAACCATTCGCATTGGTTGCTTTAAGTACTACCGAAAAACTACCAGGGGTACTATATGTATGTTCCGGATTTTCAACTAAGTCGCTACCACCATCCCCAAATGTCCAGTAATAATCATCAATTGTACCACCTCCCTGTGTACTCGTATTGGTAAATTGTGCAGTATGAGGTCCACATCCCATATATGCATCAACGGTAAAACTCGCATCTGGAGTCGGCAATATCTCTACAGTAAACACATGCGTATCAAAACCCTCATCACAAGTAACTGTTAAACTAACGTCATAATCACCAGATGCAGTAAAAGTAATTTGTGGGTTTTCAAGGCTAGAAGTTTGTCCGTTATCAAAATTCCAGGCATATGTCACATTTCCACTACATCCAGACAAATCTGATGTATTCTGAAAAATCACAACTTCACCCACACAACCAGCTTCCGGAGTTGCAGTAAAACTTGCTGTAGGCTGGGCTACAAGCGCCCCGAAACTCAAAATAGAGAGAATAGTTAAAAGAGAAAATCGCTTTTTTAATGGCATATTATTGGTTTTTAGTCATTGGATACACAAACAAAAATACTATATTTGAACAATAAATAAAAGACCAACATGCTAAAAAACCATTTATTTCATGCTTTTGTGTGGCTATTCTTATTCGTAGGTCTTACCCAAACCTATGCTCAGGATGTGCATTTTTCACAATTCAACCAAACTCCCTTGTCTGTCAATCCCGCTTATACAGGGATGTTCGATGGCAATTGGAGGTTTGCAAACAATTACAGAAATCAGTGGAGCGCAGTAGGAACTCCTTTTACAACAATTTCTGCAAGTTTTGACAAACCGTTTAAACTTCGCAAAGGAAGCATAGGCTTAGGAGTGTATGTTTTAAATGATCAAAGTGGCGCAGCAAACCTGACCGCCAACAAAATCATGCTTTCCGCATCCTATCAACACAAAATAAATGAGCATAATATTTTTGCAGGAATTCAAGCAGGTTATACCATACATTCGTACAATATTGACCCACTTACTTTCCCAGGACAATACAATCCTTTATCCGGAGTGTTTGATTCCAACATGCCCAATTATCTTGAGGGATGGGATGAAAACATCAATTACGCAGATGTCAACTTAGGAATTGCTTGGTCCAGCAACTTCAATGACATTATCCCGGTTGTTGGTTTTACAGCCTTTCATATCAATAATCCCAGCATGTCCTTTCTTCGGGAAGAAGCAAAATTACCTCCACGATTCGCACTGAATGCATACGCAGACATCCCTCTAAAAGAAAAGTTTTTTGCCAAACCTAATCTGTATGTCAATCATCAAAAAACGGCATCAAACTATTTAGTTGGAGGCATAGTAGGATACAAATTTCCACTTGAAGAACTGCTTGATAAAGTATATGCAGGTGCTGAACTTAGAACACAATTCCACTCCACCGATGCATTTGTTGCAATGATAGGTGTTGGAATTATGGGTGTGGACGTTGGCATCAGTTACGACATGAATATCTCTAGCCTAAGCCAAGCCACAAACATGCGTGGAGCATTTGAGCTCTCTATTATTTACACCAATTTTGTGAGCGATTTAAAACAGATTACAATTCCTTGTGACAGATATTAGCATATGATGATGACAGATAGATTTTTCCGTTACTTTCTTATCGTTTTTGCATTGACTTGCATCAACTTACAAGCAAATGCACAATTTGAAAGTCTGGATATGAATCCCGGACAAATGAAACGATATGGAATGAAAGCCCTGGCTGCTGGCGACCTCTTTACCGCAATAGACTACCTTTCGGCATATACTCAGGAAAAACCGAACGACGCAAAAGTGCTTTACACTTTGGGAGAATTATACTTTCAAGAAAGAAATTATGGCATGGCCGAACACTTTTACCTGGAAGCCTTTAAAGCCAAACGAAAAAAATATCCTCAAGCACAGTTCAAATATGCAGAATGCCTCAAGATGCAAGGGAAATACGAACAAGCCCTTCAGGAATTTGCAATCTTTAAGCGCTACCGTTCCGATGTCGCAAAAAAAGACCAGAAATATTATAAAGATCGATTAAAATCTGAAGTTGACGGAATTGAAATGGTACTTGCCGACACGCTTAACACAAATTTCCTTGTTAACAACATCGGTAAACCTGTAAATCACAAACATATAGATTTCAATCCAATGATTGTTGATGACAATCGAATTGTGTTTGCATCGCTACAAATTAACGATGTCACCTATTACGATCCTGCCAAAGACAGCATTCCAAAACGAAAATTCTATACTGCCATGAAAGACGGCAACAACTGGCGTCTTGTTGGGGAATTTGGTGACGAACAAATCAATAATCCTGAGTTCAACACTGGAAATGGAGCGTTTTCTCCTGACGGAAATCGTTTCTACTTTACCCGTTGCTCCCGAGAGTTTGACCAACGCATTATTTGCCGCTTGTGGATGTCAAAAAAAGAAAACAACGAATGGCAAAGTCCTGAAATTCTTCCGGAAATTGTCAACGACCCGTATTATACATCTACCATGCCTGCGGTTGGAGTTTCCAGAAGGAACACAGACATGCTCTATTTTGTGTCTGATCGTGAAGGCACAAATGGAGGACTAGACATCTGGTACACCTACTATGACACACGAAGAGAGGAATGGAAAAGTCCTAGGAATTGTGGTCGTAAGATAAATACGGTTGGCACTGAAATGACTCCTTATTACGATGTGGATAGAAAAACCATGTATTTCTCTTCCAATGGACATGAAAATGTGGGCGGATTGGATGTGTTCAAAACCAGAGGTGGAGGAAGATCTTTTAGTGATCCTATCAACATGAAAGAACCTGTAAATTCGAGTTACGACGACCTGTATTACACCGTTCATAAAGAAGGCTATATGGGCTATTTCGTTTCCAACCGTCCAGGAGGACAATCGCTGAGACATGAAACTTGTTGCGATGACATTTACGAGTTTATCGACAGCGATTACATCCGAATTTGGCTTACAGGTGAAATTTATGGTATTACCGACCTTGATTTTTACAATAGTATCCGCGAAGAGTATGAACAAGACATGAAACTTGACAATGTGGACACTGACAAAGACACAGCTTCAGTAAAACTCCTGAATAAATACCCGGTATCACTTTTCATGATTGATCCACAAACGCAAGAAGAAATATTTATTCGTACCGACTCCACAGAAAATGGAAGGTATTGGTTCAACTTAGAGCAGGGCCTAGATTACAGATTAAAAGTAAAAGATTTCAATCGTGATGAAAAAGTACTTTCCTTGACAACAAAACCTATCACTCAGGATGATACCATTGTTATGGATGCAATTATTGTTAAAACCATCCCGACAGAACCAATTACTTTGAAAAATGTCTATTACGAATTCAATAAAGCTGAGCTAACACCTGAAGCTGAAAGAGTTATTCACAATACCATCTACAAATTATTGAAAGAACATCCGAAAATTGTTGTGGAAATCAGCTCACATACCGATAGCGTAGGTAGTAACGAATACAACATTGAACTATCTCAGAAAAGGGCAGAATCCGTTGTTAACTATCTACTTGACAAAGGTATTCCTAATGATCAGTTAAGTGCAAAAGGATATGGTGAAGAACAGCCTATCGCACCAAACTCAAACCCAGACGGATCGGATAATGAGGAAGGAAGAGCGAAAAACCGTCGAACAGAATTCCGCATTATCGGTGAACTTGAAGAATATTCTGACATTATCTATGAAGAATAAAGGTGTCATATTGCTTGCTGCCATCCTATTGCTTTCAAGCCATTTAGGATTTTCACAACATCTCAAAGCAGGCATTGACAAGGATGAACTACTGGAAGTCATGTACGTATCTGCCAGAACTGGTGGCAACGATAAGTATGTCAATCATAAAGAGCATCCGATTCCTGCTCCAAGTAAATTTGAACGTATTTATCGCTCTCAAACCATTGCATTCGACAATCTTTGGGAACTTTGGTCAGACAACAACGGAACAGCCATTTTAACCGTAAGAGGAAGCACTGCTAAAAATAAGAGCTGGCTAGCAAACTTTTATGCGGTCATGCTTCCAGCCAAAGGAGAGCTACTACATCAAGGGACAAGCAGCTTATCCTATCATTTTGCTGACAACCCAAACGCAGCAGTGCATGCAGGTTGGACCATTAGCACAAGCTTCCTTTATCAGGATATTAAACCAAAAATCGACTCAATTTATCAAAGTGGAACACACGACATCATTCTAACAGGTCATAGCCAAGGTGGTGCCATTTGCTATTTATTGACTGCTCAAGTGCTTCACGATCAGAAGCATGGAAAATTGCCTAAGGACATACATTTTAAGACGTTTTGCACCGCAGCACCACGCGTAGGCAATTTGTACTTTGCCTACGATTACGAACAGATTACAAAAGAAGGATGGGCATACAACATTGTCAATCCATTGGATTGGGTTCCGGAAATGCCACTGGATGTTCAGACAACTGAAGATTTTAATGCGATCAATCCCTTTGCAAAAGTTGATGAGCAGTTCAAGAAACAAAAATTACCAGCGCGAATTGCCATGAAACGTTTTTACAAACGACTTAAAAAGCATCCTGAAAAAGCCCTGAGAAGTTATCAGAAAATTCTGGGAGACAAATTGAAATCATCCGTAAATGCAGCAATCGGGGAAATTACTTTACCTGACCTCTACCCTAGCATGCAATATGTCAGAAGCGGTCAGCATGTCGTGCTCACTCCCAGCGAAACATACATGAAAGATTTTCCATCCAATCCGGATAAAATTTTCGTACATCACTCCCACCATGCATACATCGCACTTATAAATGAAATTGAAGAGTAATTGCACAACAGATTGAGCAATTTTTACATAATATCAATTAAATCTGAATATGAGCCTTAAAATTATTAACATATTTCTCATCGTGAGTTATTGACATGACAATTTGTTAATTCATTGAATGGCAAATAAAGTCTTCCAACCAATCACTGACCTGTTGTATTGAACCGAATGCGATATTTTTAAAGCGCTGTTTAATGTATGCCCATATTTTTTCGCAAGGATTTAATTCCGGCGAGTATGGTGGAATTCTTATGTTTTCGGGGAGCTTGTATTTTTGTAATGAATGAAAGCCGGCGTTGTCAATGACCTCTATCTTAAATTCATTTGACCTGTGTCCTGATAATGCTAAAATGTATTTGTAAAAAGCCTCACTACTAACACAAGGGATATCAAAAACAAATGAATCCCCATCAATTGGAGAAAAGGCACCATATAAGTATGTATTCTGAAATGCATGCCGGTAGGTAGCGATTGGTTTTATAACCTCTTGCTGTTAAACATTTTCCCACGTGGGTCATTAGCCCAAACCTACTCTCATCCTGAAAGTAAAGATTGACCGTCTTGTATTTATTTTTATTTTATGGCTTTGGGATTGTCGCAACGAAAATTGGCAATGGTATTATGATCGGGTCGTAAACTTTTTAGCAACCATATTACCTCAATGTTGCGGTTACATTCTTTCTCCAATTACCTGGAAGATCGAATTCGGTTTAAATAACCGTATATGTATAGTTTCAGTAAATCTGAAGGTTGCTAGGCAGGCCTCCCATTTTCTATATGGTTTACCCTAAAACCGAATTTACCCAGATTAATACTATTCACAAAAACATCTATTAACCTTACTTCATTTTCTGCATCTATGGCATCATCAAGTGAAATCGGGAAAAGATATGTTTGTGACCTGTTTTGTCCTTGTATATACCTCATATTTAAAAATACAAAATTGCCTTCTCTTTAAGAAAAACTGGAGGTGTGTTTATTAACAAACTGGTGTGAGTTTTTAGACAGTCTGACGGATGGCGGTATGAAACGTAGGACATTTCGAAGCTCCTACTTTTCAAGCTACTAAGCTGTTTAACAAATGTTATATCGTTTAGATTTAGCACTTTCCTCCCTATGTTTTTTATTGCGTGTTAGGCTTTGTAATTCTTCTATTCACGTGTTTTTATCAATTTTACTGTTTCAATTTCATCCTCAGTTTTAAACACACACATATATATTCCAGATTTCAATTTGTCAGTATTAAAAGACAAGTTATATTTCCCTTCAGGTTGTACTCCTTTGATTAAAGAGTATTCTTCTTGTCCGTACATATTGTAAATTAAAATTTGAAACTTTTCGTTTTCCTTCACATTGTAAATGATATTTGTCTGATATGTACAAGGATTAGGAAATACCTGAAAATCTCTTAAAAACATGTTATCAATATTTTCAATCTCATGTTTTGCGTCATTTTCGCTATCATTAAGAACATTTAAAGATTTACTCCCACTACTATTTGGACAAGGAATGATTTCTGCAGTAAAATGATTTCCTGACTTGGCATGAAAACCTGGTTTTAAAACTATTTTATCATAAGCCTTAAAATGTACATCCACTTTATCTGGAATTATTGCATTTTCTGCTTGTATTGTTCCTGCACTAATGTCGTTATATTTCAATCGTGTTTCTCCATTCACAGTAATAATTTCAGAAGCATAAGGTCTATTTGAAGGAAAAGGAAATACAGGAATATAATTGTAAAGTGGTGATATACCTGACCATTGCATATAAGAGAAGTAAGGATTGTATGGATTATTTGCTGTTACAACATTGCTTATTGTTATACTTTCACTACAATCAATACAATAAACTGTACTTGAGTTTTCAGGGTGTAAATAAAAAACAGCTTCCTGCCATTTATAATAATCAATAACAGGGCTTCCATCATTATCTTTAATGTAAAAATAACCATCATTAGCACCACGCCAACCCCAATTAAAATGAAAATAATCATCATCTTGATAGCCATCACAAACAAAAGCATGTCCAGCACCTCCGTTAGGTTTATTTCCTCCATAAAAAATTGGTTGCCCATCATCAAGACTATTTCTCATTTTAGACTTCCAACTAATTGTTAGCCAGCGGTAACGATGAAGCATATCATTGCTGTAATTATAATCATCTTGAAATGCCTGTTTGCCTTTTCCTATTGTTGAAGAAGACGAACAATTACCATCTGAACAATAATCCATCTCAGCCTTGTCTCCACAATCTGCTATTAACTCTGCAATTGCATTACGTTCAGTTTCGTACCAAGGTCTAATGTGTGGAAATGGTAATGAAGGGTCTTGTTGTATAAGTTCATTTGGCATATTACACCAATCAAAATCATTATCTGGACTTCTCCAAAAATTCATAATTTGAGCCATAGCAACAGCTACACAACCAGCAGTACAATGATCACAACCACATGATGTGTTTCCTTCAACAAAAAAATTGAAACCAGGACATTGTCCATCATTTGTAGAACTCTGTCCCCATCTGGTTTCTATAAGCGGAGCAACTGAATTTGTTGATTTTGTTTGATTAAAATTTTTATTTTTTATATCATTCCATTTCTGGATAGTTTCCTCATTATTAACATTATTTGATTGATTATATACAATTAATTCATCATATTCCGATTGCATCCACAGTTCAAAAGTCGGAGAGTGATCTGTACTATAAACACCATTATCAGAATATGCTAAAATTGGAACAGTTGAGTTATCAGCAGAAACAACCACAAAACTATTATTTCCCATTATGAAAGTATATCTTGTCGTAATTCCTTTATATTGCGTAACATTTGTTTGTTGGATATTTATTAAACTCTTTGTTGGATTTTTATACTGAAAAAAATTAATTGCAATTTGTTTTGCTTCTGTTGTATCAACAGGTTCAGCAAAAGCTGAAAAAGAAGATAACAGCAGTATAATTACTAAATTTCTCATAGCTTTTAGTTTTAAGGTTCTAAATAAATAATGTTGGTTGAATCAGTATAAATTGTTCCATCTGTTTCTTTATAAATAATCTTAAATGATTGTAATGATGTTGAATCAGGTGATTGAGTTAAGAAAAGACTTATTCCATTTGAGCATATTGGATTACCCTGTAGATAATCATTTAACAGCACTGGTACTGTGGTATTCACACCATTTGGGTTAGTATATATTACTTTTAAAATACTATTTAACGTATCATCCTTTTTATAAGATGTATTATAATCATTTTTGCAAATTACTATTATGTCTTCAATTTTTCCAACAATTGAATCCTTAGGACTACTACAATGGCTTTGTGTTAAATATATAGTTTCAAATGACATGCCTATTTCTAGTAAATTATATACGCAAGAATCCAAACTATCTAATGCAATACATGACCCATAAGTATTTTCATAGCTTGTTTGGGTTTTCATTTTACATATCCCAGTATTCATATTGACTATTTCTTTTGTCCATGTGCATTCTTCATCACCTTTTGGTTTTTCACAAGAGTTAATAAGAATTACTGTTAAAACTATGAAAAGCAACTGTTTCATTTTCTTTATGTTTTAGTTTCTATTTCAAATTTAGTGTTTTTATAAAGCCTAACGGTTTGCAAATATGGCCCGTAGCCGTTCATTTGCAGTTTGTTTCTTAATTACTCGTATGTTTATGTTTCTACTTATTTGTCATAATAGCACTAAAGCGGCTATGGGCTATGATTTGCTGTTATAGGTTGTTATTTTTTATATAAAAGACTGATCCATTTTTGCAATTCTCTGGAATCGATTAATTCTAATTCCCAAGGATGTCTATTTGCAAACTGTTTAGCAGGTTTTGTGAATGATGAAGTAGTTACCAGAAATGCTTTGGTAGCATCAAAATCATTCTTTACACCATATAAACTTCTCACGATATCTACACCAATTTTATTTTCTGGTTTATATTTTTTGCATTCAATGATATATTTATGTTTTGTAAAAACTCTATCCTCAAAAGCAATAATGTCCATACCGCCATCTCTAGTATGTTTTGTAATTTCAGGTTTCAACTTGAACTTTTTGAATATTTTATTTATCAATTCTTCAAAAAGTCTTGGTTGAATTTGATGTATTAGTTCTGGGTATTTTGAAAAATGATATATTATTTCATTTGTTAATTCATTAATGTTCTCTGGAATTGATTTTTTGAATAATCTATAATTTGTTGCAAAATCTGTATAATCTATGAGGTTTGAAATCTGGTTTTCAATAAATTCTGGTTCTATATTGAATGAATCTAAGTGATTATAAACTAACTCATCTAAGAAAGATTCTTGAATCCTTGAAATCTGCATCTGCATATTTCCTTTTTCAATTATGTCATAGTAATATAGAAGCTTATAGATGCTTTTTGACAAATTTGAAAGTTTAAAATCAGATTCCATAACATAGTAGTTTTCTGGAACGAATTCTTGATAATATGTGCTGTAAACTAGTTTTTCTTCTTCGCTCCAATAATCGTCTTCATCAAATTCTTCATTGAACTCATCTGGATCATCTTTTGCATTTTCGGAATTAGAAAATTCTTTCCATTCAATATTATCAATATCCCTATCTTCAAATTCTTCCTTCGCTTCTGGAGAGATATCTGCTATATCATAAATTCTAGATGCAAGAATCTCAAGATTCTTAATAGACTTTAACAGTATGTCTTGGTTTTTCTCTTTCATAATAACCTATAACTCGTTTATATCCACACCTCCTATATAATCACCTGATAATCCATACCCTATATCTAAGTGTAAGCATTTGTAATTAAGTACAAGCATTTATAAACGGGTTTGTTAGTTTCCGCAGCTAAAGGTAGTATTAATTCGATAAAACCACAAAATTTATCGTTACTTTTTTCGCAAATAAGAGTAAATTGTCGTGAAAGAAAAGCGTATTTGCAAGGGAAGAGAGGCAATAAGACAGAGGAGAATCTGCCTTTAAAGTCAACAAACAACAGGAAAGAATGAAATTAGGACTGCCAAATACTGCTGATGCCTTAAAAATTTTCACTAAATAACGTGAGTTCGATCTAAGCAACGTTTGGAATTCTTGATTTATCAACGACTTCTTCAATATTTAGCGAAGGTTTTTTGTCAAGAAATGAGTATGCAATTAAACCAGAAATGAGATTCGATAGAAAGTTTTCAAAGCTTCTGTGTCTTGTAGAGACTGTATTCTGAAGTCTGTCCATAATTCAAACAAATATTAATTTTGTAACATTATGGGAAGAAGAAAAGAAAGTCCTGAGTACAAAGCAATGCGTGATTTAGCCTTGGAACAGTTAAAAAGAGGTCAATCGTTAACCGGTAAAGGTGGTGTTTTTGAACCTATTGTTAAAGAGTTTTTAGAAAGTGCTTTACAAGCAGAGATGGATGCGCACTTGGATCCAGCCGAACGTTCAAGTGGCAATAAGCGCAATGGCAAAGGGCAGAAGACACTTAAAACAGATGTAGGAGAGGTAACCATTGAGCCACCTTATGATCGTAATGGCACATTTGAGCCAGAGATAATAAAAAAGCGTCAAACTGTTTTAGCGGATAATTTAGCCCCCAAGATCATAGGCCTTTATGGTAAAGGGATGAGTCTACGCGATATAGGCCTTTATATTGAGGAGATGTATGATGTGGAGGTTTCTTCTAGCGTTTTAAGCGAGATTACCGATCGAGTTATACCTCAGGTTAAAGAGTGGCAAAATCGCCCATTAGACGATGTTTATCCGATTGTGTGGCTTGATGCAATGCATTATAAAGTACGTGATGGAGGGAAGGTGGTTTCCCGTGCAGTTTACAATATTTTATCCGTCAACAAAGAAGGCCGCAAAGAATTGATTGGGATGTATATATCAGAAAGCGAAGGTGCAAATTTCTGGCTTTCAGTCCTTACAGATTTAAAAAGTCGAGGTGTTAAAGATATTCTAATTGCTTGTACAGATAATCTTTCCGGCTTCTCTCAAGCCATCTTAAGCATTTTTCCAGAGGCAGAAATACAGAAGTGTATTGTTCATCAAATCAGGAATTCTATTAAATATGTAGCCTCAAAAGACCAGAAGCCTTTTATGAAAGATCTTAAAAAGGTGTATAAAGCAGCAACAAAGTCGGGAGCTGAAACAGAGCTGCTTAATTTGGAAGATATTTGGGGTAAGAAATATCCAATTGTGATTAAGTCCTGGAATGAGAACTGGAATGAACTATCCAATTACTTCAAATATGATGAGCCTATTAGAAAACTGATTTACACGACTAATCCTGTTGAAGGTTTTCATCGTCAGGTCCGTAAAGTAACGAAAACCAAAGGTGCATTTACCAGCGATATGGCGCTGCTTAAGCTCATCTATTTGGTTACTGAAAATGTGTCAAAGAAATGGACTCAGCCTCTGCATAACTGGTCACTAACAGTACAACAACTGTGTATTCACTTCGAAGGTCGTTTTAAAATCGAACTCTAAAAACAGTGAACCAACTCTAAAAAGCAAAGGAAAAATAATTTATAAAACCTGTCAAGGGTATATAAACGGCTTCGTACCTCAGCCGCCCTTGACAGAACCTGTAAATTATTTAAGCGGGCTTTTAAGAATTGGTCTCGAAAAAAATATTAATTTTGATTATTCATTAACAAACAACTGGACAGAGTTCAGATTACACTCCCGTCTTGTATGTTCAATTTGACAAATATTTTTAAGTTCATCATTAACTGTCTCAATAATAGCTCTTTTTCTAAGGAGTATTTTGTCTTGGATTAACATTAGGGAGTTTTTCATATTTTTTCTAATCTTTGTGATTAAGTGAATTCCATCGATAAAAAGATTCTCAAAAAGACTTTTAGAGATATAGCCTTTATCTGCGATGAGTTTTCCAAATATCTTATTATGAAAATTCTTATTTTTAAGAGGATACCTATCGTCAACATTCCCCTGCGTAAAAAGAAAGTCTAAGATTTCTCCTTTATCATTAATAACCAGGTGTAATTTAAATCCATAAAACCAACCCATTGAGCACTGTCCTTTTGTTGCAACACCTTTAATGGTTTTGTGTTGTTTCTCTCTTCGTATATGACAAACTCTTAATGGTGTTGTGTCAATAAATGATACTCCAGTGCATTGTCCCAGACAACAAAATTCAAGAAACAAAGTCATCGGAACAAGAACCTTTTTCTCCAACTCTATAAATCGATTGTATGAAACACTTATTGGGAACTCTGATTGCATGTGTTTCTGCACATATTCTTTATAGTAGTGTTTAAAACACCTATAGCCCTTCAAATGAAAAACAATAATGATTGTTATTATTTCACTATCAGACATTTTAAACTTACGATTCCTTTTCTTTTTTAAATTGTTGTCAGTTAAAACATGTCCTTCTTTAATCTGGTCAAATTCTTTACAAAATTCATCAACAAGACAAAATATTTCAGTAATTTTGTTGTTCATAAGGCAGGGTTTTAAGTTTTTATATATTTAATAGTCAATTATTTAAATATAATTAAAACCTTGCTTTTTTGCAAACTTTTAAGCCTTTTCTTACGTCGAACTCACGTTAAATAAATTTAATTGTTCTTTGACATCTTGATTGATTTGATATTCTGTAAGCAGTTCTCTTATCGGAGCTTTGTCGAACACAGAAACTCCAAGTATTTGCATGATTTCATAAATTGAGAGGTCACTTCTTAAAGTATACTTGACTTTAGCAACAATAAGGTAAGTACAAATTGCTACCCATATATGAATATTGACAGCATTTTCAGAATGTCCCCATAACTTTTTAATGGTTAGATTCTGTTTTATCCACTTGAAGAAAAACTCTATTTGCCACCGATTCCGGTATAAATGAGCAATCTCAAGTGCTGAAGCAGAAGTATTATTTGTTATAAAAGTTAAGAGGATATCTTTTTCATCATCATAAAACTCAACAAGCCTTAATGGTTCAGGATACAATTTCTTGGACTTGTATCCATTGAGAATGATGATTTTATCGCTTCTTAACCCTGTGGATTCGTCAATATTGTAATTGACCTCTATGACAGAATAATCCATTGTTGTTTTTGCTCTGGTTATAAAAAAGGCTCCAGCTTCATTCATGTAGTATAATGCTTTGAAATCGACATAAGCCTTATCCATAACATAAATTGCATTTATTTCAGGGGTAATGACATCAAGTACATTGCTATCATGGTACTTACCATCAGTAATCAGAATATAGGATGGAATATTTCCTCTTAAATCCAACAACGTATGGATTTTTATAGCTCCTCTGGAGTATTTGCCAGGTGCCCAATTGAATAGTTTTAGGCTAAGTGAAACTGTCGTCGAATCTAAAGCGTACACTTCATTCTTGATATGCACATCAGGAATTGATGAGTCTGCATACATTGGGCGAACCTCTTGGATTAGGTAGTTGCCAAAATCAGCGAAGATCCTTGCGTCTCGATTCTCGTTAGCTCTTGATAGTGTGAATTGGTTCACATATTGCTTTATCCCGAGGTGATAAAGTTTATTTCTATGAGCTTTCAAACATGTACAGATATCTCGTAACGAGTTCCTTGCTGTTAATTGCCCAAAGAATAATTGAACAAACTGATTCCAACAATTGAAATCCCTTGTTCGATAATCGCCGTTATATTGTTTTACTAATTTGTCAAACTCATAACGATTCACAAATTGTAACAGCTGAGCAAAAATATATTTACCAGAATTCATAGCCTTGCATTAAAAGTGTAAAGCTAAAAGTCAAATCAAATCAAAAAATCAAAGAACGCTTGTATTGTATTGAAATATTGTTTGTTATGAAATATTCTTAAATATTAACGCCACTAGTAATACAATATGGTAAAAATCGCTATTAATTAACAACAAACCTTCCTTTATCAATACTATTATCATTAATTATTAGATATACATAAACTCCTTTACTATACTCTTCAAGTTCAAGTAAGAAAAGATTATTAAAAATTGTTTCATCAAAAACTACTTTCCCTTGTGAATTAAATATCGTTACCTTAGAAGGTAAGGCCTCAAGCTCAAAAATTATAAAATCTTTAGATGGATTTGGATAGACTTTATTGTTTGTTTGTTTTTCAACAGATTTTAAATTATCAATATTAGTAATATTAGATGAATTTTTGCTATAATACGAGAATCCAATTAACCATGGATATCCAAGGGAATTATTAATGTTTGAAAACATATTTCCATTAGATTGCCACACATGACTTCTAACACTTCCAAACTCACTAGAATAATCATAAAAAGCTGTGATATCATCAATCTTTCCATCCCTATCAAAATCGCCTGAAACTAGTCTTCCTGAAACTTTGTTCCCATCATAACCAGAAACATTCCACCAACCTGAGCTACCAGAATACAGGAAAGATGTCCCCGTTGATTTCCATACATGAGTTCTAGTCTGATTATTTCCATAATCATAAAAACAAGCTATGTCATCTTTATAACCATCTCTATCAAAATCGCCTGAGATGACCCTGTTTGTGATTTTATTTGCATTATACCCATTACTAGTCCACCAAGTGCTTATTGAAAAAGAGGACCCATTAGTTTGCCAGACATGCATTCTAGTATCGTAATTACCATAATCACAAAAAGCTGCAATATCATCATTGTAACCATCTCTATCAAAATCTCCTGAGATAACTCTATCTGTAATATTGCTTGCTGTATAGGAAGCGCCTTGCCACCAACCAGAACTACCAGAATAGTTAAATCCAGTTACTCTTCCCAAAAAATTGGTACTAGTACGCCACACATGAGCCTTAGTTTGTCCGTTATAATCATAAAATGCAACGATATCATCTTCATATCCATCTCTATCAAAATCTCCTGAGATGAGACGTCCTGAGATTCTGTTCACATCATAGCCTGACACAACCCACCAAGTAACAGGTCCTGAAAATGATGAACCATTGGATTTCCAAACATGTATTCTAGTATTTCCACCTCCACAATCATAGAAAGCTGCAATATCATCCTTATAACCATCTCTATCAAAATCGCCAGAAACAACACGTTTGTTAATATTAGATGCTGAATATGAGCTCCCATACCACCAACCATCCGAAGATGAATATTCAAAAGCTTTACCACTCCCTATCGATTCCCAAACATGGATTCTAGTTTCTCCTATATAATCATAAAATGCCGCAACATCATCTTCAATACCATCTCTGTCAAAATCTCCAGATACCATCCGATTAGTTATCCTATCAGCATTATATCCCAGCCAATATGGATCATTGGGTTTTAATTCGTTAAAATGATGATTATTTGATTGAAAATTATTTGACACAAGTGCTGGATTTATCTTAACCCCATAATTATTCTGCGAATCATATACATAATTATTATAACAATTATTTCCTGTAATTGAATACGGAGCTCCATTATTATAACCTGTATCACACTCATAAGTTAAATAAATTCCTGATAAATGGACATCATCTTCTCTATCTTTTCTTGAAATAAGGTTTGTAGATATGTTATTGTTTTTATAGTCCCCATGTCCTCCAACAATGCCAAGTGCAGGTGGAAAGTTTATATAATTAGAAGAAATAATATTATTATAAGCACCATTAGAAACATAAATAGCTTGATGAAACTTGGTTTCCCCTATGACATTCATGTCATAAAAATTATTATAAGTGATAGAGTTATAAGAAGATGATTCCGTATTTTGTCCTGCGTATTCATGAATTACTCCCATCCATATTACGCCTGATTTTACAGGTATAACACTCGCTCCATCTCCATGAAATGAACAATAAGAAATATCGCAATAATCACAATTGTCTAACACTATAGCTCCTGAAGTTACTTTATTAAAATCAATCTTGCTGATATTTATGTAATTTGCACTTTCATAATAAAGCATGACCCCTGAATCTAAGTTCCTTGTTAATGTAGCTCTACAGGATTGTGAAGTTATTGTTATTGGGTTAGATAAAGTCCCCGAAACATCCCAAACAAGTTTATTGCTAGTATTAGAAACCATTATGTCAACACCATTGTCTATCAAATAAACATTAACAGGTGTAGTTACCCTATTTTCTGAACTTGTATAATTATCTTTAATATAATCAAGAGCATCTTCCAAGGTATTAATAGAACCAGAGTTTGTTACATAAATGTTAGTTTGTGCGAATACTTGTATTTGCAACGATAATAACAAAGATAATAGAAAAATTAATTTACGTTTCATTTCTTATTCTTTTAATTTATACTTAATGTTTGCCAACTCATTTTTCACAACCACAGTCACAAATACCTAAAAACCCATGTCGAAAGCTTGTGTAGTAAAGATTTATAAACAAGTTAATTAGTTTCTGTAGCTAAAGGTAGTTAAAATTATGCTAAATGCACGTAGTTTTATGTTGTTTTTTGAAATTATTTGTTTAAAACCCTTACAAATTAGGCACTTTACTCAGTTACTGATTGCCTTAAAAGTCAAAAAAACAGTATCTTTAATCTTGGATTTATTCCATCGCTTAACCTTCTGACTAACGTAAAAATTAGTCATTGATTATCAGTTGTTTATATTTTACTCAAATTTACCCATTTTCATCTCATTTTTGCTATCCATTCACGTTAGCAAGAGGATTTAATAAGAACTGTATGAATAGATAATTTTGTCTCAATTCTATTTGGGAGGTTCTTATGTGGGGAATTCTGACTAACGTTAAAAATTACAATTGGGACTCAACGAGTTACCAACTCCAATTTCTTCCGGTTTTATGTCAAATTTAGCCATTTGTTTTTTAATTCTTTTAGCGATTCCCATTTTTCTTTTTTGATCAAGGAATAAATATTCTGTTGGGGGATTATATGGCACTTGCTTTACGACCATTGTCCAAATTATAGTGGCAAGCTTTCGAGCAGTCGCACTTACTGCTGCTTGTCGTCCTTTCCTATAAGCAATTCGATTAAAGAAATCAGACATATGAGTGTCTTTTAAATTCCCGATTGCATTTGCTGAATGCCGGAGTGCTATTTTTAATCTGCTACTCCCCTTGGGGATTCGATTACTCAATACTTTTCCTCCTGATATTTTATTGTTCGGGGCAAGCCGTAACCATGAACAAAACTCCTTTGCTGTTTTAAACTTTTTAAATCCATCAATTCCAACCTCACTCATTATTGCCATTACGGTTGCATGACTTACTCCTTCTATTGCCATTAAATCAACGCCTCCAAAATATTGAAAAGCAATTTGATTGAAGTTTTTAATGTCAATCGCATTTTTATTAATCCGCTTATATGGCTTATCTGTTGTTTTAAGCTTTTGTTTTTCCGGATTCTTTCGTATTTCTTTTTTAATTAATCGCTCAATCTCTTTATCGCATGCTTTGATTTTCTTTTGAAAAAATTTGTAGCTGTCAAATTCCTGCTTTAATCCAAATAAATAGTCTTCTCTATTATTTCCATGCAAAGCTTTGGCTATTTCTTCTTTGGGCTTTCTACAATTATAGTGTCGGTGTTCTGCTAATGAATATGGATCAAGATTCCCATTACAGATATCAGCAATGATTTTGATTCCTGTAAGCCCGCAAATATCATTTACCACAACATCTAAACGAAAGTTCAAAAACTTAAGGTATTTTGCCATTTTATGGGAGGCGCTTGATGCTAAATCAATCCAATTAGCCCTTTGACGGCAATAGGTCCGTAATGTTTCTGTGGTCTCATCGGGAAGAAAGCTACCCGAGAGCAATCCCAAAGAATGAAGTTGTTGAATCCAACGACTATCTTTTACATCTGTCTTTTTCCCTTTTGCATTTTTTGTAAACTTTCCATTGCACAAAATAACCTCAATGCCATGTTTTTGCAATTCCACATATAAATTTTGCCAATAATCACCTGTTGATTCCATTGCTACTGTGGTAATATCATATGAAAGCAACCATTTGCAAAGTTTCACCAGATCTTCAGCATAAACACCAAATTCTTTTACATCTTCTAATGATTGCCCTACTGCAACAAAATGAGATCTGCTACCCACATCAATACCTGCTGCATTGTGATTTACAATCTCCATTTCAATTTTCTTTTTCCTTGCCATATTTTTTCATTTTAATTCGTAAAATGACTCTAAGGAAATGTATCTTTGAATCGAGAAATATTCTGAACGGGGTCTTCGCTTAATGCGAGCCACCACTGGATTTATCAACAGGCCTCTGAAGTGAACTTTCAGAGGCTTTTTACATTTCAACCAGAATTACGCACGGGCTTTTTAAGCACCATTTTAAAAATCGGTCATACATAGAGTCGGCATAAAAATAGCAGAACTTTTCTTTCAAACACCCTCCTTCGTTAGCAAAAGGATTTAATCTGAGCTGGAGGAATAGATAACTTAAGTTTAAATCTATTTGGGAGGTTCTTATGTGGGGAATTACACACAACAGAAAATTAAAAAACATAGCAAATGCCTGCAAGGGACAGCTTCAACTCCATTTACTTAAATTTATGCAATGCACATTTATCTTCACTTCAAATATAACAATATATTTTGAATCTTAGTACATAACAAATTTTTAATTCGCTGAAAATCAACAAAATAAATGACAAAATATTTATAAATCACCTTAACACTTCGTAAAACACATTAACAATCAACATCTTACAAAGAATTTTTCAAGTCTTTTATTATGAAAAGAATACCAAAGTAGAAGATAAAAGTACTGAATTAGTTTCAATTTTGAAAAACTATTTCGAGGAAACCTGACCAGTCTCAGTTTTTTTTATGAGCAACGCTGACAAATCGAGTGACTTTGACATTGAAAAAACGCAAACGCAAATTGGGACATTTCACAACAGTTGACAAAACGTTGGAAAACAACATTAAAAGACAACTGGGAATGAAATAATCCCGAATTCGATTATTTTTAAAACGAGTAATTAACCTGATTGCAACTGAAAGATTCGTAAAACACGAACGTTAAACAACAAAATGAAAAATTATGTCAAGAAGTGTAAACACAGTAGTCTCAAGGGACTCGCAAAAAAAGTACTAAAACAAACCAGAGGTTATTTTAGTGCACATAAAAACGTTTGGACGGTAGCAAAAACAGCTATGAAAAAGCTTTAACTTATGCCTACCGCGATCGTAAAGCGAAAAAACAAATGTTCCGTAAATTGTGGATACAACGTATCAACGCAGCAGCTCGCCTGCACGGAATGTTTTATTCACAATTCATGGGTGGAGTACACAAACACGGATTAGAATTAAACCGTAAAGTACTTACTGACCTTGCAATGAATAACCCAAAAACATTCAAAGAAATTGTGAAAGTTGTAAAAAAATAATTTCACCTATATATGATGAGAAAACTGTCCGCCTATCGGGAGACAGTTTTTTATGTGCTTTTTTCACTTCTATTCTAAAACAATCTTAATAACTCTCACACCGTTTTCAGTTTCAAGCTGAATAAGATACATCCCTGCAGAAAACTTGCTTAAATCAAGTGTAATCTGATCTTCACTTACCGCTTTTTGAATCATTTGTTTTCCATCAAGTGAACTGACACTAATCAAATTTAAATTTTCAGACTCAACTGTTATTATTCCGCTTGTAGGATTTGGGTATATATTGACATCAATTAGTAATTGATTTCCCAGATCACCAATTGACATTGGATAAACTTCATCACCACTTACCATAAAATTCACTTCATAAGTTTCATTCGTTGTTGTTTCTAAGACAAATGGAGTCCACTCTTGATGAGCAAAACTGGTAACATATAGTTCAACATTTGTATTGTCAGGAATAACTTCAAAGTTATATTGTCCTTCGCTATTTGTAACAGTCACATCAAGTACTTGCTCACTTACAGCGTCTTGCATCACAATAATCATATCAGCCAACGGTGATAAATCTGACTTCGTATTCCCTTCGCCAACAATGCCTCCAACAGTATTACTACCCTCTATACCTTCTAATGTAGGATGATGTAAACTGACCACCAACATATCATCTGTGTCCATAGTAATAATGCTCGCATCTTCATGTGTTAACGCAGCTTCATAGTAAACATGGGACGACACATCAAAACTTTCAGGATTTAATAGTGTAGAGCCCAGGTAATAATCTCCAGGTTCAATTGCTTCAAAAACAACATAACCAGAATTTCCGAGTATTTTCTGCTGATCAACAGCAATGACTTCATTCATTTCAATATCTGTTGTCACTTTATAAAGCGTTACTTCAACTTCATTTGCTGGAAAATTCATGGTGTTTGAACCATAGGTTATATTCGCAATTAATTGATTGTTTCCATTATTCTCAATAAAGGTAACTGAACCCTGTAAAACTTCACAATCAGAGTCATTACGACTCCATACATCATATGTCCCTGCAACAAAATTATCACCTAAAGATAACATAGAACCAGTACCTGAAACAACAGCGCTGTAAATTACACCAGCTCGTGTTGTCCAATAATCAACATTGGCTTCACTAAGAGATAGTGAAATTTCACCATACTCACCAGTTTGAAAAATCCCATTCGATGGGCTTTGAATTAAACTATATTGCAGAGGAGAAGGCTGAACAATTAACTCCAATTCATAGATGCTGTCGCAACACCCATTTGCTGTTTGATATTCTGCAAGATAAGTACCGCTTTCACTATAATAATTTCCTTGCCAATAGTAAGATTCACCATCACACATTGTATGCTGTGCTTCAAAGAAATAATCTTGTTCTGCCGCATTACCTGTGATTAAGCGAATACCAGGTCCGCCATCATTCCAATTAGAAATACTCATCCAACTATCATATGTCAACAAATACCATGAAACACCCCAGATACTTGCAGAAACATTAGGATCATATCCTAAACGAAAGTTATTGCCTGTTCCATCATAAGAAAATTCAACAGCAACTTTAACCACATTACCAATCGCATAGTTTTCTGGATCAAAAGTCACCGGATCTAATGAAATTGAATACCAATCTCCAATCATTTCTTCTTCGACAATTATCGGATCGCTTGATGAAACAGTGATCCAATCTGCTGCTGCATCATCATAAAACATCACATGTGCAATCATCGTAGAACCAGCATCAGAATCTGAATGAATAAAGACATCCATTCCCATAATATCAGTTTCATACAATACGACATAATTTGTTGAAATCATATCTCCATTATCTCCAGCACCAGACCACATATCAGGACTAATAGAACCAGTCATATTTCCTAAATCACGTGCAAATATATTCTCAGTCACATGAAAATATGTAGTATCACAATTATCTATGAGATTTTCATCACCAGAAGCAATCGCTTCATAAACTACCATATATTCACCAATTTCCGGAGCGTTTAAAATAAAAGCGTCTAATAGATCAATGGTATCAACTTGGTTAGAAGATAATGTCATCCCCATTACAGATTCATCATAAAGTAAGCTCATCTCAGGGTCATAAACTTTCACATTAAATTCAGGATTAACCAAATCCGCACCATTATTCCTTACAATACCATTAAACACCATATCTGTATCATTCGCTGAATTAAACTGTTCAGCCGGAATCATTCCATAATGCGAACTCATATGAAAATAATTTGAATTTTGTGGGTTTGTATAATCTACATAACTAAAAAAATTCATGACACCATCAATTAGCGTTAAATCGATATCTCCACTTTTAACTTTTTTAAAATCATTACGCTGCCTTTCATGTATGGCAGAATCATCCGATTTAAGCATATCAAACTGTTGTTTTTTTTCTGATTTCATAATTTCCGATTGGCTGACACCAAACACTTGTGCCCCAGAAATAACAACACACAAAATTAGAGCAATTAGTAGTAATGATTTAAAAAATTTCATAAATAAAATGATATTAAAATGAATAGCTGATTATGTTGTATTTTATCGTATAAAAATACACTCTATTTTTTAAAATGCAAATAAAAAATCACTATCATCCGATAAAACTTTTGAGACTTCTATCCAAAAATTTGTTTTTATCAGACAGTAATGATAAAAAATATTTCTTAATAAAAACAAGGGTTTATCGCATGTTTTATGGGATATTTGTTGATTGTGTTGCATAAAAAAGTTGACGAAAAACTAAAATGAATTTTCAGTGCTGTTCCACACATTTTTACTACCTTTGAGAACTATGAAAATTGCAATTATTGGATATGGTAAAATGGGGCATATGATTGAGAAAATATGCCTTGAGAGACAACATGATGTTGCAATAATTATCGACAAAGATAATATTGACGGACTTAAAAGTGAAGCCTTTAAATCCGTTGATGTGGCGATAGATTTCAGCATACCCGAATCCGCTGCATCAAACATTTTGCAATGCTTTGAATCTGGAGTCCCGATTGTTTCAGGTACAACAGGATGGCTTGACAGAAAAACTGAAATTGAAGCCAAATGTCACGAACTGAATGGCAGCTTTTTGTACGCATCAAACTTTAGCGTCGGTGTAAATATACTTTTTGCACTCAACAAGCAACTTGCACGCATGATGGAAAAATTTGACAATTATTCATGTCAAATGGAAGAAACTCATCACATTCATAAACTAGATGCTCCGAGTGGAACTGCAATTACACTGGCTGAAGATATTATTGGAAACAACAAAAACCTTCGCAATTGGGAGCTTTCTGAGGACAAACTTGAGAACAATATTCCTATCAAGGCAATTCGAGAAGGAGAAGTCACAGGAAAACATACGATTTCGTATGAAAGTGACGTTGATACTATCAGCATTCAGCACGAAGCAAAAAATCGTCGTGGATTTGCGCTCGGAGCAGTTTTAGCAGCTGAATACATTTTTGACAAACAAGGAATTTACCAAATGCAAGACATTCTTGCACTATAAGCATAAATATGATGAACAAAATTAAATCGATTTGGAAGAATAAATATTTCCGTTTTGGATTAGTAAGCACACTTTATGTTGGCTGGGTTATTTGGCTGGGCGGATACTTATGGTTACTCGGTGAAATTATTATTGTCGATCTGTATTTAACAAAAAAAGTACGCTGGGCATTTTGGAAACCTAAAAAAGATAAAAAATACAATTTCTTTCATAAAAAAGCTCTGGAATGGACTGACGCTATCATTTTTGCTGTGATTGCAGCATCCTTCATCCGCATGTTCTTCTTTGAAGCCTTTACCATTCCTACTGCATCCATGGAAAAATCGATGTTAAGAGGCGATTACTTGTTTGTATCAAAACTTGCATACGGACCAAGAAAACCAATGACACCTATTTCCTTCCCATTTGTGCATCATACACTTCCTTTATCGAAAACAAAAAAATCGTATTCAACAATTATCCAAAAGCCTTACGAACGCATGAAAGGATTTGGAAAAATTCAGCGTGATGATGTGGTTGTATTTAACTTTCCGACAGGAGACACTGTGTGTTTGGAACAACAAGACCGTGGATATTATGATATCATTCGCGAATATGCTAACATATTATCAAGCTACGAAGAGTCATTATCAGACTCAAGCATGATGATTAAAGCAAAACCATACGATTTTTACTTTAGCGTCGCAAATAATCTATTCCATCCTCAAAGAAACCCGGAATACCATACTGCGACATTTATTCAAAAGGCAGCAACTCAACTCCAAGCTAACGAACAAGCATTTTATCAAAAGCATGGGAACATACTTAAAGCCAAATCTGATTATGACAAACTGGCTCGTCAAATTGTTTGGGACATGTACACTGTCATTTCGCGACCAGTTGACAAGCGTGAAAATTACATTAAACGTTGTGTAGGACTACCGGGTGATAGTTTAGAAATTAAAGATGGATTCATTTACATTAACGGAAAGCGCCAAACTGACTATGAGGGATTTCAGTTCAATTATGAAATGATAACCGACGGAACACGACTTTCCCACGAAATGCTAAATCGTATGGGCATTGACGATGAAGATGTCCAAATGGACGGAAGATCAGCTTATCTCCCACTTACGGAAAAAAACCTGAATACATTTAAAACTGTCCATTTTGTAAACTCACTTACACGATTGACCAAGTTTAATGGAGCCAGAAATTACAGAGTATTTCCGCATGACTTGCAATACAATTGGAATGAAGACTGGTTTGGACCACTTTACATTCCGCAAGCTGGAGATGAAATTGCCTTGGATAAGAAAGTACTTCCACTGTACGAGCGCATTATCGGCTATTACGAAGGCAACAAACTGGATGTCAAAGGAGAAGACATTTACATCAATGGTAAAATTGCAACTTCATACACCTTCAAAATGAATTATTACTGGCTTATGGGAGACAACAGACATAACTCTCTCGACAGTAGATTCTGGGGATTTGTTCCTGAAAACCATGTTGTTGGGAAAGGATCATTAATCTGGTTGTCTTTGGATAAATCGGAACCATTCCCCAAAAGTATTCGTTGGAACCGGATTCTTAAAAAAGTAAAATAGATATGAAGAAACAATGGATATGGATTATTCCGATTGTACTATCCGGAGTGATCATTTGGCTTGCGACTCAATTTAAAATTATACGAGTTACAGATGCTTCTATGTTACCAATCATTGAGAAAGGGGAAAAACTTTTTATCAAAAAGAAAGATGCCAGCAAGTTACATCACAACCAAATTGTCGCTTATTATGACCCTTCGATTTCGGATGTCAACATAAAACACAAACCGATAAAAATATCTCGACTAATTGCTTTTCCCGGAGACACCATACAAATCAAAGAAAAGTCAATTTATATGAATGGTGAAGCTATAGACATCGGATCTCCAGTTTTCATGAAATATCGCATTAGTGTAGAAAAAGGATTTGATCCAGAAGCATTAAAATCTGTCCATCATTTTGACTTCAAAGAAATTGTAAATGGGATTGCTTTTGAAATGCATTGCACACCAGAAACAGCTGCAGAAATTGCACGCATGGATAAAGTAACTGCAGTTCACTTACTATGGGATTTAAGAGGCAAGTCTTCTTTTGATATTTTCCCGGTAAGTCAATACATTGCATGGAATAAAGATTATTTTGGTCCCTTCGTCATTCCAAAGAAAGATGCAATTACAGCACTTACTTTTAGAAATTACGATCTATACAAGCGAATCATTGATGTTTACGAAGAAAACATCAGTTACAGTAAAGCTCAAAAAGTTTACATCCAAGAAGAAGTGGTTAACTCGTATCAATTCACTCAAGATTACTACTTTGTCGTGAATGACAATAGAGATTATCCTAAAGATTCACGAACAATTGGTGTTATACCAGCATCCCATATAATAGGAGGGAAATAATGTCAACAGTTATTTTATCAACAGCCTACTTCCCTCCCGTTCAATATTGTTCTAAATTAATTGAACATGAGAAGGTTACCATTGAATCACAAGAACATTACCAGAAACAATCCTATCGTAATCGTTGCCGTATTTTAGGACCTAACGGAGTACAATCACTGAGTATTCCAATAGAACGTGGCAGGTCAAGGGAAATCCCCATTAAGGACATACAAATTGATTACAGTATGCCATGGCAAGACAATCATTATCGCAGCATTATAACTGCCTATCAATCAGCCCCCTACTTCAACCACTATTTGGATGATTTTCGTGTTATTTGGGAAAAGAAAACACAATTTCTTTTTGATTTAAACATGACAATTCTTGAAAAGTTATCAAAACTATTGAAACTTAACAAGCTTATTGAAGTTACTCAAGAATTCGAGAAGAAACCAAGTGCCATAGATTTCAGAAACAGCATTCATCCAAAAACGAGCATTCAATCAAAAGACTTATCTTTTGAGCCAGCAGATTATATGCAGGTATTTATGGAGAAATTTGATTTTGTTCCAAATTTAAGCATTCTTGATCTGATTATGAACGAAGGACCAATATCCAAGTCAATACTTGAAAAAAGCCTTACGAAATAACAGGTTCCAACATAACGAACTGGTTGAGTGTTTGAAGCAATTGGCTTTTCATAATTGGTTTTGCAAGATAATCATCACAGCCCGCTTGAAGACACAGAAACTTATCCTTTGAATCAGCATAAGCAGTTTGAGCAATAATAGGACATTTCACACCAATAGCTCGAAGTTTTTGAGTAAGATTAATTCCCGTATCATCGGGAAGTCGAATATCCATAAGGATAAGATCCACATCTGGATTTTTCTCTACAAATTTGTAGGCATCTTTAGCTGTTATCACGTGATGTAGTGTCACATGAAAACGTTTTAAATACGCCCGAATTAAGATAAAGTTGTCAAGCACATCTTCAACAACAAGAATTTTGTTAGCTCTTGGTAATTCTTCATTAGAATTCATATCGCTGGCATTAAGTTTTTGAGACGCAATTACATTTGGGATTCGTATCGTAAATTTTGACCCTTTTCCTTCTTCTGAGTCAACGGAAATATCAGCTTCCATTAAATTGAGCAACTCTTTAACAATCGATAAGCCCAAACCATTTCCAGCAGCAGGAGTTAAAACATTCGGATTTACCTGAACAAAACGCTTAAATATCGATTCTCTTTTATCCTCAGGAATACCCATCCCATGATCAGAAACTGTAATTCCAAGATTATTGGATTCCAATTTCAACAATTGAATTTTAATCTCAGAGTCTTGATTTGAAAACTTTATGGCATTATCAAGTAGTCGAGTTAACACCTTAATTACTGCTCCTTTATCCAGAAACAAGATTGCTTCAGTCAAACTTGTATCCAAATCAAAACTTAGAGTCCGTCGAATTTCATTTTTATCAACAAATCCCTGCAAAGCAGATGTAACTCCTTGGACAAATTGATCATAGATCACTTTATCTGCCTTGATTTGAAATTGTTCAGCCTGAATTTGCGACATTAATAAGACATCATCCATTATGTGTAACAACCGACTTCCACTTTGTGAAATAATTCGACTGTAATCTTGAATTTCACCTTTACTTACATTGTTTGCAATTAAAATTTCAGAAAATCCAATGATTCCATTTAATGGAGTTCGAACTTCATGCGACATGTTGGTTAAAAAAGCAGTTTTCAGCTTGTCACTCTCTTCTGCTTTTTCTTGAGCATGTTTAATTTTCTTATTTAATTCTTTTAACTTCACATTCTGCTCAATCAATTGCATGTATTGAATTGAATGATCCTTGTTCAGTTCTTCAAGCTTATGTTTGCTTTCCTTTAATTCTGCAATCAACTCATACATTTCTGTCACATCAGTCACAACAACAAGACCAGCAAATATTTCACTTTTTTCATTACGAAGACACTCACCATGGACATCATAATACCTTTTCTCTGACTCAAAAATTTCATTGAATGTATTTCCTTTTAACAAAGAATCAATTCGAGGAGAAAAGAATGCTTTAGCTCTCATTGACAAGTCTGTATCGTTCAATGCTTTACCTGCAAACAAAGAGATATCAATACCTTGAGAAGCAAGCACTTTACCTTGAGACAAAATGATTTTTCCATCAGGAGAAAACAAAAACACTTCAACCTTTGGAATATTAGACAACATGGCATTATACCAATGTTCACTTTTATTCAAAAAGTTAATTAAATGATTTTTGCGTTTAAGCTGTTTGTGGACAAGAAAATAAATTAAAACAGCTGTTAACCCAACAAACAAAAGTCCTTTACTAATTTGAAACAATACCAAAGACTCCACATCATGAAAAAACAAATTTGATATCAAGTCAGATAAAAATATCCAAATAATACCGGCAGCACTATAGATAAGAGCAATCTGCAGACTTGAATTCTTTGCTGGCTTAGAGGACATGAGGTAACATTTCAATTTCGCTTTCCCATTATACGCAGAAAAAAGAAAAGGGTTGTTATTTTTATATAATTTTTTCAACAACTAATCCATTTTTTACAAAAATTCTCAAAGTGTTTTTTCTACATTTTTACACCAAATACAATAAACGGCAAAATTTAAGTTGTTTTTCTATACGAGGAATCAATTGTTAAAATTATGTTAAACACTAGGTTTGTACAATAAAAAAAGCCCCACAACAGTGGGACTTTCCATATTTTGAAGTAAATAAGTTTATTTTTTCGTATTATTTGCAATTTGGACAAGTGCTCTAGCTTGTTCTGCGATAAAGCGGAAAACAATCACAATTAGGAAACCTTGAACTGGAGCTAGCACAATACTAACAATACCAGTACCGAGCATATCCAAACCAGGAATTCCTCCTGTGTTAAAGATAGTACTAACTAAAGCAACTCCAAATCCAGCGATTGCAAAAAAGCTACCTAACCATTCTCCAAAAGTTTGGATAAAATGAGTAAAAACAGGAGTTGAAACAAAATCATCATTTTCACCAACAGTGCCTAGCACTTTTTCTTTACGATTCCACCAAATTTGAAATCCAACCCAACTTGCAGCAAGGATAAAAATCCACATTAACAGGAATGAAAGTACAAATTTAAATCCTGAACTAAATATGTTCATACTAATGGCCAGATACAGCACATACAAAGGCATAAGAAGGTTTAAACCTGCAAATACCCAATAAAGCCATGAGAATGGACGTTTAAAGAAACTTCCATTGTCAACCAAGTCAATAGCTGGCTGAATAAAATTGAAAAATTTACTATTCATAATATTTCGTTTAAGTTAGTGATTCGACTTTCTATCTGCCCAAAAGTAATGGATTTTTAAAATAAAAAAAACAGTCTATGTACTTATCCCCCATATTCACAGGATCTTAAATTGTTTAAATGCAGAAATCACATTGAATTCAATATGTGTTAATGTAAATTTCGTATGCATAAAATTGAAAGGGGAAAAGATAATTCGCTTCATTGACAAGATTTACTGGTTTTGGTGAGAAACAAACACTTTAGCAAAGGATGCTTTTCTGCTACACCAGAACAATAAAGCCAAGCTGTCATTGTGAAAATCGGCAAATTGAAAAGACCTTGCCAATAGGTACTATGCCAGGGTTCAGGTGTTTGACCAGCCCAATGCAACAGATACACCATAGATGTAGCTATAAATGTAGGGACAAACCCTCCTACTAAAACAGCAACCCAGCGTTTATTTATACTATGCACCATACGCTCAATTAGCTTGGTATTGTATGAAGCCATAAAAAAGTTAAACAGAAATTGTTTCACAAAAGCAAAGCCTGCAAGTAAAAGCCCAAACTCATAATTGATATAGAATACAATAGCCCCAGTAATAGCACCTGCTATGGCTCCCATTTTCATGTTCAGTCGTTGGTGTGCTAAGCTTTTAAGATAATCAAAAAAACCAAGTAACCCTGTATTATTGCTGGTGTTTGAACTCACAAAAACTTCGTATTTATAGTCAAATAAACAAAATATCCTACAGGTTACCAAAAAAATCAAGTCAACAATCGCAAGATTAGGGAATCTCACTAAGCATTTTAAAATAGAATTTTTCAGTTTTTTTACGGAAGGTTTGAACTGGAATTCAATGTACTTTTAATGTACAAATATTTCAATTTGGCGAATAGGGGTACGGGTCAGATAAGCTTTGAGGAGGGCGAGTCTGACCCTTCCAAATTAAATAATGTGAATTTACGAAAAATCAGGTTCGATCTTAATTTAAAAGCCCGAACCTAATTATTTACAACTCACAGTTTTTCAAGAATTCAACTGCGGAGTCAATATGTTTGTACATTTCTTGATCTTCATCAATAAATGGAACAGTATTTCTAAGATTTTGAATAAAGTGTTGAATTTTAGGTGAGGATTT
This sequence comes from Bacteroidales bacterium, assembly GCA_963676165.1. Lineage (GTDB taxonomy): Bacteria > Bacteroidota > Bacteroidia > Bacteroidales > ML635J-15 > JAQIBY01. Next base: position 1,476,750 of record OY781043.1, on the reverse strand, counting down.
TTCGATTCCACGGAACTCGAGTGCCTGTGAAGCAGCAAAAATCTCAATTGCTAAAATTCGCTCTAAATTTTCTGCAATACGAATAAGCTTAGTTGCAGCATTGGCACCCATACTTACATGATCTTCCTGTTCATTGGAGCTACTAATACTGTCCACTGAAGCCGGAGTACATAATTGTTTATTCTGTGAAACAATTGCAGCAGCAGCATATTGAGGAATCATAAATCCAGAATTAAGTCCTGGGTTTGCAACTAAAAACTCAGGCAAATCGCGTTGTCCACTTATTAAGCGATACACACGACGTTCTGAAATATTTCCTAATTCAGCCAACCCGATACCTAAATAATCATAATTAACAGCCAGAGGTTGTCCATGGAAGTTTCCTCCGGAAACGATCATATCTTCATCTGGGAAAATGGTTGGATTATCGGTCACTGAATTAATCTCAGTTTGCACAACCTGTGCCACGTGAGCGATAATATCTTTACTTGCACCATGCACCTGAGGGACACAACGAAATGAATAAGGATCCTGAACATTCACTTTATGTTGCTCAATCAATTGGGAACCGTCCAGTAAGGAACGCACCTGTTTAGCAGTATCCAACTGTCCTTTATGAGGGCGAATTGTATGTAATGATTCATAAAAAGGATCGATACGTCCATCATAAGCTTCCAGTGAAATCGTCGCAGCATAATCAGCAAGTATGGATAATTTCTGAGCTTTTAGCATAGCATAAACACCATGAGCACTCATAAATTGAGTACCATTCAACAGAGCCAGGCCTTCTTTCGCACCTAATGCAACTGGGTTTAATCCTTCAGACTCCATCGCCTTCATACTAGGCATACGTTCTTCTTTGTACCATACTTCACCAAGTCCGAGAATTGGAAGTACCATATTTGCTAATGGAGCCAAATCGCCAGAAGCACCTAGAGATCCTAATTCAAATACAAGAGGAGTAATCTCCTTATTGTACAAATTAATCAGAGCTTGTACTGTTTCTAATTGCACTCCTGAGTTTCCAATACTTAAGGCATGAATTTTCAAAAGCATCATAAGTCTGACAATTTCTTTTCTGACAGGCTCACCAGTACCACATGCATGCGATTTCACAAGGTTCTCTTGAAGTTTTGACAAATCGTCCTCTCCTATTGATACTTTACACAAGGAACCAAAACCAGTAGTAATTCCATAAATTGGAGCATCTACTTTACGCATTTTTTCCTCAAGGTAGTTCCTACATTTTTGGATTGCATCAATAGCATCCTGTCCAAGACTCAATTCAACATCCTGATTGATTAACTCACTCAAAACTTTAAAGTCTAAAGGCTTATGACTAATTTCAAATTTCATATCAGATATACTTTATTGGTTCATGCCAAATGGCTGTGCAAAATTAGAAAAAATTAGGATTCTATGCCTGTCCCATAACATAAGATTGGAATCTATCAATTAACATACAAAGTAAAGAACCCTATCGTGGTACAAACCACCAACTCATAAAACAAAAAGACACAATCTTATTTAAGAAAATTTGTGTATTTTAGCGAACTCATTTTTGCAAAGTGAAAACTAATTATTTACATATACTGTTACTACTGCTTATTTTCTCAGGAAATGTGTTTTCTGTAGAAAACAGTTACGAAGTCAAAGCGATTAAAACCTATGAAGCTGGCGCTGCCTTTTACGGTTCTCCCTTAGTTACAGATAAATTGGTTGTTATTGGAAATCACGACAAACACATCTACTTTTTTGATCATCAAGGAGAATTAATTAATTCCTTTCAAACAGAAGGTTTTATTCACGCAACGCCAACTCAATTAAAGAATGGCAACATTGTGATTGGTTCATATGACAAACATTTGTATTTTTTCAACTCTGACGGTAAATTCTTAAATCGGATAAAATTTGGAGGTCGTATTTTCACGAATGTGATTGAAAGCATGAATGGAGAATTAGTTTTTGGCTGCAATAATTCTGTTATTTTCATGAATTATAATGATGAAAACATTTTCAGAATTCGCACTAAAAATCTGATCCACGGCAGTATACAAAAGTTAAGCTCTGGACTTTTAGCCATAGGCTCCAATGACAAAAAGATGTTCTTCATTAATGAAAAGGGAGAAATCGTCAACAAATACAGAACTAATGGTTGGGTAATACACTCGAAACCAGTCGAACTGAGCAATGGCATAATAGTTTTTGGCTCTTACGACAGAAAGCTTCATTTCACAACCAAAGATGGAGATGCAGTAGGACAAGTTTATCTTGGAGGAAAAATTCATTCAACACCACTTGAGACAATCAATGGGAACATTGTCTGCAGTGCATACAATGGAATCGTTTATTTTCTGTCACTTTCGGGCAAAATCATCAACGAATTTGTAACAGATAAAAAAATCATTGCCTCTCCTGCTCAAATGCCTAATGGAAATTTGCTTATTGGAGGTTATGACAAGTATCTTTATTTACTTTCAGAAAACGGAGATGAACTTGCACGCTTTGACACAAAAGGGAAAATATTTTCCTCTCCAAAGGCAATTGATGAGAACACTGCTGTTTGCGCAACAACCAATGGAATGCTTTACTTCCTAAATTTCAAAGACACAAACCCAGCAAGTTGTCAGCACACAAGTGAGAAAACGCACGAGCATCTATAGTCTGGCATATTTTCTTGCGCATATTTTTTCAATCTCAACTTCTCAAATCAAAACATTGGACTAACTTTGCTTTAAAAGTTAGACAAATGAAATACAGTTTCAGAAACGATTATTCAGAAGGATGTCATCCAGCGATTTTAAAAGCTCTCAATGACAACAACTGCAGTCAAGAAGATGGTTATAGTGAGGACAAATACAGCCTGAAAGCAATAGAAACCATACGCAATTTATGCAATCAAACAGATGCAGACATCCATTTTCTCACAGGAGGAACACAAGCAAATTTAGTTATGCTTGCTCATGCACTCCGTCCTTATGAATCTGTTATTGCAAATGAAATGGCACATATTGCAACCCACGAAGCCGGTGCAATTGAAGCCACAGGACATAAAATAAACATCATATCAAGAGCAGATGGCAAGCTTGTTTCGGAAGATATACAAGTCATTTTAGACGAACACTATTTCGAGCACATGGTTGCTCCAAAACTTGTCTTTATTTCAAACACAACTGAGATTGGAACTGTTTATAAAAAAAAGGAACTGAAAGATCTGTATGAATATTGTCAGAGACACAATTTGTACCTTTACATTGATGGTGCACGACTTGGATCAGCACTAACTGCTGAAACAAACGATGCAACATTAGAAGACATCGCAAAATACTCAGATGCATTTTATATTGGAGGCACAAAAAATGGATTCTTAATTGGCGAAGCATTGATTATCACAAACAATGAACTAAAATCACACATGCGATATCAAATGAAACAACGGGGAGCATTGTTAGCTAAAGGTAGAATATTTGGCATACAGTTTCAAGCGATGTTTGAAGACAATTTGTATTTTGAGCTTGCCAAGCACACCAATTTCATGGCAAAAAAACTAAGCGATGGCATTGCTCAATTGGGGTTTAACTTTCTTACAAAACCTGAAAGCAACCAGATTTTCCCGATTCTTCCAAACACAATAATTAGGAAACTTGAAGAGGCTTTTGGCTTTTATGCATGGCAAAAAATTGACGATAAACAGACCGCAATACGGTTAGTTTGCTCGTGGAAAACAGAAAAAAAACAGATTGAAGCCTTCCTTTCTGATCTTAAAGCACTCATGGCATGATACATACCAATTAACAATCAACTTTTATAAATTTTGCATTATTTTTTTGAAAATTTGGATATTGTCTCAAATATTGTCTTACATTTGTAACAATTATAAATTAATATTTTATTACAATGAACAAAGGAATCGTAAAATTCTTCAATGAAACTAAAGGTTTTGGTTTTATTAAAGATCTTGAATCAGACAAAGAGTATTTTGTACACGTCAGTGGACTTATCGACAAAGTTGATAAAGATGACGAAGTTACTTTTGAATTAACAGAAGGAAGAAAAGGACTAAACGCAGTTGATGTAAAACTCGCTTAAGTTCACAAGATATTCGAGTTGCAAAGCCTCACAGTACTGTGAGGCTTTTCTATTTTTGTATTACGCACTTCATCACAACTGCTTCCTTCGCTTGCTCCTCAATACGAACATAACAACTCCCTGAAAAATTAGTTTGCATTGATATTTTTAAAGCATCAGAAGAAAGATAATCAATTTTCGTGTCAAGTTTTCGTCCTAATTCATCCAAACAATAAATATTTGCGCTTTCTGCGTTAAAAAATCCTTCCACGATAAACACACCGTTTGACGGATTTGGATACAGTTTGTACGCTGTCTGCCTTTCAAAATTTTCAGTAGATACAAACTCACCCAAATCGAAAGACCATACTCCTCTCCCATAAGTTCCGGCATAGAGTTTAAAGCTTAGAGGTTCAAATTTCAAATCACGTACATAAACAGCAGGCAAACCTTCATCCAATACCAACCAGAGATTATCAATTGTATCTCGATACAATACAGAATTCTCAGTTCCGACAAAGACAGTCCCATTCAAATCATCACTGGTTTCTATACATCGCAAGCCTAAACTTTCAGTTCCGTCAGTAATGTCCGTAAAGGATGAACCTGCATCTTCACTGAACAAAACACCACTATCCCAACTCGTTGTCACGATATAAATATGTTCAGGATTAGTTTTTGAAACAGCAAGATCAACCACAGATGCATCCATAACAATTGTATCCCAGTTTAAACCAGCATTCTGAGTCACATACAAATTCAAGCCAACAGCAGCATATATGTAATTGCTATTGGTTGGAGCAACTTCTAACACTCTGAGATTGGAGAACTGACCACTTAATACGGGTGAAATTGCATCCCAGTTATCACCATAATTCAAAGACCGATAGACTTTAGTATAACCTGCATACAATTCATTGGGAGACCCAGATTTCATCACTAAAGGTGTTGTCCAAGCACCATTTGAAGCCGGTGAAATCATCTGATAATCAGCAAAATTATTATCTGTACGGTACATGCTACCATTCTGTATGGACCAAAATACCATATCAGGGTTTTCAGGGTTTAGTAATGAAGCTTGTCCATCGGCGCCAAACACATGTGTCCAGTTTCCATCCACCGAGAGATTGGTTCCATTATCTTGAGTTCCAATAATGACACGCTCACCTAAAGTATTGCATACATCCAATCTGTAAATTTCTGATATGTTCAAGCCTGCAGAAAGATCACTCCATGAGACTCCATCATTATCTGTAACAAACAAACCCCCATCACTAGCGCAAAAAATGCGCGATTCAACATTTAAGAAGTAGTGAATATCGGCATGTGTATAATCCAAGGCTCCATCTTCATAATGATATTCAGATGACAAAATCCAAGTTTGACCAGCATCTTCCGACCGCCATGCATTTATTCCCCCAGCAATGATATGATCTGGATTTTCAGGAGAAACAACTAAAGCCAAATCATAGCTTGCCTGCCCATCATAAGAATCACCAGTTTCGGAAGCACCTAAAATATTGGGAGAATCTGACATAATTTCAAATGTTGATCCAGCATCAAGCGAACGTTGCAAAGAACCGAAACGACTTGCATTATTTGCTTCTAAAACATAAAGTAAATCAGGCTGATTAGGAGTCACTGCCAATTCGAGTCGCACAGGGTCACTTCCAATCACAGTGTCCTCAAAGGTAAAGCCTCCATCGCTTGAGCGAATAAAAACAGAAGCTGCACCATAAACAATAGAGGTATCAGTTGGGTGATACACTAATGTTTTAATTTCCTTTTCATCATAAATCAGACTCCAATTTTGAGCAGCATCAACAGAACGATAAACACCATCACTACTAGCAGCGAGTAGAACATTAGAGTTTTCAGGGTTTATTATGATTTTATTGACTCTGCAGTTTGCATCATTGAGACCTGCCTCTGTCCACGTCTCACCATAATCAAACGACTCATAAATACCGCCACCAGTAGTCACAAACAAGTCTCGATCACCTGTCCCAACAAGCAGATGGGCAGAGTTTTGTGGGTCCACGGCAATTGCAGATACTCCAATCCATGCGAAATTCTGCATGCTAGCAGTCCAATTTTCACCTCCATTGGTTGTTTTCCAAACGCCACCAGTTGGAGAGCCAACATACAAAGTCAAACTATCCTGAGGATCCACAGCCACAACATTTAAACGACCATTCCCAGGGGAAAAGCCGTACGAACCATTTTGCCAAGCTGAAACTCCTAAAGGCAACCAATTTGTATTTCTAATACGCCGTTGATCAGCCAATGCCAACCAATCTTGCCAAGCCACAAAATAATCCTTAGCAAGCGTATATGTACCATCCGGAAGTTCACGATTTATTGCGATTTCACGGTATCTGTTCATTTGTTTAGTATATGCTTTCTTTTCGGATGATTGCGCATTAAGCAAACCCGAAAAGGAAAAGCAAAAAATAAATACAATCCACTTCATAACAATCAATTTACGGCCTTTATCCAAAAGGGATTAAAAAGAATGATTTCAAATAAACGAAAAAGCATTCGATAAGAAACAAATTTAATCTATTTTTTCTACTTTTGAACATATTGAATAACCATAAAAACTGCATATTATGTCAATTAAAGGAAGTAAAACAGAACAAAATCTTTTGAAAGCCTTCGCTGGCGAGTCACAAGCAAGAAATCGCTACACAATGTTTGCAAAAAAAGCCAAAGAAGAAGGTTATGAGCAAATTGCAGGAACATTCATGGAAACTGCAGAACAAGAATTTCAACACGCAAAACGCTTTTTTTCTTTCTTAGAAGGGGGAATGCTAGAAATTACAGCTGCATATCCTGCAGGTGTTGTTGGAACGACAGAAGAAAACTTAAAAGAAGCAGCTGCTGGTGAAAATGAAGAATGGGCGGAGCTTTATCCAGAGTTTGCAAAAGTAGCTGAAGAAGAAGGGTTCAAAAACATTGCTACGGTTTTTAAAATCATTGCAAAAGCTGAAGTCACACATGAGCAACGCTACTTGAAACTCTTGGAAACTTTGGAGTCAGGCAAACTGTTTGAACGCGAAGAAACAGTGAAATGGTATTGCAGAAAATGTGGATACGTACACGAAGGCAAAAAAGCCTTAAAAACTTGTCCTGCATGCCTCCACCCACAAGCTTACTTTGAAGTTTTGCGCGAGGCATATTAGAATTTTAAAGAAACGCTTTATAAAGGCCGACAAAACAATTGTTGGTCTTTTTTTTGATCATAACGAAAATATTTACAATTTGACAGTATTTCACCAATTACAAGGCATATTTGCTAAAATTTCACTACATTCGTGACTTAAAGATAAATTTAGCAAGAAAACCCAACTTTACATAGACAAGTAAACATTTTTAAACTCGAGTAATCGAATATATCTTATATTTCAAACATGAAAATTCAAAACCTCACTTTCATTGCAACAATAGCACTCATTTTCGCATTAACAAGCAATTCATGCCAAACTGACAATTCTTCTGACGATACAAATAACGAAGAAGCAGAGGACTTTATCAATATTGTTTCGCCAGAAAAACAATACACCAAGATTTACCCTAACTCTAAAGTAGACATCAATTGGCTTACAAATATTACAGGTGAAATCACTCTTGAAATTTTTGATGATAGAGGAGTCATATACAGTTTTGACGAAACAATTTACGCAGAAGACAAAACATTCAATTGGGAAGTCCCATCTGAAGTAATTTATTCAGCAGAAGCAAAATACAAAGTAAGCTCCATAGAAAACCCAGAAATTACATCTGAAAGTGTTTATCCCTTTCGACTAGGCTCACCAGTACAAAATGAGTGGGTCAGAGTAGCTAAATTAAATGGAGGCGAATCAATCCCTCAAAATCTTCAAACAGAAATCAAATGGAGTACCAACACAATTAGTCGTGTACTTGTAGAAGTGTATTATGACAATCAAATGGTAGGCTATTTCCCTTCACCTCAAAACTATACCGACACCATGATGTACACAAATTTCTCAACAATGCCAACAGGTGATAAATACCGTTTAAAAATCAGTTTGGAAAACAAACCTGAAATTTATGATTTTTCTGACGGGTTCTTTACAATAACTGCTGCAAATGAAGAAGAGTAGAGAATTTCTCATTACACTTTAAACTATCATAATCATCGTTTTAAATCTCCATCACGAAACAAATCACAATCCTTTAGGTTATTCAAAGAAACAAGATGGCAAATAAGACACAAGCAAACAATCAATCCGTCAAGGCATTCTTAAATTCAATAGAAAACGAAAAGCGCAAAGCGGACAGTATAAAACTTTTGCAGATTATGGAATCCGTCACTGGAGATAAAGCCGTGATGTGGGGAGATTCCATCATAGGTTTTGGAGATTGGCATTACAAATATGCCTCAGGAAGAGAAGGAGACTGGTTTCGCATCGGATTTTCACCCAGAAAATCGTCTATCAGCCTTTACACAAGCATGTATTTTAAAGGCATAGAAGAGGAAGTTGCTAAATTAGGGAAAATAAAAACCGGAAAGTCATGCATCTATATTAACAAGTTGCAAGATGTTGATGAAGACATACTAAAATCTTTGCTCAAAAAAGCGTACAAAGCTTGCGACGCCTAGATTGACAATACCCAATTTCGAAGTAAGCTCCCCCCCTGCTCAGTAATATACGATTCCGGATGAAACTGAAATCCTACCCACGGATAAATCTCATGCCGTATCATCATGATATTATTGTCTTCAGACTTGGCTAAAACATTAAGTTGAGCTGGCAAATCCGTTAACACCCACGAATGATACAACCCTATTGCAATGCCATCAGCCACTTTACGAAACAAAATATCATCCTGAAATTGCCTTAATTGCTTTGTTTGCCCATGATGGACCATTGAGAGGTGTTTTAACCTTCCCCCACATGCTAATCCTATGATTTGATGTCCCATGCAAACACCAAGTACTGCTTTACTTTTTAAAGACTGAAGCAAACTAAAAATCTTCGGATATTCATAAGGCAATCCAGGACCCGGAGACAAAACAATTGCATCGTAAAGATAAGCATCCTCAAACCTACACATATCATGCTGAATAATATCAACCTCACACAAACCTGTCATTTTCAAGCTCTGAGCCAGAATATCCGTAAAAGAATCATAACAATCAATGAGTAATACTTTTTTCATTGTATCTTTACCACTTAATCAGGACAAAATTAAGCTTTTTATGAAAGCATGGCAAGGAAAAGCCGGATTTAAAGAAATGAATCGCTTGGGAAAGGGAAAACAAGCTTTTCTCGCAATTATTCCTTTTGACAAATCGGAAGTGCTTTTGAGCAAACTGGAAAACATTTCACGTCACGATTGTGAGTATGCATTCCCCGCTTTAACAAATTCAGAATTTTCAGGCACATCTAAGCTTCCAGAACAACTAAGCTTTACCCCTCCTGATAAACAAGCATTTCATAAAGCTTTTCAACTTATCAAACAGCACATTAACCAAGGCAACAGCTATTTATGCAATCTGAGCTTTGAGATTCCCTTAAACAATCCTCTCGACTTAGCTGCTATTTTTTGTCAAAGTCATGCAAAATACAAACTCCGTTTCAAGGATGAGTTTGTCTGTTTTTCACCAGAAATTTTCGTACGCATTAAAGACGATATTGCAAGCACATATCCAATGAAAGGAACAATTGATGCAACACTAAAGGATGCAAAAAATATGTTACTTAAGGATGAGAAAGAAATTGCGGAACACTATACAATAACAGACCTGCTGCGTAACGATTTATCACATATTGCAGAACAAGTAAGAGTCGATGATTTTCGATATATTGACGAAATTAAAAGCTCACAACAAAATATACTGCAAACCAGCACCAAAATTTCAGGAATATGCAAAGAAAACTGGCAATCTGAAATTGGCGACATGCTAGACAAAATGCTTCCCGCAGGATCAATTTCAGGGGCTCCAAAGCAGAAAACAATAGAAATCATCAACCAAACAGAAACGCATCATCGAGGATTTTATACTGGCGTGGCATGTTTATTTGATGGATACAATCTAGATAGCTTTGTAATGATCCGTATGATTGTTAAGCGCGAAGGCAAATTCTATTACAAAACAGGTGGTGGCATAACAAGTATGAGCGAAGAGTACAAAGAATATCAAGAATTAATCCAAAAAATATATGTCCCGATTTCTTGAAAGCATACATGTAAAACAAGGCGTTGCTGAACTCATCTTCTATCATCAGGCAAGATACGAAGCCTGCATGAATCATTACTTTCCCAACGCTCCCAAAGCTATACTCAAGGACTTATTGAAACATGTACCTGCGACTGAGCAAACATACAAACTCCGCATTGAATACAGTCACAAAATTGAAAAGGTTGAGTACATCCCTTATCAAACACGTCAAATTCATTCGCTTAAACTTATTGAAGCCAAGCACCTAAGATATGACTGGAAGTATGCAGATCGTTCTGATATCGATGCATTACACACTAAAGTGTCAAATCAAGAGATAATGATTGTTCAGCACGGTTTAATTACAGACTCTTCTTACTCAAATTTAGTCTTTGAACGTAGAGGGAAATTATACACTCCACTTAAGCCCTTATTATATGGTGTAAGAAGAGAACATTTACTTAAGACAGGAAAAATACGTCCCATTGACATTCCTGTGAGTGAAATTCAATTGTATGAGTTTGTTTATCTAATTAATGGACTTTTGGCGTTAGAAAATGCACCAAAACTCAGTATTGAACAAATATTCTAAAAGATGTTCCGTAACACATATTTCATACCATCCTCATTTTCTGCCTATTACCTCTCCTGTATTTCTTATTTAAAATTAATCTACCTTTAATTATCCCAAACATGACATTTGTCATGGATGCAAGAAAGCCTGAATTTTAAATTTATATTGATTATTAAGAAGTTAGGATACACTTATAATGTGAATGTTTTAACAATGTTATTATTTTAACAAATAAATAAACTGATATTACCATGACTGATGTAAAAGAATTGATTCAGGCCAAAGTAAAAAGTATCGGTGCGAAACGCGAAGCACTGATGCCAATTTTACAGGCGATTGTTGAGGAGAAAAACTACCTTGGCGAAGAGGACATGATTCAAGTAGCAGAAGCTTTGGATCTCTCCACAGCAGATGTTTACGGAACAGCAACCTTCTACACATTTTTAGACACTGTACCACGTGGAAAGTATGTGATTCGTGTGTGTAAAACCATTTCATGCCACATGGCAGGTAAAGATGACATCATTAACACATTAAAAGATTTGCTAAAAATTGAACTCGGAGAAACAACTCCAGACAAACAGTTCACTTTGATGCAGGCAAACTGTATGGGTTGGTGTCATAAAGGTCCGGTTATGCTGGTAAACGATGACATTTACACCGAATTAACCAAAGAGAAAGTCATTAAAATCATCCATGATTACATGGCATCATAATCTGAATTAACGCATTAAAAACTATTAGTATGGAAAACAAAGAATTCAAATTAGTTGATCTGATTTTTGAAACAGAAGGCTGTGATGTGGGTGCTGTTTTAGACAAAGTTTTAAAACGTTCTCCAGAAGACGTCATCATGGATATGATTGACTCCGGCTTAAAAGGTCGTGGTGGAGCAGGATTCCCAACAGGCTTAAAATGGAAATTCACTCGCAGTGAAGATTCATTCGAAAAATATATTATTTGTAATGCTGACGAAGGTGAACCAGGAACATTTAAAGATCGTGAGATCCTCGAAAGAGTTCCAATGAAAGTTTTCACTGGTATGGCTATTGCTGGTTATGCAATTGATGCAAAAGAAGGTTTTATCTATCTTCGTGGAGAATACCGTTTCTTAGGTAAAAAACTTCTTGCACAAATTGAAGAATTCAATCAAATGTTGGAAAACAAAGGATTGGATTTCAAAATTGGTTTGCGTTGGGGAAGTGGCGCATACATTTGTGGAGAAGAATCTGCATTATTCGAAAGCATGGAAGGGAAACGTGGTGAGCCAAGAAACAAACCACCTTATCCAACAGTAGCAGGTTTCAGAGATAAACCAACAGTCATCAACAATGTTGAAACATTGGTTTATGCTACAATGATTAATAAATACGGACCGGAAAAATTCAAAGAGCTTGGTACTAGAGATTCTCGCGGATCTAAAGTATTCTCTATTTCTGGTGACACTCCAAAAGCAGGTATCTATGAATTAGAAATGGGTCTTCTCGTAAGCGATTTTGTAAACGAGTTTGGTGATGGTGACACAAAAGCAGTACAAATTGGTGGTGCAAGTGGAACTTGTATTCCCAGAAAGAAATTTGATGATACCATTATTGGATACGAAGGTGTACCTACCGGAGGTTCCATGATGCTTTTCAACTCTAGCCGCTCAATGTATAATATACTTCATGACTACCTCGAATTTTTCGCTGAAGAATCATGTGGACAATGTACTCCTTGTCGTGTTGGTTGCCAACAACTGCTCAAAGGAATTGAAGCTGTTAAACGTGGTGAAAAATCACCAGCATATTTGGACGATCTAAAATCACTTGCTGCATCTATGAAGATTGCTTCTAAATGTGGACTTGGTCAATCTGTAGCTAATCCATTTACTACAATCATTGACAATTTTAGAGAAGAAATCATTTATTAATCAATTGTCGAATTTATAAACAATACTATAATGGGAAAATTTGAAGTAAATCTTAAGATAAACAATATCCCGGTAACTGTTGAAGAGGGAACTACCATTCTCGATGCAGCAAAGAAATTGAATTTCAGAATTCCTACATTATGTCATCACCCTGACTTATGTGTTGCCGGTAACTGCCGTGTTTGTGTTGTAGAACAAAAAGGATCACGCACTTTACCAGCTGCTTGTGCTACTCCGGTATCTGAAGGCATGGAAATTTTCACTAACTCTGCTCAGGTTCGCACTGCTCGCAGACATGTGATTGAATTATTGCTTTCTGAGCACCGTTCAGAATGTACTAGCTGCTACAAAAACGGGAAATGTGAATTACAAGATCTCGCAAATGAGTATCGTGTAAACGAAACAACTTTCATGAAATTGGTTGAAGAAAAAGGTTATACAATTGACGATTTCTCTCCATCAATCATCAAAGATGATTCAAAGTGTATCCGTTGCCAACGCTGTGTTCGTACTTGTACTGAAATGCAAAGTGTATCTGCACTCGCCGTCATTAACAAAGGTGAACATCAGAAAATTTCTACCTTCATGGACAAACCAATGCATTCTGTTGTTTGTACAAACTGCGGACAATGTGTTACTCACTGTCCAACAGGTGCTTTGGTTGAGAAAAACTACATTGACCAAGTATGGGATGTTATTAACGATCCAGAATTGCACGTAGTAGTTCAAACTGCTCCTGCAGTACGTATTGGATTAGGTGAAAGCTTAGACCTTAGCCCAGGTAACCGTGTTACTGGAAAAATGGTTGCTGCACTTCGTCGTTTAGGTTTTGATTCTGTTTTGGATACTGACTTCTCTGCCGACCTCACAATTATGGAAGAAGGTACTGAGTTGTTAACCAGACTGAAAAAAGTCCTCGTTGACAAAGACACTGAAACTGCTTTACCAATGACTACAAGCTGTTCCCCAGGTTGGGTTAAGTTCATCGAGCATAAATATCCTGAATTGTTGCCAAATGTTTCAACTTGTAAATCTCCACAACAAATGTTTGGAGCACTTGCTAAAACATTCTACACTCAGAAAAAAGGATTGAAAGCTGATAAAGTTGTTTCTGTATCTATCATGCCTTGTACTGCGAAAAAATACGAAGCTAACCGTCCAGAAATGCGCGATAGCGGTTTCCAAGATGTTGACTACGTATTGACAACTCGTGAATTGGCAATGATGATTCGCCAGGCCGGTATCGATTTCCCATCATTACCAGACGAAAAATACGATTCTATCATGGGTAATTCATCAGGTGCTGCTGTTATTTTCGGTGCTACTGGTGGTGTAATGGAAGCTGCTCTCCGTACTGCTTATGAAATCGTAACAGGACGTGAAGTTCCATTCGAAAACCTTGATATCATTCCTGTTCGTGGTCTTGACGGAGTAAAAGAAGCAAAAGTACTTATTGAAAATGTGAAACCTGAATGGGGATTCCTCGAAGGCGCTGAATTGAGCTGTGCAATCGCTCATGGTCTTGCTAACGCGAAGAAACTCATGGATAAAGTTAGAAGCGGTGAAGCGAATTATCACTTCATTGAAATCATGGCTTGTCCAGGTGGATGTCTTGGTGGTGGTGGTCAACCAATGCCAGTAAATGACGAAATCCGTCAGGCTCGTATGGATGCTATTTACGCTGAAGATTCAAGTCTTCCAATCCGTAAATCACACGAAAACCCAGAAGTTATCGCATTGTATGAAGAATTCTTGGGAGAACCATTGGGACACAAATCTCATGAATTGTTGCACACGCATTATACAGGTCGTAAAACATACTAAACTCTAATACCATCAACTATTGTAAAAGAGCTTTCTTTCATGGGAAGCTCTTTTTATTTGCCTGATAGTTTTGAATATATGATTTTGGATTTAGCAAAGACGTTGAGAAAGCCCTATTTTGCTTTTGATTTGTGTTTTTGTGCATCCATCGTTTCTATCTCATGTTAACCGAGATAACAATTCTGACACACCTCCGGAAACATTGCTGGGAATACAAGTAAATTCAGACTTTAAATCATCTGGAGCATTTGCAACAACAAAGGATTTTCCGGCGTATCGCAACATATCCAAATCGTTATAATCATTCCCAACACACCATACATCATCAACAGAAATTCCGTTTTCGCTCGCCACAAATTGTATTCCATGCGCCTTGGAAACATGTTTTGGAAAAATTTCTATCCATAAACTTCCGTTATCTAAAGGACTAGTTGTACGAACAATGTTTAACTGAAGATAATCTTGTCTCAAATCATCAATGAGGTGAAGACCATAATCCACATCATCAACAATGATAAGCATTTGACTGATTCCTGCATAAGAAACATCCTTTTCAAGTGGAATAGCAAAATCCTGATACAATGCAATACGACGCTTAAAATCATCCACACCTTTCCCGTATTGGTGATAATAAAAGGCATGATTATCCGGGGCAGGATGATGTACCATAAAATCCAAATTCAAAGCGATAAGTCTCTTCTCAAGCGATTTAGCAATATCAACATCTAACATGTTTTGATGGATGATTTTTCGCGTTTTCCACTCCATCACTCCTACTCCACTTGAAAACACAAGATAATCAATTGGCATATCAGCTTTCATGACCTCATCGGCAGAAAACAAAGACCGACCAGTTGCAATAACACGTAGAATATTCTCCTCACCAAGTTTTTGCAATGCATAAAGCTCTTCAGCTCGTACACTGGAATCAGGTTGTGCGAGCGTCCCATCAAAATCAATAGCAACCAATTTTGCTTTTTTCTGCACATTCATATTAATCGACAATTTGATAGGATGAAGATTGTACTGGCCCATCCAAAGTATGAAGCACACGCTCTAACATAATGCCTTCGCGTGGGTCATAATCATGTCCAAATGTAGCACGTACACCAAGATTGATGAAATTCACGGCACGATCCAAAGCAATTGGCAAGCTATCACCTTGCATTAATGCGGCAGTAATAACCGAAGTAAAGGTATCTCCCGTTCCTGGATATGAAGCAGGTATATAATCGACAGAAACTTTCCAAAAACGCCCAGTTTTAGAGTGATATGCAATGGTTGCCGTTTTCTTTCCTTTATCCTCAGGGACAGATGTTACAATGATAATTTCTGGTCCTTTTTTCGCTAGTCGAAGACACCAATCTTTAATCTCTTCAATCGTTACATCCTCACGGTATGCTTCGTCAAGGAGAAAAGCAGCTTCTGTCAGATTCGGAGTTATGACATTTGCTTTTTCAATTAAACGGCGCATTTCAATCACCATATCATTTGAAAATGTTGTATAAAGCTCACCGTTATCTGCCATAACCGGATCAACAACAACAAGTTGCCCATCTTGCTGAAAATCATCAATAAAATCACGCACAATATCAATCTGATGGACAGAGCCAAGGTATCCGCTGTAAATTGCATCAAAATCCATATTTAAGGATTTCCAATGTTGGATGAATGAGATCATTTGATCATCGAGACTTAAATGTTTCACTCCCGGATATTGTGTGTGCGATGACAACACAGCTGTTGGCAAGGCGCACACCTGAATTCCCATACTTGAAAACACAGGAAAGATGCAAGACAAAGACACCCGTCCAACTCCGGAAAGGTCATGAATAGCAGCTATTCGCTGAACTGGTCGTTTCATAACAAATCAATTTAGACTTACGAAACTACGAAATGAAATGGATATATGGATATTAATTTTTCAATATTTCAGCATCGCTTGATTGTTGAGAAGAAAATAGCTAGTAATTTTGAATTGCAATGTGGGGTTTCGAAACGATTTCGGGGCTTCGAGATGCTACGGTTTCGCCGCTGGATAGCGGATCCGTGCAACGCTCAGTCGTGTCAATCTTAAACACATAAGAAATTTCTTAGTCGCCTTGCGTTAGCAAATTAAACTGGTTGTTTTCTTTTATTACTGATTACTAAATGCACAATAACACATTTATATTTCCGTTTTTACAGAGTATAAAATCAAGCAAGCATGAAAAACGTACTACTTTTTTACTTTATTTTTCTCATCTGCATAGTATTAACTTCCTGCCAAAGCAAAACATCGGATAAAACATACACTTTCACGCTTGATAAAACGATAGAAATACCAATAGCCAAAGAAGCCTACAACCCAATAAATGAAATACTTTATTCTGATATCGTTAAGTTTCATGGTAAAGAAGTGCTTGTCCATTATCGTCCGGATTTTTATGCGATTCATTTTTACGACATTCAAAGTGGGACGCTTATTCATACAGTTCCGACAGAAGAGTATAGGCTTTCAGGCTTTCATTACCACAATGAAGACAGCATATTTATCATGTATGAAAATCCATGGCAACAATTTGAGGATTTTCTTAAACTCATTGACATTACCGGAGAAGTAAAACATAATTACCATTTTGAGCATCCATATCAAGACCCTTGCATTTTCGATAGTTATTTACCAGAAGAATCAATACGCATTGAAAACCCAATCAATGGCATGCAATACAAAAACAATAAAATTCTATTTACTTTTCGCTCTTTTAACGGTGCAGCAATTGGCACCGAGAAACATACAAAACAAAAAACTCCCATCTTAGGAGTTTATGATTTAGCAAGTGAAAAGGTCACTCTTAGTGAGAATTATTGGTATCCGAATGCAAGCGAAGGCGTCTATTATCCCTCTGTTAATTCATTTTTATCTGTTGCTTGCTTCAACGAAAAAGGGAATCCAGTTGTTAGATATCTCTTCTCTTCCACCTTAAGTGAATGGGATCTTAAGACAAACGAAATACATTCCATTTCGCATCCCTCTCCATTATTAGATACGATAGAACCCATGCAGAAAGCTGCTTATGACTATCCAAATTCATACGAATATCACGCGAGCTATTACAACCTATTATTTGATCCTTACAGAGAAATGTACTATTCACTTTTCAAAATCTCAAACGACTTTGAAAATGCAATGCAATCCTTTACTGTTTGTGATGAAAACATGAATTTCAGTACTGAAATAGGTGTTAACAAATTCAACACGTACAACCCGATTTTTCTTGAGGATTATGTGGTTGGTTTTGAAAGAAACACTGAAAATAAAATCATTTTAAAGTACTACTCTGTGGAGCCACAAAACAAGAGTCAAACAAGTGAAATTAAATCACTTAAAGACTCTGCACGCCGAACAACTTCACATCAGTCTGCATGGTATCATAAGCGTTTTCCAATCCATTTGAGAAAGAACAAAAATGTACAGTAAGCTTTTCTATTCTATGCTTATTTGATTTTCATTTTTACGTATTCGGATGTATAGCTCATATCTTCGCTTTCGTAATCCACACTTGACTTTTGGATTGCAATGGTTTCATTATCAATCCAGCGCACATTTTCTGGCCCCCACTCTTCAGAGACTTCAAATTTCCACACTAAAGTTGCTTTCCCGGCATTCACTTCAAACAACTGAATTCCATTTGGCTGGTATCCCGCAACAACATCAATAGAGTTTGTTACAAAGTGTGACTTGTCAGGAGAAAAAGTAGGAACTCCCCATACATTAATTTTTTCACCATTGTCTTTATTAAGCAGAAACATTCCAGCTCCTTCGTAATAAAAAACCTCGTACAACCAATAGGAAATAACATTATAAGATTTCAAATAGTGGAAAATAAGCACATTAGCCTGAAAAGGTTGATAAACATCTTTCAACTCAACCTTCTCTCCATTCGTAAGTGAAAAAGTAAGCAAGCTGTCCTCATGACTTACATTTTCGCTATTATCAATCACTTCGTCCTCTGGATATTCAAAAATCATAAATTCCAGAGCGTTAAATTCTGCTTCTGTCATGGCATAAATATCTCTGGTTTCACCATTGATATCAATGCTTCCACAAGCTTAAAGAGTTTCGTCAATCGCATTGTTTTTCGATTGATTTTCTTTTTGCTGACAACTCAAAACCACTGTCAGTAAAGGCAAAATAAATACGTAGTTTTTCATAGCAATATCGTAAATCAATTTATCTAGAACTTATACGAAAACCCCACACTTAGCATTTCTTTAAACTGAATTGCTTTGGTCACACCATCTTGAACAGGCTGTCCTGCAGAATTTAACACATACACTGGAATATCAATATCATCATCGTAAATCACATGTGTTGAAATGGTTGTACTCAAATACTTTGTTGCTTTCAGCACAAGAGAAAACTCCCAATCCACATCAATATTTTCCGGATTGTTAAGATAAGAAGAGAACAACTCAACTTTATTGTTCATCACAATATTTTCATGCAAATTGGTCTTCCATTTTGCAGTAATATAACCTCCGAGCTCACCTTTGAATCGTTGGTCGGGTTCCAGACCATATCGAGTTTGATCAATATTGACAGTATCTAACACAACCGTTGTCTTCACAGAAAATGGCGACAACATCAAGGTAAAATTTTTGGTGGGTTTAAAGTCCATACCAAGCGAAGACACAATATTTCCTGGACTTAAAAATGCTGAGACTGGGATAGAATCATTGGGATAGGAATAACCATTAAAAAGCTGTGATTTCACATTAACCAATCCTGAATAATACCACTTTTCCGATGCATTGAAACCAAATTTAGATTCAAATTCGAACTTATCTTCATTTTTTCGCAATTGGATATTCTCAGATTTAAGCACTCCGTATTTCCATTTTGCATAATTGTCCCAACTGGTATTATCGCTTTTGTAATTTGCATTCAGATTCAAAACCCACGTGGCATTGATAGAGCTTTCACCCCCTTCTACCCAATTACTCACATAACCTTGGTTAATGTTTAAGTTACCAACTCCTCCATGTTTCCACTCCCCTTTCTTGGTCGTATCATTGACAGGAAGCTCATCTCTGTTAGCAAAACCAAGTGAGTCAACAGCAAGCATAATTCCGATAAGAATAAATAGTTTAAATTTCATAGACTATTCAATTAAATGCATTGCAAAAATAAGTTTATTGTATAATTCTACCAATGAACTGCCATAAGAGTTTTGATTTTTTATAAAGCTTTCGTATTTTTGCTGTGAACGAATGTGAAAAATGAACAAAGTTATTTCCATACGAGCAAAAGATGTTTACCGCAACATTAAAAATCGCGATGAGTTTTTCATTGCCTCCCTCGCATAATTCAGAAAATTAAATCATTCGTTAAATTTTAAAAAATACATAATTATGGATATTCCATTCTCAGAATCTTATAGAATTAAGATGGTTGAGCCATTGCGCAAAACCACACGCGAAGAACGCGAACAATACGTTAAAGATGCAAAATACAATCTTTTCAACCTCCGTAGCGATCAGGTTTTCATCGATTTACTAACTGATAGTGGAACTGGTGCTATGAGTGACAGACAATGGTCTGCATTAATGATGGGTGACGAAAGCTATGCAGGTGCACGTTCATATTACGAGCTCAAAAACAGCATTGAAAAAATTCTCGGATTCCCTTACTTTTTACCAACACACCAAGGTCGTGCCGCTGAAAATGTTCTTTTCTCTGCATTGGTAAAAGAAGGTGATGTTGTTCCTGGAAACTCTCATTTTGACACAACCAAAGGACACATTGAGTTCCGTAAAGCACGTGCTATTGATTGTACAATTGATGAAGCTTTTGATACGACCATTGAACATCCTTTCAAAGGAAATATCGATTTGGTAAAACTTGAAAATGTATTGAAAGAACATCCAAAAGAAAAGATTCCTTTTATTTGTATCACTGTAACTTGTAACTCAAGCGGAGGACAACCAGTAAGCATTGAAAACTTGAAAGCTGTGTATGCATTAAGTCAAAAATATGGTGTTCCTACCATGTTCGACTCAGCACGTTTTGCAGAAAATGCTTACTTCATCAAATTGCGTGAAGAAGGATATGCAAACAAGAGCATTAAAGAGATTGTTCGTGAGATGTATCAGTATGCTGACATGATGACCATGAGTTCAAAAAAAGACGGACTTGTTAACATCGGTGGATTTATCGCAATGAATGACAAAGAATTACACCGTCAATGTAGTACTTTCAACATCATGTTTGAAGGCTATGTAACTTATGGTGGAATGTCAGGACGCGACATGAGTGCACTTGCCGTCGGGTTGGACGAAAGCACAGAATTTGAATACCTTGAAACTCGTATCAAACAAGTTGAATATTTAGGTCAAAAGCTCATTGAATACGGAGTACCTATTCAACAACCAGTTGGAGGACACGCAATTTTTGTGGATGCTAAAAAAGTACTTTGCAATGTACCAAAAGAACAACTTCAAGCTCAAACCCTTGGTATTGAATTGTACCTTGAAGCAGGTATCCGTGGTGTAGAAATTGGCACTTTATTAGCAGACCGTGATCCTGAAACAAGAGAAAACAGATACCCAGAATTGGAATTGTTACGCCTTGCGATTCCTCGCAGAACATATACAACTCTGCATATGGATGTTATAGCAGCTGCTTTAAAAAATGTTTTTGATCGCAGAAATGAAATTACTTCCGGGTACAACATTACTTGGGAAGCACCTATTATGAGACATTTTACTGTTGAGCTTGAAAAAGCATAGCAGATCTAACGAAATAAGGAAACGGTTGTCAGATTTGGCAACCGTTTTTTATTGAAATTATTCGATTAAGATTTCTTTTCTCTATCTTTATGCAAGTTTGCACTCATCTCTGAAATAGATTTGTGCCTAAATAAAAACATGTGACATGAAACATCTAATTCACTTGATAACAGCTGCCTGCTTAATCGCATCGATCAACAGCTACGCACAATCAGACAGCATTTTTTATCCTCAGGGACATTATCTCGACATAAGTGCTGGACTTTCTACTGGCTTAATGCGAGATTATGGGACTTCTCCCCTATTTTACACAGGCTTTATGGGGGATATTGTCATTACAGATCAGTATTTTTTCGGCAAAAATCGGTTGGATATTAGAGTACAATCAAACAATGGAGCCTTTATCAAATTAACAGAAAATCAAAGTTATTCAGCATCTGCAAGCTTTATTGATGCTGAAATAAGCTATTATAGATTTTTTGGGGTAATAGAAGGCACAAATATTTTACAAGCAGGAGGTTTTTCCTTGTCAAACTTCACTACCATCCGTCAAAACCCATCATTAGGGAATGGAGGATTTTCTTTCGATAATATCAGTAGCTTACAAGCCAAATTTAGCTTTGGCAAAAAATTAACATGGAAAGCAAAGGATGGGAAATTTCTCTGGCTTATCAAGTATCACAGAAAAGAAAAGCATTATTTCGCGAACTTAGATTTCGGGGTTCCATTGTATTCGATTATTTATCGACAAGGGTACACTAACCCAGGCAATTCAACGCTGGATTACATCAATCCATTTGAAGGTTATGAAAGCTTTGGTAAGTTCTTTTCAGGCATAAACTCAAAGCTATCCCTAAACCGTGTATATGACAACGGAAACATGTACGGTATTAGCTATGATTGGAACTTGTTAACCACAGGGAAAAAAGACATTAATCAGCTAAACTTGTCACATCATGCCATAATGTTTCATCTCGTATTCAAATTCAAATAGAACCATATGAAAACTCAAAAATATTATTTAATTACATTCTTCGCTATTTTGCTTATTGGCTTTTCCTCGTGTGAAATTGGCGTTTTTGATGTTGAAGTCAGTAATACTCCTGAATCCAATTTTGAATATCTTTGGAATGAGGTGAATGAAAAATATGCTTTCCTCGATTACAAAGCAGTCAATTGGGATAGTATTCAACTCGTCTATCAGGCAAAAATTTACCCTGATATGTCGGAAGATAGTTTGTTTGCTGTTTTAGGCAGCATGTTGAATGAATTGCAGGATGGACACGTTAATCTTATGTCTCCATTTAATGTTTCACGGTATGATATTACTCTCTTGGGACCTCAAAACATCAACACTCGGATTATCAAAACACATTACTTAAAATCAGACTACTATGCAACGGGTGGATTTGCTCACAATTTCATTCGTGATGGTGAAGTTGGATACATACGGTACGCTTCTTTTAGTGGCTCAAGCATTTCAAATTATCAGCTGGATTATTTGTACAACAGATACAAAGACTGCAAAGGCATCATCATCGATATTCGTCAAAACGGAGGAGGATATGTTTCCAATGTATTTGCCCTGCTATCGCTATTCTCTGACGATGAAAGACATTTGTATGACACACAGATAAAGTCCGGCGCAGGTCCAAATGATTTTACCACACTTGAATCAGTTTATGCCGACAGCCCTCGTGAGGATGTTTTTGATGGCAAAGTTGCAGTCTTAACAGATAGAGGATCATACAGTGCTTCCTCTTTCTTTTCAACCTGTACTTATGCATATGATGATGTTTTTCTTGTTGGAGACACAACTGGCGGAGGCTTAGGATTACCGAATGGAGGACAATTACCAAATGGATGGACATACCGTTTTTCCATCACTCGCACAATTGCAGTGAATGGTGAAAATTATGAAAATGGAGTTCCCCCAAATTACACAGTCATCTTATCTGAGGATGCAGATGAAACCGGTATTGATAATGTGATAGAGTTTGCTGCAGATAAAATCTGTGAATAGAAAAAACAGGTTCAACTGCAAAAAACAAAACCCGGTAATTGCCGGGTTTTGTTTTTCTATTTCGTATGAGTTAATAAGCTTATCGAATTAAATCGAGTCGTTTAGTAATTAAGGTTTCTCCAGCTTTATATTTCAAGAGATAAAATCCGTCAGAATAGTCACTCAAATCAAGCTGTAATATCAATGATTCAGGTATAACTTTCATAATTTCCTTTCCTGTGATATCATGCACTGAAATTTCTGCATCCTCAGAAATCATTGGTAATTCGACATAAAATAAGCCATTACTAGGGTTTGGATAAATTGTAAAATCACCCATCTCATCACTTGTAATTCCTGTACAGACTTCAAATTTCAGAATAAGGTCTGCAGTAAACTCACATCCATACATATTTGTGTAATACATAGCCACTCCGACACTATCATTACCGGCATAGGCATAATTCACACTGTTTCCATAAAGAACAGATGATTCAATTGCCCATTCAACATTGGTAAATTCTGCAGGTATTTCATAAGAGAAACCATCCTCAATACACACAGTAGTGTCTGGTGCTTCAGGGAAAGTAAACAAATGGTCAGCATACGGCACTAATTGTGTACTGTCCACAAGCGTACAAGCTCCTAAAGTATTTGTCAATGTCACATAAATTGCATCTTCGAAAGGATACAGATTATAAGTTTGACTTGTACTTGCGCCCCCACTCCAATAATACTCATCTGCCAATGCACCTGCATCAAGTGTGATTTGAGTTGCATTATCGCAATACCACGTTGTATCTGGCAAGCTACTTTCCGGTGCATCGTAAGTAATAATAGGCGCTACAAAATAAGAAGTACAACCATAAATTGTTTCCACCTCACATCCAATATTGGTAACTCCTGAAGTCGAAGCAAATTGATGAGTTCCATCTCCTGTCTGCAATTGAAGAATACCATTTACATCCCATGAAATAGACGCTACATCAGTTGTTGTTCCAGTGTATGTAACAGATAAACTATCCCCCTCGCAAACGCCAGCAGGATAAGTGAAAGAAGGATTTGGCATTGCATGTACTGTAATCACCTGATCAACAGTATCCGTTGCTGTCGTTGCGCAAGTATAATCTGAATGCATAATAAGCACTAAACTATCCGCATCAGCAGCTGAGCTAAGCGTATAATCAGCGGCTATCCCTTGATTTATCCCATTGAGAACCCATTCAAATTCAGGATTATCACCACCTGCTAACGCAACCTGAGGAGTTATGGTAATTTCTGTTCCAGCACAAACTGAATCGTTAGGTGATACCAACATACTAACTTCAGGAACTTGTGAAGGCAAAACAACAAATTGGAATGTTTCGGACAATAGTTGACTACATGCAGTTGCTGTATCGACTGCAACAACTTCGTAATTATAGGTTCCAGCACTTGAAATCCCGAGTGGACCAGCAAAAATTGCTGAACCAGTTCCTAATGGAGAACCAGGAATTGTATCTCCAGTATCAACATTGCGCACATGATAAAGAATACCAGGTTGTGAAGCATTGAAATCCAAATACACATCGCCCATATCGCAGACTGTGTCAAAGCGTAATTCAGCCTCTAAATCAAAATCATTCAAGAAATAGGTTGTTTCCATCCAAGGAAGGACACGTTCAAAATAACGAAGGTCATCAATGGAAGCTTGCAAATACGGATCGGTTGGTGGATCTGACAAACCTGAAGGAATTTCATTTCCGCCATAAACCCAATATCCAGTCATTGCATCCAAACTTAAAACAGTCACATCCATTTCATCTTCAAGTCCATCATCTATTCTCATATGAGCATAAGTACCTGCAGA
This sequence comes from Bacteroidales bacterium, assembly GCA_963676165.1. Classification (GTDB taxonomy): domain Bacteria; phylum Bacteroidota; class Bacteroidia; order Bacteroidales; family ML635J-15; genus JAQIBY01. The sequence goes on along the minus strand of OY781043.1, from coordinate 1,451,560 downwards.
GATAACAACATGATGCCAATTGCCATCGTTGTATGAATTAGCACTTGTAATTTCCACTGGCAATCCAGAATTTCCAAGATAGAAATGTAACTTCCCATCATCGCTCATATAAAGAGTCCGATCAGGCGTTCCAGCTCCGTAAGGAGAATCGTCAAATTGTAGAAGTATCCCTCCATCTGTATCACTTGTTTTAAACCACAATGAATGCGTAAATTCATTCGGATCAGTTAATTGCGTGGTCATATAGGTGTAATCTGTCGCTGTAGCAAATTCTCTTGCAAGCCAGAAATTACCATCCCTATCATCCACCGGCAATAAACTCCATGATGAAATCCCATAATTCCCAATTGCATCCAAATTATCGTCATCCAAAGGAAAATGATACAAAGCGCTTATCTCTGAAGGAGGGATACTTTCTCCAAAATCAACAATTTCAGGAGAAACATTCACTTGTATTGAGTTACTTGTTAAGTGACAAGACACATTGATAACATCAGCATAATACTCACCTGTTTGATCTGCTAAGTAAACGGCATTGGTAGCACCTGGAATAGCGACACCATCGAAATACCATTGAATATCATAAGTATAACCAGCATCTACTTCCAATTCAGCGGTATTTCCGAAACACACATCGGTCGAAGTATTTGCAACAATATGTGCAGTATCAGGAGCAGGACTGAAAGTCACTTGAACATGCTGAGACTCAATGGTACATCCATTTTCTGTAATTTCTAAATAATACTCACCTGTCTCATCAGCGGAATGATATGCAGTAGTTTCTCCAGGAATCGGATTTCCATCCATAAACCACTGATAAGATGAGTAGCCCCAGTTAGTTTGTAAACCAATTGGAAAATCACCTTCACATAAATCAGTACTCCCCCAATACATAATTGTATCATCAGGACAAGCAGCAGGCATATCCACTTTCACACCAAACTCACCATCCAAATCATTTTGTCCATCGACAATAAGATAATATTCGACACCACCAACAACGGGATACATTTCATTGTAAACAGTATCCATCACATCCCAAATTGCAATACTGCCAACGCAATTTGCATTTTCATTACAAATGGGCAATAAAATAGCTTGCAATTCTGAGCCAGGAAGCTTTTCACTTAACCAAACATTTGCCATCCCAGAATTTAGCGGAGTAAAGGAGAAAATCATTTCATTTCCTGTCATATTCCAACCACACCAATATTCGTTGATAATAGAATCCCCAGAAACAGCAGTATTATCCCAATACCAAACACCATCTGTTAAACTAATGGAAGACGTGCAATCCATTACACCTGGATCTGGAACACTGGCATAAGTTACATAAATATCATCTTCAACAGTCTCAACAACTGCATTTTGCTCATCAGGAACAACAATTAAACTATAAGATCCAGGAGCTGGCAAAACAGGCATGGTATGATAGGATTCTACGGTTTGCTCCTCTCCCACAGTTAAAGCCGGAGCAGCTGTTGACGCAAGCAAAACATCAGATCCATCCAACACATTATCAACGGACAAATAATACTCAATGTCTGTTGCACCAGCATCTGTATTTCCAATATTTTTCAGGTTAGAGCGAAATAACACATTGGTTTGCCCAGATTCAATTGACTCAGGGATTATATTTGCCTGAGTTATAATCAAATCCGCATCAATCGTCGGACATAAAACTGTCACATCGCAAGTTGCATCTTGAGCTTTAGCCACATCAAGCACAAGGTAATACGTATCTGCCACAGTATTGTCAATCACTAAAGAATTTGTTCCATACGCAATCATAGAATCTTGATGCTGGTGTGACAATAATATAAGTGAGATATCATCTGTCTCATTTTCAATATCTATCGTTATACGGCCAGGCATTGTTGTTGTAAACTCAAATGTGCGTTCTTTTCCATAAGCGGAGATATAGGCCCCACCATATTTATTAACCACAGACACCCCTGTTGACAAATCCACAGCTGTAGTTGCCCCACAAGAAAGCGTAGATATACCTGAAAAATCCAATCCTGGGAAATCAGCGGAAGGTTCCATCCCAACAATGGCATAATTCGAGCTGGAATAATCTTGACCTGATGGGGTTAAATTGTCCATCATATAATATCCATCAGCAGTTCCTCCCCAGCCCCAATTAAAATGGAAGCCTCCAAGATCATCATATCCATCAAGAACAAAAGCATGCCCACCAGAGCCTGATCCTTTGTAAACCATCACTTTTCCCGCATCACACTCTTTACGCATAAGGTCTTCCCAATCTGCATTTTCAAAGCTACTTCTCCCAACATATTTTAAGTTTGTTGTGTAATCAAAATAGTCGATTAGCGAACTCGCAACATTGGAAGTATATGCACCTGAACCTGTTGGAGAATAGTCCATATTGACAGAAATACCACAATGGGACATCAATTGAGCAACATCGGCATTACCGCTATTGTTAGGCATAGAAGACCAATCGTAAGTGGCAGCACCAAAATCAGCACACAATTCACCATAATCTGAATGGGTATAACAATGAGAGTCATTTCCCGTTGCAGGATGAGCATGATATTTCATAGCCTGAGCTTGTGCTGTCGCAACACATCCTGTATAGACACGCCCACAAGGGCCAGCTCCATCAACAGGACAATCAGCATTATATCCACATCCTTGATTCCATGTCGTAGAAAGCAAAGGTGCTACTGCTCGAGTTTGAGCAAATGACTGATTGGACAAAATTCGCTGACGATTTTCAATCGCTCGTGGCGTAACAGAAATATTATGATTTCTGACATTTTGAATATCTGCTGCCATATCATCCAACCATGATTTCATAGCTGGAGGATAATCTGCTACATCAGTAGGTAAACTATTTTGATTTGAGTACCCAATTATTGGTTCATATTGCTCTTCTGCAGAAACAATGACAAAGCCACTGGCATAACGAAAAGTGTAATAAACAGCTTGCTCATCCAGCATTCTGACATCAGAAATCATGCTTTTCTCAAGCACATTAAACTTTTTTTGCACGAACTTTTCTGCAATCTCACGCGCTTCATTCTCATTTAAAGTCTGAGCAGGCACACTCGCAGAAAACAACACAAATAGGATAAATAGTAAATGTAACAGCTTCATAAGTTTGTAATTAAAGGTTTAGTATCTTGACGAAGAGAGATACTTGATGGTTGTCCAGTAAAAACAAATCACAGCCATACACCACTACAAATCAACCGATTAACAAGCTACCAAAAAGATTTATCTCTTTCTTCTTGTACAATTCAAATGGATTTTAGACATTTGCTTCGTCTTTGGTTCTAAAATTAGCAACGCTAAGAATAGATGAAAAGGGAATGCCGTGAAAATCGGCAACAGTACCCGCTGCTGTAAGCTCCTAAAAAGGATTTTGCCCCCTGCCACTGTCCGCCTCATGGTTGATGGGAAGGCTGCAAAAACCGGAGTAAGTCAGAAGACCTGCCTCAGACAACAATATTTGAAAGCTTTCGGGTTAAAAGCTGGAAAAAGCAAATTACCGCATTTTCCCTAAACCTGTTTGCAAAAAAGTATTGATGAAGGAGTTATCAATTATTATTTTGTAAATTTTATAACTATGAAAAATCACATGAAAATTGTAGTCCTTATCGGCCTAATTTTGTCGGTTACGACTCAGAGCAAAGCTCAACAAGTAGCTGATTTTGAAAACCTAACTCTAGGATCGGAATCATACTACGACGGAGGCGCAGATCACAGCGGAACTTTTGACCAAACAGAAAGTTTTAGTTACACTTCTGGAGGAGTTAATTTTTCAGTTAACAACACTTTATGGACAGGGGGTTACACCTCATGGGGAGGAATTGCATACAGCAATCAAACAGACGTAACCACTGCTAGTTACACTAATTTTTCTGCATACGCAAATCCAGCAGGTGGCGCAAACAGCAGTTCAAATTATGGTGTATTCTATCCTTCTTGGGGAGTATCAGACTCCATCGCTTTTCCTGAAGCTTCAAATTTAGAATCTATTTATATTACCAACCATGTTTGGGCATATCATTACATCATGGGTAGTGATGGTGTAGGTACAGGAACCTTTGAACCCAATGATTATCTGACATTAACAGTAACTGCATTCAACAACGCAGATGAAATCATTGGAACAATTGACATTTCACTTGCAGATTATACAGAAGGAAACTCAGACGTAATTGACAACTGGACAAGTGTTGATTTGAGCAGTCTTGTAAATGTGTCATACATTAAATTCAGTATGTCATCCAGCGATTCAATGTGTCCAACCTATTTCTGCATGGACGATTTGACTTACACAACAGCAACAGGTGTTGAAAGCAGTGAAACATCTATTGCTGTGTATCCTAACCCTATCAATGACTTTGTAAATATTGACAATGCACAGGGTGGAACATATCAATTGGTTGACAGTTATGGAAGAGTCTTAGCTTCTGGAGAACTAGTTGAAAATACTCAACGTATTTCTACAGCTCATTTAGCATCAGGAATGTATATAATTCAAATTGATTACCAATCTCAACAGATGGTGAAAAAGATCATTAAATAGTTGTTTTCAGTGAGGATGTTATATTTTTCATAGCATCCTCACATTTTATTTAATCCTCAAAAATCATTGAATAAGGTCTTTCAATGGCAGCAGCGAGCTCAGAAACTGAAAGATTTCGAGAATACCTGAGGCTCTCCTTGCCTTGGAAAAACAAACCAACCGTTGGAACTGCAAAAACACGATGTTGTCCGGCTACTTCAGGCAATTTCTCAGTATTTACATAAAGCATTTCCATTTTTGGAAATTCACTTGCCAACAATTCTGCAATTTTAGGTTTCAACACCTTACAAACGTTGCATTTATCGTGAGAGAAATACAATAAGACAGCATCTTTCTTTTCCAAGATACCATTTAAATCGTCCATACTTTGGACAGTGTGAATGTTTGTTTCCATATGGTAAAATTTGCATCTTAAACCATTGAGAACGTAAAAAGTTCGCCGGTTACAAAAGAAAACGGGCTTTTGTCTCCAAAAACCCGTAATCTCAACTTATTATTCATTTCACAGAGAGGATTAACCCTCAATATTCATCCTTATTTATTTTTTTCTTCTTCAGCTTTGCGGATTTTTTCTAACACATCCTCTTGCACTGATGCAGGCAACGGCATATACTGGAAGAATTCCATTGAATAATTAGCACGTCCACTGGTAATATTTCTCAAACTGGTAGAATATCCAAACATTTCTGAGAGTGGAACATAACCGTTAAGTTTCTGAGAACCTTTACGGTAACGACGCATGGATTCAATTTTACCACGACGACGATTAATGTTTCCAACAACATCACCAATGTACTCATCCGGAGTATTGATTTCAATTTTCATAACAGGCTCAAGCAAAATTGGATTTGCTTTTTTGAATCCATTTTTAAAGGCAATAGACGCACAAGTTTGGAAAGCCTGATCGGATGAATCCACAGCATGGAATTTACCATCCAACAGAGTAACACGTACATTTTCCACAGGGAATCCGGCCATAACACCACGTTCCATGGTTTTTCTAATCCCTTTATCCACAGATGGGATGTATTCAGCAGGTACATTTCCACCTTTAATTCGATCAATGTATTCGTATCCACCTTCTTCAAGAGGTTCCATACGGATAAGTACTTGAGCAAACTGACCTTTACCTCCACTTTGTTTCGCATAGCGATATTCAACTTCAACCTCAGAAGAAATTGCTTCGCGGTATGCTACTGAAGGTTCACCAACTTCAACGTCCAATTTAAACTCATCACGCAAGCGATCAACCATAATTTCCAAGTGAAGTTCACCCATTCCAGCAATGATAGTTTCTTCTGTTTCATCATCATAATGAGCAGTAAATGAAGGATCTTCATTCACAAGTTTTGCTAAAGCTTCACCCAATTTACCTTGCTCTTTACGCGTTTTCGGATTAATTTTCAGCTCAATAACTGGTGGTGGAATTGAGATTGTTTCAAGATGAAGTTGATCGCTTGGGGAACAAAGTGTATCACCAGTTTTGGTATGTTTCATTCCTATTAAAGCAACAATATCTCCAGGACCTGCAGAAGTTAATTCTTCACGGTCTTTAGCACGGATTTTAAAAATACGTCCAACACGTTCTTTCTTTCCTTTTGTACTATTGTAAACCTCATCGCCACTATTAATGGTACCTGAGTAAATTCGAGTAAATGTTTGCTGACCAACGTAGGGATCATTGATTAATTTGAAAGCCAATGCTGAGAAAGGAGCTTTTGGTGATGGAAGACGTGAATGTGTTTTTTCTTCATCATCGACATCGGTTCCAATCACTGCACCAACATCAATTGGTGAAGGAAGATAATCAACAACTGCATCCAGCATTAACTGAACTCCTTTGTTTTTGTATGCAGCACCACAAAATGCAGGTGTAATCAAAAGCTTTAAAGTTGCTTCACGTGCAGCAGAACGCAATAAATCAGTTGGAATAGGCTCCTCAGCAAGGAAAAGCTCCATTACTTCTTCATTAAAATCAGATAAACGTTCAATCAATGCATTACGAATTTCTTCGTATTTAGCTTGATATTCAGCAGGAATTTCAACTTCATAACGATTTTTATCATCAAACTCATAAGCTTTTCCCTCGATAACATCAATCATTCCTTTGAAATCGGCTTCAGAACCAATTGGGACCTGGAAAGGAATTGCATGTGCATCCAAATACTCATTCATTTGATTAACAACCTCGTAAAACTCAGCACCAGTGCGGTCCATTTTGTTCACGAAAGCAATACGTGGCACTTTATAACGATCTGCCTGATACCATACCGTTTCTGACTGAGGCTCAACACCACCGACAGAACAGAAAACAGCAACCATACCATCAATAACACGCAATGAACGCTCAACTTCAATAGTGAAGTCAACGTGACCCGGAGTGTCAATAATATTGATTTGGTGATCGTTCCAGTTTGCTGTTATAGCTGCAGAAGCAATAGTAATACCTCTCTCCTGCTCTTGCTTCATGAAATCCATAGTAGCACTTCCATCATGAGTTTCACCAAGTTTACGATTAATTCCTGTCAGGAATAATACACGTTCAGTCACGGTTGTTTTTCCCGCATCAATGTGAGCAGCAATACCTATGTTTCTGAGCTTTGTTAACATTTTCGTCTTCGTTTTTAAAATGAGGGCGCAAAGGTAGGGTTTATTTTTAGAATTAAATAGTAATCCTAAAATATTTCAAAACATTTAGCAATTACTTAACAAATCAGTCTTTCACATTGATTAGCATACTCAAATTTCCCAAAATTATACCTTAAGGAAAAGTAAACAACAAATATTGTCATATCATCATTAAAATCAGTCGAAAATTACGACCTAACAAAAGTCCAAGTATTGTCATCCGATAAGCGATCTGCATATTCGTATCCGTTCACATCAAAAGCCTTGATATCTTCAGGTTTTTCTATGCGGTTTTTAAGGATAAAATTCACCATCTGCCCTCTTGCATTTTTCGCATAAACGGTAACGACTTTTAATTCTCCTTTATTCAAATCTTTAAACACAGGAGTTATAATTTTCGCATCGATGTGTTTCGCCTGTATGGATTTAAAATACTCATTGGATGCTAAATTAATGATCGTTTTGTCTGCGCCATTGTCTTTTTCAAGTTGCTTTCGGATTTTATCACCCCAAAAATCATACAAATGCTTTGAATCATCCATTTTGAGCTTTGTACCCATTTCCAATCGATATGGTTGTATCCCATCCAAAGGACTCAATACTCCATACATACCTGAGAGTATGCGTAAATGATTTTGTGCAAAATCGAAATCATTTTCAGTGAATGTATTGGCTTGCAATCCCCGAAACACCTCGCCTGTGAATGCCAATATTGCCTGCTTAATATCTTTCTTTGCTGGTTTCTCAGTCCAACGAAGAAATCGCTCCCGATTCAGCGTAGAAAGGTTTGTACTAATCTTCATGAGTTTTGCTAATTCAGACTCAGAGTAATTTCTCAACTCACTTGCAATTCGATTTGCCTCCGTTTCAAAAACAGGTTGGCTAACTTTTGTGATTGGTGACTTGCTCTCAAAATCTAAAGATTTCGCTGGAGATATTATCATTAACATAGCTGTGAATTTTCGTATTTAAGACATAACCATTGAATTCAAAAACTGTTTAACACAGAAAGAATTTTCATGCAAATTAACAGATAAGTTAAAAATCACAAATAGAAATAGTAATAAATACAACAAAACCTTAACTTTGTTACATGAGAAAACAATTTTACATAGTCTTTCTGCTTATTTTAAGCATAGTTTTTCATGCATGCACTTACCAACGATTAAGTAACGAAGCTGCTGAATTTGAACAAAAAGGCATGTATTCAGATGCGAGCAACTTGTATTTGCAAGCACTTCAACTCAACAATCAATATCTCAATGCAAAACTCGGACTTCAACGTAGTGGTCAAAAAGTCATTGACGAGTATTTAAAACAATTTAATGAAGCCTATGACATATCGAATTTTGATCAGGCTGTATATTTCTATCGGAAGGCAGAATCGCTTAAAGAAAAGGCATCTACTTTCAATATATATCTTGAGATTCCACCTTTTTGTGACGAGTATTACAGCGAAGCAAAAGCTGGATATCTTGAAAAGAAATACGCATTAGGGGTAAAATTGATAAAAAAGTCTGCTTTTACAGATGCAGAAAAAGTGTTTCGTGAAATCCTTGAAATCGATCCTTATTACAAAGAAGCAAATACATATTTTATTGAAGCCATTTATGAACCAAAATACCAGAGCGCAAAGCGACTCATGAGTCAATACAAATATAGAGCTGCACACACTGCTTTTCAAGAAATTATTTCAGGAACTGGTGGATACAAAGATTGTGATGATCTTTTAGCAGAATCATTGGAAGCTGCTCGCGTTGATATTAGCATAGCAGACGTATCAAATTTAAGCGATGAAAGTAAGTTAAGCGAGCAATTCATGTATTTAATGAGCTCCAAACTTAATGCACTTGACAACCCCTTTCTGAATTTAGTTGAGTATTATGAAGGAAGCATTCCTGATGCCATTCTTAAAACAAAAATCATTTCATACAGTTACAAGCCAGGCACTTTATTGAAAGAGGACATACCCGGCTACTTAAGAAACAATGTAGCTCGCAACTCAACCATTAATCCATCCAATTACAAAAAAGTAAAGTATTCTGAGTACACAATGGAAAGAGAAGTAATGATAATTGCAAACTTTGAACTTGTTAACACAAGAAATAATCAGGTACTTGCTAGTCATCAAAATAGTATGGCAATATCAGATTACTTAAATTACGTTGAATACAATGGAGATCACAAAAGGCTGGTTCCGGGCTATTGGAAATATCTACTTATTCGAAATCGAGACGACGTAATTTACGATAACAGTAAAGATGTTGGAGTTTTAAAATCTAAACTAAACAGCAAACGAAAACCAATGACAAAAGAAGAATTAACACAACAAGCGCTTGAAAAAATTGCAGAAACCTTTGCGGAGAAAATCAATGCATATCAACCGGAATAAAAAACAATGGCTGTCCGAGAACCGAACAGCCATTTTCTTAACACCCTCTCATCAATTACTTAATGAGTTGAATTTGTTCTCGATATGTTCCTTTATCGGAAGTAATATCAATCACATATAATCCATCTGATAATTCACTTAAATCAAGTGTAAAATAATCAGTTTTATCGTAATCAAAAGAATAAACCAACACTCCCAACGCATTGTATAATTTCACGTTAACATCTTTCAATACTTTTTCTGAAATAATATTTAACTGTGAGTGACTTGGATTTGGATAACAACTTACAAAAGCCATATTTACATAATCATTCACACTTAAACTAGTACATACTTCTGGGTAAATTGCATGAGCAACATTCAATTCCCATGCTGATTCATCATTGTAATTGTACCAGCTTCCATCGCTCCACTCTTCCCAAGCAATTCCAGGGTTAGTATCTCCATCTGTATTTGTAATAAGCGCAAACACATCACTACCGCCTGGCAGTTCAACTCCTGCAAAGAAATCTCCATTCACTTGCACAGGACTTGAAAGGTTGTACTCGAAATAATCTCCTGCCTCTGAAAACCCAGCAGATATTCCTGACATACTTACAGTTGTTGAACCTAACAAACTACCTGGAGTTCCAGAGTTTGATGAATAAACAACTAGTTTTATGCTTGATGAGCTTCCTTGTGCATAAGCCACATTGAACCCAATTTTTGTCACATAGGCTGTACCTGTATGATCAAAGAAATTCACTTTTGATAAATCACCATATGAATTGGTTCCGGAAACATATCCACTACCACCATCAGTTGTGTAGAAAGTTGCAGTTCCTGTCAAAGGATCATTTAACCAAACACACTCATCACCTGAACCTGCAGGATTTACAGTAATGTAATTGTTTTCTGTATGAGAATCTGAATCACCACTTCCACTTACAGTAAGTGTCACACTATACGTACCAGGTGTGTTGTAAGTCACACTAGGATTTTGTGCACTTGAGGATGAAGGAGTCCCTCCTGAGAAAACCCATGAATAACTATCGATAGAACCCATTGAAGTTGAAGAAAACTGAACGGTTCCTCCTTCAGCAATTGAAGTTGGAGATGCAGTAAACGAAGCTTCAACACCAGAGTTATTTGGATCATAAAAACCCAATTCTGTTTGTCCTGTTCCTGCAGGATCTAACCAAGGCTCAAGCTGCTCAACAGATGAAGATCCATTACTTGTCCAGTGGTATGAAAATTTTCCATACAAATCAGGTGAACTTGTAGCATCACAACTTGATGATCCTCCAGAAAGTGTTCCTACAATTAAACCATCATCATTAAATAAAGGCGATCCAGAAGAACCACCTTCTGTAACACCATGACCATTATCAGTGGATGACCAATAGACTCTCCAATGTGCATTACTAGCACCTGTAGAACCTGCACCACCATAATAAGTTGCAGATGATAAACTGGAAGTATATGTTGATATTTTCTTTACATCACCAGAAGGATGATGAATTCCTACACCATTAGGAGAGGAAGAATTCACACGATTCCAACCATTATACACAACGCCATAACTTGCAGGCGGGGTAGAATTTAATTTCATTAATAACAAGTCAGAACCACCATTCAATTCAGCATCAGACACGGTACTGGATCCTGTAATTGTATTTGAGGACGGTTGAATAAAGGAGTTTGTACATCCACTAAATTCAAAATTGAAATAAAACACCCAGGAATCCAGGTAAGTTTCACTAATGCCATCGCGACAATGGTAAGCAGAAAGAAAATAAGGAGTCCCATCTTCGTTGGTATTATTCACCAAAGAGCCTGTACACCAATAATCATCAGCTCCATCAGTTATTGATATTCTGGCAACACCTTTCTTTTCATCTTGCCAATTATTTCCTTCAGAGCAATTGATATTCACCTCACAATCCTGTGAACCACCAAAACCTCTGTCTCTATAAGGATCTGACACTTGACGATATGCATACATCACTCGATTGATGTTAAATTTAGCTGTATTCTTAAATTCTCTGCTTACTCCATCAATTTGACGAAATTTTGGACTAATGTATTCAATGATCAGCTCGTCACCATAAATCATTTCAATGGCAAAATCTCCACCATTGGTATTATTCTTTTCATTGAAAGACCCAACAGTTTGTTTTCGATCAGGAGAATACACAAACAATTGTGAACTTGCTGGCAATTGAAATTCATCAAAATACAGTCCTAAAGCCAATGCATTATCTGAGGAAATTTGCAATCTCCACACACGACGACCATCTTCAAGCACATCCCAAGTACCTGAGTTTTCCATATTAATATCCACATACAAACCAGTCCCCATACGCTGTAATAACCCTTTATCATCATTTGCCTGGTCTTCTGCCTGTAAAGCTGACAAATCGGGAGCTCTTAAATGCAAATGATCGATATCTGTAGAAAGCGAAGTTTTGGTTTCACTTATAGGTTTCCCTCCGTAAGAAATTTGTGCAAATAGCGATGACTGACTAAACATCAGTACAAACAATACAATAAATCCAGTTTTAAAAAATCTCATTTTTCTTTATTTTAGATGATCAAAAATAGTGAAAAAACACGCTACCACCTTGATTTCTTTTAAGAAATTTTTAACAGTTTCAAATTTGCAGCTTTAAAAGCATTCAAGTCTGGTAAATTTTCAAAGATTCCATAGAGCGATGATCCACTGCCGCTCATTAAAGCAAATACTGCACCAGAATTGTACAGTTTCTCTTTCCACATTGCTAACTCAGGGAACAAGCGGAATGCATTGGTTTCAAAATCGTTAGTAATATGCGCTTTCCATTCACCGAATTGAATTTCATTTATTTGTTTCAGGTGAAATGGAGGATTTGCCACTTGAATGTTCGCAAAAGATTGAGCTGTAGATATATGAATCCCAGGGAAAAGACACAGCAAATACTTCCCCTTTAACGATAAAGACACATCAGTAAGTAACTCACCTCGCCCTTGCGCAAATTGCGGCGTATTTTTCAAGAAGAACGGGCAATCACTTCCTAACTGCAAAGCATATTGATGCAATTTTTCTTCTGAAATTTTCAATTCGAATTGCTTATTTATGTTTTGCAAGCAAACAACTGCATCGGAGGACCCTCCTCCCATTCCGGCACCCGTAGGAATCATTTTGTGCAAATGCATTTTAACGACAGGAAAATCATAATCGTGACGCAAAAGCTGCACTGCTTTCAGCACAAGATTATCCGATTGGCTTCCAGGGACAGAAAGCCCAGAAAGAGTAAGTTTATCTTCTCTGTCTTTACTTGGAACAATTTCAAGAATGTCATGCATTGGAACTGGAAAAAACAAGGTTTCCAGATTATGATACCCATCAGCACGTTTTTCAGTAATGAATAAACCAATATTTATTTTTGCATTTGGAAAACTAAGCATAAAAAAGCCCTGTATTTTGTACAGGGCTTTAAAGATAAATAATAAATTTTATCTAGCAATTTGTACTTTAACAAATTCAACGCCACTATCCGTAGAAATTTTAACCACAAACAACTGACTATTAAACTGTGAAAGATCTAACTGGTATCTATTTTTTAGATTTTCAACCTTTATCAAATTACTACCAAGTACATCATACACTTCAATGTTGCAAACTTGCTCTACCTCAACAAATACAAGACCAGAAGTTGGATTTGGATACACATTAATAGATTTTCTCCATTCGTCTTCAACACCAACAACTCCATCACCAACTAAACTAATAACAACATCATCATATCCTGCTGTCACATTCAAAATCTCACCACTCATTTCAGCTTCTGTTTCTGGAGTAAAGGCAACATAAATGGTTGAACTAATGACACCATCAACAGGAGACAAACTCAAATTACTTTGGAAGTTTGCATTTTCCTCAAAAGAGATTTCGAAATTCTCTGGTGCATCAATACTTACATCACCAGTAAGACCAGCACCACTTAATTGATAAGAAAGCACAGAAGTGTTTCCAAGTTTTACATCTCCAAAATCAATATTCAATGGTCCGCCAGTAAAATAATCCATTTCAACACAGAAAGGAATGCTAGCATCATAAGTAAAGGCATCACCAGCAATTGTTCCATACACTTCATCCGTATCTAAATTTGTAATGGTAACATTTCCTGGGTCTCCACCCCACCAGCCACCTTCCATACCATCACCGTATGAATCGAAAATAGTGAATGTGTAACAACCATTTCCCAGACACCATGCTTCAATATTATGTGCTTCTGGATTTAATGACCCGCTTGAATAAAGTACATCTCCGGTTGCATCTTCAACCAATTCCCATGAAGTTTCATCAGGATATCCATCGGTTAAAAGATCAAGCTCAACAGATTGTCCAAGTGTTACCCGAAACTCCTGATCTACACTATTATCACTAGCATCCATATCAGTTCCACCATTAGGAGCATCAATGTAACACGTAATTGTTTGCAGTCCTTCCGGGAAAGTATTCTCATCAAAAGTAATAGTTGTTGTTGCATTTTGAGCAAGATTTCCTGTCCATTCAAACTCATCAGTAACACCACCACAAGTGTAACCAACAGTTAAACTTGTCAAAGGATTCACATCGTTGTTTCGGATTATAATTTCAGGAGATAGTACTTGAATATTACAATTAATTCCTACAGGGGCATCAACACTTACCAGTGTTACATCACCAGAATACACAGTAAATGTTTTCACAAGTGTATCGTTTGCAGGATATTCATCCACTTCCCCATTTGGTTCACAAGCCCAAGCTTTAATTTCATAAACACCTTCTGCAAGTGTAATTTCAGGGAATAATACCTGAACCTCACCAAATGTTGCAAGGTTTCCATTCCAAGTTTCATTGATTACTGTACCACCATCAATTTGATAATTAACAGAAGCGGTTGTCATTTCAAGTTGTCCTAAATTACGGATAGTCACTTGAGGTTGGAATGTAGCATCATCAATAAACACAAGACTTGCAGGTGTTGAAATTTGAGACAATTGCACATCATAATCATTTTCATTAGGAATGATTTCAACAGTCCCAATGTAAGGCTGACGATTTTGTTTTGTTACAACGACATCACAGGTAGAAACTTCATTGATTGCATCAAAAGTTAACTCAGCAATTCCACTACCATTCGCTAATTTTGCATCAAGCAACACGCCATCTTTACTGATAGCAACATATGCTCCAGCTTCAGTGGTTACTGTCAATGAGTTTGTTCCCATAGGTTGTGGATCTAAATAATCAACTGTCATTGCATCTGGCACACCAAGGTATGGCATCAATGAAGGATCGCCCATTACATGATAAATCTCCCAATAATACTCTTTGTTATCTGAAGAACTTGCTTCAACAGCAAGATTACCAACATAGTTCATTTGTGCAGTTGTCACATATGGATCTTCACCATTTTCATGGAAAAGTGCATCGTAAGCACCAGTCCCTGTATCACCAAAACCTGGATTCTCAACAGGAGAAGATATCAGACCGACTGACCAATAATAATCCTCGTCCCAAAGTGTTGAATTTGACCCTCCAAGGTGAGCAACAGCACCTTCATTTTCAGCGCGAAGCAATTCTTCACCAAAACAGTTTGAATCAAATTTATTTGACAAACAGCAATTACCTACAGACACATAATATTTATCTGTATTATTTAAGTTTGCAATATCAGAAATTGAGAAGGAAGGATCAGCCCATCCGTTTTCAGAACAATGCGCTGTATAGTTTACATAACCAGCACCGGCAGAAACATCAGCCAAGATAGATGCTTCTTGATTACCAGATTCAGGATAATGATAAATATGTGAAGTAATACCGTGAGTTTCATTAAAGTACAAACTTGTTCCATAATTAATTTGACCATTGGCATGAGAATCACCATATTCAGAATCAACACCAGCAACCATTACAGCTTCACCTAAATATGAAGGATCTGGCATAGTATACATTTCAAATTGCAGTGTTTTGTTGATTTGAGGAGTTAATTCTGCAACAGAAGTTGCAGAGAAACGGCCAAAATAAACTTCAGGAATATAATCATCACCACCATCGTATTCGCAATAGTACATATCAGTTTTATGACTACCGGCATCACCATCAAAAACAGGAATTTGAGCAACATCACCGACAAAAAGCACAAAACTTGGAGCAGGATCTACAGCGGTACCCGCTTCATAAAGTCCTTGCAAATAAGCTTTAATACTAGTCGTTGTAGTTCCTACTGCAGGATCGTCTGTATAAGCCTCAACTACAGTAAAACCTTTTTTCGTTTTCCACTCAACAAATGGCTCAAGTGCAGTTTCAAACATTGGATCTGAAACGATGACATATTTTACAGGATAAGTTGTTAATGCATCTTTGCTAACAGGAGTTTGGTAATTCAACAGGTTTGAGAAAACAGATTCAAAAGCTGGTGAAAAATGAGCTGTTTTCTTTTGACGTGTAGTCGCCATATCTCCATCAACGAAATCAACTCTTACATGCATATTGTTACGTACAATCAAGCTATTGTTTGATGAATTGTATTCGAACGGACGCATAACAAGGCGAGCCATTTGAACACCTCTCAAAATACCAGATTTTTGCAATTCAACCATTTCCGGGCTATACAATTCACCTGATTGGTAGAATTCTTCATTATAAACAAACTGAATATCCTCTGGATCCATAGATTTATTCAATGAGGGCTGTGCAGGCATAATAAATGATGGAATACCTAATTCACTCAGATAAATTACTTCTTCATCATAAGAAACAATCTCAATTTGAGGCTTTGCTCCATAAGGGACTTCAACCAAGCGACTAATTTCCGGAAGGTCTGGCATTCCATAATCAGCAGAAGGGTAATACCCTGGCAATTGTAATTTTAAGAAACTACCAGCGTCAGATTTCACATTCAAACTGTAAATATCCCCAATTTTATTTAGCAATTCAACATGAGTAGAACTCACTGACAAAACATCCAATGCTGTTTCGCTTTGATTTGTTCGTATTGGATTGGCAGCAAATACGAATATAAAACTCAAGAGCATAACGCTCAACAAAATAATTTTCTTCATGATGTATGTATTAGTTCAGTAACAAAGATAAAAGAGTTTTACAAAAGGCTGCATAAATTTTGACAAAAGCCGAGCTTTTATCTTAAAAAATATGGTAAAGTGAAATGAATTCTGTTAAAAATGGATTTTAACAAAGATCTAAAAAAGTTTAAAACGACGCTTTTTCCTGGGCTCAACATTATTTTCATCCGTAAAGTTTTCAGAAAGCAACTCACGTCTTATGTTGTCCCAACCGGGGAATCCACCAAAATTTCTGTCGTCAATAAAAAGTTCAGCTTGTATTTTTCTGGAAATGTATGGTGAGAACTCCTCGTCAGGATAAGACTGGTTCACAGTATAAAACATTAAACCTTTTTCCAAGCAAAAATCAACAGCATCTTGCAATTCTTGCCCATCACGATATGTCCACAAAATAAGTTTATGTCCAGCTTCAGCAAGAGCAATAAGCGTTTCAAATGCTCCCGGGAGTGGCTCACCAATTTCTGGATACTTATGCTCCACAATTGTTCCATCAAAATCAACAGCTATTAACATCTTAATCTTTGTTTTGAGCTTTAACCAATTCAACACGTGAATTTTGTGCACTTTTATCTACCGGTATCATAACCAGATTGTTTTCATCCAATTTATCAATTAGAGTGCGTGAGATTTCATCACTATCTTCGAACTGAATAATAATCATATTTCCATTGGGAGAAATTCTCCATCTTCCGTGTCGCGGAGCTTGATTTGAAATTTTCGTGTATGTACTATCAGCATTAAACACAAAGGATGTTTCAGCTTTAATTGTTTCAAATTTTTCTTGATACAAGACAAACATTTCTTCGGACATATCGAAATCAATATACATGGTATCAATCTTCCAAGTTCCTTGCAAAAGATTGGTGCGTGTTTCCTGCAAATTAATTTGTCCCAGAGCTGTCTGACTTATCATCATCAGAAGCATCGGAATCATTATTGGCACTAATTTTCTCATGGCTTGTTGGTGGTTTAATGTTAAATATACGCACATCAACATCGACTTGTTTCAACAATTCGGGTAAACGTGACATACTTGTATCTGAAAAGAATACTTGTCCATATTTTTCATCTGACAGTAAATCAATAATATGCTTAATTCTATTTGCATCTAATTTATCAAACACATCATCTAACAACAAAATTGGTCGCGCATTGGTTGTATTGTAAATAAACTCAAACTGTGCCAATTTCAACGCAATAATTAATGATTTTTCTTGCCCTTGAGACCCTGTTCGTTTGATGGGATATCCATTAAGCTCAAATTCTATATCATCCCGATGAATCCCTACGCCTGTATATTGAAGGAAAAAATCTCTACGTCTTGAATCTTTCAACAAATCCATCATAGATTTTTCTTTCAGCTTAGATTTGTAACGAATTGAGACCTGCTCTCTATTTCCAGATATTTTTTTGTAGTAAGCATTAAACACGGGGATTAATGCGTTGACAGCTTTTTGTCTTTCCTCAAAAATATAACTCGCTGTATGGTGAAGTCTTTCATCCCAAATAAACAAAGCATCTTCGTCGTAGCTATTATCAGGCTTAAGTGTTTTCAGAAGGGCATTACGTTGCTCCAAAGCACGGTTATATTTTATCAATTCTTTCAAATAGACTTTGTCGTATTGAGAGATCACCCCATCGAGATATTTCCGCCTTAGCTCAGAACCCATCTTGATCATACCGGTATCGGATGGTGTGATAAATACCAGCGGTAAAAGTCCTATATGATCTGAAAACTTGTCATAAGTTTTTCCATTGCACTTAATTTGCTTTTTACTTTGACGTTTAAGTCCGCAATGCATCTTTATAGGTTCATCTTTTTTCAGATAATTTCCTTGAATGAGAAAAAGATCTTCATTATGCTTGATATTATGCCGATCAATTGCATTAAAATGGCTTTTGGTAAATGACATGTAATATATTGCATCCATCAAATTGGTTTTCCCTACCCCATTGTTTCCAAGGAAACAATTAAAGCGTGGTGAGAATTCCGCATCAAAGCTCGAAAAGTTTTTAAAATTTAATATAGAGATATCTTGCAAAAACATAGCCTAGCCAATTTGATGTAAAGTTACATAATCCGACTTAAAAAAAAGAAACTAAATCTGTAAACCTTATGCAAAATAGTGTTGCATCATTTGCGCTAGAATATCTTTTGCGATTGGCTTAGTTATGTAATCGTTACAACCAGCAGCCAAGGCTTTTTCTCTATCTCCAGCTACCGCATAAGCTGTCTGAGCAATAATTAGCACATCAGAATTAAATTCACGTATTTTCCGAGTTGCATCATATCCACTCATACGAGGTAATTTAATATCCATAAATACAACATCAAAATCCTGTGCGTTTTGCACCTCAGAAATAGCATCAGCTCCGTTTGCAACTACATGAACCTCTCCAATATAATCATCCAACAGCACTTTTAAATACTTCACAGATGTTTCATCATCTTCCACAATGAGTATTTTCAATTTCTGTGCTTTTTTTGAATTGAATATATGTACATTTTTCACATCGACATGATCTTCAATATTAACAGGCAAAGTAAAATGGAATTCTGTTCCCGCCCCTTCAACCGATTTAAACCAGATTTCACCCCCAAGCATTTCAACATAAGCTTTGGCAATCGGCATGCCTAATCCTACTCCCTGAAAAGCATTTTCATCCTCGATATCAACCTGAACAAATCGCTCAAAAACAGTATGTTCACGTACCTTTTCAATTCCAATTCCGGTATCACTAATGACAAATTCAAAAAAGTCATACACTTTCGTACAACTCAACACGATTTCACCTTTTTCTGTATATTTCACGGCATTATGCAAAATCTTCCGCAAGACAGATTTCACCTTTTCTTGATCGCTATGAATAATTTGATCATACATAACACTTTCATCACAAAGCATAGAAAAGATGATGTTTTTGTTTTGAGACAGTGCTTCGATTTCCGGAATTATTGTTTTGACAGCATTTTTCAAATTGAAAGAACTTACAAACAATTCAATGCCTCCGGTTTCCAAACGCGAAATCGTAATAATATCATCTACAGTTTGTTGCAAACGACTAGCACTCAAAGCAATCATTCCTAAATACGAAGAGCGTTCTTCAGATGATAAATCCTTATCACCAAGCAAGTCAATGAAGCCTAATATTCCATTCATAGGAGTACGAATTTCATGACTCATATTGGCAAGAAAGGCCGTTTTTAGTCGATCAGCCTCTTCTGCTTCTTTTTTTGATTTAGATATCTCATTTATCAATGATTTAATGTGAGTTATTTCGTCCACATAACCTTCCAGATACAAAAGATCTCCGTTGGAATTATATACGCCCACTCCTCTCTCCCACAACCATTTTATTTGATTTTGCTTGGTACGAATACGGTATTCACCTTCATAAACAGTTTTGTTTTGAACTGCATATTCCCAATCATCAAAGACCTTTTGTCTATCTTCAGCAAGAATAATATCATTGTATGATTTCATACTATTATTAACAAAGTCTTCAGGAATATAACCAATAATTTCTTCGCATTGAGATGAGATGAAGCGCATCGTCCAAAAATCATCAAATTCACAACGATAAACATAACCTGGCAAATTTAAAATCATTGACGTCATTAGACGTTCGTTTTCGATCAGCTTCAATTCCGCTTGCTTTTCTGCAGTAATATCACTCCCTACACCAATAATTTTTGACACTTGCCCATTTTCATCAAGTACAGCCGTATCCGTCCAGGAAAACCATCTCCAACCATCAACAGTTAAAGCACGCTGCTCTAACTTCACATAATAAGGAGGCTTAAACAAAGCTTTCATTTTTTCTTCTGTGTACTCTCTGTCATCCTCATGAACAAGAGGCAAGAAAGAATTGCCAAGGAGTTCTTCAGATGTTTTTCCAAAAGTCTTGCAATAAGAAGGACTAACAAAAAGAAATTTCCCCTGAGTATCAACTTTTACAATTAAATCTGTTTGATTTTCAACGAGAAGACGGTATTTCGATTCGGATTGCTTTAATGATTTTTCAATATCTTTAATCTCAGTGATATCAATTAACGAAGCAATACTTTGTTTGGTTCCCTCAATAATTCCTATCTGCAAAGTAATATGCTGAACATCACCACTTTTTGTAATTAATCGAAATTGGTAGTTTGATTTAGCCTCACCCGGATTTTGTCTTCGTAGCACATGCTGCTCTTTCATAAAATCCACATCATTTTCATGAATAAAGTAGGTCCACTTTAGCTTTCCTTCAATTTCATCAATATTGTAGCCTGTCAAACGTAAAAATTGAGTATTAACAAGGGAAATTATCTTATTTTCTTCAATGATAACAATGGCAGTTCCAGTATTTTCAAAGATAGAACGATACTGACTTTCACTTTTCACGAGAAGTTTTTCATGTACACTTATCTCAGTTTTTTGAGACTTAAGCATCTTAACTTCTCTCTCAAGAGCTTTAATACGTTGTTTTAAAGCTAAATTTTCCTGATTATTTGATGCACATTCTGACATAAAAAGAGACTTATCCAATTAACCAAAATTAAGAAATTTATCACAAAATAAATTGATTGTCGTCCATATCATATCAAAGCCTATATTAAAAGAACTATCACACTATCAATCAAGAATTTTACCATCACATCATATGTACTATTTTTATAGAAAAAGCGCTCTGGAGGGCCAGAGCGCTTAGTTGTGCGGAATGCACATGTTGATTTGGGTGTATTAGGAGGTTTTAATCATTCGTGTATTCAGTAATTTTGAAAAATGCGCCAAAGTTTCCTAAATTCACAGAAACATCCTCAGCACTACCATAAAGAGATGTTTTTACCCAAATACTTATAGTATGTTCACCTGCAGACAAGTAATTCCAAAAAGATGTAAAGTTTTCTTGATAGCGGTTTCCATCTGCCATGTGAGAAAGCATATTATATTCACCAAGTCCTGTTGGAGTATAATTGTCATCCACACGAATTTGAAACTTCACAAAATTACCAACTAAATTAGCCGCAGAAAGAAGTCCAAAAAATTCAATTTCAACATCCGTATCTTCATGCACTTTGGTAAATGTTCCAACATCTTTTAATTTAACATATGTATCATCAATTGTGCTTTCAATTACAGCATCACCGAAACTCATTCGATCCACAGAATAATACTTCAGTTCAGGTTCTGGAAGTTCCTGCCATGTTGCGTTTCCTGTGTAATCAGAAGTTAATACTTTTCCTGTTCCTTCTGTTCCGTCTTGAAGTACAAAATCAGTATTCACAACCACTCGGTATGGAGACACAACCATTGCATCAGCACCTTCAAATTCAAATTTCACAGCTGATGAATATCCATAGACAGACAAGACAAGATCATCCATAGTATAATCAAAATCAATATCTGCATAACGGTTAACATTTCCTCCCATATGAATATTCGCATCGGTACCTGCACCAACTTGCAAAGAAGCATCAGTTGAAGGATTAACACCAATTTTTACAGTATCTCTGTATGACTGCAAGCTAGTACTATTAATTGTCCAATCTGAATCTGACAAATCTAATTCGACATTGTTCCCGTCAGAAATTGAAAGTGTATTTCCAACCAAGCTTAAAGATTGAAGTTCATTGGTATCATCACCATCTGCCTCAGCAGTTAAGTAACCATTGTTGGCTACATAAGCATCTACTTCAGCTTCGCTAAGTTGTGTATCGGTATCATCTAAATATGCACTTAAGTCAATTTCTGTTGCAGTGCCGTTGTTGGTAATGGTTAGAATGTCTCCATTCAAGCTTAAATCCTGAATTTCATTGGTATCATCACCATCTGCCTCTGCAGTTAAATAACCATTGTTTGATACATAAGCATCTACTTCAGCTTCGCTAAGTTGTGTATCGGTATCATCTAAATATGCACTTAAGTCAATTTCTGTTGCAGTGCCGTTGTTGGTAATGGTTAGAATGTTTCCATTCAAGTTTAAATCCTGAATTTCATTGGTATCATCACCATCTGCCTCTGCAGTTAAATAACCATTATTGGATACATAAGCATCTACTTCAGCTTCGCTAAGTTGTGTATCGGTATCATCCATAAATGGTGCTAAATCAACGGAGTTTCCATTGCTGATACTGAGCGTGTTTCCTGACAAGTTCAAATTTTGTTCGTCTGTATTGGTTCCCATGAATGGAGACAAATCAACTTCTGTAGCATCTGCATTTCCTGTAATGCTCAATACGTTTCCTGACAATTGCAAATCCTGAATTTCGTTTGTTGGATCGGCATCAGCATCATTCACCTGATCATTATTGACATTTTCTGCAGTCATTGCATGCATAGCGTAAGGTACTGGCAGCAATTCTGACGAGCCCATGAGTTGATACCCATTTCCATCATTCAAATCAACTTCTACATCCAAAGTGTGTGTATCGGCTGCCCAATCGATGGTTTCAAAATCCCCAGAAAGCACTGTTCCCTCTCCGACTGTAAGAGTAACTAGTCCGTAATCATTGGTGGTAATACTTTGCTCTTCTGAATACACAAGAGTAAAGGCATCACCCTGAGCAATTGAAAATTTAAAATTAATGTTTGCATTTGTTTCAATTTCACCATCGGCATTTCTTACGACAGCTTGATATTTGAAACCGCTTGTTTGCGCAAATAATCCTAATGAAAGGAAACATGCGAATAAAATGGTTAAAATGTTTGTTTTCATAGCTATAGATTTTTTAAGTTATTTCACTTTGACAATTTGATAAGACTTGAGCAACTCCCCTTCTGAGGAATGAAGCCTCAGGATAAAATTACCTGCTTGATATGCCCGTAAGTCCAAGGTATAGTCACCTTGATGAATCAAGCCTGTTTTCATAAGTTTCCCACTGAGATCATACAGATAGTAGCGCACAGGATTAGAGTTTTCTGTTTTGCGCAAATGCAAATATTGCGTTGTTGGGTTTGGATAAACATCCAATTTCAAACTTGCATCTTCTGTTTCAAAGACAGTGGTAATTTGATAAAAGTCCTGATGGAAACCTTGTGTTAACACAATATCTCCAGCAATCATAGTTTCAGTCATGGTTTCACCCAAAGACCAACTAATTTGGTGATTGTTCACGTTAGCATGTCCAGCTGCGGCAGAAATTAACTCCTGACTCTTTAAACTGGATGCACTTAAAACAATTCCGAGAATTAGCATGTGCAATTGTAATGTTTTCATAGTATTGATATTTTGATTTTCACACCAAAACTACGGCGACATTTTACATTCCACAATGCATAATGAGGGAACGGTAAGCCTCACTGAGGGAACGGTAAAGAAGTATCTAAAAATAGAGTATTAGAGTAATCGTTTCAGCAAGTCTTCC
The DNA here is from genome assembly GCA_963676165.1 of Bacteroidales bacterium. Classification (GTDB taxonomy): domain Bacteria; phylum Bacteroidota; class Bacteroidia; order Bacteroidales; family ML635J-15; genus JAQIBY01. The sequence goes on along the minus strand of OY781043.1, from coordinate 1,427,536 downwards.
TTTCTTCGACGACTGACATCAACTTTGTGCTCTTCGGTCAAGATCAAGTAACCACCTTCACCTGGCACATACTTTACAACTTGGTTAAGGTTTATTAAATGAGATTTATGCACACGACAAAATTGCCGATCAGACAGGATTTCATCATACTCTTTAAGTGTTCGACTTACTAAATACTTCTTCCCACCTAAGAGATAAAACCTGGTATAGTTATTATCAGATTCACAACGGATAATATCCTCAATATTTACCATATAAACCCCTTCCTGTGAAGGCAAAGCTAATTTATTAAAGCGTTGATTTTCATCCTTTAAGTTGTTAACTTGAGCAATGGGCAATTCGTGTTGAAGTTTTTCAATTGCCGATTGAACTGCTGTCTGAAACTCATCAGGATCAACAGGTTTCAAGATATAATCTAAGGCAGAGTATCGAATGGCTCGAATTGCATATTGGTCGTATGATGTAACAAAGACCAAAGCAAAATCTATGGAAGGGAGCATATCCAACAAGTCAAAACCTGTTCCATCTTGCATTTGAATATCAAGAAATACGAGCTGAGGCTTAATTTTATTGATTAGCATCACTCCAGACTTCACTGAATCTGCTTCACCAACAATCTCCACTTCCTCTTTAAAATAGCGATCTAAATTCTGCAGCACTACACCTCTTCCAGCAGATTCATCATCAATTACAACCGTTTTTATCATAGCTAAAAATCATTTTTAATTGGCAAAACAATTTCAACACGTGTTCCATACAGTTTTCCGTTTTCAATAATATCTTCCACATGAACACTGGCTTTAGATTGTTCATGTTTTGACAAAAGAGCCAAACGGTCTTTGGTAATTCGCATCCCCACGGATTTATGTTTTGTTATTTGTTTTCTATCTTGAGATGCCTTTCGCCCTATTCCATCGTCTTCAACCAGCACATTTAAACAATTAGAGTCAACTCCTTCCCTAATAACAACTCGTATATTACCATTCCCATCCTTTGGCACGATTCCATGCAAAATTGCATTTTCCACATATGGTTGAATTAACATAGATGGGATTAAAATATCGTCAGCATTAAGATGGTCTGAAATTGATATTTCATACGACAATTTACCATCAAGTCTCAGCGTTTCAATTTCTAAATAATTCTCTATTAAAGCAATCTCATCTTCAAGCGGAACAAAACTCTTTGATGAATTATCTAAAATCAATCGAATAAGCTTTGCAAATTTTGCCAAATACCTTTCTGCCTGTAAACCATCATTTTTGCCAATAAAATTTTGAATGGAATTCATGGAATTAAAAATGAAATGAGGATTCATCTGGGCACGTAACAAACTGGTTTCAATCTCTGCAGATTTTCTTTCCAAAGCAGCATTCCGCACTTTCTGTTTGTTTCGACTGTAAGAAATTATAAAAATTGCGAGCAATACAACGAGTATCAAAGAAAACAATGCAATAGCAAATCGAAATTTTTGTTTTCCGATACGGTTTTCATAAGCTAATCTTTCAGACTGAATTCGCTCAGCATTTTGAATGGAATCTTTTTGTGCAGCTTTTCGATACTCATAAGACAATTGCTTTTCTGTCAGTTTACGGGTAATCTCCTCATTATAAAGGCTATCCTGCAAACTCACAAACTCAAGTAGATACTTGTACGCATCTTCAAATTCCTGTCGTTCTGCTTTGACTAAAGCTAAATTTAGAGCTGCCTCTTTTTGATGCTTTGCATTGTTGATATTCATTGCATCGTCATACGCTTGTATGGCAAACTTATATGCCATTTGTATATCTTTCAACTCCAAAGCAACTGCAGTAATATTGATTGACGCCAACAAACTTGATCTGCCAGGTCTTTGCTTTCCAATCTCGTATGCCTTCATATACATATCAAGGCTAAGTTGCAGCGAATCCATAGCCTGGTAAATTAACCCTAAGTTATTATAGGTCGAAGTTACACCCTTAATATCATCGTAATGTATTTTTATCTCAAGTGCTCTCAACGAATAATCCAATGCTGTTTCATAATCTCCATCACGATAATAAATAATTCCCAAATTTGTCAAAGAGCGAGAAATTGACACACTGTCATCCATATGTTTACGAATGCTTAAAGCTGCTTCATAAGCAGATTTAGCATCTTCATAATTTTCTTGAATTTCAAAAATACTACCTGCAAAATCATACGCATTAGCAGAATAAAACATGTTTCTAGATTGATCTGCCAAGCTCAACATTGTTTGACTATACTCAAGGGCTTTCGGATAATTCCCCTGTGAAATAAAGAGCCCTATCATATTCGTATAGGATAATCTAAGTAAGCCTGCTGTATCATTCAATTCCCACATAATATCTTTGGAGAGATTGTAGTAATAGAGAGCAGAATCAATATCACCAACATCACTCAATATAAGCGCGATATTATTGTAAACATTTGCTTTTGGACGGATTGACTCGTTCGTGTAATTATTTAGTACAGACAATGCCTCTCGATAATAGCTTAAAGCTTCATCGTTTATCATTCGATAATAATTCCATATTCCTTTATACTTTAATGCTTCTGCTTTATCCAAATCACTTTCAGCAAATCGGATTGCATCATCGAGATAATACATTGCAGAAGAATCTGGACTTAACAATGCCATTTTAGCAGAATCAATATAATCTGTGGATTTATTTCCTAATGCCATCCCTGAAAGAAATAGAAAAAGAAATAATATGAATTGCTTGAATAAAATGCGTTGCATGCTTGATAAATTTTGGCATCAAGATACAAATATTTATCAAACTTCGTTTTCTTTATCACATATTTTCCCAGTTTTAGCACTGAAATTGCAGCATTTAAGACAGTCAAAAAGTAATTCAACAAAGCATGACAAATTCCCATTGTTTATCCATAAATAAAGCCTAGCTTTGCGCCTTATTTTTACAGACTATGGAATTAAGAAATATTGCAATAATTGCCCATGTTGACCATGGAAAAACAACTCTGGTTGACAGAATATTAAGTCAGGTAAAACTCTTTAGAGAAAACGAAGACGTTCAAGAACTTGTCATGGACTCTAACGACCTTGAAAGAGAAAGAGGAATTACCATTCTAAGTAAAAACTGTGCTGTTCGTTATAAAGACATAAAAATCAACATTATTGACACACCTGGTCACTCCGATTTTGGTGGAGAAGTTGAGCGTGTTCTCAATATGGCTGATGGAGTATTACTTTTGGTTGATGCATTTGAAGGACCAATGCCTCAAACTCGTTTTGTACTGCAAAAAGCGCTTGAACTTAAACTCAAACCAATCTTGGTTATTAACAAAGTTGACAAACCAAATTGTCGTCCAGATGAAGTTGTTGAAGATGTTTACGAACTTATGTTCAGCCTTGATGCAGATGAAGACCAGTTGGAATTCCCAGTCGTTTACGGATCATCAAAACAAGGCTGGATGGGCGAAGACTGGAGAGAGCCAACCAGTGACGTATCTTACCTACTAGACACTATTTTAGAGTATATTCCTGCCCCAGAAGTCAAAGAGGGACCATTGCAATTGCAAGTTTCTTCGCTTGATTATTCATCGTATAAAGGCCGTATCGCAGTTGGAAGAATTCATCGTGGAAGCATAGAGCCAAACCAAAAAGTGGTAGTCATGATGAAAGATGGAAAGAAAATACCATCTACCGTAAAAGAATTGTATGCATTTGAAGGCTTAGGCAAAGAAAAAGTAAAACACAAGCTAGATTCTGGTGAAATTTGCGCTGTCATGGGCTTGGAAGATTTTGACATTGGAGATACAATTGCTGATGTTGAAAACCCTGAAAGTCTTAAACGCATCCGTGTTGACGAGCCAACAATGTCAATGTTATTTACAATTAACGACTCTCCTTTCTTTGGAAAAGAAGGGATTTACGTTACTTCAAGACATCTTAGAGATAGATTATATAAAGAAACAGAACGCAACCTTGCTTTACGTGTTGAAGACACCGAATCACCGGATAAACTATTGGTATTTGGACGTGGTATTCTTCACCTTTCAATTCTTGTTGAAACTATGAGAAGAGAAGGATACGAATTTCAGTTAGGACAACCACAAGTTATCATTCGCGAAGTTGACGGTGTAAAACACGAACCAGTTGAAAGTTTAACAGTTCATGTCCCAGATGATCTCTCAGGTAAAGTCATTGAATTGGTGAATCGCAGAAAAGGTGAAATGACAAATATGCACTCCGAAGACGGAAGAACCTATTTAGAGTTCACTATACCAGCAAGAGGACTAATTGGACTAACTAATCCAATTCTTACTCAAACTGAAGGCGAAGCAATCATGGCACATCGTTTTATAGGTTTCCAACCATGGAAAGGTGAAATTTCTCTCCGTCGTCAGGGTTCACTGGTTTCTCAAGAAACTGGAACTGTCATCACTTACGCTCTCGACAAACTTCAAGACAGAGGAAAATTCTTTGTCGATCCGAATGAAGAGGTTTATACAGGTCAGGTTGTTGGTGAAAATACAAGACAGGAAGACATTGTTTGTAATTTAATTCGGACTAAGAAATTGACAAACATGCGAGCGTCAGGATCAGACTCCAAAGTACTAATTGCACCTGCAATTAAAATGTCATTGGAAGAGTATATGGAATACATCCGTAAAGATGAATACCTTGAAGTTACTCCAAAATCGTTCAGATTACGTAAAATTCTTCTTGATGAACACGACAGAAAACGTGCTTCAAAGAAAGAAAATGAAGGATAAGAACAAAAGTCTCAAACATATTTTAAAAGACAGCTTTTACGCTGTCTTTTTTTATTCCTTAACAATTTGTTTTCTCCTAACACCCTTTGGCGTTTCAATGCTAAGCATATAGCAACCTTTAGCTAATCCTCTCACATTCAAGAATTCTTGATTCCCTTCAGATTGCAAAACAACACTTCCATTTACATCATACAGCTTAACTGATAGTATTTCAGCATTGACAACAATTTGAATTCTGTCTGTAGCAGGATTCGGAAACACATTGACTTTCATCAGATTAGCGTCCTCAACATTCGTAGCATCCTGTACTTCTATAGATTCTTCAAGTGAATAAATCACATCCTCACACCAAGGATTTGAGGCTGTTAAACTCACATTAAAGCTTCCTACTTCAGTGTAATAATGGTAAGGATTAGCATCTTCAGAACCATTACCATCGCCAAAGTCCCAGGTATAATTGTATGCGTACAGAGACTCATTTGGGAACACAGCAAGCGCATTTGGCAAGTATAAATTATTGTCTGACACCGAAAAATCTGCCACTGGCGCCTCATGCACATTAATATAAGCCGAAAGCGTTAAGGTATCTGTCTCCATAACACCATGAGCGAGCAAAGACAAATCATAAACTCCTGCTTCATTATAAACAACCACAGGATTCATATCAGTCCCTTCCACCAAGTCTGCACCATCAAATGTCCAGGTATAAGTTTCTGCATTTTCAGAAGTATTTGAAAAGTTGATACTCTCACCAACACAAAAGTCCTGACCAGCAGATTCAAACGAAGCCACTGGTGAAGGAATATAATCATACTTTACTGCATCATAAGCAATGCTTTGTCCATCATAACCAGTTGAATCGCCCAAATAGGTGTAAAATTCAGAACCTAGTTGGTACTGATAAGTTCCCAAACTAACCCATTCGTCAGAGTAGTCATTCTGATTCAGAATAACAGTATGCTCTCCGTTGGCATCAACAACTTTGTATGGAGCACCTTCAGCATCTGCATAAGTGGACGGAATAAAAGCCGAAACCTCATAAAACCCCTCCGCCTCAGGAGTAGGAATCCACTTGACATAACATATATCTGATTCATCAGCCATAGTCAAAGTGTACCATGCATGATTATTGTATCCATCATTTACATCTCTGAAATATCGCTGTGTACTCCCATTTTCACTGTTATTCATTACAAATCCGTGATCGTAGTGGTCGTTATCAATCACAAGATTACTGTACTCAGTTTCAGTTGTATGGGCAGTAATAGTCCACGCAATCACACCATAAGCTCCACTATGATCTAAATTCTGATACCCATTATTGTATCCCGGCCAATCATAATAGGCTTTATGACCATCGTAGCTAGGCCAACTCGGAGTATTTTTATCCCCGTAAGGCTCACTAAAAATTAATGTATGTTGATCGTGAATGTATCCTTTAGTTAAGATGAGATGACCAGCATCAGAAAGCATTGCACACATTGGCAAGGGATAATCTGCATCAATTTCATCAATGACACCAGCCCATGTAATTGAACTATTCCAAAGTTGTGATGATTCAAAATAGTGCAATTCAAGATAATTTAGCATTTGTGAATTTGGAGAACCTAATCCCCACATGTAACCATACCCTCCATAAGCGATATCACTGCCTCCTGTGGTAGAACTCTCTTCAAAATAATGCTCATTAAATCGGTATTTTGTTGACACATAACTCCCATAATCACTTGAATGCGGAAACAGCTTCGTAACATCAGTTGGCCATTTTGGCAATCGATTGTAGTAAGAAATTGCCATAATTGCACAAGTTGGAGCACATGATCCATACCCATAATGCTCATCAGGCGTATCATATACTTGATGGGTATAAGGAACGGTACCCGGAATTAAGTCTTCTGATTTTTCAGAATTCAAGGTAAAAAAGTCTTGCTCAACAGCATCAAAGCCTTCATAAATCAATTGCTCTGTATTGCTATTCAAATTCAAAATTCGAATTGCATTCTTATCGTAGGTTTGAAACAACACTTCATTTTCCGATAGAAACACTGGATAATGCTCAAAGCGATTCGAGGTCTGTATGAGTGCCACATGATTGCCTTCTCGATAATCACACAAGAACAAATCAGAACGCAATAGCACCTCATTCTTGCTTAACTGTTTAACAAAAACTATATCTTCTGAATTTGTAGACCATTTAGGGGCAATCCCCTCTCCTACAGAATATCGTTTATTTTCCTCAATGTCATAAACAAACATCTCACCTGACTGAAACAATATTTTTTTGCCATCCGGAGAGAATTGTGGATAAACACTCATTTTACCAGTTTCGGATATCTCAATTTTTTCTCCTGTCTGCATATCCATCAATACTAGCTCATCGTTTGAAGTGGAAAACACCAAATGTGATTTATTCGGAGAAATTTGGAGCAGATTGGAATAATTATCAAGCAATACAGTTTGAGCTTTACCAGTCTCTGGAAGTACAATCAAACGATTCTGAATTGTAAAATAAACAGCATCGCTTAAAAAATCAGGTTGCCCACAAAGATTAACCGCTTCAGATAAATATTCAACATTTCCCGTTTCAACATGATAAACTGCAGGACGCTGACCTGTCTCATTAATCATTTTAAAACCTATACGTTTACCATCATCGGAAACAGTAAAATATCGACCACAGCCAGGTGCTGACACAATTTTCGCTACTTGTCCATCTTGCAATAAATACAGTGCATTTGACATATTATCTGTCATAACAAAACCGTCAGACACAGCCTGTACATTCATAAAATACCCTTTGGACTCACATTGATATGCATTTAGTCCGTCGATTTTTGCAAATAGGTTTAAGCTGAAAAATACAGCCAAACAAAGGAATAAGCAATGTTTAATTTTCATAGCAGTTGTTTTATTATCCAAAAATCCTGAGTGATACTATCCCTTCAATCAGATATGGCTAATATACTGCTTTTTAAAAAAGTGTGCAATAAAATGGTAGAAAATACACTCCAACGCAAAAATTGGACTAGCCAACTTCAACAAAGGTTTTGATGGCCCCAAGGTAGTATTCCACCCAGCCTTCAATGATATTGTCATAAGCTTCATCGGGAATATTGATATGATTTAATTCCACTTGAACTTTATTTTTTTCTTGAAAAAATTTGAGTGTTGCAACAGAGTCTTCTTCAGATCCCTCAAAATACCATTGTTCAACCAGCTTTTCATCAGGAACAACCTCTAAAATTTTACCGGTAATATCTCCCTCCCAAAGTGAAAACTCATATCCCACCTCAGCTTTGAAATCGGCATAGTAACCTGTCCATAACTCCATGGATGAAGGTGAAGTAAAAGCTCTCCACACATCTTCCATTTCAGCTTTCATTTTAATTCTGTATTTAAAGTCCTTCATGGTATAATTTTTGTTCCTCGAAAGTACAAATTTTTATTGAAATACAATCAAGAAATACAATCAACCTTTTCAGCGAATTGCTGTTATTCTTTAAACTAATAAATTTATGATTATGAAACATTTATACATTTTTGCAATATTTCTCTTCACTTTCTCAGCATTCAGTTATGCTCAAATTATGCCTGGACAAATTGATGAGTTTACTGATGGAACAGATGCATGGCTTCGAGGTGATGCCATTGAGGGTGAGTTAGTATTAACTGCTGATGGCATGGGCAGCAGTGGTAAATTAGTAACATTCAACCAAGCTCAATGGGGAGGTGACTATTTGACAGAAAGCATTACTCATATTCGCATGACAATTAGCAACCCTTCCACTGAAAATTTATCAATGCGTGTTGCCTTGGGAAATGGAACCAATGCAAACTCAGGAACGTGGTATGCCAGCACAGAAGCGATAGAAGTTAGCGCTGGAGCAACTGATCAAGTACTAGAATTTTCAATTGCTGAAGCAGATTTAACACTTGTTGAAGGATCAACTGATTATGCAACAGTTTTTGGCAATATTGCAACATTTAGAATCTTGCATAGCGCCAGTCCTTCTGCCCAAGGCGATGTTATTGTAGCTGAAATATCTTTGGATAATATCGAAGCTCTATCTCAAACAACTGAGATTTCTGATAAAGAGATAGAACATTTTTCCTTTTATCCAAATCCAGCATTTGATAACTTAACAGTTGATGTTGATGAAGATGCTCTCATTGAAGTTTTTGATCTAACTGGGAAAAGAGTCCACAGCATACATGCTTTCAAAGGCTCAAACTCTATTGATCTTTCTAACTGGATTTCTGGCATTTACATTCTTCGAATTTCCAATGAAAATGAAACAATTAGCAAACGTTTAATCGTTGAATAAAACAGAAAAAAATTCAAATATTAAATCATCCTTTGTTTTCAGAGGATGATTTTTTTATCTTCACATGCAACCAATCCAATTTTCACCGTCTATCTAATGAGAACGATTCAATATGTGGGATGACGAAAAAATAATACACGGCTGTAAAAAAGGAAAAAGAAAGGCACAAGCAGCACTGTATGACAAGTATGCCCCTAGCATGCGCGCAACCTGTATGCGCTATTTAGGCGGACGCCCTGAATCGGAAGACATTTTGCATGATGCACTTATCAAAGCACTGAGCAAAATCTCACAATTTAATCGTAAAGGTTCTTTGGAAGGCTGGCTAAAACGAATAGCAATGACAACTGCCATTGATTATTTAAACAAATCAAAAAAACTGCTCGTTGATACACAAACATCCTCTGTTGAATTTGACAACATTGAAGATAAAGTAGTGGAAGATGTGAGTTTTTATGTTGAATTGTCCAATCAACACATCGACAAAGCAAAAGTTCTGGAAATCATGAGCGAATTACCAGACGGATATCGAGCAATACTAAATATGTATGTGATTGATGGACTTAAACACAAAGAAATCTCAGAACGACTTAATATATCTGTCAACACATCAAAATCACAGCTTTCAAGAGCCAGAAAAACAGTGAAAGACAGAATCAATGAATTATTGAAAGATACATCGCATGAATCATAATAAAACACATATCGACAGCATACTGCAAAAGCTTGACAAACACACCATTGCGAGCTCAGCAGAAAGCAAAGCCAAGTTTCTTGGAAAAGCTGCAAAATTTAGCTTTTTCAGGTTTTATATTGGCAGATTTAATATTTACTATCTTATTATCACAATTGCAATTACAGTTGGAACAATTGTAATATTACAAAACAACAACAGCCAAAGTGAAGCAAAATACAATGCAAGTCATTTGGAAACATCAATGGATGTAATCTCAGAAAACGCAGAGACAAATCTCCCAGAAATTGTCTTTATAAAAGACTCTCCTCAAAACACAGAAAATCTGAACAAAACAGAGATTAACAAGGATGAAATCCAAGCCAAGATTGAACATCCAAACAAAACCCAATCAACTCAAGATAAACTCATTACAGCCCCAGCCGAAAGCTCTTCGAATACAATTGAGCAAACTTCAGAAAACACAATAAAAACTCAACAAAAGGAAACCAATCCAACGGTTATTGACACTGTAGAAGTAGTAAAAACAGTTCAAGTCATTGACACCATACAAACCGAAATCAAAGACACAGTAAAAATCAAGCAGAATACTCGAAAAAGGAGGCGATAATTCATTTAATCTATGAACATTCAAATATTTCAATTTACTTTGCATTAAACCATGCGACAAGTGCAAAGCCAAAATAGAACAAGAATCAGTTTGCGGAAAGTCCTTCCGCTTTTCTTGTTTATTGGATGTAGTCTTATTTCCCTTGCACAGGTTTCTCCCGACACAATTAAAATCGAAAGAGAAACACAAGTATTTGATACGGTTTTCATCCAAGATACGATTCGAATTACAGATACCATTTTTGAAGAGCAAACTATTTACAAATCCATTGGCATTTCAACAGGAACTGGAATTCCAATCCTGCAATATCCCAATATGGGAAAGGAGGAAACAAATGCAAACAGATCATTGCTATCAAATCAACAATCCTTCCAATCGGGAATAGATTTAAAATTAGACTTCGAAAAGCTTTCCATGAGCATAGGAGCACAATATGCATACACAAGCAGTGAATTCAATAACAAATCAACATTCTGGAATATCGACAGCACCTCGTTCTTCATAACAGACAGCACTTTACGATGGAAAGTTGACACCATAGACTTTTATTTGCAAGAAGTTGAAGGTGACACCATTACAGTTTACGTTACTGATTCGTCGCAAAATTGGGATGTTGATTCAAGTTTAAACTACACAACCGACAGCACTCAATCTGACAGCATATACAAGTACAACAACCTAGTTCGTCAAATAAATATTCCATTCATTCTACACAAACCATTATGGATAGCAAAAAACCACGTACTTTACGGCTCTGCAGGTCTTGTTGGATCATTCATTTTAAAGGAAAACATTGCGTATTTATCAGAAAATGAAATTCAGAAAATTCACTCACAATCATTGCAATTTCGAACACTCCTACTTGTAGGTATTAGCTGGGAACAATACATTGGTGACTATTTTAGTTTAGAAGTTCATTCAAATTACCTGTTCAACCCTCTTCCCTCGCAAATTCAATACTCCTCATTTCAGTTCAATATTTTGTTGAGATATTATTTCTAAAACTTTTCATGCAACCTTTTAAATTTTGATGGTCTATTAAGTGAAAACAAAATTATTCACTAAAAATTGACTGACATGAAACGCTTAATGACAATCTTTACAATGCTCGCTTTATTTTCTGTTGCAACTTTCGGACAAACAGAATGTGAAGCATATTTTAGTTCCAATTCCGAAGGATTAACAGTACAATTAGAAGGATATTATTATGGTGGATGGGATCCAGTTTCTGGTGACTCTATCCCCGAAGAAGCTATATTTGAGTGGAGTTTCCTAGGTATGACGGAAACTGGCAGCAGCCTAACTTTCACTGTTGACGAAGCAGGAACCTATGAAGTTTGCGTAACTGCAACTGGTCTTGTTTCAGGATGCACATCCACTTTCTGTGATGAAATAATCATTGGAGCAGATGAATTCAGCCTCGAATTAGTATCTGGTTACGAAATTGAAGGAGATTACACCAGTGGATGGGCAGCAGCTATTCCTGAAGGCGGCATTGCACCATACGCTTACCTATGGTCAAACGATGCGGTTACACAGGAAATTGTGGGTCTTACACCTGGAACGTACTGCGTAACAGTGATTGATGCTGCAGAAAATACGCTTAGCTCATGCATTACCTTATTTGAAGATAGTACTGAGTATCCAATTGACACTCTTGGTGGACTTTTTATTATGGGTTTTGAATACGATTATTATGAGGTTGAAGATGGATATTTAGCTACTGTCGCAGCATACATAGAAGGCGGAGAATCTCCATATACCTACGAATGGACACAAGAAACTGAAATTGCTGATCCTATAATGATTTCACATGAATCTGAGGCGAATTACGACATTATTGAAGGAGTAATTCCAGGATATCCAGTCTTCTTGGAAGTAACAGATGCACTTGGTGAAACAGCAATTGGCAGCATCATTGTTCCTGAATATGAATTTGCTGAAGACAGTATTATTGATGAATTAGGAGAAACTGTTGACACATGCCTTATCGACGGAGAACTTGCAAGTGTATTTATTGACGATTTCTGGATTGAAGACGAACTCCTTTTTGTCACTTGGGTATTTACCTTTGTTGGTGGTGAAGCTGAAACATTAACAATTGATTATGCAGATGCTGCAGATTTAATTGAAGGAATTTATGAAATCATTCTTTACATAGATTGCCCTGATGGATTCAAAAGCATAAGCAGCTTTAGCGATAGAATCCATATTGATCAAGCCATGCTTAATATTGCAAGTAAAACAGACATTATTAAATCATCACTTTACCCAAATCCTGTGCAAGATGTTCTGAACATCTCCATTGAAAACAACAACTCCCCTACAACAATCAGTTTAACTGACATGTATGGAAGAATCATTGAGAGCAGAACAATTCATAGCACAAATACTCCCCTCATCTTCAACACTTCTAAGCTCCCTTCTGGAATGTATTTCGTGACCATTCAAACCGAAGGACATGTTGAAAGCTTGAAATTCATGAAATAAACATTCTCAGAAACAAGAATCCCTGCTTTGCGGGGATTTTTGTATTTTTATTAAATCAAAATGAAACGATTTACACACATAGCATTTTGGGTATTGCTTTTATTACCAACATTCTTGCTTGCACAAAGCAAAGAATGCGCCTTGTCTTTTACCTATGAACAAATTGATACATATCACGTGCAATTACACGCCATAAGCGCCCCCGACTCACTCGAATATGTGTGGGAAACAAACCTTAGCGGGACATACACAGGTCAAGATCCAATCATTGAAATCCCTGCAGACAGTAGCGATCAAGTTTGTTTATTTGTCACTAACGACACGCTGGATTGTGAGGAATTTTGCGACTTAGTTTACACATCATTCGAAAGTTACAATGCAGATTTTAGTATTGAAGAAGGAAACCCTGTTATTGGATGGACTTTTACATCTCAATCCCTTGGAGAAGAACCCATTAACCACCAGTGGAGAATCGATGGTCTTTTTGCTGGAAACAATGAAATTTTAGAATACAATTTCACTGAATTTGGGACGTATAACGTTTGCTTAATAATAGAAACTGCTACTGGCTGTATCGACACAACTTGTCAGACAATTACGGTTACAGACACCATTAATTGTGAGGTGGAATTCAACACAAGTTTGAATCATCAATTTGCTGAATTCTCAGCCACAGCATCAGGCGCAACTCCGTTTACTTACAATTGGACAATCAACGACGAACCTCAAGGAAATGAAAGCACTTTAATCTTTGAATTTTCGGAATCTGGCACCTATTCTATTTGCGTTTACCTCACCGCCTCTAATGGTTGCGAAACAAGCTATTGCGAAGACATAACTATAGGAGAAATCCTTCCATACTTTAGCCTAAGCGGACAGGTTTATGCAGACAATAATCCCGTCAACACTGAAATACATTGCTACAAAGACAATCAACTGATAAAAAGCACAACAAGCACACTTGGACAATTTGAATTTTCTAAACTCTTTCATGGCGAGTATAAACTCCTAGCCATCTCACCCCAAACAGATTATCATGATACTTGGTATGGAGACAAATTGAGCATGGAAAACGCTTGGGGAATAGATCTTATTGGAAACACATGGGATGTTGACATTCATTTACAACATACAAACTCATCCATTACAAACAACCAACAAACGTTCAATATTTACCCCAACCCTGTTGACAATCTGCTTACCATTCAATCAGATAATACAATTCAACGCATCAGCATTATTAACCATTCGGGAAGAATTGTAGAAATAAGAGATGACAATTTTAATCGGATTGACATGTCAAATTATGCATCAGGAATTTATGTTCTAGAAATCCAGTTTCAAGACAAAGTAATTAGAAAAAAGGTAATTAAATCTTAATTCAACTTCATCCACTCATCACGACTTAAACGCGTTCCGAACATAAAACGAGAGGTCCAATAAGAGAAATCCTCGTAATTATTTTCAACAATCCCTCGACTACCGGCATGTATCATTCGAAATCCAGTTTCTGTTTTCTCAGTCACCAAAGCAATATGTCCTATCCGGTCTGAACTTATATCACGACTTTTAAAATAGACTAAATCGCCTTTTTGCAAATCTTCAACTTTCAAACGGTCTCTCCCATCAGCAATATCTGCCGGCATTCTGGGTATCATAATTTCAAAATGGTGAAAGACATAATAAACAAAACCACTACAATCAAAACCTGCTGGCGTTGTACCTCCCCATTTGTATGGAGTGCCGATATATTGTCTGGCAAACTGAATAACTGAATCAACACGAGGCACTTCGCAAACAGGCACAAGTGCTATATTTTCTGTCGGCTGAGTCTCTGCCTGATTCAATTCTATCTCAGCATCTTCTTGTCTAGTATTTTGAGAATCAGCACGAACAACAGTATTTGCTTCTCGTCCTGCTCGCAATGATTCCGGAGATGTTTTACGTAAATCGTTTGTTCGTTGACAAGATACCGTAAAAAGCATCACAAGAACCAACCAATATGTGAGCTTTATTTTCATCAATTGCTGTATAAGATAGAGTCCTCAGGAATAGTTAAAAAATACGAATGCATCGGTTCATCATCTTCATCTGAGGTTAACACTGTTTCCCAACCATCATCAAACAGGAAAGGATTTGGATGAAAATAATTTGTAGAGTCGCTAGATATAAAAATACGTAGGCTATCCACCACAATGATCAAAGAATCATATCTCAAACGATTTTCAGTTGCGACACCTTCCCAATCGCCCTCCTTCTGAAACATAAATTGCGATTGCTTCGGCATAACCGGAATCTCGTGTACCGCACCATTGCTCGCAAAGTGCTTTTCGATGTAAATTGTATCCTCTCTGTCATTGTGAATAGAGACACTAAACACGTCGCTGGAGCGATCACAACCATAGCCTGTGACTAACAAAAGAAATACTAAACTAATCGTTATCCGCTTCATAGTCAAACTTTGCAACAAAAATAAACAATCCGATTTACTTAATAAGAGTTCAACGAAGAAATCTCACTTATTAACGAACAAATAAACAAAAAAAGTATTGTGGTGACTATGATTTGAAGATGGCAAAATCATGTAGTTTTATATCTTTGCAGCATGATTTACCCTGAAAATTTTGAAGTAAAACTCGGATTTGACAAAATCCGTCAAAAAATAAAAAACAACTGCTTAAGCCCAGCAACTTATGAGGATGTAGATACCATGTCATTTTTGACAGATAAAGAAAGCATTCAACGCTCATTGAATTTTACAGAAGAGCTCAAACAAGTACTTATGTTTCATGAGCAATTTCCAATGGGAGATTTTCAAGATTTGAATTTATCACTTAAACGTTTGAAAGACACAAACTATGTACTCTCCGAAAGCAGTTTTCGAGACATGCTTAAATTTCTTGATAACTTTCAGGCAGTTCAACGTTTTTCCATCAAACTTGCAGAAAAGAAATTTCAGATATTACCAAATCTATACAAAGACGCTGATTTTCCGATTTTTGTTAAGGATAGAATTAAACAAGTTTTTAACAATAAAGGAGAAATAAAATCATCTGCAAGCAAAGCATTACAGCATTTAAGTAAGCAATTATCAGACTTAGAACAAAGGATTCGTCGTGAGATGGATCAAATTATGCGCAGGGCTTCTGACAGTGGCTGGGCATCAAAAGACACTTCAGTTGCCATCATTGACGGACAAAGAGCAATTCCGATTGAAAGCAGTTACAAACGAAAAATTTCGGGTTATGTCATAGGTGAATCGGGCTCTGGAAAAACAGTTTATGTTGTCCCTGAAGCATTTTCCATTCTCAACAATGAAATCCGGAATACAGAAATGGAAATTCATTCAGAGAAACTTCGAATTTTAAGCGAATTAACCGATGATATTCGTGAATACCGCGACGAGCTAACAGATTGTTTCAAACGATTTAAAGACACAGATTTCCATAGAGCAAAAGCCAAATTAGCGATTGCTTTAGAAGCGATATCGCCAGCCATCGTAGACGATTTGAACATGAAATTCCACAAAGCGAAACATCCAATTTTATTTCTCAATTTCAAAACCCAAAATCGTGAAGTTATTCCCCTCACAATAGAGTTCACCAAGCAAAAGCGATATTTTGTTATCTCAGGACCAAACGCAGGAGGAAAATCTGTCAGCCTTCAAACCATAGGATTACTACAGTACATGGTTCAATGCGGCTTACAAATTCCGGTTGGAGGGAATACCGAAATTGCCGTTCTCAAAGACATTTTTATTGATCTCGGAGACAACCAAAGCATTGACAATGACCTAAGTACATACTCTTCCCACCTAAAAAACATGAAGCATATGCTCAAACATGCAGGTGAAGGCTCATTGGTATTAATTGATGAATTTGGTGGCGGTACAGACCCTGAAATGGGATCAGCAATTGCAGAGGCAATGTTACAACAGCTTGTCGATCAAAATTCGTGTGGAATTATTACAACACATTACACGAATTTAAAGCATTTTGCCAGCAATTACCCTGGAGTTGAAAATGCTGCCATGCTCATTGACAGTCAAAACATGGAACCTCTCTTTCAATTAGAAACTGGCATGCCTGGATCATCTCACAGTTTTGAAATTGCCCATAGAAGTGGGATTCCACAAAGCATTATCGATTTAGCACGTTCGAAAGTTGGTAAAGACCAATACAGTTTTGACAAACATTTACGTCAAGTGATTAAAGACAAACGCTACTGGGAAAACAAACGAAAAGAGATTAAACAAGAAGAGAAAAAGCTTGGTGCAGAACTTAATCGACACGCCGTTGCGTATGAAAGTTTTAAACGAAAAGAAAAACAAATCATCCGCGAAGCGCAAGAGAAAGCTCAAAAATTGATTAAGGATGCCAATAGAGAAATCGAAAATACCATCCGTACAATCAAAGAAACTCAGGCAAACAAAGAAAAAACAAAAGAAGCAAGAAAGCAACTTGAAGCAGAGAGTAAAAAAATCAGCAAAACGAACAACAATCAAACAAAACACGTTCCAGAACTTAAAAACTTTGAGAATTCCATAAAAGGTCAAAAGTCAAAACCTATCCCAAAAGTAAAGTTCCCCAAAGAAGAGATTCGAATCGGATCCAATGTGTACATTCCACATCTGAACCAGCACGGCGAAGTTATGGATATGAGCGACAAATCTCTTGTTATCCGTTTGGGAAATTTAATGACAAGTATTCCCAAATCAAAAGCAAAACTAAGCGACAAACAAACTGAGCGTAAAAACCAAAAATCGTCAGGCAACAGCAACGATTATTATGATCGCATTTTGCATTTCAAAGACAATATTGATTTACGCGGGAAACGTGCGGATGAAGCATTAAGCGAGCTTGTCGATTTTATCGATAATGCGGTTGTGAATGGAGCTTCTGAGTTAAAGATCCTTCATGGGAAAGGAGGAGGTATTCTCCGACAAATTATCAGAGATTACCTTTCCAGACGTCAAGAAGTTCAGTCTTTCCGAGATGAAGACATTCGCTTTGGAGGAGATGGTATTACGGTTGTTAAGCTAAGAAACTAAACAATGAAATTAATCTTCCCTTGCTAATTTTCATTTTCTCTTTTTGGATATCAGATAGTCTAAGCTAATACGACCCGAACCATAAACTGCTAAAACAAAAAGCATCAACATATAATACAAAGGAATTTCAAAACCGTTGTTTGCAGCAGAAAAGCCTCCTGCCCAATGCACATTAAAAATAGCAACACCCATTACAAACATCAATGGGAGACTAATTATACGCGTCCCAAGGCCTAAAAGTAAAAGTATCGCACCCAGAAGTTCAGTGATTCCAGCCATGTAGGCATTTAACAAAGGCGCAGGATAATTCATACTTTCAAACCATTGTGCAGTTCCTTCAAAATTTTGCACCTTCCTTAATGCAGGAGCATAAAATCCGTATGCCAATAAAAGACGCAAGAAAAGTAGAGGGAAATCTTTCAACTTTTCAATGCCACGAATAAATTTTACATATAATGTTTTCATACTATTTATTTTCTTCTTTAAAGCAGAAAACAGGACAATTTGTTCATAAAAAAGCAGGGATCATAATAAACCCCTGCTTTCAGCATACTGTAATTAACCTGAGTTCGACGTAAGAAATCAGGTTAATTTAACGCGTAATCTACATCATTTCTTCCATTGCTTTGTATGCAATATCACCATAAACAACAGATGGACCACCACCCATTAAAATAGCAACACCAATGGTTTCAACAATTTCATCTTTTGTTGCACCAAATTTCAATGCGTCTTTCACATGACATGCAATACAACCTTCGCAACGAATTGTAATACCAATACCTAGAGCGATTAACTCTTTCATTTTTGGAGACAATGCACCTTCAGAAGCTGCTGTATGATGTAATTTTCCGAAACCATCTGCGATTCCAGGATTCTCTTTTGACATTGTACCAACAAAATCAAAAACTGCATTTGCTTTATCTGAATATTTACCCATAACAATAAATTTAAAGTGAATACTAATGTTAATTCATTCACAACAAATCTATTTCTACGTTAAATTTTTAACTATGATTTTTATCACTTTTTATAAACAACAACAGCACAGTCAAAAGATATAAAAACTCCCAATTCACAAACAACATGCTTTCTTGCACAAATCTCATAATTATTTACACATTTTCGAAACGCCTGTTCCCCAACATGAACTTTTAAGCTGTTAAACATAATCCCTTTAATACATATAGAGATCAATTCAGATCACCAAATCATTAAAACTCACTTTCGATACTATAAAGAAGATTATTAACTTATTTCTTCCCCAACAATTGAAACATATTGTTTTTATATGCCTCAACACCAGGCTGGTTAAACGGATTCACACCCATAGAATATGCACTTATTCCGCAAGCTTTTTCAAAGAAATATAAAAGTTGTCCTATATGATAAGCATCCAAACGCTGAAGTTGAATTTGAGATATTGGAACCGTCCCATCTTGGTGAGCTTGAATTGTTCCAGCCGTTGCCTGCTTATTCACATAATCCACAGACTTGCCAGACAAGTAATTCAATTGATCTAAATCGTTTGCTTGTTCAGGTATAAGAAGTGATTTCTGAGTTTCAACAACCTGCAAAAATGTTTCAAAAAACACAGGAGAGCCATCTTGCACAAATTGTCCTAAACTATGAAGATCAGTTGTTAAATTTATAGAAGCAGGAAATATTCCTAAGCCCTCTTTACCTTCGCTCTCACCAAAAAGCTGCTTCCACCATTCAGCAACAAAACCCATACTAGGCTCTGCATTAGCAAGAATTTCAACCACCTTATCTGAAGAAAGCATTGCTTGTCTTACAGCAGCATACATAATCGCTGGGTTTTTATCTGCAAGCTGCCTTTCATCACATTGCTCTGACATATCAGCAGCACCACATATCAATGCTTCAACATCGACACCGGCAATCATGAGAGGAATTAATCCGACCGGTGTAAACACAGAAAATCTACCTCCAACATTGTCCGGGACAACAAAACTTGGCAAGTTTAATTCTGTAGCGAGCTCACGTAATCCCCCTTTTTTCTCATCAGTTATTGCTATGATATGGTGTTTTAATTCCTCGTCAGACATTTTACCACACAACATATTCAATAGCAAACGAAATGCAATTGCCGGCTCAGTTGTTGTTCCTGATTTTGAGATAACCACCACTGCAAAATCCTTATTCTCCAAATACGACAAGAGCTCTGCATGGTATTTTTCACCCAAATGGTGACCCGCAAACAAAAGCTCTGGACCTTCTGAATTAAACGCTGAGTTAAGAGCATTTAAAACTGCTTTTGCACCTAAATAGGAGCCTCCAATCCCAACACAAACAACAACTTCTTTCTGTGAAAACTCTGCAGCTGTATTTTTCCAGCTTTCAGGGATATTATGCTTTAACTCGGAAGGAAGATTTACCCAACCCAAAAAATCATCTCCGGGGTAACCTCCCTGATGCAATTTCGCATTTTCTTTCTGCAATTTTGCAGCTTCCTTTTTTAATTCGGATTCTTCAATAAAGTCCAAAATTCCCGAGTAATCGTATTTAAGCATGATATCTTTTGTTAGAACCGAAAGATAATAAAATAACATGAATTTTAAGTCATCAGGCAACAGCTATTCACAGAAGAAAATTATAGAGCTTTCAAACGTTCTTTGTCCAGACACTCTATCCATTTACGTTCAATTTTAATTAATCCGTCATCCTGCATAGATTGCATCGCTCTCACTAACGAAGTACGAGCCACCCCAAACAAACGCGCAAGGCCTTCTTGGGTATCTTTCATTTCAAAGCCATTGTAACCCTCTCCACATTGATCAAGCAACCATGTAGCAACTTTCTGTCTTAGGTCTCTAAAGGTCAGAAAATGCAGCTTTTGAGCGAGAAATTGTCCCTTACCAGAAATAATTTGAAGAAAATTCAATAACACTTGCTCATTGGATTTAAGCAAATGAAGAAAATCCTGCCTATGGATATACAGCAATCTGGATGCTTGCCTCGCAATAAGATCCACAGGAAGCTTTTTCCCTTCGCTAAACAGAATAGCAGATGCAACCAATTGTCCTTTCTCAATGTGTTCAATTCGCAAATCGTTGGAGCCGGCAACTTGCATTTCACCTATCAATTCTCCATCAATTACAGCCACAAAACTATCTACCTGATCTCCTCGCTGCATAATGGTTTCTCCTGCTGCATACTGGCGAACACGATAAACTAATGAAGTTAAAATCTTCTCCAACTGTATATCATTTAGTCCATTAAAGATTTGAATGGATTTAAAATCGCTATGTGCTAATTGTTTTTCCACGTTTATCAATTTGCTTAAAGATAACACTTTCAAAATACGGGACAAATTGCATCAATAAAAAACGCCTCAACAAATTGTCAAGGCGTTTATTTATATTTTTTAATGTGCCTGCTCGGCCATCTTTTCTTCAATCTCTTCAGGATTATGTTTGTATTTAAACAGAACCATAAAAAGAACTGCAATAACTAAGGCATATATTGCAAACGCAAACCAAATTGATTGCCAAATGTAATTACCAGAGCTATCTGTAAAAAACATTTTAATAGCATAACCTGCAGATATATTACCAATTACAGCACCAAAACCATTTGTCATCATAACGAAAACACCTTGTGCTGAATTTCTAATACTTTGATTTGTAGTTTGATCAACAAATAATGCTCCTGAAATATTAAAAAAGTCAAATGCCATTCCATATACCACACAAGATAAAAATACTGCAACTATTCCCCATGTGCTTGCATCAGCAATTCCAAACAAACCAAATCTCAGAAACCATGCAAACATACTCATGAGCATTACCTTTTTAATCCCAAATCGTTTTAAGAAGAATGGAATTGTAAGAATAAAAAGCGTTTCAGATATTTGTGACACAGAAATAATAATAGTACTATATTCCTTAGTAAACCAATGATCAATACTTCCAATAAAGAAATCACCGTATGCATTTGTCAGTTGTAAGGCAGCCCCAAGTAAAATACTGAAAATAAAGAAAATTGCCATTCGCTTCTCCTTAAACAGACTGAACGCCTGAAGACCCAATCTTTCTGACCATTTCTTCGCATTTTTCATTTGATTCGCAGGTTTTATTTCAGGTATACTTACAAAAGTAAAAACAGATAATGCAATTGCTCCAGCAGCTCCAATAACGAAGCTATAACCCGCAAAATATCCCAAGTTAAACATATTAGGATTGACAATCAATACTAGGTTAGTAAGCCACATAGCAATAATAAACCCAATTGTACCCCAAACCCTTATTGGAGGAAATGCAACCTGAGGATCTTTACCGTTTCTACGTAAAATCTCAAAACCAATTGAGTTATCTAATGATATAGTTGGCATGTAAAAAAACATTGCGAACAACATCAAAACGAAAAACACCCACGGATCATTAGCCAATGGGAGTAATAATAACATAATTGCAAACAACAAATGCAGTAATGAATACAATACATTCGATTTTATCCATTTATCTGCAACAACACCAAAAAGTGCAGGTGATATCAAAGAAGCAAAACCCATTGTCGAAAAAATAATTCCAAACTGGGCACTATCCCAACCTTTCACATCAAAAGCATATTTCCCAAGAGTCATCATCCATGCTCCCCACACAAAGAACTGCAAAAAGTTCATTACAGTTAATCTGAATTTTATTCCCATATCATTTCTTTTTAGTACCCATTTACATTGGGCGAGCATCAAAATTAATAAAACTTTAAAAATAGCAGGCATTTTTCATGCATATATTTTGATAGAGCTTAGATTTCACAAAAGAAAACACTCCCACAATACACAAAGCTTAAATACTGTTTATCAGCAAGTTTCAATTTAAAGCATAAATATGCGGAAACTTGAATAAAGCTTTGTATTTTTGTCCTGCAAACCTGAAATACCACGTTCAATGAAACAATATCTCGACATATTAGACCACGTCTTAAAAAACGGCACTGTAAAGTCTGACAGAACAGGAACAGGAACAATGTCTGTCTTTGGATATCAAAGCAGATACAATTTATCTGAAGGATTTCCCGTATTAACAACGAAAAAACTTCATTTAAGATCAATTATTCATGAGTTATTGTGGTTTCTCCAAGGAAATACAAACATTAAATACCTCAAGGAAAATAAAGTAAGAATTTGGGATGAGTGGGCAGATGAAAATGGAGACCTTGGACCTGTCTATGGACACCAATGGCGATCATGGCCAACTCCTGACGGCAAACACATTGATCAAATCTCCAATGTCGTTGAATCGCTTAAAAACAACCCCAATAGCAGACGCCACATCGTTAGTGCATGGAATGTTGCTGATGTTGACAATATGGCATTACCACCATGTCACATGATGTTTCAATTTTATGTGGCAGATGGGAAATTATCATGTCAATTATACCAGCGTAGTGCAGATCTATTCCTTGGAGTCCCTTTCAACATTGCATCCTATGCCTTGTTAACTATGATGATGGCTCAGGTTTGTAGACTAGAAGCTGGCGAGTTCATTCATACACTTGGGGATGCACACATTTATATGAATCACATTGATCAAGTCACATTACAACTTGGAAGAGAGCCAAAAAAACTTCCAACAATGTGGATAAATCCTGAAGTCAAATCAATATTTGACTTCAAATTTGAAGATTTTGAATTACAAAATTATGAAGCAGACCCACACATTAAAGGGGAAGTTTCAGTTTAATACGATATATTTATGAGCTTTTCAATTATAGTCGCACTGGCGAAAAATCGCGGAATAGGTAAAAACAACGACCTGCTTTGGTACATTTCTGACGACTTAAAACGTTTTAAACGTATCACAACAGGCAATACAATCATCATGGGCAGAAACACTTTCAAATCCCTCCCGAAAGGTCCATTACCAAACCGCAAGAACATAGTCATTACGGACAACCCAGAAGACTGTAGCTTACCTGAAAATTATCCAGATAGAGACTGTATGATGGTAAACTCTATAGAAAAAGCCATAAAAGCATGCAACCCAAAACATGAAAATTTCGTCATAGGAGGTGGAAGCATATACGAACAGTTTTTGCCACACGCGGATAAATTGTATCTAACATTGGTTCACGAAAACGCAGATGCTGATGTGTATTTTCCAAAGTATAATGACGGAAATTGGGTAGAGATTGAGCGAGAAGATCATCTTGATGAAAAACCTGCTTACTCTTACCTTATTCTCAAAAAGGCATAATTTTTGATTAGCCTCCACTAAAAATAATTTAATGCGTAAAGTTTTATACATAGCTTTAGTTTTTTTATTGGGCTTAGGACTCATTGTCAACTTCTATTCATGTGAAATTGAAAATAGTAAACAAGTCACAGTAGAGGAAGCCATTCAAGCCATTAACGAGAACGCACAAGCCTCAGCATTTTTTAAAGATGCTTTTAATGAAGCCAGCGATGCTGCAAAATATGCAGACGATAGTTTGAGCGGCAGATTTGTTAAAGGTCAGTTTAATACTGATGATGAGCCAGAAATCACCATCACTCCTTTTGACACTGACACTTGGCCGAAAACCATCACCATTGATTATGGTTCCGAAAATATGCCTTGTGCAGATATGAGAGACAGGCGTGGAATCATTCAAGTTGTTGCAAACGATTACTTTTTTAACGAAGGTTGTGAGCTGGATATTAGTTTTGATGAGTTTTATCAAAACGATTATAAAATGGATGGTAACATGCTAGTGCAATATGAAGGAGACAATGAATTTGGGCACCGCCTTTATAATGTGAATGTTACAAATGGACAATTAACCAGTCCGGACAACAAACTCTTTCACTTTGAACAAAACACTCAGCGTGAATGGATTGAAGGCATTGAATCGCCAAATCCATGGGACGATATTCACCTTATTAGAGGATCTCAAAATGGAATTTCCAGTGATTCTGTCGCATACAGTTTAAATATCAATGACAGTGTCCCACTTAATGTTTTGATAGGCTGTCGCTGGATTCGCGCAGGAATTATAGACATAGAAATCGAAAGCCTCCCGAACATGCAACTTGATTATGGTGAAGGTGTATGCGATAATGCTGCAACAATTACCATATACGGAGATGAATACCTCATCAATATGCAGTAAATTGTGATTTATCTACAATCCTGACAATCGTTTAATTTCATTCAGCTTATTAAGCGCTTCCATCGGTGTCAAATTATTGATATCCAAGCCTTTTATCTCATCACGGATATCCTTCAACACTGGATCGTCCAGTTGAAAAATGCTCATCTGCATACCTTCTCGCTGCTCACTGATTTCAGCAGTTGGTCGATTCATTTTCTTACCGCTAGAGGAAGATTCAAGCTGAGCAAGAATATCATTTGCACGCTGAACAACTGATGGAGGCATACCTGCCATACGTGCTACATGAATACCGAAACTATGTTCACTCCCACCCTTTTCAAGCTTTCTAAGGAAAATAATTCGATTATTAATCTCCTTGACAGACACATTAAAGTTTCGGATACGTCCAAAACTCTTTTCCATCTCATTCAATTCATGATAATGCGTTGCAAACAAAGTTTTAGCACGATATTTAGGATGCTCATGAATGTACTCAGCAATTGCCCAAGCAATACTAATTCCATCGTAAGTACTTGTACCACGTCCTAATTCATCCAATAAAATTAAGCTACGCTCACTCAAATTATTCAAAATACTTGCAGCTTCATTCATTTCCACCATAAAGGTTGATTCACCCAAAGAAATATTATCTGAAGCACCAACACGTGTAAATATCTTGTCCACCACTCCCAAATTCGCAGACTCTGCTGGCACAAAACATCCAGCTTGCGCCATTAAACAAATTAGAGCTGACTGTCTTAGCAAAGCAGATTTACCAGACATATTCGGACCAGTAATCATCATAATTTGCTGATTATCACTATTGAGAAGAACATTGTTGGATACATATTCCTCATCGGCAGGAAGCTGTTGCTCAATGACAGGATGCCTTCCTTCATGAATATCTAAAAGTAAAGAGTCATCCATGTTTGGCTTACAATAGTCATACTCATCAGAAACTTTTGCATAAGAAAGCAAACAATCTAGTTGCGCAATTAAGGCAGCATTTAACTGTACAGCTTGAACATATTCATTTAAGGCAACGACAAGTTCCCCAAACAAACGCTGTTCAAGTTCTAGAATCTTTTCTTCGGCACCCAAAATCTTTGATTCGTATTCTTTCAACTCTTCATTAATATAGCGCTCAGCACTTACTAATGTTTGTTTACGAATCCAGTGTTCCGGCACTTTATCTTTGTGTGTGTTTCTGACTTCAAAATAGTACCCAAACACATTGTTATAGCCAATTTTCAAGCTAGAAATTCCAGTTGCCTCACTTTCACGATGTTGCATTTCAAGCAAATAATCCTTACCGGAATGAGCAAGTTTTCTCAATTCATCAAGCTCCCCATTTACACCTTCAGCTATGACATTTCCTTTACTGACAAGTACTGGAGGATCAGGATTTAGCTCTTTTTCAATGCGTTGACAAATTTCAGCACAAGGATTTAACTGATCTGCAATATGGCGTATGTGTTCATCTTTAGCATCAATAAAATGATCACGTAGTGGTTGAATATTCTGGAATGCTAATTTAAGCTGATTAACTTCTCTAGGATTAACTTTGCCAATAGCAACTCGTGAAATTAAGCGCTCTAAGTCACCGATTTGATCCAAATGCTCAACAAGAAAAGACTGATCCTCATTGTTTTCAAGGAAATAGCTTACTGCGTTTAAACGTTGATTAATCCGCTTAACATCCACCAAAGGAAATGCCAGCCAACGTTTCAACAAACGTGCACCCATTGCCGTTTGAGTCTTATCTAAAATATCAATCAAGGCTTTACCACCTTCATTGAGCGGTTTAAATATTTCCAAATTTTTAATCGTAAAACGATCCAGCCAAACATAATTATCCGATGCAATGCGAGTAATACCTGTAATGTGAGAAATCTGTCTGTGCTCTGTGATTTCAAGATAATTCATGATAGCACCAGCAGCAATAATACCTGACTCTGCACCTTCAACACCGTATCCTTTTAAGCTTTTTGTCCTAAAATGATGCAATAGTTTATCGTAAGCATTTTCAAGTGTAAATATCCATTCATCCAGTGGGAAACTGATAAAGGATTCACCGAATATTTGAAAGAACTGTTTTGCTTGAGATTTCTGATAAAGCACTTCCTTCGGATTCATACTTTGAAGCAGTTTATCAATAAAATCCGAATTCCCTTCTGACAACATAAATTCACCAGTAGAAATATCCAGAAATGCCACACCTGTCAGGTTTTTGCCAAGGTAAACACAGGCCAAGAAATTGTTTTCTTTGTGCTCCAAGGTGTTTTCATGCATTGAAACTCCAGGAGTAACAAGCTCAGTAATTCCGCGCTTAACAATTTTCTTTGTCTTTTTGGGATCTTCGAGTTGCTCACAAATTGCAACACGCTGACCGGCGCGTACAAGCTTAGGTAAATAAGTATCTATCGCATGATGAGGAAAACCTGCAAGATCGACGAAAGTAGCAGAACCATTTGCACGCTTTGTTAGGGTAATTCCCAATATGCGAGAAACCTCCACAGCATCGGATTCAAATGTTTCGTAGAAATCCCCAACTCGAAATAATAAGATAGCATCCGGATGTTTTCCTTTAATCCGGTAATATTGTTGCATTAGCGGCGTTTCGCTGGACTTTTTAACCATAGACGTAGATTTCAGACAAAAATACAATGATTCTTTGCTGAAACAAATAATAAATACCAGTACTTGTTAACAAATTGAGATGTTTCTATCTCATACGATGCCAAGTTTGGGTCCGTCCAATTGGTCCAATTTGACCACGAACAGCAAGGCAATTGTCGCTTTTAAGCCAAATTTTACACTTATAGTATTTCCCTTTGGCAGGATCAAGAATACCATCTTTACCTTCCCATTTGTCCTTGTTTTTCTCAAGTCCAAAAATGATGGTCATACCTTCGATGTTTTTATTCTTCAGTTTTCCTTCACACGCTGTACATTTTGGAATAACACCTGGTTCTTTATCCAAAACACGAACAACTTGCCCGTAAAGTTTTCCACCGCTTTTATACACTTTCACAATGGATTTTTCTTTACCTGTTTCATCATCAATGGTTTTCCATAAGCCCTCTACAGCTTGGGCATGCATAATAAATGGAACAAAAAGTAAGCTAAGTACAAAAAGTATTTTTTTCATAATATTTGATTTTGATGCAAAATACAAAAAATATTTGAGTAAGATACATTATCACAAATCATGCAATAAAAAACTATAAATCAATTCAATACACAGACACACACGAATAAACCGAACCATCACACATAAGACTTTGACTTACTGACTGTGTGAAAAACATGTTATAAAAAATGGAAAAATGGTGACAATTATTATTTTTTTTTCAAAAAGCTTATTATAGTTTCGTTATCATAAACTGTTTAAACAAATTGTATGAAACGAATACTTATCCTGGGAGCAGGATTATCTGCAACAAGCCTGATTGATTATCTACTTGATCATTCAGAGAAAGAAGACTGGCAAATTCGTTTAGGAGATCTGGATGAAAAGCTGGCAGAATCAAAAATTAAAGGTCATGCCAGAGGTGAAGCATTTCGCTTTGACGTGAGTGATTCAAATCAAATTGAGCAAGAGGTTAAACAATGTGACATTGCCGTTTCTATGTTACCGGCTCGTTTCCACATTGAGATTGCACGTGCTTGTTTGAGAGAAGGTAAACATATGGTGACTGCATCATACGTGTCAAAAGAAATGAAAGCGTTGGATGCTGAAGTAAAAGCAAAAGGGCTAACATTCCTTAATGAATTAGGTGTTGATCCAGGTATCGACCACATGTCTGCTATGCGTGTTATCGACAGTATTCGTGAAAAAGGTGGAAAATTAACACTTTTCAAAAGCAGCACTGGTGGATTGGTTGCTCCTGAATACGACACTAACCCTTGGAATTACAAATTCACGTGGAATCCAAGAAACGTTGTACTTGCAGGACAAGGAACTGCTTGTTTCATTCGTAATGGAAGATATAAATACATCCCATACTCTCAACTATTCTGTCGCACAGAAAAAACCTCTGTATTAGATTTTGGTGAATTTGAAATTTATGCGAACAGAGACTCTCTCTCCTATCGTGAAACTTACGGATTGGAAGACATCCCAACAATTTTCCGAGGAACAATGAGACGACCAGGTTACGGAGAAGCATGGAATGTATTTGTACAACTAGGCATGACCGATGATAACATCATTTATCAAGGTGATGAAAACACAACCTACCGTCAATTCATCAACTCATTCTTACGTTATGATGCAGTGAAAGGTGTTGAGGAAAAATTGTGTGAGTTCATGAAGCTTGATCCTGAAGGAAAAGTAATGAGTAAACTTAAATGGTTAGGTATTTTTGATGATAAAGCCATTGGGATGACAAATGCAAGTCCAGCACAAATTCTTCAAAAATTATTGGAAGAAAAATGGGCATTGGATCCTCAAGATAAGGACATGATTGTCATGCAGCATCAATTTGAATATGAATTGAATGGTGAGAAAAAAGGCATTCAAAGTAGTTTTGCATACATTGGAAAATCACAAGCTGAAACTGCGATGGCAATTACAGTAGGAACACCTGCAGCAATTGCAACTCGCTTATTAGCAACGGGTCAATTTGACATGAAAGGTGTTCATGTTCCTGTTATTCCAGAATTGTACAATCCAATTTTGGATGAACTAGAAAATTATGACATTAAGTTTATTGAAGAAGAAATTGAAGTAAACTAACATCAATGGCATTTTTCAACTGAATAATAAGAGCTGTCTGGATTATCAGACAGCTCTTATTATTTTTAAGCCCTTCTATTTCTTATAATACGAGAGAATTTTCTCGACACTCGTATTGTATTTCAACAACATATTTTCGTATTCTTCTTTCAGGATTTCCAACATTTTTTCAATATTATGTTTACTTTGATACAAACTCAGAACAATTCGTACTCCTCCATTATTATAAGAAGTTGCTGGATAAACACCCGGAGTTATATGGTAACCACGGCGCAGCATTCGGTGACATATTCCGGTAACCATTTCAGGGTTTCCTGCTGCAACAAATGCAATCGGCGTTCTGCTTGTATCAATCAAAGGCAAGTTTAATTCCTCGGCTTTAGTGTAAAAGAATTCAAGATGCTCATTCAGTTGTTTTCTTAGTTTTTCACCTTGTTCTGACTGATGAATTTCTGTCGCTTTTATGATGGAACCTAATATAGATGGTTCAGGTGGAGAAGTAAATATTAGTGTTGAACCGGTAAATAGGATTTGTTCTTTGGTTTGTTCATCTGGACAAACAAGCACACCACCACCTGAACCAAACCCTTTTCCAAGACTTGTCGCAAGAAACATGTTCTGGTGATAATCCATTTTACTCAAAACATAGCCTTTTCCTTGCTCACCAAAGACACCCATTCCATGGGCATCATCAACATACAAACGGAAATTATCATACTTATTTAATAGCGCTTCAACTGCTTTAACATGCATAGAATCACCATACATGGAATAAATGCCATCTGCCATATACCAGATTTTATCATAGGTTTCAGAAAGCTCATTTATCCTCTCTTCTAGCTTATCCATTCGATTATGGCGTATGGTTTCCACATGTGTCCCATGAGACGCGACAATATCCGTAGCAAGCCGAACTGACGTATGCACCTGATGATCAAGAACTACAGCATCTTTACGATCAACCAAGACCGGAATTGCTGCAATATGACCTAAGGTTGTGCGAGGAGTAATAATAACAGGTTTTCCAAAAATCTCAGACACTTTCTGCTCAGCCTCTTCATAGACAGAAAGCTTCATGTAAGTTCGTGACACAGCAGCATAAACCCCATTTTTCAAAATGGAATCGGCCGCAGCTTGTCGCACTTCTTCGTTGGTCGAAAGTTTTAAATAATCGCAAAGAGAAAAGTTGACAAAACTATCTCCTGAATCTTTGATTGTTTCAAACCCTGAAAATGCACCTCCCTGAATACTAAGATGTGACATTCCAATTTCTTTTGCACTTTTCACAATGCTGTAAATCATTTCAATTTGTTTATTTCCCATAGCAAATGTATTTAGATGAACACAATATTCGAATAATTTTTACAACATTATTTCAGTCTTTTCACGTATTTTTTAGAAACATATACGCTCAATGCTTGAAAAGGGTTTCAATTTGTATGTTATTGGGAGTCAGGTATAATTTTAAGCCTAAATACTTAGATATTACGATTCAAATTGTATAAATTTGCTAAAAGAAGAATTAAGCAACAGAAAAGCAGACTTTTGTGATGAAAATTTTAAATTTTGGATTTGAAAAAGAAATGAAAAAAAACGAGTTTGCAGAATTTGACAAACGATTTGTAATGGCACTTAGCTTAGTCGCCGGATTAATGGCGATTATGGGAGGTGTAATAAATCTATCACTTGACTTTCCGCTGATTTTGCAGTTAATTCCTTGGATTGGGACAATAGGTTTTGTCATTACCTTTTTTATGGCAAAAAGAGCAAAACATATTTTATTGTCAAAATGGCTAACAACAATCAATAGCTTAATTATTGTCAATCTTTTGTGGTTTTTTAATTACGGATCAAATGGACCTGCGCCTTACTTTTTTGTCATTTTATACAGTATTCTCATCTTTTTCTGGCACGGCAAAACACTTGTTTGGATTTCATTATTTATGGCTGCAAATATACTTGGGATATTCTATATTGATATCAACTATCCAAACATCACTCCTGACTACGCATCTGATTTAGCAAGACTTGTTGACACTTATACTGGAATTTTAATTTACATTATCATCATATTTGTGATTCTACGCTTGTCCAAAATATCATACATGAAAGCCTACCGCGAAGCCAAAGAGTCGGACAACTTAAAATCAGCATTTTTAGCAAATATGAGTCATGAAATTCGTACTCCTCTCAATTCAATTACTGGTTTCAGCGAATTACTGACACATGATAACATTTCACAAAAACAGAAAGAAGAGTTTTCTGGTATTATCAAAGAAAACAATCAGCAATTACTGCATATCATCAACGATATTCTTGATGTCTCAAAGATCGAAGCAGGTCTATTGCAAATACACAAGCACAAATACAACATTACGGAACTACTTACAAACCTTGAAACAACTTACGAGAATATAGGATCGAAAAAGAAAGATGAGGTCAAGCTCAAGTTTGAAATACCTCATCACACATTTCACCTAATAACAGATAAAAGTCGTTTAAGAGAGATTCTCATTAATTTACTTGACAATGCTTTAAAATTCACGAAAGAAGGCAGTGTAACGCTTGGTTGTAAGATAGAGGAAAATACAATTCGTTTTTATGTCAAAGACACAGGAATAGGTATCTCTGAAGAAAGGCAAAAAGAAATTTTTAATCGGTTTTATAAGATTGAAAACGAAGAAAACGACGTGCTTTATGGTGGGACTGGTATAGGCTTGTTTATTTCAAAGAATTTAGTTGAACTACTTGGAGGCAAAATGCAAGTTGCATCAGCTATACATCAAGGCTCGGAATTCTATTTTTCCATTCCCAAAGATGGATTTGAAGAAGAAATCCCAATTGAAAATATAGAAAAAGAGAATGAAAATATTGAAAGTTTGGCTTCTCTCAAAATCATGGTTGCAGAAGACGACCCCTTTAACCAACAATATTACAAAACGTTACTTGGAAATTTCAATATCGAAATCATACAGGTCTATGATGGTATTCAAGCTGTTGAAAAAATGAAAGAACAACCGAATATTGATCTCATCCTCATGGATATCAAAATGCCAAACATGACTGGAAATAAAGCACTTTTAAAGATAAAAGAGTTTAACACTCGAGTCTATATTATTGCCCAAACAGCTCATGCAATGGCAGATGATGAAGCAGCAAGTCTAAAATTAGGGTTTGATGATTATATTACTAAACCTGTTGATGTTGTCCTTCTAAAACGTAAACTTTTTAAGGCAAAACAGATTATTGACAAGAGAAAAAATGCCTGATTTTTATTATAAAACAAATTCACGCTAATTTGCATAATCGGCAATGAGTCTAAGAAAATCTGATTTTGAAACAGGCTTTGTTATAAAATCCATTGCTCCATTTTTAATTGCTTTAGATTTATCTAAATTCGAAGCAAAAGCAGATTGTATGATAACTGGAATATGTGAGTGTTTTAGCACGATTTCATTCAAAACCTGAAATCCATTTTTCTTTGGCATTTTTATATCAATGAAAGCAATATCAAACTCATCATTCTGATTTAATAAATTGATAGCTTCTTCACCATCACAAGCTACAATTAGTTGAATTTCATGTCCTTTCACATAATTTTGGTACAACTTCACAGAACTCTCATCATCCTCCGCAACAAGTACCTTAATCGCACTAATTTGAGGTGGTTGCTCTTCTTGTAACCTAATCTCCTCAATGACAGGCTCTACACAATTCGCAGGAATGCTAAAGTAGAATTTTGAACCTTTTCCAAGCTCAGACTCTAACCAAATTTCACCTCCCAACAACTCCACATAAGCTTTACAAATTGACAAACCCAAACCGGTTCCTTCTATCATTTTCGTATACTCATCGTTCACTTGTCTGAAGCGATCAAAAACCACAGGTTGCATATTCTTCGGAATTCCAACTCCAGTATCTTCCACGAGGAAAACAATCTGCCCATCTCCAATCTGACAAGCCAATTGAACCTCTCCCTCTTGAGTAAACTTAATCGCATTTTTCAATAAATTTGAAAGCACTTGATTTAGCTTTTGCCAGTCAGTATCTATCCACATCTCACTTGACTGACATTGCTTGGATAATTTAAACGATAATTGTTTCTTTTCAGCTTCCAATTTAAAGAACTGAAATAATTCATTCAATAAATCAGCAAGTTTAAATCGCTCAGGAACAACAACTAATTGTCCAGATTCAATGCGGGAAATTTCAACTAAATCATTAATTATACTTAGCATTCTGCTTCCCGCCTCTTGGATGACATTAAGGTATTCATTTTGTTCATCCTCAGATAAATCAGGAGATTTCAACAGGTCAGCAAAACCAAGGATTCCATTCATTGGGGTACGTATCTCATGGCTCATATTGGCAAGGAAAGCTGATTTCAAACGATCAGACTCCTCAGCTTTATCCTTGGCTTTAAGCAATTCATGTTCTGAACGTTTCTGCTCGGTAATATCCAAAATAGAAAGTACCACTTTATCAACATGATTTTTTTTACCAAAAACTGGATGATAAGAAAAGTTAAACCAGTATTTTTCTCCATTATTATCGTAATCTCGAATAATTGTTTGTGTTTTACCATCAAGACAATTACTAAAAACCTGGTGAAAATCCTCTTTATGATCATCAATTACAAGCTCACGAATGTCGTGTCCACTATCCACATCAGCATTCATCATGTTTTTATAATAATCCTTCGCAATTTTATTCAAAGAGACAATGCGATATTCTCGATCAATCATAATAAACAATTGATGGGTATTATTAAAAACTGCTTGTAGATTTCTTTCACTTTCACTCAATGCATTTTCTATTGCTTTTCTTTGACTTACGTCCCGAACAATGCAAATTAAACCTCCATCGTCCAGTGCGGTTAAACTCAAATCTTGCGTAAAAAAGCTACCATCCTTTTTCATTCCAATTGCTTCACCATGCCAAAATCCTGTTCGAAAAAACTCCGGCATAATTTCGGTTTCGAAACGATTTAATTCAGTCTTATCATAAAGTGTTTCCCAGGATTTCCCAAGTAACTCAACGGGTGAATCCCATCCATACACTTTAGCATGTGAAGGGTTTAAGTAGGTGAGTAACCCATCAGCATCATGCACTGCGATTCCGTCAATTGACACTTGCATAGCACGCTCTTTCAGCAAGAGCTCTTCACGGTGAATATGTTCGGAAGTTACATCAGCAGTATAACCAAAGGCTCTCATTTTACCATCTTCAACATAAATCCTTCCTTCAGAAATAAACCATGCAATGTCACCATTTCCTTTTTTTACCTGATATTGAAAATTCAGGAATTTCCCCGGGTTTTGTATGGCTTCAGCAAACTTTGATTTTATCTCTGGAAGATACTCAGGCAGTACAAGCTGAAAGAAACTATCCCAATCATTCTCAATGGTATTTTGAGGCAATGCTAAAAGTTCATTGATATTTTCAGAAATATATGTATTTGAAAACTCGCCTAAACTCCCAACGTCAGATTTCCAAATTGACACAGGAATATTTTCTGTGATTTTTGTTAATTCGTGAAAGCTCTCTCTCAAAGCATCTTCTACTTTTCTTCGTTGATCAATATCAATCACCATAATCATCCCCGCAGGTTTTCCTTGATAAATCACTGAAGAACCTGTTAAATAAACCCACTTTATATCACCGTGCTTTGTTACAATTCGAAATTCATACCTTGGCTCAGTATCTTTATTATTTTGCCTCGCACTCCCTCTCAATTTGACAATTTCCTGATCATCCTTATGGACAAAATCCCAAAATTTCATTTGCAAAATCTCATCGACAGAATAACCTGTAATCTGAACAGAAGCAGGGTTTGCATACACCCAATAATCATTCTGATAAAACATAATAGCAGCCGGAGTAGTATCAGCAAGAATACGGAACTTTTCTTCACTTTCTTTAAGTTGTTCAAAGTATTGTCTTTCTTGCGTTACATTATAATTTACTCCTGTCATTTTGATTGCTTTCCCATCCTTATCACGAATAACAGATGCAAAAGCTCTCAAATATCGAATTTCACCTTGGGGAGTAATGATTCGAAACTCTGTATTGAATTCTTGTTTCCCTTCAATTGCCTCGCTCACTTCCCTTTCTGCTCTTTCTTTATCCTCAGGATGCAGAGAACTAGACCAAACTTCGTATGCTTCTTTAAACTCATTGGGAGAAATCCCATACATACGAAACATCCAATCATCCCAAGACAAGGAATGATTCACTAAATCAAGCTCCCAGATTCCAATATTTCCCGACCGATAAGCTAACTCAAGACTTTGTTTAAGGTCTTCAAGTCGAAGGTTATCTAAAACTTCCTTACTGTTGTCAATCGCAAGAAGAAAAAATGTATTATCTGACTCAGGTATGCATTTTAGTTTAAGATTCTTTTGAGCAAAATGACAAAACACTTTAAACTCATTCACTTGATTTTGCTTCAAAGATTCAATAATATAATCCGAAAAATGAATAGCATTCACCTTAAACAAAGCTTTTGCAGAAACATTTTGAATTTTTTCTTCATGGATTCCGAGCAAATTACACATGGCAGGATTGATACGCTGAATCCGAAAATCGAAATCAGAAGAATTCAATTCATTTTCAAAATGACAATAACATGCCCCTTCAACCAAATGATCAAAAATCAATAAATTGCTCGCTTTTACCATAATAGGAATGCTGAATGCTTGTGTAAGATACAAAAATTCCCATAATAATATTAAGCTTTACAAAAGAGATATACGAAGCAAGTAATTTAACAATAAATTAAGCAATTCATTACAACTTGCGTTGCCGTAGCACTTCATACATTGCAACACCTGCAGCAACAGATACATTTAATGAAGAAATACTACCTTGCATTGGTATTTTCGCCAAATAATCAGCTCGTTTAAGAATCTGGCTAGAAATTCCCGTTTCTTCAGAACCCATTACTAAAGCTGTAGGAACAGTAAAATCAATATCAAATAAAGAATTTTCAGTTTTTTCAGTAACACCAGACACGACAAGACCTGACATTTGCAAATACTTGACAACTCCTGGCAAAACTCGAGCTTTGCAAATTGGAACACGAGCAAGTGCTCCACCAGAGGTTTTCATTGCATCAGAATTCACACGTGCAGCACCCTTATCAGGAATTACAATAGCGTGAACTCCAACACATTCAGCGGTACGCACAATAGCACCAAAGTTTCTTACGTCAGTTACCCCATCTAAAAGCATGATAAAAGGCGTTTTGCCAGCCTCAAATAACTCAGGAAGCAAATCTTCAATTTTCTGAAATTCTATGGGTGACATTAATGCGATCACTCCTTGATGATTTTTGCGGGTAATACGGTTAATCTTGTCCAAAGGGACTGCTTGTACCTGAATATTGAACTCTTTTGCAAGCGCACGAATTTCACGTGTCACATCTGCTTTTAATTCACGATTAATTTGAATTTTATCAATAGGCTGTCCGGCTTTTATTGCTTCCATGACAGCATGAATTCCAAAAATAGTATCTTTCATAATTAACGAATTGAATATGCCTGACCATTACGCCAAGATAAAATTGCCTGATTCCAAGCCTGCTGATACCTCGGATCTCTTACAAGATTGAAATCATTTTGACTTAAAGAACCTGTATCTTTTTCAAAGTGAAAAATCAGACTGGTTGACATCTCATTTTCAGCATACACCCATTTCTCGAAACTTCTTGTTTTGTATATTGCTTTTGGCATTCCCAAAAGGACATACACCATACCTCGATCTGTTTTCCAACCTTGATTAAAGGAAGTAAAGTACTTATTTGCAAGCTGCACTCTGTTGTAATAAATCCTGATTAATTCTTTTGCTTTCACAGAATTACCTCCTCCTAAAGTCAACCAGTATTTATCTATTGCATATTTCAATGAATCTGACTTTGCAATAACACGATACTGAGATTCTTTTGTAATGTATTGAAGAGGAGGCAGCATAGCTTCCGGAGTTCGTATGTAAGGATAATATGGTCCTCCAACTAAAATTGGATACGCTAAAGCAACATCCTGAGAGTCCTGAACAATCTTGTAAAATCCTTGTTTTTCAATTAATAAAGTATCATTCTCACAAAAAGCATGTAATACTGAATATTGAGGATTGTACTCTTTCTGTTTACGATCTGAAAAAATTGGTAAAGGCATAAGGCTATCCTCCTCAAAACTAAGCAAGTAAAAGTCTTTACTCTTTAGCATGTCCGATGAAACCTTAATGGACTTATTCTGTGACAGGTAATGATGAAATAGCGGCATTGTTTGTTGGTCAATCACTTCAGGGAAAAACACTTCGGCAGCATACTCATCAGTTTTATTGACATCTAGCAAAAGTCTTTTCCATGATTTTTTCACTTCATCAACAAATAATATGCTTGCATAATAATTTGCATTATCAGGCAAATTTATCGGAATGTAAGTAAGAAATTCTTCATTTTCAGATTTAGAAAACTTATAACGAAAGCTAGCAGAGTCAACAATTTCACGTGATTCAGATGATCGAATTGCATACTTTATCAGCAAATTAGCTTCATCGCTTAGAGAGCCATCTGCTTTTGTTTCTGACATAAAATGCTGAGCATTAACTTCAAAGAATAAATAACTTTCATTCGCAGAAACGTGTCTAAAACATGCAGATGGTTTCAAATTTGAGCTGGCAGGATCATACAAGCTCACATAATTGGTTGTCATCTCCTGCCCTGCTTGTGGTTGATATGCGGTTATACACGCAGTCGCCAACAGTAGCAATGCAAAAAAAATCAATATATATTTTTGATTAATCGTCTTCTTCATCGTAACCAAACAATTCATTCATTTCTTTTAAATAACGTCGCAAATATGTTTTTGATCCAAGTGAATAACGGTATGAAGGCAATTTTCCTTTTGCTTCGATCAAACGCTCATTAGGTTTTGTATCATATACCGCGTCGTTAAATGTTGTATTTGATGAGATTGCTGCCATATTTCCGGCTGTAAATCGGAAATAATACCATGTTTCAGAATCCAACTCAAAGTACATATTAAAACTGTCGCCACGACGATTTTTCTCAACACTAATAAAACTGAAAACATTACGATTTACAGGCACACCTCCCATCGAAGATACACCAACAGGACCTTCATGAATGTATGAACTACTTTCTTTGTAGAAAGTCATATTCACATCGGTAAGAATAAACAAGTCTTGCATTTTCTTCGGAGCCTTGTTCATATTTCCCATACTCATTTCAGTAAACCATTCCTCTGCCTCTTCTTGTCCGAGGTATTCAAGAATAGCATTCTCATAAATATCGCTTCCAAGATCAGTACCTGTAAGCCCCGCTGATTTATTAATATCTTCTGCAAAGATTTTTAATGCCTTTTCATTGAAATGGAAATCCATCAACATAACTAAGTTCATTCGTGTAGTATCGTCGGCCAAATTATGTCGGAAAGTTCCAATCGGATTCGGCTCAAAGCGGCCAAACTCGTCTGAGAAATTAAATCGTCCCTGACCATTCATCACACAATCAATTCGTCCAAGTCTCAAAAGATTGCCAGGCAATGAACTTTCTTCCAGCTTATCTCGGTTAGATACTTTATAGGACTGATCCATTTCATCGTAAATTAAAAAGCCATCCGCAGTAAATAATGTCTTATCAGTATGTCTTTCTTTGGGGCTATACATAGCGGCATAGGCAGAATCTCGATAAATCATTAATCCAGCAGCAAGTTCCGACCCATTCAACCCCATGGGCGTTGAATCAACAGGAATAAAAATGTCATCTGGATCAATAACAGCACGGAATTTTAACCAACGCTTTGCAATTTGCTCACAATCATGTTTCATTTTCACACCACCATCGAAAGTCAAATCCTTTTGATTGGCATAAAGTTCTACTCCACCCTGAAAAGCAAAGTTTGGACTTAAGCTAAATTGATCTGCATCACTCACAGAACCATTGGCATAAGTCTGCCCTGTTTCATCTACAGCAACTTTATTGAAATGGATTGTTTGAATTCTTCCTGCTTTATCTTTATAATCGTAATCGCCATAAGCAGTGTAAGATTTTCGACCTTGAACATTAACCGTAGATTCTTTGATTTTATGATACCGACTTGTTGTGTTCGCAATAATCTCAGCATTTGCCAAAGGTTGCATAACGGCCTCTTTCTCTACAACAATTTGTCCATCACCAGTATAAATTGTAGCATCAGCAACACGTATAAACTTCACTCCCTCTGCTGTAATAATGTAATCTTTCAAATCATATTTTGCAATTGGAGCCACAAATTTCAATGAATCCTGATCTGGATGAACAGATATAAACTTCGGTCCTTCAAGGAAGAGGTCTTCCCATTCTTCGTCAGACATTCCATCAACATTTTTCAATTTCGCAACGGTTTCAGCATCGCTCTTAATATCGACAAATTCCTCATCCATATGCCACACTAATTCCTTCATAAAACCGATATAATCATTTTGGGGGAATGTGACATACGAACCTTCACCATTGGTTTTAAAATGACCTTTTCGCTCTGGGAAATCAATATGAGCATTGACATTAACCGTAGAAAAATCAATATCTAACTGATTTTCTGTAAGCAACTTAAAGCTTGCTGTATCCGAATCAATGTATTCTTGTTTGTATGTAAACTTGTCAGAATACAATTTTGAACGTTCAATATCCATTACACCCTCCCCTTCAAGTCCTTTTCGTGTTAAAACTAACATTCCGGACATTTGAGATTGATTATCAAACATTTCAAACTTTTTACTGATTGTTTTTGCAGTAAAGCGATCATCGTAAGGATACCAAACAATATCATTGTCTTCACCTTTTACTGATGGATATTCCACCGGAGAAGCCATAGCAAGCATATCAATAGTGTTTGCATGGGCGAAACACGAATCAGGGAAGAAAAGAACAGAATCTGCAAAGGTAGTTGCATTGATGTACTCAATACGACCTGCCCCTCTCAGACCTTCATTACTCAAATCAATGTGACGTGTATATTGTCCGTTTCCTTTGTACACAGGCAAACCATCGCCATCGGTCACACGGTGAAATCCGAGTGAAAAATCAGGTCTTACACGAAGAGTTTCTTGTAAATCTGGGAAGATATCAGCAGAAAAGAAAGTTCCTTCAAATTCTAAATTTTCACGCAAATACCCATCTAAACTATCAATTTCATACGGATTAATTTTGAAAAAGAAATTATGTCGTTTGTAAACACCATCAAAAATATCTGGTTTATCATAATACACATACGAATCCTTTTTGGAAACAAATCGTGGATATTGAGGCATATCGTGTCGTCCAGACTTGTTATCAGGGTCATCGATATAATATTCAGCTTTGAGGTCTTCCACTGTTGCTTGAACAATCTTCAAAATTTTACCACCATCAGGAGCAAGTTGCCCTGATTCAGCAATCATTTTCATGGAATCACATTTTTCCATATCAACCATAAAATCGTTGTAGTTAAAACGGAATTCGTGACCATAGAAAAAGAATTGAGAAGCTTTCATTGTACCTGTAAACACAAAGTCTCTATTCTTTTTCATGATGATTTTACGATCAATCGGATAGATTTCAACGTTTTGAGAATCTGACAAATGCACAGAAGGAACGCCAAGTATTTCCAAATCATAATTCAACAAACTTAAACTAGCATTTGGAGCTCGCCCAGATGTTGTTGATGAGAAGCCTATAACATCATAGTCAATAACCCGACGCATGGCATCCAGATACTTATACATTTCAGGCTTTATTTCCACAACTTCTGTGGTTGGATCATAATGCAGGAATCCCATATAAGCAAGCCGGAGCAAGAATTTCTTAACTTGGAATGGAGAATAGCCTATGTATTCGGCAAAATCCATCACTGTAAATTCCGGAGATCCATAAAACCCGACAAAATCTTCTAAACGTCGGAAAGGATGGATTTCATCCTGCACTTGAATTTGTCGGTATCTGTCTTCAGAAAAATAATCAGCGGACTCAAAATAGGCTTCATTAACCCCAGACATTGACTTGAGCATTCCAAAATGGATTTTATACTTGTCAATATTCCATTGCAACCAGGTAAAATCCATGTGCAAAGCATGATAACTGTTGGAGAAATACACCTTTGACATTCCTTCGCCTGTACGTTGCAAATCAAGGGTTTTATCGCTAAAGGTATAGCGCAGCAAAAGATTTGGATGATATATGGAATCTTTACTCAGGTGAATAATAATCTCGCTTTGTTCAGAGAAAATTTGTTTGGGGTCAATCACGAAAGCCTCACTCATAGCAACTAATTTTACTGAATCGTTTTTGGCGATGGTAATACGAGCTTTTTCATTACGCTGACCTGCACCAATAAAACGTTGTCCACGCATGGAAAATCCACCTTCATAATCGATACCTTCAAGCACACCTGAGAGCTCAAATTTTTTGGTGTAAGTTGTAAAACGGGGATAGGTAGAGCGTGCTGGATTGTCAAGATTACTGACTTTATCTTCCAAGCGACCCATTAAAGGAGTATCGAAATAATTCAGATTAATAAAACGAGCAGAATCAGCTGCAAACTCAGCCTTTGACAAATCGATCTCATAACGGTTTAATTCTGCATACACAGAATCTGCACTTAAATTTACGCGCTCCCACGTTAGTTTTCCATATTGACCTACCCATTTTTCCTGTAACGGATAAACTGTCCCTGTGGTTTTCTTGATAAGCATGGAATCTGCTGAGTGAGTGGACAATAA
Organism: Bacteroidales bacterium; assembly: GCA_963676165.1. Classification (GTDB taxonomy): domain Bacteria; phylum Bacteroidota; class Bacteroidia; order Bacteroidales; family ML635J-15; genus JAQIBY01. Next base: position 1,385,026 of record OY781043.1, on the reverse strand, counting down.
ATTGGTATTGGAAAAGGAAACGTATGGATTCCCATCCTTGTATCCAATATCTGAAGGCATTTGAGAAACCTGCCATTTCACTCGGGGTGAAACCATAATCACAGAATCGCGAAATAACTGGTTCGCAATCATTTGGTAATCTGTAATTTGATTCTTATTCGGACGCTTTCTTTCTGTCAATAAATTTACCAATCCAGCTTGCCATGCCTGATATCTTTCCACATCCACATCACAACGATAGAACAGCATGATGTTTTCAGCATAAAGGTAAAAGTGAGGATAAGATAATGCACCTTTCGAGCTTAGCAAATTAGCATTTTGAATGAATTCATCTTTGATATCCAAACCAAGTGTATCAGAAAACCAAAAGGCTTCAAACTCTTCGCTTAATTGTTTTCCATCACGATTATTCAGTTTAGCGTCACGAAAGCTACGTGCAAATTGCTTTGCAAAACCTTCATGATCTGTATCAAAAGCTTTTTGAGCCTGCAATGAAACAGGAATCAAAAATATGACGATAATAAATATCCAAAATGATTTCAATGCCTTCATAATTTGAGTTTAACGATGCTTAGCGTGTAAAAAAGACAGCTATCCATTCATTTTCCTGCTTGACTGATTCAAATTTCAGACCAGTTTCCTCGTATGCTGCTTTGATGTCTTCAAGATCAGTATCGAGTAATCCTGACAAAATCAAGACAGCATCCGATTTTAATTGTTGAAGGATAATGTTTTTTCTATTCAATAATGCATTCCGATTGATGTTTGCCAAGACGATGTCGTAATTGTTTTCACCTGTTAATCCATCCCCATTATCTTGTTTAATATCAATGGAATGACACGCATTGATTTCAATGTTTTCAAGCGCATTATTCACAGACCATTCATCCGTATCTATTCCAAGCACTTCTTTCGCTCCCATCATTTCAGCAAGAATAGCAAGCACACCGGTACCGGTTCCAAAATCTAAAACACTTTTCCCTTTAAAATCCAGATTCAACATGTGGCGAATCACTAAACGTGTTGTTTGGTGATGACCCGTGCCGAATGCCATTTTAGGATGTATTTTGATCTGATAAGGATATGATTTGTCAGGTTCATGAAAATTCGCATAAATAAAAACCTGATCGTCAACTTCAACAAATTTAAAACTCTCTTCCCACTTTTTATTCCAATTTTCCTCCTTCACTTCATCCACACTGTATTCGATGAGCATTTGAGTTAGAAATTCAGAAATCTCATCGATTGACACATCGCTTTGTTTTGCAAAAGCAATCAATTGAACATTTTGCTCTTCGAAACTTTCAATTCCCATTTCTGAGAGTTTTGCAATCAGAATATCAGGGAGAAATTCAGGTAATGTATCGGTTTTAATTGAAATTTTAGTGTAGGTCATAGGTTGAGTTTTAAAAGGCTTTTAATATATCAATAAACGGTTCAACATTTAAGGAAGCACCTCCAACAAGGCCTCCATTAATATCATTTTGTTTGATCAACTCTTTTGCATTTTCTGGTTTCATGCTGCCACCATAAAGAATTGGAATTTGATCAGCATTGAGTTCTGGATACTTTGCAGCCAAAACCTCACGAATATAAGCATGCATTTCCTGAGCTTGTTCCGGACTTGCCACCTCACCAGTACCAATTGCCCAAACAGGTTCATAAGCGATTACAACTCGTTGCATATCATCTTGAGACAAATGCAATAGTGACATTTCTAATTGTTCCTTCACTACCTCTTGTTGCTTATTTGACTTCCTTTCTTCCAGGCTTTCACCAACACAAAAAATTGGACGGATTGCATTTTTCAATGACAAATCCACTTTTGCTTTCAGGTCGGCATAAGTTTCTTTAAAAATACGACGTCTTTCACTGTGTCCAATGATACAATAGTGTGCACCGGTAGATTTTATCATTTCGGATGAAACCTCTCCTGTGTATGCACCACTTTCATATGCCGCACAATTTTGGGCTGCAACAGAAATACGTTTGTAATCCACAATCCCAACAACTTCAGTCAAATGTGTGAAAGGGACTCCCAAAATCACTCTTACATGAGGATCTGCATTGCTTCCGTTCACCCATTTATCCACTTCATTCGCAAGACGCATTCCGTCTTGTAAACTGGTATTCATCTTCCAGTTACCCGCAAGTATTTTTGGTTTTATTTCCATGATTCTCTATCAACAATTATACGTTTTCTTAATAAATACTGAATAATCAAATACAACAATGTAAATCCAAACAAGAGCGCTAAAATCAACATATTCACGTAATATCTCTCAGCTCTTTTTACTTGATTTTCAATCGATTTAGCCATCAATTGACGATTTAGCTCTTCAATTTCAGGAACATCATTAATATGCCATTTGTCAAGCACAGTTCCTTCTTTAATCAACACCAAACCAGGATTAGATCTTACTATTGTTTTAAGCGTAATCGGATCTGTGTTATAAAATTCGTATGGAGCATTTGTTTTCTCAATAAAATCCAAAATATCCGGTTCTGTTGATGCTGTCAAACAATAAAACTTAATGTCATTCGCTTGAGCATAATCATATATTTTATTGATTTTATCGGCATGCTTACTGCTTGCTTTCTTCAAATCGTAAGATACGAGGAAGAAAGAGTATCCAGGATCAGCAAGTACTAAATCTGTGATATCTTCCTGAACTGCCTCTTCTGAAGGAGCATCGAGCACATGTGTTTCGTTGTAATACATAGCATCAATAAACATCCAGGAATCATCGGGCAAGTCAAAAAGTGTAAATTCAGAAGTTTCACCCTCTTTTTCGTAAATAAGACCTATGTTTTCCGGAGCAATCGCTTTATCGCTATGCAGTTCAACAAAGCTCCAATTTTCACCCGGAAGTTCATCAATAAAGAATTCAGAGGTTCCTCCATCAATTTCATACACGAATTTCACTTCAAACAAACTAGCAGGATCGATTGCTTCTTTTGGTTCTTCAGCAGGTTTTTGAAGTGGAACTGTTGTAATACTGAAATCATGAATTGGTGGGACATAACCTTCTTTGATCAATTTATTTTGAGTTTCAACCCACTCCCACTCTTCCTCTGAAGGAATATTGTTAACATCAAATGATTTCTCTTCTCCAGTTTCGGTATTTTTATACACTAGAGTAATTTCGTATTCTGGTACATTATCCAACTCAGATTCTGGAATTTCCATACCTTCTTTGATATTTTCACCAATACGATATGGTCTAAAATCAACAACAGGTAAATGTTTAATACTGAAAACGCCTATCCACACAGAAACACCAGCCATAACAAACAAACTTAGCCATTGGACAGAAGAAGGTAATGTAGGTTTAAAGTCACGACGTTTAAAAAAGATAATTACTGTCATAAACATGAGCACTACATTCTTCCAGAACGTTGCCCAGTTTGAAATAACTAATGCATCACCAAAACATCCACAGTCATGCACAGGGTTAGCAATCGCAATCCACAAGGTTAAAGGGAGAAAAATTGACATAAACAACAATGATCCCCAAGCACCAATTTTAGGTCTGAGATTAAAAAGCAGGGAAATTCCTATCATTAATTCCGCAACAGAGAGCAACAATCCAAAAACGAGAGCTGTCGGCTGAAGAAAATCCAAACCCATTGCCAAAAAGTAATCGATAAACTTATACTGAACACCAAGAGGATCAACCACTTTTACAAATCCAGAAAAAACGAAAACTACTCCTATGGCTAATCGGAAAAAGTTACTTATATATTTCATATCATTTTATATTTTTTTGAAACTTTCAAATTTACCAAATCATATAAAAAACTTCATGATAAAACTCAATATTATTTAATGATCTGATTTTTTTTCAACATATTTAAAATTCGAGAAAAGATGACTTCTGCAGATACCATTTCTCCGTTTTCATTTTCACAATTAACTTCTGTAATATCTGATTTCTTTTTCAGAGCCAACTCATACACTTTTCTCACCTTTAACTGAAAGCCCATATCTGCCTCATGAATATCTCCTTTCCCCTTGAGATAAGCTCTATCATCCCCATCTCTTTGATTGGCAAGTCGCTCTTCAACAAAACTTAAGGGCACACGTAAGAATAGGTTTAAATCAGGTTTTGGAATTTTAAAGTAATCATACTCTGTATTCAAAATCCAATCCATCAATTCCAATTGTTCTTTTTCGCTATTTAGCTTAGCGCATTGGTATGCAATATTGGAATAAACATATCGATCAACGAGAACTAATTTATTATCAGCTTTCCACTTTCCCAATTGACTTGCAGCATCATGACGATCACCAGCAAATAGCAGAGCAACCAAATAAGGATTCACTTCATCAATTTTTCCAAGTTCACCTCTCAAAAAACGAGCAATTAAATCACCATATACAGGAGACACAGTGCGTGGGAAGTGCAAATATTCAAAATCAATACCCTCTGCAACAAAATATTCCTGCAACATTTTTACTTGTGTCGATTTCCCCGACCCATCCAATCCTTCAATAACCAAGAATTTCATAAACTATCAGAATTATGTTAGTTTTGCTATTCAACAAAGATGCGCAAAAAAAATGTTTAGTCAAAAACATAATATCAACATTAACGGTCAAGTTCTAACCCTTGATAAACCTCTGGTTATGGGGATCTTGAACATTACTCCTGATTCCTTTTTTGACGGAGGAAAATACAACAATAAAAATTCCATCAAAGAAAGGGTTCATCAAATCATAAACGAGGGAGCTGACATCATTGACATTGGAGGAATGTCATCAAGGCCTGGTTCGGATGAAATCTCAGAAAATGAAGAATGGACCCGCCTTAAAATGGGACTCGAAACTATTCGCGAACTAGACACAAACATACCTATCAGTGTAGATACTTACCGAGCTGCCATTGCAACTAAATCCATCGAACAATTTCAAGCAGGAATTATCAATGACATTTCGGGAGGAGAACTTGACCCTGAACTACCTATCGTTGCAGCTGAAAAACAATGTCCATACATTGCAATGCATATGAAAGGCAAGCCTAAAGGTATGCAAAAAGACCCTTTAGACGAGGAGGTGCTTGAGGAGGTTATGCAATATTTTCACAAAAAAGTCCATGATTTAAAAATGCTAAACCTTCACGACATTATCATAGATCCCGGATTTGGCTTTGGGAAAACCATTAAAGCAAACTACCTACTGCTTAATTACTTAGACAGACTTCAAGTATTTGAAACCCCAATACTGTGCGGGTTTTCACGTAAAAGTATGATATACAAGAAACTTGGTATCGCTGCAGAAGAAAGCCTAAACGGAAGTAGCACACTCCACTGCATAGCCATCAACAAAGGCTGTCATATTTTAAGAGTTCACGATGTAAAAGCCGCCAAAGAAGTGGTTGAACTAAATCTTTTCACTCAAGAACAAAGGAATCCTAATTGGTAAATTGAAAATTGAAAGCTTTTTCTTAACTTCGCCATGATTATGATAACAGGCTTTATCACCATACGGTTTTTGGACATTTTAGACATCGTTCTAGTTGCCTTCCTACTCTATCAGCTTTACATGTTGATCCGTGGAACCGTTGCCATTCGCATTTTTATTGGAGTTTTCTCCATTTATTTATTCTGGCTATTTGTCAAAGCAATGAATATGGTACTTCTAGGCTCCATCCTAGGACAATTTATCGGAGTTGGTGTCATTGCTTTATTGATTGTCTTTCAACAGGAAGTCAGACGCTTTCTGCTTATGCTTGGAAACCGGAATTTCATCAAACAGAACATTCCATTTTTACGGTTTTTTCAATCAAAAACCAATGTTGGAACCAATGTTATTGATAAACTTGCCAGTGTCTCGGAAAAGCTAGCAAACAATTTCGAAGGAGGTCTGATTGTCATTAGCAGAGGAAGCGATTTAAAAAGTTTCACCTCCACTGGCGAAATGATAAATGCTGACGTATCAGAGCGACTCATTGCTAATATTTTTTACAAGAATTCGCCTCTGCACGATGGAGCAATCATCATTGTAGATGAAAAAATTATAGCTGCCGGGTGTGTACTCCCCGTCTCCAACAACCCAGATATATCAAAGGATCTAGGGCTTAGACACCGAGCTGCAATTGGCATGACTGAAAACACAGATTCAATTGTTATCATTATTTCGGAACAAACTGGACAAATCTCCGTATCAAAAGAGGGGAAAATCTATAAAATTCATAGTATCAACCGACTTAAATTATTTTTAACAAAAGAGGTGGGACAATGATAATCGCTATCACGGGTTCAAATGGCATGGTCGGTAAACGACTTAAAGCTCACTTTATTCAAAAGGGGATGAAAATTGTGAGTGTGCCACGTGAATTTCTTTACGATAAAGCTGCAATACTAAAACAACTACAAGGTGTGGATGTAATCATTCACCTTGCAGGCTATCCCATTACCAAGCGCTGGACAAATAAAAACAAAAGAAAAATTTACGAAAGCAGAGCAATTACAACGCAAAATATTGTGGAAGCCATCAACAAAATGGACAAACCGCCTTCATGCCTAATTAGCGCATCTGCCATAGGCATTTACAATAACATCCATTATCACGATGAAAGCAGCGAAGACTATTCGGATAATTTCTTAGGTGATATATGTCTTGCATGGGAAGGTCCATTAGAACAAATAAACACAGAAAAAACACGGATTATTATCCCACGTTTCGGTGTAATTCTTGGTAATAACGGAGGAATTATCAAGCGACTATTACCATTATTCAAAATTGGGCTTGGAGGAAAAGTGGGACATGGAGAATATGCAATGCCTTTCATTCATATAGAAGACTTGGTTCATTTTTATGACGAAGCCATAAAAAATGAAGCGTATCATGGCACATATAATCTTGTTGCTCCTCACATCATTACAAACGAAGATTTCACACAAGCATTTGCTCAAGCTTTGAACAAAAAAGCGCGATTTACTATTCCTGTATTTGCGCTCAAATTCATATTGGGGAAAGGGATTATGTCGATTATTAACAATCCAATTGTGATTCCTCAACGTTTATTGGAGGCTGGTTTCACCTACGAATACGATCAAATCCACGATGCCTTAAAACAAATCATTGATTCATAAAACAATGAAAGTACATTTTGGGGTAGATGAAAAAAATCGTACAAAGGCAACCAAAATAAGCATCAACAAGTCTTATTTTTAGTAACTTTGCATTAAACAAACCAAACAATATGAAAATTAAAGCCATTCTTTTATTCGTTTTGACAGTAGGAATCCTACAATTTTTCACTTCATGCGAAGAAGATACAACAGATGCCAATAGACCTTTAATGACAGCTTTAGTTGATGGTTCAACATGGAGATGTCCTGAACCGAATGCAAGGGTTTCAGAAAATCAGATCATTGTCTATGGTGCATCCGCAGAAGGGCAAACAATTCAGCTTACTATTTATGATGGTGTTAAAGGACTTTACACATTAAGTTCTGCCAATCTACATGAAGGAAAACTCATTCCTAATACGAGTTCTTATGCAACAATTTACTCTACCAGCTATAATCAGGCTGGCACAGGACAAGTTCGCATTAGTTCAATAAATGAAGACGACAGAACCATATCTGGAAGCTTTAATTTTAGAGCATATAAAGAAACTGACTCTGGCAACAAAACCATTACCAACGGAGAGTTTACCAAAGTGCCTTATAAATACATTAACACCATTGACACAACACAAATCAATAGTATTTTAACTGCATCTATAGATGGGATTGATTTTGTTGCAACCAGCATTGTATCAGTATCGAGCGATGGCATCATTGAAATCAAAGGAACACGCAGTGATTCATTCCAAAGCATCACCTTATATATTCCTGAGAATCAAACAACAGGTCTTTTCAACATTGATCCTGTTAACGGACCGATTATGGCAAATTACCAATCGTCCTTAAGTCCTATGCCTGCCACAGTTGGATCATGTACAATTTCAGAACATGACACAAGTACTAATTTCATTGCTGGCACATTTTTCTACAATGTTGATGATGATGGAAATACGATAGAATTACAAAATGGTATTTTTGAAATTCAATATGTTGAAGACTTACCATAGGTAAAGAAACTTATTGACAATTTAACCGAAGAAATTCGAGCGTTAATCCATATTTTTGCGTTATACCTAAATTATTAACAACACTTAGTGCAAAAATTAGTTAAAAACTTTTCTTGAAATTTGCATGTGAAAAAACTTTCATTAATTTTGCATAGGTCTGTCAGAGTACAGCAAGTATTGAGGAGGTTTTAATATTTACAAGCATGAGTTTGAAGAAATATCGGTTTAATCCAACAACATTACAGTACGAAGAAATCAAACCCGGATTTAAACAAATCCTAGGAAAATTTACGCCTTATCTTTTAAGTTTATTACTTTTCGCTGCACTTTTTACCTACATTTACGATAAATATTTTGACACACCCGAAAAGCAACGACTAAAAACCGAAAATGAATTTCTGACCAATAATCTTGAAGAAATTCAGACTCGCTTAAATGCTTTTGACAATCAGATGAATCAACTTGCCAAACAAGACAATCAGATTTATCGGGTCATTTATCAAATGGACAGCATCCCTAGCAAAGTGAGAAATTCTGGTTATGGAGGAGCAAATCGCTACACAAATCTTAAAGGACATGAAAGTTCCGGTTTAGTTATGGACATTGCTCAACGCCTTGACAAATTGGACAAAAAACTTAAAATACAAAAATCTTCATATTATGAATTAACGGAAGTACTCAAAACTGACGAAGAACGCACGACTGCTCTTCCGATGATACAACCAATTCACAATGAAGATTTAACCCGCATAGGCTCGTATTTTGGCATGCGATTACATCCAATTTTGCATATCTACAGAAAACACGATGGTATTGATTTAACCGCACCCACTGGCACTCCAGTTTATGCTGCAGGGAATGGAAAAGTAATTCGTGTAGATCATAACAGATCAAGGCGTGGTTATGGTAATTTAGTTATTATTGACCATGGTTTTGACGGTCTAGAAACCCGCTATGCCCATCTTAACTCTATCAATGTTAAACGAGGTGACACTGTTGTTCGCGGACAGCAAATTGGAACTGTTGGAAACACAGGTTTATCAACTGGACCTCATTTGCATTATGAAATTCGTAAAAACGGAGTTGCAATGAACCCATTGTACTATATTATTGATGTGACTCCACAACAATATGACGAGCTTGTTCATATGGCTCAAATCCCAGGAAAATCATTTGATTAATCATAATCCATGCGAAAAGCATTTTTTCTCTTTGCTTGCTTCATCATTTTAAGTTATTTGTCAATAGCTCAAGTTGAACGAGCAGAATTCAGCACTTCAATCCCTGACATTGAAGCACTTAACACAACGTATTTGGGGAATGAACACAGAAATTTTTATGGAGATTTAGCCCCAGACACCTTAGAAATCATCTGGAAGTTTAACTTAGGAACAGGTAAAACTCAAAATCCGAGAAAACCATACGATTTCATGTCATGGTCAGGTGCAGGATGGACAGGACAGCCACTAATCATTCGTCATGACAGTAGCCATTACATTATTCAACCCTCATTTTCTCACAACCTTTACAAATTAAATGCACTCACAGGGAAAGAAATTTGGCGTTATGCATACGACGATGTCTTAAAAGGAAGTCCTACATTCTGGGAAAACGATTACAGTTGGGATAATGATCGGTTTATGATTATCCAGGGCTCCCGTCGTGGAAATGAAAACACTGTGTACTCTCCTACCGTCCATAGCTTAAGAGCAATTTCATTCCTGACAGGAAAACCAATCTGGTTTTACAACGTGCATAAAAGTCGCTGCTACAGCCGTGATGTTGACGGTTCTCCTTTAGTTATACAGGACACCATGTATGCGGCATTAGAAAATGGGTACTTTTTGGTTGCAGATCCAAGACCTGATTGTGACACGATAGACAATCAGATTACCGAGCCACTAGTTTATGATTTAATTAAAACTTATGCAGAGGAAGATGCTGACAAGCACAGAAACAATGTCATCATTGAAGCGTCTCCAACTAAATTAGGGAATCGAATTTACATGTGCTCTGGCTCAGGTTGGATGTACGGCTACAACATGATAACTGACAGTATCGACTGGCAATTTTACACTGGTGCCGACATGGATGGAACTCCTGCAGTCACAAACGACTCATGTCTAATTGTCACCATAGAAAAACAATACATCCCAGGTAATGGAGGAATTTTCAAAATTGATCCATCAAAATCTCCGGAAGAATCAGTGGTTTGGTTTTTCCCGACAGAAAGTGAAGATTTCGTGTTTTGGAATGGTGGTGTTTTAGGATCTGCTTGTGTCAACGATGCCTATATTCCTGAAACAAAAAACGGACTTGCCGCTGTGCTCGGAATAGACGGTCACACTTATGTTCTCGACCATGAATTTGTCACAAAGGATAGTGTTCTCGGCCCGCTTGAAAAGCATATGTACCCAACACCTCAGTTGGTTTTTAAATATGAAACTGGACCTGGAATTTCAACACCAATTATGACAGATAAACATCTTGTCGTGGCTGGTTACCATGGAATTCACTTGTTTAAATACGATAAAAACTGCCAATTCACCTTACTTGATCATTTCCCAGGAACTTTTGAATCCACACCTGTTGTTTTTAACGGTCGCCTTTATATAGCGAGCAGAGATGGAAATTTGTACTGTTTAGGGAAAAAGCATGCTGTTAAATAGGCTTTTACTCTCTTTTATTTGACAGAAAGTTTATAATTTAGCAGCATGAAAAAACATCTAAAAATAATCCTTGTTGCCTCATTCCTATGCTTGGCTTATGCATCATTTGCACAGGACAATCAAACATCTGGAATTATTTTTAGAAATTACGAACACAATTTTGGAACACTGGATTATGGAGAAAAGGCAGAATGTGAGTTTGTCTTTAAAAACACATCCGATTCCAGTTTAGTTATCACCAATGTCAAAGCGAAGTGTGGCTGCACATCAACAGACTGGACAAAATCACCAGTAAAATCAAGAAAAAAAGGAAACATAAAAATTGTGTATAACACAAAGATTATTGGTCGATTCACAAAATCGGTTTACGTCTATACCAATTTGAATTCTCAACCAATTAAATTGCTTGTCAAAGGAAATGTAAAAGCGCCGGAGACGGCAGATAAATAAAAGTGTAAATATTAATAATAAAGAACTATGCCAGGATTATCACAAAAAGCAAATGCAATGCCGGCTTCTCCAATTCGCCGCCTTGTTCCTTACGCTGAAGCAGCGAAAAACAAAGGACGTAAAGTGTATCATTTGAATATTGGTCAACCAGATATTGAAACTCCAAAAGTAGCTTTGGATGCAATTAAGAATCTGGAAGAAAAAGTTTGGGCTTATAGCCATTCTGCAGGAAACGAATCATATCGTAAAAAACTTGCAGGTTACTATCAAAACATTGATATTCCTGTGGATGAAAACGATATTATCATTACAACAGGTGGTTCTGAAGCAATTACTTTTGCTTTTCTTGCATGCATGAACCCTGGAGATGAAGTGATTATACCAGAACCATTTTATGCAAATTACAACGGATTTGCTGTCAGTGCTGGTGTTAAAGTCGTTCCGATTACTTCATCCATTGAAAATGACTTTGCACTTCCAAAAGTGGAAGAATTCGAAGCATTGATCACAGATAAAACCAAAGCAATCGTCATCTGTAATCCAAATAACCCAACCGGATATTTGTATTCAGAAGAAGAACTTAAAGCACTCTCAGAAATCGTAAAAAAACATGATCTTTATTTATTTTCAGATGAGGTATATAGAGAATTTTGTTACGATGGAAACAGTCACTTCTCAGCAATGCACATCAAAGGTCTTGAGGAACATGTTGTGATGATGGATTCTGTATCTAAACGCTACAGTATGTGTGGTGTTCGTGTTGGTTGTATGGTTAGCCGAAACAAAACGTTGATGGCTGCTGTCATGAAATTTGCTCAGGCAAGACTATGCCCTCCATACCTTGGACAAGTAGCCTCAGAAGCTGCAATTGACACTCCAAAGGAATATTTTGACGAAGTATATAACGAGTATATTGACCGTAGAAATTTCATGGTTGAACGTTTAAACAAGATGAAAGGAGTAAAAAGCCCAATGCCCAAAGGTGCATTTTACACTGTGGTTTCACTGCCAGTTGACGATGCTGACAAATTTGCGCAATGGTTGCTTGAAGATTTTGAATACAACAACCAAACTGTCATGGTTGCACCTGCAAGTGGTTTCTACAGCACTCCAGGGCTTGGCAAAAATGAAGTACGTATTGCTTATGTATTGAATAAAGACGATTTAGGAAATGCGATGGACTGTCTTGAAAATGCATTGAAGGTATATCCTGGACAGACAATTTAATTCAATCAAACATATTTCTTATAAAGACCACTTTCTTAGGTGGTCTTTTTTATGTGATATCATTGAGGCAAAGCCAATCAATCTACAATTGTTATTTTTTCTTTTGCAATACAATCCGACTTATGATAAAGCACACAGATATAAACTCCTGTAGCCAGATCAGACACCGGGATAAAAGAATCATTTAGTACCATCGTTTTTATTAATCGTCCATTCAAATTATACATATACATTTCTAATGGAAAGCGAATATAATCACCTTGTATTTCCAATAACTCCTTGGCTGGATTAGGAAAGAAATGCAACTCATTACGATTATCTGAGGAAACACTACTCATATCATAAAAATTTCTCAATTGATAATTATACACGGTGAGTTCATATTCCTTCCAATCATTCTCATCATAATGATACCGACAAACCGAATCCAATCTGTAACGAAACCTTTCTCGAATATTATTTAATGTATGTGGCAATACCATCGATTCAAAATCAATAGATTCAGTATAAAACCGTTCTTTTTTTTGTACAAAAACCAATTCTTCTGCATCTGCATCAAATTGTAACAGTACATCCATAATTGGATTTCCCAAATCATCAAAATAATAATATTTTTCTTCCTCCACCCATTCTTCTCCCAACTCACTTTTTTCGTAATTTGCAAAGTACACGAGTCGATTTGCTTCATCATAGGCATACGTCTCTTTATCCCATTCCGCTAATTCATCATCAGAATACCTTTCATGTTGCTTCATTATCAATTGATCATTCATATCGTATTCGAGTGTGTCTTCAATCACAGTAAAAGAACTACCTAAATATTCAGAATAAAACCAAGTCAATTTTCCACTTTCAGTATAGGAGTAATAATTTCCAGACTGGTATTCAAACTCACTCGTTGTATCATTGAACACAAAGTACAAAAGGGTATCAATATTTGATTCTGCATCATAATGCTTGTATTCCTTACTTATATTTTTCCAAGTCTCATTCTCAAGTGTCTGGTATATGATTGTATTCGATGAATTACCATACTCATAAAGCTCTCTACTACCCGTAAGCGTATCACTCTCACCAGACCGAAGGTCAATATAATACGACTCAAGCTTGGTCAATTCGTCATCATCATAAACATAGTCTTTTGAATTTAAAGATATCTGATCCCCAATCTCTCCATAATGATATTGCTCATTTCTAAGCACACTCAAATTATCAGGCAGATAGTCCGTTAAAACAAGATAGATCAAGTGCCAATAATAGCCATTAGCCCATGGATCAGGGATTGTAGAATAAACAGAATCTTTATATACTGTTTGCTTGTTTTCAGAATTATATTGATACAATTTAATGCGATTTAGAGTCCAACTATCAGTATCATAATAATAGAGTTTCTGTTGTTCTAGTTTTCTCGCATCTGAATAATAATTCTTATTCCTGTTAGAGTACTGATTATTATGACTAATAAACTCCATGATACTTAATCTTTGATTAAGTCGATATGAAAAGGTCTTATGAATCAACTCATCCCCTTTTTGCCCAGCTTCAACCTCATATGTAATCTCCTCATGCAAAGCATGCAATTGCACTGTTTCAGACTTTTGGACATTGGGAACATCCTGAGACTGTCCAAACAGAGCAACAGTCAGCAAAGACAAAACACAAAGAACTACGGAATTTTTCATATAAAACTATTTTGCATGTTCAACGATAACAAATACATCTTTAAGGCTTTCATTTTAAGTGTTAAATGTAAGCAGCTTCAATAATATTTGTTTGTAAAATTCGAAAATTCCTTATGCTACTTCTCGATCACAATAAGCCTCAGCATTATCATATACAATATGATTTGCAGTTGTAGCATCTAGAATTTTCAAATTCAATTTTTCAGAAATTAAACACGCTTTTTCAAATGCATCTTCTTTTTCAGGTGTTTGATAAACTGTCAGCCTACCATTTTTACCATGAATTAAATTCACCTTAATGACTCTCTCATTTGAACTCACACCTGCACCTGATCTACCACTTACACGACTAACAACATTTGCTTTAAAGACAGAAATATATTTCACATTGGGCAAAGGCTGCCATTTCCCAGTACAAACTTTACCAGCAATACGACCTTCACGATAACGATTATTCTCAAAATCAATTTCCAATCCCTTCGATGATATAAAAATTACTGCAGATAAAACACCAACACTAATTGTCCCAAATAGATAATAATTAAACCACAAAGCCCAAAAGACAGCAACTAAAACAAAAGCTGTCTTATAAATATAATTTGGTTTTACCTTATATTGAAAGATATTTGTATTCTCCACAGCGCATAATTTATGACAAAAGTACAAATTTTAGATCATTATTCAAAACAATTATTTGAAATTTCTAGTCCTCACATATTTCGTTATTAGCCTATCATTTTTCTTATCTTTGCCATGGCATTGATTTTGTTACAATAAAATTCAAAATTGCCAGTTTAATTAAAAACATTGTTTCTATGCGAAAATTGATTTACCTTCTTATCATTGGCGTATTTGCTGCAAACATCAGCTTTGGACAAACCACCCAAGGCAAAGATTCTGTTACAAACTACACAGACATTAACGGAAACAAACAAGGGCGTTGGATCAAATATTACGATGACGAAAAGCAATATCCTCGTTACTCTGGTTTCTTTATTGACAACGTCCCTCAAGGAGTTTTTAAGCATTATCATACCAATGGAAAAATCAAAGCAATCCAAGAATTCAACGAAGATGGAAGCTCTATCATTGAAATGCGATGGTATAATGGCAACCTAGGTGCAAGAGGAAGCTACGATTCAAAGCAAATACGACACGGTAAATGGATTTTTTATTATGCAGGAGGAGAACGACAAAAAGAAGTAATATACAACAATGGCGTTTTTGAAGGACTAGAAACCACATATTACAAAAACGGTGAAAAACTGACTGAGATTCATTACGAGAACGGAATCAAAGAAGGCAAATACGTGTTCTATTTTGACAATGGAAACGTTCGTGAAAAAGGGTTTTACCACAACAACATGAAACATGGTGAATTCCAAGTATTTTCCCCAGATGGAACCATGGATGAGCAAGGAATTTACAGAGATAACCGCAAGGAAGGAGATTGGCTAATTGCAACCCAAGATGGTGGATTCGATACTGTCGAGTACAAACATGGAGAACGTGCTGACCGAGACAGTTTAGAAAGCGAATTTTGGAAAAAAGTTGAATGGGCAAAAGAACATCAGGATGAAATGAAAAATCCTGAAGATTATTTGGATAACCCCTTTGAGTTTTTCCGCTAATCATTAATCTCAACACAATGAAAAAATGTTTATTGGCGATGAGCGGTGGAACAGACAGCTCAGTTTCAGCCATTTTATTACAAAATCAAGCATACGACATTCAAGGACTCACATTTCAAATGTGGGAAGTAGATCTCACATCTTGTGATGAAAAAGACAAAGGCTGCTGCGATGCTGAATCTCTGCTTGAAGCCAGAGAATTAGCACGCAAGCTAAATTTCCCTCACGAAATCATTGACATACGTAAATCCTTTGAACATTATGTCATTCAAGACTTTGTCAACGAATACATGAATGGAAGAACACCAAATCCATGCGTCGTGTGCAATACCTACATTAAATGGGGCTTATTGCTTGATGAAATGAAAGATCGTGGTTGCGATTATTATGCAACAGGGCATTATGCCAGAATACGGGAAGAAAACGGAAGACACATTTTAATGAAAGGGGCTGATACCAAAAAAGATCAGTCGTATTTCCTTTGGACACTGACACAAGAGCAACTTAAACACACCATTTTCCCTTTGGGAGAACTCACTAAAGACAGAGTGAGAGAGATTGCCAAAGAACATGGTTTTGAACGCATTGCAGCAAAAAAAGAATCGCAAGAAATCTGTTTTGTTAAAGATAATGACTACAGAAATTTTCTTAAAGAATATGTCAAAGACATTGAGAAAAAAATCAAAGAAGGAAATTTTATAGATACTGAGGGCAAAATCCTTGGGAAACATAAAGGCTACCCCTACTACACAATCGGGCAACGAAAAGGCCTCAATATCGCGCTAGGAAAACCTGCCTATGTCCTGTCAATCGATGCAAAAAAGAATGAAATTGTACTTGGAGATTACAACGAACTTGAGCGCACAAAAGTCAGACTGAAGGACACAAACTGGATAAAATTCCCAGAACCACCTGAAAATCTCGAAATTGAAGCAAAAATTCGTTATAAATCACCATCAGTTCCAGGAAAAATAAAAAAAGACGAGCAGGGCTACTATTTGGAACTCAACCAAAGCGTCTATGCGGTTACTGCAGGACAATCATGCGTGATTTATGACGAAATGGATGTTGTTGGCGGTGGAATAATTGCAGAATAATTTGTATATTTATAAAAATTTCCTGCAATGAAAAAACTGTTCGGAATACTTAGCATCCTTATCATCCTTAGCGCATGCACAAAGGAAAACGATTCCTATTTCGCCAACTTAGACAGAGATTATTACCCGCTTGAGTCAGGCGCATATAATGTGTATCAGGTGCAAGAAATCAATATCGATGAACCATCTGAAGTGTATGACACACTCAACTATCAACTCAAAGAAATGATTGGGGGCCGTTATCAAGATGATCTGAATGTCACAAGTTATCTTTTGCTTAGATACAAACGCAATAACCCAAATGACAATTGGCAAATTGCTGATGTTTGGTCTATTCAGTATAAAGATTACAGATTGTTCATCACTGAAGAAAACATACGCTATGTAAAAATGTATTTCCCATTAACCATCAACAAAACCTGGGACGGAAATGCATACAACACCATGAGCTATCAAGATTATGAAATCACTGAGATAGACGCTCCTTTGACCATTAGCGCACAACTTTTTGACTCCTGCTTAACCGTCACGCAAGAAGCGGACTCATCGCTGATCCATAAAGATTTTGCCATTGAACAGTTTGCACGAGATACTGGTTTAATTTACAAAGAAATAACTCACATAAATTCGCAAGAGATAGAACCTGGAGTTCCGCTTGAAGATAGAATTACAACCGGAACAATGTACAAACAGGTTTTTATTGAAAGAGGAAGGGACGAGAATTATGATTTATAAAATTACAAGTTTATTCGTATTTTTAAGCATTGTCTTTCAGCTAAATGCACAAGAAAATGCGGATGTTTATTGGATTAGTTTCTCCGATAAGGGCAATAACAATTACAACATTTCACAACCAGAAGAATTTCTAAGTGCAAGAGCTTTAGAACGCCGTGACAACCAAGAAATTCAAATCACTCTGGAAGATTTACCGGTATCAGAATATTACCTCGATTCACTTAACAGTCTTGGAGTTATTGTAAGATATACATCCAAATGGTTAAATGGAGCTGCCATACAATCAACTGACTCAGATCTTCTTGACACACTTGAAAATTATGGCTTCATTATAGAAAAACTACTCATTCGCGAAGTTGTAGAACCACCTAAAAACACCAAAGCCATCACCAATGAAAATGCCTTGGATTATGGCTTTAGTGAAAATCAGATTACTATGCTCAATGGGCATATTTTACACAATCAAGGTTATACAGGAGCAGGTATGATAATCGCAGTTCTCGATTCCGGATTTGATGTAGTGCCAGAATTATCCAGCTTTCAAGCTATGCTAGATGAAGGGAGAGTAATTGCAACTCGAGATTTTGTTGACAACGACTTTGACGTGTATGGACATCATTCTCACGGAAGAGCTGTTTTGTCCATTTTAGGTGGCAAAGAAGAAGGCAGTCTTGTTGGCTCAGCCCCTGATGCTGACTTTATGCTTTTACGCACTGAAGATGCAGCCACTGAACAACTCATAGAGGAATATAACTGGATTGCAGGCGCTGAATTTGCTGATAGCATGGGTGCTGATATCTTATCGGTTTCTTTAGGATATAAAATTTACGATAACGAAGCTTGGAATCATAGCAACGAGGATCTTGACGGACGCAGAGCTCCGATTTCTATTGCTGCTACCATTGCAGCATCCAAAGGAATGCTTGTTGTCGTAGCAGCAGGTAATGAAGGTAATAATGCGAATCCCAAAATCTCAATGCCTGCAGATGCAGATTCTATTCTAACCATTGGTGCTGTAGATGAATTTGGCGATTATGCAAGTTTCTCATCTATTGGCTATTCCTTTGATGGCAGGGTTAAACCTGATGTAGCAGCCCAAGGTCAAGACACGTGGTATCAAGGAAGCACTGGTGACTTTGCATACGGAAATGGAACATCCTTCTCCACTCCTATTATGTCTGGATTAGCAGCATGTTTATGGCAAGCTAACCCTGACTTAAAAGTCATGGAAATTTTACATGCGATACAAGAAAGCGCATCGCAATATGATAATCCAGATGAATATTTAGGTTACGGACTTCCAGATTTTGCACTTGCGAATTTGGCTCTAAAAAACATCTCATACACTACTTTTGACACAGAAATGCTGATGGACATTTACCCTAACCCTACCACCAACAATATCAATATCGACTTTTATTCTGTTGATACACAAACCATTGACATTTCCATCGTCAATTTACAAGGACAAGTGCTGTATCATGCATCACAGCCGGTGCACAGAACGTCATACAAGCAATTCGACATTTCTGATGTTGCATCATTTCCAAAAGGATATTACATTGTCAACATCATAACAGATAACAACAAGTACAGCAAAGCCTTTATCAAACAATAATTATGGCTGAAAAAGCAATCAGTTTACTTGAACTACAACAAAACATCCAAAATGCAATACGTCAAAATTTGGACATACACTATTGGATTGTAGCAGAAATTAGTGAACTGAATGTGAATTACAAAGGACATTGCTACCTAAGTCTGGTTGAAAAATCAAAAAGTTCTGATCAAGTCAAAGCGAAAGCCAGAGCTGTCATTTGGGCAAGTCGTTTTCGTATGCTTAACGCCTATTTTCGGACAAGCAGCGGAGACGATTTGAAAGCAGGTATCAAAGTCATGGTAAAAGTTACTGTTGATTATCATGAACTTTACGGACTCAGCTTACAAATCATTGATATTGATCCGGCCTACACACTTGGCGACATAGAAGCAAAGCGTAGAGAAATCATTCAGCAACTTGAAGACGCAGGCATTATGGAAATGAACAAAACCCTTGAATTTCCTATGCTTGTTCAGGATATTGCCATCATATCATCAGACACTGCGGCAGGCTTTGGTGATTTTGTCTCTCAAATGGAAACCAACTCAAAGCATTACGACTACAGATTGCACTTGTTTAAAGCTGCAATGCAAGGAGTTGACACAGAAAAGACAGTTATAAAAGCTCTGGATGACATATACCAATCTGACATTGATTTTGATGTGGTTGTGATTATCCGTGGCGGTGGTTCTCGAACAGACTTAGCCGCATTTGACAATTTTGAAATAGCAGCGAATATTGCACAGTTCCCTATTCCTGTATTATCAGGGATAGGACACGAAAGAGATGCTTCAGTTGTCGATCTTGTAGCATTCCAACATCTGAAAACACCAACAGCAGTTGCCGAATACATTCTGGAAATTACTGAAGGCATAGAAGATAGTTTGGATTACGAGCTCGACCAACTTTTGAATGCAACACGAAATTATCTGGAAGAAAGCGATGACAAATTAAACCAACTGAATTCCAGTTTTATCCCAACCGTTAAATCTGCACTGAATAATCAAACTGCAAAATTGAATATTTTAACGCAAAGCATTCACAAATCAACACGCTACGCACTTTCAAGCAAAGCATCAAAAATTTATCAACTTGAATATCAGCTTAAAAGTCAACCGCATAATTATTTCCGATCAGAGAAAGACAAATTGCAACAATTTCAAACAAAATTAAAACAAACATCCAATCAAAACATAAATACAAACAGAAATCAGCTTGATAAACTAGAACAACTCGTATTGTCTAATGATCCGAAACGATTATTGGAAAAAGGATATAGCATTACCACACAAAGTGGGAAACGCATAGACAGCAAAGAAAGCATTCAAAAAGGAGATCGATTAAAAACGTGGTTTAAAGATGGGACAATTGAGAGTGAAGTCTTATAAATATTGGGGAATACTTCTATTTTACATGCTTATTTCCATTCAAGGTTTTGCATGGGAAAGGCGAACTGACTCTGTCTTTTACGCGAGTGCTTCTGCTGGGATGTTTCACACCAATTTAATCAATGAAAACTATTTCCAACGCCTGCATCCTGCCTGGTCAACTGGGTATGAACTTAGTGCGTATTTCAAACCATATCAAGAATTTGGATTTACGGCTGGATTACTTTACCAATCGCATCAATTTCAAATTGATGATGTGATTCCATGGTACAACGAAACACAAGAAATGCAAGGCTACGCACCGGCATATTACACATTAAACGATATCAGCCTACCAATTAAAGCACAATATAACTTTGGGAAAACGATCAACCTGTATGTGCATGCCGGAGCCCAAGTTAATTTTCGCATATCAGCAGAACGACATGCAGTTTTTGATACGATAGTGGCTTTCACAGGGAATCCTATAGATTATATTCAGGATGTTTCTGCAGACCACCCCAAAATCAGTCTAAGCCTACTTGCTGGTGGTGGATTTGAGTACTATTTAAAAAAGAATTTTGCAATTTTTACTGAATATAACTGGCAAAGAGATTTAAGTGGACTATTTGTTTATGATAATATTGCTGGCGGAGTTGATCCTAAAATGATAACCAATAGCATTCACTTAGGAGTCCGATATGGAATTCCCATAAGATATTCTGTGGATAGGCGTTATCAGTAATTTCAAGGAATAGCATGCTAAGAAAATTGCAAAACACATGAGATATTCTATGGATTTTGGTAATTTTGACAAGAAATTTAGCGTATGAAGTGGTTGGAATATTTTCTCTTTCGGATTTTTGTGAATCTTCAACGGATTACACCATTCCCATTGATTTATTTAAAATCAGACATTGTCTTTTTTTTAATTTATCATGTATTTCGCTATCGTAAAACCATCGTCACAAACAATTTAAAACGTGCATTTCCGGACAAATCCGAAAAAGCAATCCGACAAATTCGCCGTCGATTTTACAGACACCTCACCGACGTATTTTATGAAACCGCAAAAGGCATGACTGCCAGCGATAAGGCTCTGGATAAACGATATAAAATCCTCAACCCTGAAATTGCAAATCAATTTGCAGAGAAAAAGCAAAACGTTCTTTTTCTTGCTACGCATTACGGCAATTGGGAATGGGGAATTCAATGCTTTAACCGACAATTGAAACATCAAATTGTATCGCTCTACCTACCACTCAAAAACAAATGGTCAGAAACTTATGGACTCAAAAAACGGATTCGCAGTGGCATGAAAATGGTTGCAATCCAAAAAACAAAAGAGGCATTTAAAATCCAAAGCGATAATGGGTTAGGCTTCATATTAGCTGCAGACCAAACTCCAAGTAATATGGCGAGAGCACACTGGGTCAATTTCATGGGACAAGACACACCATGCATTCATGGTCCTGAGGCTTATGGAAGAAAACTAGGCTATCCCCTCGTTTTTATTGACATACGTAAAGTTAAACGTGGGCATTATGAGATTCAACTGGAGGAAATACCATTTAATCCTGAACAAGAAGCTCAAGGACAACTCACATGCAAATACATGAAACGCTTAGAGCAGGTACTGCATGAAACTCCCGAGTATTGGCTTTGGAGTCATAGACGTTGGAAGCGCAAAATTCCAGAAAACATTCAAGAAATACGAATCACATGCAAATAAAACGCTTTGTTTTTAACCCATTTCAGGTCAACACGTATGTGCTATACGATGAGACCAAAGAAGCTATCATTATTGATGCTGCAATGATGACAGCCAGTGAACAATCAACTTTCAAACAGTTTATTGAAGAAAACAAACTCAAAATTAAGGGCTTATACAACACTCACGGACACATGGATCATATTGCAGGCTCAGCATGGATAAAGCGAGAGTATGCAATTCAACCGTCCGGACATAAAGCAGATGACACACTCATTGAAACAGCTCTCTCCCACGCCGCAGTGTATGGCATAGAAATGGAAAAACCTGAAGCAGTTTCAAACTATATTGACGAAAATAACCTACTTCAATTTGGGAATCAACGTTTAAAAATAAAACATATCCCAGGACATTCTCCAGGAGGATTAGCCTTCATCCATCACACACAAAAAATTGCATTTACAGGAGATTCCCTTTTTGCATCTTCAATTGGTCGTACTGATTTCCCCGGAGGGAATATGAGTCAGTTAATAAGTGCTATTCAAGAAAAACTGCTCAGCTTAGATGGAGAATACACCATTTACCCCGGACATGGACATGAAAGCACCATACAAGAAGAGATTGAAAACAATCCCTATTTATAATTGCAAATAAAATGGAATCAAGCAAAAAACTTGGGGAATAACGAATCTTAAATAACCCTGGGATAAATCCCAGATTATCAGCTTGTAAAATACTGTAGCTTTTGACGTAAATTTTTGCTTTTTTTGCAAAAATCATGTCCCAAAGCCCTTCACATTCAGACTAAGCTATCTTCCCCCCTGAAAGTTTGCTTTATCCACAAAAAGCTTTAGAAGAAGAAAACCCGTTCCTTGGGGGAGAAACGGGCTATTGTTTGTGTGTTTTGTGAAACAATAAGAAAATTGTTCGTTGGGATATAGGAAAGTAATTTTATTCGCTGGTTGCTACTTGCTCTTCCATTTTTGGCTCATACAGATATTCATTCACTAAAACCACTTCTGTCGGAGTAAATTTATAGGTTCGGTAAATTGCCGGACGTTCAGGCAAGCGATTAATAAAGGTAAATGATATCAACTCTTCGTTATCGTTTGCATGAAAAGTTCTTTTAGACAAAATGATAAAATTCTCACCATCATAGGAACGCTCAAACGTATAGAAGCCATTGTTTTCTTCTGCTCCGTAAGTCAAAGAAATGTAAAGATTTCCTTCCATCTCACAAATATCAGCAACTCCCGCATCTTTATAAATGGAAAAATCCATCTTTGGTGCCTCTTGAACATCACTATATTGTGCAAAGGAAATAAACCCTGTACAAAGCATAAAAATAATGGTATGAATTAGTCGTTTCATAATTAGTGATTTGTCTTCTTCAAAGATAGAGCATAACCAAAGCTTTTTCAAGGTAAAAGCACCTACACCCATCTACCACTTTTTACTTATTTTTCACTTTTTGTGAATTATTTTATGAATCGCTTTTTATTATCAAAAATCTTAAACAAATTTGTAAACGAGTGGTTAATACATTGAATTGAAACCTAAAAAAAGAAAACATATGTTAAAAAAAGCAATTGTAGATGCATTCAATGCACAAATTGAAAAAGAAGGATACTCTTCAAATCTTTATTTATCTATGGCTATTTGGGCTGAAACAGAAGGACTTGAAGGAGTTTCAAAATGGTTATATGCTCAGGCAGAAGAAGAAAAGATGCACATGCTAAAATTCATCGCTTTTGTAAACGAACGCGGTGGAAAAGCAGTTGTTCCTGCCTTTGAGAAACCACCAGTAAAATGGGATTCTGTGAAACAACTTTTTGATGAAGTACTGAAACACGAACAATACATTACAGAAAGCATTCACTCATTAATTCCTATCATTCAAAAAGAAAATGATTATGCTGCTTTAAATTGGATTCAATGGTTCGTTGATGAGCAAATGGAAGAGGAAGCAAGTGTTCAAGCAATTATTGACAAACTCAACTTACTTGGAGACAAAAACCTTTACATGTTTGATCGCGACATCATGAATATGAGAGCTGCAGGCGAAGCTGGAGAATAACAAAACAAAAATACACATTCAAAAGCATCTCATTCAGGGATGCTTTTTTTGTGTCACATTGGATTTTAGATTAAAAAAGCGTACTTTCGAACATCAATAGACAAGCATTAAGCATGAAATATGAACGCACGATACATCAATAGAGAAATTAGTTGGCTGCAATTTAACAATCGGGTTTTACAGGAAGCAGAATCAACCAAAAACCCATTGCAAGAACGTATAAAGTTTCTCGGGATATTCTCCAACAATCAAGATGAATTCTTCCGTGTTCGTGTTGCTTCTATGCACAGACTTGTGAGTCTTAACAAAAAGAAATATCCAAAACGTGCAGAATATTTTCAAAAAGTTCTGGATGATATTTATCGCATCACAAGAAATCAGGGACAAAAGTTTTCTGGAATTTACAATCAAATCCGTGAAGAACTAAAAACACACAATGTCTGTATAATTGATGAAACTAAGCTTAACGAACAACAGGGACAATTTGTCAAAAAGTTTTTTCATGAACATGTTAGACAAGAGCTCTTCCCTATCATGTTAAAACAACTTAAAGACACAGATCATCTGAAAGACCGCAGTATTTATCTTGCCGTCATTCTGCATCGTGAAAACGCAAAACCTCATCATGCAATGATCAAGATACCTGCCGACGTTGTGGGGCGTTTTCTGATCCTCCCGAAAGAAGAAAGTGATCCCAACCGCTATGTCATTATAATGGATGATGTTGTTCGCTATTGTCTGGATGATATCTTTTCAGTTTTCGGATACACAAAATACGAAGCTTACACTTTTAAGTTCACCCGTGATGCTGAACTTGACATGGATGAAGATGTTTCCAAATCTTTCCTTGAGATTATGGCTGACAGTTTAAAAAAACGTAAAACAGGAAGTCCTGTAAGGTTTGTATACGACAGAAATATGCCAATCTATCTCGTTGAAAAACTGATAGGAAAAATTTCTGCTGATAAATCGGATCACTTAATTGAAGGAGACAGATATCACAACTTCAAAGACTTCATGAAGTTCCCAAATCTGCTCGACAAATCCCATTCATACAAGAAAATTAAGCCGATACAACATAAAGACATCATCCCGGGACAGAGCATCTTTGAAGTGATAAAACAAAAAGACATTTTATTGCATTACCCCTATCAGTCATTTCAGCATATTGTTGACTTATTGCGTGAAGCTTCTATTGACCCAAAAGTTCGATCAATTAAAATGACGCTTTACCGGGTTGCAAATCACTCTGCCATTATCAATGCACTAATTAATGCCGCACGTAATGGTAAAAATGTGATCGTTTTTCTTGAGCTACAAGCCCGATTTGATGAAAAACAAAACATCCTACTTACAGAAAAACTTCAAAACGTCGGAGTCAAAGTTATTCCTAGTATCCCTGGATACAAAGTCCATAACAAACTCTTAATTATACGACGTAAAGAAGACAACAAAAACGTGTATTACAGCCACATAGGAACAGGTAATTTCAATGAAGACACCGCAAAGCTTTATGCCGATGAGGGATTGCTAACTGCTCATCCTATGATTTGTATGGAAATCCGAAAGGTTTTCGAATTGTTTGAGGCCAGCTTTAGACAGTTTAGATTCAACAAACTCATTGTCAGTCCATTTAGCACAAGAAATTTCTTTTTAAAACAAATCGAAAAAGAAATTGAAAACAAAAGGGCGGGAAAAGAAGCATGGATACGCATAAAACTGAATAATCTAGCAGACCTAAGATTGGTAAACAAACTTTATAAAGCTTCCCAAGCAGGTGTGAAAGTACAACTCATTATCAGAGGAATATGCATCCTTGTCCCTGGCATTCCCGGGGTAAGCGAAAAGATTGAAGTAATTAGCATTTTGGATAAGTTTCTTGAGCACTCTCGAATTTTAGCCTTTGCCAATGCAGGCAATCCGAATGTTTATTTAGGCTCTGCCGACTGGATGGTAAGAAACCTTGACAACCGCATTGAAGTCACTTGCCCTGTCCTCGATCAGGGAATTAAACAGGAATTGCTCAACATCTTAGACATTCAACTGAGAGACAATGTAAAAGCCAGAATTGTAAACGAAGCATTTGACAATCCGTTCAAAACAAACGGGGACGCAAAAGTACGCACTCAACATGAAACATACGATTATTTAAAGTCAATTCACAAATAAGAACTATGATATTTGCCTCGATAGATATTGGATCCAATGCAGGACGATTATTAATCGCCAAAGTGTATGAGAAATATGGGAGATCCTTTGTTGACAAAGCGACATTGGTTAGAGTTCCACTTCGATTAGGAATGGAAGTTTTCGAAAAAGGCTATATTCCGGAAGCGAAGATTGACAAAATGATCAAGAGCTTAAAAGCATTCAATTTACTGATTGATGTGTACCAACCATATTCTGTCGAAGCTTGTGCGACAGCAGCAATGCGTGAAGCCTCCAACAACAAGGAGGTGTTAACCCGCATTAAAGAAGAAACAGGAATTGATTTGCGCATAATTGATGGACTTGAAGAAGCCAAAATCATCAGCAAGTCTACAAAATCAAACATGCAAATGGTTTATGAAGACAGCCTGTTTATTGATGTTGGTGGTGGTAGTACTGAAATTTCCTATTTTAAAGAAGGTGCATTCGTTAAATCCAGAAGCTTTGATATTGGTACAATTCGACTCCTTTTGGACAAAGTTCCTTCCACAGAATGGGATAATTTAAAAACATGGATTAAAGAAATTCGCGAATCAGAAGGGGAAGTAAATTGCATCTGTTCCGGAGGTAACATCAATAAACTCACAAAACTATTTGGAGATGTGGATACCTATACCATCAGCAAATCTCAGCTTAAACTAGCACACGATACATTGTCAAAAATGTCGTTGGAAGAGCGCATGAATGACATGGGTATGCGTGAAGATCGTGCCGATGTCATTGTTCCTGCGGCCTTAATTTTTAAGAAAATCATGAAATGGGGAAACATTCCAAACTTATTGGCACCACGTATTGGACTCGCTGATGGCTTAGCTATAAATCAATACAAAAAATACAAACGAAAAAGCTTTGAAAAAAATCAAAGTGAATAATTCTATCCACTTTCCATCATTAAAACAACGCAAAAAAGTTAAGAACAGGCTCTGTTTGCTCTGCCCAAAAGGAATAGTCATGTCCATATGACTCGGGAAACCAATGCTCAATAATCATATCAGGATGATGCAATAAAATGGAATCATACATTGCCTGACTTTGCGCACAAGGCGATACTTTATCTGCCTGTCCATGAGCTATATAAATTGGCACTTTATAATTTTCAACATCATAAGCAAAGCATTCTTTTTCCCATCGCTCTGGAAAGGAATCGTAGTCGCCAAACCATGCCTTGTAAAGAAATTCATCCTGCATAGCAGTAATATCAAAATCCCCTGAAATACTAGCACAAGCACGAAACATATCCGGCATATAATAAGCCAGAAGACTTGCACCTCTCCCTCCGGTAGAGATTCCTGCCACAAAGTTACGTTTTGATTCCTCCAACAAGCTTGTACGTTCAAAAATAGCAGGAATCAAGCTATCAACTATCCAAGGTAAATCAGGATATTTTCGATATTTTTCCAAACACTCCGGATAAATTTCAAGGGGATAATTACACAAAGATAATTCAGGAATGACTAGAGCATAATTGTTTTCTAAAGCTTTTTCACAGAAATCAGTGCTATCACACCATTGCATTGCGGGCAAATTCCAACCATGAAGCAATAAAATACAACCATGAATGGCATCATCAGGATACATAATATGAACATCAGCTTGATATCCACGGCTATTCAACAAATAAAAACTCGTGTCAGACTGATTTTCAAACACATATCCATCATACGTTACAATAGAATCCTTTTTGTGATTTAATGAACTATCCGGTGTTTCTTCCTTGGTTTGATGACATCCTATCAACAAAAAAATCAGACTAAATAAAATGAATACCTGCTTCATATTGAAAGTTTTTACGAAGATAAAATATCTCATGAAAAATACGCTTCAAATGTGTAAAACAAAATATAACCAAAAATCAAAATAAACGGATGAGAAGCCACTCTTTTTAATGACATTGATCAGGGAAACTAAATTATTCCAATTTGTTAAGCGAAATATTAAACAAGTACAGCATATTTTTTATATTTTAGTTGCCAAACAAAACATGTATAGAATGAAAGGATTGAAAAAACTAGTAGGATTATTCACTATTCTTAGTGTATTGTTTTCTTGGTCGTGCAAAACACCCAAGAAGGATGAATCAAAAACCGAAACAAAACAATTGGAAATTGTAGAGAATGAAGGTCCAAGCATTATGCCTTACGATACATTCTCTTACACAGAATTTGACCACATTGCCTCTTATTTATCAGGCATTAAACCAGCAGATTCCATTGTTGCAGCACGACCTGAATTTCAAAACTATGCGTGGAAAGAATTTTCAATCCGATTTACTAAGCAGTGGGTCAACTATGAAACCAACGAATTGAAAATGATCAATCAATGGACAAATGAACACATTAAATACAATGACAGTATTTTTTACCCATTCAGTGGTCCTGATTTTAATTATTTGAACAGTTTCTTTCCTAATGCCAAGTTCAATATGATGATTGCACTTGAAAGTCTAGGGAGTGTTCCTAACATCCAAAACATGCCTAACACACGACGTATCAACCTATTAAACGAGATGGAAAAAAGCTTATATTTCAATCTTGAATGCAGTTTTTTCCGCACCTTTAGCATGGAAGATGAACTCAACACTGATGTATTGGATGGAACCTTACCTCTCATTTTGCTTTTCATAAAATCTCATGGATACGAAATGGTCAATATTTATCCTGTATCCATCAATGAAGAAGGCTATTTATCTGCTGACACTAGCGATATAATGTATGCTCACACAACCCAGAAATATTTTGACAATGCAGCATCGTTTATTTATCGCAATCCGACAGACAGCAGCTTACATGAATTGATTTATATGAGCTTAGACTTATCCAATGATGGCATAGAAGAAAATGAACTGTCAACATTTCTTGCGCACTATATCGACGGCAACACCGTTTTCCTCAAAGCAGCATCATACCTTTGTCACAAAGAATCATTTACCACGATTCGTGATTTAATGCTTGACAATGCAGATCAGATTATTTCAGACCCTTCAGGTATTTATTTTGATGACTACGATGACAATTGGGAAATTGCAGTCCACGGGCAATACATTGGTCCTATCAAATTATTTGAAACCCGAATGCAGGAAAATCTAAAAACCTATTGTGAAGAAGCAGGTAACTCCAATTTACCTTTCCGTTTTGGATATCATTACACTCATTGGAGTCTGATTGACGCAAAGAGGAAATAGTTAATTTCCTGAACTTAAAAAACTACTAATAATAAATCCGGTTATCACACCTCCAGCGGATCCAATGATTCCGTATTTCATACTTTTGTTTTTACCCATCTGACGGTATCCGTAAAGCACATCTTCATCATCTGCATATTCAGGATGAGCAAGAATAAATTGATCTCTCGAAGGTTTAATAAATGATACAGATGTTGAATAAACAATCGGCACAACCAAACCAATCATCGGATTATCAAAAACATACATTCCTGCTCCACTTAAAACAAAACCACCTGCCATTAACCAATATGGATTATAATCAGCTCTTGCTAAAGATGCTCCTGTAACATAATTACCCATTTGCACAACGGACATTTGATCAGGACTAACAGGCTTATAGAGAATAACTTCGCATTGCAAACTATCAGTAAAAGCATACACATCCTCTAAAAGCACACTACGCGTTACACGTTTACCATTCGATTTTTCTGTTTGATAGTAAAACATTTCGGCATCGTAATCTACGGAATACTTAAAATACGGGACAGTTTTTCCATTTAATAATCGCAAATCATTTTGTGAAAAACTTATAAATGGCAACATAAGTGCAAGAATGAAAGTTGGGTTAAATACAGTACGCATAATGTTTCAGATTGATTTTAAACAAAGATAGAAAAATCCTTTATGCATTGTATAAGAACCGAATGCAAATTGATCAAAACACAATCTTTTTTGTTGTTCTCTATGATGTTATAAAACTGATAATAATTAGTTTTTTTTATGGTAGAGTTTTATAATTTTACACTTGGATTGTAAATATACATTTTAAAGTTTCAAACTATGAATACAGACCAATTTATAAACAGACATCTCGGCCCTCGGGACGAAGATATCAAAGCAATGCTCAAAGAGGTTGGTGCTGACACCATGGAACAACTCATTGGTGAAACCCTCCCCTCTTCAATTCGTTTGGACAAGGAGCTTGATATGGACAAAGAAGGAATTTCTGAACAAGAATTTCTAAACCATATCAAAGCAATTGCTTCAAAAAATAAAGTATTCCGCACATACATCGGAATGGGTTATTATGGAACCAACACACCATCTGTGATCAAACGCAATGTCTTTGAAAACCCGGGTTGGTACACTTCATATACTCCATATCAAGCAGAGATTTCTCAAGGAAGACTTGAAGCTTTATTGAACTTCCAAACCATGCTTATTGAGCTAACAGGAATGGAAATTGCCAACTGCTCATTATTAGATGAAGCTACTGCAGCAGCAGAGGCAATGTCTATGATGTTTGACACTCGTTCAAGAAAAGATGTTAAAGCAGGAAAAAATAAAATATTCGTTGACAAAAACATCTTCCCTCACACTTTAGACGTCATCTTACTTCGTGCTGAACCTATTGGTGTAGAAGTCATTGTAGATGATTTCAATAAAGTTGAATTTGACGACATGTTCTTCGGAGCAATTTTACAATATCCTGCTGCTGATGGTAGCATCATAGGTTACAAAGCATTCACTGAAAAAGCACATGAAAAAGGCATTGTTGTTACTGCAGTAGTTGACATCATGGCTCAGGTATTATTGCAAAGACCTGCAGATTGGGGTGCTGATATTGTTGTCGGTAACACTCAACGTTTTGGTGTACCTGTAGGCTTTGGAGGTCCACACGCAGGATATCTTGCAACCTCTGAAAAATACAAACGAAACATGCCAGGACGTATTATTGGTGTTTCTGTTGACAAACACGGTAACAAAGCCTTACGTATGGCATTGCAAACACGTGAACAACATATCAAACGTGAAAGAGCAACATCAAACATTTGTACTGCTCAAGCATTGCTCGCTACAATGGCAGGTTTTTATGCTGTATTTCATGGTCCTGAAGGATTAAAACATATTGCAAAAAACATTCATGCAAAATCTGTTAGCCTTGACAAAGCCATTAGCTTATTAGGCTATACTCAGTTGAATGAAACATATTTTGATACGCTTAGATTCCAACTTCCAGAAGGAATCCAACAAACAGATATCCAAAACATTGCTAACGACAAAGAAATCAACTTGAATTACTTTGAAAATGGAGTTGTTGGCATAAGCATGGATGAATCTGCGACAATAAACGATTTGAATGACATCGTTGCTGTATTTGCAAAAGCAAACAACAAGCATAATGTTAGCATTGATGAACTTGACGATGCTGTTAGAATACCATCAGACTTGATTCGTAATGATGAATTCATGCAGCAACAAGTTTTCAATTCATACCACAGTGAAACCGAAATGATGCGTTACATCAACAAACTTGTAAAACGTGACATTGCTTTGAATCAGTCCATGATTCCACTAGGTTCCTGTACCATGAAATTGAACCCTGCAACAACCATGCTCCCGTTATCATGGTCAGAATTTGCTGGAATTCATCCATTTGCACCAGCAGATCAATGGCAAGGATATCAAGAAATGATGTGTAATTTACAGGCTGATTTGGCAACAATCACAGGGTTTGACGCTGTAAGCTTACAACCAAACTCTGGTGCAAGTGGAGAACATACAGGATTGATGGTAATTCGTGCTTATCAAAAAGACATTGGACAAGCACATCGTAACGTCTGTCTTATTCCTGCATCTGCACACGGAACCAATCCTGCAAGTGCTGTTATGGCAGGAATGAAAGTTGTTGTAACAAAAACAGATGAACACGGTAATATCTCCATTGAAGACCTCAAAGCAAAAGCAGAAGAACATAAAGATGATTTATCTGCAATCATGATAACTTACCCATCAACACATGGAGTTTTTGAAAGTAAAATCCGTGAAATGGTGGAAATCATTCATACGAATGGAGGTTTAGTTTACATGGATGGTGCTAACATGAATGCACAATTAGGATTAACAAATCCTGGATTTATTGGTGCTGATGTATGTCACCTGAATTTACATAAAACCTTTGCAATTCCTCATGGTGGAGGCGGACCTGGTGTTGGTGCAATTGGTGTTGCGAAACACTTAACTCCTTTCCTACCCGGACACAAACTTGTAAAAACAGGTGGAGACAAAGCAATTCAAGCAGTAGCTGCTGCTCCATTTGGTTCTGCTAGCGTGCTTCCTATTACTTATGGATACATTAAAATGTCAGGTTTCAATGGTCTGAAAAAAGCAGCAGAAGTTGCCATACTTAATGCCAATTATTTAGCTGCGAAACTTAAAGGTTGGTATGATGTACTTTATACAGGTGAAACAGGACGTTGTGCTCATGAAATGATTTTGAACTTGCAACATTACCAATCAGAATACCATGTAAGTTCAGCTGATATTGCTCGTCGTTTAATGGACTATGGATTCCATGCTCCAACTCTCTCATTCCCTGTTCACGAAACATTGATGGTAGAACCAACTGAAAGTGAAAGCAAGGAAGAAATCGACCGTTTTGCTGAAGCAATGATCCAAATTCGCAAAGAATTAGATTTAATTAAGGAAGGAAAGTACACTATGGAGGACAATCCTGTACTAAATTCACCTCACACTGCGAATGAATGTATCGCAAATGAATGGGAACATGTTTACGATAGAGAAACTGCTGCCTTCCCATTGAAGTGGATTAGAGAAAATAAGTTCTGGCCTTACGTTGGCAAAATAGACAACGGTTATGGAGACCGCAACTTAATGTGTACATGTGACCCAATCGAAAATTACATTTAATGCTGTAATTGAGTGTATTAGAAATATTGATTTTCTCTCACAGAGAAATTTATGATAAAAAAACCGGGTTATCCGGTTTTTTTTTGTAAAATTGTAGTAAAAGAGGGAAAATTTCTTGTTTTAAACTCTTATGTGAAGGAACAGAAATGATCAAATCATATAAAACAATATTTTTAGAGATTAAAACCATTGTGTATGAAACGGATTTTACAACTTTTTGTAGTGCTACTATTGTCATCTGCACTCCATGTCGAAGCAAACAATGTAACGACCAATTATCAGGAACCGGCAAAGCCTGGAACAAAACTGGTTTATTTCTTTGAAAACCAAGGTGAACATCCTGATGCAGTTGAATTTTATGCAAAAACTTGGTTTGGAAACCTATTTGTGAATAATGCCAATGAATTGGTGTATTCCTTACCTCAAAGCATGGATAAAAACACAAACGTGTTAGCTTTCAAAGAATGCCTTATCAATGCAAACACAGAAAACATTTCTGGGAAAGGACAATCTGAAAGTCTCTACCACATGTTTAAAAACGGAACAGAATCTCATGGTAGCAAAACAAACTATGAATCTGTAGAATTAACATCCGTGTACAATGGGATTGACTTAGAACTTAAAATGCAAAGTGATAATATCGAGAAAATCTTTGCCGTACACCCAGGTGCTGATAGTAAACAAATTCAAATTCAAATGGAAGGTGTCACTTCCATTGATATTGACAACAAACAGATGCTTGTCAACACTGCACTCGGAGAACTTCGCTTCACAGAACCTATTGCATATCAATTCATTGACGGCAAAAAAACATATATAGAAGTAAGTTATCTCCTTTTAGACAATTTACAGTATGGTTTTCAGCTCGGTGAATACAATGCGAATTACACCTTGTTTATTGATCCATTGCTTGCATCAACCTTTATTGGTGGAACTAGCAATGACAATGGGCAAGCTCTGGCAATCGATCAAAATGGAAAATTGTTTATGGCAGGTTACTCTTGGTCATCAGACTACCCAACAACAACAGGAGCTTTTGATGAAACATACAATGGCGGGAGCTTTGATGCTTTTGTTAGCCGTTTTGATACCCTATTAACCACACTTGAAGTTTCCACTTTTATTGGTGGTTCAAATTATGATGAAGGTGTAAGCTTAGCAATTGACACTGTAACAGGAGATGTCTTTTTAGGCGGAACCGTGGAATCAACAAACTTCCCAATAATCCCTGGAGCTTATAACAGCACACATGGTGGCGGTGAATCTGATTTGTTTATCGCTAAGTTCACTAATGACCTAAGTACGCTTAGTGCATCTACTTATATTGGAGGAAATGGAAACGATGTGTGTACTAGATTACTTTATGACAACACAAATTCTGAAATTTTCATTACCGGATACACAAAATCAACTGACTTCCCTACAACTTTAGGTGCTTATGATGATACATTTAATGGTAGTGGAACTCTAAGCGCAGCTTTTGTTTCTCGCTTAGATACAGACTTAACAACATTACAGGCTTCTACTTTAATTGAAGGAAGCAATAACGATGAAGCACATGCAATAGGCTTTGACAACAGTGGAGACATTCTCCTTGCAGGATACACAGTATCAATTGACTGGCCTGTAACTTCCGGAGTTTATGACATGACACAAAACTCCAACAAAGATGCATTCCTACTTCGTTTGGATTATGATTTGACTGCCTTGGCTCAATCAACATTTATTGGCGGAGGTTATTACGACTGGGCAACTGATTTACTTCAGGATGCAAGTGACAATATTTATATCGTAGGTCATACAGCGTCTGATGATTATCCAACAACAGTTGGTGCTTACAGCGAAACATTTGATAATGCTGTGGACGTATTTGTTTCGAAATTTACAAACGACATGAGTACCCTTTTAAGTTCTACCTTCATTGGGGGTAACAGCTGGGAATATGCATACGATATTGAAATGGGGATTGATGGCTATTTATTCCTCTCAGGAAATACTTATTCAGCAGATTATCCTGCCACTTATGGGTCTTACGATACTGTTTTCAATGGGGCTATTGATGTGTTTGTCACAAAAATAAATACTGACTTAAATGACATCCCAGCATCAACCTTTATTGGCGGTGGAGATTATGATTATGAAGAAGACATTGTAATTGACCAATATGGACAAATATTCTTCACTGGTTATACTGCGTCTAACGACTATCCTACTACAGCTGGTGTTTACAATGAAACTTTCACAGGCGTACCAAGTACCACACGCGACGCCTTCATCTCAAAATTTGATAAAAACTTATCAACTGAACCACCTAGCATTATTACTCAACCGATAGATCAAACAGTTTGCGAAAATGCAATTGCACAATTTATTGTTAAAGCAACAGGCGGTGGAACAATCACTTACCAATGGTTCCAAGGTGGTTCTGGTATTTACAACCCTATTGCTGGAATGACAGATGACACGCTTAATCTAGCTGTCACCTTTGCAATGGATGGCGATTCCATTTACTGTCTTGTG
Source organism: Bacteroidales bacterium (assembly GCA_963676165.1). Classification (GTDB taxonomy): domain Bacteria; phylum Bacteroidota; class Bacteroidia; order Bacteroidales; family ML635J-15; genus JAQIBY01. The sequence continues at coordinate 1,349,094 of OY781043.1, read as the reverse complement.
GCAAATGAAGGTGGTTCTGTAATTTCTGACATTGTTGAACTCAATGTGGATGAGTTAATTACTGCAGATGCTGGTATGGATCAAGCAACATGCGAAATTAACAATGCAGTAATGGCCGCTGTACCACCTACAAGTGGAACTGGATTCTGGTACCGGATTTCTGGTACTGGAGCACTAGGAGCTCCAAATGATCCAGGTTCAGCAGTTATTGGTCTCGGCATTGGAGACAATGAGTTTGTTTGGGAAGTTACAAACGGAACTTGTGTTTCTACTGACACAGTAGTCATCACTCAAGACACCATTATCACAGCAGATGCTGGTGCTGACATTGATATTTGTGATATCGATTTTGCTACAATGAATGCAGTTCCTGCTACTCCTGGCGTTGGTACATGGACAGCAAATGACACAGGAATTCCTGATTCTGCAAATGACCCACTAAGCCAAATTACTGGATTGGATTATGGTGCAAACGGTTTTATTTGGGAAGTAGTTAATGGAGCATGTACCGATACAGACAATGTCATTATTACTCGTGATTCACTGATCGTCGCAGATGCAGGAATAGATCAAGCATTCTGTGAAGATGACACAACCACTTTAGCTGCTAATAACCCAGCCCCAGGAATTGGATCATGGGCAGTACTTTCAGGAAATGCAGTATTTGACGATGCTAGCAGCGAATCAACTCAAATTTCTGATTTAGACTATGGTGATAATGTATTGGAATGGACGATCACACATGGAGCTTGTGTTTCAACAGATCAAGTGACCATTCACCGTGACTCCTTGATTATTGCTGATGCAGGAACTGATCTAAACCTTTGTGACGTATACCATACTGTCATTACAGCAGAAGATCCTCAACCAGGCACTGGAATTTGGTCAGTGGCTTCTGGCACAGGAAACTTTGCACAAGCCAATCAGTATGTTACAACAGTTTCCAACCTGAGTCCTGATGTAAATGAATTAGTTTGGGAAGTAACTCATGGAACTTGTATCAGCACCGACACCCTTGTCATTGATATTGACACAACCATAACAGCACAAGCTGGTAGCGATCAACAAATTTGTGGAAATTTCACAACCCTTAACGCATTGAGCCCTGCTCCTGGCATTGGCGCATGGACAGTTTACAATGGTGATGGGACAATTACTGATCCTTCAAACAACCAAACTGACATTTTTGGTTTAAATGCAGGCAGCAACATATTACATTGGACAATAACCAATGGTGCATGTATTTCTTACGATGAATTAGAAATCATATCTGACACTTTAATAACTGCAGATGCTGGCCTAGACACCATCATTTGTCATACAAGTAGCGTAGCACTTAATGCAAGCATTGAAACTCCTGGCATTGGGACTTGGTCATTATTCAGTGGCAATGGAAGCTTTGCTAATACCCACAATCCTAACACAATCATTTCGAATTTAGCACCTGAAACCAACGTCCTAGTTTGGTCAGTAGAATCAGGTTCATGTATTACAACAGACACCGTTGAAGTGTATCGTGACACGCTCATTTTTGCAAGCACGGAAGCAGATTTCAGCATATGTGGCACCAACACTGAGATCAATGCAAACATGCCACTTACCCCAATGTACACCGGATATTGGGAAGTGATTAGTGGTAATGCAGATTTTGCAGACTCAACGCAAATGATAACAACTGTTAGTAACCTAGCAACAGGAACAAATGTATTGCAATGGAATGTTACCAATGGTAGCTGTACAGAAACCGATCAATTAACCATTATTAGCTACACAGTTATTCCTGCTGTTGTTATGGCTGACCAAATATTGTGCGATACTGATTCCCTTGAAATCACTGCTGATGATGCAACACCAGCAACAGCGTGGTGGAGCATTCAAACAGGAGGAGGTACCATTGAAGATTCATCTGCTAATGTAACCAACATCACCAACCTTCCTGAAGGAGAGACCGTTCTTGTTTGGACAGTTGAAAACGGTGCTTGCGTTGAACAAGCTAGCTTAAGCATTACAAGAGATCTACTCATTGTAGCTGCCTTGGATGATGATTATGCTATTTGCGATTCCGTCGTACTACTTGAAGGAAATGACCCTTCCCCAGGAAATGTACTTTGGACTGTTGAAACTAGTGGTGCAACAATAGATGTCCCAACAGATGCAGAAACTGAAGCAACAAATCTTGATGAAGGACTTAACACCTTTGTTTACACTATCACCAACGGATCTTGTGTTTCTACAGACACCATTAATATTACTCGCGATGTCTTTATGGAAGCAAATGCGGGTTCTGACATTTCACTTTGTCAACAAGACAGCATAACACTCCCAAGCGATGACAATGGCAACTGGGCTCTGGAAAATGGTAGCGCTGATGTCAATAACACAGCTAGTTTAACAAGTCCTATCGCAATTATTACAAATATTGGTCTTGGTGAAAATGAATTCAGCTTCACAATGACCAATGGAGCATGTGTTGACACAGACTATATGACCATAACTAGAGACAGTCTGGTAATTGCAAATGCAGGTAGTGATATGGATGTTTGCGATGACATGTACGCAACGCTTATTGCTGAAGAAGTTGGTATTGGAACAGGAACTTGGTCAACACCAGATAGTCTTCCTAGCGTTGACAGTCCAAACCAAGCATACGCTTTGGCAAATGACTTAGTCACTGGTGAAAACAATTTTGTCTGGACAATTCAAAATGGTTCATGTGTTAGCACTGACACAGTGGTAATCAATCGTTTTGAATCTGTATTCCTTTTACAACACCCAAAAACTCAAACTGTCATTCAAGGTGATACTGTTATGTTTATCGTTGAAGCTGAAGGTGACATCATCGAATACCAATGGATGCATAATGGAGTTGCATTGTATGACACGCTTGAAATTACAGGTGCAACAAATGACACCTTGATGATCAACCGTTTATCCATGGCGAATAATGGAACCTACACTTGCTTAATTACGGGTATTTGTGGTGACATTTATTCAAATTCTGCTGAACTCTTTGTGGACGGTGGAATTACCATCTTCCCTAATCCAACAAGTGGAGAATTGAATATTCACATAAGCCGTTTGGAAGAAAGCTATACTGTTCGAGTATATGATGCAACTGGACGTCTTGTTAAAGAAGATAATTCAACCTATAACAGACTCCTACTTGACATGAGCGACCTACGCGATGGACTGTATGTTGTTTCTGTTGTACTGGACAATCAAACCATAAATTACAAAGTCATTAAAGACTAAAACCTCAAATTCAAATACATAAGAAAGCCCGGTGAATGCCGGGCTTTTTCTTTATCTTGAACGAAGTATTACAAATGAATATATTTCCCAGTAAATGAAGCCTTACATTTGACTAAATCTTCAGGCGTGCCAGCAAATACCAACTCGCCACCTTTGTCACCACCTTCAGGACCAAGATCAATAACCCAATCGGCAGATTTAATAATTTCAGTGTTGTGTTCCACAATAATAATAGAATGTCCCCTATCGCGCAATTGTCGTAAAGCACTCAACAATTTATGTATATCATGAAAATGCAAACCTGTTGTTGGCTCGTCAAACACAAACAAAGACGGCTCAGCTTTCTCCTTGCTAAGATAAAACGCAAGTTTAATACGCTGACTTTCTCCCCCACTTAAGGTATTTGAAGCCTGTCCCATTTTCAGATATCCAAGCCCAACATCCTGATAATTTTTAAGCAATTGAACAATTTTACGTTCATAATTTCCATCTCCAGACGCAAAGAATTCGACAGCCTCATTAATTGTCATTTCAAGGATATCAAAAATTGATTTTTCTCTATATTTAACATCTAAGATTTCTTCTTTGAAACGCTGACCATGACATTCATCGCAAGTAAGATAAACATCAGCCATAAACTGCATCTCAACTTTAATCTGACCTTCACCTTTGCAAGTTTCACAACGCCCACCATCTACATTAAAAGAAAAGAAAGATGCTTTGTATTTTCTCTGCTTTGCTAAGGTCTGATCCGCAAATAAATGTCGAATTTCATCCCATGCTTTAATGTATGTCACTGGGTTTGACCGTGATGATTTCCCAATTGGGTTCTGGTCCACATATTGCACATCATGGATACGCTTAAAATCTCCTTGACACGATTTATATCGTCCTGGTTTTGATGAATAATCGCCCAACTCCCGACGCACAGTTGGAGTAATAATATCCCGAACCAATGTCGATTTCCCAGACCCGCTCACACCAGTCACAACCAACATTACACCGAGAGGCACATCTAAACTATCTATTTTAAGATTATGTTGTCGTAAGCCTTCAAAATGCAATGCATGTTTCCATGCTAAACGCTTTTTTGGTGTTTCTATTTGACGTTTCCCAGACAAATAATCACCAGTCAAGGATTTTTCACTGCTTACAATGTCTTTTAATGGACCATTATAAAGTACCTCGCCACCAAGATATCCAGCACCGGGTCCTATATCAATTATTCTGTCCGCTTCACGGATAACAGCCTCCTCGTGTTCAACAACAATAACAGTGTTTTCTAAATCACGCAATTTCTTTAGCACATCAACTAACAAACTGGTATCACGAGGGTGTAAACCAACTGATGGCTCATCCAAAATATACAGCGAGCCAACCAATGAAGAGCCCAATGAAGTCACCAAATTGATACGTTGAGTTTCACCACCTGACAGTGTGTTCGCTTTACGATTCAAAGTCAAATAACTCAAACCCACACTCTGCATAAAACGCAATCGAGATTGAATTTCAACCAGAATACGGTCTGCGATTTTCATGTCGTGAGCATCCAGCGAAATGTTTGCAAAATGATTCTCTAAACGATCAACCGGCATTTCCACTAAATCTGAAAGACTATGCTTATCAATTTTCACATAATCAGCCTCTTTACGCAACCTTCTTCCCCTACAATCAGGACAAGTTGTTTTCCCACGGTAACGAGATAGCATGACACGGTATTGAATCTTATATTTTTTTGAGTCGAGATATTCAAAAAACTCATGAATTCCAGCAAAATGTTCACAACCATCCCACAAAAGCGATTTTTGCTCTTCGGTTAAATCCATGTAAGGACGATGAACAGGAAAATCAACTATGGAAGCTTTCATAATGACATCATCCTTCCATTTGCTCATTTTTTCACCTCTCCAAGGCATGACTGCATCATCATAAATGGAAAGGCTTTGATCAGGAATCACAAGATCTTCATCGACACCAATAATGCTACCATACCCTTCGCAACGAGGACAAGCCCCTACTGGTGAATTGAATGAAAACATTTCCTGATTTGGTTCATCGAAAACAATCCCATCCTCTTCAAAACGAGAGGAAAATTGTTTGGAGTCATATTTCCCGCTATCTGATTCAGTCACAATAAGACAAGATTCATCACCAGCATTAAAGGCTTGTTCTACAGAATCACGCAAGCGGCTAATATTATCCTCATCCTGACGATTTTTCAATCTGTCCATTACAACACAAAGTGATTTTTCAGACACATTTTGCCCTTCAATCTCATCTAAACGCTGAATCTTCTCATCAAGCCATACACGATTAAATCCCTGCTGTTTAAGATTTTCTAACCAATTTTCCTTCCGATCTCCATCAATATCCAATGCATAACAAACATAAACTTTGGTTGATTCCGCTTGATGCTGTAGAAACACTTCAACATCGGAAACTGTTTGTCGTTTTACAAGATTCCCACTAATAGGTGAATAGGTTTTTCCAATCTGTGCATAAAGCAACTTCAGATAATCATAGATTTCAGTTAAGGTTCCGACTGTTGAGCGTGGAGAACGGTTTGAAACGGACTGTTGAATAGCAATTGCCGGAGGCAAACCATCAATCATATCCACATCTGGTTTCCCTAATCGCCCGAAAAATTGTCGAGCATAGGATGACAAACTTTCAATATATCTTCTTTGTCCCTCTGCAAAAAGTGTATCAAAAACAAGTGACGACTTCCCTGAACCGCTCAAACCTGTCACCACAACCAACTCATTATGAGGGATTTTCAAAGACACATTCTTTAAATTATGTACTCTAGCTCCTTTTACTGATATTTCTAAACCATTCATCATTATTCTGGTACAATTTTTGATGATTTTGTTAAAATTGTGTTACAAAGATGCACAATTCATAAATATTTTTTATGTTTGTGAAACAATAAATAGAGAAAAACGTTTAATAAATAGTTAATCATCTTAAAAGAAAGGACTTGCCTATAGAACATATTTTACGCTTTTAATCAAAAAATAGGACATATGGATATTAGCAGATTGAGCGATCACGAACTTGTGAGTCGTTTTGTTAAAGGCGAAAAGTATTGTATGCAGGAACTCATTAAACGTCACAAAGACAGGGTTTACACTTACATTCTATTGATTGTCAAAAATGCAGATGTTGCAGACGATTTATTCCAAGACACTTTTATTAAAGTCATTCAATCATTGGAAAAACGCAAATACAAAGATGAAGGTCGTTTTGTTTCTTGGGTAATGCGTATTGCACATAATTTAACGATTGACTATTTCCGCAAAAACAAAAACCAAAACACCTACAGCAACGATCAAGGTGAATTTGATTTATTAAACAACTCACGCTACTCTGACAGTACTGTTGAAGACAATATGATTTTAGATCAAACCACTAAGGATGTACGCTTCCTTATTGATAAATTGCCAAAAGATCAGAAACAAGTTGTACTCATGCGCCATTATGGTAATATGAGTTTCAAAGAAATTGCAGAACAAACTGGCGTTTCGATTAACACAGCATTGGGGAGAATGCGCTATGCTTTAATTAATATGAGAAAATTTGCGGAAGATTATAATATGCAACTTACAAATTATTAATATCTTCGTGAAAAATCGTTTTATGAAAAAGCTATTGATTTTGTTCATGCTGCTAAGTCCGTTTGGGATGTATGCTCAAGAGAGTCCAGAAGATATTTTGGATCCATTCTTTAATGCATTTAAAGAAGATCCAGATAATGCGATTGATTTTATCTTTGGCACAAATCCATATATTGAACAAAATCAACAAGGTATAGAACGGTTAAAAGAACGATTTAACACTAGCCGGAAACTTCTTGGCAATTATTATGGTGAAGAAATTGTAAAAATACAATCGGCAGGTGATTCCTTTGTTCGATACATTTATATGTTGAAATACGACAGGCAACCTGTGAAGCTTGAAATCATCCTCTATCGCCCAAACAAAGAGTGGGTACTGTACACCATGCAGTTTAAAGATAATATCTACGATGATTTTGAAGATATTTCAACCGAAAAATATTGATTTAAAGGCGAGCAATTGCTCGCTTTTTTTTGCCTTTTCCCATCCCCTTAAGCTTTTTAAAGATTTCAAAACAATGCAAATTTTTCTAAACAAATTAGGCTTAAACCTGTTCAATCAGTAAAGGAACATATTTTATAAATTTGTATTACTATGAAAGATAAAAGAATAATTATTACAGGAGGAACTGGTGGAATTGGAAGTACGCTTGCAAAAAGGCTTCTACACGAAGGAGCGAAAGTTTTACTGGTTGATTTAAATGAAAATGATTTGAATCAAATAAAAGAAAAACTCTCTTCTGACAATTTGTTTGTTTATAAAGCGGATGTGTCAGATGAAGATCAAGTTAAAGCATATGTTAATTATGCTGTAGAAAAAATGGGAGGCATTGATGTATTTTACAACAATGCAGGTATTGAAGGTAAAGTTTTGCCATTGGAATCCTATCCAATGGATTTATATCACAAACTAATTGCCATTAATGTACATGGTGTCTTTTATGGTTTGAGACATGTTTTCCCAGTAATGAAAAAGAATCCTGAAGGAGGAAGCGTTATCATTACTTCATCTGTTGCAGGTATGCGTGGTACACCAAACGTGTTACCATATGTAACGAGTAAACATGCTGTTGTTGGGATGATGAAATCTGCGGCCTTAGAAGGTGCTGATCACAAAATTAGAGTAAATACCGTAAACCCTTCACCTGTTGACAACAGAATGATGCGTAGCTTAGAAGAAGGCTTTGCTCCAGGTCAAGGAGAAGCCGCAAAACAAGGTTTTGAACAAGCAATTCCATTAAAACGCTATGCGACTAATGAAGAAGTTGCCAGTTTAATGCGCTTCCTTGGAAGCGATGAAAGTCAATTCATAACTGGACAAATTCATGCCATAGAAGGTGGTATGACTGCATAAATTAAAAGAGGCTGTCCCAAAAGTATGGTTATGCTGTATGAGAGTTAGCTATTTGGAAAACTTCACAGATACTTACCCGAATACAAAAACCTTTTAGACAGCCTCTTTTTAATATTTCAGGAATAGATTTAATCAAGCGTCACTGTCATAGTAGGCATTGCCATATGCCATTCGGTTGGATCATCAGCATCCAAATCTTCAACACCAAAATGCTCATCACCATTCTTATCTTCAAACTGCCAATAACCATTGACATTAAAATCTAAAATTAATTCATCACCATTATTATCAACATAATCAAAAGAAATGTTTGTGTAATAAATTGGATGCGGTGCTGAGTTCATAAAATCAACATCACCGAAAGGTTCGTAATTTTGCCCTGATTTCCCTGCGAAATCGTACCAGCTCACACCATCACCAAAATCAGTATAAGCCGCTTCACGAGGGAAAACAGGATCCATATTGGGGTATTGACCTTCACCTAAAAGCCATCCGATTTCAACACCATCATTCACTTGGCACATGTCACCAGGCTGATGCAATCCGTCTTCAACTTCTGCATCGTCAGACAAATAAATCCGAAAAACACGATACTCCAATCCACGATCGATTGTCATAATCGAAATTAGCATTTCTTGATAATATATTTCAAGCTTCAATGATGAATATTCTCCCTCAGGAATATCGGTTCCTTGGAGCAAGGAATGAGCAACTGAAGGATCGGCAAAGTCAAAAACTAAAGAAGAAGCTAAATTGTCGGCTTCAAACAAAACAACATCTTCTGTATCATTATCACCTAACAAGGTGACTTTCTTTAGTGCCACATTGTAAACTTGCGGCGTTTCCATTGTTAAATCTGTGGTTGACTTAGTACCTGGAGCTTGTTTTGCATTGTCAAATGTCACTTTCATACGGATATCCTCAATTTTTGTCACTCCGTCTTTATTGCATGCATTGAGCAACACTAGCCCTGCAAACATTAAAAAATAAAAATCAGCTTTTCATTGGTTTTTCATTTAATTTCAAATGCAATATGCATCATTTCAGAAAAATGCTGAACCAATATTATATCAAAACAAGAAAATAATCTTCAAAAAGAAAAAAATTATCGCAAATCAGGTCGGACAAAAATCATGCAAGCATAACCATGGAAAGATGCAAAACCAAAATGAGTCACATCAGAGTCCATAATATTTTTACAATGTCTTGGACTTTGTAGCCAACCTTCAACTAATTCATTTTCATCACGATAACCTTCAGCAATATTTTCAGCATAAACCCACCATGCATAACCAGCGTCTTCCAAACGCTCAGAAGCACCTCTCCCATTACTATCCACATGAGAAAGTCTATCGTATTCTGCCATGTTTTTTGCATGCTCCAAAGCAATAGCATCTAATCGGGGATCTGAAATTAAGGATTCAACAGACGGACATGACTTGCCACCACAATATCTTGACTCTGATCTTGCATCATTAACCATTTCTTTAACAATCACAGCATCATACTCTTGCGCCACAACATTGACAGAAACAAAACTAAAAAGTACAAATACTATACATAATATTGAGAAATAAGTTCTCATCATTTTATTAAACGAGAGAACAAAGAGGAATGTTATAAATACAACAAGTCAAACAATCAGATTTTCAAATCACACCATCTTTCTATAGTCTTTAGGTGAGTGTCCAACATACCGTTTAAAGAATTTCCCAAAAATTGATTGATCAACAAAATTCAGTTCATCACTAATCTGCTGAATCGTGAGACCTGACGATTTAAGTAAAGTTTTTGCCTCTAGAAGCACACATTCATTGATCCAGTCATTAACAGATTTCCCCGTATTTCCCTTTATAATATGAGAAAGATACTTTGCAGTCAAATTGACTTTATCTGCATAGAATGCAACTTTTCTATGTTCTTTATAATTACTTTCAATCAAGGATAATACCCTTTCAACAAGTTCATCGTTTTGATTTTTCTCACTGAGATTTTGAGGCACCTGATGCAAACAGGAATTTGAATGATAATAAAAAGCTATAATTAAATGCTTTACGATATCCATTCGATGTAGATTACCCGTATCCCCGACGACCTCTTTGAGCATTTGAAAATATGTAGTAAGTAACTCTAATCCATTTTGATCTAACGGAATAAATGGGTTTTGACGGACAGATATCTTAACGGGAAGACTTTCTTTTATATTTGGCAACAAATCATCTGTCATTCGTTCTGACATTACAATAAACAGCCCTTTGAAATCATCACTCACAAATTCATGCTGCAATATCTCATCATGCAGTAATGTTATCATACAAGGAGCTTTTGTTTCATAAGATTTTAATCCGATTTTACCACGAGTTGACCCCTCCGTACATATGATAAACGTAGTAACATCACTTTTAAAAGGATGATCAAAAGCGGGCAAAACTTTGATGTTATCAAACAAAATAAAATCATCTTCAATACTCAAGATTTCCCGATCAAATTTACTTTTGAAATTTCTTTGCCATGAAAGAGGTTTAATATCTGTCTGCATACAAATTCTTTTTTTAAAAATACTAAATTTCACAAGAAAACAAAACCCACATTCCCCATTTTAACCAATACAAAAGCTATTTTGACCAATAATTATTTTCACATCCGCCATAAATACCAAAACCCAGGCATTTTTGACATTTACAGAAACATATAAATGAGATAAATTTGTATTAGAAATCAAAATTAAGAATTATGATCATAATCATCGCAACATTTTTTCTAAGAATACTAATCGCACAAGGTATTATTCCTCAAGACACTATTATTAATAATCAAGAAGAACAAATAATCATGAAAAACAAAGCAAAACACACACACAAACTTATCGAGAATGGAATTGTATCAGGTTATAAAATTATCGAAGATGGAGTTGTATCAGGATACAAGAAAATTGAAGATGGAGTTGTATCCAAATACAATAAAATTGAAAACAGATTTGTTGACAAGCACTTAAGAAAAGAAAACGAAACAATATCTGAAGCAAAAGCCAGACTAAAAAGAGAGAATAAACAATAAAAAGAACAGTCTATCTCATTTGGCATCACTTGGAATTTGTTTTAAGGGCAATGAAAAGTTCACACTATCATTGTCCTTTTACTATTTTGGAGATTATTAAATCATCACAAAATTCCAATAATGGCTTGCAAAAAAGGAACACCCTACATCCCTTTGATAACAATACTGTAACGGTTAACAACCGCTTTTACCCCATTATTACTGGGTTTCAAATCTCATCATCCTCACAAACCAGTAATAGCAGGGCAGTAACCGTTAAATTTATTAGGATGTTTAAAAATTAAAAGCTCCCCATATAGTTTACAGACAGATACAACAAACACCCTATCCCTTTGATAGCAACACTGTAACGGTTAATAACCGCTTCTACCCCATTATTACTGGGTTTCAAATCTCATCGTACCCACAAACCAGTAATAGCAGGGCTGTAACCGTTAAATTTATTAGGATGTTTAAAAATTAAAAGCTCCCCATATAGTTTACAGACAAATAGAACAAACACCCTATATCCCTCTGATAGCAATCCCATAACGGTTAATAACCGCTTCTACCCCATTATTACTGGGTTTCAAATCTCATCGTACCCACAAACTAGCAATAGCAAGGCAGTAACCGTTAGCAATCCTACAAATTCATAAAAATACTTATTAATAGTTTTAGATTTTAGTTATCTTTACATAACCAAGCCGTTATAGTAGGAATCAAGAAATTCAACTAATAAATCAAAATTTACTAACTATATGAAATGTGTCGTTTGTAACAAAGAAATTTATGGGAGAAAGGACAAAATATTTTGTTCAATTAACTGCAAAAATGAATATCATTTAACATTGAGAAAGGTTACAAAACAAATTGCTTATCCTTTAGATCGTATTCTTCACAGAAATAGAGCAATTCTTTTAGAGATAATGGGTCCAAAATCACGCAAAAAGATTATAAGAAGAGCAACACTTGTCCAAAAGAAATTTCAATTCAAATACCTTACACACTTCAACAAAAATAGTAAAGGAAAAATATATCATCACGTATATGATTTTGCATGGATGGAATTTTCAGATGATGAAGTACTAATTGTAAGACAAAACAAACAATGGATACCTGATAAAGAAAATGAACATATAGAATAACCAACACCCTACATCCCTCTGACAGCAATATCGTAACGGTTAATAACCGCTCTTACCCCATTATTACTGGATTTCAAATTTCATCATCCCCACAAACCAACAATAGCAAGGTCGTAACCGTTAGATTTAAATTAAGCTCTCACTATCTCTCCCCCTTCTTCGCCAGAACCAGGTCCTAAAACAAAATGACGATTTGCAACTTGCAATATTTCTGCCCGATGCTCAACCATAAGCATGGTATGACCAGCATCTAGGATTTGTTCAAACACCTCTATCAACTTCAAAATATCTGCATAATGGAGTCCTGCAGCAGGTTCATCAAAAATAAAGAGGGTATGTCCTTTGGGTGATTTCACAAGTTCTGAAAGGAGCTTCACACGTTGACGTTCTCCTGCAGAAAGGGATTTCAGAGACTGACCAGCAGTCAAATGAGAAAGTCCTAAAGCCTGCATCAATTGTATTGCGCTTTGTAATTTTGCATTTCCCTCGAGAAAAGCAGACAACTCATCAAGTGGCATTTGAAGCACCTCTCCTATGTGTTTTCCATTAACACGACATTGCAAAACCACATCCTTGTAACGGTATCCATTACAGTTCTCACAGATTACATCCACATCATTCATGAAATCCATAGAGATATGGCGAACACCATGCCCATTACATTCCAAACATTTTCCATCTTTATGCACATAAGAAAATGCTGATCGCTTTAAACCCAGCAATTTTGCCTCATTTGATTTGGCAAACTCATCGCGCAAAGCATCCATCAAGCCTGCAGCAGTAAATACCGAACTGTATGCAGAAACATGCAAATCATTTTGATCAACAAAGACAATATTTCGGAACTGTTCAAATCCGTAAATTGAGTCGCAGTTAAGCGCTTGCTTTGCATCCAAAGACTTCTTTATCACCTCATTAAGCAAGCTACTTTTTCCACTACCAGATACTCCACTAATTACATTCAAACTTTCAGTATGAAACGCCACATCAATATGTTTCAAGTTATTTGCTCGCGCTGACTTTACGCCAAAAACATTCGGATTCTCAGGATTTGTAAATGGCTGGAGTTTCTTTGCACTCAGATATCTCCCCGTTGGAGTCTCTTTGTCCTTCAAATCACCCCATTGACCCATAGATATGATTTCACCACCATGACTTCCAGCAGCAGGTCCAAGCTCAATCAAAAAATCTGCAGCTTTCATAAAAGCAGCATGATGCTCAACAACAATCACTGTATTGCCTCTCTGCTTTACAGCGTGTAGAATATCAATGATCGCAGGAATATCTTTTTCATGCAAAGAAGAGGAAGGTTCATCCAAAACATAAGTTACACCATAAAGTGGAGATGCCAAAGCACCTGCAAGTCTAACTCGCTGCATTTCACCACCAGACAAGCTATTTGCCCTTCGATCTAAACTCAAATAACCAATGCCCAACTTCACCATACGCTCCATTAAATCCACCAATCGAGGTTGAATTTCACTTAACAACTGCATGATATCATTTCCAACAGATTGTCCATCTATTCCTTTGAATAATTCAAGACATTTCGCAATAGACATTTGAGACAACTCACTAATATCCAATCCGATAAACTGCACATCCAACAAATGATTTTGCAAACGTTTTCCATGACAAGTGCTACATTCCACTTCATGCATAAGTGATCTCAACTTGTCTGCCGTTTTGTTTTGATGCTTACGACGAAATTCATCCTCAATGTAAAAACAGAACCCTGGCCAATTCGATTTCAAATGCTGAATTCCTGAACGGCTTTTGTTCTTAAAATGCCAATCGAGCTCAAACTCGCGATCCCCTGCGCCGTAAAGAATGAAAGACTTCTCCTCATCAGATAAATCATGATAAGGCTTATCAATATCGACAGAAAGCGTTTTTGCAGCATAAGATAAAATGGCAACAAATTGTCCATCTGGATTCCCAAAATACTTTCCTTGACTTGTCCCGCAAAGAGCACCTTCTTTTATAGACAACTCTGGGTTGCTAACTAAAACTTCAGGATTACATACCAACTCAACTCCAAGTCCATTACAGGTTTTACATGCTCCATTTTGATGATTAAATGAATAATCCTGAGCAGTATAGAATTTATTCTGAAGCTGAGCAATGCGGGAAAATAAAAGACGATAATAGTCGTATAATCCAGTCATGGTTCCCACCGTTGAACGCTCAGACATTTTATGTTTCTCTGAGGACAAAGAAATTACTGGGGATAAGCCATGAATTGATTCAAATTCTGCAGGATTCGCTTGCTGCACAAAACTTCTGGCATATACTGACATGCTTTCATTAAATCGCGATTCTGCCTCAACAGCGATTGTATCAAAAGCTAGCGAAGACTTCCCTGATCCTGACACACCAGCAATCACTGTCATTTTCCCTTTAGGAATTGTCAGATCAATTTGTTTTAGATTATGTGTGGTAACCCCTTTTAGATGTATGTTTTCATTGTCAGCAACAAATTGACGTTCAGCCATTTTACTTTGATATCTCTCAGACAATATTTTGGCTGTCAAAGTCGCATTTTGATTCAATATTTCGAATGGAGTTCCGGATGCACATATTTCGCCACCATGATTACCCCGACCAGGGCCCAACTCACAAATAGTATCAGCAGCAGCCAGCAATTCAGGATTATGCGCAATGCACAGCACCGTATTTCCCGATGTCTTTAATTGGGTTAAGGCTTCCAGCAAATGTTTGACATCAAAATGATGCAAACCATTCGCAGGTTCATCAAGTATAAAAAGTGATTTGCTGGATCTCGCTTTCTGCAAATGCGCTGCTAATTTCACGCGCTGTGCTTCACCTCCAGACAAAGTCGTTGAAGATTGTCCTAATGCAATATATCCCAATCCTACCGCCTTTAAGCTTTGCAAACTTTGAACAATTTTCTTTTCACCCTCAAAAAATGCTATCGCCTGATTTACTGTCATATCGTAAACCTCAGCAATGCTTTTATCCTTATATTTCACCTTTAAAATTTCGGGCTTAAATCGTTTCCCCTTGCATTCAGGGCACTCCAAATCAACATTTCCGAGAAAATGCATACCAATTTGAATCTTTCCAGCACCCAAACAAGTTTCACACCGTCCGCCTTTGGTATTAAATGAGAAATGTGACTTCTTTAATCCGCTTGCTTTTGCTGATGCCTGATTAGAAAATAAATCCCGCAGGACATCAGACAATTTAGTATATGTTGCTGGATTTGATCGTGGTGTCCGACCAATTGGCTTTCTGGAAACCAAGTGCACATACTTAATTCCCTCCAAACCATGAATTCTTTGAGGATTCTCTCCTGCCAAGCATGCCTCAACCAAAGGTATCAACTCATTGTAAATCAATTCACTTTTTCCTGAACCAGACAACCCTGTTAACACATTCAAGGCTGATTTTTTAATGCGATAATCAAATCCTTTTAAAATTCCCGACTTTGCATGTTCAATTTCTATCCAACCATCCTCAATCACGTTTGAAATTGGCTTTATTTGCATGCTCTGATACAGTGATTTTGCCGTTTCAGATTTGGTTAAAAGATCTTTACGCTGAAGAAATTCACTCAAGGCACCACTAAACAAAAGCTGTCCACCATCTTTCCCTGCCAAAGGACCAATATCAACAATATAATCAGCCTGACGAATGCATTGCTCATCGTGCTCAACCAACATGACAGTATTTCCATTCACAACAAGCTCTTGCATCATATCCAGCAAATGCTGATGATCCTCAGGATGCAAACCGACAAAAGCTTCATCAAAAATATATAGAACATCGCTCAAACCATCAGTCAGTTGATTTATCAACCGAATTCGGCGCGTATCTCCCATAGACAAACTCTCTGTTGGAATATGCAAAGACAAATGCCCCATTCCTAAATTCTCAAATCGCTGAATTCTTGAAACAAAGACATCAACAATAGGCTCTGCAACAGATTTTTCACCTTCTGACCAAGTTTGAGATTGCATCCATAATTTCAAATCGGACAAAGGCATTTGACTCAAATCAAAAATATCCTTTTCATGCACAGTAACCGACATGGCTTGCTCGTTTAAACGCGATCCATTGCAATGAGAACAAGGTAATGACTCAACATACTTGAGAATGTTTTTATTTCTATCACGCCGCAAAATATCCGACATAATATTGATTATCCCCTTGTAATAATCTTCTTCCCGAGGCTTTGCAGCAATCCCCTCCCATTTCAAACGAGACTCCAAACTATGCTTGCCGATTGGAACTTTGATTTTATTGCTTCCATAAAGGACAACATGCTTCTGCTCATCAGTCATCTCATTCCAAGGAAGATCAACAGAAAAACCATGAGCTTTACAAAGCATATCCATGCTGTCCATCGTCAACTGAGTATACATGATATATCCCGTAGGCAAAGTTGGAGCAAGCGCCCCTTCACGGAGGCTTTTGGATGGATCGACAATCAGTTTTTCAAGTGAAATTCGTTCTTCAAGACCCAAACCTGTGCAATGAGGACATGCCCCTAAAGATGAATTGAAAGAAAAAAGTGCGCGTGAAAGTTTAATTGATTTGTCCGTTTTGCCAATGCGTGCAAAAAGCAATCTAAGATAATCGTACAAATCGGACATGCTACCCAAGGTCGATCGAGGGCCTCCTCCCACTGTTTTTTGACTGATGGCAATGACAGCTGGAAGATTTTCAATATTTCCCAATTTCGGATGGACAAGTTTACCAGCAAATCGTCTTGCAAAACCTGGCATAGACTCCAAATACCGACGTTGTCCTTCGCTGGCAATGACATCAAAACTTAAGGATGATTTTCCACTGCCAGATATACCTGTTACCACGACAAACTGATGCAAAGGGATATCCACATCAATTGCCTGCAGATTATTTTCTTCCGCAGCACGAATTTGAATGCACACACTTGAATTTTCCATGCCCAAAGGTAAGGAATTGGGAGGAAATAATCCAGTACAGATGTGCTTATAACATCCGTACCAGATTAAATGACTTATTGCTTAATTATTTTTTCAACTTTAGTCTCATTTTGGCTGTGAATACGCACAAAATAGCTACCTGCAGGCAAATCTTTCAAACTAATCTGCTTTGTATTTTCAACACTCTTTATTCGCATTCCGTCCAAACTATACAATTCAATTTGCACAATATCTTCAAACAGGTCTATGGTTATTAAATCAGAAGTTGGATTAGGAAAAACATTGAAATCCTTTGTCAGAAATTCAGGTTTCCCAACAGTTGGTACATTTTCAAAATACTGAAAGCTCCCATAGTACTCAGCAACCAGAAGGTCCAAATCTCCGTCGTCATCCATGTCAGCAAATTCAGGGAAAGCAAACTCATAGGTTGCTACAAGACCAAAAGGGAGAGCCACCGACTCTGCAAATTGTGGATTTTCTGAATCTCCTGTATTTTCAAAGAAACTCATATTACCATAATATTCACCAAAAAGTATATCCAGATCACCATCATCATCTAAATCTGCAATGGCAGGGAATGAAAAATAATCAAAAGCGCCTATACCAAACGGATTGTACTGTACTTCACCAAAATCCGGCAGTTCTGCAGTCCCAATATTTTCAATATAGCCCATAATTCCGGCATATCCATAAGTGAAAATATCAAGATCACCATCGTCATCAATATCAGCAAACTCAATAATACCAACATCACCTAAAGAATCCAATCCAAATGGATTTACAACAGGATCAATAAACTCTGGTAACAAAGGAGTTCCCGTATTTTCAAAGTATTGAAGAGCACCTTCATACTCACCAACCATCAAGTCCAGATCTCCATCATTATCCAAATCTCCAAACTGAGGGAAGGCATATTCAAAAACTGAATCCAATCCAAATGGGTTTACTTGTGGAGCTGCAAATTGAGCAGCTTCTGGATTCCCTGTATTCTCATAAAAAGACAGACTACCATAATATTCGCCACACATCAGATCCAAATCTCCATCACCATCAATATCAGCAACTGCAGGAAATGCCATATAAGTACCTGTAGGATTTAATCCAAACGGATTTTGAACAGGCTCAGCAAAATTTTGAGCATTTGCAGCATTACCGATTGAAAGTCCAAAAATAAGTGCAGCAGCACCTAGTGCTTTTTTCAACTCAGTTGCTGACACAACTCTTCCAAGCTTTTTCAACAGATGCTTTATTTTTACAATCAGAGAGGCAAACAGTGCCTGATTCTTCTCCTCTCCTAATTGAATCTGTTGCCCGAGCTGTTCAGACAAGTTTTTCAACTGTCTCTTTTTTCGTGCAAAATGATTATTTCTCATATGATTAAAGGGTTATTTTGTGTCAATTTTTGCCCAGAATGTTTTATCAGGAATCATTACTCCTGCCTTATAATCTGGTTTCATTTTATTTAAAATATTTGGTCGCAACTTTCCTTTTAATGTGTGAACATCATAAAGTTCATCCAAAGATGACAAGTAAGTAATTTTACCAGCCAGACTTCCACTTGGCAAATGCACAATCAAAATTCCAGATTCCGTAGCTTTATTAGCAAATGGTAATTTACTAAAGGTTGATGAATTTTTACGAAGCTTAGAAAGACCAATAAAAAGATAATCATCAATAAGACTCATACCTCTCACAAAGCCTTCTGTTTTAAAAACGACATCATATTTCCCTGTCTTCTCATCAATGCAAATCAATTCTCCGGTAGCTGACAACAAACAATACAATTTCCCATTAAAAATCCTAGGAGTATGAGGCATGCCCAAATTATCGGCTATAATTTCATTCCTTTCAACATCCATTATTATTCCTGAACTGGTAATGTTTTCACGCCAGCTTTGATAAGAATCTCCTTTCCCAAATGCCGAAACATATTTTGGTTTCCCATCAGACATCGCCATACCATTCAGGTGACATCTGTCTTCTGAAACCAAATCAGAAATAAAAGGAGGTTTCCAAACCGGTGTGAAATTGTAATTGTCATCAAGCTTTATGATACAAGAAAATAATGTATTTACAGCATATAAGCTCTCATTTTTCCCGAATTCAAGATCATGAATATCTATTGCTCCGGTATGATATGTTAGGCGAGGCATATACAAAGCATCATACTTTTGAGGAAATGCCGGATAATGATATGCTAAGTCCGGTGAATTTGAAAAAACAATCACCTCATCTTTACAAGCCAATGCTAATTTATTCCCTTCTGAACTTTCCGCAATACCCATAACCTTCTCAAAATGCCTTGGCAACTGAACAATCTTTTCATCCTTAGTAGGCGAAAGAAAAATCAATTTCCCAGCCTGATATGTTGATAATACGAGGCTGCAATTCAATTTATACAATAACTCAGGAACCTGTACTGAATACTGACAACTAAAAGGAGGATAAGCTTTCTGCATACAAATCATTTTTTCAATGAGTTGTTAAAATTAACATTTTCCACCCATCTTTCCCATTATAAAACTTTAAAAGTTGACAACTGAACAAATTTCCACATAAGGCCTTTCAAATAACATGTTTAGTATGATGAAAACCATCACAAAACAAGGTTTAGTTTAACTTTACATCCTATTCTGACTCCTACGCGGACAAATAATAAACGCAGGTAATTGTCCAAATTAGACATTGTTCCCAAAGTAGAATGAACTCCTCCTCCAACAGCTTTATTAATAATGACAATTACCTGAGGATTATTATAGATAGCAACGACTACAGGATGCATCAATTACCTGCAAATTATTTCCTTCCACAGCACGAATTTGAATGCACACACTTGTATTTTCCATGCTCAAAAGGTAAAGATAAAAAAAGGGCTGGAAATTCAGCCCTTTATAGTCAATTTGCCAGTTTTACTCTTTTATAATTTGTTTTGTAAACTGGAAGGAATCAGATAGAATCTTTACAAAGTACAAGCCTGCATCAAAAGATGACATATCCAATTTAATTGAAGAATCAAATGTCTGGACATGTAAAACATTCTGTCCTGACATATTGTAAACATCAATAAACATTCCATCTTCACCTATAGACTCAGCATTCAAGTTCTCTAATTCAATAATAATAAAATCCTTAGTAGGGTTTGGATAAATATTTAGAATCTCTTCAATTTCAGAATCAGAACATGCAAAATCAGCACTTCCAGACTGACTTTTCTTCCTCAATGTATTACACTCAAATTGATTAAGATAAATGTTTCCAATGTCACAGATTGGTCTAGCTAGAAACTCAGCTCCATTCTCCACTTTATAACCAGGTTTCAACACAATACACCTACTCTCAAAAGACAGTTCGTCTCCGGCTTGAACCGTATCATTTTGCAATATCAAGGATGGTTCATTATAATTAATAATATCATCATCAGAAATCATCCCTGGAGCTGTAAAACCATAAAATTTCATTGGCACATCAGAATACAACAAAAAACTACCATCAGCTGTTGAAAATGTTCTTGTAAGATTTTCCCAATCTATATCCCATCCTTGAATAATACCTCCTGCTATGGGTTCATTGGTGGCAGCATTTAGTAACCTTCCAGAAATAACAAAGTTTGAATGACCTTTATAATTATAAAAACTTGACAAACAATCACATTGAAAATCTGGAGAATATGTTGCAAAGTTTTGAAATTCTTGAGCTGCTGGCTTTGGACTCCCTTTTACAATTAAACCCGAAACTGAAGTCATTGTTTCCCCTAAATGATTAAGAAGCCCAATATAATTATGTTTAAAATTGACTTCCCCCCAACGAACATCTTGGTATTGCCACCATGAATAACCCTTTCCTCCACAATTAATAGTTCTTTTTAAAGTATACTCAGCAAAATCACTTTGAACACTATATGGTACTTGAACATCATCTGCAGCAATTCCAGTTTCTCCAACTATCCATGGTTTATCAATATAATTACTATAATAATACAATTCATTACCAACCTCCTCAACTGTTCCATAAGGATGAAATGATACAAAATCAATTGGTAATATAGTTGGATCCCATCTGAAAATTTCATCACTGTATCCAAAACCAATCGTTAGCAAATGATTTGGAGCATACTGATCCATTAAACTTCTCCATAAGGATACAACTTGACACGCTTCACTTTTCGCCAATTTTGCGGTATCGTGAAAAATAGGTTCATTAAAAAAATCATATGCAAAAATAGTCTCTCTATCAGAAAATTCAGTCAAAAGAGCACTTATATAGTTTTCATAAACAGGCTCACTAGCGGGCTCATTAATTGGACCACGAGTCAGCATAATCACCTTTAAACCAACCTCATTTGCAACATTTAGAATGTCAGAGATCATATTAAAATGGGTTATGTAATTTGATTGTAGTGGCACACTTATTTTATTATTTGGATTCCAAGCAACATTTGATGTAAAAGCATAATAAGCTAACTGACCATTTTCCATTTGAAAAGGACTAATACCAAAGAGTCTAACCGTATTAAATCCGAGATCTTTTAACAATTGAAAATCAGCCTTAATCGTACATAAACAGTCCAACTCATTATTACACTCTATATCAATCGTATTACCATAATCATAATATGGCACAATCCATGAGGTCACATTATCTGTCCTAAAACACACTCCATAATTCATAACAACAGGATAAAAGCTATCACCTTCTAATACAAAATCATTATTTGATATACTAACAAAATTTTGCGAAAACAAACTTCCAGTATATATCAATAAAAATAACATCAACCTATATTTCATTTTTTTCATAATTAATATCTTATTCTGTCAACAACCGTCTCAATTCATGTATCTCTTTCTGCTGCTCAATAATATATAAAGAAAGCTCCTCAATTTTTTCGAGTAAAATTTTATCCATTTCACCGAGATCAATACCATTTTCAGCAACCTCTTCTGCAGAAGGAACACCGGGAAGATGACTGTTCTCTTTCACAAATTTCTCCAATTCCGTAATCGACATCAGCTCATAATCATCCGCAAAAACATAATCCGCCCAGCTTAAATTTGCAAGTGTAACTTCAATCTGTCTTGCAAATACACGACCATCACTATGAACTGTAAAATTTGGAAGCCCTGCATCACCAACAACATTTAATCCTGTTGCATTGACTCCTCCACCAGCGCCAACAACAAATTTCTCAACACCATCAATTACAGAAGCAAAAACTTTAACTGTGGGGTCTGCATTAGCCACATATATTGCATATGAATTATCTGGTAATAATGACCCGTCAATTGAAAAAGTAGCTCTCCCTGATAATTTTAAACCCCCATTATAAATATCAAACATCTTCTCGTTCATATTCCACTTCAATCCATATGTCTCTTGTGACACCAAAATGTCATACAATCTCAATATAGTACCAGAAGATCTATTTATGCTTAGAAATGTATTTGCATCCAAAATTAAAGAGCTCGGACTAAATTGATACTTTGTCGTTAATGATGAAGGGTATCCTAGACTCGAACTCCCATAATTCAGTTTCAAATATCCATTAGAATTCTCAAACTGCCAATCATACTCTACATGTCCAGTTTTTGATGAAAAGTATCTATGTACTAAAGCTAAATCTGGAGTATTAGTACTTGAATTGCCAAACACTTCGAATTGATAATTTGGAGTTGAAACACCTACACCAACGTTTATTGGGTCAGAACTATTATTACCAACTGTTCCGCCTGGAGTATACAATTGCTGTGCTTTTAACACAAACACATTTAAAAACAAAATAACAAAAATTACAATTTCTCTTTTTTTCATAGTCGTATTTATTTATTAGATTAACATTATCTGTTAAAATTAATTTACACAACCTTATTATAATTTTATTTCATATTAATTTATACTAATCAAGATTAATAGCAGAATGATTTCACGCAGATAAACAACGAAACAAATAGGAAATATGAGTTTTCACCTAATTACTTTAATCTTAGATTTAGTATACTAAAGCCAAAAACTCACAAATACACATAACAAGCCACGGAATAACATAAAATCCACAATACAGATATAATAAACACAACTATTTGTTTATTATTAACCATCCTCTGTTTTAGAAGTTAACAAGCACTTATTAACCAAAATCTAACATTTAATCATCACATAAATCAGAAAGCCATATAATACCAATTTAACTTTGATATGCCGCAGATAATTGGTATATTTAGGCATGAAAAAATCAGTACAATTTGATATAAAAGAAAGCCTTCCGGAACTAAAAAAATTAAGGTTAAAACAGCCTACTTTGTCAAAACAAAAACGAGTGGATTGCTTAATCCACTTAAAAACATCTAAGTTTAAAACCCGACAAGATCTGGCCAACCACCTAGGAGTCCACATCCGCACCCAAGAACGTTGGTTAGCACAATACAGGACAGAAGGGATCATATCATTAATATCAAACGAACCGCAAATCAGAGCGTCAAAAATCATCACCCCCGAGATCCATGACGCGCTGGAAGCTAAGCTCAATAGCCCAGACTCCCCGTTTTTAGGCTATTGGGAAGCGCAACAATGGGTTGAAGAAAAATTCAATGTTTCAATAAAATACCATTGGTTAAGAAAATACTTAATTACCCATTTTAAAACGAAGCTGAAAAGCCCCAGGAAATCCCATTACAAAAAAGATGAACAGGCTATCGAATCCTTTTTTAAAACTGCCAGAGACATTCAACGACCTTAGAATTAGTCTGGATAATGATAAATATTCAGGAATAAACCTGTACTTCCAGGATGAAAGCCGTTTCGGATTAATGACCCATATAGGCAAATATCTTACCGCCAAAGGGATTAAGCCGATAGTCAAATATCAACATGCTTTTAAAAACACTTATTTGTACGGCAGTTACTCTCCGGTAAATGGAGATTCGTTTGTATGGGAAATCAATGGTACAGACACCAAAATATTTGAGGCTTACCTACAGGCTTTTTCCAAACATCGTGAGACAGAATATAAAATTGTAGTTATTGACAATGCAGGGTTTCATTCAACTAGGAACATAAGTGTCCCGGACAATATCTTATTGCTCAATATTCCCCCTTATTGTCCCGAACTGAATCCTTGTGAAAAAATATGGCAACACATCAAATCAAGGTTCAAAAATCACACTTTTGAAACGATGAAAAATGTAAAAGATTGGTTGGCAACAAGTGTAAACCAAATGACAGAAAAACAAATAATGTCAATAACCCACAATGAAAAATATTTAACTAGTTTCAATGAGGCATTATTGGGTTAAATTGGTATAACAGACAAGGCATATCTATAATGAACAAACAAAAGAAGCACCCACAAAACTATAAAGTGAGCACATATAATAAATAGACAAATTTTATTGACTTAGTCTTTGAATCAAGAGAGGAAATTCAAATCACTTTACTCAACAACTTCAGCATTACCAAAGCGCTGACGACCTTTTTCTGCGAAACTAATTGTATAAGTTGGATTTTTTACTGTAATATGACGCTCTACTGGCGAACCTGAAGCATAAATTGTGTTTTCATCCTCAGAAAATGAGTCCTTAATTAAATGCTCATTGGACAAAACAAGGTATTTGAAAAGTGAATAGTTTTCACCATCAATTGCAATTTGTGCAACTGTCTCTTCATTGGTAAACTCCATCACATATTCCATCGGGTTTTCATACACTGTACCATGCAAAGTGACATCGCCTTCAAAAGCAATCTCAAACAATTCACTTTCCTGATAGTTCACTGAGGAAACCTCCATATTACAAATCTCATCACCCACCTGAATATCAGAAGCTTGAAACACTTTTACTTTCGACTCAATTTGCTCTGGATCTGTGATTTGAACATCAGCATCTTCTTGATTTTCCACTTGCTGATCTGTTGTTGTTTCAGCCTCATCGGCTTTTTGATCTGCATTTTGACACGCGACAAAAGCGCCCAATCCAATTCCTAAAATAATAAGTTTACATTTCATATCTATCTCAATTTAATTTCTTGTTTTACCACATCCCTGCAAGGAATTTCCAGCAGCAGCAGTAGTATAAATAACACTATATGGATACTCCTCATCTGACATCCCATCATTACAAGAATTGTTAATGATTTGCAAGTTTTCTATGGCTTCTGACTCCTCATGCTGAATTCTCAAAATCACACTTCCATCCTTATGCTCTTCCAATGCCTCAAACAGGCTACATGGAGCATCATCGTGAGGATAAAGATAATTCAGACGGAAGTCTTGAAATGAAGGATCTTGATAAAATGCATAAGCTTTATGCAATTCTATTGTCCAGAAAGGTTCTGTCCCCGACAAATCAAGATGCTCAAAATCTGTTGTTTTCATAGTCCCTTCAACACCTGACTTTTTCATATTATCAAGCGGCACAACCTCCAACATAACAAGCTCTTCGCAGGTCTCAAGCTCCCCAGTAGCACCACTAACATATTCAATCATACGATTTTCATAACGGATATTGTACCAAGAATTTTCTAGCTCCTCCAATGGTTCATTGATGGGGTAATCCTGAAGAAACTTATACCCTGTGCAATCAGTATTTTCAAGAAAAACATAATCATTGCCCTCCTTGTCTTCAACACTGATATATGCACCACCTGTTGACAAATTCACCATCATGAATCGCCCAACAATCTCTTTTTCTACAGAGATAAATTCTGTTGTTTCTAACTCAGCTGATTCCTTTACAGATACATTTTCTTTCTTTTCACTTGTATTTTCTGTCTGCTTACCATCCTGACTTCCACATGATATACAGACCAACAAACAAACACATAGCCCAATACAAATACTTGCCTTTTTCATATGTTCAATGTCATGATTTATCCTCCTTAAATATAGACAAATCAAAATAAATTCCAGCATAATTCACATTAAAATTTTCCTTACTTTTCCGGCAATAGCATCTATTTCCGCATTGAATTACCGAAACATTTGTACCTTTGCCAAACATTCAAGCAGTTGAATGGTTATAAATTGAAACAAAAGAAACTATGGCGTACAATTTACTCAAAGGAAAAAAAGGACTAATTTTCGGAGCATTGGATGAAAAATCAATTGCTTGGAAAGTTGCAGAAAAAGCATATGAAGAAGGTGCTGAGTTTGTTTTAAGTAATACTGCAGTCGCAATCCGCATGGGCTCAATTGATCAATTAGCAGAAAAGACGGGAGCGCAAGTGATTGTTGCTGACGCTACCAATGTTGAAGAGCTGGAAAAACTCATTGACTCGACAATGGAGATTTTAGGAGGTAAAATCGATTTTGTCTTGCACTCCATTGGCATGTCTCCAAACGTGCGTAAAGGCATCCCTTACGATAAGCTAAATTATAATTTTCTTGACAAAACACTAGACATTTCAGCAGTTTCATTTCATAAAGTCTTGCAAATTTGCCGTCAGAAAGACGCCATTAACGACTGGGGATCTGTTCTCGCATTAACTTATGTTGCAGCACAGCGAACAATGTATGAGTACAACGATATGGCTGATGCAAAATCTTTACTCGAAAGCATAGCACGTAGTTTTGGGTACATGTATGGCAGAGATAAGAAAATTCGTGTAAATACAATTTCTCAATCTCCAACCATGACCACTGCGGGTTCCGGTGTTAAAGGGATAAACTCTTTGCTCGATTTCTCGGAACGCATGTCACCTCTAGGAAATGCAACGGCAGATGAATGTGCAAATTATTGCATTGTAATGTTCTCAGATTTAACAAAAAAGGTAACTATGCAAAACCTGATGCATGATGGTGGTTTTAGCAGCATGGGTATGAGTTTGAGAGCAATTCAACAATACAATAAGAGTTTTGAAGATTGCCAGGACAAATAAATTGAACTGAGCATCATAAAATTTGTCGAATTACAATTTAGCATCTTGCTTGAATTAAAGCAATCCCATCGAAAAGGCAGCAAAATAATTATCTTTGTGAAAAGCTTTTCGTATGGACAAACAAAAGAAGCAACATATTCTTACATACATTGATTTTTCACAATTAAGTGATAACCTGACATCTTGGGTACAATACATCCATAACAAATTTGAGGCCCCCATGGATTTTCTTTTTGTTATTGATCATAATACGGATGTGATTTTCGGAAAAAACTTCACACGCAGTGATATTGAAAAACGTATGACAACATTCCGTAAAGCATGTGGAAAGCCAAATGGGAAGGATTATATACGCGAAGGTTGTAATTGCTCTCTTTTAAGCCAGCTAGCCGAAGAAACCGACGCATTGTTTTGCATGAGCACCGTACATGCACATAATGATGTTCAGTTTTTGAGCAGCTCAACCATGGCAAAAATGCTCAGAAAATCACGCATACCATGCCTTGTAATTCCTCGCAGAAATCAATTTTCAGAACCAGAACTTGTAAGTTTGGGCACAAACATGAAAAGAGATCAGAAGTCGGTTGCCCCATGGATTACTTTTCTAGGAAAGCATTTGACATTACCTGTTGAAATTACTTACAATTCCAAAGACCAATCCATCATGAATAATGTAAATTTCATTGCGAAATTTTTAAAGAATCATGATGTCACTGCAGAGAACATAGAAATCAAAACAAAAACAGGAAATATTGACAAGCTTTGTTTGAAAAATGAATCGAGAAAACTCATACATTGTTTGTATTTAAAAGAGACTGCGGGGTTTATGGCAAAAGTCTTTTCGGACAGTGATGGGAAGTTAATGGACAACCCATGTGGACAGGCTGTTTTTTGCATTAATCCTCAAAAGGATTTATTCATTCCTTGCACATAAATTCTGCCGTAGGTAATTTTGAAAAATAAACTCAAGTTGTTTTAAAATAGAATATCTCAGTGACGATTTTTTCTTTTCTTTCGTTTTAACACGGAGAAGAAAAAATCAAAGAAAATTACATTTTTTATGGGAAAAGCCTTAAAAAGCTTTACTTTTGACTGTCAGAAACTAAAATGCATGGAGACGAATATTGTATCAACCTATATTTTACCTACAGTCTTGGCTTTGATCATGTTCAACCTGGGACTTAGTCTCAGGGTTTCTGATTTTAAACGCATACTTAAAGAGCCTAAGCAATTATTCATAGGACTCATCTCACAAATCATCATTTTACCCCTGATAGCCTTTGGCATTGCAAGCATTTCCGGCTTAAGTAACGAACTTAAAATCGGAATCATGCTGATTGCTGCTTGTCCGGGAGGTGCCGTTTCCAATCTTATCACCTATTACCTGAAAGGCAGTGTTTCTTTATCGGTTTCATTGACAACAGTTAATTCTGTTATCATTCTATTTAGTTTACCTGCCATTGTCTGGTTTTCTTTATCTCACTTTATGGATGAAACTGAGATTATCAGCATGTCGGTAAATGAAACAATTATAAAGATATTTGTCATGATACTTATTCCCACAGGCTTGGGAATGTTTTTAAGGCACAAACAACGACTAACAGCATACAAAATTGAGCAAATCATGAAATATCTATCTGTAGTGTTGCTGGCTGTGGTATATAGCATTGTCATATTTGAAAAAAATGGAGGATCAAGAACTCCTGTCAGTGAATATCTTAACATTGCACCTTGGGTCTTTTCACTTAATATTCTAGGCATGCTTACTGGTTTTTGGATGGCACGTTTCAACGGACTAAATATCTCAAAACAAATCACATTATCGGTAGAAGTTGGAATTCAAAACTCAGCACTTGCCATTACCATTGCAAGCAGTGCAGCATTCCTTGGCAATCACGAGATGGCTATACCTGCAGTCGTTTATGGTATGTTCACCTTCTTTTCTGCTGTTGTTTTTGGACTTATTGTTCGAAAATTTGTCAAACCTTCAAAACTTGTTGACAGCGAACCGGAAGTTTAAATTTTTCGTGTGAGTGCTCTGCGGAAAATTTCTTTGGGAAACATCATGCAAGATTTTCTTTCTTGCATTAAATAGTATCTTTACAAAAATCTCAGGACATGACCCATTTTATTGATTTATCGAAAGAGAATATTGAAAAAGAACATATCTGCTGTGCAATATCAGACAAGAAATGTGCAGATGGCTATCAAGCAAAAAAGGATTGGTTGAGCAAAGCCTTTGAAGATGGTTATACTTTCAGACGATTGAACGAAAGAGCAAAAGTTTTTATCGAGTATGGACCAGCAGAAAAAGCATGGCTACCTATAATTGCGAAAGATTATTTAAACATCAATTGTTTTTGGGTTTCAGGGAAATACAAAAAGAATGGTTACGGAAAAGCTCTGCTTCAATCCGCCATTAATGATGCAAAAGAACAAGGCAAAAACGGACTGGTCACAGTCGTAGGCACAAAAAAATATCACTTTATGAGTGACACAAAATGGTTTTTGAAACAAGGTTTTGAAACGATTGAAAGCATTCAGAGTGGATTTAGTTTATTAGCTCTTAAATTCAACCACAAAGCCGACAATCCATCCTTTAAAGCATCCGTTCAAACAGGAGAATGTCATGAAAAACAAGGAATTGTTGTATATTATTCCAATCGCTGCCCATTTACCGAATATCATATTAATGAGTCGCTGAAAGAGACAGCGACAAAAAGAAACTTACCTCTGAAAGTGATCAAATTAAATGCTATGGAAGAAGCGCAAAATTGTTCAAGTCCTGCAACAATTTTCAGTCTCTTTTTAAATGGCAAATTTATCACTACAGACATTAGCGTTTGCATGGATAGCAGATTTGACAAGATAATTGAAAAGGCCTGCAAGTAATTTTTACACAAACAAAAACTCCGAAGCATTGCCTTGGAGTTTCACCTTATAAGCACGCTATTTTCGGGATATGTTTATGCTTTCACAGCTTGAGCAAATTCTCGCCCATATGCTTTGAGGAATGATTTATTATCCTCATTGGGGCGAAATTTCATAGCAAGTGGCTCAAGTGGGGTTTTAAGTTTCAAATTCTGCAAAATTGGTTGCATAATCTTAACACCTTCTCCACTCCATCCGTAGGATCCGAATGAAGTTGCAATTTTTCCTTTGTCGCGAATCGGATTAATGAGAGCAAACATCCGATACACTGGCAATAAAATATTCTGGTTTAAAGTTGGACAACCCACCATAATTGCATCAGATTGCACAATTTCAGAATCCAACTCTCCCAAGTCAATGTTTTCGACATCTAACAATTTCACATCCAAGCCTTCTTCGCGAATTCCTTCTGCCATTGCCTCAGCCATCTCATTGGTGTATCCGTATGCAGACACATAACTAATCAACACACGGTGCGATGGCAAATCGTTTTCATTAAGATAAGCTTCCGAATAGGATTTGGACAATTCTACCATATCTTTCCAATGATCTTTCAAAATTGGACCATGACCTGTTGCAATCATTTCAATGTCTAAATCCTGAATTTTATCAATTGCTTTCAACATAAATTTGCTGAAAGGTTTCAAAATCACATCAAAATAGTATTTGAAAGCATCGAGGTATGATTCGCGATCAACTTGTCCATCTATCATCTCATCTGAACAGTAATGCGCACCAAAAGAGTCACAAGTAAACAGCACTTTATCTTCTTTCAGATAAGTGTAAATTGAGTCTGGCCAATGCAAGTTAGGAGCACCAATAAATTCAAGCGTTTTATTCCCTAAATCAAGCGTATCACCATGTTTCACAACAATATGTTTGAATGGTTTTCCAACAATATCATTGAGATAACGAATTGCTTGCCCCGATCCTACTACAGTAACATTCGGTGCCATTTCCAATAAGTGAACCAAGGAACCTGAGTGGTCTGGCTCTGTATGATCCAAAACAATGTAATCCAACTCACGAATATCAACAACTTGCTCTAGCTTAGATTTATACACATCCCAAAATTTTTCTTTCGCTGTTTCAACCAGCGTTTTCTTTTCAGCATTAATAAAATAGGAATTGTAAGTAGTACCATACTCTGTCTCCATCACGATATCAAAGGTTACAATATCGCGATCAAGAATTCCAACCCAACTTACATCCGGGGTTAACTGAATGATTTTATTATCTTTCATAATTGCATTTTTTACAGTTTCCAAAATCGTTTCAAAATTAATTAAGCTAACATAAAAGCCCACATGATTGTTGAGTTTTTTAACAGATTTTTTAGTCTTTATTTGAGGTATAGATATATGTCTGCAGATTATTAAAAACAAAAAATAGAAACAAGGTTTCAACTCCAAAATCTGCTTTAAACACTATGAATTGATAGTTATTTTAACGTTTTGCATGCTGCTGACAGCATTGTGGGGAAGAAAAAGCAATTTTCACATTCATTATTTTACCATTGTTTATATGCCATACGAGCTATTTGGGATCAAGCAAACTTTCTGGGGGGGGGAGACCAAATAGTCTGTACAGAAAGGGATATTCCTCACACCTCTAAATTGATTTTTAAAAGATTTAAATCCAAATTTCTCAACTTTATCATACCACCTGGCTAATCTTGTCATCGCAATCTCTTTGACTTTTGTGCTGTGATAAATCCCTGAGAGTTCCTGACATAAGTTGTAAGCATGTTTTATATCAGGATAATAACGAAAGAGAAGTTCTGCTATCTTTAATTGTTATTACTGTCTTTAACTACACAACAAAAAGCAAACTGACAAAATCAACAAAAGCTAACAATAATTCATTTTTTTTTCGCAAATTCGTCCTGAATTATGGATTGGTTTTATCACACAAAAGCAAGACAGCCCAAAGCTGAAGATATTTTAGCACTTGTAGAAGGGAAAACGCCTTCGCACGTTCACCTGCAATACATTGACGGGAATACTGTCAACATGTCAGAAGCTTTTTTAACCCGACTGTCGAAACAGGTTAATGCTATGGCAAACCACGGTGGAGGCATGCTTATTCTGGGAATTAAAGCAATAAGAAAGAAGGCTGGAAAACTAACACCTCTTTCCACAGCAACCATTTCAATTGATCAGGTGCATCAAAATATTCTTGCAAACAATCAACCATTTTTGAGCGATTTAGACATCATTCCGATTGATTTTCCCGAAGGTCAAATTGTTTGCATTCGCATACCAGCAGGAACAGGTCCGTTTATGTTTTCTGACAACCGTTATTACAGTTTCCGGAATGAAAAAGTGGAAAAGCTTGACGAAGCAGGGATAAGAAACCTTTACAATCAAGCAAATCGAAAACAACTTGAAGTATATTCCATATACAACACTCAAGGCATTCCCGAATTGGAACAAGGAAAATTCTCATCCATGTTATTTTTCCCTCGCATACTCATTCGAAACGCAGGACAAGCAGTTGAAGATCAATACAAAATGGAAGTTTACTTACCTGCAGCATTGTATGAAGAAAATACCATGTTAACCAATCAATTTTCCAGACACGAGGGAAAATATGCCGTCTTTTCTTTTCCCGGAAAAACTCCTGTTTTTGGAAATGAGATTTTCAAAATGCTGGAATTCAAATTCCGGGTAACCCCTCTAAACATTGAAGTATTTGGAGATAGTGACTTACAAATTAAGCTGTATTATTCAGAGGGAACTCATGAACAATCTTTCCCTCTTAAAGAGATTTTCATGTACAGAAATCAAATATTACGTTCAAAAGATTTCAAGGCGATAGAATAAAGATTGTTGCTTCATTTTACAGTTAATTTGAATTTTAAAAGGGTCAAACACTTTAACAAACCAACACACAAACCATTTATATGAATTACTTTACAGAATTATTCTACTCAATAATTTGTATCAATTCTTCACCTAAAAATTCTATATCATACACATCACTTGCATAAAAGAAACCAACACCTCCATCAGATACATTTGTGGATACATTTGCTGGTATAGTTGTAAAAATATCATTACTCCAGAAAGTTTCCTTCAATACAGAGATAAGATAATTATGATACTGATCAGAAACAGACATTCTTGAAACTCGTATATTTGAATCTCTCCTTACAGAAAATGCGCCCATTAATTCTGAGTACATTTGTGACAACAGCCCTTGCTGGTCAACACACGAAAAATCATAAACTGAAGTTTCTAATGTTTCTTTATAATCACTTGTCATATCAGATTTATACCAATTATATAAACTAGTTCTTTCCTTCCCGAAGTTAATCATATCCAATTGCAAAATCGGGGCAATTAAATTCCCTAAAGAATCAACTTCCCCTCCACGCATTTCAGGCAAATCAATCATAGAAAGGTCAAACTCCTCTACTTCCTCCATAAAATCAGTAGCTGTATAAACCTTCCCATTGTAATCAACAATAAGAGTATGCTCATAATCTGGAACGCCTTGCAAACTATCTTTTGAAACATATACTCCTCTACGTCCATTCAAATAATTAGGATGATTACACTCTTCAAGGTATTCAAAATAAGTATTCCCAATTCTAACCTTAACCTTTGCCCCAGAAATAGAATCAAGATCTGGATCTACAATACCCATTGGCTTTGTAAGGGTAATAAACTGATATTTGTATTCAGAAGTAATACCACCTGTAATGACAATTTCTGTAGAAAGATCTTCCTGATCAGTAAAGTCAGATATATCTTGATAATACGACCCTTCACAGGATATAAAAAAGGCAAGAATAGACATTAGCCCAAAACAAATTAAGATTTTATATTGAGTGAAATTTTTCATGCTTTTTAATTAAATTTAAAACTATAAGATATGTTAGGAATGATTCTAATAAAGTGAAAAACTGCCACTTCATTAGCTTGTCTATTATTAAAATTGTATCCCATTGGATTTCGGCGCCCATAAACATTATATACTCCCAAAGAGAAACTTTGTTTAAACTTATTTTTCTTTGACGGAGAATAAGTAAAAGCAATATCCATTCTATGATAATTTGGAAATCTATCACTGTTTCTATCAGAATAGATAGGTATCTGAGGGCTCCATCCAAGATTTGCGAACCCTGTAAAAGGGTATCCTGCCTGATATCCCTTGGGAAAATTTGTCGGGCGTCCACTTGTAAAAGTCCAAAATGCACTTGCTTTAAAATTAGAGGAGAACTCATACAATATTTGAGCCTTTATATCATGTGGCATGTCGTAAGGGGCACAATATGATGATACACTTGTAACATCACTAATAAAATAAATAGCTTTCGAAAGAGTATAAGAAATTTGAACTTTGGCTTTTTTAAAATCCTTATGTAAATTAAGTTCAATCCCATATGCTTTTGCATATCCACGTCTAAGCTCTCCTTCAACATAAGGATTATCTGTCAAGCGTGCATGGTCTATATAATCTAACTGGTTATTAATAACTCTGTAATATGCAGTAGCATCAAAAC
The DNA here is from genome assembly GCA_963676165.1 of Bacteroidales bacterium. GTDB lineage: Bacteria > Bacteroidota > Bacteroidia > Bacteroidales > ML635J-15 > JAQIBY01. The sequence goes on along the minus strand of OY781043.1, from coordinate 1,314,448 downwards.
TCATCATCTTTCCATCCCAAAAATAAGAAATCAAAAAGTTATCACTAATCAATGGTTTAATGTTTGGAGTTGATGGTATCCAATTTTCCATGGTACTATAAGAGTAAGTATTGTTGGAAATTATTTGAACATATTGTGATGCTCTTGTATAGGCAAAACGGTAAGAATGGGGGTTGTCCTTATTTAAATTAATAATCATTCGAGGTTCAATTTGTTGATAGACATTCCAAACACCGCCTTTCTCTGTATTTAATTTGACAGCTTGAAAACTATCATCATATGAATACCATTTTGCCTCACCAATATTTTGATATAATGAATATCTCAAACCATATTCGGCCTCAAAATAACTTGACAAAACGACCTTATGTGACAAGTAAACCCCTGATTCTAATGCTAACAAGTGCTTATTTAAACCTAATTGCAAGCTTGACCCTCCTGGAGTATATTTATGATAAATTGTATTCACTCCTCCCTCTATTTTATTCGAAGGATTAATATAATATGTAAAATCCAATTTCACATTAAAATCCTCTATCCCAGTTAACCAAGTATAGTCATCAGTATTTACATTCATTAAAGTAAAAACATTTTTGTATTTACTGTACAAAAATGTGCTATTGAAAAATGCTTTGTTACTTATTAAATGATTCCAACGAAATGATGATGTTGTGTTGTACAACTTATTATTAAATGACCCTAGAGTATTTATAAAATCAGCTCCATGATATGCAGAAAGAAACATTCGGTTTTTGTCATTTATTCTGTAATTTGTTTTCAAATTAAAATCATAAAAAGAAGGAACAATATTTATCCTGTCAGAGGGTTTTACAACAAGGTCAATAATACTCTTTCTCACAGCAACAATGAATGATGATTGATCCTCTACAATTGGAGCAGTTATAGTTGCTCTTGCAGCAAGAACACTCAACCCTCCCGACAAAGAATAACTTTTTCGGTTTCCCTCTTTCATCTTAGTATCTATCACCGATGAAATCCCGCCACCATACCGTGCAGGAAAAACTGATTTATAAAGTTTTACATCCTTTACAATATCAGGATTAAAAACAGACACAAAACCATACAGGTGGGAAATATTATAAACAGGTGCTTCATCAATTAGGATGCAATTCTGATCCCTATTACCTCCTCTGACATATAAGCCAGACGAACCTTCTCCGATATTCTTCACCCCTGTTTCTAATTGGATGGCTTTGACAACATCATGTTCGCCAAATGTTGAAGGCAATGATTTTACCTCTTCTATTGAAATTCTTTTATAAGTATTTTCTACAGATTTTGGTTTCTCTGCACAAACATTCACCTCATTGATAATCAAGGAGTTTGATTTAAGCCTTACATTAATTACGGTATCATGCATTAGGTTTATCACAGTAGTATATTCAGCAAAACCTAACATACTAAAAGCAATCGCACATTCACCACAGTCTAGTGACAATGAATAAAATCCATAGGCATTTGTTGTTGTACCTACATCATCACCCATTACAGATATATTAACCCCTATTAACTCTTCTCCCGTCTCTATATCAGTAACCATTCCACTGATAGTATATTTCGTGTTACTAAATAAATTTAAACTTATTAACAGAAACAGGATTATTAAACATCTGTTTTTATTAAACATATCAAATTGTAAAATAATCTTTTATCATATGGTGGCGTTTTTTCTATCTATCATCTAATCTGACTTTTTAAAGAATGCAAATTTACATCGCATTTAAGTTTACTAATTTAGACATTTATCCCCAAACAAAAAAAATCAGATTCAATTCACATACTAATTTTCACAACAAAGGGCTTTCATTTAATGCAATCAAAAATAAAAACAAGTTTATACTTTCACTTTTAAACATCTTAAATCTTCTAATGGATAAAAATCAATAAAGCTTGTCAACACATTGTTTATTCAAATTTCGCAAGCATTTCTTCACGGGTAAGCAATTCTTCTTCTCCGCTTTCCATGTTTTTGAGTTTAAGTTTTCCGGTACTCATTTCTTCTTCACCCACCATAACGACCCATGGAATTTGTTTTTTATCTGCATACTTCATCTGCTTTTTCATTTTGGCAGCATCAGGATAAATTTCAGCACGCAAACCTGCTTTTCTTAAATCGGCAAGCACTGGCAAACAATATGCTTCTTCTTTCTCCCCAAAGTTGATAAACAACAAATCGCTTTGCTTCATTTCACTTTTAGGGAAAAGATCAGATTGCAATAAGACATCATAAATACGATCGGCTCCAAATGAAACACCAACTCCTGACATGTCTTTCAATCCGAAAATTCCGGTAAGATCATCGTAACGCCCACCTCCACAAATAGAACCGATTTGCACGTCGCGAGCTTTCACCTCAAAAATAGCTCCAGTGTAATAATTCAAGCCACGAGCAAGACTAATATCCAACTCTATTTCGGCATTAAAATCCACAGAATTAAAATATGACCAGAGTTTTTCTATTTCCTCCAGACCTTTAAAGCCATTTTCTGAATTATGAACTTTGAACTGTTGCTCCAACAATAACCTTTTCATTTCAAACCCACCTTCTACGGTAAAGAACCCAAGCAAAGCTTTTGCCTTATCAGTCTCAACGCCATGTCCGCAGATTTCCTCTATCACTTTTTCTTCACCAATTTTATCAAGCTTGTCAATTGCAACAGTAATGTTTATAAACTGCTCTTCCAGACCCATGCTTTCAGCAATACCAAGCAGCAATTTGCGATTGTTAATTTTGATAATGACAGGAACATTCAACAGAGTAAAGACTTCATCAATAATTTGCACCAATTCAAATTCATTCAGCAGAGAATCAGAGCCAATCACATCCACATCGCATTGATAAAATTCACGGTAACGACCTTTTTGTGGTCTGTCAGCACGCCAAACCGGTTGGATTTGGTATCGTTTGAAAGGAAATGTCAATTCATTCTGATGCTGAACAACAAAACGGGCAAAAGGCACAGTTAAATCGTAACGCAAGCCCTTTTCACTAATTTTTGATACCATTGCATTGGGATTTCGTTCTGCAAGTTCCTGTTCATTGACTTTCTTCAAATAATCACCGGAGTTCAAAACTTTAAACAATAATTTATCCCCTTCATCTCCATATTTCCCTAACAAGGTATTAAGTTTCTCCATCGCTGGAGTTTCGATAGGCACATAAGCATAGCGCTCAAATACTGAACGAATGGTATTGAAAATATAATTTCTCCGAAGCATTTCTTCCGGAGTAAAATCTCTTGTTCCCTTTGGTACTGATGGTTTTTCTGCCATAATCTCAAAATTTGCCTCAAAGTTAAAAAATATTCAGGGAATCCGCTTTAAATATTTTTCAGGATTCTAGTGAACAATCTCAAACTATCTATGTTAATTGTTAAGTTCGCTTAACTTTTTATTTTATGACACATAACAAAGTAAGTTTATCAAGTGAAAATTTTCTCAAAGCTGTTTATAGGTATGAAAGCAGAAACAAAAAAGGTGCAAGTATTTCAGACTTAGCCTCTCGCTTAAACATTTCAAAGTCAGCAGCGACAGATATGGCAAAAAAACTCTCGACCAACAAATTGGTTAAATACGAGAAATATTCGCCTTTAAAACTATCAACACAAGGGAAAAAGCAGGCAATGCAAGTTATTAGAAAACATCGATTATGGGAAACCTTTTTACACGAAGTCTTGGACATGGATTTGTTTGAGGTTCACAGAGAAGCTGAAGCTTTAGAACATTCCACTTCAGAAAGCTTGGCAGATAAATTGGCTGCATTCCTCAATTATCCAAAATTTGATCCACATGGTGATCCCATTCCTGACAAAAGCGGAAATTTACCCAAACACAGAAACAGCGTTCCGCTTTCAGAAATCAAAACACCATCGATTTTGAAAATTATTCGATTAGACTCCTTCAGCGAAAGCTTTTTCAACTTTTGCAAACAAAACAACATCCGCAAAGGAATAAGTTTTAAACTTGAACAAATTTTCCCCAATGAAGATATGTTTGAGATTGAAATAAGTGACAAAAAAATTGTCTTAAACAAAGCAATATGCAAACAGATTATTGTAACAAAAAATAGTTAATTACCATGAAAAATATTATAAGTACAATCTTAACCGGAATTCTACTAAGTATCACACTATTACTTAACGGACAAGAACATACAGATGCCAATCTTTTTGGTCACGTAACATCTAAAGGAGAACACATCCCCTTTGTCAACATATATATTGAAGATACGAAGTTAGGCACAAGCACAGATATTTCTGGACATTATATGCTGATAGATGTTCCACCAGGCGAACACATTCTGATTACAAATGCGATAGGATACAAAACTCACGAAGACACAATTCATTTTGAAGAGGGTATCAGTTTAGAGTACAATATTGAACTCATTTCTGATAAAATCACCTTAGGTGAAGTTGTAGTTACCGGAACAAAAACCTTTAAACGACAGACTGAATCACCTGTTATCGTAAATGTTATCACTTCTAAAACATTAGAAAATACACAATCATGCAGTTTATCAGAAGGATTAAAATTTCAGCCAGGATTAAGAGTTGAAGTGGATTGTCAGACCTGCAATTACAGCCAATTGAGAATGAACGGACTAGCTGGAGCATATTCTCAAATTCTGATTAATGGACGTCCGATTTTCTCACCTTTAACAGGACTATATGGCATGGAACAAATTCCTGCAAATATGATAGACCGCATTGAAGTTGTCAGAGGAGGAGGATCATCGCTTTACGGATCAAGTGCTGTCGGCGGCACGGTAAATATCATCACAAAAATCCCAGACCGTAATTCTTTTGATATCAGTATGAACACTGCATCCATCAATGGAGGCGCACTTGACAATAATTTAAGTGGCAACATCAATGTTCTATCAAAAACACGAAAAGCAGGCGTATCCGTTTTCTTAGCAAAACGAAACAGACAAGCCTATGATCACAATGGAGATAATTTCAGTGAACTTCCAGAGTTAAATAATAATTCTTTTGGGATGAATCTGTTTTTAAAACCAACAGCAAATCAAAAGATTGAAGCAAATTTCACAAACCTCAATGAATATCGTTTTGGTGGTGAAATGATAGATGGACCGGCATATAAAGCACAACAAGCTGAAGAAAGAACCCACAATGTTTTGATGGGAGGATTAGATTATCAAATCAATTTTGAGAACAGTTCATTTATTGCCTATGTTGCAGGTCAACAAACCAACAGAAAACATTACACAGGCATCATCCCGGATTCACCATCTGATATTTTGTCTCATAATGACTTACCTCCTTATGGTGATACAAGAAATTACACGCTTCAGGGCGGAACACAGTACAACCACAAAATCAATACGTTTTGGAAAGGAAATAATGTAATAACAGTAGGAGGAGAATACATTATTGATGACATTTTCGATACCATTCCTGCCTACAATTATGTCACAGATCAAACCACAAAAAATGCAGCAGTATTTGCTCAAACTGATTGGGAATTTGACCATCGGTTTAATATTTTGGCAGGAGCTAGACTAGACCAACACAATTTTCTGAAAAAACCCGTTGTAAGCCCTAGGGTTTCATTGATGTACAGACTAAAACAATTCACTCAATTTCGTTTAACATGGGGAACTGGTTTTCGTGCACCACAGGCATTTGACGCCGATATGCATATGGCTTTTGCAGGCGGTGGAATCTCAAGAATATTGCTTGCTGACAATTTAGGTCCTGAATATTCCAATTCAATTTCAGCCTCTATCAACTACGACAAGGCAACTGAGAAATTCATTGCAGGATTCACCCTGGAAGGTTTTTACACATATTTAGAAAATGCATTTTACCTGCAACCTATAGGATCAGATGCTTTCGGTGATTTATTTGAGAAACGCAATGGTAGTGGGGCAACTGTACAAGGTGTCAGTTTAGAATTAAGAGCAAATTACAACAAAAAAGCTCAACTCGAAGGAGGTATAACTATTCAGGAAAGCCTGTACGATGAACCAGTTGAAAATATTGAGGGAATTGATCCAAGCAGAAAATTCCTCAGAACTCCAAACCAATATGGATTCTTAAGTTTAGACATTACTCCTTCAGAAAAATATTATTTATCTATAAATTCAGTTTTCACTGGACCAATGGAAATTGCTCACTTCGCAGGAGCCCCAGAACAAGCTGAAGATGAAATCATTGTAAGCGATAGCTTCACTGAAATCAGCGCTAAAATTGGTTATCGTTTTGAGCTAGAACGCTTTGATACCAAACTGGAAGTATTTGGAGGTGTAAAAAACATCCTGAATGCTTATCAAAACGACTTTGATAGTGGCAAATACCGTGATAGCAATTACATTTACGGACCAGCTGCTCCAAGAACAATTTATATTGGTGTTAAATTGATGAATTTGTAAAACTGTAAGCTAGAATACATATTGCAGTGCGGTTGGCAAGAGAGAATTCTATAATCTTTTGACAACCGCTCTCTTTATTACTCTATTTACATAGTACAAATCAAGCGTTTAGTGAAATGTTAAAAACTTGGTGATAAATTGATGTTTCACTAGATGCCTTCACTTATAAAAATTGCTTTAATTTGTTTCTGTCATATGGTTCATATAGATTAAAAGGGAATCCTGTGTAAATCAGGAACTATCCCCGTAGCTGTGAACTCTGAATGTGTTTTTCATCCTCGCCACTGATTGCTAAATAGCGATTGGGAAGGCAGAAAAACAGAGAGTAAGTCAGAAGACCTGCCAAGACAAAATTATCGTAGCTTTCGGGAGAAAGGCGAAGATAGAAACAGGCAGTTCCCTGCCTTGACTTTATCTAAAAATCCCCGTGAGTTACCATTTATTAACGTATTAAACCAATTTAGTATGAATGGTGAAACTCAAATGAAAAAAATCATCAAAAGAAATGGTGAGGTTGTGGAATTTAAAGCTTTAAAAATTGAACATGCAATTTTTAAAGCTATGAGAGCAATTGGCAAACCTGACAGAAAACAAGCCAATTCCATCTGCAATCAAGTTGTCAACTCATTGTACAAAACTAAAAGCAATGACATTCCAACAGTAGAGCAAGTACAGGACTGTGTTGAGAAAACGCTTTTTCAACATCAGGATTTCGACCTTGTAAAAGCTTATATGCTTTACAGAAAGAAACGAGAACAATCCAGAAATGCCAATGAATTGTTTTCCAACATTGATGTTATGGATGATTATCTCAATCTTCAGGATTGGAGAGTGAAAGAAAGTGCAAACTCCTCATATTCGTTACAAGGTTTAAATCAACATATATCAACCATCATTACTTCTCAGTATTGGTTGAACAAATTGTATCCAGACAATATTGCAGAAGCTCATTCCAAAGGATATTTACACATCCATGATCTGGGATTCCTTAGTGTTTACTGCGTAGGATGGGACTTAAAAGACCTTCTTTTAAATGGATTTAAAGGTGTTTTAGGCAAAACAGAATCAGCACCAGCAAAGCATTTTAGAACTGCACTTGGTCAAATTGTAAATTTCTTTTACACTATGCAAGGTGAAGCTGCTGGAGCACAAGCCTTTTCAAATTTTGACACGTTTCTAGCACCATTTATCCGCTATGACAAGCTCAGCTACAAACAGGTTAAACAATCCATGCAGGAATTTCTATTCAACATGAACATTCCAACGCGTGTTGGTTTCCAAACCCCGTTTACAAATATCACTATGGACCTCACAGTTTCTGATTTTATGAAGAATGAGCCTGTTGTTTTTGCAGGACAGATAACAGAAGATGTTTATGGTGATTTTCAAAAAGAATTGGACATGATAAATCAAGCTTTTGCTGAAGTTATGTTAGCAGGAGATGCTAATGGAAGCCTATTCTCTTTCCCTATCCCAACATACAACATCACACCGGATTTCGATTGGAACAAAACAGAATATAAAAGCATCTGGGAAATGACTTCGAAATACGGGATCCCATATTTCTCAAACTTTGTTAATTCGGATATGAAACCAGATGATGTTCGCAGTATGTGCTGTAGACTCCGTCTGGACAAACGTGAACTCAACAAACGTGGTGGCGGACTATTCGCATCCAACCCACTCACCGGATCTGTTGGAGTTGTCACAATTAATCTTCCCAAACTAGGTTATGAATCAACTTCAGAAGAAAATCTTAAGCAACGACTTAAATCTTTAATGACATTAGCAAAAGATAGCCTGGAACTGAAAAGAAAAACAATTGAAACCTATACAGAAAAAGGATTGTATCCATATTCTAAATTCTACTTACGAGACATTAAAACACGTTATGGAAAGTTCTGGCAAAACCACTTTTCAACCATAGGAATTAATGGAATGAATGAATTGTGTATTAACTATCTTGGCGTTAGCATTGCAGACCCAGCGGGCAAAACACTGGCATTAAACATCATGAATTTCATGCGTGACGTTCTTCAGGAATTTCAAGAAGAAACAGGTAACATTTACAACCTAGAAGCAACACCTGCCGAAAGTACTGCATATCGTTTCGCTCGTATAGACACCATGCAATACCCAGATATCATTACAGCAAACCAAAAGAGCTTCCAAGAAGGTGCTCAACCATATTATACAAACTCAAGTCATTTGCCTGTTGATTATTCCAGCGACATCTTTGATGTGCTCTCACAACAAGATGAGTTACAAACACGATACACAGGAGGAACAGTCCTTCACTTATTTACAGGAGAAACAAATATGCCCGGTGATTCAGCAAAAAACCTAATCCGCAAAATCACAAACAATTTCAGTTTACCTTATGTCACACTTTCTCCTACTTTCAGCATTTGTCCATCTCATGGTTACATTCGTGGTGAACACTATACCTGTCCTCAATGTGAAGCTAAAACGGAAGTTTATAGTCGCATCGTTGGTTACATGAGACCGGTAAGTCAATGGAATTCAGGGAAACAGGAAGAATTTAAAGACAGAGCAATTTTCAAGCAGTACAAAACCGAAGACTTTTCTGCAAAAGAAGAAAACAGACAAGTTCAACCAGCAGAAATTAACGCTTAAAATTAAACATCATGGAATTAACAATCATTGAAGTAATTAAAGGGATGCTAGCCCCTGGCATTATGATTTCTGCTTGTGGACTATTACTACTTGGCATGAACAATAAATACTCTATGGTGGTGAGCCGAATCAGAGCTTTAAATTCAGAGTTTAGAACCTTACAGATTGAATCCACAGAACGCAGAGATTGTATTTTAGTGCAACTTCCTCTCCTGATGGATAGATTAAAAACCATAAGAAATGCAGTGTGGTTTTACACAACAGCGATTGGTCTATTTATCTTTGCTATCCTAAGTTTAGGACTTCACTTTCTAACCAGTGGTATGGAAATGACAAAAACGCTTGCCTTATTGTTTTTCATTCTAGCAATGGTGGCTGTATTTATCGGAATCATGCATGCTGCACGTGAAGTACTTATGGCTTTCCGTATCCTTAGAATAGAAACAAAAAACATCTTACCTGAAGAGAATTAAACAAAAACCTACGCTCAAGCGACCTGCTTGAGTGTAGGTAAAATTAACAATTATGAAAGTCGGAGCATATTTAAAGCAAAGTTTTATTGATTGGGAAGGAAAATCAACATCTGTTATTTTCACAAAAGGTTGTAATTTCCGATGCCCATACTGTCACAATCCCAGCCTTGTTATTCCAAGACTAATCAAGGAAACTGAAGACATATCAATAGCATCAATTATTGAGCATCTGCAGTCAAGAAAAGGCTGGCTAGACGGGGTTGTAATAACAGGAGGAGAACCATGTTTGCAACCTGATATCATTCCATTTATCCGAAAAATAAAAGCCATGGGATATCCAGTCAAACTAGATACCAATGGGTATTTCCCTGAAATACTTTATGAGCTTATTGCTGCAAAACTTATTGATTTCGTTGCGATGGACATTAAAACAGTTTTTAATCCGGAATTGTATGCAGAAATTTCAGGGAACAAAAACCGAGACCTTATCAGCAACATACAAAAATCCTTAAGTATTTTAAGAGAATCTAAAGTAGATTATCAGCTCAGAACAACAATTTGGGAACGCTATCATACCAAAGAAATCATGGATTCTTTACAGAACAACTTCGCTGAAGAAAACTATAAAATTCAAATGTTCAGAAAAGGAGATATCATAGAAGATTATATTTAAACCAGAGACTTTGAAACAAACCTCGTTCCTCAACTACCTACAATAAATTTAATAAGGAGGACAATTCTTGTGAACTAGCTTCATCTCTCCATTAAAAAAGGTTAAATAATTCATTAATAATGCAAACTGCTCTTTCTCAGCAACAACAAAACACGACTCCTTTGCATTGTATTCTACTTACTTTTTTTTAAATTTGTAAAAACAAAACAGGACATTAGCCATGAAAAAGGTAACATTATTTATTGCAATTACATTTTCTACTCTCTCTCTCTTTTCACAATACACGAATAAAGGAATTAAGATCACATCAAAAAATTATCAAAGACACGAGGTAATTCCACTTGAAAATGAAACCTTTCTACATCTTTCTGAGACATCTCAAATTGAATCAGGTCATAAACACTGGAATCTCGTCATTTACAATTCAAGATTCGACACAGTAAATAATAGTTTGTTGAGTATAGATAAAAGTCAAGAAATCAGCCTTATAAAACAACAAGATAGCATTGCCTATATCTTTTTTAAGTCCAGAAAAAGTTACACGCTTTGCGAACTTAACACAAATACATTTGAAATAAGTTCCATTTCTGGATCTTTACGATCAAAAATATCAATAGAAGAGTCTTTCATTTGGGGAAGTAAGCTTTTCTTATATTGTAAAAATTTATCAGGCAAGTACTTCTTAACCATAGATTTTAAGAAAAATGAAAAGAAAAGTATAAACTTCAATGTTGATAGCTATAAGTTTACACAATTCAACCTCATTGGATATCAAACAGATGAAGAGACCGGGCAATTGTATATTTTCGCTAATAATCCCCAAAGAGGAAAATCAACTGATACTTATCAATTTACTTTTGATTTAAATGGAGAATTAATAGGATATGAAAACTTAACAAAAAATATAGACATCAACTTAGTTGATATTTCTCTTTGCAAATCAAACAATCATGAATATATATATTCAGGTTTGTATTCTGAAAAATTTACTGAAACATATTCAAAGGGCTTCTATTTTTTCAAAAGAAAAAACGGCGAAACATCTGATTATGAAGCATACACATTTGCAGAACTAGACACCGTAGAATCGTTTTTGAATAAAAACGATTTAAAGTCAATAACCGACGGAGATAAAAAGTTAAAATCAAAATACTCATTCATAACACATAAAACAATATCAATTGACAACAATTACTATTTAATTTCTGAACAATATCGTAAAGTAACAGGTAAAACTTATCGAGACGGTAAATATGTTGATGTTTTTCTTGGCTACGAGAATACCCATGCATTCATCGTAAAATTTAACAATCATGGTGAAATTCAATGGAGTAAGTGTTTCAAAATAAACAAATGGAATAAAGAAGCAGGGATAAAAAGAATCATTAGAATTAACAATAGGGATAATGAAATTCAGTTATCATACAATGGCTTTCCTGAATATGTAGAACATCGATTTAATTGCGAATCAGGAGAAAGCAAACCAGTTTTAGTCTGCTACAATTATTATCCTCTCGAAAAACTACTGAACATAAACAAAAACAATATCAACATTCAATATTGGTATAAAGATTATCACGATTACTATATTATAACTGGCAGAAAACATCTGACGACAATAAAAGAACAGAAGGAGTATGGAAATAATTATCTTTTCTTTATAAAAAAACTTACTATAACAGAAAAATTTAAGACTGAACAAGAAAAAAAGCCTCACAAAAATTGAGAGGCTCTAGCTATTGCATAATTTTATTTATTCAAATTTTGCAAGCATTTCTTCTGGAGTAAAATCTCTTGTTCCCTTTGGTACTGATGGTTTTTCTGCCATAATCTAAAATCTTTTATCCGGATATAACATCCAAGTGTGAATCGATGACCACACCACCACGGCGCAAAATAATTCCTGCAGGGCAATTGTGACATGTTAACTCAAATGCTTTTTCAAGTTTTTCAGGTGTTGTATCTGATTTTACATGCAAAGTAAGTTCAATACGTTCTATGGTTTCATCGCCGCTTTCCGCTTTGACATCACAGCGCATTTCCTCCAACTCAAACTTTAGCTTCTTTGCCATCTTTGCATAAAAGGTTGTCACACATCCGGCAAAGCTCATGACAAAAGCCTCAACCGCAATTGGACCTTCATTTTCGCCATGTTGCAACATTGGCAAATCCATCGTTATTTCATGTCCACGAAAATTTTCAACGACAGACTTAAAGCCACCTTTCCAAACTGATTGAATTTTCATTGTTTAAGCTTTATACATTAAATCGAATATGGAGGATATCTCCGTCTTCAACCACATAATTCTTCCCTTCCACATGGAATTTACCAGCATCTTTTACTGCAGATTCAGTTTTCAGCTCAATAAAATCATTGTATTTCATGACCTCAGCACGAATGAACCCACGCTCCAAATCAGAGTGGATTGCTCCTGCAGCCTGAGGCGCTGTCATTCCTTTGCGGATTGTCCAGGCACGATTTTCTTCTTTTCCAATGGTAAAAAACGATTGCAAATTCAACATATCGTAAGCAGCACGTACTAACACATTCACAGATGGTTCAGTTAAACCATAATCTGAAAGAAACTCCATTTTTTCTTCATCCGTTTCCAGCTCAGCAATCTCTGATTCAATACCTGCAGCAATGCGCAAAATTTTGATATCATCATCAGCTAAAGCCTCACGGACAGCTTTCACATAATCATTATCTTCAGTTGCAGCATCATCATTGACATTGCAAACAATCATCACGGGTTTTGAAGAATAAAGAAACAAATCGTCAATAACTTTAGCCTCTTCTGTTGACACATCAGCAGTACGAGCAGGAAGGAAATTTTCAAGATGCGCTTTATATTTCGTCAAAGTCTCTAAATCCTTTTTAGCATCTTTATTTCCTGTTTTTATGAGCTTCTCCATGCGCGTCATCTTACGCTCAATCGTCTCAATATCTTTCACTTGCAGCTCAAAATTCACTGTTTCCCAATCTCTCACAGGGTCAACAGAGCCATCCATATGCGGCAAGTTTTCATCATCAAAACAGCGTAGAACATAAATTAACGCATCTGCACTTTTAATGTCATTAAGGAAAGCATTACCCACACCTTCCCCTTTACTTGAACCTTTTGTCAAGCCAGGAACATCAACAATATCAACCGTTGCAGGAACAACTTTATCGGTTGGTTGCAGTTCTGTCAAGATATCCAAACGTGGATCCGGCACACTGACAACTCCAATGTTTGATTTATTGGTAGCAAAAGCATAACTTGTCGCTTCAGCTTTGGTATTGGACATGCAGTTAAACAATGTGGTTTTACCACTGTTTGCCAGTCCTATAATTCCGCAATTCAATCCCATAATTCAATTTTTCTAATAAGCTTCCAAAGGTAATCAAGTTGTGATTATTGACAAAATTGAAAAAACAAAAAAAGCCACATCAAACGAGGTGGCTTTTAAATTTATGAGTAGTGAATATTTACCAAATTTTTGTCCAAGCTTCTTCTGGAAGATACATAGGATCACCTTCTTTGACATCAAAAGCATCGTGGAAAGCTTTAATTCCAGATACCTGACCATTTACTCTCCATTCTCCAAGTGAATGAACATCTTCTTTTGTTCTTCGAAGAATTTCCTGGTCGGTAATATTTTGTGCCCAAACCTTTGCATAGGCAAGGAAGAAACGCTGATCCGCAGTAAATCCACTAATTTTTGCAGGCTCATCTTTACCTTCTAAAGTATTTCTGAAAGCATTGTATGAGATTGTCAAACCACCAAAGTCTGCAATATTTTCACCCAGTGAAAGTTTACCATCTGCATGCACAGTGTCTAGCACAAGAATTGCGTCATAACGATCAATCAAAATTTGAGCCTGCTCATTAAATTTGTCAGTATCTTCTTCAGTCCACCAATTTCTAAGGTTTCCGTCTTTATCAAAATTACGACCTTGATCATCAAAACCGTGTGTCATCTCATGTCCGATAACAACACCAATAGCTCCATAATTCACAGCATCATCAGCACCTAAATAAAAGAATGGAGGCTGTAAAATACCAGCGGGGAAACAAATTTCATTGGTGATAGGTGAATAATACGCATTCACAGTTTGAGGATTCATGTGCCATTCGTCTTTATCAATTAGTTTTCCAATTTTGCTTAAGTTATATTCAAAATCAAAACGATTGGAATTAAGGACGTTTTGGACATATGAATCTGTAATTTCTAGAACAGAATAATCTCTCCACTTATCAGGATAACCTATCTTCACAATCATGGTAGAAAGTTTTTCCTGTGCTTTTTCTTGCGTTTCTTCACTCATCCAAGTAGAAGCCGCAATACGTTCTGAAAATGACTTTTGAAGGTTTTCCACAAGGGTTTCCATTTGCTCTTTTGCTTCTGGAGGGAAATGCTTTTCCACAAATTTTTGACCTACAGCTTCACCCAAAGCACCATTGGTTGAGCTTACCATACGTCTCCAACGTGGTTTTTGTTTTTCTTGTCCTCTCAAAAACTTACCAAAGAAATCAAATTGCAAACCATCAAAATCAGAGCTTAATAAGCTTGATGTAGAACTGATAAGTTTCCAACGGAAATAAGTTTTCCATTCATCCACAGAGACATCATCCATCATAGTTCCAATGAATGCAAAAAACTCAGGTTGACGCACATTAATAACTTCTAAGTCGCCCATACCTATTTCATTCAGATAGATATTAAAATCAAAGTTCCCTGATAGCTCATTCAATTCTGCGATTGACATTTTATTGTTGCTAGCATGCGGATCTCTTTGTTGCAAACGAGTCATGGATTTTTCAGCCAAACGGGTTTCAATATCCATAATGAGTTTTGCATTGTTTTCTGCAGTAGCGGCATCATCACCAAGCAAAGCAAACATATTGGTTACGTAACGAACATACTCATCCCGAATTTCTTTGCTGCGTGCATCCTCTGCAGTATAATAATCTCTATCAGGAAGGCCAAGTCCTCCTTGATGAATATGTGCAATCTGCATTTCACTGTTATCAGCATCAGCAGAAGCAAAGAAATAAAACAAGCTACTCAATCCGTTTTTATTATTGTAAGCAAATTGCTTCATAACATCGTCTTTTGAAGCGATAGCATCAATTTTCTCAAATTCAGGAACAATAGGCTCCATGCCAAGGGATTCAATTGTTGCAGAATCCATTCCCACAGCATAATAATGGCCAACTTTCCATTCCATACTTCCCTTCTCAGCTTCATTTTCAGAAAGCTCAACGATAAGATTTTTTACTTTTTGACTGGTTGATTTTGCCAACAAATCAAATGCTCCAAAACGGCTTTCCTCTTCAGGTAAAGGATGATTTTTTTGCCATCCACCGGTTGCATACTGATAGAAATCGTCTTGAGGACGGACATTGGTGTCCAGATCTTCTAAATTGATTGCTAAATCTTCCATAGGTTTTTCTTTTGAATTACAGGAAATCATCATCGTGCTAAGGATGAGGCCTGCAACAAGTAGTGTAACATTTGATTTCATATACTGTTCAAGATTGATTTTCAATTTTGTCTATTGCGATGGTAAACATACGATAAATTAACGCTCATGATTTGAATGTGATTCGCTTTTCCTCCCCGTTTAACAGTCTTTTAATATTCTTTTTGTGACTTATTAAAAGTAAGCAAGCGGCTGTAATGGAAAAGATTATCATGCTCAATCGCTCTTCCTGCAAACCAAAAATTAATATCAAAGGGAAGCTTATCCCAGCGAATATAGACGATAATGAAACGATGCGAGAAATTAACATAACGACAACAAAAACAGTCAAAGCCAACAACGCAGCAATCGGATGTATGGCAAGGACTAAACCCAACAATGATGCCACTCCTTTTCCTCCTTTAAACCCTGAATAAATTGGGGAAATATGACCCAAAACAGCAAGAACGCCCAAGCTAATTTGCCAAATGACAAATTGTTCGGATTGCGTACTCCAGACTGTCTGTAAAAATGCGAGTTGCACTGCAAGGAAACTTTTAGCAGCATCAAGTAAAAAGGCTGGTAATGCTGATTTCCATCCAACGACACGAAGCAAATTGGTTGCTCCGGCATTATGACTTCCATGATTGCGAATATCAATGGAATGAAACCACTTTCCTATCCAAAGGGCAGCATTAAATGAGCCTAGAAGATAGGACATAACTCCAGAAATTATAATGATCATTGTTTGCTGCATGACAAGGACAAAAGTACAGTTTATCTTTCAAGTCTCCTACAGTTTTATGGAGTTTTGACAAAAATACTCTTTTCTATTCGTAAAATTTCTGCTACCTTTCGACACAATCTATTTCGCATGACAGCACATCAAATAATTGCCTTAATTGTCGTTCTATCAATCAGCAGTTTCGCAATCGTAAAACTTCCGATTTTTAAACGGACAGGTCTTTCATGCAAATGGAGAATAATTCTGTGGGGAGCAAAATTACTCGCATCCATTGCCGTCTTGCTTTTATACACCGAATATTATCCCAAAGAAACAGCGGACATTTTCAAGTATTACAAAGATGGACAAACTCTGTATCAAGCCAGTCCTGATTTCACAACCTATGTAAAAACAATCAGCGGGATAGGTATGCAGGACCCTAAAGTTCAAACGTTAACTGATTCGACAAGCCACTGGAATCGGAAATATTTAAAAGGCGTATGGAACGACAATCGGAGTATTATCCGTGTTAACGCAATCCTATATCCTATTTCAGGAGGATTTCTGCTCACCCATTCCATTGTGTTTGCATTTCTTGCTTTTTTCGGTCTCAGCTTATTACTCATCGGCATACAACGCTTTGCAAAACCTAAACTTTGGCTTGCTTTCGCTGTTTTTTTGATTCCCAATTTATTTCTTTGGAGCTCAGGCATGCTGAAAGAGGCACTCCTCTTTTTAAATTTAGGCATCTTATTTTATGCCGTTTCAAAACTGTATGACAAATTCACAATCAAGGGGTTACTTATTTTTCTCCTCGGAGTATTTCTGTTTATCACAACGAAAATTTACGTATTGATCTGCATGTTGCCAGCACTATCTTTCCTGCTGTTTGCGAAAAACAGGAAGCATAGATTGCGCTTTTTTATTATTTCACAAATTGCTGCAGTATTTCTTATTATCGGACTAAGCTACGTAACAGAAAAAGCGAATCTGCTCCATGTTATGGACAGAAAGCAACAAGACTTTATCAATATGGTTGAGCAATCTGAAGACGTGGGCTCTGATGTTGAAGTTCCCAATGTTGACGCCTCATTTTTATCCATAATATCAAAAGCCCCACAAGGTTTTATTCACAGCATGTTTCGCCCTCATCCACTAGAGTGGAATTCCCCCGTAAAACTCCTTGCCGGGATGGAAAATATTATTTTACTCTTGCTCTTGATTTTCGCCATCATCAAAATGGGGAAACCAACGAAAGATCAGATGAACTTTCTGCTTTTCACGCTATCGTTTGTGATAATATTCTACACCATCATTGGCTTATCAACACCAGTACTAGGTGCTTTAGTACGATATAAAATTCCCGCACTGCCATTCATTGGCGCAAGTATTATTTTGTTGCTGGAAACAAACCACAAACTCAAATTAAAAATGAAGTAATTTCCAATAAAAAGTTTTCCACCATAAGGATTTGAAAAATCCCTTTTCTACTGCATGGAAATTTGCACACAAGTCACTATCTTTAAGGCATGAAAACTCAAGACACGGACATTATCACCAAATTTATTGACGCAATAAATCTGGCTGACATTGACACTATGTTAGATTGCATGGCAAGACATCACATTTTTAAAGATTCAAGGGAAAACACCATCACCAACAAAGAGCTGATCGAAAAAGCGTGGAGAAATTATTTTACCGTTTTTCCTGATTATCGAATTGAAATTGCAGAACGTATTTGCAACGAAGATCATATCATTTTACTGGGCTATGCTTCTGGCACATACAAACAAAATTCAAGATTCTGGAAAATCCCAACTGCATGGCATGTCAGATTGCAAGAAAATAGAATCAATCTTTGGCAGGTTTACGCCGACAATTCCGTCGTACTAGAAATTATGAAAGATGTATAGATCGCGTTTAGACAAGGAGAAAGCTCAACAAAAGAAATCACGCTATTTATAAAAATCGCGCAGCCAACGTGCAAAAAACACATCATATACTTGATAGTATTTTTTACCGTCATCATTGAGCTGATCGATAACAAGTTCATAATCCAGGAGCGAATTTAATGCACGCAAAACACCAGCAGAACTTGGCAATTCATGATCTGAAATAAACTTTTTGGCGGTTGGCTGATACACTTTTCCCTCTCGTGCAATTGCATTTAAAAGACTCCATTGATGCTTTGTCAACATATTTCGGTAACCAAAAAACACATTTTCTTGTTCTTTCAACAATAAGAAAGCTTGCATTTGCCAATCGTCATCAGTAATTAGCTTCCCCGAAGAAGCAAATGTCCGGTTGCAAAGAAACTGAACATAATATGTGTGATTTCGACACCAAGCAATAAGATTCAAAGCAACTTCATGTGTGATTTCTTTCTTATACTTTGAAAACATTTGCACAATAAAGTCAGCATAAATAGATTTAGGAATAGCTTGTAAATGTAGCATTTGGGTACTACGGTAAAATGGCTTTGATGGAGAATTAAACATATCTGTCATAATATGTTGCATACTGCCTGAAAAAATAAAACGGATATTTTTGAATCGCTGAATTTTTGATCGCAACCATGCCTCAACATTTCCTTCCGGATAATTTAACACCTGCTGAAATTCATCTACTGCTATCACAATGCCTACATCTTGATCATCCAAAAACTGCAATACCGACTCAATTCCTGGCATGGGACTTTCATCCTGCAAATTAATGCTTACTTGTGGCGAACCTGTCAAAGAATCAAAACTAAGCGTTGGACGAAAAGACTTCACCATTCGCCATAGTTTCCGCCCAAAGGTAGTCTTCTCTGGAAAACGTCTTAATGCAGATGAAACAAATTCATTAAAAAATTCATTTAATGTTTCTGTTGCTTGAACATCGACATATAATACATGCCAATCTGTTGATAATTTTGCTAAAACATGATGAATTAATCCCGTTTTACCCATTCTCCTGAGCGAAACAAGACTAATATGCATGCCATTTTCTATCGATTTTCGTATCCAATTCAACTCTTCCTCACGATCACAGAAATACTCTTGACCAAGATATATCGTTGTTGGAAAGGGATTTACAGATTTTTTTCGTTTCATAAAAAGAAATATTTACTAACAAATATAACTAACATAATGTAACTTACAAAATGTAACTTACAAAATGTAACTTATAAAACTGTGAAATTTAAGCAGAACTCATGTTAATTATAACTCTCCAACAATTCTACGGCCATGAAATTCTACAATGGCAGTTGAATTTTTCAGCAAGGCGATGTTTTCATTCGTTACTTTTCCAGCAGCAACAATTTCAATGCGCTGATTTGCCTTTTTGTGCAAGCAGTTTAAGACAGACATACCTTCTTCTGCAGTTTTTTGTTGCCCTGAAGTCAACAAACGATTTGCTCCCGTTTTAATGACATCCTCAAGTGCAAGATCAGCATTTGGACACAAATCAAAAGCCTTGTGAAATGTAAAGCTCATCGAATCACATAAATCGACAAGTTGCTTTGTTCGAGCCACATCCACATTACCATCGGGCAAAAGTACGCCAGAAACTATGCCATGCACACCCAACAAACGACATATTTCGATGTCATCTTTCATACTTTCAAATTCCAGATCAGAATACACAAAATCGCCTCCACGAGGTCGAACCATGCAAAATACAGGAATATCAACAGCCTTTAACACAGACTTAATCACACCATACGCATTGGATGTCCCACCACAAGCTAAGTTGTCACAAAGTTCCAAGCGATCAGCTCCAGCAGTTGCCGCTGAAATTGCTTCCTTTAAGTTCTCAACACATGCTTCTTTGAGTATTGTCATGCCTTTTCGTAATTTTCAATGAAGTCTTTAAAATCCAGAAAGAATTTTTCCATAATAAACATATTATCCATCATGAAACTCCACATTGTTTCCCAATGAGCTTTTTGAAAGATGTCCACATCACGTAGCTCCACATATATTCGACTGCAGATACGTCCCTCTTCAGTTTCGAAAGCATCATCCCACACCAAAGGCGAATCAAGTTCGTCCTCTAAGAAATGACGAATTCCCTCAAAGCTTTCAAGGAGAACAGCCTCTCTAAATTTATCGCGGAAATAGCATTCAAAACCCACAGCAACATGTTCACGATCAACATCAAACCGCAGACTAAGTCCCTTAACACCTGTCTGTTTTAACATCCATTCCTTTTTCATTCCTTGCTTCTGCCTGGCTTTTTCAGACATTACCTTAAACCGATTCCAGAACTCTAATCGTAATGCTTTTGCTTCATCTTTACTGAACATAACGCAAATATACAGCTTTGTAATGAAATTCTGTAAAACAATGGTATTTGAAGCGATTACAAGCGCATATAGTTCAGCTTTTTTCTTAATTTTGCCACATGCAGAGATACTTTTTAAAACTTGCATATCACGGAGCCAATTACCATGGGTGGCAAATTCAACCCAATGCTATCTCTGTTCAGGAACGCATTGAACATACAATTTCAACCATCCTACAAAAAGAAACGAATGTAGTAGGTTGCGGCAGGACGGATACAGGTGTACACGCAAAAAGTTTTTATCTGCATTTTGATGCTGAACAGGAAGACTTACACGAACAACAATTTGTGTACAAACTCAACAGGTTTCTTCCGAAAGACATTGTCATTTTTGAGTGTTTTCCTGTCAGAAAAGATGCGCATGCCCGTTTTGATGCACTTTCAAGAGAATATGAATACCGCATGCACTTAGGAAAGAACCCATTTTTAAAGGGATTGAGTTTAGAAATTCATCAAATTCCCCAAATTGAACACATGAATGAAGCCTGTAAACTGATGATGCAGTATGAGGACTTTACATCCTTTGCCAAATTGCATGCTGACAACAAAACCAATCTGTGTCAGATTGAATATGCTCATTGGAAACAAGATGGTGATGAATTTGTTTTCACCATTAAAGCAGACAGGTTTCTACGCAATATGGTGAGAGCTATTGTTGGGAGCTTATTGGAAATTAGTGAGAAATCGAAATCAGCGAAGTCCATTTGTGACATCATCGAAGCAAAAGATAGAGGAGCTGCAGGAAAATCCGTTTCGGCACATGCTTTGTATTTAAGTAAAATCGAATATCCAAAGGATATTTTCTACATAAAAGAAGGATAACTATGAAAATAACAAAACACATAACACTCCACTTTGCAATTGCAATTATTGTTTTGCTTTTTGCATCCTGTAAACCTCTTCCTATTAGAGAGAGTCATAGTGTAAGTAATGAAGAGGAGATCATAAGAAAAAGTAGCGAAATTCCTTTTTCATGGTA
Source organism: Bacteroidales bacterium (assembly GCA_963676165.1). GTDB lineage: Bacteria > Bacteroidota > Bacteroidia > Bacteroidales > ML635J-15 > JAQIBY01. The sequence continues at coordinate 1,292,766 of OY781043.1, read as the reverse complement.
CCATGCAGACAGCAAAATCCGTTATGATATTTACCATACAGAGGAGGCTCTATATTTGCGATTCGATGTATCCGACAGAAATACAATTCATAAGATTTTCACTTACGGACTTGAGATATATGTTGACACTGTAGGAAAACGTAAAAAACATGAGGGGTTTATTTATCCAACACCTGAGGCAGTAAAACAATCGACAGTTTTGCAACCTCAAATTGCACCAAATCTCCCAGACAAAAATGAAATCAACGAATTACAAAAACGGGTTTCGCCAACTATCATTTTAATTCATAACAACGAGGAAACACACGACAATGTCTTTTCAAAAGAAAGCAAAATTGAAATTAAAATGAGCCTAAGCAAAGATGGAAACCTTGCTTATCAAGCTAAAATTCCACTTGAAGAATTTGGACTTAAGCAATACAATGATGTTTTCACAATAGGAATTTTAACGGGCGATTTACCTGAAAAAGAAGACCTCGAGGACAAAGAAAATGTCAACATTCAAAATGGTGGTGTCAATAATTATTATGGAAATAACACTGCGTATCAACCAGGGTATCAAAGCAGAGTTGGAGCATCGCAACAAGCAGCTCAGAACAATTACAACAAAGCCCTTGAGCCTGTAAGTTTATGGTTTAAAGTTCAGCTTAATTCAGCAAACAAAGAGAATGATTAAGTGGTTAAATATCAGAAATAAGATCATTCTTAGCGGATGGTTTATTTTTGCCCTTAGCATTGCTAGTTTTCTGCAAGGGACATCAATGATTATGGCATTTCTCATAGTGTTGTACTTCATTGACAAAAAACCACATATAAAGTTTCTTCACCAATTTAAAAATGCATACACCTACATTTTCATGTTACCATTCATGTTGGCAATTGCTGGAATGATAAACACAGAAAACATGCAAGAAGGGTGGCATTTTGTGGAAGTATCTTGGGCATTTGCCATTTTCCCATTTTTAGCCAGCGATTTCAAGCGGATTAGTAACAAATCCAAATGGAAGAATCTATTTTTAGCTTTTGTTCTTGGCTTGATTATCACGTTTTTAATTTGCCTTGTCAGAGCACTGATACGTTATCCAGAAGTGCAGGCAACCTATATTTTCTTTTATATTCACTTTACAGATTTCATTATGGCTCCCAACCACTTATCCAATTATGTGGTGTTTGGTGTGGTGTTAGTTGCCATGGAATTAGTAAACCGCAAACAGACTTATCTGCCAATTAAATCAATTCTTGTTTTATTAATCGTGCTCGTTCTGCTTATTGTTTTCCTTGTAATGCTAGCATCCAAAGCAAGTTTGCTCTTTTTAGCACTTTTAGCGGGCTATTTCTTCATTTACCTTGGCAGACATAAAATCCTTTCATGGTTAGTGATTGCAATTATTGGACTATTCACATTCTCAGGCGGACTAATTGTTATTAACCAAACTATACTTAAAACCCGCATCCAAAACATGAGCATTGCACTGAAACCTGACAGGATAGACTATACCGTTGCAGAATCGACTACAACACGCCTAAGTGCAATGCAAGCTAGTACAGACTTAATAACTCAAAATTGGCAAGTGGGTGTAGGAACAGGAGATGTTCGTGGAGAATTAAAAAAATACTACAAAGCCAATCAATACATTGCTGCTTACAAGTATGAAACCCATCCACACAATCAGTTTTTACGAAGCACCTTGGCGTATGGAATTCCAGGCTTGCTTTCACTCATCTTGCTCTTTTTCATAATTTTTCGTGAAGCATACCGAACGAAGAAATCACTTATATGGCTATGGGGCAGCATGATGCTCATCCTTTTTCTAACGGATGACATGATTAGCATTCATGCTGGAATTACATATTTCACCATGTTCACAGCTTTATTTACATTTGCAATAAATTCAAAAAATTATGATACCATTTTCACCTCCAAGAATAGATGATAAAATTATTGCAGAAGTTACTGACACACTTAAATCAGGTTGGATAACTACTGGACCAAAGACAAAACGATTTGAAAAGGAATTAGCAAGTTTTGCCAATGTCCCATCAGTATTATGCACAAATGCTGCAACTACAGGATTAGAGCTCATGCTTAGATGGTTTGGCATTCAGGAGGGTGATGAGGTAATTTTGCCTGCATACACATATTGTGCAACTGCCAATGTTGTTATGCATTGTGGAGCAAAACCAGTTATGGTTGATTCTCTTCCGAACAGCTTTAACATTGACCCCAAAGCTGTTAAAGCAGCAATTACAGAACGCACAAAAGTGATTATTCCAGTTGATATTGGGGGAATGCCTGCGGATTACAATGAACTCAATACAATAATTCGCGATGAAGAAGTGACAAAAATGTTTCACGCCAAAACTGAAGAGCAGAAACAATTGGGACGAATTTTACTTCTTTCAGATGCAGCGCATTCACTTGGTGGAAAATACAAAAACAAACCTGTTGGATGTTTAGCAGACATTACCGTATTCTCATTTCACGCTGTCAAAAATCTTACAACGGCAGAAGGTGGAGCAATTGCACTTAACCTGCCCTCTCCTTTTGACAATGAAGCAATTTATAAATGGCTAAACATCTTAAGTCTTCATGGACAAAGTAAAGATGCACTTGCCAAAACCATGGGAAATTGGAGATACGATGTGGTTTGTGCCGGCTATAAAGCCAATATGACAGACATTCAGTCTAGCATAGGACTTGTCGAATTGGCACGATATGATTCTGATACACTGGTAAGACGTAAGCAGATTGTCGATGCATATCACAATGCATTTTCAGAGGGACAAGAGTTTGAATGTCCAGAAACAGACACAGCAGACAAACAATCCTCCTACCACTTGTATCAATTAAGAATACGCAACATTACAGAAGCTCAGCGAGATGAAATCATCCAAAAAATATTTGACCAAGGAGTTTCTGTCAATGTGCATTTTCAACCATTGCCACTGCTAAGTCATTATAAAAATGAAGGTTATCGCATGGAAGACTACCCGAATGCATGGACACATTATAGCCGTGAAATATCACTTCCTGTGTATTACGATTTAACAGACGATCAAGTCAATAAAGTAATTACAGCAGTAAAGCATGCAGTGAAATAACGATTATGATTAAGCGGATATTTGACATAGTAGTTTCGTTTATTGGGCTAATCATTTTATTGCCATTTTTGCTCATACTTGCATTCGCCATCATCATTGACAGCCCCGGCGGAGTATTTTACCGTCAAGTACGAGTTGGGAAAGACGAAAAACCTTTTCGGATTTTCAAATTTCGTAGCATGCGATCAGGATCAGACAAAAAAGGGCTTTTAACTGTTGGAAACACTGACATACGAATCACTAAGGTTGGACGATTTATCCGCAAATACAAACTGGATGAATTTGCACAACTTATCAATGTTTTCATAGGTGATATGAGTCTTGTGGGTCCGCGACCTGAAGTTCCTAAATATGTTGAAATGTACACTTTAGAGCAAAAAGAAATCCTTAAGGTAAAACCAGGGATTACAGACTTTGCCTCCATTGAATACTCCAATGAAAACGAGATTTTAGCACAATCTAACGATCCGGAAAAGATTTATATCGAGGAAGTCATGCCGGCAAAACTTAAACTCAACAAAAAGTATATTGATACAATGAGTTTAAAAACGGACATCAAACTGATATGGATGACATTTCGAAAAGTATTTTAAAAGAAAAAGGAGAGCAAAACTCACGAATGGTCGGAAGAAAATCCGACCATTTTTTATGTTTTAAACATAAGATCAGGGGTTCCTCCGCATTGACTTACTATTAAGGCAATTGCAAGATTACGAACTTCCATAGCAAATCTTCTTTTGGCTGTTTTATATCCGAGATTGTTTGCCTTCTTGTATATTAGAATAAGCATGGCCACAATCAAGGTCATATACATCATTACTTCAATACCGTTTTTATTCAAGGAGACTAAATGGCTCACGTTTAATTCTTGCTTAATAAATCTGAAAAATACCTCTATGTCCCATCTGCGTCGATAAGCTTGAGCTATTTCTTTTGCAGTTAACTTAAAATCATTGGTTAAGAACCAATATTGCTGATCTTGCTTTTCTTTACTTTTTATAATAATCAAACGGAACTCAGTATTGACTAACTCTTCCCGATAATGAATGTTACCCCGCTTGTTTTTAATGGGAATACCTGTATAGAGTTTGACTTTAGAATCTTTTATTAAAATAGAGTTTCCTAGATCTAGACCCTACTCTGGTTTAATGAGTGTTTCTAATTCTTCATCTTTTGCTATGTAAAACCTTTGTGTAGTAATCCACCTTGGTGGAGGTAGATAAATTTGCTAATAGGCTTTCAGGAATAACATTTTAAAGTTGATTAACTTGAATTTTGTGATCTTTAAAATCTATCATATACAATTGATTAACAGATACTAAGATACAAAATCCCCACAAATAAAACAAGCATATATTACTAAATGTCAGTGTATTCGATGCTTTTTTTGTTATCTGTATAAACATAAAAAAGTCGGAAGTTTAATCTTCCGACCATTCATGCGCCCCAAGCCGCCCATATTCATTCTTCACCCCAAAACGAGTTCGGGGCTTCACGCTTATCAACTTTTCACCTGCCTTGCCGGCAGGCAAACTTTTCACTTTATAAGCTTACTCTACCAACTCGTTTGAAGCATTACCACATTCTCATTTAAGCCCCCATACCTTCACGAAATATTATTGCAATACTTAAAAAGTATAAAACTAATGAAAGTATAAAAGCAAATAGTAAGCTCAATAATAATTTCGCTAATTTTCTTCTTTTACTAATTTTCCATACAATTGGAATGGTAATAAAAGGTGTTAGAAACATTAAAATCCACAATACTTTACCTAAAACATCCATAAATTTTGATTATTTACCATAAATCTCCGTCAAGACTTTTCCGATTCTCTTTGTAATATTGAAATCCCCTTTTTATCATTTCATGGTCTATTGGATTGTCTCCATATGGTGGTTGTAACTTATCTACTTCATAACATCCAAAACGATTACACCTAACAACTGTTTTTGTCGGTTTCCAAGAAGCAGGAACTTCTTTCCCTAAGTCTTTCCACTTCCCTATTTCTGCTGCTCCTGCTTGTTTTAACATTGTTTTTGCAGGAAATAAACCAGTTGCTTTCCCGACAACACCAAAATGAAAATTATTTAAATCTTCCGATCTATAGGTTTCTCCCTCAAATGAAAAATCAGTGTCTTTATCAAGAGAAAATGCAATCCCTAAAATGTGTTCTTTCCGTCCATCAATCCCCAATTTTTCATTACCTGTATTTAAATTTTTATAATCCCATTTTCCATCTTTTGCAACGTTGTCTCTAAATACAAACGGGTTCCAAATACCATCAGCTTCTTTTGAATTATCTTCTAACAAATTAGTAAACCATTCATTGGCATCAACATCTTTTGTTAATTCACCTAATGCCTTAAGACTTCCATCCTTATTAGTTGTAAAAACAAAATTGTCAACAAGATTTCCTTCTTCATCCCGATCAACACGAGTTGTATAGCCTTTATTATCAACAACAATAGTATCACCCAACGGGTCACTATAAAATATTGGATTATTTGCAAAAGTAGCGTATTGACTAATCGCTGGATTTGGTTTTGGATCTAAGTTCCACCGTCTCCCTATCCGGCTGTCATACTGCCAGAAAGCTGCCGTATAAATATTTTTATCGTCTGCAATCTCATTATCAGATTCCATTCCGTTAAACCCGAACCTATACTCCTGCGGGTTTGACGTGTGGTTGCTGATTGTCATACCAAAGGGGTAATAATCAGCCCGGCTGAGTACATCAAGAGCAAGTTCCGATCCGCTTCCCGGATTGATTTTTTTGTCGCTGTAAGTAACACGAATATTCCCGAGATGATCGGTAAATTCGTAATTCTTATATCCCGGCTTACGGGTATAGGAGCGCACCACATGCGATACATTGTGTGGCTGCAGGGGCAAGCCTGTATTTGACAATAAATCGTATTCCGGGAAAATCTTATAACTTTCCTCCGGTGTTCCGGAAAACTCGCCTTTATAAACATACAATTGCTCCCTGCTCTGAAGGTTGACAATAATGGAACCATCCATAGCCCGGCGAAGATTTCCGTCGCGACAATGGTCATATTCGGCTATTTCATTGATATCGCCGTTTTCCAGGTTGGCATACAACAACCTGGTATTGTAGGTATTCAGACAGGCAGGAACACGATGAATGTTTGCCATTCCCCCGGAATGACAACCCGGCTCCATAAAATGATTTACAGAAGCCTGTGTTTTAAGTGATGTTGTTTTTAAAGTACTAAGGCTCATCTCTTCCTCTGCTTCGATTATTGCCGGTCCGGCGTTCCTTTTCTGCAATAAATATACACTTTTTTTTCGGATTCATGTCCAAAAGCTACAATGCTTTATCAACCCAATACTCTGGGATAAATCCCAGAAATATTATAGTTTAAGATTTGATATCCTCAAACTATTTTTGCTTGCCCCCTTCTCTCTTCACATTGTATAACAGCGAATTAACAAAAAAGAGCGAACCAGAAATAACTGATTCGCTCTTTAAGCTTATAAGAAATAATTTATTGTTTCACAACTTTAAAATGATGTAGTTTATCATTCATTTCAATTCGATAGAGATACAAGCCCGGAGTTAATTCACTCATATCGAAGCTAGTATTAAATTCACCATCGGTTGTAAAGGATTCATTTCTGATCATTTGACCTTGCATATTTACAAGTGTCACAGTAAATTCACCTTGATAATCTACAATTTCAATATTCAATTGTGCCTTCGTAGGATTTGGATACACCTGAATTCTCATATCGTTCACCGGATCTATCATATCGCAAATTTGAACATCCACGAACATCGTATCTGATACATAGCAACCATTGTTTCCAACAGTAACTAAAACAGTATCAGTAGTGACTTCAGTGTACAAGAAAGTAAAGGTTTGATCATTTTCACCATCAGACCAATATACTTCATCATACGTTTCAGTAAGCGTATATGAATACGTTTCATTGACACAAGTAATGGTATCAGGTAAATAAAGCTCTGGTAAAGGATTCACAGTAATCTGAATTGTATCAGAGCCAGTACAACCGTAAGTATCTGTCACAATAACAGCATATTCACCTGTTGCATTTGCAGTCACTGTTTGAGTATCTTCACCAGTTCCCCAGTTGTAATCAATAAAACCAGCACCTGCATCGAGAGTCATAGCTTCACCCTCACACAATGTTGCATCTTCACCAAGATCAACAACTGGTAATGCATGGAAAGTCACATTGACATCGTCAGTTGCAGTACAGCCATTTTCATTGGTTACAACGACTGAATACAAACCGTCAGCAGTAACATCGAATGTTTGCAAATCAGATGCATCAGACCAAAGATAATCAGTAAAGGTACCAGCATCTAAAGTAACTACACTTCCCATACACGCATCAATATCATCACCTAAATCAACAACTGGAAGCGCATACACTTCAATTTGCATTTGATAACTATCGGAACCATCTGCATTTGTAGCAGTAAGTTCCACAGTGTATGTACCAGCATCTGTAAAGGTATGAATTGCATTTTGATCACTGCTTGTATTACCATCTCCAAAGTTCCACTGCCATGACAATGGGAAGTTTGTTGAGATATCAGTAAATTCAACAGTTAACGGAGCACAACCAGCAGTTTCATTCGCTGTAAACTCAGCAACCGGAGGTGAAGAAAGCGTATTTATTACAGCAATGTCACTGACACTACAACTGTTATCATCAGTCACTGTTACACCATAACTTCCACCTGTTAAGTTGGAAATCGTTTCAGTTGTTTCAGAATTTGACCATAATACATCGTATGGTGAAAGACCACCTGCAATAATAACAGTAGCAGCACCGTCATTCATTCCTGCACCACTTTCATCTGTTGTACTAAAACTCAATGATGGAGTGTCAAAGAATGTTACATCCACATTATCTGTCGCTGTACAACCTGTTGCTGGATCGGTAATCACAACAGAATAAGTACCACTAACAGTTGGAGAAATTGTTTGTGAGCTTTCACTTGTTGACCATAAATAAGTGTATCCTATACCTGCATCAAGAACAACAGGAACATAATCACAAACAGATACATTTGCTCCAAGCTCAACAGTAGGATTAGCATTCACCTCAGCAACAGTTGATGCTGAAGATGTACAACCAGTGGTTGAATTGGTTAAAACGACTTGATAAGTTCCTGCATTTGCAACTGTTGTTGTTGCAATAACAGGATTTTGATCTGAGCTATTGAATCCATCAGGACCTGTCCAAGCATAAGCATCTCCACCAATTCCAAGCGTAGTAAGATTTAATTCACCACCCTCACAAACTGGACCGTCATTATTCGCAATGATCTGAGGATTACTGTTGATTTGAACAGTAGTTGAAGCACTTATAGAACATCCTGTTGTTGAATTCTCAAGAACAGCTGTGTATTCTCCAGCGGCAGTCATACCTGCAGCAAGAATAACTGGATCCTCATCATTGGATGTAAATCCATCAGGGCCTGTCCAAGTATATGAATCTCCGCCAACACCATTAGCATTTAAGTGAATATCTTCACCTTCACAATATGCGCCTGTATTTGAAACAGTCAGTGTTGGATTTGCATTGACAATAACTGTTGTATTTGCTGAAGCAGTACAACCAGTGGTTGTATTTTCAACTTGAACAGTAAAGCTACCATCATACGCTACACCACCACCTACAATGATTGGGTCTTCACTTGCAGACATAAATCCATTAGGACCTGTCCATGTAAATGAATCACCATCCAAACTTGTTGCAAACAGTTCGATATCATCACCATCACAATACGCTCCACCATTTGAAGCAGCAATATCAGGAACAGCATTCACTACAACTGTTACAGATGCAGTAGTAGCACATCCTGTCGTCCCATTTGTAAGAGTAACATCGTAAGAACCAGCATTCAATGCACTTGCATTTATAACACTTGGATCCTCAACATAACTAGTAAATGAATTAGGACCAGCCCATGCATAATTTGATCCGTTAGAACCAGTAGCATTCAACGCGATAGTTTCTCCAGGACAATAAGGACCTGTACTTGTTGCTGTTAAGGTTGGATTTGCATTCACTGTCACATCAGTTTGAGCGAAAGCTGCACATCCTGTTGATGAGTTTGTATAAGTTATTGAATACAATCCATCATTCACTGTTGTTGCATTTGAAATAGAAGGGTTAGCAATGTTGGAAGTGTATCCATCAGGACCTGACCATGTATATGAATCACCACCACTAGCTACAGCAGTTAGAGCAATGGTTTCACCCTCACAATATGCTCCCATATTTGAAGCTGTAACGGTTGGATTTGGATTCACAACAACATCTGTAGTTGCAGTACTTTGACAAGAAGTTGTCGTATTAGTAAGTACCACAGTGTAAGTTCCTGCATTTGCAAGATCAGCTGCGGCAATGGTTGGATCCTCAAGATTTGAATTGAAACCATCAGGACCTGACCATGCATACGAATCACCACCAGCACCTAGTGCATCGAGAACAATTGTTTCTCCTTCACAATAAGCACCTGAGTTAGATGCTGAAATTGCTGGATTAGCATTCACTACGATATAAGCCAATTTAGTTTCTGTGTCAGAACCATCAGCATTTGTTGCTGTGAGACTAATATCATATGATCCAGGAGTATTAAAGACAACAGTTGGATTTTGAGCTGTACTGTTTGTTGCTCCACCACCGAAGTCCCAAGCCCATGATGTCGGACTGTTAGAAGTCAAATCAGTAAATGTTACACTTTCTCCAGCACAAATTGCCACTGAACTAGCAGAGAAATTCGCTACAGGAGGTGTATTGTCAGTTGCAACATTAACAAAGCCTACGGTTTCACAAGTATTGCCATCAGTTACAGTCACATAATACAAGCCACCAGCTAAGCCAGTAATGGTCGATGATGTTTGTGTATTATCCCAAAGAATATCAAATGGAGAAACTCCAGATGGTGTTACTGTTGCAGTACCATCATTTGCACCTGCAGAAGATTCATTGGTTGATGACATCGACAATGTTGTTTCTGGATAGAAATCAAATACAATATCATCTGTCGCAGTACAACCATTTCCATCAGTCACATTGACAGAATAAGTACCTGCGGAACTCACAGTAATGCTTTGACTTGTTTGAGTTGTTGACCAAGTGTAGTTTAAAAAACCAGCACCTGCATCAATTGTCAATGAAGTTCCTGTACATTGCGTAGCATCTGCACCCAAGTTAATGCTTGGATTTGCATTGACAACGACATCAGTTGTTGTGTTAGCAGCACAACCTGTTGCACTTACAACATTCAACTGATAAGTACCAGCATTCACTAGGTCAGCAGAATTTATCACAGGATCTTCGGCATTGGAAGAGAATCCATCAGGACCTGACCATGTATATGTTGCTCCTGCCAAAGTAGTCGCTTCAAGTTGGATGTTTTCGCCTACACAATAAGCACCTGTATTTGATGCAGAAATCACTGGTAAAGCGTTTACTGTCATCGAAGTGGTTTGTGATGTAGCAGAACATCCTGTTGTTGAATTTGAATAATTCAAGGTGTAAACACCAGCATTCACTAACTGTACATTACTGATGCTAGGATTTTGTACAGAAGCACTAAATCCATCAGGACCTGACCATGCAAAGGTATCACCACCAGTAACCGTTGAGTTCAACTGTGCATTATCACCAACACAATATGCACCGGTATTTGTAACAGAAGTAATTTCCGGATTTGGATTTACAACGACATCAGTTGTAGCACTTGAAGTACAACCTGTTGTTGTATTTTCAAGAGTTACAGTATAGGTGCCAGCATTTACCAATTGTGCATTAGAAGCACTTGGTGACTGAACCGAAGCTGTAAATGCATTAGGACCTGTCCAAGAATAATTGGTACCACCAGAACCAGTTGCTGAAAGTGCAATTGTTTCACCTTGGCAATATGCACCTGTATTTGATGCAGAAACAGTTGGATTAACATTCACAGTCACATTGGTTGATGCTGTATTTGTACATCCTGTCGCAGGAACAGTAACAACTACTTGGTAAGAACCAGACGCTGCTGTTGACACTGAAGTCAAACTAGGATCTTCAATACTTGAAGTAAATCCATCAGGACCTGTCCAAGCAAAAGTACAACCACCCATTGTTGGAGTAGCAGTTAAATTTAAGTTTTCACCAGCACATAAAGGACCATTATCACCAGCAGTTACACCTGGTGTTTCATTTACAGTGACTACTGTTGTAGCTGATGAATTACAACCAGTAGTTGTATTCGTTAATACAACAGTATATGTACCATTCATTGCCAATGTAGCAGACGCAATTGTAGGGTCTTCAGAAGTTGCACTGAAAGAGTCAGGACCTGACCATGCGTAGGATGTTCCACCAGCACCGGTTGCATTCAATTCAATGGTTTCACTTTCACAATACGCACCTGTATTTGATGCTGATATTGTTGGATTTGCATTCACTACAGCAGTCGTTGAAGCTGTATTTGTACAACCTGTTCCAGGATCAGTAATGACAACTTGATAAGAACCTGCAGCAGCTGTACTAACGGAAGTTAACGCAGGATCTTCTTGGATTGAAGAAAATCCATCAGGACCTGTCCAAGCATATGTACAACCACCCATTGAGGAGTTTGCACTTAAATTCAAATTGCCTCCATCACAAACAGGACCATCATTAGATACTGTAATATCAGGATTTGGATTCACAGCAACAGTTGTTGAAGCAGTTGCAGTACATCCTGAAGATGTATTTGTTAATACAACAGTATATGTTCCATCCATAGCAGTAGTTGCAGAAGCAATGGTTGGATCTTCAAGGCTAGACGTAAATCCATCAGGACCTGTCCAAGCGTAGCTAGTACCACCTGAACCTGTTGCTGAAAGCGAAATTGTTTCACCTTCGCAATAATCACCTGTATTCGATGCAGAAACAGTAGGATTTGCATTTACAAATGCATATGTACTTGTAGAATTTGAACATCCAGTTGCAGGATCAGTTACTTGCAAATTGTATGTTCCATCATAAAGAGTACTTGCACCGGTAATTGTAGGATCTTCAGATGAACTTGAGAATCCGTTAGGACCAGTCCAAGCATAATTTAATCCACCAACACTTGATGTAGCATTCAAGGTAATATCCTCTCCAGCACAAATTGGTGTATTATTAGTTGCAGTAATATCAGGATCGTCATTGACAACCACTGTAGTACTTGCCTGAGCGAAACATGAAGTTGTTGTATTTGTATAAGTCACAGTGTATGCACCATCCATTAATAATGTTGCATTTGAAATGATCGGATCTTCACTTGTGGAAGTATATCCATCAGGACCTGTCCATGCCCATGTGTTACCACCTGAACCTGTAGCCGATAAGTTGATGTTGTCACCTAAACAATATGGCCCATCATTGGAAGCACTAAGACCTGGATTTGCATTGACAGTAATGTAACCAACTTCTGTTTTAGTATCAGTACCTGCAGAGTTAGTTACAGTAAGACTAACTGCATATGTTCCGGCTGAAGCATATGTAACAGCAGGATTTTGATCTGTACTTGTTGCTGGAGTACCACCAGTAAAGCTCCAAGACCAAGAGGTTGGTGATTCAGATGAATTACCAGTAAATTGTACGGATCCACCTTCGCATACAGTAGTCACATCTGCAGTAAAGTTTGCAATTGGAGACACTGCAGCCAATTCACCAACAACATAAATATCATCAATATAACTGGCTCTGTTTGCAAGAATATTACCTCCAACACCAGTGTTTGACGTCATTATCCAACGAACAAATACACTTGCTTGATTATCGCAAGCTGCTGGAAATGCTAAGCTATTAACAACACCTGTTGTCCAATCTTGAGCAAGTGTTACAGTTCCTCCTGTTACATCTGTCCAAGTTGAATTGTCTAAACTGTATTGAATTTTAAAATCCTGAGGCGATCGATTGGTTGCAGATTGTTTTGAAGAAAGATACAGATTAGCATAACCTGTTGTTTCAAACTCAACCACCCAAGCTTTTGTTCCGGCACCACTAGCCCAACCAGTTGCACTTGCATAGTTAGGATAAGTCGGAGCATTGACACCACCAACAACAGAAATCGATTTTGTACCATCATTAACAGTTATACCGCCATCAGAGAATGCATCATCCGGATTTCCTAGAAAAGTCCACCAGACAATTGGCTGAAGTACAGTAATGTAATCAACTTCCAATGCAGGATTGCTACCTTGAGCATTGGAAGCTGTTAAACTGACATCATAAGTACCTGCAGTGTTATAAACAACGGATGGGTTCTGTGTTGTACTACTAGCAGGTGTACCACCGTCAAAACTCCAATTCCAACCGGTAGCTCCACAAGTTGAAATATCAGTGAAGTTTACGGTTTCCCCTGTCATTACAGTGGTTCGATCTGCAATGAATCCCGGCAAAGGAGCTCCTTCAGTACACACAACAGGGTAAATTGCCATATTAAATGAGGCACCCCAAGCCTCACTCAAAGAATTCCATGCAGAATTACTCGCCTGCTCCCATCCTTTATCAGTACCGGCATCTTGTGCGCCTGTTTTCAAGCCAATTGGGTCATCAGCACTTGCAGGTGAAGGGATTTCATATCCCAAGAAGAAATCATCTGTAATTGTAACAGGAGGATCAAACAAGACATAGGTTGAGTCTCCATTTGCAACATCATTGGCTATGGTAGTAAGAGGAACAGTAGTTGAAGCCAATTCTGTTCCCGGAGAATAAGTATATGTTCCTCCAGCACTGCCAGTTCCATCAGCAGCCCAAACTTTAAATGTCACATTTGTTCCAGCATTGGTTACAGAAGCTGCACCAAAAGAAAAATATGCCCCTTCCAGATTATCCGCAGCTCCATAATCATCAAAATATTCTGCCTTAGCTAAATCACCATAATTATTGTAACCAGCAAGGTATTCACCATCCGCAACGGTATATAATACTTCACCACCTACTACATGGCCTAACTGGCTACATGAACAAGTGTTCGGATCAACAACAGTAATATAGCTTGTTTTTGTGATATCATCAGATCCATTTCCATTGGAAACAGACAAACTAACTTGATAAACTCCCGGCGTATTATACGTTATAACAGGATTTTGAGCTGCTGAAGTAGCAGGAGTTCCTCCTTCAAATGTCCATGACCAGGAAGTTGGCGTAGTACCATAAGACAAGTCAGTAAATGAAGCAGTACTCCCAGCATTCACCATTTGTGGGGTTCCAACAAAATCAGCAACTGGAGGCACAGCAATATCATAACAAAGATTTGGAAGTACTAAGTTCTGCAAACTCATTCCCCAAGCAGAGTAATCTTCCCATCCTGCAGGATACAAACTAAATCCTGTATTTGCACCAGAGTCTCCATCATCATTGGTAATTAACGCAATGGTATCTCCGGATGCCTGTGATTGAGGAACCGTTAAGCCTACATAAAATCCTGCTTCTGGATAAGAAACACTCTCACCAAAAACAACATCATAATACCCATCGGCATTGTATGCAGTTTCAATTGTACTCAAAGACACTGTTGTTGAATATAGTACACTATTTGGCTCACCATCTTGAATATCATACACTTTGAATGTCACATCAGGATTTGAACCACTAGTTACTTGTCCAAAGTAAAAACGAGCACCAGTAATCGTATTAAAAGGATAAGGCGTACTAAACAACTCACCAACTTCCAAACACTCATATTCATTTGAACCTGCAACATAACCTTCAGTTGAAGTATAAACAGAAGGATTACAGCAGAATTGTGAATAAGATTCACATGTAGTTGCAGCTGGATCATACACAGTAATTAAGTCTGTAACAGTTTCTGTCGTAGGTCCATTTGCATTGGAAGCAGTCAAACTTACATCGTAAGTTCCCGCAGTATTGTACACAATATTGGCAGGATTCTCATCAGAACTTGTTCCAGGAGTTCCTCCTTCAAAAGTCCATGCATAAGATATAATTGGACCACTTGGTGAAGTCGATGCATCTGTATAATTGATTGCATCTCCCTCGAGAACATAATAACGATCTGCATAAAAATTTACTGTTGGAGGAGCTGTTGCGTATGGATCATATCCCGCAAGAGTTGTAGGGTTAGTGTTTGCAGGATCCAACCATGGTTCTAATTGAACATCAGCAGTTGCACCATTGGAGTTCCAGTGATATTCAAATCGTCCATAATAATCCGGATCAGTTTGAGCAGTACAATAGGATGATCCACCAGATAGTGTTCCGATAATCAAACCATTGTCTCTAAATAAAGGAGAACCTGAAGATCCACCTTCAGTCACTCCCCAACCATTTGTATTTGAAGCCCAGTTCACTTGCCAGGCAGAATTTGCTGCCATAACACTACCGGAAATATTCACACCACCGGTACCAGCAATTGTTCCATAAGTTGAAATTTTCTTAATATCCCCAGCAGGATGATGAATCCCAACACCAGTTGCAGATACATTTCCTGAATTATCCCATCCGTTATAATATGGTAAGGCAGCAGCAGGTGGAGTTGAACTCAACTCAAGCAAAAAGAAGTCAGAACCACCGCTTATATTACCTTCAGCTACACGAGTTGCTCCTACGATAGTATTATGAGCAGGTTCAGATCCAGGGTTTGAACAATCTGGAGATTCGTAATTAAAATCAAAGACCCATTGATTTAACTCTGCAGCTGTTGCATCAGCAGCACCACAGTGAAAGGCAGTAAGAAAATATGGAGTTTCATCGTAATTGGTGTTATTCACGAGAGAGCCAGTACACCAACCCCAGCTACCACCGGCAAGCAAAAATATACGTGCAATACCACGCTTTTCATCCTGCCAGTCATCTCCTACCGGGCTACAATTTATATTTACTTCACAAGATTCAGACTCTCCGAAATCACGAGTTTCATCACCATACCACATATCCAAATCGGTAGCACGGTAAATATAAGCCAAAGACTCAACATTAAAACTCGATTGACCTGCAAGTCTGACAGGCTCAATATATTCAATAGTTACAGATTCTCCTTGAATCAATTCGGTATAAAAATTTCCATCAGCAGGATTGTGCTCTGCTGTAATTTTTCCAATAACCTGTTTGTGATTTGCATTATACAAATACATCTCAGTTCCTCTAGCCAAATGGAAATTGCTAAACGCTAATTTTAGTGCCTTTGCTCCATCAGAATGAACAATCATACGCCAAACTCTTCGACCATCCGGCGTTTCCATCCATGAACCTGCATTGTGCAAGCCAGCATCAACCTTACGGTTAACACCAACCCTCATAAAGGTTCCATTTTTCACATTTTGCTCATCCTCAGCACGTAAAGCGTCAGTATTCGGTGGATAAATATCAATAGCATCCACACTAAATCCTGAGCTCAGCCTAGAGGACTCGAAACTAGGAGGCAAATCTCCTGTTTTCACCTGCGCATTGACATTGACAAAAGGCAAAACCAGTAACATTAAGAGAAAAGTTACCGATGCCAATGACAATGACCTTAAATCATTACGTCTCATTGATTAATAGTTTAGTTAATACATTTATTTTGCAGCCTAAGTCACTAATAACTAAGACTATCCCCATTTTTTAAAGTAGAAGTGTCCACACACACGAACTATTTTAACACAATGTAAATTTACAAGAAATGAGACTAAGACCGCTGAAATTCACCTAATAATAGACTTAACACTCCCCATATCCTACTTTAAAGCCCTCTAACAATACATTAACACTTTTGAATTTATTAGAATAATGGGCATTAAATCAGTAATATTTAGAAGTTTTAAATATTTTTTTAAAATATGATTTGCCACAGTTTTTTTTCTTCAATTTTTTTTCATCTTTGTTACTGTGTATTGAAATCAATAGTTTAAAATTTAAAATACCATAATCATGATTGACATTAAATCAGTATTGGACAGACTGGGCATTAAAGAGCTCAATTCAGGTGTAACCACTGGAACACAATGGTTAGAAGGCAAAGGTGCTGTAACCACTGTAAACTCTCCCATTGACGGAAAAGAAATTGCAAAAGTAAAAAATGCCAGTATCGAAGAATATGAAGAGGTAATGGCCAGCGCTCAAGCTGCATTTAAAGTATGGCGTAAAATGCCAGCTCCTCAACGTGGGGAAATTGTTCGTCAAATTGGTCTTGCATTAAGAGAAGCAAAAGAAGATCTTGGTGCATTGGTAACTTACGAAATGGGTAAAATCTATCAAGAAGGTCTTGGCGAGGTTCAAGAAATGATTGACATTTGTGATTTTGCTGTTGGACAATCACGTCTTCTTAACGGATGGACAATGCATTCAGAGCGTCCAGAACATCGCATGATGGATCAATACCAACCATTAGGAGTTGTTGGTTTAATTACTGCTTTCAACTTTCCGGTTGCTGTATGGGCATGGAACTCAATGATTGCTGCGATTGCTGGTGACGTTGTGATTTGGAAACCATCATCAAAGACTCCTTTGACTGCAATTGCTACTCAAAACATTATTGTAAAGGTTTTGAAAGAAAATAATTTGCCAGAAGGTATTTTCAACCTCTGCATTGCTAAATCATCTGTATTAGGTGACAACTTTGCTGCAGACAAACGTATCCCTCTTTTCTCTGTTACAGGAAGTACAAGAGTTGGAAAACGCGTTGGTGGTATTGTAGGCGAGCGTCTTGGAAAAACCATCCTCGAACTTGGTGGAAACAATGCAATTATTATCACTCCAAGTGCTGATCTTGACATGGCAATTCCTGGAATCGTATTCGGGTCAGTTGGAACTGCAGGACAACGTTGTACATCAACACGTCGTTTGATTATTCACGATAGCATTTACGAAGATGTGAAAAAACGCCTTGTTAGCGCATACAAACAAGTTGTAAATAAAATTGGAAATCCTTTGGATAAAAACACCTTGGTTGGTCCATTAATTGACAATGGTTCAGTAAGTGATTTCAAATATGCTGTTGAGCAAGTACAAAAAGAAGGTGGAAACATTGTCTTTGGTGGCGAAGTTCTTGAAGGCGAAGGCTTTGAATGTGGAAACTATGTTGTTCCATGTTTAGCTGAAGCGAAAAATGAATTCCACATTGTACAAGAAGAAACATTTGCTCCTATTCTTTATCTGTTGAAATATTCAGATTTCGAAGAAGCTCTTGAAATTCATAATGGTGTACCACAAGGATTGTCATCATCTATTTTCACTCAAAACGTACGCGAAGAACAACTCTTCCTTTCTGAAGTTGGTTCTGACTGCGGTATTGCAAACGTTAACATTGGTACAAGTGGTGCTGAAATTGGCGGTGCATTTGGTGGTGAAAAAGAAACTGGTGGCGGACGTGAGTCAGGTTCTGATTCATGGAAAGCATACATGCGTCGTCAAACCAACACAATTAACTACAGTACTGAGCTTCCTCTAGCTCAAGGTATTGAGTTTAATATTGACTAATTTCATTTTGAAATAGATACAAAAAGCAGCTTTCGGGCTGCTTTTTTTGTAGACTAATATTTCGCCTTCAACTTTTCAATGTCTGCACGTGCTCCCGGATTAACAGCCAAACACTCGCTATTGCTTTTTCAGCCTTCTCATTTTGCTGATTTCGCAAATATAACTCAACCAAGCGATAATATGCAAAAGCCAATTGATTTGATTTCAAGTGTTGTTGCATAAGAATTTCTGTATCAAACCTATCCCAGTCAATATCATGAGCTTTCATCTTTTCACTAATTTGATGTGCTAATTCCATTTCCGATTTTGCAACCTCAGGTATATAACTTTCAAACAACGCGGCATAATAGAGAGTTTCCGGGGATTTTTCATCGCAACATCTTCATTAAATGCCTGAATTGCCAAACTATCGCGTCCTAATGTAAAAAGAAAATCGGCATAGCGATACACCAAATTCGGAAAAAGCCACTCTTTTCAGAATGGCTTTTCGAAATATGTAAATTGCTAAGTTTATCTAACAACAGAAATTTTCTTTGTGATTTGGTCATCATCTACTCGTATATTGATAAAATAGATTCCAGGTGTTTGTTGGCTAAAGTCAAGTTGATATTCAGTAGCACCAACTGGAATTGCATTAATAAATACTTGGCGACCGGTTAAATCAACAATGCTCATTTCAACATCCTGACCAAAATATTCATCACCGAATTCAACGGTCATAATATCACTGGCTGGATTTGGATAAGTATGCACATCTTTTTCCAAGTCAAATTCACTAATATCAACCAAACATGCGACAGGTTTAATTGCCAAAGAGGTTGCAATATTAAAGTATTCAACACTGCTATACCATGTACTTGACTTTTCAACATACATTGTATTTTGAGATTCAACAGGACCACGGTTTCCAGCAACACTTACCACAAAATAATCATCGCTGATACCATCACCATTTTCGTCAGGGTAATTCAATTTGAATCCAACATAGAAAGGTCCATCCACGAGTACTGGGGAATCAAATTCCACAACAGAATTGAAATTTTCAGGCATATTACGGATATAAACACGTTTTTCAGCAAGGACACTATCAGGATACTCAGTAGAACCATCCCATACATAGAATGTCACATAAGAATCATAATCACCATACACTGAATTATTGACAGGCACAATTAACCCTTCGATTTGAGAGAATGTATAATCGTTAAACTTATCCGCATAAGTACGAATTCTTTCCCCATTTTGACCAGCGATAAATCCCCATGTTCCAGGAGTATTCATTTTAGCTGGAATTTCACCACCACGTACATTACTTAATGTATCGCAATATTGGTAAACCGTACCTGAGAAGACATAAATATAATCTTCTTTGGTCAATAAATCAACACCACAAGAGTTGCTTACGCTCAAAGTCACATTATAAATACCTGGGATATTGTATTCAATTCCACCAAGAGGACTTCCCATGGTTGAACTGATAGGGTTACCACCTTCAAAGTACCAGCTCCAGTTTCCTGGATAGTTTGTAGAAAGATCTTGGAAATACGTTCTTTCACCAGCAGAGAGTAAGCGGTTTGTTGCAGTATAAGCAGCAACCGGCACATCGCCATTCACAAGGCAAGGGTCATCCGTACTAACTACAATGTAGTTTTCTTTGACAATGGTATCATTACCTTCAGAATTTCGTGCAATTAATCTCACATCATACTCACCTTCTGCAGCATAGAAGATATTAACGGGATTTTGATCCGTTGATGTTTCAGGGAAACCACCTTCAAACAGCCACTCCCACTGATATGGAGCATTACCAGACAAATCCATAAAGTTCACAGACTCACCAGGTTGAATCACAGTATAATTTGCAATAAAATCAGCTTCAGGAGGCTCAATGGCTTCAGGAACAACTGTGATATAGTCAGTTTTCTCACAAACATATTGAGTTCCATTTTCATGCTCAACACGTAATTCCACATCGTAAGTACCAACGTTTAGGTAAGCAACAGGTGCCGGAGCTTGAACTTCACTTGTTCCAGGCATACCGCCTTCAAAAGTCCATGACCAGTTAACAAATGGTCCATTCACTGAAGTATCCATAAAGGTGACAACACTACCTACAGGCACAACAGTATTGTTTGCCTTAAATGCACAGATTGGATCAGTACCAGGGTCAAGTACAGTCACACAATCATTGTAAGTATAGGTATCAGTATCGGTTCCGTCAGAAATTTCAAGTGTTACATCATAAACTCCAGGAGTATTAAAACAGATGTTTGTTGGATTTTGCTGAGTACTTGTTCCGGGAGTTCCTCCATCGAATGTCCATGACCAACTTGTAGGTGAGCCTGTTGATTGATCCTGAAAATTAATGCAAGTTCCTTGAGCAATTGTATTTTCAGAAGGTTCAAACATTGCTGCTAAAGAGGAAGGATTGTCTTCAACTACGATATAACCGGTTTTCACTTCGGTATCGGTATCCGTTTCATCACCAACTACCAAAGTTACATCATAAACACCATTTGTATTGTAAGTAATATTAGTTGGATTTTGACTTGTTGATGTTCCGGGAGTTCCTCCATCAAATGTCCATGTCCAACTTGTTGGAGATCCTGTACTCATATTAGCAAAATTGATTGAAGTAGAAGGCATAATGTTGGTTTGACTAGCTTGGAAATCTGCAGTTAAATCATCAGCAACTGCGTTAGGGTCATAACCGTCAACAGACATAGCATTTGAATTAGTTGGATCTAACCAATGAGCTAACTGATCAGCATTAGTAGAGCCATTAGCATCCCAGTGCTTATCTATACGACCATATAAGTCAGGAGATGTAAGATTCGTGCAAGAAGCACCACCTCCAGACAAAGTACCAATAACACGTTTAGTTGATTCATCAAAAAGAGCCGAACCTGAAGAGCCAGGTTCTGTTACTCCATGATCTGTAGTTGTACTTTCCCAAGCTACTTGCCAGTGACAATTTGCAATACAACTATTAAATGTCCCTATTGAAGCTGATCCACAACGAGAAATCTTTTTAATATCTCCAGATGGATGATGAATCCCCACAGCGCTTGTTGCTGCAGTAGTTGTACGATCCCATCCATTATAATAAACATTAATAGTAGTTTGAGGGGAATCAAAAAGCTCTAAGAGTAAAAAATCGGTACCACCATCAACGCTTCCTACAGCACGCTTAAATGATCCCACAAACGAATCATATGAAGGTTCAGAACCAGGGTTAGAACAAGTTGAAGATTCAAAATTAAAATAAAACTGCCATTCATCTTGGTCATCTAGATTTCCACCACAATGATCTGCTGTTAAAAAATAAGGAGTTCCATCCTCAGCTGTATTATTTACAAGTGTACCAGTACAAAATCCATTAAGACTAGGGACAAAAATCAAAGCAACCCCAAGTTTTTCGCTTTGCCAGTTATTTCCTTCAGGACAATTCACATTTACTTCACAAGCTCCTGAACTTCCAAAACCGGTTGAACGACTTTGCTTGTAATAACCAACTAATGCATCAACCCCACGATAAATATATGAAATAGAATAAATCTCCAATTGAGGTATTTCAGTAACATACGCTGGTTCAACATATTCAAGTGTTGTTGTTTCACCTTGAATAATCTGAGTAGAATAACGATTCGAGTGAATAGGATTGTTATCCGAAGTAAATGCTCCTGCTACTTGTGCACGATTTTCATTGTAGAGAAAGAGTTGGCTCCCTTCTGGCAAATAAAAATGATTATACAACAAAGATAAAGCTTCAGCATCTTCAGAAGTAATTCTAAGTCTCCAAATCTTAGTTCCATCTTCAAGAACATCCCATGTTCCTGAATTTTCCATTGAAATACTTACATCAATTGACACTCCAACACGATACATTTCACCATTTTTTTCTAAATAATCGTGAAATTCACGTACTGCTTCCATGTCAGGAGGATTGACAAAGACATTATCCACATCTTCAGCAATACCTGATTTCAATTGGAAACTCAAAGGTGTACCACCTTGACTAATCTGAGCAAACAGATTTACCGATGTAATCATCAGCGTAATAAATAAGAAAAAAGTCGTAATTCTTTTCATCTGGACCCTGTTTTATGTTTAATTCAGTTTATTCCCGCAAATTACGTATTTTCATTTAATTAATCAAATAAAACTCCAATGCATAAGTTGCACTGTTTAGACGCAGCGAATAAAAAAAGGTTGACTCAAAAACTTAAAAAAAATATTCCCTCATAATTTTCTTAATTTCAGCGCCATGTATTATTCGCACAATATTCAGCGAAAAAAAAATGGGATTTTTTTTGGTTATTAAATACATGTCCATATCTTTGCACTCCCAATTGAAAAACAAATCAGTTGGAAACGCACAAAATAAGGTTGACTGATTAGCTCAGTAGGTAGAGCATCTGCCTTTTAAGCAGAGGGTCCGGGGTTCGAATCCCCGATCAGTCACAAAAGAAGATCGATGATTCATCGGTCTTTTTTTTGCATAAATATCAGATTAATACTCACGAATACACTTTTCTTCTTTCTGTTATTTTTATTACCTTTGATAAGATTTAAACAAGCAGAAAAACACCAATAAAATGAAACAATTACCATTATTAATCTCTGCAATCTTATTTTTTTCAGTTTTTCAAACTGCCAATGCACAATTTGCTGGAGGAGACGGTACAGAACAGAATCCCTGGCAAATTTCCACAATTGAACAACTTGATAGTGTTAGATATTTTCTGGATGACCATTTTGAATTAACAAATGATTTGAACTTCACCGGAAGCATTTATGATAGTATAAACAGTCAGGAAGGATGGATACCAATTGGAACATCTTCAGACAGATTTACCGGAAGCTTTAATGGTAAAGGGTTTGTAATTGAGAATTTATACATTAATAAAATTGGGGTAGGTAATGTTAGTTTATTTGGCTATATTTATTCTGCAAATTTAGATAGCCTTTCTGTTTTAAACTGTAATGTTTTGGGAGGATCATCAGACACAGGCTGTTTAGTTAGTGTAGTTAGTAATTCAACAATCAGCAGTTGTACCGTTTCAGGGCGAGTCTCTGGATATTCCAATGTCGGCAGTATAGCCGGGAACATCATAGATAACTCCAGTGTAATACTATGTAAAAGTAACTCAATAATTGAAGGACATTATGATGTCGGAGGTCTTTTTGGTAGCCTATTACAAGGTAGTAGAGTTGAAGATTGTACTACTGCTGGATCCGTTTCAGGAGTAAATAATGTTGGAGGTTTAATTGGAATTATTAATAATGGATGTATCGTTAATAATTGTGAGTCTAATAATGAAGTGGAAGGTAGTGAATATGTTGGGGGGTTTGCAGGAAAACTTGAGAGCTCTACAATAAATAGAGGGATTGTAAATTGTCACGTTTTAGGAACAGATTTTGTTGGTGGTTTTACTGGGATTTGTGATGATGGTTCTACAATCGAAAAATGCTATGCAATAGGAAGCGTGCAAGGTGCTGACTATGTTGGGGGACTTGCTGGTTCTGTCAGGTATAATTCGACAGTTAAAAGATCTTACGTGTCTACTTATGTTGTTGGTTATGATAACGTAGGTGGGTTTATTGGGGAGCTCTTTTATTTGTCAAATATCTATAATTGTTACGCCACAGGGCAAGTGGAAGGGGGTTACGACATTGGTGGGTTTATTGGGTATAACTCTTCTGCAACTGGAATCTCATGTTGTTATTCTGCTAATAAAGTTGTTAGCGTAGGAACAAGAGCAGGTGGGTTTATTGGATTTAATTTTACTAATGATTTTTTGCAGGATTGCTATTATAATGTTAATATCGCAACCCAACAAGAAGATATTGGCAACAATAATTGTAATGACACAATATACAGCTCGTCTACAGTTCAAATGCAACAAGCATCTTATTTTAGTACATTCAATTTTGATTCTATTTGGGGAATTGATAATGGTCTTTCTTTTCCATTCTTGCAAGGCTTGGATAATTATCCTATTATTTATGAAAATATAAAATGTAAAGCTAAACTTGGAGAATTATTTATAGATACTATCCAAATTATCGGGATGGGAAATGTTATTGATTCTGTTTATTTAGTTGGAGCACCAGATGGAATGACTATTATTAATAATTCACTACTTGTATGGACCCCTGTTGAAATTGGATTTGAAAACTTCTCTATTGAAGCTATTGATCAAAATGGGAATATCTCCACAAAAGGCATTTCGATAGAAGTAGTTCCGTTTTGGGGGCTGGGTACAATTGATGAACCATATGAGATTTGGAGTATTGCAGACTTGGATAGCGTAAGATTTCGAATGAATGAATGTTATATTCTAATGGCGGATTTGTTTTTCTCTAATAGTCCTTATGATAGCTTAAATAATCAACAAGGATGGGTTCCTATTGGAGATTCTTACAATCATTTTACCGGGTATTTTGATGGTAACAATCATTCCATAAGTGAATTATATGTAAACACTGGAGAAGATTACAGTGCAGGTTTGTTTGGTGTTACAAATACAGCTGAAATAGTAAATATAAATCTAAAGAATTGCACAGTTTTTGGGAATCATAATACCGGATGTCTAGTAGGATGTGCTCTTACAACTACTTTTAAGAGCTGTTATGTGTCTGGGAATAGTTCTGGAATAGAAAACATAGGTGGGCTTCTTGGTTTTTCTACGAGTAATTCCAAAATTGAATCGTCAAGTTTTCGTGGCAAGGTAGTTGGGATTGATTATGTTGGCGGATTTGTCGGTAAGTCAATAGATACTGATATTGAATATTCATTTGCTTCTGCAAACGTCAGAGGGAATGATCGTATTGGTGGTTTCATTGGTGATGTATCTGGTAGTTCTCATATTTTTAGCTCGTATGCAAATGGAACACTCGAAGGTATAAGATCTGTAGGTGGCTTTTGTGGAGTTAATACCGGAAATGATATTTCTTGTTGTTATGCTTCAGTATTTATATCAGGAAACAATCGTGTTGGAGGATTTGTTGGTGAGCATTATTCTGAAAGCAGGATAACTCACACATATTCAGCAAGTAACGTAATGGCAGATTCTCAGTACGGCAGTTTTGCAGGGTATAATATTGGTAATATTGACTCATCTTATTATCAAACAGAGATTGGAGAACAATTAGAAAGTGTGGGAAATAACACTTCTGTTACTGATATCACTGGTCTTAATTTTTCAGAAATGAAGACCCCAGAGTCTTATAACGGTTTTGACTTTGATTCTATATGGTCAATTACAACTGATTATACTTTTCCTAGATTTCAAGCAGTATATGATTTGCCTATAATCTTACCAAACCTTAGGCTTATAGCCAATAGAAATATATTATATGAAGATACTATTCAATGTGTTAAGATGGATTATGAAATAGATTCAATTTGGCTTGATGAGTCACCACTTGGAATGGAATTATTTCAAGATTCTATAATTAGGTGGACACCTGACACAATTGGTTTTTTTGATTTTACAATTAATGTTAAAGATATAAATGGTCAAATAACATCAAATATTTACAATATTTTGGTTGTTCCTTATGCTGGTTCTGGCACTATCGCAGATCCATATCAGATATATACTATTGAAGACTTAGATAATGTACGATATCAATTGGGAGAACATTTCATTTTAATGTCAGACATTGATTTTGCAGGTACAATATATGATAGTATAACTGGTAGCCAAATATGGGATCCAATTGGGAATTTTGAATTTTATTTCTATGGTTCTTTTAATGGAAATGATCATACTATACATAACTTTTACACTAAACAACTAGACTTGTACTCAATTGGATTGTTTGGATGTGTAGGAAACGCTGAAATCTATGACCTGTCTCTCAGAGATTGTAATGTAATAGGAGGTAATTCCATTGGAGCCTTGATTGGAACATGTTTATCTTCAAATATTAATAATTGCAAAATTTCAGGAAGAATTAGCGGACAAGATGGAGTTGGAGGATTGGTAGGGCGGTCAGAAAATACAAATATAAATCAATGTGAATTTTCTGGTAGTGTATCTGGGGAACAATATACAGGAGGCATATTAGGACATTGTAGTATTAGCGGTTCGCATGTTAAAAACTGTTATACGTCTGGGGTTGTAACTGGAAAATATTTTATAGCAGGATTGGTTGGAGCAAGTGAAGAAGAGTCTACAATAAGCAACTCATATTCACTATGTGATGTAATAGGGAGCCAATATGTTGGAGGTCTTTTGGGCTTAAGCATAAGAGCAACCATCAATAACTGTTTCGCCGCAGGGGAAATCTCTGGATTAGGTTATGTCGGGGGTATAATTGGGAAAAACACGAATTATTCTTCAGTTAATTCTTGTTATTCATATACAAAGGTAAGTGAAGCATATTGTGCAGGGGCAATTATTGGTAGAAATGATGGCGGCTCGGTGTTAAATAACTGCTATTACAATACATATTTGTGTGATATTAGCAATGGGATTGGATTAGATTATTCAGGACAAAGCGCTATAGCATTAGATTCCGAACAAATGAAACAAATATCAAGTTTCTCTGGGTTTGATTTTGACACTGTCTGGATTATAACTGATGGTCACACTTTTCCAAGATTAAGAGATGTTTTTTGTTTCCCTATTGTTCAAAAATTAAACCCTTATGCAAAAGTAAATAACTACTATAACGACACGATTAAGTTAATTCAAATGGATGGTCTGATTGATTCAATTTACCTGAAAAATTCACCAGAAAACTTAGTGTTAACAAACGATACTATAGCTAGTTGGACCCCTAATGAAACAGGGAAATGCTATGCAAATACAATAATCTCAGGAATAGATGACAGATTAGCTATGTATAGACATGGAATTTGCGTCTATTCGTTTGAAGGAGGTGGTACTGAAGCACTACCATATCAAATAACAAATGTTGACGAATTGAATCAAGTCCGTTTCTTTTTAGATAAGCATTTTATTTTAATGAACGACCTTGATTTACTAAATTCACCTTACGATAGTACAAATTGTAATCAAGGATGGAGTCCCATTGGGAGTCAATATTCAGAATTTACTGGCAATTTTAATGGAAACTCTCATGTTATTCG
Organism: Bacteroidales bacterium; assembly: GCA_963676165.1. GTDB lineage: Bacteria > Bacteroidota > Bacteroidia > Bacteroidales > ML635J-15 > JAQIBY01. Next base: position 1,265,107 of record OY781043.1, on the reverse strand, counting down.
CAACTTATATATTAATCAACCAGAAAGATACCATATTGGATTATTTGGGAATGTAGAATCTGCAAAAATTTACAATTTGGGGTTGAATTCTGCTACTGTTATAAGTGATGATTACTCTGGCATTCTCGTAGGTTATGGGAAGTCTTTTAAGTTAGATAATTGTTACACTCAAGGCCTTATATCTGGGGTAGACTTTATTGGGGGATTAGTCGGAATGAGTGATGGAGGTAGTATTATTTCTCAGTGTTATTCTACAAGTGATATCTATGGTCATAACTTTCTTGGAGGATTAGTAGGACGAAATGATGACTCAGATGTGCTGCATTCTTACAGCACAGGCACTATTCATGGTCAACAATATCTTGGAGGATTAATTGGGGAAAATAGGGATAGTTCTAATGTAGCCAACTGTTATTCAACAAGTCGAGTGTTTGGCTACACTACTTTGGGGGGATTAGTTGGTGAAAATGATCTTGAGTCAAGCATATTTAAAAGCTATGTGAATGGCTATGTTTATGCAAGTATTTATCCTGGGGCATTTTTAGGTCATACATATACCGTAGAAACGATTGAAGATTGCTTTTTTAATTCTCAATTAGCAGAACATAATGATGCTATTTCTTCCAGCACAGACACATTATCCGTTAAGGACTTGAGTATTGATTTAATGAAAAATCAAGATAGTTTTGAGAATTGGAATTTTGATAGTATTTGGCAAATAAGAAATGATACTACTTTCCCAGGAATACAAAACATTAACAATTCACCCTTTGCAATGAGAGACTCTCTCTATGTAGTAGATTCTTTCAATCTTTCAATCTTACTTGATAATGATTATGACATTGAAACATTACAAAATAACTTAGTGTATTATATTGAATCTATTGACTCTGGTTATATAGAAAACAACAAATACTACTTACCCGAAAGCAATAGTACTAGCAACGAATATGAATTAACATACAGAGTCGGCGAAGTTCAAGGAATTGATACTTTATGGGGTAGTCATGCAAAAGCCTCAATTTGGGGATACTTCTCCCCCGTCATATCACCATTGCAGACATTTACAATAGAAGAGAATGCTTTAAATGGAACATTAGTAGATTCTATAGAGTATAATATTGCTAATGGTTTTGCTAATGAAATTGAGTGGGCAATTATTTCTGGCAATGAGGATTCTATTTTTGGAATTCAAGATTCAACAGGATTTATTTTTATTGAAAATAATGAATTGTTGGATTTTGAAAACAATTCTAATTATTCTCTTGAATTGTCAATGTTCGATGGTTTAGATACATCTTTGATAGAGATAGTAAATATAAATATAATTGACGTAAATGACAATGTCCCGTTTATATTGGGAAATCAGTCTTTCTCTGTATCTGAAGCAGCTGAGAATGAAACATCAGTTGGTACAATAATAGCTGATGATAATGATTCAAATACGAACTTTATTGATTGGACAATTACTTCGGGCAATATAAATAATGCTTTCTCAATTGACAGTCTAAGTGGTGAAATACTTGTCCTAGATAGCTCATCCATTGATTTCGAGACAGGAGAGTTCTTCCATCTCGGGATTACTGTTGGAGATGGAGTATTTATTTCCTTGGAGGTTGAAGTTGTAATCTCTGTGATTAATGTCAATGACAACACACCAGTGATTACTGAAAATCTGGAATTTGAGATTGATGAAAACGCTGCAAACCATACATCTGTTGGAATTTTTACTGCATTTGACATTGATCAGGACTCTCTTTCCGATTGGAATCTAGTCTCAGGAGATGATAATAATACATTTAGTTTAGACAGCGAAAGCGGAGAGTTAATTGTCAACAATAATCAATTCTTGGATTTTGAATCAACTCAGTCTTACAGTTTATTAGTTACAGTTAGTGACGGAAACTTCACTTCGGAAACTGAACTTGTTACAGTAAACGTAAATGACTTAAATGACAATTTCCCCGCAATATTAAGTACACAACTTTTTCAAGTATCAGAAAACGCTACTGACAATACCACTTTAGGATATATTGTCGCAATGGACAATGATTTAAATACATCTTTTACTAACTGGAATATTTTATCTGGAAATGAAGATGGAATATTTAGTATTGATAGTTTATCTGGAGAATTAAACATTGAAGACAATGCGAATCTTGATTACGAAATCTTATCCGAATACTATTTAGAAGCTGTAGTCACTGATGGACTCAACCTGTCTCAACCAGAAATTATTGAAATAGAAGTATTAAATGAAAATGACAATGCTCCTGTAATTCTACCATTGCAAGAGTTTTCAATCGACGAAGATATTGCAGAAGGAACCTCTGTTGGTTATTTGCTTGCGAGTGATCCTGATTTGAGCACTGAGTTTTACAACTGGTCAATCGTTAATGGAAATGAATACAATATTTTTTCATTAAATAGCTCAACTGGAGAAATCATTATTCAAGATAATATGCTAATTGATTTTGAAGAGGTTGATATTTACAACTTAACTATTACAGTAACTGATGGACTAAACACCTCCGCGGAAACAACAATCACAATCAATGTCAATGACTTGAACGACAACCCTCCAACAATTACACAAGGTTTAAGTTACGATGTCAGTGAAGATTCACCGGATGGATATATCTTGGATGTTTTATCTGCAAGCGATGTTGACCTCAACACAAGCTTAGTTGGCTGGGAAATCATTGACGGAAATAATGATGGCATTTTCTCTCTGAATTTTTACACCGGACAACTCTCTGTATTCAATAATGAAGCCCTTGATTTTGAACAAACACAATACTATGATCTCTCTGTTGTTGTTGGTGATGGTGCAAATTTATCAGATCCGGAAATTGTACATGTCTCAATTCTGGATGTGAATGATAATGCTCCTGTAATAGAACAAAATCAAGTTTTCTCTGTTCTCGAAAATTCCAACAGTGAATTTAGCATTGGACATGTGACAGCTTTTGATAATGATGAAGTAAGCATCCTTACCGATTGGGCTATAGTCTCCGGAAATGTTGATAATGTTTTTCAGATAAGTGAGACAACTGGCGAACTAATTATCATGGACACCACCCTTTTAGATTACGAAACAAGACAGTCATACACTCTGGAAATTACAGTTAGTGATGGCTTATTAATCTCTGAAACGGAATTCATCACTATTAACATTTTAGATGTCAATGATAATCCTCCAATAATACCAGATTCACAGCTGTTTACTTTGGAGGAAAATTCTGAAAATGAAACCAGTTTAGGATTTGTTCTCGCAACAGATGTAGATGAAAATCCTGAATTTACTGCATGGTCAATAATATCCGGAAATGAAGATGACACTTTCCTGCTGGATGAATCTACTGGAGAATTAAAGGTTCTTGATAACAGCCTTTTGGATTTTGAAACAGTGCAATCCTTTGGGTTATTAATAACTGTAAGTGATGGAATGTTTACTTCAGAAACTGAAGCAATAGTAATTGAACTTTTAAATGAAAACGATTGCCCTCCTGTGATCAATGCAGACCAATCGTTCTCTGTTGATGATAACGCTGCGAATGAAACCATCGTTGGGAATGTATTAGCTTCTGATTTGGATGGTGAAACTGATTTCACTGATTGGAGCATAACATCTGGGAATGAAGATTTTATATTTGGAATTCAGGACACAACTGGAAGAATCTACGTCATGGACAACACAAATTTAGATTTTGACATCTCTTCTTCATATGTTTTGATGCTGATTGTTAGCGATGGAGAAAACACATCAGAAATTGAATCTGTCACAATAAATATTAATGATTGTTCTTTTGTCGGAGAAAATGATTTAAATGCAATTACCATCTACCCAAACCCTGTTAATAACAAGCTCTTTATTGAACACTCAAACGTAGAAATTTCTCACTATGAGTTACTTGATTATCAAGGAAAACGCATTCTCTCTCAGAATTACAATTCATCAAATCCGTACATTGATGTAAGCTCCTTAAAACAGGGTGCATACCTATTGAAACTGATATGCAAAAACGGAAATGTAAATGTGTTCAAAGTTGTAAAGAATCAGCAATAATTGTTTTTGGGGAATATAACCAGAAAACTGAAACAGACACCAAGGGCGAAAATATTAGGATTAACACTAACGATTTAAAGCAGACATAACGAGTCAGAACATACACTATTTGCATACCGCCAATAATCATAAGAGAATTAAGAGGAAAAAATAAAACAAACAATACTAATTTGATTCTAAGTTCCAACAAGCACAAATCAGAACAAACTTCATACACCCCACTAGAAATCAGGAAATGCCACTCTGATGCTTTCACAAGGAATTGGCAATTATCATCTATTTTTATTATCTTTGGTAAGATATTTCACAAAACCTATACATATACAACCAATACCGAAAATATTGTACAGCTTTTGTGAGGGGATAAATGAATTAGAGCACATTGTAAAACGAGAGAATATATATACATATTAACATTTGGATTGATTCTTTTTTCTTGTTTGCAGAAAAGGATTGAAAGTTTAGATGGTTCATGGAGACTTGATTATAATGGACAAATTGAATCTCCATTTTCCCCAATTGAACTTTACTTTGAGGGGGACTCTTTAACTCTGATTGATGGTAATAATTTTAAACATCATATAAGATTTCAGATAATAGATGATTCAATTGAAATGTTTTTCTCAAATGAAAGTATTCAAAAATTGGAATTTAGTTTTCACTCAGATAGCGTAATTTCAATTGGAGCAGGCAAATTCTACAAGTTTTCCAATGATTTACGAAATAATGTAAAACCATACGAATTGATTGATTATAAAACGGATGAAATACTGATTGATAGTCCATATTCGAGTATAATTCATCTGGTAAAAATTGATGGAGAGGTTAAAGTGATTTTAAATGACATAACCACAGATTTAGAAAATATACCAGAATTTTTAGTGACAAGTCATGGAACTCCTCCATCTCTATTACTTTATCTAGGTAAAGGACTTGAATTTAATGATTTAATTGAAGCATACATGTGGATTAAAATATCAAACACACATAAAGTTACTCTTGTGACAGGAAATGATTGTTTTGATGAGTTCTACATTGTTAAGGATTTTATACCTATTGACGATTCTTTAATGGAGGAATTTTTGAAGAATGAAAATATTCCACCCTTTCCACCACTTCCAGTTGACAATTCAGAAACAAAAAGACAGATAATTAGAATTAAAAATCAAACTGATTTTGAAAAATTACTGAATAAAAATGATTCATCACGATATTTGATTCAGGTTGACAATCAATTAGACCTTCTAGACTATTTAAAATTGACGGAAAAATTAAGAGGAAAAAAGAATATTATGAAAGTAATAACGGCTTACAACAGCCAATAAAAAACCATTTGGCAGAAAGTGCTAATTTTAAGGGCGGTACATTTAATAAATATTGTAACGGTTTGATAAGTTTGAAGCCCGAAATCGCCTACTTGCATACGTGTGCCAAGAAGCAGTAAATCGGCATTAAAAAACAGTACTGTATGCTGTGTTAAAGAGGCACGGTATTAAGCGTTTAGAAAAAGACAGTGTATGAAATTGTCAGGTGAAGGGGTAGGTTATATAGTTTGTTTGCGAATACACTTTTCTTTCACAATGATTTGCTCTTATCTGCCAAAAAGTAAGGATAAGCTTTGTGGTTTTATCGAATTAATACTACCTTTAGCTGCAGAAACTAACAAAACCATTTATAAATGCTTACACTTAATTGCAAATACTTACACACGGATACAGGGTGTAGATTAGCAGATGATTATATGGGAGGTGTGGATATAAACGAGTTGTAAAGCATTTTAAGAGAGAACCATGGCACAGATATTTAACCTTGGATATTATATAAAAGAGAAGCACATAAAAATGGCTCTTGAATTGCTTGATTTGCAATTAAGTCAAGATAGTCCGTTATATAATACTATTGACTTTACCACTTATCGAAATGCAGGTACTGCAATTGATTCGGAATCCTTTTATAAAGACTTTGTAAAAAGAGACTGTTTCTACTATTACAATGACCTCTTTCAAGTTATTAGTTTTTACGGTGTTCAAAGAGCATATAAAATTAGAGAATTTCATTATTTCACATGGGAAATGTTGGTTCTTTACTATTCCGTTGGATTTTTTGTGCGAGAACTTTTGGATAAGTACATTACAAATTTTTCAAACATTTATGCAAAAAAGCCAATAAACGTTTTCTATGGCGGAAATTTGAATCTTGAATCACCTTCAAAATCCAAAATTTACTACTACGATGATTATAAAGAATTTCTGCATTTAAAAGAAACTCTGACAAAACCAGAAGAAGGGAAAATTAAATACGCTATATCAGTAGATATAAAGTCTTTCTTTTATACAATTGACCATAAAATATTACTTGAAATTGTAGATAAGAAGTCATATTCGACTACTAAAAAAAGTCTGCAATTCAATGAATTTACAAAAGAAGCAATCGAATTCTTTCTTAAATATTTAGTCAAGGATTCAAAAGGGATTCCAGTTTCTGGCCAAAATATTATATCAAGTTTTCTAAGTTCAGTTTATTTTACTGAATTTGATGAGTTTATAGTTGATAGATTTTTGAATTCTGGTAAATTTAACTATATCAGATATGTAGACGATTTTTATTTGATTTTTGCCGAAGACGCTCAAAAACATATAAAGGAAATTCGCCAAGAAATCTATAATATTGAAAATGAAATCGCTGATTTTTTGATTAAGCACTTAAAGCTCTCTGTTAGCTCTTCAAAAGCAGACAGGTTTCAAATAAAAGATATCGACAGCCATTTAGACTTCTTGAATGCAACAGGATTTGAAAGCCCATTTGAACAAGAGTTTGATTACGAAGAATTGTATGAAGATTCAATTTTGAGTCTTCAAATTAAAGACAAACCTGCTCCTGAAATTTTTAATGAGTGCATTGAGTTGCTTAAAGAGCTTAAGAATCAGTCGGAAACATTACCACAGCTTGATATTGATGCGAAAAAATCTTCTTATCTAAATTTCATACTTATCCATAAAAACTGCCTTTCATATTCGAAAAGTGATAAAGCCAAGGAACTAGTTAAAGAAAGCGGAATATTTTCTGACTTTGATAATCTTGATTTTATATTAATCAAAATCAAAGTAATATTACACCTAATTACTATTGATAAAGAAACGAGGAACAGATTTTTTGAGTTTCTTGTAGTTTCTTTGCAAGATGGAAACAGCTTGACCCAAAAGATAACGATTGTTGACAGATTTATTCATCAAATACAATTCTTGATTACCGATTCAAAGGGTGAAACAAAAACAGAAATAGAGCAGGAATATGAGGACTATAAAAATACGTTATCAGCATTAATTCAACCTCTATTAATAAATAACACCAATCATTATTTTCATCTTCTTTATAAATCATTAAACCCAGAATATCCGCTTATAAAATTTGACAGTATTTATGAAAAAGGATTTCTTTCTGATTTTAAAAGTATTCCTTTAGTTCAACAGATTAAACTAAGAAACATTAATGAAAAAATAGGTTTTTACAATGTTTGCTTTAATCACTTGCTAAATGAATTTCAAAATTTGTTTGAAATGGTATTACTTGAAGGGAGTCAAGTTACAGCAAAAGACATTCGAGATAAAATGGCTGAGGACAGATTTTTAACAAGTGAGATAAAATTTGTTACCGAATTTTTTGACAGAAGAAATCAAAATTCCATATCGCATACAAACGAACAAGAGATTGGTTTTTGGGGAGTTGGACAAATTGAATATGAGGAATATAAAAAGAATTTATTTCCTGTGATAAAGAAAGTATATAATAAACGAAGTGAATAAAAAACGCTTTACAACACGCGGTATAAAATATTGGGGTTTAAGTGGTTATTCAATCATTGTGCCACGCATCAAGTTCGGTGTAACTGGACAGGTAAGTAGCCCGCAATCCCCAACGATTTCATACCGCCATCCGTTAGGCAAAAAATAATTAAGACTATGAGAAACATTTTAATTTTATTTCTTTTATCTGTATTAGTATCCTCATGCTCAAATAATCAGAAAAATAGTTGCATTCAGGAAACACCGGTTACAAAGTCACCCGATAGGTATGTCGACATAGGAACTCATAGAGTGCATATAAACGATTTTGGGAAAGGCAGTCCTGTTGTTGTATTTGTCACCGGAGCAGGTGGTGCGATAGATCAGTGGCTAAGACAAGTCCATGAAATTGATAAGTACACTAGAGTTATTACATATGATCGCGCAGGACTTGGAAAAACGGAAAATATAAATAAACCAAGAACATTAAAAGGAATGACAGATGAACTTCATCAATTTCTTGAAAAAGATGAAATCCCTGGACCTTATATTTTAGTAGCACACTCATTAGGTGGTACTATCATTCGTTATTACCAATATTTGTATCCTGAAAAAGTTGCAGGGATGGTATTTATTGATGCAATCGGTGATGATTCATATGAAAGGTATGAGGACTTTCCAGAAGCTAAGCAACGCTATTTTGAGAAGATTGATTATTTATGTAACCTATATCCTGGTGGTATAGCTGATGAAACACTAACACAGAAACGGAGAGAGGACTTTCAAGATACTATGAAGCTAATAGGTTATCCAAAAAATATTCCTGTAAAAATTATTTGTTGCATGAAATATGATGCAGAATTCGATCAGGATATAATTATTGACCAAATTGTGAAAAACAGAAGAGATAGTTTGTTCAAAGAAATGGCGAAGAATGATACACTATATGAGTATACATCAACAGATAAAAGTGATCATTTCATTCATTTGAGAGAACCGGGACTAGTGAATGATGCAATAATAAGAATGATTAAAGAACTTAGAAAAGAATAAATCACTTTGCCCAACACAGCATGCAAGCCATTGACAATGAGTGGATTGCCTAAGCGAAAGTTATTACTTTCGCAAAAATGAAACCCGAAAGGAACGCGAATAAAACCCGCAATGCTTCATAGCCCGGGAACATTATGGACAATTATAGGATGAAAAAAGTAGCATTGATAATAATAGTTTTAATTCCATTGATTTCAGTTGGACAAACTGATACAATTAGAAAAACCAATCCAATAAATGATGATGCATATCTACAGCCAATTGATTGTATTACACCATATACACTTGAAAAAGGAGAATGGATTTATGCACAATCTATTCAAACATTACCATTTCCAAGTTGGGCGTTTGTAGGCATTACAGACAAACTGACAATGCAGATAGATTTATTACCTTGGGTATTCGGAACATTTTCTAACTTAAAAAAGCCTATTCCAAGTTTAAATTTTAGATATAGATTTAACGAACAGAAAAAAATGATGCCTACAATCGCAATTGAAGCAATGTTTGTTCATTTTTGGGATACTCTTCAACGTTTTGAAACACCAACATTGACAATGTGGCAAAATGGCTCATATTTCCATCTCAAACCCACAATTGGATATCGAATTAAAAATAAGGTAGATATTAATTTATCGGTTGGTTTTGATTACACGAGAGAATTGATTATGCAAAATCATGACACATTGAACCTTCAAACTAAAACATTCACAAATAGTTTGAACCCAAATTGCTCAATAGGAATAGATTACAGACCTTCAAATTGGATAAGTTACCATATTGGCTATTCATACGGTTCGACATTGATCTATTTAGAAAATATTCCACGAAAATCTCAGTTTAACTATGGCTTTAGAATAGCACCATTTTATAAAAACCGACTTAGTATATTGAGAAATATGAGAATAGAATTAGTAGCAATAAACGGATATTTTGCTGACATTGATGCAAAACAAACATTTCCAATACCAATATTTCCTTACATCTATTGGCAATGGAAGAATGAGAAAAGAAATAAAAGCAAAAGCCCGTAACACGGTTTATAAGTCATAGCAGAAAAAAGGTAGTTGGCAAACGTTTAATACATTTTCTCAATTAAAAGCATCCCGTAAAAAAAGAGAAAGAATGCTGAAATTCCGCCATGAACTCATACACCAATCCGTCAGGCTGTCTAAAAGAGAAAAATGAGAATGAAAGATTCGGGTATAGATGAAACAGTGAAAACAAATATTAAAATCTGAGACGAGTAAAAATAGTTTTTAGACGGACTACCGTTAACATTCATTGGAAATCACTACAGCACTAAATGGGGCAAATAAAAAACACTTAGCGATTCAAGACTTTGGAACTTATGAAACAAATTTGTTAATTCAAACTCTAATTTTAAGAGGATCGAATTGAAGCGAAACTAACAGTAACAAACATGTTCAACCAAAACACACATATTGTTGTAAAAACAGTTAAATTGTATTGTATAATCTTCTAGAGTATGAATATACTATTATACCTAAAACAACCATTTCCTAAAGCAAAGAATAAATGGAGAAACATTATTCTAATTAGTCTTTTTGTATCATTATTTCTATTCATATTTCAACCATTTGGAATAGGACGAATGGAAAACAGCCTAAGAAAATTTATTTTCATTGGCGGCTTTGGTCTTGTTTCACTCATCATATTAATCGTTGATTTAATAATTATAGAGCGAATATTTCAAGGCTTTTTTAAAGAAAAAAACTGGTATTTATACAAAGAACTTCTTTGGCTATTCTTCATTGTATTTACAATAGGGTTGGGTAATTTAACATATACTGTAACATGCTTCGAACAACGTCTAACCCTAAGTTACATCATTAAATTCGAAGTAGTAACCTTTGCCATTGCCACATTTCCGATAAGCATTTTTACGATTTCAAAAAACAACTATTTATTACACAGACATAAAAGCTCAGCGAACAAATTAAATAACATTTTAAAAGGAAATTCAATTAATAAACAAAAAAAACAATCTACTATTTTATACTCTTACAACGAAAGAGACAAAATGGAGTTTGACATTAATAATCTTTATTACATAGAGTCAAAAGGAAATAATATTGAATTGAATTTATTTGAAAACAATCATATTACAAAAAGAACAATCAGAAACACCTTGAAGAAATCACTTGAATATCTAGCTGACTCTCCTGACCTGGTTCAATGCCACAGAGCCTTTATTGTAAATCTCAATAAGGTAACCAATGTAAAAGGGAACTCACAAGGCTTAGTATTACAACTCTCAAACTGTGATACAGAGGTACCTGTTTCCAGAAGTTACGTTAAAGACATTAAAGACAAATTATGTTAAAACAAATTAAAGATTTCTTATAGGGTTAAATCTCACACCTTGGATTAAACCTTGGTCATCCATCACAAAACCTTGTTATATATCACATGTCTATTGAGTGTGTCTTGATTCATCTTATAATTGCAAAAATAAAATCCTAGTATTGACACTATAAACCTACAAAACGATGAAAAAAATCACTCTACTATTTGTCATAAACTTTATCACAATGTTATCCTGCTTTTCCCAATTTGATGAAAAATTCTATTTCCCATCTAAAGAATGGCAAAATATCGAGGGCATTGACTTTACAGAGATATATTTCTCTATTGATAATGATACAATAAACACAATATTATTTAAATCAACAGATACTACAAAAGCTACCATTATTTACTTTCACGGCACAGGAGGGAATATTTCCTCAAACACATATATAGCCGAATTATTAACCCATGAAGGATTTCAAGTTTTTATGATTGACTTTAGAGGATATGGAAAATCGACAGGCAAACCCACACACCTAAACATTGCAAATGACGCACAAGTAATCTTTGACAAGATCAAATCAATGAATGAATTTAAGAACCTTCCTATTATTATAATTGGGGCATCATTAGGCACACAAATTGCAACAAAAATAACAAGAGATAATGAAACTGAGATATCAGCATTAATACTCGACGGAACAATGAGCTCATTTACCGACTTAGCAAAACTTTCCGTCTCAGAAGATCAAAAAGATATTATTTCTACTTATGTTACTTCACCATATTCTGCAGAAGAAGACATAAAGTACATAAAATCAACCCCAAAACTATTCATTCACAGCAAATTTGACAAATATGTTCCATTTAATCAAGGGAACACAGTATTTTCAAATGCGACTGAACCTAAAACATTTTGGGAGTACGAAGGAAACCATCTCGACTCAGCCTCGAAATTCCCCAAAGAATACATCCAATATATTTGTTTCTTATTGGAGGAAAGCAAAAATTACAAAAAGACAGATTAGGAAATTACGAACCAAAACTCACCGTATTAATCACATACATACCCAAATAATAAGTTGTCACATCTAGGACATGTTTAATAAACTGTGTCAGCATTAAATCTCTCTTCAAATATAATTAAAATTGTGACCGTATTGTCTTCCAGCTAAATACTGGGTTCTTCTATTTCTCATGAACATATCTGTTTTGAACCAGGTAAAGCATGACAAAAACATTTAATATGCACGAACAGTTGTGCTACTCTCAAACCCTACAATCGAACGACACAGTAATTAACATTCAATGTTTACCAAAAGGATTGTGCTCTTTAAAAGTAAAACAGGAGTTGAAGTTTTCAAGTTCATCAGAGAATAAAACACAAACAAAAACCAACTTCATGCACTTCACCAGAAATCAAGATATGCCACAAAAAACACCCCACAAGAAATTAGCAAATATCATCTATTTTTATTATCTTTGGTAAGATATTTCACAAAACCTATGCATATACAACCAATACCGGAAATATTGTACAGCTTTTGTGAGGGGATAAACGAGTTGGCCACCATAAAAACAGGCTATCCCAAATGGAACAAAAAACAGAACTAAATAATTGTTTAATAATCAAATAAAAAGAAGACTGATGAGAAAAAGTATCTTAATGGTAAGTCTATGTGTTTCTATTTCTGTAATGGCACAAGATAAAAAAGTAGCGATGCTTGAGACAGTAGGAATGACCGCTGACATAAGCACAATGGTAAAAAGTATGGTCAGAGGAGAATTAACAAAATCAATCAGTTTGGAAGATGGATTTAGTGCTTTCTCTCGAACGGACATTGACCAAATGATGAGTGAGATGAACTTTCAAGCATCAGGAATGGTAAGTGATGAGCAGATTGCAAAACTGGGCGAAATGAGTGGTGCTGATTATGTTTGTATTTCCAAAGTGTCAAAAGATGGACAATCATATTACATTGAGGCATCTTTAATTAACATTGAATCTGGAAAGATCGAAAACCCTGCGACAGCTTTTGTTGAGGGAGGCGGAATGTCTGCTGTAAATGGTGCTTGTTTGAATATTGCAAAGGAATTGATTGGAAAAACACATAATCAACAGCCTTCCAAAACAATTTTAGCAAAATCTAAGACAAAAATAGGGTTGTATGAAATTCCTCTCGCTCCTCTCTATCAACAAAGGGTTTTAAACTTAGGAAAACTTAAAACACAATTTATAAAGACACTAAATGCAAGATATATTTGTAGTATAGTTAATAAAAACACATCAAAAGATTTTGCAAAAGGTAAAAAATATCGTGACACTTATGATTCTATGATAGCTTACCAAATATATAGTTCCAAGACAGGGAAGAAAGAATACAAATATCATATAAAACTAATAATTAGCACATATAATTCTGGTTGGGATGTCAATTTCGCAATTCCACGAGGTTCAACTTTTATAATTGACATTGATGTTAACTCTAATGAATACCCAACAGATGATATTATTGATTCAACTATTAATTCTTGTATGGAAAAAATTTTACTATTAGTAAATTAAATGATTAATTATTACATTTAACTACGAAAGAAAAATGATAAAAAATATTATCCTATACATATTGGTAAGTTTTAGTTTAGGACTGTTTGCACAAAAAGCTCCAAACTGGACAAATCCATCTTTTCGAGAATTAGAGTATCCGGCACGGAATTATTTTACAGGTTTTGCTCACGATAAGAAAGAGAAAAAAGAGTCTATTGTAGAAGTTACGGAACGAGCCAAACAATATGCATCATCAGAACTATCCAATAGTGTAATTACTCATATTAAAAGTGAGTCCAAAATTCACACACAAGAGATACAACACAACAAACAAACGGCCTTCAAAGAGTATTTTGATAGTCAAATTGAAACTTCTTCCGATGTCAAAATCAATGGCGTAAATGTGGAAACATATTATGACAAAAAGACAAACGATGTTTTTGCCCTTGCTTACGTTAAGCGTTCTACTGCATCAGCATTTTACAGTGCATCAGTAGAAAAGTTATTGAAGGACATCGAGGGAAATGTAGAGAATGCCAAACAACTCATTGCCATCTCCGAAAAAAACAAGGCAAAAGAGGAGTTGTTAAAAACCACACCGCTTTTTAAGGATTTGAAGTACAACCAAGATTTATTATCAGCCGTTGATAACTCTTCAAATCCAAATTTACAATTAGATAAAACGGTTGATTTGTATTTGGAAGTAAAGCAACTAAACATTTCATTGGAACAAGGTATTTTTGTCTATATTACAGGTGAAGGTGATAATTTTTCCTTACTACAAAACTTACTAAAATCATCGTTTTCTAAAAACGGTTGTAGTTTTACTGAGGATAAAAATCAAGCAGATTGGGTAGTCTCAATAAACACTTCTACAAGAGAAGATAGTCAGTTTCACGGTTCACACTTTGCATATATGAATGCAGTCGTATCATTGGAGAAAAGACACAATAAGCAGGTAGTTTATGAAGACGAGATTTCGCAAAAAGGTGGAAGTATGAAAGGTTACAGCGATGCGGTAAAAGTTGCAACAAAAGATATGAGCGAAAAGTTAAGCGAAAACTTGATGAAACACATTGGCAGATAAGAAAAAACAGAAAATTACGGTGGCTAACACGCAATATAGCAAAAAGCGGTGAAGTGATTAATTGGAAACGGTTTATCCCGTTCCAACTTCACCTCGGTTTGATAGTAAATCGCTCGCAATTCGCTTCATGCCATATTGCCATCCGTTAGCTGCAAGTGAAAAAAAACGAAACTGCAATATTGCAACTTGATTATAAAAATTGAAAAAACGGATAAATAATATTGGTTCATTGATTGAAGGTTGGTGCAAGAAAAAATTAGTTTTTTCCCGCCCGATTCTGTCCTTCGAGCCAGTTGGGGAAACCCACGCTCATTGGACTCATATACAAATCACACAACTAAAATTTACAAAAGAGTGCGATTTCCAAATACTCAATAAGATTCTATATATTTAAAGATGAAAAATACAGATATAAAAAATAGACTATTTCATCCGAAAACAAATAAATTCATTTTTCTTGCTCAAATAAAAGCAGGAACAAATTACGATGAATTTAAAAAAATAAGGAACGGAATAAAATCCCATCCATTTGGTAAACAAGCATTAAGATCAACTCCTCTTCCTAAAAAATTATCTGATTTAAGAAAGAATAATATTATCCCACACTCTGGGAATCTTGAAGCAGAAATAGCATGGATAATGGAATCAATAAAGGAAAACTCGGTTTATATTAATAAGTTTATAGAGTTAAAACTACAATTTGAAAATGCGATTTTATTGTGTGATTATGACAGAGCTAAAAAACTTCTAAATAGAATAGACAATGAAATATGTGTTTCTAATTGGGGCATAGAAAATGCTTTTATTTTGTCGGAAAACGAAAAAGGAACAGAAGAAAATTGGCTAAAACTCAATGAAATATCTAAAAATGTAAAAGATGGATTGAGTTTATTCATGGCTGAACAAGCAAGTAAAAAAGCTGAAACAAAATTAACATATACTCGATATAAAAATAACTTTGAAAGCATCACCGAGGGTGTAGGTAATCTTTTAAATGAATACTTATGTTTTAGATTATTGTACCCTGGCTACACTGGATTCCAAAATTATTCGTTTATTATTAATGTAGAAAGTGCTTCGTCAATTATTGATAGGTATCTAATACTTATTGATATTTTAACTGAAATTACCACAAACAATAGTCCATTGGTAATGAAAGTTATCAATGAATTAATACCTATTATTCCAAATGATTTTAGATTGAAACAACTAGCCTTCTTAAATTCATCAATCTCAATAGATTTAGATGATAAAAATTATATTTTAGACTACATTGACCAATATACAAAAGGGAACTATACCTATTGTATAGAGAACGCTTATTCACTGATTAAAGACAACCCTGATGCTATTGAACCTAGTCTAGTCTATATTAAGTCATTAATAGAAACTAAAAACGAATACATCGCATTGGGTGTATCTTCTCTTCTTGATAGTGTTTCAAAAGATTTGTATAATATTTATTCTAAAAATCAAGACTATGATTCATCAATAACAAATCTTCTAAAATTTTCTATCAAATATTTCAGTTATAAATTCGGGAAACAAATATTTTCAATTGTAAGTAGATTTATAAAATTACTTGATAATGAAAAGCACCACACTCTTCTATATACCGTAAACTCTGAATTTATTAATCCTATTATAATAATTGATTCTTTGCTTTTTACGCAAGATTTAAAAGAACGTATTTTAAAGAAAACAGACTTGCTTCCCAAATCAATTAGTTTCCAATTAAATGAATTAACTGCTACTGGCAAATGGGAAGAAATACAAAAAAATAAAAATCTATCTGAAAATAGGAAACCTGTCTATATCGCTAAAGCGATTAAAAACACGGAACAGAAAGATGAATTAATTAAATTTATTGAATCACTTACTTCGAAAAATACACTTTCGATTCATTCTAAATGGGAATTAACAGAGCTATTGTTTGCAGCATATATAAGTGAAAATGAAATACAAAAAGCATTATCACTTTATGTCAACAATTACTTTTCAAATAAATTTTTAGTCACAAACTTGGATTCTAATTTATTACTTGAAAAAATCCATTCTTCAGAATTTTGTACAGACTCAATCGACTTACCCATTTTCTATTCAATCGTAAGTCCAGACATTTACGAACAATATGTGAAGTATGATGACTTTGTAGAATCTTTAGGAGTTTCAAGACCATCAGAACTGTTAGATATCAATGAAATACCCCAAGAAAAATTAATTTATTTTCTAAAAGAGATTTGTACAATCGAAATATTGCACCATTCTATGAATTTTGAAGGTACAGATGACATTGAAAATGAACGTATCAATCTACTGAAACATTTATTAGTTCTTGACCCTAATTCAGAAACAGAATATATCGAAGCAATTACTGAAATATCTCAAAGGTCAAAAATACGTAAAGCTATTCGTGAGGTTAATAAAGGACGAATAACCATAAATTCACAACATTTAAGAAGTAGCGTAGAAAATGAAATAAAAGATAATTTCTTACGTTTTAGAGAATTAGTAGACTTCTCCGCAGAACATAATCTTCAATCAATAGACCCAACCAATAAATTACTAAATAATTATTTCAATTCGATGCAAGAGAAATCTTTGCGAGATAAATTTGTTAATATTAATGACCCAGCATTTATTTCTTTCAAATCAATGATTATTGATATAAGAGACAAATTTATACTTAGTAAAGACTTTGGATTAGATGGTTATTTAAGTACACGAATTAGACATGGAACTTTAATTAACCACATTAGAAGTAATTTTGAAGCTTTTAATTTAATAAATCAAAAAAAAGATAATGTCTATTTAGAAAATGAATATTGGAAAAAACGAATTCCGTTAGAAATACAAAGCAAACAAGACGATGTTCAGAAATGCCTTAAATCTTTTTCTAAAGAAGTAGATGACTTAACAGAATATTTGATTAAAGAATTAATACAAATTAAAACAGAAAAGCATGTTCAAAAAAGCAATGCTTTATTTGACTATTCTTTAGATGATAAGACATTAGCGTACTTATTTACTAAAGTTAAGGACAGCTTCAATTCACACACTGCATTTTTAAATTTTGTTTTTGAATATTTAGAAGCAAGTACAGAAATGCAATTAAAAAATATTAGGGAATTATTTAAGAATCAAATAACCGAAAAATATTCCACTATTTTAAAGAATTTTGACACCTCAATTAGAGAAATTATAGGGTGTCATCCTTTTATTGACTTAACATCTTCTATAATAAAGTGTCAGACTAATATCCAAAATGAAATAATAAACATTGCGGAATGGTTTAGTATTGCAAATCCATCTTCTGATTTAACTTTAGATATTGAAACCATAGTCCAAACTGCTATTGAAATTACAAATACAATTTATCCAAATGAGTTCATCGAACCTAAATTGGAAGTAGATAACCAAATTCCTTTTGCTAGTGGAACAACGAATATGATTTATATTATTCGAATTCTTTTAGACAATATCATAAAGCATTCTGGCAAACCTAAAAAAGAAAGGAATATTGTTATTAAGTCTGATTTTATAAATGATACAACTCTTGCTCTTTCTGTATCGAATGATTTTAGTCCAGAACTTAAAGGAAAAATAGAGCCTAATCTAAGTGAAACAAAGAGTAAATGGAATGATAAAAGAGACTTCAGTAAAAGTAATATTGAAGGAGGTAGTGGATTTGATAAAATTCGAAGAATATTAGCAGTTGACATGTCAATGACACACTATCGCTTTGATTATATTATTACGGAGAGTAATGTTACTATTATTATTGATTTTGAAATTAAATTTTACAATGACAATGATTGATATATCTAACATCATAGTAATTGAAGATGACTTCAAAAAGAAAGAAGATATAAGAAAATTCTTATCGTCTGAATTACAAATAAACAATATTGTAATAAAAGAATCATATCAAAGTGGATTAAGAGAACTCATTAAAACTAAATATGACCTTCTTTTATTAGATATGAGCATCCCTACTTGGGATAAAAGTATCAATGAACCTGGTGGTAATTTTGAAAAATTCGGTGGATACAAAATATTAAAAGAAATAACAAGGAAGAAAAAGCCAATAAAAACTATTCTTATTACAATGTTTGACGATTTTGGAGAAAGTGATACATCAATAACTCTGAGCCAGTTAGACAATTTACTAAAAACAGAGTTCCCTGATATTTACATTGGTGCTGTATATTATAATACTAGAGAAGAAAAATGGAAAGCAGACTTGTCTGATTTTATCTTAAAATTGTAAATAGATGAACATTCTTATTGTTGATGATAGTATAGATAAAATTGCAAAAATTGTATCAGTAATTGAGCAAGTGTCTTCTGATTTTTTTATTGATAGTGTTAATGATAGTCATCGAGCACAATTAAAATTAAGGTCAACCAAGTATGACTTGCTCATAGTTGACCTCTTATTGCCAATACGAGTTGGTGAAGAGCCTTTACCTAATGGTGGGGAGTTATTAATTAAAGAAATAAAACGGAAAGAAATTTTAATTCCACCAAGTCTAATTGTCGGAATAACTCAACATGAAGAATATGAATCTAATTTTTCTTCCATTTGGAAACTATTAATTTATAATAAAGGTAATTGGGATGATGACTTAAAAGAAATAGTTGAACATTCTTATAGGTCAAGAAAATACGTAAGTGAAGATGTTAGTGTAAAACCTACTATTTTTGTTGAAGGAGAATCAGACCATTCAATAATTAGAGAAGCAATTAATCTTTTCCGACCAGATTTTATTGATAAACTTGATATAAAAACGGAAAAAAGTGCAGGAGCAAGTTGGGTTGCTAATCAAATTGTAATTTGGGCTCATTCATTACATAAATCAAAAGGAACAGAAAATTTAATTAGAAGTATTGGACTATTGGACGGTGATGATGCTGGTCTTTCTGCAATTGCAGAAATAAATCGAATAATTAAACCAGATAGCACAGGTGCTGCTTCCTTTAAAGTTTTTAAATTAAAACCTGATTATGCAAAGGATATCATACCGCTTTATCAAAAAGGCATCGTTCTTCCAATAACATTGGAAGAACTTTACTCCAATGATTTTTGGACATATGCCGAAGACCAAGGATGGCTTGAAAATAGGAACAAACCTGATTCTTTGTTAAAAGACCCTAAGCAATGGGATAAAATGTCTCAATCTTTAGGCGACTTTATTGATACTTTAAATCTAAATAAATCTGAAAAACTTTATCTAAAATCATTTAAACTATCAAGTAAAGAAAAAGCTGTCAAACATATATTAGATTTAGATGTTGAAAAAAGGAAACAAATACTTAGTAATTTCAAACAATTAATAGATAATATGATAAAGTATATTGATAACTAACTGAAAACAAAACAATCACCAGCAGCTAACAATGGCTCATAGGCAATAGCGGGTGAATGCTCAATTCGTAGGCTTGTAACCCGCCCAAGCATTTTCTCGGCTTGAAAAGTAAGACGCACGCAAACCGCTACTGCCCATAGCCGAGATCGTTAGCTTTAATTGAAAAAACACCTACATACTATGGAAAATATAACAATTCAAGAATTAGGCTACCAAGTTAAAATTCATAGGGAACAACTTGGGATATCGCAGAAACAACTTGCAGACCAGATTAATGGTGGAGTAAATAGATCAAATATTGCTCATTTAGAACAAGGACGAAAACTACCATATGATTCTAAAATTCTAGAAAGAATATGTAATGGAGTAAAACTTCCAAGACCAATTTGGACACAATTTTTAAATGAAAAACCAAAAAAACGATTGGGGTTTGAAAGACTTTTAACCCAATTATTTGGTGAATCAGTGTCAACATTTAATCTTGATCAAACAATAATATCTGTTATTGAAGATAAAATTGATCACTTATTCAAGTCAAACTTAACTCCTGAGCAATCATTTGACTGCCTTAATAGTATTATTGTATATTATGGATTATTGCCCCTCTCTAAAGTATTTTTTAACAGATATATTGGAAAAAATTCCTTTAAATCTCCAGAAAGTTTTGAGATAGCTATTATAAAATTTCAAAAAGAAGCAATTCGGTTATTTAGTTCAATTAATGAGGCGTATATGACATTGAACTCAACAACCAAAGAGCAATTTGACGAATTACTAATTCCAATTCAATTAAAAGATACAGATGGTTATACAACAAGAACAGAATGGGACAAGATTGATAAAATTCCAAATCAAGATTTACCTTTTTTAGGATATATTGCTGCTGACAAAGTAAGAAGGGAAGAAAAAGAAAGGAAGGAACTCGCTAATTTTTTAATAGAAATTGCAGATAAAAAAGAAACAGGTGAATTTAATATAGAAGAGTATACAAATAAAAAGAAAAAGAGAATGGATTCACTATTACGAGACTTTAAATCGACAATAAAGAATGGACTGTTCTCTCCCCTATTTAATCCTGATGTCGAAACATTAAGGAAAGAAGCGGAATATATATCTCCTGAAAATGCCGAAAATCTTTCAAAAATGGAAGATACTCAAAAGAAAGCATATCATAATTTATCAAATTATCTTGCCGCAGATTATATGGATGTATATGTTGCAACATCAATGCGTAATAATGCTGATTTTGTTTCCGTAAACCAATTTGTAGAAACATTATTTTCGCATAGTGATGTGAGACAACTAAAACTAAGGTATTTTAATCCGACTCAATCATGGATTGAGGACAGAGTTGCAAAAGGACTTGTTGAAGCATTAATGCTGAAAAGAGCTGATTTATGTATCTACATGGCACAGAAGGAAGATACTTTTGGTAAAGATTCTGAGGCATCAGTTACACTGGGACAAGGTAAACCTGTCA
The DNA here is from genome assembly GCA_963676165.1 of Bacteroidales bacterium. GTDB lineage: Bacteria > Bacteroidota > Bacteroidia > Bacteroidales > ML635J-15 > JAQIBY01. The sequence continues at coordinate 1,243,406 of OY781043.1, read as the reverse complement.
TTGTGTATGTCCCAAAACTTTTCGATTCTGTTCTTAAAATTGATTCAGAAAAGTTTGGAAGAATGGAACGAAATGAATTGATAGAAGAAATTAAAATATTAGGGACTACTGATATCGAAAAGGAGATTGATGAATTAGAGGACAATGAAGCCTTACATTCAACCTTATTATATAAATTATTAGAAAAAGCAAACAAAGAGGACTATATCAGAATTATAAAAAAGCATTGGGCAGATTTTGATATAGAAGGAGAATTTGAAGAAAGATTGAATAATAATGATTGTTCTCTTATGAAAAAATGGTTACAAGAAGTTCTTTCTGAAAAAGCCTCTGATATATTAACCGAAGAACTAATATTTAAACTGAAGGATATTCTTGTTGCTATTGCAATGAGATTCGAAAGAAGAGCAAAAGTTTTTAGAGAGGTTCATCCATTAGCCTTACAAATAATTCTGAGTAGTGGCGTTTTAAATGGTATTTTAGTTGTAAGATCAATAGACAGTTGTGCAAAACTTGTAAATGCTTTAATTGAAAATAATCTAGAACTTGAAATTACAGAAGATGAGGATAATTATAAACTAGTTGAAAAAAACACTTTGTCAACAATTAGAGTTATATCTAAACATAGACTAATTGCGAACTCGTTTAAAACTTTTTTTAAGAAACATAATTAATCATCAAATGTCAAAGGAATTAGAAATGTTGACAACTCCGTTTCTTCGATGGGCAGGAGGGAAATCAAGATTATTAAATAAAATTGTAAAATATGTACCAGATAATTTTGAAAATTACCATGAGCCTTTTTTGGGAGGAGGTGCAGTATTCTTTTATTTAAAATCCTATAACAAAATTAAAAATAGAGCATTCCTTTCAGATTATAATTCTGAACTAATTAATGCGTATGAACAAATAAAACAAAATGCTCAACTGGTTGTCGAAGAGCTAAAAAAACTAAAAAACAATAAGGACAATTATTACGAGGTTCGAGAAAAGAAGTACCAAAATCCAATTGACAAGGCGGTACAATTCATTTATTTAAATAAAACCTCTTTCAATGGTTTATACAGGGTCAATTTAAATGGGAAATATAATGTTCCTTATGGTTACAGAAACATTAAGGATTTATACAATTTTAAAAATATTCTTAACGTACAAAATAACCTTAAAGATGTCGAACTTAGAGGTGTTGATTTTTATGACACCTTAAAGAAGATTAAACCCCATGATCTAATATTCTTAGATCCTCCTTATACTGTTATGCATGAAAACAATGGTTTTATAAAGTATAATCAAAGAATATTTCAGTGGGATGATCAATTAAGGTTGCATGAATTTGTAAAAGAGCTAGTTAAAAAAGAGGCATATTTTATTTTAACAAATGCAAAACATGATTCAATTCTGGAGCTATATTCAGATATTGTCGCACCAATTGAAGTTGGAAGAAAAAGTTTGATTGGTGGGAAATTAGCAAAAAGAGAAACTGTTAATGAATATATATTTACAAATACACCAAACAACTAAAGCTAACAAAGAACTAAGGTAAAAACCAAGTAAAAACGAATAAAAAATTTTCTTTTTAAAATGCCGTAATTAAGTAAGGGCAATTTCAAAAAGAAAAATTACGAAGGAATCAAATGCAATTTGAAATTTGGATCATATGGATTTCCCGAATTAGCAATTGCAAAAGCTTGTTTTAAGAGTTTGTTTGTTACAGCAATCAGGGCAAGTTTTTTTGATTGTAATCTTTTACAAACTTAGAAAGACGTATAACAACAATAAGTTCTTTTACAGAATTATGTGCCATATAGATTATAAAACTCACAAGTTATCAGAAACCACAATGCAGTACAATTCTGATCTCATGAGAAAATCTCATTTCAAATTTGAGCTCTCTTTTTTCGACTGAAATTATTTGTAGTAGGTGTAATCCAAGAATTGAATCATTTCAGAACACGCATTATATAGGAGACTGAAAACAATTTGTAATCGGAACACAAGCTTTTTCAACTGCTTATAAATGCAATTTTAGAATGGTTTCAACAAAATCAATTATCGAAAGTAAGCCACTGTAGTTTATTTTATCCTCAGTGTCTGATATTTTGTGATAATCGTCATGTATCCCGGCAGATAGGAATAATACGGGGATATTGTTTTCAATAAAAATGGAATGATCTCCTTTTAGATTGTCTTTGGGTAAAAATTTCAATTTATTATTTGATATTGACTGGAGGTAATCCTGATTGAGTAAAGGTGAATTAGACTCATATAATAATGTGCTTGTTGTTCTATCCAATCGTCCAATCATATCCAGATTAATGACTAATGTAATATTATTCAGGATGCTGTTTTTAAAGAAATATTCAACTCCAAAAAGACCTACTTCATGAGCTCCGGTAAAAAGAAAAATTAAATTATAGGTTTTATAATCAGATTGGGAAAACCTTAAAGCCAGTATAATATTTGCTGCAACTCCTGACGCATTATCATCAGCACCCGGATGAACATCATTTTCAAAAAAGCTTTTTGAAAGGGGACCTCCTAATCCAATATGGTCGTAATGTGAGATTAATAAGATTGTTGAATCAGAATTGTTGTCTATGTAAGCAATCACATTCTGACTTTGATAATTTACAGAATCAATTTTGAAATCAAAATATTGAAAATAAGAGTCATCAAAATAGGAATCAATCTCAAGCTTTGCTAATTGGGTCGAAATGTATTTTGCTGATAGTTTTTCATACTCAGTTCCTGCATATCTCCCATGGTATGCTTCAGAACTTAATTCAGAAATATACTCTTTAAGAAGAATATTTTCATTATTAGCATCTTGACATACCCCAATTTTCAGAAATAATGTAAAAATCAAAAATAATATTTCAGGACAGAGTCTCATCAATTTTGATTCATTCTTTCTTCTTCAGCCTTTTTTGCTTCTTCGTTTACAGGGGTTTCCGGAATTCTGTCAAACCTTAAAGCAGCACCGTCCCACCACATTGGGGTTGCATTTCGTGTTGTTACATTTTCATTAAACATAAATCCTTTCATGTTTTGATTAAAGTCGTTATCTTTTATATCTTCAGGTAATGATGCTAATTCCGAGTCTATACGTTCAGCAACTGCAATCCATGAAAATTCAACTTCATCTCCATTGTAATTATCATTAGCAACGATAAAACCATCGTTTCTCACCTCTTTTATGTATAGAGGAGCCCATCCACCAACGGAAGAAACTGTTATGGTAGGATTTTGTTTGTCACTAATTACAGCAGAAAAATCATTACTAAAGGGTACAAACATTTCATTTTCAGTAATAATTTTATTACCATCATCATAGACTTTCAATTTTGTTGAAGTAACTGAGTATGTTGCTTTTCGTCCTTCTACCGTATTAATGATGTCAGCTGAATACCCTTCTGTATATGTATTGCCATCATTATAAAGTGCATACATTTCACCAGATGTTGCAAGTCCCATAAGGTCACCACGTATCCATCCGCCCATCATATCTCCGAAAGAACCGGAACCAACACCAGCCATTTGACCGTTATTGCTAAGAAAACCGGATCCGTTGGCTTCAGATGTATGATAGGCTCCGTAATGTGTTGAACCACTATTTCTATATCCGAGTGAACCCCACGAGGTAGGAGGATTTCCACTACTTGACCCTCCGAAAACACCTCCTCCGCGGTTATAACCATCATTGTAGCGATATCCTGCTACTCCGAATGTATAAGCGTATCCATAAAATGCATATCCTTTTGTTGTTGCTCGAGAGTTATTAACGCCATAACCGCTTCCCTGCTGTCCACTGCTCAAATATGAATAGATACTGGATTGTGCCCCTGTTGAACCTGAATTATAATTATTTCTGGCATATACAAGTTTTGTGTTTGAAGGATCTCCTTCTACGTCTAAAGCATAATCAGGAGTAATATCAACAATTCCGACTCTATAAGGTGTTGTTATTGTGCTTGTAGTTCCTGTAGCAGAAATATTTCCGGGAGTAGTAATAATGCTTTTTACCGTTAATCTACCGTCAGTTGTTAAACTCATTGCGCCATCACTTGCAGCATCGCCTGCATCTCTCCAAAGGAATCCACGGTCCGCATCAGTATTCATTGTAAAAGTCATAGCATAATCATTCAGATAACCGTATGATTGTGCGGATACCATACCGATTGCATAAGAACTGCTGTTCCATACCCTGAGTTTATCATAAGTAGAGGCTGACGTACAACTAAGTCTTACCAGTTCGTTTATATAATCAACATAATCAACTGTCGGTTCAATGTTAAACGTTGTCCCTGACAGATCAAGATCATTCCCTGCAGAATATGTTGTGTTATTGTCGGTTGTCCAATACGTAGCAGAACCATTGGATTTTAAAACCTGTCCGGATGTTCCCTGAGTATTATTCATATCGTATAAACCACCTGTTAATCTCATATTTCCGGATATATGTAATACCTGCGTAGGAGTAGCGGTTCCTATTCCAATACGTTGATTGGTTCCATCGGCAGTAAAGTACTTTGTACTTTCTGATTCACTGGCAATATAAAAATTTTTATTGGCACCACCTGACGTACCGGTAGTAACCACTTTATTTCCACTAACATATTCAACAAGGTCGTTTGCCGAATATATTTCTTGTCTTGAACCGCATTCTATCCTGTAGTCTCTACCGGCGTATGAAGTGGAGTTAACTCTTAAATCTCCGTTAACATCAAGTTTATAGGCAGGAGTGATTGCCCCGACACCTAAGTTTCCACCGATATAAACCTGCCCGACTTCTCCATCGCCTGTGCTTGCAACATCTAGCATAGTATACATATTTTCGTCTACAACTTTTAGAGCAGAAGTTGCAACATCATTATCTGTTCCTTGAATATAAACATAAGGAGTAGAACCTGACCATTGTTGAGAAACCACTCCTTGCCCAATTTGCATTTTACTTGTTGGTGTATTTGTCCCTATTCCTACTTTATCAGTACTTGTTTCAAGCCGTACATTTGTTCCGTCATCAATCCATCCGTTTGCCCCGGTAATTTCCGACCATTGATGTCCATCAAGCAAATCAGCATCCAAGCCTGAACCACTTCCTTCGGTTACATTAAAGGTCGTTCCGGATAAGGATAACTGGTTGCCTGCAGAATATGTAGTATTGTTATCTGTAGTCCAATACGTAGCAGAACCATTGGATTTTAAAACCTGTCCGGATGTCCCCTGAGTATTATTCATATCGTATAAACCACCTGTTAATCTCATATTTCCGGATATATGTAATGATTGAGTAGGAGCAGTGTTCCCAATTCCAACATTACCAGTATATCCATTAATATACATTAAATCTTTATACAGATTAGCAGAACTAGGTAAACCAGAGGTGGACACAATATCTCTTGCCTGAATAGATAAACCTACATAACCACTATTATCAGTAGGAAATAATCTAACACTTCTATAATTAGCCCCATCAATGTCTTTAGCCAAATAGATTGAATTATCTTTTATTTCAGTAACTTCTGAATTATCTGAGCCCACTAAAACTCCTCCCAAAACCTGCAAATCATCTTTTGGACTAGTTGTTCCTATTCCAACATTGTCGGTACTTGTTTCAAGCCGTACGGTAGTTCCGTCATCAATCCAACCGTTAGCCCCGGTTATTTCCGACCACTGGTGTCCGTCTAATAAATCGGCATCCAGTCCCGAACCACTCCCTTCAGAAACATTAAACGTTGTTCCGGATAAAGTTAATTGATTCCCGGCACTATATGTTGTGTTGTTATCAGGAACGACAACCGAACCTCCTCCATCTGACAGTGTTATTTCATGATCAGATATACTTAAAGTCTGAATTTCATTTGTTGCATCTGCGTCTGCATCATCAAAATTGTCAGTTGGAATGGTTAATCTAATCCAGAATGGAGAAGCTGATGTTCCTGCATTATAATAAAAACCAGGAGTATTGTCGGTCTGGAAAATCATTAGACCAGTTGCAGGGCTTATTATTGCATTTCTTTGTACTTGAGTAAGCCTTGGAACCAAAATTCCTGCATTTGTTGATTTTATATCCAACATTGCCGAACCGTCAGCGTTTGAACCGTCAGTATTAATTGCTACACCTTGAGAAAATGAATTAATTGTCACAAGTGAGAAAATAATGATAAATGTAAATTTAAATGAAAGGTTTGTGATATTTTTGACTTTTTTATACATGATTTAGTTTTATTTTTGATTTTCTTTTGAAATTGAAATGTTATATAGATTTTTAATTGATTCTTCTTTTTGTTTTTCCAATTCTTGTCGTTTAGCATTTAAGAGATCGACTTTACATTGTTCCTTTATTTTTTTAAATGGTATTGTTTCTCCACCATTTTTATTTACAGGTAATAGCAGAACATAAGAGTTCTTAAGTTTTATTAATTTTGAAATTTTACCTGTTGGGGTTTGTGCAAGAGTTTTATAATATGGATTTGAATTTTGTATAGTCATATCATATTCATAATTTATTGAATATGAATTATTTGTAGTTTTTATTTCTTTTATCAAATCAGGATTGGTTTTACTAATTTTATTTAGAGCATGGATTGCATTATCAATTTTAGTTGTATCATAAATGTATACTTGCCAAAAATCATAAGTTAAAGTGCTTACATATTTTTCTTTATTTTGATTATAGTATTCTAAAATTTCATCGTCATTAATTTTTACATTATTTTGATAAACACTTGCCCAATAATAATCTTCTGCTAACTCAAGAAAAATATCTTTGTTTTGCAATAATGTAGAATCTTCTTTTATACTGTCCGGAACAATAAAATCGCTGGTGTATTTATATTCCAGAAAATTCTTATTAATATTTTTATTTAATATTTCTTTATCCTGAGAGAAAAAGAATTCAGGATGTAAAAGTTGGATTAAGCCAACAAAATCCTCAGTAAGTTCAATATTTATTTGTTTAATACTGTCGTATTGTGCATTAACTATGCAGCCACATAGAATAAGAAATAATATTGTCAATAATTTAAATTTCATATTATCTTACCGGACAAACAGACCAACCCATTGAATTGTCCCTGTTGTCATCTAATATTTTTCCGTTATAAATGATAGGATATGCCGTAGAACTGCTTCCACCTGCAGTCTGGAACCCTATGGTTGCAGACTGTCCGTTTGCAGCAGCATTCATAGCATCCCTGTACTGAACATTTATAAGATTTGATGTTTCGTGAATAGTTACCTGGAATCTTACATCATCACCCGAATCGCCATATTTGTAACACTCAAAGTCAACTATAACTGCCCTGTTTGGGCTTGACCCGACCGAAAAATATCTTATGTTGTTACCCTCAGTTACAAGGTCATCCCAGTATGGACAAATTACCGGAACAGAAAATGTTGATGTTGGGAGGCTTGCGTTATTCCTGTAATTTGAACTGAGCGATCCGAAAGCTATCCATCCGTTTGTACTAATTGTAATTGTAGAATATGCTGTTCCATCAATTGTTACTGAAAATGGCATTGAATATGTTGCATAGGCATCATCGCCTGAAAGTGTTGTAGCTCCACTAATGTCATCAGGACTGTAAGCAAAATCGCCCATAAGTACCCAATTAGAGTTCGTTTTATCAACAACCAGATCCCCACTGGAATTTGCAACAACATTTCTTGTTCCTGTTCCTGACAAAGTACTGACTCTTGTTGTCCCGACAACATGTAACTTTTGCGCAGGTCCGTTTGTTCCTATCCCGACATTGCCGGATGTATTTGCAAATAAAACATTAGTTCTGTATGCAAAATTTCCTCCATTTGGAACATTCAGGGTTCCGCCACTGCTTCCAACCTGGAAAGTTCCGTCTGTCCTCATTGTTCCTGTGTTATGGTAGAAGCTTTTATTTCCGTATGTCCTAATCCATGTGTCATCTATCATATATAATCCACCTCCATAGGATTGACTGTACCATCCGGTAGATCCATAAGTTCTGACCCACCCCCCTGCATCGTCTCTTAGAGTCCCTTCCGGGGCAACAATAGCCCCATCAATTTGGGTTGTCCCGGAAACGTGTAACTTTTGCGCAGGCGACGTTGTTCCAATACCAATGTTCCCGCCATTTCCAGAGATAATTCCTCCACCTGATCCAAGCTTTATTGAGGCTATTGCAGAGTTTTGGACGCCATAAATTCCCATCGTATTTGCCACATTAATATCCCATAATTCAGCATCATCCCCTCCACGGAAATAAGATGTACCATTTGCATTTGCCCAAATTTTAGATGTTGAGCGTATATCTCCGGAAACATCAAGCTTATAGGATGGTGAACTTGTTCCTATTCCAACATTATCTGTGCTTGTTTCAAGCCGTACATTTGTTCCATCGTCAATCCATCCGTTTGCTCCTGTGATCTCTGACCATTGATGTCCATCCAACAAATCAGCATCCAAACCTGAACCTTCGCCTTCTGTCACATTAAATGTTGTACCTGATAAGCTTAATTGATTTCCAGCGGTATAAGTTGTATTGTTATCGGGCACAGTAACAGATCCTCCTCCATTTGACAACGAAACAGTATGTCCACTGATGCTTAAGGTTTGAAATTCATTTGTATTCGACAAATCGCCTGTATTTGAAAAGGTTGTCCCACTTAAATTCAAACCTGTACCTGCAGTATAGGTAGTGTTATTATCCGGAACCGTGACTGATCCACCACCATCAGATAAAGCAACGGTATGTCCACTGATGCTTAATGTCTGAAATTCATTACCAATTACCGCATCGGCATCATTGACATTATCGGGGACAGTAACCGTTCCTCCCCCATTGGAAAGTGTTATGTCATGACCAGAGATACTCAATGTCTGAAGTTCATTTGTAACATCGGCATCAGCATCATCAAAATTGTCGGTTGGAACAGCAAGTTTTATCCATGAAGGACTTGCAGAAGTTCCTGCATTGTAATAAAACCCAGGAGTATTATCTGTCTGAAAAATCATTAATCCGGTTGCAGGGTTTGTAATTGCATTGCGCTGACTCAAGGACAACCTAGGAACCAAAATCCCGGCATTCGAGGATTTCACATCCAGCATAGCAGAATTATCTGCATTAGACCCATCTGTATTAATTGCAACTCCCTGTGCAAAAACACGATGTGTAAGCATACATAAAAGTAAACTTAACCCTAAGGCTAAAAAACGGCTTTTTTGTAACATAATTGATTCTATCTTATCCTAGACAATATTACAAAATTAACAGCACTAAAACAATACCTTAACCTATAGTTTATAGTACATAAAATATAACAAATGACACTTTTTGAGTTGAATAATTACAACTCAAATAATAGTCCAACGACAGAAACTAATGGAAAAACATATAGCCAAGGAATACTGCAGCAATAATTCCTGCAAGGTCAGCAATCAAACCTGCAGAAATGGCATGTCTGGTGTACCGCACACCAACAGAACCAAAATAAACGGCGATAATGTAAAAAGTGGTATCTGTAGCTCCCTGAAACATACAGGATAAGCGTCCAACAAAAGAATCTGCGCCATGCATACTCATAGCTTCGACCATCATTCCACGGGCACCACTACCACTTAGTGGTTTCATAAAGGCAGTCGGTAAGGCTGAAACAAAATCTGTATTGACACCAATTGCAGCAAATCCATATTCTATTCCGGAAACGAGAAAATCCATTGCTCCAGAAGCACGAAAAACACCGATACCTACAAGCATGGCAACAAGGTATGGAATAATTTTCACTGCAACTTTAAATCCCTCTTTTGCTCCTTCAATAAACTCATCATAAACGTTTACTTTTTTGCGCCATGCCAACACTATAAAGCTAACGATGATTGCAAAAAGAATGAAATTGCCAACTAAGGAAGATACAGTACTTGAAGTCGCAGCGTCCATTTTTGCAAAACCATAAATCACTCCGCTGATAAACAAAGAAACGCCTCCAAGAAAGAGTAAAATAGTACGATTTAACAAATTTATACGCTGATAAAGAGAGACTGCAATGATACCAGCCAAAGTAGAAATAAATGTCACTAACAAAATTGGCAAAAAGACATCGGTAGGATTGGCAGCACCCATTTCAGCGCGATACACCATCACAGAAATTGGGATTATGGTTAACCCACTTGTATTCAACACCAAAAACATAATCATAGAATTAGATGCCCGTTTCTTGTCTTTATTTAATTCCTGAAGCTGAGTCATGGCTTTTAATCCCAATGGAGTTGCAGCATTGTCCAAACCCAACATATTGGCAGCCAAATTCATGACAATACTTCCATTCACCGGATGATTTTTTGGAATTTCAGGGAAAAGCTTAGAAAATAATGGACTAATTGCCCGAGACATCAGCGAGATGACTCCACCTTTCTCTCCGACTCTCATTAAACCAAGCCATAATGTCATAACTCCTGTCAGACCAAGTGAAAGTGTAAAACCCAATTTCGCATTGTCAAAAGTAGAATTAACCAACTCCGTAAAAATCGCTGTATCACCAAGAAATATTAACTTTACAAGTGCGACAACAAAAGCTATCACAAAAAATGCTATCCATATGTAATTTAAAACCATAGACTAGAAAATCTGCTTAAAATTAACAGCTTTTCATAAAGAGATCAAGGTTTATGTCTTGAAGTTATCAACTTCTCACTATTAAAAAACTATGGTTTAACAAATTTTCGCTTTTCGCAAAATGACTTAGACTTAATTTGCAAAACATACAAGCCGGACGTCAATTGTTTTGTATCGATTTCCATCTCATCTCCAGCTTGCACATTAGGACACACTCTCTCATAAACAATTCGACCCAAGCCATCAAACAAAAAAGAATAGAAAAAACAACAATATGTAAACAAAATTTCTTATCATCATTTGAATGACCTTAACTTGATTTATTCATACAAATAGAATAACAAATCAAAACTTAGATGAATTTTGCAAAATCAGCATTTTTCATTTCTTTTGATTTGTGAATGAAAGAAACACACATAACAGCCCTCTGTGGAATGAATATTCCCAGTACATCCGGAAAACTTTCGGCGAAAGAGTTCAAAAAATATCTGTCAATACCGGTATGGGATGTCCAAATTTAGATGGAAATTTATCGTGGGATGGATGCACATATTGCAACCACTCCAGCTTTTCTCCATTTTACTGTAAATCAGACAAATCCATTCGTCGGCAATTAAACGAGGGGATCGCATTTTTTGCAAAAAAATACAAGTCACAACGCTATCTGGCATATTTTCAATCCTACACAAACACCTACACAAGCGATGCTCACTTTGCCGAAATGCTGGATGAGGCCTTGGGAACAGACAAAGTGATAGGATTGGTAATTGCAACACGCCCAGACAGCATTTCTGACAAACAAATTGAGCAACTTGACAAGCTTGGAAAAGAAGTTTACATCAGCCTGGAATTTGGAGTTGAGTCAAGTCTTGACAAAACCCTGCAGCGTATTCATCGCGGACACGATGTTCAAACAACCATAGATGCATTCAAAGCCTGCAAAAACAAATCATTTCATACTGGTGCCCATTTTATTCTAGGTTTACCAGGAGAATCGAAAGAAGCAATGCTTTCTCACGCTGATTTTATCAATCGATTGCAACCTAACAACCTAAAATTGCATCAATTACAAGTACTCAAAGAGACAGCAATTGCTGAAGAATTTAAACAAGTTCCTCAGGATTTTGTTAATTTTTCAGTGGATACATACATTGATTTGGTGATACAATTTTTGGAGAAACTAAATCCCGGCATTGTGTTGGAACGGTTTACCAGCGAATCACCAAAAGATATTATCATTAGCCCAAATTGGGGCGGATTGAAAAATTTTGAATTTGTGGATAAACTCCGAAAAGCGATGATTTCTAAAGGAACTTATCAAGGTAAAAATTATATCAGCAAATGAACGATCAATTGGTAAACATACATACACATCAGAAATCAACGCACGATGAATACATTGAGCTCATCAGTTTATTTCACAATGCATCCATTCCTGAAGGCAAGCACTTTTCAATTGGGGCACATCCATGGCATGCAGAAAAAAACACAGCCCAAGCCCTTGTTGATGAAATTTACCCTAAAATCCGTTTTGCCTTTGCCATTGGCGAATGTGGGTTAGACAGGAGCTCTAGCGTAAACTGGGACAAGCAAGTTGAACTGTTCCGCTTGCAAATTGAGCTAAGTGAAAATCAAAACAAACCCCTTATCATTCATGCAGTAAGGTCCTATCCAGACATTATTGCTTTACGTAAAATTCACAACGCAAAACAAGCTTGGATTGTACATGGCTACCAAGGAAACATTGAAAACATGCAACAACTGGTGGAACATGGCATTTACATTTCTTTTGGCGCTGACATTTTACGTGGGAAACCAAACTTAGACGCATGTATTCGAACAATCCCCAAAGAGAAATTGTTTTTTGAAACCGATGAAGCAGCCATCAACATTCAACGTGTTTACGAATATGCAGCTCGCTTATTGGATATGGATTTAGAAGCATTAATTTCACAAGTACACAGCAATTTCAAAGCATTATCAAATGACAACTAGCCCTTGGAAACGCAGAACAGAGCTTTTAATCGGAGAAGAAGGAATTGAAAAATTAGCAAATACTCATGTCCTAATTGCAGGACTTGGAGGTGTTGGTGCTTGGGCAATTGAACATATTGTTCGTGCTGGAATCGGCGAAATCACCATCATCGATGCAGATGTCGTAACAGAATCCAACATCAACAGGCAACTTCCTGCACTTCACAGTAATATTGGGGAGTACAAAGCCGATATCATGAAGGACAGATTGCAAGACATTAATCCCGATTTGATTATTCATGTTCACAAAACTTTCCTTAAAAATGAAATCGAATCAAACATATTTATACCTCATTTTGACTATGTTTTAGATTGCATCGATACACTAACACCAAAAATCAATTTAATCCGCACATGTCTGAATAAAAAACTTCCATTAATCTCTTCCTTGGGCTCCGGAGCAAAAATAGACCACACGGCAATTCGCATCTCTGACATCAGCAAATCGTACAATTGCACTTTGGGTCGGATGTTGAGAAAACGATTGCATAAATTCAACATTTACAAAGGATTTAAGGTGGTCTTTTCTGAAGAGCTACAAAAAAAAGAGGCAGTGATTTTGGAATCAGGACAAAATAAAAAATCGAACAGTGGAACTATTTCATACATTCCATCCATTTTCGGCAGCATGATGGCGGGAGAAGTCATTCAGGATATATTGGGGAAAGCACAATAAAACTCTAAAGATTTCTCCTCTTCAGCTAGCTTCCTTCTCCTCTTCTTTCTGATAAAGAAATCCCTCATGCCAACAATTTTATTACCTTTGTGATCAAATTTCAGGTATGGATAAGAAAGCCTATTGGTTTCAATTAGATAATGCAGCAAAGATTTTTCCTGCAGTTTCAGACGGTGAATTAACATCCGTCTTTCGGATATCATTTCATTTGAAAGAGCGGGTTAAAATTTCCGCCTTACAAACTGCCTTAGAAAAAACATACCAACGTTTTCCATACTTCAATGTCCATTTAAAACATGGATTTTTTTGGCACTACTTAGAACAACATAAAGGAGTCCCAAAAGTCGAAGCTGATACTTGGCCACCAATGGAGGCATTTCAAACAAAATTTGTTCATGACAGGTTGTACCGGGTACGTGCAAGAGGTCGGCAAATTAGTCTTGAAATGATGCACTCTGTCAGCGATGGCGGTGGCGGCATGCAATTACTGAATAGTTTATTGCTGACTTACCTCAACGAATTAGGACACAATATTGAGCGCCCTAAATACTTTATGGACATTGATGAAGCGCCAAAATCCTATGAATTTGAGGATTCATACAAAAAATACTTCAAAAAGGGGATTCCGCCTAATGTTCCAAAAAATAAAGCGTGGGCATTGCCTTTTGAATTAAAGAAAAAGCCTCGTCTCAGTTTAATTCAGGCTGAAATGTCATCAAAAGATGTTTTGGAAACTGCAAAATCCTACAACATCAGTGTCACTGAATTTTTGGCTGCAGTTTATATGGATGCCCTGCAGGAAATCCATAAAGCAATGAGAGAGAAAGGCATTAAGCAAAAACTTGGAATTATTCGGATGCAGGTTCCTATCAATTTGCGCAGAATTTTCCCTAGCAAAAGCATGCGGAATTTCACACTTTTTGCATTACCTGAAATTGACACACGATTGGGAGATTATAGTTTTGAAGAAATTGCTCAGACTGTGCATCATTACATGAAACTAGAAACTTATCCGAAACAGATCCATCGAATTATAAGTCGAAATGTAGGATCTGAAAAACTGTTTTATGTAAGAGTTATTCCATTGTTTATCAAAGATATGGTACTAGCGGCAAAACATAAAAGCTATGGGAATGCTCAATATTCAGGTGTAATGACAAATTTAGGACAAATTAAATATCCTGAAGAGATTGCAAAGCACATTGAAGCAGTGTCATGCACTCCGCCACCGCCAAACACACGAACAAAAATTAATTGCAGCATAGCAAGTTTTGAAAATAAAATGATTGCCAGTTTCTGCAACATTACCTCATCAACAAATCTTGAGAAATTATTTTTTAAGAAACTCACGTCGTTTGGTATTCCCGTACGGATTTTGCCATGGGATGAAGTATTAACCGAAATCAAAGAATAAGCATGTCAGTTATTTGTAAACATTGTGGGGTTGAATTGGATTCAGACATGGAAAAATGTCCACTGTGTCAAGTTTCCCCGAGTAATAATGTAGAGCAAGCTCCAATTGTAGAACATAAATCTGTTGTTCTTATCAAACAAAAAATCAATTTATGGCTTGCTTTTACTGTTATAGCCATTAGTAGCATAGCGTTTACTATACTCATTAATTTGATCATTGACACAAGTCTTCATTGGTCACTCTATGTTGCAGGTTCCATTTTCACAGCCTGGGCATATTACAGCATTTACATATTTTTCAGACACTACATACTTATGTGGGTACCTTTAGGTTTGAGTGTCACTTTAGGAAATTTGCTCTTGATTGATGCACTTTCCGGAGGAAACTTTTGGTTTATAAAACTTGGCTTACCAATTGCCAGTGGCAGTTTTATACTTTCAGGCATTTACCACTTTATTAACCGTCATGTCAAATATCAAGGATTTAATTTGCTTGGCTATTCCCTTTTAGGAATAGTTGTCTTAACCATGATCATTGAAATGTCAATCGGACTTTACAAAACGGATACAATCCATCTCTGGTGGTCACTTTTTGTTGCTATCTCAGCGACACCTCTCTCCCTTATTTTGCTGTTTATACATTACCGCTTAGGAAAAGGAAATGACCTAAAAAGCTTTTTTCATTTGTAGGAATAAAAGTTGAAATACTTATGCATTAACATACTTTTGAATGACCGCCTTCAAGGTACCTATTGTCAAAGGTTTCAGCAATACATCTTTCATTCCAAGGCCCATTGCTTTGTCTCGAATATCATTGGTAGCACTCGCTGTTAAAGCAACAACAGGCATCATATTATCACCAACAAGTCGATGTATTTCCTCAAATGCCTCAAAACCATTCACTTCAGGCATTTGAATATCCATTAAAATCAAATCAGGCTTTTTATCCAACGCTTCATGAATCGCTTCTCTCCCATCAACTGCTTCATAGATTGTAATATTTGCCCAGTTCTTTTCAAGTATTCGACGAACAAGTAATCTATTGATTTCAACATCTTCCACAACTAATATTGAAAAATCATTCGTCTCATTCTCTTCCATGCCTTGTAATAGCATAGCATCTTGCTGGTTATTCCCAAGCAAGTGATTAAGTTTTGTGTAAGTCATAGGCTTATTTATCCAAAGGAGTTTATTACAATTTAGCTTCTCTTTAAGTTCTTTTGTAAAATATGCAGACAGACTATCTCGCAGCACAACAATTTCTACATCTTTTGTCTGTATATATTCAGGTATCTCTTCCTCTTGATTCAAGACTGACATAATACATGTCTCATCGCAATACAATATAAACGAGGTCTCATTTTCACTAACCCTCATCAAATCCTCTTTTGTAAAAACGACTTCAAGTCGATGATAAAATAAACGAAGAAGGTTTTCATTATGTCGCAAACAAGACGATTCATCCATAAGCAGAATTGCCAAATCTGACTTTGATTTCAGGGTAGGAATAGGATACTTTTTCACTTTTTTCCTCAATGAAAAAGAAAAAACACTTCCTTTACCA
Organism: Bacteroidales bacterium; assembly: GCA_963676165.1. Classification (GTDB taxonomy): domain Bacteria; phylum Bacteroidota; class Bacteroidia; order Bacteroidales; family ML635J-15; genus JAQIBY01. The sequence continues at coordinate 1,227,130 of OY781043.1, read as the reverse complement.
ACTTCACTTTCAATTTGCAACTGTCCTCCCATCATGCGAATTAAACGTTCAGAAATTGTTAAACCGAGTCCTGTACCCCCATACTTTTTTGAGGTTGATGAATCTGCTTGCACAAAAGGATCCAGCAATCTTTGTATAACATCACTTTTGATTCCTATCCCAGTATCAATAACTGAAACGTCCATAGAAATAGTACAATCATCAGGGTTAAAATCTTGAAAACTCAATTGTAATTCAATGCGTCCCTCTGTTGTAAACTTCGCAGCATTTCCTAATAAATTAGTAATGATCTGACGGAAACGAAATGCATCAATTTCCATTTCTGCAGGAGGTGCATTTTTCAAATTAAATATTAACTCAACCTCATGATTTTTTTTCACTGGACCAATCAAATCAAGCACTTCTTCACAAAGTGGAATTATCTGTTCAAAATCTTCATTCAAAAGGACTTTATCATCCTCAATCTTTGATAAATCAAGAACGTCATTTATAATTGCCATGAGCGACTTAGCAGAACTAGCAATGTGATTGACAAAGCTTGCTTGCTCATCACTAAGCTCGGTTTCTTCAAGCAAAGAAGCAAAACCAACAATTCCATTCAGTGGAGTGCGAATCTCATGACTCATATTTGCAAGGAAATTCCCTTTTGCTTTATTCGCCTCATCTGCCTTTTTAGCTAACAATTCAGCTTTCTGTTTTGCAATTTCAAGCTTTTGATTTGAGTCAACCAACTTTACATGATTTTCTCTTCGCTCTAAAACAGAAGCAATTAAATACGAGAATGAAACGAGCATACGATTTTCAAACTCAGTAATTGTATAATAGTCCTTGACAAAATCAAATCCAATAAAACCCATGGGCTTATCCCCTTTAATTAAAGGAAAAGTAATTAAAGATTTTATATTTTGAGGTTCAAGAATGTCTTTCAAGTTTCCATCTGGCAAATCTTTTACTGAATTCACAACAAATGCTTCACCAATAACATGTCTTTCAACCCATTCAGGAATTGCGGCAAATGGTACTGCCTGCAAATTATCAATTTCAGGTTGTATTCCTTGAGCACACCATTCACACGTATTTTTCATTATTTCATGCTCAAAATCGTAATCAAACACATACACCCTATCAGCATTGATATGTAAACCTATCATTTCAAAATAAGCATGAACAGCAATATCCACTTCATCAACACTTAGGTCTATGCTACTTCGAGCAACCTTAAACAAAAGCTGTTGGGCTTCAACTTCTCTTTGCAAAAGGCGTTCAGCATTGTTTTTTTCTGAAATATCTGTCATCACAGTTAAAAACAACCGATCACCTTGTGTTTGAATAATCTCACCAGAAAAAAGCCCATCAATAATTGCTCCCGCTTTGGTTTTCACTTTTAACTCAACGTCACGAACACTTCCAGTCTGTAATAAATTTTCAATGACTTTACTATGTCTTTCGGGATCAACAAAAATATCCAACTCATTTGTACTTTTCCCAACCACTTCATCTCGTTTGTAACCGAGTGTTTGCAAAAACGTATTATTCACATCAGTAAAACAACCTGAAGCAAAGCTTGACACTGCCATCAGGGCAGGATTTGAATCGAAAAAACGATTAAATTTCTGCAATGCTTCCTGCTCCTTGGAAATATCTTTTGATATACCATAAAGACACTTTTGACCATTCCAAAACCCAAGCCATGCTCTGGTTTCTACAGGGACAGAAAATCCAGCTTTACTTTGTAAAGGCAATGGACAATTCTCTCGCTTTCCCTGTAGCATCTCATTCAAAATTTGTGTCGCTTCCTCTCTATCCTCCGGACGATACAGATCAAGCAAATTCTTTTGAAGGAGTTCATTTTTTGAGAACAACAATTTTGAACTAACTGTATTGTTACAGGTTAGCATATTTCCTTCAAGATCACTCACAAAAATCATATCGTGAATAGAGTCAAAAAAGCTTCTGAAATTACTTTCATTTTGCTCTAGCTTAGACTTAGCTTCAACTTCATCACAAATATCATCAATAAATATCCATATTCCCGTTAAATTCGAGTTGGTAAATTCAGGCTCAAAATAAATCCTTAACCAAGACGCTTTGCCCCATTTCGATTTATATTTAGCCTCAAAAACTTGTGAAATGCCTTTATTCAAGGATTCTTTTAATTTTTCAACAAAGCCTTGCTCCTTCAACAATGGAAATTTCAATAAGTTGATTTTCATTGTTTCTTTACAGGAAGGTGATTTCAAAATATCAACAATCCGCTGATTACAATAACGAATCGTTCCATCTGAATCTGCAATTAATATCCCAACGTTTGAACGCTCAGCAATTTGAAAGAAAACTTTATTTTGATTGTATCCACTATGGATATTTACCACAATTAAAAAATGATCATCCAACAATGGATCTACACTTACATTAAAAAGTTTATGATCGAGTGTATTTACATCCCGGGTAAGCTTTTTCCCGGTTTGCTTCACCGATTTTAAAAACGCTTCTATTGAAAATGCTTTCTTTTCATTTTCCTTTTCAGACACAATGGTTTTGCCTGAAATAGCACGAAACATAATAAACTCTGAACTTTCTGAAAGGCATTCAAACTCAGACTTATTATTAACTCGAAACAGAGCATAACCAAAACCGGCAGATTCAAATCTAGACATATCACTATTTTCAATCAAAGACCAAAGCATAAATTTACACCTTGATTCCAACCAAAACATCAGAGAATAAACGGAGTATTAGATAAGCAATTTTACCGATTTAGACATTCCAGAAATTCGAACAAGCTATTGTAGGCTTTGATTGTATCTTGGTTTTCATCAGCACTTTCATATTCCCAAGTTGAATGAAAAGGAATATGAATCGCCTCTCCACCAAGATTCACGACAGGCAACACATCTGATTTCAGGGAATTACCAATCATAAAAAAGTTTTGAGGCTCTATCTTTAGTTTTTTAAACAAATCCAGATAATTTGACGTTTGCTTATCGCTCATCACCTCAACATGCTCAAAATAACGACTTAAACCAGAATCTTTTAGTTTACGCTCCTGATCCAATGCATCTCCTTTCGTTGCAAGTACAAGTCGATAATTCGTTGCTAAAAAGTAGTCAAGACATTCTTTCACGCCGGGGAGTAGTTCTATTGGGGCTTCTAGAATATTTTTCCCTAACTGAATAACACGTTCAATTGCTTGTGGTTTAATACGATTATTGCTCAAACGAATAGCAGTCTCAATCACAGACAAAACAAAAGGTTTCACTCCATATCCATAGATTTCCATATTTCCGACTTCGGTTTGAAACAAAGCATCCCTAGCTTCTTTTTCAGAAACATAGGGACGCATCAATTCAATATATTCCTCCTCCAATGCATAAAACAAAGGAAGATTTACCCATAAGGTATCGTCAGCATCAAAAGCAATGACTTTAATTTCATTTGAGATAAGCATAAAGATCAAGCATTTAATTAAGAGAAAATCTTAAAAATAATTAATATTTTTTCCCTTTGCGCTTTTTCTTGCGATCTGAACTACTTGGTTTTTTGCGTTTTGAATTTGAGCTATTGGCTGGGCTTGCAACCTCAACACGCAACTCAAAACCTTTGTATTTCTGTCCCGAGAAAGCATCTTCAACCATATTTGCATATTCAGAATCAACTTCAAAAAATGAAAAGTTTCTCATGATATCCACTTTCCCTATTTCAATATCACGACTACGCGTTTTTTCATTGATTAATCCGATAAGATTATGCACTTGCACGCGTTGCTTTTCTCCTACATTGATAAAGAAACGGGTAAAATCTTTGCCTGAATATTCATCAAAGGATTTTCCTTTTGCAGGTTTTGATTTTGTTTTCTTTGTATTCGATCTGTCCTCAGGTTTAACATTTAGATCTTGAGCATTTTTGTAATATTCAACAAAACGGTTGAACTCTACAAAAAGAAAACGTTTGAGTAGTTCATCACGATCCAACCAACTTAACTTTTTCTGAATCTGCTCCCAATAAGGTGCAATTTTCTCTTCATCAACAATAATATTTTCAATGCTGTCCATCACAGTGTAAAGCCGTTTTTCAACAATCTCTTCTCCTGAAGGAACAAGCCCTTTCACAATTTTTTGTCCAACAAGACTTTCAAGATTCTTAATACGTCTTCCCTCTCTTGCATGACTAATTATCATAGAGACACCTTGTCTCCCAGCTCTACCAGTACGTCCACTACGATGGATATACACTTCAGGATCGTCAGGTAAGTTATAATTCAAGACATGAGTCAGATTATTGATATCCAAACCACGAGCAGCAACATCAGTTGCAACCAACAGTTGAATATGTTGTTTTCGGAAAGAGTCCATCACGGTATCACGTTGTGCTTGAGACAAATCTCCATGAAGCGCATCTGCAGAATACCCATCATTAATAAGTTGATCTGCGACATCACGTGTTTCGGCACGAGTACGACAGAAAACAATTCCATAAATTTTGGGATTATTATCCACTAATCTTTTGAGTGCTAAATAGCGATCTGCAGCACGGACAACGTAAACTTGATGCACAACATTCCGAGTTCCAGCATTTTTTGTACCACTCACAATCTCAACAGGATTATTCATGTAGCGAGTTGTCAGCGTACGTACTTCCTTTGGCATAGTAGCAGAAAACAACAAGGTCTGTTTTTGCCCAGAAGTTCCATCTAAAATCGCATCCAAATCATCACGAAAGCCCATGTTAAGCATTTCATCCGCCTCATCAAGTACTAACCATTTTATTTTGGCAGGCTTTAACTTACGGCGCTTAATTAAATCTAAGGTACGACCTGGTGTACCAACAATAACCTGAGGATTAGTATTTAGCCCTCTGATTTGTGTTTCAATATTTGCACCTCCATACACAGCAACTGTTTTAAATTGCTCAGTATATCGTGAATATTTTTTCAAATCACGAGCAATTTGCAAACAAAGTTCACGTGTAGGACACAAAATAAGTGCCTGAATGTCTTTGTTATTGACATCAATTTGTTGAATTAGCGGCAAACCAAAGCCTGCTGTTTTACCTGTTCCTGTTTGTGCCAGACCAATAATATCTTGATCTGATTTGAGAATTTCAGGAATAACTTTTTCCTGAATTTCTGTTGGTTTTTCAAAACCCAATTCAGTAATTGACTGAAGAATTTCATCTTTCAGTCCCATTGATTTAAAATCCATAAAATGTATTTTTCCCAGCATTACACCTCGCAGCGACTGGAGTTAAAAACTCAGGTGTAATTTTGCCGGCCGGGCAGCCTGTGGACTCTCCAAATAGCAAGTTTACACTCTCGATTGCCTTAATCGGCGACAAAGGTAACATTATTTAAATGGATATTGCTTTTTCCTGACTTATTCTCACAAACCATTTTATCAATGATAGGCATTCTATGTTAAGAAACAAGATTTTGCTATTTGTGATATTTGTTTATTTCGCTAATTTTAGGCTCTCAAAATTTAAGCTTATGAAATCTCTGAAAGTTGCAGTGCTGAAAGAAACAAAAACACCGCCGGACAGACGCGTAGTACTGTCACCGGTACAGGTGATGAAGGTTAAAGAGCAATTCCCTCATGTTGATATTGTTGTTCAACCAAGTGATATCCGTTGTTTTAAAGACGAAGAATATGAAAGGCTCGGCATCACCATGCAAGAAGATGTTTCTGATTATGACATTCTTATGGGAGTAAAAGAGGCTAAGATTCACACCTTAATCCCTGAGAAAAAATACATGTTTTTCTCTCATACACACAAAAAGCAGGATTACAACAGACCTCTTTTAAATGCCTTTATTGATAAAAAAATCCAAATAATTGATCACGAATGCTTAACGGATGAATTTGGATTAAGACTTGTTGCTTTCGGACGTTGGGCTGGTATAGTTGGAGCTTACAATGGGCTTATTGCTTATGGCAAACGGACTGGCAAATATGATTTACCTCGCGCGAAAGATTGTTTTGACATGCAACAAATGCTTCAAGAAATTGAACATGTTCAACTCCCACCAAACTTTAAAATCTTAATTACAGGTGGTGGACGTGTAGCCAACGGGGCATTAGAAAGCCTGGAACCACTGCATTTACCGAAAGTAAGCCCTGAAGATTTCCTAACGAAAACTTACGATGAACCGGTAATGTGTCAAATTGATGCAGACCAGTACGTTGAATTAAAATCAGGAGGTTGGAAAGATTTTCCTCATTTCTTCAAACATCCGGAGGAATACAAATCAAAATTCAAACCATTCAGCCAAGTTGCAGATATGTGGATAGCCTGCCATTTTTATGACCCAAACAGTCCGAAATTTTTGAACCCTGAGGATTATCAAGAGAAAGACTTCCGTATTCAGGTCATTGCTGATGTAAGTTGTGACATTGCAGATCCTATTCCATCCACAATGCGACCTTCAACAATTGCTGAGCCATTTTATGGATACGATCCAAAAACAGGAAAAGAATCAGATGCGTTTGCAGAAGATAATGTAAGCGTGATGGCTGTTGACAATCTTCCTGGCGAATTACCTAGAGATGCATCCGAGGCATTTGGAGACAGACTTTTGGAAGCAGTAATACCTCATCTTTTCAACACAGACAACCCAGACAATGAAGTTGTTATGAGAGCAAGCATTACCAAAGACGGAAAGCTGACAGATAAATACACTTACCTTCAGGACTTTCTGGAAGGGAAAGAATAATATTGAATTAGAAAAGAGGTTTAACACCACGAATGGTCGGAAGAAAATCCGACCATTTTTTATGTTTTAAACATAAGATCAGGGTTTCCTCCGCATTGACTTACTATTAAGGCAATTGCAAGATTACGAACTTCCATAGCAAATCTTCTTTTGGCTGTTTTATATCCGAGATTGTTTGCCTTCTTGTATATTAGAATAAGCATTGCCACAATCAAGGTCATATACATCATTACTTCAATACCGTTTTTATTCAAGGAGACTAAATGGCTCACGTTTAATTCTTGCTTAATAAATCTGAAAAACACCTCTATGTCCCATCTGCGTCGATAAGCTTGAGCTATTTCTTTTGCAGTTAACTTAAAATCATTGGTTAAGAACCAATATTGCTGATCTTGCTTTTCTTTACTTTTTATAATAATCAAACGAAACTTAGTATTGACTAATTCTTCCCGATAATGAATGTTACCCCGCTTGTTTTTAATGGGAATACCTGTATAGAGTTTGACTTTAGAATCTTTTATTAAAATAGAGTCTCCTAGATCTAGACCCTGCTCTGGTTTAATGAGTGTTTCTAATTCTTCATACTTTCGATTTTCTTTTGCTCTGTATATAAATCGGATGGCTTTTTCAGAGAAACTCTTCATTGTCCGTGAGGATTGAAGTCCCCTGTCTAAAACGTAAATGTTTTTATGGCTTTTTTCTTTTTTTACGTGGCTTTGAACTACTTCTGGCAAAGCTATATCTTCACTTGAATAACTCGGTGAGGTAAATGTATGTATATCACAGGGAAGGACTCCATCGAAAGCAGCACTATATTTTATGGCTTTTTTCCCACTGTTATTTAATCCTTCCGCTAATTTCCCTGCTGTTTCACTTACAATCGAGCTATCAACACGAACAAGATTATATTTATGCCTGTCTGTTTCTTGATAATACTCTGAAAACTGATCGTAAATACACTCATAAACTTGTTTGAAAAAAGAAGAATCAATCTTTGATAGTCTTTCTGAGATAGAACTTCTTCGAACTGTTTCTTCTTGATCTAAATCAAAGAGCAATTTAAACATAGGATCAGTAAAAGTATCTTCAAGTGTTCTTTGACTAAGTTTCTCGTTTTCAACAATACCATAAAGTAATAAATAAAACATCTTTTTGCCATGTAATACCTTTGTGTAGTAATCCACCTTGGTGGAGGTAGATAAATTTGCTAATAGGCTTTCGGGAATAACATTTAAAAGTTGATTAACTTGAATTTTGTGGTCTTTAAAATCTATCATATACAATTGATTAACAGATACTAAGATACAAAATTCCTACAAATAAAACAAGCATATATTACTAAATGTCAGTGTATTCGATGCTTTTTTTGTTATCTGTATAAACATAAAAAAGTCGGAAGTTTAATCTTCCGACCATTCATGGTTTAACACCTCTTTTTTTATGCTTGTTTCAAGATAGAAATCGTTTCAGTTGGATTTGCTGCTTTAAACACGGCACTACCAGCAACAACAGCATTCACTCCTATTTCGGAAAGCATTTTTACATTATCAGGACTTACACCTCCATCAATTTCAATAATAAGGTCTGGATTTTTTTCAGCAGCCATAATTTTCAATTCGCGAATTTTATTCACGCTTTCTGGAATAAATTTCTGACCACCAAAACCAGGATTTACTGACATAATCAAAACGAGATCAAGGTCAGAGATAATTGAAGCCAAAGAAGAAACTGGTGTATGTGGATTTAAAGAAACTCCGGCTTTCATACCTGCTTCTTTTATTTGTTGCACACAACGGTGCAAGTGAGTTACTGCTTCATAGTGCACTGTTAAGATATCGGCACCTGCAGCTTTAAAATCTGCAACATAACGCTCCGGCTGCACAATCATCAAATGCACATCCAATACTTTATTTGTCAACTTTCTAATTTGAGAAATCACTGGCATTCCAAAGGTAATATTAGGCACAAATACACCGTCCATAATATCTAAATGCAACCAGTCTGCATCCGATTGATTTAACATTTCAATTTCAGATTGCAAATTCATAAAATCTGCTGACAATAAAGAAGGAGCTACTATCATGATGTTTTTTTTACAAAGAAATAAAAAAATCCCGAAAAATCGGGATTCTATTATGTGAGATAACTTCTCAATTTTTTGTGTCGTGTACTTTGTTTCAGTCGTCGAATACAAGACTCTTTCACTTGTCTTACTCGCTCTCTTGTCAAGCCATAAATTTCGCCAATTTCCTCAAGGCTATGAGCATAATATCCATTCAAGCCATAATACATTTTAATAATTTCGGCTTCACGTTTATTCAAGACACGAAGTGTTCGATTAATTTCCTGAGTAAGACTTTCCCTCATCAATTCATCATCCGGCGGAGTTACATCGTCATTTTTCAAAAGATCTTCCACAGTACCATCATCGGCATCGTTACCAATAGGTTTATCAATGGACATTTTACGTTGAGAACTCCGAACAAGCGCTTTAATTTCATCAGGTGACATTTCTATAGTAGCGGATATTTCCTCTTCTGTAGGTTCTCTTTGAAAAACTTGTTCAAGACTAATTTTAGCGGAATTAATTTTTTGAAGGTTTCCTATTTTATTCAAAGGCAATCTTATCATTCTACCTTGAACAGCAAGTGCATGTAAGATGGATTGTCTTATCCACCAAACAGCGTAAGAAATAAACTTAAATCCTCGCGTTTCGTCGAAGCGCTGTGCGGCCTTAATCAAACCAAGATTTCCCTCATTCACGAGGTCTTGTAAACTCAAACCTTGATTTTGATATTGCTTTGCAACAGAAACGACAAACCGCAAATTGGCTTTCACAAGTTTATCCAGTGCAGCTTTATCACCATCCTTGATACGACGAGCAATTTCAATTTCCTCTTCAGAAGAAATCATATCAAGTTTACCGATTTCCTGCAAATAAAGCTCAAATGCAGGCGTATCACGATTGGTAATTTGCTTTGTAATTTTCAGTTGCCTCATATTAACTTTTTCTTCTTTTAATTAGACGTAAAAAATAAAAAATAGGTTGCCCTACACATCTAAATCTTGCAATATGTATCTATGTTTCTCATTATTAAAAACAAAGAAAAGCCTAAATTGTTGTTAAAACTTTGGCTGAATAAAAATAAAGCTTATCTTTGCCACCGATAATACAAAAATGAAGGAGTCAATCTCCAAATCAAAAATTTTTAAATCCAAATAAATTATTTGTCTTACCAAATTTTGTCATATTCATGTACGACATTCTTGAATTAAATCAGAAAAAACTTCCTGAATTACGTTTAATCGGAAAAGAATTGAACATTAAAAAATACAATTCATTCCGTAAAAAAGAGCTTATCTACGCAATCTTAGATGCTCAAGCAATACAGGAATCACAGAACACAGGGAAGAAAAAAGTGGAGAAAGAAGCAAAACGCGCTGAAAAAGAAACCACAAATACAAACACAAAAAATCCTGAAAAACGCACCCGTCCAAGACGCCGTGTAGAAAAAATTGCATCCGCAGATCCAGAACAAAATAAAATAAAGTTCAATACTGTGAAAAAGCAAGAACCTGAAAATGCAGAAGAACAAAAACCTGCAAAACCAGTTCAGGACTCTGATGAGCACAAACGTCGCAGACGTCACTCTGAAGTGCCAAAAGAAGTATCAACTGAAAGAAAAGATCAAGCAGAACATCGCGAAAAGCCAGTTGAAAAAAGAGTTGAACCTGAAGAGAATAAAGATCAAAAGGTTGACCCTGAAAAAGAAGCAAAGAGAGGTTATTACCTTAAAAACAAAAGTAATAACGACAACAAGAAAGACTTCAATAAAGGGAGTCAAAACAAACCTGAGAACAAAGGGAACAACTCACATAAAGAGAAACGTAAAGAAAATACCCCATTTGATTTTAATGGTTTAATCACTAGCAATGGTGTACTGGAAATCATGCAAGATGGATATGGATTTTTACGTTCATCTGACTTCAATTATTTAAGTAGCCCAGATGATATTTATGTATCACAATCTCAAATTAAATTGTTTGGATTGAAAACTGGCGACACTGTTGAAGGAAGCATCAGACCTCCAAAAGAAGGTGAAAAATACTTCCCTCTCATAAAAATTAAAAGCATCAATGGAAGAACACCAGAATATGTGCGTGACAGAATTCCATTTGAGCATTTAACCCCTATTTTCCCGAATGAGAAATTTAATATTTTAGGTAATAATCAATCCAACTTAAGCACTCGTTTAGTTGATCTCTTCTCTCCTATTGGAAAAGGACAACGTGGACTTATTGTTGCACAACCTAAGACTGGTAAAACCGTGTTATTACAACAGGTAGCTAATGCAATTGCGGCAAATCATCCTGAAGTTTATTTGATGATACTTCTAATTGACGAGCGCCCTGAAGAGGTAACTGACATGGCAAGAAATGTGAATGCTGAAGTTGTTTCATCAACCTTTGATGAACCTGCAGAACGCCACGTAAAAGTTTCAAGCATCGTTTTGGAAAAAGCGAAACGTATGGTAGAATGCGGTCATGATGTTGTCATTCTTCTTGACTCTATCACTCGACTTGCACGTGCATATAATACCGTTGCTCCAGCATCAGGACGCGTATTGTCTGGTGGTGTTGATGCCAATGCATTACACAAACCTAAACGTTTCTTTGGTGCTGCCAGAAACATTGAAAAAGGTGGATCATTAACCATTCTTGCAACTGCATTGACTGAAACTGGCTCCAAAATGGATGACGTTATTTTTGAAGAATTTAAAGGGACTGGTAATATGGAGTTACAATTGGATCGCAAATTATCCAACCGCCGTATTTACCCTTCTATCGACATTACTGCTTCAAGTACGCGTCGTGAGGATCTCTTGCTGAACAAAGAAATGCTCAACCGTATTTGGGTATTGCGTAATTTCTTGTCCGATATGAATTCGACTGAAGCAATGGACTTCATGCGTCAACGTTTACCCCAAACCAGAGACAACGAGGAATTCTTGGTAACAATGAACGACAAATAAATCGAAAGATTTTAACATATTAAAAAAGCTGTCTCGCAATGCGGGACAGCTTTTTTTTCGAATAGTCAGTCGGAGTTTCGCTTAAAACCTTAGTGTTATTCCTCCCATAAAATGAATGCCAGCTTGTGGGAAATAATACGCCCAGGTTTTCTCAACACCTTGCTCGTACCATACACCACCATAAGCATTATTGCTATACATTTGATTCAACACATTATTGACTTGAAAACGCAATGCAATTTCAGGAATTTGCTTAGTTGAAAAACTGTACGACAATTCCAGATTATTGACTAAATATGCATCCAGTTTTCTGTTTTCACTTGAAAGATTGTCAAAGTATTGCTCACCAACATATTTTGTCACAATGCTTAAATCTAGTTTTTCAATTGGATGAACGGTCAATCTTGAAGCTCCAACAACGGATGGAGAATACGCAATATCTGTCTCATCCAAAGTACGTGATTCATAGGTTTCATTCCAAGCATCATCATAATACGATGCCCAATATGTGAAGTTTCTGATTTTATTTTGACTTAATGTCATATTCACATTCCAGTCCATCCACTTTGAAAGTCGCACAGCTCCCATCAACTCAACTCCAGTACGATAAGAATCCTCAACATTCGTCATAATATCATATCCAACAGAGTTTTTCTCACCGGTTGGCACAAGCTGATCAGTGTAATCCATGTAATAGAAATTGACTCCTAATGCCAATTGTGAAATCTGAAAACGATAACCCAACTCATAATCTAACATACTTTCAGCTTTTGGCGTTTTGAGAGGATCACCAGTAGCATCTTTAAAATGTGTTCTTGTAGGTTCTCTATGTCCCATAGCAAAAGATGCGTAGACATTCATATTATCAGAAATTTCATAAAACACACCAGCTTTAGGATTGACAAAATCAAACTGGTGATTCTGAGTCAAATCTCTTGGACTTCCATCAGGCATTAAGTCGTCATCAGTTCCTGTCAAATCATAATTAATATGACGATACTGCACATCACCATACACATTAAAATCTTCAGTCAGCGCATAATTTACTTTTGCGTAAACATTTGCATCATCTTTCACTCCAGTATTCAGGTAATATTGATGATCTAATTCAGTACCTCCCGCATTACGCATCCAAACTAAGCGACCATAATGATCTCCATCGTAACGGTTCCAACCGCCACCAAGACTTGCATTCCAACGTCCGTTTTTATAATTAGCGGAAAAAATACCTCCATAAAAATCGTTAGCCATCCATTTTCGGCGAATCAAATCGGTTGTAGTAAGCGTATCGCCACCAACAACTGGGTTTGGCAATCCGTAGGTTGCATAGGACATATCGGTCATATCTCCCTGTCCATACATATTTTCATAATCCACATCTTTATACTGCTCATAATAACCAGAACCTTGTGTATAATGCACAGAAGCGTTTACATTAAGACAGTCAGTAAACATGTGAGTGTAATGCAAATGATAATGGTTTTGAATGTAATTATCCGTTTGTCCCTTATAAGCCTGAAGATTACCATCTTCATCCAAATATAAACCAGCAGGGTTAAAGGTAGGATTTGACTCCAAAGAATCTTCTGGATTTCCCCACCAAGTAATTCCTGTACGTTGTTTTCCACGAATAAAACTTACTTTTAAAAGATTCTTTTCAGAGCGATACGCAGCAGAAAACTGAAAGGCTTCATGATCGACAAATGCTCTATCCACATAACCATCAGAAAGCACACGACTATAGCGTGCATCCATGGAAAAATGATCATTAATCAGACCCGTTCCTGCCTTCACGCTAGCTTTCAGGGTATTGTAAGAACCTCCAAAGGCATCCATTTCTGCATAAGCCTTGTTTGATAGAGCTTTGGTTTTAAAGTTCATGGTTCCACCAAAAGCTCCTGCACCATTTGTTGATGTTCCAACTCCACGTTGAATTTGTACTGAAGAAACAGAGTTTCCAAAATCTGGCATGTTTACCCAGTAAGTACCTTGTGATTCAGCATCGTTGTAAGGAATTCCGTCAATGGTAACATTAATACGTGTAGGATCTGACCCACGAATTCTGAAAGAAGTATATCCTACACCTGTTCCAGTTTCAGATGTAGCAACCACAGATGGTGTTAATTGTATCATGTATGGAATATCCTGAACCAATCGGTTTTGCTCCAGTTCTTCACCACCCAAATTCTCAAAGGAACCTGGAGTTCGTTTATTGATACGTGTTGCCTCAACAATCACGTCTTCTGTCATTAAAGCATTACGCTCCAATCGAATGTCCATACTAACATCACGAGAAGAAATTTGAAATTCCTTTGTTTGATCTTTGTAACCAATAAAACTAAATTTCACCAGATATTTTCCTGGCTGGAGCTTTAGGGAATAATTACCATTAACATTGGTACTTGTGCCCATAAAGGAATTTAAAATGGACACATTCACACCGGGTAAAGGCTGATTGTTTTCATCATGCACTTTTCCTGTCAAACTTTGCGCAATACCTTGTATCGCAACAAAAGCAAATAAACTTACAATAAGAAATACTCGTTTCATAATAACACATTTTTAGTGAACAAATATTCCTTAATGGAGCTAAATAAAATGATTGTTACTCTTTTTCCCTGCGCCGGCATTATCCGTATCAGGTTCGAAGGGTTTAATCTCAGCCTGTTATTTAAGGCACCCCATTAAGACAGTGCAAAGTTAAGTCTGAAATATTGAGAAATCAAAAATAAACTAGCGAAAGCATACGAAACACAAAATTAGGCTGACATAACGCTATAATCTTTTCAACAGACTTATGTTTTATTGTAATTCAACTTTTCAATGTGTTTGAGCCAGCTATAGAAATATCAAGTTTTGAAAAATTTTCGTAGCTTTGATTCTTCATTAATACAGAGTGTCTATGTATGAAAAACTGAAATTAATGGATCATGCCGAGCTAAATTTTAGCGATGGCGGATTGTTAGTCCTTAATATTGCGATCGCCTTTATTATGTTTGGCGTAGCACTTCGAATCACACCACAGAGTTTAAAAAACCTTGTGTTAAAACCAAAAGCAACCATTATTGGCGTTATTTCTCAATTTGTTTTATTACCAGCAGTTACCTTTGGTCTTGTGATGATTTTATATTCCATGGGCATGATAACGGTAGGGGTTGGTATGGGAATGATTTTGGTCGCTGCATGTCCTGGTGGGAATGTATCAAATTTCATTTCGACTTTAGCCAATGGGAACCCTGCACTTTCGGTAGGATTAACAGCAATAGCAACATTGGGGGCAATCATTATGACACCAATTAACTTCATGTTTTATGGTGGGCTGTTTGCTGCCAATTCTGACTTATTACAGCCAATTACCATTGATCCGATTACCATGTTTAAAACTGTCATTTTGCTATTAGGGATTCCAATTACCGTAGGGATGTTATTCGCATGGAAATTCCCCAAAACAACCAATAAAATTTACAAACCCATTCAAAACTTATCCGTCATTTTCTTTTTAGGCATGGTTGTGATGATTTTTGCAAATAACTTTGATCATTTTCTAAATTACATAAGTGCGATTGTGTTGGTTGTTTTTCTGCATAATCTTCTTGCACTTTCAACAGGATACGGCATTGGAAGCTTATTCAAACTCAGTAAAAGAAATCGACGTACAATCACCATAGAAACTGGCATTCAAAATTCAGGACTTGGCTTGGTACTCATTTTCACAAGCGGTTTATTTGAAGGAATGGAAGTTGGAGGAATGGCAGTGATAACTGCATGGTGGGGAGTTTGGCACATTATCGCCGGACTATCAATAGCAAGCATTTGGAAAAGAATACCTTATACCGATGAACAAACGACAAATTAAACATATTACGACCTATTCATGGTCATACCGGATTGCGAGTATTTTTGTGGATTTAATGCACAGACTGTTTTACCGCAAAATTGTTGTGGAAGGAAAAGAAAACATCCCAAAGGACGGTCCAATTATTTATGCTCCAAATCACCAAAATGCATTGATGGATCCACTTGCAATTTTGTTTTCAACTCATCAGCAGGTTGTATTCTTAGCCCGTGGTGACATTTTTCAATTGCCATTGTTGCCAGGATTTTTCAGATGGTTAAAGATTCTACCTGTTTACCGTATTCGTAATGGTATTAGCAGCTTAAAAAACAATGACGATAGTTTTGATTCTGCAATTCAGGTTTTGGAGAAACACAGACCGATTGGGTTGTTCCCTGAAGCTGCACATAGCAACAAAAGGCATTTGCTTGGATTTAAAAAAGGAATTCCAAGAATTGCTTTTTTAGCTGAAGACAAGCATGACTTTAATTTAGGTGTGCAAATTATTCCTGTTGGCATTTATTACAGCAAATACAATACTTTCAGAAGTATTTTACATGTCAGATACGGTAAACCAATTCGTGTAGCTGACTATAAATCTGACTATAAAGAGAATGAAAACAAGGCTATGTTAAAATTGCGTGATGACATGAAAGAAGCAACCAAGCCTCTAGTCATTCACATTAGCACTCTCGAGTTTTATGATCTTTATGAGTCAGTGAGAACCATGTATTTTAAAAACATGGCCAAGCGCCTGAAATTTGACAAGTTAAATCAGCGAAGCCGCTTCATTGCTGATCAGATGACAATTAAAATGTTGGATAATTTTGCAGAAAAACATCCGAAGGAAATGGATGTTTTGCAAAAGAAAATGGAGAAATATACAAGTCTTCGCAAATCATATGGGCTCAACAATACTAGCATATCAAAAGAAAAAATAAATGCGTTTCGTTTGATCTGGAATGCGGTTTTGCTTTTGGCTTTTTCTCCTGTATTTTTGTATGGCCTGGTCAACAACTTAATTGTTTATCTCATTCCAAAATTACTGGTAACAAAGATTAAGGATTTACAATTTCATTCATCTATAAAATTTATTTGGGCACTCTTTTTCTTGCCATTATTTTATTTAGGCCAAGCAGCGATTTTCTGGGCGGTTACTGATGTTTTTTGGTGGGCGGTGCTATATCTAATTTCTATTGGTGTGTTTGCTTTACTTGCACAATTTTACATTGAATGGTTTACCAATGTAAGAAGAGATTTATGGCTTTATAAGTTGAAAAAGACAAACCGAAGCAAATACGATGAAATCAAAGGACTACACTCTGAGATTATCGAGTCGTTGGATAAAATTCAAACACCAGAACCAGTGAAAATTATGACTGAGGCTTAAAGCCAAAAAGTTGTTTTTCTTTTATCATTTCGGCAATTCGAACTGGCACACATTCTTCCCATTCGGGATTGTTATCACACAACAATTGCATAACCATACGTGGTGTATATGTAAGCATAGCACGTTTTCGAGCAGATATATCGACAATTTTACTCTTTTCAATTAAATACTGAAGTAAAGAGTCCTCTTTACACGTTTCAATAATGTCTTCGGTTTTCTTTATTGTCCCATCCTCATTTAAAGTTGGATAAGAATATAAGGCTGCATTATTGGGAAACAGCAAACCCATGGCATGTAGAATCCCACCGGGCAAATCCTTGTAATACACATCTTGCATAACACGCTGCAGAGTATTCACTCCTAGCACTATGCGTAAATCAAGAATTTTATGTCGCGTAAAATATTGACTCAGTTTGTAAAACTCTTTAAAATCAGTAATCATAACATGCTGCCCATTATCATTCAACACATCTACCCTGTCGAGAAAATCTTTTTCATCAAGTGACCCCTCATTTTCCAATTGATTGATGGTCATTTCACACAGAGTTACTGAGTTTTGCTTATGAAAATCTACCTCCTGTCTGAAGCGTGCCGTCCCTGCACGAAGCATATCGACAAGCGTGTAAGTCAATGGTCTGAAAGAACCTCGCAAAACCATAACATGCTTTTTGTAAAAGAGTTCTGCAGGTCTCATAACCTTTCCATTCCGATCAAAAATACTCACGGAAGTCATCCCATTTTTCACAAGTTGAACACTTAACAAGCGATTATCAACATACTCAAGATCTTCCCCTTGCATATTGATCATATTGACTTCAACACGATCACGGTCAAGGTTATCCATAAGGGAACGTAAAAACTCATTCGGGCGTTCATAATGATTGAAACATGCATGAATAAGATTTATTCCCAGTGCTCCAAGCGTATATTGCTGCAAGGATGCATCATTCTCATGTAAAATTGTATGTAAGATCACTGTATTTACTGGACCACCTGGGGAAATCTGAAATTTCACACCCATCCAGCCGTGTCCTTTATTCGTTTTGTGAAAGTTTAAAATTTCAACAGTATTAGCAAAGACAAAAAAGGCTGTTTCATCCCCACGTTGTCCCTGAAGTGTTTTTGTCAACTCATGGTATTCACTATCAAGCATTTTCACAAGTCGATCTTCAGACACATATCGCCCTGGCTTATGCTTATTATACAATGCATCCGAAAAGGTTTTATCATAAGCCGATATTGATTTTGCAACGGTTCCAGATGCACCGCCAGCTTGAAAAAAAGCTCTCGCTACCTCTTGCCCACCACCAATTTCGGCGATAACCCCATATTTTTCGGGATCTAAATTTATGCTAAGGGCTTTATTCTTAATGCTAATACTTTTGTGAGACATGTCACTCGTTTTGGTTTTTTATATAACAAGATGAGAGGATTGATGTTTAGTTTCAAACAAAACATTTGACAAAAGAATTCACTACTCCTAAGATAATCATTAACAAAACAAAGTGGTTCCACTAGCATCTTGTGGGTAATAATATATGTCATCACCTTACTGTCAGGGCTAAAGATAGTATCTTTAGCCCTGACAAGTATTTTTGAATTATAGCGAAATGGTATTCCAGTAAATTTGCAGTTAAACCAACAAAGCAAATTCAAGAATTACAATAGAATAACAGATTTATCTACAAGTGAAAAACGATTGAAATATTACCATAATTTGAACCATACAATCCCATTCGAATAATCTTATTAGAATAATTATCAACATCAGCATTTCCAGGCAAGTATTCAAAACTTAGCGCGGGTGTAAACTCTCCAGCAAATGAAATGAAGTCGGAAACCTTATATTGCAAACCGATCACATAAGGTACTCTTGCATTATAAACTACCCTATTATCCCACTGTTCCTCTATTGGCAAGGAAGGGTTTTTCACTCGAAAAGCAGAAATACTCGCACCAAGATGAATCTTAGGTCCATGATATAACATAAAGCGATCATTGATTTGCTTACGAAATTCTGGTCCAGTTTCAAAACCAGCCGATATACTATGACTTTCATGAGGGAATAAGCTACTGATCAATGGGTTTGTAACGGAGACGCTATATCTCAAATTTGCGGCACCAAATGTCCATGCAAACTTCTCACTTTTCACCAATTTATAGTCTAAGGAAAATCGAAATGTTTCCAAATTAGATATCTTAATTTGGAGGTCTTTATTCTTACTCGTTTTCTCTTGCGCAATGGCAAATTGACTTATTAAGCCTAGTAAAAGTGCAATAAACAAACCTTTATGCACTACGGATTTCACAATTTTCATGATTTAAGATTTTAATTCGACAATTGAATACTTTTTTGTTACGTAACCGCCGAACAAATAGCAAATATCTTGCCAAAAGCACAAAATAACACCTCTTAAAATTTGAAATTAATTGGCACAATATAAATAACTGCAACAGGCACATTATTTTTGAAAGCAGGAACCCAATCTGGCATATTGGAGACAACTCTCAAAGCTTCTTGATTTAAAGATTCACATACACCACGAGCTATTTTAAATTTACCAACTTTCCCGTATTCATTGATTTCAAACTGAACATAGACTTTCCCTTTTTCACCAGCCTCCAATGCATCTTTGGGGTATTGCAAGTTTTCAATAAGAAAACTCATAAGACCTCTATCTCCTCCAGGATAATTTGGCTTAATATGAGGAGCCTTAAACTCGTCATTTATTACATCAAAAAACATATCGTCCAAATGAAAAACAATGTTTTGATTTGCCATACTTGAATATTTCAAAACTACTCTTGGCGGCTTATCTGTAGAGTAAAGAGTATCCGATTTCATTGTAGAAGTATGTTCTAATTTACCGCTATTATCGTAACAATAGAGGCTCCCATTAACACAGCCGTCTTTAAGAGAAATTTTCATTGTTTCAAACTCTGAAAACTCTTTGTTTTTAAAATCAAAAGGATAATAATGCAACTCTCCCATTCCGCGACTAATGAACTTTTCATTTATCAAAGAATCGTCAGAGCCATTATAATTAATTAGATCAAACAACTTACCTCCTTTAAAATAAGCCATAATTGCAATCCTTTGATCTGGATAAAAGGTAACACAGGTATCATTTAAATCACCATTCAAGAATTGAAGAAATCGAAATCGCTCCCCTGATTCATAATATGTTATTTCCTGCCTGGTTGAGTCAGTCAAATAAATCACATGCTCGCGAAGTACACCGTTTTGATAAAACAAACTATCTTCAGAGAGATTTTCATTTTCTTTATAATACCGTTTTAAAAGCACACTACCATTATCCCAAAATGAATAAACACTATCCTTTGTTTCGTTACTAAAATAGACTTCACAAATCTTCTTTTTATCATAATAATATTCTTCCCGAATTACCTGATCGTCTTTATAAAACTGAAGTAAAGTAATATCATCAGAAAGCTCTATTTTCTTTTTATCCTTTTTGTTTTTTCTAAAAGTTGAACTCCCAAAAGAGTCTATAACACCAAGGAATGAAATTAACACAAATAAAATAATCACTTTTCTCATACTATAAACATTTTAAAGCTCTTTATGCATCTAAAATTAACAATTTACCAAAGCAATTCAAATAATATTAGGATAAAACCTCAAACGGCAAAAGGCCACCCGCAGGCAGCCTTTAAAAACCAATTAACTAAACCATTAACCAATAATTGTGTCAACTCAGGGGATGGTTGACTTTATGCACCAATTATTATGTTTCAAATATACTATGGCATTTAGTTAAAAAAATCAGTGAAAAGGCTTGCATTTTACTAAGTAAAAATGCGTAAAAACAAAGAGGTTGTTATCATGCAAAGCAAAATAACAACCTCAACACAAGATCCACTTAATATTAAAAGCTAACTGTCGACGATGTACTGTTAAGCGTAAATGTGGAATTCAAGCTTCCTTGTGTGTATTCTCCATCTTCATACAAGCCATTCACCGCAACACCGCTATGAGAGCCTTCAGTGTAAAGTTTATAACTTGTTCCAAGGGATAGATTTGAAGATGAAAAAATAGGTAAAAAACATCCTATTACAAACTCAGATACTTGACAAATATCTGATTGGATATTTTCCAATTCTGATATAATGCAAGTGCATAAATCACGCATAAATAGTTGACTATTTCTTTGAGTTTTCATGCAATAATTTTGTGATACAAATTATAGAGAACAACACTTACAAATTGGTTGCACAATGTTCAAAAAAAAAGTAAATTTATTTGAGTTTTATGTGTTTTGATGGGATATATTGGACAAAAAGTAAAGAAACAACTGCCAATACAGCGCCAGCAATAAAGGGAATTCTCCAATTTAACAACCACAATCCACCACCGACAATTGGGACAACAACTGCAGAGATGTGGTTTATCGCATATGCGGTAGAAATTGATGGTGCGATATCCTCAGGATCAGCAATTTTTTGAAAGAAAGTATTCACCCCCATTGCAAAACCAAAAAAGACATGATCCAAAATATATAAAGCAGCAGCAACCCAAGCAGATTCAAAAAGCGCATATCCGGAAAATATCAGAAACAAACTAGCATATTCAACGGTCAACATTTTGCGTTCTCCAAATCGGCGAATTCCTCGTGCAATGTAAGGGTACAGAAAAAATGTCAATAAATTATTGGCTACAAAAAGCAAGGTAACTTGCTGCACAGAAAAATCATACTTTTTAACAAGCATAAAAACTGCAAACACAACAAAAACCTGTCTCCTCGCACCACTCAAAAAGCTCAAAACATAATACAACCAGTACTTTTTCTTGATGAGAATTTTCTTTCGCTGTACGACTCTTGGAGGCAAGTCTTTTTTCATGAACAAAGCATAAATCGCCAGAGATATTATGACTAAGCCAAAGATTAAATACATGAATTTTAAACTCAACCAACCTGCCAATAAAAAGATGGATACCCCCACGATAATATTTACTATCCCAGAATATGATTTTACTCTAGCCATCATAAACGGAGCTTCATCGGTAGAGAAGTGTTGAAGTGTTAAGGACTGATTAACAGTTTCAAAATAATGAAAGCCAGTTGAAAACAAAAAAGTTGTCATTAACAAACCTCCTAAGGAAGGGAAAAAACCAGTGAGTGACATGCCCACTCCCATGACAACTACAGACCAAGCAGCAAATCGGTGTTCTCGAAACCACAACAAAAAATAAACAACAAGAAATGTCAAAAAACCTGGCAGCTCACGTATGCTTTGAGTTAAACCAACACCCAAACCATCCATAAGCACTTCATCAACAGCAAAGTTATTAAACATAGTTCTCCACGCTTGTAAACCAGCCACAGAAACTAATGCCAATAAAAGCAAAAAGGGATAAGCCTGATTCTGCTTCATCGTTTGCAACAACTCCTTTCTCTGTTCCTTTTCTGTCATGGGACAAAGGTCAGTCAAAAAACTGAAAATTCAAATGTTTTAAAACTTAAAGATTGAGCTTCAGGGAAATTCCACTAATAAATTCTTGCTTTGGCTTTCTCAAATCATCATGCCGATTTTGGTAACGAAACATTAATTCCATATCCAATTTATCAGCAAGTGGAAATTCAAGTCCTACAGTGTATCGGGTTTTCACAATGCGATTTTGAATGGGATGATTCAAGCTTTGATACAATTCCATATCAGCAAAAGGATTCAGCTTAATGCCTTTTATATTGTATTCAATGGATAGTTTATGTCTTAGAGTTGAAAAATTAAAATAAGACCATTCACTTTCACCATTCCATGCAGGTTCAAACTGATACTGTTCTCTCAACTTAATGCGAAAACGCTCAATATCAAAATGATACTGAACACTTGAATAATAACGTGTTGACCAATGACTTCCATCTTCTATATCCCATTCTCGTTGAATACGATATCCAAGCCCATACGACCAGTGTTTTGTGATATCGTAGGATGCTTCAATCTCCGTCAAATAATCTGAAAAGCTCTGCAAATTATCAGAAAATCGTATTTCTTGATTTAACTGTAATTCCAAATCATCCAGCAATTCATAACTCACTGACAAACCATTCCAACTTTCAAACACTTGGTTTGTTTGAGCTTGCAAAAAAAAAGGGGCAAATAGAAAAGCAAGCAATATGTATTGTTTTCGCTTACTCATCCGTAGTGATTCTGAAATCAATATCCTCTTCTTTTGCCCAAGTTTGATTACTCTTCAAGAAATACACATTAATTTTTGCAGTATCCCGGATATAATCAACATTTGTCACTTCAATTCGTGAGATTTTCACACCAAGTTTTGCTTCGAGATCTTGAATCAGTTCTTGCTTTTTCTCGGGAGTCACCAATTCAATTTTTTCATACATCACAGTAGCAAAAGATTCTGGCTCTAAGGTTTTCAAACGCTCTACAAAATAGCTAATAACAAGCACAGCAAGATTTGCAAACAACAATTCTGCCCAAGATATTTTCTTATTTGCAAGTGCATTAATAACAGATATACCAATCACAATAAACAAATAAGTCATTTCTTTGATTGGAATAGTAGTGGTTCGATATCGGATAATCCCGAACACAGCAAAAAGTCCAAGTGCAAATCCCAACTGCAATTTTACACTTTCCAATAAGAAACACATCAGAAATACAACTGCACTAATTAGAACGAAAGTAAAGAAGAAATCTCTCCTATGCGTTCGTGGATAGTATATGCGTCGAACAATAATAAATGTCACGATAAAGTTAAAGACAAATCGAAGCATTAACTCTAAAAAGTCATCGACTTTAATAATATCCATATTAAACAATTCCACTGATGAATCAAGAAGCACGTTGATCATATTTTAGTCGTTTTAAATGTAAAACATTAGATTTAAATGTATTTCGCTTTATACCAGGCTTTAACAAGGCTAAACTCATGCAATATTTACTAAAGCCTCTCGGTTGAATACGAAAAGACTTCAAGGCTATATTCACAGGTGTTTGTTGGTTTTTATGCTCACGTTTCACTTCAACAATCGCATAATAATCAGCATATAACGTTTCATTTTCGAAAGTATATTTCAAGTCATAATCAATGGTGATGCGTTCCTTCGTTTCAAATGATATCAAACTAATTCGATGAAATGAATTCGAAACAGTTTGGTTCAAATCAGATGCATCAAGATTCACATGTGCCTTGATAAAATCCATTTTCTCTACAGAAACAGAGGGTTCGTTACCAATTGGCATACGCTTTTTAACCGTTCTTCCTTTGTTATTTTTCATTTTAATTTCCAGAAAACGTAAACCATTAATGGTGTACAATCGCTCTCGAATTTTAAAACGCTTTTTTCTCCGGTTTTGATGATCCATGTAGCATTTTAAATCAGGAAAATCGTAGTATGTTGTATCATACACAAAGGATCGTTCACCCTTGATTTCCAAGACTTGATAATTATCTTTTAGTTGGAATAACAAATCAGACAAGTGTTGTATAGGCAAAAGATATTTGCTATCAAAGCGACGCATCAAGCTTAATGAACCAATATCCTCCAAGCTCACAGCTGAAAACTGAGCTAATTCCTCATAATATGTGTGATGCTTTCCCACTCTATTTGACAATGACAATTTCTTCAACCTCAACCTCATCACCGTTTTCAGGAATAAGCACCTCCTTAATCACAGCAAAATGACCTGAATCACTCTCCCCTGTAGTATCTTCTGACATTGCATAAACAGTGTAATGACCTGCTTGCAAATATTCAAATCGATAATATCCATTGTATGACGTTTGAACATCATCAGAAGGAATGGAATCATCGCCGTAAATTAAATAGACATCCTCATCATATGCATAATATGTTCCTAAATAATTGGTCAACGCCACATTGTAATCAATAATCTTAACACGCCCAGTAATCACAGACTGACCACCAGGACCCTCAGCCTGCTCACATGACTGCATAACCCCCAGGCTTAAAATTAATATTATCCAAACTATTCTTTTCATATCTTACTCAATCTTTAGAAATATGCTTTAATCATCAAAAGCAAAATTAACATTAAATTTAGGTTAACAAGATGTTACGGATTCGAAATATTTCAAAAATTATTCAATGAAAACTCAATTTCTGTAAACAAAAAGGCTATTTCACTCAAATCTTCATTAAGACTTTTAAAGAAAGCTTAAAGTTGCAAACCTTTTAGAAAAGAATTAAACAAAACGGTACTTAGTATGTTATTTAAACAAATTCTAAATTATTGAGCGATTAAAATTAATGATATGTTTAAAACCTATGATCCGTTAAAAAATAAGAAGTTTCAGGTAATGGACAATGATGGTAAGATCATTGCAGAGAAGTGGATGCCGGAACTATCGGATGAAAAAATCCTTAAAGCATATAAAGACATGTTATTCGCCAGACAGGCGGATTTAATGACTGTCAATTATCAACGACAGGGAAGAATTTATACTTACCCACCAAACTACGGACAAGAAGCAATTGCAGGAGCAGTTGCACAAATTATGCGTGAAGACGATTGGCTTGTTCCTGCGTTTAGAGAATTGGGAGCTTACCTGGCAAAAGGTGCTACACTTCAAGAAATGTTCATGTATTTCATGGGCTATGAAGAAGGATCTATCTTTAAAAATGCGAAAAACTTTGTCCCAGTGTCCGTTCCAATTGCGTCACAACTAGTACATGCAGCAGGAATTGGATACGAAATCAAATACAACAAAAAAGATCAGGTTGCTTTTACATTTGTTGGTGATGGAGGAACAAGTGAAGGAGAATTTCATGAAGCACTGAATTTTGCTGCAGTTTGGGATGCTCCAGTGGTATTTATTATCCAAAACAATCAGTATGGAATTTCAACACCAGTAAGCGTTCAAACACGAGCAAAAAATCTTGCAGTTAAAGCTGTTGGATATGGAATGAAAGGAATTCAAGTGGACGGAAACGATTTCTTTGCAATGACAAAAGCCGTTCAAGAAGCAACAGATCATGCAAGAAGTGGGAAAGGTCCAGTATTGATTGAAGCAGTCACATACCGTAAAGGAGCACATACGACATCTGACGATCCAACAAAATACCGTACAGAAGAAGAAGAGAAAGAATGGGACAAAACAGATCCATTGAAACGTTTGAAATCTTTCTTAGAAAACAAAAAATTGTGGTCTGATAAAGAAGAAGAAAAAGTTCTTCCTGAATACAAAAAAGAAATTGACAGACACTTTGTCGCTGCAGAAAATTATGGTGAATATCCTTTGGATGATGTCTTTAAATTCCTGTACACAGACATGCCGGACAGTTTAAAATCTCAACAGGTAGAACATGAACGCTACCTAAAATGGAAGGAGGGTAAATAGTATGAAAAAAGTAATGAATATGGTCAATGCCATTAGTCAGGCAATTGAAATAAAACTCGAAAAAGATAATAGTGTCATCGTTTACGGTGAAGATGTAGGTGTTGAAGGTGGTGTTTTCCGTGTAACGGAAGGACTTCAAAAGAAATTTGGGAAAGAGCGTGTTTTCGACTCTCCTTTAGCTGAGGCTGGAATTGCAGGAACAGCAGTTGGTATGGCAATGGCAGGTTTAAGACCCGTAGTAGAAATGCAATTTAGCGGATTCTCCTACCCTGCTTTTAATCAAATCATTAGTCATGTTTCCAGAATGCAAAATCGTAGTCGTGGAAATTTTAAAATGCCTATCGTAATTCGCATGCCATACGGTGGTGGAATCAACGCATTAGAGCATCACTCAGAAAGCATGGAAGCAATTTGGGGACACATTCCAGGACTCAAAGTTGTCATTCCAAGTACTCCTCACGATGCAAAAGGACTTATGATTAGTGCTATTGAATCTGACGATCCTGTCATTTTCATGGAACCTAAACGTATTTATCGTGCGATTAAACAAGAGGTTAATGAAGATGATTTCACAGTACCTATTGGAAAAGCCAAAGTTCTATCCTCAGGAAAAGACATAACAGTCGTAGCTTATGGAGCACTTATTCGTGAAGTTCAAAAAGCTGCAGCGATGGCGAAAAAAGAAGGTATTGATGTTGAAATTATAGACTTGCGCTCAATTTACCCAATTGACAGAGAAACAATTGCAAGCTCAGTACAAAAAACAGGACGTATTCTTACTGTACACGAAGGTCCTAGCAGTTTTGGTGTAGCATCTGAAATTTCCCAGATTGCTGTTGAAGAAGCATTCCTTCATTTGGAATCACCACCAAAACGTTTAACAGGTTTTGACACCATTGTACCACTTCCGAAAGGGGAACATCACTATATGATCAATGGGGACAAAATCTTTTATGAAATCATGAGAACTGTAAAATTTTAAATTCGAAAAACATGAGACATATATTTAAATTTCCAGATATAGGTGAAGGTCTTGATGAAGGAACCATTATTGAATGGTATGTCAAAAAAGGCCAAACTGTAGAAGCGGGTGAATCCTTAGTAAAAATGGAAACAGACAAAGTTGTCACCGACATACCTTCTCCACGCGATGGTGTTATTGCAGCACGCTATGGAAATGAGGGCGAGACAATTAATGTTGGCGATCCACTTGTAGAGATTGAAATGGAAGGTGTAGAAGGCGAAGCAGCTCAAGAAGAAGCGAAGAAAATTGATGAAGGTGAAGGACCTAAAATGGAAGCTGTAGAAGAAGAAGCTGCTGGCGTTGTTGGAACACTTGAATCTGCTGGCAATAATGCATTTCTTCCGGCAAGTGATGAGGGTGTTTC
This sequence comes from Bacteroidales bacterium, assembly GCA_963676165.1. Taxonomy (GTDB): domain Bacteria; phylum Bacteroidota; class Bacteroidia; order Bacteroidales; family ML635J-15; genus JAQIBY01. Next base: position 1,199,426 of record OY781043.1, on the reverse strand, counting down.
AGAAGCATCAACAGAAGAAAAGCCAAAAGCAAAGAAAGCAATAGCAACTCCGGTTGCACGAGCACTTGCAAAAGAGCTAAATGTGGATATTAATGAAGTCAGTGGAACTGGTCCTGGTGGACGAGTAATGAGAGAAGACATTCAAAAATATGCCAATTCCGGTTCTATGAATACATCCACACAAGGAAATCGCATAGTTGACGAAGGTCCACGAGTAAGAATTGAGCCAATGAGCCAAATGCGTAAAACCATTGCTAAAAACATGCTTCGTTCAAAGCACAATGCAGCTCACATGAGTGTATTTGATGAAATTGAAGCATCAGAATTAGTCAATATACGCAAGCGTTTCAAAGACAAGCTTCAGTCAGAAGGAATCAAATTATCCTATCTTCCATTCATTATCAAGGCAACAGCTATGGCTTTGAAAAAGCATCCAGATCTTAACTCAGAAATGGATATGGAAAACGGCAAAATGATTTACAAAAATTACATTAACATTGGCATTGCCGTTGATACAGAAGATGGACTTTTAGTCCCTGTCATTCAGGATGCGGACAAATTATCCATCAAGCAACTTGCTATCAAAGTAAATGAAATTGCTGAGAAAGCTCGTAAACGTGAAATTGGAATGGAAGACATGAAAGATGGTACGTTCACCATCACCAGTTTTGGATCCATTGGAGGAAAATTTGCAGTTCCTGTCATTAATTATCCTCAAGCTGGAATTTTAGGAATTGGACGAATGACAAAACAACCTGTTGTTAAAGACGATGCAGTTGTTCCAGGAAATATGCTCCCATTATCTATGTCTGTAGACCACAGAATTGTTGATGGTGGCGAGGTAACTCGATTCTTAAATCAAGTTATGGCTTACCTCGAAGATCCAATTAATTTAATTATGGACTAATGTTGAACCCAAAAACTGAAATCATGAAATACGATTTGATAATTATAGGTTCCGGACCTGCAGGATATGTTGCTGCAATACGTGCCGGACAAGTTGGCTTGAAAGCTGCCATCATCGAAAAAGACGCAATTGGAGGTATGTGCCTCAACTGGGGATGCATTCCAACCAAAGCGCTCATTGAAAGTGCTAAATATTACAATCGACTTAATGATGCTGAAACATTTGGCATTGAAGGGATTGATTTAACAAAACTAAACTTCAATTGGCCAAAAGCAGTAGAACGTGCCAATAAAGTTGTTTCTAAACTCACAAACGGGGTAGAATTTCTCTTGAAGAAAAATGGAGTAGAAACCATTATCGGAGAAGCAGAAATTGTTGGAGAACACGAAATTTCTGTGAATAACAGAACCATAGAAACAGAAAATATTATTATTGCTACGGGATCACTCCCTGAGCGCGTTCCGGGAGAACAAAACAACCTTGATATTCGAGCGCTTTACAGAATGGAAGAACTTCCTGAAGCAATTGCTGTATATGGTCACGGGCCTGTTTCTGTAGAATTAGCACAGCTTTTTAACCTTTTAGGAGTAAAAACCTATCTGATTACAAATCACGAAAATGAATTGATACCCCAAGGCGATCAATTTCTAAATGATTTTATCTTGAAGAAATTGAAAGGTCAGGGAATAAAAATTCAAAAGAATTTACCATCCAAAGATGTACCTATTTTGAATGCAAGCCTGCGGAAAGCCGTACTTCCAGCAATGCAACCAGAAATTGAATTAACCGATGAAGGTTTTATACAAACAAACCTCACCTTACAAACTTCAGTACCTAATATTTATGCCATTGGAGATGTCAACGGACGTTCTTACTTAGCCCATGTTGGTTCTGCACAAGGAGTATTTGCAGTCAATCACATTAAAGGCATAGAAAAGCGAATGGACATCCGCTCCTACCCGCTCAATATTTACACTGTTCCGGAAATGGCTCAGATAGGATTTACTGAGCAAGAACTTCAAGAAGAAGGTGTGGAATACAAAGTAAGTGAAATGCCATTATCAATTAATGGAAAAGCACTAACTGAGGGTGAAACCGAAGGTGTTGTGCGTATTCTTTCCGAGAAAAAACTTGGAGAAGTTATGGGAGTACAAATTATTGGTCCGAATGCGACTGATATGATAGCTGAAGCTGCTGCCTTTATTGAAATGGAAGCTACAATCTATGATGTTGCTCGTACTGTACATGCGCATCCTACAGTGAGCGAGGTTTTCATGGAAACTGGACTTGAAGCTATGGACAAAGCAATTCATAAATAATCCTTATCAACTAAATGCTATACTATGGAAACTGCTGTTGGATATCAGACTTATAATCTACCGGATATTGAATTACTCAATTATCCTGAAGGAAAGAAGTATCATATCTGGCAGCCAGATAAGACTTACATCGTTCTGGGACAAAGCAATAAACCTGAGACATCAGTAAAATTGGACATTGCTCAGAACGATGGAGTCTCCATTTTAAAACGACCCTCTGGTGGAGAATCCGTTATTTTGACACCAAAAACCCTCGTTGTCGCATTTCTTTCAGATCAAGCTGACTACAAAAAGCCATTGGATTTTTTCCGAAACGCAAATTTGAATATCATTCATGCTCTTGAAAAATGGCCTGGTGTTAAAGGCTTGCATCAAAGAGGCATATCCGACTTATCGGTTAACAATATTAAAATTGCTGGCTCTGCCATTTACCGCAGTAAAGATCATTTGTTTTATCATTGTGTCATCAATGTTTGCGAAGAAATTTCTCTCATTGAACGCTACTTAAAACACCCCCAAAGAGAACCCGATTACAGAAAAGGAAGATCCCATTTAGAGTTTGTCACAAATCTTGAGCAATTGGGCTACAAGATTGAAATTCCCGAATTAAGTTTGCATTTTGACAAACAATTCTCACAAGGCTTATCATCTTGATTTTCTGAACCTTTACCATTTACACTCGCTTACAAACGAATATCAAACGAAAGCAATTAGTTACTTACCGACTCCAGTTATTTGTAGCCCGTATGTTTGTCGAAAATTATGTTTCACAAAAAATCAAACATTATGGCACGAATTAATAATCAAGTGATGTTAATTGGAAATTTGGGTTCAGACCCGATTGTAAAAACCTTCACAAACGGACAACGTATGGCTCGTATGTCACTAGCGACAAATGAACGCAAACATAGCTTGCGTGGAGAGACAGAAACGATGGTAAAATGGCATCAACTTATTGCATGGGGGGCAACAGCTGACATTATTAGCAAAATGCTTAAGAAAGGCAAGCGCATAGCTATTGAAGGAAAACTAAACAATCATAGTTGGGAAGACAAAACCGGGCAAAAGCGAAATTACACAGAAATTGTTGTCAATGATTTTACTCTGTTGAGATAAAAAGGTCTGAAGATTAAAAGAAATGCCCTCGAGTTCAAACTCGAGGGCATTTCTTTTATTTACTTACATGATTTCAGGCACATCAATACCTAGTAATTTCATTGCAAATTTCAGATTTTTTGACACTTGATCTGCAAGGAACAATCTAAACTGAAGAAGTTTTCCATCTTGAGCTTTAAGAATGGAATAATCGTGATAGTAATGATTAAAATCTTTGGCAAGATCATAAGCATAATTTGCAATCATACCTGGATCAAGTTCTTCCGCAGCTTCTTGTATCACAATTTCAAACTGATCAATGTATTTAATGAGATCAAGCTCTTTATCATTCATTTTTGTATCTTCAGCCACACTGGTAGGCACATTGATATTCATTGCCTTTGCCTTACGTACAACAGAACGGATTCGTGCATGAGTGTATTGTATAAACGGACCTGTGTGCCCATTAAAATCGATAGATTCTTTCGGGTTAAAGATCATATTTTTCTTCGGATCAACTTTGAGCATAAAATATTTCAACGCACCAAGAGCAATCATTTTGTGTACATTGTATTGTTCATCGTCAGAGAGAGATTCTAATTTCCCAAGTTCTTTTGACATATCAGAACTTGTTTGAATCATATCGTCAATTAGATCATCAGCATCCACCACCTTGCCTTCACGAGATTTCATTTTCCCTTCAGGGAGTTCAACCATACCGTAAGACATGTGTTGGATTTTTTCAGCCCAAGGGTAACCCAAACGTCCTAAGATGAGTTTTAGAACCTGAAAATGATAATTTTGCTCATTTCCCACCACATAAATATGACGATCAAGCTGTTGGTTTTCAAAACGTTCAACCGCAGTCCCAATATCTTGAGTCATGTATAAGGAAGTTCCATCTGCACGGAGTACAATTTTCTCATCCAGTTTTGCATCGGTAAGGTCAGCCCAAACAGAACCATCTTCACGCTTATAAAATACGCCTTTTTCTAAGCCATTAAGGACTATTTCACGACCGGATTTGTAAGTGTTTGACTCGTAATAGGTCTTTTCAAATTCGATGCCCATCTTTTCATAAGTCCGATCAAATCCTTCATAAACCCAAGCATTCATTTTTTCCCAAAGCGCATGCACCTCTTCATCACCAGCTTCCCATTTTTGCAACATGGTTTTTGCAGCTTGCATGATAGGGGCTTTTTGTTTGGCATCGTCTTCACTCATTCCACTTTCAATCAAATCAGCGACTTGACCTTTGTATTGCTGATCAAATTTTACGTACAAATCACCGACATATTTGTCCCCTTTCATTCCGGCCTTATCCGGGCTACCATCAGAATCAAAATCTAAATATGCTTGCATGGATTTGCAAATATGAATTCCTCTGTCATTCACAAGATTAACACGCATTACATCGTGTCCTGCAGCTTTTAAAATACGAGAAACTGAATCACCAATCAGATTATTTCTTACATGCCCCAGATGCAAAGGTTTGTTCGTATTTGGAGATGAAAACTCAACCATAATTTTTTCAGGTTGATCAACAGGTGCATTTCCATCAAAAGATTTATGGATATTGCCCAATCGTTCCAGCCAATATTCAGAGGTAAAACTTAAATTCAAGAAACCTTTAATCACATTATATGAAGACAATTGCTCCAGATTATTTTTAATGTAAAGCCCAATATCATTGGCACAATCTTCAGGTTTCTTTTTTGCTAACTTCACAAAAGGGAACACAACAATTGTCAAATCGCCAGTAAAGTCTTTTCGAGTACGCTGAATTTGAACAATCTTCAGATCAATCTTTTGACCATAAAGCACTTCCACAGCCTCAACTACAATTTCCCTTATTCGCTTTCTCATAATTCATATTTTTTGCAAAGATAATTCGGTATTTCCGAGAAATAAAAACAAAAGTCATTTACTTACTAACAGTATTTTTCTCATAAAACTTACACCACTGTGTTAATCCACATTTATGGCATTTTGGTTTCCTCGCCATACACACATAACGCCCATGAAGAATCAACCAATGATGTGCATCAGGAAGTAAATGTTCAGGAATATATTGAACTAATTGCTTTTCGGCTTGCAAAGGATTTTTGGCTCTATAAGTTAGGCCAATACGCTCTGACACACGGAAAACATGGGTATCAACTGCCATTGCGGGTTGCTTAAACGCCACAGACATAATCACATTTGCAGTTTTCCTGCCGACACCAGGCAGTTTTTGCAACGCGACAAAATCATCAGGCACTTCACCTCCAAAATCGTCAACCAACATATTTGACAATTTGGATAAATACCCAGCTTTACTATTAGGGTATGAACAAGATTTTACATAATCCAATATTTCATCCTGACTTGCTTCTGACATAGCTTTTGCATCTGGGTAACGCTGAAACAAATCTGGTGTAATTTGATTTACACGTTTGTCAGTACATTGTGCAGAAAGTACAACAGCGACAACCAACTCAAACACACTATTGTAATGCAACTCTGTCTCTACCACTGGCATAGCCTTTTGAAACCAGTCAAAAACCTTCTGATATCTTTCCTTTTTTGTCATATAACAACACTCTTGTTTTATTATATTAAACCCAGATTAAAGCAAGAAAAACGAATAGTTTATTATGCTTTATATCCGACACAAAAATAATGAATTTTATCCGCAAATTGACAGATAATTTCTGATTTCACATATTACAAAACACCTAAGCACTTTCATCAATCCTTTTGAAGTATTCATGTAATAATAATTCAAATTCATCAAAAAACATTTTACTCTCTCCAAGCAAGTAATAAATTGCGAATGAGTTGTTTGGACAAAAGACATATCAATCTTTTAAAGACAGAAATTAAACATTGTTCATAATTTATTGAGCCATTATAATAAACACAACAGATTAAAATTATTTATTATGAAGTCAAACTTGTACTACACTCCTATTCGTAATTTTTCAGACTCCTCCCTTACATTAAGAAGCTTAAAGCGCTTCTCATTTGTACGCTTCATATCTAAACCTGCATTCAAATGGTCCTTTTTTAGCTTTTTGATTGCTGCACTTCTGATCTTTTTAAGTTTGGATGATGTCAAAGCGCAATGCACACACACTATCTCACTGTATGACTCATATGGTGATGGTTGGCATGGAAATAACACACTTGATGTATATGTTGATGGTGTTCTAACGCTTAATGATATCACTTTAGCATCAGGAAGTGGCCCTGCTAATTATACATTCAACGCTTCGACCGGATCTACAATTCAAATTACGTATGTCAGTGGTTCATGGGCAAATGAATGTTATTATGACGTTATTGATGAAAACGGTGTATATTTAATAGATAATTATTATCCGAATACTAGTGGGACTTTCAATACGATAGCAAATTGCAATTGTACTCCTTCAGGTGATGAAACATCATATGGACTCAATAGTTGGATTGGATATACATATACAAGTAACGGAAGTGGAGCTTTCAACACATACTTAGGTTATGTGACAGAAGATGAAACCTTTAACAGAGACATGGGAACTGGAGAAATCGAAGGATTAGTAACAACAATACCTTGCAACAACAGATCGGACGATTTTGCCATTCGTTATAAAATGATAAGAGATTTTCCTGCAGGGTATTATATTTTCACTCTTGGAGGAGATGATGGAGTAAGATTAAGTATTGATGGAGGTTCTACATGGCTTATTTCAGATTGGTCTGATCATAGCTATCGCACAAACACTTCGGGAAGTATTTTTCTTGATGGGACAACAAACCTCATTATTGAATTTTATGAAGACGGAGGACATGCACATGTATCTTTTGCATATACATTTACACCAACAGAAGGTGATAACATCAATGACCCTATTTCACTAGGAACGCTTACATGTAACAATGTAATAAATGAAACTTTTAACACTTCAAATTTCACGAATACCCAAGACAATTCATCTCCAGATGTTTTCCACTCATTCACATTAACATCTGAAGCACTTGTTAGTATCAACACATGTACTGGATCTGATTTTGATACATACTTAAGGCTTTTTGACTCTGGACAAAGTCAGATTTATGCGAATGACGACGCTTGTGATTTACAAAGTGAAATTGAAGAAACTCTACCGGCAGGCACATATTATATTCAAACAGAAGGATACAATTCAAACAGTGGTACCGCAGGTCTAGAGGTTTATATTGTTCCTGAATCACCAGTCATTTCCGGTCAACCAAGTGACGCTTCAATCTGCGAAGGTGACAACATAAACCTCAGCATTGTAAGTAACTGTGGTTCTTGTCCTTGTACATACCAATGGCAAGTACACAATGGCAGTTGGAATGACATTGGGGGAGCAACAAGTGACACTTATAATGCAAGTCCTACTTCAACAACAGATTACCGTTGTATTGTAACAAATGGAGGTTTAACCAGTACAAGTGATGTTGCAACAGTCACAGTTAGTCCTTATCCAACCAATGTCAATGCGGGTTCAGACCTTATGGTTTGTTCAGGAGGCAGCGTACAGCTTAATGGAAGTGCAGACGGCACATCTGTAAGTTTTTCCTGGAGTCCTGCTGCAAGTTTGGATAATGCTAACATTGCAAACCCGAATACTTCTCCAACATCCGCAACAACTTACACTATGACAGCATCTATTAATGGATGTTCTGTTCAAGATGATGTGTATGTTGACCTTTACGATGGCACATGGACAGGAATTGAAGACAACAACTGGCACAATCCTAACAACTGGTGCAATGGAGTACCAAGCAGTACGGACGATGCAGTGATCTCAACCAATGCTACATATATGCCTGAGATTCATTTTGTAACCGCTAACGTACGTAACTTAACAGTTTTAGCTGGAGCCTCTCTTGAAATAAATTCAGATAAGACTCTCAACATTTATGGCGATTTCATAAATCAAGGAACCTTAAGCATGGCAAATGGCAATGAAGCAATAGTCATGCAAGGAAATAATATTAACATCAACACAAATGGTAATGCAGTAAACCACTTACATGTTCAAGGAAGCAGTACCATTGTAAACATTCAAAATAGTTTTGATGTTATGGGAGAACTAAATGTTCAAGAAGGGAATTTAAACCTTGGAAACCATACAATGCAAGTCGCTGGAAACATCACTATTGATGGGACATTAAATGCTGGAACTAGTACTGTTGTACTTAACGGAACATCTGTACAAACATTAAACACAAATGGCAACAACTCTATTTTTAATAATTTAACGATCAACAATACAACTGCAAATTTAAGTGAGGTTGTTTTGGATTCTGACTTACACATTTCAGGGCATTTGGAATTGACAGAAGGAATTATCTTTACCAACATTGCAGCACACAAAGTAAAACTATTGGATGGAGCAAACTCAAGCAATGGAAATGCAAATAGCTTTGTAGATGGTGAAGTTGAAAAAACAGGAACAACAGCATTCATCTATCCTGTTGGTGATGTTGCTAACATAGGTGGATCTGATCGTGCTATTTGGGCACCGATTGAAACCGACGCTTGTACATTGAGTACAATTTCGGCTAATTATTATTACGAAAATCCTCCTTATGATTGGTGGTATCATAGTGAAAATATGGACGCAAGTATTGATCATGTAACAGACCGCGAATATTGGGATCTTTCAACAAACAATGCTACTCCTGCAGTAAGTATCTACTGGACAGACAATACCGACGATCTCCATTCATTCGGATCAACTTCTGGGGAAATGACACCTGCTTTCCTTGCTAGCAACATGACAATTGCTCACTACAACACTAGCCTTAACAAATGGGAAGATATGGGTGCAAATATCCCAACAGGAACCATCTATTTTGATGATGGAGTGATTAAAACAACCACAGCATTCTCAAGTTATTCACCGATAACATTTGCATCAAAAAATCCGACTTTCACTTTGCCAGTCGAACTAATAACTTTCAATGCAAACTGTTATAAAGACTATGTTAGCATTAACTGGACAAGTGCAAGCGAGATTAACAACGATTATTATCTGATTGAAAGAAGTGAGGATGGGAAAAACTGGGAAAGTATTGCCAGAGTAGAAGGAGCAGGAAACAGCAACACTGAAATTGATTATGAAGTAATTGATAAAAATCCACTGAATGGAAATAACTACTATAGATTAACTCAATTTGATTTTGATGGCAAGTTTGAAACATTCAAAACAGTGATCACAACATGTGATATTGAAGAAAATGAATTAGAAATTGTCATCTATCCAAACCCATTCAAAAATGAGCTTAATGTAACCGCATTCAATTCTAATGATTCACAATCATACACTGTGAGACTGCTCGACATTTCAGGGAAATTAATTTTAAAAAGAGAAATACAATCCGTAAGCAATGCATTTCATATTCGCTTACTTCCAGGTGACATTAAAGCAGGAATGTACATTTTAGAAGTGCTTTCTGAGTCAGACACTACACGTTTCAAAGTTCAGCGTATGTAACTAAATTATTACGACAATAAAATTAAATCATAAACTTTGAATTGCAAAGGAGGAAAGAACAGCTTTCCTCCTTTCATATATTAAGTCTACATTATTTTTACCTGATTAAAATCACTTAGTCTATATTTTCACTAAATTCGCAACTGACTCAAGTGATAGAATTTTTTATGAAAAAGCTGATTTTACTAACCTTTTTTATGGTCACAATTGTGATAAGTTCATTCGCTCAACAATGGACAAAACATAGTTTACCACGTTTTCGGAAAATTAAAAATATTCAGTGTATCAATATGACAGATATTTCTGTTGTAGGAGGCTGGCCACAAAATGATTCCATTACATATATAGCTTTCTCTGAAGATGAAGGAGAAAACTGGGAATATTATGATATTTTTCCAGGAAAATTACTCAACACTGCCGCTTATCAAGGGAATGGCAATGCCTATGCAGGAGGTGACAATGCCGCGTGGTACAATTCTTCAGATTTTGGAAAAACATGGACAAAAAGTTCAAATTCGCCTATCTCTAATCTAAATATTAACGCTGTAAAATTTGGGCAATGGGGTCGCTATTTTATCTGTGGTGGATTTATGGGCTCAGATGGTTTTTTACTCAAAAATAATGACGCAGGAACCGGGTGGGACGAAATATTAAGCTACACCACAGAATTAAAGGACATTGCAGTATTTGACAATACTCACCTTGCCATTTGTGGTACTGCAAACATCCTGCTTTACACTCAAAATGGTGGTAGCGATTGGGAAAACGCTTTCCCTCCTGGATATTCATATGTTTATGATCTTCACGGGATAGATCAATTTAATAATTTTGGAATAGCAGTTGGAGGTAAACAAGGCTCTGACTCATTACAAGTAATTTTAAAAAGCACAGATGGAGGACAATCATGGACTGAAATTTATTCCACAATCGGACCATGCCTACATCAAGTACAAATTATCAACGACACGGTTGCTTATGCTGTAGGAGATTACGCAACATTACTTTTCACTAATGATGCTGGTGAAAACTGGGAAAACATTTCACTTCCCGACATAGGAGAAACTCACTTATACACTGTACATTTTATTAATGAGCATTACGGTGCTGTTGGTGGTGACTGGGGAATGGTATTTACCTACAACGATGGAGAAACAAGTAATCCCGAAGCCACAACTCTTGAAGCTAGCAACATAACAAGCAGCTCAGCAAAACTACGTGCCAATATCAATTGCGGATTTTTAACATCTCAAGTCAGCTTTGAATATGGACTTAATGATTCCTTCAGTAATCAAATAGAAATGGGAACATTTTCAAGCGGATCATTGGAATCCATTAGTTATTCACTATATAACCTGACAGAAGATTCTCATTATTATTATCGGGTTAAATTAATGAATGATTATGGCACTTTTTACGGTGATCCAAAACTATTTTATACGGGAAATCCAATTCCTAACTGGGATTTTGAGCTTTGGGAAGAAATTTCACAAGACTTTCCAGACAACTGGCTTGTCAATGGTTCTGCATACGAAAAAACGGAATATTCTGGAGACAATGCAATCAGATTGTTTAATAATAACAATCAAGAAGATGATGTTTCTGTCGTAATGAATGCGAGGATTGAAGGTGAAGAAGTCCAAGCATGGCATATTCCTGTCGAATACATTACCGGAGGGCAAAATATAAATATCAGACCAGACAGTATTTTCTTAAAAACCAAATATAACATTGAAGATCAAGATACTGCTATGCTATTTTTAGGTCTCATTCAAGAAGATCAATATCTAGCTGAAAACTTCTTTTATATCAATGGAAATCAAAATGACTTTGTAACCTTAGGTTTTGAAATTAATTATACTTCGTCAGAAACACCTGATCGATTTGTAATTGCAATAACGAATTCAAATCCTTTCAATGAAGAAAACTCTTTCAACAGCTCAATTGAAGTATCTAACGTTCATTTTTCAGATAACAATTCTAACATCACAAATTCTGACTTTGACAATTGGACAACCAATCTGATCACATCTCCCCTATCTTGGCAATATGAACAAAGACATCTATTTGCAGAAGATGGAACTTCACTCAGCTTTATTCAGCGCACTGATCAAGCTGCCCATCATAACTATGCCATTAAACTTGAAAATAAGTTTTCAGATTATGATACAATTGTGGGACGCATTTCACTGAAAGACTGGAATGAAGGAATACCTATTAGTAAGCGATTTTCAAGCCTTTCAGGTGAATTTAAATATTTTCCAGAGGCACAAGACACTGCTAACATCTTCATTGTAATGTATAGCGAAGGCAACCAATGTGGATGGGGACATTATCAAGAAGATGCAACCCGAGAAACCTGGACTTCATTTACAGCTGAAATTTATTACGACAACGAAACAATCGTTCCTGATTCAATGAATTTATCTATTGAAACCTCACAATGGCCTCCAACTGGAGAATCACAACTTTATGTGGATAAATTAAGTTTGGATGGAGACTTCATTCCTGTTGAACAAGTTTTCAATGAAAAGCAATTTGTATATCCCAATCCTGTTAAAGACATCCTTTTCTTTAGTGAAAGCACAGATCACATTCAAATCTTTGATATAAGTGGGAAACTCATTTTTGAAGCAAGAGATCCGCTCCAAAACATATCCCTAAACTTCTTAGAACCTGGATATTATACAATTAAAACCAAGAAGCACAACCAAACAATTATTAAGCTATAACCAATGAAAGCCATAACCAGCTTAACATCAAGCATTTTTCTAATTATTTTTGCAATAAACCTGCAAGCACAAACCACGGTTTCTATTCCCGTTACAGAAACGAACGATAATGAAGAAGTCGCCCGTGATGGTAGAGTTTTCACTTACACCTACAGCAACTGGGAAGATGCTTGTTATGCATGGGGCTTTGACAAAACCAACACAAATTTAGGCTGCATTAATGGAAACGACCAACCACCTTGGATTTGTGCCAACTGGTTCACAACATCTAGCAGCCTAAGTGGTAACGTAGCATATTTAAATACCACAACGACTGTCAAATACATGACAACAGGAGAATCTTACACAAATGGAACGTTAAGTGCAAGGCTTAAATTTACAGCAAACACAACAGGAGGGACACCTATAGACTTTGAGCAAAATGGGAACATTATTTTTGTCCCTGTCACAGAAAATTTTCAGATCGAAGTTGAAATTCAGCTTTATGGACCAGGAAGTGCAATTTGGGGAACACCTGCTAATTCAGGGAATTATGCATATTCGTGGAATGCTGCACTCAACATTTTCGATGCTTTACACACTGACCCTAACTATCAAATATACACAAGTTACGATAACTCAGAAACAGGATTCTACACCATCCCTAGTAGCAGCACAACTCCGAGCATAACCTCTCCTACTTGCGGTAGCTCAACAACAAGCAGTTCTGTAACCTTTTTGTGGACTGACCCTTGCACTATTCATCCAGAATCTCATTACCAATGGAGTATGAATGGCGGAGCATGGACAAATAACGGAACATCAAACAGTGAATGGGAAAGTCTTAACATGGGAGAAAACACCTTTCAAGTACGATACTACGATGGTTGTAACCAGCAGTATTACACGAGTTCACTTTGTTATATCTATCGCATTGATGACAATTATTGTGGAGATGTTAACCATGGAGGAAACGACTGGACAATATCATCCAACACAACAGTAGCAGGCCGACATTACAACGTAGGTACATTTACAGTTAATTCAGGAGTTACAGCAACAGTAGATCCTGCGTGTCATTATTTCACAGTTGAAGCCGAAAACATTTACATTAACGGAATCATTAATGCAAATGGTTCTGGGGCATCAGGAGGCAGTGGCGGAGGTGCAGGCTACCTATGGTCACAAGGAGGAAGTACTGATGGACGAGGGATAACCTCATGTTGGGAAAAAGACGACTGTAAAGGATTAAGATTATATGGAGGATATGGCGGAAGTACCGGAAACGGAACAGGAGGTGGGAACCATGGGAATAATGGCAGTTATGGACAAGGATCAAAACAAAAATGCCAAAGCTGGAGCGACGACGGTGGAAAAGTTGGAGGCGGTGGTGGTGCTGGTGGTGGTGCCGGCGGCTCATACGGAGGTCGTGGCGGCAGTGGACTTACCGGAGGTCGTGGTGGAGACGCTTCAAATTGCGGAGATTTTTCAGGATGCTACTCCTACTTTATTGGAAATGGAGGTAGCGGAGGCTCGTCAAAACCAACATACTATAATACAAACGAAAGCATCAACTGGGGTTCAGGTGGCGGCGGCGCCGGTGGTGGCGGACGTGGTGCGTACAATTACAGCAGCGGGGGATCTGGTGGTACCGGTGGCGGTGCAATTTCACTAATTGCAAATAAAATACTCAACATTAGTAGTACTGCTCGCCTTTATGCTAACGGAACAAATGGCGGTAACGGAGGACGAGGTGGTTCTGCTACAGAAACTGGGGAATGCTGTAACGACATGTCTGGCGGTTGCGACGAACGTACACGTAGTGGTGAAGGTGGTGGAGGTTCTGGTGCCGGTGGTGGTTCTGGAGGTGGAATCCTACTAAAATCAGACTGTACCTTTAATATGCAAGGTATTTTACAGGCAAATGGCGGCAAGGGTGGCTCTGGAGGAGCATATTATGGTGACGCTCAACGTGGTGCCGGTGGCGCTGGCGGTGGCGGTGGTGTGATTAAATACTTTACCAACAACTGCTCAAATATAAACATGGCTGGTAGCGTATACCGAAATGGGGGATCAGGAGGATCAGGTAGAATCACCGGTAATGCAGGAACATCCGGAATATTTCACGCAGCAACATCAAGTACTGCATCTGCACTATCTCCAGGTACAACCGGATCAAACCAAAGTTTATGCTATAATGAAAACCCAACAAGCTTAAACTCTAGCAGCTTGGCTTCAGGAGGTAGTTGCAACAAAATTTATCAATGGATGAAATGTACATCAGGATGCAATAATCCTCCAACAAATTACACAAATATTTCAGGCGCCACAAATGAAAATTATCAACCAACAAACCAAACTCAAACAACATGGTTTACCCGAAAAGTAATATCAGACAACTGCACCGATTACACAGATCCAATTGAAATTAAACTATTTAACGATGGCATCCCTGAAGGAACTTGGGTTGGTAGCACTAATACAGACTGGTTTGAGTGTACAAACTGGGGAAATGGTCGTGTTCCTACTAGTAGTATGAACGTAACAATACCATCAGGTTGCACATATTATCCCAATGTCATTACAACTGGAGCAGTTTGCAACAGATTAACAATTCAAAATGGAGGTTCATTAACCGTATCTTCTGGTTCTTTGACTGTTTACGAACATTTATACAAACAAAACGGAGGAACAGCTACATATTCAGGTGGAACTTGTACAGTCAATCACAACTATTACAATTACGGTACAACTGGTGAAACTCGTGTCAATGGAGGAACTCTCAATATCGGAACAGCTGCTTCTGACAGAGAGTTCATTAATTATGATGGGAAATTATATGTTACTTCCGGAAACATGGATTGTGGACGATATCTTTATAATTATAACGGTTACACAAACAATTATATAAATGTTTCTGGAGGAACTGTTGTTGCAGATCAAATTCCAAATTACGAAGGAGACATTTATCACAGCGGAGGCAGCATCACTTCCAATGGCTATTATCGAGAATATGATGCTGCAGGCGGTAATTATTATGGTAGCGGATCTGCTGTCCTAAATATGAATGGGAGTGCTTATTTCAGATTAATGTCTTTAGGTTCTTACTTTGCACATGTCAATATAAATAGCGATTACTACATTACAACAGATTCAAATTTCTCATTAGATATAAATGGAAACCTCAGCATTGCTTCTGGCAACACACTGACAATGAACAACTACAATATGTCCATTGCAGGAAATTTCATAAATAATGGGAGTTACATTCCTGGCAATGGAAACATCTCATTTGATGGCTCATCTCCCCAAACAATTAAAACCAATGGGGACAGTTTCTACGATATCAGCTTTAATAATACAGGAAGCAGTACTGCAGATTTACTGCTCAATGATGACATGAACATCTCACATGCTGCGAACTTCGTAAATGGAATTATTTTCTCCATGAACTTCTCTGTCATCTTTGCCAATGGAGCAATGACAAATCCAGGTACAGCTAGTAGTTTTGTGGATGCAGAAATAATTCGCACGGGAACAACTGCTTTCACCTATCCTACCGGTGACGTTCCAAACATTAGTGGCAGTCCCAGACCAGTATGGGCACCAATTCGAACTGATGCTTGTGCAAGTTCTACCATTAATGCGCAATATTTTTATGAAAACCCTCCATACGACTGGTGGTATCATAGCAACAATATGGATCCTTCCATTAACCATGTAACCGATCGTGAATACTGGGATTTAACAACTGACAATGCAACTCCGGCAGTTACTCTTTTCTGGACAGACAATATAGATGACATCCATTCATTTGGAACAACATCTCACACAGAAATGACATCTACATTCGTTGCAAACAGCTTGACGATAGCTCACTACAACGTTGTCCAAAATCGTTGGAACGATCAAGGTTCATCACTTCCAACAACCATATATTTTGATGATGGACAACTAAAAACAACAGCACCATTCCCAAATTATAGCCCAATCACTTTTGCATCCAAGCGACCTGATTTTCAGCTACCGGTTGAATTAACTCGCTTTGAAACAAATTGCAACGATAAAAATCAGACAATTGATTTGGTTTGGGAAACTGCTTCTGAAGCTAATAATGATTATTTCACCCTTGAAAGAAGTATAGATGGTTATAACTTCACTCTCATTGCAAAAATTCCTGGAAATGGGACAAGCAATGAAACACATACATACAGTTTTATTGATCATGATCCTCTGGATGGAATCAATTATTACAAATTATCTCAAACAGATTTTGATGGGACAACTGAGACTTTCAACATCCAAGCAGAAACATGCTCCAGCGACAAAGACAGACCAAGTGTAGAAGCATATCCTAGTATCGTTGATGATAATATCAGCTTGATTTTTGAGATGTGGCTAGAATCCGAAATAACTGTTGAACTGATTGATCCGCTTGGAAAAACTGTTCAGAACTGGCAATTGGAAATTCCAAATGCCAATGTTCACAAAATTTTAGATTTACCTGTACTTGCATCGGGCATGTACTTATTGCGTATCTCAACAGAAACAGATAGCTGGAGTATAAAAATTCAAAAACAATAAATCTGGACCCCTGCACAATATTAAATTTGCAGGATTCTTTTTTCACATTTTTCGAATAAGATCCAACATATTCATTAACTTTGCATCAGCATTGGTTTCAATGGTTTGATATTCAAACTTGAATTAAAAGGGAATACCGTGTAAATCGGTAACAGTTCCCGCTGCTGTGAATCCCGGTCCATACCGGACTTTTGTTACACTTCGCCACTGCCCCGACACCATTTCGGGATGGGAAGGCTACAAAAGGGAAAAGTCAGAAGACCTGCCAAGTGCCATAGATTTTGTAGCCTGCGGAGAACGGGAACATATCAGCATTTTGTTCGAATGCATATTCACAAAGCTGCAAAATCCAACTAAAATTAAATGAATATGAAACGAATTGTATTGGGTTTATTTGCACTTTGCTTTTTCTGGACGTCACTCTACGCACAGCATATCTCTAATGTCATTGAGTATGTTCCTGCTCCAGGGCAATACATCAACACTTCACCCTGGGGAAACCCCTCCTCTGCACTTACAATAATTGGTGATGTTAATGGCACCCTTAATCTTGGCGCTTTTGGAGGGTATGTCGTATTTGAATTCTCTCATGCTGTTGAAAATCATCCCAACAATCCATATGGTATTGATTTTACCATATTTGGCAACCCATTAAATGATTTTTCCGAAGCTGCAATCGTTTATGTCATGAAGGATGAAAATGAAAACGGATTAGCCGATGACACTTGGTATGAATTAGCAGGAAGCGATTATTATTTTGATTCTTCAGTTCACAATTATGAAGTCAACTATTTCAATCCCAACGAAGGTGGTGCAGATATTCCGTGGTCAGACAATTATGGAAATAGTGATGTTATTACAGCAAATGCATTTCATACACAAAACTATTATCCAAATACCGATTCATTTCCTATGGTCACACCTGAAAACTATATCCTTGCAGGAAGTTTCATTAAAGGACATATCGACAAATCAAATGCATCCAATATTAAGTCATATAAGCGAGGATTTGGTTATGCAGATAATAATGCAAGAGGAGTAAGTCCTTGGACAATACCAGACAACCCATATACTGAAGAAACAGAAAATGCTGGTGGTGATGCATTTGATATTTCATGGGCAATAAATGCGGAAGGAGGATACGTTGATCTGGATGAAATACACTTCATCAAAGTACAAAATGCGATGCAAGACATGGCAGGATGGCTTGGTGAAATTTCAACTGAAATCACCGGAGCATGCATAGTTACTCCAGACAATTCAATTTCAGGAGAAACCAAATTTGTGCATTTTAAAACACTTCCAGATACAATTCGCTCAAATAATTTCCAACTTCATCCTTTTTGTTATGAGATGGGAAGATTAAACACCTCACTAGAATACGAATGGACACTTAACAGTGCAGATGCCACAATCGACAATAACGATATTTTGCATATTGAAAACGATGGAGTGTTAACCATTTCAATATCACTCCGTAATCATCCGGAAATATCCTACTCACAAGAGGTAATTGTCAATGGACTGAACAGTATTTGGACACTTCAAGAGTCAAACATTCGTTTATTCCCCTCTCCGGCTCAAGATTTCATTCAGTTAAGCGGACTATCACATGCAGAATATGAAATTTTTGACATCTCTGGACAACAACACATAGCTGGGGAATATGAAAATACAAACTCAAAAATTGATGTCACAAACCTGAAAACAGGCATGTACATCATCCGCTTAATCAAAGATGGACAAACTCAAAACATAAGGTTCATTATCAGCAAATGAACAGAGTTTTAATCGCCATATTAGTTCTTTTATTCCCATTGAACATTTTTGCTCAATGTCTTGCTGATACTGTCTTTCAAATTGATGAAGTAGAAATATCAGCAAAAGAAATATTTGTCAAAGAAAAAGCAGGAAGTAAAGAAACCAAAATTGACACAACCATCCTGCAATCCAAGATAAATCGATCGATAGCAGATGTGCTCTCAGAAAACTCATCGGTATTTATTAAAAACAATGGACGAGGTGCTTTGTCAACCGTCAGCTTTAGAGGCACAGCTAGCTCACACACTCAAGTAAGTTGGAATGGCATCAATATTAGCTCACCAATGACTGGTATGACAGATTTTTCCCTAATCCCCGTTTACATTACTGACAAAATAAGCCTTAAACATGGTAATGCGTCAATTTCTGAAAGCAGTGGTGGTTTGGGTGGTGCAATTCTTCTGGACAACAACAGCAAATGGATTAAAGGTTGGGACTTTAAATTTACGCAGGCAATTGGTTCATATCACACCCACGATGAATATGCAGATATCGGTTATGGCAACAAAAAATTCCAGGTGCGCAGTCGAATTTATAACAATGCATCAAAAAACGATTACACCTTTATTAACAGAGGCATAGCAGATATTGACCCTTTAACAGGCAAAATCACTCACCCAATAGATACAAATTCCAATGCTGCCTACGGCAAATTTGGGCTTCTGCAAGAGATATATTTCAGACCTGCATCTTCACACATTTTGTCTCTTAAATACTGGGGACAAAAATCAGAACGAACCATTCCTAATGCAACAAGTTATGAGGGTCCGGACAATTCAAACCGAAACTTTCAACAACTTACAGATCATAAAATTGTGTTCAACTGGTCGCATTACAAAGAAAGCTCTAGCTTTAAACTAAACTCCGGAATTGCGAATCAAAACAGTCATTACCAACAAATGAATTTCATCAGCGGATTAGGTGAAATTCCAGTAATTTTTACAGAAAGTGAATTTTTAAGCTTTTATAATAGCTTTGAATGCTCACAAAAACTAAAATACGATTTCTCCTTACTCGGCAAATTAAATGCTAATTATCACCAAGTTAGCAGCTTTGACACAGTATCTCACTTAGGATACAAAAATCATCGTACTGAAATATCAGGATTTATTAGCGTTTCAAAAAATTTCAAAGACAGATTACACTTTATGGTACAAATGAGAGAAGATATGATTGATGGAAGTTTTCTCAAATTATCTCCATGGTTCGGCCTGAATTTCAAACCATTGAAGCAGCAAAATTTAGTTTTCAAAGCCAATGTTTCCCAAAATTATCATCAACCCAGCCTCAACGATTTGTATTGGCAACCAGGAGGAAATCCGACTTTACTTCCTGAACATGGCATAAGTACAGAAGGAGGTGTGAATTTTATTGGAAAAATTGGAAAAATGAAGTTATCATCAGAATTGACTGCTTATTATTCTGACATTAATAATTGGATTTTGTGGGTTCCATCCTTTCAAGGTTATTGGACAGCAGAAAATGTCCAGAAAGTCATATCCAAAGGCATAGAAGCATCAGTCAGCATAAAAGGCAAGTGGAATTCGTTTGAGTATTATGCCTCAGGGAATTATGCATATACAAAAGCACAGAATTTTGGAGATCCAGACATCTGGGGAACTGAAACATATGGAAAGCAGCTTGTTTATATCCCTGTACATTCTGGGAATCTTTTCTTCCGATTATCCTACAAAGGATATTCAATTTGCTGGCAACATAATACATACAGCGAAAGATACACAACCTCAACCAATGATATAACAAAAAGAGACTGGCTTTACCCCTATTTTATGAATGACTTAAGCCTAAGAAAATCACATGAATTCAAGCAAATATCGGTTTCTGCAGAATTCAAAATATACAATGTATTCAATGAAACCTATCACTCCATTTTATATCGACCCATGCCAGGCATAAATTACATGTTTATTTTATCCATCAATTTCTAATATGAAAGCTATCTACCTCATGATCATCAGTCTCTTTATCCTCAGCATAAGCTCATGCATGAGAGATGATGAATTGTGGGAAGCTGTCAAATACGACAATATTCCATATGAAGGATTATTTGTCATTAATGAAGGAAATTTCATGTACAATAATGCTTCAATCACTTACTATGACATTGATGGCAAAGAAGCAATGCAAAATGTCTTCTTCAACACCAATGGGTTAACTTTGGGAGATGTTGCTCAGTCAATGACAATTCGTGACAGTCTAGCTTATGTTGTCCTTAACAACAGCGGTAAAATTATAGTGTTAAATGCATACAACTTTCAATACATAGGCAAAATTATAGGACTCGATTCTCCAAGATACATACATTTCATTTCGGATAGCAAAGCCTATGTTTCCGATCTGTATTCTCAATCAATTCACATTGTCAACCCTCAGACTTTGGAAAAAACCGGAAGTATCAACATTTCCAATCCTAACAGCAATTTTTATCAGCATTCATCCGAGTGTTTATTGCAAATAGATAGCCTCATTTTCACAAATGCATGGAGTTTCGATAATCAAATACTTGTGATAAACGCCAACACAGACAAACTTATTGACTCTATTACTGTTACAAAGCAACCAAATTCCATGTGTCTCGACAACCTTAATCGCTTATGGGTGCTATCGGATGGCGGTTTTGAAGGCAGTCCTTACGGAAAAGATGCTGCTAGTTTAACTTGCATCCAAACAGATACAAGAAAAATTATCTCAGAAATCGTTTTCGATGAGGATTATTCCCCAAAATCACTATCAATCAACGCAACCGGAGACACACTTTTTTATATCAACAAAGACATCTACTACCTCGCAATTCACCAAATGGACAAACCAGAGATATTCATTGAGAGTCCGTATAGTGAAAGTCAAGTTGGAGGTTATTATCGTCTAGGAGTTGACAAAAGACGCAAAGAAATTTATGTTGCAGATGCAAAAGACAATGTCCAAACAGGAGAAATATTTCGTTACTCAGGGAATGGCAATTTAATTGACCAGTTTGATGCCGGAATCATCCCCGGCAATTTTTGTTTCAAAACACCGATAGATTAACAAACGGGATAGATGGCAGTCAGAATGGGACAGTAACGGTTAAAAACCGCTTTACCCTTGCTATCAGTACATTCCAAAACAAGCACCCTCTACAATCCAGCAATAGCAAGGCAGTAACCGTTATTTTCACAAATGCATCAGAAAATATAGATTCATTAACACTACGAGAACATATAGAAACAACATCCCACACCACTCTGATAGCAACGCAGTAACGGTTAAAAACCGCTTTACCCTTGCTATCAGTACATTCCAAAATCAGCACCCTCTACAATCCAGCAATAGCAAGGCAGTAACCGTTAAAATAAATGAAAAGTGTTAGTGATTCAATTAAATTGACTTCACATCAAGAAGTCGCTTACTCTCTAGGTAAGTACGAAAATTCTGCATTGTTTGATCTCCGAATTCACCCCAAATGCACTCAGGAAATGGGCAGATATCAGAGAATTCAGGGCAGTGCTTTTCCCCTACTGGTCCCTGAATAATCTCATAAATATGCAGTAAACTTATTTTGGCAGGGTCAACAGCCATGGAAAAACCTCCATTCGGCCCTTTAGCTGAATGCAGCACCCCCTCAGCAGCAAGCTTTTGTAAAACTTTTGCTACATGATGGGATGATGCCTTCAATGCTTTTGATATCTGATTAACATTCAATCGATCTTCCGATTTTGCAATCAACACACAAGCGTGAATACCTATGCTAGCAGCACGTGATATGTTTAAAATACCAGACATTTTAGAATGCCATTTGTTGAACCTCTATCCCTGAAAGCTTAGATAACTTGGCAATTAAATTTTCTCGCTCTGCTTTATCACCTTTTAGCTCAAGCAGAATCAAACCGTTTTTACTATACTCAGATCCATTCAATCCTAAACGAGTACGAATACTGCATCCGTACGATGTTAAGATATCCTGCAAATTATGTGTTTTTGTTTCGGGTTCATGAATTAAAATTCCCAAAATTTCAATATTATCATTCATAGCTTTTGACTTAAAGAGTGAAATTCATTTGTTTAACTTCTATTCCACCAATCGAATCAAGATCTGACTGCAAATCTGTCCACTGACCTACTTCTCCAATAAGCTCAATAACAATCAAGCCATTGCGACTACAAACCTCATCGGAAACTTCATGAAAGCCTAAGCGCGTTTTAATTATTTCCGCATGTTTTGTCAAAACAGCTTGTGTTTTACCTGCTTCTTTGATTCGATCAATTACATGAATTCCTAAAATACGTATATCATTCATAATGTTTGATTTTAAAAGTACAAATCACGCTTTCCTTGTTTAATTTGCTCAATTCTACGCTTCAATTCGTCTTTACGATTAAAGCCTTCAAGATCATTAATTTCACGTTCAATCACAGCCCAACCTTTTTTCTTAGTTTCTTCTGTAGCATAATCTACCAAATATTCAGACAAAGTCAAAATTGCATTTGGAGTACAGTAACGCTTAATAAAACCAGGCACAGAAAATTCCATAAAATGCTCACCAGTACGACCTAAGCGATAACAAGCAGTACAGAAACTTGGTAAATAACCTTTGTCCAAAAGCTCATCAATAATCTCACCCAGAGAACGGTTATCATTAATCGTAAACTGTTCTTTATTCAAATTCTGATCCTCATTCAGACTTGCAGCATAGCTCCCCAATTCCAATTTGGTACCACCATCAATTTGGGAAACTCCAAAACTCATAACTTCATCCCTTACAGCAGCACTTTCACGTGCAGTAAGAATAAGTCCTGTATAAGGTACAGCAAGACGTAGAATTGCAATAATACGAACAAACTCTTCATCATTTACAATGAAGTCTTTATTTATCTCCATTGCAGATGCAGGTGTAATGCGTGGGAATGAAATTGTGTGAGGACCAACGTTATAACATGCCTCAAAATGGTTGGTATGACGTACAAGAGACATCACTTCAAATCGCCAATCATACAATCCAAACAGAGCACCAATACCAACATCATCAACGCCAGCTTCCTGTGCACGGTCTAAAGATGTTAAACGATAGTTATAATCAGCTTTAGGACCACCTAAGTGATACCATGTATATGCTTCAGGATGATAAGTTTCCTGGAAAACCTGATACGTTCCAATTCCAGACTCACGCACAGTACGAAACCCTTCAATATCAAGAGGTGCAGCATTAATATTAACACGACGAATCTCTCCCATCCCCTTCTTCACATCGTAAACAGTTTTTACCGTATGGGCAATGTATTCAGGACTGTAATCGGAGTGTTCTCCATACACTAAAATCAAACGCTTTTGACCGTTATCCTCCAGAGCTTCAACCTCTTTAACCAATTCATCATCTGTTAAGGTACGTCGTATAGCATCTTTATTGGTTGAACGGAAACCACAATATGAACAATTGTTTTTGCACTTATTTCCAATATATAAAGGGGCAAAAAGCACAATTCTGTTCCCATAAACCTTTTCTTTCAACTCTTTTGCACCATCTTTAATGGCTTGTATCATCTCTGGAGTATTTGCATTTATCAGCAAAGCCGTTTCACGCAAATTCAAACGATTTTTATTGAGTGATTTTTGTATAACCTCTTGCACTTGCTCCATTGTTGGACTTTTGGTCTCTTCAACAAACTCCCAAATTTCCTCAGGATCAATAAAAGGTTTCATCCGTTCATCACGTATACGATATTCTTCTGGTTTAAATTTCATACTACTATTTTTATTATGTCAAACAACTCGTTTGTTAATCGGTTCACAACAAATGTAAAATTACAAATAAGTATTTAAAGTCTGAAATATATTTCACATGCTTTGGGACATATTTCTTTTCTTGAAACAGATTGCAGTACAAGACACATCAATTGTTATTAAAGAATTCAATTTGATAAAAAACTTCTTAGCTTTATATCATAATTTAATATCCCTGCATCAAGCTTGTGTATTATGGCGTTTTAATGAAAGTACATGAAAAAACGAATTCTACATATCCTAATCGCACTATTTTACTTTGCCGTAAATCATGCAAGTGCGCAATATGCCATTGACGAAGTTCAGTTTACACCCTACCCGATTCCTGAAATTTACTTATCAGACAACCCTCCTACTTTACCATTAAGTGTTGAGAACCATAAAAACATGTATTTTCACAATGCTAATTACGAACAACTTTCACTCCCATCATGCGGACAGGCCAGCGGAATTGCACACTGCTTAACATATGAATTCAATCGGACTCGAAATCAAGCCTTTGATACAGCAAGCATGATGGACCCTCTCTTTGCATTCAATTTCCTCAATGAAGGTTATGGATGGTATGGAGTAAATACAATGGAAACCTGGGAACTCATCAAAAGTCAAGGAACTGCAACAATCGAAGACTTCGGCGATTCGAGATCTAACTATTCACAAACTGAAAATTACATTTCAACATGGATGAATGGTTACGATAAGTACTACAGAGCTATGCACAATCGCATTGAGGATTATTTTTATATTGATGTTTCAACAGGCCAAGGATTAAAAAATCTCCAACATTACCTTGCAGATCATTTATCAGGAAGTGAGACCGGTGGCACTGTCATTTTCTATTCCGGAACCGATTTTCTGTATCAAGAAAATGCCTTTGCAGGGGTATACGAAGACAGCACTTACACATATCCTTTTGACCATACCGATGTTTACAATTATTTAGGTGATAATCCCACACATAGTATGACAATCGTTGGTTACATCCCCAATAATGAAATAGATTTTAATGATGACGGTCAAATCACAGATGATGTTGACATTAACTTTGATGGGATTGTGGACTTTCACGATAACGAAAAAACGCTTTGGATAATCGTCAATTCATATGGATACGACAATTACTTCTCATTTCACAAATACGATGCAATCTCGAATGTTTGGGGATCTAAAGCATTTTTCCCAGTTCCTGACGCAAACTACAAACCTGAATTAACCTTCAAAATCAAACTTAAACATTATAAGCGAAATGCACTCCGAATACGCGCAGGTTTTGCCGAAAATCCAGAGGCAACAAAACCTGAAAAATACCTTAACCTTCCTGTTTTTAACTTTCAAGGTGGAGCTGTTCCCATGGATGGAACTTATGATACAACAAAAAACAATCATTTTCTAGAATTTGGAATTGACATTAGCGACGGACTGCAACTACTCAACATAACTGGAAACATTAAACTATTTCTATGTATTGACAATGCCTCTGACAGCACTGCCATACTCCAAGAAGCAAGCGCTATGCATTATTCCGGAGACACTGAAACAGAATACCTTCTCTCAAATCATCAAATCATACCAGCAACATCTTATCAAGAACTAAACACAATCATTCAATTGGATGGAAATGCTGAAAATGACATCTTAAACATCCTTACTGAGGCCATACATATCGACGTATTTTCAAATGCTTACACAGAACAAATTGATGTGGTTGGAGGAATTCCCCCATATCGATTTGAAATCATTAAAGAAAACAATTACATACAAACATTTGACAGCATAGACATCTACAATTTTTCTCCGGGAGCATGGTACACAGATAGCTTACAAGGATACGATTTAGGTTTTGAGTTTCCTCTTGGAGAACAACATTTTGACAGTGTTTACGTTGGCGGTGACATGACTCTATACTTTAAATCACAAGACAAACCAAGCTATTTCAGAGATTATCCTTATCCTTATGTCTCATCAGGAATGTACGATGAATTTCAGATTTATACAATGAATGGAATTCCTCAAAACAACCCTTTGAAATCGCAAGCAATTCGAACTGATAGTTCATTTATCGTTGGTGTCAAGTTAAACACGATAAACTCAGCAGGAATCGAGCTCTTCCCCAGTGGCAAAGTCTCTATCACTTATCATCCTGCCATTAATAGCTACTCAATTAATGCAGGAATAAACACCTCGAATACAAGTTATTACTCCGAATTGCCACGGATTGACAGAAACATCCGCAAATACAACAAGGTCAATTTCATACCACAAAATCAACACACTGCATATACCCTTTCACAAGATGGAATTTTAGAAATATCCCCAACCTCTGCATTATCAGATACTGTAATATACCTTAAAGTGAGCGATGCAACTGGAAATGAAACTTTCAAAGAGGTAAGTATTTATTTCGACACAAATACAGAACCGCAATTATCAATATTCCCTAACCCCGTCTCAAACAACACTCAACTTGCCTTTGAATCATCTAAAGAACAAAAGATGACACTGCAAATCATTGCTGCAAATGGAAATGTTATTAGCACACAAAACATTACTGCCATGGAAGGATACAACTGGCAAAACATCAATATCAATGCTTGGGGACTAAAACAAGGGATTTATATTGTACGCCTCCTTTCAGGCAATGTAATTATGAGTTCAAAAATGCAAGTATTATAGATTTTTTGTACTTTTGATACATGGCAAAAAAGAACGAAACATATACCAAGGCAATCGCTGAAATTGAGCAAATAATACAAGAAATTGAAAATCAACAACCTGACATGGACGAGCTATCTTCACGGGTTTCAAGAGCACTTGAACTTATTAAATTATGCAAAAAGAAACTCAGAGATACGGAAACTGACATTGATCAATTGTTAGAAAATTTATCAGAATAGCATCTAATCTTTCATCAATCGAATAAGGAGAATCTCACACAACAAGAAGAAAAGTGCTGCCAGAACAAACCACTGCCACAAACTTTTCCCCAGACTTAAAATTTGAAGATTACTTCCTAAGTTAAAAGACTTTCCTGCTGCAGTATATTGAACATCCAAACCATATTCATTGATTAAGACCTGCACCTCTTCACTGGTAAAATATGCCAAATCAGATTCTTTTGAATCCACATTAACAGACACGCCATCCACTTCTTCATCATTCACAAACAACCGATAATGCCCAGCTTGAGACAAATCATTAGGAATAAAAACGCGCAATGCATTTCCTATCAATCGCCAATTCGGAATAACAGCGACCTGCTCAGAACGAATTTCAAGCTTTGACTCTCCCGAAATTTCCATGTTTGCGACATTAATATGACCACCACGCCCCGAAATGAAATACAACTGCTGTTCTCCCGGAGTATTCAATACAATATTATAGGCAATTGGAACAAACAGCGCATGTTTATGCAAATTACCATAAGCTTTGTGAGCCGGAGATGTCAACACATAAATAAAAGATGCATCATTCCCACCCTGAACCAACAAACTACCATTATCACGAAATGAAATCAAAGATTCAGCTCTCACTCCGCTGTTTGTATTCAACATCCATGATCCACGGACAACTGGCAAATCCACATTCTCTTGCTTTTCTGGAAAAACAGCATTGAAAAATGCATGCTCCCAATTAATATATTTCACATTGCGAACAGAGTCTGTCCAAACAGATAATTCGGGCAAACGATACTGTCTTAACAAATCATTCCAACTTGATTTTTCTGCATTTTCATCTGGAATTAGCCATAGAACAGCTTCATCGTTCAAATAACTATCCAATTGGGAAATCAACCCTCCCGACAAGCTTTTTAGTGCATGAACAATAATAACATCATAGGCCTGAAGTTGACTTAAATTCACTCCATCTTCGCGAACAACATCAAACTTAAATCCAGAATTATCATCAAAGATTTCTACAGGGAATTCATGCATTTGATTTCCCTCAATAAGCAGAATCTTTTGGAAAGCCTTTAAACTGTAATTAAAATAGAAATCATTATCAAAACTAACGGGATAATCTTCAATTGTGAGTTGCGCATTCTGCAATCCGTAATTTGCATTTGTGAAATTCATTTCCACTTGTACAACAGAAGTCTCCTCAATACTAAAACTACTCACAGCACGCAATGAATCATTCACATACAAACTTAAAGGCACATCAGTATATGCTGTAGTTCCATGATTTCGTATTTGCACAAACAAACTCTCTGTCTGTCCAGAACGTCGGAATGGAGTATTAAAGAAAACAGAATCAATACTCAAATTATCATTTAAAACCGGATTGAGTTGGACAAAATGATATTGTAACTGAGCCGATTTTTTCAAATTTGAAATATCGGATGTTTGCTTCTGGAAGTCAGAAATTAAAAACAAGCTCACAATTTCATCAGCATCAATTTTATCCTGCACAACACTTTGAGCTCTGGTTATAACCTCAGAAAAACGCATAGTATTAGGAACAAAATCGAGTTTACTCACTTCCTCCAGAAACTGATCTTGCGACATACTACGGTAATGAGCAGCAGGCATTGCATTGGAAAGCAATAAAAACTTTGCATCCTCACCATAAGCTGTTGCAATTTCTTGAGCATGCTGTTTTGCCATATTCAACATACTACCACTTTCACTTTCATTCATCATGGAAAATGAATTATCGACATAAACGGCAACAATCTCTCTGGATGCCTTTGCATTTGACTCATCAGGCAAAATAACAGGACCCGCAAAAGCAAAAACGAGAGCTGCAATCATTAATATACGAGAAAGCAGTATGAGCAGATGTTTAAGTCGAGACCTTGAGCGATTATCCTCTTTCACAGACTCCAAAAAGCGAGTTTGCGAAAAATAGACAGTCTGAAACCGACGAAAACTAAACAAATGAATAATCACCGGAATCAAAACGGCAAACATCGCCCATAAAAATGTAGGATATAAAAAACTCATATCATTGCTTTGAAACAAAAGTAAGAAAAAAGGACGATTATCTGCAAACTCTATGGAAAGGAGTTTGTAAGGACAGCATTCTTTCACACCGTATGAAAAATAGCATAAGTATTTCCAAAGATCAAATATGAGATTTTAGACCGATGCGAAAATATTCAAATTAATCGATATTGATTAAAATGCGAAAACTATGGGACACACAGACAAACAGTGGAATGTTTACATGCAAATTCTACGTTGGCTTGAGGCAAAATATCGCAAAGGTGAAATAGAAGAAAGTCTCTATTTATCACATATCAAACTAACGAATTACAAAATGCAAAAAATGGTTATTGATACTGGCATTTTCTTAAACTAATTACTTTAGCGTTTTTAGGAATTTTTCAGCATGATCCAAATAGTCTTTCTGCCGAGATTCTGTCATTCTGTCCCAAATAGCATAAACCTGATTCAAACGCGGATACCAAGCTAGTCGTTTTCGATTTCGATGGAAAAAATGCCAATACAGTGAATTAAAAGGGCAAGCATTTTCTCCATACTTCTTATCCTGTTGATACTTGCAAGTCTCACAATAATCACTCATTTTGCTAATGTAATTTGCAGATGCCGCATAGGGTTTTGTCCCAACAACACCACCATCAGCAAATTGGCTCATTCCTCGCGTATTCGGCATCTGAGCCCACTCTACTGAGTCATGAAACATACCGAGAAACCATTCATCTACCTGATCTGGATCTGCACCAATTAAAAGCGCAAAATTTCCAGGTATCATTAGACGTTGTATATGATGCGCCCATCCATCTTCGAGTCCTTGATTGATGACATACTTCAGACAATTCATATCCGTTTCGCCTGTCCAATAAAACCATGGCAAATCACGATCAGCAAAGAGATGATTTTTTTGTGCATATTCCGGCATAAGCATCCAGTAAATCCCACGCATGTACTCTCTCCACCCAAAAATCTGACGAATAAACCCTTCAACCTGAGGCAATGTCACTTTTTGCTCAATATTTTGATATGCCTGCAAAGCTGCTTCTACAACCTCTTTGGGAGATATTATCTTACGGTTCAAAGCAAAAGATAAGCGAGAATGAAACAAGCTTGAACCTCGAACTGTCATTGCGTCTTGATACCTACCAAAATTCGGCAACAAATTTTCGACAAAATACGTCAGCATTTCTAAAGCTTCATCGCGTCCTATAGGCCAAACAAAATTTGCTGCATCAACATTTCCAATCGATT
Source organism: Bacteroidales bacterium (assembly GCA_963676165.1). Taxonomy (GTDB): domain Bacteria; phylum Bacteroidota; class Bacteroidia; order Bacteroidales; family ML635J-15; genus JAQIBY01. Next base: position 1,168,531 of record OY781043.1, on the reverse strand, counting down.
GGATTTTCATTTGATTTAGCAAACGATTAATTTCGGTCAAATCGCGTTTAAACATTTTTGCTTGAGGAACCTCCATTTCATCAGGAAATATCTCTCTGTTTTTCTCATCATAATTCCATTTTCCACCATATGGCTGATCATCTGAATCAACTAAAACGTTAAAACGTTTACGCATATAGCGATAGAAATGCTCCATCAAATATTTTTTCTTCCCTGCAAAAAATTTCTCTAAATCTGTTTTCTCAGTGTAAAAATGTTCTGAGGGAACTGATATAACCGGAATATCACTTGTTTCAACAAATTTTTTCAACATGCTATGTACAGAATATTCATCAGCCTCCTGATACTCAATAAAAGTTATTGGTTTCTCTGCCATTAGACGTATTAAGTTCCAATCAATTTGATGCTCATTCGCTTCATCATCAAGTCGAATATACTGCAACCTATGTCCCATTGCTTCAATTTGCATTGCGAAATAACGCATATTAGCAATAATACCTAATTGCTTTTGCCTATGCATTCGAACATGCTCTAATTCATAACGGGTTTCCATCATAACATAAAACACATTGTCATTTACCTCCTTAAACCACGAATGTTTTAAATTTAATTGATCGGATAGAATTAATCGTAATACCATAAATAAAATTTGGGTTTTAAAAGATTAAAATACAAAAACATTACAAATAAATAAAATTTAACAATGACTATTAACACATTCACCATGTTTTATCCTATCATTTCAAATACTTTCGACACAATTTACTAAGTCTTTTTACGTATGTATTTTTACTTACTTTTCAATAAAACAATCAAATACACAAACAGCTACAACGCAACAATAGCAAGCCCAACACACTTTCCTAGACATTTTTTCACAATTCCGCTTATCTAAATTCACAAATTTGAAAACTTAAGAACAATTTCACTTAAAATTTTCTTATCTTTATTTAAACTGTAAAAACGATAAACTATGAAAAGAACAATTATTTTACTCTCTTTATTCGCAATTATTTTAAGTGGTTCACTTGTTAAAGCGCAAAGTATAGGTTTTTCTTATATGGTACCTACAAATGGATATTTTTCAAACCCCATTGCTCCTGTACATTTTAGCCTTCCAATAAAATTTGGTAAATACTTTCAAATAAGTCCGGGAATTGGCATGCACAATATAGGAGGTATGAGCATGACAGGCTTTCCTGACGGACTTAATTCAAAGCGAGCCTTGGTTGGTCCATTTCAGAGTTTAAATATGAGTCTTATTCCTGCAATTGTAATCCCAACAAAATCATTTGAGGTGGAGTTACAAGGTGGAGTTTTCGGTTTTGCTGCATTTAATCAGAAAGTTATGAAAGGAAATTTTGAAGACATGATTAGCGAAGTATATCACTACACAACCTTAAGCTCTGATTTAGACATTGACAAGTCAAATTTTGGTTGGGGATATGTGCTAGGCACAAAATTAAACTTTAAAGTTAAGTCGAATATTTGGGGCTTTATTGGCTTTAAATATTACATGGGAGAGCAAACGTTTGGCATACGTTCCGATTTAAGCTATACAACTGGTAATGGAGCAGTACAAACTCGCACTGCAGATTACACTGATAGCAAAGTTCTGTACCATGGTTTTGAAATTAGTATTGGAGGAACAATGCGATAGAAATTGTCATACACAAAAAAAGAACCGTCTCACAACGGTTCTTTGTATTTCAATCAATTTTCAAGTTTATTTCACTTCAGGAATCTGACCTTTAAAAATTGGGGGCTTTACAACTTCAGCTTCAAGGCGTTTTTTACGTACACCAATGAAAATTTTAGTTCCTGACTTCCAATATCCAGGCTTTAAATAAGCCATTCCAATTCCTTTATCCATCATTGGAGACATTGTACCACTAGTCACTTCTCCAATTTCTTCACCAGCTTCGTTATACACAGGATAATGCTGACGTGGAATTCCTCTTTCATTCATAACGAATCCTTTCAAACGTTTTTCAGGTCCATCATTTTTCAAAGCTTCATGATGCTCACGCATGATAAAATTATTTCCTTCTGCAAATTTGGTAATCCAACCTAAACCTGCTTCAATTGGAGATGTTTCATCATTCATATCGTTTCCATAGAGACACATGTTCATTTCAAGACGTAGAGTATCACGTGCACCTAAACCAATAGGTTTGATTCCAAATTCTTCGCCTGCTTTCATAACAGCATCAAACAATTTCTCAGCATCTTTATTAGCCACATAAATTTCACATCCACCTGCTCCGGTATAACCTGTTGTTGAAAAAATCACTTCATCAATACCAGCAAAAGGAATTTGTTTTGTTGTATAGAATTCCATGTCAATGACATTTTCTTCAGTCAATTTTTGCATTGCTTTCAAAGCATATGGACCTTGAATTGCAAGCTGTGAAATATCATCAGAGACATTGGTAAGCTCCTTACCAACTTCCAAACCATCAACAGCAGCTTGTTTTACACACCAATCCCAATCTTTATCAATATTTGCAGCATTGACAACCAATAAATACTCGTCATCTTTGAAACGATATACTAATAAGTCATCGACAATACCACCTTTGTCGTTTGGAAAGCAAGTGTATTGAACTTTACCATCAAAAAGATCATTGACATTATTTGATGTCAAACGTTGTACAAATGCTTTTGCTTTAGGACCTTTCACCCAAAACTCACCCATATGAGATACGTCAAAGACACCCAGCTTTTCACGGACAGTTTTGTGCTCCTCTTTTATTCCAGAATACTCCACAGGCATAAGATAACCTGCAAATGGAATCATGCGTGCACCCAATGCCTCATGAACTTTTGTTAATGCTGTATTTTTCATAATTTGTATTGTGTTAAAATATTAAAGTAAAATGTAATCTATTCAATTAATTCGTTTCCAACACTTTAAATTCCACCCTCCGATTCAACTGCCTTCCTTCTTCGGTATTATTATCTGCAATCGGTTGTGTAAATGCATACCCTTTGTAAGACAGGCGACTTTTGCCAATACCATTCTCAATTAAATAATCGACAACAGATTTAGCTCGCTCACCTGACAGTCTGGTATTATATTCTAAAGAACCTTTATTATCTGTATGCCCAGAAATTTCAATTACAATATCAGGATTATCTTCAAGGATTTTCTTCACTTTTTCCAGCTCAGGGAAAGAGGATTCTCTTAAACTTGCTTTGTCAAAATCAAAGAAAATATTCCGCAAAACAATTCGCGTACCAACTTCGATCGGCTGGAGAAGAATTTCACGTGTCACTTGTTGAAATTTCGAATCTTCATCGATATTAAAATTCTCTGAGTGAAACATATATCCCTCTTTACTCACAGACAATCCATAGTTGGTTCCGGAAGGCAGATTCACAATAAATTTACCCGTTGCTGAATTGGATGTGATCACAGCAATTTGCTCATTGCTATCGTTGTCAACAATTTCAATTTCGGCAGCTAAAGCTTCCATCGTTTTCGCATCTTTAACAAAGCCTGTAAAAAGAGTCAAGCGAACATCAACCGGTGTAATTTTATCCAAAGTATCACGTAATTCAGGATAAAGCACTTCGTAAATATCATAATCACCATAACCATCAGGACGAACTGAACTAATGTATGCATGACGTCCATCCGCGGCTATCGCCCAGAAAGCCTCATCGTCAGGAGTATTAATTGGATATCCTAAATTGACAGGTGTTGACCAATTTCCTAAAGAATCCTTTACCGTTTTGAAAATATCAAAACCTCCCATGCTGTTGTGTCCTTTGGAACAAAAATACAAAGTACGGCCATCAGGATGAATAAAAACACCCTCCTCATCGTATGCGGTATTAATGACAGGTCCAATATTTTTGGGCTCCGACCACATATGAGCAGCATCTTTATGACTGACATAAATATCACGGCCTCCCAAATTTCCATCTTCCCGATTTGAAACGATATACAAAGTTTTCCCGTCGAAACTCATAGTCGCTTTAGATTCATGAAATTTAGAATTAATCACTTCAGGCATGGGTTCTGGTTTGGACCACCGATTTCCATCAAGACGAGTATGAAAAATATCTCCGCCTTTTTCATTTACAGCTCTGTAAACAAAAAGCTCTTGTCCATCCGGGCTAATACCAGAAATTGCATCATGACCTTTTGTATTCAAAGGCGAGCCAAACTTTCGTGATTTTTCCCATCCTCCATCTTTATTCCGATCTGAGTACCAAATATCCTCACATGGTTTATTATCAGCAGGTTCAATTGGATTGCCAACATACCTTCGTCTCGCGGTAAACAAAATTTTTGACCCATCAGAAACAATCATCGGATTATACTCAGCATATTCGGTATTGATGTTTTCACCAAGGTTTATAATTTCAACAGGGACAGTGTCTTGAACAAGCTCCATTCCATAACGACATTCTGTCACGTGCTTTTGTACCATCATTCGATCTCCATCAAGCATTCTAGGGTGCTTGGAAACATGCTTACCGTAAGCGATAATTGCTTCATCAAACTTATAATTTAATTGTCTGGAAAGCCCCAATTGCAACCACACTTCGTCGTGAACATTTTCATCCAGAACCACTGCTTTCTCAAAATACATGAGTGATTTTTGTTTTTCAGGTGTTTTCCAATATGCATTTCCAATTTTATAATTCAACGAAGCATTATTTGGATTAAACTCCCAAGCTTTCAAATAATATTCAACAGCCTTTTCATAATCTTGCATTTTATTTATTCGCTGATCACCAGAACGAATGTTTTGCTTTGCACTTTTCAGTCCATTGGCATCATTGGGAAAAGCACTCCGTTTAAAAGGCACATCCATCTGCCCAAAAAGCAAATTACTAAACCCTCCGAGAAGCAGAATTACAAAAAGGACACGAACTTTCATACTACTTGATACTTAAAACTTTAAACTCAACACGACGATTATTCTGACGACCTTCGTCAGTATCATTCGTATCAATTGGCTGCAAATATGCATACCCTTTGAATTCCAAACGACTAGCACTAATTCCAACGCTCACCAAATAATCAACAACAGCTTTTGCTCTCGCTTGAGATAAATCTGTATTGTATTTTAGAGAGCCTCTGTTATCAGTATGCCCACCAATCTCAATACGCATTTCAGGATAAGCTTCCAATAATTTTTTCAGACGCTCAAGCTCTGGATAAGATTCTGAACGAAGTGTTGATTTGTTGTAATCAAAGAAGATATTCTTCAAGACAATTTTCGTACCTACACCAACTTTACTAAGAATCACATCCTTAATAACCTCCTGATAACCTGTTGCAGCAGGAATATTAAAGTTTTCTGAATGGAATAAGTATCCATCAGCCTTAACAGAAATACCATAGTTCTTACCTGATGGTAAAGAAATCATATACTTCCCCGTTGAAGAGTTTGAGTTAGTTGTAGTGACAACTTCATTCTTTTCATTATCAACAATTTCAATATCCGCTTTAATAAATTCTCCAGAAATAGCATCAGTCACAGTACCTTTTAACAATGTCAATCGTACTGTTTCAATTTCAACTTCTTGTTCCACAACTTTATCCGTAATAGTAGCATTCAAACTTGCCATAAGATTATCTTCCAATGCTTCAACCATTAACTTTTCTGGTCCTAAGAAAGTAATTCGATAAATATCCTGACTTCCGTAACCAGTTTCACGGACTGTTGAATAATATCCATATCTGCCAGAACCTGCCATAACAAAGAATACATCTTTATCCGGAGTATTTACAGGATATCCTAGGTTTTGAGGTTCAGACCAATTGCCTGCAGAATCCTTTACTGTTTTGAAAATATCATATTCACCCATAGAGTTGTACCCTTCTGAACTGAAATACATTGTCACTCCGTCGGGATGAATAAAACAAGCTTCTTCATTATACTGTGTATTAATACCAGCACCAAGATTTCTTACTTTACCCCATTTCCCTTTTTCAGTTTTTTTACAATAATAGATATCTTTTCCACCATAAGACTTCACTCCAAAATCATCCTTTTCTCTGTCACTAACAAAATAAAAGTATTTTCCATCAGAAGAAACAGACGCACTAGTCTCGTGATATTTAGTATTAATGTGCTTACTCAATTCTTTTGGTTTTGACCACTCTTCACCATCAAGTTCACTATAAAGAATTGTTCCAGTAGGCGTTCCATTGTAAGTGTATAACAATTGTCCGTCGTATGACAAACCAATGGATGCATCGTGTCCATCCGTATTCAAATCACGCATATTCACTGCATTTCTCCAACGTCCTTGATCATCTTTATAGGCTACATACAAATCTTCATAATACTGAAAATCTGCCTCATCTCTTTCATCTCCTGTGGTTCCTTCTCGACGTGATGTAAAAACAATCATTGACTCATCAGTAGTAATTACTGGACCATATTCAGGATATTTTGTATTAATGGCTGGTCCTAAATTATCAATAAATACGCGTGTAGGTTTAGCTACCAATTCTTTAGCAGAATTACATTCTTCGATACGACGATTTGCTTTTGCAATTATTTTTTTATCATAATTATCATCACGTGTTGGCTGATACTTATTGATGAATTCCGTAAAGGTCTGAATTGCTTCATCAAACTTATAATTGTTATGGTATGCTTTCCCTAGAAGATAATATGCATCTGGAGCAACAGAAGAATTTTTCTTAATGGCTTTTTGCAAAACCTCTTCCGCTTTATCCGTTTGTGCATCTCTCATATAACAAACACCCAACTTATAATTTAATTCAGCATTATTTCCGTTGTAGCGATAAGCTTCTTCATAAAAAGTTACGGCCTGACGGAATCCGCCGGATGTGTTAATTTTATAGAGATCGTCTCCATATTTGACAGCTTTCCAAGCGTCACGAAAACCATTCTTACGAACTTTAAATTCTTTTTTATCAATCTCAATATCGACCTGTGCATTTACTGTCTGCATAATAAAAAGGGATATGAGAATAAACAGAGCTGATTTTATAATTGTCTTAGTCATAATTAGTCCTCCTTATTACAATAAATTAAGTAAGATTCAGCACATTTAATACCAAGTTCTAATGCTTTTTTCCAATCCTCACAAGCCTCATCAAATTTTCTCATCATTTCTTTTGCATTCCCTCTGTGCAAGTAAGCATAACCATAATCCGGATCAAGGGCAATTGCCTTCGTGTAATTGGTAATAGCTTCTTCATATTCTCGCATTTTGTAATACACTAGACCGAGATTATTGTAAGCAAAAGCATAATCTCTATCTACTTCAACAACTGCTTCAAAATCTTTGATTGCTTCTTCGTATTCCCCTAAATGCATCTTACACACTCCCCTATTGTTTTGTGCAAGTTTATACTCACTATCTATTTCGAGCGCTTTGGTATAATCAGCAATTGCAGATTCGTAATCTTCCTGCACACGATACACAGAACCACGATTTGAGTGATACATTGCATTACTTTTGTCCAGCTCAATTGCTTTTGTATATTCAGCAATCGCAGATTCATAATCTTCCATTTTACGATAAGTACTAGCAAGATCATTGTAAATCATTGCGTTCTTTTTATCTTTTTTAATTGCATCTTTAAAAGCAGTTTCTGCATCTTCATAACTCTCATTCATGAAAGCAATAACACCAAGATAATAATCCAATTTTGCATTCTTGAATTTCATCTCTTTCGCTTTTTCAAGCGATTTTTGTGCATCAGCATATTCTTGCTTTTGCATATGAATTATCCCCAGCATATAATGTGCTGATTTCAGATCAGAATTTAGTTCCAATGCTTTCACCAAATCTTCTGCCGCTTGTGAAAGAGCATCCATCTGAAAAAGTGCAGAACCTCGGTTCAGATATGCTTTTGCAAAATCAGGTTTTAATTCAATTGCTGTACTAAACTGATTAACTGCTTGTTGATAATTTCCGGCACTAAAAAAGTCAACACCGCTATTATAAGCGAGTTGAGCTTCTTGTCCTTCAGCTGCAATGACATTTTCCTCTGCCGACTGAGTTGTATCGACTACAATTTTCGTTGGCACAATGATCTGAGCAGTATCACTTTCAGGTTGACCTGTCTGAGCAGACAAAGCAACAGGAAAGCAGAATGCACAGATCGCTAGAATTTTGTATTTTGCTTTCATACACTTAGTTTTTTATTTCGGTTTTAATTGTTTTCAAATATCATACCTAAGCCAATGGTTCTGCGCCTGGACGTCCATGACAGTTTTTGTATTTCTTACCACTACCGCAAGGACAAAGATCATTTCGACCAACCTTCTTCTCTGTTCTTACTGGTTGAGCTTTTTGCCTTTCTCCCTCTTGTGAATTTCCATCGTAACCCGGACCTTGACGACCAGCTTTCATATTGCTAGTATCCAATTTTTTTCTTTGCTCAGCTTCTTTTACCTCGCTAGGATCTTCAATTGGGATACGACCTTTCATCAGTACAGAAATCACAGATTTATTTACTCGGTCCAACAATCCTTTGAATAAATTATAGGCTTCAAGTTTATATATTAATAATGGATCTTTTTGCTCATAGGTTGCATTACGCACAGACTGTCTAAGATCATCCATTTCTCTGAGATGCTCTTTCCACATTTCATCAATAGCAGCAAGTACAGCTGTTTTATTGTATGCATTAACGACCTCTGCACCATTAGACTCATATGCCTTTTCGAGATTTACAATAACACGATAAGTCTTCAAACCATCGCTAACAGGAATTACGATGTTTTTGTAAATAGCAGATTGATTTTCAAAGACTTGCTTAATTACAGGAAATGCCTGACTTGCAATACGCTCAACATTTTCTTTATGAACTTCAACAACCTTCTGATACAGAATTTCTGTCAATTCAGCAGGTTTTTTCGCTTTAAAATCTTCAGATGTAAATGGTGCTTCGATGGACAACAAGCGTAATAATTCCAATTGGAAATCTTCAAATTCCACATTTCCATGCATCTCATCCACCAAGCTTGCAGAAAGATCAAACATCATGCTAGCAATATCAGCACCTAAGCGTTCTCCATCCAAAGCATGTCTGCGCTTTTTATAGATAACTGTACGCTGAGCATTCATCACATCATCGTACTCAAGCAGGTTTTTACGGATTCCAAAGTTATTCTCTTCCACTTTCTTTTGCGCTCTCTCAATGGATTTCGAAATCATATTATGTTGAATGACTTCTCCTTCTTTGAGACCCATTCTATCCATCAATTTGGCAATACGTTCAGAACCAAACAAACGCATAAGATTGTCTTCGAGAGAGACGAAGAATTGTGAACTTCCAGGATCACCCTGACGTCCAGCACGACCTCTTAACTGACGGTCAACACGACGAGAATCGTGACGTTCAGTACCGAGAATTGCTAAACCTCCTGCTTCAATAACTTCTTTACTGAGCTTTATATCAGTACCCCTACCTGCCATATTCGTTGCAATTGTCACTGCAGATGTGCGACCCGCTTCTGCAACAATATCTGCCTCACGCTTGTGCAATTTTGCATTCAACACATTGTGCTGAATCCCTTTTCTGGTTAGCATTCGACTAAGCAACTCAGAGACATCAACAGCTGTTGTACCAACCAACACTGGTCTTCCTTCTTTGGTTAAAGCAACAATTTGATCAATTACTGCCTGATACTTTTCGCGCTTTGTTTTGTAAACTAAATCTTGTCTATCGTCTCTGGCAATAGGACGGTTTGTTGGAATAACAACAACATCCAATTCATAAATATCCCAAAACTCACCAGCTTCAGTTTCCGCAGTACCGGTCATACCTGAAAGCTTATGATACATTCTAAAATAATTCTGCAGCGTAATTGTAGCATGAGTTTGTGTCGAAGCTTCAACTTTTACATTTTCCTTAGCCTCTATCGCTTGATGCAATCCATCAGAATAACGACGACCTTCCATGATACGACCCGTTTGCTCATCGACAATTTTCACTTTGTTCTCAATGACAACATATTCGACGTCTTTTTCAAACAAAGTATATGCTTTCAACAATTGGTTAATTGTATGAACACGCTCTGACTTCAATGAAAAATCAGCAATAAGCTCTGATTTCTTTTCTGACTTCGCTTTTTCGTCCTTATACTCCTCCTCGATTTTTGCAATTTCACTACCAATATCAGGAAGAATAAAGAATGAAGCATCCTCACCGGACGAAGCCAAAACCTCATACCCTTTATCAGTAATTTCAACAGAATTTTGTTTCTCATCAATCACAAAATACAATTCATCAGTCACCTTATGCATGTGCTTATTATTGTCAGCCATATAGGTGTTTTCTGTTTTCTGAAGAAGTAATTTTATTCCTTCTTGTGACAAGTATTTGATTAACGGATTGTATTTCGGTAACGCTTTGAAAGCTTGAAGCAATTTGAATCCACCTTTTTCAGTATCTCCAGATTCTATAAGTTTTTTCGCATCGTTCAAAAGTGATGTCGCAAGGGAACGCTGTGTTGAGTACAAGCGTCTGACATTGTCTTTAAACTCATCAAAAAGCTGATCATTACTTTTTGCGGTAGGTCCAGAAATAATCAATGGTGTTCTAGCATCATCAATTAACACAGAGTCAACCTCATCGACAATGGCAAAATTATGCTTGCGCTGAACCTGATCTTCAAGGCTAATAGCCATATTATCACGCAAATAATCGAAACCAAATTCGTTATTTGTTCCAAAAGTAATATCAGAATTATAGGCTTTACGTCTTGCGTTTGAGTTTGGATCATGCTTATCAATACAATCCACGCTTAGCCCATGAAATTCATACATTGGTCCCATCCACTCAGCATCACGCTTAGCAAGATAATCATTCACAGTTACCATGTGAACTCCACGCCCAGTCAATGCATTAAGGAATACCGGTAAAGTAGCCACAAGGGTTTTACCCTCACCAGTTGCCATCTCTGCAATTCGACCTTTATGGATGGTAATACCACCAATAAGCTGCACATCGTAATGCACCATATTCCAAATAATTTCATTTCCTCCAGCAAGCCAACGATTAAAATAAACAGCCTGATCACCACGAATTTCAACGAAATCCTTGGACGCAGCAAGATCTTTATCAAAATCATTTGCAGTAACAACAATTTCTTCATTTTCTGAGAAACGTCGAGCAGTTTCACGCATTACGGCGAAAGCTTCAGGAAGAATTTCATCCAATGTTGACTCAATATTGTCATCTATCTTCTTCTCTACCTCGTCAATTTGATCGTAAATATCCTCACGTTCATAAATATCTTTTTCCTCAGCAAGCTTCTTAAGCTGCTCAATTTCTTGTCTTTCGGATAAAAATGAATCTTGTATTTTCTGACGCATTGTTACGGTACGTTGGCGTAACTCATCATTGGAAAGTGTATTTAGACCTTCATAGACCTGTTTAATACTCTCCACAATCGGCATCACTTCTTTCAAATCCCGTTCTGCTTTTGACCCAAAAAGATTGGTCACTACATTCAAAAATCCCATAATGATAAGTTTTTACTTCATACAAAAATAAGCTTTTTCAAGTAGTAAAAAAATCAAAGAATTAGTTATTTTTTCAAAAAATCAGAAACTTCTGTATTTTTGGCGAGATTTTTGAATTTGAACAAGAAATTTGATTGAGATGAAAGCTTTAAAACATATAGTAGCGCTAGGAGTATTATTTACCTTTTTGGGAATTGGGACATCATTTTCTCAAGCGAGTAAAACAGGTATACGCATTATGCCACAAGCAGGATTGAATTTAACGAGATTAACCGACGAACCCATGGTTGACTCGGAATCCTTTCGCCTCGGCGTCGAAGGGGGATTCTGGCTACAATCAAAAAAGACGATCTTTATCATGCCTGGTGTTTTCATCGCGCAACAAGGACTTAGCAGCATGTACATCGACGATATTCAAAGCAGTGGGACTTCAGTCATTGATACGGTATTAAACAAAGTGGATTACAGAGCAGTTAAATTTCCACTCATGCTTGGGGTACAAGCACTAGGGGCAAGAATTTATACAGGACCAAGTTTTACTTACATTTTAAACACAGACAATCCTGATCTAGTTTTGGAAGAATTCAGAGATTTAACTATGGGACTGTGTGTTGGAGCAGGATTTCACCTTACTCTACTAAGTGTTGACGTTCGTTATGAATATGGGGTCTCAAATCTTTTTCTTGACAGAAATGCCGCCGCAAATACGCTTACCGTTAGTGCTGGCCTTAAATTTTAATTTTCAACAGATCTTTTGCATGTTGCATTGCTGTCTCTGTTAACTCTTTACCAGAAGACATGCGAGCAATTTCCCGAATTCGATCAGATTCACTGAGCTGTAAAATTTGAACTTTTGTCTGTCCATTATTCACCACCTTAACAACATGATACTGCTGATTTGCCAAAGCTGCCACTTGGGGTAAATGTGTAATGCTAATAACTTGAGAATTTTGACTTAACACCTTCATCATCTCGCCCATCCGACCTGCTATTTCACCAGAAACACCGGTATCAATTTCATCAAAAACAATACTTGGCAATTGCTGCAGTTGAGCAGTAACAGTTTTCAAACAAAGCATCAAGCGGGACATTTCTCCTCCTGAAGCTACTTTTGCAATTGGATTTGCAGGCAAATCTGGGTTGGCAGAAAACAGAAAATCGATACGATCTAATCCATCGCGCTGAGGTGATTCCAACTTTTCAACTTGAACTATGAAGTTCGCTTGAGGCATTCCCAAATCTGCCAACATAGATTTTAGCTGATTTTGAAATGATGGAATTGCAGATTTCCTTCCTTCATGAAGTTTAGTTCCAAATTCCAATAGAGACTGATACAATTTCTCACGCTCCGCATAAAAATCATCCAGCTTGGTGTTGTCCATGTCAAATTGTTGCAACGCTGAATCTATCCGTTCTCTTTCTGCAATCAGTGCTTCAATCGAGTCAACAGAAAATTTCTGCATCAAAGCATTGAGTAAATTAATCCGCTCTTGTACTTCAAGCAAGCGCACTGGATCATATTCCACATCATCAGCATCTTGCTCACAAGAGGACAAAACATCCTGAATCTCAATACGAACAGACTGCAAACGCTCTAAATATGAAACGGATTTAGGATAGTGTTCGCTAATATTTTCAAGTTGCTTTTCAACCTCACGAATTACATCAAGCAAAGATGGTTCGGTCTCTTGCAAACTATCTACACCAACCATTAATGCCAATTTGATATCTTCAGCATTAGAAAGTAATTTTTCTTCTTGCTCAAGCGACTCAAGCTCTGCAGAGTCCAATTTTGCCTCCAACAACTGATTGAGCTGAAATTCAAGGAAATCTTTCTCTTCCAAAGCCCTTTTCTGTTTGGTTTCTATTTCAAGGATTGTAGCATCTAGTTGTTTGTAATTTCGATACACTTTTTCATATTCAAGATGCAAGTCACTTGTTCCAGCAACAGCATCTAAAATATTACGTTGAAAAGTATGCGTACCAAGCATTAAACTTTGATGCTGAGAGTGAATATCGATTAAATATTCAGAAAGCTGACTTAACAATTCAAGTCGTACCGGAGTATCGTTGATAAAAGCTCTGGACTTACCCTGACCTGTTATTTCACGACGAATAATGCATTCCTCATCGTAATCCAGATCATTTATTTCAAAAAAAGCTTCTAGCTTTAACTGCTTAACCTGAAATCCAGCTTCAATCACAGACTTCAATGATTTATCAAGCAATACAGACGTATCTGCGCGCTTGCCTGTTAATAGGGAAATTGCACCAATAAGCACAGACTTACCAGCTCCAGTTTCACCTGTTATACTGACAAAACCATTTGAGAATTGTATCTCAAGCTGATCGATGAGTAAGTAATTTCGTATTTTTAACCAATGTAACATGGCTAATCGGATTTCATTATACCGTCATACTTCGAAGCATTGGCAGGATCAATATCTTTCATAACACGTATGACACGGTTTTTTTGATCAGGAAAAGCTTCCTTAAAGATATTGACAATCTCATCTGCTTTCGTATCAACAAAGATGCTCATCAAATAAGAACCGGGTTTACGATTATGAACCTCTTTCAAGCCTTCGATGGCTTCTTCAACAGTAGTTCGACCAGTTTCTAATTTATCTGTCATACGATCAAGCCCCTGACGGTGATACATATACATAGCCTCTCGAATTGGAGAGTATGTATCGTTGAGTAAATTTTCCACCAACCAATATCTGTTTTTCAAATTTTCATATGCTTTCCAGCCAGGCTCTTGTGCATTTTGTGCATTCTCAACAATTTTTTGAGCTTTACTAAAATACTCATTTCCAGCATTCAATCCATAGGTATCATAATCCATCCCAATCATGATGTAGGCATAATATGCCAAAATTGAAGCAAAGTTTGATTGATGTGTATTGATATTAAATTCAATCGGTTCATATTGGACATATTGAATTCGAAAATCCTGGTCAACATGCTTAAAAACCGGACTTTTATAAGATGTATTGTAAATTGTACGGGAAGACTGAACTTGAATTGAGCCACGAAATTCGTCAGCAGAAATTCGTTCTGACAATGTGATTAATATGTTACATTCAATACGCTCATCTTGTTTGAAAACATGATTTGTCCAGACTGTATTATTCATAAACTCATAAATTGCAGTCTGCATTTCCTGAAACATTTCCCGATTACTGGTTTCTTGAATGGACGAGTATGACAATTGGACACGGCAATCAAGTTCTTGTGCTCTCAGACCAAGTACAGCTAGCAGACTTATGCAAATCAGGCAAATCTTTTTCATTTTTTCAGTGTTTTGATATCTTCAATTATCTTATTAACGATATCATCCGCCACTTCATTTTTCAATTTAAGCTTAAATTTAAGAATTTCTCCGGATTTATCAATAATACTAATTTTATTTGTGTCATGATTAAAGCCTGCACCTTTGTCTTTCATAGAGTTAAGCACAACAAAATCAAGTCTCTTTTTCTTGAGTTTAGCGAGTGCATTATCATTTTCATTTTCGGTTTCCAAAGCAAAACCGACCAAAATTTGGGCTTTTGTTTTGATCTCACCCAAAGAGGCTGCTATGTCTTTTGTTGGAGAAAGTTCAATATTCATTTTCGCAGCTTTGCGCTTCAATTTCTCAGAAGATTTTTCATCAGGCGTATAATCGGCAACAGCCGCACTCATAACAGCACCATCAACTCCAGGGAAGAAACTCATGCAAGCATTGTACATTTCCTCAGCTGAAGTGACATTAATACGTTCAATGTTTTCATGCTTGGCTTGAATAGATGTTGGTCCGGCAACCAAAATCACATCTGCCCCATTTTCAGCAAGACGTTCAGCAACAGCAAAGCCCATTTTCCCACTTGAAAAGTTCCCGATAAAACGCACCGGATCAATTTTCTCATAAGTAGGTCCTGCTGTGACGAGGAAAGTTTTCCCTGACAGTTCAAAATTCTTTTCAAGGAAAGCTTTTAGCTGGTCAACAATTACTTCCGGCTCTGCAAGTCGACCTTTTCCACAAAGCCCACTAGCCAATTCACCTTCACCTGGTTCAATGAAACGAGCCCCACGTTTTTTCAACAATCGCATGTTCTCCTTATTCGCAGGGTGTTTATACATATCCAAATCCATTGCAGGAGCAATCACAACTTGACACTTAGCCGCCATATAAGTGGTTACCAATAAATTATCAGCAATCCCATGAGCCAGTTTCCCAAGTGTATTCAAAGATGCCGGAGCAATTAAAAAAACATCTGCCCAGTTCCCCATATCAACATGCGAATTCCATTCACCGGTTTCGCTATCATGTGTCAAAATTTTCACAGGTTGCTGCGACAGAGTTGACATAGTAAGAGGAGTAATAAACTGCGTAGCAAACTCTGTCATAATGACCTGCACAATGGCACCTTCTTTCACAAGAAGACGTGTCAAAGGAGCAGCTTTATAGGCAGAGATGCTTCCGGTTATCCCAAGTAGGATTTTTTTATTCTTTAGAATCACTTTCGCTTGGGAATTCGTTTAATTCAGGATTACGGAAATAGACTTCTCCATCAAGAAATTCTTCCAATGCTAACAATGTAGGTTTTGGAAGGCGCTCATAAAAGCGACTAATTTCAATTTGCTCACGGTTATCAAAAACCTCTTCTAAGTTATCAGTGTAATTAGCAAACTCTTCCAATTTCTGATTTAACTCTTGTTTGATGTCAACACTAATTTGATTAGCACGTTTTGCTGCAATAATAATTGCTTCGTAAACATTGCTAGCACCAGAAGCTAATTGATTTACATTCAGCGTTTCGATTGCTGATGATGCTTTTGATTTTTTAAAATCCATAGTTAATTATTTAAAACCTTATCTACTTTTTCTTTGATTCGACCAGCTTCAGACTTAAATTCTGACTCTGGGTAATTATCCACCAAACGGTGATATGCAGTAATTGTATTTTCGTAACGTTGCATTTTCTTTGACTCAACAGATCCTTCAGCTAAAAGGAAAGATGACCTCAAAATGTAATACATTGCTTCCTCAATGTAAGGAGAGTCTGGAAAATCTTGTATCATATTATTAAGTGCTGAAATTGCAGATTTGTATTCTCCAATTTTGTAATAAAGGTAAGCATTATCGTATGCTTTCGTTTCCAATTTATGATGAAGTTTATCCACCAAA
The DNA here is from genome assembly GCA_963676165.1 of Bacteroidales bacterium. Lineage (GTDB taxonomy): Bacteria > Bacteroidota > Bacteroidia > Bacteroidales > ML635J-15 > JAQIBY01. Next base: position 1,151,880 of record OY781043.1, on the reverse strand, counting down.
AGATTCACGGTATCACGATACTCAGTATCAGGATATTTTTCTAAGAAAGACTGAAAAGCTTCAATTCCACGCTCAGTAAACGCCTGGTCCAATGACGGTTTTGGCGACACTTCATAATAACAAACAGCCGCTTGAAACTCAGCATCCATTTTGTATTTGGAATTTGGATAAGTTTGAGCAAACTTTCTGAAATGATATGCTGCAAGTGACAATTCACCTTGAGAATACAAACAGTAGGAATAGTAATAATGGATTTTTTCTGCACGATCAGTCCCACGGTAAATATTGATCAGTTCTTCAAATAAGTTTTCTGCACGATAATAATCTCCATCATCGTAATACTCGATTGCCTTTTGGTATTTGAGTTCATAATTGTCTGATTTCAAAAGTTTCTGATAATCACTACAGGATACCAGACTCAAAAGAACCAAAACGCCAATAAGATATTTTACTTGCTTCAAAATCATTTTGCAAAGATAATTGATTCGTATTAAAGAATAAAACAAATCTCACAGTGAATTATTGCCCTATTTTCAAGAAATACTCAACAAAAAATGCCTTACTGACAGAATAAATGCCAATCGTCTGTGATTCCCTGTTACCAGCGACATTCAGAACTTCAATTTTGTTTCGATTATACCAGCGAACAAGCTTTAATCCCGCATTTTTATCATCAAGATGTATGCAAAGGCATGGTTTTTTGTATTTCTCACACTGATTTTTCGTCAGATTTGTGCCCAAACCAGCCGCATTTTTCCACAAACAAATCAAAGTTGCATCCGAATCTTGGATATTCAATCGAGTCCTTTCTGCATAATTGGAGCTTTCTGTTTCTGACAACTTATATTTCTTGTGAATTTTCCCGTCTTCTGCAATACGACCTCCAGGACACCATCCCCCGTGCACAATTCCCAACTCCATTGCTGCATCAAGTGCTGCACGATCTACTCCGCTTTGTCCTCCCGAAATAATTTTCACTTTATTTTACGATTTTCAGCAATATATGAATTTTCCACCTTTCATTCTACGAGATTTTGAATGCTTTTTCAATATTTTGAAGGTTTGTCCAAACTAAAATGTTAATTTTGAAGTTATAATTAGTAAATTAAAAGCTTGAAAAGCGTATTTGTAAAATATCTTTCCACATTGTTGCTTGTCTTCACTCTAGGGACAGGCTTTGCTCAATTTTATAATGGGCATCAAATGGATTTTGGTAAAAACAGAGTACAGTTTAACGATTTTGAATGGTTTTACTTCCGCTTCAACAAATTTGACACTTATTTTTATGCCGGAGGAAAACAAATGGCCATGCGCACAGCAGAAATGGCATACGAAGAAATTGAAAGTATCTCCTCTAAATTAGATTACCAACTTAACCAACGCTTAATTTTTGTTGTTTATCATAGTCTTTCCGACTTTAGACAGAGCAATATAGGACTGGAAACTTTAGACAATCAATACAACATCGGAGGATCAACTCGAATTGTAGATAACATTGTTTTTATGTATGCTGAAGGGGATCAAGAAAGTATGCGCCAGCAAATTCGAGCTTCTATCACAGAGATTATCATCAATGAAATTCTTTATGGATATCAATGGAAAGATAAGGCGACAAACGGTACATTGCTCAGTCTTCCAGATTGGTACACAAAAGGTTTGGTTTCATTCATTGCTTATGGATGGAATGAGGACATTGAAAATCACATTCGGAGTGGCATTCTCAATAGACATTACGAAAAAATTAATCGTCTTACTGGTGAAGATGCAGTGTATGCAGGACATTCAATCTGGTACTACATTAGCAGCACTTATGGATTCGAGGTAATTCCAACTATTTTGTATTTAACCAAGGTATCGAAAAATGCTGAAAGTGGCTTTCTCTACGTATTGGGAACAAACTTAAAATCCATGTCCTATAGTTGGCTGGACTATTATGACAAAATGTTTTATGCACAATATACTGATAGAGATATTCCCAAAGGGGGAAACATGCTGAAACGATCCAGAAACAAACGCATTTACCAACAAGCTAAAATTAGTCCTGATGGCAGGTATATTGCTTACACAACGAACATTTTGGGTAAGATGAAAATTTTCATCCAAGATCAAGAAACAGGAAAGCAAAAGAAAGTGCTTCGACAAGGTCATAAGTTAGATCAAATCACAGACCGCTCCTACCCTGTTTTACGCTGGCACCCATCAGGGAAACTCCTTGCTTATGTCACAGAAAAAAAGGGTGGAATTTATTATTATGCTTACAATATCGAAACCAAAGAACGAAATCAAATTGAACTGAGAGGATTTGAGAAAGTATTAGACTTTGACTTTTCAGACAATGGGCTGGACATTGTGTTTAACGGGTTCCGTAACGGACAAAGCGATATCTACGTATACAACTTACCATCAAACACTTACCGAAATTTAACAGCGGATTATGCAGATGATTATCATCCTGTGTTTATAAATCAATCCAAACAAATTCTTTTCTCATCAAAACGAGCTGTTGATTCTTTGGAAGATACAGATGAAAGACAAATTCCGACACAAGAAAACAAAGACATTTTTCTGTACGATTTGAATCGCGAAAAAGACAATTTAACTCGACTGACAAACACTCCGGACATTGATGAAAAAGAAGCCTATGTAACTGATGATGGGTTTTACATTTATCTGAGCAATGAAAATGGAATTTACAATCGATTTGTCGCCAGTTACGATAGCACTATTAGCCATATAGACACACTTGTTCACTATCGATATTTCATGTCTTCTTCTCCATTGACAAATTACAAAATGAACATTCAGGAACATGACCTAGCTCTCAACAGTAACGAATTGGTTGAAGTGTATTATGATGACAAAACTTATAAAATTCTAAAAGAAGGCATCAGTACAGAACGCAGTGATGCGGAAAACGAGAAAACAATTTACCGCAAAGCATATTTGGACGAATTTCATACAGAGCCTGCCGAAAGTCCTGTCGAAGAAGAAAAGGATGTGTATCAAGATAGTTTGGTCAATATACATTCCTATCAATTCACTCCATCCTTAGTTGAAGCAAACAACGAGGAAAGTGATTTTGATGAAGATGGCAAGCTTAAACGAAAATACCTGAATCGATATTCAACAAGTTTTTACACCACAAAAGTTGTCAATCAAATTGACTTTGGCTTTTTAAATGCAAGCTACCAACGATACACAGGATCTGCATTTTATTTTAATCCAGGTTTTAATGTTTTCCTTACTCTTGAAGCAATGGACTTGTTTGAAGACTATCGATTAACAGGAGGATTTCGCTTTTCAGGAAACTTTGATAGCAACGAGTATTTATTCAGTTTTGAGAATCTAAAAAGCCGCTTAAACAAACAGTATATTTTTCATCGCCAAGCAATTACTGACATTACGGATAATTCCTTATTTAAAACTTATTTACACCAAGGAGTTTATCGCTTAAGATATCCATTCAATCAAGTATCTGCAGTACAAGGAAGTCTGAGTTTACGACAAGATAAATCTGCGTTTTTAAGTACTGATTTTCAAAACCTACTAAAAGAAAACGAATACGATTATTGGGCAGGAATTAAATTAGAATACATTTTTGACAATACAAGAAGCATAGCTCTCAACATCCCTGAAGGCACAAAGTTTAAAGCTTTTGGAGAGTTTTACAAACAATTGGACTTAAAAGAAACAGAACTCTTTGTTGTGGGTTGGGATTTCAGAAATTACATCCCGATACATAGAAACCTGATTTTTGCAACACGCTTTGCAGGCTCCTCATCTTTCGGAACCGCAAAACTCATCTATTATTTAGGAGGTGTGGATAATTGGATCAATTTAAGCACCGAGCGCCCAATGTTTGATCAATCTACACGTATAAATACGGATGAGAACTATGTTTATCAAGCAGTTGCAACAAACATGCGTGGTTTCACTCAAAACGTAAGAAACGGGAACAGTTTTGCCGTTATCAATGCAGAATTAAGGTGGCCAATAATCAGTTATTTTATTAATAGACCTTTGAACTCAGAGTTGCTCAATAGTTTTCAGGTTATTGGATTTTTTGATGTGGGTTCTGCCTGGACAGGACTTCATCCATTTACTGGAGACAATGCCTACGAAAACGATTATTATGAAAACGGACCTGTTACAGTGATAATCAATAACGAGTCATACCCAATTGTTGCAGGATATGGAATAGGTATGAGAACGAAAATTTTCGGATATTTTGTCCGTTTGGATTATGCCAGAGGAATAGAGAACAACATTTTACTGCCTGGCATGTTTTACCTTTCACTAAATCTGGATTTTTAATGGACGCACATAACATACTACATACAGCAGATAGCCTATTGGACGAATTGATTGCAACGCGAAAGCATTTGCATAAATATCCTGAACTAAGTTTTAAAGAGTTTAAAACTCAAAAATATCTGAAGGAAAAACTCATCTCCTACGGATTTGATTCTGTTGAGGAAATTGCAGACACTGGCCTTGCTGTGGTTATCACGGCGGGAAAACCTGACATCTGCATAGCTTTGAGAGCAGACATGGATGCGCTTCCTATTCAAGAAGCAAACCAAACAGATTATGCGTCACAAAACGATGGCGTAATGCACGCATGTGGACACGACACACATATGACTGCACTTTTGGGAGCTTTGCAAATATTAAACAAGAACAAATCTCAATGGCAAGGTAAGGTTTTAGCAATCTTTCAACCCGGAGAAGAGCTGTTACCCGGAGGTGCTACTAAAGTGATAGAATCTGGTATTTTTGAAACACACAAACCACGACTTATTATTGGTCAGCACGTTATGCCCGGAATGCCAGTAGGGACAAGTGGATTTTGCCCCGGACCTTATATGGCTTCTACCGATGAAGTTTACATTACAGTAAAAGGCAAAGGTGGACATGCAGCCACACCAAAACTCACAAAAGACAGCGTAGCTTGTGCTTCGGAAATTCTCTTGAAATTAAAAGAAGAACTTCCTGCTATGGCAAAAGACGTTCCTGTCATTATTGGATTTGGAAAATTCACAGCCAATGGAAGCAATAATGTCATTCCTTCCGAGGTTAAACTTGAAGGAACATTCCGCACAATGGATGAGCAATTTAGAGCCTACGCGAAAAATCAAATGCAAGATATCATCAAGCGAATTGCCCAACGCTATGGAGTTGAAGCTGAATTAAATATTGTCAAAGGTTATCCAAGCCTTACAAACCACACGGAATACACCACAGATGCAATGGAATACATGCACGATTTACTCGGAAGCAAACATGTTGAAAAAATGGATATCCGTATGACAGGAGAAGATTTTGCTGTTTACTCACAAAAAATGCCATCCGTGTTTTACCGTTTTGGGATTCGAGGTGAAACTTTGGGAGATGTGAACGTTCACAATGCCCATTTTGACATCGATCACAATGCGCTTAAATTTGCATCTGCCGGCATGGCATGGTTAGGAATGAATTTTTTAAAACAGTTTAAAGGATGAGAAAACTTGAAACAGACGAAATACCACGTCTAAGTGAGGAGGATTTTAAAAACAGCCCTAAATACCCTGTAAGCATAGTTCTTGACAACATTCGAAGTCATCATAATGTAGGATCTTTTTTCCGAACAGCTGATGCATTTCGTTTTGAAAAGATTTTGCTTTGTGGCATTACAGGCAAACCACCACATCGCGACATACGCAAAACAGCATTGGGTGCTACTGAAACTGTCAACTGGGAATATTGTAAAGATAGTATTGAAACTGTAGGTCAACTAAAATCTGAAGGGTATTTTCTGATCAGCATTGAAATCACTGAAGATAGCACACCGATGCAAAACTTTGAGCTGCCAAATGATAAAAAAATAGCGCTGGTCTTTGGAAACGAAGTCAATGGTGTTGAACAGGCAATTATTGACATGTGTGATATGGTATTAGAAATTCCGCAAGAAGGTACTAAACACTCTCTAAACGTAAGTATTTCAGGAGGTATCTGTATGTGGGAAGTGTTTAAAAAAGTGAGCGTTTGAGGATCAAGCAAAAATTTAGGGAATAACAGATATAAAACAATAAATCTGCGATTTACGATTTATCCCAGAGTATTTTATTCATAAACTATAGTAGCTTTTTTGGCATGAGTTTTTGCTTTTTCTTGCAAAAATCATGTTCAAAAGCATCCCATGAAAAGACTAATAGTTGAACTATCAATCATTTCTATTGAATTATTTAGGACGTTATTGATGTCAATTAAAGAAATCAGCTGTCCAAAAACGCAGGTTCCAAAAAAATGTGTAGTTTTATGCATTGTAGTTATGTTGTTTGGTCATAACAAAACTACAAAAAGAATTGGGAGTTTCTCATGAATCTCCCTTCTCTTATTTGTTTACAGGACAACAATGAAAAGAAATCTTTAAAATATATGATGACAACAGTTTTGACAATAATTGGTTCTATTGGGGGTTTTATTATATTATTTCATGGCATAAAAGGCCTAACAAATATAATAAGATCGGTATATGCTGGCAGAAAGGCAAGAAATTTTAAGTACTACTATACATTTGTGGAACTAAGTTGTAAATGGCTTTGTCAAGATCAAAAATTTCATGGATTTAGAAAATTTGAATTAGTATCAAGAATAGAAGATCTCAATGGACTTCGGGTAGGAATGGGACCAAAAAGCATAGGTAAATTTAAAATAACTAATGGAACATTACGTAAAGTGGATACTTTACCGAAAAACACAGAATGGACAGATTATATTTGTGAAATTACTCCAAGTTTGCATAAAAGAGAAAAAAAAACTATACATTTTGAGTATGAGGCAGAAACATATAAAGAAAAATCTTTCCCTAAATATTGGATGTTTGTATCAGAGAACAGATGTGATAAATTATTACTTCGTGTTGTTTTTGATAAAATCCCAGATAATGATATTAAGTTTATAATAGAAAACCAAATCGGAGATATTATTTCTATTGAAAAATTAGCAGTAGATATTGTTAGCAATGAATGTAAAAAGGAAATTTGTTATATACACCCTGGGCTAATTTATAAAATTGACTGGAGTAATGAATCATAATAAAAAGAAGATTACACAAACGCTTTTCTTGACGAAAAATCAAAAATATTTATCTGAATTGTTTGAATTTGGGTGACCCAGTGTCGAAAACAGGGGGTTTCAGAACGATCATTGGTTATTTCAGTTCACTTCCTACCTTGTAAATTACTTTTCTAAAAGCTTTTCCCTACGGAGGAACTTCTCAAAATCATCTTTAAATCTACTTGCTTCAGAAATACTCAGCAAGAGAAAAAAGAAAAATCGACCATAAAAAAAGGCTACCCAATGGATAGCCTTTTTCATTATCATGATTGTAAGATTATTCTACAATATTTTTGAAAGTTTGTTCTTCGTGGAATTTCACGAATTCAACGTCTTTAGCAGCGTGAGCTTTCAAAGCAGCATCTTTAGTACAAGCAGTTCTGAGGTTGTTATACATCAATTCAGTGTCTGCTTTACGAGCACCAGCGATAGCTTTTACATAGTAGTTCATAGCTTCGTCTTTGTCATCACCACATTCTGCATAACGAACAGCATCGTCAAAATTACCAGCCAATACATTAGCAAGTGCAGAGTTGAAACAACAACCTTCACCGAAGTAATTTACAGCTGATTCGTAATTAGCTTGTTTGATTTTAATGATACCTAAGTTGTAAGAAGCTTCTTTCACACCGGTAGCTGATGTAAGATTAGTTTCAGCACTTTCAAGATCTCCGTTGATTAACTCAACAGCAGCAATGTTATTGAATACTGTAGCATTTGCTTTAGCAGCTTTTGCTTTTTCGAAAGCAGTTTTAGCAGCTTCAACATTTCCAAGTTCGAACTGAGCAGCACCTACATTGTTGTGACCTCTCCAGTCATCTTGATATTTTTCAGTGTAGTTAGTGTAAATGTCAAGTTGTTTTTGGAAATCTTCAGGATAAAGTGTTGCAGCATAAAGCAATTCTTCTTGCATCAAGCTATCAATATCAGTTTCAACAAGATTTTTAATTTCTTCATCAGTATGACCAATCAAAGTAATGTTAACTTTCAATTCTGAACGACGAAGTTTTGGGTGAATTTCATCTTCAAGTTCTTTGAAAATTTTAGTCATATTACGGAATTCTTTTTCACGTTGGTTTACATCACTGTGCATTTGGATAACGCGAAGAATCATATCTTTTTCTTCCAATTCTGATTCACGAACGAGTTTTTCAAAACCAGCCCAATCTTCAGGAGTTGCATTTTCTAAGAAGAATGAAGTTTCATCAAGATCTTCAATATCTTTGAATTCATCATCAATAAAGTTTTTAGCAACATCAGCACGTTTGTTTGCTAATTTGTCATTAAGTTCTTCTGAACCTTCAGGAGAAGCATAAGCTTCAACGTCAACGTTATCAAAACGTTTACGTTCATTTTCTTTTACTTCACTAATGAATTCTTTCAACATTTTGATGTCTTCAGCACGTCTTTCTGAATATTTCAAAGTAGAACTGTTTTTGTCAAAGTTCACTTGAGCAACTTCAGTTGCAGGAACATCTTTTTGGAATTTATCCTTAGCAAAAACAACTTTAGGATTTACTTTAACAAGTGCAGGAGTAGCTACAACACCGTCAGCAATTTTATAAGGATCAAACTCTACAGATTTGCTTCCTTTAGATGCTACAACGCGAAGTTCGAGATGTGATCTCAACATATCGTCTTTATACTGAGTTTTATCAGAATATGTAAAACTTCCGCCTTCCACAAAATTAATTGCAGTGTTGTTACCTTCAACTTTTTCACCTTGGATAGTAACCGGAGTTAAAGCAGTTTCTCCACCTTCATACACCAATACCGGAGTAATAAGAGCAGTTGCTTTTTTGTTGAAATATTTTTCAGGCACTTTTCCGGAGATGCTAACAGCAATCTCGCCTGCATGCATTTCAAGAACCTCTGGCTCAACGGTGTAGTCGATTTCTTCGGCTGTTTGCTGCATTTTCTTTAAGCTAGCACAACTTGATACCAAAGCGATCAACATGATAATTGCTAAAGAATAAGTAAGTCTTTTCATAATTTTGTACGTTATTCGGTTTAAATTTTCAATAAATTTCTAAACTTTACTTAGAATGTCCACAAAAATAAGAGATTTTTTTAAAAATACAAAAGGGTAAGCTATGTAAAACTAAGCGAATTAGTGTTTTTTCAATTCATTGTTAATTATTTCGCAAATCTGCTGGTAATCTGCCTTATTGGTAACAAAATCAAGTCCGTCAGTATCAATAATCAACGGATTCAGCTCTGGGTGCTGCTTGAAAAAGGTAAAATAAGACGATTCTATGCTCTTTAAATACTCTCCGGTAATCGTTTTTTCATAAGATCGCCCTCGTTTTGAAATATTTTTCAACAATGTTTCCGGGGTCTTATGCAAATACACATATAAATCAGGTTTTGATAGCCGCTGATAAATAATCTCAAAAATATCGCGATACAAACGATACTCATCCTCTCCTAAGGTAGATCGTGCAAAAATGAGGGATTTCATGAGGAAGTAATCGCTAACAATTCCTGTTGTGAAAATATCCTGCTTGTTCAATTCTTCTCTCAGTTGATGATACCGATCCGCAAGAAAAGACATTTCCAAAGTAAAGGCATATTTTTCAGGCTCGGCATAAAATTTCGGAAGAAAATCATTGTCCTCAAAGCGCTCGTAAATTCCTCTCGCATTGATGTCATCAACAAAGCGACGGACAAAAGTTGTTTTTCCCGCACCAATATTTCCTTCTATGACGATGTATTTATTCACTCGACTAAAATATAAAAAGCGATAAACTTTACATTCTGTATGCTCGCTTTTTTTTCAAATGATTTTAACAAGATAAGTGAGTAAGATAGAACTCTCTGAATTTCACGTGTATTTCATCGCGAACACGACGAAATTCTTGTATAACAAATGCATCACTCCCAGCAACAAATGAGGGATCGTCAAAGCCTATATGCAAACGGTGTTTGACTTCACCCATAAAAACAGGACAGCTTTCATCGGCATCATCGCAAACAGTGATCACATAATCCCAGGGTTCTGACAGATATTTATCCACGAAAGAAGGCGAGTGCATTGAGATATCTATGCCTTTTTCTTGCATAACCTGAATAGCTTTCGGATTGACCGTTTTTGCAGGTTCAGTTCCCGCTGAACGAACATGTAGTTTGCTATCTGCTGATTGCAAAAAACCATGTGCCATCTGGCTACGACAAGAATTTCCGGAACAAAGAATAAGTATCTTCATTTGCACTAAATTGCATTAAAAAACCAATGCTCCAGATCACTAGCAGAAGGCAAATCTCTTTGCGACATCAAAGTATCATTAACGACCAAGGCTGGCGTTTGTGACACATTAAAATCCGCAATTTTTCCCTCATCTGAGATACGGGTAATGACAGCATCCAGATTAAAATCTTCCACAACACGACGACATGCAACCTCAAGCATATCACAGTTTTTGCACTTTCCACCAAGCACTTTTATTTCCAATTCAGGCATAATAATTCACTTCAAAATTTACTTACGCAAATTGCAAAATGTTTATCACATGTCAAAAGAAATTAAGATATTTGAAGCAACTCAACAAGGTAGAAACTCAAAGAATTAATCACAAACCATCTTACTGTTTAAAAATTATTTGAGTATAAGTATCGACTTCTGTTTCCACAGAAACAAGATAGTATCCTGACTTTAAATTGTCCAACTGCAATTGACATTCAGCTTGTCCATAAAGTTGCTCTGTTTTCATGACATTTCCATTGGCATCAAGCACAGAAATACGACCATCGATTGCCTGATCAGCATGAAAGTTTACTGACGACACAAAAGGATTTGGATAGAGTTCAAAGGAAGGATCAACAAGATCAACATTAGATACAGCATAATACATGGCATTAGACTCCTCTCCTACACATGCCCCAACTTGTCGTGCAACAGAATAGGCTCCATTACTTTGAGGATAAAATTCAGCCAGATTCTGATCCTCAATTTCATTGCCATTTTTATACCACACAAATGATCCATTTCCTTCAACGGTAAAATGATTTCCTATGCAATACAAATTTGGAGCAGCAGGTGGTTCAATAACATTTGCACGCACGGTGTACATTTCACTTTGCGGACGAGTACCTACTGCGTAATTGAGTTGTCCATTAAAAGTACGCAATCCACAAGCAGAACCAAAAGGCCAGGTAATCCCTTTTCCATTTCCTAACATCAAATGTTCATTTTGATACACTGTTGAACCCGTACTATAATAAAGCAAGTCGTCATTTTCGAGACTGATATAGAAACCATACGTCATGCCTTCTTCCAAAATCACATCCTCAATATCGATATTAACAGCCACATCTTTCCCATAGCCTGTTATCACCTCATCATAAATTGGAGTCCAGGCTGCCGGAGTATTCATCATCATATCATATGATCCTTCCACCATAAATATATGACAATTTGTAAGCACCTCTTCCATATGGATATCAATACTCTGAAGATGTATTTGTTCTTTAACAAAAACAGAAAACATCACACCATCTTTCCCGTTTTCACCACGCCAGGTTGTCTCTAACTTATACTTTTGATCTTGTCCATAGGGACATGTTGCTTGTACTTTGTATTCAACCGATTCATCAAGTACATTGGTTCGAAAAACATTGCCTTCTGACACTTGATAATATCCCCTTTCGGCAGGAGCATACCATTGCAAATCAAGTTCATTGGCATCAACCCGAAAAATAGCTTCGGAATATTCACAAACGGTGATACTTTTCGGTAAATTTGGAATGACACATACATTTTTTCTTCCCTCTAAACTATGTAATAAAACATTAGTCTGTACTGGTTGTGAAAAACCAAAAGAAGCGACGGTGAATAATAGACTAAAAATAAATACTTTCATAAGTGCGACGTTTGATGTAAAGATAGGACATCAACTTCCTGACTTTAAAGGCAAAAGAACCGATTTTTAAATTGAGTGATATTACCGAAAGTCAGTTTAAAAAGTATTCAAAAATACGCAGGTATTAAAAGTGACGATTACGACGTCCAAAACCCTCTCATTTAAATTGATCTTTCACATTTACATCCTGATCAGAATTCAAATGTTCACCTAGAGATAAAATAAGTGCTGAATTATCCTCATAAATGGATTTTATTTTTGGATCAACTGGGTATACATCCATCTGTGTGAAATCGAATGTCTGCAACATAGCAGTTACATCTGTCAAAGGGGTATTTATACGCAACCATGCTTTTTCCTGATATGGTTTCAATATGACAGGTGAACGATGATGTGGAATTTTCTGCATAAGCTCATTTCATTTGGAAGAACAGTTACAATTGCAAATAAATCGTACTTAAAAAAGACAGATGAACAAGCACCGATTTCCAAGTAGGAGTCTATTAAAATTGGAAAGATTGGGAAAACAGAATGAAGAGATTTTGTGATAGAATATACTATGACGAAACCTAATAGCGATAAATTAAGGCCAAATTAAGTTGATAAAATTCAAAAACAGAGAAGGAAATTATCTTTTTGTAATATTTTTTTTTAAGATATAAAGACGCTACAAAATTAATGTTTCTAAACGAACTTAAATATGGATGTAACAGGAAGTTAATATAATTTTTATGACATTAAATTTTATTTTTTTTATTTAATTATTTTGTAAAACATAAAATTTTTTATAAAATTGCATAAGTTAGTACAACATTACAGTTTAGACAGAAGCATTACAAAAATTCCGATTTATGAAACAATACACATTATTGTTAGCAATTGTGATAATAAACACTTTTTCTGTGTTTTCACAAAGTTTATTTCCTGAACCTAGCATTTGGTTAAAATCAGAAACATTATCTGACACCTTAGATTATTGGAAAGAATATGGTAAAGATAGTTTACCAGGGCAAACGCATCTAAAATATTTTCACTATAATGTATTAAAAACGATACAATTAGCTTGGTTTTGTGGTTATAATTTTGTATATTTAACTGAAAAACAATCAAATATACAAAATTGAAAAAGACCAATTTATTATCGTATTTTTCAGAAATGAAAGATCTAAGAGTTGAAAGAACAAGACAGCATAACTTGAATGACATTATTTTTATTTCTATTGCAGCAGTGCTTAGTGGTGCAGAATCGTGGAATGAAATAGAGTTTTATGGAGAAATGAAAGAAGAGTGGTTAAAGACAGTATTAGAACTGCCCAATGGCATCCCTTCCCATGATACATTCAATCGATTATTTTCAGCATTAGATCCAGAAGAATTTGAAAAGAACTTTTTGTCTTGGATTAAATCAATAAACAAATCGACTAAAGGCGAGGTTATTAGTATTGATGGGAAGACCGTCAGAGGCTCTAAAAAGACAGGCTTTAAAACAGCAACACATCTTGTTAGTACATGGGCAGATATAAACGAACTCGTTTTAGGACAAATCAAGGTTGATGAAAAATCGAATGAGATTACAGCCATTCCTCAATTATTAGATGCTCTTTTAATACAAGGTAGTGTTGTGACAATTGATGCAATTGGATGCCAAAAGAAAATAGCACGTCAAATTGTTTCAAAAAAAGCAGATTATATTCTTTCTGTCAAAGAAAATCAGAAAGCGCTATTTGAAGACATCCAAGATAGTTTTAGGGTTTTAAAGCCTATTGAAATAAATGAAGAAATTGATTACGGACATGGACGCATAGAAACAAGAAAATGTTCTGTTCTGACAGATTTGAGCCTAGTAGACAATTATGAAAAATGGCAGGGACTAACATCAATTATAAAAATAGAACGTGAACGCTATTTTAAATCTAATGGCAAAAAAGAAACAGAATCAAGCTATTACATAAGTACATTAAACGATGCACAACAAATAAATCACGGAGTTAGAAAACATTGGGGAATTGAAAATAAAGTCCATTGGGTATTAGATGTGGCTTTTAATGAAGATTTTTCTCGCAAAAGAGCAGGTTATGCTGCTCAAAATTTTTCTGTCTTGAATAGGATAGCTCTTAATTTATTGAAAAAAGATGATACTAAGCTTGGAATCAATGGAAAACGTAAAATTATTGGTTGGAATAATGAATATCTCTGCAAAGTCTTAAATAATTAGATGCGTTTGCCCTGAAATACTGGGTTCTTCTATTTCTCATGAACATATCTGTTTTGAACCAGGTAAAGCATGACAAAAACATTTAATATGCACGAACAGTTGTGCTACTCTCAAACCCTACAATCGAACAACACAGTAATTAACATTCAATGCTTACCAAAAGGATTGTGCTCTTTAAAAGTAAAACAGGAGTTGAAGTTTTCAAGTTCATCAAAGAATAAAACACAAACAAGAACCAACTTCATGCACTTCACCAGAAATCAAGATATGCCACAAAAAACACCCCACAAGGAATTTGCAAATATCTTCTATTTTTATTATCTTTGGTAAGATATTTCACAAAACCTATGCATATACAACCAATACCGGAAATATTGTACAGCTTTTGTGAGGGGATAAACGAGTTAGCAGCAATTGTAGCTACATAGGAAGACAAGTGAGATTATAATAATATATTAATGTTATGAAATGGAATAAAATAAAAGAAAGTCTTAGTCAAAAAATTATTTGGGAAATATTTAAATATTTAGTTGTCTTTTTAATATCTAACGGTGGTTTTTTCATTGTTCTTCAAAAAATATCAACATATTTTGAAACAATTCAAACCCAATGGGTATTTTGGTCAATAATGATATTAGCAGCTGTTTTAATCTTTATTATATTATATCAAAGATTGAATAAAAACATGCCAAATTTTCCTGTAATAGAATCTGATTTTCAAATATTAGAAGAAGAAATAACACATAAAGTGATTAAAAAAACAGAATATATTCATATAAGAAGATATAAATTAAAAGCTAAAAGGAATGGATTAGCTAGATATACAGACAAATTTTTATGGACAGGAGATAATTTTGAAATATATAGTGGAGATGATATACATACAGTAATTCTATCAAAAAAAATAAATGTTTTTAATACATACATAATTGATTTCGATAGAACATATAACAAAAATGATATTATTGATGCAACTGTTGAATGGAAACTTTATGGTGAAGGAAGACCATTTATTTCTACTCAAATAGAAGAACCTACGAATAAGTTAATCATGAATGTTGAGTTTAATAAAGATTTAAATATTAAACAAGTTACTTTCGATGAATGTTATATTCAAGCTGCAAAAAGAACACTAAAACATATTGACCTAGAAATAAAAAATTATTGTGTGTCTCAAACAATAAACAATCCAAAATTATTACATACATATGAACTTAATTGGAAATAAAATGAAAAAAATAGTAGAATTAAAAAAAGAAGATTTTTTCAATAAAGGGCTTGATAATCCATTACGAAAACCTTCTGAGATAATTGTTGATTTTGATGAACAGTTAAATGCTTTATTATTAAATATGAAAGAAGTTTTTGATTCTTTCAATATTTCAGTAGGCTTATCCGCTCCTCAGATAGGTATTAATAAACAAGTTATTATTGTTAATTTAAACAAAATAGAAAATAAGGAAGACTTGATTATTATTAATCCTAAAATTATTTCTAATACAGGAAAAATTAAAGAATCTTATGAATCATGTTTGTCAATTCCTAAACATAAAGGAAAGGTAAAAAGAAAAGATAAACTTTTAATTGAATATTATGATAAACTTGGAAATAAAAATAAATTAGAAACAAAAGGATTTTTAGGACGTGTTATTTTACATGAAATTGACCATTTAAAAGGTATTCTTTTTGTTGACCATATTGATTCTGAATCAAATTTAGAGGAAGTCGATTTTGAGTGGGAATAATCTGCTGCTAACAATGTGTCATACGTAATGGCGGGCAGAAGTGATAATTTGAAGTTTTATCACTCGCATCATCATCATCTCGGTTTGAAAGTGTTGTGCTACGAAATCCGCCACTACGCATACACTCAACCGTTAGCGTTCATGCTGACCCGTCCTAAAATCTGGCTACACAATATGTAGTAAATTATGTATAAAAATGATGGGATTACAAAACGTTACAGTGAAGGTTTTAAATTGAAAATTTTAGCCGAACTTAGCACAGGAAATTATTCGAAGAAAAAACTAGGTGAAATTTATGGTATTAACCGAACTACCATAAACGAATGGATCAAAAAGTACAACCGGAAAGATTTAATGAATACTCGTATATTAGTGGAAACTCAAGACGAAACAACCAGACTCAAAGCCTTACAAAAAGAAATCAAAAAACTCAAAGAGTTATTGATTAAGAAAGACTTAGACAAATTAGCATCTGATTCATATCTTGAAGTCGCAGCTGAAAAACTGGGATATAAAGATGTCGAAGAGCTAAAAAAAAACTTAAACATCTAAGTATGGTTAAGGCAGTGGAAAAAATTAAGCACACAAGGCAGGCAAGCATTGAGCAAACCTGCCAGTGCTTTGGTATGCACAGAGATGCTTATTATAAATTTATAGAGCGTAAACTTAAAAGAGAAAACGTCGAAAATCAGGTTCTTGAACTTGTGAAAAATGAACGGATTGAACAGCCAAGAGTTGGAACAAAAAAACTCTATAAATCTCTAAATACAATTTTTGAAAAGAGATGTATTAAAGTTGGTAGAGATAAGCTTTTTGATATTCTCAGAGACAACAATATGCTTATAAAACGTAAAAAAGCATCCTGCAGAACTACAGACTCTTATCATCGTTTTCACAAGTATAAAAACATTGTGAAAGACATGACTGTTACTGCTCCTAATCAAGTTTGGGTATCTGATATTACATACATCAGAACTGTTAATGGTTTTTGTTATTTAGCACTTATTACTGATATGTATTCCAGGAAAATCGTTGGATATGATATTAGCAACTCACTGGAGCTGGCGGGCTGCCTACGAGCCCTCAAAAAGGCTCTGTGGCATGCCCGACCAGCGGCGGGATTAGTACATCACTCTGATCGTGGAATACAATACTGTAGTAATCAATATGTAAAAGAATTAAAAAAACGAAATATTAAGATAAGTATGACAGAAGAAAATCATTGTTATGAAAATGCTATAGCTGAGAGAGTTAATGGAATTCTTAAAGGAGAATTTTATCTCGATCAATGCTTCTTTAGCCTGAAAAATGCTAAAGTCGCTACTAAAAATGCTATCAGCATATATAATAATAAAAGATTACACTTATCTTTGAATTATAAAACCCCTAATATGGTGTTTAAATATAGAGCTTAATCGTATGTTTAACCTGTAGCCATATTTCAGGACAAGACATTATGTTGAAGAACCGAAAATCAAAATAACCTAACATGGAAAAAAGACCAAGAATACCAATAAATTTAACTAAGACTGATTATTTCTTTGAAATTATCGGATTGATTGGAATCATTTACCTCATTGTTTTACCAATTTACTTCTTTAATGACTTTCCGAGCCAAATACCAAAACATTTTAATGCTCTTGGACAAGTTGATTCATATGGAAATCGTGGAATTATTTGGTTATTACCCGCAATTGGACTGTTTTTATATGTCGGTATGACAATTCTAAATAAATTTCCTTTTGCTTTTAATTACCCAACGAAAATTACAAATGACAATGCGGAAAAATTATATACTATTGCGACAAGGATTATTCGACTTTTAAAAATAATAACAGTTCTGTCATTCTGTTTTCTGAACTTTATGACGATAGAAATTGCATTGAATAAGTCAACTGAGATTGGAAAATTTTATTTACCAATATTTCTGACTGTTATGACTATTATGATAGGAACAATGATTTATAAAATGACAAGAAAATAAAACACGAACGCACAACAATGGCTCATAGGCAATGGCGGATGGATGCTCAATTCGTAGTTTTGTAGCCCGCTCGAGCGTTTTCTCGGTTTGACAAGAAAGGCTCATGCAAACCGCCACTGCCCATAGCTGAGGCCGTTAGCAACCATTTAATAATGAGAATATTAGTTATTACATATTTATTAATTTTAACAATTTTTGAGAGTTATTCTCAGCCTGTTTCAGGACTATTATTCACTTTTGAAATTTATGATTCCTGTTCGATTCAGCTTGACTACGATAAATTTAAATCTAGTTACAATGTAATTACTTGTGATAATAAGTTTGATATGACTGGGGAATATTGGGGTAGTTCAAAGCAACGGGTTTATAAAGATTCTACTAAAACCTTTCAAATATGGAATTCATCAAGTATTTATGGAGATTTTTGTCAAAAAATCATTTTCAAAACTGACACCATGGTTATCTATATTAGAAATGCCCATAAATGGACAACTCTTTGTCATGTGGATACATTATTTATTAAGCCAGGTTATTATTTACTTGAACCAGGTCATCATAAATCTATCGATTTCGATAATGCCAGAATAGCATATTACAATAATATTCTTGAGCTTTACTTACGGCTAAGCGAATATCATAGAGCTGACGATACTTATTATGCTGTTCAGGAGTTAAAAAAACTGAAAAAATTGTATGGAATTGATATTGATGATAACAAGCCTATAAAAAGTGCATCTATGAAGTAAACATGTGCTAACAAAACCTAAACGCAATTAAATCAAGCTATGAATGAACGACAGTGCAGAAATATACTTTGGGGAAGCTGCAATTCGCTTTCGCTTCGTTCAGTGCTTTTCAGAAAAGATAAGCACTCACCCACTGCGCAAAAGCCAATTGATTTGTGGTTCTATCGGAAGGCAGTGCATAATGAAACAAGATTTAACAGCGTTTAGTTTCAACCGTCAGACTGTCTAAAAACTCACTCCAGTTTGTTAATAAACACACCTCCAGTTTTTTCTTAAAGAGAAGGCAATTTTGTATCTTCAAACATGAAGTACATAAAAGGACAAAACAGAACGCAAACCTTCCTTTTCCCGGTTTCACTTGAAGATGCCGTAGATCCTGAAAAAGAAGTCCGCTTAATTGATGCTTTTGTCAATGGACTAAAGCTTGATGAGTTTGGGTTTCTGGTAGAGCGGGTTGAAGAAGGAAGGCCTGCCTATCACCCGGCAGACTTATTAAAACTCTATATTTACGGCTACATGAACCGCATCCGGTCTTCGAGGCAACTCGAAAAGGAATGCAAAAAGCAAGTGCTGACTTCGGGTTTATAATGATTGCTTATAACCTGAAACGGATTATCAATAGTGTGGGAATAAACAATCTAATAGAACACCTGACAGGTATTTTTTCTCTTTTTTGTTTGAAATTTGGTATTTTTAAGATACTTTTAAAGCAAATAAACCAGAAAATAACGAAACCCATGATAAAACAGAAATTTTTAATCCGGGAGATAAAGACCGACTTCTTTTTACAAACTCCGTTTTTAAACAGACTGCCGTTGACGATAACAGTTCAGAATTAATATAAAATTATTGTAAAACACTATATATGAAAGGAATAAAAAAATACGTAATTATTTTAACAATACTTTTTGTTTCGTGTAAACAAAACTCAGATGATGTAAAAAGAATTGATAATAATCTACAGTTAACGGAGTACAATGATATATCATATTATGGTAACAAAATATCTTCGCAACCAGACAAAACGAAATTAAATATTGTGATGCCCAATGGGGTAAAAAACCCACCGGTAATACTTTGGATTGGAGGAGGAGCATGGGCGTATGTAGATAGAAATAAAGAAATGGGGATATGTAAAAATTTTGCAAAAAATGGAATATGTGCAATTTCAGTCGGTCATAGACTTAGTCCTGCACTAATTTCAGAACCGATAAGTCTAAAAGGGATTAAACACCCTGAACATGTTAAAGATATTGCATTAGCATTTAAATGGATTTATGAAAATGCTGAAAAATACGGTTATTCAAAGAATGATATATATGTTGGAGGGTACTCTTCAGGGGCTCATTTAACAGCTTTATTAGCTATGGATAACAAATACCTGAATGATCTAGGACTTTCAAATAAGTTGATTAAAGCTATTATTCCAATTGCAGGAGGTTATAATATTCCAGAATATAAAGAAAAGTTGATGGAAGAAGATTCGAGCTATATACAGAAACATATTAATCCTGTATTTGGAGAAACGATTGAGGAACAAATAGACGCTTCGCCAATAACATACATAGACAGCCTCATTACACCTCTACTTATGATAACAGAAAGTTACTCATATCAATTTAGTAAAGATTTTGAAAGAATATTAGTAGAAAAGAAAGTAAAAGATTTTCAAGTTCTAAATATACATAATAAAGATCATTCAGAATTATGGAAAGAATTAAATGATGATAATAATATATACATAAAATTTATTTCAGATTATATTAAAAATAAAACAACTAATTAATAGCATGGTTAATGAAAAAGACAACCTATGAAAAAAATTACATTATTATCGTCAATCTTTTTGCTCCTTCTTTCATGCAATCCTCTTGAAAATATCACAATTATAAATGACACTGAGTTTGTTTATAAATTCAAATTCCCAGGTGAGGAGATCATTGTTGATCCCGGAAATGAATATTCATTTAATGTCATAGGTGTTTATTCAGAAGAGCACAGAGAATACTTGGGAAACGAATTAAAGAAAATTACCCTCATAGAGAAATACAACAACGAGACTCAAATATTTTATGCAAATAATGAAGAAGGATTAGATATGATTAAAAAAGGATTAGCCTATCGCAATAACGAATGGATAATTCTATGCAGCAAATTGAACCTTCCAAGTGCCCGGGAATTTGAGAAAGATTGTGATTTATGCAGCAAAATACATCAAAATGAAGTTAGCGTTACCCTAAGAAACTATGTATATAATGACATGGTAGCAAATATTTCAGAAAAAGCAAAAAGCCAACTTACGGAAATAAAAGAAACTCTACGCAATGGACATAAATTTATTGAGTGCGGGTGCAAGGATGATAAGCTTATCTATCGTTTGTGGTGTGCGAATGATGAAACTTTTGAATTGGAAGTTGAACTATTTGAAAACAATCAATATATAATTACCGGCATTCATGCCGCAGAATTTTCACATCCGTAAAACTGATAAAAACCAAACACACAAATAGCACATTTGCAAGCTCCGACACACAAGCTGATTTTACTTGTAAAACAAAAATACAAAAACGTGGTGAAGGACTATTTGAAGCAGAATTAAATGACCCGACAACAATTTATTCATAATAGTATCTATAATGAAATATTTATTACTCTATTGTAATTATTCAGAACTGCTCAATCCCAGGTAAGAGCAATAATATAATTAGTCGTTCCTTAAAAAGTAGTTTTTAAGGAACGACTAAATAATCTCCCCCACAACTTTTATGCTTGCTCCTAAATAAGCTTAACACTAATTAACATTTGCTTAAGAAACACATTTGAGACAGGTGCGTTAATAAAAAACAAAACGCTTAACGCATGAAATATTTATTATCCATAATCATTTGCATATATTGACGCATAAAAATACCCCCAAAGAAACCCGGCACACACACCTAGTTTTTTCATAGATGATTAGTTTCACAATTGCATAACACACTCTCTCGCCGGGTTTCTTTATTCTCAAAAGTTCGCTTTCTTAGGATCAAACAAAAAACTTATGGATACAATAAATGCTTTAGCTTTTGGCGTGAATTTTTGCTTTTTTTGCAAAAATCATGTCCAAAAGCATTCTACTTTGATTGAATTAACGCGAATTATGAAAAATCCTCGCTCCTACTTATTATTGATTAAGCCCTTTCATGAATTTTCCTCATGCCCATTAGGTGAAAATCGTTATAATTGCTTACTTTGCGCAAAGAAATAGCGAACAAGATTTATCGATACTGAAATAAGATGGAACAGCGAAATATTTTACATTATGGATTGCAGCGGAGTGGAACGAATTTTCTCGAAACGCTACTAAACAAGAACTTTAAGGTTAAAATCGTTTTCGACTCAGAAAGACACCATCCTCTACATAAACATTTCAGACTTTACGATAACAAAAAGCACATTCCAGAGCCTAAATTTATCAATGACATGCATTTTGATTCCTTTGATGCATTTCACACAGCACTCGGAATTGGCGATCAGATGGATGGAATAATTGTGGTTTCAAAAGATCCCTATTCTTGGTTTTTAAGTTATAGTAACTGGGCAAGAAAATGCGAATGGGAATTGCCAAACTACCATTACATTGAGGAATACAATGGATTTTATGGGAAATGGAACGAATTCCGCAAAGAGAATCCGAAAATTCATTTTGTACGATATATTGACCTACTGATTAATCCAAAAATGGAAATGGAAATCATTCAGGAGAAGTTTGAACTTGAATTAAAATCCATCCGTAAAATGCGTGGCTTAAAAACTCAGTTTGGTAAAATATCCATGTCAAGAAGCTTCTCAAGCGATCGGTTAAAATTTTACACAGAAAAACAATACCTTAAAAAGCTTGACAAACAAAGCTTTGAAGCAATTAACGAACGATTAGACAAAAGCTTAATGCAAGACTTAGGCTATGATGTAGAGGGGTAGAAAAGGCTTAACGATTAAATTACAACCCCCTTACTTCAAGAAAGTAACAAACTGCCACCACTCATAATTATATCCAAATGCATATAATTTAACTAATTCTGATCAATTTATACCCGAATGGGTATAATCATTCACAAATTGGCATTTTTATACCCTTTAAGGTATATTTTAAAAAATTATTCGTACATTTATACCCGTTAAGGTATAATATCATGAATAAACTCAGCCAATTTGTGAAGAGCAAAAGAAAAACACTTGGATTAACACAGGAAGATCTGTCGTTTAAAGCTGGTGTAGGTCTAAGATTCATCAGGGATCTGGAACAAGGGAAAGAAAGTTTAAAAATGGATAAGGTAAATCAGGTTTTATCACTGTTTGGATATGAACTTGGACCAACTAAAACCGAAAGAGATGAAGAAAGCTAAAGTATATATGCACTCAGAACTGGCAGGAATATTAACAGAAGATGGAGATGGTTTTCACTTTTCATACGACGCACTATACCTGCAAAGGAAAGATGCTGAAGCCATAAGTCTAACTTTACCACTTACAGATAAGACTTACAATAGCGAGAGCATGTTTCCATTTTTTGATGGTTTAATTCCAGAAGGTTGGTTACTGGATATCGCACAAAGAAACTGGAAAATAAACCCAAGAGACCGAATGGAAGTCCTCCTAAAAACATGTCAGGATTGTATTGGTGCAGTATCAATTGAAGAAATGTAAGCTATGGAAAACAAATGTCTATACTGTTATAAAGAAATTGACTCAACTGAGCTCAATACTCCGGCTGGACAATCTGGTTATCATGAAAAGTGCAGTCAAAAGTTTTTCGGAACAAAAAACACCCCAACTTTAGATTTTTCAGAAAGTCAGATACTGGATTTAGCAAAACAAGTCATTAAAAGCCAAAAGTCTGTCACAGGCGTTCAACCCAAACTTTCTCTTGGTCTGGATAAGAATTCAAAAAAAACTGAACGTTTTACCATTGATGGTCTGTGGGGAGAATACATTTTAAAGCCTCAAACTGAGTTATACCCAAATCTACCCGAAAATGAGGATCTGACTATGCACCTCGCTATGATCAGCAAAATAAAAACAGTTCCGCACTCCCTCATACGGCTTAAAACAGGACAGCTTGCTTACATTACAAAGAGGGTTGATCGCAAGAATGGAACTAAATTCCACATGGAAGACATGTGTCAACTGACCGAGCGATTAACCGAGCATAAATACAGGGGGTCTTATGAACAAATAGGAAAAATTATTGCGAAACATGCAGAATATCCAGGAATCGATTTGATTGAATTTTATCAACTGGTTCTATTTAGTTTTCTTACCGGAAACAATGACATGCATCTGAAGAACTTCTCTCTCATTAAGAAAGACAGCCATTACTCACTTTGTCCAGCATATGATTTATTAGCTTCTGCTTTGGTTATTGAAGGAGATGATGAAGATCTGGCACTGAACCTGAACGGCAAAAATAAGAAATTAAAAAAACAGGATTTTGAAACTGCTATGAAAGGTTCCGGTTTAAATAAAAAAGTCATTGAGAATATCTTTGAAATGTTTGAAAAGCTCATCCCTAAATGGTTTTCATTTATCGATAAAGGTTTTTTGCCGGACACAAGCAAAAATGAGTACAAAAAAATGATCGAAGCAAAAGCAAAACAGATTGGAATTCCCCTGAGATAAAGTCGTTTTTCATGTTTCTAATTATAAAAGGGAAATATCCATTTCGTCACAATCCTACAGATTTTTCTGAGTAGCAAAATTAAAAACTACCAGTTCCTTCGCTGCTATATTATGGTAAAATTTTGATTTTATAAAAGAATCTCAGCACTTCTATCAACTGACTAAATAGAAGGCTCTATGCTAAGTCATTACAAACTCCAAAAAACTATAGCTCCCTTTCTACATACAAGTTCGTATTTTTTTATTACTTTAGCTTAAATTCAAGGTTTTTATAAACAAATTTCAAACTGAAAAAACTCTTAATTATTATGATTTTAAATAATTGTAAAGATTGGATTGAGATAATATCTCAACTTATATTATCTATCGGTGTCATTCTGACATTTTTCACAATAAGAATTACAAGGAAAAACAATTTTCTCATAATTATTGAAAAATGCACCAAAGAATACCGAAAACATGCAAGAAGATACAAAAAACTATTAAATAAAGAAGAACATAATTCAGATGAAAATAAAGAAGAATTATGCTTGGATTTATTAGGCTTATTCAACAAACAACTGTACTATATTCGTAAAGGATATACTCCTAAGCTAATCACAAGAGAATGGCTATCAACAATTAATCTTTTCCTAAACGAAACATGTTACACAAACCTTTATCCTATCACAATTTTAAGCCAGCACAAAAAAGACTTCAATAGAATATTATGGTTTTCGGAGATAAAGGATTCAATAGACAAAGGAGCTAAAAAACATAAATGTAAGACCAAACAAGAAAATCGTTTCAAGCGAAAGATGTTGAGATTGTATTATCAAAATATAAAATACAAGTCTCCTCTCTTTAACATTTTGTATTACAAGATGCTCTTTAGATTTCCTATAAATCATCGATAATTGTAACGAATAATACAACTTTTACAGAATTCTCACTATTTTTGAAAGACTTAACCCTAACAACCAAACACAACATGAAAATTGGAAAACTTACGAAAGTAGATATCCGTGAATTATGGAAAGGGGAAGCATCTCATTTCACTCCATGGCTTGCAAAAGAAGATAATATAAAACAACTCGGAGAAGCAATCGACATTGAGCTCGAAGTTCTGGAACAAGAAAAAAATGTCGGTCCATTTCGTGCAGATATTCTCTGCAAGAACACCATAGATGATCATTATGTCCTTATTGAAAATCAATTAGAAAAAACCGACCATACTCATTTGGGGCAAATCATGACATATGCTGCCGGACTGGATGCAGTTACAACCATCTGGATAGCTAAACAGTTCACAGAAGAACACAGAGCCACCATTGACTGGTTAAACCGTATAACAGATGAGCAATTTAACTTCTTTGGGATCGAAATAGAAGCCTTTAAAATTGGAGAAAGCGATCCTGCACCTCTATTCCAGGTTGTAAGTAAACCCAACGACTGGACAAGAACCGTCAAACGAGTAGCTTCAAATCAAAATCTTTCAGAAACTAAGGCTCTTAATCTTGAATACTGGGCAACAATGAGAGATTATTTTGAAACACAAGGATCTTTTCTGAAAAATCAAAAACCATTACCACAGCATTGGACAAATTTCGCTTTAGGTCGAAGCAACTTTCATATGGCTGCCGCTGCCAGTGTACGTGATAATTTTCAACGTGTTGAAATGCTTATTAACTCAGATAGCTCAAAAGAAGATTTCCGAAAACTCAAAGAAAAATACGAAACCCTCTCCTACGAACAAATTTCTGAAAATTTGATTTGGGATGAACTACCTGACAATAAAGTAGCTTGGATTTACTTAAAACGTGATGTCAATGTCAGCGACAAATCAGACTGGAAAAACCAACACCAATGGTTTATGGAAACACTTGAGAAATTTGACAAGTTTTTTAGAGGGAAGATAAAGCAGTTATAATAAGAAACACAGAATAAAAAACCACAAAAACAAACAAAACTATGGCACAAAAAAGATTTTCAAATATTGAATTAAATGAAAACTATCAGAAACTAATAAAAGAATTTGACGCTCTCAAAAATCAAATAGATAACTATAGAACTGAAGTTAATGAAAAAGTTGAAGGTATTTCTATTGACTATTCAGATAAAGAGAAAACATTCAACGAATTCTGCAATGACAAGAAAATTGAAATTCAAGAGATAGAGAATAACCATGAACAAAAACTATCAGAAATAACCACTTCTATTGAAAATAAAAAAGAAGCCTTAGACAAATACTATTTTGAGCTTTTTGAAAAAGAAGGAAGTATAAAAGAGAATATTGACTTCATTAAAACTGACCTTTCAAACTATCACGATGAAATATTTGAAGGGGATAGTTCTGAAGAAGCATTAAAGGAGCGGATATACAGTGTGTACAGAGACCTTATTAAATACAGAAATGAAGTTTTTGGCACTAAAAAAGAAAGTGAGGATGGTGAATTAATAAAGATCCCAGGAATAAAAGATGAAATCAACAAACTAGTTAATAGCTATGAGCAAGAAATAGAAAATTTCAAAGAAAAGACAGAAGCTATAATTACAGAGAAAGAAAAAAAAATGGATGAGCTTCTTAAAAAGATGAATTTGAATTATAATTCTGTAGAATCAGAGGCTCTTAGCAGAAAGTTCTTTGAATTGTCGGGAGAAAAAGAAAAAGCAGTCAATCGTTCAACATTTTTTTTAACTTCTTATTCTATTTTATTAACTGGTGCTTTGATATTTCTATTCACAAGTAAAACACTGGAAATAATATTTAATGGTGATAATATTATTGCAGGAGCAATTATAAGAATCGCAATTACAACTCCTCTTATTTACTTAATAATTGCAACATCAAATAAGCTTAGAAGAGAAATTTCAATCCGAGATCAATATAATTTTAAGGGTTTATTAATGTCTAGCTACAGAAACATTTCAACTCACATGAACAATTCTGACATTCAAAACCCTGAAATCAAACAAATTGAGCTCCTCGACAAGGTATTTAATAAGATCTTAGAGAATGAAGCTGACAAGCTAGACAAATCAGACGAGTTCAATTTAAAGTACATCTCAAAATATACAGGCCAATTAGCCAAAGAACTTGGAATCAGTAAAAATTCTCTTATTTCAATTTTACCAGAGCTGATTGAAAAACTAAAACAGACACAAAAAACTGAAGCTACTGAAAGAAAAAAAAATACAGAACAAGAACAAGAACAAGAAGAACAAGAATAACCAAAACATAAAACTCTTATCAAAATACAAAAGACATGAATTTGAAAAAACATAAGTTCAAATTTCAATGGTGTGCATTTATTCTCCTAATTGCCATGTTTATTTTTGTTGCAGTTTATTTTGAAAACAAAACATGGATATCCAACGCACTTCAAACTATTGGGACTATAACTGGAATTTACTTAACTATAATTGTATTTCTACAGTCAAAAGAAGGAGCAGACAAACATGTTAGAGAACAAATTGACAAGCTACAGGAATTAAATACAAAGCAAATTAATGCAATTGATTCTTCTACAAAAGAACAGATACAAATTTTGCAAGAAACCAATGAGAAGAAAATACAAACGATAAAGGAGGAAACAGATAGACAGATTGCAAGCTGGCAAGAGATTACTGAAAAACAAATTGAGACACTAAATCGAACTACTAACGAACAAATAACTTCATTTGAAAATGAAATCCGCGAAGTCACTGATGAACTTTTTAAAAATTCCATATTGCTGGCTGAGATCTTAGGAAGAGAACTGGAGAAATCCCTTAATCTTTACAATAACGCTCTCGAAAAAGAAGAAACAGAACTTCGAAACCTTTCCAGATGGAAATTCCTTAGAACCGAATCTGAAAAAGAGATCCAAATTAGACACCAAAAACAAAAGGTTTCAAATGTTAAGCAAGGCTACTCTTACTTTAAATCAAAATATGATGACGTAATGAGCTTTCTTGGCAATGGGTTAAAAAGACTAAATTCTAAGAATAGACCTAGGTAATAATTCATTTGTGCAATAACTCATTTTCCAATCCAAATTTGTAATTTTAACTCTTTATTGAAAGAAACAACAAAGCATGTCAGAAGACCAAAAGAAAGTATTGGAAACCCAACTGTGGGGAATAGCAAATTTGCTACGTGGAAAGATTAGTGCGGACGATTACCGAGATTATATTCTCGGGTTTATCTTCTATAAGTACCTGAGTGAGAAGCAATATCTATATGCCAACAATTTATTGGCAGGAGAAAAAGTGACTGACTACAGCAAGGTAACTGAGCAGGAAACCCTGGATGCCATTAAAGAAGAATCACTTCTAAAATTGGGCTATTTCCTCCTTCCTCATGAATTGTTTTCTGAGCTCGCAAAAAAAGGGAATTCTGATACCGAAAGTGAAAGCAATTACATCATTGAAGATTTGCAGGCAGTGATGAATCACATTGAGCAAAGCACTATGGGTACAGAATCTGAAGACGATTTTAATGCTTTGTTTGAAGACCTTGATCTGAATTCAACTAAAATAGGTAGAACAGTTGGTGCAAGGAACGAAGTCATTGTTAAAATTCTGAATCATCTTGATAAAATTGACTTCAAACTGGACGAAGTAGAAGCTGATGTCTTGGGTGATGCTTATGAATACCTGATTGCAAAATTTGCAGCCGGTGCAGGAAAATCCGCAGGAGAATTCTATACACCACAACAAGTTTCCAAAATTCTGGCAAAGATTGTCACTACCGGAAAAACAAAACTCAAATCTGTGTATGATCCAACCTGTGGTTCAGGCTCATTGCTTCTGCGTGTAGCAAAAGAAGTTTCCAATGTGAGTGAGTTTTACGGACAAGAACTCAACCGCACAACTTACAACCTGGCACGTATGAACATGATTTTGCATGACAAGCACTATCGTGAATTTGACATACAGCAGGAAGACACACTGGAAAACCCACAGCACTTTGACAAGCGCTTTGAAGCTGTCGTTGCAAATCCGCCATTCTCTGCGCATTGGAAAAGTAATGAAAATCCATTGAACAATACTGACGAACGTTTCAGCCAATACGGAAAACTTGCACCAAAAACAAAAGCAGACTATGCTTTTGTTCTGCATATGATTCATCAGCTTGCAGACAATGGAATTATGGCGACTGTTTTACCTCATGGGGTTTTGTTCAGAGGAGCGGCAGAAGGTGTTATCCGCAAATATTTAATCAGTGAGCTGAATTACCTCGATGCCGTGATAGGATTACCTGCAAACATCTTTTACGGAACTAGCATCCCTACTTGCATTATGGTCTTTAAAAAATGCAGAGAAGCAGATGAGAATATCGTTTTTATTGATGCCAGTGGAGATGATCATTTCATCAAAAACGGAAACCAAAACGAATTACGAGACAAAGACGTACAGGAAATCATTGACACATACCGAGCAAGAGAAACCAAAGACAAATACAGCTATGTAGCCACTTTGGAAGAAATTGCCGAAAACGATTACAACCTGAACATCCCACGTTACGTGGACACCTTTGAAGAAGAAGAGCCTATAGACATAGACGAAGTTGCCAACAATCTAAAAACAATCGATAATGAACTAATAGATATCAACAAAGAAATTGATCGTTATTGCAAAGAACTCGGGATAACCGCCCCGTAAATCCGGACGGCCGTCCGGATCAACGGGGTAGCCGTCCGGATCAACGGGATAACCGTCCGGATATACGGGACAGACCGGATCTACAATAACGAAACAACAAAACAAAACGAATGAACAACAACACACAACATAATATCCCTGAATTACGATTCCCTGAGTTTGAAGGGGAATGGGTTGAAAAGAAAATCGGAGAAGTTTTAAAAATTGGAAGCGGAAAAGATTACAAACATTTAAACTGTGGTGATATTCCAGTTTATGGTACTGGTGGATACATGACTTCTGTAAATGAATTTATTTATGACGGCGAGAGTATAGGAATTGGAAGGAAAGGAACTATTGATAAACCTGTTTTCCTTTCAGGTAAATTTTGGACTGTTGATACATTGTTTTACACTCACTCTTTTAAAAGTTCAAACCCAAAGTTTTTATTCTCGATTTTTCAAAATATAAATTGGAAAAAATATAATGAAGCATCAGGTGTCCCAAGTTTATCAAAATCTACAATTGAAAAAATCAATATAAATATTCCTGAACCAGATGAACAAACCCGCATCGCCAACTTCCTCACCGCAGTTGACAAACGCATAAACCTATTGCAAAAAAAGAAAGCCGAATTGGAGAAATACAAAAAAGGTATAATGCAGAAAATATTTTCTCAGGAAATTCGCTTTAAAATAACCAATGAGGTTGGTGAGCTTGTCGAACCACCTGATTGGGAAGAAAAGAAGTTGGGGGAGATTTTAAAAATAGGTAATGGAAAAGATTACAAACATCTTAAAGCGGGAAATATCCCTGTTTATGGGACTGGTGGCAAAATGCTATTAGTTAACGACTACTTATATGATGGAGAAAGTGTTGGCATTGGTAGAAAAGGAACAATTGATAAACCAATCTATTTAACTGGGAAATTTTGGACAGTAGACACACTTTTCTATACTCATTCTTTCAAAGGTGTACTGCCAATTTTCATTTACTTAATTTTCAAGCAAATCAATTGGTATAAATATAATGAAGCATCCGGAGTTCCGAGTTTATCAAAATCAACATTAGAAAAGATAAATCTATTAATTCCTACACTAAAGGAGCAACAAAAAATAGCTTCCTTCCTCACCTCCATTGATAAAAAGATTGAGAAAACTGAGCAACAAATTGAGGCATCACAGCAGTGGAAGAAAGGCTTGTTACAGAAAATGTTTGTGTAACCAATTATGAATTATGAAAGAGTATGATCAAATATTTCACAAAGAAATCAATGCAATTTTAACAAAATTGTATAATGAACCCATTAATCCTCAAGGTTATGATAAAAGAGCTATTGTTCAAACAGATTATCAATATGTGTAATTTCTAGTTCAGCATGATTTAGTGAAACAGCTTAAAGGTGCTGGAAATGGTAAATACAGCTTGATATTAAGAAGGAATGGGCATCTTGTGTTTGAGAAATATGGTAGTTGGCAAACCTATTATGACAAAGTAATTCGAAAGCAAGAAAAAATTAATAATGCAAAAGGGCTAGCAACCCGTTTTTGGTGGCTTCCAATTGTTATCTCAGTTTTAGCATTATTGGGATCACTTTATGCAATATTCTGCAATTAATATTATTCAAAATGACCTTGTTTCAAAATAAATACCGCATTGAGTCTAATCGCCTGCAATCGTGGGATTATGGGAGTAATGCAGCTTATTTTGTAACCATCTGCACAGAAAATCGCAAGCATTTTTTTGGAGAAATCTCTAATGGACAAATGCAATTATCAGAAATCGGGAAAATAGCTGAAAAATATTGGCATGAAATACCGCTTCATTTTCCATTCATAGAATTGGAAGCATTCATCGTAATGCCCAACCATATTCATGGGATTATCACCATCAATAAAAAACATGAAGAAATAGAAAAAGAAAAAAAGAAAGAAGAAGAAAAAAAGAAAGCACAGACAGAACAGACGTCCAAATTGGACGTCTCGACAGATATCTCGACGAATATCTCACAAACAGCAAATGCATCAAAAAGATGGAACCCTGCAACGCTTGGATCGATTATTAATCAATATAAACGAAAATGCACCATTGAATCGCGAAAAATCAATAAAAATTTTGCATGGCAACCAAGATTTCACGATCATATTATTCGCAACAACAGAGCATCTCAAAATATAAAAAAATACATCATCGACAATCCCAAAAACTGGAAAGGCGATGATTTATTTACGGTTTAACAAATACATCCTCATAAAGATAAACCACAGATTCTAATTAACTTACAACACAATTTTGATAAGAAATAAAATCACATTACTTTTGCAGTAACAGAACCCGAGTTGCATACCATAAGAACTGCTCTTGGGTCATTTTTTAGTAGTCTATTAAAATCTACAACACTATATCTTCAGTGTAAATCATCTCTTCTATCGAAATATTCTGTACATTCGCAAAAACCACATAGATAAATTGAAGATTACATTCTGTTATGATCACACAGCACGAACAAATATTCATTAACTTTAAATTTCAGTCCCGTAGGGACGACCTGTTTGTAGCTCTAAAAGAGCGTTCTATTTATAGCCCCATAGGGGCGACCTGTTTACTGGATATTTAATCACAACCTCAAAAATCAATAATTATGGCAAATACATATTCGCAAATATTTATACAAATTGTTTTTACTGTTCAAAGCCGACAAAACCTTATTTCAAAACAAAATCGTGAAGAACTTCATAAATACATCACTGGTATTGTCACTGAGCGCAAACAAAAATTACTAGCTATCTTTGCTATGCCCGACCATGTTCATTTATTAGTTGGGATGAAACCCAATTTATCTGTCTCCGATTTAGTAAGAGACATTAAAGCCGGGGCATCCAAATTCATTACAGACAAAAAGTGGGTAACTGGGAAATTCCGTTGGCAAGAAGGGTTTGGAGCATTTTCATATTCAAAAAGTCAAATAGACAATGTGGTAAATTATATTTTAAATCAAGAACAACATCATTTGAAAAAATCATTTAAGGAAGAATATTTAGATTTTTTAGAGAAATTTAATGTTGAATACGATGAAAAATATTTATTTCATTGGATAGAATAACAGATCGCTCCGATGGAGCTACGCAATAAATTCGCACCCATGGTGCTACTAACAGTTTGCTCCTACGGAGCATAAAAACAAGCATTTATGATCACACAACCCGAACAAATATTAGAAAACAACCTTGTCACCCAATTACAAAATCTGAGTTACAAGAAAGTTGACATCCATGATGAAAAAGACTTATTAGCGAACCTAAAGTCACAACTGGAAATTCATAATAAAACAACGCTTTCTGATAATGATTTCACGCAGATTTTGAATTACATCAACAAAGGGAATGTATTTGAGCGGGCAAAAATATTGCGTGATCGTGTACCTTACACCAATGATCAAGGCGAACACAAAACCATTGAACTAATCAATCAGATAAAATGGTGTCAAAACCAATATCAGGTAACCCAGCAGGTAAGCATGGAAGGGACGTACAAAAATCGTTACGACGTCACCATCCTAATCAATGGTTTGCCATTGGTTCAGATAGAATTGAAACGCAGAGGACTTGAATTAAAAGAAGCATTCAACCAAACCAATCGTTACGAAAGACATTCATACTGGAGTGGTCATGGTTTATTCCAATTCATTCAGATTTTTGTCATCAGCAATGGTGTAAACACCAAGTATTATGCTAACAGTCCACTAAAAGCTCGCAGTTACAAACAAACCTTTTACTGGACAGATGAAAAGAACAAACTCATTACTCAGCTTTCTGAATTCACCGATGTATTTTTAGAACCTTGCCACATCTCAAAAATGATCTGCAAATACATTGTCATTCATGAATCAGATAAAATTCTAATGGTGCTTCGCCCCTACCAGTTTTACGCTGTAGAAGCTATCATTGAGCGTGTTGAAAAAAGCAATCAGTTTGGATACATCTGGCATACCACAGGGTCTGGGAAAACACTCACTTCGTTTAAAACGGCTCAGATTCTCACCAACTTTCCAAAGGTTCACAAAGTGGTCTTTGTCGTTGATCGCAGAGATCTGGACTATCAAACCACAAAAGAATTCAACGCTTTCAGCAAAGGCAGCATTGATGGCACAACCAACACCAACACATTGGTAAACCAAATGGCTGGAGACAACAAACTAATAGTAACAACCATTCAAAAACTCAATACTGCCATCAGCAAATCCAGATATCTGAGCAAAATGGAAACATTGAAAGACAAACACATTGTTTTCATTTTTGATGAATGTCATCGCTCACAATTTGGGAAAACCCATGACGATATCAAAAACTTCTTCACGAAAAGTCAGATGTTTGGTTTTACTGGTACTCCGATCTTTGATAAAAATGCAGGCACGAATGAATTTGGAAAAAGAACAACAGCAATGCTGTTCGATAAAAAACTGCATCAATATGTGATAACCGATGCCATACGTGATGAAAATGTTTTAAAATTTGCCATTGAATACATTAGCACGTTTAAAAAGAAAGAAAACATTTTAGACATCAACGTTGAAGCCATTGATGAAGCCGAAGTTATGAATGCTCCGGTACGCTTAAACAACATTGTAGATTACATCATTGCAAATCACACCAGAAAAACACACAACAAGGAATTTACAAGTATTTTTGCAGTATCAAGTGTTGATACACTCATTGAGTATTACAAAATATTTCATGAGAAAAAAGAAGCTGGTGAACATAATTTACGGATAGCATGCATCTATTCCTACCAAGCGAACGAAGACGACAAAGATGCCATTGGTAATGCATTCATAGACGAGGAGCTTCAAGAAGACACTTCTTCGAAAATTGCAGCAGAACCAAACCGAGCTTACGGATTAAACTCACAACATTCAAGAGACTCTCTCGAAGAATTTATTGGGCATTACAACAAAGAATTCAGCACAAACTTTACAACCAAAGACAGTCAGAGTTTTTACAATTATTACAATGACATCGCAAAGCGAGTCAAGAAAAAACAGATTGACGTACTTCTAGTCGTAAACATGTTTTTAACTGGCTTTGACAGCAAGACTCTGAATACACTTTACGTTGATAAAAATCTCAAATATCATGGATTAATTCAGGCATATTCCAGAACAAACCGAATTCTGAATGAGTTAAAATCACAAGGCAACATTGTATCCTTTCGCAACCTGAAAGAAGCAACAGATGATGCAATTTCACTTTTCTCAAACACAAATGCCAAGGAAGAAATCATCATACAACCATATGAAGAATATGTTGCGATGTTCAATAAGGCATTTATTGATTTGTTACAAATTGCACCAACTGTAAACAGCGTCAACAATTTGCAGGATGAAGAAAAAGAGTTGGAGTTCATAAAAGCGTTCCGAGAACTAATGCGCATCA
This sequence comes from Bacteroidales bacterium, assembly GCA_963676165.1. Taxonomy (GTDB): domain Bacteria; phylum Bacteroidota; class Bacteroidia; order Bacteroidales; family ML635J-15; genus JAQIBY01. The sequence continues at coordinate 1,116,539 of OY781043.1, read as the reverse complement.
AGAATGTACTGAACACCTTTACCGAGTTTAGTTATGACGACCTATCTATGGAAGAACAAGGCTTTGAAGATTACAAGAGCAAATATCTTGATTTGTATGATAAAGCAAAAAGTCAGCACCAGAAAGAGAAAGTATCCATCCTTAATGATGTAGATTTTGAATTAGAATTAATTCATCGTGATGAAATCAATGTTGCTTATATCCTTAAGCTTCTCGCCAAACTGAAAGATGCCAAAGAAGATGAACATGAGTCTCAGAAAAAGGCAATCATAGACATTATGACAGGCGACACAAAAATGCGCTCGAAACGTGAACTAATTGAAAGATTCATTCACGAGAACTTACCTCACATTAACGATTCTGACGACATTCCCGATGCCTTTGCAAACTACTGGAGCAAAGAAAGACTACTCGCCATTGAAAACCTCAGCAAAGATGAAGATCTGAATGCTGAAAAGTTGCAAGAAGTCATTGGCAACTATCTCTTCACTGAAAAAACACCATTGCGTGACGACATCATCGACATGATGAACAAAAGACCAAGTCTAAAAGAACGTAAAACTGTAGCTGAAAGGGTTACTGGCAAAATCATCGGCTTTGTAGAAACTTTTATTAATGGTATTACGAGACCGTAGTGAAGCTCTCAATTATTGTCCCCAAATGCCATTCTGTCACTTTTAAGGCAAAACCCACCTTGGCATACATTTTGATACTCTTGATATAGTTTCGACAACATTAAGCCAAGCATACTATAATATTTCAATTGAATCAAGGTTTATGTTTTCATTATTTAAAAACTAAAAATTTAACTAAAACTTTTAAGACATGGCAAAAAATTCAAGTTCAAGAGGACAAGGCAATGCAGGTGGCTGGCCTTCAACAACAGGAAAACCTTCGGGTGGGGGTCGAAGCAATAACACTTCCACAAGCAAGCCTTCATCTGGGGGACAATCAAAAGGCGGTTCCAAAAAGTAATTACAAATTCCAACCCTGTCAGTTAATTTAATTGGCAGGGTTAAAGCTTGAAACTAAAATACAATACACAACCAATCCCAAAATGTCAAGAACATTTTTAAATATAAGCAAAGAAGAATGTGCAGATGCTTCGTTAAAAGTATTACAAAATTCTGACAATAAATTTCTTATTGCAGACAAACTAGCTCAAGACAATGAATATGGCTTAGCAATCACTACCCTAATTGTTGGTTGCGAAGAATCAATAAAAGCTCTAGTACTTCATCTAGACAGCGTTGGTTTTAACCTCCGAGACACAAAAGGAATGAGAGGTGTATTTGAAAACCATGAACTAAAGCATTTTATTTCATTTGTTATTTTCATATACAATATCATTTCGACGGAATTCACTTCCTTCCTTAAAAATTCATTTCATAGCGTTGAAGAATATAAAAAATTTGAAAAGTTTAGCCAGAAACTACAAAACGAAGATATAGCAGCTCAAAGACTTCTCATTTCAAAGATGATAAGAATCTATAAGAAGTTCAAAGCAGAAATGGAGTGGTTTTCCAATTTTGAAATATTCAGACAACAAGGAAATTATGTGGATTACCATAACGAAATAAAATCGCCTCAATATGCTACGGCTCAGGATTACTATTCTTTAAAAGCTCGAACAGACAAAGTAAAAGACACAACTCGTGAAATTATTGAGACAATTAACAGCAATAATGAAGAAAACATTAGGCAACTAGACGAGTTACAGAAGGTTTTTATCATGAATAAAATCCCTTCTAAAATTTCAAGTTTTATCAGTAATACAAAAAAAAGCAAAATGTCAGCCTTAAACTACTCATTAAATCAGATTCAATCATTTATGGGTGAATTTCCGGAAGTCACTGATTACAAAAAGCTTTTAAATGACAAAACAATATCCTAAATTCTATTCAAAGCGAAAAAATCAATAAACGCTCAATATTAAAGTTAAGAATTCAAATGGAAGTCATTTCTTTTTTGCTACTTTTGCTGTATATAAAGGACTACACAGTAATCGTAAGAATAAATAGAAACAATCTATCTTCTTCCGTCTATTGTTTTTGTTTTAAAAAATAACAGAGAAAGTAATAATGGCAGATTTTTTAACAACCTATGGAACCTCATATAGATTAGAAACAATTATTATTGAGGCAAAAGAAAAGTTAACTCTTGTATCACCTTACCTGCAATTATCAAAGACATTTTATGAGAGACTGAAAGATGCCTCAAAAAGAAATGTAAATATTACGATTATATATGGGAAAGATGAATTAAAACCAAACGAAAGAAACTCATTAGCCGAGCTCAGAAATATAGAACTCTACTATTTTGAAAATCTTCATGCTAAATGCTATTTCAATGAATTTGAAATGGTAATTACATCTATGAACATGTATGAATTTTCAGAAAAGAACAATAGAGAGATGGGAGTACATATTGACAAAAACAAAGACTTTAAACTTTTTGAAAAGGCAGTAAATGAGACAAACTCCATAATTGAATCATCAGAAATAATTCAGATTGCAAAGACAAATCGACGTTTAAAAAAAGAAACAAAACTGATTACACCAGATCTTGAGAGTGACAAAAAAAATAAGCCAAATAGAGGTTACTGTATCAGATGTGGAAAAAGAATCCCATACGATATTGAGAAGCCATATTGTTGGGATTGCTATTCTACCTGGGTTCAATTTGAAAATCCAGAATATGTAGAAAATCAATGCCATAGCTGTGGTGAATATGGAGAATTCACCATATTGAAACCTATTTGCTATAGCTGCTACAAAAAATTTGAGAAATAAAAGAGTAAAAATTGATTTTCTCAATAAATTTGAATCAACAGATTTCACTTTATTAATAAAAGTAATATCATAAGATCAAAATAACTTCTCTATTGACTGATAAGTACCAATAATCAAAAAAAACCGAACAACGTTTTGTCATTCGGTTTTCATTTCTAAGTTGTGATCTAGCCAGGGCTCGAACCTGGGACCTACGGCTTAGAAGGCCGTTGCTCTAATCCAACTGAGCTACTAGACCATCCTCATTCGGGCTGCAAATATACAAAAATCATGTAAACACAATTCTTTTTTCTAAGATTTTTTCTTCCGACATGTTGACTCAGCCAATTTTCAAGCAATTAAAACGAACATCTTACAACAATACAAACACTATTTTTCCATTGTCAATTGCCTGAAAACACGACAGAATGCGGTTTTACACAATTTCATGTTAAAAACACACGCAAAGGGCATAACCATGCAAAAACTAACGGTTTTTAACAGAATCAGGTTAATAAAAGCCCCTAAACAACAGCAAAGTGTAAGCCTTTCCCTTGTATTTTTAAATCCAAATTCATACTATATGATAAAAGCGGGAATTTTAGGTAGTCATGACCAAACCTGCGAGTACTTGAATCTTCTTTCGGACATTGGAACATTCAAACTCGTTGGCATTCACGACCTCGACGACCAAAGAGTCAAAGAGGTAAGAAAAAAACACAATCTGAAAATTTATCCTCATCCTGATGAGCTCATTCAGGATGTTGATGCAATTTTTACTGCGCCTAATTTCAATTCCTACGCCTATCTAAGGAATGCACTCAGAAAATCGAAACACTTATTCATCGAACCACCGCTAAATTACAACACCATAGAAACCCGCGATTTAATAAATCTTAGCGACGAAGCCGATGTTGTAGTGCAAATCGGATTGAGACACAGGTACAATCCTGCTTTTCTGGCGGCTCGTCCTTTTATTCACCCTCGCGTTCGAATGATTCACACGCACAGTTTAAAGCAATATCATGATCTTAACCGCCACATCCATCCGGTTAACGACATTATGATTCATGACATTGACAATATATTGAGTGTCGTCAATTCCGAGATTCGCAAAATTTCTGCTTACGGAATGTCCACCTCCAATTCATCTCCTGACGTAGTCAATGCAATCATTGAGTTTCATAATGGATGCATTGCTAACTTAACTGCGAGCAAAATATCAGCTCAAGATGTGCAGCAAGCCATTTTTTACAATCCGTCAGATTATGTTTCCATTGACATGCTACACAATGAAGCATATCGCTATTCAAAAAATATTGATGCTGACATGGCATTATTCTCACAGCAATTCAACGATTTGGTGAGAGAATGCATCCCTGTAAAGAATGCCAATGAGGTAAGAGACGAATTTACAGCATTTTCAAACTCCATTTTACAAATGAAATCGGCAGAAATAAGTTTGGAAAACACCAGCAAAACCATGCGCGTCCTTCAAGAAATTAACTCAAAGATTAAATTAACTTCAAATTGTTCATAATTTGGAAACAATATCTTTACTTTGCCTGCGTTTAAATTCAAAATTAGCAAAACTCATGCGGAAAGATATAACCGGTATTCTGCTTATTTGCATGCTTGCGTTGGGAATACAATCATGTGACACCAAGGAAGAACCAATCCCTGCTTACATTCAGGTGGATAGCATTAGCCTTTCAACCAGCTCAGAATATGGATCCAACTCTCAAGACATTAACGACTTGTGGGTTTACGTGGACAACAAATACATAGGCACGTATGAAATCCCTTTTAAAATTCCTGTTTTACCAACAGGAGATGTCAATGTTGCTTTAGAAACAGGGATTCGCGACAATGGACAAGGTTTATTCCGCGTAATTTATCCATTTTACAACAGCTTTAGCATGGACACCTTACTTCCGGAAGCTGGTGTCATTAAGCTATATCCAGAATACGAATACGAAACGCATTGCCTAATTCCTATGCTCGAAGATTTTGAAGGACTAGGAAACAGTTTTGAAAAAACACCCAATAGCGATACTTCGCTCATGACAGTGATGGACAGTATGAGTTTTGAAGATCACAGTGGTTATATTGCGCTGGATGCTGAAAGAACTCAGGTGGATATCAGAACTTCCTTAACTTACGATTTACCACGCGATTCAAAAGTATATCTGGAGATTGATTATTATTGCGAAGAAAATCTTACTGTAGGTCTTTTCGGACTGGAAGTAAGCGATGGAGCATATGTGGATGTCCGATATCCGATTTTAACACTTACCCCTACAGATAACTGGAGGAAAGTGTACGTCAACCTAACAGACCAAATAGCAAACAGCCCATATTCTAGCGCGTATAGAGTTTTCTTTAGCGCCGAAAAAACCGAAAAAACTGAAGGAACAACTGCAAGAATTTATCTTGACAACATTAAACTGATCCATTACTAATGAACATCAATAAGCACAGAGCAATATACATTATCTTCGATATTCTTGCAGCTGCAGGAAGCTGGACATTGTTTTTCATTTTCAGAAAACTTGTGATTGAACCGGAAACCTTCGGAGATAAAGTCCCTTTGAATTTTGACAAACAATTTATGCTTGGAGTCATTATTATTCCAGTATTCTGGCTTATTGTACACGTCTTGAGTGGCTACTACAGAGACATTTACAGAAAATCTCGATTAAAAGAGCTCACAACCACATTTTTAAGCAGCTTAATTGGAGTATCCATTCTGTTTTTTGCCATTATTTTAGATGATTATGTGGCAGATTATAAGTCATATTACCAAATGTTTCTTGTGCTTCTCGGACTGCATTTCTTTATGACCTACGCCCCTCGTGTTTTTGTCACCACCATGACGAATCACAGAATCCGAGACCACAAATTGCAATTCAATGCAATTATGGTTGGAAGCACAGAAAGAGCGGTCAAACTTTACGAAGAAATCACCTATCAAAAACCTTATAGCGGATTAAATATCTTGGGCTTTATTCCGATTCGCAAAAAAACACATTATCAATTGCAAGATCATCTTCCTGCCCTAGGAACCTTGGAAGAAATCGACAATATTATTCAAAATAATAAAGTAGAAGAAGCTATTATTGCCATTGAATCCTCTGATCACGAACTGATTCAAAAGTTGATTAACAAACTTCAAGGCACAAAACTAACCATCAAGGTAATTCCTGATATGTATGACATCCTCATTGGAAAAGTTCGCATGACACATATTTTAGGAACTCCCTTAATTCAGATCCGTAAGCACATTATGCCAGTTTGGCAAGCTCACCTAAAACGGCTTATGGACATTTCAGTTTCCTTGCTAGCGCTGATTATTCTGCTGCCACTATTTATTGTGTTGGCAATTGGCGTAAAATTTTCTTCACCAGGACCGGTTTTCTACTCTCACAAACGCATAGGTCGCTTTGGAAAACCATTTAGTATCTATAAGTTTAGATCCATGATAAAAGATGCAGAAAAACATGGTCCAAGTTTAAGTAGCGATGTGGATACCCGTGTCACAAAATTCGGACGTTTCATGCGTAAAACCCGCATGGATGAGCTGCCACAGTTTTTCAATGTACTGAAAGGCGACATGGCTTTGGTAGGTCCACGTCCGGAAAGACAGTTTTTCATTGACCAGATTGTGCAAAAAGCACCGCACTACACCTTACTTCACAAAGTTCGTCCTGGCATCACCTCTTGGGGACAAGTAAAATACGGGTATGCTGAAAATGTGGATGAGATGGTAGAGCGCTTGCAATATGATATTCTTTACATTGAAAACATATCACTTGCTGTTGATTTCAAAATCCTGATTTATACGGTTATTACGGTATTAAAGGGAAGAGGAAAATAAAGCAAGCACAACATCATCTTTTAGTATTCTATCCATCATTCGAGATTTTGGCAATTTTTCAATCTCGTCAATCGTATAATACGTCAATTGAAACGGAGCTTGCATGTCCACGATAAGAAACAATCTCACATAAATTTCCTGATGACTCAATATATGTGCAGGCCATGACTTGATTTCTACCAAAGAAGATACATTTACCCCATAAGATGCTTCAATCGCATTTTCAAGCTGCGATTCTGACACAAAAGACAAATCTTCAAGCAATGGAAACTCATACAATTGTTTCCAGATATCAGCTTCACCACGCTGTTGCAAAGCCAACTTTCCATTATTAAAATGGAGAAAATAATGAAAATACCGTTGCCGTTTGGCTTTAGGCACCTTCTTCACTGGCAGAGTTTTTACAAGATTCTCAGCATAAGCCAAACATTGGCTTTGAAATATACATTGTGAGCAGTCTGGAGATTTTGTGCATTGAAGCGCTCCAAATTCCATAATGGCTTGATTGAATGCATCTGGCTGCTGAGGATCAAAAATTGCAGTGAGAGCTTCGCGTATGGCTTTTTTGCCTTTTGACGATTCTGGATAGTCTTGAATTAAAAACAAGCGAGAAATGACACGTTTTACATTACCATCTACAACAGGAACAGCCTCCCCAAATGCAAATGATGCAATAGCAGCAGCTGTGTACTCTCCTACCCCCTTAAGCGTTCGAATTTCGTGAAATGTGGAAGGGAAAACACCATGATAATCCTTCACAATTTGCTTTGCAGCAATAAGAAGGTTCTCAGCACGGCGATAATAGCCCAAACCTTGCCATAGCCTCATAAATTCATCCTTTTCAGCACGAGCCAAGGATGAAATATCAGGATATTTATCAAGAATTTTATGATAGTAAGCAAGTCCAAATTTGACCTGTGTCTGTTGTAAAATCACTTCAGACAACCAAATTTCATAAGGGTTTCTGGTATTTCTCCAAGGCAAATCTCTCGCCGTATCCCTGTACCAATCAATCAATTGGACTGCAAAATCATTCATAATACAAAGATAGTCAATGATATTTTAATGAAAGCTTGTTTTGCGTAATAAAAAAGTATTATATTTGCACGTCCTTAGAAATCAATAGTTAAACAAACATTTTAAATTATATTACAATGACTAAAGCAGACATCGTAAACGAAATTTCAAAGAACACAGGAATTGAGAAAGTAATTGTACAACGTACAGTTGAGGAATTCATGAGCACCGTAAAAGACGGTTTGGTAAAAGGTGAAAACGTATATCTCAGAGGTTTTGGTTCTTTTATTATTAAAGAACGTGCAGAAAAAACTGCTCGTAATATCAGCAAGAATACAACAATCACTATTCCTGCTCACAAAATTCCAGCTTTCAAACCTTCAAAAACTTTTGTTAGCGAAGTAAAAGACAATAATTAATCATCTAAAATTTTAAGCTATGCCAAGCGGTAAAAAAAGAAAAAGACATAAGATTTCAACGCACAAACGGAAAAAAAGACTGCGTAAAAACAGGCATAAGAAGAAATAATTATTTATTCTTAAATAAAGATCAAAGCTTTAGGTTTACGCCTAGAGCTTTGGCTTATAATACCGTTTTCTGTTGTGAATAAATCACAAGGTGCAAATAATGAACTTGTTGTCGAAGTTAAACCTTCCGGAATTCGTATTGCATTACTGAAAGAAAAACAACTGATAGAGCTTCATCAAGAAGACAACAATCATAAATTTTCAGTAGGCGATATATATCTTGGAAAGGTAAAAAAACTAATGACTGGGCTGAATGCAGCATTTATTGATGTTGGATATCAGCGCGATGCATTTTTACATTATCTAGACTTAGGTCCTAATTTTGCAACTTTAAAGAAATTCATTCAAATCTTACAATCTCCCAAAGCAAAGAAACGTCCATCGAACAGAGTTCGTTTCGAAGCGGAAATTGATAAGAACGGAAAAGTTTCAGATGTCATTAATGGGGGCGAATATTTGGTTGTCCAAATAGCCAAAGAGCCTATTTCACTCAAAGGTCCACGTTTGTCATCAGAGATTTCCATCGCAGGCAGAAATCTGGTACTCATGCCTTTCTCCAACAAGGTTTCAGTATCCCAAAAAATCAATTCAAAAGAAGAAAAACGCCGACTATTGAGTCTGATCGAAAGCATCCGACCAAAAAATTATGGTGTTATCATCCGTACTGCTGCGCAAAATAAGCGTGTGGCTGATTTGGATAAGGAGTTGAGATATTTAACTGACAAATGGGAATCTGGAATCAAACGTTTGCAAGGTGCTAAGCCACCACAACTCTTAATTGGCGAAGTGAACCGCACAGAAGCAGTCATTCGTGACATTCTGACCAGTGATTTTTCACAAATTACGGTGGATGATGCTGCGACCTTCGTTGAAATGAAAAAATACATTCAGGAAATTGCCCCTGACAAAGCCAATATCCTCAAACAATTTAAAGGGAAAACGCCTATTTTTGAGCACTTTGGCATTGAAAAGCAAATCAAAACATTATTTGGGAAAACAGTTCCAATGAAAGACGGAACCTATCTCATAATTGAGCATACCGAGGCTCTGCACGTCATTGACGTAAACAGCGGGAACAAAAAGAATACAACAGGACAAGAAAATAACGCCTTGAGCGTCAACTTAACTGCTGCCGAAGAAATCGCTCGTCAGTTGAAACTTCGTGACATGGGGGGAATCATTGTCATCGATTTCATTGATATGACGGATTCGAATCACAGACAACAGTTATTTGAAAAAATGAAAAATGAGATGGTGGAAGATCGTGCTAAACACCACATTCTACAACTCAGCAAATTTGGATTAATGCAAATTACCCGTCAACGCGTTAGACCGGAAATGCATATCCAAACAGAAGAAACCTGTCCAACTTGTTTAGGTAAAGGAAAAATTCAAGCCGGAATACTTATCCTTGACGAGATAGAAAACAAATTACAACTGCTAGCTAAACAAAACAAAGAAAAACGTGTTGTGTTAAAAGTGCATCCGTTCCTTGAAGCATATATAAATAAGAAATCCGGTTTCAAATCATTGAAAAAGTCATGGCAAAAGAAATCAACACTCCAATTGCATATTGTTGGAGCTATGGCATACACTATGATGGAATATCATTTTTTCAATGACAAGAACGAAGAAATATTGTTGTAATTAACCTAAAACAATAGCATATGAAACGTTTATTTGCCCTCTGGAAATCAGGAGTAGCCTTAGTAAGCATGCTTCTATTTGCAGGTTTAGTATTTGCTCAACAGGTAAATCCTGTCACATGGACATTTACAACTGAAAGTGTCAATGAAAGTGAGTATTACCTTGTCATGTCTGGTACAATTGAAAAAGATTGGCATTTGTACACAATCGACATGGAAGATGGTGGTCCTATGCCTATGTACATCGAGTTCGAAGAGTCTAATGACTATGCCTTGGTTGGTGGTATTACAGAATCACCTAAACCCAAAGAAGTACACGATGAGGTATTTGATGTAAACGTAAAATATCATGAGAATAAGGTGGTTTACAAACAGAAAATTAAATCGAATTCAAAAAATGGATTTACTGTCAAAGGACTACTCGATGGTCAGGCTTGTTACGATGTGGATGGTAAATGTGTCCTTGTAACTGAAGACATGAGTTTTAGCGTCAAACCAGTACAACACAAAATTGAAGAAACCACAAACGATCCCAAAGAGGTAGTTGAAAAAACAGAAACAAACCCTGTGGAAGAAGAGGACGAAGAAGTTGTTGAAGAAAACACGGAAGAAAACAACAACGAGTCTGAAACTGAAGAAGAAGTAAGCAAAGAAACAAGCGTTGAAAAATCCGAAACAACCGAAGATACTGAAGAAGAGGAAGAAAAAGGATTCTGGGGTTTTCTTTTGATGGCAATCGGAGGTGGATTACTCGGGGTACTTACTCCCTGCGTATTCCCTATGATTCCTATGACTGTTAGTTTTTTCTTGCAAGGGCAATCAAGTCGTGCCAGTGGAATTATGAAAGCTGTTATTTTCGGTATTTCCATTATTTTCCTTTACACACTGGTCGGATTAATCGTTTCGCTTACCAGTGCAGGCGCAGACTTAACAACAGTCATGAGTACTAGCTGGATTGCAAATGCTATTTTCTTTATTTTATTCTTTATTTTCTCACTATCCTTCTTTGGATTATTTGAAATTACACTTCCGACAGGACTTGCAAATAAAGCAGATCAACAAGTAGATAAAGGTGGAATTCTAGCGTCCTTCTTTATGGCAGTAACACTTGTCATCGTAAGTTTCTCATGTACAGGTCCTATCGTTGGTGCTATTCTTGTAAAAGGTGCAGCAAGCGGCTCATGGCTTGAACCAACAATCGGGATGATGGGTTTTGGTTTCGGTTTTGCCTTGCCTTTTACATTACTCGCTGCGTCACCAAACTTATTGAAAAAATTACCAAAGTCAGGTGGTTGGATGAACTCTGTTAAAGTTGTGTTTGCATTTGTATTACTTGCATTCTCAATGAAATTCCTATCCAATATCGATCAAACATACAACTTGAATTTCTTAAGTCGTGACTTATACATTGCAATTTGGGTTGTCCTATTTGCGTTGATGGGATTTTACCTCCTTGGGAAAATCAAATTCCCTCACGACAGTGACTTACAACACGTTGGAATATTCAGAATTTTCCTAGTAATCATTTCTTTCACATTTTCACTTTACCTACTTCCAGGAATGTTTGGTGCAAAATTAACTCCTATTGCATCTGTACTTCCTCCTATGACAGCTCAAAATTTTGAACTTTCATCTGGTGGTGTCCCTGCAGTGGAAATTGAAGAAGCACTGTGCGAAGAACCAAAATATGATTTCTTGCATTTTGGTTACAATGTGCAAGGATATTTTGATTACACACAAGGAATAAACTGTGCAAAAGAACAAAGAAAGCCATTGCTCTTGTATTTTACAGGAAAACAGTGCAGCAATTGCAAACAAATGCAATCATTCATTTGGGAAGATACACGTGTGCAAGATTATCTCAACAACAAAGTGATTATAACAAAACTTTATACAGATGAGCGCCACGAACTTCCTGAAAGTGAATGGTACACTTCTGAAATGGATGGAAAAGTTAAGAAAACCATGGGAAAACAAAACTTGGATTTGCAAATGACAAAATTCAATGTGAATTCTCAACCTTTTTATGTGCTGATCGATCCAGAAACTGGAGACAAACTGATCAGTGAAACAATGGAATACGAAAAAGACCCTGATGTTTTCATCGAATGGCTCGACAAAGGTTTAGAAGCGATGAAATAAACAATCGATTTACATATTGAAAACCGAATCAATAAGTTGATTCGGTTTTTTTTTATGGTTGGTTTGGTCGCAAATAAAATGATTGCGGATATCAAATCATGAAAGATGATATTTCTATAGGTTTAACAAATAATGTAACCTCTCTTACCGTCGCTTTCTTTCCTACCCAGAATCACAGGTTGTTATTTTTAAGTGTTCGGGATGAAAAGCCTACCCGCCTATTTATTAATTTGATATACAAGGCTGGCTAGCAAACAATATTCCTGTGGGATAAACAACGAACGGCAAGCAAACCTTTCATCAACTTTCTTTTCGGCAAAGAAAGTTCACAAAGAAACCTGGCGCTGACCCGAATTTTCTTATTTATTGGATATGTTTTCCGTGACCCGCAGAAAGCTCGTTTTGTTTAGCGGCCAAGAATAGCTAACAGGCTCGCATGCGCGGCTCAAAAACTCCAAACACATCTCAATAAATCACAGAAAATACGCGAAGGCGCCAATTCTCGCATCTAAGTAACTAACAAGTAACAATCTGATGTTTTACGAATACAGGATAGTACTGGACTAGCGCCGATTTTGGTAGGAATAAGCATATCTGTCAAAATTAGTCCATCCGAATACTGGCAGTTATAAGCATGATAATCAATTAATGTCCCCAAACTTTTTTGCTTGATCCAAAGTTTTGAGTTGTTAAATGACTGTGGCTTTTGGCGTGAATTTTTGCTTTTTTATGCAAAAATCATGTCCAAAAGCGCTCTCATTAACGACTCTTAAAATGAGAATCTGACTCAAACTACAATTTGGAGATAAGAAATATTGGATAATTGTGGATCTGCAAAAAACAATATCACAAAAAAACAAATCCAACTATTCTCCCATTCTGCGTTTCATCATGCGATATGACAACAAATGAAGCAATACCAATACTGCAACAAACAAAGATATGCGACCCAAATAATCGCCATAGCGAGAATAAAATGTCAGCTTTGAGTTGGCATGAATTTGTCCACGAATCACTTCTTCAACCCACCAACCACGTGACTCCAACACATCGCCACGCTGATTAATTAACATGGAAATTCCAGTATTTGCACTTCGAGCTACACTGCGCCTATTTTCAATTGCACGAATACGAGCAAACATCGCATGTTGCTTATAACCAGGGGTATCTTTCCACCAACCATCATTGGTTACAATGAACAGAAAATCGGCACCATAGCGTACAAACTCAGTGACAAATTCACCATAAATGCTTTCGTAACAAATCGGAGTTCCTACAGCCACAGAATCTTGAGGCGAAACAAAGACAGAACGGTGAACCTGTCCTGTTAAGCTATTACGCGATCCTCCTAGGTTGATAATGAGATCGTTTAACCATTGAATATTTTCAACAAAAGGCAAAGTTTCAACACCAGGGACTAACTTTGATTTGTAATACCTCTGCTGCTGATTTGTTGTATCGAATTGATAGGTTGCATTGTATTCATCAAAATAAAAATCCTCATACGCATGAGATGTTTCGGTACGCTCCTCTCCCTCAAAATAAAATTGTCTGGAAGTGAGTCCCACAATCATTTTTAAATTTGGATGATCTTTTGAATAATTTCTCAAAACCTGAATGGCTGGATGCCACTCAAATTCAATTGAATCTCCATTCACATACAATGGCAATGCTGTTTCAGGAAAAACCAGATAATCAACATTATCATCCATTTCCTGGTCAGCAAGAGCAAGCATCTGAAACAATTGTTCAGAGGTTGACACTTTAAATTTCTGGTATGGGTCAACATTGGGTTGAAGCACAACCACATCATAAGCTTCGCCTTTTTCTTGATAGGTGCTGTAAATTACATGGGAAATTAGAATAGGAAGGATCAGAATCCCCAAAGAATAGATTATTCGATTCCGCAAAGGAGCTGTCCAACGCTTGTCTTTAATCCACTGTCGAATAACAAAAAATAAAGCCAAACTCACGAGAAGCACCCAAAATGTACCACCCATGGCTCCAGTAAACTCATACCACTGAATCATTTTGATGTTGTTGGCAAATGCATTCCCGAGCAACAACCAAGGAAAAGACAAGGTAATGCGGAGATAAATAAATTCAAAAGCCAACCAAAACACAATCAAAGAAGCATAAGCCTCCTTATCATTCAGGCGTAAACGAACTTTATGAAAAAGAATGAAGACAAGAGCCATGGCACTCGTGTTCCAAAGGATTGCAAAAATGGAACCCGGAATGGTAGCAAACCATATCCAGAAAATGGAAATGATATTCCAAACGAGTAGTCCAGGAAAAAGCCGCATAAAAAAATTGAATGTACGTAAGGTATTTCTGTTCTGAAAGACATATTCCTCAATCAAAAGGAAAGGGATCATCCCCAAAATAACTGTCCATCCGATATGCCATTGAGTGAAAGCCAAACTCATTAAAATACCGCCCAACACGGACAATGTATAAGCTCTCCATCCTGATAAATTCATTGTTTCTTCGATTTTTTATTCACTAAATAAACGCCCAGCAGAACCAACCCCAATCCTATATAATGCACCAAATGTAAGGTTTCACCATCCAATAAGCCCCAAGCAATTGCTACAACAGGCATCATATAGGTTACTGAAGATGAAAATATTGCTGTAGTACGTTGTATTAAAATATTTACCATCACAACAGCCATTGCTGATCCTAAAAAGCCAAGCAAAAAGACATACAAAAAGTCATTCCACGCACTTGGCTGAGAAAATGTTGCCGGCAAATTGCTGCTCAACAGATAAATTGTCACCACAGGACCAACCAAAAAGAATGAAAGCGATGATATTTGTATCCCATTAAGGTGACTTAATTTTTCTTTGACATGATTGATATTAACGCCATACATAAGTGTTGCCAAAACAACGAAGAGTGCATAGGCATTGACATTCTTACCAAAGCCCTCTGCATCAGCAAGTATCAACATAACCGAGCCAACCAAACCGATAAGCACACCAAGTATAGACCGACCTTTGATTTTAACACGATAGACTATCCCACCAATAATCAGCGTAAAGAAAGGTGTCATTGCATTGAGCATACCAGCCAAAGAGGAGTCAATACGTGTTTCAGCAATTGTAAACAGAAATGCAGGAATACAATTCCCAATAAAGCCGACAATCAGCAGTGGAATAAAATTTTGCTTATTCAACAAACGAATGTGCTTTAGCGCAAAAGGTAGCAACGCCACAAATGCAATAAACATCCGAAATGCAGCTACTTGGCCATAAGAGAAACTATACAATCCATATTTCATGAGTATGAAACTACTTCCCCAAATCAAACTCAAAACGAGTAGAATGAGATAATTTACAAGCTGCTCAACATTTCTGTTCATACGCTAAAATTGGTACAATTATTGGTAAAATTTTCCCAAAGATAGGTAAAGTATCCTTATGAAAAAGCACATAATACATATTCTTTTCTTACTTGGATTGGTTCTTGCTGCACTAACTAGCAAAGCTCAAGTTCCTGAATATTACGCCAATGCAATAAATATCGACAGCATAATCGCCAACGATCCCAATCCTGTTCTCTTCATGAAACAGGTGTATGTCACCCCTGATGTTACAGATAAAATGACAAACAAACAGAGAAGAAGACATAGCCGATTGGTTCGGAATTTCAAAAAGGCATATCCTTATGCAAAACTGATGGGGAGTACCATGCAAGATATTGAGAACAACCTGAAATACATTCCAAACGAAAAAGATCAAAAAAAATACATCAAGAAGCGAGAAAAAGAGTTTAGAGCACAATATGAAGACGACATTAAAAAGCTGACAATATCACAAGGATTACTTTTAATCAAGCTCATAGATAGGGAGACAGGATCGACAAGTTTTGAAATCATCAAAGAGTTTAAAGGAGGTGTACTCGCAGGTACATTTCAGGCATTGGCACGCATTTTTGGTCACAATTTAAAAGTAAATTATGATCCTGAAGGTGAAGATAAAGACATTGAGATGCTGGTACTAAAATACGAAAACGGACAACTCTAAAAAGATTACATAAAAGCTTTCAGTTTGTAATATAACTCATGTGAAATCCATGCATCAGTGGCTGCATATTTTGCCTGTGACTCAGACAATTCATCTGCTTCCCAATTTGAAAGTTGCTGAGATTTTGAAAGTCGGGCATGAAAAAACATAGCCGTTAGTTTGCGTAATGACTTCACTTCAATTTCCAATTTAGTTGCCATATTTTGTACATCGACAAAACCTCCATCACGGAAAGAGTTAAGTGCTTTCAATGCTTTAATGTCATCATGAACAGCAGCACCAACCTTCAAGACTTTTGGATTCGCTAATAAGCCTGTTAATGCATTGGACAATTGCATTTTATTCAATCGGAAGAGAAACGCTTTTTCCCCACCAAACAACTGAAGCAATGCAACTTGGTGCTGATTTGTTTTTCCCTTTTTGAAAGACGGACGGGTTTCAGTATCAAAGCCAAGCACATCGTATTGCAACAAATATTTCACAGCATCATCCACTGCCTGATCATCCTCAACCACAATAATCTCACCTTCAAAAGCGATGGCTGGAAGTTTACGAATGTCTTCTTTATCTATTGTTTCGGGGATATCTGCTCTCATACTTCCTCCTTATTCTGGAATTCGTCACTAATTATAATACGATGTAAATGTTCAGTCAAAATCAGAGTACGCAATCCCCAATATTGATCAAAGTTTTCTTTGCATTCCCACATGGCATCGTTTCTGATATCATCATCACCATCACGATATTGCATAATAAAGTTACCAATGTCTTGATAAATATCTGCAAAAAGCTCGGATAGCTCAACATGCAAGAAATCTTCAGTATTCATCATGAACTCATCTTCAAGATGAATCGTAGCATCCCAATCACCAAGCTTTTCCTTAAGCATTGCTTTCATGTACTCATAATGCTCCGGAGTGACATAGCTTTCCAAATCTCCATCCAAAACTGTTTCTGTCTTAGGCAAAAAAGTAGCTTTCAGGTAAAGCAAAGGTAAAATCTGTCGTGCGTTTAACACAAAATCTCTGGAATTTAATCCTGCAGACTCCTCAAGCAAACTCACGGTTTCTTTCGCCACTGCCACAAATTCAAGTACGTGATTGTTATGCGTATCCATAGTCATATTTTTTACAAATTTGCCAAAAGTTTATGTGAAAAGGAAATGCAGAGGATAAAATTTCAGAGGAGCAATTGATTTTCAAGCTAAAAGACAGTATCTATTCAACCTTCATTACTTTCTTTCTGTATGTTTTACCATTATTCAATTGAATAACTAGCACATACACACCTGTTGGGATTTCATTGATTTGCATCACATTCGTTGCCTCACAAGATTTTAAAACACGAGCATTCAAATCCAAAAGCTGCAAGGATTCAACATCAACATTCTCAGTTTGAACTTTCAAGCTACTACGGACCGGATTTGGCGACACAGAAACATTAGTCACCTCAGCAATTCCTACATGCACAGGGATATCCGTATTCCCCCAATGTTCTCCAGCAATGATATATCCAGCAATTTCTAAATTAGATGTACCTCCAAAGTCACCGCCCCAAATACGATTTAAGCCAGTTTTTGTTGACAATTGAAAACTCTGCATGTAATCACAGATACAACCGATTTCACAGTCGTCATAAAGGATAAAACCCTCTTTATGCCAAACAATTTCCTGAAGACTATCCTCCCCCATTACAGTCAAATCAATGGCATCTTTGAAAAATAATGCCTGTCCAAAGTCATCTGGAGCAATTCCAATGCAAGCAGTTGGATTCACAATATACCGATCATATGTATTTCGAGTGTAAATTTCAATGTGGTTTTCGTAAGTTGCCAGTAGTTCACCCAAACGATAAACTCGTCTATGAATGAAATAAGCAACTGAATCGCCATCATTATAAACCGATTTGATGGAATCCACGTATAAGTCACCTGTTGATGGTTGTGAAATGTCGTATGGTTCATATGAGCTAGACCAGAACAGCATATCAGTCGGTTGTAAATGGAAAAAATCACTAAAATGCGCAGGCTCATAACCAATTTGATCTGCTGAAGTTTTCAGTCCAACTAGCTCAAAATTCGATTGGTTTAATGAATGCCAGAAACTTCCGATTGGCACATAATCAATAAAACCATGATGTTTCGAGAGGAGAATTTCCTTTCCATCCATGATTCCTCCTTCACAATGGAAACTCTTGACAGAATCAACAATTCCAAGGAACTCCGACTCTATTACATCATCACACACAATGATTGTCCCGTTTGTATTCCAGCTTTCGCCAGGAGCAACGAATGGTTTGAAAATAAAAACATCGCCATCACCCCAAGCGCTTTCTGGGAATAGAATGGAATCATTTCTTAATTGCATGAAGCTAGGCTTATTCAACAACTGATCTTGATGCATCTCCAACACAACATTAACATCACCATGACAGGTATCAAGCGGGTATTTGTAATTAAAATAGTATTTTGTTTCTTCTCCATTTATCTCAACGGAATCGGTCAGAAACATTTCAATCTTTAGATTCTCCTCTTGTGTTTGTTCAAAATAAGTCATCTGCTCATACACAAACGGCATCCATTCTTGAGCATTAACAACAAAAGTGGCAAAGACCAGAAAAATGATCAGGTAAAATTGTTTCATATCAAATAACATATCATATTCCCTTCAAATTTATGCAAAACAGGGCGTTTTATCAAGTTAAATTTCACTTCACTAAAATCCTCTTTTCAGATTGGAATTTTTGCAGAGCTTTTTGTATCTTGCAAGCTTATGAAAAGATCGCAGACCCAAGGCATATCAGAAGTTATCAAGTTGATGAAGAAGCAGTATCAGCTTCAAAATGGTATGGACAAGGCCAACATCAAACGAAATTGGGAACGTGTTGTCGGTAAAAATGCAGCTGCATACACAGAGAAAATCTATTTTAGAGATCAAACCATGGTTGTACACTTACGCTCTCCCATTTTACGTCATGAATTATCAGGACAAAGAGCAACTCTAGTAAAGCGTATCAACGAACAGGTTGGAAGAGAACTTGTTAAAGAGGTTATTTTAAAATAGACTAGCATTAAACAATGAAGAACAAGTAATTGTTAAATCACACATGAAACTTAAAAACACACATAGCGAGTTATCAGAAATTAAAAATCAGATAATCAAGGCAAAACACATTGGGATTATCACGCATAAGAATGCCGATGGTGACGCATTGGGTTCATCTATGGCAATGTATCTTATGCTGAAATCCATAAAAATGAAAGTAAGCGTTTTTACCCCGGACAACTATCCTGATTTTCTTTCGTGGATGAAATGCAATGAAGAAATCATCGTTGCAGATCAAAACAAAGACGAGTCTTTAGACAAACTCATGCAATGCGACTTGCTTTTACTTCAAGATTTTAATGCACTGAACCGTATTGCATGGCTGGGCGATTATGTCAAGCAACACTCTGCAATTAAAATACTTATCGATCATCACCCAAACCCAGAATCACACTTTGACTATGTAATATCGGAACCTAAAATGAGTTCCACAGCTGAATTGCTATATCATGTTTTCACAGCTTGGGAATGGAACAACCAAATAGACAGAGACATTGCCGAAGCAATTTACTGCGGAATACTGACAGATACTGGTTGCTTTAATTACAATTCATCCGATCCGGAAACCTTTGAGGTTGTTGCCGATTTACTGAGAAAAGGAGTCCGCAAAAATCAAGTTTACGGATTAATTTACAACAACTACTCTGCTGACAGAATGCAACTGTTAGGATTAGCATTGCATGAAAGAATGCAATATTTTCCAGAATTCAACACTGCATTTATCGCACTTAGCAAGTCTGATATGAAAAACCTCAATTACCAAGCCGGTGACACCGAGGGTTTTGTAAATTATCCACTATCCATTAAAGGAACAGTTTTTACTGCGCTCTTTTTAGAAAAAGAGGATGAAATTAAAATCAGTTTCCGGAGTATAGGCGATTTTCCTGCCAATGAATTTTCTGCGAAACATTTCAATGGAGGAGGTCACAAAAATGCTGCAGGAGGAAATTGTCAATTGAGTTTACAAGAAAGTATCAATAAATTCGTTGCTTTATTACCTGAATACAAAAACAAACTATGTCAATGAAAACATTAGTCGTAATCATAGTATCATTCATGATGTTCGGAGCATGTTCTTGCAATCGCAATTCAAGCAATCCAGAACCACCAGACATGAAAACCATAGAAAAGGAGTACAAAGAACCTATGATGGATTGGAATCATGCCAAAGTGAGAGATCAAGACATGATGATACAAAAATATGCAGAAAGACGAAATTGGAATATGACTCGAACTGAAACAGGCTTATTTTATTCCATCTACGAAAACGGAACAGGCATGCCTGCAGATAGTGGCATGACTGCTACCTTTCATTATGATTTGCATTTGCTTGACGGACGATTTTGCTATTCATCAGACAGCACTGGTCCGAGAAGCATAAAATTGGGAAGAGCACAAATCGAAAGCGGTCTTGAAGAAGCGCTTTTAAACATGCGTCAAGGAGACAAAGCACATATCATTATACCTCCTCATTTGGCTTATGGAATGCCTGGGGATGGAAATAAAATTCCTGCTGATGCCATTTTAGTGTACAACATTGAATTGAGTGAATTATATTAATTGTTTAATCTTTAGTAAGTAAGAAAATGAAAAAGCAACATTTGATTCTTTTATTTAGTGTATTGTTTTTATTCAGCTGCAATAAAGATAAAAATGCAGACAATTTTAAAACCGCAGAAACTGGATTAAGGTATGTATTGCATGAGTCCTTCCCCAACAATGCAAAACCAGTAACAGGTGATGTCGTTATCCTCGATTTAATTTATGAAACGACAAAAGGAGATATTCTTTTCAATTCATTGGATGGTGACAGAACATACATGCGAACTATAAAAGGAGCTACACATCCGGGCGGAAGCTTAGAAGATGGACTAAACATGATGAACGTTGGGGATTCAGCAAGTTTCAAAATCAACGCCTATGATTTCTACAAATTCACGTTGCGACAGGAACAGTTGCCTGAAGGGCTTAGCAAAGGAGACGATGTGATTATACATGTAAGGATGAAGAACATTCTAAAGAAGGAAGAATATGGGAATCAGTTGGATGAGAACTATCATTCCAGCGAAGAAAAAGAAATGGATTTGTTAGAAAATTACTTAGAACTCACTAACATAACCGTAGAACCTACAGAATCTGGCTTATATTATGTCCCCATCAAAAAAGGACAAGGTGAAACTGCAAAAGCTGGCGATTATGTTACTGTACATTACACCGGCAGTTTAATCAGTGGAAAAGTATTTGATTCATCCATTGGAAAAAATCCATTCAGTTTTTATCTCGGCCAAGGCAGAGTTATACAAGGCTGGGAAGAAGGTATCGCTTTGATGAAGAAAGGCGAAAAAGCAAAACTCATTATCCCATCTAAGCTTGGTTACGGAAAACGAGGAACAGGCAAAGACATTCTCCCCTACTCCACATTGGTTTTTGAAGTTGAACTAATTAACATTCAGTAATGCGACAAATAGGCAAACATCTCATCGGAATTACCTGCATCAGCTTAGCGGTTGTCGCTTGCAAACCAAAGCAAGCGGAAAATCAACAGCAAAGCAGTACTACAGCTGACACCAACGAGGTAGAAAACATTCAGATTCCGACACGACAGAATTTGACAGAAGAAGACAGCATTGAAAACACTGCGTATTACAAGGTTTTGGAAACTGGACTAAAGTATCATATGCATGAATACTATCCGAATCGTCCATACCCAAATCCCGGAGATGTTATTTACCTGAAAATGGAATATTTCTTAGGAGACAGTTTGCTATTCTCATCAACCGAGTTACCTGACACAATGAAGATGCGCATGCAAAAACCAGAATTGCCAGGCACCATTGATGAGGCTTTATTTCAAATGCATGAAAGAGATAGTGCTGAATTTCTTTTGGATGCTGTTAAGTTTTACAGACACACAAGACAACTCGCAGAAACGCCCCACTTTATTTTTCCTGGCGACTCCCTTCGATTTCACATTCGCATGATGAAAATCATTCCTGCAGAGCGTTGGGAAATTATGCAAAATGCCAAATTACACGAAAAACGACAGCTTGAAGCCAGTGAAATCAAACGATACATGCTAAAACATGAAATTAATGCCACAAAATTAAGCTCTGGTGTTTATCGTGAAATCACACATCAGGGAAGCGGACCTGCAGTCAATGAAAACTCACAGGTAAGCATTCATTACGAAGGAAAATTCCTTGACGACAAAGTGTTTTCCACAACATTAAATTCACAAGAAGTATTTACCTTCAAACTTGGAAATCAAGAAGTAATCCCGGGTCTCGAACATGGCTTAACAGGTATGACACAAGGCTCCACAGGAGTTATCATTATTCCATTCGATCTGGCTTATGGTGAAGAACAAAAAGGACCTGTCCCTCCTTGGTCAACCTTGGTTTTTAGTGTTCAGATTCTGTCTGTGCAATAATACATCCCATTTATTAGGAACAACACTATTTTTTATTATATTTACAGATATTATTTTTTTAAAACTTAAAACCAAAACTAAAATGAAGAAGCTGACAGCACTTATTGTTTTTTTAATAATTGGTTACAACAATATTTCTGCTCAAAATAACGATATCATATCTTTCACATCAGGCAAAACAAAAGTTTTTAATTCAAAATACCACACTAAAGCTCAAGGATTAAGCTTTGACATCGAATATCTAGACGATTGGAAAAAAGAAGAAGGTAACAGACCACACATTGTTCAAAAGTTTAATAAAACAATTGGAACAGCAAGAGTAGAATATGATGTATTAGTTTTTAAATTAGACAAAATATATACAGAAAATGAAATTAAAAACGAATTTAACAACCTACAATATAACTTGCCTAATAACGCTACTTTCTTACGTGAGAATAAAGATTTTAAAATTGATGGAGAGATGGCAGCATATGTAGATTACATGATGAATAGAAAAACTTCAATGGAAATTGAGCTCTCATTATATACCCGAGCTTATATGATATTTTACAAAGACTATTATATCTCGATACAATGCTCTGTTGGTGATATTAAAGGAAAAGGAGACCTAAAACAACTATTCAATTCGTATAAACCGTTTTTCGCTTTAGTAGCCAATAGTTTTATACTTCAATCGAAATGGGAAAATTAACAATGATCGCTAAAATGAAAAAAAACTGGGAAAATCATTATTTTTATAATTCTTCTATCAGGATTTATTATTTTAGGTGTTTATATTAATGAATCATTTTATGCCATGGGAGGTATATTTGCTTACTTCGCAATTAACTTTGCCTACAATCATCTATTTAAGAAATCAAAAAACAAAAGTGAAAAATTAAAATTAAAAAAATAAATTTATTACTTAATGTTTAAAGATCATTACAAAACACTTGGCATTGAAACTAATTCATCTTTTTCAGAAATAAAAAAATCTTATAGAAAACTTGCAATGCAATGGCATCCAGATAAAAACAGCAATACAAATGCAAAAGAGAAATTTATCGAAATAAATACAGCATACTTAATTCTATCCGACAAAGTAGCACGAGAAAAATACGACATTGAACTAAAAAATTATACGAACAATACTGAAACAGGTTTTAAGGATATAGATCTAATTAAGTGGACTAAAAATGCAGAAAGTCAAAGCGAAGAACTTTCTAATATGACTTTTAATGAATTTATGAAAATATTAAAAGAACTAGGTATAGAATTTTTCATTACTACTACATCATCAATTTTATATGCCATTTTTAGCATATTACTACTAAGCTCTATAGGATCCACAATATTTAGTTTAGTAAACGGAGCATTTTTTTTAACTGCTTTATCTTTGGCTTTAGGTGTTGTTTCAACAATTCTTTTAGTAAAACTTGATGAGATTTGACTTTCTTAACCTTCCCGTTGGAATGGATTTGTCCATGCGACAACTGCAGCCGGCAAAGTATGTGCAATAAGATAAATACCGATAACAGAAACCAGATCTGGTCCAAATTCAGCAAAAGAGAAAACCAAGAGAAGAGAAATGACTAAGATAACAAACACAGAATAGGCGATTCGTAGCGCTCTGCTTGTCTCTTCCATCTCTTTGGCATTTAGCTGACGGAGAGGTTTATGAATATATCGCCAAAGTCCTGTACGGATAAAGCCAAAAATAAATCCCCCAACAAATAGGGAAAGAAAAACAATGCAAAGTGCTTCTGACCACAATTCCAATCCACGGGTTTTGCAATATTCAAAACTCACAATAAATCCAATGAGAGAAATGTAATCTAAAGCGATAACAACAGAAATAAATTGTTGATAAACCTTTCCTTTTTCTTTTGCATTTTTTGCCATAATACGTACTGAATAATTTTGTAAAATTAGTGTTTTTTCATCGATTTTAAAGTATGTTTCAGGAAAATCACCTTATAAAAATTCAAAGACTTCAATGCAATATAAAGGAGACAGCTTAAATTGGAAGAGGAAGTCCGATTTTCGCAGACGTCGTAAAAATCAACTAAAAATGCAATTACATATCATGAGCCAAACGAATTCCACGAGCATTGCTTCCATAATTCCGAAAGCCTTCAACACGGTTGGTATTTCTGCAGTTATATGCATCATTAAACCATGAGCCTCCTCGCAAAACCTGATAATCACCCATTGCTGGATTCACCGGATTGTTTGGAATTGAAAAGTTATAATAATCCGCATAATACTTGTCTTGACAAGGCTCCCAAACATTTCCTGTCATATCATAAATTCCCAATTGGTTAGGTTCTTTCTGACCCACCGGCTGAGTGATTCCACTACTATTCTCGGCACACCAACCGACTTCATCTAAATCATTACTCCCAGCATAAAGAAAATCACTCACATTATCCAAGCTCGGCATTTTTTGACCTCCGCGTGCGACATATTCCCATTCAGCTTCCGTTGGAAGTCGATAATTTTTTCCTGTCACTTGATTTAAAGCGTCAATAAACTCCTCTACCCGAAACATAATATTTTCTGCAGGACAATCGTCACAATTTTTATGGTAAGAAGGATTATCTCCCATAATAGCTTCCCATTGCACTTGAGTAACCTCATATTTGGCAATGTAAAAATCATCTAAGCGCACTTTATGCACCGGATTTTCATCATCGTTTGCATCTGCTGCATCAGAACCCATGTAATACACTCCTCCCTGAATAGCAACCATTTCAAACTCAACTCCAAGCACACGTTCAATATAATCATCCGCATCAAAAACCACTTCTTCCTCGGTTTTCTGGGATGCAACAGGATCATTTGAAATTACTCTTTTCCAACAAGAATTGAGACTCAAAATAAGCACAATAAGTAATGAAAATACAATGGCTTGTTTCATACTATCCAATTTTCAGATACGAAAGATAGTGAAAAATATGAATTATAAAAACAGAAAAGACGTAGAAAGCAAGCATAACCATTAAAATCGCCCACCTAATCCAAATTGAAAAATGGCTTGATCATGCACCAGCATCCCAGCTTTTAAACTAATGGCATTACCAAGGTTCATCATAAAACCACACTCATAGAAGAAACGATGTTTCGTCAGACTTTCACTTTTCACCCAAAAGTCAACCATACCCTCATCGTACTGCTTATAATATGGATAATATCCATAACCAACACCTCCATATACCCAAACAGGATAAAACAATGCATAGGTTACACCTGCTGAACCTGCAATACTTCCAACCTTGTGACTTGTTACTTCATCGGAATGAAAAGGCGTATCTAAATATTCTGATTCAGTGTATAAAACAGAGGCACCTGGCGATAAAATATTATGATCAAATTTCAGCGCATAATAAGAGCCCATTCCTCGCTTTTTTAAAGACCCTATGGACAATCCATACTCTGACTCAGCATCGTAATTATACATTAAAAAAACTTGATCTGTTCGTCCCATTCGACGCGACGCTTTTTTCTGTTTTGCCTCAACCTCTACCCGATGTTCAGCACTTGGAAAATGAGTTAAATACTCAGTAAAGTACGCATAAGCCTGAGAATAGGATTTCGCTTCAAATGCCTCGCTGCCGAACTGGTAATATGAATCTTTCAAACTCTCAGCAATTTCATGGATGTACTTTCCTTTGGGATAATTATCAGCATAAGCTTCATAATCAACCAACAATTTCGAGTTGATTGCTTTTTGATAAAGCATTTCCTCTTCCTCTGCTTTCAAACTAAGCAACAAATCTCTTGCCTCTGCTACATGTCTTCCTTTTGGATATTTTTCAAGATACGCTTTATACCCAGCATCCGAATTTGTTTTGCGTACACGATCCCACATTTGATCCTCCTCCTTTTCCGAACGATTTCTCATATCAATTCGAATTTCATTTTGCATGGCAGGTTCGACATCCAGTTTAAGCTTTTTCTTCAACTGTCCACGAGCTAAGCGGATATCGTACTCTCCATAAGACAGATTTGCAATAATTGGAGTATTACCAGCAAGTTTCCCATTCACATAAAACTCAACACCACTTGGATCAGACTGAAAATGTATGCTTTCTCCTGTTTTTAATACAGTGTCAACAAGGACAGTTTCGCTTTCACGAATAGTAACTGCCTGAACATGATCTGCAAAACCTTTGGACTTAATAACAAGTTTATGCTCTCCACAAAGCAAACCTGTTAGTGTCTCTGGCGTATGTCCCTTTAACTTTCCATCAAGATAAATTTCTGCCCCCACGGGTTGAGAAATGACATCTAGATTTCCTGTTTTTGCATACAATTCCATATCAAGCTGAATGTTCTCTCCAGACTTCACTTCAACTTGTCTGCGAACACTAAGATAGCTCGCTTTACTGACATGAATATCGTAAACACCTTCGAGCAATCTTCCACTCCACTCACTCTCTCCTTTTTTCACATCGTCAATGCGGATTTCCGCACCCTCCAAAGTCTGAATATGGATTTCTGCAAATGCTGGATGCATATCAAAACGTAAATTAGATGTTTTTTCATCCTCAACAAGCACAACCTGAGACATATTTTGATACCATTTTGAGCGCAAACTAAGGCTATGTTTCCCGCTATCAATTGACTTGATTTTTGCAGGTGTAAATTTTCCTGTGGATTTATTATCAAGAAAGATTTCCATTCCTGACTCAGGGAAAGACTCAACATACACCTCTCCAAATTGTGGTTTAAGGCTGTAATCTAGCACCAATTTTTCATCTTTTATTTCCAACTTCCCGATTTCAGCATGGTATCGTGGATATTCAATACGAAAATCGTATTTCCCTGTTTTAAATTTACGGTTTAATGGTGTTTGCCCAACTTCATTTCCATTGATATAGACAGTTGCTCCCGAGGGTTCAGACTGAATTACTAACCACTGAGCATCAATCTTATAAGATTGAACAATCTGGGTTACCTTTCCAGTAACCAATTGCATTTCGTACACTCCAGCTTCTTGTATAGCAATGGGATAATTGTAATCGCGTAGTACTCCAAGCTCTGCATGTTTAATTGTTAATTTACGGCTTCCATGCGGGACATAAACCCAAATTTCGCCAGCTTTTTGTTCCGTTTTCACGACACCAAGCATACCCGCCTCAAAATGGAAGCCTGTTTTCGTTGTAACAATTTTCAGGAGTGCAGCTTTTTCTCCATTTTGATCTAAAACCGGATAATTAATTCTGGCATCCATATCCTGAGGCAATGCACGAAATGTCTTCACATCAAAGTATTGTGCTGATGCAGAAATTGAGAAAAGTAATGTTATAAAAAAGTAGAGTTTCCGCATATAGAGTTCCGTTTTATTTGTAAATAATTGTAGTAAGGGTTGCGAACATGACAAATGCAATTTTTATGCCATAAAGAAGGCAGATACTCATCTAAAGAACAGTTTTATGCAGAGGAAGAAATTTCACGTGTAACTTAAAGGAAGGAATAACTTTTTACACTCTATGATTTCCAGAGTTTAACATCCAATTGCAGGTCACTAATCACATCGGTCATATCGCCAATAACACTCAATTTATTTTTCAGCAACTGCATATTATCGTTTGCAAGCACTTCCTCAGGCTCAAACAAATCAAACATATCATATACAATGAGATACATACGATCATTCACAAAACTAAATTCAATACGTTTGCATAACTTTTTTTGTAATCTTACCATTTTCTCCATAAATGAAGGGGTAAGAATAAAGCGTGTTTCAACCTGATCTTCACCATATACGACAAATTCATCTTCAAACTGGCTTGTTTCAAGCTTAATCAGATCCAACTTTAGGGGAGATTCATCTTCCCCAATATAGGCTTTATATTTTTTAGGCATTTTTTGAGACCTCATAATAGGCTCTTGTTTTACCACACAACGTGTTTTAAAGTGCTTATGAAAATCAACACTTAGGAAAAGATGAGTGGTTCCAGTAAAATTCTGAAAGCTATTTGTCGCAATTTCTGAAAACTGAAGCATAATCTCTCCAATATAAAAACGAAAAAAGTCCTCTCCCCCAACATAGAGAATAGGGACAGAAGATAACATACTTCTATTCACGGTTGCAGTTCCCATGCGTTGGTTTGCTTTATAAATAAATCGAGAGTAAGATTCCTGCAAGCAAGGATAAATGACTTTGTATTTGAACAAACTGCGAGGATTTCTCACTTCATCATCTTCATAATATTTTATGGCCCCATCTAACACCCAAAAATGCCAAAACCCCATGACAACTGCAATAACAACAAAAGGGATCAGTTCATTAAAAATAAAACTTAAGGCTATTCCTAAAACTAGAAGCACTAGATAAAGAATAAAAGATAAATTCAGTTTAAATTTTCTTGTTTTATAATAAAATCGATCAAGTGCCTGAAGAGTTGGCTGAAGTCTCTTTTTGTAAAAATCAGGAAAGGTTTTGGAATTCAAAAAATCATTTAAACTTTCCATACTTTTTGATCTAAATTAAGAGCATCAATAATACCAACAATATCCTGAATAATTTTCAAATCTTCTTTGACATTCTCAAATTTCCCAAACGTACCTTCATCATACTGAGCTTCAAAGAAATTATGCCCGGCATCAAAACGCATATACAAGCGATTATCATAAAAAGACATGTATGGCTTCCAATGTTTTTCCCTTTTGTAATCTACAAGTTTCTGCATAAGCGATGGACTTAAGATATAACGAGCTTCAATTTGGCTTTCACTGTACACGATAAACTCATCCTCAAAATCAGAACACTCCAGATTAACCAGTTCCATATGTCGTGTGGCATCGCGATACCCAAACAAAATACTACTGGAATCAATTACATTTTTCACTTTAAAACTTGACTCAGGGAGAATCAAAGTTTGACATTTGAACGGCTTATTAAACTCAACTGAAACAAAAAACTCTGTGTACCCATCTAACTCTCTATTGTAAGTCACCTTAACCTCTGAAAACTGTATCATTACATCTCCAAAATGGAATCGAAAGAAATCCTCTCCTCCTTTTATAAAGATTAACCCATTAAACAACTGGCTCGCAGACATTTTTTGTCGTCCAACATGCTGATGAGGTAAATATGCAAAGTCCTTAAAATGCGACAAACAATACTTTCCAATTACGTTCTTTTTATAGTAGAATCGGATCTTTTTAAGCAATTTATCATACTCAATTTGGATTGACTTTATTAAATAGAAAAAAACACTTGAGACAATAAAGCTTGTAAACCCAATACCAAAAGCAGCTTCAGGATTTATAGGCGCAATAATAAAAATAGCAGAAATCGTAATTAGCAAACATAAAGCTGCCAATATAATGTACCTCGACTTTTTCTTACTTGTCTTTTCTTGAAAG
Source organism: Bacteroidales bacterium (assembly GCA_963676165.1). Taxonomy (GTDB): domain Bacteria; phylum Bacteroidota; class Bacteroidia; order Bacteroidales; family ML635J-15; genus JAQIBY01. Next base: position 1,086,635 of record OY781043.1, on the reverse strand, counting down.
TCGTTATACCATCCATCAAGGATTTCTATTTCAGGATTTAAAGACTCGTGATAATACTCCTTAAATTGCTTTTCTTCATTGGAAAGTTTACTTACCATTTGAAATTGAGTTCAGATTATGAAGCAAAAAGATCTTTTGCACTAATATTTTTGCGTTCAGCTTCAGGGATAACAAACACTTCAGCTTCTTTCTTTCCGAACATTCGTGCAACAAGTAAACCAGGGAACGTTTCAATTTTATCGTTATACGCAGTAACCGCACTATTGTAATACCGGCGAGTTGCAGAAATATCCTCTTCCACCACATTCCATGATGCCTGCAAAGACAAAAAGTTCTGTGAAGCTTTCAAATTCGGATAATTCTCCACATTAAACATAATGTCTTTGACACGCTTTTCAATTTGATTGTACTGCTGCACTTTTTCATTGATGGTATCTGCCTTCTCAGCACCAGCACGTAAACGAGTTACTTCCAAAAGCACATCGGCCTCATGTGTCATATAAGCTTTTACCGTTTCCACAAGATTTGGAATCAAATCATAGCGTTTTTTCAACATCACATCTATGCTTCCAAAGGCTTTATCAATTTGATTTTCAGAACGAATAATCTGATTGTAAAGAACAATACCCACAAGCAAAATAACAGCAATAATAAATGCCCAAATGAACCAGAAGTAAATCATAATTTAAGTTTTTTAATTGATAAAATGGTTAATCTCTGTAAAGATATAAAATCACAGAACAAATTTGCACTTAATAATGAAATTTATGCAATAAAACGTCATGTTAATTAAGGATTGTCAAATGTCAAACGCAGGGTTTTAAAATGCCATATACAATTTCAAATTTATACGTTGTCCTGTTAAATAATTCGGCACACCATATTGTCTGCCATAAATATCAGACACCCAAATATGTGAAATTGTATTTCGGATATCAAGCAAATTAAAGGCTTCCAGGGAAATCCAGAAATCATCGATAAACCGAAACGGACTCTTTTCCGAGAACTCAGTTTTTGAAGTGATAATTTGTTTTGATATTCCTAAGTCAACACGACGATAAGCAGGAATATTACCAGTTGCCATGTAGCGCTCTGAATTTGGAGGTCCAAAAGGAAGTGAGGAGCCATAGACCAAATTCAAATGGGCTTTCCAACTATCGTTTCCAGGCAAATAATCTTGGAAAAAGATATTGACATTAACTCTTTGGTCAGTAGGACGACGTAAATATCCGGGATAAACAGTAACACCATCTTTATCCACATACGAATCGCCTTCAATATCTTCTCTGGTTTGCATAATGGACAGTGACACCCACGACTCTGTCCCTTTGACAAATTGACCATTCACTTTCAAATCAAAACCAACAGCATAACCGATAGCTATATTTTCACCATAATATCGGATACGAACATTCTCAATGTCGTATGGAATAATATTCCACAAATATTTGTAATACACTTCAGACATGAGTTTAAATGGTCTGTCCCATGCTTCGAACACATAATCGCCACCCAACACAACCTGAGCTGAGGATTGAGCTTTGATGTCTTCATTGATGGAACCATCACGACGTATCATTTCTTTAAAAAATGGCGGCTGATGATATACACCTCCGGACAAGCGGAAAATCATATCACGACGTGATTTCGGGTCATAGGCCAAAGAAAGACGTGGTGAAACTAAAAATTGATTATTGAAGGACCAGTAGTTTCCACGAACACCAGTTACTAAACTCAGATCAAAACTATCACGTTCAAAAATCACTTCATGCTGTGCATACAACTCCGAACGGTAGGGAAAAATATCCAAATTGGAAGTGTCTGTGTAATACAACATCACCTGCTCATCGCTGTATGGCAGTGAATAACCGGCAGAATCAACCATATTCCACTCACTCAAAATATAATCGATGGATTCAACCTGAAATTTTCCACCCCATTTAAGCTTCTGATTTCTGAAATCTTTTCTCCCGATATGATTAAAGTTTAACACATTTGCTGTGAGTCGGTTGTTTGCATGATTTAGAAAAGTACCAACACCAACATTGGTAACACTATCCCCATAATCCTCTTCTCCGGGATTGGTTTCTAAGCTATTCAAGTAATACTGTCCTAAAATATCGAAACGTTCATTTTCATTGGTAGTAAAACCTGAGAAAATGAACTTCAAATTCAAACTATCTAAATCTTGATAGGTAAAGGTTACTGCACCTGTCCCGGTTTCGTAAGTATCCTTTTCTTGTCCTTCAAAATAGATGGTAAGCTTGTATGCCTCATTGAAGGTTCCGAACGAAGTTTCTCCCGTTTCAGGAAAAAAACGATAGGTATTCCGCGCATAATTTCCCAAGAAAGAAACATCCCACTTTTCTGTCATATTATAATTGACATAAGCTTGAATATCTGAAAAATTCGGATCGTATTGTCCGTCTGTGTCTAACGATTTAAGGAGATAACGATTTGTTTTGTAACGCGCCCCCAACAAGTACTGAAGACGGTGATTTTTTGATATACCTTCAAGGTGCATGCTTCCTCCAAGCAAAGAAGCAGAAAAAGAGGCTGCATTTTTACGTGGCTTACGATATGTAATATCTAAAACCGAAGACATTTTATCACCATAAGTTGCATCAAAACCACCAGCAGAAAATACCAATGACGACACCATATCAGAATTGATAAAACTCAAACCCTCTTGCTGACCAGAACGAATAAGCATGGGGCGATAAATCAACACATCATTGACATAGACCAAATTTTCATCGAAATTCCCTCCCCTCACATTGTATTGTGAACTCAACTCATTATTGGACGATGCTCCCGGCAAACTTTTAATTAAAGATTCCACACCAATGGAAGACACCACATGCTTGGCAATTTTCGGATCAATACGTTGTAAACCTGATCGACGAATCATTTTATCCTCAACCACAGCGGGACCAAGAATTTCAACAGATTGATGCAATTTCACATCCAAACGGATATCTTTTCTCGCACCTACAAAAAGGTGTTGATAGTTCTTTTTATGTCCAACAGAAGAAAACTCAAGATGTAAACTATCCTTGACTTGTACTTTAAAATCGTACTTTCCATCAATATCTGTTGTTGTTCCTTTGTTTTGGTTACTTAAAATCACATTGACAAATGCCAAAGGCTCATTTTCGTCGTTTGTTACAAAACCATGTACTCGCACGGTTTGCTGGGCTTCACTAAGACCCGTAAAACCAAGAAATAATATCAACCAAATAAGAGCATGTCGCATAGTCAGGAAAATTCTTTCAAAAAAGAAACACAAATATGGGAATTTTATTGCCCTTTCTCCTTGTTCGTATCGTCTTTTTTCAACTCGGGATACTCAATTCGTGTATGGTAAATGCTTAAAAGCTTTTCAGTAAAGACATCTTTTGCCTTACTGATTTTTCTCAGCGTAATATCAACATGATCAAATTGACCAGCTTGCAACTGAGAATCAATAATTTGGCTCACCATACCATAAATACTTTCCTTATTGTACACTTTCAATGTACGGGTAGCAGCTTCAATGGAGTCTGCCATCATAAGGATTGCATTTTCAATATTTCGAGGAGATGGTCCCGGATAAGAAAATTTCTTTTCATCAATTTCCCGATCAGGATATTTATTTTTAAATGAGCGATAAAAAAACTGAGCCTTACCAACGCCATGGTGAGTACGAATAAAATCAATAACAGATTCGGGGAGCTTCGCTTTTTTTGCCATTTCAACTCCTCGAGTAACATGAGAAACGATGATTTGTGCTGACTCATCAAATTCAAGTTTTTCATGAGGATTAAATCCGGATTGATTTTCCACAAAATACTCAGGTTTTGCAGATTTCCCAATATCATGATAAAGCGCACCTGTCCGAATAAGCAAAGGATTTCCACCAATAACACGACCAACCGCTTCAGCAAGATTTGCTACCTGCATGGAATGCTGGAAAGTTCCTGGTGCACTTTCTGCCAGCTGTCGCAACAAAGGATGATTGGTATCTGTCAACTCCATTAAAGTAGCATCTGACACAAAACCAAAGAGTTTTTCATACACCCAAATAAGTGGAATAGTAAACAAAATTAGCAAAGCACTTCCACCAAACCATGCAAAATCTATCCATTCAATACTCGGCAAACCTCCACTATACAACATGTGCATAGAAAAGAAAAGCACTGCATATGTCAATAACACATAAAAGGCTGTTACAAACATACGCTTTCGCTGCTGAATATTAGTAAGACTAAAGACAGCCACAATTCCAGCGATCATTTGAATAAATACAAATTCAAATCCATTCGGAGCAACAAAGCCTACCATCATAATGATAATAATGTGAACAAACAAAGCGGTTCTATCATCAAAAAATGTTTGCACCATCATAGGCACAATGACAAATGGAATGACATATATACTGATGTTTGTATTTCGAGAAATGAGCATTGCAAGCCCGGTAAAAAGAATGACTTGCAAAAGCACAAAGGTAATTCGACGAGCAGAATGCAAAATCTTAGGCTTAAAATTAAGCAAGAACATGAACAATGAAAGTGCTGTTGCCAGATACAACAATCCGATACCAAGAATTAAAAACCCTTTGTCTGTGACACTGGCATTGCTTTCGTACTCTTTCTTCAAACTATTGAGCACAACAAAGCTATGTTCATCAACAATACCACCTTGCTGAATAATCAACTCACCCCTTTGTACTAAACCTGCACTTAAAGAAACATCTTCGATTTTTTCATTAAGCAACTGGTCGTTGGTTTTTTGATCGTAAACAAAATTTGGTTTTACTGTCGAGCTCACCGATACCGAAGCAATAAACTCCTGAAGCAAAGCATCATGTTTAGGCTTATCTACGATCTCTATTTGAATTGATTGTTGAATTTTTGAATCGATATTTTTCAACTGAAAAAATGCAGATGCACTGAATTCTTCAGCAATTGCACCATCCAAAATTTGTATTTTTGATTGTGCTGCTAACATACTATCAGGCAGGTTAATAATCCCAGAATCGTAACATTTCTCAATCTCATAAATGAAATAATTCCTCAAACTGTCCTTCACCATAGTCGGCTCAGCACTTACAGACAAGCTAAAGCCAACAGGATTAATGTTGTGTTTCTTCCAAAAGGCTTTCCATTGAGAATTAAAATCTTTACGAAAAGCTTCAATCGAGGCATCTTCCGCAGTAGTATCCAAAATATAAAAAGGAATAAATGCCTTAATGATGCTGTCTTTTTCAGATTGAATTTGAGCATCCGATTTCAAGATTGGGAAATCATATTCTGCAATTAAATCTTCATGCATCCACGGGGCACCCTCTTTGAATTCATATTCAAACTTGCGTTCTTTCGGATATAAAATCACGATTAATCCGTAAACTAGAACAAACAGAGTAAAGATGTAAAATTTGAGAGCTCCCTTGCGAAAATTCATTTTTTATCCTTTCATTCTATACTTAATCCATGCCCATTTGGTTAACAAAAGCATGTTAATAAAAAAACGTTTAAATCAACGTATAAATATATATTTTTGAATTGAAACAAAGAAACAAATTTTAATAGAAAGCCCGAAGCAAAAATTCTATGTTTTTGAAGCAGTCGGGAAGCAAAAATTCACGATATGAAATCAGGTGTGACAACTGTCAGTTTAATCCCTATGCGTTCAGCGGCAAATGAACGGAGCGAACTCATCAATCAGCTTGTTTTCGGGGACTATTTCGAGCTCATTCAAACTCACGGCAAGTGGCTTAAGGTCAAATCTATCGAAGACAATTACGAAGGTTGGATAGACAGACAAATGGCAGGTCCAATAACAGAAGAGGACATTCCTGACTTGAATGATCTCCACGTAATTCAACCTGTGCTTTGCGAACTAAAAGATGAACAAAATCAGATTATGCGGATTGTTGCCGGATCCCGTATTCCACAACCTGATTTACAAGGAGGATTTCGCTTAAGAAACAAACAATATACTTTCATGCATAGTGATTTTGCCGATTTTCTCACTCCAAAATCACACATTACTGAAACAGCAAAACAATTTTTAAACAGCCCATACTTATGGGGAGGGAAATCAATTTTGGGAATCGATTGCTCAGGCTTTATTCAAATCATTTTCCGAATGCACGGGCATTCCTTACCAAGAGATGCATCACAACAAGTTGATTTTGGAGAAACTATTTGCTTTCGACATGATGCACAAGCAGGAGATTTGGCATTTTTTCAAAATAACAAGGGGAAGATTGTTCATGTTGGACTTATATTAAATCAGGAACATATCATTCACGCTAGTGGCAAAGTACGCATTGACAAAATGGACCACTCAGGCATATACAATAATGAAATTAAACAATACACACACGAACTAAGTGTCATCAAGCGAATTTCGCTCTAATAACAATTTAACTAGGACCAATTATGAAAAGAACATTTTTTCTCTTGATTGTTACAATCATTTCTGTTTCTGTATTTGCACAGAAACAAGTTGCTTTGCACAGCAATGGCACAACTTCAATTTTCGCATCACAAACAGCTTTTATTGATGCATACACAGCTGCTCAAAATGGAGACACCATTTACCTCCCCGGTGGTGTGTTTGACGCTCCGGGATACATTGAAAAACAATTGACCATTCTGGGAGCCGGATACAACCCTGATTCAACACAAGCAACCTATCAGACAAAAATTAATGGAAATTTCTCATTCACGGAAAATGCAGCTGGAAGTTTCATTCAGGGCATTTACTTTATTGGTACTGTCAGTGTAAGCTCCAACCACCCATTTTCAAACTCCACCATACAACGCTGCTATTTTAACAGCCAATTTAATGTTGATGGAGGAACAAATTACACTCAAAACCTGACTCTCGTTGAAAATGTATTTATGTCAACCTGTATTTTCAGAAATGTCAACAATTCATTGTTTAGCAATAACATCTTTCTAGATAACATTAGATACACAAATTCCATTGAAATTTCTAATTGTATTTTTCTTAGGGGTCCATATAGTTATACTGATTATGGAGTCATAAGAGATGGAAATGGAACAACAGTAAAAGATTGTATTTTCATTAAGCCAAGTGGACAAATGTTCAGTGGATGCTCAAATTTTACTCTTGATTATTGTTTGTTTGCATTTTCTCCTTCTATTCCTGCAAGTTTCATCACAAACAGTAATTACGAATCGGTTGATATTTCAACGCTTTTCATAAACCAAACTGATTATACATTTGACTTTACTCAAGATTATCATTTGGTTGATCCGGTTTCCTATCCTGGAACAACAGGATACCCTATTGGAATTTATTTTGGCTTATTTCCTTTTAAAGATGGTGGAATCCCAATGAATCCACACATCATCACAAAATCTGTCGATTCATCTACCGACACTGATGGAAATCTGAACGTGAATTTCCAAGTTGGTGCTCAACAAAACTAGTATGAAACGAATATTATTTATATTCATTCTACTAAATGCTTTTCACTTTGGCTTTTCTCAAGTCAATCTGAACAGTCTGGAATATTGGTTTGATGCAGATTATGTGGGAAAAACCATTCAAAGCATCAGTGCTGTCCAGACTGAAAGCATAAATCAGGACATTCCAACTACCGGATTGAATTCAGGCATGCACATTCTCAACTTTCGGGTGAAAGATGAGAATGGCTTGTATTCTCCCATTCAGTCCGACTTCTTCTTTAAAATGAGCGAAGAGATCACTCTACCAAATCAGATTCAGTCCTATGAATACTGGTTCGATGATGACATTGCCAACAAAACCATTGTTGATGTGACACCGGGTGAAAACCTGTCATTACTCACAGATATCTCAACAAGCGAATTAAATAACGGAATGCACATCTTCAACTTCAGGACAAAGGACAGCAATGGCCTATTTTCTGTCATTCAATCGGATTTTTTTTACAAAATAAGTGAAGAACTCACCTTGCCAAATCAAATTCAATCCTACGAGTATTGGTTTGATGAAGATTTTGACAGTAAAACCTCCGCTAACATGATGTCGGGTGAAGTTGTTTCTTTACTGACAGGCATCTCAAGCTCTGAGCTGAATGCCGGTATGCATATCTTCAACATTCGCTTTCTTGATTCCAATGGATTATACTCCAGCGTCAGTTCTAATTTTTTCTATAAACTAAGCGAAAGTCAAAGTGGCATCAATGAGCTTGTGGCTTATGAATATTGGTTTGATGAGGATTTTGACAGCAGAACTTCTGCAAATATTAATCCCGGAGAAACATTTCTTCAACTTGACTTATCAGCATTTAGCAATATACTGGAAACAGGTATGCACCGATTCAGCATTCGGTTTCTGGACAGTCACAGCAATTGGTCAGTGATTCAGACAGAATTCTTTTTTAAGACTCCGATAGCACCTGAGAACAATGAAATGACACAGTGGAGATACTGGCTTGATGAAAACTTCGTGGAACATACTGAAGTGGAAATTCCAACAGGTTCATCAGAACTGTTTATCATGGAAAGCCTTGATATGACACAGGTAACAAAAGGAGAGCATACACTGAATTGTCAATTCAAAGATATTCATGGTCTGTGGTCTGTTGTAATTTCAGACACCATTGAAAAAATATCTCTTCCAATTGCTGACTTCACACAATTTATCACTGCAAACTGTGACTCAACTATTGTTCAGTTTCAGAACCTGAGCATTGACGGAGACAAATATGAATGGACATTTGGTGACGGTGAAATCAGTTCAGAAGAAAACCCGGAACATACGTATTTCAATGCCGGAGATTATGTTATCACACTGACAATTAGAGACACACTGACTGGTGTTGACAGTACGACCAGTGCCATCATTCAGGTTAATACACACTCCATGCATATGCTTGAAGTGTCTGAATGTGAAGAATACATATCTCCTTCCGGAAACTATACATGGGGAGCTTCAGGTATGTACCAGGACACCATCCCGAACAGCATGGGTTGCGATAGTATTCTCACCATTGACCTGACCATTCATGGTATTTCAGAAACTGACATTTTCGCACAAGCCTGTGACGAATATGTTTCTCCTTCCGGAAACTACACCTGGACAGAAAGCGGTGATTATACCGACACATTAACGAATATCAACATGTGTGATTCAGTCATTACTATTCACCTGGACATTCACCCAAGCGAATATATTTCTCTGGATCTTGACGCTTGTGAAGCATACACTTCTCCTTCCGGCAATTATGTCTGGACTGAAAGCGGAACTTATGTGGACACCGTTTCTTCTGCATTTACATGCGATTCCATTATTGAGATCAACCTCAATATGATTGAGATCAACACCAATCTGACAGTATTGGACGGAACCATTACATCAAACGATCTTATCTCTGATTACCAGTGGGTGGATTGTGATGAGAATTACGCACCTGTGGTTGGAGCAGTAGACATTGATTTCACTCCGACAAGCAGCGGTAATTATGCAGTCATACTGACACAGAGTGATTGTGTTGACACCAGCGCTTGCGTACAAATCATAGTCGATGCATTGGCGGATAATAAGATAACGGAATTATCCATTTACCCGAATCCTGCCAAAGACAATCTTCGTATTGAAATGAAAGGATTAAGCAGAATTTCTATATATGATATGAGTGGGAAGCTTATTCTTTTGAAGGATACAAATGAAGACTTCTGCAGGCTTGATGTATCACAATGGTCTTCTGGCATTTATACTGTTGTATGTAACGGTCAATACGGGTCTGAAAACAAACAAATTATCATCAATACGAAAAATACAAACATGTAAAAATGAAGAGGTAGATTCAATTAGAATTCTACCTCTTCGATATATCTCAAAAGAAAATCAAATTTCTCACTTTTTACAAAACAAATCTCCATATTTCCTGTTGTATAAGTGAAACCAAAAATTGAAAACAAAATGATTAAATTACCAGAATTACCATACGCTATGGATGCGTTGGAACCACACATTTCAAAACAAACCGTTGAATTTCACTACACAAAACACCATCAAGGATATGTGAACAAACTGAATGCTGGTATTGAAGGCACTGAGTTTGCAACTATGGACTTGGTTGATATTATCATAAAATCATCAGGTGGGATTTTCAACAATGCAGCTCAAACATGGAATCATACTTTCTATTGGGGAAGCTTGAAACCGAACGGAGGAGGAAATCCAGAAGGAAAAATCGCAGAAGCGATTAATGAAAAATGGGGATCATTTGATGCGTTTAAAGAAGCATTCTCCAACAGTGCAGCAACACTCTTTGGTAGTGGCTGGGCATGGTTAGTAAAAACTAAAGAGGGAAAGCTCGATATTGTTCAAACTAGCAATGCTGGCTGTCCGCTAACCGACGGACTTACACCTTTACTTACATGTGATGTTTGGGAGCATGCTTATTACCTCGACCAACAAAACAAACGCCCTGATTATATTGAAGCTTTCTGGAAGCTTATCAATTGGGATGCCGTGAATGAAAGATTTTAAAATCGAATTTGCATAGAAATTGGAAAGCAGGGTAACGCCCTGCTTTTTCATTTAAACCTGACATATATCACATATCTCTGGAAAAGCATTTTATCTTAGCGGGATAACTTCTTGTATCAAAACAAAAGAATTCATGATATAAGCCAGTTTTTTATTATTTTCGCATCTCAAATTGCAGTAAACTATAATTATGAAAAAATTGAACATTGTTGTATTAGCCAAACAAGTTCCGGACACACGGAATGTTGGGAAAGATGCGATGAAAGCTGATGGCACTGTCAACCGTGGTGCACTTCCAGCAATTTTCAATCCCGAAGATCTGAATGCACTGGAACAAGCGCTGAGAATAAAAGAAAATTATAATGCTAACGTCTGCTTGCTTACCATGGGTCCTCCACGTGCAGCAGAAATTATTCGTGAAGCGATGTTTCGCGGAGCTGATGAAGGCATTTTGCTTACTGACCGCGCATTTGCAGGTTCAGATACCCTGGCAACATCTTATGCCATTTCTCAGGCAATTAAAAAAATCAATCCTGATATGATTATTGCCGGTCGTCAAGCGATTGATGGAGATACTGCTCAAGTTGGTCCTCAGGTAGCTGAAAAGCTGAATTGGCCACAAATCACTTACACTGAAGAAATCATTTCACTTACAGACAAGGCAATTGAAATCAAACGCCGCCTGGAAAATGGTGTTGAAGTTGTGAAATCACCTATGCCTGCTGTCATTACAGTAACAAGTTCTGCTCCTGAATGCCGTACTCGTCATGCAAAATTGACAATGAAGTACAAACATGCCAGAACCATTTCAGAATTACAAAATGAAAACAGAGACTACGAAGCATTATTACTTGACAAACCACATCTTATCATCAAAGAATGGTCTGTAAAAGATGCAGAGGCAAACACCGACTTACTTGGTCTTTCCGGTAGCCCTACAAAAGTGAAAAAGATTGAAAATGTTGTTTTCACAGCGAAAGAAGCCAAACGTCTCGGAGACAGTGAGCAAGAAATGAACGAACTCATGGCAGAACTAATTAAAAATCACACCATTGGCTAAAATCGAAAAATTATGAACAATATATTTGTCATTACCGAATTAACGGAACAAGGTAAGGTTGCTGATGTTTCTCTTGAGCTTATGACCAAAGGGAGACAACTTGCCAACGAACTAAATGTACAACTCGAAGCCCTCGTAATCGGACATGATTTGAAAGGCATAGAGCAACAAATTTTCCCTTACGGTGTGGATCACGTTTGGGTTGCTGACGACAAACGCTTGAAACATTATCTTACATTGCCATTCACTCGCATAGCAGTTGAATTGTTTAAAGAAGAAAAACCTCAAATCGCTTTGCTTGGTGCTACCACTGCAGGTCGCGATTTAGGGCCACGTGTTTCCAGCGCATTAACAAGCGGACTAACTGCTGATTGTACCGAACTTGTTATCGGAGATCATTACGACAAAAAATCTGACACTCAATACGATCAATTATTGTATCAAATTCGTCCTGCATTTGGAGGAAACATTATTGCAACAATTATTAATCCTGACCACCGTCCACAAATGGCTACCGTTCGTGAAGGTGTAATGAAACAAAAAATTGTTGACACTGCATACAAAGGCGAAAGACACGATATTGACATTTCAAAATGGCTGAAAGATGAAGATTTCATCGTTAGCATCATTGAACGTCACATTGAAGAAAGCGATATCAACATTAAAAACGCACCTATTATTGTGGCTGGTGGATACGGAGTTGGCTCAAAAGCAAACTTTGAACTCCTACACGATTTAGCACATGTATTGGGTGGTGAAGTTGGTGCTTCCCGTGCTGCTGTCGATGCAGGATTTGCTCCTCACGAAAGACAAGTTGGACAAACTGGTATTACTGTCCGTCCGAAACTTTATATCGCTTGTGGTATTTCTGGACAAATTCAACACACTGCAGGAATGAAAGAATCAGCAATGATTATTTCTATCAATAATGACCCGGAAGCTCCAATTAATACAATTGCAGATTATGTCATTACCGGAGACTTGGGTGATATTATTCCAAAAATGATCGAAGCGTATCACAGCAACACAAAATAAGTGATACATCGTTAAACTTAAATTTAGAAAAATGGCTAACTTTTTTACAGATAATAAAGACCTAAAATTTCATCTTACGCATCCTTTGATGCAAAAGATAGTTGCCCTCAAAGAAAACGATTACGCAGAAGCTGACAAGTATGATTATGCACCTGCTGATTTCGAAGATGCAATGGATTCCTACGAAAAAGTATTGGAAATTATTGGAGAAATTAGTGGTGATGTACTTGCTGAAAATGCTGAAGATGTTGACAAAGAAGGCGCTCTTCATAAAGATGGACGCGTGTTTTATGCCAAAGGAACTCAGGAAAACCACGAAAAGCTCACTCAAGCTGGCGTTGTAGGTATGTCCTTACCTCGCAAATACGACGGATTGAACTTTTCAATGGTGCCTTACGTGATGGCAGCTGAGATTGTATCTCGTGCCGACGCTGGATTTGCAAACATTTGGGGACTTCAGGATTGTGCTGAAACAATCAATGAATTTGCAGACGCAGAAATCAAACAAGAATTTCTACCTCGTTTTAATGCAGGAGCAACTGCAGCAATGGATCTCACCGAACCTGATGCTGGATCTGACCTTCAGGCTGTTATGCTCAAAGCATCATACAACGAAGAAGAAGACCAATGGTATCTTAACGGAGTGAAACGCTTTATCACAAACGGTGATGCTGATATTTCACTCGTGCTTGCTCGCTCCGAAGAAGGTACGCATGATGGTCGCGGATTGAGCCTCTTTGTATATGACAAAGCTGACGATGCTGTTATCGTTCGTCGTATCGAAAACAAATTGGGAATCAAAGGTTCACCAACTTGCGAATTGGTATTCACAAATGCACCTGCAAAACTTGTTGGGAATCGCCGTTTAGGATTGATAAAATATGTCATGTCCTTAATGAATGGTGCTCGCCTTGGTGTTGCAGCTCAATCAGTAGGTTTGGCTGAAGCAGCATTGCGCGAAGGCAAAAAATACGCATCTGAACGCATGCAGTTTGGACAAGCGATTCAAGAGTTCGCTCCGATTTATGAATTGCTGGCAAATATGGATGCTAAAACAAAAGCAATCCGCAGCTTACTTTACGAAACTACTCGCTTTGTTGACGTGTACAAATCATACACTCACTTAAGTACAGAACGTAAACTGGAAGCAGATGAACGCAAAGAACATAAAGCATACACTCGTTTAGCTGACGTTTTTACTCCATTGGCAAAATTGTTTGGAAGTGAATTCTGTAACGAAGTGGCTTACGATTCATTGCAAATTCATGGTGGTGCAGGATACATGAAAGATTTCCCAATTGAGCGCCTTTACCGTGATGCAAGAATCACCAACATTTACGAAGGAACGTCACAGCTTCAGGTTGTTGCCGCAATTCGTGGTGTGAGTACCGGACAATTCTTGAATCAAATTGAGGCTTATGCTTCTGAAGAATATCCAGAAACTTTCCGCCCAATGCTTGATGAGCTAAAAACTCTGACAGAATCGTACAAAGCAGCTGCAGAATGGGTAGGTCAAGAAAATGATAAAATTGAAGACAATAACGACTTCATAGATTTCCATGCAAGACGTTTGGTCGAAATGGCAGGTTATATCATTATGACTTACTTGCTTATCCGCGATGCTAAGCGTGATGACTCCTACGAAAAACAAGCTCGTATTTTCTTGCGCTATGCAAGCTCAAAAGTTTCAGAACACGAAAAACATATTTATGCGATTGATTCTGAAGCTATTACTGAATACAAATGTGAGTTGTAAATCAACACTCACTTTCACAATACTGAAAACGACTAACCGTAAGGTTGGTCGTTTTTTTTGTTGCAGAGAATGCATCACTCAATATTCATAAGTTGGATTATTTTTATCGATTCTTTCATAGCCAACTTTTGCCAACCATACTTTAAACGGCTCTGCATTAGGCGATGGAATTGATTGAATTAATCGCAATAATTGTTCTGTATCAGCAACATCTGTCATTCTCATCTTACCATCTGCTGCTTTCATTTTCAAACCGTGACAATTCGTCACGGTTTCATTTCCTTCTTTTTTAAGCCTTTCTTTTAATTTTCTCCAATATGCTTAAGGATTAACACTTTTCGTTAAAACAGCAATCACATCAACAATCGAAAAATACCATTTTTCTTGGCCGCTATTCCATTCTACACGAACTCTTTGGTCTTGAAATAACTTAATTGCAGTTTCTTTTGTCATATTTATAATTTTCAACTCCAAAGACAAACAATCATTTCCTGTTTCGATAATGTATCAAATTGCAGTATCGCCTCTCTCAATGAAAGCTAACTGTTTTATATTGTGTGTTAGCGGTTCGGCGCTTTTATTCATCATCACATAAACAATAAATATCCATATCAATCTCAGCATTTATATCAGCCAAAATCTTTATTTGCTCCTTTTCAAATCCATATCCAGGATTGTGTCCTGTGTAATAATATTGGACGATTAAAAATCTTGTCGTTTTGCAATTTAGCCCAATATCTTTTATAGATTTCAATCTGGGAATAATAATCACATTAAAAAACTTATCAATCAAATCACCAATAAAATCATTTGTTTTTATTTTCCATTCATAATCCCAATGACTACACTCCCTAATTCTTGGAATATCTTTTTGTGGTCCAATAAAATATTCATCTCCCTTTTGTCCTGTCGATAAAGGCTCTAATCCAAGTTTTTTGGTTATCAAATCAGGGGCAAAATCGAAGTCTATGAAACGAAGTGTCAAATGATTCTGATTAATCTCTGAATCAGTCGAGCCCATTAATTTTTTATAATCGTTTTTATCTAATCGTTTTAAAGTCATTACTTATCAATTTTGCAGAGTGTTTTACGCTGACCCCTAACGGATGGCGGCATGAAACGTTGGGGAGTTCGGAGCACAAACCTATCAACTCGCTAAGCTGTTTATTAATTGTTATTTCGTTTAAATCATGCATTTTCTAC
This sequence comes from Bacteroidales bacterium, assembly GCA_963676165.1. GTDB lineage: Bacteria > Bacteroidota > Bacteroidia > Bacteroidales > ML635J-15 > JAQIBY01. The sequence continues at coordinate 1,071,084 of OY781043.1, read as the reverse complement.
CCTATGTTTTTTATTGCGTGTTGTGCGTAGTTAATATTCAAGATTACTCGGTATTTTGTAACCACTATTATGAACATTATTATTAATCTTTAAGTATCTGTTACCAATCATCAAACCACTAAACAATCCTTTCCAAACAATCAAACTACTAATACCTATTATTGGTATTATTATTTTATCCTCTTGTGTCTCGCCGAAAAATGGACCTCCAAAAATTGGTATATAATGAAGAGCTTCCCATAAATAAAAGAATCCAACGGCAAGCGCTTTTCCTCCCATGAAAGGATTATCTTTCGCTAAGTAACTCATTCCATAGCCCATATTTATCCAGTTACGTTTCCAAAATTCAGATTTGTCTTTTACCACCAATGAAGTGAAATTATTAGCATTATTTAAGTAGTCATTATCAATTTCTTGAAGGTAAGCTGACATTAATAATCTGCTATAATTTTTATTTACTCTATTTCCCTCGTTTATATTAGTTGTGAATCCATATATAAACACTACTTGGTCAGGTTGCAATGAGATTATGTTTTCGTCAATCATTAGCTTGCTGTCAACTTTAGGCATGTATTGAAGCTTAGAAAAAGTTGTAAAACTGACAATAGGTACACCATTAATCCCTTTATAATTTTTAGAGCAACCTATTTTATTGTATTCAGAAAATCCAAACTTGGAAGTTACTTTATCCGCTATCCCATAATTTATTTGAGTTGAATCAAATGTTGTTAAATAATTGGACTTATTAAGTCTAGGCAGTTTAAGTTTTTGAAAATCATGTTCAAATTCCTGTCCAAAAGAAATCAATGAAATTAAAAATAAACTTATGCTAAAAATCAATTTATTCATCTGGTGTTTTTTTTTATTGTTTGCTGTATATCTTCAGTCCACTAATTCTGACTAACGTTAAAAATTACAATTGGGACTCAACGAGTTACCAACTCCAATTTCTTCCGGTTTTATGTCAAATTTAGCCATTTGTTTTTTAATTCTTTTAGCGATTCCCATTTTTCTTTTTTGATCAAGGAATAAATATTCTGTTGGGGGATTATATGGCACTTGCTTTACGACCATTGTCCAAATTATAGTGGCAAGCTTTCGAGCAGTCGCACTTACTGCTGCTTGTCGTCCTTTCCTATAAGCAATTCGATTAAAGAAATCAGACATATGAGTGTCTTTTAAATTCCCGATTGCATTTGCTGAATGCCGGAGTGCTATTTTTAATCTGCTACTCCCCTTGGGGATTCGATTACTCAATACTTTTCCTCCTGATATTTTATTGTTCGGGGCAAGCCGTAACCATGAACAAAACTCCTTTGCTGTTTTAAACTTTTTAAATCCATCAATTCCAACCTCACTCATTATTGCCATTACGGTTGCATGACTTACTCCTTCTATTGCCATTAAATCAACGCCTCCAAAATATTGAAAAGCAATTTGATTGAAGTTTTTAATGTCAATCGCATTTTTATTAATCCGCTTATATGGCTTATCTGTTGTTTTAAGCTTTTGTTTTTCCGGATTCTTTCGTATTTCTTTTTTAATTAATCGCTCAATCTCTTTATCGCATGCTTTGATTTTCTTTTGAAAAAATTTGTAGCTGTCAAATTCCTGCTTTAATCCAAATAAATAGTCTTCTCTATTATTTCCATGCAAAGCTTTGGCTATTTCTTCTTTGGGCTTTCTGCAATTATAGTGTCGGTGTTCTGCTAATGAATATGGATCAAGATTCCCATTACAGATATCAGCAATGATTTTGATTCCTGTAAGCCCGCAAATATCATTTACCACAACATCTAAACGAAAGTTCAAAAACTTAAGGTATTTTGCCATTTTATGGGAGGCGCTTGATGCTAAATCAATCCAATTAGCCCTTTGACGGCAATAGGTCCGTAATGTTTCTGTGGTCTCATCGGGAAGAAAGCTACCCGAGAGCAATCCCAAAGAATGAAGTTGTTGAATCCAACGACTATCTTTTACATCTGTCTTTTTCCCTTTTGCATTTTTTGTAAACTTTCCATTGCACAAAATAACCTCAATGCCATGTTTTTGCAATTCCACATATAAATTTTGCCAATAATCACCTGTTGATTCCATTGCTACTGTGGTAATATCATATGAAAGCAACCATTTGCAAAGTTTCACCAGATCTTCAGCATAAACACCAAATTCTTTTACATCTTCTAATGATTGCCCTACTGCAACAAAATGAGATCTGCTACCCACATCAATACCTGCTGCATTGTGATTTACAATCTCCATTTCAATTTTCTTTTTCCTTGCCATATTTTTTCATTTTAATTCGTAAAATGACTCTAAGGAAATGTATCTTTGAATCGAGAAATATTCTGAACGGGGTCTTCGCTTAATGCGAGCCACCACTGGATTTATCAACAGGCCTCTGAAGTGAACTTTCAGAGGCTTTTTACATTTCAACCAGAATTACGCACGGGCTTTTTAAGCACCATTTTAAAAATCGGTCATACATAGAGTCGGCATAAAAATAGCAGAACTTTTCTTTCAAACACCCTCCTTCGTTAGCAAAAGGATTTAATCTGAGCTGGAGGAATAGATAACTTAAGTTTAAATCTATTTGGGAGGTTCTTATGTGGGGAATTACGCACAACGGTCGCAGCTAAGTAGCGTGCGGATTAGAGAACGCTGGTTTACCTGTCAAGGTTGCTGTGGAGCCAAATTTTAAAATTTGGCGATGTTCGGATTTGCGACGACTGAACGTTACGCCCTTACTCCCGCATGCTATTTAGGTGTTGTTAGGGTTAGTTTTTTTCTGTTTTCAGTATTAACATTTATCTAAAAAATCAGTTATTGAATTATCTCCATTAAAGAAAACATTACTCAACTTATTATTTTCAATATTAACATATTTCCAAAAGTCATTTTTAAACCTTCTATAATCGCTTTCTTCTTCACTTTCAAATTCTTCATATTCTAAATAATAATTATTGATAATATTGAAAATTGATTTAAATGCTGTGAGGAATAATTTCATACCAGTACCAACTGTAGAGGTTTTAATTGCTTCAAATAAAAAATTTTCAATATCAGTTTTATTTTTGATATTTTTTTTCTTTTCAGATATGTAAAGGAGGTAATATGTGAGCATGAATACCCCTTTTGAACTAATTTTCTCCTGATAATAGTAAAATTGTATTATATATAAGTAGAATCTCGGATTATTATATTCAAATTCTTCGATTACCAAACCTATCTGATTTTCGATATCCAACTCTTCTTTTATACCATTATTTATATAGTAAAATAATTCTGTGCTTTTCTTTTTATATTCAAGTAATTTATGTATAGTATCATCAGTAAATTCATCTTTTCTAACTCCATAATTTTTTTCAAGTTCAGTAATAAAATCCTTTTTAATACTCTCAATTATTATAGTAGCATGTCTTTTCCGTATTGTGTTATTTATATCCACTTTGTCACCCTCATGCAATTTAAAAACTTTCCAAATTGGTTCAAAATAATTTGAATTATCATGTGATGTATTAAAGTGATTTATAGCAATCAAACACTCTTGGAAATGGAAATAATCATTAAACTGTTCTAAATCAGTGGTATTAAAATCAACTTCAATTTTTAACCTATTATTTAGTTTTTTACGAGCATTGCAACTTATGGTTTTATCTCCAATGAGATATTTTAACATAATTTCAGAATATTCAAATTCTTTGGATTTTTCAAAATGGTTAATTGAATTATTAACATCTCCATTTAAAATATAAATATGTCCTAAATAATAATGATCAATTTGTAGTAGAGTCGGTCTTTTTATAAGCTCATTCACTGCCAAGTCAAGTTTATACTTAAATTCCCTGTTTATGTTTTCAGCAGATAAAACATAATAATACCAATCCTGTGAATTAAGTACATTAATCCCATTTTCAATTTTCTCATCAAAAATTATAAAAGAATTAACTATATCTCCGAGATAATAACTTAATATAGCTCCATAACTTAAATCTTCCTTAATTTCTGTTGTTTGAACCTCATGATACTCAAACAAAAGATTGAAATCAAATATTAATTTAATGTTGCTATTAAATATTTGAACAGATTGATAGTTTGTCTTAAAGTTGATATTTGAGAGAGCTGTTTGTAGTCCTAATGGATAATCTTGTAGGGTTTTCAATATCTCATAAAAAGTAAGTAAATCAACTTCAAACGGAGTTTCTAGAGCATTAATTTGATAAAGATAGAAAAAAGTATTTAAATCAGTAATAGCTTTTTGTGCCTTTCCAATATATTTATAACACAAGCCTCTATTTGCATAAGACCCACAGAAGTCTGGATTTAGCTCGATAGATTTGTTAAAATCATTTATTGCTTTTTGATATTGTTTCATTGATAGATAACAGAGCCCTCTATTAATAAAACAATTTAGTGAATTTGGCTTTAAGTTAATGGATGTCGTAAAGTCATTAATTGCTTGCGAATAATTTGTTAGTTTAAGATAGCAATACCCTCTGTTATGATAACTTTCAGGTGAATTAGGTTCTAGTTCAATTGCCCTTGAGTAGTCGTTAATAGCTTGAAGATACTTTTTTTGAGCATAGTAGCAATAACCTCTTTTTTCATAAGTATCTGAAATATTGGAACATATTATTATAGCTTTTGTGAAATCTTCAATAGCATCTTCATTTTGTCCTATTTTTAAAAAACTAAAACCTCTTCCCTGAAAGGCTCTATAGCTGCTTGGATTAAAATCAATTGCTGAAGAGTAGTCTTTTATTGCTTCTTCATATAATTCAGAATTATGGTAATGATCTCCTCTATTACAATGCGCTTCTGCATTAGTTGGATCTTTTTTGATAGCTCTGTTAAGCTTGTTAATGACTTTCATTATGCTTAAATTTGAAGTTTTATATTTATTGAATCTATAGGCAAATATAAAAATGAAAAGAAAATTAAATTCTTCAAGCAAATTTAGTTTTTGAGCCACTTATTTATTCATATATTGTTTCAATGACTATGTTACCTGTTATGCTTTCTTTGAATTTATATGCGATTAAATTAACCCTAACTCGTTTATACCCACACCTCCTCTACAACTACCTATCTACCAGCGGTTACTATCCGTTTATAAGCATTTGTAATTAAGTGTAAGCATTTGCAAACAAGTGCCGTTATTTCAACTTGTAAGATAGCACTATTTTCGAGGAATTGCAAAAAGCAGGTGCAAATATTTTCATTGCCTACTCCTGTGCAGCAAAACAATTCCACTATCCGTTGTAATAAAAAGCCCGTACAATGAAACTCTTTTTGCACATAACCAGCTTAATTCTGATCTCTATTCTCATAGGACTTTCAGCCTTGGGGCAAGAAGAAATTGTTGAATACACTCCTGTAGATGAAGAAATATGCCCCATTACATCTTGCTTTCCCTATTTTGAAACAAAACCCGAATTTCCAGGAGGTCAAATCGCGCTCTTAAATTTCATTGCCAACCATACAAAATACCCAAAAGAAGCATGGAGAGACGGAATTCAAGGAACTGTATATGTTAAGTTTGACATCTCCACAAAAGGAAAAATTGAAAACATTGAAATCGTAAAAGGAGTATGCGATGCATTGGACAAAGAATGCATACGTGTTATCTCATCAATGCCAGACTGGGAACCTGCAACAGCAAGATACAGACCTGAGAAGTATTGCCTCATTCAACCAATTCATTTTGTCTTATACCCAGAGGACAAAACATCAACACAAGGAAACGACAGCATAAACTCACCAACAAAAGAAAAAAGGACTGAATCCCCTTTTCAAAAGAAAGATTTATTAGGAAGGGACTCGTCCGAAACAAAATTCATCAACGACGAAGGTTTTGAATCGATAAATTTAGAATGTGAAGCATTTCCGAACCCTACAAGCAATGTGATTACAATTCGGCACAATCTAAGCTCAGAACAAGTGCGTTTGTATGTGTACAATTCTCTTGGAAAGATCATTCTTCAAAGCAAGCTAACACAAGCAGAAACAGACATCACACTTTCTGGATGTCCGGCAGGGATGTATATTTTCAAACTTAGCACAAATAATCAAAACAAGATGATTAAAGTGCTTAAGCAATAAAAACGAATCAAAAAAGAGACTGTATTCTGAAGTCTGTCCATAATTCAAACAAATATTAATTTTGTAACATTATGGGAAGAAGAAAAGAAAGTCCTGAGTACAAAGCAATGCGTGATTTAGCCTTGGAACAGTTAAAAAGAGGTCAATCGTTAACCGGTAAAGGTGGTGTTTTTGAACCTATTGTTAAAGAGTTTTTAGAAAGTGCTTTACAAGCAGAGATGGATGCGCACTTGGATCCAGCCGAACGTTCAAGTGGCAATAAGCGCAATGGCAAAGGGCAGAAGACACTTAAAACAGATGTAGGAGAGGTAACCATTGAGCCACCTTATGATCGTAATGGCACATTTGAGCCAGAGATAATAAAAAAGCGTCAAACTGTTTTAGCGGATAATTTAGCCCCCAAGATCATAGGCCTTTATGGTAAAGGGATGAGTCTACGCGATATAGGCCTTTATATTGAGGAGATGTATGATGTGGAGGTTTCTTCTAGCGTTTTAAGCGAGATTACCGATCGAGTTATACCTCAGGTTAAAGAGTGGCAAAATCGCCCATTAGACGATGTTTATCCGATTGTGTGGCTTGATGCAATGCATTATAAAGTACGTGATGGAGGGAAGGTGGTTTCCCGTGCAGTTTACAATATTTTATCCGTCAACAAAGAAGGCCGCAAAGAATTGATTGGGATGTATATATCAGAAAGCGAAGGTGCAAATTTCTGGCTTTCAGTCCTTACAGATTTAAAAAGTCGAGGTGTTAAAGATATTCTAATTGCTTGTACAGATAATCTTTCCGGCTTCTCTCAAGCCATCTTAAGCATTTTTCCAGAGGCAGAAATACAGAAGTGTATTGTTCATCAAATCAGGAATTCTATTAAATATGTAGCCTCAAAAGACCAGAAGCCTTTTATGAAAGATCTTAAAAAGGTGTATAAAGCAGCAACAAAGTCGGGAGCTGAAACAGAGCTGCTTAATTTGGAAGATATTTGGGGTAAGAAATATCCAATTGTGATTAAGTCCTGGAATGAGAACTGGAATGAACTATCCAATTACTTCAAATATGATGAGCCTATTAGAAAACTGATTTACACGACTAATCCTGTTGAAGGTTTTCATCGTCAGGTCCGTAAAGTAACGAAAACCAAAGGTGCATTTACCAGCGATATGGCGCTGCTTAAGCTCATCTATTTGGTTACTGAAAATGTGTCAAAGAAATGGACTCAGCCTCTGCATAACTGGTCACTAACAGTACAACAACTGTGTATTCACTTCGAAGGTCGTTTTAAAATCGAACTCTAAAAACAGTGAACCAACTCTAAAAAGCAAAGGAAAAATAATTTATAAAACCTGTCAAGGGTATATAAACGGCTTCGTACCTCAGCCGCCCTTGACAGAACCTGTAAATTATTTAAGCGGGCTTTTAAGAATTGGTCTCGAAAAAAATATTAATTTTGATTATTCATTAACAAACAACTGGACAGAGTTCAGATTACACTCCCTCAAAAAATATTCCTGTGGGTAAACCACCAATGTTTTACATTTTCTAAAGAAATATTCATCGGTTGCCAGACAAGCTTTCGCTTCACTGAACTTTGCTTTGGAACCTCAAATTCTTTTTCCCGATACTGAAAGTTAAACCTACTAATCTTTTGTAATGCAGAAAATTATTGAGTTTATCACCTACCTTCCTTTTTTTCTTAGTCAAAAAAAGGAACAAAAAAGACAAGGCAGCACCAATCGCCATACCCGCTCTGCTAAACTGCTATAAAAGTCAAGAATGTGGACGACTAAAGCGCCATTCTTGATTTTATTTGAGCAGTTCAGCACCTGCCCGTCCGGCAGGCGGGTTCACATCCCACCCTGACTTGTGGTCTACCATGCCCAACCCGCATAGCCTTCTTGACGAAGGCTTCTTTGAGCGCATTATTTCAATTCTCACTTTCGTTTTAAGTCATATCTATTTCACAAATGATCTAATAGCATCATTTCTTAATCTAATTTGCAATTTGGGTATTGTGTTGATTTAGGAGGGCTTTTGGACATGACTTTTGAGTGTTCGGAACAAAAATGAGTGTTATTCATTAAGGTGTTTTCACGAAAGAAAACCTACCCGCAAACTATTGGAAATTAGTTGGCAGGCGGGCTAGCAAAGAAAATCTCCAGCGGTTGTAGGACAAGCATTACTGACCCGAATTTTCTTATTTATTGGATATGCCATACATGATCCGCGAACCTCCTCGTCCCCTGCCTGCGGCAGGCAGGCCGCGGGTCGCGGCTCTAAAAACTACAAACACATCTTTGATGTAAAACTCGAAAAATCCCATCAAAAGTCAGCCTATCATATCGATGATGGAGACAAGTTACAACAAATAACACTCCCCTAAGTTTTTTATTTAACAAAAAAAGCACCCAAGTTGGGTGCTTTTCATCAAATATGGTTAAAGCTAAATTATTCTTTATCTTCAGCTTTATCTTCTTTTTTCGCTTCAGCTTTTTCTTCCTTCGCTTCTTCAGCTTTAGGTTCTGCTTTTTTAGGAGCAGCTTTTTTCTCAGCTTTCTTTTCAGCTTTTTCTTGATCAACCATTTGTTGTTTCAATTCAGCTAATCCAGAAACATCACCAAGTGTAGTTTTTTCAATTTTGTCGTTCATTGAACCAGTTGAACGTCCACTTGATTTTTTACCAGATTTTTTAGGTTGCTCACCTGATTGTGCACGATTTTCATCTTCGTGGATACGTGAGTGAGAAACGAAAATTTTCTTAGCATCTTTATTGAATTCAACCACTTTAAAGTTGATTTTTTCGTCTTGTTTAGCAGGAGTTCCGTCCTCTTTAACAAGGTGTTTAGGAGTAGCAAAACCTTCAACACCGTAAGGCAATGAAATAACAGCACCTTTATTGTTCAAGTCGGTAATAGTACCTTCGTGGATACTTCCAACGCTAAAGATAGTTTCGAATACATCCCATGGATTTTCTTCAAGTTGTTTGTGACCGAGGCTTAAGCGACGATTTTCTTTGTCCACTTCAAGGACAACAACTTCCATCTCAGCACCAATTGTAGTGAATTCTGCTGGATGTTTGATTTTCTTAGTCCATGACAAGTCAGAAATGTGGATAAGTCCATCAACACCTTCTTCAAGTTCAACAAATACACCAAAGTTAGTGAAGTTACGTACTTTAGCTTTGTGATGTGAATTAACAGGATATTTTTCTTCAATGTCAGCCCATGGATCTGGATAAAGTTGTTTGATACCAAGAGACATTTTACGTTCTTCGCGGTCGAGAGTCAAGATAACAGCTTCAACTTCATCGTTCACATTCATGAATTCCTGAGCTGAACGCAAGTGTTGTGACCAAGACATTTCAGATACGTGGATAAGACCTTCAACACCAGGAGCGATTTCAACAAATGCACCGTAGTCAGCCATAACAACGACTTTACCTTTCACTTTATCACCAACTTTAAGGTTTTCATCGAGTGAATCCCATGGATGAGGAGTAAGCTGTTTCAAGCCGAGAGCAATACGTTTCTTGTCGTTATCAAAGTCGAGAATAACAACTTGGATTTTTTCGTCAAGCGTAACGATTTCTTCTGGATGCTGAACGCGTCCCCAAGACAAGTCAGTAATGTGAATAAGTCCGTCAACTCCACCAAGGTCAACAAATACACCGTATGAAGTGATGTTTTTAACAGTACCTTCAAGTACCTGACCTTTTTCGAGTTTAGCAATAATTTCTTTCTTCTGAGCTTCAAGTTCAGCTTCGATAAGCGCTTTGTGAGATACAACCACATTTTTGTATTCTTGGTTGATTTTAACCACTTTGAAGTTCATGGTTTTCTCAACAAACTGATCGTAATCGCGGATAGGTTTCACATCAATTTGTGAACCTGGGAGGAAAGCTTCAATTCCAAACACATCTACAATCATACCACCTTTAGTACGGCATTTGATGAAACCTTTAATGATTTCGTCACCTTCGAATGCAGAGTTAACACGTTCCCAACTACGTAGTGAGCGTGCTTTTTTGTGAGAAAGGATAAGTTGTCCATCAGGATCTTCCAAAGTTTCAACCATCACTTCAACTTGATCTCCAGATTGAAGTTCAGGATTGTAACGGAATTCTGCAGCGTTAATAACAGCCTCAGATTTGTAGCCAATATTAACAACAACTTCACGTTTGTTTACGCTTACAACAGTACCATCAATCACTTCACTTTCGTTTACAGTGGAGAGGGTTTCATCATAAACATTTTCCAACTTTGCAATTTCGTCTTTGGAATAAGTTTCGTCAGTTTTACCTGTGTTATCCCAATCAAAATCGTCAGCAGGAGTTTCCCATTTGGTTAATTCATCTTGATTAACCGGTTTCTCAGCTTTTGCTTTTGGAGCTTCAGCTTTTTTTTCTGTCTCAGCTTTCGCCTCAACATTTTCGTTTACTTCCTGTTGATTTTCAACAGGTTGCTCTTCGTTTTGAGCATTTGCTTTTGTTTCTTCAGTCATCTAATTGTTTTGTTAATTAGTAGTTAGACAATATTTATAGATTTTCACGAGGCGCAAAGGTAATCTTTTTCATCAAAATACCAATGAAACCCACTGAAAATTTGAGCTCTATGGATTTTTTCACCTGTTCAGAAACAAAATCTTGAGTTTTGTGTTAAATATGCAGACTATAAAATGAAAATCAGATGAAAAAAATTGCAATTGTTTATTGGCCATTACAAGGAAATGTAAGTAACGCAGCAAAAAAGATTCACAACCTAATTAGCGACAAAGCTGATTTATTCGACTTGGCATCTTTTAGCTCTCGAGAAGTGAAAAATTACGACTATTTTATCGTTGGAAGTTCAACTGTTGGTGCTGACGCATGGCAAGATGCAAACACAAGCGACAAGTGGTTACCTTTCTTTAAACAAATGGAGTTTGAAGAAGTATCCATGAATGGAAAAAAAGTTGCTTTGTTTGGCTTGGGCGATCAAATTCTTTATCCTGACCATTTTGTGGATGGCATGGCAATTTTAAAGAAAGAATTTGAAACTTTAGGCGCAAGCGTACATGGAGAGTGGCCTTCTGACGGATATGAGCATACTGGATCCAAAGCTGAAAAGAATGGAAAATTCTTTGGACTTGCATTGGATGAAGATAATCAAGATAATCAGACTGAAGCTCGTGCGTTAAAATGGCTTCAACAACTTGAAAATTGTGGATTTTAATCCCTAAAAATATGGCATTATGAAACTGTCCTAATACGTGGCAGTTTTTTTTATTTCTCACGATTCATAATGAGACTAACTCGCTCTGCAACTGGCGGGTGTGAATAGGATAATTTCACCATGAGTGGATGGGGTGTCAGGTTGGATAAATTCTTAGCTGACAATTTCTTCAATGCTGAAATCAAAGCATCCCCTTGTCCATGTTCTGCAGCAAAAGCATCTGCCTCTCTTTCATTTTTTCGTGAGAATGAAGACATCAAAATTCCAACAATTTCTGATAAAGGTGAATACAAAACAGCAAAACCAATGGCTCCTATATGAAAATTAGCCTCAGAAACACCTAATGCTTGTGCAAACATATCTTGTCCTAAAAACAAACCAAAAACAAAAAGCATAAGTCCAGTATTCAAAGTTGAAAGAATCAAGGATTTATGAATGTGACGTTTCTTAAAATGACCTATTTCATGCGCTAAAACTGCCACAATCTCCTCCTCCTCAAAATCTTGAATTAGAGTGTCATAAAGCACAATTCGTTTTTTCTTTCCTAGTCCTGTAAAATAAGCATTGGCACGTGTTGATCGCTTTGAACCATCAATAACAAACACATTATCAAGTTGAAAGCCTACCTTTTTTGCAAAATCGGATATTTTCGTTTTCAAACTCCCCTCTTCCATCGGCTTTTGCTTGTTAAACAAAGGCACAATTAAACTGGAATAGAACTCTGCCATAAAGACTGAAAAAGCTGTAATAACAATCCATGCAAGCAACCAAAACCACTCAGCAGTTGCTTGATAAATAAAAATCACCAAAGCAAGTAGCCCACCACCTATAACTGCCCCTACAATTGTACTTTTAATTGCATCGAAAATAAAAGTTTTGACAGTCGTTTTATTAAACCCAAACTTTTCTTCAATCACAAAAGTATCATAAATGGAAAATGGCAAAGAAACCAAAGATGATACGACAGCAATGCTCGCAAAAAATGCAAGAGCAAGCCATATATCAGACGTTATATACTGTCGAAGAAAAGCATCGAGCCAAGCAAACCCATTGAAAGCAAACATGGAAATTGTCAACAAAAACATAATAACAGACGAATACAAGCCTGTTTTGAAATTTGCTCTGCTGTACTGCTGAAATTTCTGATATTCCTTTTCATCGTAAACATCTGCAACAATTTCAGGAACAGGTTTCTGCCTCCATTTAAAATTGAGGATAGAAATCCACTTTCCAAAGACAAAATCCACAGAGAGGATGATTATGATGATCGCAAATATTACTTCAGGTGTTATCATGTCTCAAAGTTTTAAAGCAAAGATATGGATTAAAATCCAGTAAACTCACAACAGATAAAAATCTATCAAAGCTAAAGCCCCACTACAGCTATCTCTTTTTAAACCACAACCTAAAGGATGAGGCTTAAAACACAAGGATAAAACAGTATCTTCTAATACTTGATGAATCAGAAGATTTTCTCATAAAAAAAGCCGTCTGAAAGAACGCAAAAAACGACCTTTCTCATTCATTAAGTGCAAACAATATTGCTTCCGGACTATTCGATAATGGAATCCTGTTCAGGCTCACAAAATTCATTAATAACATCAATAGCATCCTGCCTGTTACCTATGTACATACGTTTCGATGTTTTAAAATAATTATTAAGTTCAGGACAATCACCTGACATTTTCCTCAACTTAATACGCCAATATGAATACAATTTTCTGAATTTCCCTCGTGGTTCATCTGCCATTCTCGCATAATGCATAATCACACTTGAAGTACTATAGGTATTATTTATCATGGAATGATTTATCTGAGAACCATTAAGCTCATATAAATTAATCCAACCTGAACGTATCTGTCTCAGAAAATACCACTGCTTAACGCCCATAACATTGATTTTAGCTTTTCCGGCAGCATAATAATACCCATTCTTATAATATCCATATATATGTCTTGCCTTCACTTTATAATCCTCACCACCTGTGTTTACTATGATACTTTTATTCTTCCTTTTCAGAATCTTACAATAAATAGTATCCTGATCTGCATCAACATAGTAATCCAGATTCTTATGATCCCAGGCAAATATCTGCACACCTAAAAATATTAACAGAATGGTTAAAATGTTCTTTTTCATTTTACTATCATTAATTAGTCTCAAAATAACACCGTTTTAAACCAGTTGATTTTCATTAAAGATTCATTTTTAATCTTTCACACAACGAACAGACAAACCTCCCTCATCAGGAGTCATATAAACTTCTGCATTTCCCGTATCATAACTCAATCTCAAATAAAATGGTGAATATGTAACGCTATTCATTGTACTACTCCAAAAACACCCAATATTCCCAAGTCCATAAAAATCCCCAGAAGAAGTATTAACCCCTCCAGGCAATGCATTGAATTCAAACTCATCACTTGCATTTGTGTTGGGATTATTCCAGTGAGAATTTCCTTCTCCCTTAAGTTTCCCACCGGCTTCCTGTCTTCCACCCAGAAAATCAATTAACTCATTCCATTCTGTACTACTAGGTACATGCCAACCCTCAGGACAAACCCCTTGAATTCCACTTGGACTACTTGCACTTCCTTCTGCTCCCCCCAATGTTGCATTCCAATTATACAAAACTCCATAATTATTATAATTTAAAATCGTTTTTGCTTCCTCCACATCCGTTCCAGTGTACCCATATACAAAATATGCAGGACTACTAGAAGTCAAATGATATGGATTATGAACAGCTGGCAAATATTTTAAGTTCTCTGCCATCCATACCTTTTCATCAATAGTTACAGTTTTATAAGAATTCCCATCCCTTGAATCTGTAAAACTCCCTATTACCAAACTCTCAGTTGTAAATGAAACTGTACTTCCATATCCTGTACCTTCACTATTTGTAGCATATGCACGAATGTAATATTTTGTATCCCGCTCTAAATTTGTAATATTACTGACGAAACTTCCTGCACCCGAACCATCTTCGGTTTTAAAATCCCCAATCGTTGGTTCATCGTTTGTACTCCAACAGACGCCTCTGGATGTTATTGCACCTCCTTTATCATCAGTTACATTTCCACCAGATATTGCTGTAGACTGTGTAATGTCTGATGCATCCAAGGTAATTACTGTTGGTAATTTCTTTGAATTCGCCTCTTCATTTTCACAAGAGGTTGTAAATATCATAAATGCACCTGCAACTAAACCTAGCAACATTCTTAAATTCTGTCGTGTTTTCATTTTCCACTACTTTTATCGGTTAAAAAAAATATAATACATCAAATTACACACAAATAAAAAGATCACAACTACAAAACAATCAGCACATTACAAGATAATAAATATTAAATTCAGCATTCCATATCTCTTTCTCCTCCCCATTCTAGACACAAATAGTCTTTCACACCAAATGTACAAAATCCCATAGAATAAAACAAACAATCCCTATCAGAATTTAAAACAACTTTTTCTAAGCATATTATTTTTATCTCCTAAACACTTATACAATACTATGAACACTGACTGGCCATCAAATTAAGAAGACACACATAATAAGCAATAAATAATAAAATAAAAAAAACCGTCTTTATTCAGACGGTTTTTCTTAGTTATGTAGTGAAGAATTATTGTTGTGCAAGTTTTTTGTAATAGTTATAACGCCATTTTGCGTCTTCCTCAGCAATTTTGAACAGACGATCTGCTTCTTCTGGGAATGTTTTCATGAGAGAAGTGTAACGTACTTCACTGTTAATGAATTCCTGAAATTTAGACCAATCAGGTTCTTTGCTATCCAATTGGAATGGGTTTTTACCTTCAGCTTCCAATCTAGGATCGAAGCGATAGTTGTGCCAGTATCCTGATTCAACAGCAGCACCTTCTTCCCATTGCGATTTACCCATACCCACACGGAGACCATGGTTAATACATGGAGCATAAGCGATAATTACAGATGGTCCTGGATAAGCTTCTGCTTCTTTAATCGCTTTAAAGAATTGGTTTTGGCTAGCACCCATAGAAACCTGGGCAACATACACAGTTCCATAAGTCATTGCCATAGCACCAAGGTCTTTTTTGCGAACCTTCATACCACTAGCAGCAAATTTTGCAACAGCACCTACTGGAGTAGATTTAGAAGCCTGACCACCGGTATTTGAGTAAACCTCAGTATCAAGTACAAGAATATTGACATCTTTACCACTTGCAATCACGTGATCAAGTCCACCGTAACCAATATCATAAGCCCAACCATCACCACCGACAATCCATACAGATTTTTTCACGAGGTAATCTTTGTGTTCCAAGATTTGTTTAGCAGCGTCATCATTCATACCTTCAAGTTTAGCAAGCAACTCAGCACTTGCTTCTTCTGATGAAGGAGCATCTTTCATTGAAGCAATCCATTTTTCACCAACAGCTTTTGCATCAGCATCCCAGTTCGCTTCTTCAATCCAGATTTTAATTTTCTCTTGTACTTTTTCAATACCTGTAGCGATACCAAATCCATACTCAGCATTATCTTCGAAAAGTGAGTTTGCCCAAGCAACACCTTTACCTGACTTGTAATTTGCAGTGTAAGGAGTAGAAGGAGCAGAACCACCATAAATTGAAGAACAACCAGTTGCATTAGCAACAATCATACGCTCTCCAAATAGTTGAGTAATTGCTTTAATGTATGGAGTTTCACCACAACCCGCACAAGCTCCGGAGAACTCGAATAATGGTTGAGCAAACTGTGAGTTTTTCACTGATTTTTCTTTTGGAAGTACAGTATCTTTATAACCCACTTTTTCATCCATATATTTGAAACGATCAGCCTCTTCCATTTGAGTTCCAAGAGGTTTCATTTCAAGCGCTTTTGTTTTTGCAGGACAGACGTCAGCACAGTTACCACAACCAGTACAATCTAGTGGACTTACCTGCATAACAAATTTGTATTCTTTTGTTTTACCAATACCTTGGATAGTACGAGTACCTTCAGGTGCATTAGCCATTTCATCTTCAGTTAGAAGGAAAGGACGGATAGCAGCGTGAGGACAAACAAAAGCACATTGGTTACATTGGATACAGTTATCTTCGATCCACTCAGGAACATTGACTGCAACACCACGTTTTTCCCATTTGGTTGTTCCTGCAGGGAAAGTACCATCTTCACGACCAGCGAATGTTGAAACAGGAAGATCATCACCCATTTGAGCATTCATTACATCAGCAACAGTTTTCACAAATTCTGGTGCATCTTCGAGAGAATATGGATGAAATTTATCTGCTTCAATTGATTTCCATTCAGTAGGAATTTCAACTTTAGTTACACTACCACCACGCTCAACAGCTTTGTGGTTCATGTTAACAATGTTTTCTCCTTTTTTCCCGAATGATTTCACAATCATTTTCTTCATTTCTTCAACAGCGACATCGTAAGGAATTACGCCTGAAATTTTGAAGAATGATGATTGCATAATTGTATTTGTACGATTACCGAGACCAATTTCTTCAGCAATTTCAGTTGCATTAATGATATAGAAATTGATATTTTTCTCAGCAAGAGTTCTCTTCATATTGTCAGGAAGACGGTTGAGAGTTTCCTCAGCATCCCAAATAGAGTTAAGAAGGAAAGTTCCACCTTCTTTAATACCGCGAAGCATATCGTAACGTTCCAAATATGCAGGTACGTGACAAGCTACAAAGTCAGGAGTAGTTACCAAGTAAGGGGAACGGATTGGTTTGTCTCCAAAACGAAGGTGAGATGCAGTAAATCCACCAGATTTTTTAGAGTCATAAGCAAAATATGCTTGACAGAATTTATCAGTTGTATTACCAATAATTTTAATACTGTTTTTGTTAGCACCTACAGTTCCATCAGAACCAAGACCAAAAAATTTAGCTTCATAAGTACCTTCTGGCACAACAGAAATTTCAGGAGTCAATGGTAATGATTTGAATGATACATCATCAACGATACCAACAGTAAATCCGTCTTTAGGTTCTGCCATTTTCAGGTTATCATAAACACCAATCAACATAGCTGGAGTTGTATCTTTGGATGATAATCCATAACGACCACCAACGATCATTGGAGCATTTTCTTTTCCGTAGAATACTTCTTTCACATCAAGGAAGAGAGGCTCACCATTGGCACCAATTTCTTTTGTACGATCAAGCACAGCAATACGTTTTACAGTTTCTGGCATAACATTCAACAAATATTTTGCTGAGAATGGACGATACAAATGAACGGTAATAACACCAACTTTTTCACCTTTAGCAACAAGACTATCAACAACTTCACGGAGAGTATCAGTTACAGAACCCATTGCAATTACAATATTTTCAGCATCTTTTGCTCCATGGTATGTAAACGGATGATACTCACGTCCAGTAATTTTTGAAATTTCTTGCATGTAATCTTCCACGATATCAGGAATTTCATCGTAGAAATTATTTACAACCTCGCGAGATTGGAAATAAACGTCAGGATTTTGAGCAGTACCACGAGTTACCGGATGCTCAGGATTCAATGCATTGTTTCTGAATTTTTTGATGTTATCCCAATCAACGAGATCTTTCACATCTTCGTTATCAAGATATTCTACTTTTTGAATTTCATGAGAAGTACGGAAACCATCAAAAAAATGCAAGAAAGGAATGCGAGTTTTGATTGAAGCCAAGTGAGCCACAGGAGCCACATCCATAATTTCCTGAACACTACCAGTTGCCAACATAGCAAAACCAGTCATACGACAACTCATAACATCACTGTGGTCTCCAAAGATTGACAATGCTTGTGCAGCGATACTACGTGCAGAAACATGGAAAACACCTGGTAACAACTCACCAGAGATTTTATACATATTTGGAATCATAAGGAGTAATCCTTGTGATGCAGTAAAGGTAGATGTAAGAGCACCTGCCTGTAAAGAACCATGAACAGCTCCAGAAGCACCAGCTTCAGACTGCATTTCCTCAACATGTACAGTTTGATTAAAAATATTTTTTCTTCCGTTTGCAGCCCATTCATCAACATATTCTGCCATGTTGGATGATGGAGTGATAGGATAAATACATGCGACTTCGCTAAACATATAAGCAACATGTGCTGCTGCCATGTTTCCTTCGCAAGTCATGAACTTTTTAGTTTTACTCATGTCTATTCGAATGTTAATTACACAAAAAATTTAATCAATCTTTCCCAAACTAATTTTGGGACTGCTAAATTAACAGAATTAAATGGTTTACAAGCATAAATTTATGTGTTTTGCAATACTTAAGACTAACTTAAAACAGGTCTAAACAAGCAGTATGTTTTAGTTTAGATTTTCACTAAAAATTATAGAATTACAGACTAGAACAGGAGGGTTTCTCCAAAAAATTTTAAAAATTAAGAGCTTTTTAAGATATTTTATAAAAAATTGCACCGACTTTTGCATTCGTGCGTTATATGCTTGTAAAAAAATTAAAAATGAGAAAGGCATTCACATACATACTCTCACTTATCCTACTGTCAACCTGTAGTTTATACGCACAATCAAAGGAATCGATTGCGTTAAGCAATCATTTGCGAGTTTCCACTGGCTACATGCAAAGTCAGGTTATTCGTTTCAATCAACCACCAAACCACCCAGTGAATATTGAACAGGGAATTGCCAGAGAAATAGGCTTCACATATTCTTACCCTATGGATGAAAAACTTTGGATGGGAATCGGGTTAAGCTATTTGAGTACTACCAACGAACATCACACAAACATAATCAAATCGCAATTAAAAGCCTCTGAGCTTCCTGTTAATTTTGAACAAACTGCAGAATTAATTTACATACCTGCATTTATCCGTTACGATTTAACGACATGGTTTTCATTAAAAATGGGAATGTCCATAGAAATTGCTGTAGCAAGAACAGACATCTACAATCAAAACGGGCTAGGTTTCTTTGGTGGTGGTATTTTGCATTACACCCCTAACCCACGTTTCGATTTTGGTCTAGAACCCAATGTACATCTCACTGCCATGTTACCAATTCCACAAGAATTCTATCAACAACATCTTTTACTTGTCGGAGCTAACGCTTTCGTAGCTGTGAAATTTTAGAAAACGCTTTTCCATCCAATAATAAATTGTTGGCAACACAAAAAGTGTAAGCAAAGTTGATGTAACCAATCCACCAATTACAACTGTTGCTAAAGGTGATTGTACTTCTGATCCAGGTCCGGTATTAAAAGCCATGGGGACAAAACCTAAGGATGCAACAAGAGCAGTCATTAGCACAGGACGCAAACGATCTGTCGCACCTTGCATAACTGATTTTCGTAAATCGGGAAGCGTAACCACACTCTTTCTCAATTCATTTAAATGGGACACTAAAACGATTCCATTCAACACAGCGACACCAAACAAGGCAATAAATCCGATACTCGCCGAAACAGACAAATACATTCCTCGAGCATACAATAAAAAGACACCTCCGGAAAGAGCCAATGGCAAATTCAAGAAAACAAGCAAAGCATAGCTAAGCTTATTAAAGTTGATATATAATAAGCCTATGATTAAAAATAGTACGAGAGGAACAATAAGAATCAAGTGATTCATTGCTCTTTGTTGATTTTCAAAAGATCCACCATAATGGAGGAAATACCCTGACGGAATGTAAGTTTCATTATTAACAACCTGCTTCAAATCTGCAACATAAGTACCCATATCAGTATCCTTAATGTTGATTCCAACAATCAAACGTCTCCAACCATTTTCACGTTGAATTTCCCGAGGTCCCTCTTGGGCTGATATTTTAGTGACTCGAGACAACGGCACAAAGCCATTTCCATCAGGCAATTGTACCGGAATTTGACTTATTTGTGAAAAATTTGATCGTAAAGCCTCTGGAAAACGAAGCTGTATATTGTACCTCCGTTGTCCTTCATACAATTCACTAATAGTCTTACCACCAATTCCCGCTTCGATAACATTTTGCACATCACTGACATTGAGTCCAAAACCAGCGAGTGCCTGCCTATCTGCCTCAATTGTAAAGTAAGGTTGCCCAACAGGCTGATCGACATAAAAGTTATCTGTACCAGGAATATCAGGTAACTTTGCGGCTATTCGTTTACTGATAACAGACAAACTATCCAAATCTTCACCATAGATCACAACTGCTAAATCAGACTTCACTCCACTTGTGAGCTCGTCAACTCGCATAGCAATTGGCTGAGTAAAATTATAGGACAAACCCGGTTCATTCACAAGGTATGGTTCAATTTCTTTCTCAATATCAGCCTTGGTCATTCCTTTTCTCCACTCATCCTCAGGTTTTAACAACACCCACACATCAGTTTGGTGAACTCCCATCCAGTCGTTAGCTAAATCTGAACGACCTGTTTTCGGCACAACCGATTCAATTTCAGGAATATTTCGAACAAGATTACCAGCTAACTCATTTGCTTTTTCAACACTTTCTTCCAGTGTAACACTTGGCATTCTAACTTCCTCAATAAGAATCGATCCTTCATCAAGTTCAGGAAGAAATTCAGTCCCCATTCGAGTCATAAAGAAAAGACTTAACACAAACACTCCCAGTGCAATCCCAACAGTCGTCCATTTTCTCTCAATTGTCCGACCTAAGACTTTCTGATACAATGGTCTTAAGCGTTTAATAAGCCAATTTTCTTTATGTTTTTTTGTCTTTTTACGCTTGAACAGACGAATACTCATCATCGCTGGAATAAAAACCAGAGCTAAAAGTAAGGATCCGAACACTGCAAGACTTACAGTGATAGCCATAGGTCTATACAAGATACCTTCCATCCCACTAAATGTCATAACAGGAATATACACAACAAGAATTATCAGGACACCAAAAAATATTGGTTTGGCAACTTCTTTAGCAGCACTAATAACGAGTTTATTTTTGGGGACATCGGGTTCTTTCTGTCGTCGATGAATGATATTTTCAATCATAACCACAGACCCATCGACAATCATTCCAAAGTCAATAGCTCCAAGACTCATGAGGTTTGCAGCCAAACCAAGTTCTTTCATTCCGATAAATGCAAAAAGCATAGACAGAGGAATAACAAGTGCAACAATTAAGGCTCCTCGAAAGTCTCCCAACAAAATCAAAAGAACAATAATAACAAGTAAACCACCTTCAATCAGGTTTTTTGACAATGTATTGGTTGTACGAGAAATAAGATCACTCTGATCATAAAATTTTTCAATTTTCACACCATCCGGGAGAGACTGATTGACTTCAGCTATTTTAGTTTCAATACTTTGAATTACCTTGCGACCATTTTCACCTCGAAGCATCATAACAATTCCAGTCACAATTTCGCCATTACCATCACGAGTAACTGCACCTTGACGAATCTGTTTCCCCTCTTTTACTACAGCAATATTTCGAATATATACAGGGTTTCCATCAATATTACGAACAATAATATTTTCAATATCATTGAGACTTTCAATCATTCCAACACCCCGAACAATATATTGCTCCCTGTTATAAGTAAGATAATTACCACCAGAAACCGCATTGTTATCATTTATGGCATTAAAAACATCGTCTAAGCCGATACCGTATTGCCTCAACTTACCCGGAAGCACCTCAATATCAACTTGTCTAACATAACCACCAAAAGAATTGATTTCGGTTACACCTTTAATTGTTTTTAATTGAGGGGCAATCAACCAGTCTTGAATGCTACGCAATTCGGTTAAAGAGTAAGAGGGACCAACCACTTGATATTGATAAATTTCTCCCATAGCGGTTGAAATTGGACCAAGCTGTGGTGCAGAAACTCCATCGGGCAATTCATCAACAATTGATTGCAAACGCTGAGAAACTAGTTGTCTCACAAAAAAGATATCTGAGTTTTCTTTAAATTCAATTGTCACAGCAGACAATCCAAATTGAGAAATTGATCGTACTTGTTTTACATCTGGCAAACCATTCATTGCATTTTCAATTGGAAAACTAACAAGCTTTTCAACATCAAAAGGAGAGTATCGACCTGCCTTTGTAATAACAAGCACTTGCACAGGAGTTACATCTGGCAAGGAGTTAATTGGGATATTTCTCAAAGCCATAAAGCCTGTTATGCCCATTAGGACCACAAGAGACAAGGCAATAAACTTCTGCTTAACTGAAAATTCTATAATTCGTTTTAACATAATTAATCTGCAAATTCATTAAATCTAACCAATGATTTCAATGTGAAAATTTCATTTGTTGCTATCTGCTCGCCAACTTTCAACCCATGGCTAACAAAACTAAAGTTATCATCGCTTTCAACAATTTGAATCTCTCTTACTTGTAACACCTTTTCATCAACAAGCACATAGACGACTGCTTTTTCACCTAACCAACTGATAGCTTCCACCGGAACAGCTAAAAGATTTTCAGGTATCTCTGATTGCATTTTAACGCGAACATTCTCGCCAGGCAAAGGCCAATTATCATGTGATTTCACAATAATATTGGCAATAACAGAACGAGAATTCTCATCAAGTGCAGGATTAATGGATGATACCACAGAGTAAATTCCTCCACTTTGATCTGATAAGCGATTAATTTCGACAGAATCACCAACCGACACATTCATTAAATCTTCGGGTGACAAAAATGCTTTGACTAGGACCTGCTCAGTATTAACAACTGTTGCCAATTGATCGAATGCACGTACCGGCATACCTAGCTCTACAAAATGCTGATCAATTACACCATTAATTTCCGAACGAATTAACAAATGAGGCTCTATCGCATCCGAGGTCTTAAGGTTTTCCACTTCCTGTTCCGATAGCCCCAAAGCAAGAAGGCGAGCTCTCATTGCTGCATAGTAGGATTTAGATCGTTGATAATCGGCACGAATCAATTCCATTTCCGACTGACTCGTTAAACCTTTTTCAATCAACTTTTCATTACGACTTTGCCTGCCTTCTTGATAAACATACTCAGAATATGCTTGCAAAAAATCGGAAAGCAATTGTCCATATTCAAGACTTTCAATTTCCATCACAACTTGATTCGCTACAACTCTATCTCCCTCATTCAAATAAACAGATTTAACTATGCCATCTACAGGAGCAGCTAAATATCCAATATAATTGGGAGCAGCCTGCACAACTGCAGGGACTAAGCGCTCTTGTTTATGAATTGAATTGGTCATTGTAAAGAATTCCAAATCATCCATTGACAACTTACTATCATCAAGATATATCTTATCACTATTCTCAACATTTTCTACGGTTTGCTCAGAAGACTCTTCGTCTTTTTGATGACAGGAAACCATTGCAAATGCGACAATAAAATAAATAATGTACGTATATTTCATATCAATAAACTAACTTTTGTTTTGTGTACTTTTCTAATTCAACGAGAGACAGGTAATAGTCCTTCAAAGCAGATAGATAAACCTCCTGATTATCTAAATCCATCGATTCGGCTTTAAGCAAATTAATTAAGTCAATTTGACCCAACATATAAGCTTCTCTGCTCAATTCTAACAATTCGGAAGTTTGCAAGGATAATGTATCTTGATAATTGACAACTACCTCTCTAGCCATTTCATATGCATGCCAAGCATGCTCTATTTCTTTTTTATATTTTAAAATTGTTTCATCAACAGACCAGTTTTGCTGTTCCATTTTAGAAGCTTGAATTTTCACATCTGGCGAAATTGTATAAGATGCCCAAAGAGGGATTTCAACACCAATTTCAAAACCATTGAATTGATATCCAGTAGAGAAATCCTGTCGCAGATACGACATTGAAAGATTTGGGAACCAATCTGCTTTTGCGGATCGATATCTTTGCTGTTCAGCATTATACTTTAGCTTTTCAACTTGTACTCCAGGATAATAATCTAAGCTATCTATCACTCTTTCTTGATCAAAATACCTTTCATAAGTTTCTAAGCTATCCGCAAAGGATATTGAATATCGTTGGTCTTCAGGGTCTATACCAACAATTTCAAACAAATTGTACCTAGCCTTGTGGTACTCTGAATTTGAAAATCTCAACTTATTTTTAGCCTCTTCAAGCGCAACCGAAGCACTTAACTGATCCAGGTAATCTGCAGTTCCATTTTCATATTTCAATTGAATTGCTGACTTCAAGTCAGAAAACACCTTTATTCTATTTTCTAATAATTTATTCTTATAAACTCTGTACAATAAATCAACGTATGCTTTTTTTACCATTGCAACTAACTCAATTTCACGTAGATGAATTTGTGTTTCCAATATTTCTAACTCAATATTCCTTACTTGCTTTAATCGCAATACTTTAAAAGGGCTTCCAATTTGTTGAGAAACCCCAACAGCTTGTTCAAAGTACAAATCATTATCCCCAATCCCATTTTGATAATAAAAGACTTCAGGATTCGACATATTAGCCTCTTTTTTCCACATGTTTTGAACTTCATCACGACTTGCCCTCAATCGATTCAAAGAAGGATTTTCCCTTAGGCTTAATTCTATTGCAGATTGCAAACTCAGCACCTGAAGCGTATCACTAGCACTTCTCGCAGAATAACAACTTAATAAAATGACAATTAGAATTATAAATAGTTTTTTCACCATAAGAAATCTTGTTTGTGCATATAACATATGACTATGATAATTGTTTTTTCATAAGGTTTAATCAAAAGGCAGGATTTACAACATTTTTTTCTACCTTTAAGCAAAATCAGCTTTAGAATTATGTCTGATCAAAATCATTACATTGGTAATAACGGGCACTTAACAATTCAAACCGCTAGAGCAGGTATTCTTGCAGGCTTTTTAATTTACGGTCTGTTTGGCATTATTGATCCATTTATGATCCCAGAGCATTATAAAATTGTTTGGGGAATTCGATTTGGAATTGTCACACCTGCAATTGCATTAGTCTATGCCCTTTCATTCACAAAGTCGTTTAAAAACTATGCCAAGCCCCTACTGATGGCACTTTTGTTCATAGGGGAACTGGGAATCCTAGCAATGATTTACATTTCTCAGCCTCATCAAGCAGCATTTCTTGCATATTACGCCGGTCTAAACCTCGTTATATTGTGGGCGGGATTTATTTTCAAATTGAGTTTTTCAGAATCACTTTTTTATTTTATCTCTATCTTTGTAATGTACAATCTCATTGCAATTTCCAAACAAAACATATTCACCTACGATAAAAACTCGCTTGAATACTCTTGGTAT
Organism: Bacteroidales bacterium; assembly: GCA_963676165.1. Classification (GTDB taxonomy): domain Bacteria; phylum Bacteroidota; class Bacteroidia; order Bacteroidales; family ML635J-15; genus JAQIBY01. Next base: position 1,045,589 of record OY781043.1, on the reverse strand, counting down.
ATTGGCAATAATTTCTTTCTAGTAGCCAATGGTCTGCTAGCATTAATTGGAACCAATCACCTAAATAAGTCAACAAACGAACTCATTCATAAAAACCAACAACTTTTAAAAGACCAAAAAACACTTGAGTCTGCTAAGGACAAGGCGCAAGAAAGCGACAAACTTAAAACGGCATTTCTTACCAATATGAGTCATGAGGTTAGAACTCCCATGAATGGCATCATTGGTTTTTCGGAGCTCTATTTGGACAAAGATTCGACAGATGAAGAAAAAAAGTATTATGCCAATGTCGTGATAGAAAGCAGCAAACAATTACTTCGCATTGTTAACGACATTCTTGATCTCTCAAAAATTGAGACAAACCAAATTATCGTTGACAATCATTTTAAAGACTTATGCATTGGGTTTAAAAACACTTACCAACTGTTTGAAAAGCAATGCAGAGAGAAAAACATCGAGTTTGTTGTGAGTATTCCGAAAATTGATTTCTGCAATGTAAAAACCGATCATATTAGATTATTCCAAATAATCAATAACCTACTAGAAAATGCAATTAAGTTTACACACGAAGGGGAAATAGAATTTGGATTTAAAATCATTGACAATCAAAAATTAAGAGTATTTGTCAGAGATACAGGCATAGGTATTCCTAAAGACTATCAAGATCTAATTTTTGAGCGCTTTAGACAAATTGAGACCTCACAAACTAAAATGTACCGAGGAACAGGACTTGGCTTATCAATTTCGAAACAACTGGTCAAATTACTTGGAGGAACAATTGATCTCAATTCACATGAAAACAAGGGAAGTGAATTTACAATTACTATCCCTTGCGAAGTAAAAATGAGCCAAACAGAGAGTCAAGAAGAGAAGAATATTGACAGATTAAAATTAAAATCGAGAAAACACTTACTCATAGCTGAAGATGAAGAAAACAACTTTGTTCTTCTTAAAATATATCTTAAAAATTGTGATTTACACATAGCCAATGTAAAAGATGGAGAAGAAGCCATTGAATATGTAAAACACCATAACGATATCGATTTAATTTTGATGGATGTAAAAATGCCTAAAGTCAATGGAATAAAAGCAATGCAAGAAATCAAAAAGGAGACAACAGACATCCCAATTATTGCTCAAACTGCTTTTGTTATGGCTGAAGACAAAAAGAAGTTAATTGACTTTGGATTTGACGATTACATTCCAAAACCAATTGAAAAAAGAGACCTTTTTACTCTGCTCGACAAATACCTTGTTGACTAAGTTGAATCGCAGAAATTAACATTTTCCACAATTAGTGAGTAGAGATTTCAAAATCATCTTTATCATTTAGGACAGGAAATTTTTCACGAAAGCTCATCAAACTATCCTTTTCAACTTCAACAACAAGAAGGTTTTCTTTATATTCTTCAGCATCAGCAAGCATCTCACCTTTCGGGCTAAAAGCTAATGAATTTCCAGAATATCTCAAACCCATACCATCTTTTCCAACTCGGTTCACACCAAAGACATAGGACTGATTTTCCAACGCTCTTGCCTTCAATAGCGTTTTCCAAACATCTTTACGAGAATCAGGCCAGTTTGCAACATAAATTAACGCATCGTAATTGACATCATTCCGACTCCAAACAGGAAAACGTAAATCATAACAAACCAGAGGCATAAAACGCCAAGATTTATACTCAACGACAAGTCGATTTTGTCCCGCACTATAATATTTATGCTCCTCACCCATTGTAAAAAGATGACGCTTGTCGTAATATTCTATTTTTGTATTCGGCTTAATAAACACAAGACGATTATAATATTTCAGATTCTCTCGTATGACAATGGAACAAACAATTGCTGTATCACAGGTATCAGATAAAGCTTGTAAGCGTTTAACCGATTCACCCGGCCAGTTTTCGGCTACATTCTGAACAGACATCGTAAAACCTGTTGTAAACATTTCGGGTAATATCAACAGGTCAAGTTTCTTGATATCACGTTCTAATGTTTCAACCTTCTCAAGGTTCTTCAACGCCGCCTGCCAATGCAAATCAGCTTGAAACAGTCCGATTTTCAATTTATTGCTCATAATCTGCTACAAATCTTTCAGGATGTTTGCCTGTCACCCCAATAAAATCTCTCTTCACGTCATTAATAAAATGCTTATCATCAGGGATATTCTGATAATATTTTACCAAACCCATTGTTTTCTTTTTGTAATCAAGTTTCCCTAAAACCAAAGGGACATTAGCAGCTTTTGCAATACGCACAGCTCCAGTTTTCCATATTTTAACAGGTTTCCGAGTACCTTCAGGTGTTATCACTAAAGTAAAGCGATCACGTGTATGAAAATGTTTCAGCATTTGATCCACCAAACCAACGGGATGTTTGCGAAACACGGGAACACCTCCCAATGCTTTAAGCACAGGACCAAGATACCAAGTAAACATTTCTGATTTAATAAGTATTCCAGGCTTAATTCCTTGAGCCATAAAATACAGCTTTCCCCAGACAAAGTCATACATACTGGTATGAGGTGCCATAATACATACAGACTTTTTGATATCTGGATAATCATCCACAATTTTCCATCCAAAGAGTCCTAATATGCCCTTAGCAAAAGCCTTTTTCATAATAATGTAAGGTCAATTTCATGTGCATCTTCAAAGCGAGATAAAATTGCATCAGCATCGCGAAGTCGCACACCAAGTTTCATTTTACAGTCAACAGTAAAATCACGCTCCAACACTTCAAGATTTGCTTCATTTATCAAACGGTTCACTTGATCCATTAGTGGGTAATCAAAACGCACATGAAAATACTTCATCTGATAATGAGTTTCAATCGTCGCTTTTGACAAAGCATCATGAGCTGCGGATTTATATGCATTAATTAAACCTGGCACTCCGAGCTTTGTTCCGCCAAAGTATCTCACAACCACAACGAGCACATTGGTCAATTCAAAGGAACGAATTTGCCCTAAAACTGGCGCCCCACTCGAATTTGCAGGTTCGCCATCATCACTTGCACGAAATTCTTTCCCATCCGGACCAATCACAAAAGCATATACATGGTGCCTTGCATCATAGTGTTTCTTTCGAAGTTCATCCTGATGCATTTTCACATCATCCTCAGATAAAACGGGAAAAGCATATGCATGAAACTTACTACCTCTATCTTTAAAATAACCTGTTGTTTCTGACTTAATACTTCGATATGTGTCTTTATTTTCCATCACTTAGTTATGTATAACACAAGGATTGCAACAATACAAATCATCAAACCAATCCAGTTCATTTTTGTCAAGCGTTCTTTAAAGAAAACATAGCCAATTATGGCAGACAAAGAGATGATTCCAATATTATTTATTCCAAAGATAACAGAACTATCAAACACTTTCGAATTTAATGCACGAATTAGGAAATAGATAGATCCATAATTGACAATTCCCAATCCGGTGCCTAACAAAAGAACTTTAGGATTCCCAAATGTTTTAAATCCTGATGGTTTAAAAAACATAGTGATTAGACCTACTAAGAAAGACACAAAGAATAGCAGTGCAGTAAACACGCTGGAAATATCATCGCTAACATAAGTTTCTTGCGCATATTTAACCAGAGAGTCAACACAACCCATACCGATAAACAAAATAATTGGCACCCAAAATTGCTTGCTTAAACCTCCACCTTTCTGCTTCTTAAAAACAGCAAGTACCAAACCAACGACAGCAAGTATTAAACCAAAGATTTTGATTCCCGTCACATTTTCCCCAAAATACAAGATGGAAAAAAGGATAGGAATAACCACTGACATTTTACTTGCCAATGTCGTTAATGACATTCCACTCACAATGGATGAATATCCAATAACAAAAAACATAACAATAAATAGCACACCGATGATAATCGCTAGTGGCGCCCATGATTCAGAAAACATATCCAAAACGACAGATCGATTTTCTGAGATTGCAAAACCTAGAATTGCAGCTACAAAATAATTGATTACAATACCATTTATATTAGGTAATTTGTATTGATCAAAAAGTTTGAAAAAGACAAATATTCCTGTAGCCGAAAGAATAGTTAATAATACCCAAATCATATTCAAAAAAATTAAAGACGGCTAAGATACAAAAAACTTGTGGAGTGACAGATAGAACAAACAAAAAAGAGGCCGAAGCCTCTTTTCTACATTTTCAGTTTTTTATCAATTTCTTCAATATAAGACTTGAATCGTTTGTCAGTATCCATTAAATTATTGACTGTCTTGCAGGCATGTAGCACGGTAGCATGATCTTTCCCACCAATACTGGCACCAATAGTAGCTAAAGAAGCCTTAGTCATATTTTTTGCAAAGAACATTGCAATTTGACGTGCTTGTACGACTTCCCGTTTACGTGTTTTGGAGTTCAATTTTTCCACACTCATATTAAAGTAGTTGCAAACCACTTTCTGTATGTAATCGATAGAAATTTCACGACGTGAATTTTTCACAAGCTTATCAATCATTTCCTTTGCAAGCTCCAGCGTAATTTCTTTACGGTTAAGCGTTGATTGCGCGAGAATTGAGATCAATGCACCTTCCAACTCACGAATATTGGATGTAATATGTGATGCGATATATTCCAACACTTCATCATCAATATTAATTCCATCCTGATAAGATTTCTTTTTCAGAATCTCAATTCGCGTTTTAAAATCAGGCTCTTGCACATCAGCAGAAAGTCCCCATTTAAAGCGACTCAATAAACGTTCATCAAGTCCTTGCAATTCAACAGGAGATTTATCTGAAGTAAGAATTACCTGTTTCCCCAGTTGATGCAAATGATTAAATATGTGGAAGAATACATCCTGTGTTCCTTCCTTCTTCGCAAAATACTGAACATCGTCAACAATAAGGACATCAATCATTTGATAAAAATGCACAAAATCGTTTCTATTGTTTTTACGAATTGCTTCAGCATATTGAGTTTGAAAACGAGCAGAATCGACGTAAAGTACAATTTTTTCAGGGAAGCGTTTTTTCACTTCAATTCCGATTGCCTGAGCTAGGTGAGTTTTTCCTAATCCGTTGCCACCATAAACAAACAATGGATTAAAAGCAGTTCCACCGGGTTTACTTGCGACAGCAAATCCAGCTGAACGTGCTAGGCGATTGCATTCTCCTTCTACAAAATTATCGAAAGAATTTTCAGGTTTTAATTGTGGATCGACATGCATCTTTTTCAACCCAGGAATAATAAAAGGGTTTTTAATATTTGCAGAATCGTTATTCACAGGCACCTGTACAGGTCTATTCGACAAATTTTGTTTCCCACTTGTTGGAATCTTAACAGTGTATGCTGGTTTATTGATTCCATTATCACCCATGACAACGTGATATTCAAGTTTCACACCTGCGCCTATTACTTTTGTCAATGTCTTGCGCAACAAATCAATATATTGCTCCTCAAGAAATTCATAAAAGAAGGTACTCGGAACTTGGATAGTCAACACATTGTCTTCCAGCTTCAGCGGTACAATCGGCTCAAACCATGTACGATAGCTTACCTTTGGCACATTATCTCGGATAATTTGCAGGCACTCTTTCCAGGCTATTTCAACAGTTTTTACCATAAATTAGTAATCAGTTATTTTGGGTTCGAGGGTTTTTCAACAGCAATTTGTGAAAAAATATTTTGACAAACAAATATTAAAAACACTTTTTTACCGCTAAAATTCCATTTATTTAATTTACAACACTTTATGGATGAATAAAAGATAACTCATAACAAGCACGGTTTTTTGTAATACAAACATCGCTTTTTAGGCTCTATCAATTGTCATACTTTTTTCAACCAGAAAAAGTTATTAAAAGTACGACTTTTTTGCCGACTTACAAAATGCATTCACGCCAAGTCTCAAGAAATTTTATTTTGACGTAACGTGATCATGTTTTCCAGCTCTCATTAGTCAGACTTATTAACAATTTTATCGTTAGAATTGTTAACAATTGCGATTTTTTAACCCTCGGAGAAAAAATTATTTAATTTGAATCTAAACTTTATATTAATTCCCAAAAGTTTTCAGTCAATATTCATAAATTACTGTGATACTGAATCTTAACACATTACGAATTCACAAATTTGACAAATTACAGAAAACACAAAGCATAAATTACTCTAACAGCTTTGTTCAAAAGCAGATAAACAAGTACAAATGTTAATATCTATAGAATTCAAAGCAAATGATTCCACTGCTTTCCTTATCTTTGTCGTGTTAAAGATGTCAAATTTTAAAGATTGATTATGAAAATATGCGTGTTTTGTGGATCCAGTGAAGACTTAAAATCTTCATATTATAGTTTGGCTGAAAATTTAGGAAAACAAATTGGCGAACATGGACACCATATAATATATGGAGCAGGAAAAATTGGCTTAATGGGCAGAGTTGCTTCAAAAACTCGTGAATTTGGGGGCAAAACAACTGGCATTATTCCAAAGCGTTTAAAGATTGACGGAGTGGTTTCTACAGAAGACACTGAATTAATTGTTACTAAAGATATGAAAGAAAGAAAATCCATCATGAGAGAAATATCAGATGTATTTCTCGCATTACCGGGTGGATTTGGAACGATGGAAGAACTTTTGGAAGTCATTACACTAAAGCAATTACAGTATCACAACAAAGCCATTGTCATTTTAAATGGAGATGGTTTTTTCGATGAGCTTCTTGTTTTCTTTGAACGCATGTACTCCGAAAAGTTTGCAAATTCCTCTTATCGCAAACTTTATCAAATCGTCAACACTGCAGAAGAAGCCATTGCTGCACTCGAAAACTATAAACACGAACACATTTATGACAAGTACTTAAAATCTTAATGAGAGCGTCAAATCAACATAGCACAATGCACACTTTGCTTAAAGAGGCAAAGCATGCATCATTTGTGCATTTTGGTGAAGACTCTCCCCTCTTATTATTTGATCATTGGCTTAATGAGACAAGTTATGCAAAGAAGATAAAGAAACGTATCGCATTTGTCTTTACGGAAATTGCTCAAAACCAAAGCAAGCACAGCATTGATAAACGAAAAAACATCATTTGGATCATTGAAAAGAAATTTGAAATAGAAATTTTCAGTTTCAATCCAATTAACAAACAACAAAAACAGAGCATCACAGAAGAATTTACGAATTACCTCCAACAATCTGAAGAAAAAATTAAAAAAGAAAATCGTCAACGAATTATGACAGAAGACAAAGGAACAGGCTTCATTCAAATTAAATTAAAAAGCTCAACAGAACCAGAAATCTCTTTTTCAAAACATAAAAACCAAATCAATTTCTTACTAAAAACTAGCATTTATGTCCACAATCAAAATGAAAGCTGACGAATACAGCCCAAAAATAAGTTATGACAAATCCATACAACAACTAAGCATATCAGAAAGATCTGTACAGGAAAATCCAGAGCCATGGTACAACAAACTTTGGGAACAGCTATCTGACGCAATTGCAACCAAACAATTAAGTTCCATTCGGTTTCTAATGGATTATTTCAATACAGCCTCTGCCAAACAACTTTACAGGCTTTTACAGAAAATCACAACTTCATCACAAACTGTAGAGATTATTTGGGCATATGAAGCAGATGATGAAGATATGCAAGAAGCCGGCGAAGACTTTCAGGAAATGCTTAAAACCAAATTTACATTTGAGTGTATTGACTAATCAATTCCACGTTCGTTAAATAAGATATAACCAAAATGAAATAAGAAAAACCACTCATAACGCTCTTCATCATAATAATTTACACTCACAGAAATCGGGCCAACCGGTGAATGAAAGACTAGATTTGCATTTGCAGTATAGTGGATATTAAGTTGATTTTGATCATAATACGGTGTAAATACCTGTGGTTCTAACTCCTGATACTTTATTTCCCAGAAAGGGACAAAAGCATAACCTTCTAAACGCAATCCAAAGTTGTCGGTAAAACCTATTAAGTGCTTCAAACCAAATGCAGTATAAGAATTTGACCTGAAATTTTTAAGAAATAAGGTTTGGGAATGTGGTGTTGGTGAAAATGCATTCGCAGACAAAAGACTAGAAATGTAGTTTCTATAAAACGTCTTATTACTAGCAACCAGTTCAATACTTGCTCCTATGCTATAGTTTTCACTAATTTTATAATACCTATCATGATGCAAATTAGCAATAAAATATGCATGCTGATTTCCGAACGGATCATCTTGCGCAGAAGTAGTCCCCGGATAATGTCTTTCTTTTCCTCGAATTACACGAAAGTCAACTCGATCAAACAATCCTTCGGTAGGATACAATCTATAATTTAGGGTTTTTCTTTCATAACGCACATGAGCTGTAACCAAATCGAATTTTGTAATATCTGCAGTGTCTGTTTGCAAGAAATTATTGGTCTGATAATATTCATCCGTCATTCTGGAATAGGCACCACCAAATTCAATTTTTGATTTCGAACCTGTTGGTATTCCCATATCTAAGCGAACATTATTTTCATTTTGAATAAGATATGATGGTGTCATATCCACAAACAACATTCGCGGATTTGATTTAAAATAATTCCAACGATTGGATGTCAAACTAGACTGGATATAGAAAGGCACTTTACCCGGAAAATCAATACGATGCAGTCCTTGAAACGAAGTATATAACCGTCCAAAATAAATATTTGCATGAAAATAGTTGGCATTTCGCTTCAGCAATTTATATTCAAACCCAACAAAACCTTGATTGGCAGAAGAGGATGAAATATTTGCTCCAAACATCGCGTGATAAGGCTTTTCAAGCTTAACCTGCAAATGCAAATCAAAATAACCGGTTTCCTCATTGTATTTCGCAACGGGCATAGCAGTTTCAATGTGATTATCTGCAATTAAACGGTAATAAGCTTCTTCAAATTGATCGTAAGAAATTAATTTTTTATTCTGTTTTAAACTTCGACGAATGTAAGATTTGTTTTGAACATCCACACCTTCAATGTAAATATTATCAATAACCAATTCGGGTAATTTTGCCTTAAATACCTCACGTGCTTTATTGAGCGAATCATTTGAAATACGTCGAGAAATGCGCTTTTTGATGGAATCCATCACCTCCATTGTGCTTTCATACCCTACTTTCTGCAGGTAATCCAACTTATGAAAATCTAACAAGGAAACATCTTTGAAATCGTTGGCAATGAGCACACCATAAGCAGAGTCAATTTCGTAGCGAGTATTTGCCGCCATTATCATGTTTTCAATCTGCTCCAGCACTTGATCTTCTCGTGGCTTTTCTGTCACAGAAGCCACTTTCGACCCGATCATTACATCAGGATTAAACTGCTCACGCATTATATCCTCAGGAAAGTTATTGATAATTCCACCATCAAATAAAAGATTGCCATCAATAGATATCGGTCTGAAATAAAGTGGAAAAGTCATAGAAGCACGAACCGCCAAACCAAGGTCACCATCTTTCAACATTACAGCCCGATTATTGTACACATCGGTTGCCATACAACGAAAGGGAACAAACAAATTATCAAAATCATATTTCGCCAATGCCGAATAGCGTGAAAACAATTTCAGGAAAGCTAAATCCATTGGCTGTGAGGCAACAAGATTGGTAGGTAAGACAAGACTAATAGTTGAGTCTTCATGCTGCAAACTCAAATTAACCATGTCAGGTCTTTCATCATAACGCTTATAATAAAATGTGTACCGATCGTTTACTCTTCCATTATACCATTCGAAAAACTCTTTACTACGGAACAATGCTTCCATATCATCTGCAGAATAACCCATTGCATAAAGCGACCCAATAATTGCGCCTATGGATGTTCCTGTAATGTAGTCAATGGGAATATTATTCTCTTCCAAAGCCCTGATGACCCCAATGTGAGCCATTCCCTTCGCTCCTCCTCCACTAAGCACAAGTCCAACAGACTGAGCTTGAATTAAGAAAGAAATGCAAAGGAAGAAAACCAATGCACATATTTTTTTGACTAAGCGGATCATCATTCCCACAAAATTAGCAAATTTCTTTCAATTTTCCGAGTTAATAAATAGTAAAATACTGACATTTTTGCGTGTTTTCTAATCATTTTTATGATTTGTTTTTAATCTTTTCATATCTTTACAAAAAATAGGATGCTATGTACTTACACTCCAACATTAAATATTTAAGGCGCAGAAAAGGACGAACTCAAGGCGAACTAGCAAGCGAGCTTGATTTAAAGCGCCCAACACTTAGCGGATATGAGAATCAAGTATCTGAACCAGACATACAAACTTTGATCAAGTTTTCACAATATTTTCGGATTCCGATTGATTATTTGGTACAGGAAAATTTATCAGAATATTCAGAACGGGAGTTGCAATTTTTAGAACTTGACTCTGAAGAGCGAATGAAGGGCGGAAATCTCCGAATTCTTGCCAGCACTGTAAACCTTGAAAACGAAGACAATATTGAATGTGTTCCGGACAAGGCAAAAGCGGGTTACACTCGTGGATATGCAGATCCTGAGTACATTCGGGAGTTACCAAGTTTTCAACTTCCATTTCTATCCAGAAACCGAAAATACAGAAGCTTTCAAATCACAGGAAATTCCATGCTTCCAATTCCAAGCGAATCATGGGTTACTGGTGAATATGTTGAAAACTGGTTAGCCATAAAGGATGGCACTGCTGCTATTGTTTTAACAAAAGATGAGGGTCTCGTATTTAAGCTGATAGAAAATCATTTAAAATATAAGAAGACTTTGATTCTTCATTCATTAAACTCTGAATATCAGCCATACAACATTAAAGCAGAAGACATTAGTGAAATTTGGAAATTCGTTAACTACATCAGTCCTGAAATGCCAGAAGCCTTACCTCCTGACATAGAATTACATAAAGCAGTTGCCAATCTTCAACAAGAGATGACAGAGATTAAGCACAAACTTAAATGAGTTTATTTGTCGAGATTAAACTCAACTTTAACAGGCTTAACCGTATATCCTTTTTCACGAAGCAAGGCAATAACTCCCTCATGTCCCACTAGGTGAGCAGCACCAAAAGCGGCAAAGACAGACTGCTTCTTCATAATTTTACGGATAGCTTTAACCATGCCATAATTTCTAGTGATAAGTAACTCCTCCCCAAACTCTTTTGGCAATGTAGTATCCTGCATCAAATCATGCATTTTAGAAAGATCTTGAGCTAAATAGGCACCAACAAGTTCATCCATTTGTTCAGCTACATGATTATCATAATCTTCCAAACCATCCAGAAGCATATCAACCTGGTCCTCAACACTCATTTTATCAATTGCCCCAATTTGATCAGACAGTTTTTCTAAGGCAATCACATCTCTACTCAAATCACGAGCAGTATCAATAAAGTGCATATCCAGTGCCATTGGCATATCCTTAGGCATATCAATTTGCATTAATTGTGAAGACAAGAAGAAAGGTTTCATTCGGGAAAATAAAGCTGCAGATTGTCCTGTTTTAGCTTTTGTCACAGAGTCAAGAATTCGCCATTCGTCATCTGTCATATAGTCACTTAGCACACCTTCCTCCAGCAACATAACTTCTTGCATTTCTTCGCGATCAATTTCATCGATAATTAACTCAACTGCAAGTGCATCACAGGATTTGATTTTTTCATAAACGATAGAATCGAATGCAAAGACTCTTTTGTCCTGAATATGCACAGTACCATACAAATAAGATGTTTTTTGATTTTTCTTTGACACTTCCCAAAGCAAGGAGCTTTCCTGAGCTACAGAGGAGAATAAAAAGCCCGTTAATACAAAGGCTAAAGCAAATAGTTTTTTCATAATTCTGGTTTTACGACTTGATGTACAAAGATAAAAAAACTGCAACACCATATGGCATTGCAGTTTAAAAATTATGTTAAAAGTTATTATGATTGAATATTAGGCAACTCAAGACCATAACCTTTTTTCTTATCTTCACGTTTGAGCAAAAGTGCAATCACAATTGCCAACAAACCTAATGCAGCAAAAATCAACATTGGGATGGTGTAATCATAAGTTACTTTAGTTTTCTCAACACCATCAACGACAGTAACAACTCTTGATGTCACACAATGTTTATCAAGTACCCAACCGATTAATAATGGAACTCCCATTAAACCCCAGTTTTGCACCCAGAAAATCAATGCATAAGCAGTACCTAAACGTTTTTCAGGAATAATTTTGGGTACTGAAGGCCACATTGCTGAAGGCACCAAAGAAAAAGTCACACCCAATAAAAGAATCAAAGCAACAGCCATAACTGTCATATTGAGTCCTGGTACCGCAAACAAGGAGTGAACTCCCAAAAGCATAACTGAACCTATCAGCATAATAGTGGCACCTTTACCTTTTCTATCGTAGATATTACCAAATAGAGGTGTTAAAAGGATTGTTCCGAATGGAAGCAATGATGGAATAACTCCAGCAAATTTAGGATCTACACCATACTTTTGTACCATAAGGTCTGTTGCATAATACAAGAAAGGGAATACTCCAGAATAGAACAACACACAAAGTAAAGCAACAAGCCAGAAGCCTTTATTCGTAACAACTTTCCAGATATCTTTCACTTTAAATTCTTCTTCTTCAACTTCTTCTGGATCTTTATTATCTTCAAGTGATTTATCTAATTTTTTATCTTTAAATGTATAATAAAGGAAAGCAACAAAACCAGCAACTAACAATCCCAGACCAAGCATGATCGGTGCAGAAAGTGCAACATTAGGCAAAGCTCCTTTTTCAAGTAATCTAGAAGCGATAGGTGCAGGTACAGCAAGTGCCAAAGCAGTTCCTAAACGTGCAGTAGCCATCTCAAGACCCATTGCAAGTGCCATTTCTTTGCCTTTAAACCATTTCACAATGATTTTTGAAACAGTAATACCTGCAATCTCAACACCAACACCGAACAAACCAAAGCCGAGAGCTCCAATTGCAATCTGTGAACTCACACCAAAGATTTCACCTTCCATTGGCCACAACCCACGAATCGCAGCAAATTGAAAGAAAGTACCAACAACCATAGTGATTGATGCTCCTAATCCTGTAAAGCGGACACCAACTTTATCCAAAATAATACCACCAAAAATCAACATCAAGAAAAAGACATTGAACCATCCATAAGCTGAATTCCAAAAACCGAAATCTGTACTTGACCAATTAAAGTACTCTTCAAACATTGGTTTTAGAGGAGATATCACATAGTTAATGTAATAACCGGTCATCATTGTAAATGACACAATCCCTAAAGCTGTCCACCGTGCAACTTTATTGTCACGCAGTGTTGTGTAAATTTTCTCACTCATATCTTATATTTTTTTTATTCGCAATTGGCAAATGTAGTTTTTTTCGACAATAATGACAATGCATTTGCAGAAAAAACGATACGCATCAAATGAAACAAGCTTATTAAGAGACTATCTAAATAAGATACCATAGGTTTCCAAGATTATACCATCAGCCTAACCATTATGGTGCAATGACGTAGCAATTGTTATTTTCATTAGCTTTGCAGCAATGAGTAAGCAAACACAAAAACCTGAATTATTGTTGCCAGCCGGCAATGTTGAGTCATTCTATGCTGCTATCGAAGGTGGTGCAGACGCAATTTACCTAGGAACAAAGCATTTCAATGCAAGAGAGCGAGCTGCAAACTTTTCGCCACAGCAACTTAAAACCATGGTGAATTATGCACATAAACATCATGTAAAAGTTTACGTCACTCTCAATACTGTCATAAAAAACAAAGAGCTACCAGAGTTATTGCAGGTACTTTTCCAGCTACAACAAATTGCCCCTGATGCAATCATCATACAAGACATGGCAGTTTGGCATATTGTTCAAAGCTATTTCCCAAACATAGAAATTCATGCTAGTACTCAAATGGCGCATCATAATAGTTTAGGTGTAAGCTTTGCAAAAAAATCAAAGATCCAACGTATCATTCTAGCACGCGAGCTCAGTTTTCCAGAACTGAAACAAATTGCAAAACATCCAGCAGCTGAAATTGAAATATTTGTACATGGAGCTTTGTGTTATGCTTTTTCAGGCATGTGCCTTTTCAGCTCTTACCTTGGTGGAATGGGAGCTAACAGGGGTCTTTGCAAACAAGCATGTCGAAGAGTGTATCATGGTAAAAGTTCAGGATTCCATTTTTCAATGAAAGACAATGAACTCATCGATTACGTTCCCGAGTTTATGCAAATGAATGTTAGCTCCTTAAAAATTGAGGGTAGAATGAAACCTGCTGAATATGTGTATCGCGTGGCAAAAGCATATCGTATGGTAATCGACAATCCCAAACGCCTACAAGAAGCGAAAGCACTACTTGAGCTTGATTTAGGGCGTGAAAAGACAGCATGGTTCATGGGTGGAAATGTTAGCGAATCGATTACTCAAGCACCAGCAACAGGAAAACTTCTTGGAAAAGTTATAAATACAAGACAAGACAGTTTCAGTTTACATTCAGACATTGAACTATCAAAAGGATCGAGAATCCGTGTTTTCTCTCATGGTGTAAGTGAGCATCAAACATTTAAAGTTCAAGAAGCCAGCTATCAAAATGGTGTTTGTACTGTCGTCAAACCTGATCATAAGGCAAAGCAAGGAGATGATGTTTATTTAGCAGGAATTCCAGAGAAACAATTCCCATCAAAACTGCAAGGTAAAATGCAGACAATTAAGCTCAACATGCCGTTTCCTTTGCAGAAAAAGATTACAAAAGAACTCATCATACATCAAAAGCCAATCCGCCAAAGTGAAATTATCACTCGCATTAATGAATTACAGTGGCTTCCTAAAGTTGATTTACGTGAGATTAAATATTTAATCATCAATCTCTCCCTCAAAGAATGGGAAACATTTGACACGAAAAGTGGATTAGTAAGAAAGTTTGCAGATAAAATTGTGATTGAATTGCCAAAATTTATTCCTGAGGGAAAACTATCTCGCTATAAAAACATGTGTCAAGATTTCTTCCATCAAGGAATTCGTCGATTCAGCATATCTCACTTATCTCAAAAAGAAATGCTTCCGAAGAAATCCTGGGTGCTTGCCAATGAAAACATCTATAGTTTCAGTGACGTTTCAATCATCTCACTAAAACGTAACGGCATCAATGATTATATTCGCCCAGTTGAGAACGATTATCCAAATCTCATTGCTGGAAACGACAGATATGGCATCATTCCAATGTATTTCCATCCTCATCTTTTTGTATCACGCATGCCGGTAAAAACAGGAGAAAGCTTCCATGAAAATAATGGAAAGAATTATTTGCATCATGTTGTGGATGGGATTACCTACATTATCCCCGAAGAGCCAGTAAGCTTAACACAATACAAAAACAAACTTGAGAATAAGGGGTTCAAACGGTATCTTATCGATTTATCTTTCACCAAGGTTTCATCGAATCGTTTCAAAACCATTGTTAAACGACTAAAACAATCGGAACAAATTCAACCATCCGGGAATTTCAACTTTAAAGCAGAGATGAAATAAAGTTTCAGAGTAGCATAAATTGAAATCTTGTTTTCATCGATTGGTTAGTTCAAATTATCAAAGCTTGTTTGATCAAAAAAGAATAGGTATGGATAGTCTGCTCCTTCTCTCATAGGCCAGAATTCCAAATAATATGTTCGTTGAATCGTTTCATTAAAATTATCTTGATACACATACTTCCAATAATAAGAGCCACTTTTTGTCTGTTCCTCCTTGCCATAAGCTTTTCGTAATATGCTTAGAAGTTCTTCTGTGCTAACCTCATTTGTCAGCATTAATCTCACCATCCGTAAAGTATTCTGATAAAAGAACAGATCTGTTTCTGTTACAGAAATATCAAGAAAGGATTTAATCTCTGACGAATAAAAAATGTCATGTTGTAAAAAGACGTCCTTGTAATCACTATCTTCAAACACAGAAACTACTGTAGATGAATCCGCTAAGTGAAATTTCTGCTGACCTTCAGGCAATAGTATTGATCGATGTACTCCAAGGGGAATAGTATCTACTTTACAAAATGGAATTAATCCTTTCTGCGAATATTCATCGCACATATCCAAGTAAGATTTCCATTGAAGTGTTTGTTTATAATTATTGAAATAGATTAGAGTCCCATAAAGTGCATATTTACCAGGTTTCAACCGATACGTAAGCCTAACCCTCTGTCCTTCTCTCGACAATCTTCCATCAATCACTTGGGATGCATATGACCGGCTACCAAAATATTTATTATTAGAATTAGCAGGCTCGTCAAACACTTTCTCAGTTTTAGCTTTATACAAGGCATCCATTGATTTCAACAACTTCTTCACATTTGATTTACTAATCTTTTTTTCAGCATTTACGATAGTGAATGAATATAGGATATTGTTAACGAATTTAAAATGAAGACGCTCGAACAACAATTGAGTCCCTGGGAAATAGTTTTCGGGATCAATCACCAAATAGTCTGTTACTACAATGTTATATTCTTTCGGATTAACCGGAGAACGCTGAAACCCAGTGTTTTTATTATGCGTAACTTCTATTTCTTTCCCTTCACAAAGTTCAAGAAACTCAGACTCTGGCATACCAAGATAAAACTGTTTGTAGGTATAGTGTTTTTCATATGGTTGTGCATTGAGAATACTAGGAATAACAAATAAAACAGCACAAAGTATTTGAATTCGTATTTTCATTCTGAAACGTTTGATTTTTGTAAAGATAATGATAATTTGCGGAGCGATAAAATGCGATGTAGCTAATAGCCAAAATAGGGTTTAAATGACTCTGCGATTGAAAACCATAAACGCAGAATGAACTCGAAAAAATTTAATGGCGCTGCGCTTTTTACAAATAAGGTAATAAGGTCACAGAAAGTTTATTGGACGCTCCACTTGGAAACCACTGAGGCAGAATGAAGTCGAAAGGTTTTAATTGGCGCTGCACTTTTTACCACAAAGGCACAAAGGACACAGAGGATTTATATGACGCTTCACTTGGAAACCACAGAGACAGAATGAACTCGAAAAGGTTTAAATGACGCTGCGCTTTCTACCACAAAGGCACAAAGGACACAGAGGGTTTTAATGACGCTTCACTTGAAATACACAGAGGCAGAATGGACTCGAAAGGTTTATGGCGCTAAGCTTTTTTACACTGTCCCATAAATTACAATTCTCCATTAACAATTCTTTTTAGTCCATCAATCAAACGAACATTATTAAAATTTATAAGCAATCCAAGTTTGATATCCTTTAATCTTAAATAGGTTAATAATTGAGCAGTATGTATGCCAGCAAGCATATCTACCGCTTTCACTTCCACAATGAGTTTATTTTCAACGAGAATATCTATGCGATATCCAGCTTTGACTTCCACATTTTTATAAATAACAGGAAGGTAAACTTGTGAGGACACATTCAACCCCATTGCTTTAAGCTCATAAAGTAAACAAGCTTCATAGCTACTTTCTAATAAACCTGGACCAAGTTCTCTATGGACTTCGATGGCAGCACCAATTACTTTTTTACTTAATTCGTTTTCTATCATAATTGTTAAGTTTCGATTGGTTAGTCTAATATACAAAGAAACCACAGAACAGCAAAGGCACGAAGGATAATTTATGGCGCTACGCTTTTTACCACAGAGGCACAGAGGGACACAAAGGTTTTATTGGACGCTACGCTTCGGAACCACAGAGACACAAAGTGTTTTTGCAGTGAGCAAAAGAAATAAAAAAACACTAGGCAACATATCACCTCGTGTTTCAAATAATCCATTTACAAAGGTTTCATCGAATCGTTCAAAACCATTATTAAACGACTAAAACAATCTGAACAAATTCAACCATTTGGGAATTTCAATCTCAAGGGAAAAAAGTAAAAAATCACTTAAAAAAAACTACCTTTTCCAAAGTATAGAATTTTGAAAAAGGTAGTTAATAAAAAATATTTTGCTAATACTTAGCCTTCAAAAGACTTCAGTACATCAATAACATAATCAATGTCTGCAGCGGTATGGTCGCCATTAATTTGGAAACGAATTTCCTCATCGCCTTTTGGCACAACTGGGAAATTCAGTCCTGTTGCTAAAACACCATGTTGCTTCAAGTGCTCAACAATTTTTGATGTTTTTTCAGTATCTCTCACCATTAAAGGAGTAACTGGATGTGGACCTGCAATAGTTTCCATTCCATTATCAACAAGACCTTTTTCAAAACGAGCAGTCATTTCAGCTAAATGATTCAATCGTTTTTCGCCTTCGTCAGATTGCAGGATATCTAAAACCTTAAGAACAGCAGCACATTCTGAATTTGTAATTGGATTTGAATAAATATACATAGGAGCAGTTTCACGTAAGTAACGTGTAACCTCTTTAGAACTCACTACATAACCACCATTCACACCAAATGCTTTTCCAAGAGTTCCAATGAGAATGTCCATCTTTCCACCAGTCACAGCTTCAGTACCTAAACCTTTTTCACCATAAGCACCAACGCCATGAGAATCGTCTGCGATAGTGATAATTCCTTCTTCGAACTTATCGTTGTATTTTGCAACAATGCGATTAATTTCATCCAATGGCGCAAAATCACCACGCATAGAGAACACTCCATCAGTAACAAGCAAGACACGCTTACCTACACCTATCGCTTCTTGGAGCTTAACTTCCATATCAGCCATATCATTGTGTTTGTAAATAAACTTACCTGCAGGACGACTCAATCTCATTGCTTGAATAATGCAGTTATGATTCAATTCATCGCTTACAAAAACAGCATCTTTGGTTGCAAGAGGAACGATAACACCCATGGATGTAACATATGCACTTGAAAATAGCATAGCAGACTCACGCCCATGAAGTTTTGCAAGTCTTTCCTCTAATTCAATGTGAGGTTTATGAGTTCCAGATATAAAACGAACAGCACCAGGACCAACTCCATACTCAACAGCAGCAGCTTCCTCAGCTTTAATTACTTCTGGATTCATACTTAGCCCAAGATAGGAATTAGAGTTCATTTTAATGAATTCCTTATCACCAAAGCCACGCATAATGTACCGTGGACCTTTTTCGTTTGCTGCAGGGATAATTTTTTCAATTATCATTTCAGCACCCTTGGCTGTTCCTTTATTTTCCAGTGCCTCCACATCTTGTGCAAGGACTTTGTTCAATTTATCTAAACTCATAAGACACGTGTTTTTATGATAATTTTTCTTGAATTTTCTCTAACATAATATCTACCATTTCATCTAGTCCATACTCATGTGACCATCCCCACTCTTGGCGAGCACATGAATCGTCTAAACTAGCTGGCCATGAATCCGCAATTTCTTGACGATAATCTGGTTCGTAAGAAATTTCAAATTCAGGAATACGTTTTTTAATTGCATCAGCAAGTTCTTGAGGAGTAAAACTTACAGCAGCAACATTGTAATCAGCATGGTGTTTTAGATCGTCAAAAGGAGCTTCAGCAAGATCCATGATAGATTTGATTGCATCAGACATAAACATCATAGGCAGACGTGAATCTGGACCTAAGAAGCTTGTATATTTTTTATTTTTTAATGCCTCATAGAAAATGTCAATTGCATAATCAGTAGTTCCACCACCAGGAAGTGTTTTGTAAGAAATAATTCCAGGATATCTTACGCCACGCACATCCACACCAAAGCGTTTGACATAATAGTTACCCAACAATTCACCAGCAACTTTTGTCACACCATACATTGAAGTAGGACGTTGGATGGTATCATTAGGAGTATCGTTTTTGGGTGAGTCTGGACCAAAGGCTGCAATTGAGCTAGGCACCATAATACGCTCAAGTTTATGTTCTCTGGCAACCTCAAGCACATTAAACAGACCATTCATATTCACTTGATAAGCAAGTTGAGGATTTTTTTCTCCAACTGCGGATAAAATTGCACCTAAGTGATAAATTGTATCGATGCTATATTTTTTCACAACAGCTTCAAGCGCATTTTTATCGAGCACATCGATAATTTCGCAAGGTCCAGCAGCTCTAACTTCTGCACAAGGTTCTTGAACATCGCTAGCCACGACATTATCTTTTCCATACTTATCTCTCAGCGCATCAGTAAGTTCTGAGCCAATTTGACCTAAGGCACCGGTCACTAAAATACGTTTCATAATAACAGGTTTCAGTTTAATAAAACAAATCTAAAAGTAATTATCCAAATTTAACAGTATTTTCCGTTTTAAAACACAACATTCGTCATTTTGAATTATTATAAACAATATTAAATTTGTAAAAAATAAACGTTTAACTTAAAAGGTTGTGATTATGAACAATGCAATTTTTCACTTTGAGTATCCGGACAATGAGCCGATCAAATCCTACGCACCCGGAACACCGGAAAGAGCTAGCTTACAGGCAGAATTAAAACGTCTAATGAGCGAAGAGCAAGAAATTTGCCCTATCATTGGAGGTAAAGAAATTAAAACTGGTAACACAGCGAAAGTTACCATGCCAACTAACCATAAACATGTACTAGCAACTTACCACAAAGTAAGTGAGAAAGAAGTACAAATGGCAATTGAAGCTTCAAAAGAGGCTCATAAAGTTTGGTCAACAATGCCTCACACTGAGCGCGCTTCTATCATTTTGAAAATTGCAGATTTAATTGCAGTTCGCTATCGTGATTTATTGAACGCAGCTACAATGCTCGGTCAAGGTAAAAATCCTATGCAAGCAGAAATCGATTCAGCTTGTGAAACCATTGATTTCTTGCGTTTCAATGCAAATTACATGAGTCAGATTTATGCTGACCAACCAATGTCATCAGACACGATCATTAACAGATTAGAATATCGTCCTTTGGAAGGATTTGTTTTTGCAATTACTCCTTTCAACTTTACTGCAATTGCATCTAACCTTACATTAAGCCCTGCATTAATGGGTAATGTAACACTTTGGAAACCTTCAACCACTGCACTTCTTAGCAACTGGTTCTTAATGAAGATTTACAAAGAGGCTGGTTTACCTGACGGTGTTGTTAACTTCCTACCAGGATCAGGTCGTTTAATTGGAAACGAAGTATTTGAAAGTCCTGATTTTGCTGGTGTACACTTTACTGGTTCTACAGCAGTATTCCAAAATTTCTGGAAAACTATTGGTGGAAATATCCACAAATACAAATCATACCCACGCATTGTTGGTGAAACTGGTGGTAAAGATTTCATCTTTGTTCACAATTCAGCAAATACTGACGAAGTTGTTACTGCTGCTGTTCGCGGTGCTTTCGAATACCAAGGACAAAAATGTTCAGCTGCATCACGTATGTATGTCCCAAAATCTATGTGGGCTGGTGTAAAAGAAGGTATTGGAGAAATGCTAGCTGACATCAAAATGGGTTGTGTTACTGATTTCACTAACTTCCACAATGCTGTGATTGACGAAGCTTCATTCGACAATATCATGGGATATATTACCAAAGCAAAAGAAAGCAATGATGCTGATGTTATCTTTGGTGGTAATGGTGACAAATCTGTTGGTTACTTTGTAGAACCTACAGTAATCGAATGTAAAGATCCTCACTTCATCACTATGGAAGAAGAAATTTTTGGTCCTGTACTGTCTATTCATGTTTATGAAGATGAAAAATACCTAGAAGCACTCGAATTGTGTGATTCAACTTCACCTTATGCATTAACAGGATCAATTTTCGGAATTGACCGCAGTGCTGTCAATGTTGCTATTGACAAATTACGTTTTGCTGCAGGTAACTTCTACATCAATGACAAACCAACTGGAGCTGTTGTAGGACAACAACCATTTGGAGGTGCACGTGCATCAGGAACAAACGACAAAGCTGGCTCTTACTTGAACCTCATTCGCTGGACTAACGTTCGCACAATGAAAGAAGCTCTTGTTCCACCAACTGATTACAGATATCCTTTCCTCGAAGCAGATAAATAAAAATATGCATTGAATGAAAGCGCAAATCATTATGGTTTGCGCTTTTTTTATGCCTTGTCTCTTTACTGGTGAAAAACACACCCCATTTTCTACCTGTCAGAGATCATAACGACTAATTTTCTACTTTTAACAGATTTTTAAGGCTCCCCCAATCTCACTGTGATTCAACGCATAAGTCTTTTGACTTAGTCAAATTAAGTCAATCGCCTGATTTTATGCAGCTTTTAGAATTCGTAATTTTATACTTTCGCAAGATTAAAATTTAAAAGCATGAAAAAAGGAATTCTACTTATCATCATCTTCAGTATATTTGGGTTTTGGGCATGTGAAACCGAAGAATCAGAACGTGCAGTTATTAAAGCTACCATATCAGGGGAACCGTGGTTTAGCTACGAACCACATGCCATATTAAGCGACTCCATGTTTACTTTATCCGCACTCTCTACAGATGGTGTCAGTATTGAATTTTCTGTTTCAGGAGGTTTCATTGGTGGATATAACCTTGAAGACACAATAAAGAACAAGGCTAAGCTCACACCAAATCGTTCAGTCTATGCAAATCGCTATCGCAGTGATAAAAAATCGCCAAGCGGAATAGTTCGCATCACGAACATTGACGAAAAGAATATGGAAATTTCAGGAACGTTTTATTTCAAAGCATGGCATCCTACAGATCCTATTTATGAATATGTTTCGGATGGTGTTTTTAGAAATGTTCCTTTCAGCTATATGTCCTTTGAATAAGAGAGATTATTCAAGATCGTAGTTTTTCACATTTTCTTTCAGTGAATCAGAAATTACTTTTTTGAGATGTAAAGTTCTTTCCTGCAAGGCGGTTGCTTTTTCAGGATTATACATATCCTTATATTTCTTATTCACCAACTTGTAAGATAATTTACTTGGATCTTCTTCATCATTTTTTACTTGTACAGCCAAACGAACAGGTGCTAAAGCTTCAATATGCGCATTATATTGTTTATCCAGATTATAGCGCCCAGAAACAACGGCTTTGTACTTATCCATGTAAATTAGAAATGGATACAAATCAACCTCTTTTTTGAAAACTGTTAATTGCATATCCATGCTGTCAACAACATTTTCGGTTTTATTATTAAACAAAAGCTTCTTTGAAATTTCTCCAAAAGTCTCACTATCCAGCAAAACTAAATCTTTCCCTTCAATAGCTACAGCACCTCTCAAAGTGGAATACTTCAATTCATAGTTTGATTTAAGGTACATTTCGCCGGCAATATGGCATTCAGCGCGTCCAGCAAATGAACTCAACATTGGAACAACAGTGTCAAGTTCAGGTATAATTTCAAGCATCTCAGAAATATTGACATCAAGAAAATGTAAGTCCACTCCTGTATATAAATGATTTCTACGTTCAGGACGATATATCGCTGTGAGCAAAATCCGTCCTGCATCGTTTGTAAAACCCATTTGCTTAAGCACTAAAATACCATCCTTACAAATTAGAGTTCCGCCTAAATCGTTTAATTGGGAATTGTTTATGAATGATTTTTCGACATTCGCATTAAGAGTTATGTCAATTCCTTTTGGCACCATAAAAGGCTCAGCTTGTTTCTCCGAAGATGAATCCGCAAAACTGGATTCAGACACTTGCTCCTCGACAGTCGTTGTATCTTCAGAGCCAAATCCATCAACCAACTCCATTAACTGATTGATATCTGTCTTTTCTGATGTAAAATCTAGCGTTCCTTGTAGCAAGCCTTCGTCTCTAAAATATTGATCAAAGTTATGAATTGCTCCTTTCAGGCTAAAGTCAGAGTTTCCAATTTCAAACCGACTGTTTTCAATATAAAATTCTTCTGGAGTAAAATCAAATTTGATTTGAGGAATATTTACATCGTAAAGCAGATCTGCAACATGAATTGCTCCTTCATTGAAGTCAACATTTAATTTAGGACTCCATTCCAACAATGGATTTTTCTGAGTTGTATCACGCACAGCACTTGCTTTAATTGTGATATACTTCGTATTGATTGATGTATTTTCCCCTAGTAATGCAGTAATCCCATTGCTTTGATAAGCCAAATTCAACGATACGTTACCGCCATTTTCTGGGATATAATATTTTGCTGTCCCTTTTGGCATAAGGATTTCGGCATTTACAGTATCTAGTTGTGCTACTAATTTATCAAAAGCAAAATCCAAGATCATTGATGGTGAAGTTGTCGTATCCATAACATTGGACAAACCCAAAGTCAAATCGACAGAAGATGCTTTAGCAATTGTGTTTACACTATCAACTAAGACAACATTTAAATCGGGACTATTCACTGTAGCCTGAATCAACTCACTAAATGCATCATTACTGCTTTTGTTAGGACTTGGCAGTTGATATCCAATGGACAAATATTGGGCTTCAATCTGTGTGCTATCTTCATACACAGCATTCAAATTGCTAAAATTCATTGTCCCATTCGACTTAATTTTCGTCAAATCAGTTTTTGACAGATCATCGAGAGAGGCAGTCAGGTTGAATTTACAATCTGCAGTTCCAGACATATCTACATTCAGACTTTCTGGCAAGAAAGATTTGAGTTCCTGAAGATTCAAATTAGCATCCAAAGACAAATCGCACAATTGTGATTTCATTGCATCTTTGATGGTACCTCGACACTTCAATGCATTCCCATTCAAATTTGTGCTAAGGTTATTGATATGCACATCAGCTTCATCCGTATTGGTATTCAGATTAAGTGCGATATCGGCATTGGTATTTGCAAAAGTGTATGGCAAATCTGCATAACTCCCATTGAGGTTGTTTATTTTCAGACTTGTGTTAATGAAAGGCATTGTGGTATCATTAAACAAACCTCTTGCATTTCCTGATATCTGAATTGCACCATCAAATTTGACATCTTCAACCAGTTCCTTGAAATTTTCTGGAATTAATGCAAAAATATCGTCCAATTCCCATTGATTGGTTGTTAGGTTCATATCCATTTCAATGTCATTATTCTGACTGCGTTTCACCCAACCATCAAGGTCAATTTTTAGCGCATCAATTCCCAATTCAGTGTGTGACAAGGCAATTTTCTCATCATCGACATTCAAAGAAAGAGGCACATTCAAGTATAGGGTTGCTGAGTCAAGATAGGTCGTATCATTCGTTGAAAAAGAAATAGATTTCATATCTGTCTTTACCATCCCATCCACTGTTTTTCCAACAAGATTTCCGTCAAGAGTGAGGGAAAAATCATCCACACTAGCAAACATAGAAGAGCTATCTTTAACTTGATATTGCAAATCCCCAATATTTAAAGTTACTGATGCATTACTTGCCTCCTTCTTGTATTTTGCTTGTATTGAGAGGTTAAAATCATCGATTTTGGCTCTAGTTTTGCTTCCTTCATCAATGTAATTTGCACTCAAGTTTTCAATTTCAATTTTTTGAATATCAACTAGACCAGGTAACTCTGCTCCATCACTTTCTTCTTCTTCAATCTCCTCATTTGATGCCTGATAGACATCATAATTTGCATTTCCTAAACTATCGACATACACATTGGCAGAACCATTTTTCAGATAGATTTCATTGAGAACAACAGCCTTATTTTTACGCCATGCTTTATGATCAATTGTGGCAATAAAATCATCAAAATGAGCTAAGGTATCGGATTGTGCCCCTTTCACCGGATTTATCAGCGTAAGATTTGATACGTGCAATCCCAATTTGGGAAAAGTACTAAAAAATGTGATATCAACTTTATCAAGCTTCACCTCACAGTTCAACATTTTGTTTGCCTGTTTGGTAACAATCGGTGTAATGCGAGCTGGAGTTAACACAACCCAAATCGTGATCACTATGCCGAGAACAATTAGCAACAATAGTGATAACAATGATTTCTTAACAATTTTAAGTGATTTTTTCATGCTATGCCGTTTTGATCACAAAGGAAATGAATAAACAAACTATGCGCTCAAATTATTGAACTCTGGTAAAACTATGAACAGTTCCATAATCATCTTCATAAGTTAGGTAGGTTTCATCAAGCTTTGTTAAGGTGTAAGCTTTTGGAATGCTCCCTCCGATTTCCATAATATGAATTTGCAACAATTGATCTCCATCAACACTCCAGGTAAAATCCTGAGCTTCTTCTTCTGTCACATCATCAGCTGTATCCCAGGTGTAACCAGTCGAATCTGCGCTATAATATTCATAGACAGTTCCTTCTTGCCATCTTCCCACCAATAATGTTTCATCAAAAGTTACAGGAGTATCTACTTCACAAGATACGAGAAAAGAAAGACCGGAAAATAACAATACAAATGCTGTGACTTTAATCAAGGTTTTATTCATAAGACAAAATTTGAAATAGTTAATAACAGAACAAAATACAAAAATTATCCCAAACTTGACTTAACTAAAAATAAAATTTAAATTAACACTGTGTTGACTTACTATCAGCGAAATAAGTAACCACAGTTTATTTTAGAGGTTAGCTTTACTTATGATTGGCTTTATGTCGATAAAGATTATCGTTCATCGCCATAACTAACAATTCTTTTTCTGTCATACCAATGGTTCTCACTTGTTTTGGGACAATGCTATTGGGACTCAAACCAGGAATAGAATTCAATTCAAGAAAATATGGAATTCCATTTTTGATGATAAAATCAACACGAACAATTCCTTTACAGAAAGTTAGATCGTAAACACGAGATGTTAAGTTCTGTACAGCTTTGGTTTCAGCTTCTGAGATTCGAGCTGGTGTAATCTCATCTGTTAGATTTGGATCATACTTCGCATCGTAATCAAAGAAATCATTTTTAGTATCAATTTCTGTCACGGGCAAAACTAATGTTTTATCATGAGTTTTTATCACTCCACATGATACTTCGATGCCTTCTATGAATGCTTCAATAATAACCAGATCATCCTCTGTATATGCATGCAAAATAGCCTCTTCAATTTTAGACTCCTCATACACTTTCGTTACCCCAAAACTAGAACCTGCAGTATTTGGCTTCACAAAAACGGGGAGTCCTAATTTATCGACAATAACCTTTGAATCAATCACATCCCCTCTTCTAATCACGTATTGCTCCGCCATGGGAATATCTTGTCCAAACAAAAATTGCTTGCAACGAATTTTATCATAGGTTAATGAAGAAGAAAGCACACCAGGAGAAGAATAAGGAATATTCATTATCTCAAAGTATCCCTGCAAAAGACCATCTTCACCTTGTTTTCCATGAATTGCAATGACTACATAGTCAAACTTAATTTTTGCGCCATCTAAACTAAGGGAAAAATCACTTTTATCAACAGGAACTGCCTTTGATTCAATATCGTATATCCATTTAGGACCATTGACATCAATTGTGTAACAGTCATGTCCAGCATCAGTAAGTTTTTCACTAATATTTGCCGCAGTTTGCAAACTAATAATTCGCTCAGAAGACGGGCCTCCTGCTAAAATTGCAATATTCATGGTTAGTTCTTTTTACGGATTTTCAGTTTTTGTCCTACCCGCAAAGATGAAGCGTTACTTATTCCGTTTAGCTCTAGAATATCATTCACCTCAATTCCAGGGTATTTTTGTGAAATAATCCATGGGTTATCCCCACTTTGCACTGTATAATATTCATAATTAGGATCCATTGGTTCAGGAATTGCTTTTCCTGTTTCCGGATGTACACCTTCTCGCTTTTGTTTTGCAGCTTTGCTCATTTTATCAACCATAGCATAAGATGCTGCCTTTGCTTCGGGAACATAAATTGTCAATTTAGCTCCAGCACGTATTGTATTGGTGTATAACCCATTCCAAGCTTTCAGCTCAGAAATACTTACATCATACCAAGAAGCGATTAAGCCAATAGCATCTCCTGGTTTTATGGTATAAGTCAGAGCTTTTGTCCCTGCAGGCTGACTAGCAGCAGGATAAGTCCCAGCTGAAGACTCAGAAGGACTATATGCAATTTTCTCTGGATTTAGATAGACAGAGTCTTTGTACAAATGTATTGTATCCTCGGCTCTCACAAAGTCTGCAATGTATTCGACTGGCAATAAAATGTGTCTTGTTTTGTTCTTTGCTGGCACTAAATCACGCTTATATTGTGGATTTAGAAAGCGTAAATCTTTTTTTGAGATATTGACACAAGCTGCAATTTGATCAAAATGCATATCATGGTTGATATTGACTGTATCAACAGGACCAAACATTGGCAAATCTTCTGCAACGAATCCATGTTTATCGTAATAAGCAAAGATGTAATTTACAGCAATAAAGGCAGGTACATAATTACGAGTTTCACGAGGGAGGTAATGATAGATTTCCCAGAAATTATCTTTCCCTCCGGCACGAATAATTGCACGATTAACATTTCCAGGACCACAGTTATATGCAGCAAGCACTAAAGTCCAATCTCCATACACATCATACAATGACTGCATAAATTGACAAGCAGCATGTGTACTTTGAAAAGGATCACGACGTTCGTCCACATACGAATTAATTTCCAAGCCCTGCATTTTTCCAGTGCGATACATAAACTGCCATAATCCGGTTGCTCCAACACGAGAGACTGCCTCAGGATTTAATGCTGACTCAATGACCGCCAGATATTTGAGTTCGTATGGCATATCATATTGATCCAGAATTTCCTCAAACATCGGGAAATAATAGGTTGACAACGCAAGTAAGCGAGGAATTTGACGGTATGCTCGACTGATGTAAAAATCAAGATTTCGTCTCACCTGATCATTAAAAGACAAATCAACAGGAGAATGCAGAGCAGCAATACGTTTCTTATAAATTGAATCCGACAATTCAAGCACTAAACTATCACGATACACTGTCCCTACCCCTAAAGTATCCTGACGAAAATAATAATGTGCATTGACAAGAGAATCAACACGATTAATCCAAGCTTCAAATTCTGGATCGACTGTTTTCTCATCTGAATTTGAGATCACAGCATCAATTTGTGCAAAAGTCACAAATCCGAGCAAAAAGAACACACTTGAGAGCACTATTTTTTTCATAATTAAAATTTCCAGGTTAGGCTCACACTCAGGCTTTGAGGTGGCAAATTAGAATACATAGGCGGCATGGCTAGTCTTAAACTCAAATCGTCACCCACATCAAAATCAGACAAGGAAGCATCCACATTCGCATCCACAATCTGTATCACATAAAACAAAGTAACGCCAATAATATTTAAGTCACGGTACCTACGATATCTATCCATTTCATTGACAAGTCCATCATAAGTAAGCACATCATAAAACTCGTCAATCCCACCATCTTTTCGATCAAGATATGCCGTTTTAAAACGCATAAATTGGCTATGATTTTGATAGGCCATATAACCAAAGGCTCCCATTCCACCCCATACCAAAGGTGCTTTCCAGATTTTTCTATTATAAATTTGTCCTGCACCGGGAAGAACGGCTGAATAAAGACTGGCTTTTCTGGGTGATTTCACTTTACTCTTTATGACTAGACTTGAATCTGCAGAAGCACTTTGCTCTTGTGCAGACAAGTGTTCTACAAAACCAGAAGACAAGAAAACACTAGTAATAAAAAGTAAAAAAAATCTCTGCATTATTATTTATCAAGTTTATCCAAAGCTGCAATTATACGTTCAAGTTGCTCATCATCACCAAAAGGGATAACAATTTTACCTTTCCCTTTGGCATTCCGTTGGAATTTCACATCTGTATGGAAATAATTGGACAAGTGATTTTGCAAGCTATCGTATTCTTCAGAGGACTTTGGGTTTGCAGTTTCTTTCGTTTTTGGTTCTTGCTTCTTTTTTTCTTCCGCATTAAGTTCACGAACAAACTCTTCCACTTTACGAACAGAGAAATCGTATTTAATGGTTTGATCGAATACCATGAGCTGTGTTTCTTCATCTTTCAGATTTACAAGCGCTCTTGCATGACCCATAGAAATTTTACGTTCGCGTATTCCCAATTGAATTGCCGGTGGCAAGTTAAGGAGACGAAGATAATTTGCAACTGTTGAGCGCTTTTTACCTACTCGCTCACTCAACAACTCCTGAGTTAATTTACATTCGTCCATCAAACGTTGGTACGAAATTGCAATTTCCATGGCATCCAAGTTTTCACGTTGAATATTTTCAACAAGGGCCATTTCCAGTAGTCCTTGATCATCAGCAGTACGCACATAAGCAGGAATGGTTTTCAAGCCTGCTAATTTGGAGGCTCTTAGGCGTCTTTCTCCTGAAATAAGTTGAAATTTATTGCCTTTTAAGCTCACAGTAATCGGCTGAATAATACCAAGTTCCTTGATAGAATCAGACAACTCTTGTAAGGCTTCTTTATCAAATTCTGTACGTGGTTGATATGGGTTAGCTTCAATACTATCGACTGGAATTTCATTGACAGCGTCACGTTTAATATTTCCGCTATTATCTTCGGTTTCAATTAGGGCACCTAATCCACGCCCTAGTGCATTACGTTTTGCCATGTTTATAATGTTTTTTCTGAGTCAGGAATATTCGTCATATTATTACGTTGCAACAATTCTCTAGCAAGAGCAAGATAATTATCTGCACCTTTTGAGTTTGCATCGTAACTTAAAATAGATTGTCCAAAAGAAGGTGCTTCACCAAGCTTAATATTACGTACAATCAGGGTATCAAAAACCATATCTTCGAAATGTTTTTTCACCTCTTCAACTATCTGATGTGACAGGTTATTACGTTTATCAAACATAGTAAGTAGAAATCCTTCAATATCAAGATCTTTATTGAGGCTAGACTGAACAATTCGGATGGTATTCAGCAATTTACCCAAGCCTTCAAGGGCAAAATATTCACATTGCACAGGAATTAACACGGAATCTGCAGCAGTAAGTGCATTAACGGTAATCAATCCCAGCGATGGAGAACAATCTAAAATAATAAAATCGTATTTCCCTTCAACTTGCTGAAGCATAAGTCCCATAATTTTTTCACGATTTGGGACATCAAGCATCTCAATTTCAGCACCTACCAAATCAATGTGTGAAGGTAAAACATCCAAGTGAGGGACTTCTGAACTCAATATAATATTTTCTGGCTCCTCTTGTTTAACAAGCATTTCATACAAACCAGATTGAATATTTTTCACATCAAAACCTAGTCCACTTGTTGTATTTGCCTGTGGATCAGCATCGACGATAAGCACATTATACTCAAGCGCAGCTAAGCTGGCAGCAAGATTTATAGCGGTTGTGGTTTTACCAACACCACCTTTTTGATTTGCAATTGCAATTATTTTTCCCATAGTTCTAAAACGTATCCTTTCCGTTTTTCAAAAATAACATTATTCCACGAATATCACACACATTTTTCAGGCATTCTATCAACAAGTATAACCTGCTAATAACAAAAGACAAAGCTTTGGATTCTTACATTACTCACAGAAAAATGTGAACTACAAAACATCCTTACGATAAGTACGATTCATCTGCGCACATGTTTCATTGTATCGAATTAAAACACGAAGCAATTGATTTCTGTCTCCTAAACCTTTCAATTCTTCAAAACTCATTTCTGTTTGTTTCCGAAGAAAGGTTTGCACATCCACAAGGTTTTCTATTTTATTCGTAAAAATATTGTGATAGACAATAAACAAAGGTTGTTCATTACTTTTTATAACCCAATGGTTTCGACGAGTTCCCTGAGACTTGCACGCACAGGCACGATACGGATAATTCACATCATAGACCTCAACACAACCAGATGTTAAGAGCTTTCCATAACAATAAGTATTGTATCCGGCTACTTCTCTATCGAACCAAATGGATTTAAAATGATTATCAGTTGTAATTACTTCAGGATAGAATTCCGGATTTAAAACATGTTTATCACCTTGCTCATCACGAAATTTCAGAAAGTCAGAAAAACTATGTTTCCCTGCCTTAATCTCACCCCGCAAGGTATCTCCCTCAACATCAATCACAATTGCTTTGACCCAGGCAGCCTGTAATTGAGACAGACTAAAAAGGCAGAAAAACAATGCAATGACAAAACGGAGAATTTTCATTAAAGACTATGTTTTAAATCTATCATTTTTAAAGCAGCGGCAGCGGCTTCATCACCTTTATTTCCATGCTTCCCTCCAGCACGATCTAATGCTTGCTGCTGATTATCGGTAGTTAAAACGCCAAAAACAAATGGAATATTGTAATTGATATTCAAATCTGCAATCCCCTGAGTTACACCTTGTGCAATAAAATCGAAATGGCGAGTTTCCCCTTGAATAATGCATCCGAAGCAGATTACAGCATCAAACTTTTTGCTTTCAGCCATAATTTTTGCTCCATGAATTAACTCAAAACTCCCTGGCACATCACGCAATACGATATTTGATTCTTCCATGCCATTTTCAACCAATAATTTCACTGCGGCATCGCGTAGAGAATAGGTCACCTCTGGATTCCACTCAGCAGTAAGAATTCCAATTTTCCATTTGTTCGCTTCAGGATAATTTCCAAGCTTATTATTTGAAAGGTTTCTATCTTTTGTTGACATAATGTGATTGATTAAAAAAAGCATCCTCAAAACGGGGATGCTTTTATATAATTAAAGGATATCTTATTTCAATTGCATCTCAACCCTAGCTTTGTATTTTTCAACATTACGCTGCTCACGGGTATCATAATATTCAGTTTCAATCCGAGTATAAACTTCCAATGCTTTTTCTAATTGTCCGTCTAATTCATAAGCTTGACCAGCTTTCATAAGATAAAC
Organism: Bacteroidales bacterium; assembly: GCA_963676165.1. GTDB lineage: Bacteria > Bacteroidota > Bacteroidia > Bacteroidales > ML635J-15 > JAQIBY01. The sequence goes on along the minus strand of OY781043.1, from coordinate 1,012,926 downwards.
AGGAGAAAGAAAATCATTATTGGCAGTTTTTGCTGCTTTTTCATAATGTTTAATTGCATTTTTGAGATCATTCATCTCAACGTACGCATCTCCCATCATTGCCTGAGCACTTGCACCAAGTACGAGATCTTCAGGTTTGTAATTTTGAAAATATTTAACAGCAGCATCAAACTCACCAAGGTGAAGATAACAAGCACCAGCATAATAATACGACAAGTTTCCTGCAGGTGTACGTTTATAATTGTCAATGATATCAAGGAAACCATAATTAATTCCATCACCCTGAAGTGCCAGGCGAAATGAGTCTTGTTCAAAATAGCGTTCAGCCAAATAAATTTCTTCAATTGCAGCTTCAGCTTTAGGTTGACTAATGAACTTTTTAAATCCAAAATAACCAAAAACAGCGACTACGATTGCAAGCAAAACGTAAGACAGTTTTTTCTGATTTTTTTCAATGAATGATTCAGCATGTGTCAATGCATTTTCAACATTTTCAAAATTCTGAGTTTCTTGATTCGTGTTCTTCTTTGCCATCTTTAATGCATTTGATTTTTTATCAGAGGGCAAATGTAATGATTTTATTGTAAATTTCAGAAGCATACTAAAAAAATATATGATCTATTCATTGAAAAATTCCACATCATGAGAAACGTTATGAATTAACAGCTATAGAACGGAATAAATTCGTTTGAATAAGCCAATATTTAATTGATACAAATTCAACAAACTATATTTGATTATTTCAAATATTCAATTACCTTTACACTCAATAACCTGAGTATATAACCAAATTTTATTTACTATGAAACAATTAAGTTTACTAATGACATTATTCGTTGTGCTTTTCATGGCTTCATGTGGTGGTGGTGAAAAAACAAACGATGAAAAAACAACAACTGAAGAAAACACTGCTAATGTAAGCGATGCAGCTGAAACTGCTGAAATCGTAATGGCAAACATTGACCTTGCTGAGCAAATGATTCCTATCACACTTGATGTACCAGAAGGTGCTGAAGTAAGCGAAGGTATGCTTAACGGTGACTTTGGTGGAATCGCCCTCATTAATTATCAAATCGCTAAAGACGGTTGGATTATTGACGTATCTATGATGGATGACACTCCTTACGGAACAAAAGAAGAGTACATTCAAGATGCAAAAGACCTTGCTATGGAAACTGAAGGTTTTGTTGAAATCGTTGAAGAAGACGAAAACGGTTTTATTTACAAACTTGAAAACGAAGATGGTGACGAATACAACTTGTACTATGTTATCATGAAAGATGACCGTGCAATTGAAATTGAAGAAGGTTTGAAATTCACAAATTTCACACTTGAAGAAATTCAATCTATGTATAAAGCTGCACAATCAGCAAAATAAGCCTTTTCGAAAAAAATATTAAAAAGTCATCTTCGGATGACTTTTTTTATGCAAAATTTTATTACTTTTGAGCTATTAGGGATTATTTTAGATAGACAGAGAAGATTTCTCATAAGCAAAAAGTAGCTGATACGACATGCGTTAGCACCAATTATGATGATGTATCAGGGGATACTTTTAGGGCATCTGATTTTTCAGATGCTTTTTTTGCAAAAAATCATGTTCAAAAACTAGAGTATTTAAACAACTTTAATAGCTCTGAAGTAATGTCCAGAACCATAAAATTTCACAAATTGATAATTTCTCTAATTTCCCCCTTAAAAAAACAAGCCCATCCAGTGGACAGGCTTGCATTCATCGAACAAAGCAATATAGTTTAACACTATATCCCTACATGCAGTGCAAGTATTTCTTTACAAGCTCTGCAATTTCTTTATGTTTTCCATATAGTCTCTCACTCAAATCTTTATCATCATAAGATTTTAACTGAGCAACTAAACTGGTAATCATTCCTTCTGGGAAAACTCCATCTTTTTCGAAAGCATTACGTTTTGACTCTAAGCATTCTGCTGACTCATAACATGATTCAGGTAGAGCATCAAGTTGAGCAAGTTTTTCTTTATGTTCATCATCAAAAATGTTGACATTCACATATAACTTTTCAGCCAATTCTAATGCATTATCCATTTCCAATCCATGTTTAGCAGCCACAACGATACCTGCAAGGAAACCGTAAATATCAGCAGAACCGTCACCACTACGCAACTCAAATGTTTGTTTGGACATAAACTGACGTTGAGTTTTAGTTTGTTGTGGATTTGCATCTGCAACCATATCAACACCTCCAAGCCAACCTAAAGGGACACGCACTAAAACAGAACGGTTTCTATCTCCCCAACAAATATTGGTTGGAGCTTCTTGATGAGGAACCAAACGCAAATATGAGGTTGGAATCGTATTTCCAAAAGCAGTTAACGGACCAGCAAGATCAAGAATCCCAGCAATTGCACGTTTGGCAATATCGCTTAGCTTGCCGTTGTCAACCAACATATTTACACCATTTTTCTCTATCATCATGTGGATGTGCAATCCGCTTCCTGCTTTTCCAACTGTAATTTTAGGAGCTAAAGACAAAGACAAATCATACTGATAAGATAGCTTTCTCAATATCCATTTTGCAATGACTAACTGATCGGCAGCTTCTTCAACAGGGCAAGGCAAGAATTCAATTTCCTGTTGTTCATAATACATGTTATCCTGAGTAAAGTTTCCAACTTCTGAGTGTCCGTATTTAATTTGTCCACCACATTGTGCAATCAGATACATTGCCTCACGACGAAACTCCTCAAATTTTGCAAATGGAGCAGATGCGTGATATCCTTTTTGATCTTCAGCAGGATATAGCATTCCTTCTTCCATCTCAGCCATCACATAATACTCCAATTCCCCAAGTGCCCAAAAACTCATTCCTGTTGACTCTTTGAATGACTTATGTGCTTTTTGCACCATATATTCAGGCGCCGATTCCAAAGCTTTGCCTTCAGAATTATAATATGAGCATAAAATATCTAAAGTAGGAATACTCTCAAACGGATTCACAAAAGCGGTACTATACCGTGGAATTACATATAAATCACTTGATCCGGCATCAATAAATGAAAAGAGTGAACTTCCATCAACACGCTCACCATTTGTCAAAACAGACTCAAGATAATCCAGACTGTTAATGACAAAGTTCAGTGTTTTCAGTTTCCCATCTGCTGCAACATAACGCAAATTAAGCATCTCAATTTGATGAGATTGAATAAAATGTATAATGTCCTCACGGGTAAATTCTTTCGCTGGTTTCTCCAGGAATGAAATCAACGGATTCGGATTCATTGAATACAATTCTTTTGTCATAGTTATTTATTATTTTTGTAAATAGACATTTTCAAAACAGCTTATAAACATACGTATTGTTTATGGTATTTCAAAATGTTAAAAACTATTATATAACAGGTCTATGTTTTTTATTTTGTCGAAACTTTTACGCGTCTTTCTCACTCCTGTATTCTGGATGTTCGCTTTATTTGTCATCGCACTGATTGTCAAGCAAAAGAAATTGAAAATAAGGTTTTATTTCACTTCAGTATTATTGTTGATTATCTTTACAAATCCTTTCATTGCCGATGAATTCATGAGGCAATGGGAAGTCCCCGCTGTACAGCATGAAGAACTCCTCACATATGATGTTGGAATTTTGCTAACGGGTATGTGTACATACGACAAACAATTTGACAGAACAAACTTCAATCAGGCTAGTGACAGAATGTTGCAATGCATGGATTTATATCACAAAGGAATTATTCGGAAAATATTCATTTCCGGAGGATCTGGAAAAGTAAGAGAGCCTGATTTTTTAGAAGCTAAATTAATTTACGATTTTCTAGTGCAATCAGGCATTCCAAAAGAGGACATTGCTTATGAAACTGTGAGTAGAAACACGCATGAAAACGCTGTCGAATCGGCACGATACTTGCAACCTGAAAATTCGTACGAAACGTATTTATTAATTACATCTGCATTTCATATGAGACGAGCAGCGGCATGTTTTGCGAATGAGGGTTTTGAGTTCGCCTGTTACAGCACTGACCGATTTACAGGAGACAGAAAATTCCATATAGAACACTTAATCATCCCAAATGCTTCAGCTTTAAATCGCTGGGATGTTTTATTTAGAGAATGGACAGGAATAATCATGTATAAATTGAAAGGATATGTATAAACTATATAGCTTATTTTTCATCGTATTTACTTTTTTTGCGTGTCAATCAGGTGAAAGCAAACAATCAGAATCCATTTTGGAGTTCCCATCTGAAAAAATTATTGTTGGGGCAGAAAGAACAGATGCATATCTGCACTTGCTGGAAAACAAGAAGGTTGGAATTGTCGCCAATCACACAAGTCAAATAAACGATGTACACTTGGTTGATTCTTTGCTCTCACTCACTGTGAACATTCAGGCAATTTTTGCTCCTGAACATGGTTTTCGCGGGAAAGCTGATGCTGGTGAAATCATTAAAGATGGAAAAGACACAAAAACCGGACTCCCTGTTATTTCAATTTACGGAAGCAACAAAAAGCCTACTTCAGAGCAATTGCAGGGTATAGATATTATGATATTTGACATTCAAGATGTTGGGGCGCGATTTTACACATACATTTCCAGCATGCACTATGTTATGGAAGCATGTGCTGAAAATGGGATTCCATTAATCATACTTGACAGACCAAACCCCAACGGAAATCTTATTGACGGCCCGGTATTGGATCCCGAATATGCATCTTTTGTGGGTATGCACCCTGTTCCTATCACACATGGAATGACCATTGCCGAATACGCAAAAATGATAAACGGAGAAAAATGGCTCAAGGATGGCGTTGAGTGTGAATTACATCTTATTGCATGCGAAAACTACAATCACAACAAAAGCTACTCCTTACCTATTCCCCCATCACCCAATTTACCAAATGACAGAAGCATAAAACTATATCCATCGATTTGCCTTTTCGAAGCCACAAGTTTAAGTGTAGGAAGAGGTACAGACATGCAGTTTCAAGTCATTGGTCATCCTGAATTAGAAACTATTTGTGATTTTTCATTTACACCTATGCCAAACGAAGGATCAAAACATCCAAAACATGAAGGAGAAACCTGTTTTGGCTACGACTTAAGAACTGATTCAGAACGTTTTCCAACATCAAAAAACACACTCAATTTAAATTATCTGATAGAAATATACAATGACTTTCCAAACAAATCCGAATTCTTCATTAGAGCATCTTTCTTTGATAAATTGGTAGGAGGCTCCTTGCTCAGAGAACAATTGCTTGAGGGAAAAACAGAAGCTCAAATTCGCAAAAGCTGGGAAAATGATTTAATTGCATACAGAGCTATACGGGCAAAATATTTAATCTACGAGTAACTAATAAATCAAGATATTGTGCATTAACAATGCCCACAATCATATAAAGATAAATTTCGGGGATTAGTTCTCTAATTTTTCTAAAAGGACAACAGCATAAGCCTCTGCTCCCTTTTCTTCACCAACAAATCCGAGTTTTTCTGTGGTTGTTGCCTTTACAGATATTTTATTTACATCAACACCACAAGCAACAGCAATATTTTCCTGCATTTGAAGAATGTAAGACATAAGTTTAGGCTTTTGCATTGCAATTGTAGAGTCGATATTTCCCACATCGTAGCCTTCGCTGCGAACTATCTCCATGCACCTTTCAAGTAGTTTTATGGAAGATATTCCTTTGTATTCCGGATCATTATCCGGGAAATGTTGTCCAATATCTCCTTTAGCAAGGGCCCCCAATAAAGCATCACAAATAGAATGCAAAAGCACATCCCCATCGGAATGTGCTTTAAATTTTTTATCGTAAGGAATGCTTACACCACCAAGAACAAGATTGCTCCCAGCTTCAAAGGCGTGAACATCATAACCATATCCTATTCTCACAACTGAGCTTCGCCTCCTTGTTCGCCTAAGTCAAATGTCAAGGTAAATCGAAGTGTATTTGCCAACGGACTTGTTGAGAATCCTTTTGTCGGAATCAAATAAGCAAAGTCTAATCCAAACACATTCAATTTAAGACCAGCACCAAGTGATGCATATTTACGAGCTCCTTTATATTGATGTTCTGTAAAGAAACCTGCACGTAATGCAAATTTATTATCGTACCAATATTCAGCACCAAATGACCATGAAATTTCAGCAAATTCTTCAGAAAAAACAGAACCACCAACTACACCTGGAGCATCAGCCCAAGAAGAGAAAATTGCAGTAGCCACAGAAACATCTGGATCTTTACCAGCACTAATTACAGAATATGATTCAGTTACAGTATCACCTGCAGAAGTCACATCATTGATTTGATAATACTGAGGAGGTGTTGGAACCAATAATTTATTCATGTCAGCAGCAACACCAATACGGTTGTATTCATCAATTTCAAGTTCATAATAAGCACCTAAGCGGAAATTTGTTGGAATAAAGTCTTGTTCTACTCCATCAGAATATGACATTTTAACACCAATATTACTGATATTTACACCAGCATTTAAGGTTCCATCCATTCCACTAAATCCGAGTTCATCATTGGTGTAGAAAAAAGCAACATCACCAGCAACTGATTGTCCAGCCTTGGTTGGCAAACCACCAACTTCCAACCCACCAGTTAAGTTTGAATGGATGTAGCGGAGTGCAACAGCACCAGAAAAATCTTCTCCAAGTAAACGGCTATAACCAAAGTCTATAGCAAATTCATTCGGTTGATGATCTCTCAACGCTTGATTATATTCATCACGGAAAGGAATAGATCCCATGTCAAAATACAACAAAGAAGCAGAGAGTACATTCTGTTCATCTAATCTGTAATAACCTGAGACATAACCCAAGTTCATATCGTCAACAATATTTCTCAACCAAGGAGTATAAGAAATAGATACTCCGATTTCATCTTCTGCAAAAGCGTATTTTGCAGGATTCCAATGCTGAGAATTTGCATCAGGACTAGTAGCAACACCAGCATCACCCATAGCACCAGCTCGTGTATCAGGAGCAATCATAAGAAAAGGGACAGCTGTTGTAATCACATTATTCACATCATCACGTCCTAAAGGATCATTTTCGAACTGCGCCTGTGCGCTTAACGCTAAGGCTACCAAAGTTATTACTGCAAAAATTCTGTATTTCATGTGTTAAGTTTTTATTTGTAAAAATACAAGCAATAAACGAATATACAACAATTTTATTTTACAACCACCATTTTTTCAAAATTATTTACCACATCACCATTTGGTGTTACCACTTCAACATGGTAAACATAAATGCCTGGCTCTACTCGTCCACCGCTATTATTGTTAGCTTCCCAGCAGATATTATCAACAACATAACCACTGGAATAAATGTTTTCTTTTATGATATCGATTAATTGACCATTCATATTATAGATACGTATTTCAACATCCATTTCCTCATTCGGATGATTATGGCTAAATGTGAAACAAGTACGATCAGTCAATGGATTTGGGTAGTTCATCAAGTGCTCAATGACAAGCTCTGAAGAGTTAGCAACGATGAATGAGATATCTGCAATGCTTGAATTATTGAATACATCCCAAACTTTTAAACTTAATGTATGCACTCCGGTTTCCAAATCCTGAAATGGATATGAAATAGACCCAGATTGATAAGAATCCAAGTCGGCTTCGTAAAAGTCGTTTAGCACAATTGCATTTAAGGTGTTTTCATCAAGGACAGCTGTAATATCATGTCCAATGCCATTCCCAACAGTATTAATACCTGACTCATCATAGAGATTGGCCAACATGACAGGATTTTCATCGGTCAATCCACCATCAATAAAGTCTGTATTATTCATAAAGAGTTCTATCTCAGGACTCATATTATCAGAAATTGCATCGTCAGAACTTCCTCCAATATTGAAATCGACAAAATGTCCATGTGCATCTTTGGTTGCAGATTTTGCATAGTAGGATATTTTCCCATTTCCAAAGAAATAGGCAATATCAACCGGAACAATAAACTCAAACTCAAAATATCCATTATCAATACTTGCTTTTCCTGAATAAAGAATATTTTTTTGCTCCCAAAAATCCATAGGGCCGTGTTTATCATTCCCCAAAGTAGCATACTTCATCATCTTGTCATAAACTGATGGATAAAGCGTCCCATTAAAATCCGATTTAATGTTTCCAAACCTATCTTCAATATGTCCGGAAATACGAATCAAACTGGCAGCATTTACGGTATCTTCAAACACTTCAACGGCTCCGCCATTAATAGAGTCTGTCACCACTAAATACTCAGGCATAGCTAAATGTAAAGCAGGATCGCCAAGCAAAGAAAAGTTTCGTTTGTTTGTTGAATTCGTCGAAATGTTTTTACTGTGCATAATCACCTCACCTAAGGAATTTGTATTAAAATTTTCATCACGCACAAACAACTGCTTTAGAAACTCTTGATTCAATCGGAAGTTATCTGTTGAAAATACTAAACGCGTAGTTGTTAAAAGTCCAATTCCTCCCCCATTCGGATTTAATAATATAAGCTCACCAGCAGATGTCAACTCATAATCATCATATGGAGCAAATTCACATGTTGCCGTAACAAAGAGAGGAAGGAATTTATCATTATTCCAATTATTTATCTGGGAAAGTGTAACCACTGCTTCATGAGCAAGGGTTTTCTCGTTTCCGTGTCCTGAATAATTGACAATAAGTGCACCTTTATTTACCTGCTCATCAATTTCCTGGTTCACATCAGGATATCTATCACCCTGAATCGTTGAAACTTGCTCAAATGCATCAAGCAATATTTTATTGACATTATAATCTCTCTGACCAAACAAAATGGTATCTGCCATTGTATTAGCTTGCTCTTGATGACTTGTGTAATCTTCAGCATCATCACCAATAAATGCCATCATATTTCGCCAAGGCCCAAAACTAACAGGGCTTACATAGTTTATGATCTTAGTCAAAACGATTTCAGCTTCAGTTTGAGATTTAACAGGCAAACGGCCTACTCCAATATCCAATCCTTCACTTCCAGAGGCACTTCCTTCTGAATCATCTAACAACGCAAAGAAATCATCGCTAACAAAAGACGAACTCGGGCTAAGTGAATTAGCAGCCTGATAAGTCAACACATAATTCCCATCAACACCAGCAGCAGATCTGTTCATATAAGTACCATCACCAAATAATAATAAGTATTTAGGCATTTCCGATTCAGACCCGGCACGATCATAAAACATTTTCACAAAATCTCTTAAAGCTGAAACATCCGGAGTACCAGAAGAAAACTCATTATAAATGGTTTGAGGTGTTACAACGACTGAGGACAATCCATTCAATGATTGATGAACTTCTGCTAACTGTTCAGCATAGGGAACAAAATCCTCATACGCAATCATAATGTAATCAGTTTGTGGAAGTGCATGCAAATTTTGATTCTCAACAAAGCCCAATAAGCTTGTCCCGTCAAAGCTTGGAGAAGGGAAATCTGCACTTAAATCCAAAGCAACAAACTCTCTCAAATCATCAGATGCTGCAGAAAACTTCAAAGATGAGCCACTCAATTCATCTGGATTAATTTTAACGCAATTTATTGGATCTGTCACATCCCAAACAACCGTATTTGAATTGGCTTGAGACAATATATATTGTGTCACATTGCCTTCTGTCACAGTAGACATATCTCTAAAATGCAATTCATCATCGCTCAAACGCAGATTTGCACGAGCATTGATGGTCAGATAATCCAACCATGCTTCACCGGATGAAGTTGTTGGTATATACTCCACATTCAGGCTATTTGTTAAATTAAACGTTGTCGTCAAGGAATAATCAATTGTATTTGCATAAGGACTTGAATATGTGCCAGACACTTCATTAACATATTGCGTATAATGCGTATCTCCATTCAAAGTAAATTTAAACCGACTTGAAACACTTGAACGTACTGCTAAATAAGACAACAATTTTCCTTCCTGACCAGTAGCAAGGTCAGGAATTGTAAACTGAAAATTATAGTCGAGATAATAATTAAAATGACGCCAATAAAAATTTCTACCAGCCCCTATGATGTTTACACTATCTTTTTCAAGTGCACAATAATAATCATATGTAGAAGTCGTCACATTTGCACCGACATCTCCATTTTGCGACTGTACATATAGATTGTCAGATTGATCAGACAAAAAGTAATATGCATAGTCAGAATAATTGTGCATCACATGCTCAAAAGCTTGAAAACTATCATTGTATTCAAATGAATTTGGACCTTCGAGATAAACCAACAGCTCATCACCTGAATCAAAACCTCCGTTACTATTATTATCTCTATGATAAACAGGCCGTTCTGGCAAGTCATCGTATCTCTCTTTACTGTTCAATTTTGGCACCATATGACCATAACCAAAAACCCCAACTTGCGAAGGATTATCAAAGCCTAAATCGGATATATCCTGATAAGATATTTCATAAATTCCTGTTTTGGAAACTCTAAATTTATACCAATTTCCTTGTTTCAGTTTTGATTCGGATGCATATGAACGCGACATTTTCTCAACTGAAAAATCCTGAGTTTCGTATTCAATTTTAAATGCAGTTAGTGATTCAATTTCTCCATTTTCATTTCGACGCAATGGTATTACATCTACATATACATAGCGATTTTTTCGGATGACTGAATAATCAATCCTCAATTCAAACTCATCACCAATACGTTCAAGTCCCTGGACATCTTTAATAGCATCATCACTAAATATTTGAGTCGACAACGGTATGATTTGGGCATTTATAATGCTTTGATTACCCACAAATTGTTTTTCTATGAAATGCGGGATAAGTAAATCTTCATGATAAACTGCATTCTTGAAATAAAATCGTTGTATTTCTTCAATGCTATCAATACGTATTTTTTCGGAGGACTTCCAATCGACATCATAATGAAAAGACTTTGTCTGAGCCTTTGAAAAACCGGCAATAGCAAGCAATATAAAAATAACACCCCAATGTTTACACATAATATTTAAATCTTTTTCGCGTTCAAAGAAAAGAAACTTATTTCTAATTTTCTTTCAAAAACGCTAAAATTGTAGTATTATTGTCATCAGGATTTTATTTTGCGACAAAAAATTTGTATAATTGCACATTGTGGAACAATAGCAACAACATGATTAGACGTATTTCATTCATAGTAATTGTCTTTCTGCTTGGCCTCAGTAGCATGACCAAAGCACAGGATGCGCATTTTTCGCAGTTCTATGCTAACCCTCTCTACTTGAATCCAGCATTTGCAGGATCAGACAAGTGTCCGCGGATTAACATGAGTTACCGCAATCAGTGGCCTGCACTAGGTCAGACGTATGTAACCTATTCCCTATCATACGATCAGCACGTTCGTGCCATTCAGGGAGGCGCAGGACTTCTCCTCATGAATGACGTACAAGGGGACGGGACAATTGTATCGACAACAGTTGGAGGAATGTACTCATATACACTGCCGATTACACGTCGATTTGCAATCACCGGAGGTTTTCAAGCCGCATATGTAATGAAAACTGTCCAGTGGGAGTTTATTTTCCCTGACATGATTCACCCGCTTTACGGACCGATTTATGCAACCCAAGAAGATCCAAGCATTGTGGATGATCAGAAAAACTATTTTGATTTTTCTGCAGGTTTAATCGGGTTCAGTGAAAAAACTTTTTTCGGTGTTGCTGTACACCATTTAACAGAACCATCAGAATCCTTCTTAAGAGGAAGTGATGCTGTATTACCAAGAAAATTCACAGTCCATTTTGGGACTGACATTATGATAAACACCCCACGCTATCGTCGTGGAGAATTATCCATTGCTCCACAAGTATTGTTCCACCAACAAGGCGATTTCCAACAATTCAACTGGGGAATGTATGTTAACCGTAAATCAATTGTTGCAGGTTTTTGGTTAAGACAAAATTTCAATTTCCATTACGACTCATTTGTTATGCTTGTCGGATTCAGACAAGACAATATTAAATTTGGATATTCTTATGATTTAACTGTTTCTAAATTAAGAAACTCAACGCTTGGGGCACATGAGGTAACCTTTGGATTTACCTTTGGGTGTCGTCCTCCAAGAAACACGTTCAGAACAATAAGTTGTCCATCATTTTAGTTATAATAAGGTAATAAATAAACGACTATCGATATGAAAAACAGATTCCGTCTATTCTGGCTTGTAGTTTTCGGCGCAATGATTTTTGCATCATGTCAGCGTGAAGCTTCCAACACAACTGGTTGGCACTACAATGACCCACGTTTTGGTGGATTTCAAAACCACCCGGGATATGAACAGGAAACCGGTCCAGGTCTTATCTTTATTGAAGGTGGAACCTTTGCCATGGGACGTACTGAACAAGATGTTATGTTCAATTGGAATAACACTCCACGTAGAATAACTATTTCCTCATTCTATATGGATGAAACAGAAATACGTAACATCGACTATCGTGAATATTTATACTGGTTGCGTAAAGTATATGCAACAGATTTTCGTTACATTTATCGTGCAGCTCTACCTGATACACTTGTTTGGAGAGAACGTCTTGCATTCAATGAACCTATGGTTGAATTGTATTTAAGACATCCTGCATACGAACAATACCCAGTCGTTGGTGTAAGTTGGGTTCAAGCTCGTGATTATTCATCATGGAGAACCGACCGTGTGAATGAATTCATTCTTATCCGTGAAGGAATTCTTGACCCTTATGCTGCTCCTCAAGATCAAGCAAAACATTTTAATCTGGATTCTTATCTGACTTATGCAGATAACTTAGATTTACATATTGACGAAACTGGTCGTGGACCTGATGGGAAAGTAGAAAACCTTTATGTTGATCCTTCTACCTTGAAAGAAGGAAGAAGAGGACAAGCTGCATACGAAGAAAATCGTAGATGGGTAACTTTAGAAGATGGTGTCTTCCTTCCACGTTACCGACTCCCAACAGAAGCTGAATGGGAATATGCAGCGCTTGCATACATTGGAAATCACTACAAAGAACGTATTTTCGAACGTCGCTTATACCCTTGGAACGGTCATTATATACGTAATGATAGTCGTACTGAAGACCGTGGTCAAATCATGGCTAACGTAATGCGTGGTCGTGGTGATAACATGGGGGTAGCAGGTGCTCTTAATGATGGTGGTGATATTCCTGTACCAGTAAGATCATACTGGCCAAACGACTTTGGACTATACTGTATGGCTGGTAACGTCAACGAATGGGTAATGGATGTTTATCGTGATGTAACATTTGAAGACATGAATGAATTCCGTCCATTCAGAGGAAATGTTTACACAGAGAAACAAATTGTTAGAGACCCTAACGATGGTATGGTTGAATTAACAGCTGAAGCTGAAGATTACTTTGATATCACCGGTAAAATTCTTACAAAACCAGTTGACGAAGAACATTGTTTCAACCGTGACAACTACACTCGTGCCGACAATAGAAACTACCTTGACGGAGATTTGAACTCATTGATTCCTGAAGGTGGAACAGGTTGGTGGAATGATGGTTCTCGTTTGACACAGTACACTGAAATAGGTGAGGATTCTATTCCAACGCTCAATACTACAGGAAACATGTATGATGAAGGTAACTGGGAAGGTACTGAATGGGGTAAAGGTCGTTTTGATCCGAATAACCCAAAAACTGGAAAAGGTACTGGTATGACATCATTAACAACAAACCGTTCACGTGTTTACAAAGGTGGTGGATGGAAAGATCGTGCATATTGGATGAATCCAGGCTCACGTCGTTTCTTAGACGAGAAAAAAGCTCAGGCTGACCTTGGTTTCCGCTGTGCAATGATTCGCGTAGGATCACAAACTTTACCAGAATAAACAAACTCAATTACAATATAAAACCCCATAGGTAATATGGGGTTTTTTTATGCAATAATAATATGGATATCAATAGTTTATACAGTATATTTCAAAAATGTCAATCTGTTTCAATTGACACAAGGAAAATTCAAAATGGAGATCTGTTTTTTGCGCTTAAAGGGGATAATTTCGATGGAAACAAATTTGCAAAATCAGCCATTGATAAAGGTGCAAAATATGCAGTCATCGATAATCCTAAATATGAAATTCCAGGAAAAACCATCTTATGTCAAGATAGCCTACTCTGTTTGCAAAATCTTGCAAGAGAACATAGAAGACAAATGGATGCAAGCATAATTTCCATTACAGGAACGAATGGAAAAACAACAAGTAAAGAATTAACGCATGCTGTTATCTCCTCTCATTATAATTGCATTGCAACCGAAGGAAATTTAAACAATCATATCGGTGTTCCATTAAGTCTTCTTCGCATTACGAAAGAAACCGAATTTGCTATAATTGAAATGGGTGCTAATCATCCGGGAGAAATCAAAACGCTTGCTGAAATTGCAGAACCTGACTTTGGAATGATTACCAACGTAGGAAAAGCCCACCTGGAAGGCTTTGGGTCTTTTGAAGGCGTAAAGAGGACAAAAGCAGAATTGTATGATTTTCTGAGATCAAACCACGGGATTACTTTCCTCAACATAAACAATAAGCACTTATTGGGAATGATTGGGTCTCAAGAAATTGTTACTTACGCATTAAACTCAACAGCCTGGTGTGAAGCCAATATCATAGAAGAGAAGAGAAAAGTTGGTCTCAATTGGAGATGTCAAGAAAATTACGGAACCTTTATTTCTGCATTGCAAGGAAGCTACAATGCAGAAAATATGTTGCTCGCTGTTTGTGTAGGGAATTACTTTAAAGTTCCTTCAGAAAAGATTGATGCTGCAATTGCAAACTATCAACCCAGTAATAAACGTTCAGAAATTAAAAAGACAAAAAAAAATATATTATTCCTGGACTTGTACAATGCAAATCCGAGTAGCATGGAATTAGCCATAAAAGATTTTCATTCCTCAACGGACAAACAAATTCTTATACTTGGAGACATGAAAGAATTAGGGGATGTATCAGAGGAAGCACATCAAGAGATTCTCGACTTGATTGTTTCGTTGAATTTTGAACAAGTTTATTTAGCCGGAGAAGAGTTTTATGCATTGAGAGAAGCATACGGGTTCTCCTTTTTCCCAGACACAGAAAGCCTCTACAATAACCTAAAAGAATCTAACATAAATGATCAATGGATTTTCATCAAAGGATCCAGGTCAATGCAACTTGAGAAACTAATCCCGCTATTGTAATTTAATATCGAGCTTATTTTCAAGTAAAAAAGCTTTCAACTTTTTGTAATGCTGAAGGTAAAGAGAATACAACGACCCTATCTCCTTCTTGAATATGGGTATTTCCCTTGGCTATAAAGCTTTTGGTTCCACGAATAACACCACCAACAATGGCTTCGTCAGGGAAATTGATCTTTCGTAAGATATCTTTGGTTATTTTCGCTTTTTCAGACACAACAAATTCTAAGAGTTCCGCATTAGTACCAGTTAAACACTTAATTGCAGACACTTCAGCATTCATTGTAAATGTATAAATATGTGATGCCGCACTCAATTTCTTATTCACTATGGATTCAATACCCATTTTAGCAGCAATATCAAAATAGTCAAAATTTTCTATCTCAGCGATGCTTTTCTTTACACCGAACTTCTTTGAAAGCGCACAAGCTAAAATATTTGTTTCAGAATCTCCGGTAACAGCAATAAACGCATCCATATCCTGTACATCTTCTTCCATGAGCAAGTCAAGATTTCTTCCATCTCCATGAATTACTAATACTTTGTCAAGTCGCTCAGCAATTTCGAGTGCTTTTTTCTCATCAAACTCTAACAGTTTCACACGACAAGACGAAGAAAGTTCCATCGCAACTTTTTGTCCAATTCGGGAACCACCAATGATCATGACATTAGCAATTTTCTCTTTTTCTTTGCCGGAGTTTTTCAATAAACTATCTATCCCTTCTGGACTAGTGATAACATACACATTATCGTCAACATTCAACACATCGTTACCTCCGGGAATAATCGTTCTGTTATCGCGTTCAATAGCGACAGCTCTGTAATCAATACGTTTAGAATAATCAGAAGCTTCTTTCAGAGTCATATTGATTATTGGGGCATCTTCATCAAGGGTAACAACAAACAATTTCAGCTTTCCTCCGGTGAATTCAAAGATCTGATTTGTTCCTGTCTGCTTAATTAAGCTCACAATTTCTTTCGCTGCAATTTTTTCAGGATAAATCATACGATCAATACCCATATTGATAAAATGCAACTTTCGTTGTGGGTTAACATATTCAATATTATCAATTCTTGCAATGGTTTTCTTTGCGCCTAAACGCTTAGCTAGCATAGCACTAATCAAGTTTACCTCCTCAGAATGAGTAACTGCGATAAAAAGATCAACACTTTTCACCTTAGCATCTTCTAATGTTGCAAATGAAGATCCTGAACCTTGAATCGTCATCAGATCATATTGAGATCCAATTTCACTCAGACGCTCATTATCAGTATCAACAACAGTGATTTCATGCTTTTCTTTACTAAGCATTTTTGCAAGGTATTGACCAACTTCACCAGCACCAGCAATGATAATACGTTTTGAAACTCCCATGATATTCTATTCCTTAATTATCATGCAAATGTAAGGAAAGTTTAGATTGATTTTGAAAATTCCTTTAAAAATGCACCATGCTCCACGACATCATGATAAGGCATGCCCAATTCTTTCAAGCGAACCAATAAAGTTTCTCTCTGATAATAAGGCAATGACGAATCAATTATAACAAGTTCAAAATCAAACAAATCTGACAATTTTTCCGGAGAGATATTTGCCTCATGTGTGTATATGACGTAATCGAGTTTTATCGGCGTTTGCAGTTTTTTGTTATTGAATCTATCACCTCGTAAGATAATTGCTCTCATATCAGAGAATCCAATAAATAGATTTTTGAGAAATACACGTTGGTTACTAATTGTCATAATATTAGAAAACATGTATTGTTTTCCTGTTTTATTCAAATCAACGTATTTTTCAAGTTCCACACCTTCTTCTAACCAGTAATTGGCTAAGTGTTTCTTTGTTTTATCCAAGTTTGACGATTGGAAATCTGTAAACAAAACATGTTCATCCGCAGTAATACAGTTAATCCCAGTATTCCCTCTCAGATTATACACGACAAATTTCTCATTTTCAAGTGTCTGATAATCTCGAATTATTCCGAGCATAAAAAAGACTATGAGTGTCATCAATGCAGGATAGACCATTTTACGTTTAGCGGCAAAATACATAACCGAAACAAAGAGAATAAAAAGAAACAAGAGATACATTTGCGGTCTGGTAATGTAAAGATTTTCAGAAACTGCACCTGGAAGGGATTCAATCCAGAATACCATTTTATTGAGTAAGGCTAGTATCTTACTCATAACAATCCCAATAAAACCAGAAACCGCAGGAATAAAAGAAAACACTGCCAGTCCCATTGCTAAATACACAATAATTGTCACTACCGGGATAACGAGAATATTGGTTAGAATGAAATAATTTGAAAACTGATGGAAATAAAAAACCGTTAAAGGTGCAGTTCCTATCTGAGCTGCAATTGATACTGCAACCAAAGACCAAATTTTATCTCCAAGTTTTGTTCTAGGTGACCAAATATGGTAAATTGGGTTGTAAAACATAACGATGCTTAACACAGCCAAATACGACAACCAAAAACCCAGTTCAGTAATATTCAACGGATTGATAATTAAAGTAACAAATGCAGATGCAGCAAGTATATTGTAAATATTGACATTGCGCTGAAACAGTTTACCAAAGCTTATAAAAGAAAACATAATTGCTGCTCGTGTTACTGAGGGAGATAATCCTGTCAGCATGGCATAAAACCATATGCTAAGAATCAATAAAACAACTTGCAAAGGAATTAAACGTTTCTTCTTTCGCATAAATGCCAATAAACTTTGCATAATGACAAAGATTATCCCTACATGCAAACCACTCACAGCTAACACATGCATTGCACCGGAGGAAGAGTAGGCATGTTTGAGTTTATCTTGCAATTTGTCTTTATACCCCAAACTCAGAGCAGCAGCCACAGCATATTCATCACCTTCCAATCCAGCTTCTTTGTATTTGTCGAGTAAAGACTGTCTCCAGTTCTGAAAAACCCGACGCAATGAAAAATCATCAGCATAACCAACAAACTTCCAACTTCCCGATTTTAAATATGTTTGTGAAGCGATCATATGATACGCCATGTATTTTGCATAATCAAACTCCCCGGGATTTCCGGCATTTTTAATGGAATCAAAACCAGGACGAAAACTAATGAGCATTCCCGACTGTAATTGACTTGCAACTGAATCTTTCTGCAAATACACAACAGCACTACCATCACCATTATACCACACACCTTGATGCTGATATGCTCTCACACTTATTTGTACTGAAATGGACTTTTCTGTTTCTTTTGGCTCCTTATCAATACTTGCAATAAGCATAGCATCATTGGGCAAGCTTATTTGCCTCCCATTACTTAATGCATCAGCAGACAAATACCAACCTAAGGAAACAAAGAACAAAAAGACAGGAAATACAAAGAGGTATCTTACCGAATAGGAAGATTTTGTCATAAAGAAAAATGCAAAAGAAAAAGCTGCTATTGAAACCGGGATCAAAAATGGCAAACTTATTCCTGATTTTAATCCAAAGTATATTCCAATAACCAATGGGAATACAAGTCGAATGAATGGCTTATTTCGAATTTGTTCTTCAAAATCCATGTTTGAAGATACAAAATATTTTTAGATTTCCTGATTTTGTTTCTCAAATTGTCGAATAAGCTCAAGGTCGCTCATGTGCAAATTGTCAATAATATGTTGTACTTCTTCGGCTCTTTCATGGTCAGGATAACGGTTAACAAATTCCTGATAATACTTCTCAGCATTTTGCTTATCACCAATCATATTTTCATGTACAAAACCTAACATAAGAAAAACTGCCGGCATATTAATATAATCCTCATACTGACTTTCCACTCGATACAAATACGAACAAGCATCCACTGGCTTCCCCGCATTCATTGCAATCTCAGCAGCACGAAATAAATATTCGGGTGCTAGGCTATCGCCTTCGTATGCATTTGCAAATTGCAAATACAACTGAACCATATCATTTGCTTTTGCCTCATCCAACTCTAAGTCAGCATGAAGTGTTTTTTCATTCACAGTAATGCTATCAAGCAAAACCTGACGCTCATCTGTATCTGCTATTACATTATTCTTGTCACTATTTTGACAAGAAACCCCTAAAATAATGAATAAGCCTAAAAGTAAAAATCCATTGAATTTCATCATCCAGTAATGCTTTTATAATCTGTTTTGACTTTCCCTTTTGAAATTGCAGCAAGTTTTGATCTCAACATACGTTTGCGTAAAGGCGCAACTCTGTCAGTAAATAATATTCCCTGTAAATGGTCAAACTCGTGTTGAACCACGATAGCTTGGAAACCGACAAGGGTCTCAACTTTTTCTTCAAGGTTTTGATCCAGATATCTCACTTTCAACTCACTGAAACGCTTTACTTCCTCATTAATATTTGGGATACTCAGACATCCTTCCTCAATACTGATTGTTTCTTCATTGTGTTCGAGGATTTTAGGATTAATAAAAACGCGTTTAAAATCTTTCAACTCAGGAAAATCTTCAGCCATTGGTGTAGCATCAATTGTTATTACTTGAATTGCTTTTCCGATTTGTGGCGCAGCCAGACCAACACCATTGGCACGGTACATAGTTTCAAACATATCCGAAACAAGCGGTTCGGGTTCAAATTCATCGGGATCAATTTCCACTGCTTTCTTTCTTAAAACAGGATGCCCGTATAATACAACTGGATATATCATAATTATTTTTTGTTATTTTTGTCCATATAGGATTGTAAGATTATGGTTGCTGACACCTTGTCAACCAGCCCTTTATCTCTTCGTTTCATTTTTTTCACGCCTCCATCTATCATCGCTTGAAAAGCCATAATTGAGGTGTAGCTTTCATCAATGCTATCAACACAAATTTCAGGGAAAAGTTTTTTACACTTTCTCATAGCTCCTTTAATTTGTGGAACCGGCTCTGAGTCGGAACCATCATCACGTGTTGGATAGCCAAAGACAATGCACTCCACATCTTCATTTGAAAGATACTCTTTAAGAAAATCAAAAAGATCTTTCGTATGTATTGTTGTTAAACCATTTGCAATAATCTGCATAGGATCTGTAACAGCAATGCCGGTCCGTTTGAAACCGTAATCTATGGCTAATATTCGACTCATAATTCATTGCAAAGTTAAAATATTTTCTTTTCTGTTTAAAATTTCGTACATTTGTCTACGAACAAACTAGTTAGCCATGAAGAAAATCATTATCCTCCTTGCAATTTTTGCATTAATTGCAAACATTTCAGAAGCTCAATATCTGACAACTGATAATTCTGTACCTATCGAAAACATTATTCAAGATTCACTAATAACAGGTTGTGTCACTGCATCGAACATTACAACAAATAGTTCAGATGCATATGGATGTTTCAGCAATTCAAATCCTGATTTTCCATTTACATCTGGTTTAATTATGGCTTCCGGTCCAATTGAAAATGCGATTGGACCAGACAACTCTACAGGTCAAGGTGGTACTATTGGAACTGGTTCAGATCCTGATTTAGCCATGTTAACGTCCTATTCTGTGAACGATGCAACAATTATAGAATTTGATTTTGTACCAGCAAGTGATACAATCCGTTTCAACTATATTTTTGGATCAGAAGAGTTTCCTGAGTTTGCAAATGATATTTTCAATGATGTATTTGGATTTTTCATTTCTGGTCCAGGAATCAGCGGACCATACTCAAACAGTGCAATTAACATAGCCCTCTTACCTAATGGAGACCCAGTAACCATTGACAATGTGTTCAACTCTGGCACTTGGTACAATGGGCCAACTTCAGGAAGTGGCTCTACTGGTGAGGCGTATAATAATGTTGTTCAATATGATGGATGCACAGTTCCGCTGACTGCAGAAGTTATTTTAACAGCTTGCGAAACCTACCACATTAAACTGGCAGTTGGTGATGCTGGTGATAGTGCACTTGACACAGGTGTATTTATTGAAGCCGGAAGTTTTACCAGTGGTGTACAAATCACTGCAATCAATCATTCAGATGTGGGATCAGAATCCGATTTATTTGAAGGATGTACCAATTATTTTGTGCTTGAAAGAGCCCCAAACTCACCGATTGACGAAGAAGTTGTCATCTATATTAATTACCTAGGTGGAAGTACTGCAGAAGAACTTGTTGATGTTTCTGATGTGGTTGACTCCGCATACATGGCTCCTTATGAGGCTCAAGATACAATTTGGTACACTGCATTTAATGATGGCATTGAGGAAGGTACTGAAACTATGATACTGGAATTTTGGACATCATGTCCTTGTGGTAATGGTGGTGGAAATTCGGTTATCGATACAATTTCGATTTATGATGTAGAAAGTATCAAGGGAGGGATACAAGATGTAGAAACCAATTATTGTGGTACTGCTCCACCTCCAAGTTTAGATCTTGTTGGGGAAGTGGACATTTCTCCTGCATATTATTTATGGAGTACAGGCTCAACAAACAGTACAATTACTATTGTGCCGGTTTCAGGAGCAACAACCTACTACTTGACAATTTCCGACCAATGTGGAAATGAGCTGTATGACTCTGTAACTATTCGTGTATCCACAATGTCTATCGAGTCTATTGATGTAACAGATGTTAGCTGTTACAATGAATGCGACGGTGAAATCACTGTCAATACTACGAATGGATTCCAGCCATTCACTTATACGTATGCAAATGCTAACTTTTTCTACATCCCTGACTCTTTAACAGTCACTATGGACAACACTTTTACAGGGCTTTGTCCTAAGAACTATTACATTAAAGTTACAGATGACATAGGCTGTCGGTATGAAACTACAGCTCAAGTGTTTAACCAACCAAACATTCAACTTTCAGACGGAATTATTACACCAGCAGAAACAGAATTTTGCGGAAGTCCTGGAAACATTAGCTTAACCGCAAGTGCAATTGTTAACAATCCTAATTTCACATGGTGGAACAACACACATGACGCAACAGTCACATTTACTCCTTCACTAGGAATCAACACCTATACCGTAAGCATTACAGATGCGTGTGGTAACTTATTTACTGATGACATTGACATCACAGTGTCTGAACTTTCTGCAACGGCAGGATCAGAACCAGACATCAATGCACAATGCAATGGTGAAGCGTGGGCAAATCCAGCAGACGGAATTGCCCCATACACATATTATTGGTACAATCCTATTGCACTTTTCGGGCAACATCAAGAAGATTTATGTGCTGGAGAATACACAGTTCAAGTTACCGATAACATAGGTTGTTCAGTGGAAGTTAACGTTGAGGTTCAATCTCTTGTAAGCATTTCGAATACGGAGCAAACAGTAAAAATCTATCCTAACCCTGCAAAACACAGTGCTTACATTGACCTCAGTGAATTACAAGTTGATGGAGCTACAATTGTTATTACGAATCTGACGGGTCAGCTCATTGGAGAATTCAACACAACAAAATCAGTTTTCAGAACTCCAGACCTTTCTGCAGGAACATATTATGTCGATATCATAATACATGACAAGCACATTTTAAAAGATAAATTGATCATTACTGAATAAGCAAAATGCCGGACTAAGTCCGGCATTTTTGTTATTTTATCATTATAATATGAAATGCTAAACAACACCCTAAGTCATGTGGTAAAACATAGCCTTATTATTTCGCCATTAAAAAATAAGCCATTATCTTTAGCATGGGAAAAATTTTTCCATTTTTATGTACATTGAAAAAATGCTGTTATGAAAAAGGAGATTAAATTCAGTTTGGTATATCGTGACATGTGGCAGTCCTCAGGGAAATATGTCCCTCGAGTTGATCAGCTTAAACGCATTGCACCTGTGATTGTTGACATGGGCTGTTTTGACCGAATTGAAACAAATGGTGGTGCTTTTGAACAGGTGAACTTACTGTATGGTGAAAATCCAAACAATGCGGTTAGAGAATGGACAAAGCCTTTTAACGAGGCAGGAATTCAGACCCATATGCTTGAACGTGCGTTGAATGGAATTCGCATGTTTCCTGTTCCAAAAGATGTGCGCCGCCTGATGTACAAAGTTAAAAAAGCACAAGGTGTTGACATAGCAAGGTCTTTCTGTGGATTGAATGATCATAGAAATCTTGAATTAAGTATCAAATATGCCAAGGAAGCAGGCATGATTTCTCAAGCAACCTTGAGTATCACTCATTCTGAAATTCACACTGTGGATTATTACATGAATGTTGTGAAGCACGCAGTAGAATATGGCACAGATGAAATTTGCTTGAAAGATATGGCTGGAATTGGGCGTCCTGTTTTTCTTGGAAGACTCGTTAAGGCAATAAAAGATGCTTATCCTCATATTATTGTTCAGTATCATGGTCATGTTGGTCCTGGTTTTTCTGTTGCATCTATGTTAGAAGTAGCAAAAGCAGGTGCGGATTATCTTGACGCTGCAATGGAACCACTATCATGGGGAATGGTACATCCTGACATCATCACACTTCAGGCAATGTTGAAAGATGCTGGATTTTTGGTCAAAGACATCAACATGAAAGCCTACATGGAAGCACGTGCAATGACACAAGAATTTATCGATGATTTCCTCGGCTATTGGATTAATCCTAAAAACCGATACATGTCTTCATTACTCGTGGGATCAGGCTTACCAGGAGGTATGATGGGAAGTATGATGGCAGACTTAGAAAACATTCATGCAGGAATTAACGCTAGTTTAACCGCACAAGGGAAATCAGCTTTAAGCTTAGACGACCTCCTTGTCATGCTCTTTGATGAAGTACAATATGTATGGCCAAAACTTGGCTATCCTCCACTTGTCACACCATTTAGCCAATACGTTAAAAACATTGCTCTGCTTAACATTCTCAGTTTACAACAAGGAGGAAAACGTTTCCAAACCATAGACAATAATACTTGGGATATGATCTTGGGCAAAGCTGGTCAATTACCAGGTAAACTAGCTCCAGAAATCATTAAACTAGCAAACGAACAAGGTAAAACATTCTATACAGGAACCCCACAAGACAATTACCCGGATGAACTTGACAAATTCCGTAAAGAAATGGAAGAAAACAACTGGGATACTGGTGAAGATGACGAAGAACTCTTTGAATTTGCTATGCACGAAAGACAATACAGAGATTACAAATCAGGTATTGCAAAAGAGCGTTTTCTTAAAGAACTACAAACTCTCAAAGAGAAAAAAGCGCAACCAACTCAAGGTGCTGCAAATGAGGCATCCAAAGATGAAAATGTCATAGACATCAAAGCTCCATATTTTGGAAGGGTATTTTTTGACTTGTCTATGGAGATGGAAAACGAGAGTATAAAACTTGGTGACAAGGTAAGTAAAGGCAGACGCATTTGCTATCTTGAATCACATATGAACTACCAAGAAATTACTGCTTGTTGCAATGGCGAGATTGAGGAAATCAATTTTGAACAAGGTGACATTGTTTCGAAAGATGACATTATAGTTAGAATTCGAAAAAAGTAAAAAAATAAAATCTCATAAAAAGGCATTCGTTGAATGCCTTTTTTATTATCTTTGTAAACGCCCGAATTTGTACATCTCCAACCCTCTGTTTTTTTGACATTTATGTCCAAAATTTGATTTTTGTATTTGAGAATTTTCTATGTTTGCACTTTGAATTGTTCAAGCTAGAAATAAAACATATATGATTAACTTAAATCAAAATTTGGCTGACACGCTCAGCAAGCACAAAAACATCGTTGAAAACGTTAGCAGGGAAGATTTCATTGAAGCTGCAGTAAAAAACAAGGAATGCTTGGTAGCATCTACAGGTGCCCTTGCAACATGGACTCCTGAAGAATCCACAGGAAGAAGTCCACTTGACACTTTAATTGTCAAACGTCCTGAATCACAAATTCATGTTGATTGGAATTCTCCAAACAACCTTCCTATGACAGAAAAGTTGTTTGATTCCATATTTGCAGATACGATGAATTTTATAGGAGAAACTGACAAACTCTACATCACAGATCGCGTCATTGGTGCTGATTCTGCATACGCTTTACCTGTAAAAACAATTACTAGCAGAGCCCTCACTTCTGTGTTTACAGACAACATGTTTCGTCCTATCCCAGAAGACATTGAAAAAAGTTGCTTTGCAGAAAAAGGATTTACTCTCGTTACTTTACCTTATCACAAATTAGACAAGAAAAAATACGAGTGGAAACTTCGCAGACTTCCTAACGGTGAAACATCAGATATGATTGTTGCTATGGACCTCGATCGCCGCATTGGTTTGGTGGTAGGATCTGCATATCTGGGAAGTGTGAAAAAACTCATGTTCACAGTTATGAACTATTATCTACCATTTGAAGGAGTTCTTCCTTTGCATTGTTCTGCAAATGTTGGTAAAGATGGAAATTCTGCATTGATTCTTGGACTCTCAGGAACTGGAAAAACAACCTTATCTGCTGATCCAAATCGTGAATTATTAGGTGATGATGAACACGGATGGGCAGATCATGGTATCGCAAACTTCGAAAATGGATGTTATGCAAAAATGATCGACATCAATCCAAAGAAAGAACCGGACATTTACGATGCTGTCATGCATAAAGATGATTATAAAAATCACGGCTCCATCATAGAAAATGCAATGATCTATCCGAATGGTGAATTTGACTTTAATGATGACAGATTGACACCAAATAGCCGTGCATCCTATCCACTCAAATATTTACCGAACATTAAGGCTTCATCCTGTGCAGGACATCCGAATACCATTCTTTTCCTCACTGCAGATGCATACGGTGTATTACCTCCAATTTCAAAACTTGACAAACATCAAGCAATGCTTTGGTTTTTAATGGGATACACATCAAAACTTGCAGGAACTGAAACTGGAATTAAAGAACCTACTGCAACATTCAGTCGTTTCTTTGGACAACCATTTATGCCAGGTTTACCTTCCGTTTACGCACAAATGCTTGGAAATAAAATGGAAAAATTCAACACCTCTGTTTACTTGATTAACACTGGTTGGTCTGGTGGTAAATTTGGTGTAGGAGAACGTATTGATTTACCATTAACCCGTAAAATGGTTGATGCTGCATTGAATGGAACCATTGAGAACATTGAATACACTTACGATGAACTTTTCCATGTCAATATTCCAACTGAAGTCCCAGGAGTTCCTTCTGAGATGCTAAATCCGATAAACACATGGAAAGATGTTGATGAATACAGAAAAACCGCTCAAGATCTTGCTGAACAATTTAGCAAAGCATTTGATAAAGCGTATGGTAAGAACAACATCTCTGCTCATGTTAAGAAAAATTGTCCTGGGAAATAATACGATATAAAGCTAAAAAAGTAGAGGGGATGTGACTAGCACATCCCCTCTTTTACTTTCTAGAAGAATCTTTTTTCTTTACTTCAATGCATCTTTATGCACAGTGAACGTCAAAATCTTTAAGCGGATATAATCCTCATGCATGAAATAATATCCAAACGCATTGGAGTCTTGCTCCACATTTCTTGAACCTGAACTTGAATCTTTCACTAAATAATAAAATGCGCCTTTAAATTTCACTTTTCCAATTATATGCATAATATGATCATCCGTTGATGAACGGTTTTGAAACCGGAATTCACGAGCGTATGCATTAATATCTTTAGATGCAATATCAAAATCTGGAATGAGAGCCACATTCGTTTCTCTTGAAAAACCAGCCTCACTTACATCTCCGCCAATCGCAACGGAAAAACCTGCATCCAAGACACTATTCAATAAATCCATATACTCATCCAAAGGTAAATTCGTATAATTTTCACAATTCCACCAATTATCTGGCACATTATATTTCCCTTTTTGATGATATGGAGTTGCTAAAGTTGACATGACATCAACATAGTCATTTGCATTAATTTTCAAATAGTTATCGCGGAAAGATTCAGGAGTCCAGGATTTCCCATCGAAAGTAAATGATTCAGGAATTTCACCCATGTGATAATCAAGAATTGAACGAATGGTAGAAATCACCTGATCCTCATTCCAAATAGCATTTGCCTTAACATAAGATAGATACTGATTCATCTCCTCAACCATAGCGTCATGAGAGTGATATTTTCTATTGTTCAGTAAACCTGAATAAACTTCTTGAGGCACAGCTCCATGCATTTGAATCATTCGTGTCACGGCATTAGCCTGTGAGCCTTGTGAAAAATGAGATTCTCCCCTACTACGTACATACTCACGTGCTTTCTCAACATACTCCCAATACACAGTAAACATTTCTGACAATTTTACTTCTTTCTGTTGCAAACGATGCACTTCCGACTCAAAAAAGGAAGTTCCGCCATAAGCCCAACAAGTGCCTGCATTTCCCTGTGACAAGGTAGGTTGTGCCCACACCTCTTCATATAAGTTTCTGTCATTTGGTAATTTCATAACAGACTGATCCATAAGGAAACGCTTTTCCGGAGCTTTTTCATTCAGGCTAGCATCCACGTGACGCACATCACGCAAAATGAAATTTTGATAAAATCCAGGTTCATACGATTTAAAAACAGCTTTATCGTCCTGTGCATTTAATAAAACAGGGACAGACAAGATAATGGCAACAATCAATTTTTTCATAATCATAAATTTTGCTTAAAAATAACAATTTAAAAGAGATTAATCAGGCTCTCCTCCCCCAACTCCAACTTGAAAACTTAGATTTTCATCCGCAGCAACCGTATTTTCAAACTCTTCTTTAGCCTGAGTCAACAAGTCATCTACCGTTTTATAGCGAGTTGAAAAATGTCCTAAGATTAGTTTTCCTGCTGCAGCCTTTTTTGCAACCCGGGCAGCTTGTCGTGCTGTCGAATGATAAAACGACTCTTCTTTCCCTTCCATATCGTCTCCAAAGGTAGCCTCATGATAAAGCAAACCAACAGACGAAATATATCCTGGAATTTTTGCATCGTAAGTTGTGTCTGAACAATATGCATAAGACCGTGCCTTGTTTGGAGGGAAACATAATTTTTCATTCTTAGCAACTAACTTTCCATCCCGCAACAAATCTTTTCCTTGCTTTGCTCGTCGAATCTCCAAATGATTCATTTCGTAATTTCCAACTGCATCCGGACGTAAATTGCGCACATCCGTTTTCTCCTCAAAAAGAAATCCACAGGTCGGAATACGATGTCGCAATGGGAAAGAATAGATATTTAGATTTTTTGTTTCCAGAATTAAATGCTTTCTATCAAAGTTTAAAGCATAAAATACAATGGGGAAGCTAAGTGGTTTTCCTGCCTGTGTTGATACAAATTGAACAATATGTTGCAATTTCTCATGTCCAAACAAATGCAGTACCTGCTTACGTCCCAATAAATCCATGGTAGAAAGCAATCCAAACAATCCGTAAAAATGATCACCATGCAAGTGAGAAATAAAAATATGACGAATGCGTTTAAAGGCAATTTTATTTTTTCGCAATTGCACTTGACAACCTTCCCCGCAATCAATTAAAAAAACAGAATTTCCATAGTGTAAAGCTTGAGATGAAGGAAAGCTTGTTGCTGTCGGAACAGCCGAACTTTTACCTAATATTGTCAATTGAAATTCTGTTTGCATTCAATTCAAATTTGAAGTAATCAATTTTTTTGCTAATTTAGTTAGCTGAAACGAAAAACAAAACCAATTTATGATAAAAGTTCTCCTCGTTGATGACCATAAAATTGTCAGAGATGGCATATCTGCCTTACTAAAAGAAGAAAAGAATTTCAATCTCGTTGGTGAATGCACTGACGGTTCTGAGGTTATGGGATTTCTTGCCTCAGCCAATGGCGAAGTTGATGTTATCCTAATGGACATTATGATGCCTAACACAAATGGACTTGATGCCAGCAAACTTGTTTTAGAAAAATATCCAGAAATGCGGATATTGGCTTTATCCATGAATAAAGACTTTGAATACATTCAAGAAATGCTCAAAGTAGGAGCTGCTGGTTACATTTTAAAAAACACAGGTGGTCCGGAGCTTATTTCTGCCATTGCAACTGTAGCAGAAGGCAAACCATATTTTTCTCCCGAAGTGACTGATGTTGTCATGAACAAACATATGTACACTTCTGAAGGCAGCAGTCCTAAACGAAATGGGAAAAATGAAGCCCTTCTAAATGAGCTAACGAAACGTGAAATTGAAATTCTTAAACTCATTGCTCAAGAACTCACAAATGTTGAGATAGCAGACAAACTCTACATAAGCCGCCGAACTGTAGATACTCACAGACGGAATTTACTACAGAAACTGGGTGCTAAAAACTCCATTGGGCTCATTCGTTTTGCATACAGTAATGGGTTGATTGAAGACTAGTAAATAATAACAAAAATTTCTAAGTACATGACAAAAATTTTTCAATGTGAATATCATCTTGACAAACAGGATTTAACAAAACTGAAGCAATATATTTCAAACCATATTTAAACAAGCTCATTGCTTTTCTTCCATGCCTTTAGGTCTTGACTTTGTTCACATTGTAATGCAAAAATATTCCAACTTTATAACACCAGACAAAAGCAATCATTACCAGTAAAATAAGGTTTTGTAAACGTGGAGTTTCACTGAGGTGAGTTTTTTCAATGTCAAATCCACTCGATTTCATAGCTTTAAAACAAGTTTCAATTTGCCAGCGTTTTTCATAAAAGAACTTAGCCTGATCTGGTTTGTTGAACGAAGCTATAATTAAGAAATCGTTCTTGCCATCCTTACCTTTTATTTTACAACCAGAAATATAGCAAAGCTGATCACCAATTTTGACAAGTTTTGAATAACGCTTGAATTGACCAACATCAAGGGAGTTAAATAACCAATTAGCTTTTACTTTCTTTGATTTGTACGGGAGGTATAACTTGAAGTTATTACGAATACGAATATAATACCGAATTTGATGCTCGTTTAGAAACTCAAGCCAGCGTTCCCCAACAAATTCACGATCAGCTACAAGGCAGTCAATACATTCTTGTCCAAACAGATTAATAAAACGCTTTACAAGATCTATCCGCTCTGACGAATTTGAGTTACCTCTTTTATTAAGTAGTGAGAACATTACCGGGAAGGACAAACCTTTATATGCCACACCAAGCATGAAAATATTGATATTAGTTTTTCCAAACTTCCAGTTTGTTCGATCAATTGTAAGTACAAGTTTTTCTTTCTTTGGAAGTAAGTTGAATATCAAGCGAGCAACCAAATCAGGACATAGATTATAGAGACCAATAAAGCGTTGAATCCGCCTATGACTACTACTTGCTTTAGCCCTGGAATTAAAAGCCGAAGACAGCTTCTCAAAATTAACTGTCTGAACTTTACACAGGGCTACAATAAACAGTGACAGAAATTTAATTCTTGCCAAGTTCAATTTTCCTTGGAATTGTTCTTTTAAAATTGAAACTAATTCAGTACTTTTATCTTCTACCTTGGTATTCTTATTCATTACAAAAGACTTAGGAATCCTTTGTAAGATACTGGATATCAAGGTATTTACCAAATTTTATAGCAGTTATTTTACTGATTTTCAGCGAATTAGTTTTTTGTCATGTACTAAGCAAAAATTTATCATATTTGTTACTATAAACAATAACTATTTTATTAAACTCTATTAACTTACCTTCACCAACTATTTAAATTAAAAACATTTCGTGTGTCAAGTTTTTTCTTATATTTGTGAGTCACTTTATATAGATACAGTAAATTAATCGCCATGAAACAAATCTTACCCTCACTATTCATTATTTTATCCATTTACTTACCAATTAAAACAACAGCTCAATTTTTCGGGGGTAATGGCACTGAAAACAATCCCTGGCAAATAACCACAGTTCAAGAACTCGACAGTGTAAGGCATCATCTTAATGGGTACTATATCTTGATAAACGATCTTGATTTTGCAGGAACTGAATATGACAGTATAAATAGTAGTGTAGGTTGGAATCCCATTGGAGAAGAAACTAGTTGGGAATATTATTTTAGAGGAAATTTTAATGGAAATGGACACACAATCTATAACTTATACATAAACAGACCAGAACTTGAAAACGTTGGTTTATTTGGATTTACAGAGGATGCAACCATTAAAAATCTCAACATTTTATCTTGTTCTGTTGAAGGCAAAGATAATACTGGAGGAATAGTTGGGACTGCTACAAACACGACATTTAAGCAAAACTGTGTATATGGCACTATCACAAGTAACTCTAATGCTGGTGGAATTGCAGGGTGGCTTAGAAATGAAAGCAACATTCAATCTTGCTATACTGCTGGAAATATTCAGGGGAAAAATTATATTGGTGGTATTACGGGCAAAACTATTTATTCCGACATACAGAATTGCTATACTGCATGCACTATTATAGCAACAAATACTGATACGATTCCCTCAACAACTTTTATGGGAGGAATTACAGGAGAGTTAGAAACTACAACAGGAACAACAATTTCTAATTGCTATTCAGTGAGCAGTGTCGGTGGTAATAAAAATGGCAATATTGAAGGAGGTATAGCTGGCTCAGCTATAGAGGGTAACATTTTTAACACATATTTCTGCGGTGAATTTACTGGTACACAGCTAGGTATAGGAACAGGTTCTTCAACTTCTTACTCCCAAATAACGAATAGAAATTACGAAGAAATGGTACAATCTAATTATCCAGACTTCAATGATACAATCTGGAATATATCTTCGAGCAACAGTCTTCCTACTTTATTAAATGTCACGAACTATCCGATTATCCTAAATAAAGGATGTACTATTACAAGTGTTTATGAGGAATTCACAGACACAATTCTTATTCAAACTATGGACTATGCTGGAAATTACAACATTACCCTACAAGATAGTCCAGATGGCATGATAATCACACAAGACTCAATTATTAATTGGACTCCAACCGAATTTGGAATTTACAATTACACAATCAACTTAACTGATGAATATGACAATGTCTTTTCTCGAAAATTTATCATCCATGTTATACCATATACTCAAACGGGAACGCTTGAAAACCCATACCAGATCACTAATATTGCAGAGTTAAACTACGTAAGAAATCTACCGGACAAATACTTTGTATTAAGCAATGATTTAGACTTTGCCGGAACAGTATATGACTCTATTATTAGTGATGAAGGATGGAATCCTATTTGCACTGAACATTTGGGCTTTACCGGACATTTCGATGGACAAGGTCATTATATCAGTAATATGTATATCAACAGACCAGAACTTGAAAACGTTGGTTTATTTGGATTTACAGAGGATGCAACCATTAAAAATCTCAACATTTTATCTTGTTCTGTTGAAGGCAAAGATAATACTGGAGGAATAGTTGGGACTGCTACAAACACGACATTTAAGCAAAACTGTGTATATGGCACTATCACAAGTAACTCTAATGCTGGTGGAATTGCAGGCTCCCTCGAAAATGAAAGCAACATTCAATCTTGCTATACTGCTGGAAATATTCAGGGGAAAAATTATATTGGTGGTATTACGGGCAAAACTATTTATTCCGACATACAGAATTGTTATACTGCATGCACTATTATAGCTACAAATACAGATACGATTCCAGCAACAACCTGTATGGGAGGAATCACTGGAAAGGCACAAAATTCAGCAACAATCTCTAAATGCTATTCAATTGGTAGTGTATGGGGAAATAAAAATGGCAATATTGAAGGAGGTATCGTTGGGTATAATGGAACAGAAAGCATTTCTAACACATATTTTTGTGGAGAATTTGCTGGCACACAATTAGGCATTGGAAAAGGACAATCCCCTTACAGCCTAATTGTTAACAGAAGCTATGAAGAAATGTTAGAATCATATAATTCAAACTTCAATGACACAATCTGGAATATATCTTCGAGCAACAGTCTTCCTACTTTATTAAATGTCACGAACTATCCGATTATCCTAAATAAAGGATGTACTATTACAAGTGTTTATGAGGAATTCACAGACACAATTTTTATTCAAACCATGGACTATACTGGAAATTACAACATTACCCTACAAGATAGTCCAGATGGCATGATAATTACACAAGACTCAATTATTAATTGGACTCCAACCGAATTTGGAATTTACAATTACACAATCAACTTAACTGACGAATACAACAAGGTCTTTTCTCGAAAGTTTATCATCAATGTTGTACCCTACGCTCAAACGGGAACGGTTGAAAACCCATACCAGATCAATAATATTGCAGAATTAAACTACGTAAGAAATCTACCGGACAAACATTATGTGTTGAATAATGATCTAGACTTTACCGGAACAGTATATGATTCAATCAACAGCAATGAAGGTTGGAAACCAATTGGATGCGTTAATGATGAATTCACTGGTAGCTTTAATGGCAAAAATCACATAATAGAGAACCTTTACATAAACAGACCCAATGATGCAGCAATGGGATTATTTTCACGTACAAAAGGAGCTGAAATTGACAGCCTGGTGATAAGACAAATAAATATCAATGCACTTGGTCAGGCAGCTGGACTTATTGGATATTCCGAAGAATCCAATATTAACAACTGTAACGTTACAGGAAATATCACATCCGTTTTTGCAGGAAATACTGGTTTATTAATAGGTATATCAATAAACACAAATATTCAAAACTCAAGTACTCAAGGTAATATCACTTTAAATGGAGACAATTGTGGTGGTCTTATTGGCTCTTCTGACCATTCAGACATCACAAATTGCTTTTCAAGCATTAACATCTCATCCGTTGGAAACAATCATGGCGGATTAATTGGTCTTATGGATAACTATTCAAACATTACGAATGGTTTTTCAAGTATTAATATCTCATGCACAGGAAACAACCATGGCGGATTAGTCGGACTTATGGATGGCCACTCAGACATTATTAACGCTTATACAAGTGGCACTATTCATGGGGAAGGTGATTTTTATGGGGGGCTAGTAGGAAATGTTGAATCTGGGAGCATAGATCAAAGCTATTCACACGTTAGTCTTTTAGGTTTCACAGAGCATAATGGAGGTTTTGTTGGGAAGAACCATTATGGGAACATTACAGATTGCTATGCAACTGGAAATGTATACAGTATAAATGGATATAGTGGAGGTTTTGTTGGAGAAAACTCTTTTGGCAACATTATAAATTGTTATTCAACAGGATTTGTTGATGGCTCTCATTCAGGTGGCTTCTCTAGCGAATTCTCTAGCCGAATTGAAAACTGTCATTTTATTTCAAAGACTTCCAATTTAGAAAATGGTTATTACTCCACTTACAGTATTTTTGAAGGAGAAACAATTGCTCAATTTAAACAAGACTCTACTTTCGACAATTGGGATTTTAACGACATTTGGACAATTACAAATGGGGAAACTTTCCCCCGTTTGCAAGAAATTTACAATCCACCAATTATTCTAAACAGTTTAGACTTGGCAAATGTAAACCAGGCCTATTCTGACACAATCATGGTTATTCCTATGGATGCAGAAATCATGTCTATTTTAATTCCAACGGCCCCTGAAGGGATGATATTAGAGGATTCCATTTTATCATGGATACCAGATAGTGCAGCCATGTATAATATTGAAATAATTGCACAAGATATCAATGAGAAAGCAACACATTATTTAGAAAAACTAGAAGTAGCTCCCTTTAATGGGGAAGGCACTAGTGAAAATCCATTTCAAATATGGACAGTTGAACAATTAGACAGTATCAGACATCGACCAGATAAATGCTATTCACTCATGACGGATCTTAATTTTACCGAAAGCGTATATGATAGCATTAGCAGCCCTGAAGGCTGGCTTCCTATTAATGATTTTGGTGGACAATTTAATGGGCATGGTCACACAATCAGCGATTTGTATATCAATAGAATAAATCTAATAAATGTTGGACTGTTTGGCATATGTGAAGGGGCTCAGATTGACAGTCTCGGATTATTAAACACTGACATTAAAGGGCGTCACAATGTAGGCTGTCTTGCTGGGAACACGAAAAATACATCAATCACACATTGTTATGCCAGCGGGCTTATAAACTGTGATGGAATCGTTGGAGGACTTATCGGTTATAGTTTAAATAATACATCAATAAACGAATGTTATGCATCAACTTGTATTAATTCTACGGGAAATTATGCTGGGGGATTAGTTGGTGCAAATACAGAATACTCATCCATTACTAATTCTTATGCAACTGGCTTCATTCAGGGGATAGGGAATTATTTCGGAGGTTTAGTTGGAGGAAACCTTTCAAATGCTCAGGTTTCAGGAAGTTATGCCACAGGGAAAACCAAATCGAGCACAATGCCTGGGGGGTTAATTGGAAAAACAGATAATCTTAACGTCTTTAACTGTTACTTTGATTCAATTTCAACAAATCAACCTGTAGGAATTGACTATATAAATTACAATTTGCTAGGTATCACTGCACTGTCTCCTGACCAATTTAAAAACCAAAACAACTTTAACGGTTGGGACTTTGAAAACACATGGGAAATAACAGAAGGAGAAACATATCCTCGTTTACAGGCACTATCTGATTTACCAATTGTTTTATACAGAAATAAAAGCTCAAAAATAGGAAATCTATTAACTGATACTGTATGTGTAATTCCAATGGACGAAAACATACTCTCTGTTAGTCTTGCCAAATTCCCTGAAGGCATGCAAATCCAAGACTCAATAATACAATGGATTCCTGATTCTTTAGGACTTCATAATTATTCAGTAAAGGTCATAGATATAGCAGGAAACGACGTAACATATTCAGACCTCATACATGTTGTCCCATTTAATGGATTTGGAACAACCGACAACCCTTATACAATTACTAATATTGATGAGTTAAATTACATCAGACACTTACTAGATAAACATTTCATTCAACTAAATGATTTGGATTTTTCAAACACACAGTTTTGTAATGACAGTTCGGCCTTAGGATGGGATCCAATAGGTTTAGATGGAATATCATTTACTGGAAGTTATAACGGAAATGATTTTGAGATTTTAAACCTATACATTAACAGACCCGACGACGATAATGTTGGACTATTTCTTAATACAATTGGAGGTGACTTCAAAAACATCAGAATCAGTAATTGTGAAATCACAGGGAATAATAAAGTTGGAGCCCTAACCTCAAACTGTAGCAATTATTCAACAATTAATAACTGTCATGCGTCTGGGCAAATTACTGGAGAAGACATAGTTGGAGGCTTGATTGGAGAAATAAGCAATACACTTGTTGCAAATTCAAGCGCGAATATACATATCAATGCAAATGAAGAAGTTGGTGGATTAATTGGGGTATGTAAAAATAGTTCCATGGTTACTTATTGCGATGCTGGTAATACTATAGCAGCAACAGGATATTATGTTGGAATGCTAGTTGGTAAGAATCATGGATCAACAATAAAAAACAGCTATTCTAAAGGGACTATCTCAGGCAATTGGATTGTTGGAGGGCTTGTCGGCTTAAACATTTTTGATGCAGACATTAACAACTCATATTCTTCTTGTAATACAAATTCAATTAATTATTCTGGAGGACTTGTTGGGGAAAATGCACATAATTCAACAATAACAAATTGTTATGCTACAGGAACCGCTACCAGTGATAGCATCTCGGGAGGAATGGTCGGATTAAATTATTATGCCTCTATGGATAGTTGTTATTCTTGCTGCAGCGGTTATGGATCAAACTACTATTCGGGTGGAGGTCTTTTAGGAGACGGTTCATATACCGCTTTAAGTTCCAATCTATACTTTAACAGCGAAACAATTCAAGCTATTGAGTTCTTACATTATAGTCAAAATTTAGACACAACAAATATCCTTAATTCAGAACAAATGTTGTTTTCACCAAATTTCCCAAATTTAAACTTTATTGAACATTGGACAATTGATGAAGGAGTATCCTTCCCAAAACTACAAAACATTTACAATACACCCATCGTATTAAAAAAGTTTGAATTTAAACATATAGGTGAAAGCTTCCAAGACAGTATATATATTATACCAATGGATGCAGATATTCTTTCAGTCACCCTACTTGAAGGTCCTGAAGGAATGCTTCTAGAAGACTCAATTCTATTCTGGACTCCAGACACCCTAGGCAAGTTTGACTTTACGATTAAAGCTGAAGATATTAATGGAGAATATACCATATACACTAACAAAATAGCAGTTGTCCCGTTTGATGGAATTGGAACTACAGAAGAACCATTTGAAGTTAACTCATTACAAGAACTTGATTATATAAGACATTATCCTGACAGGAAATATATTCTAACAGATAATATTGATTTCTATAATGAAAATAATCCATTCAACATTGAAAACTGGACTCCAATTGGGACTCAAAACATTCCTTTTACAGGAATTTTTGAAGGAAACGAATTCAATATCAATCACTTATCCATCAACAGCAATTACAATTATGTTGGACTATTTGGTTCAATTGTAAATGCAGAACTACAAAATATTGAACTCATAAATGCTAATATAGAATCTGATCATGACTTTACAGGAGCCCTCGTTGGTATGTCTAATTCAAGCATAATCAATAAATGTTGCGTAAGTGGTAACGTTACTGGAACTAATTTTGTTGGAGGTCTTGCAGGCTTTATAGAGCAGACTGAAGTCCATGAATGCTACTCAACAGGAATTGTTTCTGGCTTCAACATTGTAGGAGGACTTATAGGAAAATCAAGTTCAAATTTGACAAGCATTTCAAACTGTTATACCACCAGCGACATTCATGCAGAAGAAGCTACCAGCAATAAAGTTGGAGGCTTTATTGGCTCAAATTATTCAGAAATAAACAATTGCTATTCAGCAGGTTTTGTTCAAAGTACAGAAGAAGCAGGTGGTTTTGCGGGATATAATAACTATTACAATGGAAGTTTTGAAGCTTGCTTTTACGACTCTCAAGTTGCAGGTGTTAATTATGCTGTTGCCGAAAATGAATTATTTAGTTTTGGATATCCCACTTCATTATTGAAACAAGAAGAAAGTTTTCAGGGATGGGATTTCATAAATACTTGGGGCATAATTGAAGGTCAAACATACCCATACTTGTTAGCCATAGACAATGCACCATTCGCATTTGGGGACACAATAGAACCTGGAACCAGCGGCTCATTCATAGCAAATGATTTAGATGCTGAAACTTTGCAAACTAACCTTATATATGAGTTCGAGTCAGATCATGACTATACAGTTGTTGATGGTGTAATAACATGCCCAGAAGAAACTGCAAAAATTCCAACTATTGACGTTTTAAATTACAAAATTGGAGAAGTTAGACTCAATGACACTTTGTGGGGAAACTATTCCCACATTGTTTTCCCAGCCAACAACCCGCCAGTTGTAATCCCTAATCAATATTTCACTATAGATGAAAATACAACAAGCGGCACAAGCTTAGGATATCTGTCCGCCTATGATGCTGATCAAGATACAACATTAGGAAATTGGACAATTACTAATGGTAACATCAATGACACATTCACTCTAGATAGTTTAACCGGAGAGCTTCTAATCTCAAACAACACTCCCCTAGATTATGAAACAAACCCAGTATTCATCCTCAATGTAACAGTGAGCGATGCGCTTGACACTTCTGCGAATGAAATTGTCACTATTTATCTAAACAACATTAACGACAACATTCCCGTAATTACTGAAAATCAAGTTTTCCATATCAATGAAAATGCAGAAAGCATTTTAAATATTGGAATTATCGAAGCTTTTGACCCAGACGGTTCCGAATCTTTCTTTGACTGGACAATTATCTCAGGAAATGACTTGGAATATTTCTCAATCAACTCAGAAACAGGAGAATTACAACTTATTGACCATACTGGTCTTGATTACGAAACAACACAAAGCTACACACTAGGGATCACAGTAAGAGACAGTATATTTACTTCAGATACTTGCCCCATAATGATTAGTATCTTAAATATTAATGAATCAATACCTACTATTAACGAAGGACAAGTATTTTCTATTTTAGAGAACTCCCCAAATCAAACAGTTGTTGGTAACATTCAAGCTTCAGATGACGATCTGGATACCCAGTTTTCTGAATGGACAATTATTTCTGGTAACATTGACAATATTTTTTCAATCAATGAAACAACTGGTCAAATTATTATTGAAAACAACGTGAATCTAGATTTTGAAAACAGTACTTATTATGAACTAACACTTACGGTAACAGATGGCCTGTATACATCAAATCCACAAACAGTTTCAATAGAAATCATTGATCAAAACGACAACTCACCTTATATAGAATTAAATCAAAATTTTGTTATTAGTGAAAACTCAGACAATGAAACAGTTGTAGGATACATAGAAGTTATTGATGTAGATCAGAACAGTAATTTCACAGACTGGACAATTTTGTCCGGAAATGAAAACAACATTTTCTTAATTGACAATACTACACAAGAACTCGTTATCTCAGACAACTCTAATCTTGATTTCGAAACAACGACCTCCTATGAGCTTTTAATTACAGTAAGTGATGGAATATTTACTTCTACCCCATCAATTATTTCAATAGAAATAACTGACTACAATGATAATAATCCCGTAATTACTCCATCTCAAGTCTTTTCTATAAATGAAAATGCCTTTAATAATTCAACGATAGGCACTGTTTCAGCATTTGACATTGACGAAATTAGCATTCTAGAAAACTGGATGATTTCTTCTGGGAATGTAGACAATATCTTTTCCATCAACAGCACAACAGGAACATTAAGAGTACAAGACAGCACAAATTTAAATTATGAAAGCGCTACGTCCCATCAGTTAACTATTACTGTAAGCGATGGCATGCATGTTTCTAATCCAGAAATCATAATGATTGAAATAACTGACATAAACGACAATCCACCTGTGATATTACCATCACAAGTTTTTTCTGTAGATGATAATATTGGAAATGGTAGCAGTATTGGTTTTGTTACTGCTGAAGATATAGATACTAGCACAGAATTTATTGATTGGAACATCCTCGATGGAAATACTAACGATGTCTTCACAATAAGTTCAAGTGGAGAGCTTTTGGTTACCAACAACTCCTTCTTAGATTATGAACTACAAAGCGAATACAACTTAAATTTGAGTGTCAGCGATGGAACATTCACCTCAGAAACAGAAGAAGTCACAATACAAGTCATTGATTGTTCAAGGATAAATAATTCAGAGCATAAGATTTATCACGTTTACCCGAACCCCGTAACGGACAAAGTTTATTTTGACATGTTAAATGTAGATATCAAAACAATAAATGTTATCGATATTACAGGGAGAATATTAATCTCAGAACCATGCAATAACGCAGCCTACATAAATGTTGGGAAATTATCAAAAGGACCATTTGTTTTGAAGCTAACCTTCAAAGATGGAAGTATTAAAGTATTCCATCTAATTAAAAAGTAATCACTAACATCCGAAAGTTCATATTTTTAAAAGCCAACAGAATCCCAGATTTTTGAATTCGACAAAAAAACGATGTGAAATATGGGATTCTTCAGTCGAAATAAAAACAAGAAAAAACCATTTATTTCACCCCTGCATACCAAATGCATACCATTGATTTTACTGACTTACCTGATTTTTTTAAAGATTTGCAGAAATTCAAATTTTTAAAAACTATGAAACACTTTTCGTATTTATTATTACTCATTGCAGGCCTGATTTTATTCTCAACAGGATGCAAAAAAGATGAAGAAGAAGTTGATCCGGTCGATTTTTCAGTACCTATCATTGCCGACAACACATTTGTGATTGATGCTCAAACTCGGGAAAAAATTTCAGAAATCGATACTACAGATTTTACATTTACCCTTTCCGAACATTCACACTTAAGTGAAGATTTAAGCATAGGTGACATTATTGTTGATGACACTTCGTCAATTGCACCATATGGTTACTTGAGAAGAATTAAAACCATTGACAATAGCAAAGGTGATGTGGTTATTGAAACAGAACAAGCTAAGCTCACTGATGCTATACGTCAAGGAACTATTAATTTCACTTCTGGCACAGTATCAAAAAGCGATATCCAAAGAATTAAACTTGCTGAAGGTGTAGAACTAAGTCAGAATAAATTTACCGTTTTCGATTTCGATTACAGCAAAACAGTGCAAACCAGCACGGGCTCATTAGAAATTTCTGGACATACCAGCTTAAGCATGGACTTCTACTTTTACATGAGCTGGGGATTTGATTTCTGGACATTTAGCCCGTACATTGCAGAATTCGGAACTGGTGTAAACATCAACCAAGATGCTTCTATTATGACACTTGCCGAATCTGGTCTTACGTTTGATGAAACCATTCCGATTGCAAGTTTTTATTTCACTCCATATACTGTTTGGGTAGGACCTGTTCCTGTTGTTTTTGTTCCTAAAGTGTCATTATTCATTGATACAAACGGTGAAATCACAGGAGTTTTCACAGCTTCAGCATCCGAAGAATACATGGGTAAAATCGGTGTTAAATATACACACGATGATGGATGGGATGATGTTAATCTTAAAAATTTCACAACGGACTTCACTCCTCCAAATCTGAACTTAGCTGCTAACTTCCAAACTCATTTAACAGGAAAAATGTCACTTCTTGTTTATGGTATTGCTGGTCCTTTCGTTAGCATGAGTGGTTGTTCTGAAGTAGGTGCAAGCTTAACAAACAATGACAACTGGGATTTATTTTTCAATGTAGGTTCCATGGTAAGAGCAGGTCTTGAAATTGATATCATTGGAGTTCAACCATATGCAAATGAATATTGCCTTTTTGTTGATACAATATATCAGCTTCACGATCAACCTTTAAGTAACTCAATCAATATTATGAGCCCAACTGACGGTAGCTACTACAATATCGGATATAATCTTAACATAGAAACATCTGTCACAGGAGAAGCACCCGACAGAGTTGTTTTCTACATCAACAACAGCGAAGTTTTCTCAGATACTGAAGCCCCATACGAATACCTTTGGGACACAAACGACGAAATTGCCGGAACTTATAACCTCAAAGTAGAAGAGTACATTAACAACAGCTTAATTGATGAAGATAATGTCAATGTCACTTTGCAGGCAACAAGCTGGAGTATGGTAGATTTAAGCTCTTTAGGACTAGATGGATCGACCAACATCACCGATGTCATCTTTACATCTAATTACAAAGGTTGGATTAGCTATAGAGATGTTGGATTAGGAGTAATCCTCAACACAACAGATGGAGGAAACACATGGAACGAAGTCTATTCAAATCCTATTCCTTTGGACAGAATTGTCATGCACAATACAGATGATGGACATATTTTATCCATAACAGATGTATTGGAAACATTTGATGGAGCGTCAAGCATGGCACCTTTAGAGTATAATGATGGATATAACCTTGTAGGAACCTTTGCTCACGACGTAATCACACAAATTGGTTACAACCTTAACAATGAACTCATTGCCGTAGGTGAGCCGGAAGCAAATGATTATTACAACTACTTCTATCGCGTAAATTTAGACTCAAATGAGCCTACAGAACCATATCAAATTCCTCACTTATACGAATATCAGTCTGTGAAAATGGCAGCAACTGCCAACAACGTCATCCTGTACAGCATTTTCGACAATGATGACATGTCAAACCAGTTTTATATGGTTTCCTCAGATGGTGGTCAAACATTTACCGATCATCAGTTTACAAATATTCCAGTATCACTGAATTTACATGGAGCATATATTCTTGATGAATATAAAGCCTGGATTGTTGGTGGAACAAATGCAACTGGAGCCATCGTACTAATCTCTGATGACGGCGGCATTAGCTGGACAAAACAACAGTTTGCAGACATACCATACTTTAGCTCCGTTCATTTTCTAAATACAGATGAAGGTTATGCAACTGTTGGAGCATCCTCAGCAACTGAAGAAGCCAAGTTATATTACACCTCCGATGGTGGTTACACCTGGGAACCTGTCGATCAGGTTAGCTCAACCCAAGCCATGAATAAAGTATATTTTCTTGGCATCAACAAAGGTTTTGTTGTTGGATATGGCAATGAAATCTTCAAGTTCTCATCGAACTAAAGCATACTACTAACCACCAAACAAGGGCGTTTTCACATTGTGGATTCTGCCCTTGTTGCCTTTTCTGTATTTTTATAACTAGATGAAAAACAATGTGACTTCTTCTTTAAACAATATAGCAGCAAACAAAATAATGATTAGCGGAGTCAGTGACATTAAACAGCACACCTTAACAGATCAAAACTCCTCAAAACAAAAAGGAAAGTGTCTGCTTTTCTTTCCGTAGCAAGAGGCAGATTTGAACCACCGCCCTTCCAGATTTGTATCAGAACACTATTTCTTAAAAATTAAGAGTTAAACAAAAAAATGGGGATATCAAATAGTAAAAGAGGCTGTCCCAAAAGTATGGTTATGCTGTATGAGAGTTAGGTATTTGGAAAACTTCACAGATACTTACC
Source organism: Bacteroidales bacterium (assembly GCA_963676165.1). GTDB lineage: Bacteria > Bacteroidota > Bacteroidia > Bacteroidales > ML635J-15 > JAQIBY01. Next base: position 969,232 of record OY781043.1, on the reverse strand, counting down.
CGAATAAAAAAACCTTTTTAGACAACCTCTTTCTTTGTTTTGCAACCCTTTCACATTGAATTTCGTTTAACTACATAGTGACATTTAGTATTTTTTGTATTTTTGTACAAACTATTGAATTATGGCAGAATATAAAGTCAAAATAAACGAGAGAACTAAGCGAGGCAGATTGTTCCTTGAATTCTTACGTGATTACGCAAAATCTAACGATGCTGTTAGCATTCACACAGAAGAAGAAAAGGTTTCTTATGTGCCAAACGCTGAAACAAGAAGAGCTTTAAGAGATGCAGATGCTGGCAGAACAATTAAAGTCAAGAACAAACATGACTTTTACAAACAAATGAAGGCATGAGTTATACCATTTCTACCACAACAAGTTTTAAAAAGGACTTTAAAAAGTTGTTAAAAGGGAAGAAAGCAATTCTTGATAAGTTCGATTCAGCATACGATATTTTAGAAAGCACTGGCACTCTACCATTTGTTCCCTACAAATCACACTTACTAAGCAATAACTACAAAGGTCATATGGATGCTCATATCGCCCCTGATTGTGTATTAATCTACAAAACTAATACGAAAGACAAGGAGGTTACGCTTGTAAGAATTGGAAGCCATTCTCATATTTTTGACAAGAAAAAGAAATAGTCATTTATTTATCTGAGTTCAAATAATCTATCACATCTCTATTTGCTTTATCAATCACCTCGTCATCATACTTAATGTATATTGCAGTAACACGTCCATCTGAATGCCCTACCCCCTGCTGAATTATATCATAATCTCCGAATTTTATTTCTTTCTAAACAAATCCACAAATCTCTACGAATCTACTAAAAACAAAAAGAGGAAAGCATCTGCTTTCCTCTTCCGTAGCGAGAGGCGGGCTTGAACCGCCGACCTCGTGATTATGAATCACGCGCTCTAACCAGCTGAGCTACCTCGCCATTTGGGAGTGCAAATATAGTATCTAGATTTTTATTTTTCAAACAATTTTGAAAATTATCATATTTTTTTTACCTTGTCAAACTAACTTTATACGATAAGTGACAATGGGAGAAAAGATTAGATACGAACTTGAATACACTTTTAAAACTAGCCCTAAAGTATTATATAGCCGCTTAGCTACTGCTTCCGGACTTGCAGAATGGTTCGCTGACGACGTCAATGTAAGAGACAATATCATGACATTTACCTGGGATGGCAGCGACCAACAAGCTGAAATCATCGAACGTAAAGACAATACATGTGCAAAATATCGTTGGCTGGATAATGATGATGATGCTTATTTTGAGTTTCAACTTCACAAGGATGAACTCACAGGTGATCTCGCACTTATCATTACCGATTTCGCCGATGATGAAGATGAAAAAGAGGATGACATTGAACTTTGGGACAGTCAAATTCAAGAATTAAAACGTATTCTTGGCTTGTAAACAGTCCTGTTTTCTTGCGAAAAATAGATTATCCACAATAAAACATTAATTTTGCAGTTCTAATTTCAAAACTGTGCTGAAGAAACTGCATAAATATCTGTTAAATTCGTTTATCGGTCCTCTGATAATCACATTTTTTCTTTCCATTTTTTTACTGCTAATGCAATTCCTATGGAAATACATTAACGACCTGGTTGGCAAAGGATTAGAATGGAATGTCATTGCAGAATTATTGCTTTACGCCTCAGTCACTCTGGTCCCAATGGGACTACCGCTTGCCATCCTACTGGCATCCATAATGACTTTCGGAAATTTAGGAGAATCATACGAGCTTTTCGCAATAAAATCGGGGGGTATTTCCCTGTATCGTATCATGCTACCACTCGTTATTTTAGTGACATTTATTAGCATTGGGGCCTTTTATTTTTCCAACAATCTACTTCCGTACACTAATTTAAAAATGCGAACATTGCTCCACGATGTACGTCATCAGAACCCGGAAATTAGCATACAAGAAGGTATTTTTACAAATAATCTTGAAGGTTTCAGCATTAAGGTTGAAGAGAAAGACAAAAAAACAAACAAACTGAAACATGTACTTGTCTATGATCATCGTGTAAAACAAAAGCCAGCAAGCATTATTATTGCAGAAAGCGGAAGTATGAAAATGACCAGCGACAAATCCTATCTTATTATGAAACTCGAAAACGGAGTTTTATACGATGAAGTGGATGAAAATAAACCTCGGGCAAAACGTCGCTACCCATATCAGGAAACCAAATTTAAGGAACAAACCATCTACATAAAAATGGGTGGATTAGGACTAAAACGTTCCGACGAAACTTTATTCAAGGACAACTACCAAATGCTTAGCCTTGACCAACTTAACTATGCTATTGACTCATTATCCTACGACGTGGTCAGAAGAAAACATGTCATTGGAACAAATATTCTGAAATACTCGCTATTCAAAGGCATGAAAGGTCACAACCAAAAAAATAATTTGGTTGAACACACAAGAACAGTAACAAAAACAAAGAAAAGCGGAGAAATTACCGAGCAAAATGAAGTAATAAAAACTCCATTCGGTGTTGAGTTTAACCCCAAAAACGAGGAAGACAAAAACAAATCGGAAGAACAAGTTAAGCAAGAAAAGACAAAAGATAAAACCAAAGAAACCAACAAGTCAGAAGAAGAAAAGCAAAAAGAAAAAGAGCGCAAAAAACATAACGACGAATATACGACACAATTCCCATTTCCTGAATTTGACAGCATATCGAAAGAGGGAATTCAAACCATTGACTTAGACAGTCTTTTCAATAGTTTATCTGCAATTGACAAAAACAAAGCTCTCAATGTGGCAATGAACTATTCCAGAAATGGACAATCATATATTTACTATGCAACCCGTGAAATTGACGGAAATCGACGCTGGGTAACTCGCCATGAAATTGAGTGGCATAAAAAATTCGTCCTTTCGATTTCCTGCCTTGTACTTTTCTTTATTGGAGCACCACTGGGCGCAATTATCCGAAAAGGAGGCATTGGTATGCCAACAGTAGTGGCGGTCATTTTCTTTGTTTTCTATTTTGTCATAAGCATGTTTAGCGAAAAGATGGTACGCGAAGCCATCCTTCCTCCAGAAATTGGAATGTGGATTGCAACTGCAATTCTTTTGCCGATAGGAATTATTCTTACAATTAAAGCTGCAAACGATTCCATGAACATGCGTCCTGAATCCTGGGACAGAGTGCGTCAGAAACTACAAAGACGCAGGAGAAGAAAACAAATTCAAAAACGCAGAAAAGCCTGATTTTTTTCCTATCTTGCACACTCGTTTGAGACGATAGTTGTGATGAAGATTCTCTTTTTGGCAAATAAGGTTCCCTGGCCATTAAAAGATGGGGGAGCAATTGGAACTTTCAGCATTTCTTACGGACTTGCAAAAGCCGGATGTCATATTGATATGCTGGCAATTAACACAAAAAAGCATCACATCAATCCAATCGAAATTCCTGAAGATATCCGACAAGCAATGCAGATAGAAACAGTGCAAATAAACACTGACATTTCACCTGTTAAAATGCTTGGCAACTTCCTGTTCTCGAGAAAAGCATACATCGCTAACCGGTTTTACCATCAAGATTTTGAAAACAAACTGATTGAAAAATTAAAATCGACAAATTACGATGTTGTCATTTTAGAGATGCTTTATCTTGCAAGCTACATTCCATGCATCCGAAAGCATTCAAAAGCACACATCACAATGAGGGCGCCAAACATTGAGCATGAAATTTGGGCTCAAATTGCTAAAAACGAACACAATCCCATCAAAGGGTTTTACCTCAAGAATTTGGCAAAGCGAATTAAGCGACTGGAGTATTCAGTTATGAATCAATACGATTCATTAATTCCTGTCTCTGAAATCAATGGGAAAACCTATAAAACCATGGGAGTCACTGTACCTATTGTCATGACAACCACTGGTGTTTTTCTCGACAAACTTCCTCAAAATAAAGCCATTAAAGAGGACAATGCACTTTCACATATTGGAGCACTTGATTGGATGCCAAATCTGGAAGGACTATCGTGGTTTATTGACGAAGTTTGGCCATTGATTTTGGAGAAACGCCCAAACACAAACTTTTACATTGCTGGCAGAAATGCACCTGCCAATGTAGAAGAAAAACTCAATGGAAAAAACATCAAATACTTGGGCGAAGTTCCAGATGCATACGACTTCATCCAATCAAAATCCATACTCATAGTCCCCCTTTTGAGTGGCAGTGGTATGCGAGTAAAAATCATTGAAGGCTTGGCTTTAGGCAGAAGCATTGTGAGCACAAAAATTGGCGCTGAGGGCATTAATCTTGTTCATAATAAACACTTAAAAATTGTTCAAAATAAGGAAGAATTTGCCAATTCATGCATTGAATTACTTGACAATCCAGAAGAAAGAGAAGAACTATCGAAAAATGCAGAAGAATTTGTTCGTGAAAATTATGACAACTTAAAAATTGCCGAAAACCTTGTTTCATTTTATAAAACTCAATTGAAATGATAATATTTTTACAAATCATATTGTTTGTTTCAATTGCATTTCTCTTTCACAGTTATGTGCTATATCCGATATGGGTTAAGCAAAAAGCCAAAGGAAAACAGCTTGCACGATCAAAATATAGAATGTCAGACAATCTTCCAGTTGTCTCTATCCTTATGGCAGCATATAATGAGGAAGCTGTAATAAAAGAAAAAATCACATCCGTTTTAAAAAACGACTATCCAACAACAAAAATTGAGTTTCTCATTGGATCAGACAATTCATCTGACAAGACAAATGCAATCGTTGAAAGATTAGCATCGGAAAATGAATCAATCCAATTCACTGCATACACATCACGACAAGGAAAAGTCTCCATCATTAATCATCTCAAAGAAAATGCCAAAGGGGATATTCTGATTATTACAGATGCCAATGTCATGTTTGATCACGATACCATTTTTGAACTTATAAAATATTTTAAAGATGAAACTATTGGATTGGTGGATGCTCGCATGATTAACACAGGATTAAAAAAAGAAGGCATTTCTGTCCAAGAAAAATCTTATATATCAAGAGAAGTCTTTATCAAACAACATGAAAGTCGTGCCTGGGGTAGCATGATGGGACCTTTTGGAGGTTGTTACGCCATCCGGAAATCGCTTTATCACGAAGTCCCCAATACGTTTCTTGTGGACGATTTCTTTATCTGTTTAAAAGTTATTGACAAAAAAAAGTTTAGCATCAACAATCTTGATGCACGTGTATTTGAGGATGTATCAAACAATCTGAAAGATGAATTCCATCGTAAAATTCGCATTGCGACAGGAAATTTTCAGAACCTCGCATACTTCAAACATTTACTCTGGCCTCCATGGAAAGGCAGTGCTTTTGCATTTTGGTCACACAAAGTACTTAGATGGCTGGGACCATTCTTTTTAATACTCATACTACTGAGCTTAAGCGTACTTGCATTTCATGAAACATTCTACTTAGTGATGACATTAAGTGTACTTTTTGTCTTCACTTTGCCGTTATATGACATTTTACTTAAAAAGTTAGAAATACATATTGTATTTTTGCGCTTTGCAACACATTTTTTCACGATGAATCTGGCATTATTGATCGGATTCTTCAGAAACTTAAAAGGAGTCAAAACCAATGTCTGGAAACCCACAAAAAGATTTCAGTAGTCAACTGAACACAATCCCGGAAGCAATTGATGCTATTCGTAAAGGCGAAATAATAATCGTTGTTGATGATTATGATCGTGAAAACGAAGGCGATTTCATCGTTGCAGCAGAAAAAATCACTCCGGAAATTGTCAATTTTATGGCAATGCATGGTAGAGGTCTTATCTGTGCACCACTAACAGAATCACGTTGTAATGAATTGGACCTCGAATTAATGGTTGGTAAAAACACATCACTACATGAAACTCCATTTACAGTTTCGGTGGATTTGAACGGTCATGGATGTACAACAGGGATATCAACAAGTGACAGAGCAAAAACCATAAAAGCATTGGTTGCTGCAGATACAAGACCCACCGACCTTGGTCGTCCTGGTCATATTTTCCCTTTGAAAGCAAAAGACAATGGCGTTTTGCGTCGTTCAGGACATACCGAAGCGACTGTTGACCTTACCCGATTAGCAGGTTTAAAACCAGGTGGTGCGCTTGTAGAAATTATGAATGAAGACGGCACTATGGCAAGAATGCCTGAGTTAATTGAGATTTCAAAGAAATTTGATCTCAAAATCATTGCAATTAAAGACCTAATTGCTTTCCGTCTTGAAACAGAATCTTTAATTGAACGTGGAGTAAGAGTACACCTTCCAACAGAATTTGGAGACTTTGATTTGATTCCTTTCAAACAAAAATCCAATGGGATGGAACATGTTGCATTAATCAAAGGCGAATGGTCTCATGACGAATCCATAATGGTTAGAGTACATTCATCTTGTGTAACTGGCGATATTTTTGGATCACAACGCTGTGATTGTGGGGACCAACTTCATGAGTCAATGCGAATGATTGACAAAGAAGGGAAAGGTGTTGTTCTATACATGAGCCAAGAAGGACGTGGGATTGGTTTAATGTCAAAAATTGAGGCATATAAGCTTCAAGACGAAGGCATGGACACTGTAGATGCAAATCTTCACCTTGGCTACAATGCAGATGAAAGAGATTATGGTGTTGGTGCTCAGATCTTAAGAAGCATTGGCGTACAGAAAATCAAACTTCTGACTAACAACCCTGTGAAACGTGCAGGATTATCAGGTTATGGTTTAGAAATCACTGAAAATGTGCCAATAGAAATCAAACCAAACAAATACAACATCAAATATCTGACCACTAAGCGTGACAGAATGGGTCATGACCTACATCTGCCAGATAACGAATAATCGGATGCTATGCTGAAAATTATTTACATGGGCACACCAGATTTTGCAGTTCCCTCTTTGGAAACGCTGCATAAACATCATGAGGTTTTGGCTGTTGTGACTGCCCCTGATAAACCAGCAGGAAGAGGTCGCAAACTGAGAAGTTCAGCAGTTAAGCAAAAAGCTGTAGAGCTTGACATTCCGGTATTTCAACCTGAAAAACTGAAAGACGAAAACTTTGTAGAGCAAATGAAAGCATTGCAACCTGACTTGATGGTAGTTGTTGCTTTTCGTATGCTTCCTGCAATAATTTGGAAAATTCCTAAAATTGGGACATTCAACCTACATGCCTCATTACTACCTCAATACAGAGGCGCAGCTCCAATAAATCATACCATCATGAATGGTGAAAAAGTAACAGGAAATACCAGCTTTTTTATTGATGACAAGATTGACACAGGGAAGATACTACTCCAAAACCAGGTCGCTATTGATGAAAATGAGACTGCAGGAGAACTGCACAATAAACTCATGATGAATGGTGCTGAACTAGTATTAGAAACAGTGAATCGGCTTGAAAAAGGTGAAATTGAGCCACAAGTTCAAACAGAAGATAAAGATTTAAAAGCAGCTCCTAAAATCTTCAAACAAAATTGTCAAATTCATTGGGATGTTAGTGGTCAAGATATTCACAACCGAATTCGAGGACTAAGCCCCCACCCTACTGCATGGACAAACATTGAATATGAAGGCAAAACAGGAATCATGAAACTATATGAGAGTCGATTTAGAATGGAATCTCACCAAAATGAAATTGGAAGTATTGTTGATTTCAATCATGAGAAAATTTCTGTTGCCGTTAAAGATGGGGTGATTGATATTTTAAAATTACAACCAGAAAACAAGAAGCCAATGTTGGTAAAAGATTTCAAAAATGGGTATCATATTGAGCACCTAAAGTTCATTTAGTCCATTTTTGATATTTTGAATAAGCACACTTAACATGACTTTTATCATGATTGTAGACATTTAACCAGACAGCAATTCAATTTTAGATTCACAAAAATAATTTTTTCAGCCAATTTCACGTACTCTTTATACCTAATTAATAACTTATTGTATAATTTTAACCGAATTAACTTTGTAATTGAGAATATTTTGCAATATTTGCATTGCAATGGCGTTATAATTATGCCAACAGGCAATAGTTGTAATGGTTAAGTTAGTTTTAATTGGTTTTTCCAGGCAGTCTCCCCGGCTGCCTGGTTTTCTTTTTTAGGAGAACCTAAAAACATAAATTAGAATCAAGAAAAATAATTTATATTTAACACAACAATTTCCTGATTATCCTGTTATAATATTACTTCTTTAGTGCTTCGACGCACAATAAGTAGTAATGGTTAAGTTAGTTTTAATTGGTTTTTCCCGGCAATCTCCCAGATTGCCGGGTTTATTTTATCCTGTTTTTAACACAAGAGGCTTCGAGTTAAGTCAATTAAGACCAAGCAAAAATTATTGGAGCAAGCAATATTCCTCTGTGAGGTAAACCACTAATGCCTAACATTTTTCAACTTCGCTTTCTTTCCTGATCCCGAATCACAGAAAATTATTTTTGAGTGTTCGGGATAAAAACGGATGTGATTATTTAAGGTGTTTTCACGAAAGAAAGCCTGCCCGCAAACCATTGAAAATTTGTTGGCAGGCGGGATACAAAGAAATTTTCGTAGGTTGCCGGACAAGCTACCGCTGCACTCAACTTTTCTTTGGAACCTCAAATCCTTTCTTTTCCCCAATACTGAAAGTTAAACTCACTAATTTTTATAATGCAGGAAATATATTAGAACATTGAATTTAGCACCTACCTTCCTTTTTTCTTAGTCAAAAAAAGGAAGCAAAAAAGACAAGGCAGCACCAATCGCCATACCCGCTCTGCTGAACTGCTATAAAAGTCAAGAATGTGGACGACTAAAGCGCCATTCTTGATTTTATTAGAGCAGTTCAGCATTCACATCCAACCCTGGCCTGTGGTCTGCCGTACCCAACCCGCATAGCCTTCTTGACGAAGGCTTCTTTGAACGCATTATTTCAATTCTCACTTTCGTTTTAAGTCATATCTATTTCATAGATGACCTAATCCTTCATGTTTTTGTCAATCTAAATTGAGATTTGGGTGTTGTGTTGATGTAGGAGGGCTTTTGGACATAATTTTTGCAAAAAAATCAAAAATTCATGCCAAAAGCAGACTTACAACAATACCCATTTGTTAAAATTATTTTAAAAGGAATTGCCCATACAACAAAATCAATTTTCATCTGTTTAAATAGTATAAAACAACAATTTACAGTAATAGTAGTAAAAGTAGTTATAGTTTAGTTAGTTTAATTGGTTTCCCGACAGTCTCTCCGGCTGTCGGGTTTATTTTGACCGAATGTTAAAACTCTCTTAAAATAAAATTCACATGCAACATAATACGAACTTGTAAGTTATATAAGTACTAAATTGCTGAAAAGCACACAATAGTTGTAATGGTTTAGTTAGTTTAATTGGTTTTTCCAGGTAGCCTCTCCGGCTGCCTGGTTTTCTTTTTTTAGTACACCTGTCACTAACTTAGGAGCAAGCAAAAAAACATAGGACTCCTAACGGAGTCCTACTAAAACAAACTTGATAACGTACTTTTAGATTTCTTAGATTGAACTCACTCTAACTTAACACTTCTCCCTTAAGCATAACCATATCAATCAATTGACTACCGTAAGCATAAGGCAAAAAATGTCTGCTTGGAATATCAGAGCAAGCATATAAATTGGCATATTTACCACGAGCAATGGAGCCAAACTCTTCACTTAGTCCCATAGCATAGGCTGTATTTATTGTTGTTGCATTGAGCGCCTCGTCTGGTGTTAACCGATAATTGACACATGCAAAGGACTGCATTAACTTCATATTTCCTGTTGGAGATGATCCGGGGTTATAATCCGATGCAAAAGCAACCGGCAATCCGTAATCTATCATTTCACGTGCCGGAGCAAAAGGCATATTGAGGAAAAATGCAGCTCCCGGTAAAACTGTAGGCATGGTTTCTGACTCCATCAGCACATCCATTTCTTCTTTTCCGGTATATTCGATATGATCGACAGACAAAGCAGCATATTTTACTCCAACTTGTATTCCTCCAGATTTGGCAAGCTCATTGGCATGAATTTTTGGTTTCATTCCGTGTTTCATTCCTGCCATCAAAATTCTGTCTGTATCTTCAACGGTAAAAAATCCTTTATCACAGAAAACATCAATGTAATCAGCAAGGCCATCAGCTGCAACTTGAGGAATCATTTCGTTGATTACCATATCCACATATTCGGTTTGCTTTCCTTTGTATTCTGCAGGAACAGCATGAGCACCTAAAAACGTTGCCACCACTTCAATTGGGGAGGTTTCTTTAATCCGTTTAATGACACGCAGCATTTTCAACTCATCGTCAGGGTTTAACCCATATCCACTTTTAATTTCTACGGCTCCTGTGCCCTGGGAAATAATTTCGTTGATGCGCTTCATACTTTGCTCATACAATTCATCCTCCGATGTATCATGGAGCAATTTTGCCGAATTTAAAATTCCACCACCTCGTTTGGCAATTTCTTCATAACTTAATCCTTTAATTTTGTCCACATACTCTATTTCACGTGAACCGGCATACACAAGGTGAGTGTGCGAATCGCAATAGGACGGAAAAACATATTTCCCTGTCATGTCTAATTCCAAAAGCTCATCGCAAGCCTCAACATTGGCATTGCTCGCTAAATCGCTCATTTGTCCAAAATCTTCAATCCGCTCATCAGCAACCAACAACCAGGCATTCTCAATTGTATCAACATTTGCCATGTCCTTGCCTTTTACCAAGCGTTTTGGTGTTTCCTCTACCTGTACTAAGCTCTTAATATTCTTCAACAAAATCTTCATATTTATAACTTTTAGAATTTGATGTGATAAAGATACACATTCAAATCAAAACAAAACATCTTTCACAATTTCAAATTTGCATTATCATCGTGATAATTCCATTGTAAATTTTGAATTAAACCAAACAGATTTCATTATCTTTACTAAAAATTAGACACGAAGCATGAAATATATCAATCTGAACATAGAAAACAACATTGCTAAAATCCAGCTAAATAAGCCTGAGAAGCTTAACGCTATGGATCATGATTTGCTGAAAGATTTATCCAAAGCCATAGAAAAAGCTCAAGATAACGACAGCATAAAATGTCTTATTCTTCAAGGAAATTCACAAGCATTTTGTGCCGGAGGCGATCTAAATTTCATGGCAAAAATGAATAACTACGAAGCAAGAGAAGCTTCACTATGGATACAACGCATATTCGAACGAATTGAGAATCTTCCATTTTTCACCATGGCAATTGTTGAAGGAATTGCTTTTGGAGGAGGTTTGGAACTAGCACTTTCCTGCGATATGCGTATTGCTTCAGAAAATGCACAATTTGCACTTCCTGAAATGCGCTATGGCATTATTCCTGCCGGAGGAGGAACTCGCCGATACCAGGAACATGCCGGCTATGCAAACTGCATTTATAGCATGAGTGCAACAAAAATACTGAATGCCTCGGAAGCCATTAATCAAGGGCTCGTACAAGATGTGATAAAAGCAGAGGACATACCTGACTTCATTGAGAATTACACAAAAAAAATCATACATTATTCAATAGAAAGCATCATCGAAGTTAAATCCCTGCTAAAATCTGCATTGCTATCCGAAAGAAACAAAGCCTTTAGAGCTGAAGCTGAACTATTTGGCAAATCAATGGAAAGAGAAGGCAGCAAAAAAATTCAAGCATTTTTTGAATCTAAGCAAAAATCAAACGATGAGAGATAATTTCATTTTTACCGGCTATGGCTTTGCCCCTGCCGAACATACAATAAGCAACAAACAAATTGAAGAAGCCATTTTGGAATCGTACCTCAATGGATTTAATCATGATAGAGTGCGAACAGGTGATTCCTATCAGGCCTATCTCAAATCCGGAGGGAAATTAAGTCCGTTTGAGTTTTTAGCGGAGAAAAAGATGGGATTCCGCAACAGAGTGCATGTTGTTCCATTTCCACCGGTGCGCATGTCCTATAAAAACGCAGAAAATTCCCTCGACCTTGCCGTTAAAGCTGTTGAAGAAGCAATTTTAGATGCTGAGATTTCACCAGACGATATAGATGCCTGGATCGTTGGAACTGCAACAGGTCATGAAATGGCACCCGGCACTGCTGAAACATTAAAATGTTTCTTTGTGCCTTACGACAACCAATCGCAAAGCATGACATTGACATCAGCTTGTGTTGGTTTCAACATCAATGTGGAAAGAGGAATCAACATGATGAAAGCAAATCCTGACATCAAACATATAGTGATTGCTCACACTGAAGTCATGTCGGAGTTGTTGCTAGACGAGAAAGATTTTGTTCCGGCAACCACATTTGGGGATGCTGCTGCTGCCGTTGTATTATCGCGCACTCAATCCGAACAGCAAGAAGGCGTTATTGCCATTCGAAATTATGAAGATCTCAAAATGATTGACTTTTTAGGTGCACATAAAAATGGCAACTTATATATGGAGCCACGAAGAGTCAAGTCAAGAGCTGTTCCGAATATGATTCGTGTTGTCAAAAAACTGACAGATGAGATTTCATGGAAAAACAATTACGACTACTTTATCCCTCACCAAACAGGACATGCAATTGTCCATAGTGTTGCGGAGGCTGTTCAGGTTCCAAAAGAAAAGCTTATTCAAGATGTCCAACTAACTTACGGAAATCTTTCCGGAGCTTCTGTCCCTGCATGCTTTCACCTGCTAAAAAACCAAAGAAAATTAAAAGCAGGAATGAAAGTTTTAACTGCCGTCGCAGGGCTTGGAGGTGAATATGGCGGATTTGCATACATCGTTCCTGAGAAAAAACCAAGTACAAAAAAGAGAAAGCGTCTTAAAGGAAAAACTGCCATGATTTCCGGAGCAACAGGTGAACTCGCATCAGAAGTCGCTATGCGTTGCTTGAACGAAGGAGCAAATCTTATTTTGCATTACAGAAAAGATGGGAAAAAATCAGAAGCGCTAAGACAAAAATTCGCTCAGTGGGAAGATAAAATCCAATATGTCGTTGCAGACCTTAGCAAAGCAGATGAGGTTCAAAAAATGACAGAAAAGATAGCAAAACAAAACTCACCTATTCATTACTTACTGCTTTCGGCAGCACATACTGGAAGTTTAAACAGAGCCAGCGATGTAACGGATGAGGAGCTAAAAATGGTTGATCAAATTAACCATCAATCGAACCGAATGATATGCGAGCATTTAGCAAAGCAAATTCAAGAAAGCATTGTGATCATCGGGTCAGTTGCCGAAGATGCTTTGTTTTCAGGTTCATCAGCCTATGTCAGCAGTAAGCGGGCTTTGCATGCTTATGCGACAGACTTGGCGCAACGAATGTACCGTCAAAATGTGCGGGTCGTCTATTACTTACCTGGCGTTATAGACGGAGGAATGACAAGTAAACTCAATGCAGCACAAATTGCAATGTCTATGCAAAGTATCGGTCAGAAAGCCCTTATCCCAATGGATGCAATCGCTGACAGAGTATTCAAATCCATGTTTTTACCAAAAGTTCAAGGAGTAGAAGCCAAGTATGAATCGGCACTTATGGTAAGACGTGATGGTTATCAAAAAGCATAATTATGGAAAACTATATATTCAGTGGCTTTGGTCACGCCAGCGGGAAATATAAAATCACAAATGAAGAAATCATTGAAGCAGTCAGAAAAGACTACCTTCATGGTTTCCGTGAAGATCGGATTGAAAAAAGTGAAAATTTTGCTCGCTTTCGCAAAACACATCCTAACGTGAGTGCATTTGACTATTTTGCGGGTTACAAAATGGGTTTCTTTACTCGACATCATGTCACTCCCTTCCCTCCTACACGGAAAAAACTGTATTATGCAGAAACATCTTTGGGACTGGGAGTAAAAGCCATAGACGAAGCCATAAGAGATGCAGGAATTGAAGTGAATGATATTTCAGCATGGTTTGTCAGTACAGTATCACCACACGAGCAAGCACCAGGTATTGCTTCTACTATCAAAGCCTATTTTACTGACTTTGACAACGACAAGCCTTGCATGAGTTTAACATCAGGATGTTCAGGTTTCAACATTAACTTAGAACGAGCTACTGAATACCTTAAAGCTCATAAAGAAGCAAAACATGTTGTTGTGGCACATACAGAAACAATGTCTTCCTTTTTAACCCAACGCATGAAATTTGTCCCATTTGTTACATTTGGAGATGCTGCTGCCGCAATTATTCTCAGCAAAACAAGCTCTGAAAAACCTGAAGGACTTTTGCACATTGACAATCATCACGATATGTATATGATTGATTTTGTGGGCGTTGACAAGCAGTCTAATTTATACATGGAAGATTCTGTAATTAAAGACAGAGCGATTGTCAACATGACAAAATCGGGGAAAGCACTTTTAAACAAAACAGAATGGGACAAGTCAGAAATTGATGCTTTCATACCTCACCAAACAGGAAGTGCCATATTGATTCCAACGACTCAAAATATAGGCTTAAACGAATCGCAACTTTGGCTTGAAGCCCAAAAAGAATACGGAAATGTTTCGGGTGCAACGGTAGCAATCAGTTTGTCCATGCTAAATAAAGAAAACAGACTAGCTTCCGGCATGAAAATACTAAGCACTGTTGCCGGAGTTGGTGGCAATTATGGTGGTTTCACTTACCTGGTTCCAAACGTAAACAAAAAACGCACAGTCAAATTGCACAAACACGATTTGAAAGGAAAAACTGCCATAGTTTGCGGAGCATCTGGAGCCTTGGGTCAAGAAATTTCACTTGAATTAGCTCGGCGTCAAGCAAATCTGATACTGCATTACCATGAATCAAAATCCGAAATTGAAAAACGTTTAAAAGCAGAAAACCTTTTAAGTGATAACATTCAATTTATTCAAGCAGATTTTACGCAAGCAGAGTCTTTATTGGCATTGATTGAAACACTCAATCAGAAAGTTTCAAGTGTTGACTATTTAATCCATGCAGCAGGAATATCTGAGGACATCAATCAAAATGAAAACAGCACTAGTCTTGACAAAATAATGCAAGTGAACTGCTTTGCCCCTTTACAAATTAGCAAAGCCTTGCAAAGTCAGTTAAAAGAAACGGTCTTGTATCTCGGCACCACGGCAGAAGACATTCCAATCGAAAACTTTCCGGGATTTGTTTCTTCAAAAGCATCATTGCATGGAGCTGTTGGCAGTGCTGCCGGCGAATTATTGAGTAAGGGAGTAAGAAGCATTTATTACATGTCTGCTTTGCTGGATCAAGGCATGAGTCAGAACATTCCGACCAAACAAGCATTTCAATTTATGATGAAAAATGGTCAGGAAAAACCGATTTCAACAAAAGACACTGCACATCGTATTGTTAGCTCATTATACATTCCTAAAGTACTTGGAACACAAAACAATTACGAAGGGGCATTACTTGTTCGAAGAGATGGCTATGTGCTTGAAACGGATGTTTAACGATTTACTCAAATCAAAACGGCTTGCAAAATTTGCAAGCCGTTTTGATTTGTATGTATTTTACATGATTCCTATTTCAAATAATCGTCAAAATAATCAGTCACTTTTTGCATAAGGTGAATTCTGTCATATCCACCCACATTGTGCTCCGCACGAGGGTAAACAAAGTAATCAACAGGAATTTGATTTTTAATACACTCTCTGACGAAAACCAAACTGTGCTGCTGTACAACAACAGGATCAATTCCACCATGAATCATCATAAGTTTACCTTCAAGTTTGGTGCATTGCAATGCAAGATTTGCAGCTTCATAACCTTCCGGATTTTCCTCAGGAGTATCCATATAGCGCTCACCATACATAATCTCATAATATTTCCAGTCAATAACAGGACCACCAGCAACGCCAACTTTAAAAACATCTGAGTGATTCAACATCAGGTTGGTTGTCATGAAACCACCAAAACTCCATCCGTGCACTCCAATTCTGTCTGCATCAACAAAATCTTTGGATGTGAGGAATTCGATTCCTTTCATTTGATCTTCCATTTCATGTTTTCCAAGCTCACGATGAATGACATTTTCAAAGTCTGCACCACGATTAGCTGAACCTCTATTATCCAAGGTAAACATCACGTAACCTTTCTGAACCATTAGGTATTGCCAGCCACGGGCACCACCCATCCACGAGTTGGAAATTAATTGAGCATGCGGACCTCCGTAAACATAAACAACAGCAGGATATTTTTTATTCTCATCAAAATCCGGAGGAGTAATCATGCGATAATACAAATCAGTTTCTCCATCTGCCGCCTTGATTGTGCCAATGGTCATTTCCCCCATACTCACATCTTTCAATGGGTTTTCAGCAGTTAAGATGTTACGTTTTAGCTTTCCATTGGTTTGAATAATATCGTAAGAATTTGGAACAGTGGTTGAAGAATAATTATCCAGAATGTATTTCCCATCTGCCGATAAACTTGCATTATGGGTTCCTGCTTCGCTTGTTAATTGAGTAATTTCACCAGATTTCAAATCGCACTTATAGATATGACGTTCAATCGGAGAAGCCTTGGTTGCTTGAAAAACAAGAAAGTCAGATTTTGGTGAGAAACCTATCAATTCTGTCACTTCCCACTCTCCCTTTGTCAATTGCTTCAATAATTCTCCTTTGGTATTGTACAGGTATAAGTGATTATAACCATCACGTCGTGATTGCCAAACAAACTGATTATCGGAGTTTGGAACAAATACTGCAGGATGCTGAGGCTCAACATATTTCTCATGCATTTCTTCAAATAATGTTGCGACAAACACACCAGTCTCAGCATTGTACATATTGAACCACATGTGATTTTGTGCTCGATTGACAATTGCAATCAATACATTCTTGCTATCTGGAGTCCAGCTTACATTGGTAAGAAACTGTTCCTTATCACCAGCAGTCTGAATTTCTGTTTTCTTAAGCGTTTCCGGATTAAAAACGATAAGTTTAGACTCCTCGCTCTTCATACCAGCCATGCAATACTTCGTATTTTCAACAGTAGCAGTACGGCTACGGATATCTACCAAAGGGTAATCCGTCACCATAGACTCATCTTTCAAATAATATGCAAGCAATTTTGAGTTTGGAGACCAGAATATTCCTTTATCAATACCGAATTCGTTTCGTGCAATTGTCTGCCCAGCAGTTAATCCTTCATCCTCAGCATGATTCGTTACTTGGATATTTTTCTCTCCTCCCGCAATGGTAAGATTGTTTCCCTGAGTAAATGCAATTTGAGAATAATCCTTAGTCACCTGATGGGTTTCAGCATCCTCAGAAAATGCAATTTGTTTTGATAGGGTTTTGTTTTTCACATCAATCATCACCCAGGCATTTCCTGCATTTAACAAAATATTATTTGCATCTTCCCATGCTACAGAAGGGAAATATGGCAACTCAGCTAAATCATTGCTAGTCATTATTTCATTTAATTCACTCATTGTCAAAATACATTCCGACTTGTCTGAACTCATTTTCTCTTGCATTAAACCTTCCATTGACACATAGGTTAAGTGCTTATTGTCAGGACGCCACTGAATATTTCTACGATACTCAGGATAATATTGACGCCACATGCCAATGACAGCATCTTCCATTGTCAACTCTTTCTTTTGTGCAAAGGATTGAGGCATTGCAAAAACAATTGCCATAAGTCCTATGAGCGTAATTTGTAAAAATCGTTTCATGTTTCTGTATTTTGATGATATGACAAAGATAAAATTTGCAATTGTAAAATAATTCAAATTCCCTTAATGATTACTTAATTCGGCATAATTCTGAATAGAACAATGCAAGAAAAAAAGGGTTTTCTTAAATTTTCAAAGGTTTTCCATTGTGACAAAGAAGAAAAGCCCAATTCCAACACTCTGTTATCTTGGAACTTAAAAAAGCCAAGAGAGATAACCATTAAATAGACAGGTTCAAATGTGGCAAAGTAAAAATATCCCCTTATTTTTGAACCTTTAAGCAAAACATAGACAAATGGGTATTTCAACATTGGATTGGTTAATTATTGGGCTGTATTTTGTCATCAGTATCAGTATTGGGATCATCATGTCAAAACGTGCAGGTAGAAGCACAGGAGATTTCTTTTTATCAGGAAGGAATTTACCCTGGTGGATTGCCGGCACAAGTATGGTTGCAACAACCTTTGCCGCAGACACTCCATTAGCAGTCACAGAACTCGTATCGGAAAATGGAGTTGCAGGAAACTGGTTATGGTGGAATATGCTATTTGGTGGAATGCTTACCGTCTTCTTTTTTGCCAGACTATGGAGAAGAGCCGGAATTATGACTGACTGTGAATTTGTTGCCATCCGTTATTCCGGAAAAGCTGCAAATTTTTTAAGAGGCTTTCGTGCTGTATATATTGGAATTTTTATGAATGTGATTGTCATTGCATGGGTGAATCTTGCTATGCTCAAAATACTGCAAGTGATGTTCCCCGAATTCAGCATTAACGGACAAACTTCCTTTATGCTTTTAGGTAACGAAATGCCAATGCAAATGATTATTGTTGCAGGATTACTACTTTTCGTTTCCCTATACTCAGCACTCTCAGGACTTTGGGGAGTTTCATTAACAGATACTTTTCAATTTGTTATTGCAATGGCAGGATGCATTGTTCTGGCAATTGTTGCGTTAAATGCACCTGGAATTGGAGGAGTTGAAGGTCTAAAAGCTCAATTACCCGAACATGTGTTTAGTTATACCCCCGTGATAGGAAATGCATCCTCAGGAAGTGGTATTTTGCAAATGAGTGTCGTTGCTTTTGTTGCATACATTGGAGTACAATGGTGGGCAAGCTGGTATCCAGGGGCAGAACCAGGAGGCGGAGGTTATGTTGCTCAGCGCATGATGTCTGCAAAGAATGAAAAACACTCCCTTTTGGCTACGCTTTGGTTCCAAATTGCACATTTTGCACTCAGACCCTGGCCTTGGATTATTGTTGCACTTGTCGCCTTGGTACTTTATCCGGAAGCACCCGACAAAGGAGCAACCTTTATCATGGTAATGAAAGACTATTTACCAACCGGACTACTTGGTCTATTGATGGCAGCCTTTTTAGCAGCTTTCATGTCAACGGTTGCATCACAAACGGTTTGGGGAACATCTTATATTGTCAACGATTTATTTCGTCCATTCATCAAACCTAAAGCAAATGAAAAGTATTTTGTTGGTGTTTCAAGACTCACAACCATATTACTTTTGGCGTTAAGTTTTATTGTCACTGGGTTTTTCAATCAAATTAGTGATGCTTGGAAATTCATTTTGGCCTGCTCAGGGGGTATTGGCTTAGTGCTTATCCTACGCTGGTTCTGGTGGCGCATTAATGCATGGACAGAAATTGCAGCTATGCTCGCACCTTATGCCGTACTACCAATACTTATGAAAGTTTATAAGATGGATGTTTACAATGATGATTTCGGATTGGCTCTTATTATCATTGTGCTTTGGTCAACTCTGGTTTGGTTGATTGCAACCTTTATAACAAAACCGACAGACAGCAATCAATTAAAATCATTCTATAAAAAAGTGCATCCCGGAGGTTGGGGATGGAAACCAATTGCAAAACAATTACCGGAAGTTCAGGCAGACACCGGATATGCATATTTATTTGCAAGTTGGATTTTAGGTTGTATGATGGTTCTCAGTTTTATGTTTGGACTTGGCGACTTAATTTTTGCGAATTACCTTAAAGCTATTTTTGAGTTTATTGTTTTTGTTGCATCAGCAGTAGGACTCATCTTCGCAATGAGAATTTACGGCTGGAAAAATGTCATTAAATAAATCATGAAACATTTGAATTTAATTTTATGTCTGGTACTCATTTCAACTATGGGTTTATCAGCAAAAGCAGGCAGCTGGCGTGACAGTATAGATGTCAAAGTGTATGGTTACGTAAAATTGGACGCATTTTACGACACTCGTGAGACCGTCAACGGCAGAGAAGGTCATTTCCTTTTATGGCCAGCACCTCCAGATTTTGATGCAGAAGGAGTTGACAGAGCTCAATACGGATCATTTAATATGCTGGCAGTGCAAACTAATCTTGGAGTAAAAGTGCAAGGACCTAAAGTGCTTAATGCTGAAACAATGGCAAAAGTTGAAGGTGATTTCTTTGGACAAAAGAATGACAATATCAACCTGATCCGTTTACGTCATGCATTTTTCCAGATGAAATGGAAAAGCACAGATCTTTTGATTGGGCAATATTGGAATCCTGTTTTTAATTTAGGAGCATTCCCTTACACTATCTCTTTTACAACAGGAACACCAATCCTACCTTTCTCAAGAAACCCACAAGTGAGAGTTACTCAACATTTTGGAAACTTTGCACTCATGGGAATAGTTCAGTCACAAAGAGACTATCCTAGCTATGGTCCAAATCCGGACAACCCAAACCTGAGCATTGCAAATTCAAGTTTTCTAAAAAATTCAGGATTACCTGAATTCCATGCAAAACTGACTTACGACTACAAGAAAAACAGCATGTTCCTCAAAGCTGGAGCTGGAGCTGGATACAAACGCATTATGCCACGCACCATTACAGACAATGGCTATGTAACAGACGTGACAGTCCCTGGAATTTCTGCGACAGCATACGTCAATTTTGGCTACTCAGGATGGAATCTCAAAGGAGGTGCAATCTATGGAAACAATGCAACAGATGTCATGAGTATTGGTGGTTTTGCAGTGAGTAATGTCATCGATACAGCAAAAAACTTTTACGAATACACAACCCTCAGCTCCTATTCAGTTTGGATGGATATGAGCCAACAAGTAAAAGCCTTTAACATTGGAGTTTTTGCAGGATATGTGGAACATTTAGGCGCAGAAAAAGCCATTGTTGGAAATACATGGGGTCTGGGAAATAACATTGCATACATTTACCGTCTGGCTCCTCGTATTACATGGCAAAATAAGAATTTCAGATTGTCATTTGAAGTTGAGCATACTGCTGCTGCATTTGGAACAGCGAACAAAAATGGCATTCCTGTCAATGCGGAAGAAGTCTCAAATACACGTTTTCTTTTGGGTGCTTATTACTTTTTTAATTAAAGATAAACTCATTAAAAAATAAGAGAGCTGGCAAATTTGCCAGCTCTCTGTGTTTATCCTCATCTTTATTCACAAACGAATCGTTTTATGACTATTCCCTCCGAGGTAATAATCTTTAATATCATTAATCCTTGAGTATCATTTGACAAAATTTTTGAAAGATCAGTAAGTGTCTCCAATTGTTCAGTTTGACGATATAGCAACTTGCCTGTCACATCATACAATTCCAAATCTGCCTGCCCT
This sequence comes from Bacteroidales bacterium, assembly GCA_963676165.1. GTDB lineage: Bacteria > Bacteroidota > Bacteroidia > Bacteroidales > ML635J-15 > JAQIBY01. Next base: position 947,922 of record OY781043.1, on the reverse strand, counting down.
TTATACGCAGAACGAAGAAACAGTTGATCATTTGCAGGGACAGGGTACAACTCAAATTGAGCTTTATCCATTCGATTTTCAATTGCGCTAGGGCTTTGTTTTAACTCAATATCATCAATATAAATTCGATTTCCACCTTGGGGTATAAAATCAAATTTCAAACGCAAATTCTTTGCATACTTAAACAAAGACTCTGTAATCTCAAAACTCTTACTTCTCCATTCATCCGTGTCAGGAATAAAGGTAGAGAAAGAATGATAATTACTTGCTGTGTGTAAAGCATTCCCTGACTTATAATATTGCAAAATCCATGTCTCCCCACAATTTTTTGAAACGTACACCTTAAGCACATCAGCATCATTGTTTTCCCGTTGAGAGTAAGCCATTTTAAAATCAACTTGCAATGGAAAATCTGTACTATCGACTAAAACAGCAGGAGTAACAAAGGCGCTTGCAATATTGTAAGGTTCATATCGTCCATCAAACATCATAGCATGATCACCAGAAACTGAGGCATCATCAACATATTGCCAAGCATCTTCACCATGATTTAAGAAATAATAATCAGATGCAATAAAATCACTGGTTTGTGGAAAGTCATTTTCTAAATTTCCAAGGAATGGAATATCAAAACCACTTGTTTCATCATAAACTCTGACTGCTTGAGTGACACTCATACTCGAATTATCAGCAGGATTCACAACCGTTAAACTCACATCATAAAGCCCTTCAGTCTCATAGTTAACACTAGGATTTCGCTCTGAAGAAACAGAGGGGGTTCCACCTTCAAAACTCCAAGCATAACTGCTTATTGAATCTGTCTGATAGGTTAAATCAGTATAATTAACCATAAAACCCTCACAACCAGCACTCACATCGAAAGAAAAATCTGCAATAGGTGGACATATTTCTGCCGTTTCAGGGTTAAGGACCCCCGTTGCAATAAGGTTTGATTCTTGCCAAAGCTGATCTCTATCACTGACACCAGAATTTAAAACTGCACGCATCACCTCACCTTGCCCATTGGTAAACATACGTGAACAATATGCATAATCCATATGGTTTTGCACATTATCCAAACTACCACAACTTTCATGATAAAGGTTACACGACGTGTTTCCGATAGTATTCGGCGTATCTTCTATCCCATCATCAATTTCACAATTTGAAGCGACTTCAGGATCATTTGTTGATCCCCAAGGATGTGCTAAATTCAGATAATGTCCCGTTTCATGCGTTAATGTGCGAGATCTCCCAACACTTCCGGTACCAATACTTCCCACATACGAATGTGTAATCAGGATACCATCTTGCCCGTCACCGACAGTACCAGGATAGTACGAATATCCCGCAACTCCACCAGGAATAGATTTCACAACCCAAATATTTAGATACTGACTTCTCGGCCAAGATGGGGCAATGTCTTTAATTTGTTCGCCTCCATTGGACGTTTCGTAAGACTGTGTTCGTGTTACACCATTGGTACAATTCCCCCAAGGATCAATTTTCGCCAATCGGAATTCAATTTTTGCATCCCCGGCAATCTGCTTAAATTCATCAATAATTTGCGATGTATCAGGATTTTGCAATCGAAAATCTTCTGTCATAATTCTCACACCATCCGCAATTTGATCATAAGAAATATTTTCCGACCCATAATTATGGACTACATGAAAAACAACTGGAATTATGTAAATCTGCTCATCCTTAGGCTGGTTTTGAATATATTGTTGTACAAATTCAGCAAGCTCAGCACGACGTTGTCTTGCTTGTGGATCATTTTCCAGAACTTTTCGATTCATTTCAGGAGTTGCACAGCGAAAGCTTTCTTCCTGAGCATTTAGAAAAAGTGGAAAAACAGTAAGAAATCCCACCAAAATACTAAGATATATTTTCATAGACACTTATTTCTGAAGCAAAGATAAGCAAATTGATAAGGCAACAAGATTTTCTTTTGAAGTCTAACTCAGCCCATACACATGCATATAATTTTGATCATTGAGCATTTTTGCTCGCTTAAAAGTAAAACCAGCCTCTTCAAACGTTTCCATTAATTCTGACTCCGGAATTCTCTCATGCATAGGAGGTCCTGATTTCCCTAGACTATCTTTCCATTCAAGCACTGCAATTTCACCAGACAGTTTTAGAATGCGCTGCAATTCTTTCAAATAGGTTTGAGGATCTTCAAACTCATGAAAAACAAAAGCGAGCAACACTTTATCCATAATTTTTTCGTCAACAGGAATTACATGAGCATCTGCCTGAATTAACTGTACATTTTTCCTTGAGTTTTCAACTTTACTTTTCAATTCATCTATCATAATTTCCGAGATATCTAAGCCAACATTAAAACTCTCATTGTCTGACACTTCAAGTGCAGGCAAAAAGAAATATCCTGTGCCCGAACCCACATCGAGAAAATTATGATGAGCATGTAATCCCATGAATTGGAGTACGGTTTTGGAATCTAAATTACGACGCCTTTCATGACTATCTAGTACATGTCGTTTGCTGTGATCAAATACTTTATCCATATTGTTTTTTTTAATAAAGCAGATTATGATGTCAATTGTTCACTCATTCTAATTTTTCTTATCCAAGTTAAGTTTGTATCTTAGAGCATAAATCAATTCACATGAATCATTTCGTATTTGTCGTTTGCGGGGAAAAGGAACACATCGACAGCCTCAATTTTAGCCTGAAATATCTTAAAAAATTCAGTCAGGCAAAGATTCAGGTTATTACTGATCTTTCACGAAATGAAGCAATCATAGCTCATGAAGATATCATTGATGTCAAAACTCCCGAACACTACAATCATCACGAAGCCTCAATTTATTTAAAAACATCACTACATCGATATCTAGACATGGCAGAACATAACGAGTTTTGCTATCTTGATACTGACGTTGTTGCAGTGTCCTCACAAGCAGATATTATTTTCAACGAAATTCCAAAACCAATACGATTTGCACAAGACCATGATGTTTTTGAAAGTTTCAGTCCTTATGCGATAAATTGTGGTTGTCTCGAAGCGTTAAGCCAATCCAAACTAGATTTATCAGAGAAATTAAATCAACTGAATCCAGATTTTGAGCACGAAAATCCATACAGACAAGCGGAAGAAAGAAAACTCATGGAAACCTTTCAGTTTTCAAAGTCAAAACCATTATCATATGGATTTAAGATGTTCAAATACTTCATTTTCCGTTTTCTTATACCTGTAAAAACATTTCGTTTTAGCAAAGATTTTAGTTTTGACAAAAAGCAATTGAGTTGGAAAAACAGATCGGGAAAAACCATAAGTTTCGATTACCCAAGATTGAGTAAGAAACTTGCAAAACAATACGGTATCCTGTATGACAAAAAAACCGGCAACTGGAAAAATGCTGCAGGCAAAGACTTTTTCACAAAGACCATAGCATGCTATCACTTAAGCGAATACATCAAAGAAACGTATCGCATAAACATTCCTTCTGATTGGAGACATTGGAATGGTGGCGTTTTCAGGTTCAATAGTCAATCAATAGATTTTCTTGAGAAATGGCATGCACAAACAATCGCAGAATTTAATAATCCATACACAAAAACCAGAGATCAGGCAATGTTAGCATTAACTGCTTGGCAATTTGGATTGCAAACGATAAAAACTTTACCAGTGAAATATAATTTCATCACAGAATACAACAATGCGGATGTCAGTTGGGACAGCATTAAAGGCTACACATACGATGGGTTTAAATCCACATTTAAGCCAGTATTCCTTCACATTTACCATCATTGGGGCGATACAAATTGGTCAATCTGGAAATCTTTATCTGATTTATAGACATGGATATTTTTACTCAAAATACATTTCGCAAAGGGATAGGCAAGGCAATTCGTCTGGTCAACAACAGCTTGAACCACCCTCCCCAATATGCGAATTACAATGCAGAACGTCCCTTAGGAAAAGGGAAAGCAGCATGTTATGCTCCTATGAGCAGCATGTACATTGCTTCCAATGGTGATGTAAGAGCTTGTTGCATGAATATTGATCAAGTGTTTGGCAACTTAAAACATGAAAGCCTTTTAGAAATATGGAACTCAGATAAGCGTCAAGCGCTAATACAAGCATCAAAAGCATATAAACTTCCTGCAGGATGTAATAATTGCATCAAACATTTTGAAACGGGCAATTCATCAAATAGTACAGCTATACTTTACGATCAATATCGAAAAGAGCATAAATGGGCACAACGTATTGATTTTGAATTGAGCCTTGCTTGTAATTTAGACTGTCGTATGTGCATGTTTTCATCTCATCAAAATGAAGGATCAAAAGCAAAAGCGAGTTATCATTTTGACCAGAGTTTCTTCGATGAGCTCAAACCATTTTTGAAGCACTTGAAACATGCCGGATTCTATGGAGGAGAACCATTTATCATTGAGGCATATTATCAAATTTGGGAGGACATTCTCACACTCAACCCCAAGGCATATATCACAGTTCAAAGCAATGGTAGCGTTCTCAATGAAAGAATTTTAAATTTCCTAAAAAGAGGTAGGTTTCAAATTAATTTCTCCATTGACTCATTGGATAAAACTCGCTTTGAATATATCCGTGACAAAGCAGGATTTGAACAAGTGATTGAGAATTTTGAAATCATTAATCAAATCAGTCAGAAGCGAAAACTTACTCAATCTATTGCGGTATGCCCCATGAAACAAAATCTTGATGAAATGGGAGATTTACTCGATTTTGCAAATAAACACAAATCACTCATTTATTTCAATCAAGTTGACACCAAAGGCTTTAGTGTTTCTGAGATGGACGAAGGTGAACTTCAGAAAATTGTAGAAACACTAAAATCAAAATACATTAGTAAAAAATCAGAAATCGAAGTAATTAATGCACAACGTTTTGCAGCACTAATTCGTGCAATAGAAAGCCAACTCATTGAGATTAAATTCATTCAAAAAAAATCAGAAAGAAAAATTGAATTTTCCCCAACAAGCTTTCTGGAAATCCTAAAAAAGAAGATGCAGGATAATCTCAGCGAGACAATTGCATCTGAATTAAACGAACTAATTAAAGACTTGCCACAAACATTTGAAATCAGTGCCTTGCAGTTAGAGGAGCTGGAAAACTTGCCATCAGAAATGCTAAATTCCTATTTAACAACTCATTCAAAAGAACATATTAAGCAAGCAATTTTTGATTTTATAAGAGAATAGAATTTGGTGTATTCTTTGGATAGCGTATTTTGCTTTCGTAACTTTACATAGTGGAAAAGAAAGAAAACATACATGCATTATGGATAGGCAATCAACTATCTTTCATGGAAATACTCACGATAAAGTCTTTCCTTGCCCATGGTTTTCATTTTCACCTTTGGATTTACAATCCGCTTATTACAGAAATTCCTGAAGGAGTTCAAGTTCATGATGCTTCTGAAATAATTCCTCGACACGATGTCTTCAACTACAAGTATAGAAATCAGTTTGGACATGGGAAAGGTAGCTATGCCGGATTTTCTGACATCTTCAGGTATAAATTATTGTACGAACATGGTGGTTGGTGGACAGATATGGATGTGACATGTTTAAAAAAACCTGATTTTCAATCGGATTATGTGTTTAGAACCCATCACAGTCTTCCCCTAGTTGGTAATATCATGAAAGTCCCTGCAAAATCGGCTCTCATGAAAGATTGTTACGAGGAAGCCTCAAAGCGCATAAACGCATACAATAAAGACTGGCATTTACCTATCGACATTCTATGCAAGCATGTTGAAGCACACGGCTTAAGTGAACACATTCAGGAATTTACAAATCCAGACAGTTGGAATCTAATTCGGAAACTGCTCGCAAAATCATTTTCTCCTCTAGAAAACTGGTATATGCTACATTGGGTAAATGAAGAATGGAGGAGAAATCGCATCTCCAAACTTCGCGTAATTGATCATTCATTCTTAGGAAGTTTGCTTAAAAAGCACAATGTACTTTTCAAAAAGGCAAAAGGTGGAAGAAAGCTTAGATACTTGTACAAACTGAGTGCTGCAGCTTACCTTTTCAGACGATATTTTTAGGGAATTTATTGAATTACGTGAGTTTAAAAAATCAATCGAAACTATTTGAATCTATCCAATTTACTTAACATTTCCTGATACTGCTGCACAACTGCATCCCAAGCATAGATAGCATCCAATTGTTTGATGGTATCAAACGGCACAGTGTATTCTTGCAGATATTTCTCTTTGTAATATTGACGAATGGTTTCAACAAGTTGATTGACATTTTGCATAGGCACAATATTTCCATTTACCCCTTCGTCAACAAGCAAGGTGTTACGGCTCACATCAGTAACGACAACATAAGCTCCACAAGCCATCGCCTCTAATGTTGCCATACTCATCCCTTCGTTTAAACTAGGCAATACCACCAAAGCGGCGTTTTGATACGCTTCACGCATAGCAGATTTGTCAACCCACCCATGAAAATGGATAAACTTTGACAAATTTTCACCCGTCACAAACGTCTCCATACCAAGACGTAATGGTCCATCTCCGTATATTTCCAATGATATTTCAGGAATTTCCTGACTCAATATCTTTATCGCATTGATTAAAGTGAAAGGATCTTTTTGCTTCACTAACCGACCGGGAAAAACAAGATTGAAGGACTTTTTGATTATTTTATCACTCGGATAATAGAATTTAGCATCCCAACCATTCGGAATTTGAACAACTTTATCTTTTCCTGAATCACCAAGAAATAATTCAGCATTTTTCTGCATTGCTTCTGACTGGACAAAAAGCGCTTTCGCATTCCAAACAATTTTCCGTATCCAAAAGTAAGTCACCGTATGGTAAAGCCACATTTGCTTCGGGAAAAACCATGGAATATCATGCCCATGAGACATTATGACATAAGGCAAACCAAATTCAAGGTTCATTGAATATGCAACTTCACCTCCAGGCAAAGCAAAATGAGCAAAACACACATCGTATTTTGTACTTTTGAGATGTTTTCGTAAAAACACTTTTGCTTTTCTCATCCATGAAAGCATTTCTCGTGGATTTGATTGCCACAAATATTTTCGTTTTGAAGACAATCGAGTTACTTTCACACCATTTTCAATTGTCTCTTTTGGCAATTTCCCATGCTTTACTGTTACAATATGAATTTCATTTCCATGCTGAGCTAATCCTTCCGCTATGTGCTTTGAGATTACTCCTGCCCCTCCTCCAACGGGTGGATATTCATAATTTAGTACCAGTATTTTCATGTGTCCGAAAGATACAATAATTCTACTGTCAAATAAAACACAAAAAAAGACGGATGAGATTACATCTCACCCGCCTTGATATTTAGACGAATTAACTAGTTAGTCAATAACAATTCTCTCAATTAGTTGCTCTCCATCAGTAGCAAACAAACGCACAAAGTAAATACCTGACTGTTGTTTACTTACATTGATCACAGTGATATCTTGAGTTACATTAAGTGACATAATTGTTTGACCCAAAACATTCACTAGCTCAAGTTTTTCAATTTGCGCAGCATTTGCTTCAACAAACAATTCAGCATTTGCTGGATTTGGATATAAACTCATTTGTAAGATATTATCCTCAATTCCATTTGTAAAGTCAATAATTACAGGAATATTTGAGTAACAACCTGCAGCATCAGTCACCATTACAGAGTAACTTCCAGGAGTCAATCCAGACACACTATTTTCTGTGCTACCTGTTGACCAAAGTACTTCGTAAGGACTAACTCCACCGCTAATTGAGATACTTGCAGAACCATCAGCTTCCGTTGCAGAACTTGCATTGGTTACAGTTAATTCAATAACAGGCTCATCACCAACCAAGATTGAGATATCATCACTAGCGGTACATGTTCCATTTGTTACTTCATAGCTCACATCATAAATTCCCAAACCACCGGCAGGATCAAATTGATCTCCAGTTACACCATCACCAGACCACGTTCCACCTGCAGTTGCAGCAGATAATGTCACAGCAGCATCACCAACACAGAAATCTCCTGGGTCTGTAATTGTAGCATCAGGCATAGCGTCAACATGAATTGTAATTTGGTCAGTATCTCCACATGATCCAGAAATTGTATAAGTAATTAGATGATCACCGTCACCAGCTACAGCAGGATTAAATTGATCGCCTGTTACACCGTCTCCAGTCCAAGCTCCACCTTCATCGGCAGCAGTTAAAGTAATTACTGCATCTCCTTCACATAGTTGACTTACTGCATCAATGGTTGCATCATATACATCTGAAACCACAATATCAATCATATCACTGTCGGTACAAGTACCATTACTCACTTCATAAGAAACTGAATGAGTTCCTATTCCAGCAACTGAAGGATCAAAACTATTTCCTGAAACACCAGTTCCAGACCATGTACCGCCTACTGTTGTAGCAACAAGGGTAACTGCAGCATCTGATGTACACAATGGATCAACAGCAGTAATTGTTGCATCTGGAATTTCATCCACATGAATAGTAATCTGGTCAGTATCACCACATGATCCAGAAATTGTATATGTAATTGTATGATCACCATATCCAGCAATTGAAGGATCGAATTGAACTCCAGAAACACCTGTTCCCGACCAAGTACCACCAGCATCGGCAGCAGTTAAAGTAATTGCTGCATCTGCTTCACAAAGTGGACTTACAGCATCAATAGTTGCATCGTATCCACCTGAAACATACAATGAAATATCATCAGAGGTTGTACAAGCGCCATTTGACACTTCATACGTTACAACATGAGTACCAATACCAGCAGCTACAGGATCAAATTGATCACCAGAAATACCAGTACCTGTCCAAGTTCCGCCAGAAGGAGTAGCAACAAGAGTAACAGCTGCATCACCAGCACAGAATGTGCCAGGATCAGTAATACTAATTGATGGCATTGCATCAACATGTATTGAGATATCATCGGTAGCAGTACAAGTACCTGAACTTACTTCATAGCTTACGGTGTAATCACCTTCACCAATAGAAGGGTTGAATGTATTTCCTGTCACTCCTGTTCCTGACCAAGTACCACCTGTAGTTGCAGCACTCAAAGTTACAGCCGAACCATTTTCACATTGGTCGGCAACAGCAGAAATTGTTGCATCTGGCATAGCATCTACATGAATCGTAATTTGATCATTGTCAGTACATGTACCAATGGTCACTTCATAAGAAATAATATGATCACCTGAACCTGCAGAAGATGGATCAAATGAATTTCCTGTCACACCATCACCTGACCAGGTACCACCAGCAGTTGCAGCACTTAAAGTTATAGCTGAGGCATTCTCACAAAGATCAGAAACAGCAGCAATTGTTGCATCTGGAATTTCAACCGTAACATCCAAACTATGCGTATCTGAACCCGTTGCATTTGTAGCAGTTAAAGTAACAGTATATGTACCGTCAGCAGCATAAGTATGCTCAGGATTTTGTTCTGTGGATGAGTTACCATCACCAAAGTCCCATGACCATGAAGTAGCATCACTTGAAGCATCATTAAACTGGACAACACCATCGCAAATAGTTGTTGGTGTTGCTGAAAAATCAGCGACAGGTGCTGGCAGAGTTACAGTAATATAGGCTGTCTCCACCTTTGTGTTATTCCCTTGTGCATTTTCAACATAAAGAGTCACATCATAAGTACCTACTGTGTTATAAGTTACAGAAGGATTTGCCGTTGTTGCTGACGCAGGAGTTCCACCCTCAAATGTCCAAGTATAACTTGTAGGCTCATTTTCAGATAAATCTGTAAAGTTTACTGTTCCACCTTGTTCAATTGTTGTTTGATCAGCAGTAAAATTAGCCACTGGAGGCAAATCAGCCTGCAAAACATTGATGGTATAATCTTCAACTTCTCCATATCTTCCTTCACCACACGGATTATTATTTACTGGTCCATAATCATCATTGTCATAATTCAATCGAATTCTCATTCTTGTTGTTCCAACACTTGCTGTCAATGGAATATCAATATTACCTGTCCAAGTATAAGGATCGCTAGTAGATGTTCCTGTATAAACACCTTCAAAAACAAATTCATCGGAATCTTCAAAATCACCATCTCTGTTATAATCAATCCAGACCAACACTTCATCATAGGAGTAATAAACAGCATCTGTAATAGAAATACTATATGACTGTCCTTGAACAACATCTGTACTAACAGAAGTAAAATCTCCATAACCTTCCCAATTGGAATTGTTATCGATGGTATTAAATGTCACATTACTGATATATTCATCTTCATCAGTAGCATAAGCATCACAATAATCAGGTAAAGTTACAGTGATGTAATCGGTTTTTGTCTCTGTACTATTTCCATATGCGTTTGTTGCAGTTAACGACACAGTGTAGGTTCCAGAAACATTATACGTTACGGATGGGTTTTGATCTGTGGATGATGTAGGGTCTCCACCAGTAAATGACCATGACCATGAAGTTGGGTTATCACTTGTCAAATCTATAAAATTAACTGTTGTTCCAACAGTGACAGCAGTTTGATCTGCTGTAAAATCTGCAGTTGGAGGGCTGGTATTTACATTGACAGTGATATAATCTGTTTTAGTCTCAGTATCATCACCTAACGCATTAGTAACAGTTAAGCTAACAGTATAATTACCAGCAGTTATGTATGTGTGAGAAGGATTTTGATCTGTTGATGTTCCGCCATCTCCAAATGTCCAACTCCAAGTGGATGCATATTGTGAATTATCCGTAAAACTAACAGATTCACCTTCCAGAATAGTTGTTGGTGTTCCAGTGAAATCAGCAATCGGTGGATTTGGTGTAATTGGAGTAAAGTCATTAATATGAGGCACTCTATCTTGCTTAGTTGCTACAATAGCAGCAGCATCTGAAGTCAGTGCTGTAAAACTTAAGTTTACACTAGTGTTAGCCCCACTCCATTTCGCATCAAGCAATACATTGTTTTGTGAAATAGCAACATAGGTATAAGGTTCACATGTAACAGCTAAACTTGTTGCGCCAATGTTAGGCTCGGCATAAGTTACAGTCATTGTTTCTGGTTCAGTAAGATATGGCATCATGGAAGGATCTCCAAAAACTTGATAAATTTCCCAATAATACTCAATAAAACTTGACGTACTAGATGTCACAGCAAGGTTTCCAAGATGAATAATTTGCTTGGTTGTATAATACCAATCTGAGTAGGCTTCACCATTTTCATGCCACATACCATCATAAGCACCAAGTCCTGTATTAGCATAAGTATGATTATCTGCGTTTGCTTCAGTAAGATCTAAACTAGTCAATCCAATACCCCAATAAACATCTTCGTCCCAATAGGAATAGTCAGTAGTACCAATATAAGCAACAGCACCTTTGTTTGCGGTATAAAGCAACATTTCCCCAAAAGCATCTTCTTCTTCAAATTTATTTGACTGACAACAGTTACCTACCATAACAGGATACTTGTTAACATTACTCATTGAAGAAATATTACTTCGGGTAAAAGCAGGATTGGCCCACCCATCAGAGGAACAGTGTGCAGTATAGTTTGCAAAACTCACTCCATTATTAATTTTTGTACGTATATCATCACCTGAGGCTGAACTGGTAGAGCTCATAGTATAAGACGGACCATTTAATGAATGATAATACGCATAAATATTAGTAAAATCATGAGCCGCATTAAAATATTCATTTGCTGCGTAATAAATAGTTGCATCCGCATGAGTTGTGGAAAAACCATCAGAGTAATCGGAATCTACACCTGCAATAAGTACAGTATTATTTAGATAGCTTCCATCGGGTATTGTATATTGCTCATAAGGTAAAATTTTATCCAAAGCAGCTTGTAATTCTCCAGTTGATTCTGCAGAGATACGCCCGTAATAGACATCTGGAATATAATCTGAACCACCATCGTATTCGCAATAATATAGGTCAGTAACGTGATCATTTTGAGTTTGTCCATCGTATGCAGTAAGGTTATCATAATCACCAACAAACAACACATAAGTCATTGGGTCAGCAGAATTATAGATATTCTCCAAATATGTTTTGATAGATGTAGTAGAATTGGAAACTTCAGAACCAATATATGCCTCAACAACTTCATAACCAGATTTTGTTTTCCACTGAATAAATGGTTGCAAAGTAGTTTCAAACGCAGCATCAGAAACAATCACATACTTAATTGGATAAGTTGTAAGCGCATCTTTTGCAGCTGGAGCTTGATAATTCAACAGTTTGGAATACACATCTTCCCAAGCAGGAGAATAAAACTGATTCTTTTTAGCATCAGTCAATTGGAAGTCAGCATTTTCAAAACTGATATCCAATTTCATATTATTCATCACCAACAATTCATTGGTCACTGGATTGTATTTAAAAGGACAAATATCAATACGACCAATTCCTAATCCACGCATAATACCAATAAACTCAGCACTTGCATGTTCAGTTTCAAACCATTGATTTGATGCATACAATTCAGCATCGAAAATATACTCCATCTCTGAAGGCTCAACACTTTTTCTATACGAAGGTTGAACAGGTGCTAATTTCTCTATTCCTAGTTCATCCAAATCAATAATTTCCTCATCGTAATCAACAATAGAAACGACAATTTCAGCTCCATGAGGCACCTCAATTAGCTGACTGTAAACCGGAAGTGCAGGAGAACCCGGCTCCAAATTAAAATTTTTCACATACCGATTTAAATTCAATTCAGAAAAATCCCCGAGATCAGTTGTTTCAATGTCAAATTGCATGCTTTGAATCTTGTTTTCAAGCTGCAATGTTGTCTGTGTCGCTGATTTTACTTTCAGCTCACTCACATCTGCATTTAAACTCACTTGAGTTTGTGCAAATGAGAAAGCCCCCAAAAGCATAGCGACAAATAAGCCTGTTAATCGTCTCATAAATAATGGTTTATAATTGTTAATTTAACTATTTAGTTATTTCACTCCCAATAATTATCACACTAGTTATAATGCTCGAATTGTACATCATATTCGCCACCGCCAATGATGTAACAATTTTCATCACATATCCCCTTTATATAGTGTGTTTCCAGTTTATCTGAATCAACTACACCTATAGATGCAGTATCTATCTGATAGGTTGCTTTGACTGTGTACAAATTATTCACTGGTGTTTCTTCCAGATAAAATGGCGATTCTTTTGCCCATCCTTCCCATTCAACAAAATCGCCTTCGTAACCACGATACACAATGAATTTCACAGAATCAGATAGCTCTTCCGAAAAGTGAATAATCAAATAGCTTAACTGAGGTTCCACAACATAACAATCTGCACAATTGATGTTTTCATAATCAATACCTTCTGTTTCACATTGAGTTAGTGTAAGAAAAATAAGAAGACTTACACAAAAGAGAATTGCTATTTTCAACCAATCTGATTTCATATTAGCACATTATAGTACAAATCGTTTTTAAAATTCAGATATACTCTAAAGTCAAAGTTGAACCTATGAGGCAAGTATTCCATGGTTGGAACATTCATGTACTCATAGGACAAACCAAACTTAAACATTTCGTATTTCATTGATAATCCTCCCAAAAACCCAGGGAAGAAATCTGCAAGCGGTTGAATTTCTCTTCCAGTTAATTTTGCTTTGGAAACATATTGATGAGCTCCAAACTGCAACCCAAAACGGAAACCTGACTTAGGTCGAATAATATCAAATGACTTTACGATTCCAGCACCAAATAGATACCTGTCCTCCCAATAATATTCATAATAGCCAGGATCTTTCTTTATCAGCACCTGATAATCTGAGCCTCGAGATAGATACCTTAAATCAAAATCAATATTCGATTTGTCTTCGTGTATTGATAAACCTACTCCCACAAAAGCATCTTGAGTATTCGATGAAATCAATAGCCCGAAACCCATGGAATTAAAATAAGGCGCTAAACTGGGCTGCGCACCATTTTCTTTAAGCAGTTTAACGACTTTTCCGTTCCCACTCTTACGGGCAAGCGTTAAGGTATTGTATTCTCTTTGAATGCTGTCATGAATTTGTGCATTTTGCTGAATCAAATATTTCACAACATCTTCGTTGCCTTTCATTGCTGCAAGGTCGAGTGCAGTAAAACCTTTGACATTTTTCACTTCCAAATTAGCCCCTGCATTAACCAGAACTTTAGTCGCTTCAAGAAATCCATTTATTGCAGCCAAATGCAGAGCAGTATTCCCATCTTCATCCACAAGATGAATATTTGCACCTCCGTCCAACAGCAATGTCATATTACCTTCCATTCCGAAGAAAGCTGCATGCATTAAAGGTGTTTTCTTATCCTCATCCAAAGCATCATACTCCATACCGTAGTAAAGCAACAAATCAACCATCTCCCAAATATGATTTTCAGCTGCAACGTGAAGTAAGTTAACACCAAAATCGCTCTTCACAGTCATATCGGCACCTTTAAGGATAAGCAATTCAGCAATTTCAACATAACCACTCTCAACGGCTGAATAAAGCGCAGTTTTATACGTATAATATGGTTCAAGATTTGGATTTGCATCATTCTCAAGCAACAACTCGACAACATCCAAATGCCCATTTGCACTAGCATACATTAGCGCAGTAATTCCATCTTCTGATCGAAAATTCACTTCGGCTCCTTCAATCAAAGCAACACGGGTATAAGACACACTCCCTGTATCAGCAGCCATAAGCAAATCAAAATCAGGATCATTTTCCTGAGCTAAAAGCTTTGGGCTAAAAAAAAGAAGTATCCCTCCCAAAATTATTATCCAACAACGAAGACGAAACATACACAATTAATTTTCGACCTTTAAAGATAAAACATTTCGTTTACAAATAAAAATTGTATTTTTGCCTTCCATTGGTCCCGTAGTTCAACTGGATAGAATGTAAGATTCCGGTTCTTATGATAGGGGTTCGAGTCCTCTCGGGATCACAAAAGCAGGAAAGAGTGTGAGAATTGAGTGTGAAGGGAGCTTTTCCTCAAAACTCACACTCGTAATCAAACTGACAAAACGAGTGTTTTTCAACGACTTTCCACACAAGTAGCACCCCACTTCTTCTTAGCACGATTTTTGCTGCTCAAAAAGAAAATCTTAGGGTTATGAAAAGAATTGCTTTACTATTATCGGTCGTTTTATCACTTTCAGGATGCCGCACATGGAGTCCAATAATGATGGAAAAAGAAAAGGCTCCTATAGAAAACAAACTTCCAAGTCTTCAATTATATTCCGGCACAGAATACAATGCAGAAATACTCAGCCAAACTGAGTTTCGCCTTTTTAGGGAAGAGATGGAAAACAATATTATGTCTCCTTATGGAGATAAATTCGGATCAGCTTTTTATAGCAGTCGCACCATTGAAAACAAGGAAGGGTTTGGCTATTTCTTCACTTCGGCCATGACTCTGTACTTCATTAACTTGGTTGGTTTTCCGATACATAGAGTTGAAAAAACCATTGAAGTAGAGCTCCGAATTCTTGATTTAAAAGGACGCCTAATTGGGAAATACACAGGGAGAGGCTCAGGGAAAGCATATATCGCTCTCTATTACGGCTTTGACTGGGTATCTGCATATGATAAAGTTATGTACGAAAGTGTCAACGAAGCACTAAGCAATATTAGAGCAGAAATCAATCAAGATGCAGAACGAATTCGGGCAGAATTACTAAAGACAGAAAAAGAAATTCAATCAGAAGGCGAGTAGAAATTGTAATTAACATGATTTCTTAAATCGAACTTACGTCAATCACTCCCCCAAAAAAAAGACTGCCCTGAAATCAGGACAGTCAGACTCAACCTATTGTTTTATGTAATATTCGTCAGGAAATCACCAATCTTTTCTTCAGCACAATTACACCAACATTGATTGGCTCATCCAACTTCACAATAAAACCAAAATTACCATGCGATATCATCACGACTAAAAGGCATAGTCATACATCTCGCACCACCACCACCACGTGGCAATTCGGATCCATCTAAGGTTACAACACAACGTTTATAATCATCAGGATGTTTTTTCCCGATAATAACATCATTTGCAGCAATAACTTCAAATCCATGTTTATTCAATTCTTCAATGGTATAAACATTTCTACCGTAACCCACAACTTTACCAGGAGCAAATGCAAAGAAGTTTGCACCACTGTGCCACTGTTCGCGCTTTTGAACCCATGGGTCAGATACGCCACCACACATTGCAGGCTCCAAATCAATACCAAGCTTTTTAAGTGCTTTAAGGACATTTCCTTCTTCAGAGATTTTAACCACACCATTTGTCACAGCAATATGAATAACCTGATATCGATTAGGCTTAAGAATTACAGGCTCATAAACCATACATTTATCTCTATCGAGAAATGTAAACACCATATCCATATGGATAAATGACTCAGGAGTATGAGGCAACTCTTGAACAATAATGTGCATTGATTCTTTACGTTCACGTAAGCGTTTTAGAATGAAATCGATTCCTTGTGAGGTAGTTCGAGAACCATTGCCAATAACAAGCACATCTTCGCGAGCGACTAACACATCTCCACCTTCAATCGTAATTTTATCATTAAACAATTCATCCTCTACCGGATTAACTGTTGAAGTAGCAAAACCCGGGTGATAGTCAAAGATTGCTTGCATAATCAAAGATTCACGCTCACGCACTTTGTTTGCCATACGCCCAATTAAAACTTTGTCATTAATTGACATGGAAGCATCACGTGTAAAAAAGAAGTTATGCAATGGGCGCAATGAATATCTATCTTGTTGAAGAAAAGCTGTCAAAGTATCTTTCGACATTCTAACACCTTCAATCATCTGCATAGCCAGTTCATCATCACTTAATTGCTCAAGAATTTTTGGCTGAATACTTATGCCTTCATTCTCACAAATACGGTCAATTAAAGTTTCGCGCACTCTGCTATTTTGCAGAATGTCTCTCAATAAGTCTTTTACTTGAAAAGTATTTGTCACTTTTTCAAGAAACCCAGATAATTGGCTGTATTCTTGTTGAGCAATATTCAAATTCAAAATATCACTATACAGTGCTCTTTCTGCATTTTCGGGCGTCATATTTTGAACCTCAGCACCAGGTGTATGAAGAATAACACCATTCAATTTTCCAATTTCTGAATTCAATCTAACTTGTCGTGCATTAGAAGTCATAAGCATCGCATTTTTCGAGCTGCAAAAGTACAATTTATTCACGAGAAGAAAAACCAAGTGAATAATGAATATTATCAGGAATTTTCAAAAAGTTTAAGCCAGGCAAAAAACACATTTAAAGACACAAGTAGCAATACAGCATAAAGCACTAAATCACAACAAATAACGAACACTTATACACTTTACAGAATCAACTTAAAAACAAAGAATGTTTAAAAACAGAAACTGAATTTTTAAGAAAAACTTGAAAAAATAGACAACTCCCGATGTCAACATTACGTCTATGTAAAAAAACTGTGAAGTTAATTGGTGCGATGTATGTTAACTTTATTGCAGCGAAGACAGAGAATCTTCGCTGCATTTATTTTTATACCAACGACTTACAAATTCAACCATAAAAAAAGCCCGAAGAAAACCCCGAGCTTCATGACACAATGTGTTGATAAAATATTACATATTAAAACCTAAAGCCAATGGTTGCCAACACAGAATGTCTCATACGATTAAGATTGGCAACAGGTGAATCCAATCCATAACCTTCATACAATAAATAATCACTTTCAATATTTTGATACACATAAGCCATATCGAAAAAGAAACCACGCGTACGGAAACCAAAACCACCAGAAAACTTCATAATATCATTTCCTGAATTCAGGTGACCACTTGCATACGGATTCGTTGAATATGCATAACCAGCTCTCAATGCTAACAAACCAAGTTTATACTCTGCACCAAGTTTAAAATTATGAGAAGCAACAAAAACATCCTGTATTGCATCGTTTTCATTATTGAACGAATAACTATCTGAGCGCAATTTTGCTATTCCATAATCCAGAAATTCATAATCCATACTTATGATACCTTGCTTAGCAATAATAAAAGACATTCCACCTACTGCACGGAAAGGAGAAACTAAGCTATAATCAAAATATCCTGAAGGAGACGGCCAATTGTAACTTGTATCGGTGAAGCTAGATGAGAAATCCGTACTATATTCTTCGTACATATTATAAAATGTAGGAGTATGTACTGCTGCAGAAACCCTCATCCAATCAACGGGACGATAAATCACTCCAATCTTAAAGTTATAACCAGTACCATCGGCATCAAGGCTCTCATTGTAATCAAATGAATTGAAGTCTGTAATTAAATCATCCGGATCAGTTTCCGAATAAAATATATTTTGTTCAAATCTAACATTTTGGATACCAAAACTTGCTCCGACATACAATTCATGGTTAAAATTCATCCCCATTGAGAAAACATATTCTCCCATATGACCAGAACGATTTATGTCCATTCGTTGTATCTGACCTCTTGAATCGTACATACTCACATATGCATTTTCTTCTCCCAATACAGGATCAAACAAATAGGTTTCCCATGCAGGACCTAAATAAAACTGATCAAAACCTGAAGATTCTAATCCATTCGCTCGGCTTGCAAAATGATCAGTCATTGAATTCACAGTGTTTTCACCTTCAATTTCAATTACCTCATTAAAATTATTCAGATTGTTATATCCAAAACCAAAGCTCAAACTCTTCAAAGCATAATCATCTTCATCAATAAGAACTGTTCCTACGTAACCAATGTTACCCATATTCACGTTGTAATTGAAGTCTGATTCCGTATTGCTTAAGTATTTGGCATCCATCCCAGTATATACAATGGAAGGTGTAAATGTAAATTCTGAACTTCGGTACACTCCTAGTCCAGCAGGGTTAACACTAATAGATGAAAAGTCTCCACCCAGACTACTGAATGCGCCACCCATACCTGTAAAGCGTGCTGTTCCGGTTCCATCAAGCATAGAATACCTTAAAGCATCCACCTGATTTTGCCCCCGCACCGATAATACAGTAAACACAAACAGAATAAGAAATAAGCTATATCGTTTCATTGTTTCTAACATTTTAGTTTAACATTTATCGTCTACCACCAGAACTTCTGCTTGATGAAGAACTTCCACTACTTCTTGAACTACTTCCTGAAGAACGTGATGAAGAACCACTATAGCTACTACCTGACGAGCGACTACTTGATGAACTTCTATAAGAACTTCCTGAAGAACGACTAGAAGAGCTACTAGAAGGACGGCTATAACTTGACCCACTGCTTCGTGAAGACGATGGTCTTGAATAAGATGAGCTATTACCTGAAGACGATGGTCTTGAATATGAAGAAGATGAACTACTTCGTGCTGATGAAGGTCTGCTGTAACCAGAACTTCTGTTCGTTGAACGAGAAGAACCGGAATTATAACGAGAACTTGAAGAGGAAGAACTACCACTTGGTCGAGTATAAGAACGATTATTATTATACCTTGTACCAGTATTGTTCTGTGGTCTCTGATAATATCTAGGTTTACGTGTATCTACATTCGTTCTACCTGAATTAGACACATTTGAATTTGGTTTCTTTGCAGAAGGATCAACCTGAGGTCTCTCTCTACTTGCAGAGATTCCAGAATTAGTAGGTTTTCTATTCACAGAAGAACTTGCAGATTCACGACCCGCCGATGTTGGAATTCTTTCCACACTTGAAACAGACTCTCTTCCTGAGGTAGGTGTTTTTCCTGTTTCTGGTCTTATATTGACATCTTCACGTCCATCAACTGATAAAATATTTTCTTTCCCATCAACACGACCAGCAGCTGGTATACTATTATTGGAATCACGCACATCCTCTTTTGCAATTGCAGCGTTATTCTTACCACCTGTCACAGTGTTTCCAGGTTGACGATTTCCGCTTACATTTGTTCCATCACCACCGACTGATCCCCTATGACCAACGTAAGTATTTCCATTATCTACATCATCATCACCCCAGTAGTCACCAGCATATCCGCCACCTCCGGCATAATAACCATTCCAGTAACCATTCCAATAATTATTGTAACCATAATAATATGGATTATAATACGGAGAATACCAACTATTATAACCATACCAAGGTCTTACCCATGGATTATACCAATTGTTATAACCATACCATGGATCATACCAGCTAAAGCCAAAACCAAGATAATAGGAATCATAATAATATGAATCGTAGTAATATGAATTATGGAAACGTCTTAAACGATCGGAATAAGAATAAGTATCACCGTAATAATAATTATTCTCGTAATAATTTCCTTCACCATAATAATACGCAGTATCTTCATCGTAATAATATTCGTCATCAGAATAATACTCTCCATCAGCATAGTATTCATCATCTGAATAGTACTCTTGGCTTGCCTGAGGATCTTCATAATCTGAAGAAGTAATGCCTGATGCATCATTATTACCGGACTCTGCAACGATTTCCTTATCAGGAGAATAGTACACATCGTCATAACCATAACCTTCTCCGAGATACACACTGGTAGTGCATCCTGAAGCCAAGAGAATAATTCCGAGTGATATTAGCATAAAATGTTTCATGGTATAATCTTTATTTTATAGTTTTGACAAATCATTAATTGAATTGTTTTAGTGCAAATTTCATACCATAAATACTATGTCTAAAGGATTGACAAAACGCAGTGAAAACTACTCACAATGGTACAACGAACTCGTTGTAAAAGCTGACTTAGCAGAGAATTCTGCTGTTCGCGGATCAATGGTTATCAAACCATATGGATACGCAATCTGGGAAAGAATGCAAGCACAATTGGACAAAATGTTCAAAGAAACCGGGCACATGAATGCATATTTTCCGCTTTTTATTCCAAAATCATTCTTCAGCAAAGAAGCAAGCCATGTTGATGGTTTTGCCAAAGAGTGTGCCGTTGTTACTCATTACAGACTAAAAAACACAGAAGGTAATAATATTATTGTGGATCCGGATGCAAAATTGGAAGAAGAACTCATTGTTCGTCCAACTTCTGAAACTATCATTTGGAACACATACAAGAACTGGATTCAATCCTATCGTGATTTACCTATTCTTGTCAATCAATGGGCAAATGTAGTACGCTGGGAAATGCGGACACGTTTATTTTTACGTACAGCTGAATTTCTTTGGCAAGAAGGACATACTGCTCATGCAACAAAAAAAGAGGCAATTGAGGAAACAAAACAAATGATTAATGTGTATGCTGAATTTGCTGAAAAATGGATGGCAATGCCGGTAATCATTGGAACAAAATCTGACAGTGAGCGATTTGCCGGAGCTGAAGAGACATACACTATTGAGGCACTCATGCAAGATGGGAAAGCACTTCAAAGTGGAACATCTCACTTTTTAGGTCAGAATTTTGCCAAAGCATTTGACGTAAAATATCTCACAAAAGAAAACAAAGAAGAATTTGTTTGGGCAAGTAGCTGGGGCGTTTCCACACGATTAATGGGTGCACTCATCATGAGCCACTCTGACGATCAAGGTTTAGTCCTACCTCCAAAACTTGCACCTTTCCAAGTTGTTTTTATTCCGATCTTTAAAAACGACGAACAACTCGCAGCAATATCCGAACGCATTAATCCATTAATTTCTGAACTTAGAGAAAAAGGAATTACTGTCCAATTTGACAAACGCGACTCACAACGTCCAGGATTCAAATTTGCAGAATACGAACTTAAAGGTTACCCTATAAGAGTTGCTGTTGGACCTCGCGATTTGGAAAGCGGACAATACGAAGTTGCTCGTCGTGACACTTTGGAAAAATCATTTGTTGCCGAAGCTGAATTAGTTGATTATATTGAAAACTTATTGAAAGATATCCAGAATAACATCTTCAACAAGGCCAAAGAAAGAAGAGAGACAACAACTCAAATGGTTGATAGTTACGATGAGTTCAAGAAAATTATTGAAGAGAAACCCGGATTTATTTTAGCTCATTGGGACGGAACTGAAGAAACTGAAGAATTAATTAAAAACGAAACGAAAGCAACAATTCGTTGTATTCCTATTGAAGGTAATAAAGAAGAAGGTAAATGCATGGTGACAGGCAAACCTTCCAAACAAAGAGTTTTATTTGCAAAAGCTTATTAAATTTGTCAACATGAAAGAACAAATAATAAACACCCTGTTATTGAAATCTCAGGTTAAACAGAAGGTTTATGACAACACTAAAGAAACCTTTAAAAACATAAAATCAATCCTTCAAGATATTGTTAGCGATTACAATGCTGATCTTATCAATGCTGACAAGCGAATTCTTCTAGAATACCGTGACAGAGGTGTTTTTGAAGCAGAGATTCGTATTGCAGGGGATTTGCTCATCTTTAATATGCATTCAAACATTTTTGAATTTCCTTCAGACCACCAAATTTGGAAAGCTGCAAGTTCAAAAGAGGACCCACTCAATACTTATGCTGGAATTATCAATGTCTATAATTTCCTGGCAGACAGTTTCAAATACAATCGCGCTGAGGATATTGGATATCTCATTGGAAGAATCTTTATCAATCGTAACAACAAATATTTCATTGAGGGGCAAAAAGAATTAGGGTTCACCTACCCTAGTTTTGACGACAATGAGATTACACACGAAGCACTTAAAAAGGTTGTTGATGGAACCATTTTATATGCATTAAAGTTTGATTTGCTTGTTCCACCACTTAAGAATATTCAATTAGCGACTGTAAACCAGATGAAAGAAAGAATTAATAAATCAAAAATTCAAACTGGTAAACGTGTAGGGTTTAATTACTCTGCAGATGAATAAAAATTAAAATTTCACTAAACAATAGTCTATAATCTCTGTTTGCATAAAAAACAGAGATTATGGAAACTTTAATTGGCAAAAAAGCACCTTCATTCAGCGCTCCTGCTGTAATCAATGGAGGCGAAATCGTAGAAAACTTTAGCTTAAATCAATTCATTGGAGAGAAATATGTCCTTTTCTTTTTCTATCCAGCTGATTTTACATTTGTATGTCCCACAGAACTTATTGCATTTCAAAATAAGATAAAAGAATTCGAGTCTCGTAATGTACAAATAGTTGGATGCTCAGTTGACTCCGCATTTTCACATTGGAAATGGTTAAACACATCGAAAAATGATGGAGGAATAGAAGGGGTAAAATATCCGATTGTTGCAGATCAATCCCTTACTATTTCTGAGAACTATGGAGTACTTGCAGGGGGATACGACTATGATGAGAATGGCAAAATTCAATTCGATGGTGTACCTCAAGCCTATCGTGGATTATTCCTTATGGACAAAGAAGGCAACGTTCGCCATATGCTTATTAATGATATGCCATTAGGTCGCAGTGTAGATGAAGCACTTCGTTTGGTTGATGCACTTCAATTTTGCGAAGAAAATGGAGAAGTTTGTCCTGCAGATTGGCATCAAGGTGAAGATGCACTAAAAGAGAGTCAAAAATCAGTATCAGACTATTTGAGTAAACATTAAATTGTTACAAAGGCCGAAAACTATTCGGTCTTTTTTTTCGTCGGAGTGAAATTTCCCAGACAATATCTTAAGCAAATGTTAAGAAAGTTTTGCAGACTGGAATTTTTATGACTACAAAAAGCCCAAAATCATGATATTTATCTGTTAACAGCTTGTTAATTTCCCGAAAATACCACACCTTTGGTGCTCATTTTCAGGCTATTAACCAACAATATTTTTTCTTCAAAATTTTCCATATTTTCTATGTTGTAATTAACGAAAGTCTTTAATTTTGTTGCAAATTATATGGTTTTAACAAACGCTATCATACATCATGAGCAAGAATGGAAAAGTAATCGAACGTGAAGATGTGGTTGTTAAGTTTGCAGGAGATTCCGGAGACGGCATGCAGCTTACAGGGAGCCAATTTTCTGATGCATCTGCGTCTTTAGGTAACGATCTTTCAACGTTCCCGGATTTCCCATCAGAAATCCGAGCGCCACAAGGTACGATCGCCGGAGTATCCGGCTTTCAAGTAAGAATAGGTCAAAAGGACATTGAGACTCCAGGGGACCTCGCTGATGTGCTTGTCGCATTAAATCCGGCAGCACTAAAGTCTAACTTAAAATGGGTAAAACCAGGTGCTACCATTATTATCGATATTGATAATTTTGACAATAAGCACTACAAAAAAGCAGGGTATATTGAAGACCCACTAGGGGATGAAAGCCTGCAAGGTTACAATTTGATTAAAGCGCCGATTACTGAATTATCGCGTGCTACAGTCAGAGAGCTCAACTTAGGTATTGACAACAAAACAGCAGACAAGACCCGTAATCAATTTGTCATGGGAATCCTGTTCTGGTTGTTTAACCGCGACATTGAAAACGGTAAAGATTTCCTCCGTCGTAAATTTGGTAAAAAGCCACATCTGGCTGATGCTAACATTGCAGTGCTATGTGGTGGTTACAATTATGCTGAAACAATTGAAGCATTGTCAACTACCTTCCAAATTAATCCGGTTAAAAATCGCAAAGGCAAATTCCGCCAAATTACTGGTAATATTGCAACAGCATGGGGTTTAATTGCAGGGGCTGAAAAAGCAGGAAAAAAACTTTTCTTAGGTTCATATCCTATTACACCAGCAACTGAAATTCTTCAAGAATTATCAAATCGCAAAGATTTAGGTGTAAAAACGTTCCAAGCAGAGGATGAAATTGCAGGTGTAATGACTGCAATTGGAGCTAGTTTCACTGGCAAACTTGCAGCAACAAGTACTTCTGGTCCTGGATTAGCATTGAAATCTGAAGCGTTAGGACTTGCTGTTATCACAGAATTACCATTGGTTGTTGTAAATGTTCAACGTGGTGGACCATCAACTGGATTACCAACCAAACCAGAACAATCAGACTTAATGCAAGCATTATACGGTAGAAATGGGGAAAGCCCAATGCCTGTTATTGCTGCAACAACTCCAGGAAACTGTTTCAATTATGCTGTTGAAGCATCTCGTTTAGCTGTTGAGCATATGACTCCAGTTATCTTATTAACTGATGGTTACCTGGCAAACGGTACAGAGTTATGGCAAATTCCTGAGATGGATAAAATTCCAGATATTAAAACTCCAAACGTAGAAGATAACGACCCTGATTATCAGCCATACAAACGTGATCCTGAAAGCTTAAGCAGAAAATGGGCTATTCCAGGACAAAAAGGATTGAGACATCGTGTTGGTGGATTGGAAAAATCTGACATTTACGGTGAGGTTTCACATGATCCTTACAACCACGAAAGAATGACTGAATTACGTCAGGAAAAAATCAATCGTATCGCCAATTATATTCCTGAACAAGAAGTCTTTGGAAGCGAAAACGGAGGAGATGTTCTTGTTGTTGGTTGGGGTGGAACTTATGGTGCACTTCATTCTGCAGTTAAAGAAATGCGTAATGAAGGTCATGATATTAGCTTAACTCAATTTAACTATATCATGCCATTACCAAAGAACACATCAGACATTTTCAGAAAGTACAAGAAAATTATTGTATGTGAATTGAATAATGGACAGTTTGCAACTTACTTAAGAAGTCAATTACCAGATTTCAAATATGAACAATACAATAAGATTCAGGGCTTACCATTTTACATCTCTGAATTAAAAGAAAGGTTTCAGGAAACTTTGGAGGACAAATAATCATGGAAAACACACAAAAATTAACGAAAAAAGATTTCGTAGTTGACGGACCCGTTAAATGGTGTGCCGGCTGCGGAGGTTTCAGTATATTATCTGCTGTACAAAACGCATTGCCAGAGATTAATGTCCCCATTGAGGACATCGTATTTGTTTCAGGAATTGGATGTTCATCCCGTTTCCCGTATTACATTGAAACTTATGGTTTCCATGGACTACACGGACGTGCATCAGCACTTGCATCAGGAATGAAATCAGCAAATCCGAAACTTTCAGTTTGGCAAATTACAGGAGATGGAGATTCAATGGCAATTGGTGGAAACCACTTTATCCATTTGATTCGCAGAAACATTGACATCAACTTACTCCTTTTCAACAACAAGATTTACGGTTTAACAAAAGGTCAATACTCACCAACAACACCAAAAGGAGCTATAACGAAAACTTCTCCTAATGGCACCATTGAAAATCCTTTCAACCCTGGCGAATTAGCAATGGGAGCACAAGGTACTTTCTTTGCCAGAGTTATTGACAAAGAGCCAAAAATCATGAAAGAAGTATTTATTGAAGCACACAAACACAAAGGAGCTTCAGTTGTTGAAGTTTTACAAAACTGTGTTATTTTCAACAATGCTGTTCATGAACAAATCACAGGTAAAGATGTAAAAGATGATCGTACAATTTATCTTGAACATGGTAAGCCAATGATTTTTGGAAAAGAACGTAACAAAGGATTAGTATTGAACAAAGGATTTAATCTTGAAGTTGTTACTATTGGCGAAAATGGCATCACTGAGAATGACATTCTTGTACACAATGCAAAAGACAACAATCCGAACTTACATTATATGTTAGCTCGCATGACTTATCCAGACTTCCCTGTTGCAGTAGGAGTAATTCGTTCAGTTGAAGATTCAACTTACGAAGTATTGCTAGAAAAACAAGTAAAACATGTTCAAGAAACAGCGAAAAACAAATGCATGGACGACCTTCTAAATTCAGGAAATGTTCACGTTATTGAATAAGCTCAAATTACAGATGTTATAAAAGAAAAGGGTCGGAAAATTTCCGACCCTTTCTTTTATTTAATGATTCTATTAATACGAAATATTCAAATATTTTATTAACATAGGAACAGGAATAGCAAAGCCAATACCTTCAACAGATGTTCCTATCATTTTGGCATTAACAATACCCAACAATTCACCATCTTTCGAGATCAATGCTCCGCCACTACTTCCCGGGTTTATAGTCACATCAGTTTGAATAAATTCTTTATTTCCAATTATTCGTTTCCCACTTACAATCCCTTTACTTAATGATTGACCTAAACTAATATCACCACCGGTACCAATTGAGAAAACATCTTCTCCAATATTGGCAACAGATAATGTATCAACAACAAAATAAGTAAATCCCTCGGCATCAAGTTTAAGCAATGCCAAGTCATAAGCTTTTGATGTACGTACAATCTCTGCATCAAGCTCTGTGTTATCTCCTAAGATAACAACAGGGGAATCTTCATTATTTATCACATGATAGTTTGTAACAAGATATCCATCACTAGAAATAACACAACCACTTCCATATCCATTTTCCCCTTTTACTGTTACAACAGCTTTAACAGCATTTTCAACAGAACTTGATACCGAATTTTCATTTTTTAAAACAAGTAGATCATCCTCAGACTCAAATTCAACTGCATTTACAGGCGTTTGCAGTGTTTTTATAACATCTTCATCACTTAGAAACAAATAGAATGCTTTATCAAAAACCAAATCATTATTATCATCTTCTTTAACAAAATATGAATAATCTGTTTCAATTGTCTTACTTAAAACAAGTTCATCATTCATGTCTTTAATACTAAATGTAATAACAATTTCTGTTGCAATTTGTCTTGGTGAGGGATTAGAATAAGCAAACAAATAATTGTATTTTGCAGTTATCTCATCAATTGTTGCACTTATACTGTAAGAAGCATTACTTAAAGCAAACATACTTTCATCTTTATTATAAGCACAATTAAACCCCTGATTTTCTAAAATATCATTCATATCATTCACAACTTCCGATTGTGATTTCTTACTTTTAAAGGGTCCCTCGTACACTTCTTCTTCATTTTCCTCCTCTTCTTGCTCATCTTCCTCTGAATCAAATATATCTGAATATGTATATTTATTTCCCACATTATCATCTACCATGACAAATAATATAGTATCTTCATCATTTACAGACCATTCAAGATCATTAAAGTAAACTATTTCACTTTTTTCTATTGGATCAGGAATCTTAAATAGTTCTATAACATTATTTTTTTCTGCAAGCTTAGTCGGCCCACCCATAACAATATCTGTACTTACCCATACATTATAAAATAGAACATTCAAGAATATTGAATTTTTTAGATCATTAGTAAAGATACAAACATCTTTATCAAGATAACCATCCTTTTTTATTGTATAAATTCGAGTGTCTGTTTTCTTTATCTTTTCATTTAAAGGATTTGCAACTTCGTCACCTTTATAATAGATTTCAGCATCAGCAGGAATAGTTGTGATATTGATTTTTTCTTTAGTTCCGGTAAAAATTGTTGCACATGAACTCAACATATATAACAATGAAACCAGCAATATTATATTTATTTTATTTGTTTTCATAATAAATCTATTTAGCAATGATAAATTTCCAGGTTAATTTAAAGTATGAATGGGTCCCACTATCATAAGAATTCGTTTTATAAAACTGTGGTCGTCTTCCGATTTCAAAACCAAAAGCCTGGTTAACAGAACGACTTCCTATAAACTTATACTCTAACCCGAAGCAATAACCAAAGTTTTTATTATCAACAATAATATCAGAACCTTCATATGTAAAACCAGGAACATACTCATCAAATTCTATTTCATCTTTAAAATATGGCATAAATATTAAGTCCAAATAGAAAAGAGTTTCTCTAGTTATTCGATTTAAATACCTCCCACCCCGTAAATCATAACTATTATCAAATTTTGTATGTACTCTCCGATTTTCAATCCCCAAATAGAAATTATTTCCTTTAGTCCCATCTGGAATAAAAACCGTTTCTCTTTGATATCCAAACCTTCCGTGCATGGTGCTACTTACTCTCCTTTCAATCATCTCCTTTTCATCCAAAATTTTAACATATCCTCCAGTATGATGTATCGTCGGATAAACTTTTTTACGTTTAATTTTCTGTCTAAATGGTGTTGTAGAAGCCCCTATTCGGATATTAGAATATTCCCCAGAAAAGAGATCACCATTGGCACTTTTTAAATAGGAAAGATTAATTCTCCAATCGGAATTCAAACGATACATTGCATCAAATGAAATCATAAAATTCGAATAATCTTCCATATAAGACGCAGGTGAAATTGACAAATCAAACCCCATTGAAAAATAGAGATTGTAAGGATCTGACGGGGAATAAGCATTTTGTGCATGAAGAGAAAAACCTATCCCTCCTGCAAGCAATAAAACTAAAAAAAATTTTCTCATAACAATTAATAAATTAGTTAGTTATCAAACTCGAAATATTATAATATTCTGCTATTTTTGAGACTTCATTTATACATACAAAACCCATGACTTTACCATCCTGAGAACAAATTAAATCACCTGTTTTAAATTCGATTTTATCAGATTCAAGAATCGTTTGATCATTTATATTCTTCACATGCAAATATTGATCTTCCTTAAACATAACACCACCATCTCTTTGACCCACAACAACAAGATTATTTGTCTCAAAAATATCCTGCGTACTAAAGACAGCAAACTTTCCACTATTTATCTTTACTTTTCCTATCCCATAAGGTTTTCCCTGAATATTCTCAACAATTTTAGCACTTAAACTAATTCCATTGGACAAAGTAAGATTGACAGATTGTACATCTTCTAGTGGCTTAATAAACATAAAATAACCAGCAGGATTAATAAACACTCCAGTAGATTCGATATCGCCATTTAATCTTATAGATGAAATAATACTATTATAATCAGGAAATGAAATATGCATATCAGTATCGAACTGAAACAATATATCTTGATTAGAAATATAATCGTTTATGGCTTTTATCACTGCATCATCAGATAAAAATTTCGTAACAGATTTTTTCAAGTTTCTTTGCATCAGATTATAAAAAATCAAACTCTTTTCATCAACCTTATCTATTTCATGATAACTTAAAGTATTTTCATCTATTGCCTTAGCAATTAATCGCTCACCAAACACACTTATCGTAAATAACACATTTGTTTTTAAAATACTTTTTTCGAATTTACCTCCCCCAAAATTACTAATAATTAATGTTGTTGCACTTATGTCTTGCATTTTAATATCTAAAGATAATGAGAGGTCAGAATCCACAAATTTAACACCTGAATATTGACATTCCGAGACAATTGCATCTTCAATAATTCTATTTGTTTTTGACACTTTAGTAAACAATGGATATAATTGGTCATAAGACACCTCTGAATCAGCATATGAAACCTTATAATCTCCAAGACCATTCTTATATACTTGCGCAAACTCAATATTCCCAAAGATCATATCCACACTATCCTCAAACCTAAAACGTGGTAGCAAATTTACAAATATATTGTCTGCAGAAATTTTCATTACATTCCCAGTAACCATATCAAATAAAAAGGGAAAAACTAAAAAAGACTCTAATTTAACTATTGGTCTTATTTTATCCGGATAGAAATATTTATAATCACTATGATATCCTTCTTTAGAAAATTCTAAAACACTCAATTCTTTATGTTTAACTTTAACCTTCCCTGTACAGACTATAGTATCACTCTGATTAATTGACACATTCAGAGGCGTAACATTTGAATTCACTTCCATTGCATTCCTACGGCTTGTAAAAAATGTGGCGCATGAAGTTGTTGTAATTATCAGCACAAAAGCTAATAAGCTAATAAAGTAGTGTTTCATTTAAACAAAATTGCAATTACTAAAGGTTTAATGCTCAAATATAGTACGATTAATTTGAAATAAAAAGGGGTTTTGTAAAACAATCCCATATAAACAAGACACAAACAATCACAATACCAAACTATTAATTCATCTTTACTTAAGATCAACAAAAAATAAGCGAAAACTTTTATGTTTTCGCTTATTTTCAATACGGACTTATCTAAATTATTTTATCTAATAACTGTTTTTTCAAACTTCCCCGATCATGTAAAACACAATCATCAAGACTATCAACTTCAGATGTGGTATAGATGAGTTCTTCCATAAATTCAGGAGCTCTTGCAACCCCTTCGCCAGTATTAATCAAAACCGTTTCACCGTCTTTAATAAGTCCTAACTTAAGAGCATTAAGGAAACCTCCTAAACAGACTGCAGATGCAGGACCCATAGTAACTTTCTGCTCGTAAGCAACCCAACGGGAGATATCATAAATTTTATCTTCTTGCATTTGAATAATGCTACCATTGGAATTTTTTACCAAGCGAGAAATAATTGGATATGTTCCTGGCTTACCTGTTGCAAGTGTTGGCACGACGGTAGGTGGATTTTCAATGACAGGATAATTGGTATCCCAACCTTCAGAGAAATTATTTTCTACAGCTTTTTCCCAAGCCATTGCCATCGGAGGACATTTATCTGGTTGCACCAAAATTTGTCGTGGCATTTTACCAGCATATTTTGTTCCTTCTGCGTCTTTCAATGCTTTTTCAATTGCAATTGGACCTGTACCACCGCTCAATGCTTGAACATAAACATCAGGCATTTTACCTAACTGACGATACCATTCGTACACCATGGTTTTCTTTGCTTCAACGCGCAAAGGGTCGACATTGCCACCAGTCATTAGATAGCCATGCTTCTCTGCAAATTGCGCTGCAAGTTCTTTGGCTTTTGCATAATCTCCCTGTACACGGAAAACTTTTTGACCAAAGGCATTGATTGCAGCTTCAGAAGCCTTAAGTGCATCAATTGGCATGAAAATATATGCATTAACACCAGCCATTGCAAGATATTTACCAAATGCAGTTGCTGTATTACCTGTACTTGCAACGACATAATTCTTTACGCCTGCTTCTTTAAGGACACTTGCAGCTAAACTTGCAGCAGTATCTTTAAAAGTGCCTGTTCCACCATTCAGATCGTTGCGATACACTTGAGCTTCAATTTGGATACCATACTTCTCTTTCGCCAACTCTTCAAGGAAAGTCCATCTTTCGAGTGGGATTCCTCCTTCTTTGAAAGAGATAATATTTTCATCATCATTCAGAGGAAGAAAATCTTTATACAACCAAATTGAATCTGCATAAGCATCAGGAGTATCCATTAATGCTTCAAGACCATCGTATTGGAAAGGGTATTTAGCTTCAACGTGTTTTGCTCCACATTTTGGACATACTTGATTATGCTCGAACCAATCTGTAAAGCTTTGGATCTCGTAACCACATTTTGTACAGCGAAGCGTAAATTTTTTGTTTTGCATTTTTTCAGTTTTAAGCAAGACTCATATTTTTCAATTCACCTTTTCTATATTCACCAGCAGCGAGTTTATCACGCATTTGTGAAAATGCTTCAAGAGTTTCATTCACATCGTCCAGAGTATGCACTGCAGTTGGGATAAGACGTAACATAATTGTTCCTTTTGGCACAACAGGATACACTACGATAGAACAGAAGATGTTGTAATTTTCTCTCAAGTCAACAACACAGTTTGTTCCTTCAACGAGTCCACCTTCAAAGAAAACAGGAGTTACACATGATTCGGTTACACCAATATTAAAACCACGTTCTTTCAAACCGGATTGAAGTGCATCAACTACTTTCCAAAGATTTGCTTTTAGTTCAGGTTGAGTTTGAAGCAATTCTAAACGTTTCAAAGCACCTTTAACCATTGGCATTGGCAATGATTTAGCGAAGGTTTGTGAACGCATGTTGTATCTCAAGAAATCAACGATATCTTTATCAGCAGCTACAAAAGCACCGATTCCAGCCATTGATTTTGCAAAAGTTGAGAAATACACATCAATTGCATCTTGAACGCCATAATGTTCACCAGTACCAGCACCAGTTTCTCCCATAGTACCAAATCCATGAGCATCATCGACAAGAAGGCGGAAATTATGTTTTGCTTTCAACTTGGCAATTTCATGAAGATGACCAAGGTCTCCAGCCATTCCAAATACACCTTCGGTAATTACAAGCACACCACCACCTTGTCTTTCAGCAATTTTAGAAGCGCGTTCAAGTTGCTTATCAAGGTTTTCAATATCATTATGAGGGAATACGAAACGTTTTCCAATATGTAGTCTCATTCCATCAAGGATACATGCGTGTGATTCAGAATCATACACAATCACATCACGACGATCCACCAAAGAATCAATAATTGAAACCATTCCTTGGTAACCAAAGTTCAACAAAAACGCATCTTCCTTGCTCACAAATTTTGCAAGTTTTTGCTCTAACTCTTCGTGATATTTAGTTTGTCCAGACATCATTCGAGCACCCATAGGATAAGCCATTCCGAAATCTGCAGCAGCTTCAGCATCCGCTTTTCTAACTTCAGGATGATTTGCAAGTCCAAGGTAGTTATTCAAACTCCATGTAAGAACTTCTTTTCCGTTAAACATCATTCTTGGCTTGATTTCACCTTCGAGTTTTGGGAAAGTAAAATAACCATGTGCTTGCTCTTGATAACGGCCCAAAGGACCTTTTTCTGTTCTAATTTTGTTAAAAATGTCTGACATATTATTCAGTTTAAATTTGACGTTAATTTTCAAATTTGATCTTCGCGTCTCAATGCTTCGTACTTATACGAAAAACAATACGTATTAATACGAATCAAACCCTTGAAATTCATTGAAAAACCTGCAAAGAACCAAATCGAATGCAAGATAAGAAAAAGTCTGAATTTAGAAAGGAAAAGCGTGAATGTGTTTTTCAACAATTGGGAGCTCGACTAAACTGAAACAATTTTATTTTTCACGGCAAAAATCACAAGGCTAGCAGTATTTCTGCAATGAGTTTTTTCCATAATATTTGCACGGTGCTTTTCCACGGTTCGCTTAGAGATACACATATCTTCTGCAATTTCCAGATTTGATTTTCCAAGACAAACCTGTTCAATCACTTCAATTTCCCGATCAGACAAGTCATAGCGATCAATTCCCGGATCGTCATATAATCCTGAAAGCAAAGCCTGAAGAAGTTCTTGAGAGAAATAGGTTTTTCCATCGTTTACTTTTCGTATGGCAGTTTCAACTTCAGATATCTCTGAATCTTTAAGAATAAAACCTCTGACACCTGCCTCCACCATTTGTTTGTAATATGCTTCGTCGGCAAACATGGAAAGTGTAATGATCAACAAATCCGGATAAGATTCCAAGGCAAGGGTAGCAGCCTCCACCCCATCCATTACCGGCATTGCAATATCGAGAAGAACAATATCAGGGGACAAATCATTCAACAAGTTAAGAAATTCTTTTCCATTTGCGGCTTCAGCAATTACATGAAAACCCGGAATCCCATTTAACAGGTTTTTGAGTCCATTTCGAAACAAGGTGTGATCGTCAACGAGAATAATTTTTATGGAATCACGATTTGTCATGCCCCAAAGGTATATAAATTTTCACATTCATGCCTTTTCCCGGATCGGAATGCACATCTACACTACCGTGCAAAGATGATATTCTCGAATAGATATTTGAAACTCCCATCCCATATTGCTTGACAAGAATTTCATCCACATCAAAACCATGTCCGTCATCACAATAATCGAGGGAAAGAAAATTCTTATCCACATGAATATCAAGCTCTGCTTTCTTTGCTTCGGCATGTCTCACAGTATTTGTGATTAACTCACAAGCAACCCGATAAAGAATAATCTCTGTCTTTCCATTCAACCGATGCTCAGGTTTATTCATATGAAACAGAATACTCAACTGTTTCGAGTCATTCATTTTTCGGATAAAATTTGATAAAGCTTTATACAATCCAAAGTGATTCAGCATCTGAGGAGAAAGGTTAGCTGAAACATCTTTCACCGACTTAAGAGCCTCTTGCACAAGCAGATTTGCATTTTGCGCCAATTGCTTTTGACTGTCACTTTCCGCATTTTTTTCAATAGCAGATACTGACATCCTAATTGCAGACATTATTGGACCTAATCCATCGTGCAACTCCCGTGACAATCGATTTCGTTCAGATTCTTCCGCGGCAATAACTGAAGCCAACATTTTGCTTTCTGCACTTCTACGTTCGGACTCAACACGAGCAATGTAGTTAAAAATTTGTCGGATTAAGATAACTCCCATCGCAAAGAACAATGAACTAACTGCGCCAACCCAAATGTAAAGCAAGCGAAAATCCTGAGGTTGAAAATCGCTAACCAAAGGTAGGAATTCAACAATTCGTCGAATTAGCAAGGCTGCAATACCGATGGTTATAAGCATCCATGCAAGATTGTACTTTGTCTTTTTCGTTAAGCGTATTGCCATCAAGGCAGCAATTACTTGAAAAACAACAGACAGGATAATGGTTATTTTGAGAAGCATATTACTTATTTTTCATGCTAATTTACGCAATATTACGGCACAAAAAAACCGCCTCGTCAGGAGGCGGTTCAATTGAGTAATTTTAATACTATTTTAGTTTAGCGATTACAGCATCAGCCATTTCGTCAGTACTAGCAGCACCATGCTCAATAACGTCAGCTTTACCACGCATTTTCATCATATCGTAAGTACGAACTTTTCCTTCTTCGATAACTTCTGCAACAGCAGCACGAATTTTCTTCGCATAATCGTATTCTTTAATAAAGTCAAGCATCATACAAGCAGATTCAATCATTGCAATTGGGTTTACAATTGACACATCATAATCTGCATATTTTGGAGCAGAACCATGAGTAGGTTCAAATAAACCAATACCGGTTTCTAGATTAAACTGTGCAGAGCAAGCGAAACCAAGTCCACCGATCAATCCGGCAAAACCATCAGAAACGATATCACCAAACATATTACCTGCTACAATTACTCCATAATCTTCAGGATTTTTGGTTAACCACATCATTTGTGCATCAATGTTGGTATTACGAACCCAAATGTTTGGATATTCATTTTTATGAAGTTCAAGCGCCATTTTGTACATCATACCTGATGTTTCACGGATAACGTTTGGTTTTTCACATACAGTAATGTTATCGAAACCAAATTCTTTTGCATGTTCAAAAGCAGCGCGAAGAATTCTTTCCGTTGCCTTTTTAGTGAAGATACGAGTAGAAACAGATACTTCTTCTTGTGGAACTTTTCCAAAATTCTTTTCAAATTTTGGATGAGACATTAAAGCGTCATAAACAACTCCTTGAGGATTTGACCATTCAACACCACCATAAAGTCCTTCAGTATTTTGACGGAAGATAGCAGCATTTACCATTGGCTCTTCAACATCACCATTTGCTCCACGACGAATGAAATTTAATGGATTCCCTTTGTAAGTTCTACATGGACGAAGGCAAATATCAAGTCCAAAATGTTGACGCAATCCAACGATTGGAGAAGAATACACAAGTCCTTTATCTTTCAATTCAGGAATGAGTTCATCAAATGCTTCATCTTTTGGTTTTGATGTAATTGCACCAAAAAGACCAACTTTATGCTTTTCGAGCAAGTCGATAGTACGTTGTGGTAATGGATTACCTTCCGTTTTCCAGAATTCCCATCCGATATCACCTTCAACATAATCTGCTTCAAAACCAGCAGCTTCCAATACACGAATTGTAGCATCTAACACACTGCGACCGATGCCATCTCCAGGTAAACTAACAATTGTACGTTTTGCCATAATTATGAATTATTTAAGTTATTTTCTCACTAAAAATGAAATGTAAAATTAGCAGACAAAATAGATTTTTCAAATTATTTTGTTTTAAAGCATAAAAAAATTAGAGCTTAGTAAGTTTTTGAGTAAAATAACAATTAAGACCATTTACCTTTACGAGGTAAACACCTGGCGCAAAACCACTAACATCAATTAATTCACCCAATTCGTATTCTTCAAGATCAAACACTTTAACTCCTTGTAAATTAAATATTGTAACATTTACATTCAATAAATCCGGGTGACTAATCACAAAGTACTCCCTAACTGGGTTTGGAAATAAATAAAACTGACTATTAATCATATCAGAAACACCATTTTCAGAAATCACTTCTAAATACGAGGTACAACTATTAGAATTCCCAAACTGGTCTTCAGCCGTCCAAACAATTTCATGAAAACCAGGCAAAAACATCGCATTTTCAATCGTACTTTGCATATTGTAGCTATTATATAATACAGCTAATTCGCAATTATCTGAAACATTTAAGGGGTCTAATGAATCATCTGCAACAAAAAACTCACTTAATGAATCATCAATTATAACATCCAGCTCTCCAACACACTCTATATTTGGCAGAACATCATCTATGACATTAACTTCTTGAAATTGGTAACCTAGATTTCCAAATTCATCTTCGAAAGTCCATGTTATGATTGTTGTCCCATAATTTGTCACAGGGAATTCAACATTTGAAGTTGCATATAAAACCGAGTCTGAACAATAAGCCATTGCAACAGGAGGTGAAATAGAATCAATAGCACATGTCCCAAAAACGGTTACAAGGTTATCAACTTGCGGTATTGGGGGCTCATCATTTTCAATGATTACAATTTGCTCCCACAGTAAGACATTTCCACTCCCATCATCGAATATCCAATTTACCTCATTAACACCAGGCTCATTAAAATATAAGCTATCCTGAGTAAAACCGACAATTTGTCCTGCACAATTATCAAGTGCAGTTGGAAAATATTCAATTTCATATTCACAATTTACGACAATCGTATCCTCAAATGGAACCTCAAGAACAGGAGAGATTGAATCACTAATAGAAACTATCTGCACTTGATATACACTATTCCCATTTCCATCTGTATAGCTCCAGTAAACTAAATATTCCCCTTGCGAATCAAACTCAAGTTGACTATTAGTAGTCGCCATAACGTGCCCAGTACATTCATCAAATGCTTCAGGAATATCATCCAGAACAAAACCACAAGATTCGTAAATTTGAGGTAGATTCTCTACTAAAGGGACTGGTCCATCATAATCAAACAACCTTATTGTTTGACTTTGAGTTGTAGTATTACCAACACTATCTGAATAAGTCCACAAAATACTATATTCCCCATTAGTTGAAAACTCCGTCTGATCTGTTGTCACACCCTGTATAATCCCATCGCAATTATCAAGTGCAAGTGGAGGATTTTCCATTTGATAATTGCATTGATATAGTGAAATGTCAATATTATTTTCTATAGGGACAGGAGGTTCTTCATCATTTTCATCAATAACAATTAATTGATTTTGATGGCTTATATTATTGTGATTATCAATATAATCCCAAGTTACCACATAACTACCAACACCCTCATAAAACATGGGATCAAGTGTACTTCCAACTATTTCTCCATCACAATTATCCGTGGCAAGTGGCAAACTATCTAATTCAATCGAACAAGATGCAGTTATTACTGGGAGTGTATCCCAAATTGGACTTGGAGGTATAGTATCTCCGATACTTAAATGTATAGTATCAGAAATTAAAGTATCATTGGGATTTGAATAAATACAACGAAAAATCATATCATCAATTTCTGGGAGTGCCTGATTAATAATTAAGTTCGGAGAGTAACCATAAACTCCTGGTATATTATCTGCTACATCATGAAACTCCCCCTCGAAAAAATATTGCCATACTGCATTATTGTAATTAGTAACTTCCATTGGAATTTGAGTATTTTCAGATTCGCAAAGTTGATAATCCAAACTTTCAACTTCACATGAAATATCAGGCATATTCTCATACCATTCAATAGAAGAATTAAATGTGTAAAGTAAATCTAAATAACCATCTGCATTCAAATCTCCAACATCTACATGACTCAAATAGTTACAAGCAAACT
Organism: Bacteroidales bacterium; assembly: GCA_963676165.1. GTDB lineage: Bacteria > Bacteroidota > Bacteroidia > Bacteroidales > ML635J-15 > JAQIBY01. The sequence continues at coordinate 909,208 of OY781043.1, read as the reverse complement.
GTATTTCATGAGTAACAAAAACAGTATCCTCTTGAACACACTCAAGAATATATGTTTGAGGAGAACCCATACCACCCCTAATAATATCTATATCTCCATCAGTGTCAAAATCATCAGCAATCGAAAATTCATTTTCTATCAAATTATTATTGACAATATCAATATTATCATAATACAACGAATATTCTCCAAAACCATTATTTAGATAAAATAATTGCCCTGCACTCTCATTAACAATAACATCCATGTAGCCATCTTGGTTAAAATCCTTAATTTGTATGTCTCTATATAACCCCTCGTGAATTACACTACTAAAAGGAGAATAGGTGCCATTATTGTTGTATGCAACTTCTAATCTATAAGGTGTCAGTATTTTACAAACTAATTCGGGGAAAGCATCATTATTTAAATCAACCACATCTAAACTCCTGACATATCCAACATTAGAAAGAACTGTATCGGGATTATGAATCCAACCAGAATCATACTTATAATTAATTATCGTTCTTAGGGTATCTGTTTCAAGATACAAAACCAAATCAGGGTATGAGTCACCATCTACTGAAGCCGACTCTAAAATATCAGGATAAACTGCTAACACATCAATAATTTGGGGTAAACTATATTTATTCAACATTTGATCAAACTCATAATAAAGAATCTGACACGAATCTTGATGTCTCATTTCTGCAATTAAACAAACATCAACATCACCATCTTGGTCGTAATCAGCATAAGTATGATTTATAAGTCCTCCATAGAGTGTATCTACACCTATTTGTGAAGAAAAACCAGCTTCACCTTCAAGGTTTTCATAAAGACTAAACTCCACCCCTATCGACTGAAAACTAAGAACATCCAAGTCTGAATCACCATCATAATCAACGAAATAAGAACTAACTGGTCTACCCACAAATTGGTTAACAATTTGCGTATTAGGGAAAAGCAAGGTATCTGTTTCTTGTTGCAGGTAATATAATGCATATTCAGACCCAGAAGCAACGAGTAAATCCTTTATTAAATCTCCATTCACATCTTGAAATGACACTTCAAAATTTGTATAATGAAGCAAGGGGGCATGAAATGAAACTGAATCTTCAAAAACAAGAGGTTGATTTTGCACTCCTTTATAAAGAATAAAATCTTCATATGATTTAACAATTAAAACATCCATTGCAGAATCATTTTCCATATCTGAAAACAAAAACCAACTTACATCCGTGAATGGATAATGTGTATCAAAACTATTAAAAACACCTTCCTGATTTTCAACACAATGTAATATTCCATCTTGAATAAAAGCAATATCAAAATCTCCATCATAATCATAATCAACTATTTGATATCGATCCATAGAGAAAGGCAAAACTTCTTCCGACCATAAAAATTCAGAATAATCAGAAGAAGCAATATTTACATTCAAATATCCGCTAAGCGTTTTTGAAATAAGATCAGGATTTCCATCACAATCTAAATCAACAAAAGTTCCTTCTTCAACATAGCCTACAGGATCAAGATAGTCAGGGGAGCCAAAATGACCAAAACCAGTCAAATTCTCAAATTTTAAAATATGATCATCATTTACAAAACTAATAAGTAAATCATTGTCTCCATCATCATCAGTATCATGAAACAACATATCATGAATAAGCATACTAGAATCTTTTATTATCTGCCGCTGCTCATAGGAATTTGATATTGAATCAAAAAATATAACCTCCGGTCTATTATCTGAGTTTCTTACTATCAAATCTTTAAACTGATCATTATTAACATCATCAATTACAAATACCTCTCGAACGCTTGGCAAGTCAATGGATTCTGCGAAAACATCGTTTCCATCATTAAAAAAAACCTTCCACTTCAAATAACTACCTGCAACAAGATCAAAATCCCCATCATTTTCAACATCAATAGAAAACACCTTTTCAACAGCAGGTAAGTCAGGGACATGAATATATTCAGAATCAATAAAGCTCAATGTTTGCGCAGAACTAACACCACAAACAAACATAAGAAACCAAAAAGTGAATCCACAAAAACACTTCATCAAATTATTGTTTAACAATTTCAAAAACATATATATTTTCATCTATAATAATTTCAAAGAAATAAAGACCATTTGACAAATGAGAAAGCTCAACAACTTCACAAACATCAGAAGAATTTTTCTCAAAAACCAGTTCTGCTTGTACTGACTTAACTTTCAACTGAAACCCTCTGCCCAAATCTGAATGTATAAATATTTTATCAGAAAAAGGATTTGGATACACAGACACATCAGAAATACCACTAGAACTTAAATGACTACTATTTTCGATAGTGATTACAGATTGACAATCCGTCTCATTTCCGGCACAATCAACAGCCTTCCAATTAACAGCATAGACACCCAGATTAAAACACTCTGAAAATAAGCTAGAAGAACCATTCCAATCATTTGAAACACTAAACATACTGCAATCATCCTGAGCTATAATATCTAGCTCACCGCCCAAGACACAATATAAGCTATCTATTTCTGAGATGGACCGAGTAAAATCATTACAGATGAATTCTGGACTTATCGTATCAACTAAAAACACATTTTGACTTTGAGTGGACGCATTTCCCGCTCCATCAACATACAGCCAGTCAAGAGTTAATGTATCAGGAGCATATAAAGGAGGATTTAAGTTCGCAATACCCAAAATTGTATCAGAGCAATTATCTATTGCAACGGGCACATCAAAACTTAACAACTCACACTGTACTAACAGATCAGACAATTCATCTACAATTGGGACAGGTGGGATATCATCATCAATAATAATTGTCTGAAATTGAACAAAAGTATTTTCATTCTCATCAATATACACCCACTCAACCTGGTGCTCACCTTGTTCACAAATTGGGAATTCTGTACTAGTCTCCCCCCATATAGTATCACCACAATAGCTCATTGCTATAGGCAAAAATGGTTCTTGTGCACAGCAATTCACATGAACAACCTCCAGGTTTTCAACCACAGGCAAAGGTGCTATATGATTTGAAACAACAACCACTTGATTCTGAATAAATTCATTATTAGAAGAATCAACATATATCCAAGTAATTAAATACTCACCAGCTTCATCATAAAAAACAGGATCATTTGTTATCGCAGAAACAAGCCCATTACAATTATCCAAAGCTTGAGGGATCAAAATACTATCAGATTGGCATTCAAACTGCAAAACTGGCAATGGATATTGCAACGGCACAGGACTCTCACTGTCTTGTTTGACAACAATCAACGTATCAGTAATTAAGGAATTATTTTGATTTGAAACAAAACACCTAAAATAATTTACAGAGTCCAACAAGCCAATATTACTTATTATTAAAGTAGAGCTATCAACGCCTTCAAATTGCATGCCGTCAACCAAAGTTACAAACTCATCTTGATTTATCATTTGCCATTGAATCAACTCTACATTTGAAGTATTTATATCTAAAGAGACCTCTCCTTCAGAACATACAAATAAAGTATCATCATAAAAACTTGATGAGACATCTGGATTAATATCGATCCAAACAATATCATTTTCAACATATGAATACCCATCCTTAACTAAAGCAATTTCATCTTCACCATCAGAATCAATATCTCCTGCAGCAATAAGCTTATACATATTATCTCCACCTACACGATATAATTCAGAAGCCAAAGCCAGTTCAACATCATATTGAAAATAAAAAATTGAATCATTTGCTCTCACAACAATATTACTCGTATCTTGTTCTAAATCATTCAACGGCAACACATCTGTTATCTCTTTAACACTCTGTACTAATGAATGGTATTCACCCAAAGGGAGAGTTCCATCATTTTCATACCATCCTACTTCCCTATAAAGACTATAATTAGACCATAAAACCAATAGGAGATCATCATCTCCATCTCCATCCACATCCACATCTTTTAAAGATTTATGTTCTCCTTCTGCACTAACTAATTCAGACACCCAATTTCCCCCACTAGCAAAAGCACTTTCAAAAAACAACAAATTCTCTCCATCAGACAAGAATACATCTGGATATCCATTTTGTGTAAAATCTGACACACAGAAATCATAACTATTCTCTGAAGTGTATTTCACAATTTGTATTGGACCAAAATCTCCAAGTCCATTTTCATTTTCAACCCAAGCAAAGAAATTTTGATTAAAGTTTGTGCCACTTGCACTAAAAAAAATATCTAAATCACCATCAGAATCCATATCAACAAATTTAAATTTGTGTGGGTGATAAGAGTAGTTAAAAGGGATACATTGTTTAATATTGAACCTATTATTCCCAAGATTTTCCCAGAGAATTAAATTTCCAGAAGGATTATAGTGAACTCCAGCCACAACATCATTATCTCCATCTAAGTCAAAATCTCCTACTTCGATATTATAATAGCGAGTTATACTATCAGTAATAATTAAACGCGACCAAACCTCCTCATCCTCCTGCAAATAAAGCGATAGCCCGTTTCTGTAACTAGCTGTAACAACATCAATTTGACCATCATTATTCATATCCGCCAAATCAAGCCCTCTCAAATTAGCAAAAAATGGTTCAATAATCTGTTTTCGACTTGTAGAATCTAAATTATTTATATCATCAATCCAATAAAGATCATTATACTGTTCAAAATACATATCTAGTCCTAAATATTCATATGCAGGATCTTCATCAAAATTTGCTAAAATAACATCCTCAGGATATGCAATATCCAGAAAATTATTAATCTGATGAGAGGCAAAACTCTCAAAAAAACCGGTCTGATTTTCAACCCAACAAATCGTCGAGTACCCCAATGAAAGAAAATATTTCACAAAATGAATATCAAGATCCCCATCAGAATCAATATCACTCAACATCAAATCATATAAGAATTCGACACCAGAAAACTGTTCAAAAATAGAATCATCATGAAGAACGAAATTTTGACCATCATTCTGATTTTCATAGCATCGAAAATCATTTTCATATTTAATCATAATATCATTCTGGTCATCCCCATTTATATCACCAACTTTGACCTTCCCTACAAACTGTTCGAGTGTATCAATAAAAATCTGTTCTCCCAAGCTATAATAAGAAGACATTTGATAAATAAGAAGGCTATCATTTTGCACCGCCAATATCTCAGGCAATGTATCGCTATCAAGATTCCCAACCGAAATACTCTTCCAAAAATCTCCAAATTCTAATAAATCAATTGGCAAACTATTAAAAATATAATTGTCATAATTGTAATAAACCATTAAATGATGTTTGCCATTTACATATTTTATAAATAACAAATCGGCAAATTCATCGTTGGTAATGTTATTCACAATAATATTCCGATCAAAAATAACTCCTGTAACATCTGTTAAAAAAGTAGGCGAAACAAATCTCTCCTCGCTTGATGTCCCCTTCATAAAGAACAATTCTTTTAGTGGACTAATAAATATTATGTCTTCAATTCCATCATTATCAAAATCCAGTGCTCGCCAATCTGATATTGAAATATCAGAAAAAGTACTCAAATATTGATAGTCACTAAATTTACCATTACCATCTAGATTTTCATACCAATAAAACTGGTACCCTCCACTTATATACCCTCCAGGATATTCACCAATTGCTAAAACATCATTATCTCCATCTAGATCGACATCAATTACCAACTTATTATACATACGATATGGCTCTTCAGGACAAATAATATGCGTATCTCCCCATATATCTTGCGAATTAACAATCTCAAAAAAAGACAAAAAGATTAATATTAAAGCTAGACATCTTATATTCATAATTATCATTTTTAACCATATAAAGTCATAAAAGTAGGCATTTTACTTTAAAAACAACACCAACTTACATCTAAAAAATCAGGAATTAATTATTTATTTAAAAGATTTTTGTCAATATAAAAGCAGGCTGTATATTTGCAGCCATTTTAAAATTGAAATATCATAAGTTATGAGTTTTACTTCAAAAGAAAAATTGTTTAGTTGGCCTTGGTTCAAAGCGCTTTTTCTTATACTCGCCGGAACTTTTATTATGGCCGTTGCCTTTGTTTATTTTATTTCACCATATAAACTAGCGCCAGGAGGCACTTATGGTATTGCAATTGTACTTCACCATTTATTTCATTGGCCTACCGGATTTGTTGCTTTAGCAATAGACATTCCATTGTTATTAATTGGTTTAAAAGTTTTAGGTCCTCGTTTTGGTTGGAAAACAGTAGTTGGTATAATTTCACTATCTCAATTTGTCAATTTATTAAGTTGGATTCAGGGCGATGTTGCGCTGGTACAAGACGATCCACTTTTGTCCTCCATTTTTGGTGGCGTAATTTTAGGTGCTGGTCTGGGATTGGTTTTACGTGCCAAAGCAACAACAGGAGGATCTGACATTGTGGCAATGATTCTTTCTAAATACACACGCTTGCCAATGGGTCAATTATTGATTTATATCGATTCTGCTATTGTCCTTGTTGGTCTTGTTGCATTTAGTGCCTGGGAAATTCCATTGTATTCATGGATTGTCATTTTCATCACAGGGAAAGTGATTGACTTGGTTGTAGATGGAATATCATACGACAAAAGTTTGCTTATCATCTCTGATAAACACGATGAGATTAGAGACAAATTAATCAATGATCTGAAACGTGGCGGGACATTCCTCAATGCAGAAGGAATGTATCAAGGTAAGAAAAAGAAAGTCATTTTTACTGTAGTCAACCGTCGTGAACTTACGATACTAAAAGACTATATCCATAAAATAGATCCGAAAGCCTTTTTGACTGTTACGGAAGCAAGAGAGATTTTAGGCGAAGGATTTAAATCTTTACAATCCTCCATTGAAAAAGATAATCTGTAATAAAAATCATTACTTTTGATTTATGTTACACGATTGGCTAAGCTCATTTGATCTGTATTCATGGCAGATATTTACCATTTTAATACTTGCCGGATTTTCTGTAGGCATTATTAACACACTTGCAGGCTCAGGTTCCGTCATTACCTTCTCAATTTTAATGGCACTCGGAATCCCTGCTCCAATGGCAAACGGAACATTAAGAATTGGAGTTGTCATGCAAACAGCTACGGCTTCGCTCCGATTCTTTAAAAACAACAAACTGGATTTAAAGAAAGGTTTAGTTTTAGCAATACCTGTTATCATTGGATCAATATCAGGAGCTTTAATTGCTGTTAACATGCCTCATGAATTGTTCGAGAAAATTATCGGGGGAGTTCTGCTCGTATTACTATTCTTTGTGATTTTTGATCCTAAGCGCTGGATACAGGAACAGAAAGAAAAAACAGAACGCAAAGTAAGTCTTTTACAAATCATTATGTTTCTTTTTGTTGGTATGTACGGAGGCTTTGTACATATTGGAGTTGGTATTTTTCTACTCTCTGCACTTGTCTTGCAAGCCGGCTACGACTTAGTTAAAGCAAATGCACTCAAAGTGTTTTTAGTTTTATTATACTCTCCTTTTGCCCTTGGCATTTACATTTTAAATGGACAAATCGAGTGGGTTCTGGGCTTGGTTGCTGCCATAGGAAACTTTGCCGGAGGTTATGTTGGGTCGCAATTAGCCATAAAAAAAGGAAGCAAGTTTGTACGCGGTTTGCTCATCGTTATCATCCTTGTTTTCTCAGGTCACTTGTTAGGATTTTGGAAAGCTATTTTCTAGTAGCTTTTGGACATGATTTTTGCAAGAAAAAGCAAAAACTCATGCCAAAAGCGGCAATAAACCATTCATTTTAATTCACATTCTGACCCACTTGTCCTGTATTTCGGTCTCCTTGATTAAATCGATAATTCACAGACAAATAAATCATGGGCTGCATTTCTGTAGAGTAGATAACATTATCAGTGTATTCATAGCCTAAATAATTCGTGTATGAACCTCGTGGCAAAAGACTATTCAAGATATTATTTGCCCCAAGAGAAACTGTCAGCTTACGACTAAAAAAGCGCTGTGTTAAACTGATGGAGGAACTCAACCTATCAAACTCATAACCTTCCACATTATATTCTTGACTTGTGTAGTTTACATAAAACATTGCAGAGGTGTTTTTCGCTATGGACACGTCGGTGGATAATTTCACATTGTAACCAAAATTTTTCTTCGTCACATTTTCAGGCTGAATGCCACTACTTGCTAAAGCATCAGAAAGATCACCACTATCAAGTTCTGAATGATACAAACTACCCGACAAACTGAAATTATATTTCCCCTTTATGGAATAATATCCACTCAAATCAACGCCTAAACGACTATTGTATGCATAATTATCAGGCATAGATAAGTGCACCGACTCACTCACAGGAATTTCAAGGTATGCCACATCGTTATTGGTTTGAGAATAAAATAATTCAGCGGAGAAATTCCACATTGGCTTATTCAATGAATATCCCAAGTACACATTATTATGAATCACTGATTCCAGGTTTGGATTTCCCTGGGACCAAGAGAACGGGTTACGCTTAAAAAGGATAGGATTTAATTGCGAATACCATGGTGCACGAGCTGTCCGCGAGAAAGACAGCTTTACATCCTGTAAACTATCAATTGTGAACATACAGGTTGCAGATGGCAAAATATCGTAAAAGTCTTTTCTAATGTGTGCTATGGTATCTGACAAATCATCATTGTAACTTTGCAAGTTGAAATTATAATGCCAATGCTGCTGGTTAATACCTGCATCTAATTTCCACTTCCCAAGGGTTGTCCCAAATCGCAATGATAAAAACTGCCGGATATTTATGCCATTTTCCTTACTGGACTGTGGAATACTTAACACATCGTTCACATAAAAATCATCATCGTCATAATAAGTGTTGGTCATAGAGATTCGATAATTCGCATTCCAACGCGATTTTTCACTTAATGGATGATTATAATATGCCCCTGCATAAATTGAAGAACTGCTATAATCCTGTTTATAATCCGTTGAGTATGCGCTATCAACATCTGAAAAATTTAAATGTGAGTAATGATAATCACTTCTGGATTCTGATAAATAGTCAAATTGTGGCAGATTAATGTTGGCATAAATTTTCAATTCTCGTAAGGTTGTATCGAAACTATGACGAAAAAATGCATAAACATTTCCATTCCACTGATCACTCATAGAGTTTTGTATTCGTGTATAAACACGGTACAAACTATCACCAACACAACGAGTATAATCTGAAGAGCTATGATTCTCACTTGAATTTTTACTCAACCCTAAAGACAGGACAAACTTAGTCTTGTCGGAAATATTATACTGTGCACCAAAATAGTCCATTAAGTAATTGTATTCATAATCATAACCTGAGTTTGATTGAGTAAGATAATCTGTATCGTCGTAATGAAAAACACCAATCAATTCAGACTCATTTGCCCAGCGTCCTTTCATAGCATATGCATTATTAAAGAAAACCCATTTCTTTGCTTTCAAATTTAGATTAACATACATATTTCCGGAATTCAACTTATCTTTTTCGAATGACCCTCTTGAGCTAATAACACCACTCAAACCATCTTCCTTCTGTATTTTCATTCGGATGTTTATTATACCACCTTTTCCGATTTCACCAGTTTGCATAGATGCATCTATCAATTCAATCTTATCCACCATCTGGACAGGAATCATTTCCAAATCAGGATATAAATATTCTGCAGGCATATCATCCACAAGAATACTGGCTTCGGCACCTTTATACCTGATATTTTTCTGCTCATCCACCACAACTCCAGGCAAAGACTTTAACAGATCGTAAATATCTTTAGATGCAGCCTTTTTATTCTCATTCATCGTATACACCTTACGATCAAACTTTTGAACTACGGTATTTTGAGCAGCCACATCAACATCACCCAATAACTTGACATCTTTTTCGATTTTTACATCACCGAGATCCAGCTTTTTCTCCCCGGTAAAAACCACTTCATGCACCGTATCTTTATACCCTATACCACTTAAGCGCAAAGTCAAATTATCTGTATAACATTTCATCTGGAATTCCCCTTTATCATCACTCAAAGCTGCAGCAACAATTGAATCTTGCTCATTCACCAAAAGTGCATTTACAAAAGGAACAGAAACATTATCGCTTCCTTCAACAACTCGACCAAACACCTGAACTTCCTGAGCATTAAGCTCAAAAGAAAGAACAAACAAACTAAGAAAAAGCACACAGAGACTCCTCATACAGAATACATATTTCGAATTAAAGATTAATTTTTCATAGATGAAACATACCAGTAAGATAAACGACAAAGATTTTTAATTTATTTCTAATAATCATCGATTTGTGCAACAAAAACTATTATTTAGAATTATTTCAAGAAAATATTACAGAAATATCTTCCTGAAAATGAACACTCAATTAAGAAATTCTATAAATTTGTTAGGATCAATGCATTTTAAAATGAAAGCGGGTACTTTTTTTTTAATCTTAGTTCTATTCTTTTCTTCAGGGCTTTTTGCCCAGGTTTATCAATTGCCAAATGCCGGATTTGAAAACTGGGATGGTACAAACAGTGATGATGAACCCAGCCATTGGAATGGATTTCCAACGGCAGAATGTGATCTTACAGGCTTGGCTGCCTTGGGCTGTGGGACAGCAACAGAAACCCGACATGCAAAATCAAGCGATACACGCCCCGGCTCCAACGGATCGTATAGCTGCAAAATATTTGCAACGGAAATCAATATTTTAGGGAATAACATTACAGCGAATGGCAACATCACTACCGGACAAATTCGAATTGGAAGCACCACAGCTACAAATGCTGAGAACTACAACATCAGCAGAATAGCAGAATCAGAGTTTTGTCAAGCGTTGAATGCAAAACCAGACTCGATTGTATTTTGGGCAAAATTTGTCTGTCCTTCAGCAAGTCAAGAAGCAAGAGTTAATGCTGTTATTCATGATTCCTACAATTATCGTGATCCTAACGGTTCTGATCCCAATGCAAACGATCACATCGTAGGGATTGCCGTTCACAATTTCCAACGCAACGATCAAGCATGGCATCGATATTCTGTTCCATTTAACTATTCCTATCCGCCAAATGAGGCCGAATACATTTTGATTTCTTTCACCACCAATAAAATTGCAGGCGAAGGCAGTGAAGATGATATCTTGTACATTGATGACATTGAAATGATTTATAACACGAAGCTCAACAATATCCTTGCTGATGATGTGAGCATTCCAAATTTCAATGCCAACATACATTCATATACTATCACTGCAGACTGTGGAGAGACACCAAACATTACAGCAGTTCCTCAAAATGTACATGCGGTGACCAACATCAGTGTATCGCCAAACCATGACGAATTCACCATTACTGTGAATCATGGGGACGAGAGCTCCGTTTACACTGTGCATGTTGATTACAGACACACAGTAAGCATAAATGATGAAATCTGCCAAGGCGAATATTACAACCTGCATGGTTTTGATTTAGGCATACAAGCATCTGCAGGATTTTTCACTCACGAAACGACTGTATTTAGCTCTGCTTCGTGTGATACAATTCACCAGCTAAATTTAACAGTAAATCCAACATTCGAGGCCGACACAAACTATTTAATGATATGCAATAATGCAGAATTTAATTTTCATGGTCAGATAATAACAGAAGAAGGAATTTACGACACAATTTTACAATCAGAATTTGGATGCGATAGCTTAGCAGTACTAAATCTTAGCATTGGGGATTATTACAGAATTGAATTTAATGAAAACATTTGTGATAACGACGTATATAATGAAAATGGATTCTTAATGACAGAAAGTGGAAGCGACTCGTTATTATTCGTTGCTGAAAACGGATGCGATAGTCTTGTTGTACTAAATCTCTCTGTTTTTCCAACTTTCGAAACAACTATTTTTGACACCACAACAATCAATCAAACATATTCATCCAATGGATTTAACATAGATGGTATTTCTGAAAGTGGAGATTATTCATTTGACTTAAGTCTATTAAGTACCGCAAGCTGTGATAGTATTGTTAGGCTTAATTTGAATGTTTACGAAATGGAGCAAGACACAATAATTCCACCTGGAAATCTTTATGACATTGCAAATCTGACAATTTTCCCGAATCCAACATCAGGTAATGTAAATATTGATTCGGATCTTTTCATTGCAGAACCAATCGAATATTCAATTTATAACTTATCAGGACAATTAGTTCAAAAAGGATGGATAAATAGTGAAGATCAGACTGTTGATTTAGAACAGATTACTTCTGGAATTTATTTTATTCATTTCTGTTCTGAGATGGTAAAGCCGAAAGTTTTACAGATTGTTAAGTTTGAATAAAAACAGAGCGAGAGTGTTTCGTTCGTACTCTGTACCTGCCTGTCTGGATTTCCAGCTGAGGAAGGCAAGGGAGCTTACTCTTTAACGTTCAAACTTTCTTATCAAAGCATACAGCATTTTTGATATTTCCTCATAGCGATTGAAAAAATCATGATATGTCTTTTGATCAATCAATTTATTATCAACTAAAAAATCAATAACTGCAACACATTCAAAAGCACTGCCTCTCGCGATAATCATAAATCGACGACGGTCTGCGTTTGAAAAACGAGATGATCCTTCAGCGAGATTCAACAAAATTGAAAATGTAGCACGCTTCAATTGATCATTAACGTGACGATCAAATTCACTATCTGAAAGTAGCGCAAGGATATCACGATTTAGTTCTTTGGCTTTTGTATAAACAGTGAGTTTTTGGAAATCGAACATAGTTAATGGCAGTTTTGAGTTTGAGAGTGAGAAAAGAGAACAGAGCGGGAGTGTTTCGTTCGTACTTCGTACTCACTTCTCACTCTCGCTCTGTTAAGTGGTACCACCTGGAATTGAACCAGGGACACACGGATTTTCAGTCCGTTGCTCTACCAACTGAGCTATGGTACCATTCTTTCGTAATGGGAGTGCAAATATAAAGATTAATTTCTTTTCACAAAACACAAAGCCTGAAAAAATAAAACTTTTTTCAGGCTTTTGTTAACTCATTGAAATTTTCAGAATTCTGTGTCAGATTAAATACTTTCAGTATCAACGACTTTTGCCAATAAGTCACCGTAAGGGATTAATAAATACTTTTTATCATCCACATCCAATTCTGTTCCTGAAAACTTTTTATAATACACTTTATCACCAACTGCAATGGATGCATTTTCAATTTGACCAATTGCAACTACCTGACCATACTGAGGCTTTTCCTTTGCAGTATCAGGAATAATGATTCCACTGACAGTTTTTTCTTCAGCTGCTTCTGCACTAATATCCAGCAAAACATTTTCGTTGAGTGGTTGTAAATCTTTCATCTTTCTATGTTTTTAATGATTTAACTTATTTTAATTCGTAATCTCTAATAATTGATTCAATTTCACAGTATCAAATCCGACAACAAATTTACCATTTATATCGGTTTGAGGAACTCCTTGTTGTCCTGTTCTTCGAACTAAGCTTTCTGCTTGTTTTGGATCTCTTGAAATATCAACTTCACGAAAATGAACCTGATGTTTTCTCAAATAAGATTTCAAACTATTGCAGTACGTACAAGTTGGAGTTGTATAGACGGTAACTGACTTGGCAGCATTGCCAGATTGCTGCTTGCTAACAAAAAATGAACCTTGGAGCAAATTTTTGTAAAAACCAGTATCATTACAACCCTTTACCTGGTTCACTTGTTTTCCGTTCTCAAACACTAATAAGGTTGGTGCTGTTGTCACATCGTACTTTGTATGTACATCTCGCACCTGAGAGACATCGACCAAGGCAAGAACACCTTCCTCAGCTTGTTCTGCAGCCAGCTTAAGCTTTTCACTGGCACATGAACTTATTTCACTGTCAGGTTTAAAAATAAGACAATAAACATGATTGTTTGTCTTATACAATTCAACTAGTTCGCTATGGTTATTTATTGCATTGATTTTCATTTGACCAATTTTGCATGACTTTAGACAAATCCTATACCAATCGAAGAGTTGTTATCGTAATCAAGCAATAAAACCAGCCTACTCTCTGATTTTCTGAACCTTAAACAAACCCTAAAGCAAATTACATGTTTGACAAAATTGACACACTATCTGCCAAATTGACAAAATAAAAAAGGGCAGACAAAAAAATCTGTCAGCCCTTTCAAATATTATCCCAACATCTATTTTACAATCAATTTCAAATTGTGACTTTCGCTTTCATTAAATACTTTGACTGTATAAAAACCAGGAGCAAAATCACTGACATTCAATTTAAACATACTTTCTTGAGGGGATTCCCAGCCAAGTGTATTAACAACTTTACCAGTCGCATCAAAAACAGTTACCAAATAGAAATCTGACAGGGTTTTCAATGCTCTAATTTCAGCAAAATCGGCAGCAGGATTTGGTGCAATTGTCAACTCAACACCATCATTTTGTGTAAGACAATTTAGATACTCAGCATGATAAATCGTTCTTGTTCCATCCAGATCAACTTCAACCAATCTAAAGTATCCTACACGAGGTATATCTTCAAGAAGCAGTTGATACTCTTGTTTCATATTCGTTGTTCCAAATGCAGGCAATTTCTGAATTTCTGACCAGTCCTTTGTATCCACTGAATACTCCACGATGAAATAATCAGCATTTTCTTCTGAAGCAGTAGCCCAATCAATTACAATTCCAGCAGTCTCACATCTGGCTTGAAAATCAATCAATTCGACACTAAGCACTGCATCCTGACTTCTTGCAATTGCAAATTGTGAAAATGCTCCAAGGCTTGAAACTTTTGCAGTCACAACTCCCCCATTAATTGACTGAGTTGAATTATCATGAGCCCCCTGCAACTCCCAATCAGAAATTGCATCATCACGTTTAATAACAGCGTGCTGTTCTGCAATTGGAGCCGCATTACTTGAGCCAGCAAGATTTAACGCTATATCATAATTGACAGCTGCCCCCGTGTTTGGTTCAATTTGCCAATAACCACCATCAAGCACAGTAACAAGAGGAGTTCCATCCACAAGCAAATTAAGCGGAGTAATATCTAAATCACCAAGATCTGATAATGCAAAGTGAGCATCAAGGTAGGTTAAGGCACTTGATGAAGAAATATCTACTGTCGCCAATTCATAGTTTGAATTATCCCCTACAGGGAAATCATACACCCCAGAAGCATTCACATTACGGCGTAACAATCCATTAACATAAGATGCAGAAGTGTGATGAGTAATATTTGAAGGATCAGTATTTAACACATGAAGAAGATTAGTACTTGTGTTAACCAAACCACTTGTCAAGTCAAGATAATCACACTCAACATCATTGTTCATATTAATTGCACCTGAAGGTTTATTGACAATAAAATTATATAGTGTTTCTGTTGTTGAATTTGATGAAATTGTCTGATTATCTACACCAACAAATTTCACGGTACTGTTACCTTCCACAAATCCGTTCACACCAACAGTATTATTCCAATTTCCATGCAATAATAAAGTACCATCATTTGTACCAGAATCTGAATCGTCAAAGACTATTGTTGATCCAGCGTTAATATTAATATTTCCAAAAACCTCCAAATATTTTGTGTTATCAGCAGCTGCAATAATATCATAAGTCCCAGCTCCCTGTATTGTAAAGTTCTTACATTTTGCAGTGTCTCCTGCAGTCAGTTCAATATTATTGTAACAATCATCGGAATCAAAAAGCACATCATTCTCTGCATTCGGAATATGTAAGCTTTGCCAGTTTGCACAATTAAACCAATCAGTATCAATATCACCTTTCCATTGATGATCAGCAGAGTAGGCAGACACACAGAATCTTCGTCCTATGGCATTTTCTGTAACCGCAACATCACATGCGGAAAAATCCTCAGCGATATCTAATGTTCCACCGCCATAACCTGTTTCCCAGTTTGATGGATCCATCACATCAAGCAAGAGAGTTCTCATGTTTGCATCATGAGCAGGGACTCCCGGAGTTCCAGATGTACCGTTTTTGTAATATGCATACGCTTGTGTCGTTGAAAGCTCAAAATTAAAACATTCAACATCTGGGTGAAGTCTGGATTCTCTCTGAGTATCACTATTTGAGCCATCGACAGATGAGCTAAAGTCAACCCAAGCTTCACGACTTGTCATACCATACAAAACATTACCATCCAAAGTGTGATATGTACCCTGATCAGTAAACGATCCTTGCAACAACCACAATTGATCACCACTGCTACTTGATATATTTGCTGAACTTCCATTGAATGAACTTGAAAAATCCGTTGTAGAAACACCATCAATTTCAAAATTATTCGCTTCTGCAAATTGTATATCAAAGGAAATTATTGAACCTGCACTGATCGTAGATGCACCGGTATAAGTTATGGTTACAATTCCTGGGTCTTCATCCGGATCTGTACCACCACCATGCCATTCGTTTGTACGTACGTTAGCGGCAGCACCAGCTTCAAAACGACTATTGACATATAAAAAGCTTGTATTTGGCAAGACATCAACAAAGGTTGCTAAATAGATTTTATCTGCAGCACTAGACTGTATTGTTGCATCAAAACCAACAATAATTAATTCTCCCGGGTTAAAGATAGTTGTATTTGATGGTGTCACACTGACAACAACACCAACTGACCACTCATTGCCTTCTCGCACAAAAATTGTAAAGTAATATGTAACCCCATTGGTCAGATTGGAGAGATTCACATTAAATCCAGTTCCTTGATAAACAACAAATTCAGAAATACCAATATCTGTACCTGAACCGTAAACAGAACTTGCCGAATAAGAAGAACCATCTCCTGTTGGTAAGCTTGACACCGGACTTGTTTCATGTCCTACAACCATAATGTCATCAAAACAATTTGTTGGATTTGTCCAAGAAATTTCAGCTGTAGTATTTCCGGCAGTCGCACTAGCAGCAGTCACATCCCTTACTCGTAGATTTGAAACAGAAGTAGAAACTGCATCTCCATAAAGCGTTCCTGAAAAAACAAATGCTTTTATTTGATAATCTTCACCAGCTGTCAAACCAGTAACTGTAACGGTGTTTCCTGCTCCTTTATATATAACATAGCTATAAGGTGAAGCTGCTCCATATTCATAGCCATCACCAAAAACAGCATCAGATGAAACAGTTGAAGGATCAGCTGAAATATCATCAACAGGATCACTACCATTTCTAACTGCTATAATGACTCCATCATATGTTCCTGCTGGTGCAGTCCATGAAATTTCAGCAGTTGTATTTGTGATACAATTAATTGCAAGATCTGTCACCTGAGACAAACTCACCTCCCCATCACAAGCAACATCAATATCTGTAGCACCACCACCTGAGATGGTAATATTTTCAGGACCATAAGTATTCACTGCTAAGCCAGATATTAAACGCACATAAATAGTAGTTGACGTTCCATCGTAAGCAGATAATGTTATTGCAGAACTCTGGAAACCAGAACCTGAGGTTTGAGAAATCTCAAAATTTGTTGGAGGTGTAACTGTTACATCTGAACCATCAAGATAAAGCCCGGATAAATCAAAGCTTTTCTCTACTGATGGGCCATTTCCAAATTCGTATATAAAACCACTAAGTGAGGATTGAGTTGATAATAAAGTAGGATCAGTTACAGCACAATTGACAACGCCTGGCGTACCATTATCAGTTCCTAAATTATCCCAATTTGCTGTAGGCTCATTATCCCCACCACAGTCTGTAAATTCGTAATTTACATCATTGGAAAACTTATCAGATGAACTTCCTGCCTGATCGATTATTGCATTACTATCATCTTTTAAAATGACATATTGTGTCGTATTCATATAAGTTGAACCGTGTAAATAATCATCAGGGGTAATTCCATTAATATCCCCAGAACCAGACTTTGCAATTAAGAATGCAGAGTTTGCAGATACAGAACCAGAAAGTGTTGTAGTGGTTTCCAGACTTGAATTGTTGTAATATTCTATTGTCCAACCAGACAAGTCTAATGAACTTGCACCAGAATTTGTCAATTCAATGTATTCTTGACTTGCAGATCCCCCATAACCCTTTGCAGCAATCTCAGAAATATAAATACTTGGAGCCACAGGAACAGGGGTCACATCAAACTGGTCGCTCGTTACATTAGTCCAAGCCCAACTATCAGGGTCGAATGTTGTGAGGGTAATATCTGTTGCTTCAGCATCGAAAACAAGGTTATCAAAAGTTGCAACACCATTGACAGCATCCACTTCAGTGGTTGCAGATGCATCAAATGAACCAGTAGTTGTTAACCCAATTGCACAACCAGCACCAGTAAAATCAGTGTCAATATTTCCACTGGCATCTGTAAAAGCAACGGTAACACTTGGAGTCATTGCAGTGTTAACAATGACATCTGTAGGCTGTTGAACAATTTTAATTTCGTCACCAGTAACATCAATGGTAAAATCATTGGAATTGAAATCACCTAAAGTCAATGTGTTAATAAATTGTGAGCCTGTATTATCAGCTGTAAATCCATGATCATCGGCATCGATCATAAACGAAAGGACAGCATTATCCGTGATTCCTGTATTATTAATCTGTACCTGAAGTGTTATGACATCTGATCCTCCGTCTGCAATTTGCAAGTTTCCTGCACTGATTGGAATATCAATGTAAGTATCGGTAATTGTTGGTACTCCTATTGTGATATCAGAACCATTGTTAAGTTTCACATCAGCAATATGATCTGTCCAATCTGCTGTATTTGAACTATGTGGCTTCACCCGAATGTTAGTTACATCAGTAATTAGACCATCTCCACTACCTTGATCTTCAATTTCAATTTGAAAAACATTTGTGAAAGCTGTACTTGTTGACGAGATATTACTTGCTGCAGGTTGTGATCCTGAGTCGTATACTTCGGTGTCTGAATCATTAGAAACAACGCAATTGACAACGCCAGGCGTACCATTACCAGTTCCTAAATCATCCCAATTTGCAGTTGGTTCATTATTACCCTCACAGTTTGTGAATTCGTAATTATTTCCATCATCAAATTTATCAGCACTAGTACCTGCTTGATCCATGAGAATTGAAGAGTTGTCAAACAGCTCAATCCAACAATGATTATTTATTGAGAACGAAGCAACTTGGTCAGGTGTTATTCCAGAGTAAGTAGATCGAGCAGCTATGACAAAAGCATCATTAGGAGCAATCGTTCCAGATAGTATCAGATCCTCTTCGAGACTACCTTCATAATATTTCAAATTCCACCCTGTAATATCAACCGTTGAAGTCCCGGTATTAGACAACTCAATATATTCGTCATCATAATCACCACCATGCCCTTTACCTGCAATTTCAGTAATGAGAATACTAGGCATATCAGTAATATCAAAAGCATTACTTACTTCATTAGTAAAAGCACCTGAACTTGTTGTCAAAGTTAAGTTCGAGCCAATAGCTGTATGTGTAATGCCTGAAAAAGTAGCTAAACCGTTTGACCATGTTCCACTCACCGGATCACCTGTCATGGTTCCACTTGAAGTAATGGAAATTGCTGTGGAATAATCAGTGTCCCTGTTACCATTAGCATCCACTGCTTCAACAGTTGGGTCTGATGCCATAACCATGTTAACAATTGTGTTAGCTGGTTGTTGAACATAAAGGAGTTCGGTAGCCGTAATATCAATGGCAAAATCGTTGGAATTAAAATCACCAAGTAGAAATGTGCCAACAAAACCAGAACCTGAGTTATCAGCAGTAAAACCATGATCATCAGCATCCACCATAAATGAAAGGACTGCATTATCCGTAATTCCAGTATTATTAATCTGCACCTGAAGTGTTATAACATCTGAGCCTCCATCTGCAATTTGCAAGTTCCCAGCACTGATTGGAATATCAATGTAAGTATCGGTAATTGTTGGGCTTCCTATTGTGATGTCAGAACCATTGTTAAGTTTCACATCAGCAATATGATCTGTCCAATCTGCTGTATTTGAACTATGTGGCTTCACCCGAATGTTAGTTACATCAGTAATTAGACCATCTCCACTACCTTGATCTTCAATTTCAATTTGAAAAACATTTGTGAAAGCTGTACTTGTTGACGAGATATTACTTGCTGCAGGTTGTGAACCTGAATCGTATGCTTCGGTGTCGGTATTGTTTGTTGATGCAGCAATGACATTTATGGTGTAATCTTCATAACTTGCATATGACCCTGTATAACATGGTGTTGGCGGCCCTGAGTCTGCACCACCAATACGTAATCTATGTGCACCTAATGATGCTCCTGCAGGGACTGAAAAACTTGCATTTAAAGTTGTTGGATTAGAACTGGTAGATTCTCCAGTATAAACCTCTTCTCCCAAATCATCAAAATCGCCATCATTATTCCAATCTACCCAAATCTTAGTTACGTATGTCCAACCTGTTTCATATGTTATGTCACAATTTACTGTAGCACCTTGCTCCACATCAGTTGATTGTGCAGAGTAATCGCCAAAGTTATTTGTTTCTGTTCCTGTAGAATTGTTTATAGTACCCATTGATACGTTTGTGATACCATCGTTATCAACAGAAGATGGAGCGGGATCACAATAACTCACCGCCGTCGTTGTCCCAATTTGCGTTCCATCATTATTTGTTCCTGAACTTGTCAGGTAATTATCTGAATCGTTTGAGCATAAATGAAACACCTGGAAATAATAGGTTGTTGAAGCGGATAAGCCAGTTACTGTAGTTGATATTCCACTACTAGCATAAACCACTTTATTACCACCTGATTGATCTGTTGCAGTAGAAAAATCGCCACTGCCTGTTTGGGCTGAATAGTCAGTTCCGTCAGTTGGTGTCCAACTCACAGAAGAACCTTCGCGTGCTACAAGAATGTAATTGTCGCCACCTGTGCCTGCTGACCATAATACATCAATGGAGGTTGCTGTTGCATTGGAAGTTGTTATATCTGTTGCTTGGGCTGTTGGTTCGCCAGAGCAAGAAGAGTATGCTGTCCATTCAAAATCATCAATGATTAAATGCGCTGATTGGTCATCATTTAAAATACGAATTTTGACATCACTATTGCCTTCATTAACATTATAAGAATACTGAACATAGGATTGGGAACTACCATAGGATATTGATTCTATGGTTGTAAATGCCCCACCTCCAACAGATTTCTGAAATTGAAAAGTAGAAGTCTCAGCATTTAAAGGTCGGTACCAAAAAGTAACTGTACCAACAGTGTTTAAGCTCGGAGATGTTATACTAGCACCAGAAATATCATCGTTAATTCTACAAGCAACTGAACCAGAATTAGCTGCCCCATCCTTAAACACAGATACAAAGTCCCAATCACCCGTACCTATTGTAGATGTACCAGTATAATAACTACTTTCATTATAGGATTCAAAACCTTCAGTTCCTTGCCCCCAACTCACTCCCCAAAACATCAATAAGGCAGTTACTAGCAAGGCAGATTTTAAGCCATTAACATTCATTTTTTTCGCAATCAAAGACAGTAATTCTGTTCTCATCTCTTTAAATTTTTTACGTTTAAGAAATAAAGCATCTGTGTAGCAAGTAACATCTATGTAGTCAGCACTCCTCCCAAAAGCGCAATGACATCTGTGTAGTTAGACAGGCATCTGTGTAGCTTACTCATTAAATCCAAACAACAATTTCACAATGAGGATATTACCCCACGAAACAAAAATACAAAAAAATCAATCCCATCTTGTTTTTCACTTAAGTAGTTATGCACATATCATCAACAAAACCAGACAACGTTTATGCATGTATGAATTCCCATAACAAGCTGCCAATATAAAAATCAGGGCTTTACACTATTTATTTCACAAAGTGTAAAGCCCTGAACTTATTCTATTAAATAATTATTAATTCTCTACTTTACAAGCAATTTGTAGCTATGATTTTCACTTTCGTTATACACACGTATAGAGTAAACCCCTGAAGTAAATTCATGCAAATTCAATTTGAGAGGTTGCTCTGCAGGATTCTCCCACGATAAGATATTAATGACTTTTCCTCTGGCATCAAATATACCAACGAGATAAAAATCGGCAAAAGTTTTCAAGGCTCTGACTTCAGCAAAATCGGCAGCAGGATTTGGAGTAATTGTGATTTCAACACCATCATTTCCACTCAAACAATTGACATATTGTGACTCATAAACTGTTCGTGTGCCATCCATATCAATTTCTACAAGTCTGTAATATCCAACACGAGGAGATTCTTCCAACAGCAGTTGATACTCTTGACGCATATTAGTTGTTCCAAAGGCAGGCAATTTCTGAATTTTTGTCCAGGATTTTGCATCTGAAGAGTACTGTATTTCAAAATAATCTGAATTTTCTTCAGAAGCAGTTGTCCATCCTATCATTAAGCCAGCTGTCTCACATTGCACTTTAAAATCAATCAATTCAACCGCAAGCACCCACTGATTTGATCGAGCAATTGCAAACTGAGAGAATGCACTAAGATTGGACAGTTTTGCAGTAACCACACCTCCAGAAATCGACTGCGTAGAATTATCGTGAGAACCTTGCAACTCCCAATCTGAAACAGCATCATCTCGTTTAATCACAGCATGTTGCTCAGCTATTGGAGCGGCATTTGCTGCTCCAGACAGATTAAGTTCAATATTGTAATTTACAGTTGCTCCTACATTGGGTTCAATTTGCCAATAACCTGCATCCAATGCAGCAACCAAAGGCGTACCATCAATTTGGAGTCCCAATGGAGCAATATTTACATCGCCAAGGTCAGCAGAAGCAAAATGCGCATCGAGATAGGTCAATGCTGTTGCGGAAGAGACCTCAACTGAGCCCAACTCAAAGTTTGAAGCATCACCTACAGGGAAATCATAGACTCCCACTCCAGCTACTGAGCGACGAAGGTTTCCATTGATGTAAGATGCAGAAGTGTATCCCGTAATTGCATTGACATCGGTATTATCCACATGAAGCAGATTTGCACCAGTTGCAAGAACACCGTTAGTTAGGGTTAGGACATTATCAACAGTCACATCCGTAAAGTTAAAGTTTAGGTTTGATGTGGCATCCATGGTAAAATTATAATAATTTTCAGATCCAGAAGAACTGATAAGGCTTTGAGCAGATGAACCAACAAATTCCACGGTACTATTCCCTTCATAAAAACCATCTGCACCTGCTTCATTATTCCAGTTTCCATGCAAAATTATCGTCCCATCATCCGTACCAGCATCAAAATCATCAAAAACAAGTAAGTCATCATTTTTAATTGTCAAATTACCAAATATCTCAATTGTTTTGGTTGGGTCTGCTTCTCCCCACAATGAATATGTTCCTGTTCCCTGTAATGTCAAATCATTGCATTCTGCGGTTTCACCAGCGAGCAATTCAATGTCATTACCGCAATCATCATTATCAAATAAAACGTCAGTTGTTTCATCCGGAATGACAAGGCTTTCCCAGTTACCACAATCAAACCAATCAGTATTTCTTTGACCTGTCCATTTCCCATCAGTAAAGCCACCACTACCAATCGGGAAATTTTGGCATACATTTGCATAATCTGGACTATTGGCATAAAAATCTGTATTATCAGTATAGTTTGTCCAGTTGGCAGGATTATTAATTCTAAGAATCCATTCAATTTGTGAGACCTGAGTCATATCTCCAGTATAAGCAACTTTACCTGAAGTAGAAACACCATCAAGATCGGTATTAAAACATTCTGCACCCGTAGGCAAAGTAGAGCCACTTGTACTTGCATAATTATACGCGGATTCCCAATTCGTACCAGTCCATCCCCAGACAACATTTCCTGTGTAATCTGCATCATGGTCACCAGAAGGATTATCCCAACTTCCATTTTGGAAAACCCAAATTTGATCTGAAGAATTAAAATCAAAACTAAACGCCCCATTTAAAGATGACACATCCCAATTAGCATCATCATCAGCTCCACATAATCTGATGGTAAAATCATCATTATCATTGCCAGCACCTTGAATACATATTGGAGTTCCAGCAACAATGGTACCTCCACTCGTTCTTGTCAACCTAACTGTTCCTTCGGTATCTCCCCACAAGCCTTCCAATTCCCGTTCATAACCGTTATCAGTAAACTCGATTGATGTACCTTCTGTAATGTCCTCAAAACTAATAAAACACCATTCATCATCACTACCAGTTCCGAGGTATTGAGTATTCACTGAAATAATGGCCAAATCACCACCTTCAAGCACTGTAACATCTGCAGGTGTTACAAAGACTTCAACTCCACTCGACCATTCTGTCCCAATACGAATGAAAATTGTGAAATAATAGGTATTATCATTTGTAAGACCGGTAACATTTACCGAAGTCCCAGTGCCTTTATAAACCACATATTCATCTGTACCGATATCTGTTCCAACACTAAAGGCTGCATCTGCGGAATAAGCAGAACCATCACCCAAAGGAGTTGAAGTAACAGAACCACCATCTTTCCCGACAATAAGGATTTCATCAAAGCAAACTGGATTTGCCCAACCAATTAAGGCTTCTGAATTTGCTGCGGCTGCACTTGCTGAACTCACTTCGCTAATATCTAATCCGGTTATTGATGTTGTAGTAACCGCAACGCTATTATCATATCCATCATTATAATAGGAAAATGCTTTAAAGACATAATCTTCACCTTGTGTTAATCCGGTTACGGTTACACTTGTTCCCGTTCCTTTGTAAATTGCATACGAGTAATCGGGACTACTGCCATATTCGCTACCAGCATTTCCAAATGTTGTATTTACAGTAAGTGCAGATGGATTTGCAAAACCGGATAAGACTTGTGGCGGATTTGACCCACGACGTACTGCAATTGCCACGCCATCCCAATTGCCAGTGCCAGGATTCGTCCATTCCACGGTAGCCGTTGTTTCAGTCATACAAGTGACATCAAAATCCGTAACCGCTGGAATATTTGCTAGCGTAGTTTCAGAGCCAGACAAAGGGGATGCTGTAAGATATTGCTCAGAACCACCATCGCAATTGTACTCAAAGATTTTGATGAAATATTCAGTGTCACTACCAAGTCCGGTCATAGTAAAACTATTACCGCTGCCAGCATATACCACATATTCACCTGCATTTAATTCGTCTTGCCCATTATTAAATGCAGCATCTGCTATATAAGTCGTATTATCTGACGGAATCCCTGTAATTGCAGATGTACTGGCAACAACAAGGCGATAATCACCATCACCATTTGTCCAGGCGATATCCATTTGATCGTATTGGGTATCAGGAAAACTTAGTACTGACGCTTGAGTTGTTGGGTCGGAGCAGGATAGATTCACTGTGATTTCATTGGAATCACCACTTTCACTTCCACAATCGTTGTAAGCACGAACAACATAATAATATGTTTCACCAGCCGTAAGTCCTGAAACACCGTAAGAGGTTACGTTTCCGACATCTTTGGGATCATATCCTGTAAGATAGGATGTCGATGATCCATAAGATAGATTATCAATTACAGGTCGAGCAGAAGTGTTATTATCAATTCTTATTTTATAATCTCCACTAACACCTGAAACAGATTCAGAGAATTGCGATGTAGTTGTTGAATAAGAAATTGTTCCTACAGTAATTTCATCTGCAAATCCTGCTCCATGTAAAACCTTTACAGTTAACTGACCTCCTGATCCTGAATATACCTGTTTAACATCAAATTCAATAGAGGAAATTGATCCGGATATTTCATCAGAAATTAAGTACGCTCCCGCTTCATTCTTTAAGCAAATTGCATCATTGCCAGTATTTACAACCTGATCTATTCTAGATTTGTATGCAGTCCAGCCTGTTCCACCATCTCCTGTCCATGATCTTGTTAAATATGAAGAACTTGCTCCTCCTCCAATAGATGTAAACATTTCAACAAGTGCACTGCCTAATGAATACACATCCAACTCATAGCCTGTGGCACCACTCACTGCATTCCAATTGGCTGTAAAGCTTGTTCCTGATGCAGAAGATGCTGCTGTTGCTATAGGAGCAGAAACAGACGGGCATACAACCGTATATGATTGTTCTGCAGAGGTTGTTTCATCTGAATTGTTATCAAGAGCATAAACTTCATAGTAAATTGTCGTACCAGCAGTTTGAGCTGGAATATCTGTATCCGTTACATATGTATCTCCTGAGCTCACAGACATATTTATCGTGTTTGTTAAGCTTCCGCTAGATGTCCCCCAGTGAATTTCTGCTCCTGCTATTCCATCAGAATCCGTGATATCAGCGCTTACGCTTACAACATCAGAGCTGGTGGGGGATGCTGGAGAGTGAGCAATGTTTATGATTGAGGGGTTGCTGCTTGCGATAGGTTTTCTTTCAACTAAAAAACCATCAATTCTTAATTTTACATCTGAACTATTCCCTGTTGTAACAACGGCTTTTAGAGCATACGAATTGTCATCTCCAGTTATTTCATCTGAAATATATTGATCTCCAGCTGAAGTACCACCTCTTGTTGGTGGTGTAAACTCAGAAGATACAGTTGTCCCTCCATTATCAGCTCCACCATATTTTAGGGTGAGTTTACATGATGCAGAATTTGCTTTTTTGATATAATAACTAAAACGATATGTGTAGCCTGATTCTAGTGTGATGAATTTACCAACATATGTACCTGAAGATGCTCCGACGTTTTTGTCGTATGCACAATAGTCAGATGTGCCTCCAGTTTCTGCTCCATACTGTTGCTTTGAACAGCCAGATTGCACAAACCCCGTTGAAAAATTATTGAAATTGTCTGATTCAACTGTTGTCCATTGCCCCCAAGCATTCCCGCTAATAAAAAGTAAAGAGACAAAAATAGCAACCACCAAAGCCGGTAGTATAGAAAGTTTTCTTACAGTTTGCATCATAATGAATGTCTATTTCTAACCAAAAATCCCGTTAATTATAACAGTTCATGTTAAATTCCACGAAGCAAATTTACAGCAAATTTCCATACGTTTGGTTAATTAATTGTTATCAAACCGCTTGTTTATCAACAATTTGTCAACAATCAATGAAATCTATTGCTTTGGCTGGTATCTGGCAAGGGAAAGCCCATCCCTCAAAGGAAGAATAAACTTTTGGAAATCTACATCCTGAGAAAGTATTTTGTTAAATTCCTGCACACCTCTGGTCATTTTATCTGTCTCATTTTCAGACTCTAAAACTTTCCCATCCCATAAGACATTATCAGCGATCACTAAGGCACCTACATTGAGTAAAGGTTTAACCAAATTCAAATACTCAGGGTATTCCCGCTTATCTCCATCAATGAATACCAAATCAAAGCCAGACTCTATTGTTTTAAGTGTCTGTTTTGCATCTGCTATCAAAAGCTCAATTTGATTTTCAAATCCTCCACGTTGAATAAATTTTCGTATTCTATCCTCCAACTCATCATCCACTTCAATAGTGATTAATTTCCCATCAGGAGCTAAACCTTCCACCAAACAAAGTGCAGAATAACCAGTAAAGCTTCCAATTTCCAATATTCGTTTCGGATGCATTAATTGAGAAACAAAAGCAAGCAATCGCCCCTGAATATGACCAGATGCCATTCGAGGATGCATCGCATACAAATGGGTTTCACGATACAAATCCTGCAACAATTCTGATTCAGGATCGCTGTGCTGTAGAATATAATTTTCAAGTTCGATTTGCATAAACATAACTTTGCTCAAAGATAGGGATTTGTTTGAAGTTCGAGGTTCGATGATTTGAAGTTTGTGCTTCGACTTCACTCAACAATCAACATTTAAGGTTAGCACAATGTAGGTGGCTGAGGATGCAAACGATAGCCGTAAATCCCGAAGACACTAAAGAAAAAGGGAAAAGTCATTTAACAGAAATGCTATTTGAGTACTAGAGTAAGAGCGAAAGAAAAACTACCTCGCAGTCCCTGATTTGCGAGTTTGAGGTGGAGAAAGCGTGAGTCTATACAAAAAACTGAGACAGGCAAGTTTGAACAGAAAAGTGTCCATTTTCTGTCATGTTTATTTTAATATTTTGACACTGCCCCTTATTGAAACATTTTTTTATAAAATCCGTCAAAATTTCTCATATTAAACACTTTGTTCAACATTCCAAACAAAAGCCCTGACTCCAACTTCTCGATTTCGTAAATCAAGTTTATGTATTGTTTTTAGTAAATTCTCTACCTGGTTATCATCTACCATAGTAATAATAGCAGAGTTCATCTCTGGCCATGTATGTGTACCTCTTCTTGGTTCTCCTGTTTTACTACCTTGCCCTTGCACTTCCTCAAAAAGAGTAAAACCACGAATCTTCAATTCTTCCAATAAATATTCTACTCTCTCGGAATTTGCCTGATTAAACACTATAAATACTGCTTTCATATATATTATTTTAAAAAATCAACATGACTAAATGTAAAAATACACAGTCATGTTGATTTGTAAGTATTATTTTTCTTCATTAGAAATCTTCATAAATAGAAATTTTCTGCGAATTTTACTTTTCTTATCTCTCTCTCCATGACGTGACATAACACCATATAATACAGGAACAATAATTAAAGTAACTAATGTTGAAGCTAATAGTCCTCCGATAATTACAATTCCCATTGGTTTCCACATTTCAGATCCTGACCCTTGGCTTAAAGCCATTGGTAACATCCCCAATATAGTAGTAAAAGCAGTCATCAGCACAGGACGCAAACGTGATTTTCCTGATAAAGCAATAGCTTCATTTAGTTTATAACCACGATCTCTCATTAGATTTATATAATCTACCAATACAATACCATTTTTCACTACAATACCAACAAGCATAACCATTCCCAAAGCTCCAATCATATCAAGAGTCGTTCCCGTAATGAGTAGTGCAACAATGACACCAGTTGCAGCAAAAGGGATAGCCGCCATAATAATAAAAGGTTTAGTAAAAGACTCAAATTGTGATGCCATTACGATATAAACCAATAAAATTATCATTAATGCTAAAATCACAATATCACTAAAAGATTCTTGTTGATCTTCATAAGCACCCGCTAATCGGATATTAATATTATCAGGAATATCCAATCCTTTTAAAGCATCATCGATACTTGCAGCAAGTTGACCTAATGAAGTATTATACGGTAATGACGACACAGTTATTATACGTTGTCTTCCTTTCCTAGTAATATCTTGCGGAGTCCAATGCTCTTCAATGGATGCAACTTCTTTTAACTTGATAATTTCACCGGTTGCTGTTGGAATAGACAAGTTCTCCAACTCTGTTAAGGAATTACGATTCTCCTCTTTTAATCGAACCACAATATCGTACTCATTACCTTCCTCTTTAAGATATCCAACTTGCATTCCATTAATTCGATTACGAACATACATTGCAACTGTTGCAGAATTTAAACCATGGCGAGCTAATTTTTCTTTGTCAATAACAACTTTTAATTCGGCACGATCCTCATCACGACTAATGGTAACGTTTCTGGCACTTGACACACTATCTCTAATTATTTGACTTATCGTCTCTGCCAAAATATAAGTTTGATCAAAATCATAACCATAAATTTCAACATCAACGGTAGAAGCTCCACCTGGCCCCGAAGATGAAGCCTGAGCCTGATATTCAATAATTTCAGGATAATTTGCCATTTCCTGCCGTAATACTTCTGCTATTTCCTCTATACTTCGTTCCCGTTCTCCTTTTTCTGTTGTTCTAATAGTCATAGATATTTTACTATTAGTGCTTGACGAAAACATAGCTGAAATTCCGGCTTCGTCTGTTAGTCCAGCCGATGTAGATATTATAACAATCTCCGGTGCAATTTCTTTAAACCGGCTTTCTAAAACACGAGCTGTCTTTAAAGTTTCTTCAATTCGTGTACCTCTATTTAGTTCCACAGTAACATTCAAACGCCCATTATCAGTTTGTTGCATGAAATCTGTTCCTATTTTACCGGAAACCAGAGGATAAAGAGAAACCCCAAAAATGGCAATAGCAATAAAAATTGTAATTATTTTATTTTTCAAACATATTCTCAAAATTTTTGAATAAAAATCATCTAGTTTATCCAAAAATCTCACTACAGTTTTTTCATACCAATTTTTTTTACGTTCAGACTTAACAATATGTCCATTTTCATCAACAACAATTTTCTTCGATTTTAACAACTTTGAACTTAACATAGGGGTTAAAGTGATAGCTATTATTGTAGAAGTGACCACCACAATTGTAACAATCCACCCTAATTCTTTAAACATAACACCAGCCATACCATCTAACATTGTCAACGGGACAAACACAGCAACAATTACAAGCGTGGTTGCA
This sequence comes from Bacteroidales bacterium, assembly GCA_963676165.1. Classification (GTDB taxonomy): domain Bacteria; phylum Bacteroidota; class Bacteroidia; order Bacteroidales; family ML635J-15; genus JAQIBY01. The sequence continues at coordinate 878,877 of OY781043.1, read as the reverse complement.
ATAACGGAAATCCAAACTTCGTTAGTGCCATATTTTGCAGCTTCTCGAGGACTACTTCCACGTTCAATATGCCTTGTAATATTTTCGAGCACTACAATAGCATCATCTACCACCATACCAATAGCAATTGTCAAAGCTGATAATGATATAATATTTAAAGAACTACCTGTAAATGACAAATATACAAATGACACAATTAAAGCTATAGGAATTGTTAAAGCAATAATAATAGTCGCACGCCACTTTCCTAAGAAAAATAATACAACAATTACTACAAATAATAGTGCATACATTATAGATTCAAAAAGGCTATCAACGGAGTTTTGAATCTCGTCTGCCGAATCAAAGACAACATTAATCTTTATATCAGGAGGAAGCTCTAATTGAATTTTATCTAATTCTTTATTAAGGTTTTCAAGGATTTTTACAGTGTTTCCTCCTGATGCTTTTGTAACAACTAACCGAACACCATCTTTTCCATTAATTTTTTCGTCAAGCGACAAATCTTTAATTGTATCTCGAACAACAGCTATATCTCGAACATAAACTTGCTTTCCTGTTGGTGTAGTACTTACAACAATATCGTTAATCTCACTACTTTCGACATATTCACTTCGCACCTGAACCTGATATTGTTCTTTATCCATTTTTACAATACCTGATGCAAGGTTCAAATTATTATTACTAATTGCATTTCCTACAACTTCTAATGGTAGATTATAAGCATCTAGTTTTTGTTGGTCAAGATCAATATAAACATATCGTTTTGGGGAACCATTAACAGAAATATTACCAATACCATCTACTCTATTAAGTTGAGGAATAACCTCATCATTTAATATCTTATCCAATCCGGCATAACTTTCATCCGCTGTTACAGCATACATTGCAATAGGAATAGAGCTAGTACTGATTTTGAAAATAAATGGAGTAGAACATCCACTAGGCAAATTGTCTCTAATCATATCAATTGAAGACCGTACATCGTTAATAACTTCGTCAATATTAACACCCCACTCAAATTCCAGAGCAACCATAGACATATTATCGCTTGAAGTCGAAGAAATCTCTTTTAAACCATCAACAGAATTTAGTCCGTTTTCCAATAATTTGGTTACATTTGTTTCAACTTCACTGGCATTTGCTCCTGCATAAGTAGTCATTACAGTAACATATGGCGGATCCATTTCAGGAAACTGGTCAATTGGTAATCTTGACAAAGAATACAGACCAACAACTAATACAGCCACAAATATCAGCAAGGTTGAAACAGGTTTGTTAATTGCTGTTTTATATATACTCATTTTAAAATATTTTAAATTTTATGTTCTATTAATTTCAAATTATAATAGCTCTTTCTGAAAACCATGAATTTATTTTACAACATCTAGCTTTACTCCATCAACTAATTTAGCCTGTCCAAGAACAACTAATTCATCTCCTTCTTTTATTTCTCCTGAAGTAATTTCAATAGTCTCATCAAAACGCTGTCCTAAACTCACTTCAACCCGTTTAGCTTTACCATCATTATTTATAAAAACAAAGCGAACATTAGACCCTGTAAGTTTTTGCACTGCTTGATAAGGGACAACAATTGCTTCTATTTCATCAAGAGCAAGAGTTGTACGAACAAACATTCCCGGTCTTAATTCATTTTTAGAGTTATTAACAACAAGTTTTGCTTGAAAAGTATGAGTATTTTGGTCGATAGTTGGGTACACCATCTCAATTACAGCAGGAAAAGTTTGATTAGGATAAATTTCTGAACGCAGTAATACATTCATTCCTTTTTTAACAACTGGGAAATAAGATTCCGGAACATTTATAAGAGCTTTTAATTTATGTATTTGTGTCAGTTGCAATATTGGAGTTCCGCCAAATAATTCGCCGTCTTCATAATTTTTTTCTGAAATAACTCCGGATATAGGAGCTTTAACAAAAGTATTAGCCTCTAAAAAATCCAGGCTTTCTTTAGTTTGATCATAACTTAATTTAACCTGATCGTATGCCTGTTGAGAAACTGTTTCAGTCTCCCTCAGAACTCTTAGACGCTCTAATTCAACACCCAAATTAGTAAAAGTTAAGCGAGTTGTTTTTAATTGGTTTTGATCCATACGTACCAACAAATCGCCTGCACTTACATTTGTCCCAACCTCAACATAAATGTGTTCAATTCTTCCCGACAATGAGGGTGCTATGTTAACCACCTCATACCCTTCCAACACAGTTGAGAGTTCAATTTGTCGATTAATTGTTGTTTTTGATAATGATATTGTTGAGACCTTTTCTATTCTTTCCTGTTCTTTTATTTCAACATCTTTCTTACTAGCACTTCCGCATCCAACAAAGAAAAACACTAAACTCAATAAAATGGAAGTTTTAATTATATTATCCATATCTCTCTTTTTATTATTTATTAATAATTTAATAATTGTTTTAATTCTATTTGAGCCGACATAACCTCCATAAGTGACTGGACATAGTCGTTTTGTGCAGAAACTAAGTTTGTTCCTGAGTTTGTAACATCCAGACTGGATGCCAACCCCTGCTCATACTTGAGTGTAATATTATCAAAAACACGCTGAGTAACCTCTATATTCTTTTTTTGTGTTTCATAGTTGTCAAAAGCAGAACTTAAATTATATCTCAGTTGTCGAAACTGAATTTGTAAGGATTCCTCTGTGTCTGCTAAAGTATTTAACTGTTGAGAATAACTCAATTTTGCTTCTTTCACAGCAGCATAACGATTTAAACTCGAAAATATTGGTACACTCAATGAGACCCCTATCATATTTGGAGGAGTCATGTTAAAAGTAGGCTCATCGCTAAAATTTTTCCTGCCTTGATATTGGTGAAAAACACTTATAGATGGGGCATAATCCCACTTTTTCATGTTAACTTGTTTTTTAGAAAGTTCGGTATTCTTTTTTAATAATTTGTAATTATAATTGTTATCTAGAGCAAAGTCTTTAGTTAGAGTATTCATTGCGATTTCGATATTCATCAAATCATCAATAGTTTGTGTTAACTTAATATCTGTATTAACGTCTATCCCCAACTGAAGTCGCAAAGAATTATAAAGCATTTCAAGAGTTCGTTTTGTAGAGTTAATTACAGTTTGCATGCTCACTACCTGTACAGAAATTTGATCTGCATCCGTTTGTTCAGCAACTCCCACTTTCACAGAACGTTCAGTATGTCTGAGTAATTCTTCAAGATTACTTAAATTTTCTTCGAGCAAGACAATAGTTTCCTCCATTACCAAAGTCGAAAAATAAATAGATTTAACCTGATCAGAAATTTGCTGTTGTGTTTGATCAAATGTGATACTTGCCATTTCGGTGGCAATATCGTTGAGCTTAATTCCAATAAATTGAGCTGCACTCAGATTTACAGCACTTGTAATTCCAAGCGTTCCATAAGGAACCATAGCAATGCTGGCCCCACCAAAATCCAACTCATATCCTAACATATTAGAATAATCCAGAGACGCATTTATTTGTGGAAGCAAAGTTGATACTGTTTGCCATCTACTTGCCTCTGCTTTCTGTATTTCAATTGACGCATTTTTTAAAGAGCGATTATGCTCTAAAGCATAACTCTGAGCTTCTTCTAATGATAGCTTAAGACTATCCTGTGCAAAAGCATATGCACTAATCAATAAGCCAACAATAATAATTACCAATTTGTTTTTCATATATCTATTTTTGTTAATAATGATTCTTAAAGATTATTCCTAACTATTTTAAAATATAAGCTATTGCGTTTCCAGACGTAAAGGTCTATATGAATATAAAAAATTCAAAGCTATATTATAGCGAAACGGACAAAATAAGGGATGGAACGGAATATACGGATATAAACCATAAGATATGTTAATAGCTTCCTTTATTCTCATTCGTTTCAAGACAAATTTAGATGATGAAGAGGGAAAAAGAAAAATAAACATTAACTTTCTGAAAGCCAACTTAGAAAATCAGTACTTTTTCCCTTGCTGATAATGATTTTTTCTTTATAAGAAATTTTAAGTGAAACAGCCAGCTTTCTTGCAAAATATTGAGAAATATCTTTTATGGCTTCACTATTAAGCAAGTGTTGACGGTTCGCCCTGTAAAAATTGTCGGGCGATATTTTCTCTACTTCATCAAGGGTTTTCTTTATGGTGTACTTTTGATTGCCAAGCGTTATCAAATAAGTAATTTCTTTTTCAATATAAAACAAGGCAATGTTTTCAAATTTTATCGGAAATATCTTGTCTTTTTGATAAACTAATATGGCATTGGATTTTTGATTGGTTTTCCTAAAAAGGTCAATTATTGCACTGTAATTAAAGTTATTCTCAAGAAAAGATGTTTTCAAAGATTTATACTTACCCAAAGCATTTACAATAGATTTCTGTGAAAACGGTTTTAAAACGTAATCAATACTATTTGCCTTGAATGCTTGTAAAGCATACTCATTAAAAGCGGTACAAAATACAACAGGTGAAGAAATGCTAACAGCATCAAAAATCTCAAAACTAAGCCCATCACCCAATTGTATATCCGAAAATATCAAATCAATAGTTTCCGTATTTTTTTTAAAGAATTTAATGCCCGCCTTCACAGATCCCAGTACGCTAACAATCTGTGTGTCAGGCTCTACTTGACAAATAGTGTCAACAAGGTCAGTTGCCGTAAACTCTTCATCCTCTATTATAACTATTCTCATTGGTTAATATTTTTATCTTAACACAAAACTCTTTTTCACTTTCTGTAATGGTAATATCTTCTCCGGACAATATCTTATAGCGTTCTGATAAGTTCTTTAATCCTACTCCTGTGGAAGTTTCTGAAGTTAGTTTTATTTGACGGTTATTAGAAACTGATATATACCCTGAATTGCAAGTAACATCTATTTTTAATGGTTTTTCATTCGTTAGTGAATTATGTTTAATGGCATTTTCCACAAGTAATTGAATGGAAAAAATAGGAGCAAATCCCGACTCCTGAACATTCATAGGAATATTAAACGAATATTGTAGAGCCTTTCCAAAACGAACTTTCTGCATTTCCAAATAGTCAGTACATAACTCCAGTTCTTCTTTGAGAATTACCGTATTTTCATTCGCTGATGCAATAGACACCCTAAGAAATTCAGATAATTTTACCAAATAATTTTCAGCAGTATCGGGTTCCCTTTTGATAAGGGATTTGAGAATATTGAGAGAATTAAATAGAAAATGAGGATTGATTTGCTGTTTTAGCTGGTTGTAAAATGCTTCTGTGTTTTGTTGTTTTAGTTTAGCATTTTCAAGTTCTATCATTATCCTTTTATTCTTCAAGAGAATACTGGCTTCTATTACATTGATAGCTGTATTCAGAAAAAAGATAAAAACAATCGCTTTCGGATAGTTGAAAGTTACTCCTTCCGATAATTCAAATTTATAATAATTCCCCAAATATTGAAAGTAAAGAAAAACTATCGGGATTAGGAATAATTCATTAAGTATATAGCTTAGCAAACGCCTAAAATTATTTTTAATTCTTAACCTGCGATAAGTTTCACTCAGATGTAACAGAAAAAGATTTATAACCCAAATAGCAAAAGATAAGGAGCTAACAAATAATGCGTTGAAGAGAAAATCTGATATTGAAAAAGAAGCATCTCTAAATGGAGGAAAACTAAGCAGAATCCCCATTGCAATAGAAGATATAAAGACTGCTCCCTTTAGCTGTTTTATAGAATTACTTCTTTTCAAATTACTAAATTTTATCCCCAAAAATACGATATCAGAATTACTTTAGAGCAACTTTATAGGTAAACCTGCCTTTTATTGGATTGAAACAGGCAAAATAAGGGGTGGATGTTACTAAAATGATATTTTGCTTGTGGATTGAAAAACAGCTCTCTCTTCCTAAAAAGTCTACAGTTAAACATTTAAATTCTATTGCAAATTTACACATAATTTTTAATCCTGTAATAAGTTGACTTCGTTTTTCCATTTTTACACCTTTTGTGTAAACCTATTTCAGGACGGGTCAAACACCTGACACCTGATTTGCGAACTGGAGAAGAGAAAACATGAGAGCGGGAAAATGGACAAAAGTCATTCGATTGTATGTACTTGCAAAGATGCGTGGATGCGACACAACACCGTTTCCTACCCAACTCTCTTACTACCAGCAAACTCCTATCTTCTAAATCTTGACCCCTGACACATGACACATGGCTTCTGACCTATAAAAACAGAAAGCGCCGGAAATTCCGGCGCCCTACCTGATATTAATGTAACTTCATGTGGTTAAAAGATTTATTCTTTAATCTCGGTTTTTGCGAGATACCAATCAATCATCTCGTATGTACTCTTTTCGCGCTCAGCCATTGCTTCAAGGTTTGCTGGTGGAGGAACAATCACTTTGTCTCCTGGTTTCCAGTCTAATGGCATAGCTACACCATGCTTGTCAGATGTTTGAAGTGCTTTCAATACGCGAATGATTTCGTCCATATTACGACCAACATTCAATGGATAATACATAATTAAACGAATTTTTCCGTTAGGATCAATGAAATATACCGCACGTACTGCAGCAGTTTCAGCTTCGTTTGGTTGTAACATTCCATAAAGTTTTGACACTTTCATATCAATATCAGCAATGATTGGGAAATCGAAATACACACCTGTGTTTTTCTTCACATTATTTACCCATGCAAGATGTGAATGAATGGAATCAATACTTAAACCCATAAGTTTAGTGTTCAATTCATCAAATTCACCTTTACGAGTTGCAAAACCAGACATTTCAGTTGTACATACCGGAGTAAAATCTGCTGGGTGTGAAAATAATACTACCCATGATCCTTTATTGTAATCTGAAAATTTAACGTCACCAATTGTAGTTTTTGCAGTAAAATCTGGTGCCATGTCGCCAATTCTTGGCATTGGAGTAATGTTGATTTCTTGATTTTCCATATTCTAATTTATTTTTAATTGTTATTAATTATTTAATTCGATACAAATATACAACGCAAAACAACATAAGTCAAATTGATATTTTTTATATTCGCTATAAATTTTATCTATATGACGATTATTCAACTTGGATATATTCTTGCAGTCGAGAAATACCAAAGCTTTCAGAAAGCATCGGAACATTCCTTTGTAACCCAACCAACGCTTAGCATGCAAATAAAAAAATTAGAAGAGGAGTTGGAAGTGATTATTTTTGACCGTTCAGTGAACCCAGTTCAACCCACAAGTCAGGGCAAACTCATTTTGGAAAAGGCCAAAGAGGTGCTTGAAAAACATGATGCTTTACTAGACACTGCACTAAGTTTCAGAAAAACACTCACAGGGGAAATTCGTCTTGGTATTATTCCAACTATTCTACCTTACCTTGCATATCAATTTATTCCTGAATTTAAAAAGCATTATCCCAAGGTTTCACTTTTCATTGACGAGCTAGTAACAGAAGAAATCATAGAAAAAACAATAAAAGGTGATTTAGATGCTGGCATTATGGCGACTCCACTTGACACACAAGGTCTCATCGAAGATCCTTTGTATTATGAGAGTTTTCAAGCATACATTTCTCCCAAACACCAATTGTCAGAGTTTGATAAGCTAAATACGTATCAAATTACAACTGATGGACTTTGGCTTTTGAAAGACGGTCATTGTTTTAGAGATCAGGTAATCAACTTATGCCATACAAACAAGAATTATATTGAAAAATACGAAGTAGAATTTAGAACAGACTCATTCAACTCGATTATCCGACTAATTGACAGCGAAGGTGGTTACACCTTACTACCGCAATTGGCAAAGACGGATTTATCTGGAAATCAACGACAAAAATTAAGAGAATTCTATCCCCCGGTTCCTACTCGGGAAGTTAGTTTGTGCTATCGAAAATCCTATCCAAGGGTAAGATTATTGGAAGCACTTAAAACAAGCATTCAAGAGAAAATACCAAAATCAATGCAAGAAAAGCAAGGGGATATTATTCCCTTGGTATAAAAACAAAAATGAGGGAGATGCTCCCTCATTTAGTTTCATATTTTTTTGACGCCTCTTTAAAATGTGTAGCGGATACCTAAGGCTGCCCCCCAACCAAGTCCAGGATTATCTCCAAGAAAATCCCACATAGGACGAGCATCAATACTGACAAGAAGCGGAGCCCCAAGCGTGTTAAAATCATATTCAATTCCTATTTGACCACCTACAGCAACATTAAAGAAACCATCATTGTCTTCGTAAGTATATAATCCACCAGAAACTCCGGGACCAGCATACCAATTTAAACCATCAGTAATGTTCCACATCCACTGATAAATTGCGACTCCATATAAACGGGTATGATTTTTACTCGCACCAAAACCAAAATCGAGTTCCAAACGATTGGAACTACCAATTGCAGTTTGATATGATATCTCTCCACCATTATAACTACCTCCACCTAATCGTAAACCTATGGCGTTTGACTGAGCGTTTGCCATAAAAGCAAAAGCAAAAACTGCGACAAAAACTAAAATTATTTTTTTCATGTGTTCTTTATTTTATGATTTTATAACTAAATGTCTTTTTATTTATTGACAACAATTATACAAATCTTTTCCATCATTGTTCAAGAAAATGCAAAAAAACTCACTAATTTACGACTGATAAGTTTTCTTGCTTTTGTGGGAAAAATCGTAACACAAGATATATTATTTTTGAATTTTCAGTGAGCCAAAATCCATTTCAACATTGAACTTTGCCTCTCCTTTGCCTCCAGAAAGTTTCGTTCCGGTATACTCAACAGTTTTTTTTGTCACGAAATCCGGAACATCAACATCTGAATATTCCAAATAGCCATCAACAACAAAACTTTTAAGATCACCAAGATGGACAGATGCATCCAAATAATCGGATTTTATGCTCAAAATTTCAAACTCTTCATCTAAAGATTGAATACTTAAGCTACCAAAATCCATTTCAAACCGAGCCTGATCCAATACATTCTCTAATTGGACAGTAACATAATCCCCTTGAAAAGCTATACCTACAACTTCTTGAATTGACAAACTTCCAAAATCCATTTGAGCATGAACTGCAATCACTTTCCCAATGAAATAATCGGTATAATCACCGGAAATACGCACATCCCCAGCAGCCTTCAATTTAATATCACTAAAATCTGCACTAATTTCACCCTTTTTCATAATTCCAATAATTACGGGCTCGCAATACTCAAGATCCAAACGATTATCAGGAGAATCATTAAGCAACTTACCAACAGTTACTGCACCAAACTCTATTTCGATATCGTAGCGACCGGTAATTTCATTCAGACTCAGATTCCCATATTCCATATCTGTTGACAAATCCACATAAACAGGAGCCTTAATAATAGCTTGAACATCAAGCTCCACATTATTAAAATGACTACCAAGATCAATATCTAATTTAACATCACCTCCAGATTGCTTCATATCAACATCAATAAGTTCAACCATTTTCTTGGCTTTTTCGGCTTTGGAACAAGTCACTTTTACATCAACTTGCATGACAATTTCCGGCTTATCGTTAGGAATGATTTTTACATCTGCAAATTCTGTATCTATAATCAGATTTGCTTTTTTATCAATCGCAAAGGATTGCTCATAATGCTTGCTTTCTGTTTGAGCGTGCAGTGTTACACCAAATAAGCTCAAAAACAAAATAGGCAAAACAAATAAAGACAAACAGTTTCTCATAATTTTACGTTTTTAATTCAACACTTTTTGTTTTCTCAACAATTCTGCAAGGGCAGACTGCTGTTTTTCAACCACATGATATTGCCTGATCAGGGCAGAGCATAAAGCCTGGTTGTCTGGCTCGCTTTCCAGCTTTTGCACCAACTCACAACGAGAATTATAATATTGTCCCATGTGCTGGATATAGTCAATTCTGGCCATGAAATGACTTGCTGGAATTGCACTTAAGCATTCTTTCTGAAGTTTTATCAGATTTCTTGCATAATACACATCGGCATTTTGTATGTCTTCGGACACTGCTTCAGGTAATGCCTGATAACAAAACACAAACTCATGATCGATGGATGAGTTCTGAATTTCTTGTTTAAGAAAATATCCACTCAAGATCAGCAAAATTGCGGCAGCTGCAACAGAGGTCAACTGAAACCGTTTATGCAAACGCTTTTGCTTGTAAAGTTTTTCAGAAAACACATTGATATGATTTTCCGGAAGACTTTCCGTATCAAATTTTTCTCTGTTTTGTTCAAAATATGTTTTCATTCGTTTGTGTGTTTTAATGCAACTTTCAATTTTGCCATTCCACGGGAAACCTGTGATCGAACGGATGATTCTTTTAACTTCAGATATCCTGAAATCTCCTGATAATCTAATCCTTCAATTAAATAAAGCGAGATAACAGTCCGACAAGCATCTGGTAAGTTCATGATTTCATTCTTTACCATTTGTACAGAGAACTCATGAAAAGGTATGCTTTCCTCAGAGATGTCCTGCACATCCAGATTTTCTTTCAAATCCGCTTTCCAGCGCTTTCGCTTCCTCAACATATCTATGGACTTATTAATTACCAATGTCCTTATCCATTTCTCAGGAGACTTTGACAAATCGAAACGAGGAAACGCTTTCCAGGCAGAAATAAAAGCCTCTTGCATGGCATCCTGAGCATCTGCTCTGTTACTTAACAAGCGATAACTTGTATTGTACATTTTAGATGCATACATGGTGTACAACTGCGCCATAGCCTCAGGCTTTTGTTGCTTACATTCTTCCGAAATCTTTCGCAATATGTCGTTTCGATCTGTCAATTTGGGCTATGCTTTCTATTTTTAGTACGTAAGGTAAGGAGATTTGCTGCAACTTTTTTGAAAAAAATCACAAAAAAAAGCCGCCCCAATTGAGACAGCTTATTGAAATTCGTTTCACATTTTTATTTGAATGCAGCTTCTGACAAGCCTTCATCGCTTAGTCTGAGTTTTTCAAAATAATCAGGAACTGCTTTTCCAGTCAATTTATCGACATACAATTTTGCAAGATATTGTGATAACATAAATCCATGACCTCTCATACCAACAAATAAACCAAGACCAGGATCTATAATATAACGAGGTTCCACATAATATCCTGCCCATACTGCTTGAAAACCAACAGATGACAGTTCAGGAATCCAGTCAACAAATACTTCCGAAACAATATTCATAAACTCGCGGGTATTAACCTTCAGATTTTTATCTGACTCTTGAGGGTCAACTGCAGGAGATGCGCAACCAATGATTTGTCCTGTTTCAGCTAATTGCTGTCCGTAAACCGCAGAGAAACCTTTGTATTTACGGCGGTCAATCAGCATGTCAAGTGTATTTCCATCTTTTCCCAGGAAAGGCAAACGACGAGTAATAAATGCCTGATGACGAACAGGATATAATCCCGTATGTATATTTAATTTGTTTGCAAATTTCTCTGCTTGTGGGCCCAATGCATTAACGAAATGTTCAGTTTCAAATTCTTGATAATTCCCATCATGCAACTGCACAAGTGCAATGGTTTTATCTCCTTCTTTGTACAGATCAATCAGTTTACAATCTTCAAGGACTTTACCCCCTTTTCCCTCAGCAATATGTCTAAGCAAATCTATCACCTTACCCGGTGTTGCCTGCCAACAATCGTTAGTAATAAGAGCAGATTTATATTTCGCTAAGTTTTTATTGAATGCGGGTGAAATTTCTTTATCAAAATCCTTTGGATCTACCATATAAGCATCACTCCATGCACGTGAAGCATCGAGTGACTGGTAGGTTGCTTCATCATGAGCAAAACTCACATACCGAATATCACAATAATCGATGTTATGAATATCCTGAAGTGCTTTAAAGATTTTCTTGTTTTCATTAGCGATATCTGCCAATGCAGGAAGCGAGAATGCTGGACGACCACCAGCGATGTTACGCCATGAAGCACCTCTATCGTAATTGATCATTACAGGTTCCATTTCTGCCTCAGCCATATAGCGAAGTAATGCAGAACCTCCAATACCACCACCAGCAATCAGTGATTTCACTTTAACCCGTTTAGGCTTTTCGGCATTGACATTCGTGTAAATCCTTTCATCTGGATGATGTGGATACAATTCTGCCATAGTTAATTGGTTAGAAAGCGGAGCACGAGGAGTCGGATCGCCAGTAATTTCAATACCATAAGGTGCAATCATTTGACGCAAGCGCTTCACGCAACGTTTTCCGCGACAAGCTCCCATTCCTAATCGTGTGGTATGTTTAATTTCGTCAACCGAAATAAATTTACGTTCTCCAATCACTTCAAGGACTCGCTCGAGTGTTACATCTTCACAATGACAAACAAAAGTTTTGGAAAGATGCTCATCTTCACCACCATCAATTTCAACAGGCTCAGGATAATTCTCCTTCACAATAAATCCTCTTGCATCCATCAAAGCTTCACCATGCAAATCATGAGATTTCACACGAGCCATATTGGTTTTATTCGGTTTCTTTTGGATTTTTTCAATGACACCCTCGCCGATTTTTTCTCCATTATTATCAACGAGATAAACATCTGCACCCTCTTCTGCTTCGTATTCAATTGGCAGGAATGTCCAGTCTTTTTTCAGATTGTATCCGAAAATTGCCAATCCCGGACATTGTGTCACACACTTCATGCAACCGATACATTTATCAAAATCAATTTGAGGTACTGTGCTAGTTGATGTTTTAGTGATTGCACCATAAGGGCAAGCAAATGCACATGGATTACATGCAAATCCGTAAAGACAATCAATCAACACAAATGGTTTTTCCATTGCACGAGCCTCATTGGGTTTGTATGGCTCTTCAATAATTTTCACAGGATGTTGCTGTGAATCAATATATTCTTTGGACACTGCAAGATAATCGTCATAATTGTAACGAACCTTCATGGCATCCATAATTTCATAAGCAGCCTGTTTCCCTTTGAGTACTGCACTGGTTCCTTCTCCAATTCTCAATGCATCACCAACAGCAAAAACATTACGACCAAACACTTGCTCTCCTTTGTCTTTTAATTGATCATCAGGAATAAGTCCGGTACACACATTAATTGCATCAATGCCAAAGATTTTCTGCTCGGTTCCAGGAACAGGTTTAAAATTCTCAGATTCTGCTATTACAGCCCCAACAATGCCGGTATTGTCATCATTCGGAATTGCTTTGAGTAAGATATGACCTGTTTTCACAGGAATTCCAAGACGACGAACACGGTTTGCCTGAACGGGGAAACCACCTTCGTGAGGCATAGCTTCAATAATTGCTTTTACATTTGCTCCAGCTTGCATTAACTGATATGATGTAAGGTAACCAATGTTACCAGCACCAACGGTCAAAATATTTTTACCTAAAAGAGTGAACTCCTGATTCATCATTTTTTGGACAACTGCTGCAGTATAAACTCCAGGCAAATCATCGTTTTCAAAACCAGGCATGAATGGAACAGCACCAGTTGCGATAATAAGGTGATCAGCTAGTACATAAAATATTTCATTGGTATGGATATTTTTTATTGCCAAGCGTTTATCTTCAAGAATATCCCAAACGGTGGAGCTTAATATGATTCCATCTGTATTTTCACCCGCCAATGTATTTGCGATATCGAAACCACGCATTCCTCCATACTTTTTATCTTTTTCAAAAAAGAAAAACTGGTGAGTTTGCATATTAAATTGCCCCCCAATTTTGTCATTGTTATCAATAACAAGATTGTCAACTTTATGCTCATTAAGAAGTTCGCGAGCAGCAAGACCCGCAGGTCCCGCACCAATAATTGCAACTTGGGTTTTGTACGTTTTATATGGCTCATCAGTTTGAGTAGGCTCAACAGAAGGACGATATTCTTTGGGAATTTCACGTACTTCTTTCACACCATCAACCGGTGTAATGCAAATACGCTTAATTTTTCCATCAATCAACATTTCACATGCACCACATTTCCCGATTCCACATTCGAGTGAACGGTTACGGTTTTGTATGGAATGTGAATGGACAGGATAACCTGCCTGATGTAGTGCAGCAGCTATAGTAAAACCTTTCTCTGCTTCAATAACATTTCCCTCATATCGAAAACTCACTTTCTCATTCTGAGGCACATCAAGAATTGGGTGTTGATTAATTTTATGCATGGTTCAAATTTTAAGCTCTTAAACGAACTTAAAAATCCACAAAATATGTGAATGAAGCAATGAGATTTATCAGTTTTTAAAAATGAGTGGCGGAGCGTGCTTTTTCAAGAATGAAGAGGCTAATTCATTTGTTCCAATTCATTAAAATACTGTCGAAGCTCATTTTTTCTGTTTTCATCAATCTCATGCCAACGAACACCATTAATTGCACCGTCAATTGAAAATAAAGTTGTACGACCTGCATTCTTATCTATAGATTTAATCTTTGAAAACGCCAATTCTGCACCGACAGCTTTCAATTCTTCAAGACTATGAATCCCAACTTTATTCAATTTTAATTCAAGCACTTTCCCGATGTTTTGTGCATCACTTAATTTAGTCATTACAATTTCCCTCTAATTGTTATTATCTGAACGCCTAAAATTACACACAAATTTTATCAAAAACAGAAAAACAAAGGATTTCGTGCTAATTTTTATAGTTTATTAAGGCAATATTAATACAATATACTTATATTTCAAGCCAAACAAACAAATCTTTTATTGAAGCAGGTCGGTATTTTCCGTACCAAACAAAATTTCGCAATAACATATCAGAGGGTTCAACATCTTCATCCGGCAAAAAAGCACCATCAGGATTACCAATAAAGTCAATTCGCTGAATTTGTCCATCTGCACGGTAAATAATCATGCTATTGCTAACCTCCTTATTTACACCAATTATCTCATCAGTTTTTTCATCTCTCGCATAGTAAACTGTCTCAGCATTACTCAGAACGTTGATTTTATGCAGTTCATTGTTTTTTATCCACGCAACCATATCACTACCTGATATTTGGGAATATCGAAGACTGTCTTCCTGAATTACAATGAAAGCATTTTGCTTCATATTCATGCGTTCTGCCACATTGTTTTTCATCAACATCTCTATGGTATCTGCAGTAATCTGACTTTCACCCGACCATAAAATAGGATGACCATACATAACAGAAATGGAATCGGAATCAAAATACACCAGCGAGTCACATCTGCCCTGCATATCTGATTTAAACAATTGCACATGATGATAAGCCAAAACTTCACGGGCAGTATCTCCTACTTCATTCATAAAAATAGTGTCCGCATGAATATAGGTTGTATCCAAATTTTCGTAATACATGACCAAAGCAGAGTCAGTAATAAAAGATCTCCCGGTAAGCTCGTTGTATTTTGCATAATTCCCCGAAGCAGCAAACTGCTCCACAGTATCTAACATCCTAACATTTCTCCAAGCACGTCCTGCTCTTTGATTTCTATCATAAAAAAGGGAATCTGCCCAAATGGTTTGAGCCTCTTGATACAAGACAGTATTTTCCCCAAACGCAGAAATATCATTCTCTGTATCGTACCATCCATAGATGCACTCAATACGTGATGAATCACTCACAATATGAGTAGGACCAAGAAAATGGGTCAATCTCAACTCCGTATTATATTTCAATGTATCGGCAAATATGGTATAGTCAGGGTGAATTAAACGCACAGAATCCACAGCAATATAATCCTTTAAATCAGGATAATAATATCCGTCGACACTTGTCAAGTGAATATCCTCATGGTTGATCTCTCCGTATCCAAAATAATACCCCACATTTTCACGCCGATCAAAATTAAGCGAATCGGTTTTGAGTCTTGACTCTTTATGGATAAGAATAACAGAATCACGCATTTTTGCCATTCCTGAATTTCCATCATAACTAAGAAACTTTCCAGTCATATTTACAGAGTCTCCCTGTTCAATCTTAACATCGCCATAAGCATCCATGGTATTTATGGACGGGAAAAACCAAGCAGAGTCACAATACATCAGTGCATCTTCATGCTTAAACACAACGTTTCCAATAAGTCGACGTGCAGTAATACCACTCGCCTTATCAAAACGTGCTTCATCCGCATCAAGAATCTTAATTTTCTTCTCATCTTGAGCAATTGCACTTAAAGAAGAAAAGAAAATCAACAGAAAAAAGAGATATAGAACTCGTTGTTTCATTAATCGTTCAGGTAATTGTCAATAATGTCCTCAACGGTTAAAGACTCCGCCTCAGCTTTGTAATTTTTCATAATACGATGGCGCAAAATAATCTTTGCAACGGCTTTGACATCTTCGATATCCGGTGAATATTTCCCATGAAGGACTGCATGGGTTTTGGCTCCGATAATAAGATATTGCGATGCACGAGGACCTGCCCCCCACTGAATGTATTTCTCTGTCATTGGATGTTGATGCACTGTCCCCGGACGAGTTTTAGCAACAAGACCCACAGCATAATTCAAAACTTGATCATTAACAGGGACTTTACGAATAAGTTTCTGAAAACCTATAATTTCTTCTGCTGTCATAACGTTGTAAACTTCAAAATCCTGCCCTGCAGTTGTATTTTTCACAATGGTAATTTCATCTTCAAATTTTGGATAATCCACATAAATATTGAACATAAAACGGTCAAGCTGAGCTTCAGGCAAAGGATAAGTACCTTCTTGTTCAATTGGATTTTGTGTTGCCATAACAAAGAAAGGTTCGTCCAATTTATAAATTGTACCAGCAGCTGTTACGGAACGTTCTTGCATTGCTTCCAACAAAGCAGCCTGAGTTTTTGGAGGTGTCCTATTAATCTCATCAGCAAGAATAAAATTGGCAAACAAAGGTCCTTTGATAAAACGGAACTCACGTTTCTCATCCAAGATTTCTGTTCCAATGATATCAGAAGGCATAAGATCAGGAGTAAACTGAATACGCTTATTTTTTAATCCCAATGCCTGAGCAATGGTATTAACCAAAAGTGTTTTTGCCAGCCCAGGAACCCCAACGAGCAAACAATGTCCTCCTGAAAAAATACTAATCAGTACCTCTTCAATCACCTGATCCTGACCATAAATACGTTTTTTTATTTCGCTTAAAAGCGCTTGATATTTATCATTTAATGCCTTGACAGCCTCAACATCACTTTTGTAATTTTCCATGTCTGTATTCTATTTGAAACAAATGTACAACTTTATAATCAAAAAAAAGTATCCAATTTCACCGGTAATATTTTCCAAGCTTCATGAAATAATACTAATTTTGTCCTTAAAAGATAAAAAATATGATTCAACGCATACAAACATTGTTCCTGATTGGCGCATTAATTTGCCTCAGTATTTTATTTTTCATCCCTTTGGGACATATCGTCACAGCAAATGATTTTCTTATCGATTTTTATTTCAACGGAATTTCTGCTAATGAAATTATTGCTAACGATTACACTGTAATGCCATTAACAATCCTTATGGGAATGACAGTTGGTGTGACATTGATTACAATTTTCCTTTACAAAAGACGATTATTGCAGATTCGCTTGTGTGGAATCAATATATTTTTAATTATTGGACAAGTAGGCATGTTTCTGTATTACTTTTTCAATGCAGCGAAACAAATTGATGCAGAAAAAAACTTTAATATTTCCATCATTTTGCCAATTGCAGCCATCATTTTTCTATTCTTAGCTCTAAGAGGTGTGGCCAGAGACGAAGCGATGGTTAAAGCTGCAGACAGAATTCGATAAATTCACCAAATTTACACGAGTTAAATTAGTGAGTGTTTCGAGCACCAAAAATCGTGCTTCCGATTCTCACCATAGTTGAGCCTTCTTCCACAGCAATTTGGTAGTCTCCTGACATACCCATGCTAATTTCTTTAAAAGACTTTTCATTGGGGAAATAGCGCGTTTTCAGCTGATCGAAAATTGATTTCAGATGCTGAAATTCCCGACGAACCTGATCTTGATTATCGGTAAATGTAGCCATTCCCATCACTCCACAAATCCTGATATTTTTAAAGTGCTGAAATTCATCAGAGTCAAGCATTTCTATTGCCTCCTGAATATCTAATCCAAATTTTGTATCCTCCTCTGCAATATGAAACTGCAGCAGACAATCTATACTTCTCTTTACTTTTGCAGCTTCTTTATTAATCTCTCTCAGCAGTTTCATTCTATCCACTGCATGAATCATATAAATCCAAGGAGCAATATATTTCACTTTGTTGGTCTGCAAATGACCTATCATATGCCACTCAATATCTTTGGGCATTTCAGGATACTTTGCTTGCAACTCCTGCACTTTATTTTCACCAAAAACGCGTTGTCCTGCATGATAAGCTTGCATTATCATTGATACCGGTTTTGTTTTAGATACAGCAACAAGCTGCACATGCTCCGGCAATGAAGTTTGAAGTTTCGTAATTTGATCCTGTATATGTGCCATTTTCTTTTTTTACAAAAGTAAGGATAAATTGTATTGTTGTGAAATAGCACAAGAAAAATTAACGAGCAACCAATCTGACAACTTTTTGATCCCTTGGGATGACAATTAAAAATCGACACAATTGAAGAATATGTTTAATAAACTATGTCAATATTAAATCTCTCTTCAAATATAATTGTGCACTTAACCCTTGATTTACATTATGAATTGATTTTTGTCCTTCTTTTAATAAAAAGTCTCCTTTCTTAAATTCTTTAATTTCAACGCTTTCGATTATTGCTTCTTTCTCGGGTGATGAAAGGGGACTGAACTTTAAGAAATTATTTATCAGGTTGTCAATCATTTTTTATGTCTTGAAAACAGTTTAAAAATAACAATTTTAAACAAGCATCATCACTAAAAGATCAAAACATTTTATGATTTTGCAATCCCTTATTTAAATGAAAACATCGCGTTTTCCCCCGCACGTTTGTTTATACATATTTATGAAGTTTTCATAGAGTCTCCCTTTTTGGAAAAATGGCATCTTTTGTATTTCTGCAATTTCCCTTTCAATGAGTTTTTCCCCGAGTATTTTAGTTTCTTCGGATGCATAATCATCTAAAAATTCTTTGTAGGTGATAACCGCATTTAATTTACAAAACTTGGCTTCGGTGCATGTTTTGAGCAATCTCATTATTTTGTCACCAGTTCTTCCGCAACGATAACCGGCGGTACAGAAAGAGGATATCATTCCTGATTTGGCCATTTCCCGAACCATTTCATCCAGGCTCCTGTTGTCGTTAAGAGTAAACTGGCTTTTCCTTTTATTTTCGGTTATTGTTTCTTTTTGTATTTCCGCTTCCTGCAGCATGGCTTCCGTATATCCGCCAATTCCGATATTACTGGAAGCATCAGTTTGTGTACAGCCAATTTTCATTAATTCCATGTGAATCCCGGGTTTCTCCCTTACCGTGCATATTAAGCCGGAATAAGGAACTGCCA
Source organism: Bacteroidales bacterium (assembly GCA_963676165.1). Lineage (GTDB taxonomy): Bacteria > Bacteroidota > Bacteroidia > Bacteroidales > ML635J-15 > JAQIBY01. The sequence continues at coordinate 859,458 of OY781043.1, read as the reverse complement.
GGCGAAGAATAGCAACAATTTTTTTCATATCCTTATCATTCACTAAATATTCTGATCTGGTGCTGTATTCTGACCCAAGAGCTGCGGTTAACCTGGGGAAAGAAATGGTATGTGGCCCGATTCCACAATAGCGTTCCAGGTCAATAGCATGATAAAGCAGCCCCATCACTTCAAATCTCCAATCATATACTCCAAATAAAGCTCCTACTGCCAGATCGTCAATTCCGGCATCCATAGCCCGGTGAAGCGCATATAAACGCCACCTGTAATTGGATTTTATGCCATTCGGATGAACGGCTGCATAAGTTGGCTTGTGATAAGTTTCCTGGAAAACCTGGAATGTCCCGATACCAGCGGTATATAATTTTCGTAATTTAGCGATATCCATAGGTGCGGCATTGACATTTACTCTCCGGATTTCCCCTATGACACTATCATTATTCGATGCTTTTTCCTTTACCGAATATACACTTTGTATGGCTTCTGTCATATAATCGACATCGCTCTGTTTATGTTCGCCAAAAACAATAACCATTCTTTTGTGTCCTGTGCCGGTTATTACTTTTGTTTCATTTTTGATTTCATCCATGCTTAATACTCTTCGGTGTAATTGGGTATTTTCTTTTCTAAATCCACAATAAATGCAAGAGTTTACACACAAATTTGAACAATAAAGCGGGGCAAAAAATACGATTCTGTTATCATATACTTTTTGCTTGATAAGCAGAGCTGCCTCGTAAACTTCTTCCCACAGGTCTTCGTCATTAAGGTTAATAAGGGAGGCAACTTCGTCCGGGTCTAAACGTTTAATGGAAACTGCCTTATTGATAATATCTCTTATTTTGGTTTTATCCGGATTCTTGTTGGTTTCCAAATGATTGAAAATTTCATTTTCATCAATAAAATCCTTGCCTTTTACTAAGTATTTGTCAATTTCATTTTGTTTTATAACCTGATCCTGCCAATTATGTTTATATGCCATTTTATATGCTTTTTATTAAAAATTCGTTTTCTGAGTTGATAAATATTGCTGCCTCGAAATACCGGGTTTAATCTTCTCCATGCCCTGAGAGTTCGGATATTTCCTTAATGGTTTTTTCAAGGGTTTCATCAAGTCCTTCAATTTCAATCTCGATATTTAAAAATCCCCTGATAATTAAAGCAATAGCCTGCATCTCTTCTAACCCCTTTGACTGAAGATAGTTCACTTCTCCCGTATCTATTCTGCCGATAGCTGCCTCATGTGACATCCGGGCATCAGGATGGACTGAACGTAAGCCCGGTACAGCTTCAATCGTTCCGTCATTACTTAACATCAGGCCGGAACAATCCACATGCCCTCTGCAATTTTTAGCTGCCCCGATCAATAAGCCGGTTTGTACTACTGTCCCTCCATGATTTACTGCCCGGGCAACCAGCTCTGCACTTGAATTTTCCCCATTCATTAATACGGTTCCGCCAATGTCGGAATATGTATTGGGAAAGCAGGCTAATACTGTCATATATTTTGCAGACGAATTTTTGCCTGCAAGGTTTGTAAACGGATTGGTTACTATGTTTCCCGGGGGATTTACCGAGTAATAATTACTGACATAGGTTCCCGAATCTTCAACAATGGTGGCACTTCTCGGGCGAACAACAAAATCCGGGCCCCAATTGTGGACCATTGTACTGATCAATTTTGCTCCTTTTCCAACGTAATGTTCGCTTACGGCAATATGCAAGCCTCCTTTAATAGTACAACCGGAAGTACAACCTGTTATTAAATGCAAATGGGCCCCTTCTTCCAAAACGACAATATTATGAATACACATGGTACTCATTTCTTTATGCATAAACATGGCCGTGTGCAAGGGTTCGTTAACAACAATACCTTTTTTTACCCGTATAAAATACCCGTTGTGGCCTTTTTTATAAGCTTTTCTTGTAAACTCATCTTCATCTTTGTTTACCGCATTAAAATAATATTGCGATTTAATTTCGGGATACCACTCAAATGCCTCTTTTAAGGGAATAATTTCCACGCCTTCAATTTGCGGCAAAAAGGTAAAAACAGTATTTCCATACATTAAAAATTTGCCGGATTTAGAATTATCATACAGATCGACCCCTACGGATTTTAATGTGTCAATGTCATCGTTTTCCAGCTCCCCAACCGTGAAAATAGAGTCTTTGCTATCTTCACTCTCTTCAAATTTTGAAAAATCAACCGATTGTTCTTCAATCCGGTTTGTTTTTTTATCCCGTAATTTGTTCATTAATGATTCTCCTTTTTAATTTTGCTGGCATTTAATGCAATATTCATAGCCATGTTCCCTGATTTGATCCATCATTATACCGGGGTTCCCTGAACATTTTATTTTCCCATCCACCAGAATATGTGCTTTATCGGTATGCAGATAGTCTAAGATCGCTGCCGAGTGAGTCGCAATTAATCCTGATCTTCTCATTTTCAAAAGGTGTTGTTCCTGTGCTTTTTTAAGATTTAAGGATTCGTTGATCATCTGTCCTATAGTTTTTAGATGTTCAGGATCCACCCCTGAATCGGGCTCGTCAAGAATAATAAAGCCTGGCTGAGTTATAATTAACAGGAATATTTCCGATTTTTTAATTTCGCCTCCTGAAAATCCTTCATTGATATTCCGGTTTAGAAATTTGTTCATCCCGAAACGTTCAATTAATTCGTCCGTTTTTAAATCCTTTTTTTTGCCGCTGTTGTTTTGCAGAATGATATTTGCAAGGTCTCCGAGTTTTACCCCTTTTATCGTTGGCGGACGCTGTTCGAGGAAGCTGATACCAAGCTTTACCCGCTCGTCAATACCCATATTGTTAATTGACTGGTTTTTGTATGAAATTTGTCCTTTTGTTATCTCATATTCAGGATAGCCCATGATCGTAGATATTAACACACTTTTTCCCGACCCGTTAGGCCCGAATAAAGCATGAACTTCATGATCGGGGACATTAAGATCAATACCTTTTAATATCTCTTTTCCTTCAACTTCCACATGTAAATCAGATATTGTTAACATTTTGATGTTTTAATTATTTATTTTCTTTATTATTCCGTTATTATATTCGTAAAGCAGTGGTTTCCCCGGGAGGATCTGAATGCCGGAAGGTTTTTCTTTCATAATATTTTCTATGAACATCGCAATCGGATAAAGACTGTTACTATGTGCCGAAATCATGATGTTTTTCCCCTTTTTTAACTGGGGAACGATGTTTCTTTCAAAAAAAGGGATACCCCGTTTGGCGGTATCTCTCATACATTCATCATTTTGTAACGGCTTGTCATAATTGTAACACCAGGGATAAACAGGGTTTTCATTGTATTCCCGGATATTAATATCCCCATTATCCTGTAGCTCACATTGTTCATTAAGGCTTTGTGTCCGGAAAATGGGGATAATTGTTTTTTCCATTGCTTTATTGTTGGTATTTATCCAGTTTTCCATTTTTTCGTCATCACGGATAAGGATCGGGGTTTTATTTCTTTCACATTGGGTGATAGCGATCATGGCTGTTTCTATTGCCCTTATTTTCATAGATGCAACTATTATATCCGGGTTAATATCTGCCACCTTTGTGCCTGCCCTCAGCGCATCAATAATTCCTTCCGAAGATAAGGGGACATCATGCCAGCCTGTAAAAACACTTTTGCTGTGCCAGATACATTCTCCATGGCTTATTAATGCCAATTTTGCCATAATCGACTTGTTATTAAACTATTTTATTATGCTTCCTGAAATAAGCGGGGCTATTTTTACTGCTATTAGTACAAATACAGCTATAACGATTGTTTCAATACTTGCTTTCAGACTGATTTCTTTCATCATAAAAGCACTTAAGAAATCGGTTAATATGCAGAATATTAATGCTCCGGTAATACCAAACTTTGAAAATATCCAAACCATTAAGATGGTTAAAGGGATAGCTGTTATTGTTCCTAAAATAGCTATTTTCATGAGTGAGTAATCCGAAAATCTGCTGATCAAATGAGCCATTCCTGCCATTCGGGGACATATAATAAACAGTGAAAATGCTGTTACTGTAAATAATAATCCTTTTTCCATCCTTCTTAGTTTAAAACGATTGCTCCATTGTATGTTATTTATAATTCGTTCAAATAACAATATAAAGGAATAAGATTAGAGTGAGGGTGGGCTAACGCAAAAAGAAATAAAATCAACGCAATACGAAAAGGATGCAGTTTTCTAATCTTATTGTGTGATTAAAAAGCATTAAAATCACAAATTTTAGGGATTTCTTCTAAAAAAAAGAGTAAATATCTTTATTCTTTAGAAATAAAACGGGATATGAATTTTGCTGGAGACAAAAATATTAAAGGAGCTTTAGTCAATAAAGGCAATGCTTTATCTCAACATGAAATATTCAGGTCTGACAATATAAATATTTGCTGGAATGAAATGTTTTTCAATCAAAATAATAAAATACGAATCCATGAGAAAGGGAAGTTCATGGAACTTCATTTTCAGTTTAACGGATATTGTAAAACACTGAATAGCGGCAAAAAACCATTATGTACCATGTTCCCTAACTCTCAAAGCATATTTTATATTAATAATTTTGAATGTGAACATGTTGTCCATAAAGATAATTTTAATCCGTTTAGTTTTTTCGAGATCAAGTTGGGTTACGATGCCGTAAAAAAAATATTCCCCGAAGAACTATGGAATGAACTGAATTTTGCCAGGGTTTTGCTTTGTGGAACAACATCATTTATCGGTTCTGTAAAACCCATTACACCACAAATGAGATGTATAATCTATAATATGTGCAATTGTCCGTTTAAAGGAGTAATGGCAGATACATATCTCGAAGCAAAAGTCATTGAGTTGTTCCTTTTACAGGTAGAAAGCCATAAACCGACACAAAATAATGATTTAAAAAAGGACGAGATTGATAAGCTGATTGTAATAAAAGAGTTTATTGACAAGAATTACCATAAGAGAATCCGCATAGTTGATCTGGCTAAAATAGCGGGAACCAATCAGCAAATGTTGAAAACAGGATTTAAAAGATTGTTCGGGACAACTATTTTCGCTTATTATAATGATTTACGTATGGAAAAGGCTAAATATCTCCTGTTAGACAGAGGGAAACGGGTTGCAGAAGTCTCAGATGAGATCGGATATAAAAATCCACAGCATTTTACCGTTGCTTTTAAGAAAAAATTCGGGTTATTACCCAGTGATCTAAAGGGATGACCGTTTCCCTTAAATCAGGATATGATTTTTTTATCTTAGTACATCACTAGTGAGTATTAAAAATTTAAAAACGTACTTTAAAATTATTTGTTAGTCGTACTTGTAGCGATTTTTAATAGCGTGACGATTTGAATTGAATTATGGATATTTTGCATTGAAACAAGCAATTATCCATGAATCAAGACAAATATATCTTCGCTCAACTTACAGATTTCTTACCCAGACGGGTGTTTGACCGAATTGTCAGTAAACATGATGGGAATAAATATGTAAGATCATTCACTTGTTGGATTCAAATGTTATGTATGGTATTTGGACAACTTACCTCAAAGGACAGCATGAGAGATTTACGTCTCAGCCTTGAGGCGCATAAATCCAAATATTATCATCTTGAATTTGGTTCAACTGTAACTCGGAGAAACCTCGGCAAAGCCAATGAGAAACGTGATTATAAAATCTTTGAAGAGTTTGCATATGTTCTCATTGAGGAAGCACGTAAAAGCTGTTACAGATCTAGTGTTGAAGGAAATGTTTATGCTTTTAATTCATCAACAATCGATTTTTGTCTCTGTGTATTTTGGTGGGCTGAGTTTAGGAGAACGAAAGGTGGTATAAAACTGCATACTCTGTATGATGTAAAAACATCAATCTCTGCATTTCCGTATATCGCAAATGCCAAAATGCACGATGTGAATGCACTTGACTTAATTTTTTATGAACCAGGTAGCTTTTACGTAATCGATAAAGCTCACATTGATTATAAAAGATTGTATCATCTTCATCAGCAGCAAGCTTTCTTTGTTACACGGGCAAAAGATAGCATGCGATTCAACCGGATGTATTTCAGGTCGATTGATAAGACAACGGGAGTGAAATATGATCAAATCGGCAAGCTTGAAACTTACTACCCAAGCAGAGACTATCCAGAAAAACTTCGGCGAATTAAGTACTATGATTAAGTGCTCGCTAATGTCTAAATTATTTAACCATATTTGTAATAAAGCTACATTTACATAAAAATATCATGAAAAAACTTGCCTTATTACTGACAGCACTCATTGCTCTTACACTGACATTTAACGCATGCAAAGACGAACCGGCAGATACGGATGAACCGGTATCAATTGAAAAAACCATTCCTGAAAGCTATGCAAAAAAGTGGGTTGTAAATAGCAGATCCGTTGAGTACATTTCCATAGAGCTTACATTTGAATATTTCCATACTCTGATTTACGACCATCCCCCTGGATCGTAAAATTTGTTTTCAGAATATATTTACAGTACAGGAGAGTCTAAATACTTCCGGCATATCAAAAAAACAACTTAAAAATTCAATATAAAACCATCATTATCAACCACTTAAAACAAAGAAGACAACTATATTGTTATAATTTAGTTTAAAAATCACTTTTATTATTATCAATATTGAACATTTTCCCAAAAAAATAAGAATCATGTATAACGCAACCGACTATAAATCTACAAATCAAAAATAAAATACAGTTAAATTGCAATATCCATATATTTTTTTATATTTGCAGCTCCACTAACACTCTAACTAAAATGAAACACAAATTTATTTTTTTCGCAACGCTGTTTGTACTTCTTATTATAGGTACAAATACGTTCTCACAGAGCTTTGGATGTAATGCATGGTTCAACTCATCCGAAGACTATATTGATCTTGGCAATAACGCCGGCTATTATGGGACGACCCTTACCGTTGAAGCGAGGATCAAAGCCGATTCCTGGAAAACAGAAATTTACCAGGGAAACGTTTTAAGTTGCGCTTCATGGAACACTGCAGAAACCGGCTGGGATCTGCGAGCCGCAAATGACGGCAATCTGTCATTTAACTACAGTGACGGGAGTGGATGGGATGAAACCATGACAAGCAATAATCCAATGTCCATAGACCAATGGTATCATGTAGCCGCAACATTCGACAATGGAGTAGTAAAAATATACATTGACGGGGTTGAAGTTGCAACAAATACCTACACAACCAATATTTCTGCAGCCTTAGCCAATTTATACATAGGCACATGTCCGGGAGCAACCGACAGGAACTTTAACGGTTATATTGACGAGGTAAGAATATGGAATGTTGCTCTTGACGGAACAACAATTTCAAACTGGTATAACCAGGAACTGAATGCTACACACCCCAATTATGCAAATATTGTAGCATATATACCCTTCACAGATCAGAGCCTCACAGATGCTTCAGAAAACGGGAATAACGGATCTGCCGCCGGAACGGTTGAAATTGCAAACTGCTCTGAAACATGTCCGGATATTACAGATATAATATCTGAAAACATCACTACATCAACTGCAGATATTTCATGGACTGCAGGAGACTCTGAAACGGCATGGAATTTCATAATTTCAGAAACGGAAATTACAGACTTTACAACCGTAACACCCTCATCATTAACAGATCCCTCATATTCAGCTACAGGCTTGTCTTCAGAAACTACATATTATGTTTATGTACAGGCCGATTGTGGAAGTGGTGATGAAGCCTCCTGGATAGGCTCAAGTTTTATCACTCAAATCTCATGCCCGGCCCCTACCGATATATCAATAGAGAATATTACAACTTCAACAGCAGATATATCATGGACAGCCGGAGCAAGCGAAACCGAGTGGAATATTATTATTTCAGAAACGGAAATAACAGATTTTTCAAGCGAAACACCGGTTTCGGTATCTGAAACATCATACCAGGCCACCGGGTTAAATGCTGCTACAGAATATTTTGTTTATGTTCAGGCCAATTGCGGAGTTGACGACGAATCATCATGGACTGAAGTCGCTTTTTACACAGATTGTGAAACAATAACCAATTTCCCATGGACAGAAGAATTTGAAAACTGGGATGCCGTAACAAATTGCTGGGATTTGTCAGGAGGAAGCCAACAGGTCAGCCAGTACAATTCAAATTCGGTAAAAGCAAATTACTGGAATTGGCCCGCTAACTCTACTGCATATCTGACAAGCCTTAATTTTGACCTTTCTTCTTTAGGCACTCCTGCCATAGAATTTTACTGGTCGCATAAATATAACTCAACCTACCCTAATGACTCCCTCGCACTACAAATTACAGAAGATGCAGGTGCTACATGGACAACCGTATGGTCTAAATCAGGGGCAGATCTTGACTCAGGTGACGGAGCCGGTGACACCTCTCCAGGGTCCTATACCTCTTCGGGAGCAATAAACCTTGATGCTTTTTCAGACAATATCGCTTTTCGTTTTTATTTCCATTCAGGATGGGGCCCCGACTGTTTCGTGGACAATGTAAGTATTTTTGATAATGCCTGTCCTTACCCTTCCGGCTTAACAGTGGAAAATATTACCTCAGGCTCAGCAGACATTTCATGGACCGCAGGAGCAAGTGAAGCTGCATGGAACATTATTATTTCTGAAACAGAAATTACTGATTTCTCCGGAGAAACACCGGTTTCAGTATCAGAAACATCTTACCAGGGCACAAGCCTCACACCGGACACAGATTATTATGTTTACGTACAGGCTGATTGCGGCGGCACAACAAGCAACTGGACAGAAACAACATTTACAACACAGGTTTCCTGCCCTGTTCCTACTGACCTGACAATTATTCCAAATGCAGGAGAAAGTGCAGACATTTCATGGATCGCAGGAGCAAGTGAAACAAACTGGAACATTATTATTTCCGAAACAGAAATCACTGATTTTTCAGGGGAAACGCCTATCGCATTAACAACAAATTCATACGAAGCCACAGGACTAACAGCAGATATCGAATATTATGTTTATGTACAGGCTGATTGTGGTACTATAGACGGAACAAGTGTATGGGCAGAAGCATCTTTCTACAACGGTTATTGTATCCCCGCCCCTTCATCTACTGATGGTAACGGGATAACAAACGTAACATTCGGACAGGGAACTGTGGTAAACAATGAAACTACAGGGAGTGACGGCTATGTTGATTACTCTGGCATGACAGGTGATGCAGCTGCCGGCTTAAACCTTGATGTGGACATCACATTCTCAACAGGTTACGCCTATAATACTGGTATATTTATAGACTGGAATAATGACCTTGATTTTAATGATGAAGGAGAACTCGTTTATACCGGAACGTCTTCCGCCGATAACCCTACGACATTAAACGCAAGCTTTACCATTCCCGTATCAACACCATTAGGTACATACAGAATGCGTATATTCGGAGCAGACGGATCCACACCCACACCATGCTATACAGGAACTTACGGAGCAATTGAAGACTATACATTAAATGTAACACCTGCTCCTGACTGTCTGCCTGTAACCGATATTGTTATTGAAAACATTACTGCACATTCTGCAGATATATCATGGACAGCCGGTGACAGTGAAACAACATGGAATGTTATTATCTCTGAAACAGAAATTACTGATTTCTCCGGTGAAACACCTGAAGTTTTAACAACAGACTCATACCAGGCTACTGATCTAACAGCTGAAACAGATTACTATGTTTATGTACAGGCTGATTGCGGTGGAACTGACGGAACAAGTTTCTGGACATCTGCTACATTCACTACTGAAATTGCATGTCCGGTTATCTCTGGCCTTACAATAAATAATATAACATCCAATTCTGCTGACATTTCATGGACTGCAGGCGGAAGCGAAGCAAGCTGGAATATCATTATCTCTGAAACAGAAGTCACTGATTTTGAATCGGAAACTCCTGTTATTGCAACTGCAATTCCTTTCCAGGCAAGCGGATTATCACAGGATACATATTATTACGTTTACGTACAGGCTGATTGCGGCGTTACTGACGGAACAAGCCAGTGGGTATCCTCTAACTTTACTACCGAAATTTCCTGCCCTGTAATTACTGATTTAGCATTAACAGATGTGACACTAAATTCAGCAACCATTACATGGACTGCCGGCTCTGACGAAACAGAATGGAATGTAATAGTTTCTGAAACAGAAGTCACTGACTTCACCAGTGAGACACCAGTTACCGTAACAACAAACTCCTACGAGGCAACCGAGTTAGAATACAGTACAAGCTATTATGTTTATGTACAGGCAAACTGTGGTGGAACTGACGGCTCAAGTAACTGGGCAGGCCCAATTGTAATTTCTGACCAAAGCGGAAGAACATGTTTTTATTCTGCAGGGAATGAATACAGTAATTCATATGCAGGATCATACTTTGAAATTCCAACGAATTCAACGTTTGACCTCGTTAAAGAAGTTTCTATAGAAGCCTGGGTAAAAACAAATAATGCCGATCAAAACCAAAAAATCATTGGGAAAACCGATTCCGGCGGAGGCTCATTCACAAGTGGATATATGCTTGGTATTGATGATGGAAGAGTCTATCCTGAAATCTGGGACCAGGATGGAGGACATTATACCATGACAGATAGTCCGGAACTGTATGATACAGAAAACGGTACCATATATAGTAATAAATGGACACATATTGCATTTACCTTCTCTGCCGGTGACAAATTTAACGGATATGTAAACGGACACCTTGTTTACTCTGTTGATGTCCCTGATGTTTTAATCGGAATTAACAGTTTTGACCTCATTTTAGGAGCAGCCCCATGGGATATCGGCTATTTCGGATTAAACGGATATGTGGATGATATCAGAATATGGAAAGGAGCTCTGGATTCAACAGAAATAAATCAATGGATGCACAAACAGGTTACTTCTGACCACCCGTCTTTCAATTACCTCGTTGCAAATTATACATTTGAATCTCACTCTGACACCTATTGTATTGACGTTAGTCCAAACTCAAACAATGGTGTAGGAACAAGGATCAACTGGGAAGATGCATTTTATCCTTATGCCAGTTATTCCGATACTTATTTAAATAATGTTGAAGGTGTATGGGATGCCTATACATCCAATTATTCCACTGTTTTAACCGTTAACGATGCTGATATCAGTGCTGAAAACGGCATTGCTTTCGGAGATGACAACCAACCATTCTCACTGGTAGCAGAAAGTACTCTTGATGTTGAGTACAGAGCAGAACGTCAATGGCGTTTTGAAAATATCCAGAATAACACGTTTGACATAAATGTTAACATGGAAAACATTAACGTGTCACAATTTGACAGCCTCTGTATTATTACTGCCAGCAATAGTGAATTCACCCAGAATGTTGAATATTTCACCCTGGAAGTTTTAGGAAATACAGCAAGCTTCTCTGATTTTAATATGACTACAAATGAAACCTTCCTCACAATTGGCGCTTATTCCGATGAACCTGTGGATATTATTCCACCGGTAATTGCTGAAGTGGCCGATGATAACGTTTGTGTTGAAAATGCTTCTGAATGGGTTGCTCCGGAAACAACAGCAACTGACGACACAGACGGAGACATCTCTGCCCAGATTGTAATCACTTATTCAACGAACGGAGGTACCAGCTTTGATGCAACTTTAAATGACTGCAGAACCTATTTAGAAACCGAAAACAACCAGGTTATTGTTGCTTATAATGTTTCTGATGCGGCAGGAAACAATGCCACTGAAGAAACTGCAACTTTCACTGCTGAAGTTTGCGGAACCCCGGATGTTACCCCACCGGTAATTGCTGAAGTAGCCGATGATAACGTTTGCGTTGAAAATGCTTCCGTATGGGTTGCTCCGACAACAACTGCAAGTGATGATACAGACGGAGACATCTCTGCCCAGATTGTAATCACTTATTCTATTAACGGAGGCACCAGCTTTGACGCAAGTTTGGATGACTGCAGAAACCACCTGGCAACAAACAACAACCAGGTTATTGTTGCTTATAATGTTTCTGATGCGGCAGGAAACAATGCCATTGAAGAAACTGCAACTTTCACTGCTGAAATTTGTGATGGTATTTTTGAATCTACAGACGATATTGATCTCAGTATCTATCCAAATCCAAATAACGGAAGATTCAGGTTGAAACTTGAAATGGAAGATACAAACGATTTTGAACTGGAAATTAGAAATACTATAGGTCAAACAATTGTTAAACAAAGAATTGAAAACGAAAGTAGCTTTGTTAAAGACTTTGACCTCGGTGACTTAAGTAAAGGTTCTTATGTAATCAGTATTAGTTTTGACAATACTGTTATCACCAAAAGATTTATGGTAAAATAAGAAACGATTTAATATCTCTTTTAAACAGACTGTCTCTCAGGCAGCCTGTTTTTTTATGCAGCAACTTTCTGTTGAGAACTAACCTTGTTGCCATAAAAAAACAATCATTAAACAACAAATATTAATCAAATCCCCCCTGCGATCATCTCATACTGCCTTGTTGCCATAATTGGTAACAAGCTGAAAGTTGACCGCTCAATCTACGAAATTCTACAAATTCTCAGTATATCTCTACTTGACAAAACCCCTGTAAGAGAAGTGATTACGAAATACGATTACAAAAATATCAAAAAACTTAAAAATAAACAATTAATAATCAGCGGGTTTTAAGTGCCCGCTAATGTAAGTACATGAAAATAAATAAATCTCTGATTTTCAGTAAAATAACCCAGGTTAAATTTAATGAAAACGTTGATTTTCTGTACATTAGAAGAACAATGTCACTCATTTTTCTAATGGTGAAAATCAACGTCAATAGCAAAAATACGGAATTCATATCAATAATGAATTACCAATTTCAAGGAAAAATCTAAAGCTTAGTATAGATAGAATTAATTGGAAGTTTGAACAAATTGACATTTTTATGTTGGGTGTAGTGTATAAGGAGGTGTGGAAACTCTAGCTCTCAGGAGTATATAGATTTGGTTAACAGATTCATCCTTCTTTTTGGTAATGATTGTATTGTTTCTTTGATGGCTGACGGAGAATTCATTGGTGAAAAATGGATTAATTTTCTAAATGACAATAAAATCTAGTGATTTTGATATTGAAAAAACTCATTTGCAAGAGGTTGACTGTATTGAGAAATTAACACCAATTGTGATGATCGCTTTTGTCTGGTGTTATAAGACTGGCATTTTTCTTCATGTACAAATGAAGAAAATAGAAATAAAAAAACATAGACGTAAAACTAAATGTATATTCAAATACAGACTTTCATTTATTGCTAATATCTTATTAAACTCAAAAAGTCAGTCTAATAATACATTTTTATTTTTTGTCATGTACTTAAATGATTTATAATAATTTAAAAACAATTACTCCAATTTTTTTTTGTATTTTCGTATGGTTAAATCGTGGATTAAAAACTGTCGATATGAAGTATGGAATTTTAATTGGAGGCATAGTTGGTCTTATCCTTATTGTATCTTCTTGTGAAGAAGACAAGTATTACACTGTACCCGAATCAGTTGAACCACATATCTCAAGTTTTGAAAATCTTGCAGAAAAGCATGGATCCAAAGTAGACATAGAAAAAATTGGAGTTACTGTTAAACTTGAAGAAATCAGTTCTCTCCTGAAACGGGGTGAAATATTTTACTCAGATCCGGTTTCCATTAGCCTGAACAAGTACCTTTGGGATAGTTACAATGATGAAGACCAAAAATTACAGTTGTACTATTTCTTGTCACTTGGTTTTCTCAATCGTCAAGACAAATCTGAACTTTTCCCCAATGGTGAGTGGAATAGCATCATGCGTGCAGAAAACTCTTGCGATGAATTGAATGAAAATGTCAACATCTTTGGTTTCAGACAAACTTATTATTTCAATGAACTTTTTAACCCAAACGAAGAAGCACCTTGGTGGGCAAATTATTCCGCTGACTATGACAGTATTCATTCCATTGTTGCTAACATGCAAGCAATGACTTTTGATTTAGAAAACTACAGCGCAAATTACAATGAAGATCTCATCGAGATCAACTACATTGACGAAGAGTTGGTTATCCACAACAAAGAATTTAAAACCAACACACTCATTTTTGAAGAAGACATTTTGCCAGATTCAAATCGTGATTTTTTCCTGGAATGCATTTATAAATCCGATGAACTTTCGAATTCTAGTAATTCCGATGGCTTTATTTTTGGCTACGATGAAGAAGAGAAATATTATTCAATCCAAAGAAACAACAGTGGAGAGTCAAGTTTCGTGAATCATTATGAACCATACACTTACTACTATAAAAACGGCATTACAGACACGCATATTCTGAACGAGACATACAACAAAATAAGCATTTTAAAAATCGATGATAATTATACAATTTTCATCAATGAGAACTTTATATACATCACAGACATTCACTCATTGTATGGACAAAAAATTGGGTTCATGATGTCTGATTACAACAAATTAACCATAAACCGCATCAATATTTTCTATTTATAAACATAGCAAACAACTAAATCATATACCATGAAAAAATTACTCACTGCATTTGTTTTAGCAACTCTGTCAATTTTTGTGACAGCACAGAGTATTACATTAACCTCGCCGAACGGAGGACAAACCTGGGCAGGATGTACAACTCAATCCATCACATGGAACTCTACAGGAACAACAGATTATTATTCAATCGATTATTCCACAGACAACGGTTCCACATGGACATCAATTACAAGTTACTACAACACCACTTCAGGATCGTATTCCTGGACTGTTCCAAACACATCTTCAGGAATCTGTTTAATTCGTATTACAGACTCAAACAACTCAGGAACAAGTGATATTAGTGATGCAGTTTTCACCATTACTTCCCCCTTAACCGTTACCAGCCCGAATGGAGGAGAATCATGGGAAGGAAGTACTGCAGAAAGTATTACGTTTAGCAAAAATGGGACATCAAATTATTATGACATTTCCTATTCAACCGATGCAGGAGGAAACTGGACAAGCATAACCAATAACACATACATTTCCGGAACAACATACAACTGGAATATTCCAGACAACCCATCAGTGCAATGTTTGGTTAAAATATCTGACCACAGCAATAGTTGCATGACAGACATTTCAGATGGACTGTTTGAAATCACAGAAGCTGCGTCTTCTGTCACCATCACCTATCCGAACGGAGGACAAACATGGTATGTCGGATCAAATCAAACGATTAATTGGTCAGCGAGTAACACAAGTAACCTTTACAATCTGGACTATTCCACAGACAATGGCGCTAGCTGGACATCTTTAGCAAGCAATTACAGTGGAACAAGTTTTTCATGGACAATACCAAATACTCCATCCACAAATTGTTTAGTTCGGGTAATAGACTCCAACGACAATCCTGTTCAGGACCAAAGCGATGCAATATTTACAATTGCAGAATCTTACATTTCGGTTGTCTATCCCAACGGGGGTGAAAACTTTGAAGGCTGTTCTGACGAATACATCAACTGGCAGAATGGTGGTACAGGCTATTACTATCGCATTGAATACTCCACTGACAATGGTACAAGCTGGAATACACTTAGAACATCGTATTACTCAACCGGATCAACCGGATCATATCACTGGGATCCAATTCCTAGCATTGATACAGACCAATGTTTAGTTCGCGTTACAGATAAAAACAACACTTCCGTACTGGATCAAAGCGATGCTGTTTTTAGCATAGAAGCAAATGACGACATTATTATCACTTCTCCAAATGGTGGGGAAAACTGGGATGTAGGTACAGATCATGATATATCATGGGTATCAGCAACAACTACAACCCGTTATTATGTGTATTATTCAGTAAACGACGGAAGCAGCTGGACAAACCTAACCAATACATCCAACAACACTTACAACTGGTCAGTTCCAGACAATGAAACTAGCCAAGCCAAGGTGAAAGTTGTGGATTACTATAACTCTTGTATTCTTGACGTAAGTGATGCCAATTTCAATATTACACCTCCGACTCCTGTCATTACAGTTACTTATCCAAATTCAACAACGACATGGTATCATAACAAATCATATATTATTCAGTGGAACAGTGAATATGTTGACTCTCATTATGTAAGCTTATACTACTCAACAAACAACGGAAGCACATGGACCACAATTGAAAGCATCACAGAAGATGACGGATCGTATTCATGGACAGCTCCAGAAGTCGTATCTTCAGAATGCTTGATTAAAGTTGAAGAATACAACAACGCAAGTGTTTTTGACATTTCAGACAACACATTTACAATTGCAGAACCATACGTTACCATTACGTCTCCAAACGGTGGCGAAACCTGGGAAGGTTGTTCTGATCATTACATTTACTGGCAAACTAACGGGACTGGTAATTATTTCACTGTTCAAATCAGTACAGATGCTGGTGCCAGCTGGGAAAACCTTACAAGCTCTGTATATCAAACTGGCACAAGTTGCTCATATCACTGGGACCCAGTTACTGACTTTGACTCTGACCAATGTATGATTCGCGTTTTCGATCGTGACAATCCGATTTACACAGATGATTCTGATGCTATTTTTGACATTCCGAAAAACGAAGATATCATCTTAACCACTCCAAACGGTGGGGAAAGTTGGCAAGTAGGATCATCCCAACAAATTACTTGGGTTTCTTCCAGCACATCCAACCAATTTAAAGTGTATTACTCAACAAACAACGGAAGCTCATGGACAACGCTTACTAACAGCACTTCATCAGAATACTACAACTGGACAATTCCAGACAATGTATCAGACCAATGCCTGATAAAAGTTAAGGATTATAGCAACTCATGCATTTATGACATTTCAGATGTTAATTTCATCATCACTCCTCCAACACCAGAAATCAACATCACAAGTCCTAACAACGGAAACACATTATATGCCAGAAACAACTATTCCATTAGCTGGTCGAATGCATACAACGATGTGGATTTTGTCACTTTAGAATATTCACTTGATAATGGCAGCACATGGACAGAAATCATCAATGTCACAGAAAACGATGGCTCTTACACTTGGACAACTCCTGATGTCGTTTCATCTGAATGTCAAATTCGAATTAGTGATTACAGCAATGCCGCTTTCTTTGACATTACAGATGTCAACTTTTCTATTATTCAACCATTTGCAACCATTACATCTCCAAATGGAGGAGAAAGTTTGCTAGGTTGCGACGACACCTACCTGCAATGGACGTCTGGCGGTGCTGGAAATTACTGGGAAATCGAATATTCCACAGACAATGGTGCTACATGGTTAACTCTAACTAACGGCACCTACGATAGTGGGACAACTCACTCTTACACATGGGATCCTATTGCAAATGTTAGCAGCACAAATTGTTTGTTTAGAGTGAGAGATCGTAACGATCATTTAATTGAGGACAGCAGCGACGATGTTTTCTCTATCAACTCAAACACAGACATTATTGTTACAAATCCAAATGGAGGGGAAGTATTTGAAGTTGGTGATTCTTATTCAATTAGCTGGGTTTCATCCAGTACTTCTAGCCAATTTAAAGTATATTATTCTACAAACAATGGAAGCTCATGGACCACTCTTACCAGTGGCATTTCATCAGAATACTACAACTGGACAGTTCCGAATATTCCATCCACAGAATGCTTAATCAAAGTATCGGATTATAACAATTCATGTATTTTTGATGTGTCGGATGCAAACTTTACGATTTCTGAACCACTCCCTGAAATAACTATCAATTATCCAAATTCAGGAACATACTACTATAATAACAACATGAGTATTTCATGGTCTAGTGAATATTTGACCTCTGAATTTGTACAAATTGAAGTTTCTTATGACAATGGCAGTACATGGGAAGTTATAGAGTCTCCTACTCAAAATGACGGATCATACTCATGGACACTTCCTGAGCTTGAAACTACAGAAGGACTAATACGAGTGAGCGAATACGGCAACCCTGCAGTTTTTGATGTATCCAATGGAAATTTCACCATTGCTCAACCATGGGTTACTCTGACTTCACCTACTGGAGGAGAAGATTGGAATGGCTGCGAACAAGAATACATTACTTGGAACACGAATGGCACCGGAAATTATTTTACTATTCAATTATCAACAGATAATGGGATTAGCTGGACTAATATTAGAACATCACATTATGCAACAGGCACCACTTGTAGTTATACATGGAATCCTGTTTCAAATCTATCTTCATCAGAATGTCTAATCCGTGTATATGATCGTGACTATGCTGAAGCTGCAGATACAAGTTCTGCAACATTCTCGCTTAATGAAAACACTGATATTGTTGTCACTTCACCAAACGGTGGCGAAAACTGGGAGGTCGGAACAAGTCAAACCATCACATGGGTTTCTTCCAGCACATCCAACCAGTTTAAAGTATATTATTCTACAAACAACGGAAGCTCATGGACAACGCTTACTAACAGCACTTCATCAGAATACTACAACTGGACAATTCCAGACAATGTATCAGACCAATGCCTGATAAAAGTTAAGGATTATAGCAACTCATGCATTTATGACATTTCAGATGTTAATTTCAGCCTCACTCCTCCAACGCCAGTTATTGAGGTCACAAACCCAGTTTCTGGGACTTTCTATGTTGGAAACACATACAACATCACATGGGATTCTGAATATCTTGAATCCGAATTTGTCAGCATAGAGTTCAGCTCAGACAATGGAACGACGTGGGAAGAAATTGTTTCCCTGACTGAAGACGACGGTGTTTACAATTGGGAAGCTCCAAACACAATTTCTACAGAATGTGTCATTCGTATTAGTGAATATGACAATCCTGCAGTCAATGATATAGGAACAAACTTCACAATTGCAAACCCATACATCATCATTACAAGTCCAAATGGAGGTGAGTATTATGAAGAATGTGAAAGCATGACAATTACCTGGCAGCATGGAGGAACAGGCAACTACTATCGCATTGAGTATTCAACAAATGGTGGTGCAGATTGGACAACAATCACAAACGGTACCTATGTTTCAGGAACAAGCTATAACTGGAGTACAATCCAAAATGCAGATTCAGACAATTGTATTATTCGCGTTACCGACAGAGACAACCCTATTGCTACCGATGAGAGCGATGCCCCGTTTGAAATTGGTGTAAACGAAGACATCATCTTGACAAGTCCGAATGGCGGCGAATTCTGGCAAGTCGGAACAAGCCAACAGGTTACCTGGGTTTCAGCACCAACATCTGATGAATTCAAAGTCTATTATTCCGTCAACGATGGACCTTGGACATATCTCGCATACTCCTATTCAAATTACTACAATTTCACAGTTCCAAATAACCCGTCATCTCAATGGAAGTTTAAAATTTCAGACTACGATAACAGTTGTATTTATGACAAAAGCGATGATTATTTCACAGTCACACCGGGAGATGTTGAATTGAATTATCCGAATGGAGGCAATACATTTTATGTCGGAAGCAATTACAGCATCACCTGGACAGACGAATACATTGATGGAAATTATGTGAAATTAGAATACTCTTCTAACAATGGTGCATCGTGGCAAAGCATTGTTTCTGTCACAGAAAACGACGGATCATATTACTGGAATGTTCCCGATGACATTTCAGATGAATGCCTTGTTAAAGTAACTCATTTTAATGATGAATCTATTTTTGACATCAGCGACAATGTTTTCAGCATAGAACCTTCCATTATTCTTATCACTCCCAATGGAGATGGTGGTGGTGAAGTATGGCGTGTTTGTACTGAAACCAGTATTACATGGACATCCGGTGGAACAGGAAACTATTTCCGGATTGAGTATTCCATAGACAACGGATTAACATGGAATACCATTAAATCATCCTACTACAGCAGCGGATACAACAACTCTTACAACTGGACATTACCAAACTCACCATCAAATCAATGTTTAGTGCGTGTTACTGACAATTCCAGCAGCATTAAAACAGATATGAGTGATGCAACATTTACCATTTCACCGGCAATTACGCTGACTCAACCAAATGGTGGAGAAAGTTTAACCAATGGTTCATCTTACGACATCTTGTGGAATAGCAATGGAGTTTCTAACTTTTACAACATTGATTACTCCATTGACGGAGGAAACAACTGGACAAACATTGCTTTCAATCAAAACATCACAGGTGATTCATA
The DNA here is from genome assembly GCA_963676165.1 of Bacteroidales bacterium. GTDB lineage: Bacteria > Bacteroidota > Bacteroidia > Bacteroidales > ML635J-15 > JAQIBY01. The sequence continues at coordinate 839,185 of OY781043.1, read as the reverse complement.
TTCTTGGACAGTACCAGGATCCATTTCACAGAACTGCTTAATTAAAGTTACCGATAATGTTAACACATGTAAAACCGACATGAGTGATCAGGTCTTTGCTATTGGCACAACTGCCATTAACATTACAGTTGACGCTCCTGCGGGTGGCGAAATTTGGAATGGCTGTACAACACAAACCATCAGCTGGACATCCATAGGAACATCTGACGATTACGATTTAGCGTATTCAATTGATGGAGGTGCTAACTGGACTTCCATTGCAGAAGATTACAACACAACACTTAACACCTATGACTGGACAATTCCGAATGAAAATTCAGCAAACTGCTTAATACGTGTCAGGGACGCAAACAATGCCAATTTCTATGGGATTTCACCTGCAGAATTTGAAATTGCGAGTGTCATTGCAGATGCAGGTGAAGATTTTGCCATGTGTTTAGGTGATAATCAACAACTCACAGCAAGTGGTGGTGTTACTTATGCTTGGCTACCAACCAATGGATTAAGTGATCCGAACATTGCAGATCCTGTAGCAAACCCAAGCTCAACCACAACGTATACTGTATTTGTAACTGACGCAAATGGCTGTACAGATTCGGATGAAATTACGATTACTGTAAATCCTATTCCTGCATCACCAGTAGCAAGTAGCAACTCTCCTGTCCCTCTCAATGGAACATTGGAATTAACTGCCAGCACTGTTGCATTTGCAAATTATGCATGGACAGGTCCAAATGGATTCTCTTCCAACATGCAGAATCCTGAAATCAGCAACGCAACATCTGCATTGGATGGCACATACGAAGTCACTGCCATCGTTTATGGTTGTGAAAGTGCTCCTGCATCAACAGTTGTAACAGTTTCTGGTTCTCCTGCAAGCATCAATCTTGATGGAGCAGTTATTACAGAAAACAGCTCCCCAATCAATGGTGTTAGCTTAAATCTTACTGGCGATTTAAGCGACAACTTTACAACCAATACGAATGGGCTGTACACTTTCTCAGTAGACAATGGAGGAACTTACCAAATTACTGCATCCAAAAACAACGATGTGACAACAAACAATGGAGTTTCCACATTGGATATCATCCTTATGCAAAGACACATCTTGGGTGTGCAAGCCTTATCATCACCATATAAAATCATAGCTGCTGATGTTAACCGATCAGAATCAGTAAGCACACTCGATATTCTTTACACTCGAGCATTGATTCTTCAAACTGCAAACAACTTCCCAGGTGGGGATCTTTGGACATTTGTCAATAGTAATTATGTCTTCCCTGATGCACAAAACCCATTCCCTTACGAGCAAACCCGTTCATACAGTAGTGCTACAGAACTCGCCGATCAAAATTTCATTGGAATTAAGCTTGGAGATGTTAACAATTCATGGAATAACAACATTGCAAAATCAGGAACTGAAAGCTTGAATTTCAGAATTGAAAACAACAATGCAAATTTTGGTGAAACACTAGAGATTCCTGTTTATGCTGACAATTTCAATCAAATCAGCGGTTTCCAAATGAGCATGGAATGGGCAGAAAACAAGCTGGAATTTGTGGAAATTGAAAATCAAGCCATTGAGCTATTTCTCAATACAAACCAATTGAATAATGGCATGCTTTCTTGTTTGTGGAGTACTGAAAACTTGAATGGTGTTAATATCGATAGCGAAACTGTACTTTTCACAATGAAATTTGAAGTCATTTCTGATTTCACTGAGACAGCAAGCATTTCCTTCAACTCATCCATGACAGAAGCAGAAGCTTATAACCATGAACTTAATATCATGGACATTCAACTTGATGGTGGAGAATTTGTCTTGAATGAGTATCTCAACCTGAATGAAAATGAAATGAGTACAGTACTCAATGCATATCCAAATCCATTCAGTGAATCAACAAACTTGGTATTCTACCTTCCTGAAAATGCAGAAGTGATGTTTGATCTCTATTCATTAACAGGACAATGTTTATGGACATATTCTCAAGATTTCACAAGCGGGAAACATACACTTGAATTCAATGGAAGAAACAGGCAAGGGAAAAAGCTATCTCCAGGAACATACATTTTACGTTTCAGAGCGAATAACACGCTTAAAAACCACAAATTGATTATTCAATAAGGCTGAAAAGTAAAATGTAATGATTATGAGACATTTAATTAGCATAATAATCGGAATCAGCATCGGACTGTCAAGTTTTGCACAGTCCAATGCTGTAACAATTCGAATCGGATCAGACGAAGGCATTCAAGGATCAGAAGTACTAATTCCTGTGACTACTGAAGATTTCTCTGACATACTTTCTTTACAGGGCAGCATTGCTTTCAATGAAAGTTTAGTCCAATTTATCGGAACAGAAAACTACGGATTAACTGGCATGACTGCCGCTTCCTTCGGGACAAGTCATACTAGCTCAGGTTATGTGACATTTTCATGGTATGATGCAAGTTTAGTTGGAGAATCCCTTGCAGATGGCACTACGCTATTTGCTTTGCGCTTCGAAGTTCTCGGGAATACCGCTCAAACAACACCAATCCAACTTAGTAACGACATTACACCAGTCGAAGTTGTCAACAATTTGTATAACTCAGTCACAGTTTACGATCAAACAGGGCAAGTCAACATTCTGGAGAACCCTAACCCCGGAACAGAACTTAACATTGGCTTTTCAAACCATTCTGTTCCTGAAGGTGAAGAAATCTTAGTTCCTATGACTGTCACAAACTTTGATATGATTACCGGAATGCAAGGAAGCATTTCCTGGGATCCATCTGTTCTAAGCTATGTTTCAACCGAAACCTACAATTTGAGTGACATGGGTTCTGGAAACTTCGGAACCAGTCAAACTGCAACTGGAACATTAACCTTTAGCTGGAATGACACTGATTTAGGTGGAGAATCACTCGCCGATGGTCAATCTGTTTTCAGCATTCGGTTTCAAGCTATAGGTAGTGCTGAAGAACAAAGTAACTTAGGATTAGGAAATCACCCAACTGGATTAGAATTCACAGATGCTTCCCTTTCAAGCATTGACTATACAACAATTCCCGGTACAGTTACCATAGAGGATGCTGCACCAAGTGCAGATATTTCCATTCTTGCCGATTCCGTTGAAGGAGGAATTGGAGCTATTGTTCAACTTCCTGTTAGAGTAAGAGACTTCAACGACATCATTTCTCTTCAAGGAAGTTTGTCTTTTGATCCGAGCATCGCAGCATTTGACACCATCATACAATATGGATTACCATCTTTGGCTTACGCAAATTTCGGAACCAACAATGCAAGTTCAGGTAGCTTAAGTTTTTCATGGAATGACCCTACCCTAGCTGGTGTTACACTACCTGAAGACAGCGCAATCTTTGTATTACAATTTACGCTAGTCGGAAACATCGGAGACATCTCTCCTTTGGATTTCATTGAAACGCCAACTCCTTTGGAATGCGTCAAAAGTGATTTTACTGTACTGAGCACCAATACAGATCCCGGACAACTTGAAATTATCGATGTCTATGAATTGGAAATTACCAATGTATCCAGCGATGAGTTCTGTGCAGGAGAAAGCTTCACAATTGATTATTTTGCTGAAGGAAATTTCCTAGCAGGAAATACATTTCAATGTGAGATGTCTGACAATACAGGAGACTTCTCAAGTCCAGAAATTATTGGTAACATTAGCAGCACGAGTTCAGGAAACATTACAGCAACAATTCCTTCCGATTTACCTTCAGGAAATTATGAAATTCGACTCCTTGCCGACATGCCAGTATACACAAGTGATGTGTGGACATCTCCTCTGACAATTCATGCATTACCCAATGCGGATGCAGGAATGAACGAAGATATTTGCTTGGGTGAATCGGTCACACTCACGGCAACGGGCGGAATCATTTACGCATGGGACTCCGGAGACAACACCGATGTCATCACTGTCAATCCAACGCTTGACACCGAATACATTGTCACTGTTGAAGATGCTTTCGGGTGTCAAAACACCGACACGGTGGAAGTGATTGTTCACGATCTTCCAACAGCCAATGCTGGTTTGGATCAGAACATTTGTCTCGGTGAATCGGTCACTCTTTCTGCAACTGGTGGCGTGGATTATGAATGGAGTAATGGAGATATGACAGCAAACTCGGATGTCAGTCCAAGTTCAGACACTGAATATTTTGTCACGGTTACCGATGCAAATGCTTGCTCAAACACTGATGCTGTCATAGTGAATGTGTTTGAAGTGATTGCTGATGCCGGAACTGACGAAGATATTTGTCATGGCGAATCTGTCACGCTCACTGCAACTGGTGGAACAGATTATGCGTGGTCAAGCGGTGACAATACAGCCTCAACCACGGTTTCACCGACTGCTGATACAGAATACTACGTAACAGTTACTGGCGTTAATCTCTGTCAGGACATTGATACTGTGCTTGTCAATGTGCATGAACTTCCCGATGCGGATGCTGGAATGGACGAAGAAATTTGCTTGGGTGAATCGGTCACACTGACTGCAACCGGTGGTACAATTTACAGCTGGGACACGGGTGACAACACCGATGCAATTACTGTCAATCCAACTCTCGACACCGAATACATTGTCACTGTTGAAGATGCTTTCGGGTGTCAAAATACCGACACGGTGGAAGTGATTGTTCACGATCTTCCAACAGCCAATGCTGGTTTGGATCAGGACATTTGTCTCGGTGAATCGGTCACGCTTTCTGCAACTGGTGGCGTGGATTATGAATGGAGCAATGGAGATATGACAGCAAACTCGGATGTCGCTCCAAGTTCAGACACTGAATATTTTGTCACGGTTACCGATGCAAATGCTTGCTCAAACACTGATGCTGTCATAGTGAATGTGTTTGAAGTGATTGCTGATGCCGGAACTGACGAAGATATTTGTCATGGCGAATCTGTCACGCTCACGGCAACGGGTGGAACAGATTATGTATGGTCGAGCGGTGACAACACAGCCTCAACCACGGTTTCACCGACTGCTGATACAGAATACTACGTAACAGTTACTGGCGTTAATCTCTGTCAGGACATTGATACTGTGCTTGTCAATGTGCATGAACTTCCCGATGCGGATGCTGGAATGGACGAAGAAATTTGCTTGGGTGAATCGGTCACACTGACTGCAACCGGTGGTACAATTTACAGCTGGGACACGGGTGACAACACCGATGCAATTACTGTCAATCCAACTCTTGACACCGAATACATTGTCACTGTTGAAGATGCTTTCGGGTGTCAAAATACCGACACGGTGGAAGTGATTGTTCACGATCTTCCAACAGCCAATGCTGGTTTGGATCAGGACATTTGTCTCGGTGAATCGGTCACGCTTTCTGCAACTGGTGGCGTGGATTATGAATGGAGTAATGGAGATATGACAGCAAACTCGGATGTCGCTCCAAGTTCAGACACTGAATATTTTGTCACGGTTATCGATGCAAATGCTTGCTCAAACACTGATGCTGTCATAGTGAATGTGTTTGAAGTGATTGCTGATGCCGGAACTGACGAAGATATTTGTCATGGCGAATCTGTCACGCTCACTGCAACTGGTGGAACAGATTATGCGTGGTCAAGCGGTGACAATACAGCCTCAACCACGGTTTCACCGACTGCTGATACAGAATACTACGTAACAGTTACTGGCGTTAATCTCTGTCAGGACATTGATACTGTGCTTGTCAATGTGCATGAACTTCCCGATGCGGATGCTGGAATGGACGAAGAAATTTGCTTGGGTGAATCGGTCACACTGACTGCAACCGGTGGTACAATTTACAGCTGGGACACGGGTGACAACACCGATGCAATTACTGTCAATCCAACTCTCGACACCGAATACATTGTCACTGTTGAAGATGCTTTCGGGTGTCAAAATACCGACACGGTGGAAGTGATTGTTCACGATCTTCCAACAGCCAATGCTGGTTTGGATCAGAACATTTGTCTCGGTGAATCGGTCACGCTTTCTGCAACTGGTGGCGTGGATTATGAATGGAGTAATGGAGATATGACAGCAAACTCGGATGTCGCTCCAAGCTCAGACACTGAATATTTTGTCACGGTTACCGATGCAAATGCTTGCTCAAACACTGATGCTGTCATAGTGAATGTGTTTGAAGTGATTGCTGATGCCGGAACTGACGAAGATATTTGTCATGGCGAATCTGTCACGCTCACGGCAACGGGTGGAACAGATTATGCGTGGTCAAGCGGTGACAATACAGCCTCAACCACTGTTTCACCTACTGCTGATACAGAATACTACGTAACAGTTACTGGCGTTAATCTCTGTCAGGACATTGATACTGTGCTTGTCAATGTGCATGAACTTCCCGATGCGGATGCTGGAATGGACGAAGAAATCTGCTTGGGTGAATCGGTCACGCTCATGGCAACCGGTGGTACAATTTACGCATGGGACACGGGTGACAACACCGATGCAATTACTGTCAATCCAACTCTTGACACCGAATACATTGTCACTGTTGAAGATGCTTTCGGGTGTCAAAATACAGACACGGTGGAAGTGATTGTTCACGATCTTCCAACAGCCAATGCTGGTTTGGATCAGGACATTTGTCTCGGTGAATCGGTCACTCTTTCTGCAACTGGTGGCGTGGATTATGAATGGAGTAATGGAGATCTGACAGCAAACTCGGATGTCGCTCCAAGTTTAGACACTGAATATTTTGTCACGGTTACCGATGCAAATGCTTGCTCAAACACTGATGCTGTCATAGTGAATGTGTTTGAAGTGATTGCTGATGCCGGAACTGACGAAGATATTTGCAACGGTGAATCGGTCACGCTTACGGCAACGGGCGGAACAGATTATGCGTGGTCAAGCGGTGACAACACAGCCTCAACCACTGTTTCACCTACTACTGATACAGAATACTACGTAACAGTTACTGGCGTTAATCTCTGTCAGGACATTGATACTGTGCTTGTCAATGTGCTTAACCCTCCACTTGCTCCGGAGTTACCTATCGGGATAACAGAACGTTGCGCATCTGTTTCAACGGACACTTTCACCATTGCGAACCAATCAGAACCTGTAGATTTTATATGGCAAACAAACATAACAGATTTTGGCAACATGACAAGTTCTGACACTTCTGCAATCATCACATGGAATACGGACTTCACTGGAGAATTGCTTCTTTTTGTGACAGCATCGAATATGTGTGGAAGTGAAAATTCTGACAGTTTGCATATCCATAGCTATCCGAGTCCAATTGTCGACTTGGGTAACGACACTACAATTTGTTTTGGAGACAGCATTGCGTTAGAGGCTCCTTCAGGATTTAACTATCTCTGGTCAACTGGCAGTACAGACATTTCCATTTGGGCAAATGATGCAGACACTTATTGGCTGGAAGCAAGCAACACATACTGCTCTGATATTGACACCATTATTATCAGTTTATCCAATCCTGAATTTTACTTCAGCGAAGACACTGTGCTAACAGAATTGCCATACACGATTGAAAGCATGAGTGGATTTGCTGAATATTTATGGTCAACATCTGAAACAAGCGAAAGCATAACTGTCAATGAATTTGGATGGTACTCTGTGATCTTAACCGATGAATTTGGTTGTAGTGTTACCGACTCAATTCATATTGATGATGCAACAGGGACTTTCCAAAATATTTCAGAACAATTTAAGATTTTTCCAAATCCAGCCTATGATAAAGTAAACATAAAGAGTAACAATATTATCCGCAAACTTGTGATTATTGATGCACAAGGGAAAACAAAAACAATGCTTGAGCCGAATCGCACATCGCAAATTGTAGGGTTGGAGAATTTCGCTCCTGGATTGTATACCATTATTTTATCAACAGACAAGAATAGAATTTTCAAGAAACTCATGATTCAATAATAGGATGGATCAAATAAAAAGATTACATACAATCTATCTAGAAACCAGTCAATCATAACTGTTTTCTTAGATAGATAATACTTAGTAGCTTTTGGCATGTATTTTTGCTCTTTTTTGCAAAAATCATGTCCAAAAGCGGAAAACAGATGAATCACAAAATAGAGTACAAATTCAAATAATAATTATTGTAAAACCTTGGTGATAAATTTATTTCTGTGAGATTCCAGCAATATCTTAAAATTTCTTACTGCAGTTATATCCTTCAAAAAAATTACTAGAATCTAGATTTCTGCTTAATCCAATCTTACCCAATTTTAAACAAACAATTCAAATGTTAATATTTTAGTTTCATAGTCTAATAAAAAAAACGTATCTTCAAACTCAAATTGATAGTTTGAGCAAATCAAAAAATATATCAAAAGCTGCATTGCAAGAGCAAATCAAGCGACTAAACGCAGAGATAGAGCAATTAAAACTTGAAATGACAAATCCATCGGATTTACCGAAGGAAATGTCCTTTCACTCAGTTGCTGCTAACATCCCTGATTTTGTTTGCATTCATGATTTAGAAGGAAATGTAGAATACATTAATCCTGCAGGAATAAAGCTATTAAATTACAAAAGTGCTAAAGAATTAATTGGAAATTCAGTACTTCTGTTCACACCAAAAGAAACACTTGATGAGATTTATAAGAGAAAAGCATCTCGTGATCGTGGAGATTTATCATCAAATAAATACGAAACAAAAATCATCACAAAAGACCAGATAGAAATTCCGGTTGAAGTGCATTCCAGCACAATGAGGCACAACAATGCAACAAAAATCATTTTATTCGTTCATGACATTAGCGAACGAGTACTACGAGAACACACTATAAAAGAGCAAAGCGAACAGTTTCGCATTTATTTTGAGCAATCACCGCTATCAGTTTTTCATTATGACAAAAACGGAATAATTTTAGACTGCAATGAGGAGTTTCTAAGTAAAAACAACTTAAAACGTGAAAACTTCATTGGAAAAAACGCATTTAAAATCCTAAATAATAAAGACTTAGTTAACAAACTAAAGGAAGCACTTATTCATGGGGAAACAAACTACACAGGCGTTTTCAGTAAAGATAAAAACAAGAAACCATATTACATCAAAATTTATCTTAAAGGGGTAAAAGATGAGAATGGACAAATAAATTCTGTTGTAGGGCTTGTCGAAAACATAAACGAGCAAATAAAAAATCAACATGAAATTGAAAAAGCTCAAAAGAACCTGATGCGAGCTCAACGCATTGCGAATATTGGGAATTGGGAGTTTAATCTAAACACAGGCGAAGTCTACACCTCTCGAGGAGCTAAAATTATATATGGACTTTCAGATGCATCATACTCAATTAAGGAAGTGCAAGAAATTTCTCTGCCACAATACAGAGCATTATTAGACAATGAACTCAAAATGCTCATAGAAAGTGGAAACCCTTACGACATTGAATTTAAAATAAAACGAGTCAATGATGGTCAACTTAGAGACATCCAATCATTGGCTGAATATGACAAAGAAAACAATATTGTTTTTGGAGTCATTCGAGACATTACATCGAGTAAAAAACGACGAATTGCTATCAAAGAAAGCGAAGAACGATTTAAAACCTTGTTCTATGAGAATTCCTCTGTCATGTTGCTCATGGACCCTAATGATGGCAGAATTATTGATGCAAACATTGCAGCTGAACAATTTTACAAATGTACTTCGAACGAACTTCAGAAAAAATACATTCAAGACATAAACACCTCCACAAATCCAGAAATTCAAAATGCGATTGAACATGCAAAACTAGGCAATAAAAATGTCTTTCAGTTTAAACACAAACTAGCCACAGGTGAAATTCGAGATGTAGAAGTATTCTCTGGTTTAGTCAAGCTGAATAACAGACCTTTGTTATACAGCACTGTGCATGACATTACGCAAAGACAACAAGCCTTATTGGAATTGAAAGACAATGAAGAAAGGCTACGTCTTGCCTTACACGCATCTCAACAAGGTTTGTGGGATGTTAATTTAATTGACCTTTCCATGCAGGTGTCTCCTGAATATGCTACCATGCTAGGATATAGTCCAGATGGATATGAAATGACATTGAAAAAGTGGGAGCACATCATACACCCTGACGACAGACAAGCAACAACAAAAAAGTTCTACGGATATATGCACGGTTTATACCCTGATTACCAAATGGAATTTCGCTTGAAAACGAAATCGGGGAATTACAAATGGATCATGTCTATAGGAAAAATCATTGCATGGGACAAAAATGGCAAAGCATCCCGAATGATTGGCATACATACCGACATTAGCCACATTAAAGAAGTTGAATTCGAATTACTTGAAGCCAAAGAAAAAGCAGAAGAAAGCAATCGCTTAAAAACAGCATTCTTGCAAAACATGTCCCATGAAATTCGAACACCAATGAATGGCATTATGGGATTTTCCGATTTGCTTATTGATGAGGAGCTCACGCTTGAAGACCGTATAGATTATGCACAAATCATACACAGAAATTCCTATCAATTATTGCGCATTGTAAACGATATTCTTGATATCTCCAGACTGGATAGTGGACAACTCCAAATTGAAAAAAGCAACTTCAATTTGCTGGATCTTTTACATGCACAATCACGTTTCTACTCCCCTCAAATTGAGCAAAAAGGCTTAGATTTCAGATTTGATAATTACTTTGTAAACAAACAAAAAATTATCATAAAATCGGATCAAACCCGAATCAAACAAATTCTTGACAACTTGCTGAACAATGCACTCAAATTTACCGAAACAGGTCATATTTTCCTTGTATTAAAAGACGATCCAGAATATTACATTGTACAAGTAGATGACAGTGGACTAGGCATTCAAAAACAAAAAATCAAACGTATTTTCAACCGATTTGAGCAATCACACACAGACAAAATACCTGGTGGTGCTGGTCTTGGCCTCGCTATCTCAAACGAATTAGCAAAACTACTCAAAGGAAAACTTATAGTAGATTCCGAACTTGGAAAAGGAAGTACTTTCTCCCTCTATCTTCCAAAGCAAAGTAGTTTTTAAACCTTTCTCCTCCTAAAAATTAAACGATTCCCCTCTCTCATTTGTTAATGATAAAAACAAATGAACTATGAAACATTGGACAATCAATAATATTCCTGATTTAGATGGGAAAACCATTGTCGTTACAGGAGCAAATTCCGGACTCGGATATGAAATCACCAAAGCCCTAGCAGAAAAACATGCAGAAGTTATTATGGCGTGTCGCAATACAAACAAAGGTGAAGAAGCAAAAAATCACATACTTGCACACCACAAACATGCAAAACTATCTGTTTGGGAGTGCGATTTAGGCAATCTTGAATCAGTAAAAACCTTTGCAGATAAGTTACGATTAAAATACAATCGCATCAATATTTTAATTAACAATGCCGGCGTCATGGCACCCCCACAAGGAAAAACAAAAGATGGTTTCGAACTTCAATTTGGCACAAACCACATAGGACACTTTGTATTGACATCCAAGCTTTTCCCCTTACTACGCAAAACTGAAGGCAGCAGAATTGTCACAGTTTCCAGTATTGCAAGTCATAATGGAAAAATTCATTTTGAGGATGTTAACTTTGAGCAAGCTTATTCCAGATGGAAAACTTACCAACAAAGTAAGCTAGCCAACCTCATGTTTGCAATGGACCTAGACAATCAACTTTCCAGCAGCACCTTTAAAACACGCTCATACGCTGCTCACCCGGGAGTTTCAGACACAAACCTTTTCAAAAACATGAAGCCAAATTGGTTCTTAAACGCTTTGGGAAAATTGCTTATGCCAATCATCACACAACCTGCCTCAAAAGGTGCATTGCCAATATTGTACGCAGCAGTTTCCGATGAAGCAAAACCGGGTCACTTCTACGGACCTCATGGCAGAAAAGAGCATAAAGGCTATCCAACAGAGGCTTTTGTCCCCGAGGCTGCGAAAGTTGAAACTGACAGAAAAAAGCTTTGGGAAATAACAGAAAAACTTTCCGGAATAAATTTCCATGTTTGTCAGGGAAAAACAGAATAATTCTGTACATTTAGAGTCTAAAACGAAACTACATGAAAAAACAAATTTTATTCATTGCCCTTGCATCGGGCATACTTTTCGCCTGTAATTCGACTGACAAAAAACAAGCGGAAACAAATCTCAACAATCTTGAAACTGAAACAGCGAACAGTGATGTAACGCACGCCAGCGAAGCCAATTATATCATACAGTCTGATCAGGTGGGATATTTAGGCATTGGAGACGAGCAGATAAAAATTAATCCAAAGGAAAGTTTGGTGAAATTTGAGAAATCGGTCAGTGAAGAAGGAGAAACCTACTTGCAAGAATTTAAGTATGTTTTAGGACCAAAGAATGACACGTTAATTGAAATCAACAGTCATGGAATTTGGGTCTTAAACGAGGCATACAAAACGGAAGAAAACATCAGTGTTGGCTCTAGTATGGCAGATTTTTACGGACTTTTTGCCGATGCAAAAATTGAGTACTCCTATGTATCTGATATGTTATGGATGAGCACCGAACAATACGAAGGTATAGAGTTTATCCTTCCAAATGATGCATACCAAGGAGACATGAGCGAACTCACTGAATCTGACCTTGTAGAAATACAACCACAATATGTTACCGAAGAAGCTAAGATTGTAAAAATTCGCCTATTTTAAGTTTTAAGGGAGTTAAGCCTTGTGGCTTTAACCAGGATACAGGCAAACATTCAAAAGCTGATTAACAATGTGGAAATGGGATAACATACAATGGGTTGGCTTTATTTCAATTGTAGGAGGGGTTGTTGGAGCTTTAATTGCAATATTAATCAATACTACCAATATTTTCTATAAAGAGGCTATAGATACAAAGTATTGTTATTTGTATCAAAGTGATACAATGCGATTTGTTTTGATGGCTAAAAATATGGATGAAGCTATGGAAGTAAGGACTTTTTACGTAGATAGTTCGGTTAAAAGTGTTTATGGAACTTCAAAAGGATATGCTCCATATAGACCAGAATCAGAGGTAATAAAATTTTCGAAGGATTCCTTATTTGCAAAAATCAGAGTAAAAGTGTCAGGAACAAGAGGTACTACAATTACGAAAAGGGGATGGGTGCCAGCCTTTACTTTACACGACACCTTACCTGATTGGTATTATGAAAGAAAACGAAGAATTAACAGTAAAAAAGGGTAACGCTTCAAAAAGTTGGTCGAATAAATTAAACAGTAGTTGTAAAGGATATAAATGTTAAGGCGACTTTGATCGCCTTATTTTATTTAGATATTTAATTAAAAAGCTGTATTTTTATGCAGTATGAATTTAAAATTAAAATTCCATAAGAAGACAGATTAATGTAACATATTAAAGAAGGCGTAAGCTGTATTTTTCGGAACAAAAAACTGGAAATTTTAAACGACCCAAAAGTTACAGGCAATGCACTCACCGCATGGGGTGGGCTTTGTTTGTTTGGGTTGTGGGTATTCCAGTACCTTTGTTTCGGACAAGTTAAAGTACCACCCTTCTTTTTTACTTAAATCCAAAGTAAAAATGGAAACAATAAAACTACTTATTATTGACAAAGACCTTTACAATCAAAGGTTATTAAGTGTAATATTTAAAGGCAAACCCTATGTCCTATTGTTTGCACAAAACAAAGCAGAAACTTTTAGCTGTTTAAAATCGGAAAACAAGATTAAACTTGTGATTATTGAACCGATTATCCCATCGGGATTAGAAATAATAAGGGAAATTAAAACAGCATATCCCAAAATCCTAATTATTGCTTATACTGTATATGCTATTATGCCAGAAGAACCACGCTTGTGTTATCAAGCTGGTTGTGATTTACACATATCAAAACCAGCTAATATTAAACATATTGTTAAATCAGTAGAAACAATGCTTAACAAATCACCAAACAAGTAAAATGCCTCTCAAACAAAACTTATCAATACCCACCAGTCATACTCAAGGGATCGGGAAGGGGGTTTTTAGGGGATTAATTTGTTTAAGTTTCGTTTACAAAAAACCTACGAATACACAAACAATCACTACTGCAAACGCTTCATTTTTCAACCATCTTTTGTATCTTTTTTCTATCCCTAGGATATTCTGAAAAATATATTTCTTTAAGTATCGGCAAAATTGCTTTAAAATTAGTTGCCATATCCGTTGTTGAATAAATAGGCTTATCAAAAAACACATGATAAAAAGGAACTTTTTTAGGTTTCAAAAAATCCCAAAAATTTTTCTCATATGATAATTTATAAATATCTCCAACACCAACCTCCCAATCCAAACCAATATATCTTCCGGTAGGAGATACTAAGCATCCGTCACCATCAGAACATCCATTATCATCAATAAACTCAGTAATTGCACTATACCCCCATCCATCCACAACAGTTTCTTGTATAATTGGGAAAGACAGTAAATTAAAATCAAAAACTTCAACAGCATTCATAATTCACAAATCGCTTATTTACAAAAATTCATTACAAAATAAACAAACTCAATTAACAATCATCAATCAATATCCAATTCCCTTTTTATTATCTCTCATTTTCTTAACTTTGTTCTGTACTGACATTAGATTTAATGAAAAAGATTCTAGTTACCGGAGGAGCTGGTTTTATTGGCTCCCACCTATGCGAAAGACTTTTAAACGAAGGCAACGAAGTAATTTGTTTAGACAATTATTTTACGGGTTCCAAGCAAAATATTGTGCATTTAATGGACAACCCATATTTTGAGCTCATCCGTCATGACATTACCATGCCATTTTTTATTGAGGTGGATGAAATCTACAACCTGGCATGCCCTGCCTCCCCAATTCATTATCAGTACAACCCTATTAAAACCGTGAAAACATCGGTTATGGGTGCAATTAACATGTTAGGACTTGCAAAACGCATCAAAGCAAAAATCTTGCAAGCATCTACCAGCGAAGTCTATGGAGACCCGCAAGTTCATCCTCAAACTGAAAGCTATTGGGGACATGTGAATCCTATCGGATCCAGATCATGCTACGATGAAGGCAAACGTTGTGCTGAAACACTTTTCATGGATTACCATTTGCAAAACAATGTCAACATTAAAATCGTTCGCATTTTTAACACTTACGGACCTCGCATGCATCCAAATGACGGACGTGTTGTATCCAATTTCATTGTGCAAGCATTGAAAGGTGAAGACATTACCATTTATGGAGACGGAAAACAAACCCGCTCATTCCAATATGTGGATGACTTAGTGGAAGGATTTATTCGCATGATGAACACAGGTGACGATTTCAAAGGACCTGTAAACATTGGAAATCCTGGTGAATTTACCATGCTTGAGCTTGCAGAAACCATCATCCGACTCACAGAATCAGATTCTAAAATTACCTTTCACCCACTCCCTGCTGATGATCCGATTCAACGAAAACCAGACATTAGCTTGGCACGTGAAAAACTCAATAATTGGGAACCAACTATTGAACTAGAACAAGGCTTAACAAAAACCATCAGTTATTTTAAAGAAATTCTTGAATTATGAAGGGCATCATACTAGCAGGAGGCTCAGGAACACGCCTTCATCCGATAACTCGCAGCATCTCGAAACAAATCATTCCGGTTTATGACAAACCCATGATTTACTACCCACTTTCAGTGCTTATGCTGTCAGGAATTCGAGAAATTTTAATCATTTCTACACCACACGATTTGCCTCTCTACAAGAATTTATTTGGCGATGGTAAACAATTGGGGTTAGACTTACATTATGCAGAGCAACCATCACCTGACGGACTAGCACAAGCATTTCTCATTGGTGAAGATTTTATTGGCAATGATGAAGTTTGTCTTGTCCTTGGCGACAATATTTTCTACGGACACGGACTTGGAGGCACATTGCTCGAATCTGCTGATCTGAAAGATGGAGCCATTGTATTTGGATATTATGTGACAGATCCGCATAGATACGGTGTTGCTGAATTCAACAAAGAAGGAAAAGTCATTTCCATAGAAGAAAAACCGGAAAATCCGAAATCGAATTACGCAGTGACAGGCTTATATTTCTATGACAACACGGTAGTAGAAAAAGCAAAATCGCTAAAACCATCACCTCGTGGGGAACTTGAAATCACAGATCTCAACAAATTATATCTCGAAGAGGACAAACTGAATGTCAAACTGTTAAGTCGTGGAATGGCTTGGCTAGATACCGGCACTCCAGACTCCTTATTGCAAGCATCAAATTTCATTGCAACGCTGGAAAACAGACAAGGGTTAAAAGCTTCTTGTATAGAAGAAATTGCGTACAAACGTGGCTTTATTGACAGAGATCAGCTCATTGAGCTTGCAAAACCGCTCATGAAAAATAATTACGGTAAATATTTGATGCGCATAGCAAACGAAGACAAGTATGGAATTCATTAAAACAGACATCCCTGATTGCATAATTATTAAGCCGAAAATTTTTGGCGATGAAAGAGGTTACTTTTTTGAAAGCTGGAGAGATGAGTGGATGCAAGACTTAGGAATCACCAATCGATTCATACAGGACAATCAATCCTCGTCACGCTATGGAGTAATTCGTGGATTACACTATCAACTGCCACCTCACCCTCAAGCAAAACTTGTAAGAGTGCTTAAAGGTAAAGTCCTGGATATTGCTGTGGATGTGCGCATTGGATCTCCAACATTTGGGAAACATGTTGCAGTTGAACTTTCTGCAGAAAACAAAATGCAATTTTTCATCCCTCACGGATTTGCACATGGATTTGCCGTACTTTCTGAAGAAGCTGTCTTTGCCTACAAGTGTGATGATTACTACCATCCTGAAACAGAAAAGGGCATTATGTGGAATGATCCTCAGCTCAATATTGACTGGAAAATCGATCCGAAAGACGCGATCGTCAGCGACAAAGATAAAGTTCACAAATCCTTTGCAGAAGGAAGCTATTATAACTTGAGTTCGACGTAAGAAATCACGTTATTATGATGTGAGAAGCAAATCAAACAAGTAAGCTTAGCTCACTTCCATTCTTTGTCACTTGCAAACGGTAAGTTCCGCCATGCAACAAGGCACGATTTTCAAAAATATGACCAATTGGAGCATCAAACATGATGGGAAAATCATAACCATCAACTGCCTCCTGAATAATTTCGTAAGCTGATTTTCCAAACTCTACATCTGTCATATCTGAAAACTGACCAACTACCAATCCCGCTAAATAGTTTAGTTTTCCTCCCAAGCGGAAATTTTGCATAATTCTATCCACATGGTATAAATCCTCACACAAATCCTCCACGAACAACACTTTACCTTTCCAATCCACATCGTATTCCGTTCCTCGCAAAGCATAAAGCATGCTAAGATTTCCACCAACAAGCTCTCCTTCAGCACTTCCAACCCGATTCAAAACATGAGGTTTTGCTGCAAGATTTGAAGAATTTCGGGAAATTAAAGCCAACAGAGCATCTATTGCCACTTCATCATTCAAAGCAATGTCCTTACTCATACAGGCATGTACACTGCAAATTCCTTGTTGATATGCCGCAGCGTGCAAAGTGGTAATATCACTGAATCCGATGATAAACTTTGGATGTGATTTCATTCCTGACCAATCCAAACCATCCACAATGCGCATACTGCCATAACCACCTCGAGAGCATAATATCGCAGAGACAGAACTATCATCCATTGCAGTTTGCAAATCGTGAAATCGTTCAGCATCAGTACCTGCAAATTTATTGTTGGAAGAGAGCGCATTGGGCGCAATTTCCACCTGAAACCCGAGCAATTGCAAACGTTCCGCTGCTCCACGAACAAATTTCACATCAACTTTTCCAGCAGGACTAACAATACAGATTTTACCTCTTGGAACTAAGGTTTTGGGACAAATCATAAGCTCCTTTTAATACGATCCTGTAAGATGCTCATCCACCACAATAATGTAATCAGCCACGCCCATATTTTCTGCATCAAGGGATGATAAATCAGACTGAATAACGGTACTTATTGTTTTGATTTTGTATTCCGGATTTATCTTTTTCAAATACCAACTTATTCCTTCGTAATTATCGGAATGATAGGCGCCATTGTAATGAATAAGCTTGTTGTTAGCTTTCATGTATTGATGAATAAAATGTGCCATGGTTGCATCCTTTGCAGCCTGAGCTTTTGGCAAATTTTGAGTTGCATGAGCAGGCATTCCACGACCACCCATTTTCATCATAGCAGCATAACCTGGCAAGTCTGGATCAAAAGCAATTGGCATTGGTGCGACAAAAGACTGAGCCTCAACAGTCAGTTTTTCGAGTGCTTCAAAACCACCTTTAAATACCATAGACGCATATCGGCGTGGAATATTTGCTGCGACAAACTGTAATTGATTGTCTTTTGCAAAATTTACCAAATGCTTATAATCAGTCTCGTAATTTGGCCAAAGGCGAGCATCTGCTTCAAATTTATCTTCAGGAATTAAACCTCTCAAATACTCATCAAGAATATACTGCTGGTCAGCTTCAAACATTTCAGCGGCAAGAATTAAATTTGTCTTATGCTCCTCAAATAAAGATGCCGTTACTTCATATTCCAACCAATGGGAAATTGGATTGTTGTGCAATTCCCCAAAAAGCGTAACGTCTGCAGAAATTAAATCTTCTATCATTGCATCATAAGTCACAAGCTCACCTTTTGCATTGTACAAGCTGTACACAGGCAGGTTCTGAGCATTCCCAAACAAGCTAAAAATCGTGAAAGCAATAAGTCCTAAATATCTCATTTTCATCATTATTTGTTTTTAATATGGGTTTTTACTATTTTTATTTAGTCGAAAATACACTTTTATTTTATGAAAAGAAAATGTCTTGAATGCGGAGATCTCTTTGATGGTAGATCAGATAAAAAGTTTTGCTCTGACCAATGTCGCAATACGTACAACAACCGACAAAAAAAAGACAGCAACAATCAAATGCGTAAAATCAATAATATTTTGCGCAAAAACAGACGCATTCTTTCGGAACTTAACCCACATGGTAAGGCAAAAGTTCAACGTACCTTGCTTTTAGATAAAGGATTTAATTTCGATTATCTGACAAACATTTACGAAACCAAGAAAGGCGGACTTTACAAATTCTGCTATGACCAAGGCTACATTGAGCTTGAAGATGGCAGCATCGCCATTGTCGAGCGAAAAGAGTATGTGTAATTGTTGCTAAATTTCACGAAAGCAGTTTCTTTCACATCCTAACAATCCTTAAAAATAATCCTCATAAACACTCCTCCCCTTTCGTTGCTTTTTATACCTTTATGCTTTTAAATTAAATGCTTATGAAAACACATATCTCAATTCAAACAAACCGTAGCCCGGAGCAATCCGTCGCTTACTTAATCCATAAAGAATCAGACATTTCCGAATTGTCGTTTACGAAAACTGAAGCCGCTTACATCAAAGAGCAAATTGACTCAGAAAAAACCTTCATCCACATCAATTCGTACTTTAAGCAATATATCGTTGTCATTTTAGATAAAGACCAAAATCCTCAACAAAGAGAATCGCTTAGAAAAGAAGCCCATAAAGCATGTGGAATTTTTAACGAGCACAAAGTTAATGTCGTATGCATTGAAGACAAAACAAAGTCAGCAACTGCATGGAATGATTTTACTGAAGGACTAGCACTTTCGAATTATCAATTCAACAAGTACTTTAAAAAACCTGAGAACCACAGTTTAAAGGAGATTTCAATCAACAGCAACTTCTGCACAGAAAGTAAAATCAAGCAAATAAACGCATTGATTGAAAGTGTTTATTTCGCTAGAGATTGTGTAAACGAACCCCATTCTCACTTAAATGCAGAGCAATTTGCTGAACTTCTTGGTCATATCGCTCAGGAAACTGGACTCAGTGCTCAGACTTTCCTTAAAGATGAAATTGAAGCACGCAAAATGGGTGGACTTCTGGCTGTCAATCTTGGAAGTGAAGTGGGTCCAAGTTTCACAATTTTGGAATGGAAACCGAAAAATGCTGTCAATGAAAAACCGATTGTTTTGGTCGGAAAAGGTGTCATGTTTGACACTGGAGGTGTAAGCTTAAAACCAACAAAAGGCAGCATGGATCTGATGAAATCTGACATGGGTGGTGCAGCAGCTGTCGCAGGGAGCATGATGAATCTCGCGAAATCTGACATGCCACTTCACGTCATTGGACTTATTCCTGCAACAGACAATAGACCAGGCAAAAATGCATACTTGCCTCAGGATGTTATTCACATGTACGATGGAACAACCGTTGAAGTGCTAAACACAGATGCTGAAGGTCGAATGATACTTGCTGACGCATTGGCTTTTGCAAAACAATACGATCCTGAATTAGTCATCGACTTAGCAACTCTCACCGGAGCAGCCGAAGTTGCTGTGGGAATTAAAGCAATTGCCGGTATGGGAAATGCGCCTGAAGCATTAGAATTGCTCAAAAAGGCAGGGTTCAATCGCCATGAAAGAGTCGCAGAACTCCCTTTCTGGGACGATTATAAAGAACAACTTAAATCAGATATTGCAGATCTGAAAAATGTTGGAGGTCGTACTGCCGGAGCAATTACTGCTGGTAAATTCCTCGAACACTTCACAGACTATCCATACGTACACCTTGATATTGCTGGTCCTGCATTCCTTGAATCTGCAGATTCTTACCGCGGTAAACAAGGAACAGGTGTGGGTGTAAGACTATTGAATGATTTTTTCTATTTTCGCATTGAAAAATAAACAGTTTTAAAAACAGAGATTATGAATAAAATACGATTGGGAATTTCCCACGGAGACATCAACGGAATTAGTTACGAAATTATCATAAAAACTCTGAGCGATGCACGTATCTTAGATATGTGTACTCCCATTATTTATGGATCACCAAAAGTGGCAGCATATCATCGCAAAGCCATAAACAATAACAGTTTTAGTCCAAACCACATTAACGATGCAGAACAAGCAAATCCTAAACGCGTTAACATCATTAACGTTGTGGATGAAAACATTCGTGTTGAATTGGGCAAAAGTACTGAAGAAGCTGGAGAATCGTCATTCCTCGCTTTGGAAGCCGCAGTTAACGACCTGAAAAACAATCAAATTGATGCACTTTTAACTGCACCAATCAATAAACACAATATTCAGCGTGAAGGATTTAAATTCCTTGGACACACAGAATATTTGGCAGAGCGCTTTCAATCAGACAACTACCTTATGCTTATGATCAACGATGAGATGCGCGTGGGTGTTGTAACAGGACATTTACCAATTTCTGAAGTTGCAAGCAATATCACAAAAGAAGAAATTCTCAAGAAACTGCATGTCCTTAACCAAAGCTTGAAAAACGATTTTGTTATCCGCAAACCTCGCATTGCTGTACTCGGATTAAATCCTCACATTGGGGATGATGGCTTACTTGGTAAAGAAGAGCAGGAAATTATAATCCCAGCATTGGAGGAAGCAAAAGAAAAAGGCATTATGGCTTTAGGACCATATCCTGCGGATGGATTTTTCGGCAATTATCAATTCCATAATTTCGATGCGATCTTAGCAATGTATCATGATCAAGGACTTGCTCCATTCAAAGCATTGGCAAAAGATGGAGGTGTAAATTTCACTGCAGGCTTACCAATTATCAGAACCTCTCCTGACCACGGTACTGCTTACGAAATTGCTGGAGACGGAAAAGCATCCGAAGAAGCATTTAGAAAAGCACTTTACCTTGCTATTGACTTGCACAAAAACAGAACTGAAGAGAAAGAACTTCAGGAAACTGCAGAAAAAGAAGGCATTACAGAAATTAAATAAAGATTAGAATTTGTATGAAATCTTATAAAAGACATCTCGTAACAACCGCACTACCATATGCAAACGGACCAGTTCACATTGGGCATCTTGCAGGAGTTTATGTACCGGCAGATATTTACGTCAGATACCTCAGACTAAGAGGGAAAGATGTAGCTTTTATTGGCGGATCAGACGAACATGGTGTGCCAATTACATTGCGAGCAAGAAAAGAAGGTGTAACACCACAAGATATTGTCGATAGATACCATGGACTCATCAAAGATTCATTTGAAAAATTTGGAATCTCTTTCGACATCTATTCAAGAACTACATCAAAAACACATTACGAAACCGCATCAGAATTTTTCAAAACCCTCTACGAAAAGGGAGAGTTCATTGAAAAAACCAGCAAACAGTATTACGATGAAAAAGAAAATCAGTTTTTAGCTGACCGCTACATCATCGGGACCTGTCCAAAATGCGGATTCGAAGAAGCATATGGAGACCAATGTGAGAAATGTGGATCGTCACTCTCTCCAGAAGAACTCATCAATCCGAAATCAACCATCTCAGGAAACCAACCAATATTGAAAGAGACCACACACTGGTATCTGCCTTTGGATAAATACGAAGATGAGCTTAAACAATGGATTTTGGAAGATCATCAAGAATGGAAACCCAATGTGTATGGTCAATGTAAATCATGGATAGATGGTGGGCTTCACCCTAGAGCCGTATCTCGCGACTTAAACTGGGGAGTTCCTGTCCCTGTGGAAGGCGGCGAAGGCAAAGTGCTTTATGTTTGGTTCGATGCACCTATTGGGTACATTTCAGCAACCAAAGAACTAACTCCTGAATGGGAAAAATATTGGAAAGACGAAGATTCCAGACTTGTTCATTTTATTGGAAAAGACAACATCGTTTTCCATTGCATCGTTTTCCCTTCCATGCTGAAACATGAAGGATCGTACATTCTTCCTGACAATGTACCGGCAAATGAATTTTTGAATCTTGAAGGAAATAAAATTTCAACAAGTAAAAATTGGGCAGTTTGGTTACATGAATACCTCGAAGATTTCCCTGAAAGACAAGATGTATTGCGCTATGTATTGACTGCAAATGCGCCAGAAACCAAAGACAACGATTTTACGTGGAAAGATTTCCAAACAAGAAACAACAATGAACTTGTTGCCATACTCGGAAACTTTGTCAATCGCAGTTTAGTACTGACACACAAATATTTCGATGGTAAAGTTCCTGCACCTGTTCAGTGGGGAGACGCAGAAAATGAAATCATCAAGCAAGTTGAAACCTACAAAGCGAATATTGCCCACAATTTAGAGCAATTCAAATTCAGAGAAGCGCTTAAAAACTTGATGAACATTGCAAGATTGGGGAATAAATACCTGACAGAATCTGAACCTTGGAAAGTGATCAAAACGGATGAAGAAAGAGTCAAAGGAATCTTGAATGTCTGCTTACAATTATCTGCACATTTAGCACATCTTGGTGAGGCATTTTTACCATTTACCATGAAAAATTTGAGAGAGTATCTCAATATCGATCAAGCGGAATGGCCAGAAAACTTTGAATTCCAAATTTTAGCTGAAGGATCAGAAATCAACAAACCAGGTTTGTTATTCCAAAAAGTGGAAGACTCAGAAATTCAAAATCAATTGGACAAATTGGAAGCAACAAAACAAAGCAATGCTGCTGAAAAATTAGAAACTGAGGAACTCAAAGCAAATTGCACATTTGATGATTTCATGAAAATGGACATCCGTGTTGCGCAAATTGAATCCGCAGAAAAAGTTGCAAAAACAAAGAAATTGCTCAAATTAAGTTTAAACATCGGCAGTGAAGTTCGAACTGTTGTATCAGGTATTGCAGAATATTACAAACCTGAAGACATTGTTGGCATGCAAGTCATGTATTTGGCAAATCTAGCACCGAAAAAACTTAGAGGAATTGAATCTGAAGGCATGGTACTTATGGCAAAAGAACCTGACGGACGATTGCGATTTGTTTCACCAACAGAACATGTTAGAAATGGCTCTGTCGTGAGCTAGTTTAACGTGAGTTCGACGTAAGAAATCTAAAACAGAAAGTCATTTTGATGTCAGATTTAGCCTAATAAAATACGAAGTAGTAACGGGTTACTTTGAGGATTTTTTAGGCAAAAGATGGTATTAAAATGACTTTCCTTTACAGGCTTCAATTATTTCCCCATATTCGTTCATGAAAAAATATTTTGAAGCTGGTTTGGATTTCTTAGATCGAATTCACGTTAATTTAATCCGATATTTTCACAACACCTCCTTAGTTTACTCTTCGGGGGTGTTTTTTAGGGGGGCTAGAAAACAAAGAATTACCCAATAAATTCGTAATGATTACAAGCATCTAAAAGTTCCTTTTTCATGTTTTACGCCCAAAAAATCACTTTTTAACAAAACTTTACGATTTCATTTAGTCAGTTTACAGACTTTCACATTTTTTGAATTCAATTAATTTGTACATTCACACTTGATTATCAAAAATCCGTTTCAAATGAAAAAAATTCTTTCTGTATTAGTATTGGGTGCTGTCATTGCTCTTGTTTGGGCATGTAATCCAAAAGACAAATTTAAAGTTGGCGAAGTGTATAATGGTTTTAAACTCGAAGAGAAAAAATTCGTAGAAGAAGTCAATGCTGAATGCTTGTACTTTACTCACGAAAAAAGCGGAGCACGCTTAATGAAAATTATGGCTGATGACGAAAACAAACTTTTCAACATCGCATTCAAAACCACACCTCAAACAGACTGTGGAACACCACATATCATTGAGCACTCTGTCCTGAATGGATCTACAAATTTCCCAGTGAAAAGTCCATTCGAAATTCTGACAAAAGGGTCTCTCAACACCTTTTTGAATGCAATGACAAGCTCAGACTGGACAACCTATCCTGTAGCAAGTATGAACGAAAAAGATTACTTCAATCTAATGCATGTTTATCTTGATGCTGTTTTCAATCCTCTTCTCCATGAAGATGACAGAATTTTCAAACAAGAAGGTTGGCATTACGAACTCAACAGTCTTGAAGATGAAATCATTTATAAAGGAGTTGTTTACAACGAAATGAAAGGTGCTTTCTCACAACCTTACCGTGATTTAAACTACTTGACATACAAAACATTGTTCCCAGACAACACTTACGGTGTATCTTCAGGAGGATATCCAGATGCTATCCCTGAGCTGACAATTGAACAATTCAGAGCATTCCACAAAAAATATTATCATCCAACAAACAGCTTTATTCTGCTTTACGGAAATGCTGATCTAAACAAAGAGTTGGAATTTATTGATGCAAATTACTTGTCTCAATATGAAAAGTCTGATGATAAAATCACGATTCCTGAACAAAAAGGATTTGACAAAAGAAAAACTGTCAAAGGAACATACCCTGTAGCAGAAGGTGCTTCAACTGAAGACAAAACTTACCTAACTTACAGTTTTGTATTTGGCAACAACACTGACCCAGAATTGAATTTTGCATTGAGCATTCTTAGCCAAGCTTTGGTAGGACATGAATCTGCTCCATTAAGACTTGCAATTCAAGAAGCAGGCATAGGTCAAGATGTTTATGCTTATAGCGACAACAGCAAACAAATTGTATTTGCCATTGGCGTTGAAAATGCAAATGCAGAAGACAAAGACAAATTTGAAAAAATTATTTTCTCAACTATTGAAAATGTCATTGAGGACGGTTTTGATGAAAAAATGCTGGAAGGCATTATTAACCGTATGGAATTCCGCTTGAGAGAAGGAAACACTCCAAACAAAGGTATGATGTACATGTATAGAACCATTCCTTACGTTTTCTTTGCTGACAATCCTTATTTAGGACTTGAATTTGAAGAACCTCTAGCAAATGTAAAATCAAACATTGAAAACGGATTATTGGAAGACATTCTTCAAGATAATTTCATTGATAATCAATTTGCTTTATTGACAATTTTGAAACCAGAACCAGGACTTGAAACGAAACGTTCAGAGCGTGTACGTCAAGAATTGGCAGATTACAAAGCAAGTCTTAGTGAAGAAGAACTCCTTCAACTTGTGGAAGACACCAAAGCCTTGAAAGAATATCAGGAAACAGAAGATAGCCCTGAAGAAATTGCTATGATTCCTATGCTTGAGCTTTCAGACATTGATACTGAAGCGAAATTTTACGAAGTGGAAGAAAAAACAAGCGATAACACGAAAGTGCTTCATTACGAAGATTTCACCAACGACATCATGTACACCAACCTGTATTTTGACCTAAGAGTTCTTCCTCAAGAACTAATCCCATATGCAAATCTTTTAGCTGAAGTAATGGGTGCAATGAATACCGAAGCGTATGATTTTGGCGAACTCGACAATCAGCTAAACATCAACACTGGAAGTTTCTACACTTACATTAATACTTTCCTTGTTGATCATTCTACAGACAATTTCATTCCTAAATTTGTTGTTACTCACAAAGCAACAGAAGACAAAGAAGAAATTGCGATGGATCTGATTTCTGAAATCATTAACAATACTATTTACAATGATGCTGAACGTCTTGAAACCTTATTGCAAAGACATTACTCCAATCAGAAATACTTCATCAATAGCCAAGGTATGAATATTGCATTAACTCGCTTGGGCTCGTACCAAACTCCTTACGGACAATTCAAAGAATCAATCAGTGGATACGACTATTACAAGTTCATTGATAATTTGATGAAAGACTTTGATGGAAACAAAGAAGAAATCATTGAAAATCTTGAAAAAACAGCCAATATTCTTTTCAGAAAAGACAATATGATGGCATCTATCACATGCTCAAAAGACAATTATACAAGCTTTGAAACTGCATTGAAAGATCTAAACAAAACCTTGTCAACTGAAAAGTCAGAAATGAAAGGATGGAAATTCTCTCCAGAAGTGAAAAATGAAGGTTTGATGGCTATGTCCAAAGTCCAATACGTTGTAAAAGGAGGAAACTTCAAGAAAAGCGGACACGAGTGGGATCCAAAAATGCGTGTATTGAATCAAATTTTATCGAGAGAATACCTCCAAACTCAAATTCGTGTGATTGGTGGTGCTTATGGTGGATTTGCAGGCTTAAGCAATACTGGCAATGTGTACTTTGCATCTTACCGTGATCCTAATCTCAAAGAGTCCATTGAAAATTATGATGCAACACCTATTTTCTTGGAAACATTTGAACCAGAAGAGCAAGAAATGACCCGTTTTATTATTGGTACAATTGCTAAAATTGACGGACCAACAACTGCCTCACAACGTGGCTCAAGTGCGGTCAATAACTACTTCGAAAACATCACAAAAGAAGAAGTACAAGCTGAACGCGATGCAATTTTAAGTACTACCGTTGAAGACATCCGCGAATTTAAAACCTTAATTCAAGATGTGCTCGACGAAAACATTGTATGCGTTTATGGTAACGATAAAAAAATTGAAGAAAACGAAGAAATTTTTGATACCATCTTCCATGTAAGCGAATAGTTTTTGAAATCATATATTCCTGAAAGGAGCTGTCATTTGGCAGCTCTTTTTTTGATGTTTTATGAATAATTCATATCTTCGTTATGATAGACATTGGAAAATAAACATGAAACAAAAATTCAGGAAGTACATGATTATTGGAATGCTTTGCGTATTGCCAATATCACTATTTGCACAAATCAATTACCACTACCCAATAATATTCGTACACGGCCTTGTTGGTGGCGACAACACATTTTCCGGAAGTCTGGAATACTTGCGTGACGAACAAAATTTTGGAGAAATCAATGTGTTTGATGTCATACTTAATGCCGATAACGATAGCGAATCTGCCCTCATAAGCGAGGATGTTAAATGGGAATCCTTCGTGTATGATGAAGATGAGATTTTGCTTGGAAGACGCAATTATTCAGAATCCTTTGACGACTATATATACAGCTGGGAAAACAGTAATCTCTTTGCCATTAACTTCATGGAAGAACGCATTCAAGGTGCATACGGAACGTTCAATGACTATTTTGACCAAAGCAATGAAGCCGCTATTTTCAAACAAGGATATGCCCTCGGAAAGATGATACAGGAAGTCCTTGAGTTCACAGGAGCAGAAAAAGTCATTCTCGTCGGTCACAGCATGGGAGGTCTTGCAATTCGGGAATACTTACAAAGAACAGACGAGCAAGGTGTTCACACAAACTGGATTGACCCTTTCACACCAGATGGACACAAAGTTGCAAGAGTAGTAACCTTTGGAACTCCCCACCTTGGATCAAACACTTCACCTGACCCTACGAAATCTTCTATCCCCAATGCAAATGGCAATTCAGAAGCCAATCGCGATTTACTTTGGGAATATGATAGCTACACCAACTGTAGTGAAAACATCAATCAAGGAATTTACATGTTTGGAGGCTATGAATTTTGCATCCAAAGTGAAGATGGAATCTTTGACAACTCCACGTTTGACAATGTTGACATCAATTGTGATGGAGATGAAAACGATTTAATCGTTGGAATAAACGAAGGATTTTACAGTCAAGAAGACAATCCAAACATGCCTCTCCCCAACAACATCAGATACACATGGCTCACCTCCATTTGGATTGGTTGGGATATCGGTTTAATTGGAGATGGTGCAGTGGATATTAACCGTCAATGGTTATATGATGAAAACCAAAATCCTGTCCCTCTGGGATTAGCTGATACTTGCTTAACAAATGTCTTTCACACGAACGAACCGGACGATTACAGCACCCTGTTGCGTGGACTAGACGAGCCTCAGCAATTCAATTTAGCTTATCAACTTACCCCACAAGATAGCCTGAATGGGCATATCACATATCAATCTAACTACAATCCCATTGACATTGATACCTATGTCATCCCGGTAGAGACAAATCATTCAGTCAGCATTTACTACGACAACTCCAACAGTCTCATTGACAGCATGATGATTTATGACAAAACCCTAAATCTCATACAAGCGGAAACAATCTCTCCAAATTGGGACAGCCTGTATATTCAAGCTAATTTGTTTGATTCAGACACGCTTTATTTGCAAGTCAAAGGGATAGCTAATGTAAACTCATGGCAATACACATACAAAATTTCCAGTGAAACACATCTGTGGACAACACAACCAAGAGAAAATCAAAACCCAATTGCAAGTCTGTATCCTAATCCATGTCAAAATGAACTAAACATTCAGCTTGACAAAGGAATTTCCAAAGCAAGTCTCAGAGTTTTGGACATGAATGGCAGATGCATTTATGAAGAAAAAATCAAAAACAATTCAAAACTCAACACCTCATATTTCAAAGCTGGAACATATTATTTTAACATTAAAACAGAGCAAATCAATCAAAGTTTTAAAATCCAAAAACAAAATGAATTAAAATAATCATCCAAGCTACGGGATTTTTTTGTATTTTCATAAAAATTTCAGTCATATGAAACTTACGATATCTACTCTCCTTCTTGCATGCTTTGTGGCAATAAGCCCAAGTTTTGCTCAAAACAAACCTTTATCTGAAAAAGACAAGGAAGCAATAATGAGTTTACCAGAACTCAAACTCCCAGAATCGCACAGGAACAAGAGTATTCCAGCAATCAAAGATAATTCTCAAGAAATATTCTTCCGTAGTGTGTTTCAACAAGCAGGAATGAGCTGCGGACAAGCATCATCTGTAGGCTTAGGTTTTAACTACGAAATAAATTTTGCGAGAAATATCCCCGCAGACAATGATACTGCAAGATACCCTTCACATTTTGTATTTAATTGGGAAAGTGATGCATATTATGGCGTAAGTTTCTACCATACTTTTGACATTCTACGGCTAGTCGGCACACCAAATATGCTTGACTACGGTGGAACAAACGATGCATTGGGATCATTTGGTTGGATGACAGGCTATGATCTGTATTACAATGCCATGAAAAACAGAATCCGGCATGCATATATTATTGATGTCACAACGGAAGAGGGTATGCTCACTCTCAAACATTGGATGAATGACCATTTAAATGGTAGCGATTTTGGTGGTGTAGCCAACTTTTACGATGGTGTTCCTTCGGCATCAATCACCCTCCCAGCAGGAACACCAGAAGCAGGAATGTATGTTGTCCCTAACATGTATGGTAGCACATCACATGCAATGACTGTCGTTGGTTATCACGACTCGATTCGCTACGATTACAACAACGATGGGCAATACACTAACGATATTGATATCACCGGAGACGGAATTGTAGACATTAAAGACTGGGAAATTGGAGGTGTAAAAATTGCGAACACATATTCCGGAGGTCCATCATTTGCCAATAATGGATTTATTTATGTCATGTATAAAACCATTGCTGAAGGTGGATTTTGGAATGGAATCGTTAATGTACAGGAAGCAATTCCAGATTATGAACCTCAACTTACAGCCAAAGCAGAAATTACTTACAACAAAAGAAAACGACTTAAAATTACAGCTGGAATTGCAAGCAACTTAAGTAGCAACGTACCTGAATATAGCATTGAGTTTCCGATCTTTGACTATCAAGGAACTGATGTATATATGACCGGTGGAAGTGCTGAAGCAGATAAAACCCTTGAATTCGGCTTGGATCTAACCCCTTTGCTCAATCATATTTCTCCGGGGCAGGAGGTAAAATACTTTCTCATTGTTACTGAAAAAGATGCTGATGCTACCGGGGAAGGTACAATCAACAACTTCTCTATCATGGATTACACAGGAACAAATCCTCAAGAATATATATGCGTAGATTCTGATGTAAGCATTAACAACAATACCAGAACCATGCTAACAGTAAATCATGCATGCAATTTTGAACCGCCACAAATTACCACAACAACCCTTCCTCCGACTCCAATTTCAGCGCCTTTCAGTGCTCAAATGCTAGCCTCCAACGGAAGTGAACCATACTATTGGGAATTTGACCCTGACTTTACTGTTGAATCACAAAATGCCTTCCTACCAACTGGAGGAACCAGCATAACAGCCAACTTTTCCCCTGTTGCCTTAGGTTTTGATTTCCCTTTTTACGACGATGTTTACAACACTGTATATGTTGATCAAAATGGAATGATCGTATTTGAATCCGGATTCAGTGACAACTTACCATATAATGATGACGACCATGTTGTATTTAGCCATACCCGCTGTATTGCTCCCTTTTACAACACATCCACATCCTGGTCAGTTTCAAAATTACAAGGCACAGATTATCTGACACTTATATTTGACAACACAACCATAGACTATGCTGTCACACTTTTTGACACAGGAGAAATCGAATTCATTTATGGAAATGCAAATGCAAGTTTTCAGCAATTATACACGATTGGAGTGTCAAAAGGAGACAATAAAACAATGCAAAAACTCTTTTTCGAAAACATCACTAACCTATCTGATGGCTTTTCATGGCATCTAACTCCATTCAACATTCCTGAAGACTTTGAGATTTCTCAAGAGGGAGAAATTACAGGAACTGCAACTCAAATTTATACTGGGGAATTAATCCACATTAAAGTAACCGACAACAATGGACTCGTAGACAAAATTGCCCTCCCTTTGATTAGTAATGGACTTATTTTTGAAACAAGTGTTAACACCTCTGATGCAGATACTATTGTGGAATATTCAGAAATAGTTGACCTTTCTATTGATGCAACAAATCCTATGGATGCATCTCTAACAAACATAAGTGTTGAATTGCAATCATCAGACCCGTACATTACAATCACAGACAATTCTGCGACACTACCAGACATGGCTCCATACGCCACTGAAAGTCTCACAGATGCATTTCAATTCACAGTAGCAGGAAACATTCCTAATAATCATGAAATTGAATTGAATTACCACACTAGCAGTGATCAGGGCGAATACGATTTCCCTATTTCCCTTATTGGTAATGCTCCTGACATACATATTGATAACCTCACCATCGTTGACGGAAACGATGGATATTTCGAAGCAAGTGAAACAGGGATTGTCCAAATTGATGTCCGCAATATTGGGGGAGCAGATTTGAACAATATCAATTTTATATTAACTAATTCCGAAAGTAGTATAATCATCAATACCGATAACACTCAGCTTGTAGAACTTGTACCTGGTGTAGATTCCACAATTCAATTTGATGTACAGGCTGCTAGCATGGTACCCGTCACAGAAATCAACGGATTGAATATTTTTGCTACTGCGGACAATGGTTTTGAGCAAAACATCCCATTTGAAGTAACAGTTTATTCACCAGCGCTGCATTTATCCTCTTATCTTATCGATGATAATGATAATCATCTCCTTGATGCAGGTGAAACCACAGACATTAACATATCACTGGGAAACTCTGCCCCCATATCTGCTTCAAACCTAGATGTTCTAGTGACAAGTACCGATCCTCTTGTAACCATCAACTCAGGAACTGCAAGCATTCCACTCATCAACTCTGATGGAACCGGTGATTTTCTAATTAATCTAAGTATTGATGAAATTGTTCCGAACGGATACATCGCAGAACTAAACATAAATATCCAGAATACAAGCGGTTACACAACAAACATATCAGCAAACATTCCAGTAGGAATTCTTCTTGAAGATTTTGAAACAGGCGATTTAAGCTCCTATGAATGGGAAAATAACGACCCAATTCCATGGACAATTACTGATCAGGAAGTTTATCAAGGAAACTATGCAATACAATCAGGAACAATTGAAGATGGAGATAAAACTGTTTTACTCATTGGCATGGATGTCACAAATGCAGGAGAAATTAGCTTTGCTCGCAAAGTAAGTTCTCAAACCTATTACGACTTCCTTGACTTTATGATTGATGATGAAGTTCAGACATCATGGTCTGGAGAAATGGATTGGGAAGTTTTCTCCTTTATGGTTGACCCTGGATATCATGAATTCAAATGGAGATACAGAAAGAATTTTTCGACAAGTGATGGACAAGATGCTGCCTGGGTAGATTCAATTGTTTTCCCACCAGTTATGAATATCCCACCAAATATTCAAATCAGCTCAAATCAAGTAACTAAGGTGATGTACGCTGACGAGCAGGATAACGACACTATCATTCTCAGTAATGCAGGAGCTGGACATCTGCATTATGACATCTGGCTTGATATAGATGCCACTGGGAAATCGGTAAAAAACATCGAAGGATCAGAGATTATCTTTAATACAAGTACATACGTCAATGGTGAAAATTCAATTACGGCAACTGTCAATAATACTTCCTCTGATTCAGAATGGCTAAAAACCATCAACATTATGTTCCCTGGCGGGACTGAAGTAATAAGTAGCACTGATTTTATCGGTGGTTCTGGTGGTGCCTTGACAAGCAACAGTGCAACTGGTCATGCTGTAGAAATTGAATGGACCTGTGATGGCTGGGGTAATATTCATGGATCAGAAACTGCGACTTCTGACATTGTTTTTAATGTCTCAGATGGGATGTCAGAAGACTTGGCCATACCTTACAGTATCTACGGTGATATTTATGGGTCAGATCCACACGAAATGCATGGAGAAGTTATCCTTTCAAATACAGATAATCAATGGCTAAATCTTGATCACTTTACAGGTGACATGTATTATGAAGATGAAACTGACTTAATCTTACATTTCAACTCAAATGGATTAACTCCTGGATTTTACTATGGAACCATCAGCATTACGCACAACAACGGACAAATTGAAATACCTGTGAGCCTACAGATATTGAATCCTGTCAATGTTGAAAATCTAAATGCAAATAATCAAGTTTCAATTTATCCTAACCCTGCAAAAAACAACTTGACTCTGAACGTATCAGAAGGAAACATTCAGACAATAACAATTTGCAACATGCAAGGTCAATGCATTTACCAAGCTCAAGTTAACAGTCAGCAAGAAACAATTAACTTACCTACTGAATGGAGCAATGGTCTTTATATGGTCGAAATTAAAACTAACAAATTGACAGCAAAACATAGATTTACAATTATGAGGTAATATTTTGTCATTCTATACATAACGAATTTAAATCGACCATTCCTTTATTGAGTTGGGCAGTTGTGTCTAGCCATTCATTTGCAATTCTATTTTCTTTAGACAGAAATCAGCCGTCCTGAAAAACTACAATCATCATTTTGTTTAGAATCATTTCAAATAAGAATATTGTCCATTCATCAAGAATTCTTATCATTCCATCAAGTTTAGTTTTTGTGAGATTCTCAAGCTCTATTTTTACAATATAAAAATAGTGTATTTATTTTATTAATGATTTGATTTTTGATACATTCAAAATTTAATATCATCTTGTTCTCAACACTAAACTTTGCGAGAAGACCTCGGATTTTCATCCTAGCACACACTTTCTATATCAATTTATCAAGTCAACTAGCAAGCATTTCACGCTCTAAAATAAACGAATGGAATCTTGGAAAATTAGCCATTTTACATTCCCCATCACAAAACATATTTCAACCTTTTTATTACTCATCTAAAGCATTGAGTAATCCTCAATGCGAGTACCTAAAAATTATTTAACCTAAAACTTATAAAACAATGAAAACACATTGCGACATATTGTTTAGAATTAATCTTAATTCAGATAACAAAACAACAAAATCAGTTAAATCACAAATGAGAATTCTGACTCTGTCTAGTCTGTTTTTTCTCATGCTATCAACCCTTTCTCCTAAGACGGCAACGAGTCAAACCATTAAAGACTTTTCGACTGTTATATCTGAGACAAACAAACGAGGAAACAGCGACACAGACTTAAATAGTTTGTATTATGACAATCAACCTAGCATTATAATAAAAGCTAGCAAAACGATTCGCACTCAAAAAGAGCTAAGTCCAAAAGTCTTAGAAATCGACGTATCAGACTTTAAGTTGTTAAACTCAAAAGACAATAAACTTGCAAGCATTGAATTGATTCGCATAACATACAACCAAAACAGTGAAATATCAAAGTTGAATTTATCACAATTATCGACTTTAAAACAATTAAAAGCAATTGTTTTTCAATGTGATTTCAATTGCACACCCAATGATATAAAGTCACTCATAGAATTTAGCACAGAAGACATCCCTTCTATTTACTACTTAATTTCTATACCACAATAAGTTAAAACAAGCCTAAAACTTAAAATCATGAAAAAAATTATACTCTCCATACTATTCATACCAGCATTTTTTTCGTTTATAAATGCGCAGGTAATAACGCCTTTCACACAACGAACTTCCCAATATACTCCCGGAAAAACCATCTATAATGTCCAGGGAGATTTTGCATTAATTGGGAACACCAACCTAACACTTGTAAACTACGGTGACAATACGTCGAATAACAATAACATGGAATATGTTGATGTTGATTCAGATGCAACAACCCTGAACTCGTCAGCATCCACCTTGGAATTATCGACAGAAAATGGGGCAATTCCCGAATGTTCAAATATTGTTTATGCAGGTTTGTATTGGACTGGACGTGCTCATGATGGAGGAAACAGTCCTATGGAGTTTACTGTTACTAAAGGTGGAACGACTGTTGATTTTAATAAACGTGAGGTCTTGATAAAAGGACCGACTGCTGGTTCATACACGAGTGTTATAGCCAATGTGAATGATATTTATTATCCTGAGACACAGCACGGACAAATGTATTCGGCTTATGCCGAAGTAACCGATTATGTTCAAGCCAATGGCATTGGAGAATATTTTGTTGCGAATGTTGCACTCCGCGAAGGAAATGGTGGTGGGACTGGTTATTATGGTGGATGGGCAATGATTGTCATTTATGAAAACTCCAAAATGGATTGGAGAGATGTGACCATTTTTGATGGACACGCTTATGTCGCTGGGCAAGTAACCGCCGATTTTACAATTCCAGTATCCGGGTTTAACACGGTGCAGTCTGGTAATGTGGATTTAAAATTAGGAGTTGTTGCAGGAGAAGGAGATAGAGGAATTAGTGGTGATTATTTTCAAATCCGTGATCATTCTGACAGTAACTGGATAACACTGGATCATTCAAACAACTCAACAAATAACTTTTTCAATAGCTCGATCTCGACAAATGGAAACCCTCGAAATCCTGAAATTTTGAACAATACCGGTTTGGATATTTCAATGTTTGATGTCCCAAACCCTGGGAATTCTGTCGTTACAAATAATCAAACCTCAACCTCATTTCGATACGGAAGTACACAGGATACGTATACGATTTTCATGTTGGCAATGTCTGTGGATGCATACATCCCAACTCCTGAAGCGCATAATCATGTGATTAGTATTGATGGTGTACCCTACAATCCGGGGGATCCGTTAATTGCAGAGCCAGGCGATGAAATTGAGCTATCAATTGAAGTGCGTAACAAAGGGACCGAACCAATTGATAGCGCAGAGCTTGTTTTGCCAATCCCCTTTGCTTCAGAATATGTAAGTAGCTCGCGTGAAGTGTATTTTACTCCGGCACCAAGCCCGGATGATTTGTATTTTGATCCATCAGAAGGAGCAAACGGCTCAGTGGTTTGGGAAATTGGAACATTACCTTTACCTACCGACCCAGACAATTTGCTTGGAAAATTAACAATCACAATTAAAGTGACTGAGGATTGTACCATTTTATCAAATGTAAATTGTGATGCTGAAGTTGTCGTTCATGGTCACATGAATGGAATTGGGCAAGTAAGTAGAACCTATTTCTCTAATCATAGTGCAATGCAAGGTTACGAAATGTCTGGTATTTGTATTGGAGAACCAATTAATGATCCGTTCCGTTTTGAAATTGATGAAGCTGCGTTTGTAACTGCAAATTGTGCTGCGACACCAAGTGTCTTATCCTTTTCTCAATGTAATATTGATGGTCCAATTCCAATTACTGAAGTTTCAGGAAGTTTCCCTGCTGGTTCAAGATTTTATAACGAATATCCTGTTACTTCGAGCTCAATTGAATATAATATTTCAAATCCATTTCCTGCGATAACAGGAATTAATACGTATTATGCAGTTCCTCCGGGTTCAACAAGCTGCTTCTTTGAGTTTACAATTGAAGTGCTTGATTTAACAAGTACTCCAATTGCGAGCAGTCCTGTTGAATACTGTCAAAATGATATTGCTTCTCCTTTGACAGCAACTGCAAGTGATCCATCTTATACATTATTTTATTTTACTAGCCCTGGAGGAATCCCTCAGGCCTCAATTACTCCAACAACTGATGTTGCTGGAACAACAACTTATTATGTTGCCGAAGGAATCTCAGCTTCATGTATTAGTGAAAACCTTGTCCCAATTGACGTTGTCGTAAATCCATTGCCCGAAGCTCCTACAGCTGCATCTTCTGATCTTTTGTCGGTTTGTTTTAACGAAACCGGAAATATTGAACTTAATGCAACTGGTGGTTCAGGTGATGTGTTAAATTGGTATGATGATGCGTGCGAAGGAACATTAATTGGAACGGGAAATAATCTAAGTATTCCTGCGCCATTTGTAACAACCACTTATTATGCCGCATGGGAAAATGCATGTGGAATTTCTTCTTGTGCAGAAGTCACTGTTACTGTTTTGCCAGAAATTAATGTGAATTTATCAATTACAGCTGAAATTGATTTTTATAATGCGTCAACCGGAGAAATTACCGTTACTGCGATAGGTGGAACACCTCCTTTTACTTACAGTTTAAATGGTGGAACGCCGCAAGCTTCTAATGTATTTAACAATCTTTCCGCTGGACACTATACAATCACAGTAACTGATGCTGAAGGATGTAGCGAGACCGCTTCGATTACAATTAATAATGCCTTGGAAATAATTGCTGTTGATGATGCCGGAACAATGAATGGAATGTCGGGGGGAGTTGCTGTAACCAATGTCTTATCGAATGATTTACTTGACGGAAATCCAGTTGACCCAGCGGATGTTGACTTGAGCTTTGTCAGTTCAACCGATCCAAACATTTCGCTCGTTGGAAACGACGTAGTAGTTGCACCAGGCACACCTGCAGGTACTTATTATTTGGTGTATGAAATCTGTGAAATTGCAAATCCAACAAATTGTGATCAGGCAACGGTTACAATTACTGTTGAGGCTCCAGAAATTATCGCTAATGATGATTCTGCTTCAGGAATAGATGGAACAAGCGGACAAAACGACGTGTTAAATGTGTTTGATAATGATTTATTAAATGGAAGTCCTGTTAATCCTGTTGATGTAACGCTTACAGAGACAGTTCCTGATCCTACTGGCACTTTAACGCTAAATCCTGATGGTTCGGTTGATGTTTCACCATTTACTCCGGGTGGAACCTATACACTTACGTATCAGATTTGTGAAGTCTTGAATCCGACAAATTGCGATGATGCAATTGTAACGATTGAAGTCATTGAAACCTCAGATGTATCAATTGTGAAAACGCATATTGATCCTTCAAATCTTCCGGTAGGTGATCCATCAGAACTGATAGAAGTTAATCCGTCGGTTATAACTGCTGGTGAGGAGATTTACTATTTCCTTATGGTTGAAAACTTTGGACAGGACAATTCGCTTGAAGTGACCATTGAAGATAATTTGCCTGCTGGAATATCAAATCCTGAGTTTTCCTTAAACTTTGGAAATTCTTGGTTCCCTTGGGGTGGAACAAGATACCTTATCGAATTTCTTTATCCAGGTGTCAATTATGTGATGATTCGCGGAGATGTTGATCCGAATGCAACAGGGACATTAACCAATACCGCAACAATTTATAGTGCGGTAACAACAGACCCTGATTTGTCAAATAATGAATCAACTGTTGTTACGACAATTTTGTCTTCGGCTGATTTAAGTTTAACAAAAACAGCCTTAACATCACCGGTTGTTATTGGTGGACAAATCGTTTATGAAATTACAGTTACCAATTATGGACCTTCTCAGGCAACTGATGTGATAATTACCGATAATATTGATCCAACAATTATTTCCGGAGCTGAATATTCAACAGATGCCGGAGGTTCATGGACAAGTCCATGGTCTGGAAATCTTAACATTGGAGACCTTAATAATGGAGCATCCTATACTTTATTAATCAGAGGATCTGTTGTAGATGCAACTCCACTCCCAAATGTTGATCCAATTCCAAATACAGCTTCGGTGACATCTTCTGATCCTGATCCTGATCTATCAAACAATGAAGAGACAATTAATACTCCTTTAAATACAGATGCTGATGTTTCAATTGTAAAAACCGGTCCAGCAACTGTTGTCGCTGGAACTCAAATTCAGTATTCGATACAGGCAACAAACAATAGCAATACCTTTGATGCTGAAAATGTTCATATTCATGATGTAATTAATGCTTCAATCATTGAAAATGCAGAATACTCACCTGATGGTGGAATAACCTGGCTAGCATGGACAGGTGATTATCTTATTGGAGATATGACTCCGCTTTCAAGTTTTGAATTGCTTATTAGAGGTGATGTTGTCAGTAATCATACTGGGAATGTGATTAATACGGCAACGGTTGAAACAGACACACCTGACTCTGATAACTCAAATAACACCTCGACTGTTATTACGGTTGTGGAAGTTGTTGCAGATTTGGATATTGTTAAAATTCAAATTGATCCATCGATTTTACCACTTAGCCAAGCGCAAATAGCTGGTAATCCAAACGATGTATTAATAAATCCTGTTGAAATAACTGCAGGAGATCAAATCACTTATGCATTGTTTTATGGAAACAATGGACCTAGTAATGCGACCAATGTTATAATTGAAGACATACTTCCTGGTTTTATTGTCGATTGGGAGGCATCTGCATGTCAAGCAGCTTATGGCCCTTGGCCTGGTAGTTATAACCTTGGAACCATTATCTCAGGCGGTAATTGTGTTATCATAATCAGAGGGAATGTGCTTCCTGAAGCAACCGGAAATCTGGTGAACACTGCGATTATCCATAGTGATGATGTAACGGATCCTGATTCAGATAATGATACCTCAACATTCGTTACTCCAATTCAAGCAATGGCTGATCTGAGTATCACAAAAACGGTTGATAACAGCACACCTTATGTTGGTGACAATGTAACATTTACGATTTCTTTAACCAACAATGGACCAAGCGAAGCGACAAATGTTCAAGTAATTGATCAGCTCCCAAGTGGTTACACTTATGTTTCCCATACAGTGACAACTGGTAATTATACGATTGGGACAGGAATATGGGACGTAGGAACAGTAAGCTATCCCGGAACGGAAACATTAGATATTACTGCAACAGTGAATGTCCCTGGTGGAAATTATCAAAACATTGCAACAATAACTGATCTTGATGAATATGATCCTGACCCAGGAAATGATGAAGATGATGAAACTACAAATCCAATTAATGTCATTATTGCAAATAATGATAATGCTGATCCAATGAATGGATACACTGGTGCAATAAATATTTTAAATGTCTTTGATAATGATTTACTCAATGGAACACCTGTAATCCCGGCAGACTTAATATTAACTGAAACACTTGCAGATCCAACGGGAAATTTAACATTAAATCCTGATGGTTCAGTTGATTTGGCTGCCAACACACCCGCAGGAACCTATACATTTACTTATCAAATTTGTGAAATTGCAGATCCAAGCAATTGTGATGATGCAATTGTTACAATTGTTGTTGAAGCACCTGAAATCATTGCAAATGATGACATGGCAAGTGGTGTTAACGGTTACGATGGTCAAATCAATGTACTAAATGTCTTTGATAACGATTTATTGAACGGAAATCCTGTAAATCCTTCAGAAGTAAACATAACAGAAACGGTTGCTGATCCCACAGGAAATCTGACATTAAATCCTGATGGTTCTGTGGATGTTGCTCCCGGAACACCGGAAGGTACTTACCAACTTACTTATGAAATTTGTGAAATTGTAAATCCTACAAATTGTGATGATGCAATTGTAATCATTACGGTAGATGCAACTTCTATCATTGCAAATGATGACAGTGCAACAGATGTTGACGGAACACTTGGCGTTACCGGATTATTGAATGTGTTTGACAATGATTTGCTAAATGGAAATCCAGTGAATCCTGCTGAAGTAACGCTTACTGAAACAGTTGCCGACCCTACAGGAAATCTTACATTAAATCCTGATGGAACAGTGGATGTTGCTCCCGGAACTCCTGCAGGAACTTATCAACTCACTTATGAAATTTGTGAAATCCTGAACCCAACAAATTGTGATGATGCAATTGTAACGATAACAGTCATACCTGGTGAAATCATTGCGAATGATGATTTTGCAAGTGGAATTAATGGATATACTGGGCAAACCGATATTCTCAATGTGTTTAATAATGACTTATTGAGTGGAAATCCAGTGAATCCTGCTGATGTTATCCTTACTGAAACAATTGCTGATCCCACAGGAAATTTAACATTGAATCCTGATGGCTCGGTTGATTTAGCTCCCGGAACACCCACAGGAACTTATCAACTTACTTATGAAATTTGTGAAATTCTTAATCCAGGCAATTGTGATGATGCAATTGTGACAATTACCGTTGGAGCAACGAGCATTATCGCAAACGATGATTATGCTTATAATGTGAATGGACATCTTGGAGAAACAGCTGTTGTTACTGTATTTGATAATGATTTGCTCAATGGAAACCCTGTAAATCCTGCTGAAGTAATTTTGACCGAAACCATTCCTGAAAGTAATGGGTATCTAAGCTTAAATCCGGATGGAACAGTTGATGTCGCTCCTGGAACACCAGCCGGAACTTATTATCTTACTTATCAGATTTGCGAAGTGCTTAATCCATCAAATTGCG
Source organism: Bacteroidales bacterium (assembly GCA_963676165.1). Lineage (GTDB taxonomy): Bacteria > Bacteroidota > Bacteroidia > Bacteroidales > ML635J-15 > JAQIBY01. The sequence continues at coordinate 797,544 of OY781043.1, read as the reverse complement.
ATGATGCTCAGGTGTTTGTTACTGTAATTCATGCTAGCATTTCCGCAGCAAATGATGATTTTACTGCAAGTCCGGTAGATTGTGAAATTGGTGGTATTGCAGGAAATGTGCTTACTAATGACTTCCTTGATGTAGCGCCTGTTAATTTTGCAGATGTATTAATCACTCTGACTGATAATGGTGGCATTACTGGTGCAAGCATTGACGCAAATGGAGATTTAAATATTCCTGCAGGACTTGCAGTTGGTTCATATGCCTTATCATATCAAATTTGTGAAGTCATTAATCCGACAAATTGTGATGATGCCGATATTACAATTGTAGTTCAGGATTTTGTTAATCCAACCATTACTTGCCCTGCTGATATTATCGTAAATAATAATCCTGATAATTGTGAAGCAACAGGAGTAACAATCACAAATCCAACAACAAATGATAATTGTGGAGTATCAACGGTTGAAGGTATTCGAAGCGATTTGCTCGGACTATCTGATCCTTATCCTCTTGGTGTTACTACAATCACTTGGACTGTTACTGATTATTCAGGAAATACAGCAACTTGCGATCAGTTAGTGACAGTTATTGATAATCAACTTCCGACAATTACTTGTCCTGCTCCGGTTGCCGTGAATACCGATTCAGACGAATGTACTGCCAGCGGCGTTGATTTAGGAACTCCTGTTGTTGATGATAACTGTACTGTTGCTTCTGTTACAAACGATGCCCCGGCAACTTTCCCAATCGGAAATACAACTGTTACATGGACAGTAACCGATGGCAGTGAAAATATCGCAACTTGTGAGCAAATCGTTACGGTGACTGATGTTGAGTTACCAACAATTACTTGTCCTGAAGATATTAATGCATGTTCAAATATTATTGAGCTTGTGGAACCTGATGTTTATGACAATTGTGGAATCGTTGATGTGTCGAATGATGCACCGGAATTTTTCGAAGCAGGAACAACAACTGTAATTTGGACAGTAACTGATGTTAATGGAAATATTGCAACCTGTGAACAACTTGTTCATGTATCATTGATGGAAGTAAGTATTGAGGCTTCATCTCAAGTAACTTGTGCTGATGAAAGCGATGCAGCAATAAGTGTTTTCGTTGAGGGAGCATTTGGGGAAGTAAGCTATTCGTTAAATGGAGGAACACCACAGAGCTCAAACAGTTTTGAGGGTTTATCTGCTGGTACATACACTGTTTTGGTTGAAGATGAAAATGGGTGTTCTATCTTAACGGATGAGTTTATTATTAACAATCCAAATCCGATTGAAGCAGAACTCAGTCTTTCAGCTAACGTATCATGTTTTGATGGTAATGATGGTGTAATTGAGATTACTGCATCAGGAGGAACCGGACAACTAAGCTATACGCTAAATGGAGGTTCTCCTCAAACTCTAAATCGCTTTGAGAATCTCGTCGCAGGAACATATACTGTTGTTGTGGAAGATGAAAATATGTGTTCAATTACTTTGACGGATATTCTAATTGAAAACCCAGAGCCATTGTCAGTGAGTTATGATGCTTCTGATGCTGTTTCTTGCTATGGCTCAAATGATGCCGTGATTGAAGTATTTGTGAGTGGCGGAACTGGTGATTATCTAGTTGAACTTACCAATGAGACCAGTGGATTAGAATACTTTGTTTCAACACCATTTGTCTTTGAAGATTTAAGTGCGGGAGATTACCTTGTAAGTGTTACTGATGAAAATGCTTGTTTTGAAAGTATAAATATTACAATTGGTAGCCCTGAAGAATTAACATTGACTCATGCAGCTTATTGTGAGGCAGGAATCGTCGGAATAGAATTGATGGCTCAGGGTGGAAATGGAAATTATCAATATTCTATTGATGGTGGCGAAACCTGGAGTGAATCAAATCGTTTTGAAAATCTGGTTAACAATACGACTATAATGCTCATAGTAAGCGATGAAAACAATTGTGTTTCTGAAATTATTGAAGTGCCGGTTGAGAGCTTGAATACGCTTAATGCAAGTGCAGAAATCATTTCAGGCAACAGTTGTTATGGAGTCAGTGATGCATCTGTTCAGATAAATATTGAGGGCGGTGTTGCTCCATATGCTTATACAGTAAATGGCGAAGCAACCTATGACTCAAATCTTATTGACAGTCTTGCTGCTGGGGATTATGTCATTCACATCCAAGATGGAAACGAATGTCCAGCAGTTACTGAGGTTTCTATTGAAAGCAGTGAAGAAATTATTGTTGACAATGTAATGACCACAAATGCTGACTGTAATGGAAACAGTAACGGAACTGCTGAAATTGAGACAATTGGAGGTTTTGGTAATTTTGATTATCAATGGTCTGATGGCTCAAATAGTAATATGGCATTTGATCTTTCTGCTGGTACACACACTATTACTATCACCGATTCTGAAGGTTGTGAAATTACTTATGATGTTATTATTGAATCAGATATGACTGGTTTAGAGCTTGGACAAAACAATGTCTTTACTCCAAACAACGATGGAATCAATGATTTCTTTGTGATATCTAATCTCGAACTATATCCTGACAATGAACTTGTGATTCTAAACCGTTGGGGTAACGAGGTGTATTCTAAAAAATCTTACGATAATTTGTGGGATGGTAGCAATTTAAGTGAAGGAACCTATTTCTACATATTAAAAGTAAAAATTTGTGATGAGTATCAGACCCTTAATGGGTATATTACAATACTTAATTAGTTGAAATTGCGAAAAATACAAATGAATAAAATGACACAAATAGCATACAAAATAAACCCTAACTCTGAAGGCTTGTCCTGTCAGCTTGATGACTGTGTGCTATTTGTGTCAATAAAAAACCGTGTATTATGAAAAAGACATACTTATTAATCATATTATTGTTTTTCGTTGGAAGTTTATTTGCCCAGCAGACTTTCATGTCAAACCAATACATTTTTAATCCCATGACAATTAATCCTGCCTATACAGGGACTAAAGGATGGACAAGCATAAATTTAATGTACTCCTCTCCTTGGGTTGGATTAGATGGTGCTCCAGCCACCCAATCTGCCAGCATTGAAGGTTCTCCTTTCAACAATATGGGGTTAGGTGTTCAGCTCATTAATGACAAAATTGGAGCCGAATCAAGGCAAGCAGTTTGGGCAAACTATTCATACATTTTAAGGATAAACGATAAGGTAAATCTATCCATGGGACTTGCCGCAGGTGTCTCCTATTTCAGTCTTGATGGTAGAGAACTCATATCCCAATCGATTGACGACCCGTCGATTCCGCTAACACGTGTAAATTCTGTACGATTTGATCCAAAAATGGGATTATTTCTTTACACAGAGCGTTTTTATGCCGGATTATCGGTTACCGATATGCTTGGAAGTTTAATTGAGTCGCCCGATGGTTTTGTTGCGAAACAAGAGCGACATTACTATTTCACAGCGGGTTATGTGTTTGATCTCTCAGAGGAGGTAAAAGCCAAGCCAAGTATTTTAATTCGTGAAGATTTCAAAGCAATGACAAACATTGATGTGACAACGCATTTCTTGTTTAAAAACACATTCTGGATTGGTGCATCATATCGTTTTGGAGCAGATTTGTTTACTTCCGAAAGCTTGGATAACTCCTTGCGCATGCGCGATGCATTAATTGTCATGACACAGTGGAATATCAACCCATCATGGGTAATTGGATATGCATATACACATTCATTAACTGCACTAAGTTCGTTTTCGGGTCATGAAATCATGCTTGATTATACATTCCCGAGAAAAGTTGACACACGAATGAAAACACCAAGATTTTTCTAAAATCACTAAAAAAACATCTTATGAAAACGATATATACCATCATAACGCTCGTAGTTTTGCATGCCATGTCCAGTTTTACATTTGCACAAAGCAGTTCATCGAAAGCAGAACAGTACATGCAAAATTTTGAATACGGCAAAGCGATTGAAACATTTCAAAATCACTTTAAAACCCACACTCCAAATCCTACAGACATTCGATACATTACGTATTGTTACATGAAAACGAATGATTTGAAATCTGCTGAAAAATGGTTGAAAAAACTAATAAATTCAGACGCAGTAATTCCTGAGGATGTTATTATTTATGCTGATTTACTCAAATCTGAAGGTAAGTATGAAGAGGCAATTTTGCAATACCAAAATTTAAAAGCAAAGTATGCCGATAAAACAAAAATGGCAGATGAGCAAATCGCTATTTGTCATGATATCATTCAATGGAAATCCTCTGAATCTAAGTTTGTTATAACAAATGAAAAGCAGTTTAATTCAGAAAATGCAGATTTTGGATTGATTCCATTCGGCGATGACTTTCTATTAACATCTGATCGTAAATCGAATGGAAATAATGACATTTATGAATGGACAGGAAATCCGTATTTGAAGCTTTACAAGGTGAATGAGGATAATTCTGGAAATGTTCAATCCATATCAATTATTCCAGAAATAAATCACGACTATCATAATGGTCCCGGATATTTTGATGCAAAAACGAACAAATTGTATTTTACACGCACAAAGTCTGTTAAAAAGAAATTTAAAACACAAAATCCTGATCCAACTGCCTGGTTTAAAGAAGAGGCTGGGATTTACACTAACCGACTTGAAATTTATTCTGCAGAATGGAATGCCGGCAAGTGGGAAAATGTAAATGCATTTGAACACAACAATGCCGATAATTATTCCGTAGGACATCCTGTATTGTCTCCAGATGGAAAAACCTTATATTTTGTGTCGGATATGCCTGGTGGTTTTGGTGAAACTGACATTTATTATTGTGAAAAAGAATCTTCAGGCAACTGGGGTAAACCGCAGAATTTAGGATCAACCATTAATACCGAAGGAAAAGAAATGTTCCCGGCTTTTGATGGTGACGGGACGTTTTATTTTTCAAGTACTGGACATCCTGGAATGGGAGGATTAGATTTGCTTAAAGCAATCGGAGAAAAGGAATCATGGTCTGAACCTGAGAATTTAAAATATCCAATAAATTCATCCAAAGATGATTTTGCTATTGTCTTTACCGAGCCAGGAAAAACGGGTTACTTTGCATCAAATCGTTTTGGAGGACAAGGGAATGATGATATTTATAGTTTTGCATATTCACCACCACCTCCTCCAGTTGTACCTAGCAAATTAACGCTAATCGTTGCAACTTATGAGAAGTTTGAGGACGGAAGCATACAGCCTTTACCGGGAATTAACGTACATTATCACAAAAAAGGTTCTGACGATGAAATAGTAATTCCTGAAATCACGTCAGCAGCTTACCACACAGAATTAGCATGTGATGAAACATTTATGATTCATGGGATTCATCCTGATTTTTTCACTCAAACATTTGAAATTGTAACGCTCTGTGATGCATTAGGTGACACCCTTTTTGTCGATTTGATTTTTGATCGGATTGTCATTGACAAACCAATTGTTATTGAAAATATTTATTACGATTATAACAAATGGAACATTCGTCCTGACGCAGCCCTAGAACTTGATAAAATCGTCACTTTACTGGTGGATAATCCACATATAATCATCGAGTTAGGATCACACACCGATTCTCGCGGAACCAAGCAGTATAATGAATGGTTATCTCAACAAAGAGCAGAGTCTGCTGTCAATTATATTATTTCAAAAGGAATATCCGAGGAACGGATTACAGCAAAAGGTTATGGCGAATATGTCTTAGTTAACAATTGTTCTGATGGAGTACAATGTTCTGAAGAGGCACATCAAATGAACCGTCGTACTGAATTTAAAGTAACAGGATTTAGCACGAAACAACCTGTTATAACAAGTGCTCCCAAAAAGTAATCTTCTAATAACAACAACATAACTATTTATTTTAATATTTCAGACATATTAAAATTACGAACTAAGATAATTTTGTATTTTTGTCAGGCAATTCTTTAGCTTGATGAAAAACCAACTTTTAGTAAATATATTTTTGCTTTTGATATTTTGCCAGAGTCTCAGCTTTGCTCAAGATCTTCCAAAGCAAATCCGTTCAGCACCTGAAGACAGTTTAGCTTATTACATTGAGAAATCAAAACAGATCATCCAATCGCAGGTTATTGAAATTTCAGCTGAAGAAATTGCCAGTTGTGGACTTAGTTGCTACCAACGAGGTGAACTTCATTGTGCAAAAGAATTTTTCATTATGGCAAAAGACGAGTACCTCAACAATCAGGATAGTTTGTCTGCAGGAAAAATGCTTTCTAATATTGCTGTAGTTTATGAGCTGGAAGGGAATTACGACAAAGCAACTGAAGTGCATTATGAAGCGCTTAACATTTTCACCCAATCTGGTGATCAAGACGCTATAGCCAGAGCAATGAATAACCTGGGCGTCTTATACCAAGAAATCAATGACAGTGAAAATGCAATGTCGTATTATCGTCAAGCCCTTAATATTAAACAAGCTTTGAAAGACTCAAGCGGAATTGCCTCATCATTAAATAATTTAGGTGTCCTTTGGGAAGAAAACCTATATAATTCCGACTCGGCACTCTATTATTACGAGCAATCTTATGCGATATATGAAAGCATAAACGACATAGGTAACCAAGCAAAATTGTTAAGCAATATCTCAGCAATACATGTTGAAAAGAAAAATTTCACGAAAGCAATTGAGTTACTTGAAGAGGGAAAAGAATTAGCAATTCTGTCAAATGACAAAATCAACCTGAACAATATTCTCAAGAACTCAGCCTACGCCTATTTAAGCTCCGGACAAATCATTCAGGCAAAGTCTATGATAGAAGATGGCTTGAGCATGAGCATTGAACTTGAGTACCTTAAAAATCAAATTGAGTTTTTAGATTTAAAGGCAAAAGTCGAAGAACAAAATGAAGAATTCGAGTCGTGTGTTTCAACGCTTAAGCGCCTTCAAATCATGAAGGACAGTCTCTTAAACGAAGAAAAAAACGAAGCAATTTCAAAACAAAAAGTGATGTTTGACACAGATCGAAAAGAACATCAAATTGAAATGGCAGAGCAAGCCCTCATGTTCAGCGAATTTGAACTCAAACGGCAAAAAGACATCTTCCTACTCGCAATTATCAGCTTCATTTTCATCGGATTAACCGTCCTGCTTTTAGTTTACAGAGCTCGTCTCAAAATAAAAAACAGACAAATTGCATTGGAAAACAAAATGTTAAGATCACAACTTAACCCCCATTTTCTGTTCAATGCATTGGGAGCAATTCAAAATTATATGCTGGAACATAACAGCATGGACAGCATGGTTTACCTTCTCGATTTTTCCAAGCTCATGAGAAACATTCTTGACGGTTCCAGAGCCGAAGAAATATCAGTAAAAAAAGAAGGAGAAACATTAAATACATATCTAAAACTACAACAGTTGCGATTTACAGATAGCTTCACATTTGGAATAAACATTGACCCTCAAATTGATCAGGAAAGCACCTTGCTTCCTCCAATGCTTCTTCAACCCTTTCTTGAAAATGCCATTGAACACGGAATGAAAAAAATACAAGGGGAAAGACAGGGGGAAATTTCGCTCAGTATATCAAAGAGTAAAAACACTTTAATTTTACAGGTTTCAGATAATGGTCCGGGATTTGCTAATGAAAACAAAAACAAGGACAAACACATTTCACATGCAATGAATATTACGAAGGAGAGAATCAAGGCAATCAATCACATGAAAAAGTATCGCATTGCTTTGGACATATCTGAAAACAAGCCGTATGGAGTAAATGTGAAATTTGAAATTCTATGCTTATGATGAAGACATTTATTGTTGATGACGAAAAACCAATTGTCAATACTATAAAAGTGCTCTTAGAAAAAATGGGTGGTTTTGAAATCGTTGGAACAGCTCACTCAGTCGCAGAAGCCACAAAAAAGATTCCTGAGTCAAATGCCGACTTTCTTTTTCTTGATGTCGAATTACAAGACGGATTAAGTTTTGACATTTTATCTCAACTCAATCACAAAAACTATCACATTGTTTTCATCACAGCACACTCACACTATGCCATGCAAGCAATCCGGTTTTCAGCATTCGATTACATTCTTAAACCAGTACATCCTGTCGATTTAAAAAGAGTTTGTGACCGATTAAAAAACGAAAAAACAGTTTCTCTGGAAACACGAGTAAAAGCACTTGAGGATAATTTGAAATCACAAAGCAAATCACACAAAATTGTTCTAAAATCTTCTGAAAAGTACATTATCGTTAAAGCAGAAGAAATCATCCATCTCGAAGCAGATAATATTTACACAACTGTCTATCTGAAAGATGACAGACGCATTGTGATTACAAAACCAATCAAGCATTTTGAATCCTTACTCTCAGAACATGGGTTTTACCGTTCTCACCGTTCTCACCTCGTCAACATTTCTGAAATCTCCGAATATGTCAAAACAGATGGGGGCTTTCTCATCATGAGCAACAACAAACAAATACCGGTATCAACAAATAAAATTCAAGATTTATTGGAAAAACTGTAATTGCTTCACAAGCAAATCATGGCATTTCGCAAGAATTATTAGCAGGTTAACAAGTTCTATCAAAAATCACTAATAAAAGTCTCTATTTTTGATTCAATTATTGTTGTCAAAAGCAATGGTAATTTGTTTAACCTGACTGGTCTGTTAATCTATTAGCAGACCTTCAGGTTAAGGAAAAGTGAATGGTTAAACAAATAAATAAAGACTATGAAAACAAAACTTGTATTAATTTTAGTATTGCTCATCGGAGCAGTTAACCTGCAAGCACAGGTTGACGTTGATGTCAAAGGGAAAGTTACAGACGAAGCTGATCAGCGAGCTAACAATCATGTTGACAATGCCATTGACAAAGGATTCAATAAAATTGAAGATGGTGTAAAAGGACTGTTCAAGAAGAAAAAGAACAAAAAAGGCAACAACGATGCGGATGAAAGCAATGAAAGCGAATCAAATGAAAATGCCAACAATGCAAGCAACAACTCAGAAGAAAACAACGATGCTGTAGCTAACGACACACCAAAAATGGATGTTCAATGGTCAAAATTTGATTTTGTACCGGGTGACGAAGTCATTTTTGCAGACGGACCGGACATCATGGAAGAGAATGGAGAATTTCCAAGCCGTTGGGATCTTGTTCAAGGACAAGTTGAAATTGCTAACGTTAACGGAGAAAATGTCATGATGTTCCTCGATGGAGGTGAAATCATTCCTTATCTTAAAAATTCAAATGAAGATTATCTCCCAGATGTTTTCACCATTGAATTTGATTATTATACCCCTAAAGATGGCAACAGACTTTCTTTCTATTTGACAGATCGAAAAAACAATCCACAAAACGAATCACAAGAATTTGAAGTAACTCCAATACGTGCCGACTCCCCTAGCGGAAACTATGTAGAGCATCCTGACAGAGATTACACATATTGTGAAAACGGATGTTGGACACATATCTCGGTTGCATATACAAAAGGGAAATTAAAAGTTTATTTGGATGACACTCGATTGTTAAACATCCCTCATTACCCATACGAACCAACTGGCTTTACCATCTACCCATATTTTGCAAGTGCAAAAGACGACAAAGCATTTTACGTAAAAAATGTTCGCATTGCCAAAGGTGGCGTAAAATATTACGATCGTGTTATGACTGACGGTAAAATCATTGTGAATGGAATTAAGTTCGACGTCAATAAAGCAACACTAAAACCTGAAAGCATGGGTCCTATCAACAAGATATTTGAACTTATGCAAAAACAACCTGACTTAAATTTCAGCGTTGAAGGACATACCGACAGCGACGGAGATGATGCACACAACCAAACTCTATCCGAACAAAGAGCAAAAACTGTCATGAACAAACTCATTGAAATGGGTATTGATAAATCCAGATTAAAATCACAAGGTTTTGGCGAATCAAAACCAATTGCAGACAATACTTCTGCAGAAGGAAAAGCCAATAACCGCCGCGTTGAATTCGTAAAATTTTAAATAAGCAATAAACCAAGATTAGAACTCAGCTACAAACATTGCGGAGTTCTAATCTTTCTAAAATTTGCATAATAATTCGAACAAAGCAATTCAAAACAATAAATTACATTGACAACCAATAAATTAACAATCATGAAAACAATGAATTTGAATAGACTCTTTAATCTTTTAGCGATTTTAAGCTTATCAATTGCTCTTACTTCTTGTGGCGGTAAAAAAGAAGAAAACAAAGCCGATAAAAAACTCGGAAAACTTGAAGTTGAAATTCCAGCAGAACTCAAAGACAATCCAGAAGCTGTTGAGTACATAAACGGCATGGTTGAAGTGGCAGACGATTATGCATTACTCGTTGATGAGCTTTTTGAAGAATGTGGCGAATATGTTGGCATGGAAGAAGAAGATCTTAGCATGAAAGACAAACTCAAACTGACTTCTGCTTCTGCAAAATATGCATTAAGTGCTACCGAAGTACTTGCAAAATGGGCAGAATACGAAACAAAACGCGTTGAAATGTACGAAGAAATGACAGAAGATGACATTGAAGCAATGAAAGTCGTTTACGAACACGTTGAAAAACGTTTTGAACAAATTGAAGAAAAATACCAAGAATTTGAATAAATTGCGCCAACCTAACCAATTACAACATGTTGCGAAATATTCTATTTAGCATAGCAATTTCCATTTTGAGCATCTCTGTTTTTGCTCAGAATGGAAATTCTAGCATTCAGGCATTGTTTGAACAAGGAAAAATCAACGATGCCTGTGTTGAAATTACCACTCATATTGCCGACAGTATCATCCAATCTCAAGATCCAAATTCTGATCCCTACGGATTTGCATTTAGCTTTAAGTTAAGCTCTAAAACTGGAAATGATACCAAATACAATCTCTATCATAATTTACCGGCGCTAAAAATGGCAAAAGTGCTTTCAGACAAGATTCAAAAAGGGGAAAACATGAGAATTGCGAATCCTTACGAATATCCAGTACTTATTGATGGCAAATTCTTCTATGAATGTGGACTATTCCCACCTGCAGATCATGGAAACAGCAGCGGATTCAACGTGTATGCAATAAATTACAGCTTTAGTTTCGTCCGCGGTGGAGAAATGCATCATTATAAAGTGCAAGTCAATGCTAGTTTTGCGTATGGTCCTCCTGAAAATGGCAGCATTACAGGCATAGTCTCTTTTCATGGAGAACAAGGACAAGAACCTTGGGTTTCATCAAAAACCAATCGTGGTATGGATGGAACAGGGGCTAAAATTGACATGAAACGCCTCGGTCCAGGAACCGAAAAAACCAACTCCAAAAACATGCCTTTCGAATGGGGAACAAGAATTGGTCTAGTGTCCGTTCCAGGATCATACAGTGTTGTCGATTTAAATCCTGGGGTTTATATCCCAGTGATTGATTTCAGAGGGTGCTACCATGAATACGACCAAACAGACTTTCGAAATACAGTAAAAACAGAAGCGCATCCGGATTGGAATCACTTGTTTAGCACAGGAAAACCTTCCTACGGATCCAGTGCAGAAAATCTGGAACCAATTCATTTCCTTTCCAATTTCTGTCTAAACAATAATCTTGAAGGATATATTAGGGATGACAATGGCAAATTAGTAAAAACTCCAAAAACAGTAAAGCTTAAGCCACAATTCAACTCACAAGATCCCAACATCCAACAAGCAGAAACCCAATCTGAAAATGGATATTACATTTTTGAATACATTCCTACAGGAGTATATGATGTTTGGGTCGTTGGGGAAGAAAATAATAAAAAGGAAACTGTCAAAGTATGCAACTACCCTCAGTATAACGAGGAACCAAACATCACATACCGACAAGATTTTAGTGTAAAATCAGGTAGATATTATTTTGTCATGGAAACATACATTGACCATGAAGACATTTACCTTCCGCAAGAATCTGGCAAACTGGGCATTAGTCCAATGGGCATGGAACATACCGTTTCTAAAAGCTGTAAGCTGTTGGAAGTGAGAAATGAAAAAGTTCAAGAATACGGTGGAACATATTACGATGCCTGGGTAGCTCAACATGACATGGAAGACAAAAGCAAAATTCTTGATTTTTACTCCACACTGTATCGTGTCAATCATCAACAATCAAAATGGGAGAAATTTTCCAATGAAAAACCGGATGATGACAACACAAAATCAGCAAAAATATATGGTCCCGACATTGACAGACGGTTATTTGTTGATTCCGACAAATTCACCTTCAACACAATTGTCAACAAAGAGCGCTACGGTTTTACAGAAGGATTTTCTGAAGCTAGCATGCGAAATGACAATCAAAGCATCACTTGGGGACAATTAAAACAACTGAGTTCAGCACTCAAAATTGAAGATCAAGTGATTCTTGAAACCCAGTACCGTCATGAGTTCAATTACGCAACAAGTGAGCAAGCACAAGAAACATTGAATTTCTTATCAGAAAACGCAAGCTCAGAAGAGGACAAAACCTTCTTTAACATGATGAATGGGAAAAACTCTTTGGCAGTAGAACCAGATAAGCAAATTATCAAACGGAAAATCATTATCCGTAAAGCAACACGACAAGAAATTGAAAAATATTTACCGAAAGAAGAAACCTATTAAATTGAATAAAATGAGAAAAATTGTATTTGCAATCGCAAGTTTAGGCATCCTGTTTTCAGGATCAGTTCAGGCACAGGCTAAGTTTTTCGATATTAAATCGGGACACGTTGAATACAAATTAAGTGGAAACACTGAAGGAACAAAAAGTTTCTATTGGGACGATTTTGGTGTAAAACAATACACTTTAGAAAGATCTGAAACAACCATAGAAATGTTTGGAATTAAAGATGTGCAAAAGAAACACATGCTTACCATTCAAAATGGCGGAGACATATATACGGTGGATTATATTACCGACTATGCTGCTCATACAGATGTCAGTAGCCAAATGGAAATGAACGCTTATATGCAAAGCAGTCACACTGAAGCGCAAAAAGAAGACATGCGTGATGAGACACTAGCAAGCTTGGGTGGTGAAATTACCGGAACAGAAACTGTTTTAGGAAGAACTTGTGAAATCATGGAAATGGCAGGTTCAAAATCATGGATTTACAAGCAAGTCATTCTTAAATCAGAAACATCTTTAATGGGAGTTACAAATAACGAAACTGCCACTAGCATGGAAGAAAACATCAGCATTCCAGCATCGAAATTCCAACCACCTGCAGGCGTAGAATTCCAAAGCTCTGGGAATGATTTATGGAGCGATGATGAGGATGAAATGGACGAAGATGCAGAGCCTCTCCCTATTACCCTCGATCAATTTTGCAATGCGGTAAACAAAGCAAAATCTGAAAGTTTCATGATCAACAATTGTTCAAATATGGAAGGCACCTATATGGTTATGGGTATCAGCAAAGGACAAATGGTAATGATTAGTCCGGGGAACATCGCAAATGTGGATTTAGCTTCCGATGAACTCCCAGAAAGCGCAGAACATCTATCCATCAATGGGCATCAAGCAATTTTTGCATCTCAAGTGTACGATGAAGAAACTGGAGAGCATATTGACATGCCACTTCTAATGGTTAAATATCCAGCAAAATCTGTGTTCATTACCATTGTAACTACTGGTGATCTTAGCAAAGCCGATCTCGTTAATATTGCGAAGAAAATTAAGTTTTAAGTTATAAACTATTGTTGGGATAGTCATTCAAGCCGCAGGGTATCTCTAGCACATACATTAATCCTGCGAAACCCCGAAATTTGGATAAATCTCGGGGTTTGTATCTTATGATAGAGTGAGAAAAGTAAAAAAGAGCGAAAAAGCTCTGTCAATTAAGAGAATTTATCACTAAATTTGAGCTAAATCGTACACCGATATAAAACGTAATGCAATGAAAACAGCAAGAAAATTAGCCCTTAGCATAGCAACTGTAATGATCATTTTAACAAGTTGTAACATGAACAGAAAAAGCGACGACAACTCAACGACAACTCAAATTATAAAAGAAAAAGAAGAGAATAGAGAGACACAAACTGACAAACAAGATGCTTACAAATTTGAAACCTATTGCAACAGCAGATTTGGATTTTGCATAGACTATCCATCAAACAAATTAATCCCTCAAGGCGAATCAGCCAATGGAGATGGACAAATTTTCACTTCCGAGGACGAAAAAACAAGATTATGGGTGTATCGTGATTTCAGAGACAATGCTAGCATAGAGGAAGAGTTCAACATTCAATCTGCCTTTGAAAGCGACATACAGACAAACAAGCCCAACCGTTCCATCACTTACAAAAAGCTTGGCTCAGACTATTACGTGGTTTCAGGGTATAATGATGGGAAAATATTTTATCAAAAAACCATGATGACAGATAAAGGCTTAGCAACATCACTGATAGAATATCCCGAATCAGAAAGGGAATATTACGACAAGGTATCTGAAACCATTTTCTCATCCTTCAAGGAATAGAGACATTAAAACAAGCTCATTTTTAGCAAAGCCTCACTCCAAACATGGATGTTTGAGAAGAAAGTAGGCTTCCCACTCCCCTTTTCCTACCCTCAAGCACCAAATTCCACCCAAAGCCTGACATTTTTTACATATTTTTCATTAACTTTCGAAAAACTAAACCACAAAACCTGTGGGTATTTGACAAATATTTAAGATATAGCATGGGTTTTATGAAGGGATAAGCGAGTTATGCGCAATTAAACCAAAGATAAAACCATGACAATAATAGAAAACATAAGACAAATAATTGAAAAGGTTAGAGAAGCATTGAAACATCATGTTGAGATATCTAAATTATTAGAAGTTGAAGAAGAAAATTCACAAATATTACATGAAGCAGATAATGTTAGTTTAATTATAAAGGAAAGATTAGCACAAAACGATATTAAAGAGAATTATTTAATACAATTACAGCAAAATTTCAACAACCTTTTAGGTAAACTGCCTTTTCAAAATCAACAAAATATTGAAGTTTTTAAGCAACCTCAGAATCAATTAAGATTTAAAGCACAATTTGATAAATCACTCAATCAATTTAAAAATCAATTAGAACAACTTCAGTTCAATTTTGATTTCTTTAATAAATTAAATTTCTTTTCAGATAATATTGTTGCAATCGGTGCAAATGGAAGTGGAAAAACATCATTAGCAAATCATTTAAAAGGCTATTTGCAAAATAACGGAATAATTGTTTCAGCCCAAAGAGTATTAAATATTCCCCAATTCAATTCAATTCAGAATCCAGCTAAGACACTTACAGAATTAAAGAGATATCAACAATATGATAAGACCTATAAGTCAGAGCAAAGTTATGGATACTTACATAACGAGTTTAATATTGTACTTCAAAATCTTTTAGCAGATAATATCTCGGAAAATAATAAATATTCAAAATTGGCTCAGGAATTGGCAAAAAATAATAAACCGATTCCTAATCCTCCAACTTCAAAATTAATTAAAGCATTTTCAATATGGAATGAGCTAATCGAACATCGAATTGTTGAAACGGTTGATGGGATAAATATTGTAGTAAAAACTAAACAGAGTTCTGAACACTATCAAGCGATTCAAATGAGTGATGGAGAAAAGGTGATTTTATATTTAATAGCTCAAATTCTTCAAGCACCAGATGATGGTTTTATTATTATTGATGAACCAGAAATGCATTTACATAAAACAATATTAAAAAAGCTATGGGATAAGTTGGAAGCGGAAAGAGATGATTGTATTTTCATATATTTGACTCATGACTTAGATTTTGCAACAAGTAGAAATACTTCAAAAAAGATTTGGTTAAAATCATTTACAACGCCTAATAATTGGGATTTTGAAGATATACCGTTGAATGAGTTACCAGAAAATTTAATGTTAGAATTATTAGGTAGCAGAAAAACTATTCTTTTCTGTGAGGGTGAAAAAGGTAAAATTGACGAAAGTATCTATCAACATATTTTTCCAAAATATACCATAATGCCTGTTGGTAATTGTACAGCTGTAATCAATTACACAAGAGCTTATAACAAGTTACCTTATACCTATTCAAAAGCTTTGGGAATAATTGATGCGGATTTTCATGAAACATTTGAAATTGAAAGTTTAAAGGAAGATAATATATTTACATATAAAGTTGCTGAACCTGAAAATTTATTTTTAAATACAGACATGCTATCGATTTTAGCAAAGCAATTAATGAAAGAGGATATAATTGATTTAGAAAAAATTAAAATTGATATTTTGTCAAAATTTGGACAGGATAAAGAATTGCAAATTTCAAATTATATGAGTGCCAGGATTAATTACTTATATTCTGCGTCTCATGTTAGAAAAGGTAATACAAAGTTGAAAGTTGTTGAAAATTTCGAAAATTTTAATTCAAATATAGACATTGACAATTGGTATTCAGAGAGAGAAGCAGTAATTGATAAAATTGTCGCCGATAAGGATTATGATAAAGCAATACTTCTATACAATAATAAGGGACTTAAACAGATAGTTTCTCAACATTTTAAGATTGCAGATTTTCAAGAAAGTTCATTAAGACTTTTAGCTAAACGTACTGAAGTAAAAGAAATTTTACTAAAATATTTCCCTGATGAATTAAAACAATAAAAGCGCATAACACGCGGTATAGTTAATAAGGGTTTCAGTGGTTTTCGGGGCGTAAAAACCCGCTTAAATTTTCTGTAACTTGACAGGAAATCGCTCGCAATCCCTTACTAACCATACCGCCATCCGTTGGGGGCAATTCTGACCCGTCCTAAAATCTGGCTACACAATATGTAGTAAATTATGTATAAAAATGATGGGATTACAAAACGTTACAGTGAAGGTTTTAAATTGAAAATTTTAGCCGAACTTAGTACTGGAAATTATTCAAAGAAAAAACTAGGTGAAATTTATGGTATTAACCGAACTACCATAAACGAATGGATCAAAAAGTACAACCGGAAAGATTTAATGAATACTCGTATATTAGTGGAAACTCAAGACGAAACAACCAGACTCAAAGCCTTACAAAAAGAAATCAAAAAACTCAAAGAGTTATTGATTAAGAAAGACTTAGACAAATTAGCATCTGATTCATATCTTGAAGTCGCAGCTGAAAAACTGGGATATAAAGATGTCGAAGAGCTAAAAAAAAACTTAAACATCTAAGTATGGTTAAGGCAGTGGAAAAAATTAAGCACACAAGGCAGGCAAGCATTGAGCAAACCTGCCAGTGCTTTGGTATGCACAGAGATGCTTATTATAAATTTATAGAGCGTAAACTTAAAAGAGAAAACGTCGAAAATCAGGTTCTTGAACTTGTGAAAAATGAACGGATTGAACAGCCAAGAGTTGGAACAAAAAAACTCTATAAATCTCTAAATACAATTTTTGAAAAGAGATGTATTAAAGTTGGTAGAGATAAGCTTTTTGATATTCTCAGAGACAACAATATGCTTATAAAACGTAAAAAAGCATCCTGCAGAACTACAGACTCTTATCATCGTTTTCACAAGTATAAAAACATTGTGAAAGACATGACTGTTACTGCTCCTAATCAAGTTTGGGTATCTGATATTACATACATCAGAACTGTTAATGGTTTTTGTTATTTAGCACTTATTACTGATATGTATTCCAGGAAAATCGTTGGATATGATATTAGCAACTCACTGGAGCTGGCGGGCTGCCTACGAGCCCTCAAAAAGGCTCTGTGGCATGCCCGACCAGCGGCGGGATTAGTACATCACTCTGATCGTGGAATACAATACTGTAGTAATCAATATGTAAAAGAATTAAAAAAACGAAATATTAAGATAAGTATGACAGAAGAAAATCATTGTTATGAAAATGCTATAGCTGAGAGAGTTAATGGAATTCTTAAAGAAGAATTTTATCTCGATCAATGCTTCTTTAGCCTGAAAAATGCTAAAGTCGCTACTAAAAATGCTATCAGCATATATAATAATAAAAGATTACACTTATCTTTGAATTATAAAACCCCTAATATGGTGTTTAAATATAGAGCTTAATCGTATGTTTAACCTGTAGCCATATTTCAGGACAAGACATTCCCCACATAAGAACCTCCCAAATAGATTTAAACTTAAGTTATCTATTCCTCCAGCTCAGATTAAATCCTTTTGCTAACGAAGGAGGGTGTTTGAAAGAAAAGTTCTGCTATTTTTATGCCGACTCTATGTATGACCGATTTTTAAAATGGTGCTTAAAAAGCCCGTGCGTAATTCTGGTTGAAATGTAAAAAGCCTCTGAAAGTTCACTTCAGAGGCCTGTTGATAAATCCAGTGGTGGCTCGCATTAAGCGAAGACCCCGTTCAGAATATTTCTCGATTCAAAGATACATTTCCTTAGAGTCATTTTACGAATTAAAATGAAAAAATATGGCAAGGAAAAAGAAAATTGAAATGGAGATTGTAAATCACAATGCAGCAGGTATTGATGTGGGTAGCAGATCTCATTTTGTTGCAGTAGGGCAATCATTAGAAGATGTAAAAGAATTTGGTGTTTATGCTGAAGATCTGGTGAAACTTTGCAAATGGTTGCTTTCATATGATATTACCACAGTAGCAATGGAATCAACAGGTGATTATTGGCAAAATTTATATGTGGAATTGCAAAAACATGGCATTGAGGTTATTTTGTGCAATGGAAAGTTTACAAAAAATGCAAAAGGGAAAAAGACAGATGTAAAAGATAGTCGTTGGATTCAACAACTTCATTCTTTGGGATTGCTCTCGGGTAGCTTTCTTCCCGATGAGACCACAGAAACATTACGGACCTATTGCCGTCAAAGGGCTAATTGGATTGATTTAGCATCAAGCGCCTCCCATAAAATGGCAAAATACCTTAAGTTTTTGAACTTTCGTTTAGATGTTGTGGTAAATGATATTTGCGGGCTTACAGGAATCAAAATCATTGCTGATATCTGTAATGGGAATCTTGATCCATATTCATTAGCAGAACACCGACACTATAATTGTAGAAAGCCCAAAGAAGAAATAGCCAAAGCTTTGCATGGAAATAATAGAGAAGACTATTTATTTGGATTAAAGCAGGAATTTGACAGCTACAAATTTTTTCAAAAGAAAATCAAAGCATGCGATAAAGAGATTGAGCGATTAATTAAAAAAGAAATACGAAAGAATCCGGAAAAACAAAAGCTTAAAACAACAGATAAGCCATATAAGCGGATTAATAAAAATGCGATTGACATTAAAAACTTCAATCAAATTGCTTTTCAATATTTTGGAGGCGTTGATTTAATGGCAATAGAAGGAGTAAGTCATGCAACCGTAATGGCAATAATGAGTGAGGTTGGAATTGATGGATTTAAAAAGTTTAAAACAGCAAAGGAGTTTTGTTCATGGTTACGGCTTGCCCCGAACAATAAAATATCAGGAGGAAAAGTATTGAGTAATCGAATCCCCAAGGGGAGTAGCAGATTAAAAATAGCACTCCGGCATTCAGCAAATGCAATCGGGAATTTAAAAGACACTCATATGTCTGATTTCTTTAATCGAATTGCTTATAGGAAAGGACGACAAGCAGTGGTAAGTGCGACTGCTCGAAAGCTTGCCACTATAATTTGGACAATGGTCGTAAAGCAAGTGCCATATAATCCCCCAACAGAATATTTATTCCTTGATCAAAAAAGAAAAATGGGAATCGCTAAAAGAATTAAAAAACAAATGGCTAAATTTGACATAAAACCGGAAGAAATTGGAGTTGGTAACTCGTTGAGTCCCAATTGTAATTTTTAACGTTAATCAGAATTAAAACGTAGCAACTTTCTGTTGAAAAAAAGTTTCGTCAAAAAACAAAAAATGATTGTATTTTTGTAGTATAAACTTTTGATTATTTATGACAGAATTATTATCAATAAAAGAAGCAAGTCTATGGGCAAGTGAACATTTGAGAAAAAATGTTACCACTTCAAATATCTCTTATTTAATTCAATATGGGAAGGTAAAAAAATATGGAAATAATGGAATAACTTCTGTAAATAAATACGACTTAATTGCTTACTATAGAAGTTTTAATGGACAAAGAAAAACAGATTGGAAAGAGAAACTTGGAGACGACCTTAATTGGGCTTTGTCTTTCGATAATTTAAAAGAAAAAGATACAACAAAGCATATTCACAGGTTGCATCCGTATAAAGGAAAATTTATTCCACAACTTGTTGAATATTTCCTCGATAATCATACTGATAATTTTAAAACAGAAACGTATTTTAAGAAAGGGGATATTGTTTTAGACCCATTCTCCGGAAGTGGAACAACAATGGTTCAAGCAAACGAATTAGGAATTCACGCTATTGGCGTTGATATTTCAGCATTTAACACTCTAATAGCAAATGTTAAAGTTGGGGAAGTTGATTATGACGATTTAAAACGAGAACTAAAAAGCATTACTAATTCATTAAAAGATTTTATTTCTCAAAATAACAATCAACAGTTCGAAATTGAATTACTTGAAGAATTAAATGTTTTCAATAAAAAATATTTTCCATCGCCAGAATACAAAATCAAGGTTCGTAATAAAGAAATTATTGAAAAAGAATATACTCCACAAAAAGAGAAGGAGTTTTCAATTGTTTTTGACAAATTACAGCAAAAGTATAATCTTAAAATAAAGCAAGATAAATCGGGTAATTTCCTTGAAAAGTGGTATTTAGAACCTGTAAAAAAAGAAATTGACTTTACTTTTGAACAGCTAAAAAAAGTTAAGAATCCAACCACAAAAAAAGTTATTACAATTATTTTAAGCAGAACAATTCGTTCTTGTAGAGCAACAACACACGCCGATTTAGCAACTCTAAGAGAACCTGTTACCCAAACATATTACTGCCGAAAGCACGGAAAAATTTGCAAACCATTATTTTCAATATTCTCTTGGTGGGTACGCTATTCAAAAGATACTGTAAAACGTCTTTATGAATTTAACAAACTTCGCTCAAATACATTCCAATATTGCTTACAAGGAGATGCTAGAAATATTGATTTAATTTCAAATTTAGAAAAGAAAAATGCTCAATTTTCAGAATTAACAAAATCACAAAAAATCAAAGGAATTTTTTCAAGTCCTCCTTATGTTGGATTGATTGATTATCACGAACAGCACGCATATGCTTACGATTTATTTGGATTTAAACGTAATGATGAATTGGAAATAGGACCACTTTTCAAAGGTCAAGGACTTGAAGCTCAAAAATCGTATATAGATGGAATTGCACAAGTTTTAAATAATTCAAAAAAATACTTACAAGATGATTACGATATTTTTCTTGTAGCCAATGATAAATACAATATGTATCCAACAATTGCAGAAAAGGCTGGAATGAATATTGTAAATCAATATAAAAGACCTGTCCTTAATAGAACAGAAAAAGATAAATCGGCATACGCAGAAATAATATTTCATTTAAAAGAAAAATAAAATGGCACTAACAGAAGAACAAATCAAATCCGTTGAAGAAACAATTCGACATAGTTTAAGGAACAGATTCAACACATATAATCCTGAACCAGCAGTTATGCCATTTCATACCAGATTGCTGGGAAAAGATAGGCTTGCTTTGTATGCTTTTATTCACTCACTGAACACCAATTTTGGAACAACTATTTTTGAACCTGTTGCAGTATCATTAGCCGCAAGTCGGTTTAAAGTTGCAAAACTTCAAATGAAATCAGGCTCCCAATTGAGCGAAAAAGCTCAATATGAGATACAAAAAATAATGGATGATTTGACTGCTGCCCACAAAACCCCAAACAAATCAAGCGAAATTGAAACAATAAGAAATATATGTCAAAGCGGTAAAATGCGTACTGTAAAGCCAACAAGAGTTGATGTTTACTTGGAAGGTTATGATGATGAAATATATCTTATTGACATTAAAACAGCAAAACCCAACAAAGGCGGATTCAAAGAATTTAAAAGAACTCTTCTTGAATGGACAGCAACTGTCCTTGCCGAAAATCCAAATGCAAAAGTAAATACACTTATCGCAATTCCATATAATCCGTACGAACCAAAACCTTACAGTCGTTGGACAATGGCAGGGATGCTTGATTTAGACAAAGAATTAAAAGTTGCAGAAGAATTCTGGGATTTTCTTGGCGGAGAAGGAGCATATTATGATTTATTAAATTGCTTCGAAAACGTAGGAATTGAAATGAGACAAGAAATTGATGATTATTTTGCAAGATTCAATAAATAACTGTGCCCAACAATGGCTCATAGGCAATAGCTGGTGAATGCTCAATTCGTAGGTTTGTAACCCGCCCGAGCATTATCTCGGTTTGAAAAGGAAGACGCACGCAATCCGCTACTGCCCATAGCCGAGACCGTTAGTGGCAATTTAACCGCTCCCAAAAAAGCAACTATTATTCAGTAAATAGCGTCTAAAAAAAAGATGAAACCGCTTTTACTTTTGCCATATTTTTTGTTGATCGGAATATGCATGTATGCCCAGGAGTGGGAACTAATTTACCCACAAAATACAAATGCACGCGGAGATCTTGTAAAAGGAATTGTTCCAAGCGGAAGCAACCTGTTGTATGCTGTAGGAAATGATATTTTTATTTATACCGATTCCGGAAATTTCCAGAATGGAGTAAATACTACCACACTTCCGATTCAGGAACAAGAAGCAGGCCGATACTTTGGGATGCAGTTTGTCTCAGAATCGAAAGCGTATATGTTCAATAAAAACAACATATACATGTCGCAAAACACAGGGCTTATGTGGACAGATCAACTAAGTTTAGATATAATTAATCCCTCCTATACTTCAAGTAAATATTTTCTTGCAATGCATTTCCCGACCGAAAACACAGGCTATGCTGTAGGGCCTTTTAAAAAAATATACAAAACACAAGATGGAGGCGCTACCTGGGGGCAAATTTCTGCAAGTCCTTCCACGACACCTTATATTCAGTATTCCGGGGTATATTTTTTGAATGATAGTGTTGGTTTTGTTTCGGGACACGAAGTTGACGATATATTAATGAATTTCGGATTCCAGGAATTTGTGATGAAAACAACCAATGGAGGAGAAACGTGGGAACGCTATGAAATTGGCGCACTTAATGATTTTCAGCAATTATCATTAGATTTTAAAACGGAACAAACCGGTTTTGTTTTTTGTTCTGTCACCCAGGGTATAGAACAAATTTTTGTAACAAATGACAGTGCCCGGACATGGACTAATATTACGCCTGAAAATATGGGGGAAATTTCATGTATATGTTGGATAGATTCAGGGACAGGGATTTTATATGGCGTAAGAAACAATATGCAGGTCTTATTAAAAACGGCAAATCAGGGGCAAACATGGTATGAGGTTCCGTTTCCAATCACCCATAATCTTTCAAAAAACACAATAAATGATATTGCATTTGTAAACAGTACAAACGGTTATACAGTAGGCAAAGGCGGATTAATTATGTTCACGAACGATGCTGGCGAGAGTTGGCAGGTGTTAAACGAAGAAACTATAAAATTATGGCAGATTGATTTTGTATCGGAAAATAACGCATTTGGAAATACCGGCTCTGAATTACATAAAACGACTGATGGAGGGCAAACATGGGATTATTCAGATGATGCTTCAACCCATTTGTACAATTACATATTTGATATCGCTTTTAATAACGAAAACAAAGGCTATGTCCTGGGATATGGCTCCAGTTATCTTAAAACCAATGATGGCCTACAGACCTTTGAAATGGGGACATTGCCCGTAAGTTTCTTTTATTTCTACAAATACATTGAGCTTGCCGGGGATACAATTTATATTGCCGGAACAACGTCTCAAACAAATGAATTGTTGATTTCGACTGACGGAGGCAATACGTGGAATGTGAATTCTATAGGATTTGATGGGGATTATGTAATATCTTTTCAGAATTTAGATGATACACTGATTGTAACCACCATGTACGATATTATTTCTTCTGCTGACAACGGAGCGACATGGAATACAATGCTTCATTCGGATACCGCCATTCAAAGTTCCGTTTTTATTAATAGCCATGTGGGGTATGCAACGACTTCATACGGGCTATCAGAAGGTAAGTATAAAAAAACGATTGATGGCGGACAAAACTGGAATATCATTCCAGTTTTCCCGCAGGATGATGATACGCTCTATCTAAACGGAATATTTCCCATAGATACAAATCTTGTATATGCTTACGGCTTCAAATATGACGAATATCAAAAACATGCTGTAATCCGGGAATCGGAAGACGGAGGAGAAACCTGGCAAACGGAAACATTCCCTTTTTCCCTAGCAGGAGAAATATCCCAAATGCTTCGATACGAAAATTACATATACGCAGTAACATCACAAGGAGAAATTATACGATTACAGATGGAAGATCTGGAGACATCGGATAACATATCAATTAATAACGATTTTAAACTTTATCCTAACCCGGGAAAGGATAAAGTCTATGTGTCAGGTCCCGAAAACATTTCAGACATAAGTATTTATTCATTAAGTGGTAAACAGATAAAAAATATAAAACCTAATAAAAAAGAAATGTTTATAGATATCTCCTTCCTCACCCGGGGAGTTTATATTATAAATTGCAAGACAGAGTCTGGTATTAAAAATCAGTTGTTTATAAAAAAATAAAAACTACCACCAATAAATAGGAATATGAGCGGTGCGCAGCACCCAGCGATTATTCCCGGTTGAACAAAATCCTTTGCAGGAGCTATGTACTTTAAGATGGTTTGTGTGTTTTTTAAGGTGAGATTGTTGTTTGAATGTGCTTCTCCATTAACAAGAGTCAATGATTCTGTTTTTCAAGCCTTGATTTTAGTTTTTTCAGATCAAAATACTGAGTTTAGATGTAAGCTCCCCGGAAAATCGTCCATTTAAAACCAGGGGAAACAAGCCTGTGGAAAACATTCCCCTTGCTGCCCTGAGGGGAGGGATAACATTCCGGCCGGGTTGTCAGTAAAACCAAACACAAAAAACAACAAGTCCTGATTTTCCTGTTTAAAAGAAAAGATGCTATCTTTAGTCTATCAAAAAAGCAACCGTAATTTACAAAACCATGAAAGAGAAGCCTCTTGCAAACAGTAAAATCACACGACAGGACATAAAAACATGAATAACAGATGATTAATCATTAAAAGATAATAAGATATATGTTGTATTGCAATATACAACTACGTTACCAACCATATAAAGAGACAGCATGAAAACACATCTACTATCCTGGAATCCAGACAAATGGAATTGGATTGATATTGAGGAGTCGATTAAAGAACTTAATGACACTGGTGTATATCAGGATAGTTGGAGTTGTGGAACAAACAAATCAATCGAACCAAATGATAGATTGTTTTTAATCCGACTTGGAGGAAACGGACAAAAAGGAATATGTGCATCTGGATACGCAGTTTCGGGAGTTTATCAAGACCAACATTGGAGTGGAGAACCCGACAAAAAAGCCAATTACATTCGATTTGAATACGATGTTCTTTTAAATCCCGAGAAAGAAGAAATATTGTCGATTTATTATTTAAAAACAAACAATAGGCTTTCTGAGCAACATTGGTCAACACAAAATTCAGGAATACAGATACGACCTAATGTTGCAGAGGAATTAGAAAAAGTATGGTTTGATTTTACTTTAAAAGAGCGAGGATTAGTTGTAAAACCTGATTTTATTGCGGATTCAGAATCAAGTTTAATTGAGGGAGCTGTTCGACAGATAACATCAAATAAATATGAAAGGAATTCCCAAGCAAGAAATATTTGTATTGAAAAGTATGGAACTAAATGTTTCGTATGCAGTTTTGATTTTGAAAAAATATATGGTGAAATTGGCAAAGATTTTATTCATGTCCATCATTTAAGACAAGTTGCGAGTATCAAAAAAGAGTATGAGATTAACCCAATTGAGGATTTAAGACCAATTTGCCCAAACTGTCATGCGATAATTCATAGAAAAAAGACACCTTTAACAATAGAAGAATTAAAAGAAAAAATGAAAAATACGGTTGGTAACATTTTGTAAATTGCATTGCGGTGTCGGTGCAGGTTGTCGCCTCGGATTCCCGCATGATTGTCTTCGTCCTCGCGGACGGACAATCACCCGCAATCCGCAACGACAACTTACAATTTACCGTTACCGTTAACATTAAAAACACCCAATGAAAGTAACAATTTTTCTGATTTTGACATTGATTTATCTTAATACATTTGGTCAAAATCAATTTGGGATTATTAAAGTAACCGATAATATTGATAGAACGGATAGTGTTATATTTGGTGACGATTGGACAAACGGAACAATTGGGATTGATTCGATCCTTGGCGAAATTGACTACTATGGAACATCCTATGACAGCCTTGAAATCAGGTCAATTATAAGAAACACAATGTGTGCATATTGCATATGAAATTATTCCGTTAATCATGATTTAAAGGTGGATTTTAAACCTGCTGTAGGAGCTACATTACCTGAAAATAGTAATTTTACCTTCTATGTAAATGCTTATGAATATCCTGTCATAGTTGAAATAACTGAATTTAATTTTCCAAATACTTGGTGGACAGCATTTATACAATATGATTCCCTTTGTCAGGTGTACTCCGAAACATTCCAAGAATCTGATAATTATCAGGAAACTGACACCCTTTATATTTTAGACACATTATCTCCACCTTTTATAAGAATATACCCCGAAGTATTATATGATAATGCACCTTCTCAGAAAAAAATTAGATATTGAAGTATATCCAAATCCAACAAATGAATTTTTACAAATTTACAATAAAAGCAAAGATTTATATTCAATCTATCTGTATGACTTGTCTGGTCGTAAAATATTTCAAAACAAATTAAATGGCTACGAAAAAAAAACTGCCAATATTACATTTCTTGACAAAGGAATTTATATATTGAGAATTGAACAGAATGGAAAAATTGATTTTATTAAGATAATGAAAAAATAACAAATGCTAACAACAGCTAACCACTAGGCATAATTCAACTGAATAACACTACTATAAATATAAACAATTGAATAATATGAGACAATTACAATTACTTGGTCTTTTCGCTATAACATTAGCATTTGCTGCTTGTGGACTAGATTCTCAAAAAGAATCAAAAACAGAGAAAATAAAAATTGAAACAGAAAAAAATTGGAGAGAACTTAGCGAGCCAGATTATTCAATTCATTATCCCGACACATTTGATTTGGATAAATCAGGACAAATGGGAACGAGTTTTATTCTATTATCGAAACAAACTTCACAACAAGATTTGTTTAGAGAAAATGTGAATTTAATAATTCAAGACCTAAAAGGGAGAAACATTAACCTTGATGAATATGTTGAAATTTCAGAAAAACAAATAAACGCAATGTTAATTGATGGCAAATTGATAGAATCCAAAAAGTTGACCAATAAAAGCAAGGATTTTCACAGAGTAATTTACACAGGCAAGCAAGGTCAACTCAATTTAAAGTGGCAACAACTCTATTGGATTGAGAACAAAAAGGCTTATGTATTGACTTTCACTTGCGAAATAAATCAATATGACAATTATGTATCTGTTGGAGAAGAAATTATGAATACATTTACAATTAAGTAAAAACAGGAAACAACATACAATATGTCTTCTCCCCATCCCATTTTCGGACAGTCAAGCACCAAATTTCACCCAAAAACTAGTATTTTTCACATATTTTTCATTATCTTTAGAGAAAACTAAACCACAAAACCTGTGTCTATTTGACAAATATTTAAAATATAGCATGCATTTTGACAAACGATACAACTAAATAAAAGCAGAATGAATAATATTTCAATAGCGATTATAATTGGATTAGTAGCAGGATTAATAGATGTTATCCCAATGATTATTATGAAACTTGAAAAAGTAGCTAATATTTCAGCTTTCGTCCACTATTTTGTACTTGGATTAATAATTCCATTTGTTAGTTGGGACATTGCACCATGGATTAAGGGAATAATTATTTCATTTATATCAACTTTACCCGTAATGATTATAGTTTTCCCTAAGGACAAGAAAGCTATAATTCCAATGATTATTTTTGCTATTATTCTTGGGGCTGGTATTGGATTAGCTGGAGATAAATTCATTAGATAATTATGACAATGACTACTTTTAAATATAGCGGATTAATTGCCCCATGTGGAATGAATTGTGGTCTTTGCATTGGACACTTGCGGGATAAAAGACCTTGTGGAGGCTGTTTTAAAATTGATGATGAAAATAAACCAAAGGTTTGTCGAAGTTGTAAAATCGTCAACTGTGATTTATTAGCAGAAACTGAATCAGGATTTTGTTATGACTGCCTAAAATATCCATGTACCAGATTAAAAAACCTTGATAAAAGATACAGGACAAATTACGGAATGAGTATGATTGAAAACCTTGCTTCCATCAAAGATTATGGGATTGACAAATTTTTAAAGAATGAAGAGGATAAATGGAAATGTAAAGTTTGTGGTGCAGGATTGAGTGTTCACAGAGATTTTTGTCTAAATTGTAAAACAGAAAGGAATAAAAACGCATGCTAACACACAATATAGCAAATGTCGGGGATAAATGTTATTCAAGCATTGTAGCCCTCATCGGGCTTTTGTCTCGGTGGATACCGCCACTTGCCATATTGCAAAACCGTTACAAACAGGCAAAAAAAATAGCAATCCTACAAACAATTGCTAAAATTTCATAACAATACAAAATAACTTACGTAAAACAAAATCAAAGTCTCATTCTTAAAACTTTAAAATATATTTAATTATGAAATGCTATGGATTCTTAATTGTTATTCTTACGACACTGTTCACCCAAGTCCAAGCCCAAGGATTAGTTATGCAGAGTAAGCAAAATCTACAACCAACAACTAATTTCACAATAGATTGTGGTAGCTACGATTTTATGAAATACTTAGATAGTAAGAAAACTGGGTATTTAAATTTATCAAACCAATCAATGCAATATATTGGAAAAATTTTATCTACTCAAAATATTACAAAAACAGCTGATAGCATATATGTCATTCCCGTAGTATTTCACATAGTTTACAACAATAGCTATGAAAATATTCCGGATTCAGTAATTCATAATCAAATTGAAATTTTAAACGATTGTTATAGGAGAACAAATTCTGATACAACAAACACCCGAACTTTATTTCAAAACATTGTCAGTGATACCAAAATAGAGTTTGTACTTGCAGAAACTGATCCAGATGGAAATCCAACAACAGGAATAACGAGAACATATTCAGATATTGAGTTTTTCGGTGGCATTTTGCCCTATTCATCTGGTCAAAATCAGGAAATCACTGAATGGGTTAATGATAGTTTATTCTATAATTTATTCCGTATTACCCAAGATACTTCTGGAGGCATTAGTCCTTGGGATACTGAGAATTACTTAAATGTTTGGATAGGAGATTTAAGAATTTTGGAGCCTAACTTTGACAACTTTAAAGAATTAGTCTATTTCGGATTATCAACACCTCCAATGGATCATCACAATTGGTCAGATTCTTTATTAGATGTTGTAAACATTTATGAGCAAGGGGTATTACTACATTATATAAATGTCGGCGCCAATAATCCAAATTCGTTTCCTTCACCATATAATGTATACAATGGACTTGTAACAACTGGGAAAATGCTTGTACATGAAATTGGACATTTTTTAGGTTTACGCCATACATGGGGTGATGGGGATTGTAGTTTTGATGATTTTATCTATGATACTCCTGGCAGTGATGCTGCAAGTCAATACAACTGCAATAAAACTCGAAACACCTGCTTAGATGATATTTACGGAATAGATTTACCCGATATGGTTGAAAACTATATGGATTATTCTAGTGGAAATTGTCAAAACTCTTTCACTATTGGGCAAACTGCAGTAATGCAATATGTATTGCATTATTATCGCCCGAATCTTTCAAATATGAAAGTAATTGAGAATTCTGTAGATTATCAATTTAGTCAAAACATACAGTTTTATCCTAATCCTACTACCGGAAAATTAACAATAACATCAAAATCAGATAATAATATTATTCAAATTAATGTGCGCGACATTACAGGCAAATTAGTTAAAAGCATATACTCTATTGATAATGACACAATCAGTCTTGAAATTGTAGGAAGTAAAGGAGTCTATTTTATGGAGCTTTTATCTAATAATAGCAGAACTATATATAGAGTAGTGAAACTGTAAATATAGATTTTGGCCAGTTCTTATTTCATGAGTCATAATCTTCGTCATAGTCAATTTTCGAACTTAAAATTAAGAGTTAAAATATTTATTTACACATAAAATGCCCAGCTTGTAACAACACCTATATACCATGTGGCAGAGCCAATAATCTACAGAGATAAAAAGCCATTTAAATAGATTGTATTTAAAATAGTTTTTAAATTTATTCAAATATTTCTTCTTTATTGAGACCTTTAATCGTGTTCTTTCTCGCAATCAAATAGTATATGAAATGAATCAACAATCCAATTCCCCAAAAAATGGCTATGGCATAAACAGTTCTAATATTTTCAAATTGTGATTGAAAGTTAAGCGAGAACCATGATATTGCTACAATGTTGGAAAGTAAATATGTTACAAAATGGAAACGAAAGCCAACATCGTAAAGTGGTAAAGATTTATAATCTCTTTTTCCAAAAAACCAACCTATAAAAAAACAAAAAAAGAAATAAATTACAGCTATTATCCATACGAAATTATTGGGATGGTTTTTCAAATAGGTACTTAAAGAATAGCGAAAAACGATTGCTCCTATAAAAAAAGAAATCGCAAAATACATTAAATTTTTTGTTACTATTTTCATTATTAGTCCTCCGATATGATTAAGTTTTTAATTTGTTCGCTAAAAAAAAGATTGATATTTCGCTCAATGAAACTATTGAGCAATTCAATACCTAATTCTGTCAAGAAATAGTATTTACGCTCAGGCCCCTTATTTCCTACACCAGTTTCAAAATCAACAACACCTATATGCTGATATTTTCTGAGATTGCGATAAAGACTCTGACTTTCACAAGTCATAGTATGATTAGATTTTTTTTCAACAAAAGATTTAATCTCATCAACATATTTTTTCCCATCTTTCAAAGAGAGAAAAATCCAAAGAGTCAGTTGCCCCTTTTTGTAAGTCTCTTCCCATGCCGATAATAATTCAGAAAATTGATTGTTTTTATTCATAATTTAATCTTCTTGTATTAATCAACTTGAATAATACAAATATAATAGTAAAATATTGAAAGAAACAAATAAATTATAAAAAAAGTGATAATGTTAAACACCAGCCGCTAATCAAGCAGATGGCCGTGAGTCATAAAACTTAGGATGCAGACTTCGGCAAACTCGGTGCATCGCCACACTCTTTCCTACCAGACACATTATCGGACTGCAGAAAACAAGCTGGCACAGCAGTTCCCAAAGTTTTCAGCTTGATAATAAAGCGACTTAACACCCCGCATAGTTAAGACAAAAACGAAGACACAACTCCCCTTTCCCGACCCTCGAACAACAAATTTCACTCAAATCCTGACCTTTTTTACATATTTTTCCTTAGTACATGACAAAAAATTTGGGATTTATGAATGGAAGGATATTTATAAATTAGCTAAATATGACATTGAAAATGAGGTGAAAGCAATTGTTTTTAGTAATACTGAAGTATTTCAGAAAGTCGTTCCTTTTGATAAAATTACTGAGATTCTTTTGTCAAATGGATATAAAAGAAATACTTTTACGTCGCCTTTGGAGGTAAACAAAGATGTATTTAAAAGCGTTTATAAATTAGCAAATATTTAATAATGAGAAAGTTTCTATTCATATCAATTAAACCTGAATTTGCTAATAAAATTCTGAGTAAGAAAAAGCGTATTGAGCTTAGAAAAAATAAACCAAATGCTCAGATAGGTGATTACGTTTTGATTTACTCTCCCCAACCAAGAAAATCTGTAATCGGTTTTGCGAAAATTAAAAATATAATTGATTGTACCCCAAATGAAATGTGGGAAAATAATGCAGATTCTCTTTGTATAGACAAGAATAGATTTTTGGATTATTATAACGGGCACAAAAGAGCAATCGGAATTGAATTATCTGATGTTTGCAAATTAAAGGTAAGTATTCCACTACAAGAAATTAAGTATACTTATCCAAAGTTTAGCCCCCCTCAGACTTATAAATACATTCCTTATTTTACGGTTTTAAAATTTTATAAGGGACATCTTGATTATGCCAGCGCATAACCATGCACATTAAGCAGTCTTCACTACACACAGATTGATAGATAGAATAAAGCACGAAAACACAATCGAGTACCTAGCCCTGAGCCACAAACCTCACAGAGCACAGCTCAACATACTCAGTGAACCACCTCTCATCTGCTTGTAATACATTATTGATAAGCAAACGGCAGGTTAGCGCGACGGCTCATTAAAACATAGGGAATAACAATTTTCTGTGGTTATTATGGGGAATGGTTTAATACAAATTTAGCATTGAAATGTAACCGCTTTTGCTCAGGCGTTCCAAGTAATGGTTTATGCTATTTGAAAGGAAGGACGTCACGATAGCATATACTTAACTGTTATGCATCACTCAAAAGCAAGCTCAAATTAGCGAAACTTGCAACTATTGTAAGTTTTGATAATTTCACTATCTTTGTTCTATGAAAGATTTGATAGAAAGGAAAGAATATATTGGCAAATTATTATCATATAAGGACAAAGACATTATTAAAGTAGTGACTGGATTACGCCGTTCTGGAAAATCTACACTTTTGATGATGTTTAAGGATAAAGTGATTGCAAATGGAGCAAAACCTGAACAAACTCAGTTCTACAACTATGAACTTCCTGAAAATTATCTGAATAAAACTTGGGATGAAATCTATTTCGAGATAAAATCAAAAACAATACCCGAAAAGGAAAATTATATATTCCTAGACGAGATACAAAACATACCACATTTCGAAAAGTTAGTTGATGGATTATTCGCAACTGAAAACATAGATGTTTACATAACTGGTTCAAATGCCTATCTTTTATCTAGCGAATTAGCAACAGTATTGAGTGGTAGATACATTGAGATTTCTATTTTACCATTTTCATTTGCAGAATACTTGAATTACAGAGGTATTGATTACGGTAAAAAGTACTTAAATTTTAAAGCCTTATTTTACGATTTTGTCAATGAAACGTCTTTGCCAAAAGGAATTGAATTACGAGAAAAAGGCTTTGATAAAATTTACGAATATCTTGAAGCTTTATACGCTACGATTATTGAGAAAGATATTACCCAGCGTTATAAAATTAATGATAAACGTGCATTTAACAATGTTATAAAATTTGTTGCTTCAAATATTGGGAGTCAAATGTCGCCTAATAGTATTTCAAAAGCCTTAAAAGCAGACGGACAAAGTGTTCATCACGGCACTGTAGAAAAGTTTATATCCTATTTGGTTGAAAGTTTTGTTTTTTATTGTGTCAATCGCTTTGACATAAAAGGCAAAAAACAACTTGCAACACAAGAAAAATATTACATAGTAGATTTAGGACTAATAAACGTCTTGGTAGGAAAAGAGCGGACTTCAAACAGAGGGCATCTACTTGAAAATGTTGTTTTTCTTGAACTATTAAGAAGAGGCTACAAAATATGGACAGGAACACTCCGTGATGCTGAAATTGATTTTACAGTAAGAAATCGTAATGGAGATATAGAATATTATCAAGTTTCTTGGGAAATGTCAAACCCAGAAACTGAAAAACGTGAGTTTGCTCCATTAGAAAAAGTGAAAGATAATTATCCAAAATATTTGCTTTCTACAGAATCATTTACACAAAATAGAGATGGAATTATTCATAGAAACGTGTTTGAATGGTTACTAGAAAAAGAATGATAATAAACTAAGCATTTATGTCAACCAAGTAGATGGCCCTAAACCACAAACCTCACAAAGCACAGACCAACAAACTCAGTGAGCCACCTCTCACCTATGCTTACCCTTACGGTTTCACTTTCATGGCAAATTTCCCCTTGGTGATGGTAAGGGTTTCTGTTTCGTCCATATTGGATAAAGTACATGAAAATGTTCCCGTTGCAAGGTAATAGCGAGAGTCACCTATTTGCTCAAAAGAGTCGAAGGTGCAAGTTTGTTCTGCATCAAACACAAAATCGGTACTCATCTGATAGACAAATTGTTCGCCTGACTTTTTACTTAAATCACGGTGGAAAATATTAAGCCTTGCAGGAAAAGAGTTCCCCACAAGTTCCTCAGCATTCAACTTGGATTTATCGTCAATGTAAAAACTAAAATTCACTTGCTTAAGCAAATCGTCATCCGTTCCAAATTCAAATGCCATATCAACATTATACCTTGCTTCTGAATTGGTGTAAACATATCCACAGGACGCATCATCGCTTTGCATGATAACCTCTTCCCCATTCGCCTCATAGGTCACAAAAAACTGCTTAGTAATTGATACTTCATTTTTCACTTTATCATCATTGATTTTTGTATCATTATTTGCTTTTTTATCTCCATTACAAGCAGAAAGCAATAACATTATTACTGCAATTGGGAATAGAATTTTCGTTTTCATATCATTGAATTTTAATAAATCTTCTCACCAGAAATCCATGTTGACAGCACACTTGTTCCAAGCACTTCATCTGCATCTGCTGACATTAAATCAACATCCATAATGACAAAATCTGCAAATTTCCCTTTTTCCAAAGAACCTCTGCTCAATTCATCAAAACTACCTTTCGCAGCCCATATTGTCATGGATCGCAATGCATCCTCACGATTCAATGCATTTTCCATTTGAAAACCGCCTTCAGGTATTCCGTCATGATGGGTTCTGAACACCGCAGAATAAAAAGTAAACAATGGATTTGTATCTTCAATTGGAAAATCAGTTCCATTAATTATCCATCCATTCTGATTCAACAATTCCTGATATGCATAAGCGGTCTTTATTCGCTCACCTAAGCGATTAACTGCCCAATCCATATCAGAAGTACAATGCGTGGTTTGAATGCTTGGAATTACGTGTAGTGCCCCAAAACGTGCCATATCATCAGGATGAACAATTTGTGCATGTTCTATTCTCCAACGATGATCGTCATCCTGAGCAATAAAATCAGAATAGACATCCAACATCAAACGTAAAGCTGAATCGCCAATGCAGTGAGTACATACCTGAAAATCATTATCATAAGCAGCTTTGCATTGTGCTTTATAATACGATACATCCTCAAGTATAAATCCCTGATTTCCCGCATCGTCCGAATAATCCTCCAACAAGCATGCTCCACGACTCCCCAATGCACCATCAGCAAACAGCTTAATTGAGTTCACTGTCAATCGATCAGTTTTAAATCCTCCTTTTTTGAGGTATGCACGAAAGTTTTCCTCTCCGGGATTCAACATAGCATTGACACGGATTTTCAGAGTACCATCCTTATGCAAGGCATCCAACAAGTCGATATCAGAAGCATCAAGTCCTGCATCAGAAACCATGGTTAAACCTTGAGAAGTACATAAAGACTCTGCCATCTTGAGCGCTTCACTTTTTTGCGCTTTCGTAAGTTCAGGAATTAAATCCCTGACTTTAGACATGGCGTTATCAATCAGAACGCCGGTAAGTTTTCCATTGATTTTCTGATACTCTCCACCGGAAATCTTGCTATCGGCATTAATTCCGGCCAATGCTAAGGCTTTGGAGTTTGCAATTGCAGCATGACCATCAATACGAACAAGATAAACAGGTTTATCCGGCCATAACTCATCAAGTTTGGATTTCTCAGGCCAATTTTGTCCTGCCCAATCGTTCTGATCCCATCCTCTGCCACACAACCAGCTATCAGACGATTGTATTTCATGTTGCTGCAACCGACGAATCACTTCATCGAAATCAGAAGCATTTTTAAGATCTGCATAACGAAACATCAATTCTGCTTGCCCTGTAAAGTGAGCATGTGCATCAATAAAACCCGGATAGACATAATTCCCGTGAAGATTAATTGTCTTCACACATTGGTAAGCATCAAGCACTTCTTCACTCTTTCCAGTCATCACAATTCTACCATCTTTTATGGCAAGAGCTTCAACTTTCGAAAATGCATCATCCACTGTGTAAATTTCTGCGTTGTATAAAATCACATCACAGGATTTATTCTGACAAGAAACTAAACTCATAAGCGATAATAACAATAAGATTGAAAACAGTTTTTTCATAAGGATTATTGATTTGCTTTCACAAAGTCGAGCAGAGTTTGAGTAATAAA
Source organism: Bacteroidales bacterium (assembly GCA_963676165.1). GTDB lineage: Bacteria > Bacteroidota > Bacteroidia > Bacteroidales > ML635J-15 > JAQIBY01. Next base: position 761,181 of record OY781043.1, on the reverse strand, counting down.
CTCAAGCTGATCGTCTTGCAACTCAGTATGCATAGGCAAACTTATCACTTCTTCCACCAACTGATTGGTTACCGGAAAATCTGCATCATTACTTTCGTAAGTCTCAAAAGCCTTCTGAGAATGTAATGGAACCGGATAATACACCGCACAAGGAATATTATTGTCCAACAAATGCTGTTTCAAAGCATCACGGTTTATTCCTTTAGTAATTAAAGTGTATTGATGGAAAGTATGGGTTGAATACTCTGCACGTTTTGGTATGACAATGTGATCACAATCAGCAAAAGCAGCATCGTAATAATCTGCAGCCTTTCGACGTGCCATATTATACTCATCAAGATGAGGCAATTTTGCTTTCAACACAGCTGCCTGTATGGTATCAAGACGAGAGTTTACTCCAATCATATCATGATAATATTTCACTTTAGATCCGTGATTCACAATGCTGCGAATTTTCAGACCCAAATCCTCATCATTGGTAAACAAAGCACCACCATCACCATAACAGCCAAGATTTTTAGATGGGAAAAATGAGGTACAACCAACATCTCCAATTGTCCCAACTTTGGCAATGCTTCCGTCTGAAAACTTGTATTCAGAACCAATAGCCTGAGCTGTATCTTCAATAATAAAAAGATTATATTGCTTTGCGATAGTCATCAAATCCTCCATAGGAGCTGATTGACCAAACAAATGAACTGGCACAATGGCTTTGGTCTTTGGTGTAATCGCTGCTTTTACGCGTTCAACATCCAAAGTAAATGTTTCAGGGTCCACATCAACCAACACAGGAGTTAAACCCAACAACCCAATTACCTCAACAGTCGCAATGAAGGTAAAATCGGCAGTAATCACCTCATCTCCGGGCTTCAACCCTAATGCCATCATGGCTATTTGCAGCGCATCAGTTCCGTTACCACAGGTCACAGCGTATTTCACACCCATATACTCAGCCAATTCAGCTTGAAAACGCTTAACTTGTGGTCCGTTAATGAATGCTGTCTGTGATATTACTTCTTGAATTCCTTTATCTATCTCTGATTTGATTTTCACATATTGTGATTTCAAATCAACCATATTGATTTTATCCATGCTGAAATATTTTTCGTGAAATTACGGATTTTTTTTAACCTAAATAAATATATAAAGATTGAAGATATTTTGAAAGTAAAAAAACAAGTTCAATAAGATAATCAATGCTTGTTGGCAGCATTCGTAGCCTCCACCATTCTGATATTATCAATACCTAAAAGATCAAGCACATAGGTATTCCATCTTTCCAAAGCAAAGGTGCGTTTTCCCAAAGCAACCTCTTTAAAATAAACCCGGGAAATAGTCTCTATATCTGACATGCATACAGAATACACACTGTCAATCTGTTCCAGTGAATAATTGTTAGAATCCAGCTTTTTCTGCATTTTAATCCTTTCAATCTCACACATATCAAAATAAATATTGAGGAATGCTTTTGTGCAGGTATCTTCCGGAAGATGATAATACGAGTTTGGAGAGTCAAAAACAGTAAAAGAACGAGTGTGCAGAGAATCAGCCACTCTTGTGACATCCAGCAATATCTGAACTTCTAGGTGATATAGATCGGACTTGAAATTTCCATTGATTTCTTTTGCATCATAAACCTCATTGTGATTAAAATCTCGTCTGAGCACCAATCTCTTCTCCCGATCCCAAAAGCAATAATACGTTTCAAAAAATGGCGATGAGTTGCCCAAAATTGAAGGTGTCAACACAGAGTCTCCATGGTTCCAGTTCCGATAATTTACTAATTGCCCCCGACTAGCAAAGAATCCAAGATTTTCCTTTTGCTCTGAAGTAAGTAATACTCCATTCTGAGCACTCCAGAAAGCATTATTGTAAGGAACAATCCCCATTTTTCGATAATCACCAAATGAGTTATCGTATTGAAATTTTGGAATAAGAAAAGGTTCTTTGTAATCAAAAAAATACAATATCCCTTTGGACTCAACTTGCCTAGAAAGAAACCGGCTTTCAGTTTCCAAAGAATCTCTATTGCTTTCATATATAAAAGAATAATCAAAGGAAATGCATGAAAGAGATTCATTTTCAGGACCTCCCTGATACTTTTTTTCAATTGAAAAATTTACGTGATGTAAAGAGTCTATACTATACATTGGTTTAAATGGATGTTGAGAGGCATCAACAACAGAACATTGTATTTTGAGCAAGTTGTGTGTCTCTTTTTCAATCCATAATTTCCCTGAAAAACAAGATCTAAGCTCCGATTCTATAGGTGTAAACTCAATAAGAAAAATATCATCTGTAACAGAAAGCATACGTAGATTGAATTTCTTTTGCGCTTCTGAACGACTCATATGCAATGGCATCAAAGGGAAATATGAATTGTTATTAACAATATCCATCATAATAAGAGCTTTTGATGAATTTAATGAAAGAAAATAATTACCATCCACAGGCGCCAGCCCTACTCTTCCGTTTTTAAATTCCAATTGACCAATTTTATTCCCATAAATTTCAGCATTGTAATAACATTCCAAAAACTCCACAGGGTTGTCTTCTGACTTTGTCTGTATCCCATAATATACTTTCGAAGTATTGTTGCTATGATTTCGTTTAATGACCTGTCTGCATTTCCGAACCAACTCAAACAAATAATCCTGTCCTGCAAACACATAACATTCATCGAGAATCATTGGAGATTTTTCCATGAGTACATATGGATTTTTTTTTAGAGTCCCGTACGAAATTGATTTTGGCTTATAACCCAGATAGGAAAACACAACAATTTCCGAATTTGATATCAGGTCAAGTTCTATGAATCCTTCAAAATTGGTAATACCTCCAAAAGAAGACGCTTTAGCAGAAACATTACAATATGGCAAAGCATTACCAGTATTAGACTCTCCAACAAACACTTTGACAGAACTTTGTGCAAGAACCAAATGACACAAAAAAAAAATCATAAAAGTAAAGATATACTTCATGTAAATCAGCTTGTTCTTTTTATAACGCAAAATCCATTGCATTGCTGCATTAAGCAAACATAAAAATAGTTAAAAATCCTAAAAAACTAATAATAAGCCATTTTCATACCAAATATCTGCAAAAGCCGAAAAAAGGTTTTGAAATGTTAATATTTCGCATTAATTTTACAGGTTCCAACAGCTTAACAACTGTATTTATGAAGATTTCAGAACATATTAAAAGCTTACTTTTTGAGCACGAATGTGTTATCATTCCTAATTTTGGAGGTTTTGTCGGCAAATATCAGGAAGCAAAAGTGGATTTTAAAACATCCAAACTATCACCTCCTGTGAAGCTAATTGCTTTCAATGAGAAGTTACAGGAAAATGATGGACTACTGATTAATCACATTGCAATCGCTGAGAATATTTCCTATTCCGACGCAGAAGCAAAGATTAAAGATTACCTGATTAAATTGCGTGCAGTATTGGCACAAGGGAAAAAAGTAAAACTTCCAGAAATCGGAAGCTTCTCAATGCAAAAGTCTGCTTTGGTTTTCGAACCGGAAAATAGCATTAATTTCCATGCCGATGCATACGGTCTTGAAAGCTTTGATTTCCCGATGCTCAGCAATCTTAAGAAACCTACGCCTCAACGTAAAAAACAACTTGAGCCGGTTAAGAGTAAAAAACGCAGAACAAATCTCGTCCCATTACTCGTTGGTTTACCTCTGATTGCAGCATTGTCTTACGTGCCGATTTACTTCCAAAACAATTCAGTCGTAAATCAGAATGAAACTGCAGGAATTAGCATACCTGTTAAGCTTAAAAATGAGGCAAATGAAACTGCAAGTCTCACACTGAAGAAAAAAGTGTTAGAAGAAAAATCAGAACCGGTTATTGAAGCAAATGCTAAAATACAGGAAACAATAGAAACTCCAGCCCAAACAAAGGTGGCGGTTTCTGGAAATGTGTATGTAATTGCAGGAAGCTTTGCCTCATACAGCAATGCTGAAAAAGCAGTCAATGACTATAAAAATCAGGGTTATAATGCCACGATATTATCTGCATCTCAAGGGATGAATCGTGTTGCTGTAAAATCGTTCAGTTCAACAAATGCAGCTTATGCAGAATTGGGCAATTTAAAATCAGCCTTAGGCAACGATGAACTTTGGATATTGCAAAACTAAACCATACATATTAAAACAAAGAACGCAGGTTTATGCCTGCGTTTTTTTATGCTATAACTTTTGAATTTTCACTATCTGATCGCCGCTTTCACCACTCACATGCAATAGGTAAAATCCAGAATCTAGAGTTTCAAGCTGCAAAGGTATTTGATTGAATCCAGCTTCTGCGTCAACAATTCCTTCGAAAACTACTTTCCCATCAACAGAAACCAATTGCAATGACAATGCTTCTCTCCCATTAAGGTGAATATTCAGATGCATACTTCCCTTTGCAGGATTTGGATATACCTCACACAAATCAAATGCTTGATTTTCCTCAACAGATACTACATTCATGGCATATTGAATTTTCCAACCTCCTGAGACATCGCCATAATCTGTATCAAAAGTTAAAGACACATCGTCAGAGATAATGTCAATCACATCAGGGAGAACAGATCCTGAAAAACTACCAATGGTTTCGTTGTTTGCTCTATCGCGAATGCGCAGAAAATCGCCATCTGCAATATCTATTTCCAAAAATTCGATGCGGATATTCTCAGCACCTTCTGGGGTAATAAACCAGTTGCAATAAGTATTTTCATGATATGGATATGCATTACTACCATCTGAAATAATTGCACTGGAATCTGTCACATAAGAAATCACAGAACAAAAATCGGGTTTTACAGCAGCATATGACAACATCCATCCTTCATCACTTTCTGTGCCTTCAGTGACAAAACGCACGAGAACAGAGCCACCATTACTTTCAAAACTTTGTGCTGTATTTTCGCCTGTAAAACTTGCCAGCACATCTGCAGAATCATCAAGCCCATCATATACAATCAGTTCATCATCAGGGGCTAATTTACAATTCAACAAATTAAATTCAATGTAGCTTACGGTATCATTGGGCTGAATGAGCCATTCACATGTTCCTCCAGACAAATAATTATTCAAAGGCCCACTTCCATCCTCTAAACAACCCTCCAAATTAGCAAGCTGTTTCTGTCCGTCACAATACACAGGATATTCTCCATTTGGTGTTGCATAAGCAATTGCTTCGTGAAGCAAAGTAAAATCGGACCCTGATGGCGTTAATGAATTGAGGTTAAAATATCCATCGGAAGAACCTCCCCAACCCCAATTAAAATGGAAGTAGGTTGAATCTTCGTATCCATCAGCAATAAACGCATGTCCCATTTGAAAAATCGTATCAGACCAACCTGCATAATACAGCGGAATATGCTGATCCAAATGATCGATTAACATGGCGGGCCAATCAAAACTTTCGTCCAAACTATCTCTAAAAAAATACTGTGTCGTATCGGAATATCCAAAATATGTTCTTAAGGTATAAGCGCCTTTGTGGTTGTACATTCCAGATCCATTTGGTCCATACTGCATATCCACAGACACGCCAATATGGTGCAATAAATCAGCCACATCAGGATTGTATTCATTCAAATCCGTGCCCATGGCATCCCAATTATAAAACTGTTCTGAGAAGTTTGTCTCCAGAAAACCATAAGTTGGATCGGTGTAAGAATAATATCCCTCACCTTGCTGCGGATATCTGAAATAATTCATCAATTGCCCCAAAGCGGTTGCAACACAACCTGTCAAAGCGTGATCATCAGGACCGGCAGGATCGTCAGGACAGGATGCATTGTAATATTTCCCTTGATTCCATGTGGTTGTCAGTAAAGGATCTACACCCTCCATTTCTCTGTCTTTCAATTGCTCAGGATGATAAAACATCTGCCATGCATTCTGAATTCTCGCATCTACAGCTAGCTTATGCTCCCTCACTTTTTCAATTTGATGCACTACGTCTTGAATCCAATTCCTGAATCCAAAAGGTAAATTATCCTGATCGCAAGTATTCTGATATGAATAGGCTAAAACCGGATACACTGCACTTTCCGCAGACAATACAAGGAAACCACCAGACTCAAAATTAAAGACAATCACAGCCTCCTCAGCGTTTTTATCCCGAAAGGAAAAACTTTCACTGACAACAAAATCTTTTTTCTCAAACGCACTTCCTTCAGCACGTGCTTTCATAAAGGATTCTGCATACTCAGTCGTGTTGATATTCTGGGCATATAATCCGAGACTAATACAAAGGAAAAGGAACAGACTTACAATATTTCGCATAATTCAGATATTTTTCACAAGGTAAGGATTTTTACTTTTTCTAAGATACGGTTACCAAACTTTTCTGATATTCTTGAGGTGTTTGTCCTGTCTTATCTTTAAAAACCCGGTTAAAACTTGCCTTAGAATCTTTGGTGTGTCTTGAGTTTTCATAATTCCTATAATTATTGGTTTACTGGACCAACATAAAGGTAAACAATCCGTGCATCGCCTCAAAATAATTTTTGAGACTTTTTTACTTAGTCTCAATTTTTTCAAAAAATAACACCTCACCCATATCCTACTGATTATCTGCAACTTTTCCATTTACAAACGCTTACAAATGAATGACAAACGAAAGCAATTGTTTAATAACCGACTCCTATAAAATAGGGGCCTTATGTTTGCACTGTGCTTTCGAAACGAGATGAAAGCCATCAAAAATTGTCAAATCAAAAATTGAAACATTATGAATAGTTTAAGTAATCGCGTCATTTTAATTGGAAATTTAGGTAACGACCCACAGGTACGTAATTTTGAAAATGGAAATACAATTGCACGTTTTAGCGTCGCAACCACAGAATACATTAAAGGGAAAAGTGGTAACAGCGAGACAAAAACGACCTGGCACAAGATTGTGGTATGGAATAATAATGCCAAATATGCGGAGCGCTATTTAAAGAAAGGAAATAAAATTGCTCTGGAAGGCAAGCTGGACAACCGCAGCTGGGAAGACAAAGACAAAACCCGTCACTACATTACTGAAGTTGTGGCAAATGATATCATTTCATTTACATGGAATGACACGAATGGTAAAGCTGAGTAAGTCCACACCTTCAGAATTTGGAAACTGCGTCAGAAATGGCGCAGTTTTTATATGCCTTTACTTTTTCAATAAAAATCTCCATTCCTCTACCGGCTTTCTCAGAAATCACTTCAACATCTAAAAAATGTCTTTGACTTACTTCGCCTGGATCAATCAGATATTTATGACAAGAATCAGGGGCATAATCAATCAAGCCAGCTGCGGGATACACATTCAAAGAAGTGCCTATCACAAGTAAAATGTCTGCAGTAGCGATTAGTTTCACAGCCTCTTCAATGGCAGGAACAGCTTCACCAAACCATACTACATGTGGCCGTAGCTGAGATCCTTTTTCACACAAATCGCCAATGTGCAATTCGCTCCCATCAATGGGATATATCAAATTGGAATCCACAGTGCTTCGTGATTTCCGAATTTCACCATGAAGGTGCAAGACATTTGAACTCCCTGCTCTTTCATGCAGATCATCCACATTTTGGGTTACAACTTGCACATCAAAATCTGATTCTAATTCAGCGATGAGTTTATGTCCCCTATTGGGCTCTACCTCCAGCAGTTGTCTCCTTCGTACATTATAAAATTCCAGAACCAAAGCAGGATCTTCACTCCATGCTTCGGGAGTCGCCAATTTCATAGGATCATACTTAACCCACATGCCATCCTTATCCCGAAAAGTCGCCAATCCACTTTCCTGACTCATTCCAGCTCCTGATAATACAACAAGTCTCTTCATAATTCTGATTTTCTTTCATCAAAGCTAAGAAAATTTCATAATTGCAAAAATCTCAAAGCACACAACAAGCTATCGCACTGCCACTTGAGTAAAACAAGCAAAATTTCTCGCATTTTTTTACGTTTCCGTGTGCAATTCGATGGGCTGATGACATCTCAATATCAAAACAGTATAAATCTTTAAAATCTCACATTATGAAAACAAAAGCAATATTACTCATCAGCAGCTTACTACTCTCTGCAATTGGCTTTGCACAAGTAGGAAGCATACAAGGAACCGTTTATGACAGTGAAGGGAATACCATTCCAGCTGCCACCGTTGAAATTACTTCAGGTATTTCTTATGTAATACTTGCGAGTGACATAGAAGGAAAATTCAAACTTAAACCCTTAGAACCTGGAACTTACAGCATAACAGTTAAAAGCATGGGAATGCATCCCAAAACTATTACTGGAATAAATGTACGTCCAAATCAAATTAGTTTTGTTGATAAAGTTGAAATGAAATCTGTTGCTATCGTTATTGACAAAGATATCGATGTAGTAGCACACAAAGAACGAATTATTGATCCAGAAACACCATCCAAAATTCCAATTAACAGAGATATGATTAAAAATCTTCCAGGATCAAAGAATCCGGTTGATATTGCTGTCAAACTCAGCACTGACATTTCAAAAGACAACAACAATCAAATGATTATTCGAGGTGCACGTCCGGGTTCATCCAATGTATATGTTGATGGCGTTAAGCTTAAATCAAATGGTGCCGGAGGAGTACCAAGCCTTGCAGTTGGCGACATGGAAATTTACACTGGAGGCGTACCAGCAAAATATGGAGATTTCACAGGTGGTGTTGTCATCATGAGAACTGCATCATACTTTGACTTACTTAATGAGTACACATCAAGAGAAAAGCGGTTTGAAGAGCTTGCCTCCATGGAAAAAGAGGACAAAAAGGAAGAGAGTAAAGAAAGTGGAAACTAATTGAAGCGTTCAGACAAGCACAGGCGTTATAAATTAAAACAGGTAAAACCATAAACATGAAACTCCGTAGAAACCATAGCAAACTCAGCGACGAACAATTGCTCCTTGCATTTGCAAAGCGCAATGATTCCGATGCGATTGGTGAATTATGGAAACGCTACAGCAGACTTGTTTATGGTCTTTGCCTGAACATGTTAAAATCAAAAGAAGATGCAACAGACGCTGTTAATGGCATATTTGAAAAGCTATTAAAGGCGGAAAACAATGAAACTGTGCATTCCTTTAAAAGCTGGATTTATTCAGTAAGCAAAAATCATTGTTTACAAATCCTACGCAAACAACAACGCCGAAATCTTTTGATGAACGATTTCATTCACACTGAAGTCAAACCAAATGCATCCTTTGAAAGCAAAGTCTTTGAACATGAAGCACTGAAATCTGCACTTTCAGATCTATCGAAAGAACAAAGAACTTGCATTCGCTTGTTTTATTACAAGGAGTATTCTTATCAAGAAATCAGCGATGAAACCGGCTGGGGAAAAGCACAAGTCAAAAGCCACCTGCAAAATGGCAGAAGAAATTTAAAAATTGCATTAAATCATCTATCTTATGAAAGCAACTAAACAATCACAATTAATCCAAAAATTTCTGGACAATCAGTTAACCTCTAAAGAAGTTGCTGAAATCAGAAAACTCATGCAAAAGGATGCATTCTTTCACGAGTCGTTATTGGGCTATATTGAAAATGATGCGCATCCAGATGATTTATTGATGCTTGACGAAAACTGGCAGAGCAAAAAACATAGCTCACGAAATATAATTCTCGCCACTTTATCCGCTGCAGCAATGATAGCTTTTGCACTTATGTTTCATCACAATAGGATTCAAAATACAAATTACGAACCCAATATGGATCAATATGCCACAATGGATAATCAACCAAATTGTCCTCCAGTTATCATCGCACCTGATTTTGACACCATTTTAGAAGATGAGGAAAAATCGGAGAATCTTTTAGCTCACCATAGTGTAGAGCACAATGTGGTTTCAAACGACATTCCCAATGAGAGAATAAAGATTGAACCACTTTATCGGATCACATCTTTATCCATTGACAACAAGGATAACAATAGAATTCTGGATCAAAAATGGACAGAAAACTCTAACCACCTGTATGGATATCTGGGAGATTACAAGTTTGTGGATTATCGTATAGACAAGCGCCGCAACCAAAAATCATTTACCATTCCAGAAAGACACAATGGAGCCGCTTTTCATCACGAACAAGTTTCCGAATCTGAAGAAATTCCATACATGACTTTTTTATCCGAGGCACTTGACAAATTTGACAATGAAGATTATGTATCAGCCCTTCAGGATTTCAGAACCATTCTTTCTCAATATCCGAATGACATGAATGCGCTTTTCTATGCAGGCCTTTGTCATTATCACACTGACAACAATAGTCAAGCAATTGAAATAATGGCGAGAGTGAAAGACGCAAAAATTAATACCTTTGACCAAGATGCAGAATGGTACATTGCATTAGCCTATAAATCCATCAACCAAATGGAAGAAACAAGAATACTTTTAACTAAAATATCCGAGAGCAACAGCTACTACGGAGCAATGGCACATGATGAACTTGAAAAACTGAATGATATAAAATGAGAAATTTACTCACAGCCATATTAAGCATTTGCACTTTATTTGCGTTTGGACAATCTCAAACAATAACCGGGAGAATCACAGACAGTGTAAGCAAAGAGGCAATTGTGAATGTCAACATTAGCGTTGTCGGCACAAGTTATGGCTGTGCAAGTGACTCTTTGGGATATTTCACACTTCGGGTACCAGATTTACCTGCTGAAGTTTCATTCTCCCACATTTTCTACAAACAAAAGAACATCATGGTAAACAGACCTGGCAACATCCGTAGGGTTTCACTCTCCCCACATATTTACATGTTAGGTGATGCAATCGTAAAGCCAGTTGTCAATCTAACAGAATCTCTCATTTTTGACATTGTCGATTATGCTTTTGCTGGTGATAGTATTTTGATGTCAGGCTATTGCTATAAATTTCCGAAAGAGAAAAATCCTTGGCTCATTGCGATTTCACCTGAAGGAGATACATTAAGCAAACAAGTAATAGGTATTGAAGGTCGCTTTTACAGAGACTGCATGGACAATTTACATTATCTCACTGAAAAAACTGCATTTCAACTTCATTGGGAAGAAGATCATTATGAATTTGTGCATTCTGAAAATCTCAAACGATTTGAAGAGGTCATGTATCCGTGCAAATTTGAAACTGAGAACCAACTTCTTTTTCAATATTATCAAGGGCATAACCAAATGATAAATTATTATGCCATCAACAAAGACAGTAAAGAAGCCGATGCAATCATCAATGTTGAAGATCCAGTTGGGCTTACTATGCTGGCGGACAGAGCGCGATTTCATTCCATGGGAAACTCTCAACCCACAGCAGCTGATTTACGTTTCGAAGAAATGTGCTTTTTCGATTCCATCTACTCCCCTATTTTCCATGTCGATGATTCCGTTTATTTCTTTAATCTCATAAACGATGAGCTAATTGTTTACGATGAAAACTTCAACAAGGCACGCGATATAACTTGTGCCCCACATCATTCTCGAGATTTCACAGAAAACATCATTGTTGACCACGTAGCGGGGCGAGTATTTGCCATGTACGAGCGTTCAGGGTTGCATTACATCCGAGAAATTGATTTAATTACCGGAGAACTTACCAACTCGTACAAAATTCCGGAGTATCAATGGATCAATAAAATTTCCATCAACAACAATCGACTGTACTTCCTTTATCGGGAAAAATTCACTGGCGATTTAATCTCACTTTATCGCATGAAAATATAGAGTATCAACATTTTCAGAGCTTTGCATTTATCATCATTCTTTATTGCTAACGTACAAGTTTTTTCTCAGAACTCTGCCTGTATTTTGTTATCTTTGCACAACGAAAATCATCTTATAAATCTGACCAAATGATTGACCAGGCTACCATAGATCGGATATTTGACACCGCAGACATTGTGGATGTCATTTCTGATTTTGTACAGCTAAAACGCCGTGGTACCAACCATATTGGTCTTTGTCCTTTCCACAACGAAAAAACGCCATCATTCAATGTTTCACAATCCAAAGGCATTTATAAATGTTTTGGATGTGGCAAAGGGGGAAATGTCGTATCCTTTGTGATGGAACACGAACACATGTCATATCCCGAAGCATTAAAATACATCGCAGGGAAATATGGCATTCCTGTGCATGAAGAAGCACCATCCGAAGAGGAAATTCAAAAACGGGACAATCGGGAATCTATGATGATTGTCAACGAGTACGCAAGAAAGTATTTTCGTCAGCAATTACTTGAAAGCGACAGAGGACAAGCTGTTGGGTTATCCTATTTTCGTGAAAGAGGATTAAACGATCAGATGATTGACAAGTTTGATTTAGGATTTTGCCCCGAAGGACAAGATGTTTTCACCACTGAAGCCCTTGGGAAAGGATATAAAATTGAATTTCTTGAAAGCACAGGACTAACAATTGTCCGTGAAAACTGGCGTGCCGACCGTTTTAGTGGACGCGTTATGTTTCCAATTCACTCCGTTGCCGGAAGAGTGATAGGGTTCGGAGGTCGTACCTTGAGTACAGACAAGAAAACAGCAAAATACCTGAATTCTCCTGAGTCTGATGTGTATCATAAAAGCAAAGTCCTTTATGGTATTTTTCAGGCAAAGCGCAAAATAGTTCAAGAAGACAACTGTTACCTTGTTGAAGGATACACTGATGTCATTTCACTGCATCAAAAACAAATTGAAAATGTTGTTGCATCATCTGGAACTTCCCTAACAGAAGATCAAATTCGCTTAATAAAGCGCTTTACTTCCAATGTCACTATCCTTTACGATGGAGACCCTGCAGGGATAAAAGCATCACTCAGAGGAATAGACATGTTTCTGGAACAAGACATGAATGTGCGCGTTGTTCTTTTTCCCAATGGCGAAGATCCAGATTCATTTGCACGTGCTAATACTCCAGACAGCTTACTGGAATATATAGAAACAGAGAAACAAGATTTTATCCATTTCAAAACAAAGCTTTTGCTTGAAGATGCTCAAAACGACCCTATCAAGCGATCAGAGTTGGTCACTGGCATTGTCAAAAGCATTGGTGTTATGGACGACCAAATCAAGCAATCTGTTTACATTAAATCATGCAGTAAACTCCTTGATATTGGTGAAGACGTTCTGTACAATGAACTTCAAAAGATTCGAAAAAAGCGTCTTGAAGAAAAACAGCGCAAATCTCGTCAACAAGCATTACATAAAAAGGACAATGTCATTCCAGCAGTTCCTGCTCATGTTTCCAACGTGTATATGGAGGAACACGAGAAAGAAATCATCCGAATTTTATTGCTTTATGGAGAGAATATTTTGTTCACCGATGAATCCGGAGAAAACAACATCAGTGTTGCAGATTATGTCATTAGTGAAATCCGAAATGACGAATTAGAATTTGAGAACCTGGTGTACAACAATTTATTTGAAACTGCTGCCAAACTGCTGCAAGAAAACAAAATCATTGAGAAGCAGTTTTTCATCAATCATTCAAATCCTAACATTGCCAAAGTATCTGCGAGTTTAATGACAAATCGGTACAACCTTCATAAATTGTTTTGGGGGAAAAATGGAACACATATTGAAACTGAAGAAGAAAAGCTTCCACATCTTGTTCCAAATTTAATTATCCAATATAAACGAAAAATTTTGGAAAAAGCGCTTGAAATAAAAGCGAAAGAAATTCAAGAAACCGATGAAGGTGATGTTTCTACAGAAACAATTATGCAGCTTCAAACAGAAATGAAGGACATTCTTGAAACCATTCGTAATCTTGCACAAATGAATGGCATGGTTATTTTGAAATAATCCTATCAATGCAATTTTCAATTTAGCAGATTATATCTATTGAGATTCTCGTATAGATATTAATTGAATCCGTTTTTGGACATGATTTTTGCAAAATAAGCAAAAATTCATGCCAAAAACTTATTTCTTAATCACCACCCAATAAGCCAAAACAAAAACAGGGACACGCAATCGCATCCCTGCTTTTCTATCTATCCTTTCAATTAATTATTGAAATAACTCATTTTACGAATAAATGGTTCGTAACCCATGTCACGGAGATTCTGCATTGATGCTTCAGCCTCTGAGCGAGTATTGAATTCACCAACATAATAACGATAGAAACCATCTTCTCCAACATCTTCTTTCACACCAATTAAATCATCAAAATAATCAATACTACGACGTTGTTTCAATGCAAATATCTGAATTGTGAAGGTTTCACCATCGGAATCAACCTGATTCGCAACAATTTCTTCTGCACTTACAGCTTCACTATCCACATGAATTGGATCAACCACTAAAGTACCACGTTCACCTTGTTTCAATGGTTCAAATTCCACTCGACGGTTCAGACGACGACCTTCAGGATAATCTTTCCCATTAATCATATTACTTGCAATTGGGTCGGTTTTACCATATTTCTTGGTAATCAAACTACTTGGAGAAACACCTTTTTCAACCAAATAATCTTTCACTGCTTTAGCACGTCTGTAAGAAAGTAAATAGTTGTATTCATTGCTACCAATTGCATCGGTATGTCCGGCGATTTCAATAACAGCATCAGTATTATCCATCATATACTGAGCTAAGAGGTTAAGATTTTCATGATATTCAGCTAAAACATCATAACGATCAAAGTCAAAGAAGATATTTTGGATATGCGTTACAATCACGTCAATATCAGCTTCAGCAGCCAAATCGATATCGAGGAATAATCCATCGCCTTCGGAAATATCTAACCCGTAAATAATTTCAGCATATCCTGGAATTTTACCTTGAGCGACAATATTTTCTTCAGCAACACCAGCTTTCATCAACTCATTTTTCACAGCTTCAAAACGCTGAGGACTTAACGGATGGCTTGGAGGATAATTAATTGTCACAACCATTGGAGCTTCAGTTGTATCAACAATCTCAACCATTTTATTGACAATACGCATTCCACTTGGTGTCATATCAGTATGTCCATTTTCAAATAGAACAACATCATGATATGCATAAAGCTGAACAATAACAGGCGTAATTTCAACAGGATTGTAATCATGGATAAATTTATCCACATCTTTCTGTGTTGGCTCAATGTCTCTAGCCACCATTTGTCTGCCATTTACATGATAAATTAAATCGTAGGAAGTTCCAGGACGCAATGTCAGGATATACTCGCCAGTGTACTTATTCGGGCGGAATATTCCTGCAACAGTATTCGTTTTTTTATCACGAGCAATAACGACAACATCTTCAGGCACTTGATCTTCCGTATCTGTAACTGTACCTTCAAAAATGGCCAAGCCAGTAATGAAAACATCTTTATGATTGATCATGTAAAGATCTAAATCTCCATAACCATCATCACGATAAGTACTCAGATACCCACGGCGACCATCCATACTCATTACATAAGACACATTATCACCTGTTGTATTAATTGGGAATCCAAGATTTATAGGTTCTCCAAACTCATAATTTTCATCCATTTTTGAATAAAAAATATCGAAGCCCCCCATGCTCTTATGTCCCTCGGAACTAAAAAACAAAGTTTGTCCATCAGGATGAATAAATGGAGTTTCTTCATCAAACTCCGTGTTAATATTTTCTCCTAGCAAACGAGGTTCTCCAAACTCTCCATTCGGGAGACGACGAATCACGTAAATATCCAAGCCTCCATAACCATCAAGTCTATCACTAGTGAAATAAACTGCCTGATTATCTGGAGATATACATGCATGAGTTTCTCTGTCTTTGGTATTGATCTCTTCTGTCATTAGCGAAGGCTTTGACCATGCTGTATCATTCTTATTTTTTGAGGAGAAAATATTTCCAGCCTGATATTCAGAACGGAAGAAAAGCAGCAAGTCTCCATCCGTTGATAAACCAATAGAAGCCTCATTTTCTTCTGTATTAATTTTTTCATCCATGCGTTCAGGGTTTCCCCACTCCTCACCTGCTTTATAGGTAACAAACAAATCTTCATCCTGATTATAAAAAGGCTCATCCGCTTTTGGACGCTTTGAAGTGAAAATCATCATGGATTCGTGCACGTCAATAATTGGAGAGTGATCACTGTATTTTGAGTTAATCACAGGTCCCATATTTACCATATCAACATTTACAGGATGCTGAACCATTACTTCTGCACGACGTGTCATTGCCATGTGATGCTCAGTCAATTCACGATAATACACATCGTATTCACTTTCAGTGCTGACAAAGGTTAAAAATGTTTCAAACGCATCCAAAGAACGCTCAAACTCCATATTAATACGATATGCTTGCCCTAGGAAAAACCAAGTAATTGGAGGAGCATTACGCTCACGGTGATTATCATCCTGAAACTTCTTTGACACAAACTCTGATGCATACTCAAGCTTTTCTTCAGCCATTTTTTGCATTGTACGACTTTTCAGGTAACAAAGCCCTAATTTAAACTGCACATTTGCATTATCAGGATCAATGGTATTCAACTCTTCCAATAAAGGAATAGCCTCTCCATAATTTTCTTCATAAATAAATGCTGATGCATCGTAAAACTTGTTCACAAAACGACGATCAGGATTTCTCTGGCTAAAACCCGTAAACACCAGACTAACAAGAAGTAAGACAGCTATGTACTTTTTCATAGTCACAATAGTTTGTAATTGGATGTAGGTAAAGATACAAAATAAATGAAAGAATGCAAGGCTATTACAAGAAAGCAACGAAAGATTTCAGAATAAAATGCAAGATTTAAGCGATCAATTCACGGATTTTTTGTTCTATGGATTTGATATCAAAACCACATAATGCCCTTAGCTCATTTTGTTCTCCATGATGAACCAATTCATCAGGAACTCCAAGACGTACAACTCGACCGCTCCATTCAAAACCTGACAGATACTCTAGAATTGCAGAACCAAAACCACCTGTAATCGCACCATCTTCAAGCGTTAAAATCACTTTATGCTTTTGAATAATTGCCTGCAAAGCTTTTTCATCCAAAGGTTTAGCAAATCTCATATCGTAATGATCAATATGAACATTTTCTTCTCGCAAAGTTTTCGCTGCATAACGCACAGAATTTCCGACAGCACCATATGACAATACTGCAATTTTTGAATCGTCATGAATTTCGAGACAACGAGCTTTACCAATCTCTATTTCTTCAAAATCTTTTTTCCAATCGAGATGCATCCCATATCCACGTGGGTATCGAATAACAAAAGGTCCAACATTTTTCAATTGTGCAGTATACATAAAATGGCGCATTTCAATTTCGTCCATAGGAGCCGAAAGTGTCATATTAGGGACAGCACGAAAAGCCGGAATATCAAATAAGCCGTGATGCGTTACCCCGTCCTGACCAACTAAACCCGCCCTATCAACTGCGAAAATCACATTCAAATTCTGTATTGCCACATCGTGAATAATCTGATCGTAAGCACGCTGAGCAAAGGTGGAATAAATTGCACAGAAAGGTATCATTCCCTGAGTTGCCATACCTGCAGAGAAAGTTACTGCATGTTGTTCTGCAATACCGACATCAAACACCCGATCAGGAAATTTTTCTTGCATAATATCCAAGGAAGAACCAGATAACATGGCAGGTGTAATTCCCACTATTTTATCATTTTTCTCCGCAAGTTCTGTCAGGGTTTCCCCAAATACTTTTTGGTACTTGGGTGGAGTTGGCGTTTTTTTCTTTGGTTGGATAAATTCACCTGTCAGTTTATTGAACTTTGCAGGAGCATGCCAAAGCGTTTGATCCTTTTCGGCAGCTGCAAAACCTTTCCCTTTTTGAGTTTGAATATGTAATACTTTAGGACCTCGAATTTTCTTAAGATCCTCCAAAATCTTGGTCAAATACACAACATCATGCCCATCCACAGGTCCAAAATAGCGAATCTTTAGCGACTCAAACATATTGGACTGCTTCATTACAATAGATTTTAGCCCATTATTAACTTTTTGAATCATAGACTGAGTTCCCTCACCAACACGACTCATTTTGCCAAGGAAATGCCAAACATCATCTTTTACTTTATTGTAGGTTCTGGATGTCGCAATGTCAATTAAATATTCTTTCATGGCACCGGAATTATCCGAAATTGCCATATTATTGTCATTCAAAATGATAATCATATCTGACTGAAGTGCACCCGCATTATTTAGTGCTTCAAACGCCATCCCACCAGTCATTGCACCATCACCAATAACAGCAACCACTTGCTTTTCGCTATTTTTAAGTTGATCAGCAACCGCCATACCAAGTGCTGCTGAAATGCTTGTCGAGGAATGTCCAACCCCAAACGCGTCGTATTCAGATTCAAACCGAGACGGAAAACCTGCCAAACCATTCATCTTACGATTGGTATGGAATTTTTCTTTTCTTCCTGTTAAGATTTTATGTGCATATGCTTGGTGACCAACATCCCAAACAATCAAATCGTTAGGAGTATTTAATGCATAATGCAAGGCAACTGTCAACTCAACAACACCTAAACTTGCACCAAAATGCCCTGGATTACATGACACCTCATCAATAATAAACTGCCTAAGCTCATCACATAAAGGGATAAGCTCCTGCAAACTCATGTTTCTCAAGTCATTGGGGGAATTTATTTTTGACAATAAGGGTCCTGCAATCGCCGCCATACTCACAATTATTTAGTACAAAAGTAAGAAAATCCTTTCATTTACGACTCATTAACATCAGGCTGTAAATAAAAACCTAAAAAAAAAGCAGAAAGAATCATTTTCCTTTGTATTTTTGGATAAACTTAAACCATATTATGATGCAAACGAAACTTATCAGAATTTTGGTATTTGTTGGACTCACAAGCATGATTTTTTCTTGTGTTCCTGCAAGTAAATTTGAACAAGTAAAAGACAAAAAAGAACGTTGCGAAACTGAACGTGACGAATTAAAAGCGGAAAATGAAGAGTTGACAACTGCTAACAAAGAACTTTTAGCAGACAAGGACAGACTTAAAGAAGAAAATTCAGCCTTAACTAGAGATACAACGATTAAAGGTGGAGCATATCGTACACTTACAGTGCAATATGACAAAATTAATGAGCTTTACAACACCTTACTGGAAAATTCAGATCGTTTACGTCAAGGTGCTGATGCAGAAGCGCAAAAAACCCTTGCATTGCTTCAGGAAACTCGCACTCAGCTTCAACGCAAAGAAGACGAACTTCGTGAATTGGAAGCCAATCTAAATAAAGAGCGCGCGAATCTTGAGGCATTAAGTACTCAACTTGAATTAAAGGAAGCTGAAATCAATCGTAAAAATGCACAAGTTGCAGAATTACAATCTGTTCTTAACAGAAAAGATTCTGTTGTGAATGCATTGAGAAATAAAGTTTCTGCAGCACTACTTGGTTTTGAAGGTGACGGACTAACTGTCACAAAGAAAAATGGGAAAGTGTATGTATCACTTGAAGAACAATTACTGTTCCAATCAGGGAAATGGGCCGTAGATCCAAAAGGGCAAGAAGCACTGGGAAAACTAGCAACACTTCTCGTCCAAAATCCTGACATTAATGTGATGATCGAAGGACACACCGACGACGTTCCTTACAACGGAAGCACAGGAATTAAAGACAATTGGGATCTTAGTGTAAAACGTGCAACTTCAATTGTTAAGATCTTGCTAGAAAACAAAGACTTGGATCCAACAAGATTAATTGCCTCTGGGCGTGGCGAACATCTTCCAATTGATCCGGCGAAAACAACTGAAGCTCGCAGAAAAAATCGTCGTACAGAAATTATTCTCACACCGAAACTCGATGAGCTTTTCGAAATTTTGGAAGCAAACTAAATATGCTTTTCGCTTTAAGCATACACCGCATATTTAATTACATTGCACTTAATTTAAGCTACCTGTTAAGCAAATTAACAGGTAGCCCTTTTTTATGGGGGAAGCCTTACAGTATGAGCATCGAAAGCTCTGGGAGTTGTCAGCTTTCCTGCCCTGAATGCCCTCTTGGAAATGGAAGTAATTCAACCCGTAAACTATTGCCATTAACAACTTACACCCACATTATTGAGGAAATAAAAAAGGATTGCATGGTTCTTTCGCTTTATTTCCAGGGCGAAGCATTTTTAAATCCTGACATCTATCAGATGATTCAGATTGCAAGGAAAGCAAAACTGTACACTATTATTTCAACCAAT
The DNA here is from genome assembly GCA_963676165.1 of Bacteroidales bacterium. Taxonomy (GTDB): domain Bacteria; phylum Bacteroidota; class Bacteroidia; order Bacteroidales; family ML635J-15; genus JAQIBY01. The sequence continues at coordinate 741,038 of OY781043.1, read as the reverse complement.
GCAAATATCCAAGATAAGCAATGGGCAAAAAAAGTCATGGAATCCGGACTAAATGAACTCATAGTCTCACTTGACGGTCTGAATCAAACAACTTATGAGACCTACAGAAAAGGAGGGAATCTTGAGCTTGTAAAATCTCATTTAGAGACGCTAAGTCAGCTTTCAAAAAAACAAACTACCAACAAACCAAAAATCACAATACAGTTTTTGGTCATGCAACATAATGAGCATGAAATTCCAGAAATTCGCGCTTATGCAAAATCTTTGGGTTTTAAAATTAAACTCAAAAGCATACAAATTGAGAACACAAAAAATGACATTCATTTGCTTCCAAAAAACTCATCATATAGACGATATGAGATTAAAGAAGGACAAGCTATCTTAAAAAACAAGTTGAGAAATCACTGTAAAAGGTTATACCGAAATCCTGTTATAACAAGTGATGGCATGGTTCTTCCGTGTTGCTTTGACAAATCAGGCAAATACAGTTTTGGTAACATAAACGAGAAAAGCTTTGCAGAAATCTGGAAATCAGAAAACTATAAAGCATTCCGGAAAAATGTTTTCAGTCAACGAAAAAACATCGATATTTGCAAAAACTGTACTGAAGGAACAAAGAACATTTATGTCTGAAGTGTATTTATCCATAGGAGGAAATCTGGGAAACAGAAAGAAAAACTTACAGAAATGTAAATCTGAAATCAACTTGCAGATTGGGCACATCCAACAAGAATCGTCAATCTACGAAAGTGAAGCATGGGGATTTGATCATCCTAGAAACTTTTACAATCAAGTTATTTCCATCCAAACGGATAAAAATACAGAGGACATATTACGCATAGCACAAGGGATAGAGAAAGATTTAGGCAGGATAAGATCAGAACATAAAGCTCAAGCATATGAAGGTAGAACGATGGATATCGACATTCTTCTTATTGATGATCTGACAATCAACACAGAAAAACTAGTTGTACCACACCCTCACATGCACGAAAGAAATTTTGTCATTTTGCCTCTCGCAGAAATCGCTCCCCAATTCATGCATCCCGTTTTAAACAAAGACATTGCAACACTTGAAAAACAATGTCAAGACAAGGGTAGCATACAAAAAATACACACTAAAACTTTGCAGGATGAATAGAGATGAGTTTTTCATGAAAATTGCCTTACAAGAAGCAGAGAAAGCAGCTGAATCGCATGAAGTTCCTGTTGGTGCAGTTATCGTTTGTGGTGACAAATTGGTCGCGAAGGCACATAATCAAACTGAAAGCCTCAACGACATTACTGCACATGCCGAAATGCTTGCCTTAACTGCAGCCATGGAAGCAACAGGAAGCAAATACCTGCCTGACTGCACATTATATGTTACACTTGAACCTTGTATTATGTGCGCAGGAGCAATTGGCTTAAGCCAGATTAAGCGCATTGTTTATGCAGCTTCAGACTCAAAACGTGGATACTCAAGAATAAACATTCCCGTGTTTCATAAAAATGCAAAGGTTGAAATAGGACTATTCGAAGATGAGGCGTCACAACTTTTAAAAAACTTTTTCAAAGCAAGACGTTAATTCGATCATAACAATTAAGACGGAATAAGTTTCACCAACTCAATACGTGTCTCTGACGCTCGCAATATTTGATAAGAATTACCTTTCTCACCAATATCGGTAATAATTTCTCCTTGTTTGGGAAAGTTTCCATAATGATGCAAGATATAGCCAGCAAGTGTTTCATACGAATCAGACTCTTCCAATTCAAGATCAAATTGTTCGTTAATGGTATCAATCTCAATCTTACCAGACAGCACATATGAACCATCAGACAATTTTTTAGCTACCACATCTACGGTGTCATGCTCATCTTCAATTTCACCAAAAATTTCCTCAAGAATATCTTCAAAGGATACAATTCCGCTAGTTCCACCAAATTCATCGACGACTACGGCCATACTTTTTTTCTCCTGAATAAAAGTACTTAACAGATTCTGCGCAGCCATGGTTTCTGGAACAATGGGAGCTTTTCGAATCATGGTTTTAATGGATTTCGGCGATTTAAATAAGTCAAGCGAACTAACATATCCAATGATACTATCAATGCTTTCCTTAAAAATAAATATTTTAGAATATCCTGTATTAACAAAAAGATTTGTCAACTCGTCAATGCTTGTATCCTGCTCAACTGCGATAACATCAGTACGAGGCACCATACACTCGCGCAATTTCACAGAACTAAAATCAAGAGCATTTTGAAAAATCTTCAACTCATTGTCGATTTCTTCATCTTGCTCAATTTGTTCCGAGTTTTCACTCAAAATATCATCCAAGTCCATTTTGGATATCACCGTACTTCGCTTTTCCCGGGACAAGTTCACGCCCAATAACACTTTAGCCAAGCCATGAGATAACTGCAGAGAAAAAATCACAACGGGGTAAAAAAGATAATAAAACAACGCAGTAGGAATTGCAAAGGCACGCAAAAGTGTATTACTCACTAAGCGAAACAATGCTTTGGGTAAAAATTCGGCCGTAATGAGAATAACTAAAGTTGAAATGAGTGTTTGAATTAGTAGAATTAGAAATTCAAAATCCCCTACCCACCGAATAATAATTGGTTCAAGTGCCATCGCCATGTAAATACCATAGACAACAAGCGCAATATTGTTACCAATCAGCATTGTGCTAATAAATTGGTTTGGGTTTTCAGTAAAGGTTTTAAGAATTCGAGACCTTAGATTTTTTTGTTTTTTTGTGATCTCAAGGCGAATTTTGTTGGAGGAAATAAAAGCAATCTCCATTCCTGAAAAAAACGCTGAAAATAAAATTGCTAATAATATAAAAGGTAGTTCGTCCATTGGTATTATTTATTTCTTCGGGAAGGTCTAGCAGTTCGTTTCCTCATACTTCGGCGCATAAAGAACATCATAATGCAAAGAAAAGCAATAACAAAATACACCCAAGCCATCCATGAAAACTCAGGATCGAGTTTTAATTGACGAAAGCCAACAAATGTTGTAAAGCCAGCCATTAAAAGCCAAAGTATTTCAATTACAAAAAACACGATTTTACTGGTCTTCTTCTGCATATTCTTCATCTTTAATTGTCACTTCACCTACCGGATTACGAATCACCCATGAATTAAAGTCTTGATCCGATTCAAATCCAGTTCCAAAGAACACTTCATCCTGAGTAGTGATACGAACGAATTTATCGGAATAAATCCGTTCTTTTTTCATGTCCCAATTGAGGTGTTCAGTATTTAATTTCTCCTCTTTTACGAGGTTTTCTGCAATAACGTTTCGTTTGGCCTCCCACAATTCTGCTTCCACATGAAAAATGGCATATTCAGATTGTATTCTGGAGACAACTTCACCATTTTGAATAAACTCGACATAAATACCTTCAGGATATTCGTCCCAAGTCTCTTCTTCGCTTTCAAAACGCTGCATAATATTTGCGTCCATCATGATCCTCAATTTACCAGAATCAGTGATTTCTGTATGCATGTCAATCACTTTGAGGGAGGGCAATTCAGTATCATAAGTAATTTGCTTAATTTCTTGCAAATCATTTTTACATGAAAACAAAAGCATGCTTCCTGCAAAAAGTAGCAGGAAGCATGTACTTATATTGTGAATATGTGTGGTTCTAAACGGTTTCAATTCTGTAATTAGTTAAACCTAACAGTTGTTGTTTCGCCAATCCAGCAATTGATAGTATATTTCTGACCTTCAGTAATTCCATAGAAGAAAGCATCATCTTTTTTCGGGAATCGAGCAGAATATTTAGCAATCATTGGGTTTACTTCATCAGCAAGTGATGGATCTGCACTTCTTGCTTGTATTAGTTTGTCAACAACTGCCCAATACACAGCAGATTTTTCAAATGCATTTTCTCCACAACTACTGGCAACGCTTGCATAAATTTGAGCAATCAGTTTATATGCTTTTCCATAAGATGCATCAGCAGCAATCGCTTTCATCGCGTAAGATTTAGCTGCAGAATATTGATCCATATGATTGAAGTACAACAATCCAAGCTCAAAATATAAGTCAGCACGTTTTGTTTCATCTTCTTGCAATTCAATTGCTTCTTTATAATACACCTCAGCTTTTTCAGGCTGGTTGTTTTTAAAGAAATACTGAGCTAGGATATGTGCCGCATTTGCAGTTTTATCATTTTCATACAGTTTCTCAGAAACCTTAGCGTACAAATCAGAAGTGTAGCAACCTTCATTTTTCATCATAGTTTGGATGATATTAAGAAGTTTTTCATCGTTTGGATTTGCTTCAAACATTGGAGTGAAAATTTCTTCCATTTTCTCACAATCAAGCACTCCAGTATTAATGATCATTGCATCAACTTGCTCTTTAGCTTTTTCAGCAGCAGCTTGTCCTGCTTCTACCTGAGCTCCAAGAATTTGAGTTAACTCAGCATAAATCTCAATCAATTCTCCAGCTTCAACCGCTTTGTTTTTATAAAGAATTGTAGCCAACTGCATATAACGTCCTATGGTATTTACTTCTGCATTGACAGAATCCAAAGCAATTGCTTCTTGGAAAAGACTAAAAGCTTTCATTGCTTTTTTCGAACGATACTGCATCATTTGAATCGCTTTACGCCCTTTATTTTTACCTTCTTCACCGTAAAACTCAATACGTTGATCATAAATCATGAGCAAAGTATCCACGTAAGCTTCTTTTTCTTCACCTTCTGCATTTTTAATCTTATACTCAAGAATATTAGGTCCTTGAATGTAAATATTTTTGGTTGACTGTGGACACAAACGGAAACACCAGCTCCATGCAGGATATGCATCTTTATAATTTTCTTGATTATAAAACTGGTCATAAGTTGATAGCATTGCCCGACATTTATCGGGATCATCGCCAAATTTTGCTTCTTCATCCTGTGCCATTAAGTTCCCAGCCAGGAAAACCGCCATTACAATAAATAAAACTTTCGCTTTCATTTTAATCAAATTTTCGTTTAATGAACCATATATCAGATAAGGTAAAATTCATTCCAAAGACAACATACTGTTCTCGAACTAAATTATTTTCCAAAGAACCTCTTTGTCCAAGCTCAAGAGAGAGATTAAAAGTTGTGTTAGAACGTTTCACCGGCAAACCTAATCCAAAACTTATGCCAAAGTCGTTGATCTGGTTTTCGCCATTGTTAAAACTCAAATACGTATTGTTATAAAATGCACCAGCACGATACCTTACTTTCTTCCAATAATCAAGTCCTGGTGACTTTCTTCCATCAGGAGTCCACTCCATGCCGAGAGAAACTCTTTGACTAACCCCAAGAGAATCTGTTTCACCAAAGCTTTCCGCTTTAGACCAATCCTGCAAATAAAAATCTCCAGCAAGGATCAATTTGTCTGAGTAGTAATATGCCAAACCAGCTCCGATACTCATAGGCAAAGAAACTGTTCCATTTTCAGTTCCATTGTAAAACAAAGTATCAATTGTAGCAGAGCTTAGTGTGTTAAGTGCATTGGTAACGAGTAAATCTCTTTTTGCATTAAGATTAGAACCATTTTCCCAAACAAGTCCAATATTTAAGTTGTGATTTTCTTTCAGATGCATTTCATATTGCAAACCAACGCTAAAATACACATCACTAAAATATGTTGAATTTGTCTCTGTCATATTAATCATACCTGTTACATCAGTTGGGAACTCCACAGCATTAGTTCTGTGGATGCTACCAAACATGTAATTCATGTTCACTCCTAATGATAACCCATCAAACGGATTAAAGCTGCTTCCAATATAAACTTGATTTAATCCACCAGAGCCTTCGTAGTGATAACTAGCATCCATTCCATTAAAATCTTCGGTCAACATCAGGTCATAACCAACATTTGAATATGGCAACAAGCCCATGGAAGCTCCCCACCATTTAGTAATTGGGAAACCAAAACTCAGATAATCCAAATTGATATCATTTAAGATGGCTTGATTATCTGAGGACTGCATGTTTTTAAATGCCCCTGTCAAACCAACTTCCATGACAAATCTCAAACTATCAATGGATGCATAAGATGCAGGATTTGCAACATACAACTTATTACCGGAATTCAGGGCTAAGGAGGTACCTCCCATTGCTTTACTATCACCAAAATTACGGGACAACAAATCGCCAACGCCATAACGTGTATAAGGTGATCCTATCCTGTCTTGAGCAAAAACTGACCCGAAGCACAAAAGTGCGATAAAGGTGATTAGAAATTTATTTCTTCTCTGCATAATATTTCAAAATTCGATTCAATCCGATAACAACCAAATCCGGCTCTGCAAAGATGCTACTTTTTAAGTTTTTAACAAAAAATTGCGCATCTCCTCCGGTAAAAACCGGGCAAATATCCGGAAACTCTTTGATAGCCTCATTTATATAGGCTTCAACTTCAAATAAAATTCCCTGCTGCACACCAGACAAAATGGACTCTTTAGTGGAATTTCCAAACAGGGAGTTTATTTCATTTGATTGTAATAACGGTAAACGTGCTGTAAAAGTATGCAATGAATTAAATCGTAAGTTTAGTCCCGGAGAAATGTTTCCACCTATCATTCCTTTCTCTGCACTTAGTAAGTCTATTGTCAATGCTGTACCAGCGTCAAACACCAAACAATTTTTACCTGGGAATACGACAGATGCACCAACACATGCAGCCTTTCTATCCAAACCAACTGTATCTGGGGTGCTTGATTGCAGTGCAATAGGAATTGGTGTTTGACTATCCATAATTAAAACATCTTCTACACACTGTTCCAAACTGCGTATAAACTTTGGGGAAATTATTCCAGATACAGAAACAATTGCACGATCAATTGATAGGTCTTGAATCTCTAGAGGTAAATCCTCAGAACTTGCACTGTCAACAACTTGTTTAAGGATTTTATCTTCCTCAAAACAGGCAAATTTCACACGAGTATTTCCAATATCAACGACTAAATTCATTAACAAAAGTTAATTAAGGAGCCAAATTTACGGAAAAGCTATGAAATAAAATAAAAGACTCATGCAAAATGTGATAAAATTATTATCTTCGTGCCCTAATATTGATATTAACAAACAAAAGATAGAAGAATGGCGGTTTTACAAAACATTCGAAACAGAGCTGGAGTACTGATTATCATCTTTGTAGGTGTTGCTTTGTTTTTGTTTATCATTGATCCTTCCACTTTCGAAGGACTGTTTAACAAACCAGAAACTAACATTGCAGAGATTAATGGGGAAAAAGTCTCTATTGTGGAATACAATGAAAGACTCCAAGAAGTCAAGAACTTTGTAATGGAAGCTCAACAAACGAACACCATTGACGGTGAAACAGAAATGCAACTTCGTGATCAAGTGTGGCAGGAAGTATTAAACGAGTATTTGCTTTTTAACCATTTTGATGATGCTGGTTTTGGAGTAAGTGAATCTGAGATGGAAGATATGTTGTGGGGGTCACACATTCATTCAATTATCACATCTAACTTTTCTAACCCGCAAACAGGGATGTTGGACACCAATTATGTTCGTCAGTTTTTTGAAAGTGCAGACATGGATCCACGATTTGCATTGATTACTGATTATTTAAAATCACAAATCAAACAAAATAGAAAAATCACAAAATATGTTGCTGCTCTAAATCAAAGCATGTACACACCAACTGCTTTTGCAAAACAAGAGTATTTGAATGCTGAAAACAAAGTAGATTTTGCATATATTGCTTTGAACACGAAAGACATCAAAGATGATGAAATTGAGGTAAGTGAAACAGATATGAAAACATATTATGATGAACATACATACAGATACCAAAGCGACGAACGCATTCGTGAATTTGAATATGTAATGTTCAATATTGTTCCTAACGCAACTGATAGTTTGCAAGTCAAAGAACAAATGGAGCAGCTTCACACAAATTTTGTTGACTACGAAAACGCACAAGAATTTGCAAACCTTCATTCTGAAATAAAATATCCAAAACCATTCTTTGCAAAAGAAGAAGTCCCTGGAAGATTAGGAGAAGAAGTATTTGCTCAAGAAGAAGCTGGATATTTATCAGACATCTTTACTCAAGACACAAGTTACATGATGTTTAAAGTTGTGGACTACAGAGTAATTCCTGATTCTGTTAAGGCAAGACATATTTTAATTGCTCCTGATTCAACACGTTCTTATCAACAAGCATATTTCTTTTTGGATAGCATCAAAAAAGAAATTGAAGCTGGTGCCGACTTTGCTGAAATGGCAAAAACTTGGAGCATGGGTCCTTCCTCTGTTGAAGGTGGCGACTTAGGATGGTTTACTCAAGGTAGAATGGTTCCTCAGTTTAATGATGCATGTTTCTACGGAAAAGAAGGTGATATGCCAATCGTTGCAACTGAATTTGGAGTTCATTTAATTGACATCCAAGAGCAAAGTGATGGTCTTGATGTTGCTGAGCTAGCAATTGTTCAAAAGAAAATTGACGCAAGCACAGATACTTACAACAAAATTTACAGTAAGGCAAGTGAGTTTGCATCAACAAATAACACTACAGAAAAATTTGACAAAGCAGTTGTTGATCAAGGTTTAGTAAAACGTATTGCAAGTAATATTAAAGAAAACGATCAAGATATTCCTGGACTTAAAGATTCAAGACTCCTTATTAAATGGGCATTTGATTCTGAAAAAGGAGCAATCTCTGGTGCAGAAGAAATTCGTAGTGAGAATTGCTTTATCATTGCTAAATTAACGCAAGTACGTGAAGAAGGTGCAATCGATTTCGAATATGTAAAAAATGACATTGAACCTATCGTAAGAGAACGTAAGAAAAAAGCAATGCTTGTTGAAAAAGCTGAAAATGCCTTAGGTAAATACAACGATATGAAAGCTATCGCTGGAGCACTTTCAAGTCAAGTTGACACAGCGAAAAATATTGCTTTCAACTCATTCTCAGTTCCTCGTTTAGGAATTGAACCAGAATTGATTGCAAGTGTATCTGTTGCTACTCCTGAAAATGGAATTATTGGTCCTATTGAAGGTAACAATGGTGTTTTTGTTGCAAAGGTTGTTAAAAAGATCGCTGCAGCTGAAACAGAAGATTATGAAAAACAAAGAGCTCAATTGACTAACAATCTTAAAAACCGTGTAAATTATGAATTAATGGAAGCATTGATTCAAAGTGCGGACTTGACAGATAATCGTTCAAAATTCTTCTAGAGATATTTTGATCTAAGATATTGAAAGCTGCTGGTATTCTAGCAGCTTTTTTTATGCGTAATGGTCTTTAAGTAAAAATGTGGGAAGTTTGATTAAATCTTAATATCTATCGTAACCTGACTTGTTTTCTCAGACTACAACACACAAAAGCTCTGTACGTTTCCTCTAAAAGCAGAAACATATTGGTTTAGTGATAGGCTTTTGGACATGATTTTTGCAAGAAAAAGCAAAAATTCATGCCAAAAGCGACCACATTTCATGAATGAAATAGCCTGGATTCATCCTATAGTTATCATTGAACAATTGTTACCCCTAAACATTTTGCCCATTCCTCAACTTATGAACAATTCATCGGTGGTTTTCAGATCATTACAATTAGTCAATTTTTGGCACAAAAAAGAGGTTGACCCCAAAAAGCCAACCTCAAATTTTGAAAATATAAGTGTACTTGTGCTATGCTTATTTAATAATGTTCACTTTACGAACACCTGTTCCTTTGTTTCCAGTAACGCGAATCACATAAGTACCTTCAGCAAAAGCACTCATATCAATATGGTTACGGAATTCAGCATTAGAAACAACAGCCATGCGCTCACCAAGCAAATTAAACACTTCAACAGTAGCGTTTTCAACGTTTTCTACTGTAATCATGTCTTTTGCAGGGTTAGGATAAACGTTAAAGTCATTCCATGCATTCAGCTCATTTACAGAGCTATTAAAGTCAATATTCAAACTTACAAGAGGAACTTCATCTGTAAAGTTAGAAATAGTGTAAGGATCTGTTCCGAAACTACCACCAACGTGAATCCATTGAGTTGACCAACCTTCAGTCGGTACATTTTCGGTTCCGAAAAGGATATAATCTGATTCTCCAGGATCATCAAAAACCATGATAGACAAACGCACATTAACAAAGTTATCTGCATTTTTAGCAATCATAATCGGATCTTCAAACGTTAGATTTACAAATTGATCCACATCAGAAGCAGACACATTAAAAATAGGAGTTGAACCAATAACCATCCAATCACCAATTTCGCTATCATAATATGAGATACTTGCATTGAAAGACTGATCAACAGCGCAATCCTCATGCAAATACACATCAATAGATGTTACTTCAACATTATCTCCAACTTCCATTGCTTCAGGGAACATCATGTGATAAGAAACAATCATTTCATCACCAGCAGCTCCATTGTCCCAAGCTGAAGGACCAGTTACACCATCAACACTACGACCAAGTGCACGTGAGTAAACACCATCAGTCGCTTCAATAATTACAGTATCAGTATTGTTTGATAAAACCTCATCAGTTTGTCCTTCAATAGACACATTGTAAATCACTTTATAATCACCAAGGATATATTCATCCATAGAGAAAAGAGTTTCATCTGACCATCCGATATCAAGTGTATCAATTGCACCACTGGCAAGTGCTTCAGTTGTTGTTTGAGTTTGAGAATACACTTCATCGTTGTTTGGATCAAGAACTTTAACTTCACAATTCACAGTAGCTTCTTCAACTCCAAAGTTGAAAACAATCGCATTGAAAAGCATGATGGTATTATTCTCGTCAAGTACTGGCTTTGGAATACGACTGAAATGTCCACTCAAATGGTAAGTCCCACCAACGTGATAGTCAGGATCATCCACATAGTTAAAGTTAATAGCAACATCATCTAGTTGTACATCATAAGAAGGTTGTGGGAAAACTTCAACCATATCAACTATAGTTTGTGCTGCACCTTGACCAACATATTGGAAAGCAATTTTTGCAGTTTCACCAGCATAGTCAGAAAGATTGATTAAAACTTCAATCCATTCAAAAGTTTCAAGATCTTCAATCGCTTCTTCATTAATTAATAATTCCCAAGTTGTACCATTATCGGTAGTAATTTTCACATTGAAGTCAGCATTATCATTTGGTTCAATGAACCAATACACACTAGTAATAAGGTAGAAACGAAGATATGCTCCATCAGCAGGAACAACAAACTCAGGAGAAATTAACCATTCGTCTTGAGGACGTAGAATCTCATCACCATTATCATCTCTCATTATATTAGCAACTCCGTTGTAAGGAGCACTTATAGTAATTTGATGCCAATGTTGAGTCCCTTGTGAGCCATCTCCATCAACAATTGTCCAATCAGCTGGTGGCCAAGTTTCGAACTCTTCACTCAAAACAGCATCACGCGTTTTGTTGATAAAGGTATAATCACCTTTTGTTGATTTACAGACCCTTGCAGGATTGTCAACTCGCATACTTTGTGCAAACAAGCCAGTCACAATAATTAATGACAATAATGTCACAGTAATTCTTTTCATATTCATATCGTTTAGATATTAGTTAATACTATTTTCACTAACAGCATAACTTTATGATGAGAATCAATGATGCATCTGGAAACGTTAAGAAGATTTAATGAAATGTTAATAAAAAAGCCGGAACATAAAGCCCGGCTTTTGAATATAAAAATCAATTAAGTATTACTTTTGCAAAGAAAATTTACTTGTTGAAATTTCAACTCCATCAATAACTCTAACAATATAAGTACCATTAGCATTATTAGAAAGGTCAATATGATTTACAACCTCAGCATTTTCAATGGTAGCAACAACTTGTCCCATTAGGTTAATTACTTGAATAGTTGCACCTTTAACATTTGAAATTGTTACCATTCCAGTTGATGGATTTGGATACATATCAATATTATTTTGAGCAAAGTTTTGAGGTGTACTTAACAAAGTAGGAAGAATGAATGCTCTAATCATAGGCACCGCATTATAATAGTTTGTAATAGTTGTCCAACCTTCATCACCAACAAAACTCCAGTTTGTACCCCAAACACTTGAGGGAATAGTATTGTCCTCACCAATCCAAAGATCACCACCATCAGTATAATAGAATGAGAGTGCAATTTTAAGGTCCATTGACTCACCTTCAGCAACCGTATACTCAAGAGGATCATCGAAAACAAATGTTTTCCAAGTTCCTAAGTCAGATTCCTCTATGAGTACTATATCAGTTGCGTCAATTTCGATCCACTCTGAAGCATTAGAATCAAATTGTAAAACATGGCAAACAAGAGAAGTGCCGGCATCAGAATTCGAAGTTATATAAGCTTGTACTGAATCTAAAATTGAAGACTCAAATACAGTGTAATCAACAGCAAACATATCTCCATCATTTCCTCCATCTTCCCAAATAGCTGGACCACAAACACCATCAAGATTTCCTCCATCACGAGCATATTCATAATCAGTTATTTCAAAATATGTAGAATATGTATTGTTTTCAGGAGATTCATCTGTTTGACCACTAATGCTTAGCTCAAAATCTATATCATATTGACCTATCACATATTCATCAGCACCTAAAAGAAAATATTCATCATCATTCCAAGCAATATCTAATGTGTCTCTTTCTCCAGCGGCAAATGTTGTATTATGTACATAATTAAATGTGTAAACTTCATTTGATTCAGAATCAGTAATTGTAATATCAACTACAGGAGTCACAGCTTCCATCCCTTCATTTATAACTACAGCATTAAATAAGACATAGCTATTTTCAGTTGTCATAACTTCTTCAGGTACTTTGCCATAATGAGAGGAATAATGATAATAATCTTCATTCCCAACTTCATTATAATCAATTACACCAAAAAAGTTTGTAGCTGTAGAAACCAATTTAAGGTCATAGTCCGGAGCATCGACTACACTAATATCGTCAATATACCATCCATAATCCCAGTCACCTACATTCCTAAACCGGAAAAGTACTGAAGATTCGTTCCCTAGATCCGGAACATTTAATAAATAAGTAAAATCTGGAGTTGTTGCACCGCCCTGAACAACATCAGGGAAAAGTTCGATTGAACTCCATGAAGTACCACCATCAATACTATACTCAAAATACACTGCATCAGACCATCTTTTGTAATAAGTTGTAAAAACAAAACGAGGAACATCAACAGTAGAAAGATTAATTGGATTTGCAATTTGAATCCAAGAATCTTGTGTAGGAGATCCTGAAGAACTACCGATATCAGAATTATACAAAGCAAAACCATTACCGACTGTTGCAGATACAAAATCTTCAGACATTGCATATGGAGGAATCCAACCAGCAGGTGCTGTTTCAACAGTACAAATAACCCAATCTTTGTCCTCTGCTCCCGTTGCATGACCCATTACCCAATCAGTAGGTTCTGAAAAATCATTTGACCAGATAGCATCTTTTGTCAAATTATCATAACTGATATATTGACTGTGCTTAGCAATTGTCGGCACATCACGACTCAATTGCGCTCTCCTTTCAGCTGACTGTCCAAATACAACAGCAGCCATGAGCATCAAGCTCATTAACATTGTAAATTTTTTCATAGACTTTAAAATTTTGGTTACACCTAATTTTCAGAGTGCAATTTAACATTTTTTTAAGTATAAGACCAAAAAAGATGAATAAAACACAAATTATTGCAGTATGACAAACAATTATGGATAATTTATGTTACTTTTGAAGCATAAAATAGAGGCTTATGTACAACGATAAGTTTTACCTTGAAATACTGAAAAACAAGAACTCTGTTTTTTCTGACCTAAATGATGCAGATAAAGAGATTTTATTTCATCACCATTCCTGTAACCGTTATAAAAAAGGCGAAATCATCTTTAAGGAAGGCAGTCGTCCTACCTCTTTAATTTGTCTTGTTGAAGGGAAAGTCAAAATCTTCAAAGAAGGAGTTGGCGGCAGAGAACAAATTGTTAGGTTAGCAAAACCAGGAGGATTTATTGGTTATAGAGCGTTGTTTGCGAAAGAAAATTATCTTGCCTCAGCAATAGCAATTGAAGAATCTATTGTATGCTCAATCGACAAGGTTGATTTGGAGAAAATCATGGAATCAAATAGCCAAATTACCATGAAAATTCTGCAAATGATTGCAACGGAACTCGGCACATCAAATACCAGAACCGTTAGCTTAACACAAAAGCATATACGTGGTCGTTTGGCAGAATCATTGCTCTTTTTAATTGACACTTATGGTTTTGAAGATGACAATTCAACCATCAAAGCATATTTATCCAGAGAAGACATTGCTAATTTATCAAATATGACAACTAGCAATGCAATTCGAACACTTAGCACATTTGCAAGTGAGAAAGTAATTTCTTTGGACGGTCGTCGTATTAAAGTATTAAACTTGGCAAAATTGAAAAAGATCTCAGAACTCGGATAATTTATTCACCGAGTACTTTTTTCACACAATCAGCAATTGCCTTACCTTCAGCTTTACCTGCAAGTTGTTTGCTTGCAATTCCCATCACTTTACCCATATCTTGCATTCCAACAGCTCCAATTTCTACAACAATTTTTCGAATAGTTTCATCAAGTGCCTCAGCAGACATCATCTCTGGCAAATATTTTTCAATCACCTTAGCCTCTGCAAGTTCAACTTCAGCCAAATCGCTGCGATTTTGTTGGTTATAAATTTCAGCAGAATCTTTTCGTTGCTTTAATAGCTTTTGCAAAATTTTCATTTCGCCAGCACCATCAAGTTCTTTTGAGTTTTTCTCAGTTTCCTGAAGCAAGAGTGCTGCTTTAACAGCGCGCAAAGCAGACAATGCGTGAGTATCTTTATCACGCATAGCTTGCTTCATATCATTCATTATTTGTTCTTTCAATGTCATAATTCTGAATTTTTATCGTTATTTGATGAACGTAAATAAGCTGGTTTATCCTCTAGGTCATCCAACTGTTCGTCGTCATGAAGCTCATCTACATTTTTAAAACGTGCATATTTGTTTTCATCGTCTTTGGTTAAAGCTGACACATCATCAGCTTCAGGAAAAACAATTTCACCTTGCTTTGTATCTGCAGTAGACTTATCTTTTTTCTCACTACCACTTGCACGAGTAATTACCTTTCTGGTTTTATCGTTTTCATACAAACCACTTTGCGTTTCAAATCCTGTGGCAATAATGGTAACATTAATTTCATCAGTCAGTTTTGGATCACGTCCGGTTCCCCAAATAATATTGGATGATGTACCTACCGCTTCTTCCACATAATTCGTAATAACATCCACTTCATCCATTGTCAGCTCATCGTTACCAAAGGTCATATTGAGCAGAATATCGTGCGCACCTTTGATGTCATTGTCATTAAGCAATGGAGAAGTTAGCGCCTCTTTAATGGCATTAATAGCACGATCTTCACCACCGACTTTAGCAGATCCCATGAGTGCTACACCACTATCTTTCATCACAGTCTTCACATCTTCAAAGTCAACGTTGATATACCCATGGACAGTAATAATCTCTGCTATCCCTTTTGCAGCAGTTAGTAAGACATTATCCGCACGACGGAAAGCAACAGATATGCCTTCATTTCCATAAATAATTTTCAGTCTTTCATTATTAATAATCAGAAGACTGTCAACGTAAGGACGCATTTCCTCAATACCATTCATGGCATTTTGGACTCGGTTATTTCCTTCAAATTTAAAAGGGATTGTCACAATTGCAACAGTCAGTATTCCACGTTCTTTAGCCGCTTTTGCAATCACAGGAGCAGCACCAGTACCAGTACCACCACCCATTCCTGATGTAATAAAAACCATTTTTGTATTGGCATCAAGAATTTCCTCAATATCTTTTAAGCTTTCAATTGCTGCTTCTCTTCCTTGTTCAGGCTTACTTCCAGCACCTAAACCTTCAGTAAGCGTCTTTCCAAGTTGTACTTTTGTTGGAACTGGACTATCATGCAAAGCTTGCAAGTCGGTATTACAGACGACAAAATCTACATCTTGAATTCCTTCACGATGCATTTGATTGACAGCATTGCTACCGCCTCCTCCAACTCCAATTACTTTAATGATAGAGTTCTGTGTCTCTGGAAAATCGAAACTATATTCTGTCATAATTTTAGCGTTTATTCGTTATCAAAATCGTCATCTTCTTCAAGTGACTGTCGAATTTTTTTTGCAAAATTTTTAAAGAGACCTCCTCCTTCTTTCTTCACTTTGACAACTTCTTCCTCTTCTGGTTCCTCTTCTTCTGGTTCATCAGGAATGTATTCTGGCATATTGGCTTCACGCTTTTCTTCATTAAGAATAGCATCGAATTGCATAATCAGACCCACAGCAGTTGAAAACTTGGGTTGATTAACCTCATCAGCAAATGGACCAGTAATATGTTCACGTGGATATCCAATAATCACATCATGTCCAGTAATTGCATTTATGAGTTGTGATAAATTTTTCAAGAGTGCGCCGCCTCCAGTTAAAACGATACCAGCACCAAGTTTGTCCTGATAACCAGATTCTTTCAATTGATATTTCAATGCGTAAACAATTTCTTTCATTCTCTCCTGAATGACATAAACCAAGCCATTGAGTGAAATATCTCTGGCCTCACGCCCCTTTAAACCTGGGACTTGAATCATTACATCTTTTTGTGTTTTGCTTTGAATTGCTGCACCATATTGTATTTTCAACTCTTCTGCTTGTGATTCCAAAACAGAGAAAGCTTGCTTAATATCATTTGTCACAGTATTTCCACCAAAAGGAATTACAGCAGTATGTTGCAATATTTTATTGTAATACACAGCAACATCTGTGGTTCCACCGCCGATATCGACAAGAGCAACTCCCATTTCCTTTTCTCGATCTGAAAGCACAGCATCAGCAGAAGCAAGAGGTTCAAGAACAAGTTTTTTCACATCTTTACCAACACGTCTTACACAGTTCTTAAGGTTTTCCATTGAACTGAGTTTTCCGACAACTAAATTGTATGTTCCTTCCAATTCTTTGGCAAACCAACCAACAGGTTGATCCACATCCTTATCGTCCAACCGATAGCGCTGTGGGATGACGTGCAAAATAGATTCTCCTGCACTAACTTGAGTATTGAGCATAGATTGCTTCAATTTGTACACATCCTGCTCGTGAACGATACCATCTTTGCCTTGGATTTGGGTATTTGCCTTATTCTTTATGGATTTCACATGTTGACCAGCAATTCCAACAACCACCTCATCTGCACTAGCACTTGTCGTTTCCGCCATTTGGGTAACAGCAGTATTAATTGAAGACACAGTCTCCTCAATATTCATAACAAGTCCGCGCTTTACTCCATAGGAAGGACAAGTTCCCATTCCAAGTATTTCAAAACGCCCATCGTCATTTTTCCGACCAATGACGGACACAATTTTGGTTGTCCCGATATCAATTGCACCTAGCAATTTTTGATTTTGTGAATTACTCATAGACATAATTTATTTAGAACAAACAACCTGATTACTGTATTTCAGATTTACGTATTTATAATCTTTCCAGCCATATTTTTGGAACCCTTCCTCATACATGGCTTTCAGTTTTTTTAGTTTATATTCAAAGTCATCTGGTTTTCCCAGTAAGATAATAAAATTTCCGACACGCGGAACAATCTCAAAGTCAAAATCTTGATTAATATAAATCTGGACAAACAAATCTCTCCAGAACTCATCATGATAAACAAAATCTGCGAATTCAATAACATCACGCATTGAATATTCCATTGACTTTAACACTAAGGTATCATTTCCTTCTCGGAACGCTGCCAACAATGTGTCCGGGACATTTCCACTCAAGACAGGCACGTCTGCTGTGTATTCATAACCAACAGACATCAATCCCAATGACTCATCGACATAATAATGCATGTTAGTCGCAGTAATGATCCTCAACACAGGGTTTCTTTGGGTAACGCTGACATGAACCAAGCCATCCATATCCTGATAAACCTCTGCATTCTTAACAGCCTCATGCGATTCCATACATTTCTCCATCTCGAGTAGGTTCAATTGCTTGCTAGGCTTTTGAACTGGATAGAGTGAATCATGTACAAGCAAACCATACATATCGGAAGTATCGATGAAAGCGTGAACGTTATCAATATGATATTTAACGCCAGAACAGACTGTATTTTGCCGTTCTCGGCGAATAAATCCAAGCATAAACAACAAGTAAAGGATCAAGGCAATCCACTTTACAAGGGTTAATATGAACTTTGAATTACTCATTAAACATCATTTTTATTTGTGGGACAAAACGATCAATATCGCCAGCACCCAAACTTATTAACACTTCAAGTTTCAAAGATTTCAGATAATCTAATAAATCTGGTTTTTCAACCAGACTCTTATTATCGTTGACTATTTTATTAAAAATCAAATTTGAATCCACACCAGGAATAGGCTCTTCTCTCGCAGGATAAATTGGCAACAAAACAATCTCGTCAAAGGCAGATAAGCTAATTGCAAATTCTGAAGCAAAATCGTTGGTACGGCTATACAAATGAGGCTGAAAAATTGCAGTTAGTTTTTTCCCTGGAAAGGTTTGACGAAGACTTTCGTAAGTTTTACGAATTTCTTCGGGATGATGTGCATAATCGTCAATATAAATGAACTCATCTGTCTCAAAAATTATTTCAAATCGGCGTTTTATCCCTTGAAACGATGCCAAGGCTTCACCCAATTTTTCTTTTGGCAAACCATTCATTAATGCCATTGCAGAAGCAGCAATAGCGTTTTCACAATTAAGCAATCCTGGCACTCCCATCTCAATTCCTTGAATTTTTCCAGATGGAGTAATCAAATCAAAATGGTACAACATACCATGAAGCTGGAGGTTTTCAGCATAAAAATCTGCCGAAGAGTTATCCAGCGAATACGTTTTGATTTCTGTATTTGTTGGCAATTCCAATCCATATTTTAACAAGACAAAATTGCGATTCAAATTAGCAAAATCGACAAAACTTTGCAGCAATGCCTCGTGTGTTCCATAGATATCCAAATGATCTGCATCTAAAGCCGTAATGATGCTACAATTTGGGCTAAGTTGCATAAACGAACGATCAAATTCATCCGCCTCAACGACCATATTTGGGCAATCCTTGGCATCGAAATAATTGGAATTGAAATTCTTAGATATCCCACCTAGAAAAGCATGTGCACCTTGCTCTGAAAACTGCATAAGCCACGCTAACATAGTGGAAACCGTAGTTTTCCCATGCGTTCCAGCAACAGCAAGTGTGTATAAATCGCGAGACAACAAACCAAGAACTTCTGCACGTTTGTACAGTTCAAATTTTTCATTGAGCAGAAATGTTTTCTGTGCATGATTTTTCGGTATAGCAGGTGTAAAAACAAAAAGACAAGATGCCTTATCCAAAAAGCATGAAGGAATTAATGCTGGATCATCATCAAAAACAACTTGTATCCCTTCTTTCTCCAAAGCATCTGTTACAGGAGAATTTACACGATCGTAGCCAGCAACTTTAGCTCCATGAGAGTGAAAATATCGAGCTAAGGCACTCATACCGATACCACCGATACCGAGAAAATACACATATTTTATGTCTGCTAACTTTATCATTTCAACAAATCAAAACAATGATTTACAATATCTTGCACCGCATTTGGCCGTGCGAGCTTTTGAATATTTTCAATAAATTCTGCTTTCAACTTTTCATCCTTCACCAATGCAAGGGCTGTATCGGTCAATTGAGTATCAGCATTAGAGTCTGACACCAACAAAGCTGCATTGATGTTTTTCAATGCCAGTGCATTTTTTGTTTGATGATCTTCAGACACATTAGGAGAAGGCACAAAAACAGTCGGTTTTCTGACTAAGCACAGTTCTGAAATCGTGCTTGCCCCTGCTCTAGAAACAACTGTATCAGCAATGGAAAACGCAAAATCCATCTGGTAAATAAATTCACGAATTTGTATGCTATTTTCATTTTCTGGAACAGATTTTCTCGCCATTTCATACCCTGTTTCCCCAGTTTGCCAAAGCACCTGAACACCAGCATCCACAAAACGTTTCCAATCGTTTGCCAAGGTTTGATTGATGGTTCGGGCACCCAAGCTACCACCAACAACTAAAACCACAGGTTTATCAGGGCTCAAATTAAAATGTGCATAAGCTTTTGCTTGATCCACATTTCCGGAAGTAATATCTTGCCGTACAGGATTTCCTGTAAATACAATTTTGTCTTTAGGAAACCACCGATCAAGCTTGTCATAAGCCACGCAAATTTTATCGACAGTTTTCGACAACATACGATTGGTAATTCCCGGAAAGGAATTTTGCTCTTGGATGAGAGTTGAAACACCACGTTTAGATGCAACACGCAACAAAGGACCGCTAGCATAACCTCCCACCCCAATTGCTAAGTCGGGTTGAAACTGCTTCACAATTTTTTTGGCTTTTCGAATACTCTTCATCAAATGGAAAACAAATTTCACTGTTTGAAATGATAGCTTTCGTTGCAATCCCATCACAGGTAAGCCAATTATTTCATAACCTGCTTTAGGAACTTTTTCCATTTCCATGCGACCAAGTGCACCCACAAAAAGTATTTCAGCATTTGGATCACGTTCACGGATTCCGTTGGCAATACTGATTGCAGGATAAATATGTCCTCCGGTACCTCCGCCGGAAATGATAATTTTTTTATTCGCTTTCATTTTCCATTGGTTTTATTTTGTCTGATGACATTTCTTGTTTGATTTCATCGATCTGATTTTGACGACTAACACTGAGAATAAGTCCAAATGCCAATCCAATAAAGATTAATGAAGTTCCACCCATACTGACAAATGGCAGAGTTTGTCCAGTTACAGGTAATAAATTAACAGCAACCATCATGTTAGCAAATGCCTGGAACACAAGCAAGACAGATAGTCCAGACACGAGATAAGCTGAGAAGCTACCCTTGGTCTTTCGCACGATAGTAACAGCCCTAGCAAAGAGTATAAAATACAGTAATGGGACAACAAGCCCTCCTAAAATTAAACCCCATTCCTCAACGATAATGGCAAAAATAAAATCGGAATAAGGGTGAGGGAGAATGTTTCGTTGCACAGATTTTCCAGGTCCTTGCGGGATAATTCCACCGGAAGCAATCGCAATGCGTGAGTGATCGGCTTGAAAGTTACTTTCATCATCCCCGGAAACAAAGCTTTCAATTCTGGCTTTCCATGTATCGACACGACCACTATTGGGCATCGCCATCATGATAAGTACAAAAAACACAGCAGCCAAGACTGAAATGCCTATCATTCCAAAAATGTATTTCGCTTTGATTTGTGCAATGAACATCATGACGATAACAACTCCAAAAAGCAATAATGCAGTAGAAAAGTCAGCAGGGAAAATTAATCCACAGATAATCAAGACTGGTAACATCATTATTTGAAAAGCTTCTTTGAAACCTGTCATCTCCTTTTTTCGCTTGGCAAGGATTCTCGCCAAGTACATAATCAAAGCAATTTTCGCAAAATCTGAAGTCTGAAAAGACAGTCCTCCCGGGAGTTTTATCCAACGTGATGCGCTATTCAAATTCATCCCGATCATAAATGTTAAAACCAAGAGAATAACTGCCAACAAGTAAAAGTACTTTGACAGTTTTGAGAAATAGACATACGGAATACGATGCACAACATAAACAACTCCAAATGAAAGCATTAACAAAAAGAAATGCTTCATCAAATAAAAGGTTGTATTTCCGCTATGCATCTTATAAGCAAGCATTCCGGAAGCTGAATAAACAGACAATACGGAATAGATTGCTAAAAGGAAAAGAACGATCCAGATACCAATATCACCTTGCAGATATTTGCTCAGTCTTTTCATTATAAAGCTCTCACATTTGCTTTAAATTGACGACCTCTGTCTTCATAATTATCAAATAGGTCAAAACTTGCACAAGCAGGGCTAAGTAAAACAACTTCACTTTCCTTAGCAAGGTAAAACGCTGAATTCACAGCATCTTTCATACTTTCAGTATCTACAATAATATCGACTTTCCCATCAAAAGCTTTGTGAATTTTAGAGTTGTCTTTACCAAGGCAAACAATGGCTTTCACTTTGTCTTTCACAAGATCCATCATACTTGAATAGTCATTTCCTTTGTCCACACCTCCAACAATCCAAACCACTGGTTTATTCATGCTTTCAAGGGCATACCAAGCTGAGTTAATGTTAGTTGCTTTGGAATCGTTAATAAATTCAATGCCATGCACTGAAATAACAGGTTCCAAACGATGTTCAACATTTGTAAAATCCATCAAGCGTTCTCTGATGGTCTCTTTTTTAATTCTTAGTACTTGTGCAATTGCACCAGCTGCCATAGAATTGTACGCATTGTGAGCTCCTGGTAGAGCTAAATCCTGTACTGCCATATCGAATTTGTTTTCTAGGTTAAACTTGATTCTTTCGTCATCTTTAAATACTGATTCAGAATCACTTAAAGGATTTAAGCTAAAAGGAATTTTGCGGATATGAAATTCTCTTTTTTGTATTTCACGAATAACAACCTCATCATCTGCACAATAGATAAAAATATCCTCTTCGGTTTGATTTTGAGTGATTCTGAATTTTGAATTGATATAATTTTGAAATTTAAACTCGTAGCGATCCAGATGATCCGGAGTGATATTTAAAAGTACAGCGACGTCAGCTTTAAAATTAGTCATTCCGTCCAACTGGAAGCTACTGAGTTCTAATACATAGTAATCGTAATTTTCTGTTGCCACTTGAAAAGCAAGGCTTTTTCCTACATTACCACCAAGCCCAACATTTAGGCCGGCATGTTTAAGAATATGGTATGTCCATAAAGTGGTGGTTGTTTTTCCATTGCTTCCTGTAATACAAATCATTTTTGCATCTGTATATCGACCAGCAAACTCAATTTCGTCAATAACAGGAATGTTCTTTTCATGTGCACTTTTTATCACAGGAACAGTTTCTGGGACACCCGGACTTTTGATAATTTCATCTGCAGCTAAGACTACATCCATAGAATGACCGCCTTGCTCGTACTCAATTTCGTACTTTTCAAGGGTTTCGAGGTGCTTTTCAGAAATCTGACCAAAATCAGACACAAGCACATCATGTCCTTTGAGTTTTGCAAGCACTGCAGCTCCAGTTCCGCTTTCACCTGATCCTATGACAACAATTTTGCTCAATTTTATCTCATTTTAAGTGTAACAATGGTAAATACAGCCAACAGAATACTGACAATCCAGAATCTGGTGACAATTTTTGCTTCAGGATATCCCTTTTTCTGATAATGGTGATGTAAAGGAGACATGAGGAAAATCCGTCTGCCTTCGCCAAAACGGCGTTTCGTATATTTGAAATAAGAAACTTGCATGACAACACTTAGGCTTTCCATTAAAAAGACACCACATAAAATTGGGATAAGAAGTTCTTTACGGATAAGGATAGCAAAAACCGCAATGATACCACCTATAGTTAAACTACCTGTATCACCCATAAACACCTGTGCCGGATACGAATTATACCATAAAAATCCGATCGTCGCACCCACAAAGGCACTCATAAAGATTACAAGCTCTCCAACTTGTGGGATATACATAATTTTTAAATAATCTGCAGCAATAAAGTTACCAGAAACATAAGCTAGAATAAGCAATGTTGCCCCTATAATAGCAGAGTTTCCAGTGGCAAGTCCATCAAGACCATCAGTAAGATTTGCACCGTTTGATACTCCAATCACAATTAAAATTACTACGACAATGAATGCAATCCACGCCCAAATACCAGGTTCATCTAAAAACCACACCAACCAACGATAATCCAATTCATTATTTTTAAGAAATGGAATGGTAGTCCGTGTGGATTTATGGTCAACATAGTTTGTTGTTACGCCTTCATTCACCTCAGACACGTTAACCATGTGTTCAGTGTGCATTTCAGGAGTCATATCTTCCACTCTATCTCTTACGACAGCAGAATCTGAGAAGTAAAGCGTACCTCCAACAATAAGTCCTAAACCTATCTGCCCAAGCACTTTAAACTTCCCTGCTAATCCGGCTTTATTCTTTTTAAACACTTTGATGTAATCATCAAGAAAACCAATTGCACCTAACCACACTGTCGTGATCAGCATAAGGATGATGTAAATATTATCAAGGCGAGCAAAGAGTAAAGTTGGAACCAAAATGGAAAGAATAATGATGAGACCACCCATAGTTGGGGTTCCTTTTTTCTCAATCTGACCTTCCAAACCAAGATCTCGAACTGTTTCACCAATTTGCAATCTTTGAAGATAATGGATGATACGTTTACCAAAAATCAATGAAACAATTAATGATGTGATCACAGCTAAACCGGCACGGAAAGTAATGTATTCAAACATTCCGGCACCCGGGACATCCATCTGATCAAGGTATTTAAATAAATAATAAAACATAGTTTAATTTTTTATCAGTTCTCTAATGATTTCACGATCATCAAAATGATGTTTGACATGATTGATTTCTTGATATGTTTCGTGCCCTTTTCCAGCGACCAGCACAAGGTCCCCAGGTTTTGCAAGCGACCAAGCAACTTTAATTGCATCTTTTCGATTGGTAACACGAAGTGTATTTGCTGATTTTTCCACAGGGACTCCTTTTTCCACATCGTCAAGAATTTTTTCAGGATCTTCGGTACGTGGATTATCAGATGTAAGAACCACCTTATTGGAATAAAGCGCTGCGATTTTCCCCATTTCAGGGCGTTTACGAGGATCACGATCTCCACCTGCACCAACAACTGTTATGATGGATTCCCCACCGACTTTAAAATCGTTTAATGTCTCCAACACGTTTTTAAGTGCATCAGGAGTATGAGCATAATCAACGATTGCAGTAATACCAGATTCAGAACGAATTGTCTCCATACGACCTTCCACAGAGCGCAGTTCACTTAATTTGACCAACAGATCGTCTTTCTCAAAACCCAATTCACGGGCAACAGCATAGACAGCCAATAGGTTAGATGCATTATATACACCTAAAAATGGTGTCCAAATTTCAGAACCATCAATAAAGAGCTGCATGCCATGAAAATGTTTTTCTTCAATTTTCAAGCAATAATCAGACATGCGAGTAAGTGAAAAGGATAGCTTTTTTGCTTTAGAATTCTGCACCATGACAGCAGCATTCTTATCATCAGTATTAACCAAAGCAAAAGCACGCTCAGGCAACAAATCAAAGAACGATTTTTTTGCCTTTAGGTAAGATTGAAAATCTTTATGATAATCTAAATGATCGTGAGTTAAATTCGTAAATACAGCACCATCGAAATCCAAACCAGCAACGCGTTTTTGATCCAAAGCATGTGAGGAAACTTCCATAAAGCAATACTCACAGCCAGAATCAACCATATCACGCATTAGCGCATTAATCTGAATTGGATCTGGTGTAGTATGAGTGGATGGGATTTCTTCAGTGTGTACGTAATTTCTAACCGTCGAAAGCAATCCAGCCTTATATCCAAAGGACTCTACCAATTGATACAGTAAAGATGCAATGGTAGTTTTCCCATTGGTTCCGGTTACACCAACTAATTTCAATTCTGCAGATGGTTGTCCATAAAATTCAGAAGCAAGCTCACCCAAAGCCTGATTTGCAGATTCAACCTGACAGTAAACGACAGACTCATCAAGCTTTTCGGGCAAGGTTTCACAAAGAATAAGCTTTGCCCCATTTTGAATTGCCTGAGGAATAAAATCATGTCCATCCACTTGAGTTCCTGGAATCGCAAAAAATGCTGCATTGTTCTTAATTTTTCGAGAATCGAAATGCATGTTGGTTATTTCACCATCCCATGTACCAATCCAAGAAATGAATTGCAAGTTTGCGTTGATATGTTTTGTTTTCATACTCATCTCAATACGATTTCAATGACATCACCCTTATTAAATGGCTCATGTCCTTTTATTGATTGTCTTACTACTTTTCCGCGACCATTGACACGGACAACAAGCCCATGTTCCTCAAGCACCTTAATTGCATCACTAAGTCCCATTCCAACGACATTTGGGGTCAAACTTTCGTTACTATAATCACGGATGTAATACATAATTTTATTTCCCTTCTCTTCCGGATAAACCCACTGACAGTCACGCAATTCCCTCTCATCACGAGGCACTTTAACATAATCGAGTGCAGCATTTAACTTTTCACGGTCGGAAACTTTAACGACAGGTAAGTTTTTCTTCACATTAGGTACAGAATCACTGGCGTGCAATTCCTCATCAATCGCATGGATTTTATCGGAGACAGCTCGAAAAACAGGACCTGCAACAATGTTTCCATAATACCCACCACGACGTGGATCATGAATGGTTACTATGCATGAATATTTTGGATTATCAGCAGGGAAATATCCTACAAAAGAGGACAAATAGTGTTGTCTTTTCCCTGCCTGACCATAATTAATCTGGGCTGTTCCGGTTTTTCCTGCAATACTATAATTATCGGTACGCAAATTCGTTGCCGTTCCCCTGAGCACAACACCTTCAAGCATTGGCTTGATTTTCTTCAAACTTGTATTTGAACAGATTGATGGGTTTTGCACTTCAACAGGAAATTCTGTCACCACATCACCACGGTAAGAAACAGCACGAACCAATCTTGGCTTGACACGTTTACCATCGTTTGCAATAGCATTATAAAAGGCCAGGGTTTGGAGAGGTGTTATTTGCACTTCGTATCCTATAGACATCTGAGGTAAAGAGATTCCACTCCATTTGGGATCTCCAGGGTAACGGATTAGCGGCTCTGCCTCACCACGAATATCAACACCTAATCGCTTATTGAGACCCATGGCATAAAGGCGATCAACAAAATGGGATTGTCTGTCTTTGTAGTTCTCATAAATAACGCGAGAGATACCGACATTGGACGATTTCTCAAAAGACTCTTGAAATGTAATGGTACCAAAACCACCCTCATGGCTATCGACCATTCGATGGTTGAAGTAATAATAAATTCCATTTCCGGTTTCAACCAGATCATTTGGTGCAACCACATTATCTTCCAAAGCGACAATTACAGAAGCCAATTTAAAAGTAGAACCTGGATCAGTAGCCTCACCCACAGCATAATTAAAGGCCTCGTAACACACATCGTTTTCATTACGCTTTAAGTTTGCAATAGCAAGAACATCACCAGTTTCAACTTCCATAACAACCACAGACCCGTGATCAGCCATATGCTTTTTAAGCTGATTTTCAAGCGCTGTTTCTGCAACATCTTGAATTCTGATATCAATGCTTGTAATAAGATCCATTCCGTCTTGTGGCTCAATTTCATTCCCATCATTGATAGGCATCCACAAATCTCCTGACACTTTCTGTTTCACAGCAAACCCTTCCACTCCTCTCAATTCCTTATCAAAAAAATCTTCAAGCCCAACACCTTTACGTCCACCTTGTCGAACAGTACCGATAGTTCGTTTTGCAAGCACACCAAAAGGACGCTCCCGTTCATTACGTTGGAAATACACAAATCCTCCACGAAACCGACCTTTTCGGAAAACAGGACAATTTTTCAACTGTTTTAGTTGATCGTAACTTGCGCTATAGGTCAACTGTACATATCGGGAACCATTATCGCGAGCACGATGCAATTTTTGCAAGTAAGCCGACTTTTCGCCACCCAAAACGTTCGACAAGCAATAGGCTATGGAATCAATATTATCCGCAAAAATTTCGTCAGTAATAGGATCACAATTCGGGTCCCACCCAAGTTCATAATAAGGAACTGAGGTTGCAAGAATCCGTCCATCGCGAGCACAAATATCACCACGAACAGGCTCAATTGTACTTTCTTTCACAACCTGACGACTAAGCGTCTCAATTTCTTCTTTATCAGTAAAAGCCTGCAACATAATCACGCGACCAAACACAAGCAATGCCATCATGCCAACAATGACATAAACCAGCTTTACTCGCCACATGATTTGTTTTTGGGCCTCTTTCATTTCTCTTCCTCGTAATAAATTTTGTATGGTGGCTCATCCGAAACAGTTAAATCTGAATCATACTCCTGCAAACGCCTAAGCACTTGCTGTTGTCTTGATTGAGACATCAACATGGATTGGACTGATATTTTTTCTGAGCGCAGCTCTCGAATTTCTTTTCTGGTTTCCTCTGTTTTCACAAAGACTTTTTCTGCGTGATATCGATTTGCGATAAAAACCAAAGCAAGAACTGCAAGAAAAATGATAAACGGTATCTGCCGAATGAAGACATCCTTCATCAACAAACTTCCATCAAGCAAAGCACGAGCATTATCTCGCAGCCTAGGCTCAATTTTCCGTTGTTTTCTATTTTTCTTTTTCTCTGCCATGTTTACACACGTTCTGCAACTCGCATTTTCACACTGCGAGCTCTTGGGTTTTTATTCATTTCTTCTTGATCTGCGACAATCGGTTTTCTTGAAACTTGTTTAAAAGGACTCAAAACATTGCCATAGAAATCCTTTTCCACTACCCCATCTAAACGACCTGATTTTATGATGTTTTTCACCATACGATCTTCCAATGAATGGTATGACAAAACAACCAATCGACCACCAGGCTTTAACACATCCTGCATTTGCAAAAGCATTTCCTCCAATGCTTGCATCTCCTCATTTAGCTCAATACGCAACGCCTGAAACACCTGTGCCAAAAAGCGGTTCCGTTTTGCAGGCACAATGTGAGCAGAAGCAATTTCCGCAAGTTCACCTGTTGTTTTTACTGCATTTTGTTTGCGTTTATTCACTAACTGTCTCACAAAATTCACTGGCGACTTAATTTCCCCATACTCTCTAAATATCCTCAACAAGTCTTCTTGCGGATACTCATTCACAATGTCAGCAGCAGTTTTTCCCATTTGCTGATTCATTCTCATATCTAAGGGCGTATCCCAACGGAAACTAAAGCCACGAGACTCGTCATCAATTTGCCACGAAGAAATTCCTAAATCAGCCAAAACACCATCGACAGGCAATACATTGTAATAGCGCAAAAAGTTTTTGACATACCTAAAATTGGATTGAACCAAACAAAAACGCTCATCATTTAAAGCATTTGCAATCGCATCTTCATCTTGGTCAAATGAGTACAATCTACCATTTTCAAGCCGAGACAAAATTTCAGCAGAATGCCCACCACCACCAAATGTCAAATCGACATATGTGCCACCTGGAACAATTTCCAACGCATCAACAGAAGGTTTTAATAAGACTGGTTCGTGGTACTTCATGCTTCATCAAAGAGATTATCAGATTGACCTAAAAGTTTTTCAGCAAGCGACCCAAAATCATCTGACTGATTCATTTTATTCCATGAATCAAGTGTCCAGATTTCAATTTTAGTATCAAGTCCTGCAAAAACAAGGTCCTTTTCTGCCCCAATCTCATTGATTAACCTCTTCGGCAATAACAAACGATTATTTGCATCAAGAAACAATTCGGCTGTACCCCGATAAAACTGCCGCATAAACACAGCATGTTCTTTATTGTAAGGATTCAACCGCTTTTGCAATATGGAATTTTGTCTATCCCATTCGCCCATAGGATACAACACAAGACAATTTTCAAAAATGTCTCGCTTAAGCACAAAACCCTTGTCCTCTCCCCCTTTCATCTGCCTTTTTAAGACAGCAGGGAAGAGCACACGATTGCGTGCATCAAGCTTTACTATGTGTTCTCCTACAAACATTTTTATTAAGTCGCTATACTTTCAATGGTAAAAGTAAATAATTTTTCCCATTTTTTACCACAAATTCCCATTTTTTACCATTTTGTTAATAACTTTTTGAACATCAGCACATGCAAGCCACTCTACACAATTGAAATAGTCATGCTTTTAGGCGATTATTTGAAATTTTTGATTGGTGGATATTCTCAAAGATTATTACCTTTGAAAAAAATAATTGACATGTCAGAAATGGAAAATAAAGACAAACCTTTACAGATAGATCTGGATCAAATCACAAGAAAAAAATCTGGAAAAAGATCTGTACCTAAATTTGTTGTCAGCATTTTAAAGCGCATTGTCCATCAAGATTTTATCAATGGATTTCTGAGGAGACATCACGGGAAAGAGGGATTAGATTGGTCGAAGGCATTTCTCAACGAATTCAACATTCAAATTGATGTGCATGGAGAAGAGAATATTCCATCAGAAGGAAGATATATTTTTGCAGCAAATCATCCGATGGGAGGCACAGAAAGCCATGCATTCATGAAAGTTGTTGGCAATCATTTTCCAAACATTAAATTTCCGGTAAACGATTTATTGATGGAGCTGACAATGATGCGTGACATTTTTGTTCCTGTCAACAAATTTGGAAGTCAAAGCAAAGACAACATAAGAAAGCTGAATGAAACATTCGAATCAGACGCACAAATATTGATATTTCCAGCCGGCCTAGCATCCAGAAAGATCAAAGGCGAAGTTAAGGACTTAGAATGGAAAAAAACATTCATTACCAAGGCAATCCAATCAAAACGAGATATCATTCCCGTTTATATCAAGGGGCAAAACTCACGCTTTTTTTACAACCTAGCGAACCTCAGAAAGTTCTTTGGAATCAAGTTTAATGTAGAAATGATGTTTTTACCTGGCGAGGTACTTAAACAAAGAAACGCTACTATTGGTTTATATTTTGGCAAACCAATTCCCTACCAGCATTTTGACAGATCAAAATCGCATAAGGAATGGGCAAAAGATGTCAGAGAGAAATTATATGACATGATGCCAACTAAATAAGCAGCGAATTATTATTTTTGTAAAAAATTATTTCAATGGAAGACATTATAGCTCCAGTCGATAGAGAACGCTTAAAAGCAGAACTTAACAGCTCTCGTTTTTTAAGAAAAACAAATTTTGGCAATGCTGAGATATATGTAGTTGACCACAAGAACAGTCCGAATGTTTTACAAGAAATTGGACGTTTACGTGAAATCACATTCCGTGAAGCTGGTGGAGGCACAGGAAAATCCATTGACATTGACAAATACGACACGGATGAAATCCCTTATACACAGCTTATTGTTTGGGATCCTGAAGATGAAGAAATCACAGGGGGATATCGCTACATCAATGGAAAAGATGTTTTACACGATCATAATAACTTACTTGCAACCACCCGACTTTTTGATTTCTCGGATGAGTTTGTGAAAGATATTTTACCAACAACTATTGAACTTGGACGTTCTTTTGTACAGCCCAAATATCAATTTCAGAACAACAGAAAAAAAGGCTTGTACGCATTGGATAATATTTGGGATGGACTGGGAGCTTTGATTGTAAACAACCCTGAAATAAAGTACTTTTTTGGTAAAATAACGATGTATAAACATTTTGATCAGGAGGCTAGAAATATGATTTTAACCTTCCTTCAGATGTACTTTCCAAACAAACATAATTACATCGTTGCAAAAAATCCGATCTTTATTGCTGGAGAGAAAGAACGCAGCATGTTTTTGGGAAATGACTACCAGAAAGACTACCAAACATTATCAAAGAAGGTCAGATCACTAGGTGAGAACATACCACCACTTTTCAATGCATACATGAATCTATCTCCTTCCATGCAAAGTTTTGGCACTGTAGAAAACCAACATTTTGGAGGTGTAGAAGAAACAGGTATTATGATAAACATTCTTGACATTTACGAAAGCAAAAAAGAAAGACATATTCAATCCATGTAAATTGGATAAAATCGAAAATTGGCGTATTCTTTGCTAAGATTAGGTAAATTTTGACAATAAATTTATCTTTGAAAAGTTATACTATAAAATTTTCACATGCGGATATTTCAGCTTTTTGTAAGTCTATGCATTTTTACCTTTAACTTGTTTGCCATCAACACAATTCAAGCACAACAACTTGTTCCAAATCCGGGATTTGAAGGAGGCTGGTCATGTCCTGAAGATTTTACAGCAGAACCTGTTAAAGAGCTTATACCACACTGGAAAAATCCTAACAAAGGAACCCCAGACTACTTTCATCGATGCAGTGATAAAGCAGGCATCCCAAACAATTTTGCTGGAAATGCGGATGCCTTAGAAGGGGATGCATACATAGGTTTAATTCTCCGCGAAGTCTTTAACGACAGCCTAAATAAAAAACGTGCAGCAAGAGAGTATATTGAAGTTGAATTAAGTGAAAAACTGGAATTTCGTCAATTATACTGCTTCAATTTAAAATACAGACAAGCAAGTCATTCTGTGTATGCGACAGACGGTTTAGGCGTGGCTTTTACTCGAGAGCAATTAAAAGCTTGGAATTTTGGCATTTTATCCGCAGAACCCATGGTTTTCAATTTACCAGGAAAGGTTATGGAAAACAAAGGTGAATGGAAAGAATTATGTGGTGTTTTTCGTGCACGTGGACGCGAACAATACTTAACAATCGGGAATTTTGCCCCAAACGAACAAAGCTACTTTTACGAAAGCACAGATAGCTTAATTGACTCGGCCTTTGTTTATGCGTATTATTATATTGACGACATCAAACTGTTCAAAATAGAAAATCATTTTGAATGCGGTTGTCTGGATGAGAATTCTGTTGGATACGATTGGCTTGCAGATGATCCAAAGTCTTATTTGGATTACTATTATGAAAATCTCGAAAACATACATGAGCAACAATTACTAGCATTGAATAATACTGGCAATAACGGAGAAACATCAAACAGCAACTCAGACTCAAACAACAATGCAAGTTCTGATAGTGAAAATTCTTCAGACAATAATTCAGGAGACAACTCCAGCGATACAAATACAGATGAGAATGGCTCCAACGACAATTCGGATGATTCCCAAACAAATGGCAACAATTCCGATCAAAACACATCAAACACCAACGGCACAGACAATAATCTGTCCAACAACGGTGATGAGACCAACAATGGCAATCTCAACAACACACAAACTGGCAACCTGTCAGGACAAGGTAATGGTAGCGACAAAGCAAATAGCCGCTTAGTAAAACCAGGAGACGAAAATTACCCATTGGAACTTTTGGACAGAAACGATGCGGATGCCATGGCAAAGTATTTAAAGCAAAACAATCAAGACAATGCAAATGAGATTATCAACAGCATGAGAAATGCTTCAAGTGGCTACTCCATTGATTTACCTCGCATTTATTTTGCATTTAACCAATCTGAACTTTTGCCATCCTCCTTTTCAAGTTTAGAATTGCTTGCAGAGATACTGAATGAAAAGCCAGACATGCAAATAGAAATCAGAGGACACACTGACAATATCGGTAGTAACAGGTACAATAAGAAATTAAGTTTAGACCGCGCCGAATCTGTGTATCAATTTCTAATTGAAGCAGGCATAGACAAAAGCAGGCTTGACTACAAAGGATTAGGGAACGAATCCCCAGTAGCTGATAACAATACCGAATTTGGAAGACAACTGAATCGCCGTGTAGAGATTATCGTAATGGAAAATTAAAAGACAAAATAAAGGCATAAAAAAAGCTATCCTTAGATAGCTTTTTCAATATAAGCATGTTTGAACTATTCGAATTTTTTGAAAACTTTCTTAATAATTTCAATTCCTTCTCGTATTTGCTCTTCAGAGATAACAAGTGGAGGAGCAAAACGGATAATATGTTGATGAGTTGGTTTTGCTAACAAACCTTCGTTTGCCAATTCAACACAGATATCCCAGGCTTCTTTTCCGTTTTTAGGTCTAACAACAACAGCATTAAGCAAACCTTTTCCACGAACAAGCTCAATCATATCAGAATCAATTGCACTCATTTCATCGCGGAAAATTTCACCAAGTTTTTCAGCTTTTTCTGCAAGATTTTCTTCTTTTATGACTTCAAGAGCAGCAATAGCAACTTTTGCAGCAATTGGATTCCCCCCAAAAGTTGATCCATGCTCACCAGGTTTAATTACCAACATAATATCATCATCAGCGAGCACTGCAGATACTGGGAATACACCACCAGAAATCGCTTTACCAAGAATTAAAACGTCAGGGCGAACACCTTCATGATCAACAGCAAGCATTTTTCCTGTTCGTGCAATTCCTGTTTGTACTTCATCTGCAATGAAAAGTACGTTTTTCTCTTTACAAAGATCATAAGCTTTTTTGATGTATCCATCTTCAGGAACATAAACACCAGCTTCACCTTGAATTGGCTCAACGAGGAACCCAACTACATTCGGATCTTGAAGTTCTTTTTCCAAAGCTGCAATATCATTATAAGGTACAGTTTTGAATCCAGGAGTGTAAGGACCAAATCCTTTATAAGCATCCGGATCAGTACTCATAGATATAATTGTAATCGTACGTCCGTGAAAGTTTCCTTCACAAACGATGATTTTAGCTTCATTTTCAGGTACTCCTTTTTTCTCGTATCCCCATTTTCTAGCCAATTTCAAAGCAGTTTCATCTGCTTCAGCGCCAGTATTCATAGGCAATACTTTATCGTAACCAAAATATTTAGTTACATACTCTTCATACTCACCTAAAACATTATTATAAAATGCTCTGGAAGTTAATGTAAGCTTTTGCGCTTGTTCTGTCATTGCCGCAACAATCTTCGGATGACAATGTCCTTGGTTAACTGCTGAATAAGCAGAAAGAAAATCGAAATAACGTTTTCCTTCAACGTCCCATACGAATGGACCTTCACCTTTTTCAAGGACAACTGGTAACGGGTGATAGTTGTGCGCACCAAACTTATCTTCCCGTGCGATGTAATCTTGTGATGTCATTTTTGTCATAATCCAAAATTTTACAATTGAAACTGAAATTATCGTAACAAAAATTCAAATTTATTCCCGATTTAACAAAACAAAAGCTAAAATTCTTTAATGTTATATAACTCCTTTCAAAACTCGGCATTCAAAAGCCTTGAAAACCCTATATTTTCATGAAACCCTCATGAATTTTACAGCAAAGGTCACTTTGAATAACACTGCATGAATAAAGGACTTGCCATACTGTTAGGAAATGATTATTTTTGCAGCTAAAATAATAGAAAGTTATGTTTGAAAATCTGAGCGACAGACTTGAAAAGTCCTTTAAACTGCTGAAAGGTGAAGGACGCATTACTGAAGTCAATATTGCAGAAACACTAAAAGACATTCGTCGTGCATTGCTGAATGCCGATGTTAGCTATAAAATTGCCAAAAGTTTCACTGACACTGTCAAAGAGAAAGCACTTGGACAGGATGTACTACAAAGTGTGAAACCTGGGCAAATGATGACAAAGATTGTCCATGATGAGCTTGCTGAGCTTATGGGCAGCACTGCGACAGACATCAACATTAAAGGGAAACCTGCAGTTATTCTGATCGCGGGGCTTCAAGGCTCTGGTAAAACAACTTTTTCTGGAAAACTTGCTAAATTACTGAAAAGCAAACGCGGAGCACATCCATTGTTGGTCGCTGGTGACGTGTATCGTCCTGCTGCGATTGATCAATTAAAAGTATTGGGTGAACAAGTTGATGTTCCTGTTTACACTGAAGAAGACAATAAAAATCCTGTTAAGATTGCAAAAAACGCAATCAAACACGCCAAAGAATATGGCAAAGACATCGTCATTATTGATACCGCTGGTCGTTTAGCGATTGACGAAGAAATGATGAATGAAATTGCTGCTGTTAAAGAAGCTGTTAATCCAACAGAAACCCTTTTCGTGGTTGACTCCATGACTGGTCAAGACGCAGTAAACACAGCAAAAGAGTTTAACGACAGATTAGACTTTGACGGCGTTGTACTCACAAAACTTGATGGTGATACCAAAGGTGGTGCTGCCTTGACAATTCGCTCAGTTGTCAACAAGCCTATCAAATTCATGAGTCAAGGTGAGAAAATGGATGCGCTTGATGTTTTCCATCCAAAACGTATGGCAGACCGTATTTTGGGTATGGGTGACATTGTTTCTTTGGTAGAAAAAGCGCAAGAACAATTTGACGAAGAAGAATCCAAACGCCTGCAGAAAAAAATCGCTAAAAATCAATTTGATTTCAACGATTTCATTTCTCAGATTCAACAAATCAAAAAAATGGGAAATGTCAAGGATTTGATGAGCATGATTCCTGGAATGGGAAAAGCACTCCGCAACATTGACATTGACGATGATGCCTTCAAAGGAATTGAAGCAATCATTCGCTCCATGACACCAGAAGAAAGAACAAATCCAAACATCATTAATGGTAGCAGACGTGCAAGAATTGCAACTGGTAGTGGTAGCACTGTTCAAGATGTCAACAGACTGATTAAACAGTTTGGCGAAACCAGAAAAATGATGAGCAAAATGACTGGTGGAAAAAACAAACGTAGAGCAATGGGTAATATGTTTAAATAGTAAGACTAAACTTATGCATTTTGCATGTGTTGATGTCTTATCAAAATCACTTCACAATGGAAATTATAGACGGTAAAAAATTATCTCAAGAAATTAAAGAAGAGATTAAGCAACAAGTTGAAGACTTGAAAGCGAAAGGTGAAAAAACTCCTCACTTAGCAGCTATTCTTGTCGGACATGATGGAGCATCAGAGACATACGTTGGCCATAAAGAAAGAGCTTGTGACTTTGTAGGCTTTGAATCAACGGTTTTACGTTTTGAAGAAGACGTTACTGAAGCAATCCTTTTGAACGAAATAGAAAAACTCAATAATGATGATTCCGTGGATGGTTTTATTGTTCAACTACCACTTCCGAAACACATTGATGAGCAAAAAGTCATTGAAGCAATTGATCCTAAAAAAGATGTGGATGGCTTCCACCCTATCAATGTTGGACGTATGTCACTCGGCATGCCAGCATACATTTCAGCAACTCCATTTGGAATTGTGGAAATGTTGAAACGTTACGACATTGAAACATCTGGAAAACATGTTGTTGTGCTTGGTCGTTCAAACATTGTTGGTCGCCCAATTAGTTTATTGTTAGGACAAAAATCAAATCCTGGAAACGCAACGGTCACCATGTGTCACTCACGCACTGAAAACCTTGCGGATATTACCCGTCAGGCAGACATTGTAATCGTAGCCTTAGGCATTGCAGAATTCCTGAAAGCAGACATGATTAAAGAAGGTGCTGTTGTTATTGATGTTGGAATCACACGGGTTAAAAGCGACAAAACTAAATCAGGTTGGAAACTTCTGGGTGATGTAGCTTATGATGAAGTGGCTCCTAAATGTAGCCATATCACTCCGGTACCGGGTGGTGTTGGTCCAATGACAATTGTTGCTTTACTGCATAATACTTTGGCAGCTTCACGGAAAACAATTTACAAATAAATTTTTTGTAAGATTAAAATATTGAGAAACGGCAACTGAATTCAGTTGCCGTTTTTTGTTTATCAGAGCTAAAGCCCACTTATCACGTTTTTAGTATTAAGCAAAAACTGAAGGAGGTGGTTAATACTCAGTCCACTTCAATACTAAACAACGTTAAATAAATTAAGCCTTAAATTTTATAAATGTCCAGATGCGCTATTCATCATTTGAGTAATTGATAAACACACACTCAATTTTGTGGAATGGTATAAAAAGCATGTTTATGTAACCAAAATCAGTAATAATAATTCCATCTGCTTCAGCTGCTTCAGCTTTCAAAAGAAGCTTATTCAAAACATGTTTCTTTTGATGGAAAATATTAAAACTCAAAATTTCCACAATTTCAACTTCCGTATATTCTTGTACAGGACGTTTCGTGAAATATATGTCTATCTTCTCTGTTACCTGGTTTGGCTCAGGATTTTCAATATTCGTATTATAGGCTGCGACACAACCAGAAAGGAATACAGATAATAAAACTCCAAGGTAAAATACTTTTTTCATGGTAGTCACTATAATTCTATACAAATATAGAAAACAATTACAACAAACTACATTCCATGTTCTCAGTAACCACGACTAGAAGGACGTAATTAATAATCCTATCGTTTCAAGCGCCCTACTGTTTCACAATCTGTTGTTGCCATACTTGGTCACCAAAATGGAGTTGGAGGTTGTATAAGCCAGGAACCAAGTCAAGATCTTTAATTTCAAGATGCCTTTCTCCTGCAGGCATTTCGTTATGCAAACTATCGTAAACTAACTGCCCCATGCTATTGTACAAGCGAACAGTCAGGTTGCTTTCAATTTTTAAATACATATCAATTTGCAGAATATCCAACCATGGATTAGGATACACATCAATGCTACCATAGGCCATCTGAGGAATGCCGGTCAAATTATCACAATACACAATATTTGAATAAGCAAAACCATATTCTGTACCATCTCCCGGAGTACAAAAATCTGGGCGTTTTACCATAATTTGATAATAAACTCCTTCAGCGTCGGGATTCATTTGTGCAAAATCAAAATCGGTATACAGAACAGAATCAACCACCTGCATATTGTCTTGGGTCGTACCACGCAAGATAAAATAGTACACTACAAAATATCCTTCATAAGCATCCCAGTTAAGCGTACATCCTCCATTCAGATCAGCATCGACATCTAAAGTAATGCTTGAATGCATTTCGCTTTGATTTGACTCATTTCCACAGGTATCAACAGTTGAGATCTTATAATTTTGATCGTACTCAGCTGCATTTGAGTTCATATCGACGAAAACACCGGGGTCTGAAAATGCTTGATTTCCGACTAACTCAAATTCTGAACTTGCAGGATTTTCACGATAAATATTGTAAGATGCAGTTCCCACATCAGGGGTTTTATTCCATAAGACATTGATGTGGTTATCTTCATCTACTGTCACAAAACAAATTTCTTCATTTTGATATGGGTAAGTTAATTCCAGCTCCACAGTATCACCGTATTCACAATCATCCACATCCACCACAAAGACGGAGTAAGTATCCTCTGAATTTACCTCGATAGTTTGTTCTTCACTACCGTTAGACCAAAGGTATGAAGCATATCCTGCACCTGCATCAAGCACTGTGTTTGATCCGTTACACAAATATGCTATTCCATTGTCGCCAAAAGCACCTAAATCACCAAGCTCAGGCTCAAGAACTTCTGCCTCCTCAACCAACTCACAATTTGTAGCATCGGTAATTGTAACACTATATGTACCAAAATTCAAACCAGTTGCAACAGCCACATTACCAGCAGCATTGGACCATTGATAGGACAAATCGGTTGTCGCACCACCATCTACAACTACCTCAATTTCACCGTGCTCACTTCCATGACATGGCATATCTGTGACAAGAAGCTCAACTGTATGCGCTGGAGGGTCAATAATTTCAATGGAATCGATAATTTCACAATAATGTGCATCCGTTACTGTGACATGATACCAACCAGCCTGACAATCTGTAATTTCAGCATTCACACCAATAATATTTGGATTATCAGCATAAGACCAATAATAAGAGATGTAAGGTTCTGTTCCATTGGAAGGCAATGCCTCAATGACAGCATCATCATAACCCTGACAAGTAATTGGAGTCATATCGAAAGCCAATGCAAGTTCGGTAGGTTCAGTAATTGTCATTGTTGAATCAATTTCACAACTAT
Organism: Bacteroidales bacterium; assembly: GCA_963676165.1. Lineage (GTDB taxonomy): Bacteria > Bacteroidota > Bacteroidia > Bacteroidales > ML635J-15 > JAQIBY01. The sequence goes on along the minus strand of OY781043.1, from coordinate 701,474 downwards.
TTTCATCGCTGACAACTATGGTATATTCTCCTGCTTCAAGCATATCAATATTTTGCTCAGTAGAAAAGGTCCCAGGCTCACCTGTTAAAGTCCACTCGAAAGCATGCACTCCAGTACCTCCTTGAGTTGTCACTGCTATACTACCATTTGATTCTCCAGCACACAGGACATCTTCACGCACAATTTGCACAAATTCCAACGCATCGGGTGCATTTACAGTAAAGGATGCGGTTTCAACACAGTCATGATCATCTGTTACTGTGACTTCATAGGCTCCATTTGTAATATTCAATCGATCTTCATCTGTCACATCATCATTCCAAAGAATTTCGTAAGGAGAAGTGCCCCCAGTAATGTCAAGTAAGATTTCACCTGTCGCCTCACCATTACATTGCACATGTTGCACAGTACCGGCAATTGCTAATGCTTCAGATGGTTGAATAATGGTTTGTAGATGTTCTGCAGTACAAGAATTCGCATCACTTACTGTTACGGTATAATCACCCGCAGCAAGGTCAATCAAATCTTCAGTTTCTTCAGTATTGTCCCATACAAATGTATATGGCTGTGTTCCACCTGTCACGTTAAGATCAACACTCCCAGTATTGTCACCAAAACAAGCGACATCCTCTTTTGTGGATGAAAGACTGATTGCTAATGGCTCAACAATGGTATTTTCACGCACAACGGAACATGTAGCATCACTCACAGTAACATCATATGTTCCCGGAGTTAAATTTTCACGCAACTCACCACTTCCAGCATCACTCCAAACGAATGCATCAGTTGCATCAGCTTTAAACAGTTCAATCACTCCATTATTATCACCATGACACAGAATCTGATCAAGATCAATCACTGCATCAATGCGGTTTTGAGGCATTAAGAAAACGGTAGAATCTTTGGTAATATTTCCAAATGCATTTTTCACTTTCACATGATACTCGCCAGCAGCAAGCCCAGAAAAACTTGCAGTTCCTGAATAACTCAAACCATTATCGATGGAATACTGGTAAGGTGGATTATCCGTTAGTTCTTCAATGGTAATTGTACCATCATTGATATCAGGACAGGAAGGATGTGAAATATTGACATCGTTGTACGCTTCGGTTGCATATCTCACTCTGTTTATCCCTGAATTATTTCCTAAATACAGGTATGCAGTATTCAATCTTTCTATTGCAGTTTGATTGAAATATGCAGGAATCGGACTAAACGAAAACATTGTTTTATCGAAATAATAAACATCCCCACTTGCTTCAAGTAGAAGAAAAATTAAGGTTCCACTATCCTCCATATCTGTGACAGAACCCGAGAAACCAGTGTACAAATAATTATTCCATGTCGAGCTAATGTATGAAGCAAGCGAATTTTCCGTCGCGACATATAAATTACCCAAAGCATCAAGCAAAAGTGATTTTATAACAGTACCTCCTAACTCTGTTAGTCCATAGTTAGTAAAAGTTCCTGAGGATAAGCGACTCAAACCATTGTTAGTACCTGCCCAAAGATTTCCGGAATTATCTTTTAAGACAACATATACGGTATCATTTGCAAGTCCATCAGCAGTTGTATAGTTCACCAAACTCCCGTTGGTTTGAATTTCCATCAAACCATAATTTGTTCCCAGATAAACGGTTCCATCATTCAGAACTTCTACGGAATTAATGGTATCACTAAGCAAACCATCAGACATGGTAATGTTTGTATAAGACTGATCAACACGTTTTGACAAACCACCATAACAAGCAAAATACACGGTATCGTTTAAGACCTTAATATCCCAAACCTTGTCACTTATTAGTCCATCAGGAGCATCAAAAGTTCTCCAGTATTGTCCATTGAAGCAGTTTGCGCCTTCATTTGTGGCAACCCAAAGGTTTTCACCTTCAGCATACAAGCGATTAATTTCATTGGAAACTAAATGCTGATTTGTACGGATAATATCATATGCATTTTCTGTATCGATAAGAGACACTCCACGGAAAGGAGTACAAGCCCAAATGCGTCCTTTTGAATCAACAGTCATGTCACGAACAACATCTGAAGGGAGTCCGTTATCGTAATTGAATAATGAGAAGACAGATCCATCGTAATGCACCATTCCAATATCTGTAGCAAACAGAAAATCTCCATTATGCATTTGGGTTAAACCAATGATATTGTTTGTTGGCAAACCATCGTCGGTTGTTAAATATGTCCACTCAGCGCCATTAAAAATTCCAAGGCCATTGGATGTTCCTACACACACATTGCCATTAAAATCTTGATATAAATCACGCACAAGATTTGAAGGCATACCTTCATTGGTGGTTAGAGATTTAAATTCTGTTCCATCAAAGATACTTGCTCCATTTGCTGTTCCAAGCCAGATATCTCCACGTTTAGTGACAAGTATTTCAACAACAGAATTACCAATTAATCCATCACTCACAGTATAAGTTGACCACGATGAGCCATCATAGACACAAACTCCTGCATCAGTAGTACCAGCCCAAATATTGCCATCATTATCTTCAGCAATAGACCAAATTGAATTTGAAACCAAGCCATCTGCTATTGTGAAGTTTGTCCAAACACCTGACTCATAACGAGAGACACCACCGCCACCAAGTGCTACCCAAACAGCACCATCAGAAGCTTCAATAATATCGTAAGCATTTAAGCTTGTTGCTCCTCCAAGTGTAGTTTCCTGTGACCATGAAGTTTCATCGAAACGAGCAATCCCTTCGTAAGTTCCTACCCAAATTTCATTCAAACTTTCAACTTCAGTAACAACTTTGATGTAATTATTAGGCAAAGCTTCAGTATATGACCAGCTTGAGTCAAATTGAGAAAAGGCTGTAAAAGCAAATACTATCAGCAAGCATAAAGTGGCTAATCGCTTAATCATGTTAGTTAGTTTTGGATTTCATCCAAATTTACAAAAATTTCTATGAATTTAAGGCATAAAAACAACTGAAATTTAGAATTTTAGAATTGCATAAAATAAAAATGCCGAAACACTAAGATTTCGGCATTTAAAATATGTTTAAGGTATTCTATTTTAATAAACTTAACGCTTTTTTGACACGCTTAATCGCTTCTTCAATATTTGCTTCTGAAGTTGCATAAGAGAATCTTAAGCATTCAGGTGAACCAAAAGCATCACCACCAACAGTTGCAACATGCGCATTTTCAAGTAAGAACATTGCAAGGTCACCAGAGGTTTCAATCGTTTTGCCCTCAAAAGATTTCCCTAAGTAAGCTGTCACTTCAGGGAAAAGATAAAATGCACCACCTGGCTCATTCACTTTCAATCCTGGAATTTCTCTTAAGCCATTCAAAAACAATTCTCTACGGGTTTTAAAAACCGCAGTCATTTTCTTACTTGCTTCAACACCACCATTCAATGCAGCTTCAGCAGCTTTTTGAGCGATAGAACAAGCACCAGAAGTAAACTGTCCTTGTAGCTTTGTGCAAGCTTTTGCAATCCATAAAGGAGCACCGATAAAACCAATACGCCAACCTGTCATAGCATAACCTTTGGAAACACCATTAATAATAACAGTTTGGTCAGCAACTTCAGGGAATTGTTTAATGCTTTCATGCGCTCCACGGAAATTGATATGCTCATAAATTTCATCTGAGATAATGATAATTTCAGGATGATCTTTTAACACATCTGCAAGCGCTTTCAATTCCTCTCTTGTGTATAAACTTCCTGTGGGATTGGAAGGAGAAGAAAACAACAATGCACGTGTTTTAGGTGTGATTGCAGATTTCAACTGCTCCGGAGTCATTTTAAAATCAGATTCAATACCACAAGGCACAATAACCGATTTTCCTTCAGCAACCTTTACCATTTCAACATAGCTCACCCAAAAAGGAGCTGGAATGATAACTTCATCATCAGGATTGACAATGGAAAGCAATACATTAATCAAAGATTGTTTTGCACCAGTTGAAACGACCACCTGATCTGGAGAAATATCCAGATTATTTTCACGTTTGAACTTATCTGAAATTGCCTTTCTTAAGCTAGGATAACCAGGTACAGGGGGATAATGAGTCCAGTTTTCATTGATTGCTTGTATTGCAGCCTCCTTTATAAATTCAGGAGTATCAAAATCCGGTTCACCAATGCTCAAATTAATGACATCAATCCCTTGCTCTGCTAAATCGCGGCTTTTTTGTGTCATTGCAAGCGTTGCGCTTACTGACAATGCGTTTAATCGATTTGAAATTTTCATATCCATCATATCAAAATCTAAAATTTTATGTAAATTTAAAGTTTTAGAATTAACTAAAGTATATTATAAAACATCCAAATTAATTAGACTATGATCGGAGAAATTTTAATGGTTAGCATTCCTGCACTAATTGTCATGTTCACTGCAGTTTATATGATGCAAAGAAACAGTAAAAAAGAGCAGGATTTAAAACGGATTGAACTGGCAGTAAACAATCGTAAAATTGTAACTCCGCTCCGACTTCAGGCATATGAACGCGTAATTATCTTTTTAGAGCGCATTACACCAAATAGTATTATTGTACGCTTGCAGACACCGAACATGAATGCAGCACAGCTACACAAGGAGCTTTTGGAGTTAATTCGTGCAGAATATGAGCACAACTTATCACAGCAACTGTATTTGTCAACCGAATCTTGGGAAAAAGTGAGAACAGCAAAAGAACTCACGATTCAGCTTATTAATAATGCTGCAGACAAAGTGAATCCAGAGGCAAGTGCGATGGAGCTTTCGAGAGAAATTTTCGACCGTTTAATTGAGAAGGATAAAGCACCAACCCATGATGCAATTCATGCTTTGAAAAAAGAAATTGCTTACCTATTTGCATAGATTTAGAAGTAAGCTTTTGGACATGATTTTTGCAGAAAAAAGCAAAAATTCATGCCAAAAGCGACATAGCATTTATCGAACGAAGCCAGCATAATTGATTGGCTTCTTTTTTATGCAAATTTGTATTTGCCCCATTTTTTATTTGATGACCCTAAGCACAAAAACAGACTATCACAAATAAAAATGCCCTGTTTTCACAAGGCATTTTCTTATTATTGAGAGTTTAGAATTATCTTAACAAGGTTACTGAACCTTCTTTTTCATGCCATACACCAGTATAGTCTTTAAACTTACAGTACCAGTAGTAGATACCATTATGCAAAAGTTTATCACCTTTTGAACGGTTTCCGTTATAAGTCCCATCCCAAGCAGATTCCATTGGTCTATCGGGATCATAAACTTCTGTTTCGAAAACTAACTCGCCCCATCTGTCATAAACTAAAAGACTAAAATCATTGCTATCAATACCATTTCCATACACCATAAAGAAATCATTATCGCTATCACCATTCGGGCTAAATGCGGTAGGTGCATAGAAAGTAAATTCATCCTTCACATTTATCACTTTACGAATCGTATCGAAACATCCATGCTCTGACTCAACAATAAGTTGAATTTCATATTCTCCAATCTCAATAAAATTATGGCTAGGGTTCACAAAGTGTGAAGAGTCTCCATCTCCAAAGAACCAATATGTACTATCAGCACCTTCTGAAAGGTTAAAGAATTGAACTTCCGGATCAAGCACACTGACATAATTATTATCTGTATAGAAATCAGCAACTGGTTTTGGGAATACACGTATCATATTATCAATGGTACGTGTATGTTTACAACCAAACTCAGAAGTAACAGTTAATGTTACAGGATATTGACCTCCTTCTTGATAGATATGTCTTGGATTTTTCACGTAAGCAAAACCATTGTCACCAAAACTCCACAAGTAAGTTTGTCCTTCATCTTCGGTCATTTCATTAAACTTAACACTAAAAGGAGGACATCCTTCTACTTTATCAGAAGTAAAGCTATTACCAGGTTTTGGCATGACAAGAATTTCAATGGAATCCTGAACACTCGGTGAACCGCAAGCATCATTTAAAGTAATGATATAATTCGTTGTTTCTTGTGGATAAACTGTGAAAGGAGCTGGTACAACCTGTCCATCCTGCAGTGTGAGAGAATATGGACCTCCATTTCCTCCACTCACATCCACTTCCACAATCGCTGGATCTCCAGGACAAATGGAATCATAACTTGTCGTAACATGTTCAATCACTAAGTCAGGGTACACATTCACAATTACATTAGACATATTACTAGAACATCCATGAGAGTCAACAACTGTCAAGGTGTAAGTTGTAGTTGTATCAGGAGATACTACAGGGTTGTGAATAACATAATCAGTTCCATCTGAACCAGACCACAAGAAATCATATGATCCGCCAGTAAATGGTGATCCACCAATTGCTTGTGCATTAAGTTCTGTTGAATTTGAGTTACATATCCAACGATTTCCACCGACGAGTTGCGCTTGCAAACGCTCAGGCTGACCAACCATTGCATCGGCAGTTACACGGCAGTTATGTGAGTCAGTAATTGTCACTTCATGCACGCCAGCAAACAGTTGATCGACTGAATCATTTTGAGTTCCATCAGGCCACAAATATGTGTAACCTGGAACACCTCCAACAACTTCAACAAATGCAGAACCATCGTCGTAACCGAAACAAGTTGCATCATCAGAATACACAGTTGCAAACATTTGTGTTGGTTGATCAATATAAAAAACAGTATCAACTTGACATCCAAGTATATCTGTTACCGTAACATCATACAATCCAGCACAGAGGTTCTCATAAACAGAACCCGATGATGCCCATGAGTAGTTGAATGGAGGAATACCACCATCAATATGCAATTGAGCTTCACCATCACACGATTCAAAACATCTGTTATCTTCAGTTGTCAAAGTCATATACATTTGCGGAGAAATTGTCAATGTTGAGCTAACATGAGGTGAAGTACATCCATTGGCATCTTCCACATATAAAATATAAGTTGTTGTTGTATCAGGAGAAACAGTTAACACATTGGCATTTGGAGCAAAAAATCCTTCTCCTTGATCCCAATAATATGTGTAAGGCTCTGTTCCACCAATTGCATTACTATTTATGGTTGTTACCTGTCCTTCACAATGCGCTTGATCTGGTGATATAGTAACAAGTAACTCATTAGGCTGAGTTAATGTAAATATCTGTTGTACAGAACAACCATTCTCATCAGTAATAATAAGGTTATAGTTTCCTGCAGGCATATTCAAACGAGTTCCTGAATTTGGACCTCCATCTGACCATGCATAAGTTAATGAACCAGTTCCACCACTTGCGTTTACAACGATCTGTCCATCATTAGAGTTAAAACAAGTTAAATCCTGTGTAGATGTTGAGTTGATCACCAATTCAGGTGGTTCTGAAATGGTAAAAGGCTCTGAAACTTCACAACCATTATTATCAGTTACAGTAATAGCATAAGGTCCAGCACACAAATCTTCAATCATGTTATTAGCTCCCCATGAATAGGTGTATGGTAAAGTACCTCCTTGAACGTCAACTTCTGCAGAACCACCGCAAGAATTAAAACAAGGATCATCTTCAGTTGTTAAAACATGAGTCAATTCTTCTGGGTGAATAATATTGATGGATGTATCAGGAGAAACACAACCATTTTCTTCAACGGACAGGGTAATAGTGTGTAATCCAGCATCTGTCCAGAAAACATCAAACGGACCAGCACCTGTTCCTGTTGCAGTCCCGCCATCAAGATCCCAAGTAAAGTTGGCCGCAGCGGTAGCAGTTCCTGTGTAAGTCACCAAGGTCGAATCACCATAACAAGGGACAAATGTTGTTGTAAAAGTTGGGGTTGGCGTATCATAGAATGTGATTTCAATGATTGCAGAATCTGAACAAGATGGAGAAATATTTTGCTCTCTAACTTGGAATTCATACACACCATAAGTATCTACAGTGACAGTTGGGTCAGTAGAAGTTTCCTGACCATTAAAGTTTGCAGTTCCGGGGCCACTTACCTGTGTCCACAAAACAGTATTTACTGGTAAGGTAAGATCTGTAGATAACACATAAGTATCTGAACATACCACATCATCAGGACCAACATTGGCTGTAGGTTCACTACAACAGGTTGGGTCATCTGCTGGCAATACAGTAACATTCAGTGTTGTATCATAAGCACAACCGAAATCATCAACTGCAGTAAAAGTATAATCTACCATACCTTCAGTTGTTGGGTTTGATACTGCATTACCGTTTACATCAGTTGCAATAAACTCTCCAGACCAGTAACTATTTGCATCATCATATGCATTTGTAAAGCTCCACAAATCGTCAGGGATAATGTCTGGGTTAAAGATTAACTGCCAAGAGAAAATGTATCCATTATCAATACTCAAGTTATCAAGTACATGAATTGTCCAATCACCATTAAGATCACATCCTTCAAGATTTGTAAAATCGTCTATTGGTAAATAATCGCCTGAAGGTAAAGAGTTACTTCCACCCGGGCAATCATCTTCCATGGTAGTACTTGCTCCCATAGTCCAACAGTAATCATAACCTACACCAGGTGTTGGGCTAGAGTCACCATCAATTGGGTCACCAAAATAACCACTTGAACAAGCTTGCTCAAAAAGATAAGCAGTTTCACCACTAGGACATTCGATCCAAATATCTAAGTCACCCATGTATGAGTGCTCAATATTTAAACAAATTGCAATAAGATCGTTTGCATCGTCAAGAGTTTGCCCCGGATTAAAAACAGTATGATTAATACTCGTTGTATATTCCGCTCCACTACCATCAGGCAAATATGTTGTTCCAGCAACTTCAGTAGGAATTGGAATGTGCCATGTGACAGGAGTAACAAAGCCTTGCCCATTCAAACTCACATCTTGTCCTGCACAAACTACCAAAGGGTCTAAGTTTGTACCGTCGAAACTCGGGGTTAAGGAAACTCTCACGCGCAATTGTTCAAAATTCTGATTATCACAACCATTTGCATCCGTTGCGGTTAGCGTAATAAAATATCCACCGCCATCAACAAATTCATAGGTAAAATCAGTCAAACCATCACCAGTAAAATTCTCATTAATATCACCATTGGTTACATTCCAATTAAATTCAGTATTACCATTATTTTGGACATAATCAGTTCCACTATTTGGAAAAGATCCATCTGCAGTAAATGTTATTTCTGTTCCCTGACAAACATCAATCCACATGGAATCAGTGTTTGTGATTGCAGGATCAGTATTGATAATATCTACATCAAAATTCTGACAAGCCATGGCACAAGAGATTTCTGCAGCGAAACCAGCATACGAAATTGAATAATCAGAATTAAAATTCAAAGTCAAACAATTCCCTGAGGACACGATAAACTCACCCAACAAGTCATTTCCATCTCCAGTAATTAAAATCGGGTTACTAGTATTTGGTCCATCATAAATTGTCAAATCATCAACTTCTGTGTTAAACACCGTAAAATCCAATTCTATTGGACTCCCAGTATCCGAACAAATAGTTATAGTATAATCTTCGTCATTTTGATAATTACCAGTAGGTCCACCAGAATCATATAGTGTTCCGGAGCAAGTGTTAATAGTACCACCATCAGAAATCAAATACGTTTGAGCTTGTGAAAACAGACCAAAAATGCTCACTAATAAGGCCGTCAGAAATATTTTATAAGTTTTCATAATGCTTACTTTCATTATACTGTTTTACCAGTGTACGTTTAGACTGAATTTTTAAAACCTGTCCTGTATAACCGATGCGATAGTAATTGTCTTTGTCTTGATCTCTTTTAAAATTATAGAGATACAGATTAAAGCTTTGCTCACTAATTTCCTGAACCATAACTCCATCTGCTTTTTCTTCTAAATTCAATGTGTACAAGAATGGTAAATCTTGCACTTTGGCTTCATCCATTTGGATAATTTCATATCCATTTTCCAATTCAAAATTCATCCAATCAATTCGAGCAGGATTTTCTTGAATAAGTTCACTGACACGACTTTCGGAATAGCGTGCAAACATTCTACTATCAGGCTCAACAATATCCTGAGCAAACAGGCTACCGACAGCAAAACACAAACCAACAATTAGGCTAATTCTTTTCATTACAATTATTTTTCGTTTTTCGATTTAATATGTTGATGGAAAATTTGTCTGCGACACAGACCTGAAAATTATCTTTCAGTCATCCAATCTGTTATAAAATTCACCAAACAACATTAATCATTCACCCTTGTGACGATTAGATCACAAAAAGGTTGTCTAAACTTTGCGTAAAATTAACAAAAATATAGAGATAATTTAGGATAAAAATGCGAAATCACGGAATAAAAAAGGGAGCCAAAGCTCCCTTTAAATTATTCATAGAATGTGGTTTACAAATCTTGCGTTCTTTCACGTGCAGAATAATTGATTTTCAAAGCAGATGCTTTACGCAACTCTTGCTTAATATCAGTAACGATACCCATTTTGGTATCCTCATGTACTTTAAGTGAAGTTGTCATAAAAGGAATTTCAGCTTCGTCACGCAATTCCCTTTCAGCGACAATATAATCACGAATATCACTTACATCAGCAAATGAAGAATTCAACTGAATACGAGGTTCAGTTCCATACATTGCGCGAAATGATGGTTTTGGTTCACCAACATAGATGTAACTAACAAGTGATTTCTTTTCGAGTTTTTTAATCTCGGTTGCTTCAGGAAGATCACCAGCTCCAACTTCCACTTTAAGTTCCACTTCACGCATTACCGTTGCTACCATGAAAAAGAAGAGCAACATAAATACAATATCCGGTAATGAAGCTGTACTGATACCTGGTGAACTTTTTTTACGTTTACGTTCGAAAGCCATAACTTATTCTCCTATATTTTTAGGTTCTGCTTCAGAAAGTCTTTGAGGATACATTTTCTTAATTGCGTCCTGTTCTTTTTCTGTCAAATCTTCAAACGATTTACCATACTCATCAAAGGCAGCATCCTCTCTAACTTCATTGTATGCAGCAACCAATTCATTTTGTACTTGAATATATTTTCCGTAAGATGTACCACGGTCATTTTGCAATGAAATAACACCTTTTGAAACCATAAAGTTTCTACCCAATTCAGGAATATAAGTATCCTCCTTTAAAGGTAAATGTTTCTCATTGTTTTCATTCAAAATAAACTCTTTGGCTTTATCTTTCAAATCACGGATTTCCATAAGTTCTCCCTGAACCAATAACAAATCGTCTTTATTAATTAGCACAATAAAAAGGTTACGTTCCTTAATATCAACTGGCTCATCAACAGTTTCTTTTTCCGGCATTGGTGGGAGTTTCCTTGATATTCCGGTATCAACATCCATCGTAGTTGTTACGAGGAAGAAGATCAGGAGCAGGAAAGCGATGTCCGCCATGGAACCTCCGTTTATTTCAGGTGTTTCGCGTCTTGGCATAATTCAATGATTTTATGTTAAAGTCATCCGTGATTAAACGGATGACCAAATTAACATGATTATTTCCAAAGTTTTGATATCTCGACATATACAACACCTACTATAGCCAAAGCAAGGAATAGGTATGTAATGTAGAGTACAGATCCAACATTTTTAGACATGCTGGCAGTCACTTCAAAATCGAGCTTATCCAGGTTCATCTCAGGAATTGCATCGCTAGCGAAAGTAAATCCGAGAATAACAACAAGTGCAATAATACCGATTGAAACAAGGCTTCTGATAAGACCTTTTTTAGATTCAATCATAGAAGTCACAAACTTATATACTCCAGACAATACTGTAATTGCAGCAACGACAACAAAAAGGATGATACCCCAGATAAAAATAGTTCCACTCCAGTCGTTAGCAATTGATTCAACCTCTGCGACTTTGAGTTCTGAGGACAGTTTTGAAGCGGCATCTAACTGGTCTTGTAGGACAGGAGACTGTTTCAGGAAGAAAATTCCTGCCAGCACTACTGACACAACAATAAGTGCCCAGTAAACGTATTTAAATATTTTATTTAACATGGTGCTTATGCGTTTTTGTTCTTGTATTCAGTTAAAATATCAATCAAAGAAATGGAAGCATCTTCCATTTGAGTCACAATGGCATCAATTTTTGATACGATATAATTATAGAAAACCTGAAGGATAACAGCAACGATCAAACCAGATACGGTTGTGATAAGTGCTACTTTAATACCTCCAGCAACCAAAGATGGATTGATATCACCAGCAGCCTCGATAGCATCGAAAGCTCCAATCATACCAATTACAGTACCCATAAATCCTAACATAGGAGCAACTGCAATAAAGAGTGCAATCCAAGTAAGGTTACGTTCCAAAAGGCTCATTTGAACAGAACCGTAAGAAACAACAGATTTTTCAACAACGTCGATACCTGCTTCGTAACGATCAAGACCTTGATAGAAAATACTAGCTACAGGACCTCTAGTATTACGGCAAACGTCTTTAGCAGCTTCCACTCCACCTTCAGCAAGAGCATCTTCTACTTTTCTGAGAAGTTTGTCAGTATTTGTACCAGCGAGGTTCAAATAGATAATACGTTCAAATGCGATTGCAAGACCAAGGATTAAAGAAATGAGTACAAAACCCATAAATGCAGGTCCACCTTCAATGAATTTAATTTTCAACTGTTGGTGCATTGGCACTTTTTCTTCTTCAGTTGTTCCTTCTTCTGCTTCTTCTTCAGAAGTTTCTTCTGTAGGTGCTTCTACAGCTTCTTCTTCCTGAGCGTCGGCATTTGTTTCTTCAACTTGTTCGGTTGCGTTTTCATCATTTTCTACGACTTCTTCTTGTGCGTAAACTGAGTTTGCAACTCCAAATGTGAGCATTGCTGCTACTGTAAGTAATGCTAATAACTTTTTCATGGTTAAAACAACATTTAATGTTAATTATTTTCAATTTATATTCAAAATCGCGGAGAGGGAGGGATTCGAACCCTCGGTACCCTTTTGGGGCACACACGCTTTCCAGGCGTGCCAGTTAAGCCACTCCTGCACCTCTCCCGGCTAATTTACTTTCTCAATGAACGTTCAAATTTTTGAGGCTGCAAATTATAAAAATATTTCCAGCTTAAAAAATATCTTTGGGTGAATTTATCCACCTTATCTAGTCGCTTGCTCTTTTTTTATTCGATTACAAACAATTCTTTGCTTGTTTGACTTGTCAAATTATCAAGATTTTCAATCGAGATGGAATATACTTCACTCAAAACTTGCACGATATTTTTCAAATACGCCGGTTCATTTCGTTTACCACGGAATGGATGCGGCGCCAAGTAAGGTGCATCTGTTTCCAGTACGATGTACTTCGGATCAATATGTTCGAGAACATTTCTTAAATCGGAGTTCTTAAAGCTTACCACACCACCTATTCCTAAATGAAACCCCATTTGTATAACTTCTTTAGCTTGCGAAACGTTGCCTCCAAAACAATGAAAAACTCCCTTAGGCATCACTTTCAACGACTTAAGCACTGAAATAACTTCATCATAAGCTGCTCGCGAGTGAATTGATACAGGCAAATCGGCATCAGCAGCCCAGTTTGATTGTACTCGAAATGCTTCTTTCTGCTGTTCTGCAAATGCTTTTTCCCAATACAGATCAATCCCTATTTCTCCTATGCCTATAAAATCATTTTGTTTCAACTCATTTTCAATCCTCATCAATACTGTTTCAAAATTAGCATCAACAGAGGAAGGATGTAATCCCATTAATGGATATGCATAGTTTGGAAATTCAAGACATGTTTTATTCATCGCGTCAATGGAATCCAAATCAATATTGGGCAATATCAATGCTTCAACATTTAACTCTTTTGCACGATCAACAACTTGCATTCGATCTTCATTAAACTCTGACAAATAAATGTGAGTATGCGTATCAATCATAACTAAATTCTAACTGAATCTTACTTTAAATTATTGTACAAAGCTAAACTTTATTGAGGTATGATAATAAAAAAAGAGGCTGTCAAATGACAGCCTCCCAATATATATCTTAAAGGCAAGTAATTAAACAAGACCTTGAGCTAACATAGAATCAGCAACTTTCACGAATCCACCGATGTTTGCACCTTTAACATAGTCAATGTGACCATCAGCTTCTTTACCAAACTTAACACAAGTTTCGTGAATGTCAGACATAATTTGTTGAAGTTTAGCATCAACTTCTTCGAAAGTCCAGTTGTAACGCATTGAGTTTTGTGACATTTCAAGACCTGAAACAGCAACACCACCAGCATTAGCAGCTTTACCAGGAGCGAAAAGAACTTTAGCTTCAGCAAAAGCTTCAACAGCTTCAGGAGTACAAGGCATATTAGCACCTTCAGTAACAGCAACTACGCCATTAGCAACCAATGTTTTAGCATCATCTCCGTTCAATTCATTTTGAGTTGCACAAGGAATAGCAACATCAACTTTTTGTTCCCAAGGACGTTTTCCTGCAAAGAAAGTAGCAGAAGCAAAACGTTCAGCGTAAGGAGCTACAACATCGTTGTTAGTAGCACGCAATTCGAGGAGGTAGTTGAATTTTTCTTCAGTAATAATACCTTCTGGATCGTAGATATATCCGTCAGGACCTGAAACAGTAACAACTTTACCACCAAGTTCAGCAACTTTTTGGCAAGCACCCCAAGCAACATTACCGAAACCAGAAACAGCAACAGTTTTACCATTGAAATCCATTCCTTTAGTTTTTAACATATTGTGAGCGAAATAAACAGCACCAAAACCAGTAGCTTCTGGACGTGCGAGTGATCCACCCCATTCGCGACCTTTACCTGTAAGAACGCCAGTGAATTCGTTTCTCAAACGTTTGTATTGACCAAACAAGAAACCGATTTCACGACCACCAACACCGATATCTCCAGCAGGAACATCAGTATTAGGACCAATGTGACGGCTTAACTCAGTCATGAAGCTTTGGCAAAAACGCATAACTTCAGCATCTGATTTTCCTTTAGGGTTGAAATCAGATCCACCTTTACCACCACCCATTGGAAGAGTAGTTAACGAATTTTTGAAAATTTGCTCGAAACCGAGGAATTTCAAAATTGAAAGTGTTACGCTTGGATGAAAACGTAGTCCACCTTTATATGGTCCAATTGCCGAATTGAATTCAACACGGTAACCACGGTTAACCTGAATTTCACCATTGTCATCAACCCATGGTACACGGAACATGATAGTACGTTCCGGCTCAACCATACGTTCAAGAACCTTAGCATCTTTATACTTAGGATTTTCTTCAATAAAAGGAATAAGCTTTTCAGCTACTTCGTGAACAGCTTGAATAAATTCTGGTTGATCAGGATTAACTGCAACCACTTTGTCCATGAATTCTTTAACTTTTGCTTCCATACTAATTAATTATTTAAAGTATCTAACAGAAATAATAATTTACTTATGACAAATTTATATTTATTTTTTAAAATGCTAAGGTTTTAGCACTTTTTTACGCAACAGCTCAAAACAAGTTAACAAGCTATATATATGCACATTACAGTTTTATTGTTATGTGTTTAACAACATTTCATGACAAAAATCAATTAAGGTAGAGACTTTATGGAATAAATCTTTCCGGGAAGCGCAGAAATTAGCGATTTCATCTCAAGAGATAAAAGACTCATGGATAAATCTGCAATGTTGAATTGACTTAAATTCTTCAACTGATCCAAATCGCAATATTCTTTTTCTTTTATAATATCAAGAATCACTTTTTCATTGTCATCCAGAGAAATATCAAAAGCAATATCTCTTTGCTTTTGTTGTCTTGCTTTGTTGGGTGTCCAGCCAGTATGATAAAGCTAATCCTCTGCACTTTCAATCAATGCTGCACGATTGGTTTTAATTAAATGATTGCATCCTTCAGAGACTTTATCTCCAGGTCGCCCTGGAAATGCAAACACATCTCTATTGTATGAATTTGCAACATCGGCAGTAACCATAGCTCCTCCTTTCTTGGCAGATTCCGACACCACCAAAGCATCAGACAGACCAGCGATAATTCGATTTCGTTTCACAAAATGTTTTTTATCGCGTGTTAAGACGCTAGGATATTCAGAAATTAATGTTCCACCAGTATCTTTAATTCGCTCAGCATATTGTCGGTGGACAGCCGGATAGATAATATCAAAGCCGTGTCCCAAAACTGCCCATGTAATCAAATCATTATCCATAGCAGAAAGGTGTGCCTCAATATCAATACCATATGCTAAACCAGAGACTATCAATGGTTCTAATCCGTCCTTTTTAATGTCCGTAATTAATTTACGAGTTAAGTCTCTTCCTTTACGAGTAGCACGACGCGTTCCGACTACCCCGAGACTAATTCCATCCCAAACAGGCTTTTTACCCAAGTAATATATCATCATAGGAGAATCCTGACATTGCTTTAGTTTCTTGGGAAACTCTTTCTCAAAGAAAGACAAAGTCCTTACATCGTTTAACTCAATGTATTTCAGTTCTTCCTCAGCAAGTTCAAGTGCAGTTTGTCGATTATGCAAAATGGTATCCGCAAAGCGCTGTCCAATTCCAGGGACCTCTTTAAGAAAAGTAGCTTTAACTTTAAACACTTCTTCTGCAGAACCAAAATAAGCCAGAAGATTTCGTGCAGCGACCGGACCAATTCCAGGCAACAAACTGAAAGCTATTTGATAATTTAAAGCTATTTCCATGATTAAAATCGATAACGTAAACTAAGTGCAGCACCGTACCACAAGCCCTTGTGTCCGATTAAATTAAAAGCCGGACGAAAATCCAAAGACAAGCCTATAGGCAAATCTGGCAAATTATAGTTTATTCCGAGTTGAACATCCACTCCAGAAATAAAATGTCGTATTTGTTGATCATCATAATCAGGATACCATTCAAAGTTTTTATAGCCTCGAATATATGCGACATGAAATCCTAACCCAAACATTAATGACATTGCATCGTGATTCAAAAAACCGGGGAAACGGTATTGAATAAAACCAAGTACGGCAGGATCATATCTATACATTGCCAACAAGCCTTCAAAACTTAGCTTTGAAGAGGACAAATGCTGAAAAGAAATCCCTTGAACTAGTCCTAATCTTACACCGATTGCATTTTCCTTATCTTGAGCAGAAACACGCAAAACAAAGAATAGTAACAAGAAGACAAAGATTTTTTTCATACGTTGGTTTTATGCCATGGACAATCGATCTAACACTTCAAGCAAATCTCGTTTTTCAGAATTTTTCAAGGATGATAAACTCACTGGGCGATATTTAGACAAGCCTCTCTCGGTTTTCTGATACAGAATTATTGACTTCCGCATTCCAAACAAGGTGGTTTTAACATTATATCTCACAAATTCTTGTTTCGGAATTTCGATTGAATACGTACCATACAAAAAAGGTTGCAAAGGCATGTATCTCAGTATTATTTTGGATCCATCAGGGTTAAAATAAATGTAATTATACCCTTTCATAAAAAAATACAACAATGCCAAAGCAAATAAACATGAAAGCATTAATTGAAACATATGATTCTCAGGTGTCCATTTAAACACAAAAGATAAAACAATAAATATTAGGTAAAATAATATCCCGAACATAAATCCAAAACGGATTTTTGTGGATAAGTCTTTGTTGTTAATTGTCATGCTTTAGTTTTTACGTCGTTTCAATTCTTGTTTTAGCAATTTCAATTCTCCTGCAGCTTGTTCTGAAACGGAAGAATTTTCCTCTGCTCTTCTCATTAAATATGGCATAACATACTTCACTGGACCATAAGGAACATACTTTGCAACCCGATATCCTGCTTTTGCTAAGGCAAAACTCAGATTATCACTCATGCCATATAGTTGAACAAAATAAACATTTTTATCATTCTTTTCCAATTGTTTTTTGTCCATAAGTTCAGTAAGCAATTGGCAAGACTCCTGATTATGTGTCCCATTAAAGACTGACACAATATCAATATGTTGAACGCAAATTTCTAAAGCCTTATTATATGCACGATCTGTTTCTTCTTTTGTCGGATGAATTGGTGAAGGAACTCTTTTTTTTCGGGCAATTGCACGCTCTTTTTCCATATAGGCCCCTCTCACAAGTTTTATTCCCAAAAAATAATTTTCTGATCGTGCTTCATTAATCACTCTGTGCAAATATTCAATACGATCGGTACGATACATTTGCAAGGTTTGAAAAACAATGGCTTTCGACTTATTAAAGTGCGCCATTCCCTCTTCAACAACCTCATCTATTAGGAATTGCCAAGAAACCTCTTCAGCATCAACCAAAATAGGAATATCATGCTTTGCTGCCATTTGAAACAAGTCAAATAATCGCTGACGAAATATTTCCACTTCCTGCCGGTAATTTTCTCTCGGTTCCCCCTCCAACACCCATTCGTATGTCATTGCACTCGGCTTAAAAACAGCGAAAGGAATGTTATCATTTGAAGCAGCAAATTTAATGGAAGCTTGTGTTTCTTTCATCGCATGATTTATCGACTCCAAGGAACCACCAGATTCCACCGAATAATCGAGAATACTTTCGACACCATATTGAGACATACGATGAATTACAGGATCACAATCTTGTAGGGTTTTCCCACCCACAAAATGCCCATAAACCGTTGGTTTTACTGCCCATCCAACAGGAATTCTTAGAAATAAGGCAAAACGCAAAAGCGATTGTAAAACAGAAGACAAAAATGGACGTTTAAACAATTTAAAAATAAAAATTGCTCGTTTAAGTTCAGGTATGGATTTATATGCAAAAGCATCCTGAGTGTTTTTAAAATTAATCATGTGCAATAAAATTTACGTAATTTTCTCAAAATTAAACAGAAAAAGGGTCTTGATGTTGATTTTTTTTCGTATTTTAGTGCTAAATCAAAAAAAAGTGTCAAATATTTTGTGTAATTTAATAAAATAAAGATACTTTTGTGTGATTAGAAATGAACTGTGATTAAACCTGATATCAGATGAACACAAAAAAATCTACCATCCTACTGGTTTTACTGGCTGTGGTAATTCTTCCAATTTTCACCGGATGTTTCGGCGTTGGAGAAGATGATCCTTTTATTTCCCTACGTACACGTAAGGCAAGAGTTATAGGAGATTGGGAAGTAAATACGTATTACAAAAACGTGCAACAAATTTACGGGCTTGACAACAATACCGTACTTCGGGTAATAACTGATGTTCAAGGCGAAGAATGGCTTGAAACTACAACAACTGTAGGAAGTGACGAAGATCCTGTTGAAGTTGAAGGTACTGTTTTGGACAACAAAATGACTTTTGACAAAAACGGTTATTTCACTTCGGTTTATGAATATCAAATTGTCACAAAAGAAACTGATGATGAAACACTGGAAACTACAACAACTACGTTTACAGTAAAAGAAACCATGGATGGGACATGGAATTTCCTTGCGGGTATTGATGATTACTCAAACAAAGAAAGAATTTCCTTAGTTATTTTGAATTCACGAGTTGTTCATACAACTGTAGAATCAATCCAAACAGATGATCCGGAAGCTGAACCTGAACAAAACACAACTGTGGAAGCTTGGACATACAGTTATGATAATGGAGAAATGAGTCATTTGTGGGAACTTGACATGCTGAAAAGTAAAGAAATCCATATGTCACAAAACATTAACAACTTCTACCAATCAACTGCAGACATTGCAGGATCTTCTTATAGTGAAATTGGATATCAACAAAAAACATTGCTAACACCAGATGGTACTAGCGGAGAATAAAATATTGAATTAAAATGAAAAAGGTTGGCACTTGCCAACCTTTTTTTGCTTTCGATAAAACCAAACTATAGCAAGTGAACAATATCTGCTGCCTGTTCCTCGACTGCTTCCCACACTCCACATTGTGAAACATCAATCTGGTTCACAGATAAGATCTCGTGCTGCATGATTGTTGTAAAACTGTACTGCTCAGCAAACAACTCCCCTAAATACAACTGCTCAGTTTGTCCAGGAGTAGGAATAAGAATTGCTTTCCGTTTAAGCTCAAATAAATCCATCAATGTGGAATACCCAGATCGGGAAATTAAAATAGGAGTATATTTCATTAATGCACACAATTGCTCAGAAGGCAAATGACTGATTAACCTCACATTGTTAAATTCCTGAACATCATCACTTTCCGGTTTTCCGGAAACAATCCAAGCCTCAGTTTCTTTGTCTTGATAAAGCTCAATTAACATGTGTTCGAGAATACTTCGCTGTGGTTCTGGTCCGGATATAACAGCTAAAACGTCAGGTAAAACATCCGGTTTTGGACAATCAATTCCTTGAAAACGGCTAAGTACTCCCATATACTTAACCGGAAAGCGGAATCCGCTTTTCGCATGTGCTAACTGACCACTTAAGCCATTATTTTCCAAGTCGGGAATAAGACAAGCAGTGTATGATTGTATTATTTTACGATGAAGAAAACGAACCAATGGCTGTAAAAACTTTAGGTAAGATGGCATCAACACATTGATTTGATGTGTCACATAATAGGATTTCACTTCTCTATGAAACATACCAAAACGATCATCAGAAATAATAACATCAGGCGTATTTTCTTGGACATAAGCCTTCAACCACTTGTGCTCTTTCCTCATAGTCTGCACCATTTGAGGTGCTTGAAATATCAAGCGGAGCATCAAATACTTATTCTTTGAATATTTGATATGATAAGCTGGCAATGTATGGATGGTTAGCTCTGGGAAAGCTTCCTTTAGAACATTGTACGCCTGCCCATCGGTAGCAATTTCAACCTCATAACCTTTATGAATACTTTCGCGGATAAGAGGCATCATGCGCGTTGCATGACCCAGCCCCCAATTTAGCGGTGCAACAAGTATCTTTTTATGTTGGTTAGGATATTTCAACTTGAAATCCTTCCTTTTTGACACGTTCAGCAATTTGCATGAGCTTTTCTCGACTTACTGATTTAACCCCTGCATCTGGCGTATCACGGGCTACAGAATAGATCATTACCAATTCAGGATTAATATATTTCAATGCTTTCAACCAAGCAATCATTTCCTCTTCTATTGTATTGTCGATCAGTCCTCCTTCATACTCATAGTTTAGAAACATAGTTTGGATGATCTTTCTACCCGGAAACTGCTTAATATTCTCAATGTATTGTTGGAAATTAAAACCAGGAGCTGGTTGATTGATGATTTTTACGGTTTCTTCTACTCCAGAATCTAATTTCAAAAGCGCCATATCCACATTAACAAGCGCATCACGAACTGCGGGTTTATGCAAAAGTCCGGCATTTGTCAAGACTACAATTCGGGCATTTGGCAAATATCTATCACGCAAACGGATGGTATGATCAACAATTTCTGAAAATTTTGGATGCAAAGTTGGTTCACCATTTCCTGCAAAAGTAATTGCATCGACAGGAATATTATTTTCTACACAATCCTTGAAACCACTTTCCATACGGCGAATAATTTCCTCAAATTTAGGAAGCTTCTCCCCTTTTGGATCTGTCCAACCACATTCGCAATACACACAATTAAAGTTGCACACTTTCGCATTTTCAGGAAGAAGATTAATCCCCAAAGAGTGACCCAAACGACGAGACTTCACCGGTCCGAAAACAATATCATCAAATAAAAAAGTTGCCATTTATACAATTACTTTTAATTCAGCATCCGGATGTAAGCGATCAGAATGCAATGCTTTCATTGATATTAAATTTATTCCAGGTTTTTTCCCAACAGCTAATTCGCCCAATTCATCCCAACCTAATGCTAGTGCCGCATTATATGCAGACATTTTCAATAAGGACTGCAGCTTAATTTCAGGATAATTCGCCTGAACAAATTTCAATTCCTCAAAGATAGATAAGTTTGGGGCAGATAACAATGAGTCTGTTCCAAAACAGAGATTAAGATTTTGCTCCATAAATCCATGAATATCGGGCAAGTTTGCATTGATATTCATATTTGACCTTGGGCAAAGCACAAAATTTAAGTTAACTTCATGTCGATCAGACCACTTCAAAATGTCATCCACATCTTCCTGCCTGATGCATGTATTGTGTACAAGCAGCAAATGCTTGGTATGCTTCAGCACATCACCCAATGTCTCGGAAAACACGGGATTAACAAAGGCAGCTTCATAATTCGGCTCAATGTTTCTGTAAAATGAGTGCATTGGATTGTCTGGTGAATCGAGGTGCAATTCATCCTCACTTTCACGGTAATGTATTGAGCTAAATTCACTATGATTGAACAAATCTTTGATTGAATTCAATCCTGTTATTGTTAATGCATATGGTGAATGTAAGGAAGGAAAGACCTCACAATCTGTGAAATTTCGTCTGACATTAGAATACACATTCCTCTGCTCTTCTGCCTGTTTTGCTGACAATGGGAAAAATTCGAAAAAACTCTTATGATGCAATTCCGTTTTTTGTTTAGCATGAAAACTCACTTCAGAATTGGTAATATCAGCAAAAGCAACTGTACCTTCAGCTCTCATCCGTTGATACACAGTTTGCAAATCTGAGGCTTGAGGTAATTTATTATTTCGCCTTAATGAAATAACATGTTTGACAAAGTCCATCATTCCTCCCTGAGAAGTATAGGTTTCCCCTTTCATCGACAATTCCGTATGGGTATGTGCATTAATAAAACCGGGAACCAGCAAGCCACTGTAATATTCACAATTTGGCAACTCATTTTGGGAAAGGTCTATGGACTTCACAGACAATATCTCTTGATTATCGCTGATTTCTATCACCGGATTCTGAATATAGCGCGTTCCTGTAAAAGCTAATTTTGCAGCAATTCGTCTCATCACTTTTGATTTGGTGTATATGAATACTTAATGCTAGACCCTTCGCTTTTTTTTCTGCCCTCACATGCTTGACACTTGGTTTGTCCAGCCTTCATAGGTGTTCCACATACAATACAAACCGGATTGACCACTTTGTCTTCCAATCGCTTCATTTCTTTTTTGACAAACTCCTCAATTAAGCGACGAACCATACCATTCACTATCAACACTGAAAAGGAATAGATGAGAATAAAAGAAAGGAAACCAATTGCTAAGCTTAACATCACTCCACCTTGTGCCAAAAACAAACTGGCAAACAGCAAGAGAAGTGTTGTAAGCACAACTGGAATCATATCGATGGAATAATGTAAAGAACTTTCTTTTTTCTCGATGCGTACGGAAAAGTTCATAAAGCCAAATACATGAGTTAAATCAAACTCCAATTCATTTCTACTTACATTTAAATCTGGATATTTCCGTTTCAAGAAATCTCTAAACTTAAAGAAATCGGTCTGTCGAAAACGGAAAGACGGATAGTCAACAGAAACAAATTTCGCATTGAAATGGAAAGGGAAACCCACTAAATTTCCTCCTGTATCGCTTTTGTTAATTCACCCTGTTCCTTATTCATACGAGCGAGAACATTTTCATATACTTTGTCAAGTTGATCAATATCATTTAAGACATAATAACGAATCGTCGTATTAAAATCATCCTCTGTACGGTTGTACTTTTCAAACATTGATTGATACAAATTAAAACGCGAATACACTCCTCTCGGAGTTACTACATTTGTTGTCAAAGCAGCATCAATCATATGAATATCATAAAACATTAAAGCAAGAGTATCCTTTGCAATCAAGTTATCTGGTTTTGCAATTTCATCAGGTTTTGGACCGCATGCGAAAAACATACTTACAAAACTCAATATCACGAAAATATATCCTAATCTTTTCTTCATTTTTTCTGGTTTACTAAAGTTTTTGCCATTTCTGATGCAAATACAAAATCATTGAAGGCCTCGCTATCAGCATTAAATATTTCTTTCATATTGCCTTCCCACTCTTTTTTCCCATGATTGAGAAATAAAATATAATCACCAATCTGCATAAGAGAGTTCATATCATGCGTATTAATAATGGTTGTGATGTTGTATTCTTTTGTAATATCAGAAATAAGCTCATCAATTTTTATCGAAGTTTTTGGGTCTAATCCGGAATTCGGCTCATCACAGAATAAATATTTGGGATTCAAAACAATTGCACGAGCAATAGCAGCTCTTTTCTGCATTCCTCCAGACAATTCCGACGGGAAAAGCGTATTTGTTCCGGTAATTCCGACACGCTCCAAACACTCATTGACACGAAAAAGCTTTTCTTTTTTAGACTGTTTGGTAAACATATTCAAAGGAAACATCACATTATCCTGTATTGTTTCCGATGTAAAGAGCGCTCCTCCTTGAAAAACCATACCAATTTCTTTACGGATATTTTTTTTCACTTTCGATTCAGCAGAAAGGTAATCGCGTCCATCGTAAATAATTGACCCATGATCAGGGGTATGCAATCCGACAATGCATTTCAATAAAACAGTTTTTCCACTTCCACTTTGTCCAATGATAAGATTGGTTTTCCCCTCGACAAAATCGGCAGAAACAGAATGCAATACTTTTGCACCAGCAAATGATTTTTCTATTTGACTAACCTGTATCATGTTAACATCAATTGAGTAATCACCAAATCCATCACTAAAATTGCAATAATACTGTACACTACAGCTCGGGTACTACTTTTTCCAACTTCCAATGCACCTCCATAAGTGTAATAACCATGGTATGAAGAAACTGTGGTAATAATAAATGCATACACTAACATTTTTACCAGAGTATAGACAATATAAAAAGGATGAAAAAAGATTCGAAGTCCATCAAGATAATCAAAAACTGTCACCACATCTGTTAATAAAGAAACCCCAATTCCTCCTGCAATTCCTAACATGACAGACACAAGTGTTAAAATTGGAAAAAACATAAGAGCAGCAATCACCTTTGGGAGAATCAAATAGGATGCAGAGTTTACACCCATAATTTCTAAAGCATCAATTTGCTCAGTAATTCGCATGGTTCCAATTTCAGATGCAATATTTGACCCTGCTTTTCCTGCCAGAATAAGACAAATGATTGTGGATGCAAATTCAAGAATCATGGTATCTCTAACTGTTAAGCCAACCAAATAATTCGGGATTAAAGGATGGACAAAATTAATTCCGACCTGGAGAGTTAACACAGCTCCCATAAATATCGAAACAATTGCCACAATGCCTAAAGAATTCATTCCAATGATTTCCAATTCACGAAAAACTTGTTTCCAAAACATACGAGGTTTATCAGGTCGGGAAATAACTTGCCCCAACAAAATGATATAACGCCCAATATGTGTAAAAATCTTCATGACAGATTTATGCATTCTTTGTCTGTAAAACAAATTTACGATTCTTATGATTATAGCGAAAATAAAAGCTATATATTTTATTGTCCGACAAATTTTTCGTATTTTCCATACGTAAAGAAAAACGTGAATTATGAAAAATACGAATTACTGTGTCATCATGGCAGGAGGGATTGGAAGCCGATTTTGGCCAATTAGTACAGCGAAAAAGCCTAAACAGTTTTTGGATATTTTAGGAGTAGGTCACTCATTGCTCCAATTAACGTTTAAACGTTTTAATGATCTATTTCCTGCAGAGAATATTTTCATTGTTACCAGTGCGGATTATGAGAATTTGGTTCAAGAACAATTGCCAAAACTCCCAAAAGAGAACATTCTACTTGAACCAATGCGCAGAAACACTGCACCATGTATCAGTTATGCAACCTGTAGAATCAAACAAATCACGCCTTATGCAAATATTGTCGTAACACCATCGGATCATCTTATTTTAGATGATGAAGCATTTAAACGAAATATTGTTGACGGACTTCAATTTGTACAGGACAATGATGCATTGTTAACCATAGGAATAAAGCCTAATAGACCAGACACAGGCTATGGTTACATTCAAATTGATGAAAGCAAAGCAAAAGAGGATCGTTTCAATCGAGTGAAGACTTTCACAGAAAAACCAAATCTTGAACTGGCGGAATTCTTTTTAAAAAGTGGTGAATTTCATTGGAATGCTGGAATTTTCATGTGGTCATTAAAAAGTATAGATGATGCATTAACGGAACATTTACCCGAGGTTCACAATTTATTTCTTGAAGGCGAACAATCGCTTGGCACTGATAAGGAAAAAGAATTCATTCAAAAGGTTTATTCTGAATGTAAAACAATATCGATTGACTATGGAGTCATGGAAAAAGCGAAAAACGTTTTCACTCTATGTGCAGAATTTGGATGGTCTGACTTAGGAACATGGAAAAGTCTGTACGAAAACAGCTTGAAAGATGATGAACGAAATGTTGTTTTTAATGCTGAGAATATGATAGTAGAAAACTGCTTTGATAACATCATTCGTATTCCTGACAATAAACTGGCAATTATCAAAGACATTGAAGGTTACATTATTGTGGATTCTGGCGATGCGCTTCTGATCAGCAAAAAGGAAAATGAACAAGAAATTAAAGAAAGTTTGAATGATTTAAAACGTAAAACTGAGGACTAAGCATTCGACTTCAAAAAGAAAAAATATGACAAAAAGAAAGAGGCTGTTTCGATTGAAACAGCCTCTTTTGTATCTTTAAAACAAACCATTAATACTCCCAAAGGTCATGCTCATAATTGAATAGCTCTTCCTCGATTTTTTTACCTTCATGCATGGCATCAATACCAAGGAGGTAATCACGAATAAAGCGGTTATCATACACATTACTAGCAGAAATGAGATATGATTCAAAGCGTCTTTGAGCAAACACATCGTCAAAAGTACGACGTTCAGAATCATTTGCAACGTTAAACACTTCATATCTAGCAAGCAAAGGACGATAATTTGGGAAAGGCACCCAGAATAAACGCTGAGTTTCAATTTCCTCAATACCATTCTTTTCTGTGATAAATTTAGCCACAGGAGCAATTGCAACAATTCTGACATCCATTACTGAGCGTTGTTTATCAAATACCCATTCTTCCCAGAGTAGATATGATTTCACATCACGCAAAGCAATTTCACGATCGACGGTTTCCCAATTACGTACACCAGTTTCAGGATCCAAAACTGGGATGTCTTCTTGATAAGTAAGCACTTGAGCTCTACCAAGTGAATCATCTGGTGGAATTGGATTCTTGTACCAATTATTGAAATCATTTGGGTCGAATTTGAAAACTCTTTGACGTTGAGCTTCAGCAGCATTCATAACACCGATATGATACAATAAATGGATAAGGCTAACACGTGAGCGTTCAGGTTGAATTCCGCCTGGATAATTGATTGGGCGAATCGGAAAATACAATGGATGATTAATTTTCTCATCGAGGTCAATCATACGCAATACTCTTTTTGAGTACATCGCATCTGCCTCACGAATTCCCTGGTATGGTACCTTTACACGTTTTGGAACATGTTCCCGTGCATAAGCACCATCGATAACGCTCTCCTGAGCACGTGCTTTAAGCCCGATACTGCTCAGAATAACCAGTAATGTCAGAATAAGAATGCTTTGTTTTTTCATAATTATCTAAGTTCTAGTGATATAGGAGCTGTTTGGAATGTACCTGAAGGTCCTTTAACCTGGATAGACTCAAAACTCACACGAGTTCCACGACCTAATCCTTGCAAAGCACTTTGTGCCTCAGCATTCAAGCGGTTACCATAAACAGTAATACTATTCGTTTGACCACGTACTTTATAAGTAAAACGGAAACTAACCACATCAAATTTTACTTGGAATGGGAAAAATTGATCTCCAAGGTCAGCCATTAGTACACCAGTCAAGATATCATTTTTATGTACACGTCCTTCACTCTTGGTTCCGTTAAGTTTTGCAGGAGGTATAGGTACATTCAACACACGGAATTTTTTGCTACCAAGTGTTTTTGGACCAGCATCCGTTTCAACGGAGACAGAAATTGTAACTTCACGTGCTGAAGGGCTTGTTACACGAGCAACATATGAACCACCTCTTTGTACGAGAGTTCCACCACCACTCATATAAGCTCTAACTTTCTCTTTTGGATATCCTGATACTGAAACCTCAACAGGGTTATCAATACCACGATAAAATACATTTACTCCAGAAGGTGAAACTGCAAAACCAGTTTCTCCAATCATGTATTCATTCATGAAAGGAAGCAGTTTTTTACCTTGCTTAGTATTCCATTCAATCAATCCACCAAATTGATATGAACCAATATTCGTTGCATTTTCGATGGAATAAATACCTCTACCATTTACAATTGGCATAGTGTCATAATCAACACCTCTTTCACCACGCATTTTAAAGGTCACTTTTCCATCTTCCTTAATGGTATCATAGAAAGGATATTTATCACTATAATACACAGTAGGTTTCATTGAAGTATCCTGGGCTCCAATAAACACTTGTGCTTCATAATTTCCACCTTTTACAATATAGCTAGCATTTGAACTTACAAGTGCCTCAATGTTAGTAATAGTAATCATATCATCATCTACACCAGTAATCATACGCTCTACAATATCAGCCTCAGCATTACGAACATCAGTTTGTAATTTAGTCATTAATGCAATAGTACCTGCTAAAGGAACATGCTCAAAGAGTTTACCTTCCCAAGTTTTCTTGTGCTCAGGATCTGTAAAATCATCTCTTGTGTCAAAAGAGGTTTTTATATTAGTATAGATTGCAAACGTAGTATCCTCAATATGAGACAACATAAAATCTCGATATTCATTGATTACACGCTTCAAAGAGTCCCCTTTCATCGGACCACCAACACCTGTCATAAGCTCTGCAGCAGAGTTCAAGTCATCTTTCTTATTGATATCATGAATCGATATTGGGTTCTTAGGATCATAAGGAGTACCATTCGATTTTGCAATTATTTCTTGTTTGTAGCGTTCAATTTGATTATACACTTTTGTAGTTTTTGCTTTAACTACAAGTGCCTCTTCAAATATAGGTTCATATTTTTCTGGTTGCTGGGCATTCAAAGCTCCCAGCTTAGCATATAGTCCCTCTGTCTTGTTGTAGAAACTCTCTGTTGTTTCTTCAAGACTATCGTTTACAAGGATGAATGCATCAAGAACCTCTCCTGACACGTTCAACGCGAGTAGCGCCGTGTAAAAGAGATACATCATTCCAATCATCTTTTGACGAGGGGTTTCTGGACAATTCCCACCTGACATAATCTAAAATTTTATACAGTTAACATTCAATGAATTAATCTTGCTTCACATTCATAGCAGACAACATATTACCATAAACGGTATTCATTGCAGCCAGATTGTTACCGAGTTTAGACACTTCTTCACGGAAACGTTTAGTGTCTTCCACAGTATCATGCAAGTCGCTCATAACATCATTCAAGCCACCATAAAGATCTTTTGTTTTTTCAAGATGATCGTTGGTACCTTTTAACTGAAGTTCATAAGCAGCATTGAGTGCTGTTAGGTTTTTAGTCATGCTTTCTAACTGCTCACCATATGTATTAGTATTTCCAGCAGTTTTTTCAAACTCATCATTCATTGATTTTGTCAACTTATTGTAAGCATCTGCAAGCTCTTGACCAGATTTACCAACCACGTCAGCAGAGCTTCCATAAGTTTCAGACAAACGTTCAGCAGACTGATTCAATTTAGTAGCTGATTGTCCGTAAGAATCAGCAAATTCATTGACTTTTTCTGAAGCTTTTTCAAAGTTAGCGACATAATTATTTGTTGCTGCAGTTGCACTTGATACATCAGCAAGTTTTTCAACAGTCTGGCTCATATTTTGAAGACCGTGACCTAACTTATCAAACAATTCAGGTGTAATTTCAGCAGATTCAATCATAGCATCAAATTTCTCAAGCGCTGATTTTTTTGATGCAATAACAGAAGATTTATCATCAATTTCAATGGATTCATCAATACCTGCTAATTCAGGATAAACAAGACTCCAATCATATTCTTCGTGAGGTGGCTCAAATGCAGAAATTGCAAAAATAACAGCCTCTGTCAACAAACCTACCATAAGCATAATACTTGCACCAGGTAAGTGCTCAATTTTAAACAATGCTCCAACAAGTACGACAGATGCCCCCATACCATAGATAAAGCCAATTGCTCTTTTGTACTTGCTACTCTTTACTAATTCTGAAAATTTCATAGTTGCGATGTTTTTGTGTTAATCCTTAAATTAATAAACCTGTGAATATGATACGCCATCAGCACGGTGACGGCCTAAATAAGTTCTTACATTACGGAAACCGATATATGATTTCGAGGAATCTTGATATTCGTAAGTACGAGTACCATTCTGCATGTAATATGCCACATCTTTCCAGCTACCACCTCTAACAACTTTACGTTTCAATACTGGTGGATCGTCTGGGTGTGCATAATACTGATAATCAGGATTCAAATCGTGAGTATATCGATATGCTGCTGGTTCAAACGCATTACGTGTCCACTCAGCAACATTTCCTGCCATATCATACAATCCATATTCGTTTGGATCATAAGTACCTACCATAAGAGTTTGTACACCTCCATCATCGTAGTAATTACCACGCATAGGCTTGAAGTTTGCGATGAAACAACCACTGTAATTTCTGGTATATAAACCACCCCAAGGATACATTTGCAAATCTAAACCACCACGAGAAGCATATTCCCATTCAGATTCGGTAGGCAAACGATATTCATTCAGATAAAAATCTCTGGTATCTCTTTGGTAAGAATTTTTAAGCATTGATCTCCATTGTCCAAAAGCACGAGCTTGTTGCCAAGTCACACCAACAACTGGATAATAATCATATGCAGGATGCCAGAAATACATTTTTGTCATTGGCTCATTGTAAGAGTAAGTAAATTCACTCATCCAACACAATGTATCAGGATAAACTGGTACACGCTCATGCATAATATAGGAGAATTGATCAACCACTTCACGGTCTTCAAAGTCTTCCCATTCACGACGACGTTTCAGTTCTTCTCTATCTTTAATAGTACCTTCATACTCTTCAGTTTCAGCATTCCAATGTCTTCCGATACGGATACCTGCATCAGATTCACGATCAAATGTACGTTGTACATCTTGTTCTACTTGACGACCATCTTTACGGAAAGCATGTTTTTTAGCTGCTTGCTGCAAATCAACCCAATAATATTCAAAATACAGTGCATTTGAATTGATGTCAATTCGACGCATGTAATGAAATACCTTTGGAGGAGGTTTAAGATAAAGGTTTGAGTTCTCAATTAAAGTCGCTTTGATTTGTGGGTCAGTATAGTCAATACGAGCTTGCCAATCCAACAAACGATATCCATCAAAGTTATAAGAATCGTACCCGATTGCTTCTAATACCAATGCTTGTGGGTCATCATCTTCATATGCTCTAAAAAAGTCTCTTCCTTCAGAATCATAACTTTCTGGTGGATTTTCAGCTAAGACAGTCAAAGCAAGGGAGTCACGCACCCAGTAAACAAATTGTCTGTACTCAGCATTTGTGATTTCTGTCTCGTCCATCCAAAACCCTTGAACAGTAACAGTTTTGGCAGTTGCAGTCATTGCATTAGGAACATCCTGATCACTTGGACCCATGTTATATGACCCTGGTGGAACGAACAACATGCCATGAGGATCTGGAGTGTACCAAGTTTTTCTGGATACTCCTACGAGATCGCCACTGCCATAATATCCGCAACTCGAAAGCACTACGGCGAGAATAAATCCTATGAATACTAATTTTTTCATAATATGTGGTATTAGTAAGCTCTTAATTTAAAATAACTATAATCTTCTGACACTACGATAACGACCAACTCCGCCTCCACCGCTCACATTGAAACAATAGCGAACTACAATTTCATGAGAACCACCGGCATATCCTGCGAGTTTACTCAAATCAACATCATAACTGTATCCCACGCTGATTCCGTTCAACAAGTGGATACCTAACATTGGAACGATCGCATCGTTGTAACGATAAGTTAATCCGCCCCAGAATTTCTTATTATAGATTAATTGCCCATTGACACTAAATTCAGCAGATGCAAAATCAGTTTGAACCAAAACTGCAGGTTTCACTTCAAACATAGGATTTGGCAATTGGTAAATATAGCCACCGACAAAGTAAAAATGTCTTTTTACGTAAGGATTCTTTGTTGCATCAGTACCATTGAATTTAAAAACTGGCTCAGTAATGTGAAGACTTGAAATTCCAGCGTAGAAATTATTGTAACGGTAATATGCTCCAATACCTAAATCAAAAACCATTTTGCTATCCATATGAGGAATTACAGGGTCAATATACACCTGACCACCGTTTAGTGATTCAGGAGTAACCCAGTCACCATTGATTGAACGGCTAATAAGACCAAAATTCACACCAATTCCTAACGTTCCATAATCAAGTTCTAAACGATAAGCGTAAGTTCCAGTTATACTCAAATCTTTCTGATAACCAATAGATTCCTGAAAAACTGACAAACCGACACCACTGCTAATTGCTTCAATTGGCATATCGAAACTAAACACAGTTGTTTGTGGTCTACCTTCCTCCATACCAAGCCATTGCTGACGGTGAACAGAGTTCACGCAAATCGCATCGTTACTTCCCGCGTAGCCCGGATTGTAATTCAGTGTATTGAATTCAAATAAGCTAAAATGCGCATCACTTTGTGCAAATGTAAT
Organism: Bacteroidales bacterium; assembly: GCA_963676165.1. Lineage (GTDB taxonomy): Bacteria > Bacteroidota > Bacteroidia > Bacteroidales > ML635J-15 > JAQIBY01. Next base: position 668,953 of record OY781043.1, on the reverse strand, counting down.
CCCTACAGTTGCAAACAAAATCATAATCGCTAGAGTTAATCGCCTCATATCAAAATAGTTAATTCTACAAGCCCTTTATTATGCAGCTCGAACCGTAAAGTAAATAATTTTATCTCAAATTTACAAGCTTTATTAACAATTTTTAGTTAATAAGTCGGAAATTGTTAATAACCACCTACTTTTATCAAGAACGAACCTGATCAAAATATCAGCGAAAAATACAATTTTTTTTTGACAACAAAACAAAAAACTTCATATTTTTCACGAATCGCATAAAAATCATCCTCTTCCGAAAAGGATAACGATGACTTTTATCATATTATTATGTCAAATAAGCCACTCTGAGCTTATTTTTTCTTTTTTGCAGCAGCCTTTTCTATGATTTCTTTGCAATCATCATAGCTCAAATCTTCAGGCACTTTGGACTTAGGTATTCGATAGTTTTTCTTTTTGTATGCGATGTATGGACCATAACGACCATTTAAAACAACAAGATCACTATCTTCGTCGAAACGTTTAATTTCGCGTTTCTTTTCTTTTTCTTTTCCTTCCTCAATTATTTCAATTGCTCTATCGAGATTGATTGTATTAGGATCGTCTGTTTTACTTAAACTGTAGAATTTCTTTGCATGACGCACATAAGGACCAAAGCGTCCGATTCCAATCACAACATCATTGTCTTCGTAATTTCCAATATTTCGTGGCAACTTAAATAGCTCAAGCGCTTCATCGAGAGAAATTGTCTCTACATTGTGTTCTTTACGCAACGATGCAAATTGTGGTTTTTCTTCCTCCTCTTTCGTTCCTATTTGAACGTATGGACCATAACGTCCGATTTTTACACTTACGGGTTTCCCGGTTTTCGGATCTTCTCCAAGTACTCTCTCCCACCGATTGGTCTTTGTTTCTTCAATTTTTTTCAAATTGTCAATAAATGGGTGGTAAAACTCATCAATCATTTTTGTCCATTCCATATCACCCATCGCAATTTCATCAAATTGCTTTTCAACTTTCGCAGTAAAATTGAAATCCATAATTTCTTTGAAATGTTCAAGAAGAAAATCATTCACAACCATGCCTAGAGATGTAGGAATTAACTTTCCTTTTACGCTACCATAGTTTTCTTGCTTCGTTTTTCTGACAATTTTATCTGATTCAAGTTTCAAATGGATAACCTGACGACTTTTACTTTCATCAGCACCTTTTTGAACATACTCCCTTTGCTGAATTGTTGAAATCGTTGGCGCATAAGTTGACGGACGACCAATTCCCAATTCTTCCAGTTTACGTACTAAACTCGCTTCAGTATATCGAGGTGGATGATTTGTAAATTTTTGAATCGCCTGAATGTTTCGGTATGACAAATTTTCACCTTGTTTGAGAACTGGCAACATTCCTTTAGCTGTTTCAGGCTCATCATGATCAGTTGACTCTATGTATAAGGTGAGAAAACCTGGAAATTTAATCACTTCACCTTGGGCAACAAAATGTCCACTTGGCTGACTCGCATCGATTTTAACCTGTGTTTTTTCGATTTGTGCATTTGCCATTTGTGAAGCTACTGTACGTTTCCAGATCAATTCATACAATTTCTTTTCCTGAGCAGTGCCATCTACAGTGCGCTGATCTATGTATGTTGGTCGAATAGCCTCATGCGCTTCTTGAGCACCTTTAACTTTCGACTTGTATTGACGTGTTTTAGCGTATTCTTTCCCAAAATCTTCTTCAATCATTTTCTTTGCCGTATTGATGGCAAGATTGGAAAGATTCACAGAATCGGTACGCATATAAGTAATTTTCCCTGCTTCATACAATTTCTGAGCAACTTGCATTGTACGAGACACGGAAAACCCGAGCTTTCTACTTGCCTCTTGTTGCAAAGTTGATGTAGTAAATGGTGGTGAGGGAGACTTTTTACCTGGTTTTACCTGAATGTCTGAAATCTTGTAGTTTGCCTTAATAAAGGCTTCCAAAAAAGCACGTGCTTCATCTTCATCTTTTGGACGAATACTATATTCTGCTTCAAATGCATCTCCTTTTTCCGTTTCAAACAAAGCTTGCAAACGGTATGCATACTCAGGAATATAATCATTGATTTCACGTTCACGCTCAACTAACAAACGCACAGCAACAGATTGCACTCTACCTGCAGACAAGGATGGTTTTATTTTTTTCCATAATAATGGGGATAAGTTAAAACCAACAAGTCGATCAAGCACACGACGCGCCTGCTGAGCATTCACCAGATTATAATCAATTTCTCTAGGATTTTCAACTGCATTTCGAATTGCCGTCTTCGTAATCTCATGAAAAACAATACGTTTTGTATTTTCTCTTTTTAGTTTCAATACTTCAGCCAAGTGCCAAGCAATTGCTTCTCCTTCACGGTCCTCATCAGATGCCAACCATACAAACTTAACATCTTTTGCAAGTTTTTTAAGTTCTGCCGTGATCTTTTTCTTGTCAGGAGAAATTTCATAATTCGGTTGATAATTGTTTTCTATATCAATCCCAAAATTTTTCTTCGCCAAGTCTCTAATATGACCAAAACTTGACTTTACCAAATAATCTTTCCCTAAAAAGCGTTTTATTGTTTGAGCTTTTGCTGGTGACTCGACAATGACCAAATTTTCTTCCATAAGATATCTTAATTTCCCGGGTAAATTTTTGACAAAGAAAAGAAAATATAACAGGTTGTTCAAATTAAAAAACATTTTACTTAATTTAGTAATCTAAGATTTCGGTATAAAATGAAGGAAAAAAGACAATACTCAAAAGGCTTCAAACGCCGCTTTAAATGGATATTCTGGGGGATTTTTTCTCTGGTGTGGATATTCGTAATTTTTTATTTTGTTTCAATTGCAAATGGAAAAAAAGGACTCATGCCAAGTTTTGAGCAATTGGAAAACCCTAAATCAAACCTTGCAACACAGATTATATCTGCTGACCAAGAGCTTTTAGGCACATATTTTCATGAAAACAGAACACAAACTGAATACGATTCAATTTCACCCCATGTGATTGATGCATTGATTTCAACCGAAGACATTCGCTTCAGAAAACATTCCGGAATTGACTTTAAAGCCTTAGGTCGTGTTGCCTATGGAGTTGTCACCAGAAATCTTAAAGGAGGAGGGTCAACGATCTCCCAACAACTATCAAAGCTTATTTTCCCTCGTGAAGATTTAACAACAAAAAGTGAACTGGTTAACCGAAAACTTAGAGAATGGGTCATTGCTGTTAAACTTGAAAAATCATACACGAAGGAAGAAATTATTACCATGTATTTAAACCGTTTTGATTTTTTAAATCTTGCGGTAGGTATAGAATCTGCATCTCGTGTTTATTTCAGTACAACTCCAGACTCTCTGAACATTCAACAATCTGCTATGCTTATCGGCATGCTTCAGAACCCATCGCTCTATAATCCACTACGATTCCCTGAACAAACAAAAACCAGACGCAATACAGTTCTGGCACAAATGCATAAGTATGGCTATCTGGATAAAGCACAAAAAGACTCGCTACAAGAACTTCCTTTGGGTATTAAATATCAAAAAGTAGATCATAACTTAGGTCATGCAACCTATTTCAGAGAGTTTCTACGTCAATGGCTAACTGCCAGTAAACCGATTCGTAGTGATTACAGATGGAACCCTCGTCAATTTGTAGAAGATTCCATTAACTGGGAAACAGATCCAACATATGGATGGTGTAACAAAAACATCAAAGCTGATGGAACCAACTACGATATTTATAGCGATGGATTGAAGATTTACACAACCATAGACTCCCGAATGCAAACTTATGCAGAAGAAGCAGTAACTGAGCATATGGGAGATTTCCTTCAGGATGAATTCTTTAAAGACAGAAGAGGGAAAAAGAACGCCCCTTTTGATTCATACCTGCCAAAATCACAAATTGATGCTATTTATGAGGCAACAAAAACACGCTCTGAAAGATACAGAATCCACAAGGCTGCAGGAATGAGTGCAGACTCCATTGACATAATGTTCAATACTCCTGTACGTATGTCTGTTTTCTCTTGGGATGGAGATATTGATACTGTCATGTCCCCTATGGATAGTATTCGTTATTACAAATACTTCCTGCATGCAGGGTTTATGAGCATGGAACCTCACACAGGCTATGTGAAAGCCTATGTCGGTGATATTGATTATAAGCATTTTAAGTACGATATGACATCCTTGGCCCGCAGGCAGGTTGGATCAACATTTAAGCCTTTTATCTATACATTGGCAATGCAAAATGGATATTCTCCTTGTCATAAGGTTCCAAACATACCAGTTACGTTTAAAATGCCAGAAGGACAAGATCCTGAGTTTTACACTCCAAAATATTCTGACAACAAAAAAGAAGGAGAAATGGTAAGTCTTAAATATGGGCTTGCAGGTTCCTTAAATCAAATATCTGCATGGGTATTGAAACAGTTTTCTCCTGAAGCCGTTATTGAGGTAGCTAAAGCCATGGGAGTAAACAGTCATATCGATCCATATCCTTCCATTTGTGTAGGAGCAGCTGAAGTTACACTGAAAGAAATGGTTGGGGCTTACACTAGCTTTGCCAATCAAGGCATTCATTCAAGACCTTTGTTTGTCACACGCATTGAAGACAAAAATGGCAATGTGCTGGCAGAATTCCAAGCAGTGCAAAATGAAGCAATCGATGAACAAACTGCCTATTTAATGATTGAATTAATGAAAGGAGTTGTAGATTTTGGTACTAGTGTCAGGCTGAGATACCGTTACAACTTTACTGCTGAATTGGCAGGTAAGACAGGAACGACCAATAATCATTCGGATGGTTGGTTTATGGGAATTGCCCCTAATCTGGTTTCTGGAGCATGGGTTGGTGGCGAAGAACGTAGTATTCACTTCCGAGGAATTACACTTGGACAAGGTGCTAGTATGGCGCTTCCCATTTGGGCGTTATACATGGAAAAGGTTTATGCAGATCCGAACTTACCATACACTCAAGAAGACAAGTTTAAGAAACCAGATAAGCTCAATGTCACAATTGATTGTGATGAGTGGGAGAAACAAAATGAATCAGGAATGATTATGTAAGATGATTATGCCTCTCTAAATAAGGCTTTCATCATTTCAGATACTGTTTTAACAAAGTAAAGCTTAATATTTTGCGTATTGAGTTTTTCTTTTTTTGCGGAATACGGAAGAATCATGCGACGAAAACCCAAACGGTCTGCTTCGGTAATTCGCTGAGCAATACGACTAACAGAACGCACCTCTCCCGACAATCCGACTTCACCACAAAGCACCGTTCCTTCAGGAATACTGATGTCTTGATCAGAAGATAAAATCGCTGCCAGCAAAGCCAAATCCATACCAGGATCTGTTATTTTCAAACCTCCAACAATATTGACAAAAACATCTTTCTGGTTCAAGCGAAAACCTGCACGTTTCTCTAAAACTGCAAGTAACATATTTAATCGTCGAATATCGTAGCCTGTCGATGTACGTTGTGGGGTTCCATACACAGCGGAACTCACCAAAGCCTGCATTTCAATAAGCATAGGACGAATTCCCTCCACGGATGCACCCAAAGCAACTCCACTTAAACTAACGGCTTCACCAGACAAAAATATTTCGGAAGGATTCGAGACTTCACGTAATCCTTCTTGTTGCATTTCAAACACTCCAATTTCCTGAGTGCTACCAAATCGATTTTTTCTGGATCTTAAAATCCGATAGAAATTATTTTGATCACCTTCAAACTGCAATACAACATCAACCATGTGTTCTAAAATCATTGGTCCCGCAATATTACCAGCTTTTGTAATGTGCCCCACTAACAAAAATGAAACTTCGTTTGATTTTGCATATCGAATAATACGAGCAGCAGAATCTCTAATTTGGGTAATTGACCCAGCAACAGAGTCTAAATCACCACAATAAGCCGTTTGAATGGAATCGACAACCACTAATCTGGCTTCAGACTCTTTTGCTAAGTGGATGATTTTATCCACTTCTGTTTCATCAGTAAATAAACAATCCGACTCACTTTTTCCGACTCGGTCGGCACGCAATTTTACCTGCTGCAAGCTTTCTTCACCCGAACAGTATAATGCTTTCACTTCAGTCGTATTAAGCAATAATTGCAAGAGAAGAGTTGACTTGCCAATTCCAGGTTCACCAGCAATTAGCGCAACGGTTCCGGGGACTAAGCCAGATCCGAAAACGCGGTTTACTTCGGCATAAGGAAATAGGATTCGTTGAGAATCTCTGGCCTGAATTTCATTAATTTTTACTGCTTGAGAAGGTTTTGCAGATGCAGATTGTTTCCCGGACTTCTTAGAAGTACTATGCTGAAACTCTTTAAAACTATTCCATGAGTGACATGATGGACACTGACCTACCCATTTGGGAGATTCGTAACCACACTCACTGCACAGATAGACAGTCCGGGATTTTGCCATTAATCAAGACTCACAAATTCTCTACGCAAATAAGCTCCGTCGGTTGATTCGTCGAGCATCTCGTAACGTGTAAGCACGAGTTTGTCATCGGAAATTTCATCCACTCTAAAGAAACCGTTTGGATCTGTATTACCAGGCCAAGTTTCTGCTTCAATAATTTTAATTGCAGTAAATAAGGTTTGCTTTTCAATGGTGTAATAAGCAGTATCCACAATTTCACCTGCATTATACATGCGAACTAAAGTACCGCCATCTTGAAAATCCCAAATAATTTCAGCAGGATCTTCAGCCATCATACTTTCTTTTAGCCAAGCACGACCAATTTTATTCTCTACTTTACTACAAGACGTCATTGCCATTGTGGCAACAATTGCAATTAAACTAATGGTTAAAATACGTTTCAGCATAATTATATTTTTGGTATTGAGACAAATATAAACAATTTTTGTTTACTAAATCGATTTTAAAACAGAAGTACTAGAAAACCCAGAAACAAAATCTATGGTTTTCACGACACCACCAGCATTCACGACTTCTTGATAACCGACAATTTTTTCAACTTCATAATCCCCACCCTTAACTAACACGTCAGGAAGCATTTCCTGAATAACTCGCAAAGGGGTATCCTCACCAAAAAAGCACACATAATCAACAAACTCAAAAGCAGCCATAACAAGAGCTCTCGTGTATTCATCCTGCACAGGCCTGTTTTCTCCTTTTAATCGGGAAACAGAAGCATCCGTATTTAGTGCAACAATAAAATGGCTACCTAAATCTGCAGCGTTTGCCAAATATGTTACATGACCACGATGAATAATATCAAAACAACCATTGGTAAATACCAACTTCTCCAAGGATGGACGTTCTGTTTTCAACCAATGCTCAAGGCGATCACCTGTCAATATTTTTTGCTCGATATGTTCAAGCTTTTTCATTGCTAATCGATGGTATTATCAGCAACATTAGGGAAAATAAATTGTGGTTTAAAATGCTTAGCTTCTTCAAAATCCATTGAAGCATAAGAAATAATAATCACAACATCTCCTACTGTGGCTTTTCGGGCAGCAGGTCCATTCAATGCAATTACACCAGACCCTCTTTCCCCTTTAATTACGTATGTCTCCAGACGCTCACCATTATTGATATTGACAACTTGAACTTTCTCATTTTCAATAATGTTACTTGCATCCATCAAATCTTCGTCAATGGTAATGCTGCCAACATACTGCAAATTTGCCTCTGTGACAGTGACTTTATGAATTTTTGATTTTACAACTTCGATAAACATAGATACGTTTTTTGTAGGCGACAAAGTTAATAATTATTTGAAATAACAAATCGCAAATTATCAATGAGACGCACATCTCCACACCAAACAGCCACACAAATTCTGTAGGACACATCATTAAGCAGACTATCAGGCTCTTTCATTGTCTCATCTTCTACTATAGAAACATATTCTGTTTTCAAATGTTTAATCGCATTAAGTTTTTCTTCAAGATACTTTTCTCCCTGTTTGGGCGAATTCTGGAATTTATCTGAATCAAAAGCTTTTAGGATTGCAAATATCTGATTGGCATGCATTCGTTCATCCTCGCTTAACCGAACATTTCGTGAACTCATCGCCAGTCCATCAGCCTCTCGAATAATATCCCCGGAATGAATTTCAACAGGCAAATTGGCATCCTTCGTCATTTGCTGAATAATCTTCAACTGCTGATAATCCTTTTCTCCAAAATATGCTCTATCAGGCTTCACCATAGAAAACAAACGATAGACAACGTCAGCAACACCATCAAAATGTCCGGGACGAAATTTACCTTCCATTGGCAAATCCAATCCATCTAAATTAAATTCATGTAAATTCTTATCAGGATAAATGGTCTCAACTTCTGGATAAAACACAAGGTCAACACCTTCATTCTCCAGCATTGACACATCAGCTTCTGGCGTGCGTGGATATTTTTCCAAATCTTTCGTATCGTTAAACTGAGTCGGATTGACAAAAATTGAGACAATTGTTTTTGGGTTATCTGATCGTGACAACCGAACAAGGCTCATATGTCCCTGATGTAAAGCTCCCATAGTAGGCACAAAACCAACCTTATACCCTAGTGATTTCCATTCAAACACAAGCGAATCAAGCTCTGAATTATTGCTAACTATTTTCATAATTAAATTTTCAGTAAAGATAATTCCTTTCAAAGATGTTTCCCAAATTTAATTGTCAAAACATGAAATTTGACAGATAAAACTGTCGATAAGCAAGCAAATTGCATATTAGCGGAAAAATGTTTACTTTTGTAACCACATATCAATATGTTATATCATGAAGCAAAAAGTATTATTCGTTGCACAGGAAATCACACCCTACCTACCTGAAACCCACATGTCTAAAATTGGTCGTTATTTGCCTCAAGGCATTCAGGAAGCAGGAAAAGAAATACGAACATTCATGCCTCGTTTCGGCAACATAAACGAAAGGAGAAATCAGCTTCATGAAGTCATTAGACTTTCTGGAATGAACCTGATTATTGAAGATTATGATCACCCACTTATCATTAAAGTAGCATCAATTCAAGCTGCCAGAATGCAGGTGTATTTCATTGACAATGAAGACTTTTTCCACCGCAAAGCTGTAACGACAGACAAAAGCGGAGTGGAATTTGAAGACAATGACAAACGTGCAATTTTCTATGCCAGAGGAGTAATTGAGACAGTAAAAAAACTTTGCTGGAGCCCTGACATTGTTCATGTACATGGTTGGTTCTCTGCCTTTGTGCCACTTTACCTGAAAAAATCATACAAAGACGATCCTCTTTTCAGCGATCTAAAAATTGTTTACTCATTGTATGATAATGATTTCAAAAACGATTTAAATTCAAACATTACAAGTACAGCACTTTTTGAAGGCATTGAAAAATCAGACCTTGATGTTCTCAAGAAAGCAGATTATATCAATCTTAACAAACTGGCTATTGACAACTCAGATGCAATTATTGTAGGCAACGAAAATGTCGCTCCAGAGTTAATCGAATACGCAAAATCAACAAAAAAACCTCTACTTGAATACCAAGACGAAGAAAACTACGTTGAAAGATATTCAGAGTTTTATGATAACATTTAAAGAGGCAAAACTATTTTTATGAGAAATACAAAACCGGCAATTATCATTTCAGGACTCATTCTTGGTTTGATATTGAGTTTTACAGCATGTGAGAAGGACCCGTCAGATATTGGAGTAGGACTGCAACCCGGTTCAGATAAAATTATCCTGGCAACTGACAGCCTTACCGTTTTTACAAGAACAGTAAAAGACAGCAGCATTGCTAGTGACGAACGAAGTTTGAGCTTACTTGGCTCGTATCAAGATGATTTCTTTGGATTAACCAATGCTTCATTCATCAGTCAGGTAACATTGTCAACTGGAAATGTGAGTAACGACACCGAAATTAGTGTAGATTCTATGTCCCTCATTCTTAATTATGGTGGATATTTTGGAGACACAACACAAAATATAAATTTCAAGCTGTACCAAATCAACGAAACTGACTTTGATATTGACTCAACTTATTACAGCGATTACGAAATTGAAAATCCAAGTACAAACCTGACATTACTTGGGGAATACAGCTTTACTCCAAGACCGGGTGATGACACAATTGCCTTTGCAATTGAAGACACTGATTTTTTGAGTTTTTTCAACAATAACAGCATCTACACTGACGAAGACGGCTTTAAAGAAGCTTTCAGAGGCTTGTATTTAGAAGCTGTGCCACAAGTTGGTAGCGGAGGTTGTATTTCATATTTCAATTTAACATCTGAAGACTCAAGACTTCTAATGTATTACAATGACAGTTTAACTTACGATTTCTTAATCAACTCAACTGCAGTGCGCATAAACATGTTTGAACATGATTACAGCAGTGCATCTCCAGAGTTATTGGATGCAATAAACAATCCGAGCGAGAATAATGAGTTTGCTTTCATTCAATCTGCAGCAGGGTTAAAAGTCGAGCTACGAGTTGAAGACACTGCTCAATTAAACCAGCTCATTAACAAAGGAATAAATCGTGCGCAACTGCAAGTTACAGTTGCAGAAGAATATTTTAACTCAACAGAAATACCAGGGCAACTTGCTTTAGTTTATAAAAACGAAAATGACCTTTTTGAATTTTTAACTGATTACAAAGTAAGCTCTGACCATTTTGGTGGTGTTTATAATGAAGACGACGCCACATTTACTTTTAATATTCCATTGTATTTGCAGGACTTATTGTCTGAAAACTTATATGTTGACAATTATTTATCAATGTTTGCATTAAGTAACAGAACCAGTGCAAGTTATTGCGCAATTTACGGAGGTTCTCATCCAATTCATCCACTGCAAATTAAGATTATTACATCTGATTTTTAATAAAAAGCTGACTTAACTATGTGTGGAATTGTCGGATACATTGGGGAAAAACAAGCCTACCCAATTCTTATAAAAGGTTTAAAACGCTTGGAATACCGGGGATATGATTCTGCCGGTATTGCCTTATTGAATGACAAATGTAACATTTATAAATGTCAGGGAAAAGTGTCTGATCTTGAAAACGAAGTTAAAGATCACAGCACACATGGTACTATAGGATTAGGACATACACGTTGGGCAACACATGGTGAACCAAACAATGTGAATGCACATCCGCATACAAGTATGAACGGTAAGTTCATCATTATTCATAATGGTATTATTGAGAACTATACTCGCTTAAAAGATAAGCTGGAAAAACGCGGTTACGCTTTTCAAAGCGAAACAGACACTGAAGTTTTGGCAAATCTCATTGAATACATTTATCTCAAAGGGAATGTAGATGCTGTTACGGCAGTTGAACTTGCTTTGTCAAAAGTTGTTGGCGCTTATGGTCTTGTAATTGCCTGTGCAGATGAAAAAGACCACCTTATTGCTGTCCGTAAAGGAAGCCCACTTGTGATTGGTGTCGGTTCCGGAGAGTACTTTTTAGCAAGTGATGCAACCCCTATTGTTGAGCATACAAAATCCGTCATCTACCTTCAGGATAACGATATGGCTGTGATTGGGAAAAAAGGTCTAAACCTTAAAAACCTCACAACAAAAGAAGGAGAAAAAAAACCTATTGTACATAAACTGGAGTTGGATGTTGATGAAATTGAAAAATCTGGTTATGAGCACTATATGCTCAAAGAAATTCATGAACAACCCAGATCCATTACTGACACATTCAGAGGAAGAATAAATCCTGCAACAAAAGAACTTCGTCTTGGGGGATTGCATGATAATATGGAGGCTATTCTAAACGCCAAACGCATTATCATCATTGCTTGTGGAACAAGTTATCATGCAGGTTTAGTTGGAGAATATTTAATTGAAGAATTTGCTCGCATCCCAACAGAGGTAGAATATGCAAGTGAATTCCGTTATCGCGACCCTGTTATATACAAAGACGATGTTGTCATCGCAATCAGTCAAAGTGGTGAAACTGCAGACACATTAGCAGCTATTGAATCTGCCAAAGCAAAAGGCGCAACAGTTCTTGGCATTTGCAACGTTGTTGGATCAAGTATTCCAAGAGCCACTGATGGAGGTGTTTACACACATGCAGGTCCGGAAATTGGGGTTGCTTCCACAAAAGCATTTACTGCCCAAGTTACCGTACTGACAATGATTGCTATGCAAATCGGTAAATGCAATAAAGCACTTTCTGACAAAGAATATGCAAACTTAATTGAAGAATTAGCACTCATTCCAGATAAGATTGCATCAATTTTAACAAAAGCTGACCATATAAAAGCAATTAGCGAACTGTATAAAGATGCAAGCAATGCATTGTATCTCGGTCGTGGATATTTGTATCCTGTTGCTATGGAAGGAGCTTTGAAATTGAAAGAGATCTCCTACATTCATGCAGAAGGTTATCCTGCAGCTGAAATGAAACATGGACCAATTGCTCTAATTGATGAAAATATGCCTGTTGTCGTTGTTGCAACAAAAGACAAATCGTACGAAAAGATTGTCAGCAACATTCAGGAAGTGAAAGCAAGAAAAGGCACAATTATCGCGATTGTTACCGAAGGAGATGACACCATTAGTAAAATGGCCGATCATGTGATTGAAGTTCCTGCGTCAGACTTTGCATTGGCTCCACTTCTTTCTGTTATTCCTCTGCAATTAATTTCTTACTACATTGCAGTAATGAGAGGGTGTAACGTGGATCAACCAAGAAATCTTGCAAAATCTGTGACAGTTGAGTAGTTTTTAAATAATAAAGCTGTTATTTTTGAGTTTTAATGTAAAACAAAATAACTTGAAAAAATATCGTCCACATAGTATTGCAATAGCAGTTTTAATTCTGTTGAGCATAGGATGTTCAACAGAGAAAAACACCTTTGTGAACAGATCTTATCACAACATTACAGCGCATTACAATGTATATTTCAATGGACGTGAAGCTTTCCGTAAAGGCGTTAAACGTGTTGAAGATCAGCACAGCGACGACTTTACCCGACCACTTCCGATTTACATTTTAGGAACAGAAGAAACGGCATCAAGTGTTGCCGGTGAAATGGACAATGCCATTAAAAAGGCATCCAAAACCATCAAATACCACTCAATCAAAGCCAAACCAAAACAAAAAGGAGGCAAACTCAGCAAAAAGCAACGCAAATTCATGGAAAAAAATGAGTATAACAGGTGGGTTGATGACTCCTATTTACTCATGGGAAAAGCCTACTTCATGAAAACTGAGTTTCTGCCTGCCAGACAAAATTTCGAATACATTATCCGTGAATTCAGAAATGAAGACATTAAGTACGAAGCAATGTATTGGATGGGTAGAACTAGTTTGGCAACCAATAATTTAAAAATGACAAGAGAGTGGTTGGATCAAATTGATGCGGAAAAAGATTTTCCGGAAGAACTTGAAGCTGAGGTTGAAATGCTCAAAGCCGCATTTTATTTAACACAAGATGAAAAAGATGCTGCCATTCCTCATCTGCACAAATCCATCAAGAAAAACAAGAATAAAAAAGAGAAAGTAAGACATCAATACTTGCTGGCGCAGCTATACAAAGAGAAAGAAGATTATCGCAAAGCAGCACTCATGTTTGAGCGTGTGTATAAAAGCAATCATGCAGCTTACGAAATGGGTTTTAATGCCAAAATTAACATGGCAGAATGTTATGGAAAACTTGGCGGAAGCTACAAAGACATGAAGAAGCTTTTAACGAAAATGCTTCGCGATGATAAAAACATCGATTATTTAGATCAGGTTTATTACGCCTTAGCTGAGATTGAACTCAAAAACAATCATGTGGATGAAGCCATTAAGAATTATAAACTCTCATCAGAAAACAGCATAGCAAACAATAATCAGAAAGCAATATCATGCATGAAACTTGGTAATATCTATTATGAGATTCCTGACTACAGATTATCTCAAGCATATTATGACACATGCATTATGAATCTTTCCAATGAGCATCCACGCTACGATGAAATTCGAGTGCTGTCAAGAAATTTAACCGATCTTGTGACTCAAATGGACATTGTTGAAACTGAAGACAGTCTTCAAATGGTGGCCTCCATGTCAGAAAAGGACAGAAATGCCTTGATTGATGAAATCATTCAAGAAGTCATTGAACAAGAAGAGCGTGAACGTGAGTCAGAACTTGAAAGACAACAAAACTCCATGCTTTTTGATGAACGTAGAGGTTCGTCACAAGTCAATGCCCCATCCGGAGGAAAATGGTATTTTTATAATCCCGCGACTTTGAGTTTTGGACAAAATGAATTCCAAAAGAAATGGGGAACGCGTAAGTTAGAAGACCATTGGAGACGATCCAACAAATCTGTAATTCAAACCAATGAATTTGCTGAAGAAGACAGTGTTGCAGGAAGCGACTCATCTGCTGTAGCTCGCATTAGCGACAATAAATCTCGTGCATTCTATCTTCAAGATCTACCATTAACAGATTCCCTCATGGCTATATCGAATGAAAACATTCGAGAAGCACTTTATGATATGGGAGAAATTTATCACGAAGAATTCACAGATTATGACAAATCAATTTTAGCTTTTGAGCAACTGAATGACCGTTTCCCTGAGCATGAATACAAACTTCCAACTTACTATAATCTGTATGAGTTATATACTGAAACGGGGAATAGTACAAAAGCAAATTCGTACAAGCAATTAGTAATGTCCATGTTCCCGGAAAGCCACTTTGCTAAGCTTTTAAAGAATCCAAATTATTTGCAAGAGCTTGCAGAAGAACAAAATGCTCAGCGTGTTGAATACGAAACCTTATACGACATGTACCGAAATGGAAACACAATTTCTGCAAGTAGTAAGGCGAAAACATTCATTCAAAAACATCCGGAAAGCCCATATACTCCGAAGGTGAAATTTATTCAAATCATTAGTACTGCGCTGGATGTTGATCAATTGACATTTAAACAGAATTTGGCTGAATTCATTCAAAACTATCCTGAAGACCCACTTTCTAACCGTGCGATGCAAATTCTAGGTTACCTTGGTGAAACAGATGTAGATGCACTAATTGCTGATTTGAATAGCAGACCAACACCTGAACTGCCGACAGATGAAATGCCTCAAGACACAAGCATAACAGAAGAAGAGATAGCGGAGCAATTATACACTTTCATAGGTAGCGACACACACTATTATGTCATTGCAACATTGGAAGACAAAGTTGATGTCAAAAAATTACAGTTTGAAGTTTCGAGTTTTAACATTTTCACTTTTAACATGAATAATTTTCGCGTCAGCAATCAATTATTCACGGAAAGCACAAATTTAGTGATCGTTAAACCTTTCAAAAACAGCAAACAATCCATAAACTACATGAAACTAATCCGAAATAATCAAAATGTATTCGGCTTAGTTGAAGACGTTGAATATGTGCAGTTTGTAATTTCAGAAAACAATTACGAAACGCTGAAAAAAGAGAAAGACATTGAGCTTTATATGAAATTTTATAAAGCGAACTATCCTGTACAATAAAATAATTTACTCACATTTTAAAGGATTGAATTTATGAGAAAGATTCAGATACTTTGGACAGATGATGAAATTGATCTGCTCAAACCACATATTATTTTCTTAGAGCACAAAGGATACAAAGTTGACACTGCAACAAACGGTCATGACGCGTTGGAAAAGATTAAAAACACAGATTATGATTTGGTTTTTCTGGATGAAAATATGCCAGGATTATCAGGTTTGGAAACCTTGACAGAAATCAAGCGAATTACTCCCTCCACACCAGTTATCATGATCACGAAAAGTGAAGAAGAGAACATCATGGATGAAGCCATTGGTAGCAGAATTTCTGATTACTTGATAAAGCCTGTCAATCCAAAACAAATCTTACTCAGCATAAAGAAGCACGTTGATACAGAAAGACTGGTAAGTGAAAAAACTACCATGGATTATCAAATGCAATTTCGTCAGTTAGGCATGAAACTCAACGATATCCGTAGTCATCAAGAATGGAATGAGGTGTATCAAGAGCTTGTCAATTGGGAAATTAAATTGCAGAATTCTGGGGACAACACCATGGATGAAATCTTGCTCATGCAAAAGCAAGAAGCAAACTCCGCCTTTGCCAGATACATTAAAAACAATTACTTCTCA
Organism: Bacteroidales bacterium; assembly: GCA_963676165.1. Classification (GTDB taxonomy): domain Bacteria; phylum Bacteroidota; class Bacteroidia; order Bacteroidales; family ML635J-15; genus JAQIBY01. Next base: position 652,816 of record OY781043.1, on the reverse strand, counting down.
TGGTTGGAAACAAACCAAGAAGACAAACCTTTAATGTCACATCAACTGCTTAAACGGGCAGTTTTCCCTAAGCTGAAGGAAGGAAAAAAAGTGTTTCTTTTTGTCATAGATAATTTGCGGTATGACCATTGGAAGGCACTTCAACCTTTATTGGAAAAAGCATACAAAGTTGTAAGTGACAAAACTTATTTTAGCATTATTCCTACTGCCACTCAATATGCAAGAAATGCAATGTTTTCAGGCTTAATGCCATCAGAAATTGACAAAATCTATCCTGACCTTTGGAAAGATGATCACGAGGAAGGTGGGAAAAACATGCATGAAGAAGAAATGCTTAACAAGCTAATTCAGCGATTTTTCGGAAGTGAAAAATCTGTGCATTATGAAAAAGCGCATGACATACAGTATGTTCGAAAAATTCAATCACGGTTAAACTCCTTATTGAATTATGATCTAAATGCCATTGTTGTGAACTTTGTGGACATGTTATCTCATGCTCGTACAGACATGAAGATGATTAAAGATTTGACTGAAAATGAGGCAGCATATCGTTCACTCACGAAATCATGGTTTCAGCATTCACCCTTATTGGATTTCTTTATGGAATTAGCAGAAAATGATGTTGAAGTAATGATTACAAGCGATCATGGTTCTATCCGTGTGCAACAACCTATTCGCATTATTGGAGAAAGAACCACAACAACGAACTTGCGGTATAAACAAGGACGAAGCTTGAACTATAACCCAAAGGAAGTGTTTGAAATTACTGATCCAAGAAAAGCCTATTTACCTAAATCAAACATTAGCTCAACCTATGTGTTTGCAACTTCAGATGATTATTTTGTGTATCCGAACAATTACAATCATTACATGAAAATGTATAAAGACAGTTTCCAACATGGAGGAATTTCATTGGAAGAAATGCTTGTCCCAATTGTTCACTTAAGCCCGAAATTGTAATGAAAACATATCGTATTCCCTCATTAGATGCTATTCCGGAGGTTGCAGCACAGTTTTTAAACGATTTTGGCAGCTTTCAAGTGTTTTGTTTTTATGCAAATATGGGTGCCGGAAAAACAACCTTTATCAAAAGCATGTGCGAAATTTTAAAGGTGGAGGACCTCGTCACTAGTCCAACATTTGCCATCCTAAATGAATATTATACAGACAAACAAAAATTGATTTGTCACTATGATTTTTACCGCATTGAGAAACCCGAAGAAATTATGCGAATAGGTTTCGAAGAATATTTGGATATGGCGGATAAGATTTTCATCGAATGGCCGGAACAAGTCGAGTCGTTACTCCCTGAGAAATATGTCCGTGTGGAGATTAAGCAAGAAGACGAAACTCGTATTATGGAAGTTGAAATTATACGTTAAACAATTCTTCAACTCGCTCATCAATAGATAGCAAATAAGTATGAAATCCCATACGATCTGCTGTTGCAATATTATCCGGATGGTCATCAATAAAAAGGCATTCATCCGCTTTGACAGACAAATCATTTAGCACATACTGAAAGATTTCCTCGCCAGGTTTACGTAATCCAATATCATGTGAATAATAGGCTTTCTTGAAATATGAAGACAAACCTCCTTCACGGAATTTATCCATCACTTGCTGATTGTATCGTTTAAAATGTATGGAATTTGTATTGCTCAACAAATAGACAGATTCATTGACAGCAAGCTTTTCAAGCATATCAAAAGTTGCTTTTCGAAAATCGAGAATGATAGCACTCCAAGCATCATCAATCTGCTGATCAGTCCAAGCAATACCAGAAATTCGTCTCATCTCATCACGGAAAAACTGTTCTGTGATTTTTCCAGTTTCTAGAAGATTAAACAAATCAGATTGCTGAATTTTCCCATACAAGGCATCAAAATCTTTCAATCCAATTTCAGCAAAAGCTTTCACAGGGGCAGAAAAATCAATGGGCAATAAAACATTGCCCAAATCAAAAATAATATGTTTGTTGTGATAATTTGTTATCATATTAAAAACCAATACTTAAAACAATATCAATAAAGTCTGCACGGAAATCAAAATAATCCTCAACATCACCAACAAAAATTCCAGCAGGGTCTTCTCTTTCACTTGAAAGGCGAGAATAATATGCAAGTTCAGGTGCATATTGAACAGACATCACTACATTTTCTGACAATAGAATATCAACACCTAGCGTAATATCGGCACCAACCTTTAACATATCTGCACGATACCAACCAATATTTTCATATTCAGTTGGGGAAATAATTCCTTGCACAGGATATCCTTCAAAAGCACGATCGTATTGATGGTAGGTTTTCCCAAAATGATGATATCCACCAACAGCTCCAATTCCATAATAGAAGCGGAAATTATCCATATGATATGCATGCTCTACTCCTACCCTGAAATCTAGTGTATAAAATACATTTCCAAACTCTCTAAAATAGATGGTTGAATCCTCAACACCTATGACATCCATGCGATCATTATCTTCAAAATAATTGATGTAATTCACGCTAAAACGCAAATTGGTTTTTTCCCACATATGTCGATATTGAAAGAAGATTTTCGATGCAGGTAAAACACTTCCACCTATCATTCCAAAGGCTGGATACACATTCAATCCAATTAAATTTCCTGTCCAAGGGATGATGGAATCTTGCGTCATTTCCGTGGAATCAACTGGAATCTCATTGGTTTCAGTTTGAGCAAAACTGCTTATTGCAAAAAGACAAGCAATGCTAAATATGATAAATCGTTTCATAATTTTAATTTTTATGATAAAGATACAATAATCCTTTAAGAATTAACGCGAAATTTCTTCTATTGGTATTCCACTAACGCTGCTAGGCTGTGGAATGTTCATTAAATTACAAATGGACGGCACAATATCAGCAGGAGTTACTGCTCTATTGACCTGTGTTTTACGCACTTTCCAACCGTAAAAAACTAGAGGCACATGCGTGTCGTATGTGTAACCGGAGTTGTGCTCGGCAGAATAACTCACATCTTCAATCCAACCTGGCTTCAGCGCAATGAGTACATCTCCTGAACGTTTTTGGTTAAATGAGTTTTGCATTTTACGAAACATCCCAGTTGTGTATTCTGTCCGCTGGAGATCGGTTGCTGTTAGCACGCTGGCAACACCTTTAGACGTCAAAACAAACTGAGCAACTTTATCTTGCATTTCAGCCAAATCTAAACCAGCATCTTCAATTAATGTTCGGTTAAGATAAATTTGCTGATTATGGTAAGATTTTATCCATTCTCCTTCACCGTAAAGCACATTTAAATAAGACTTTAGCAAAGCAATAACGTAATGATGACGAAATTTTCCCGCAGGCAATTTTTCACTTCGCAAATAATCAGGATTGTTGCTCACACCACTGCTCCCAACAAGATAAAACAGCACATTGTTTTTCCCTACCTGATTTTCAATCACATGAATAAGATGAGCAATTTCTTTATCTAAACGCAATAATGCATCGTGCATTTCAATTGCATCCGGACCAAAATAGCGACCGATATTTTCAGTTGCATGATAGTTTACCATGAGAACATCAGTAATTAAATCGCCACCCAAATTTTCTTCGAATACTGTATGCACAGCAAAATCGGTGGTCATAGTGTTTCCCTCAGGAATCATTTTAATGAATTTTTCACCAGAGAAGTGAGAATGTATGTCTTCATAATGGTAAGGAAATGTTTTGTATTCTGCATCGTAACCATATTCGTACGAGCTGGTATCTGGCAATGCATAACGATAAATAGAATCTTTTGGTGTCCATGTACGCTCAAAATACACGGATGGATAATCGTTTTTATTGAAAGTTTTTACCCATTTCGGCAATTCATCTTGATAATAAGTTGAACTCACCCATTTACCGGTTTCATCATCTACCCAATAAGCAGCATCAGCCTTAAATCCGCCACTGATAACTGCAGCCACAGGATCCATAGAAACAGAAAACACTTTTGCCTTATTATGAAAATAAAGCTTCAGTTCATCACTAAAACTTGTTGCCATAAGTTGCTCTGGAGAACATGCATTATCACGATTTTTCACTCCCACAGGATCGTGCCTGCGGGATTGCACTGCATGCACAGATTTCACATCCAAAGGCTCAAACCACAAATCCGCAACCACGCCATGTTCTGAAGGCTCTGTTCCTGTAACAATGGTAGCATAACCTGGTGCTGATTGAGTCAACAAATAGTCATATTTTGCATTTCGACAATATGCCCCTTGATTAATAATTTTCTTAAACCCCTGCTCGTCAAATTGATCCCACAGTTTATACAATGCATCATATCGTAATTGATTCACAGTGATTCCTACAATCAATTTTGGATGGGCAGAAGGTACTTCATAATTTTGAGCAAAAAGCAAGTGACTAAAGCAAAGCGTGATAAATATAATAGTGAGTTTCTTCATATTTACAATATTTTGGCAAGAGCAAACAATACGAGCAGAGCAAGCCCTAAACTGATGAAAACATTTAATCCGGCCATTAGATAATTTCCTTGTCGCATAAGTTCAAATACCTCAAAACTAAAGGTGGAAAATGTACTAAAACCGCCACAAAAACCAACGATTAACAGTGCATGGAAATTGTCTGTAAAGTTTCGTGATTTTGAGACAAGAAAAAGAATCAATCCCAAAACTATGACACTTAACAGATTGGAAACAAGGGTCGCAAGCGGATTTATCCCTTCTGTGTTTGAATGGATTAATCGAGACATCCCAAAACGGGATAAGCTTCCTAAACCTCCACCAATAAAAACAAATAACCAAGTCATGTCAATGCATTTTTGACAAATATACAAATTCAAATTGGAGGGTTAAATGAATGTTTTTGTATCTTTCTGACAGATTTATGAACAAAGGCAAAACAGTTTTTCTAACAGGAAGCACTGGTATTTTGGGTGCTAATATTGCTGCAGAACTCAGCAAAAGAGGATATCATATTATCTGTCCAAGTCGAAATAAGAACAAAGCAAAGATTTTGGAAGACATTCCTTGTGAAATGATTCATTATTCTCCACAGGAATCACATTTACTTTTGCCTCATATTGAACGATCACACTACATTATTCATGCAGCAGCACTGACAGGACAATCTGCAAAACCCATGTCCGAGTTTTTAGATATAAACTTGAGGTTTACAAAATATTTGGTTGACATGGCAGAGCAAGCAAATATTGAAAGGTTCTTATACATCAGCACTGCAAATTGCTTCACGAATGGCACAAAAAAACATGCTGGAGACGAAACAGGTTCATTCATGCCATGGCTTAAGAAATCAGGCTATGCATGGTCGAAATACCTTGCACAACACTATGTTTTAGAAAAAGCACAATCTGAAAATTTCCCGGGAATCGTACTTGCTCCTACCTTTATCATTGGGAAACGGGACAACGGAAAATCGAGTGGTCAACTTGTTAAGCACGGCAGAAAAGCTATTGTTTTTCATCCATCTGGAGGGAAAAGCTTTATTCAGGCAGAATTGGCTGCAGAAGCAATTGTAAACAGTTTAGAAAAAGGCAAAATTGGAGATGCTTATTTACTTGCTGGAGAAAACCTTACCTACCGTGAGTTTTATCAAAGAATGGCTCTGTTTGATGGAAAGAAAAGAATTTTTATTCAAGTACCGAATTGGATGTTAGCTGCTATTGCTAATCTACTTGAATTTACAAACAAAACCTTTCATACGCAGTTTGCTTTGGATAAAACGAATCGACGTTTGCTGTGTTTGGGAAATTATTTTGATCATTCAAAAGCGAGATCAGAATTAGATTTACAAAAAACAATCGTTGAAAATTGTCTATAAAAAAGGGCACAATCCAAGATTGTAACCGCCCATATTTTTGAGTCAAAAAATCGAATTGACAAGGAGAGAAGTAAAAGATTGACAGTGATTTAATCCATAATAAATAACGTGAGTTCGACATAAGAAATCTAAACCTGCCTGCGGCTGACAGGCAGTTTCAAAAGCTTTATGCTTGATTAACTACAATTTTCAACCGGCATTTTACGAAGATCACTCTAAAAATGTTGTCACATCCTCCTCAAACAAGTCTCTGTAAAGGCAATGATGCTCAATTTTTTTATCATTAATAAAGAAAATACTAGGTAAACGGTTTCCTCCAACAGTAAAGAACTCTGCAGGCGAAAGTATTTCATAAGGGAAACCATCAGAATTACTATCATTCCAGAACTCTTGGATTTCATTTTCTGACCCTAAAAAGAAAATAAATACTCTTTCAGGCAAATCATGTCTCTCAACAAAGCGAGTAATTTTATTATTAGACATCTTACAGAACTTACAACCTGTACTATAAAAACAAACAATCCATTTGCCACTTGACAAGTCATATTCATTATTATTATAAACAAAATCAACATCCAACAGTTGCAAATTAAGCTCTCCTTCAATTTCATTATCATATCGATGTTTAACCATAAAATCAGGGGGAGAAAGGACAAATGGGACTAACAGTACAATCACTATCAAAATAAAAGTAATCGATCTAATACTTTTAAAACTAAAGGATGTTCTAAATTTATAAAGAAACACCCCTATCCCTATTAAAATAATATTTTTAAAAATACTTTCTAAAGGTGTTAATTCTAGGTGACTTCCAAAACAATTACAATTTTCAACATTATTTTTTGAAAAATGTAAAAACAACAAATAAACCGTAAAAGCAGAGAGAATAGCTATTGCTAACTTTTGAATTTGCTTGGAATAAATATTTAACCATAGAAATACACCTAAACCAAGCTCTAGTGCAATTAACAAACGTGAAGCTACTGTACTAAGATTCCATGATAAAAAAGAATTTTCCAAAACGAATAGCTCAAACCCTTCTATCGGATAAAGTTTCGCAAAAGCTGAATAAATAAATACCGCTCCATACAAAAATCGAAGCGCATGCAAAAATATATATTTCCACTTAAGATTTTCCATTTCTCAATATATAACAACGAAAATACCAAACGCAAATTGATCTCAGAAAACATTCAAAACATTTGAACTCTCATCATAATTATCACCAAAAAGAGGCTATGTTTCACATAGCCTCTCTCCTCTAAAAATAAACTTGAATTACTTCAATTCGCATTCTACGCTAATTTCTCCAACTGTTCCATCACCGGCATTACAAGCTGTTTCAGCATCAGCTTTCTTTTGATCTTCTAAAACAGTTGTTGTTGTTGTTGATGTACCAGCAACAGTGGATACACATTCACAAGTGTAATCTTTTTTACATGATGACATAGAAACAACAGCACCAATAATCGCGATTAGAATTAATGTTTTTTTCATTTTATTAAATTTTAATAGTTTAACATACACAAAAATACATTAAATGACATAAAGCACCAAATTCAGCACTAGATTTGTTTATTAATATCATTTAAAACAATCTAGAAAAAATTATAACTCATTAAATTTCAGTCATAACATCTATAATTTAAATAATCAATCACCTCTATTATAATATGACTTTCACAAGTACAAACATCTAATGTAATCAAAAAATGTAAATTCATTTGCATTTGAACACAAAAAACAAAGCAGAATTAACTATCAAAAGTCAATTAGTGCTTATTTCAAAACTAAATGAAGTGTAAATCTCTCTAATTTACTTTCGCCAATGATTAAATAAAGACCCGGATTCTGATTCTCTAAAAATAATTCTTCACCCTTATAATCAAAAACGGATTTTACTACTTGTCCATACATATTCAATATCGTCAAACGACAACTATATTCTTCAGGGATATCAACAACAAAACTTCCTGTGCTTGGGTTTGGAAACACACCTACTTCACCTCCAACAGAAACACCTCCAACATAACTTACATCAATGATTTCAACAGAAATCTCATCATAACAATCATAACTACCAAACAAATCTAAATAAATATTATGATAGTATGTGTTTAAAGATTCATACCTTCTTCTCAATAAATACTCTCCAACAGGAAGCGAATCAATGATGTTATTAATCTCTGTCCCAGGTTCCGGACCAATTTCTGGATGCAGCCAAAAATATTGCAAGTTATCAGAAACAATCTCTATGGAACCATTACTCAAACCATCGGTTGCATTAGTAATTAGTATATCTGATTCTGGAATAGAAGGCTCATAAACTGTTTCTAGAATCGCAGGACTCCGACAACCTTCTGTATTAAAAACATATAAAGAAACATCATGGGACTCAGCACCATTTTCCCAATGAACAAAGGCTGCATATTCACCCCCAAGACTATTTTGCCAGACACTATCAACCACGCCCCCATTAAAACTCCAATACATTTCAGGTAAAGAATCCTCAATTACCCTAAAAAACGCTTGAGAACCAAAACAAGGTACAGGATACACAATAAAACTTGATACCGGAATCCTTAAAAAATGTACAACTATAGTATCACAAGAAGTCCCGTACTCATTGCTTTCTGTCCACACCAGCTCAAATGCATCATATGTAGGATTATTACTTGTAATCATCTGAGATCGAACTACTGAATTTGGATTATTAGGCTCATCAAAGGTGATTATGTCCTCATATGGACTTCCAACAGACCATTCTCCAACGCCAACACTTGGCATTGCATTTAACTCCCCGTAATAACCACAAAACGAAGTATCATTCCCTGCATCTGCTATAGGAACTTGTGCAAAAACAATATTACCTAACAAAATAAGACTTAATAAATAAATTATTTTTTTCATAGTGTAAAACAATTCAGAAATAAAACACTCACTTAAACAAACTAGTAAAGTATTTTGCAAATTAATATTATATCTTTAAAAATAACACATTCTTTATTGAGAAAAACAAGTATTATAAATTATAATTCCCAAAACATAAAAAAGAAATAACCTACAGAAGCTTCTAAAAATCAAAACCTAAAATCAACGATTTTTAAAACAAAAAACTACCCGCTAAATAAACGGATAGTTTCATTTTTATTTAAATAAAATATGATTAACTAAAATTTTCAACCGGCATTTTGCGATCTACTTTTTTAATTAATCCTGCAAGTACTTTTCCAGGACCAATTTCGGTGAAATGATCTGCACCATCAGCAATCATGTTGGTCATAATTTGAGTCCAACGTACCGGACTTGTAAGCTGAGCGATAAGATTTTCTTTAATTTCCTCAGGATTAGAATGTGCCTTACCATCAACATTTTGATAAATTGGGCAAATTGGTTCTGCAAAATTTGTTTCTTTAATTGCTTGAGCTAATTCTTCGCGTGCAGGCTCCATAAAAGGAGAGTGAAATGCACCTCCAACAGCAAGCGGTAATGCACGTTTCGCACCAGCTTCTTTCAAAACTTCCATTGCTTGTTCAATTCCTGCTTTTGACCCTGAAATTACGATTTGACCTGGGCTATTGTAATTCGCTGGAATAACAACATCATCAATTGCAGCACATTTTTCTTCCACAACAGCATCATCAAGTCCGAGAATTGCAGCCATAGTTGACTCCTCAATTTCACATGCTTTTTGCATTGCCATTGCACGTTTTGAGACAAGAACCAGTGCATCTTCAAAACTTAACGTTTTATTTGCTACCAAAGCAGAAAATTCACCAAGTGAATGACCTGCAACCATATCAGGAACAAAATCTTCACCCATGACCAAAGCACGAATTACAGAATGCAAAAAGATTGCAGGCTGAGTTACTTTTGTTTGTTTCAACTCTTCCGGAGTTCCTTCAAACATGATGTCTGTAATACGGAAACCGAGAATTTCATTCGCTTTTTCAAACTTTTCTTTGGCCTCAGGATAGGTATCGTAAAGATCTTTACCCATACCCGGGAACTGTGCTCCCTGACCAGGAAATACAAATGCTTTCATTTGTTTATTGTTTTGGTTTTGATTTACATTAATTTCGCATTCACTAAATTCAGAAATTCCTTTCTGGTTGGCTCTTTCAAAAATGCCCCGGTAAAATCTGATGTGGTAGTCACAGAATTCTGCTTTTGCACACCGCGCATTTGCATGCACATATGACGGGCTTCAATAACAACAGCAACACCTAAAGGCTGCAATGTATCTTGAATACAGTCTTTTATTTGAGTTGTCAAACGCTCCTGAACCTGCATTCTGCGTGCAAAAGCCTCTACTACTCGAGCAATTTTACTTAAACCTGTAATGTAATGGTTTGGAATGTATGCAACATGAGCTTTGCCTACAAATGGCAACATATGATGCTCACACATAGAGAACAAATCAATATCTTTCACAATAACCATTTGTTGGTAATCCTCCTTAAACTTCGCTGACTGAAGGATTTTTGCAGGATCCTGATTATACCCTTGCAACAAAAATTGCATCGCTTTAGCAACACGCATAGGCGTCTTCTCTAGCCCTTCACGGGTAACATCTTCACCAACAAGTTTTATGATTTCGTGATAATGATGAGCAAGTTGATTGGTTACTTCATCGTCGTAAGAATCTGTACGTACAAATCCTCCAATTTCCGGATCGTTAATCGTAAATTCCATAATTTTTATACCTTTAATGATGCAAAGTAAACAATTTTATTTTGATTTATGTTTTGAGAACTTATGAACCGATTACTCATCATCATACCAACACTATTAGAAGCTAAGCTTTTAATTTCAGCTTTGCAGATGAAAAAGAAAGAAGATTTGCTGTTCACTGATATGCAATCTGACACTCAACTACTCATCTGTGGACCAGGACTCCCTGCAAGCATGTTTAACACCATGCAACATGTATCAAAACAATCTTACCAGAAAGTGATTTTGGCAGGTATCGCAGGGACTTATCACAACAAATTGCCTGCAGGCGAACTCGTATGCGTTAAAGAAGAATTTTTTGCAGACATAGGCGTTCAAAATAAGAATAACTTTCAATCGCTGAGTCAAAAATCAGATTGGGAAACCTATTATTCAGGTGGAAGCATAGTAAATCCCAACGACAAACTCATGCAAGAAACTCAACTTAAGCATGTTACTTCAAATACTGTCAGCATGAACAACATACGTTTAGATGGTTTCCCTGAAGCTGATATTGAAAATATGGAAGGTGCCGGACTATTTATGATTTTCGATAATCTACAGATTCCTTTTGTTGAAATCCGAGCAATTTCCAATCCTGTTGAAGAGCGTAATATTGCCAAATGGGACATGCACACTGCACTTGAAAATTTAACCGATTACCTTATTGAAAATCACATCAAATGAAATTAAAACTTGGAATTTCCTCTTGCCCCAACGATACCTTTATGTTTGATCATTTTTTGAAACATTCAGGCATAGATGTCGAACTATATATAGAAGATATTGAGACACTAAACAACATGGCAATGCAAGGTGTTACAGACATGACAAAATTGTCCTATCATACCTTTGCAAAACTAAGAGACAAATACCAAATGTTGAATTCAGGTGGAGCCTTGGGCGAAAATTGCGGTCCGATATTAGTTTCGAAACACAGAGCCTTTCCGGATGAAATTGAGGACATGAAAATTGCAATTCCCGGAGAAATGACCACTGCCAATTTATTGTTAAAAATTTTCTATCCGAAAGTCAAAGCAAAACAAGTATATGTTTTTTCAGACATTGAAGACGCTGTTCTTGATGGAGAGTGCGATGCAGGTCTCATCATTCATGAAAGTCGGTTTACATACAAAGACAAAGGGCTGAAAAAGATTATTGACATTGGGGAAGTTTGGGAAAATACGTATGGACTTCCAACTCCTTTAGGAGGCATTGCAATTCAAAAAAATATTCCTAAAAAGATGATTACAAAAGTTGACAAAGCCTTACGGGATAGCATACTTTATGCCTTCAAACATCCTGAAGAAGCCATGCCATTTATCCGACAACATGCTCAAGAAATGGAAGATGCTGTGATGAAAAAACACATTGCATTGTATGTCAATCATTATTCTGTGGGAGATGATCCTTTGGTGGAAAGATCAATTCAAAAGCTTTTGCAATTGCATGATGAAAGCATAAATACTTAAACATAGTTAGGAATCACTTTGGGCTTCATTCATCTCCAACTCAAATACAAAGCAATAGTGAATTCGCTCAATATAGTTTAAGATCTGATATACCCCAACTTTTGCTTGATCCAAAGAGTATAAGGGTTATTAGAAGAAATAAACACAAGCAAAAAATGCAGCCCCAAAAAGGCTGCATTTTTTTGACAACTACAACACATTAATCCTGCACATAAAGAATATAACCAGATCCATGAACATTTTCAATAAAAATTCTTTTGTCTTGACTTAAATATTTTCTGAGTTTGGATATAAAAACATCCATACTTCGCTTATTGAAATACGAATCATTTCCCCAAATACTCATTAATGCTATTTGATTTTGTGTCAACTCATTCATGTTTTCACATAGAATTTTCAGCAAAGCATTCTCTTTAGGAGTTAACTTAATGCATTCCTCATTAAACAACAGCTTTCTTTCCCTAGCATAGAAATTGTATTTCCCAACTTGAAACTCCCATGTTTCTGGTTTTATCACCTTATTTCTGTGCAATATTGCATTTAATTTAAAGATAAGCACCTCGGTATCAAAAGGCTTTGTAATGTAATCATCCGCTCCTAATTTGAAGCCTTTAATCATATCTTCCCGCAATGTTTTCGCAGTTAAAAATACAAAGGGAAGATCAGATCTAAAATCAGAAACTTCCTTTGCAATGGAAAAACCATCTTTTCCGGGCAGCATTACATCAAAAATACACACATCAAAATCCTTATTTTGGAGAATAGGCAAAACTTCTCTTCCATCATCTACCAAATCAACTTCATAGGTATTCATTTCCAAATAGGACTTTAGCACAGGTCCTAGGCTAGTATCGTCCTCAACAAGCAAAATGCGTGGTTTATTCATTTATTTTAGGGTTACGGGGTAATACAACAATAAACTGACTTCCATTTCCAATTTCACTTTTTAATTTTATTTCTCCGTGATAAGAATCAACGATCGCTTTCACTTGGCTTAAGCCTAAACCAAAGCCTTTCACCGCATGTATATTCCCAGTATGCACACGATAAAAACGATCAAATATCTTCTGCTGCTCACGAGCTGATATTCCAATTCCATGATCAATGACTTCAATACGGATATTTTCATCCACATTACATAAACGCAATTCTATCTTAGGTGCTTCATCAGAATATTTTACAGCATTGTCCAACAAATTACACAAGAGAGTACGTATCTGATTAACATCAGCCCATAAAACAGTGTTTTCAGCCATGTTAGAAAATTTCAACCTGCCAGACAAATGTGAAATTTGAACTTGAAATGAATCGCAACATTCTCGTATTAACAAGGCAACATCAAGCATAACAATATCAATGTTTTGAACAGACTGATCATCAACAGAAAGTTTTAGCACCTGCTCAATACGCTGATTCATTTTTTTGTTTTCTTTTCGAATCACTGAAGTAAAATAGTCTTGCTTTTCAGGATTATTGCGCACAATTTCATTTGACAAAGAATCGACAGCGACAGCAATTGTCGTTATTGGAGTCTTGAATTCATGTGTCATATTATTGATAAAATCAGTCTTTATCTGACTAATTTTCTTTTGCCGTATAAGGACACTTAGTGTATAAACAAAGGTGCTAATTAAGGCAAGAGTAAAAATCAAACCAAAAATCAGCAAGCCATTTAGGGAATGGAATATGTATGCATTACGCGACTCAAATTGCACGGAAAGCTGATATCCCCGGGAGTTTTTATCATCGGGAAACAACTGTGCAGTGTATGCGGCATCATCTGCTTGCATTTCCTTACTACTCAGCACTTGAATCAAGCTATCTTGCTGTGCAAATACGGCAAAATCATACGCAAGTTGGATATTATGACGCTCAAGACTCTTTGAAAGCTGCACCTCAATATCTTCACGAGAAATACGTTCTTCGATAGGCTTTTTATTGGCTTCAAATTCTACAACCATGTCCCCTATGATACCAGCAAAATCGTTAATTTTATCCGACTGACTATTCGCAGTAATAGATAAATTAACGGAATCTGAACCTTCTACGCTTTCTATATTTTGGAAATTAAAGGTATGAGAAATTGATTCTGGGCTTACAACTATACTGGAATCACTGTCAATACCTTGCTTTGAAACATAAACAATTTCAGTTGTCATTACACTGTCAGGTCGGGTAATTTGAACAATATTTCGTTCAGTATTAAAATCTACACGCTTTGAAAGAAAAATCACCTCCTCTTTTCGAGCCAGCTTATCCACTGTTTCACGAATTGCCTGTGTCACCTCCATGTCAAATTTATGTCGATTTTCCTCAACAGCACGATTCATCCAAACAAGTTGCACGAAGATTACTCCTGACAAAGTAACCAGCATAAGCACAACAATAATGAGTGTTTGTTTATTCCTCATTTGAACATTGTTTGGATCAAATGTAACTGATTTTAAGCTTCTGAAAAGGAATTTAACCCTTCCTTAACCCTTTTTAACCAGCCTCTAAGAAATCACCCATACATCTCGCCATACATTTGACATAGTATTCACCAACACACAAATATTATGAGACACTTATCTTTATTTACACTATTAATTGTCGGCTTATTTGCAAGTTCATTTTCCATTGCACAGGAGGAACAAACTGTGGAAATTAAAAAAAACATAATCATTAATGGTGACAAAATTACAACTGACACTTGCATTAAAATTAACGGACAAGACTGGAATGAAATTACTGAAGACATGAACATTCGCTACATTGAATCAGATGATTCATTAACACTTTTTGTTAATACACGAAACATTCAGGCAGAATCAGACAATAAAATTCACATTGAAATGAACGTTCAAGACGGGAAAACAACTGAGGTTTACACAATTACGGATGAAAATGCTGCCTCTGCTGTATTTGAAACCTTTACAGTAGATGCCATTGCAGATGAAAGCGGTGAAATTCAAGTCTTTTATTCAGAAGCAAAAGATGGAAAAGAAGGAATTCTATTGATTGATGTGCGCATTGAGGACATTACAGATTTTGACATCCCAAACGAATTAGTAGAAAACAGCTTACTGAATGAGAACATAGATTTCTATCCCAATCCAAACAATGGAATTTTCACTTTAAACTTTAGTTCTCAAAAAGAGGAAACAATTCAGTTGTCAATTTTTGATAGCAGCGGACGACAAGTTTATGAAAAAACTATCGAAGGGAAAACAGGACAAGTAAAGGAGGATATTGACCTCGCGAAATTTTGGAAAGGAACCTACATATTATCCGTAAAACAAGGAAAGGACTTTCTATCGAAAAAGGTGATTGTCAATTAATGTGATTTAATCATGCCGATTGAGTAATCCGCTTCTCGAAATAATTTGGAAGCGAATTTTTTTATAAATTTACAGCATGTGGAAACTAATTATTGCCGTGCTAATTAACGTGAATTCGATCTAAGCAGCAGATTAACATCTCGGGAAACATTTCCAGAGCACCGAATTGGGCATAACAAAAAAATGAAGAAGCGGAAAATCCCTTGTGCCGTTTCTCAAGATAAAATTGCACGAAGCAAAAGTAAAAAAGCGAAACAATTCCAATAATTATTTCGCTTTACTCTTTTTATTTCACAGCAATCTTGTCAACACGACGTTGGTGTCGACCTCCCTCAAAATCGCTTTCTAAAAATGTTTTTGCAATACTTAGTCCCTTCTCTTCAGAGACAAAGCGTGCAGGAATAGAACATACATTTGCATCGTTATGCTGGCGGGCTAATGCAGCAAGTTCTTCCTCCCAACACAAAGCCGAACGAATTCCCTGATGCTTATTTGCCACCATGCTAATACCGTTTCCGCTACCACAGAAAGTATATCCAAGCTGAGCCTTACCTGACTCCACAAATTCCGCCATTGGATGAGCATAATCCGGATAGTCTGTGCTTTCTTCAGAATTCGTACCAAAGTCTTTCACTTCGTAACCTTCAGATTTCAACCAACTTTTAACCGCTTCTTTCATTTTGTAGCCTGCATGATCCGCAGCCAATGCAATTGTCTTAATTTCCATAATTTCAATCAATTAATTAAGTCATTTCAGAAATAATCATGAGAAGACGACCCGCTCAGATTTCATGCCATGAAAATAAGGAATTTTGATTAATTTAGTGCCAAAATCAGTATATGAGTTTTATCGCTATTATACCAGCCCGATATGCTTCGACAAGATTTCCAGGTAAACCACTGGCAGTCATTGAAGGAAAGACGATGATACAACGGGTTTTCGAACAGGCTTCAAAATCTTTTGAGCACGTTTATGTCGCGACAGATGATAAACGAATTGCAGAAAATGTTGAAAGTTTTGGAGGAAAATTTGTCATGACTTCAAAGAAACACAAAAGCGGAACAGATCGTTGCGCTGAAGCTGTCGATATGATTCAAGACAAAACAAACATAAAATTTGATGTTGTTGTCAATGTCCAGGGAGACGAACCTTTTGTCCAACCAGAGCAATTTGAACAGATCAAACGACCTTTTAAACTTAAACGAACACAAATTGCAACTTTGGCAAAACCCATCAATAATATGGATGATATTTTCAATATTAATAAGCCAAAGATTGTTCTAAATCAAAAATCTGAAGCTATTTACTTTTCACGATCTCCAATTCCATATTTCAGAGGGAAAAAAGAAAATAAATGGATACATAACCACCTATACTACAAACACATTGGATTATATGCATATCGATACGACATACTGAAAGAAATAGCATTACTCAAACTAACACCTCTCGAAATTGCTGAATCGCTTGAGCAATTAAGATGGATAGAAAACGGATACAAAATTAAAGTTGAATTTACAGAACATGAGACTGTATCTATCGACACAAAAAAAGATTTGCTGAAACTTCAGCATGTAGGACTGATTTAAATTATGCGCATTGCTGTAAATACCAGATTATTATTAAAAAACAAGCTTGAAGGCATTGGATGGTTTAGTTATGAAAGCTTAAAGCGCATTGTACAAAACCACCCTGAACATGAATTCTATTTTATTTTTGACAGAAAATACAGCGATGAATTTCTGTTTGCTAACAATGTCACTCCGATTGTACTCAGCCCTCCAACCAGACATCCGTTTCTTTGGTATTTTTGGCTAGAATGGAAAATCCCTCAGCTTTTAAAAAAAATAAAGGCAGATATTTTTGTTTCCACAGATGGTTTTATGAGTTTGCGCTCAAATGTCCCAACATTAGCAGTAATACACGACATCAACTTTGAGCACTTCCCAGAACACCTTCCAAACTTGGTGCGTAAGTATTATCAATATTACATACCAAAATGGGCAAAAAAAGCCAAAAGAATAGGCACCGTTTCCGAATTTTCACGACAAGACATTTCAGAAACTTACCACATAAACAAAGACAAAATTGATGTATATTACAATGGGTCAAATGCCTTGTATTTACCAGCCAGCGATGGCAAAAAGTCATCCGTAAGACAAACCTTCACGCAAGGTAGCCCTTATTATATTTTTGTGGGAGCGCTAAACCCAAGAAAAAATGTTGATGGACTTATTCGCGCATTTGACAAGTTTAAACAAAACGACAACAAAAACTTTAAGCTGTTGATTGTTGGCGATCCTATGCACAAAACAGAAGGAATAAAAAATGCACTTAATAACATGAAATTCCCAGATGATATAATATTTACCGGACGCTTAGAAGCAAATACATTAAGTGGACTCATTGCCTCAGCTCATGCACTTTGTTTTGTTTCCTTTTTTGAAGGATTCGGAATTCCTATAGTAGAAGCCTTTTATGCTGAAACTGCTGTTATCTGTGGAAATAAAACATCTCTTCCAGAAGTAGCAGGAGACGCTGCTCTGCTCGTAAATCCCGATAAAGATGAAGAGATTGCAAATGCATTACTCGAACTATCTAAGAATGAAAATCTTCGTCAGGATTTAATTGAGAAAGGGAAAACTCAGCGTGAAAAGTTTTCTTGGGATAAAACCGCAGAAAAATTTTGGAACTCTATTGAAAAAACACTGAATGCCATTAAGTAATGAAAAAATATTCAAAGGGAAAGTTCATGCTGGATGCGATGAAGCTGGACGTGGTTGTTTAGCCGGACCAGTTGTAGCTGCTGCCGTAATTCTGCCAGATGATTATTTTCATCCTTTACTGAATGATTCCAAGCAGATTTCAGAAAAAAAACGGGATATCCTTCGTCCGGAAATTGAGAAAAAAGCTATTGCCTGGGGCGTTGCTTTTGTATGGCCGGATGAGATAGATGAAATCAACATACTCAACGCCTCCATTCTAGCAATGCACAAAGCTTTGGACAAACTAAAAATTCGTCCCGAAGCCATTTTAGTGGATGGAAATCGATTTAAACCATATCAAGATTTACCTTATGAGTGCATGATTAAAGGTGACGCGCGTTTTACCAATATTGCTGCTGCTAGTATTTTAGCAAAAACGCACAGAGATGAGTATATGATGAAAATTGATGCAGAATTTCCAGATTATGCATGGAAAAAGAACAAAGGATATCCGACAAAAGCTCACAGGGCTGCAATCGAAAAGTTTGGAGCCACACCGTATCACCGAATGAGTTTTCGGTTAACAGACAGCCAGTTGGAAATTGAATTTTAAATTTTTCCTATTTAGTAGGGGTGCGATTAATCACATCTCTACTAAATATATTAATTGTAAAAAATATATGGCATACAGAACAGAAGAACAAATTAAAGACCAATCATTTACAGGAGAATCATGGCATGAGGAAACGTTTGAAGCCTGTCAATTTATCAATTGTGATTTCTCAACAGCATTTCTATTAGAATGCGAGTTCATTGATTGTGAATTCAGGAATTGCAATTTCTCCAACACAAAACTTCAATCTTCTGGTTTAAAGAACCTTCAATTTATCCAGTGCAAACTAATTGGTCTGGATTTCAGTGATGCATCAGACTTTCTGTTTGAAGTCAACTTTACTGACTGCATTTTAGAATTTTGTGTATTTCACGAAAAGAATTGCAAAAAGATGCAAATGCAAACTTGCAAAGTTCATGAATGTGATTTCTCTATGGCAAATTGTTCGGAAACACTTTTTGAGGCTTGTGACATGAGTCGAAGTGTTTTTCAGCAAACTGACTTAAGAAAAGCAGATTTCAGAACTGCTATTAACTACCACATTCATCCGGAAAGAAACAAAATCCGAGGCGCTCATTTTTCCTATCCGGGTGTATTAGGTTTACTTTCTGACTATGGAATTAAGATTTCATAGATTCTTGAAAGAAATCCAATTCGTATTGAGTTGATTGGATGAATGCATCCAGCATTTCCTGCAGTAGACTTTCATCAGATTCTAAAGCAAGACACTCAACAATATCAATGAATCGTTGTGTGTACTGTTCGTACTCTTCACTGTGATATGTATCTATCCACATCTGATATGGGTTGTTCTCTTTTGCAATGGAAAGAATATGGTTTCCAATACAGGTGTAAACCCAGAAACATGGAAGCAAAGCAGAGATAGCTACTGCATAATCAGACTCTTTGCTGTGCCTAACAAGAAAAGACGTATATTTCTCAATGACAGGTGATTTTTTCCCCGCTGCCGGAACATTAAAGTGTTTCAGGAATTCATCATGAAGAGCTCGTTCAATATCAAGTCCATCCTTGGCAAGTTTGTGAAAGAATTGCTTTTCTGACTCATTGGGTGCTTTTTCTGCAGCCAGATCCAAAGCCAGATTATCATCTTTCAGATAAAGAATATCCTGAGCCAAATAATGTGCAAAGTTCTTTTCTTTTAAACTTCCATTGGCCAAAAGTAAAACAAAGGAATGTGTTATCGTTTCTTCATAGATAGGAATGATTGCATTCCACATGTTTTGAGTATGTTTTCCTGCTGCTTTCATTATTCCCAGAATTTGTTGAAATGATGAACCGGACCATGTCCTTTCCCAATCTGATAGTCAGCACCGGCTACAATAGCAGAGTTGATGTAATCTTTGGCATTTTTAGCAGCTTCGTTCAATTCAAAACCTCTTGCAAGGAATGCAGCAAAAGCTGATGACAAAGTACAACCTGTTCCATGGGTATTCTTTGAGTACATGCGTTTGGATTTTAACTCTATCGTTTCTCCGGTTTCAGCATTATGGAAAATATCAATCAATTCATCATCTGTCAGGTGACCTGCTTTTAGTAAAACGGAAACCCCAAAATTTTCAGAAAGCTCTTTTGCAAAAACAGGAAGATCTGCTTGGGTTTCTATTTTCTTATCCAGAAAAATTTCAGCTTCCGGTATGTTTGGCGTAATTACCCGGGCAATTGGTAATAAATCATTTTTCAAAAAATCAATGGCTTCTTTCTGAAGAAGGACATTCCCTGATGTTGCAACCATTACCGGATCCAGTACAATGTTTTTTGCTGAATGTTTTTCCAGCATTTCTTTGACAGCATTGATGGTCTCGGAATTATGCAACATTCCAATTTTTATGGCATCAGCACCGATATCTTCAAGCACAGCCCGTATCTGATTTTTCAGAGTTTCAATCGGGACAGGATGAATGTCTGTAACCCCAACTGTATTTTGTGCAGTAATAGCGGTGATAGCAGTTGCAGCAAAACAAGCGTTTGCTGAAATAGCTTTGATGTCAGCTTGTATGCCGGCTCCTCCTCCGGAGTCACTCCCGGCAATACTTAAAACTTTATGGTATGTTTTCATTGTATGATTTCTTTAAACTCAGCCGCTGCTGCACAAACATTATCTGCACTTACAATGGCTGAAACAATAGCAACTCCATCGGCACCTGCAGCGATAACATCTGCAGCATTGCTTGTTTTAATGCCTCCGATAGCTACTGTTGGGTGTTTGGTAAAGGATGCAATTTCGCGAACCCCTTCAAGCTTGAATGGACGTTTGATGTCCAGTTTGGTCGCAGTCGAGAATACCGGTGAGATTCCGATATAATCCACATCCAGGTTATTTGCCTCACGGGCTTGTTCAATGGTTTCAACAGATAGACCGATGATTTTGTTTTTTCCAAGAATTTTTCTGGCAACTTCATATGGAATGTCACTTTGACCGATGTGTAATCCTTCAGCATCAACAGCTAAAGCTATATCTAACCTGTCGTTGATAATCAATGGAATGTTGTACGGACTCAAAACTTCCTTAAGGTCTTTTGCCAGCTTGTAAAATTCAAGGGATGATATTTCTTTTTCCCTGAGCTGAACCATGCTTACACCTCCTTTGATTGCTTCTTCAACAATGTAAACATGAGAACGTCCTTTGGATAACTGTTTGTCAGTTACCAGATATAATTGCAGATCTTCTTTATTCATGTGTAATTTTCAATCGTTCTGAAATGTCTGATTCTCCAAGGTTATACAAAGCATCAATGAAATGCATTTGCAAGCTGCCTGGTCCTTGCGCTTTTTCAACAGAAATTTCTCCGCAGATTCCCATCACAGCCATTGCTGAAGCAGCAGCAGTCAAAGGATTAGACTCAACACCACTAAATGCTCCACAAATGGCAGTCGCAGTACAACCCATTCCGGTAACGCGCGTCATGACTTCGTGACCATTTTTAATGGCAACTACTTGTTTTCCATCGGTTATATAGTCCGTTTGTCCACTGATAACAACGACAGAATGAGTCTTATTCGCCAACAATTTTGCATAGTACAATGCAATATCAGTGGAATGGGTACTGTCAACACCTTTTGTTTGAACATCTGCTTCACACAAAGCCATAACTTCCGATGCATTACCTCGTATAATTGTCGGATGACATTCATCAATGATGCGTTTTGCGCTGTCTGTACGGTATGGAGTTGCGCCAACTCCAACCGGGTCAAACACAATTGAGATTCTACGTTGATGAGCTTTCTTACCAGCAATGATCATCGCCTCAACCCATTCGTCACTAAGTGTTCCCATGTTAATCACCAATGAAGATGCAATGCCTGCCATATCTTCAACTTCATTGATGGCATGTGCCATTACCGGTGATGCTCCCATGGACAATAAAGCATTGGCAGTATTGTTCATGACAACATAGTTTGTGATGTTGTGTACTAAAGGAGAACCTGCACGAACCTTCTCCAAACTGTGATTGATTTCAGTGATTCCTATCATGATTTCTATTTTTTAATAGCACAAATGGCAACGTAGTCACCGCTGTCATACCCAGAGATTGGTTGTTCTTCCACATCATTTGAGTACAATGGGTGTTTGGTTAGTGTTTGTGCATAGTCAAAGTCTTTGAATCCTGCTGCTTTGAGCATTTCAATTTTTTCTGCAGTTGTACGCCAATTAGCAACTTTTACAAACTCAATTGGGTATGGATCTTTTGGATGAACACCTTCTAATAATGGATTATCCCATGTTTCCAGAGTTTTTGCCAAATTGTACATGGTGGCATATGATCCTTCTTTTGGAACATCAATCACTACGATTTTCCCACCTTTACGTAAAGCTGAATAGGCTTTGTGAAATACTGACTGTAAATCGTTGATGTAACTAGGGGTCCCATTGAATAAAATGGTGTCATATTTTTCTACTCTCAGATCAGCATCCTCTGCAGTTGTAACATCTACCGTCATTCCACGCTTACGAGCAATTTCAGCCATTCCGTCTGATGGTTCCAGACCATATTGAATTGTAATGCCGAAATCTTTCTTGAGGATTGATTCAAAAAGACCACTTCCACACCCTACAGAAAAGGTATCTCCAGCGTCTTTCAGGAAATGAGCAACCAGGTTTACTTCTGAATTTAATAGGTTCATGTTATCAAAAAACCATGCGTCATACGCCTCTGCAAATTCATCAAAACTTCTTTTTTTTTCCATGTTTACCTCCAAATAAAAAACCGTTTTTGTTCTTTACAAAACGGTTCCATTAATAATTACACAAGTTAATAAAACCATTTTCCTCCGCTGCCATTATACAGTTCAGGTTCAAGGGTCTTCTCAGCCAAATATTTTCAGCGCCCCTAATAGTCAGATCAAAGGTAGGAAAAATCTGAATAGATTGTTCAAAAAGTGCTCTTTAACTACAGTCATCATACTCTGTTAAGACCGTACTCGTTGAATATGAAGAACTCTGGGGATCATCAGCGAAGAATTACTTCCTGCCGGGGAACGTTGACCTTGTCGATATCAACCTTGTTCAGGAATTTGATTTTTTTATAAGTCCAATTAAGGAGTCGCTCAAAGAGACCTTTTCAATTGGTTTTACAAATTAGTTTTCCTGCTCATAATAAATTTTGTAAAATTTACGTCCGTTATCATCTTCTCCCTGTTCAATCAACTTCCGGTTTCCATGAACATAGATATGAAAATTACGATCCAATTTTATGACAGATTTTAAGGAACGTGATTTTTTCTTCACAGCATCCTGAGAAATATCAAACGAATCTTGAATTTCCAAATCATGATCCTGTTGGTAGCTTTGCTTATACGATTTAAAACTTTCCACAACCTCAGGCTGTTCCATCACTTCATTCCCAAAAGTATCCACATCAAATTGCTCATTTTCTTTGAAATAATTGACACTTTTATTCAGCATATCAGCCTGATCAGCTTTGGACACCTCAAACTGCTTAGGCAACTCCTTTGACACAAAAGTCTTGCACACTTCCATCACGTTTTGCGTATTGTAATACTCATCTTTTCGTTGAATAATTTGCAAAAAATCATCCACCCAGAAATGTGCTTCAGCTCCGCGACTCACTTTATCAATCACAGCAACAAGAAAACCTTTTTCTTTTTCTTGATTAAAAATAAGGCACCCTTTATCAATTTTACTTGTACCAATTCCAAAATCGTGAGTAATATCTACTTTGTCAACCAAAGAATTCACTTTTAAAAATTGCTCTTTTATTTCTGATTTAAAAATTCCAACAGCATCGGTGTATTTCCCTAAAGCAATACAATCAGTAAAATAAGCCACATGCAATTCACCATCACGAATGCTTTCCAACTCGGTTTTGTTATACAATCTACGAGCTAAACTTTCAGAGGCATGATGCAAATTATCCGGATTATCAAAGATTTCCTGAGCAGCAGCAAATGCGGTATTTTTTTCAATGTCCTCATCATGATAAAAATGAAATAGTTCTGTCACCTTAAAGTTTTTTAAGAAGTACAAAAGAAACAAATCATAAAGCTCATCATCAAAAGGAACAGGCTCTTTAGACAAATGAAGATCTCCATCATTCATTTGATTCCCAACATGATGAACAGACACACTATTTAATTTACTATCATTAAATGAAATCATAA
Organism: Bacteroidales bacterium; assembly: GCA_963676165.1. Taxonomy (GTDB): domain Bacteria; phylum Bacteroidota; class Bacteroidia; order Bacteroidales; family ML635J-15; genus JAQIBY01. Next base: position 628,527 of record OY781043.1, on the reverse strand, counting down.
TTATTCAAATTTTAGAATGTGCAAGATACAAAGGATTGAAATAAAATGTAAGAGCATCACAAAATTTCTCATAAATCAAACATGTCATCCAATTATGGGTTTATCATGTATTAATTTTAACTTTTCTTTGCACAGATTTTATTGATTAAGACAAATCGAGCACATGAATAAAAAGAAAATGGACATACCGGATCAGTATCAGTTTATAGTACAGCTCGGAAAAGCGCTGCACACTTATGGAGTTCCATCCTATAAGTCACAAATCTATTTAACAGAAATTTCGGCAAAAAAGGGAATTAAAGGTAGCTTTATGGACACTCCAACTTGGATAAATTATGTGTTCTATGAAGAAGACGAGCATACATACAATTATGTGGAATGTGTTCCTCCCGGAGAATTAAATTTGGGGGCACTTTCACGTGTGGTGGAGATAACCAACAATGTGCTTGATAATAAAATTGATTTTGCAAAAGCAAAAATTGAAATTGAAAAGATAAAAACTGAACGCTTAGGCTATGGATGGCTTGTTGAATTATTGGCTTTTGTAACAGCTGGAAGTGCCTTCAGTATTGTTCTTGACACAAACTGGATGTCTGTTTTAACTGCTGGAATTAGTGGTGCTGCAGTTTATGGTTTAACCCGACTTGCAGGAAAGTTTTCTTACATACGCAGTGTACTAGAAGCACTTGTTGCTCTTGTTGCAACACTCATAACGGGATTCATGTCATTGGCATTTCCAGAAATTAACATTTCCATGACAATTCTGGCCTCTATTATTGTTTTTATTCCTGGTTTGTCCATTACAACAGCCTTAGAAGAAATTACAAGTCGATCGCTTGTGTCCGGAACAGCCAAACTCTTTGATGCTTTGGTTTCCTTATTCAAGCAGTTTTTTGGTGTCGTTTTAGGACTACATCTATTGGGTTTATTTGTTGATTTGCAACAAAATCATGTTGAATCATTTTTCCCTTTCTGGATTGACTTTTTAGCAATTGCAATATTAGCATCTGGTTTGTTGTTTGTTTTCAAGGTAAGACCAAAAGATTTGATTTTTGGAGCGGCAGCAGGGATTGCAAGTTACTTCACAACTCTGCTTTTAGGCGATTTCGGACTTATGATGAGCATTTTCATGGGAACGATTGTCGCGGTTATCGTGAGTAATTTATTCTCCAGAATAACCAGATCTCCAAAACTTGTTTTTCTTGTTCCGGGGATTGTCATGTTGGTACCTGGGAGCAAAGCTTTCATCGGATTAAGTAGTGTTATTATGGATGCGGGATCTAACTATAACAACATGGGAGAACAGGTATTATTCATTTTTATGGGTATCATTGGTGGTCTATTGTTTTCAGGAGCTTTGATGGGGCCAAGATTGCCAAAATCTGTAAAATAGTAAGTATAAAAAGCATGCGGATCTTCGAGCTTATTATAAAACCAACATTATCCCTGAAATTTCCAACAAAAAAAATGCCGGCAAAACCGGCATTTTGAGACATTTAAAACGACAATAAGCCTAACGGCTATGATTACTTAAAAAATCATCAATTTCTTTATTCCACTGTTTCAACTGTTGAGCTCTTTCTTTATTTGAGGCTTCCATAATTGAATTATACTTATTAACTGCTTGATTAATCTTATTGACAGCCTCATTAAAGCGATCAACATCCTCTTGTGTCCGATCATATTCACTTATTGAATTAAACTGATTCTGAACTCTTTTAAAATTTTCTTTCTCGATAAAATAATCCGTCACTTTAGAGAAATATTCATTGGCTTCTCTTTCATAAAAATCCATCAATACAAGACAAGCATCAATCAATTGTCTGTCATCTTCCAATGTGGGGAATGTATCAAGAATTGCCCGATTTTCATTCACATAAGACAACAACGCTGATTTACTCTGCTCTACACTACTTACATCACCTCTTTCCATAGCTTCGAGCACGTAAGTCTCCTGTATCTGACATTTAAAATTCAGCAAAAAGAAATCATTATAATAAGACACAGCTTCTCCAGCCTTTTTAATCTTTTCACTTTTTTTATCGAGTTCTCCTTCAATCAAATTTATATTATTATTTGCCGCAAAAATCTTTTGAGCCTCGGTAAGTTTATCGGAAGCCTCCTCCATCTTTTTACTTGCTAATTCCTGAGCTGTCATGTAAGCTTCCATTAAATCATAAGACTGCTCAGCAATCTCTTCCATATCAAGAATTTTATCGTAATCCTCTTTAAGCACAGAATAACTCATGTCAAGATATTCAAAAAGTGCATTTTTTAGACTACCATCATTCTCATAAGCGTCAAACTTACTTACTGTTTTTCTAACTGATTTTATTTCAGAAATAAGTTTTTTTCTTTTTTTCTCAACTCTGCGAGCATTCTGTCCCCTTGTAACAGATTTTAAATATGCCCAAGTTTCGTTTTTAAGTTCATCAACACTGTCTAGTAATTCATCCATATAAGTAACAGAACTACTACAATCCTGAGCCATAAGATAATTTTGAGATGTACTCATCATCACAAAAACACCAATAAATAATAAGAGCTTTTTCATAATTAATTGTTTAAAATATTTATTAAATCGTTTATCACATTAACATTCTCCATAAGAATCGGATCAAGCTTCATTGCTTCTATAATACTTTGATACATTTCACCATCACCATTGGCGGAACTCATTCCGCGAATATATTCAGGAACTTTTATTGTAATGCTTTGTTCCTGTGCCACCACTGTATCCTCCTCGGCAAAGCCATTTCTATATGCAACATATCCAGCAGTGTCAAGTGGTATAGACAATTCCAAAATTGTATCAATTTCAGGATTATCAGATTTTAAGCTCGAATGATTTTCAAGTCGCTTTTCACTCAATATCGCAAGACTATCTATTGGCAATTTCTCCAATGGTCTGTAATAAGATTCTTTCTCGATTGCCTCAGGGTTTAGAGCAAAAGGTAAGCTCTTCTCCATATAACCTGTCCCTGTCTCTGCAAGAAAAATAGGAACATCAGGCCTTACACCAACTTTTTGATGCGAATCTCCCGTTACCCGATAAAAGCGTCCTGTCGTTAGTTTTATGTAACCAGAAGAAACAATGCTATCAACTTTTTGTGAATAAATATCACCAATCGGGATTACAACTTGTGAAGTTGACTTACCAAAACTAGAGGAGCCAGTGATTACTGCCCGATTATAATCTTGCAATGCAGCAGCAAACAATTCTGATGCTGATGCACTACCACTATTCATCATTACAACTAAGGGTCCATTAAAAATTGTACCTCGAGAAAAATCCTTCAACAATTCAGCATCTCCACTTCTATCCTTTCCAATACTTAGAGCTCCATAATCAATAAACATCCCAGCCGCTCTAACTGCCTCAAGCATTGACCCTCCAGCATTGTTCCTCAAATCAACAATCAACGCATCGATTCCTTCTCTCTTCAATCGAATGATTTCTTTGGCCATATCATTTGCACACCCATTTGGCAAATACTCATACACATCATCGTTGGAATAAAATGATGGCAAATAGATATATCCCAACTTTGTATCTCCCTCTAAAATAAAGCTATTGATACGATTACTTTCAACTGCCATCTTAGTTTTTGCTAAATGAACGAGAACTTCTTTACCATCTTGCTTTTCAATTAAAAAATCAAGTTCATCCAAATCTGGACTATTGATATAAAAATATGCATCCCTCATGCTAACACAAGAAAAAAGAAAGGTACTATCCTCTTGGTGAACTGAAAGGATTTTATCTTCAACATTCAGTTGATTTGAATTCCAAGCAGAACTTCCTGGTATGATATCCCCGACAATAATATCTCCTCTGTAGTTTTGATCAAGTACAATTCCAAAAGTTTTATCCGTAGAGGACAACATGCGTGAAAGCAAAGCAACTTCATCCTTGCTCATAAATACGGTATGTGGATCATAAGCACCAGCTAACGATTTCAGAAAAGCATTCTGCAAAAACTGATACATTTCTCCTTGCTCAAACTCACGAGATGCAAATAGACATTTGAGTCTATCAACTGCCATTAGTTTTAACTCGTCAGGTGTAACTACGTTCCCCTTTTGACGCAAATTATACCACTGATTCAAGGCATAAAACCTCATTTTATCAGTCCATACATCCATACGGTTTGACTCACTAAACTCCCAACTACCTTCAGAAATACGCAAACTGTCTCCTTTAACCAAACTAAGTCGTGTTTCCGACAATTTAGTTAAGCAAGAATCTGATTTACGAATGGCATTTAAATAAATCTTTTTCAAAGAAGAATAAAGAGCATCTGAATCCCCTTTCAATGCAAGCATTATAGTATCTTGAAGCGAGTCTATTTCTTGTATATCTTCAATTGACAGAAGTACTCCAGAAGGATCCAATTGATCCACTAAATTCTCAGCTATTCGACTTGCCAGAATACTATCGTTTTCAACAGGTTGTACATGAGAATTTTCCGCAAGTTTTATCATCTCCTTAATTAACTGTGAGTGACGCTTTGAACTCTGTGCATATGATACTTCAGAAACAAAAAAGAATGTAATGGAAATAACGAATAAAGGATACAAGCATTTCCTAAACGATAAAATATTTAAATTTCTCAACTATTACTATTTTAATAACGACTATTAAGCTTTTAATCTGTAAAATTAGATATTTTCATAGCATTTACAAATCCACAGTCCATATATTCCAAAACAGAACACAATTTAATCTTCAATTATCCTGCATCTCCATCTAAATAAATCGCATAAATTAGCAACTCATTGAAACACGTGTCAAGTCAACATTCATCAAAGAACTTATTCCGACGAATACAACATAATACAAAGAATTACCTCAAATCAATTTGAAAAACGATTTAAGAACATACAATATAACCCAAGATTGCACTCAAATTTTGTATCTTTGTCATAGAAATACTCAAATTATGATTGTACTCACTGGTGCTGCTGGATTTATAGGATCGTGTATGCTTTCTCGTCTTAACAAAGAAAGCTACAGAGACATTGTGCTTGTTGATGACTTTTCTAAACAAGAGAAGTATCCAAATTTCACATCGAAAATTTTCACTGACAAGGTTGATAGATCTGTCTTTCCAGAGTGGCTAATAAAAAATCAATCATGGGTGCAATTTGTCATTCACATTGGAGCACGTACCGATACGATGGAATACAATCCTGCAGTTTTTGACGAACTAAATCTGAATTACAGCAAATCGATCTGGAACACCTGCTCAGAATTTGGGATTCCTTTAATTTACGCATCGTCTGCTGCTACTTATGGCGACGGAACATTAGGTTATAAAGACGATCATGAAATTATTCCAAAATTAAAACCTTTAAATCCATACGGAGAGTCAAAGAATAATTTTGACATTTGGGTTTTGGATCAAGTAGAAAAAGAAAATACTCCGAGTTTCTGGGCTGGATTCAAATTTTTCAATGTGTACGGTCCAAACGAATACCATAAAGGCAGAATGGCATCAGTCATTATGCATGCACACAAACAAATTAAAGAACACGGATACATGAATCTTTTCCGTTCACATCGTGATGATTTCAAAGACGGAGAGCAACGAAGAGATTTCATTTATGTCAAAGATGTGTGTGATGTGATGCTGCACTTTATGGAAAACAGAAAGCAGTCTGCAATTTACAACTTAGGAACAGGCAAAAGTCGTACGTTTTACGATTTGGCACAAGCGAGTTTTGCAGCATTAAATTTGCCGGAAGACATTCGTTTTATTGACACACCAGTTGAACTTAGAGACAAATACCAGTATTTTACTGAAGCTGATATGAACAAGCTTAGAAAAGCTGGTTACAGCAAAGCATTCACCACACTTGAAGATGGAGTAAAAGATTATATCCAACAGTACTTGGACAAACAGGATCGATACGAATGAAAGATAAAAAATCGCATTTCAAAGGAGAAGTTGAAGAAAGCAAACATAAAAATTCAGCTTTACAAGTAAATGAAGGTGTAGATCAACCGCCACAAGTCAATCCTCATTTAAAATTTAAACGCAAACGCAAAGTTCTGTCTGCACAAGCATATGCAGATGGCATCTTAGAAGGCAATCGAATTTTGCTTAGTCAGGCAATTACTTTGGTTGAAAGCAGCTTGCCTGAACAGAAAGCACTGGCACAAGACATCATCAATTTATGCGTACCACATGCAGGCAACTCTATAAGACTTGGTATAACAGGAGTTCCTGGAGTTGGGAAATCATCATTCATTGAAAGTCTGGGACATTCCTTGGTGGAATCAGGACGAAAACTTGCAGTATTGGCCATTGACCCGTCTTCAGAAAGAAGTAAAGGAAGTATTTTAGGAGATAAAACTCGCATGAGCTTGTTAAGCTCTGACGAAAATGCATTCATCCGCCCTTCCCCCTCCGCTGGATCACTCGGTGGTGTTGCAAGAAAAACCCGTGAAAGCATTATCTTATGCGAAGCTGCAGGTTTTGACACCATTTTTGTTGAAACAGTTGGTGTTGGTCAATCTGAAGTTGCTGTACATTCTATGGTTGACTTTTTCTTACTCCTAATGCTTACAGGAGCAGGCGATGAGCTACAAGGCATTAAACGAGGTATTATGGAAATGGCAGATGCCATTGCTATCAATAAAGCTGATGGAGATAATTTGCAACGTGCAAAATTGGCAAAAGCAGAATACACCTCTGCACTGCATCTTTTCCCTCCAGCTGACAACGGTTGGTCTCCAAAAGTTCTTACATGCTCAGCATATGAAAAAACAGGTCTTACTGAAATCTGGGATACCGTTATGGACTATGTTGCTCAATGCAAAGGGAATGGCTATTTTGACTTACGAAGAAAAGAACAAGCAAGGTATTGGATGTATGAAACCATCAATGAAAGTCTCAAATCTGACTTTTATTCTGGTCAAAACATGAAAGAGGTAATTAAACAAATGGAAAACGAAGTTTTATCCGATAAAAAATCATCCTTTGCTGCCGCACATGAATTACTGAATCTTTACTATTCAAAGCATAAAACACAATGATTGGTCAAGAAATCGTTTACACGACACTAGACAAACTCAAGATAAGTTACGAATATTACGAATCCCCACGTGATTTCTCAACGGAGGATGATGGAGCGTTCTGGAAACGTATTAATGCTGAACGATGCAAGAATCTGTTTTTACGTAACCATAAGGGGAATCAACATTTTCTGGTTATTTCAAAATATTACGAGGAGTTTCAAGTTAAGATTCTTGAGGATCATTTCAAGAAAGGGAAAATCAGTTTTGCATCCGAAAAACGCATGGACAAATGGATTAAGACAAAACCTGGAGCGGTCTCTGTTTTTTCCTTACTCAACGACACAGAAAATCACACAAAAGTTTTTATTGACAAATCACTTCAAGACACAGAATACGTCACTTTTTTACCAAACATGCATAATGCAATTTTGAAAATCAAAACTCAAGATTTTATTAAACTTCTTAATTATTCAGGGAATGAATGGGAATTTTTCAAGTTGAGATAAGAATCTAAGAAAGGACTCACAAGTCAAACAATACTTATTATGGCGCTACCCTACGGGTCGGTCTGCAACTTATAGTTTGAACCTACTATGCCATTGCTGTAAATTCTTTTGAGGAAAAAGCCATGCTTGGAAAACAGCAATAAATCATAGTAAACACAAAGCTGCCAGTTTACGCCCTAGCGCAAATAAAATTCACACCAATAAAGACTATCTAAAATAGTCCTGAAATATTTCCATCCTTATCGATGTCAATATTCTCAGCTGAAGGAATACGAGGCAAGCCAGGCATTCGCATAATATCACCTGCAATAGGGACAATAAAGCCAGCTCCTGCCGCCATTTCTATTTCACGAATATTAAGAATGAAGTCTTTCGGTCTGTTTCGCAATAGCGGATTATCAGAAAGCGACTTTTGTGTTTTTGCAATACAAATTGGCACCTTGTCCAAATTCAATTTCTGGATAGTTTCAAGATTCTTACGGGCTTTACGCGAATATTCCACGTCTTTTGCGCCATAAACCTTTTGTGCTATGGTTTTAATTTTCTTTTCAACATCCCAGTCAAACTGATATAAAGGTTCAAAACATACAGTACATGAATCTGCTGCAGCAACAACTTTCTCGGCTAAATCTTTTGCACCTTCACCACCATCTGCCCACGCACTGTTAACAGCAACCTGAACATTTACACTTTCACAATGTGATTTAACAATCTCAATTTCTTCCTCAGTGTCGCTACTAAATTGATTAATCGCAACAATTGGATTAATGTTAAACAATCGAACATTTTCAATGTGTTTATCCAAATTGTCCAGTCCCTTCTTCACAGCTTCAGGGTTAGGTTCATTAAGATCTTTTACTGCAACTCCCCCATGATATTTCAAGGCACGGATAGTTGCAACTAAAACTGTCGCATTGACATTCAAATTACCATATTGAGCTTTGATATCATAAAATTTTTCAGCACCAAGATCAGAAGCAAAACCAGCCTCTGTCACAACATAATCTGAAAGAGAAAGCCCCATTTTAGTTGCAAGAATAGAGTTTGTTCCTTGAGCAATATTTGCAAATGGACCACCATGAATTATTGCAGGAGTTCCCTCTAAGGTTTGCACTAAATTCGGTTTAATCGCATCTTTCAACAAGGCTGCCATTGCTCCTTGAGCATTCAAATCTTTCGCATAAACAGGTTTTTTATCGTAAGTGAACCCAATAAAAATATTTCCCAAACGCTTTTTCAAATCTTCAGCATCAGCAGCCAAACATAGAATTGCCATAACTTCTGAAGCGGCAGTAATATCAAACCCTGTCTCTCTTGGGACACCTTGTGTTTTACCACCTAAACCAATCACCACATGACGCAAAGCTCTTTCATTCATATCCATTACACGTTTCCACGTCACGGTACGAGGGTCAATATCCAAGTCGTGTGCCTGATAGTGCAACTCATTATCAATCATTGCAGAAAGCAAGTTGTGCGCTTTCTCGATTGCAGCAAGATCACCTGTAAAATGTAGGTTGATATCCTCCATCGGAATGACCTGAGAATAACCTCCACCTGCAGCTCCACCTTTAATACCAAATACAGGACCTAAAGATGGCTCACGCAACACAACCGTAGTCTGGTGACCCAATAAATTCATTGCTTGAGACAAACCAATTGAGGTGGTAGTTTTACCTTCTCCAGCCGGAGTTGGAGTGATTGCTGTTACAAGGATTAAGCGAGATTCATCAATTTTCTTTTCATTAATTAAGTGAAGCGGCAATTTCGCTTTATCATGACCATATGGTTCAATTTGATTTTCATCAATACCAAGTTTTGCCGCAATTTCTTTAATCGGTTTAATTTTTGCCTTTCTGGCAATATCAATATCTGTTAACATAGTTTTTACCTTTTACTCCCTACAACAAAAAAATCAAAGCAAAAGTTTAATTCTACCTGTCTAAATTGGAAGCAATTGTTTAGAAAAACTACCTAAAAATTTCCAAGCGATTGGCATCAAGCCTCAGGAAAATAAAAAGGAAAACAGTAAATGCCATAAAGGACGAGCCTCCATAGCTAAAGAAAGGTAAAGGAATACCAATTACCGGCATTAACCCAATTGTCATTCCAATATTAATTGTGACGTGAAAGAAAATTACAGCAACAACAGCATACCCATATACACGTGAGAATCTTGATCGCTGCCGCTCAGCTAACATCACCAAACGCACAAGTAAAACAGCAAACAAAATTACAACAGCCGAGGTCCCTATAAAACCAAACTCCTCACCCACAGTACAAAAAATAAAGTCAGTACTTTGCTCAGGAACAAAGTCAAATTTAGTTTGAGTCCCTTGTAAAAATCCCTTCCCTTTAAAACCTCCGGAACCAATTGCTATTTTACTTTGATTCACATTGTAACCAATACCTAAGGGATCTTCTTTAAGTCCAAGAGTGTGTTCAATACGATCACGCTGATGTTGTTTCAACACATCGTAATATACAAAATCCAAGGTATTAATATAGATAACAGACCCTACAAGGACCAAACTCAGCACCAATCCAGTTTTCCTGCGTGCTCTAAGCATCTTAGGCAACAAAACAATAATAGTGGACAACACTGCAATTGTTACTATCCATGAGAAATCCAAGCTAATCACACTGGCATCATTCAGAAAATATAATCCCACACCAATTGATGCAGATATTAAAAATGCAAATAGGAAGCCTTTATTATCATGTTCATTTAACCAATACAGCAACATAAGAACAATTGCAATACCCAATAAAACCCAGCCTGCAGTAACAACAACAGAAAGAATAAACAACAATGCTATAGATAAGGCAATTATTAAATAGGTGGCATTCATGCCTTCACGATAAAGCACAATGATAAGGGCAAAAAAGACAAGCGCAGAACCTGTATCATTTTGCAAAATAATAAAGACCGCAGGAAGAAACATGATAGCAAATGCCATCAATAAGTGCTTTGTTTTCTTAATATTAAATTGAAAACCCGTAAGCAACTGTGCAAGGGCTAGTGCTGTAAAAATCTTTGCAAACTCAGCAGGCTGGAAACGAAATGCACCAAATTCAAACCAAGATCGAGCTCCATTTACCTCCTTGCCAAGGAATAATACAGCCAGCAACCCAAACATTGCCACCCCGTAAAGCACATAGGCAAAGGCAGAAAAGAACTTACTATCAATAAGAAATATCAAAAGCACAAGAAGAACCGACATGCCTATCCATATCAATTGTTTCATCTGACGGCTTCCGGGAGTAAAAAATGAATCACCAAAACCTTCATATGAGGATGAAAAAATACTAAACCAACCCATTGCTGCTAATATCATAAAAACGATGATACTAAACCAATCCAGTTGTCTCAATATATTGATGCGCTTATTCATTCTCTTCCTCCTCAGGAATTAAATTTGCATTTAATATTCTCTCCTCACCCCACGTATTTGTAATAGTATCAGTCAAATACTTTTCAATCATCAAGCCCGCCATTGGTGCTGCCCAGGTACCACCAAACCCAGCATTTTCAACATACACTGCAATCGCAATTTTAGGATCATCCATGGGAGCAAAAGCCATAAAGATAGAATGGTCTTCTCCTTGTGGGTTTTGTGCTGTTCCAGTTTTCCCACAGACAATAACATCTTTCACTTTTGCAAGGCCTGCAGTACCATGAGGTGCATTTACGGCATTTTTCATCCCCTCAATAACAGGAGGATAAATTTCTTCCTTAAATGACATAATGTGCCGTTCACGGTATTTCAGTTCTTTTCCAATTCCTTCAACAGATTTCACAACATGTGGGGTATAATAATATCCTCTGTTTGCGATGATGCATGAAAAATTTGCAATTTGTAGAGGAGTTGCTAAAATTTCCCCTTGACCGATACTCAAAGAATAAATGGTACTAAAGGCCCAACGATACTGTCCGTATAGAGCATCATAATAATCAGAACCTGGAATTTGTCCGGCAGAAACACCTGGTAATCCAACATCCAATGCTTGTCCAAAACCTAAGAGAGTTATCTTTTCTTTCCACAAGTCCAAACCTAAAGGCGAATCTCTAAAAATACTTTCTTCGTAGCCTCGTTGCACCATGCGTTTAAACACCTGATAAAAGTATGGATTACAAGAGAACTGCACTGCTTTACTCACATCAGTTGCAGGTGGATGGTTATGACAATTCACCCATGATTTGTTGCATGGAATGGAAGTATGCTCACTAATAAATCCTTCATCGAGAGCAACCATAGCTTGCGCAACTTTAAAGGTACTACCTGGAGGATATGCCGAATTAATCGCACGATTAAAAAGCGGTCGGTTCTCAGCATTCAACAAACTATCATAGTAGTAACCACGTTTACGACCAACCAATAAGTTGGGATCATATCCGGGAGAAGAAACCATTGCCAGCACTTCTCCTGTTGACGGTTCAATTGCAACTAACCCTCCAATTTTATTCTCAAACAACTTTTCGCCATAAGCCTGCAACTCAATATCTATACTTGACACTAATGATTTCCCAGCAACAGGGAGAGTATCGAATCGTCCATTTTTATACGACTCTTTAATTCGATTATGTGCATCAACGAGAAAAATCTTTACACCTTTTTCACCACGCAGATAGTTTTCATAATACTTTTCAATTCCATTCGCACCACAATAATCTCCTAAATGATAATAGGAATCATTATCAATGATTCGCTGATTGACTTCTCCTATATCACCCACAATATGCGCCCCTACTTGTCCGGCATATTGACGCATTACCCTAGGCTGCACATAAAACCCTTCAAAATCGTAGAGTATTTCTTGGATTCGTGCATATTCTTCAGCTGACATCATTTTATAAAACACAGATGGCTGAAAACGAGAGTAGGTAGAAGCCTTCAGAAAACGTTCATGAAAGGTTTCCAAATCTATGCCCAAAGCATTTGCGAGTCGTATGCTATCAATCTCTTGTACCTGCCTTGGAATAACCATTAAATCATAGCCCGCTTTATTGCTTACAATGATGTTTGAATCTCTATCGTAAATAATTCCTCGAGGTGGATATTGAACAATATGTCGCTGTGAGTTATTGAGAGCAGATACTTTGTACTCATCACTAATTACTTGCAAATAAAACAAACGGGAAATAAGGATCAAAGCAATTACGACAATGATTGATCCAATAACATATGTTCTTGGTTCCGGTTTATTCATTAGCGTTTAAACATAATATACTGACTTAATACAACGAAGAATGTTGTTGCAAGTGTATTTGAAAGGGCAACTAATAAAGTTGTTCCTATAAAATGAAAGCTCAATGCCTCAATAAAATAAAGTGCCAATTGATGAACTAAAATTAATGGCATGCTGTACTTTAAAAACCAACCAATTCCCATGTAAGAAATGCGGGGAAACATACCAGGTTCATATCCTTCACGAGGGCTTACCAAGCTAAGAATTCCAGGACGTAAAAAACTCATAAGCACGAGTGCAGCAGCATTCATCCCTGGTGTATTTGTAAATGCATCAACTAATACTCCTAAGAGAAATGCAGAAATTAATTGCAGCCATTTGGGAGTTTCAAAAGGAAGAAGTAACACAAACAAAACATAGAACGAAGGATTTAGATAACGTGAAATTTGCATCTCGTTAAAAAGCACAACCTGCAATAGAATACAGACGAGGAAAATAAGGCTATATTTCGGTAAATGTTTAATCATGCTCAGCCTCCAATGCGCTTTGTTCGTTTAGTGATGCTTTATTGATCAGATAGACTTTATTGACACTACGATAATCTGTAACCAACTTCACACGAATTGTCCAGAATGCACTTGCATCAGATTTTTCAGCAGAATATACAGTTCCAATCATTCGACCTTGATCAAAACTGGAAGAAAATCCGCTCGTCACAACAGTATCACCTTTTTGGACATCCACATAATTAGGGATTTCATTAAGCTGTGCAATACGAATGTCTTTACCATCCCACCCCAAAGAGCCGTAATAATTATTTTTAGACAGTTCTGCACTCAGCTTGAAATTCAAATTAATGAGAGGAATTACACTTGCAAAATGTGCACTTGTGTTTTCAACAATACCCACAACTCCATCAGGTCCCATAACCCCCATCTGCTTCTGCACTCCAAAATTTTCGCCTTTGTCAATTGTAATATAGTTTTTTTGACGAACAACTGAATTGTTCACCACTTCTGCATCAATGAACTCATCAACTTGCGCAGGCGATTTTGATAATTGATTTTCCAACATACGTTGCAAGCGCAAATTTTCATTTTGCAGTCGTTCATTTTCCTCCTTCAAGCTCAAATAGTCGGTTACATTGGTAACTTTTTCGTTCACATACCCAACTAGCCCAGAGGCACTGTTTATAAAGACAGCATTATGATAGTGATTTTGCTGAAACACCAGAAATAGCGCAGCAAACTCCAATAAGATGAAGAGAAAGACTGCATAGTATTTCAAAAACAGTTTAAGCAGATTTCTCATGAGTCACTCCCGAATTATCTCAGCAAAAACTGGAATTTATCCACATTTTTCAGAGCAATGCCAGTACCTCTTGCAACTGCATGCAACGGATCTTCAGCTACAATTACAGGAATATTTGTTTTCTGCTTGATGCGTTTATCTAATCCACGTAACAAAGCTCCTCCACCTGCAAGATAAATTCCTTTGTTGTAAATATCCGCATACAATTCTGGTGGAATTTCTTCCAAGACAGCCATAATTGCAGTTTCAATTTTAGAAATTGACTTATCAAGGCTATGAGCTATTTCTTGGTGAGACACTGGAATTTCAATTGGTAAAGCAGTCATTTGGTGAGGTCCACGGATGATGTAATCTTCTGGTGGGTCATCCAATTCTGTCATTGCAGCACCCACTCGGATTTTGATATCTTCAGCAGTACGGTCTCCAATTTTAATGTTATGTTGATGGCGCATGTATTCCATGATATCGTCGGTAAATTCGTCACCAGCAACACGGATGGATTTATTACATACAATTCCACCGAGTGAAATTACAGCAATCTCAGTTGTACCACCACCAATATCAACAACCATCGTTCCGTCAGGTGCTTCAACATCAACCCCAATACCAATTGCCGCTGCCATTGGCTCATAAATAAGATATGCTTCTCTTGCTCCGGCATGCTCGGCAGAGTCACGTACCGCACGAATCTCAACTTCTGTACTTCCTGAAGGAATACATACTACCATTTTTAGAGATGGATTGATCCAACGCTTTTTCTTATTGATCATTTTGATCATACCTCGAATCATTATCTCAGCAGCATGAAAATCGGCGATAACACCATCACGTAAAGGACGAATTGTACGAATATTAGCATGCGTTTTCCCGTGCATTTGCCTTGCTTTATGCCCAATCGCAATCATTTTACCTGTTTTTTCATCCAACGCAACAATAGAAGGTTCATCCACCAATATCTTATCGTTGTATATGATAATTGTATTTGCCGTCCCTAAATCAATGGCAATTTCCTGTGTTAAAAATGAGAATATACCCATTGGCCTAAATTTTAGCCTTAAAGTTAATAAAAAATATTAATGTTTAAAATGGCGAATCCCTGTAAAAACCATAGCTACGTCGTTTTCGTTACAAAAATCGATAGATTCTTGATCACGAATTGAGCCTCCAGGCTGGATAACTGCCTTAACTCCTGCCTCATAAGCAATCTCAACAGAATCTTTAAATGGGAAGAATGCATCCGATGCCATAACTGCTCCATTCAGGTCAAAATTGAATGATTTTGCTTTATGAATTGCCTGTTTTAAGGCATCGACACGTGAAGTTTGACCAACACCACTCGCCAAAAGTTGTTTATCTTTCACCAATACAATTGCATTTGATTTTGTGTGCTTAACAATACGATTAGCAAACAACAAGTCATCAATTTCAGCATCACTTGCATTGCGTTTTGTTGCAGATTTTAATTCATCAGCTTGTTCTTTTTTTGTATCTCTTTCTTGATACAATACACCATTCAAGGCAGTTCTGAACTGAGTTTTAGGAAGGTTTTTATCTTTATGTACAAGAATAATACGATTTTTCTTCTGTTTCAGAATTTCCAAAGCATCATCTGTGTATC
Organism: Bacteroidales bacterium; assembly: GCA_963676165.1. Classification (GTDB taxonomy): domain Bacteria; phylum Bacteroidota; class Bacteroidia; order Bacteroidales; family ML635J-15; genus JAQIBY01. Next base: position 612,878 of record OY781043.1, on the reverse strand, counting down.
CAGGAGCAATAATTACTTCAAAAAATATCTTATGAATTTCTTCTGCAGTTTCAGCGTCAATCATAACATTGGAAATAATTACACCTCCAAAAGCCGACACAGGATCACCAGCCAATGCGTCAATCCAAGCTTGTTTCAACTGTTTACGACTAGCTAAACCACATGCATTATTGTGTTTTAAAACTGCAACTGTAGTGTCATCAAAGTCTTGAATTAGAGAAACAGCGGCATCAATATCAAGCAGGTTATTATATGAAATCTCTTTCCCATGAATCTGATCAAAAACGACATCGAAGTCACCAAAGAAGAATGCTTTTTGATGTGGATTTTCCCCATAGCGTAAAGGTCTTGCATTGTTGAAACTACGACGAAATGCTGACATATTATCTTCATCAAAATAATTGAAAATTGCGCTGTCATAATGAGATGAAACAGCAAATGCCTCCATTGCAAAACGTTTGCGCATTTCAAGATTTGTCTGACCTTTATTATCTTCCAACAAATTCAATAACTTATCGTATTGCGATTCATTGGAAACAATTAAAACATCGTTATAATTCTTCGCGGCAGCTCGAATAAGTGAAATACCTCCTATATCAATTTTCTCAATGATATCTTCATGAGCAGCACCAGAAGCAACTGTTTTCTCAAAAGGATACAAATCAACAATAACTAAATCAACATCAGGAATGTTATACTCTTCTGCATCCATCACATCAGATTCTAAATCGCGACGTTTTAAGATACCTCCAAAAATCTTAGGATGCAAGGTTTTTACACGTCCTCCTAAAATGGATGGATATGTAGTTAAGTCCTCAACAGCAGTAACTTCTGCGCCACACTCCTCAATGTATTGCTTTGTTCCTCCGGTAGAATACAATTTAACATTCAACTCATTAAGTTTCTGGATAACAGGAGCTAATCCTTCTTTGTGAAATACTGAAATCAGTGCAGATTTGATAGGTTTCATCGTATTATTTTTAAAATATTAAAAACTGCCCAAAGTTAGAAAATATCTATGCGCTTTCCTGACAGAAACTCCAAATATTTCAGGGATTTTCAGTTTTTTATAAACCACCTGTTAAAAACCCCCACACACTAGATACACCAACAGATTCTAAGAGATTATATTTTTTTCTTTCATTACATCTGCAATTTTGCTAATTTCGTGAATAATATGAAACAGATATTTTTCATACTCACAACTGTGTTATGCATTGGTTTCTTACAGGCTCAAGAGGATACTGATACTATTAAAGGCATAAAATACGATTTGTCTTTTGATTTTAATGAAGGCATATTCTTATCATTTTCCGATTTCAGAAACAATATAGCCATAGACTTTTCGAAAACGAACATTGCGTTAGCAAATCAAACTCCAAAAGAAAGCCTAATTGAAAAAGGTGGATTTGAATATTTTGACGAATATGGAAACCGCAAATCCGTTGGCTTACAAAACATCTGGGGATATGCATACAAAGGCAAAATTTATATTTTTCATGCGAATGGGTTTCATTTGATTCCATACATCGGAACAATAAGTCATTTTATTGCTCAAGTATTAGTTCGGCAAAACAGCATCAATGATCCGTTTTATGATCCATATTACTACTACACAGGCCCATCAAGCTACACGAGAATAGAAAACATCCAACTCTTACTAGACATGAGAGAAGGAAAAATCTATGGCTTTAACCGTGAAAATGTTGCTTACGCCATTCAGTCTGACAGTGTATTACACAAAGAATATACTGAGCTTAGAAAACGGAAACAACGAAAACTCATGTTTTACTATATCCGACAATTCAATGAAAAACACCCAATTTATTTCCCTGAGAATTAGCGCAATTTTATTTGTTTTGGGAATTGCAAGTCAAGGGTTTGCACAGGAAAATTTCCCGACGCCAGATGCTACTACAATTCAAACTTTCAAGCAATCCATAACATACCTTGTCCTTGAAGATGAGATAATCTCAGACTACAACACAGAAATGCCGGAAATCGTAAAAGACATTTGGGAAATTACGGATATTGAAATCATCAGCGCATCGGATTTCGCAACACTAAGAAAAGACGAGACAAAATCATTTATTTACTTAAGTTCTGTTTATTTTGAGAAAGATAAAACAAAAACAGAATACACCTATCTGTTCTTATCCTTAGGTCATAAAAGTGGTAAAATAGAAAACATGCCAGATTTATGCGCAATTCCACTAGGTACAAAACAAACAGAGCAAACTGAATACAGTTACATTTTTGGATTATGCATAAAGTATATGCAATATTACGTAGATTATCTTGACAAAAACTACCCATCTACCTCGAAAGAAGTCATTAAATATCATCAAAATACGGAACTACCTCTTGCTGATTATGAATTCTTAATTATACCTGAACAACTTGAGAGTTCAATACGCTCAAAAAATGCATTTAAGTCTCATTATTCATTTCCTTTTAAGTTTTCGAATCGCGAAGAAATCACACAAGCCATTCGTGAAAACAAAAAAAAGCACTTAGTTTTGCACTTAATTAAAGCAGGTGAGAACCAGTATTGCATCAAGCTAATAATGGATACAAACAGCGGCAAGCTTGTTTATTTTGATTATCACAAAGTGAATTCAAAAACAGCATCTGTCTTATTACAAAAGGATCTTAAAACATTAACAAAGTGACATACGAAGAATGCCTAGACATTATGTTCCATTCCCTCCCAATGTATCAAAGAGAAGGGAAAGCTGCATATAAAGCTGATTTATCAAGAAGCTTAGCGATAGATGAGAAATTTGATCATCCTCACAAGCATTATAAATGCATACACATAGCAGGTACAAATGGTAAAGGCTCTGTTTCGCACATGCTAGCATCAGTACTTCAAGAAGTTGGATATAAAACAGGACTATACACTTCACCGCACCTCAAAGACTTCCGAGAACGGATTAAAGTGAATGGAGAAATGATTTCCCAAGCATGGATATTAGAATACATGCAGAACAACTTGAGTTACTTTCAAGAACAGGAAGCTAGCTTTTTTGAAATGACAGTCGCTCTCGCCTTTGACTATTTTAAAGCCAAGCAAGTTGATTTTGCTGTGATTGAAACTGGCATGGGTGGCAGATTGGATTCGACCAATATTATCCAACCAGAGCTTTCCATTATTACAAATATTGGACTTGACCATACTAGTTTTTTGGGGAACAGCATTTCTCAAATTGCAGGGGAAAAAGCAGGAATAATTAAAACAGGAGTCCCTGTTGTGAGCGGAAGCCATGATCAAATTGCAAATCAAGTTTTCAAAAAAACAGCAAAGGAAAGAAATACTCCTATTGTTTTTGCAAAAGATACATTTAAACTTCACAGCCTTACACTCAATCAAGATCAATTAGAGCTTGATTATAACTTTAGGGGTAAAACAGTTTCAATCACATCAAATTTAGCAGGAACTTATCAATCAGAAAACATCTCAACTGTTCTTACAGCGCTAAGTGCAAAACAAACAGAATGGAACATTACGGAAGCGAATATTGAGAAAGGAATAAGACATACAACAAAAAACACGGGTTTACTTGGTCGATGGCAAAAGCTATCAGATTCGCCAAAATGTTTTTGCGATGTAGCGCATAATACTGAAGGCTTAACTCATGTCATTAAACAAATAAAAAGTTACAAATACGACAAGCTAATTGTTGTTTTGGGAGTAGTTAACGATAAAAATTTAGAAAAAATACTTCCACTGTTTCCAAAAGAAGCACATTATATTTTTACTGAAGCTAAAATCCCAAGAGCACTACCGGCAGAAGCGTTGATGAAAACTGCTCAAAATTTCGAACTCAATGGAGAGCTAATTCACGATGTGAATGAAGCTTACAGTAAAGCAAAATCTATCTCCTCTCCTAATGACTTTATTTTTGTAGGAGGTAGCACTTTTACAGTTGCGGAAATTTTATAATTTTTTTGTGTTTCTATTTGGCAGTTCAAAAAAAATAAACTTACTTTGCATCCGCATTCACAAAAAATGTGAATAAAAGTTCTCAAGAATTTTAGGTAATTAGTCTGTCAATCGGCAGACAAGCTCAGTTGGTTCAGAGCATCCCGAGGTTTACTCGGGAGGGTCATAGGTTTAAACCCTTAAAACTAACTAAGCATTGCCAAAAGTTCTTAAAATATTAGGGCGATTAGCTCAGTTGGTTCAGAGCACTTGGTTTACACCCAAGGGGTCATAGGTTCGAATCCTATATCGCCCACTAAAAAACCTCAGATTTCTGAGGTTTTTTTTATTTAAACCCACACCAACTATGTTTTACACTTACATCCTTTTTTCTCAAGCCAGAAACAAATACTATATCGGAGCTACTGGAAATTTGGAGCAGCGTATCCAAAAACATAATGAAAAACACAAAGGATTTACTGGACATACTCAGGATTGGAAAATTGTCTATTCTGAAGCGTTTCAATCACTCTCCGAAGCACGGAAAAGAGAACTACAAATCAAACGCAAGAAATCTCGAAAGTATATTGAGTTCCTGATCAGCAACAAACAACCTAGCAAATAAAAACAGATTCAAACATCTGAGAATTGACTCACCTGTAGGCAAGGAGCATCCCGAGTTAAACTCGGGAGGGTCATAGGTTCGAATCCTATATCGCCCACTAAAAAACCTCAGATTTCTGAGGTTTTTTTTATTTAAACCCACACCAACTATGTTTTACACTTACATCCTTTTTTCTCAAGCCAGAAACAAATACTATATCGGAGCTACTGGAAATTTGGAGCAGCGTATTCAAAAACATAATGAAAAACACAAAGGATTTACCGGACATACTCAGGATTGGAAAATTGTCTATTCTGAAGCGTTTCAATCACTTTCCGAAGCAAGGCAAAGAGAACTACAAATTAAACGCAAAAAATCACGAAAGTATATTGAGTTCCTGATCAGCAACAAACAACCTAGCAAATAAAAACAGATTCAAACATCTGAGAATTGACTCACCTGTAGGCAAGGAGCATCCCGAGGTTAACTCGGGAGGGTCATAGGTTCGAATCCTATATCGCCCACTAAAAAACCTCAGAAAACTGAGGTTTTTTTATTTAACCCCACTAACAATGTTTTACACTTACATTCTTTTTTCTAAATCCAGAAACAAATACTACATCGGAGCTACTGGAAATTTGGAGCAGCGCATCCAAAAACATAATGAAAAACACAAAGGATTTACCGGACACACTCAGGATTGGGTAATTGTCTACTCTGAAGCGTTTCAATCACTTTCCGAAGCAAGACAAAGAGAACTACAAATTAAACGCAAGAAATCACGAAAGTATATTGAGTTCCTGATTAGCAACAAGCAACCTGACAAATAAAAATAGAGTAAAAGATCTGAAAATTAGCTCACCTGCCTACCGGCAGGCAGGGAGCATTCCGAGTTTACCTCGGGAGGGTCATAAAAAAAGCTTTGGATTACAAATCGGGATTACACTCGACTTACGTCTCGCGTGATCCCGAAGGGGGTGACATTCAAGAAAAATCCTAACGAGCATTGCTCGTTTTGCTTTTTTCATTTGCAACTACCCTCAAGCAAGCTTGGGGTAGGGATTACGCTCGACTTACGTCTCGCGTGATCCCTAAAGGGGTGACATTCAAGAAAAATCCTAACGAGCATTGCTCGTTCTGCTTTTTTCGTTTGCAGCTACCCTCAAGCAAGCTTGGGGTAGCTGCAAACGAAAAAACCCTGACTAACATCAGGGATTTTTCTTGCGGAGAGGAAGGGATTCGAACCCCCGGTCCGCATTAGCGGACAACGGTTTTCGAGACCGCCCCGTTCGACCACTCCGGCACCTCTCCTTGGGTCTCACAAAGATAAGTGCTTATTTTCAAATTAAAAATTTACATTCTACCAATCCAACAAATAAGCAAAAATCAAAGGAGCAACAATCGTTGCATCAGATTCCACGATGAACTTTGGAGTATTGATATCTAGTTTCCCCCAAGTAATTTTTTCGTTTGGAACAGCTCCAGAATATGATCCGTAACTGGTTGTTGAGTCGGAAATCTGGCAGAAATACGACCAGAAAGGCGTATCGGTACGTTCTAAATCTTGATAAAGCATCGGCACAACACAAATTGGAAAATCTCCTGCGATGCCTCCGCCAATCTGAAAGAAACCCAATCCATTATCTTTGGTATTATCAGTGTACCAATCAGCTAACCACATCATGTATTCAATTCCTGATTTCATGGTTGATGGTTTCAATTCACCTTTAATGCAATAGGAAGCAAAAATATTTCCCATCGTGGAATCTTCCCACCCACCAACAACGATTGGAAGGTTTTTCTCTGCTGCTGCCAACATCCAACTATTTTTTGGATCTATTTCATAATACTGCTCAAGGACCCCGAAAAGCAACATCTTATACATGTACTCATGCGGAAAATAACGTTCTCCCTTTGCTTCTGCATCTTTCCAAATCTCATAAATATGTTTTTGCAAGCGACGAAAAGCCTCTTCTTCAGGAATGCAAGTATCCGTAACTCGATTCAATCCACCTTCCAACAGATCCCATTCTTGTTTTGGAGTTAAATCGCGATATTCGGGCACACGCTTATAATGCGAATGAGCAACAAGGTTCATAATGTCTTCCTCAAGGTTTGCTCCCGTACAGGAAATAATATGAACTTTATCCTGACGAATCATCTCAGCCAATGATTTACCTAACTCGGCAGTACTCATTGCTCCTGCTAGCGTAATCATCATTTTATTTCCCTGAATCAATTGTTCTTCATAACCTTTTGCTGCATCAATCATAGCAGCAGAATTAAAATGCTTGTAATGCTCAAGCATAAAGTTTTTAATATGTGATTTCTCAGTCATTGTTATTGAATTTATAAGACAGTAATTTGTAATACAATTTTGAAACAAGAAAAGCAGGTGCTTTCATCCCCAAGACGGGTGCAAACTCAACAATGTCAAACCCGACAACTTGCTTTTTCTCAAACACTTTTTTAAGATATCGTATCGTCGTATTCCAATCTAAACCACCAGGCTCAGGAGTTCCGGTTTCTGGCATTATAGATGGATCTAAAACATCTAAATCAATTGTCAAATACACATTATCAGTTAAAAGGTCTATCGACTTGTCCATCCAATCATCTGTATCATACATTTCCTCGGCAAAAAAGCATTTTGATTTATCCAGATATTGTTTTTCACAGCTATCCATACTTCGAATGCCTACTTGCACAAGGTTTGTTGTCATTGAAGCTTTATGGACAGCACAAGCATGATTGCACTCAGAACCGAGGTAAGATTTTCGCAAATCTGCATGCGCATCCAACTGCAAAACAGACAAATTATCGAATTTCTCACGAAATGCATCAATTAAACCAATGGAAACAGAGTGCTCACCTCCAAAAAATGTCAAATACTTATCAGTATTAAGCAATTGTTTACAGTTCTCATAAACAGCTTTACACATAGATTCAGGACTTGACTTCTCAGTAATTGCCGGCAAAATACAAATCCCCTGTCTATACACTTCTGTATCAGTTTCAATATCGTAAAGCTCCATATTTTCAGCAGCATCGAGGAAGGCTGAAAATCCTTTATCAGCACCTTTCCCCCACGTTGATGTTTCGTCATAAGGAATATTCTGCAAATAGATTTTTGCCCTTTCCTTCCTTGCATAAATATCTTCTATGCCTCCAAAATTCCGCATCATTTTTCGTTGTAACCAAGTATGTTAAACATCTCACCAACTGACTGTTCCTCCCGATAAACATAATCCACGATATTTCCTTTCTCATCACGATCAAGGATAACGTGTTTTGGTGAAGGAATAAGACAATGCTTTATACCACCATAGCCACTCACAGAATCTTGATATGCCCCAGTATGAAAAAATCCAAGGTATAGTGGCTCTTTATCATCGGGCTTATTAATTGGCAAAAGCACTTCTTGATTTAAGTCTTCTGAATTGTAGTAATCCGAATGGTCACAAGAAATTCCACCAATATTAGCACGACCATATTCATGATCCCATTTATTGATAGGTAACAAAATGAATTTTTCCTGAATAGACCAAGCATCGGGAATGGTATTCATTAAGCTATTATTGATAATATACCAAAGCTCTGTATCATTCTGTTTCTTTTGTTCAAGCACTTCAAAGATGATTGCCCCACTTTCACCAACGGTGTATTTACCAAACTCAGTAAAAATATCAGGTTCCGGCACTTTTTCTTTCTGACAAGCCTGCTTAATGTTGGAAACAATTTCATTGATCATGTATTCATAATCGTATTCGAAACCCAAGTGATTACGTATTGGAAAGCCTCCACCTAAATTAAAGGATGAAAGGTTTTTACTTTCTTTTTTAAGCTCCACATACAACTTGAGTGCTTTTTGGAATTCACCCCAATAGTAAGGACTATCCTTTATCCCTGAATCCACGAAAAAGTGTAGCATTTTTAGCTCAACACGCGGGTTGTCTTTGATCTTTTCCTTAAAGAAAGGAATAATATGATTGTGAGGAATTCCAAGTCGAGATGTATAATATGCTGTTTGTGAGTTTTCGTTGATCGCCATACGAATTCCAACCTTAATAACTGCTTCTGACTTCACATTCATTAAGCGGTCAAGCTCACTAGTGGAATCAAGAATAATGATGGAATTCTTGAATCCCATTTCTTGCATACGGATAATTTTTTGCAGATATTCCTCTGTCTTAAATCCATTATGTATAATGATTCGATTTTTATCGACCTTCCCCTTCTCATAAAGATTCAGGATTAGATCAATATCAAAAGAAGATGATGTTTCCAAATGCACCTTATGTTTCAATGCTTCGGAAATAACATGATAAAAGTGATTACATTTTGTACAATAGCAGAAATAATATTTCCCTTTATAATCTTGCTTTTTAAACGCACGATTGAATAAATTTCTGGATTTCTTTATCTGGTCACCAATCTTTGGAAGATAAATAAAACGAAAAGGCGTTCCGTGTTTTTCAATTAGGTATTTTAATGACACACCATGAAAGCTTAAAAAACCATCCCTCAAGTCGAAACCTTCTTGTGGGAAATAATAACTCTGCTCAATTAAATCAAAATAAGTATTTTTCATTTACATAAATATATTGCTATGATATTCAATAACATATAAAATTAATTCGTCTCATGTAATAGAATACAGATTTTCGTTGCAAATCTGGAATTCAGACTTTTAAAACCTGTGAAAAACTGTGGTAAAGATACGCATTTTCGAAATGCTATTTCCCATTTTACAATTATTCGCTTATCGCCAATATTGCGAATACAACATGTAAAAATCAAATAGTAATTTTACAAAATCCACCATAATAATCATGTCCTGAATTTAAGAAAAATAGAAAACTTAATAATATTACATGATAAGTGCTTTGTTTTGGCGATGATGGCGATATTTGTATTCGTCACTTTAGAAAAGTACTCCCCCCAAAAAAAAACACGCATAGCGGCAGTATGTGAATAGATATCAACAATCATTCTAATAACTATTCTTCCATTGTTGAAAGATTAGCACCTTTTCCGCAGACATTCACACATAATTTTTCTAATTTTGGGTTAATCAATTATCACTGACTCCATTCGAGCCATACATAAATATGCATATGAATAAATTTACAGATAAAATCATTGATTTTCTCAAAGAGAATAAGTGGACATTTATTATTTCAGCCGGGATCATAATTTTCTTTGAACCACTTAAAGATTTAACTGACAAACTACTTGTTAATCCAATCCTAAGTAAAATTAAAGCAACTGAAACACTGGACGTAATATTCTTTATTTTCTCAGGAATCACAATTATTTATTGGACTCACAAAGCATTACGAAGAAATTATAAAGTTGCAGTGAAACATCTTTTGATTTATGGATTTATCTTAACAGGATATTTTCTAATCAGAGAACACTCAGAAACTCCTTGGAGACTTCTTAATCTTCAAAACTATGCTGATCTATATTACCTAGACATCATCTTTCCAATTTGTGGGTTAGCCATTCTAACTGGAATAATTATTCCAATTACAAACATAATCAAAGAAAGCTCACAACAAAGCTCCGATTCTGACGAAATAGGCTTTGAAATTGACGAACCACTTTTATCTATAAAAGACATTGAAAATAAAGAATGGGACACCTCTAAAGAAATTGTAACCAAGATTCTAAACACAAAACTTGGGAAAGGTGCATTTGTTATTGGATTAAATGGAGAATGGGGCTCAGGAAAATCCACATATTGGAATTTAATGAAGGAAAGACTTAGAGATGAAAAAGACTATATCATAATTGAGTTTAATCCTTGGAACAACGAGTGCGACACAAGCATTACACAAAACTTTCTAAACAAATTCAAATCAGAAGTTTCAAAATACCACTCCAACATAACACCAGAAATTGAAAAATACTCAAAAGCAATAAGCCAAACCTATAAAAATGGAATCCTTAAAACCCTAACTGGACTTACCTCCAAAAGCCATAGCCCTGTTGAAGATGAGCTAGGCAAACTCAAAGAGACTATATTACAACTTAACAAGAAAATTATCATTTTCATTGATGATATTGATCGCCTTTGCAATGATGAAATTTACGAAGTTCTGAAACTCGTCAGAAACAACGCAAACTTTCCAAATACATTTTTTATACTCGCTTATGACAGAGAATACATTGAGAAATCTCTATCCAATTTAGACATTCCAAAACCAACCCAATATGTTGAGAAAATCATCAATTACGAACACTGTATTGGAAACTTTAAAACCGAATTATTAAATGCTTACTTAAAAACAAAACTCAAAGAAGCGCTCAACCTTGAGTCGGACGACAAATTCGAATCACAATATTCACCAATTGAAGAAAAGAAGAGTTCACTTTTCTCGTTAATATCCACTATGAGAGATGCAAAACGTTTATTTAGCCATGCATCTGGAAAAATTAACATTCTAAAAAATGAGATGATACTATATGATTTAATATTTATTGAAGCGTTACGAAGCAAATATCCTCGTATTGTAAATGAAATTAAAAAAACGAAATCAGCTTTTTTAGAATGGACAAATACTAACGATTTAGGAAAACCCGAAGACACAAATAATCATAGAGAGGATTCATTCCTGGCTCAGTTAAAAAACTTTGAATCCATTGATAAAAATCAGAAATCTTTAATAATTCACTTTATTAAAGACTTTGTCATTAATTACAAATTACAAAGAAATTATTATTACGATGGTGAAAAATCCTTCATTTCAATATTCAACAAACTTAGTTTCGACAAATATATTAATGGTGAAATTACTACAACAGATTTTTCGTTTGAAAAATTTAACGAATGGAGAAACTTAGATGATACTAGCGATAAAAAAGTATTGTCATGGACAAATGACGTCCTAATTTCAAATGTTCTTCCAGGAATACTAATCTCAATTCAAAACTATAAAAGTCAAAATGACTTCATTAAGATAAATCGTGCATTACTTATTTTCAAAGCTCACGAGTACAAAAACAACAATGACCAAGAAAATCTAGAAAATGTTATTGAAAGCATAAGCTCAAACCTCACCGACACAAATAATCTTCTGAGTCTAAAGTTATTCAATTCAAAGAAAGAATACCAAAATTCCCTTTGTAAAATCTTACAACCTATCAAATATCCCTTTCAATTAGAAATTAAACTCTCACAATATCTTTTATTAAGATCATCTGCATCGTCTTCACAAATTACAAACTCAATTACGCCAGACCAGTATATTGATTTGACCATAAGTTATATTGAAAGGTATTTACAAGTAGACAACACTTTTGATGATAACTTCACTAGGTTATTTAATGACATAGTCTCATTTGACATGGACGACTACAATAACAAAATAATAAACACATTAAAATCAAAAATAAAAAACGAATACTTACCAGAATACCTCAAATCATTACTAATCACATCCTTGAGCGGATATCACACAATCAACAACGGAGACAAATCACTTTTCTCCACACTGTTTAAATACAATCGAAAGATTGATTATTTTGAAAAGTTTTTAACTCAAAAGAATGTAGAAAATAATTACGAAGAAATTCAGAATACATTCTTACAATTTTATAAAAAACTAAAAGAGAACAAATTCGATCAAATTAAAGAAAATCTAGACGCGATTTTTAAAGCCTGTCAAATTAGACAAGAAACAAATAGGAATCAAAAAAACAGAGTCATTTTATAAAATCCGGATCTAGCGGTTTTAAATCTCACAAACTAAGAACTCAAAATTTCTCCTTTCAACTTCCCAACTTTTAACTATTTTTGTGAATTTGAATATAATACTTAATAAACGATGAACATTCCAAGCAAATACGAAGCAGGAAGTGCTGAGAAGAAATGGTATAAATACTGGATGGACAATGGATTTTTCCATTCTGAGCCGGATAATCGTGAACCTTACGTCAATGTGATCCCTCCACCAAACGTCACAGGTGTATTGCACATGGGTCATATGCTGAACGATACTATTCAGGATATTCTGGTTCGTCGTGCACGTATGCTTGGTAAAAATGCGGTTTGGGTACCGGGTACTGACCATGCATCCATCGCAACTGAAGCAAAAGTTGTTGCTAAACTTCGCGACGAAGGCATTGACAAGAACAGCCTCACCCGGGACGAATTTCTCGAGCATGCCTGGGAATGGAAAGAAAAACACGGAGGAATCATTCTGGAGCAGTTGAAGAAACTTGGTGCTAGTTGCGACTGGGATCGTACTGCTTTCACCATGGATGAAATCCGTTCTGAATCTGTTATAAAAACTTTTGTTGATCTTCACGAAAAAAGACTCATTTACCGCGGTGTTCGCATGGTAAACTGGGATCCACAGGCTAAAACTGCCGTTTCTGATGAAGAGGTAATCTATACCGAAGAGCAATCAAAACTGTATTACGTTAAATATCAGATTGAAGGTTCTGATGATGAGTTTGTAACCATTGCAACCACTCGTCCGGAAACCATTCTCGGAGACACCGCTGTCTGTATCAATCCAAACGACGAGCGTTTCACTCATCTTCAAGGTAAGAAAGTTATCGTTCCTTTGGTAAATCGTGTTGTTCCGATCATTCAGGACGAATACGTTGACATGGAATTCGGTACCGGTTGTTTGAAAATCACTCCGGCTCACGATGAGAATGACTACAAAATCGGAATCACTCACAATCTTGAAAGCATTGACATCTTCAATGATGACGGAACGCTCAACGAAGCAGCAGAACATTTTGTTGGCGTTGATCGTTTCGAAGCACGTAAACTTGCTGTTAAAGCTTTGGAAGAAGCTGGCAACATGCTTAAAATTGAGGATTACACCAATAAAGTTGGACGTTCAGAGCGTACAAATTCAGTCATTGAGCCAAAACTGTCCATGCAGTGGTTCCTGAAAATGGAGAACCTTGCAAAACCAGCTTTAGATGCAGTTGAAAACGATGAAATCAAACTACATCCACCAAAATTCAAGAACACTTACCGTCACTGGATGGAAAATGTTCGCGACTGGTGTATCAGCCGTCAGTTGTGGTGGGGACATCGTATTCCTGCATTCTATCTGCCAAACAGCAATGAATTTGTCGTAGCTGCAACTGAAGAAGAAGCGCTGAAACTTGCCATTGAAAAAACCGGCAATGCTGATCTTAAAGCTGCTGATCTTCGTCAGGATGAAGACGTACTCGATACATGGTTCAGCTCATGGTTGTGGCCAATTTCTGTATTCGACGGTATCATGAATCCAGACAATGAGGAATTCAAATATTACTATCCAACCAACGATTTGATTACTGCACCTGAGATTCTTTTCTTTTGGGTAGCACGTATGATCATTGCTGGTTACGAATATGCCGGAGAAAAACCATTCTCCAATGTTTATCTTCACGGAATCGTTAGAGATAAACAACGTCGTAAAATGTCAAAATCTCTCGGAAACAGTCCGAACCCGATTGATTTGATTGACAAATACGGAGCAGATGGCGTACGTATGGGAATGTTGCTTTGTTCACCTGCCGGCGGAGACTTGTTGTATGACGACAGTTTGCCAGAACAGGGACGTAACTTCTCAAACAAAGTATGGAATGCATTCCGTCTGGTTAAATCATGGGAGGTTGACGAAAATATTGAGCAACCAGAATCAGCAGCAATAGCGATTGAGTGGTTCCGCAACAAACTCAACGAAACCATCAAAAACCTCAACCAGCAATTTGACGATTTCCGATTATCAGAAGCTCTGATGACAGTTTATCGTTTGTTCTGGGACGAATTCAGCTCATGGTATTTGGAAAGCATCAAACCTGCATACCAGAAACCGATCGATGCTAAAACTTACGAAGCAACCGTTGAGTTCTTCGAAGTTATGCTAAAGCTTCTGCACCCATTCACTCCATTTATCACCGAGGAAATCTGGCATCTGATTCGCGAACGCGAAGAAAAAGACTGCATCATTGTTGCTCCATGGCCGGAAATCACTGAGGCAAATGCTGACTTACTGAAAGATTTTGAATTCACGAAAGAGATAATTTCAAACATACGTACTATCCGCAAAGAGAAAAATCTGGCACAGAAAGAATCTTTGGAGCTCCGCATCATTCCTCACGAAAAAGAATACAATGCACGTTTCGAGCCACTGATCATTAAGCTCTGTAACATTTCAGACTTTGCTCACATTGAAGAGAAAATTGATGGCGCAGGAACTTTCATCGTGAACACGAATGAATATTTTGTTCCACTGGGAAATCTTATCAATGCTGAGGAAGAAATTGCAAAGCTTGAAAAAGACTTGGAATACAACCGCGGATTCCTGAATACCATTATGAAAAAACTCGGAAATGAGCGTTTCGTGAACAATGCTCCTGAAAAAGTTGTGGCGATGGAACAGAAGAAAAAAGCAGATGCGGAAGAAAACATCCGTCTGCTGGAAGCTCAGATTGAGTCTTTGAGAAAAGCATAAGCAATTATTAAATATTCATCAAAGCATCTATCATTAAGGTAGATGCTTTTTTATGTGATATAAATTTCCACTCATATTAGTTGATTGAAAAATTATTTCTATATTTATACAAAAATGCAAGTATTAAAGCATGACCATTGCCAAGATTAAACTTATAACAATAGGAATTTTGCTAATTTATAGCATAACATCATGTCAAAACAAGCAAAGCAAGACAAGTCATTTTGACTTTCAAGTTATTGACAGTGTAAGTCTTAAAATCAGTGAAATTTATCAAACAAATCCAGACAGCCTTGTATTACTTGAGACACATTTTGAAGATGCGTATTATAAGGCGAATTTAAAACCTGCATTAGTTCAGTATTATAGTGCCATGAGTGAGTACTATCAATACATTAAACCCGACAAGCACAAGGCGCTAGGCTATTTAAACAATGCAACTAAGATTTTACTTGAACTTCCAAAGTACACAGAAAACAATCCATATTTTTACATCAATGCAGGAAACATCTTAACCAAACAAAATCTTCATATTCATGCTGTCAATGCATATCTGTCAGCATATCAATTTGCAATGGAAATTCAAGACACCAATGCAATTGTTACAAGTTTAGACAATGTTGCCTTATCGTATCAAGCAAGACAATTATGCGACTCAGCAGAGATATTTTTTCAAAGAGCTGAAAGCTACTTAAACTCCTCGAATAGAATTCAAAAAGCAATACACTACAATAATATTGCATCTCTTGCATTGCAATGCAACCAAACAGATAAAATTCCACACTACGCAGAAAAAGCAATTCGTCTTTTAACCATAAAGCAAACAGAAAAGCAATTTCAACAAATAACGACACAACGCATTATTGCCAAAGAAATGGCAAAAAGCAATGCACTATTAGCGAAACACTATGCAAATTTCTCAAAAGACACTGCAATTTTTTATTATGAAGAATCGCTTAGCTTCGCCAACCAGATTGACAACGAGATTGATAAGACAGAATATGTTTTGGACTATGCAAAATATTTGCATGAAATCGAAGCGTATGAAGCTTCCAACGAGCAATTAGAAAAACAATTTAGCATACTTCCTCAAGACAATAATTACAGATATAAAGTTCACCTATTGTATGCTATATGCGATAATTATTCACATTTAGGGAATCGTGAAAAGAGTTCTGAATACTTGTTTTTATGCAAATTGTATCAAGATAGTCTCATCGAACAAAATGCAAATGAAGATCAAAGAAACATGGAAGTTGAGTTGGCAAGACTGGAATCAGATTTATTAATGAACCGTTTAAATGAAGATTTCAAAACTCAAGAAATACAAAACAATAAATTTAGAAAATTTCTGTTTTTAGCTTTCAGCCTATTAATTATTACAATTATACTCATGCTTTATATATTCACAAAATTAAAATTGACAATTACACAAAAAAACCTCACAAAATTAACCATATCAACAACTCAAAAAGAAAGTACCCCAGATGTTCCACCAGCATTAAAGTACAAAGATGAGTACATCAATAAGTTAGAAAAACTAATGAAAGAAGATAAGATCTTTCTGCATAAAAATCTTAAGCAAGAAGATTTGGCAAGGCAATTAAGTACAAATATGAGTTACATCTCAAAGCTTTTCAACTCACATTACAACATGCGCTTTAATGACTACATCAATGAATACCGCATTAAAGAAGCTTGCATGTTGATTGCATCGAAAGATCACAATGACTACACTATTAATCAGCTTTACGATAAAGTTGGGTTTAAAACCAGATCTACCTTTTATAATGCTTTTAAGAAATTCACAGGTTCTTCACCCGCAAGTTACATTAAACTCAACTCAAACAATTAAACCAAGTCTTTCGTCCTACATCTTTTCCAGTATTACCTTCTGATCCTTTTATCCTAAAACTGTCCGTTTTTCTCAATATTTAGAATTTTGGACACATAATTTATAAGTTTTTAAAACTATTTTCGTAAATTCGAGTAAAAAGAATTGTATTACTTATTTCAAGTTAGCTTATTTGCAATGAAAAACCAATAACTAAATCACAAAATATCTTCGAAAAACTTTATTAAATAACGTATAACTAAAGTCTGAAATTATGAAATTAAAACAACCCTTTTTGCTTTTAGCTGCACTCATAGTCGGCATAGGCATGTCTGCACAGACATCTGTAATTGACAATTTAGCCACTTCCTGTGGAGCCAGTTGCAATCCTGATATGGTCACCGCAACTACCAGGTGGTATGCACAATCTTTTGTAATGGGATCAGAAGGAGGAACGGTAAATGATCTAACCATTCAGGATGCATATAATAATCCTGCAGAATACGATGGCATGTATTTATACAGTGCCGACGGAAGTGGGGAAATTGGATCCCAGGTACTATCTTTCACACGAACAGGCAATTCCGCAGGGCAAATATATTTCAGCCCGGATGCAACCTATGTTTTACAACCAAGTACCAAATATTGGTTAGTGGCAACGCAAAACAACACTTTATGGTGGCAATATACTAATAGCAATTCACTAACAGGAACTTGTTTAGCATCCTATGATGCCACAAATTACAGAGCTAAATCTACAGATCAAGGTAGCACTTGGGTTTATGATGCTGCTGTTACAAATTACGCTGGAGACCCATCTAATTATGGAACAGGTTTCTGGGTTTTTATTTTTAAACTCACTGTGACAGACACGTTTGGTGGTGGCATAACATGGGAAGGATCAACAAATACTGACTGGAACACAAATAGCAATTGGAGCGGTAGTTCAGTCCCAACAAGTTCAGATAATGTAACCATATCATCATCAGCCAGCAACTGGCCATCAATTGACAACAGCTTATCTTCACCAGCATTATGTAGTGATTTAACGATAGAAACCGGAGCAGAAATGACGATTCTTGATAATGCCGGCTTAAGTGTAAGCGGAGATATTACCAACAACGGAACCTTCAACATCAATTCTTCTGCTTCAGGAGAAGGATCACTTTTAGTCAGTGGCTCTCTTTCCGGCACAGGAACATACAATGTCCAACGGTATTTATCAGGGTCACAATGGCATTTGGTTTCTTCCCCGATAACAAATGGTGTTGCAGGAGTTTTCCAAGATATTTGGTTAAGACCATATGATGAAAGCACGAATAATTTCGGTGAATATATCCAACCGTATCAAACTCCTATGCCAACAGGTCAAGGTTTCTCTGTGTGGGCTGATGCGAATGAAACCCGCACATTTACAGGAACAATCAATCATGGATCAATAGGGGCTTTAAGTCTTCAACTCACCGGGGCTGCCGGGCCAAATACAGGTTGGAACCTCATGGGGAATCCTTATCCATCATCTATTGACTGGGATGCTGCCAGCGGATGGTTAAGAACAAATATAGCTGATGCTGTATATGTTTGGAATTCTTCGCAATACTCAGCTTATGTCGGAGGTATCCCTGTCAATGGTGGGAGCCGTTACATAGCTCCAGGACAAGGATTTTTCCTTCAGGCAACTAATGTAGGTGCTTCTGTTACTATGGACAATGGCATAAGACTTCATAACAGCGTCAGTTTCTTAAAAAATACACAATCCGATCCTGAAAATACCATCCGAGTCCAAGTATCTGCAGATGGTTATCAGGATGAAAATGTAATTGTCATTCGTGAAGCAGATGCTTTTGCTTATGATCCACTAGTTGACGCTTACAAACTCCCGGGATCTGCTGATGCACCACAAATGCATATTGAAAAAGACGATTTCTCTGAACTTAGTATTGCTAGTTTCCCTCATATTCAAGACACAGAAAACAAATCTCTTAACATTGATTACGCTTTGGAAGGAACACATTCTCTACTTTGGGCACACACTTGTACAGAGAATTCTCCTGCCCTTATCGACCAACAAACTGGGCAAATCATTGAACCGGGGAGCATTTACACTTTCACTGCTTCATTCTCTGACATGGAAGATCGTTTTGTCTTTGAGACAGATTTGTTAAGCATTCAAGACAAACTCAAGGAGCTTGATGTATGGGAATACAACAACACTGTTTTTGTCAAAAGCAATACAAACGAGAGTCAGATCTCTGTCATCAATATGCAAGGCGTTGAAGTGTATTCTAACACAGGAAACATATTCAACCTGAACCACCTTTCACCTGCAATGTATGTTGTCAAAGTGAAGTCTGGGGAGCAAACTAGAATTGAGAAAATTGTCATAAAATAATTAGTTAGAACTCTAAAAAACACAAGATATGAAAAAGATAGTCGTACTTTTCGCTGCAATCATTTGTTTCTTCACTCTCTCTTCTTTTGCTCCTCCCGGAGATCCGGGAAGTAGTCCTACCGGAGGGGATTCGCCTGTTGGAGACCCACCTGTTGGGGTTCCTATTGACGGTGGCGCCATTGCTATCCTCGTTGCTGGTGCTGCTTATGGTGTAAAGCAAATGAAGAACAAGAAAAAATAACATCATCTAAGCCTCCTTCGGGAGGCTTTTTAAATCAACATTGTTGATATAAAAACAATCAACAACAAATCACAATTAAAAAACTACAATTCAAGAATACGAGTATGTAATCAAGAGAATACCGACTAAGCCTTTTTACCTACGCCTTTTCAAGTATCTCAACCTAAGCATTTCGACGTATTTTTATCCTTTTTCTTCTATTTTTATAATTTTAGACACATTATTTATAAGTTTTTAGAATTAATTTCGTATTTTCGAGTATAAAATTGAATTACTTATTTAAGCGAACCTATTATAATGTAAAAAACCTATAACTAAATCATAAAAAACTTTTCGAGGAATTTTATGAAATAATGTACAACTAAAGTCTGAAATTATGAAATTAAAACAACCCTTTTTGCTTTTAGCTGGACTCATAGTCGGCATAGGCTTATCTGCACAAACTGTTTATGTAAACAGCAGCACAGGAAACGATGCAACAGGAGATGGATCTTCTGGCAACCCTTACAAAACATTCCACAAAGGATACACAATGGCTTCATCCGGCGGGACACTGGATTTGACCGGAACCTTTACATGGACTGATGCCGATGAAACCGGCGATGTCGCAACAAATGGTTATGTCCTTGGAAAAAACATAACGATACAGGGACAGGGCGCAGGCTCAACCATTATACAGGCAGATGCCAGCCCAACCACGGCTGACAGGCGTATCTTTACAATTAGTTCATCCTATACCATCACCATTAAAGATGTAACCTTAAGACACGGGTACCTCGCAAGCAATGGCAGAGGTGGCGCAGTCTATATAGGAACTATGACGACAGATGTTACCATTGACGGCTGTATCCTGGAGTTAAACGAGGCAAACGCAGGGTCTTACACCTATAGTTATGGTGGTGGTGCTATATGCTACTACAACCCAAGCACATCGGGCGGACAGTTAATTATAAACAACTCCATCATTCGCAACAACACATCTGCCAATTGTTGGGGTGGAGGTATTTACTGCTATCGAAATAACACGGGAACCGGGATGGTAGTCGTTGAAAATACAACAATCAGTGAGAACACAGCAGCAAACGGAACAGCCATATCAGGTTACTACGGAGCTTTTAATATTATTAACAGTACAATTACCGGTAACTATTCATCCTATTGCATGATCATGTCAAATCATGGCTATGGTTTATTCTATATGACAAATGTAACCTTTGCATACAATGACCTTGGAGCCAGTGCCCGGGGCTTGTATCTTGAAGACGTTGCTGACATAAGAATAAAGAATTCTATTCTTGCCCAGAATAAAAGAACGGATAACTCCATATATGATTACTACAGGACCTCAGGTACTCTGAACGAAAGTACCAATAACATCATTGAAGTACAGGGAATAAGTGACTTCACAAACGGGGTGGATGGTAACATTATCGGGGAGCAGGACTGTATGGGGCTAAGCAGCACCCTGGCGGATAACGGGACAACCGGAATATCCCCCACGCTTGCGTTAACAGCGAACAGCGTTGCTATTAACGCCGGAACAAATACTGCCAATGGCAGTGTTCCAATTCCAACAACCGACCAAAGAGGAACCGCAAGAGTGGATGCAACGGATATCGGGGCTTATGAGTTTACCGGAACACCGGCAATACCGGAAATTACAGTGGGTGAAACCGATTTAAACGGCTTCAGTTATATTGAAGGTATTGGGCCAAGTGCAGCTCAAAGCTTTACTGTATCAGGGATCAATCTTGTCAATGACATTACCATTGTACCTTCAACTTATTACGAAGTTTCCGATGGGGGTGCATACGGAAGTTCGGTTGTTTTAACCCATTCGGGCGGAACAGTTACGGAAACAACCGTCTATGCCAGGTTAAAAGCCGGCTATACAGCGGGGACTTACAACGGAACAATCGATATCACCACGGACTGCGACGAAGGAACCATTAATCTTACAGGCTCTGTTTCATCGGCACCGGCTTCTACAAGCATCTGGACAGGAAGCACTGATAGTGACTGGGCAACAACAACAAACTGGTCCGGTGGGATAGTCCCGACCAACACATGGCATGCTTTAATTCCCGCAAGTGCTTCAAACTGGCCGGAAATAGGGAATAGTTTAGCTTCTCCCGCAACCTGTGATAACCTAACAATTGAAGCAGGGGCAGAATGTACAATATTATCTAATTCAGGATTAACTGTCAGTGGGAATATTACCAACAACGGAACCTTCAACATCAATTCTTCTGCTTCAGGAGAAGGATCACTTTTAGTCAGTGGCTCTCTTTCCGGCACAGGAACATACAATGTACAACGGTATTTATCAGGGTCACAATGGCATTTGGTTTCTTCCCCGATAACAAATGGTGTTGCAGGAGTTTTCCAAGATATTTGGTTAAGACCATATGATGAAAGCACGAATAATTTCGGTGAATATATCCAACCGTATCAAACTCCTATGCCAACAGGTCAAGGTTTCTCTGTGTGGGCTGATGCGAATGAAACCCGCACATTTACAGGAACAATCAATCATGGATCAATAGGGGCTTTAAGTCTTCAACTCACCGGGACTGCCGGGGCAAATACAGGTTGGAACCTCATGGGGAATCCTTATCCATCATCTATTGACTGGGATGCTGCCAGCGGATGGTCAAGAACAAATATAGCTGATGCTGTATATGTTTGGAATAGTTCTCAATACTCAGCTTATGTCGGAGGCATACCTGTCAATGGTGGGAGCCGTTACATAGCTCCAGGACAAGGATTTTTCCTTCAGGCAACTAATGTAGGTGCTTCTGTTACTATGGACAATGGCATAAGACTTCATAACAGTGTCAGTTTCTTAAAAAATACACAATCCGATCCTGAAAATACCATCCGAGTCCAAGTATCTGCAGATGGATATCAGGATGAAAATGTAATTGTCATTCGTGAAGCAGATGCTTTTGCTTATGATCCACTAGTTGACGCTTACAAACTCCCGGGATCTGCTGATGCTCCACAAATGCATATTGAAAAAGACGATTTCTCTGAACTTAGTATTGCTAGTTTCCCTCATATTCAAGACATAGAGGATAAAGTACTCAATATTGATTATGCTCTGGAAGGAACACATTCTCTACTTTGGGCACACACTTGTACAGAGAATTCTCCTGCCCTTATCGACCAACAAACTGGGCAAATCATTGAACCGGGGAGCATTTACACTTTCACTGCTTCATTCTCTGACATGGAAGATCGTTTTGTCTTTGAGACAGATTTGTTAAGCATTCAAGACAAACTCAAGGAGCTTGATGTATGGGAATACAACAACACTGTTTTTGTCAAAAGCAATACAAACGAGAGTCAGATATCTGTCATCAATATGCAAGGCGTTGAAGTGTATTCTAACACAGGAAACACATTCAACCTGAACCACCTTTCACCTGCAATGTATGTTGTCAAAGTGAAGTCTGGGGAGCAAACTAGAATTGAGAAAATTGTCATTAAATAATCAGTTAGAACTCTAAAAAACACAAGATATGAAAAAGATAGTCGTACTTTTCGCTGCAATCATTTGTTTCTTCACTCTCGCTTCTTTTGCTCCTCCCGGAGATCCGGGAAGTAGTCCTACCGGAGGGGATTCGCCTGTTGGAGACCCACCTGTTGGGGTTCCTATTGACGGTGGCGCCATTGCTATCCTCGTTGCTGGTGCTGCTTATGGTGCAAAGCAAATAAAGAACAAGAAAAAATAACATCATTTAAGCCTCCTTCGGGAGGCTTTTTTTTAACCACAAAGCATCCAATTACAATTGTCTTTAAAAATCCCAGTTTCAACCTAAGCAAAAACACCTATAAATTCGCTCAAGGATTTAGTAAATTTAGGCTTATTAAAAAACTTGCCGTATGAAAACAGAAAAAAACTCCGTTAACTTATTTAGAAAAAGTTTTATTCTAGTAATAATCTTAAACATGATTTGCAGTTTGGGATTTTCACAAACACATCTCGATTTGCAAAAGAAAAGCAGTGAATTAAACACAAAAGGAACTCGCCTAGCATTACCACCTACAATTAGTTCTTTTTCTCCTGCAGCTGGGACTCCTGGAACATCAGTAACAATTTCCGGATCAAATTTTGGCTCAAACACC
This sequence comes from Bacteroidales bacterium, assembly GCA_963676165.1. Taxonomy (GTDB): domain Bacteria; phylum Bacteroidota; class Bacteroidia; order Bacteroidales; family ML635J-15; genus JAQIBY01. The sequence continues at coordinate 589,279 of OY781043.1, read as the reverse complement.
TCAGAAAACATTGTTTATATTGGTGGTGTTAAGGCAAATATTACATCTGCTAATTCAACTAGCATTACCTTTACAGTGCCGAATTCTGTAAGATCGGAATTTATACATATAATAAATACAAGTCTCAGCTTACAAGGTCATAGCAGCAAACGCTTTATCATACAATCTAGTCCTGCTGCAACAGTATCAACTGCCATGTTTGGATCTACAACTCCAGCATACGAATCCTCTGCTTTAGGTGTTGATGGAGGTGAGGACTTATTGTTTTCCGACTTCGATGGAGACGGTAAAACAGATGTTATATCATTTCCAAAAACTAACAAAATGGTCGTTTACATGAACACATCCACAGGGAGTAACAACTACAACTTCTCTAAATCAGAAGTCACATACGGATTAAGCTATTTTGATGAAAATCATGGTAAAGTTATCGACATTGACAATGATGGAGATATGGATGTTGTACTTTACGCATCAGCACAAGACTATACAAACCCAAATATACTTTACTTATTCACAAATAACTCAACGAGTGGAAATATGTCTTTCAGCGTTTCTACCTTAATGACTACCAACTACGATTATGAAGCGTGCATTGATGTTGCAGATTTTAATATGGATGGGTATATGGACTTAGCATTCCCTTCATCTTATGGAAGCATTCAAATTTACATTAATGACCAAGCAGGTTCTTTTGGAACTTATAGTGATTTTGATGCCGATCTTGACTTGCCAAATTGGGGCAGAGTTCAAACCTGTAGAGTAGCAGACATTAATGAAGATGGAAAACCAGACATTCTTTTTGCAGGGGAGTTTCACAATGGAACAAATTGGGTTAGCCAAATATGTTACAGTGAAAACACAACAACAGGAACAACGCTCTCTATGGGAGCTGTTCAAAATCTAAGCACAACACTTGATCGATACACAAACAGCATTGAGGTAATAGACATGAATGCAGACAATCTTCCTGACATTGTATATTTTGCAGGAGATTATCTTTACGGTTGGAAGAACACCAACACTGCTTCTGGCACAGCAAGTTTCGCAAGCACCCAAACCATATTAACATACAGTAGTTGGTTAGGATCTTTCAATGGTGGAATATCCGTCGTAGACATTAACAGCGATGGAAAACCAGAGCCATTTGGAACATCATGGTATCTTGTTACGGCAACAAACACATCATCTGCAAGTACAATTAGTCTATCATCCTCAGTTGCACCTGCTGCCCCAAATGCGTACTCAAGTAGCGTGATTGATATTGATGGTGACGGTGACTTTGAAAATCTTTCTCCTGACAGAACAGATGGTGCACTTAGAGTTTTTGCTCCAGCTCCAGCAGAAATTGACATTAAAATCAGTAGCACATCTTACGCAACGGGTAGCACATACAACTTTGGAACTTATACAGCTGGAAGCTCAAGCAGTAGCACAGCATTCTACATTTATAATACAGGAGACTTGGACTTAATACTATCTGGAACTCCAAAGGTTGATATTTCGGGCGACCATGCATCTGATTTTGCAATTGACCAGACAGGATTAGCCTCACCCATTTCAGGTGGCTCAAATGACAACTTCTCAATTGTATTTACACCCTCAGGAGCAGGAACAAGAACTGCACTAATAAGCATTGCAAACAGTGATTCTGATGAAAACCCATACGTCATAAATCTAAGTGGAACCGGCACAATTACTTCAGCCTCATGGCAAGGAACAATTAGCAGTGACTGGACAAATTCATCAAATTGGTCTGGAAACACTGTGCCAAATGCTGGATTTGATGTTACGATTCCTGCAGCTGCAACACACCAACCAGCAATCAATGCAGATGATATCGGATATTGTAATGATATAACTATCGAATCTGAAGCAAACCTTACAATTAACGCTCGCGGTTCAATAAGCATCTCTGGCAATTTAACCAACAACGGAACCTTCAACATCAATTCTTCTGCTTCAGGAGAAGGATCACTTTTAGTCAGTGGATCTCTTTCCGGCACAGGAACATACAATGTCCAACGGTATTTATCAGGTTCACAATGGCATCTTGTCACTTCTCCAATTACTGCCGGAACTGCTGGTGTATTTGAAGACATCTGGTTGCGCCCTTACGATGAATCGACCAATGCATTTGGAGACTACATTACCCCAACCGCAACACCATTGCCAACAGGTCAAGGTTTCTCTGTGTGGGCTGATGCAAATGAAACCCGCACGTTTACAGGGACAATCAATCATGGATCAACAGGGGCTTTAAGTCTTCAACTCACCGGGGCTGCCGGGCCAAATACAGGTTGGAACCTCATGGGGAATCCTTATCCATCATCTATTGACTGGGATGCTGCCAGCGGATGGTCAAGAACCTATATGGCTGATGCTGTATATGTTTGGAACAGTTCTCAATACGCAACATATGTTGGAGGAATTGGCGCAAATGGTGGTAGCCGTTACATAGCTCCAGGACAAGGATTTTTCCTTCAGGCAACTAATGTAGGTTCTTCTGTTACTATGGACAATGGCATAAGACTTCATAACAGTGTCAGTTTCTTAAAAAACACACAATCCGATCCTGAAAGCAGTATTCGAATCTCAGTATCTGCAGATGGTTATCAGGATGAAAATGTGATTGTCATTCGCGAAGCAGATGCTTTTGCTTATGATCCACTAGTTGACGCTTACAAACTCCCGGGATCTGCTGATGCACCACAAATGCACATCGAAAAAGACGATTTCTCTGAACTTAGTATTGCTAGTTTTCCTCATATTCAAGACATAGAGGATAAAGTGCTTAACATTGATTACGCTTTGGAAGGAACACATACTCTCCTCTGGTCACATACTTGTACAGAGAATACTCCTGCTCTTCTTGACCAACAAACAGGTCAAATTATTGAGCCGGGCAGCAATTATACCTTTACTGCTTCATTCTCTGACATGGAAGATCGTTTTGTCTTTGCAACAGATTTATTAAGTATTCAAGATAAAATCAACACCCTTGATATGTGGGAATACAACAACACTGTCTTTGTGAAAAGCAATACAAACGACAGTCAGATATCTGTCATCAATATGCAAGGCGTTGAAGTGTATTCTAACACAGGAAACACATTCAACCTGAACCACCTTTCACCTGCAATGTATGTTGTCAAAGTGAAGTCTGGGGAGCAAACTAGAATTGAGAAAATTGTCATAAAATAATCAGTTAGAACCCTAAAAAACACAAGATATGAAAAAGATAGTCGTACTTTTCGCTGCAATCATTTGTTTCTTCACTCTCTCTTCTTTTGCTCCTCCCGGAGATCCGGGAAGTAGTCCTACCGGAGGGGATTCGCCTGTTGGAGACCCACCTGTTGGGGTTCCTATTGACGGTGGCGCCATTACTCTCCTCGTTGCTGGTGCTGCTTATGGTGTAAAGCAAATGAAAAAAAAGAAAAAAGCATAGCGAATTTCTCAGGTTAATTTCATATATTTAGCAAACAGAAACTTAATTCATGCCCCTATTCAGCAAGTTTAAAGAAGAGATTAAAGCCATATACAACAAGAATAAAACTGCAATTCATTTTATTCTTCGTGTGCTTATCATTTACATCGGTTGGAAGTTGCTCTTTCTCCTTCTTGGAGAAGAGAGCACCCCAATTGATGAACGAATTTGGCCAGGTCTTTCCAGTCTTTGGGAAAGTTTTAACGACTCTGTCAGGCTAGTCCTCCTGAACATCACTCAAGCATGGTTTGATGCAAGAGGGATGGAGACAGAAATCATTAATAATTACCGACTTTGGGTTCATGATTACGCCTTACTTGGCGTAGGAAACTACTGTTTGGCAATTCAACTTTGGATTTTCTTTGTCGCTCTTATTGTCTCATACAAGGGAAAATGGTACAACAAGTTATGGTTTTCCCTTGTCGGTGTATTTCTGATTAATGCAATCAATGTTTTGCGACTGATAATCGTTGTTTACGCAGCACATAGAAATCCAGAAATGGTTCAATTTAATCATGATTATGTATATAATGTCGCAATATACATCTTCACATTTTTGACGTGGATGATTTGGGTAAAATATTTTTCAGGAACTAACAGTAAATCAAAAAAATCAGATGAAAAAGCATAAGTTTTGGCTATTTTTCAACTCTCTTTTAGCTTTCATTTCTGCTTTTATTTTCATGAAAGCTGTCATACTATTGACCCGATTTTCGATCATACGAATTCTTGGCGGATCAACTAAATTATTAAACTTCGAATTGGAGTGTATAAACCCTCCCTATGGTGAATTTTGGAATCCTTTCAGTGTTTTTAGCATTTATCTTTCCAGCTTCATTGTATCTGCCATAATGATCATTCTTGCTTACATTTTTTACAAACGATTCAGAATGCAAGCAGGACTAATTAAACTGTGGTTCGTATGGCTTTACATCATTGCAATTTCTCAATCCTTTGGTGTGTTTTTAAGAGACATTCCCTTTTATCGAGACATTTACCATGCATTAAATTGGATGTTTATCCCCTATGGAGGCATGCTAGTTATTGCTTTTATCATGCTCCCCGTCATTTTCTTTACAAATTTCATGAATATCATCCGATTTTCAAAGATGGCACCGCATTACGATTACATAGCCACTCCTTTAAACATGAGAAAATTTTATGGTAGAATTGCTTTCCTCCCTGCAGTTATTGGTTCTGCTACCCTCCTCTTACTCAATGTAAAAAACATACAAGGCTTTGAAATTATTGAGAAACTCATTATTCTATTCTGTGTTGGAGTCGCATACCTTCATTTTCTCAGAAAAAGCAAAAAACTCCACTTCAGAAGAGTTAAAAATGACACAACAGACGAATTAAGTCTTATTATTATTATTCTCTTTGTATTGGCAATTATTGGATTCGGGGTAATTAAGTATATTTTCTATTGATCTGTATTTTTTAATGCATAGTTTCGTTTAGATAAATATCTGCCCAACAAAATTCCAGCGAGCAAAAACAACGGAATACAGACCATTAAACGCACAAGCGCAAACTGAATTCCAAGAAAACTCAATTCAAAAATTGTCATTGGGATACGCACAATACCAACAAATCCGAGATAGGTAAAAACGAGTTTTAGGGAGGCCCCTTTCTTATACAATGTCTGTGCAAGTGGAAGTCCTACATATATCCCACCAATAGAAACACCAGCAAGTAGTAATGCCCACACATAAGCCATTGCAGAGCTGTCTTTTCCCAAATGTTTAATGATCATTTCATCACTCACCCAAACCTCAATTAAGGCAATAATAAAAAAAGCGAATGGCAATATTTTCATCATTTCAAACAGAACCATAAAAAAGGATGTTGCAGTTTCTTCCCCTGATTCAATATCCAAATAATAAGATACAGCAATGAATCCTGCAAACAACAAGATCAAACTCAGGTTTATCCAATGCTTTTTAAGATACCTACTCATGGAAAATCAATTTTACAATAACAATAACTACGATGCTTACCACAAGACCAATTAAGTTCCGAACTAAAGCAACTTTCCAACCTAAATATTTCTTTTCAAAAGCAAAAGAAACAAGTCCAACATTCATTAAAGCAACAACAAAACCAGCAATAATATAGTATGGAATATCTTGTATTTTAAGTGCTGCCGCTAAGGGATAAGCAACAAAACCGGGCATGACAGAAACACTCCCCAAACTTAACGAAAGTAACACTCCATGAAATCCGGATTCCTGCCCCAGATACTCATGCATCACATCTGCAGGGAGCAAATTCACAAGCACCGCAAAACCAGCCATAACCACAAGAAAAAGAGGCAAAATCCCTATAAACTTACATGCAGTTAAGCGTAAAGCCTTTAGCGTTTTTTCACGACTCTTCATCAAAGACAGGAGTGCAAGTGTTGCACTTATAATCCACAATGCAAGATTCATTCGATAAAGATATAAATCATTTGACAACTGAAAATATCTGCATGTTGATTAGAACAAAAAAACCGGCATAAACCGGCTTTCTACGTATCTTAGATTGGGTCAATTAATCAACCATCAATTTTTCAGTATAAGTTGTTTCACCGGCATGAATGCGAATAAAATACACACCTGCTTGATATGATTCGAGGTTCAATAGAGTTACATCATCGGCAATCGCGACACTTAACAGCGTCTGTCCAAGCATATTCACAAGCTCAATACGATTCGCAGTCATGTTTTCGAACTCAACATAAACCATGTCATTTGCTGGGTTAGGATAGACAGCATAAGACATCTGATTAACATTGATTGAATTTGTAAAATCAACAATTATGTCTGTTACAATTGTTTCACAACCAGCAGCATCCGTAACAGTAAGTGAATAAGTGCCAACACCAACATTGGCCATAACATCATCAATATCACCATTAGACCACGCATAAGAATAAGGAGCTAAACCACCAGTAATTGATACACTAACAGATCCATCTGTTGTAGATGCAGTACTTGCATCAATAACATTTACATTAACAGCAGGCTCATCACCAACATAAATTGTCGCATCAATGCTAGCAGTACAAGCACCATCAACAACTGTATAGGTTACCACATGAGCACCAATGCCTGAACTTGTATGATCGAATTGAGTTCCTGAAACATAATCACCAGACCAGGTTCCACCAGCAACATCAGCTTCTAATTCAATTGGAGTACTACCCAAACAAACGGAAGTTGCACTAACCATACTTACTTCTGGCAATGCTTGCACACTAATCAGAATATTATCTGAATCAGCACATGAACCAGTACCAACATCATAAGAAACTAAGTGAAAACCAGCTCCAGCAGTTGCAGGATTAAATTGATCACCAGTTACACCAGAACCAGACCATGTTCCACCTGCAGTTGCAGCAGTTAAAGCAATCGGATCACTGTTTTCACACAATGGATCAACGGCGTTAATGGTTGCATCGAAACTATCAGAAACGAGAATATCAATCTGTGCTGTTACTGTACACCCTCCATTGCTCACTTCATAGGATACCGTATGAGTCCCAATGCCTGCAGCTACAGGATCAAAACTATTTCCCGTTACACCATTACCTGACCAAGTTCCACCAGCAGTTGCAGCATTCAAAGTAACAGCAGCATCACCTGTACAGAAAGGACCAACAGGATCAATACTTGCATTAGGAAGTGCATCAACATGAATTGAAATATCATCCGTAGCAGTACAGGTACCTAAACTCACTTCATAGCTTACAGTGTAATCACCTTCACCAATAGTAGGATCGAAACTATTTGCACTTATACCTGTTCCTATCCATGTGCCACCAGTAGTAGCAGCAGAAAGCGCTACAGGAGTTCCATTCTCACACTGATCAGCAACAGTAGTGATTGTTGCATCTGGCATACCATCTACATGGATAGTAATTTGATCCGCATCAGTACATGTACCAATGGTTACTTCGTAAGAAATAATATGGTCACCATAACCAGCAACTGAAGGATCAAAAGTATTTCCACTAACACCATCACCAGACCAAGTTCCGCCAGCAGTTGCAGCGGTAAGCGTTACTGAAGATGCATTAACACACATTGGATCAACAGCATCAATACTAGCATTTGGCATTTCAACAGTTACTGAAATATTGTGTGTATCTGAACCACCAGCATTGGTAGCTGTTAAATCGACTGTATATGTACCATCTGCAGCATAAGTATGTTCAGGATTTTGTTCTGTGGATGTATTTCCATCTCCAAAATTCCATTCCCATGATGTTGCACCTGTTGATGCATCTGTAAATTGTACAACACCATCACATGATGGGTTTGGATTCGCTGTAAAATCAGCAGTTGGAGCAGGTTCAGTTACAGTAATGTAAGCTGTCTCAGTCTTTGTGTCATTGCCTTGAGTATTTTGAACATACAGCGTGACATCATAAGTACCTGCAGTATTATATGTTACTGATGGATTTGGAGTAGTTGCAGATGCAGGAGTTCCTCCATCAAATGTCCAAGCATAACTTGTAGGTTCATTTTCAGATAAATCTGTAAAGTTCACAGTACCGCCTTCAGGAATAGTCGTTTGATCAGCAGTAAAATTAGCCACTGGAGGCAAATCAGCCTGAAACACATTGATGGTATAATCTTCCACCTCTCCGTATGTGGAGTTTCCACATGGAGCAGCAATTGGACTATAATCTGAATCCTCAATACGTAATCTTACTCTAACAGCGCCAGGCGTAGTACCTGCAGGTACTGTTATTGTCGTTGAATAAGGACCAGTACCAGTTGCTGAAACAAACAATTCCTCATCAACATCTTCAAAGTCACCATCACGGTTCCAATCGGCCCAAGCAAATGCTTGATCACTATTATAACCACTTCCATTGCTAATCACCAAACTCAAATCATCTTCAGGATATGCATCGGTGGAAATTGCAGTAAAATCAGTATATGACTGTCCATCTGATGCATTATCAATTGTTCCTAAAACAACATTGGATATATACTCATAATTGGCATTACTACCAGCGGCATCGCAATAATCAGGTAATAAAACAGTAATATAGTTAACTTTTACTTCTGTATTTCCATCTCCAATACTATTTGAAGCCATTAAGTTTACTTGATAAGTACCAGGAGTATCGTATTGAACAGATGGATTTTGTACTGTAGATGTTGAAGGAGTGCCACCATCGAATGTCCAAAACCAACCATCAGGCAGATTAGTTGACAAATCTGTAAAGTTGACAGTCCCACCAATATTAACAGTTGTTACATCCGCTTCAAAATCTGATACTGGAACTTCTGTCACAGGATTAACAGTAATGTATGCAAGTTTCTCTTCAGTATCATTTCCTACTGTATTTGAGGCATAAAGACTCACATCGTATGTCCCAGGAGTATCATACATAACAACAGGATTTTGATCGGCTGAAGAAGCAGGAGTTCCTCCATTAAATGTCCAATCCCAAACACTTGGGGAATTGGTTGAGTTATCTGTAAACTGAACAGATCCTCCAGCGGTAATTGTCGTTTGATTCGCAGAGAAATCACAAATTGGTGGATTTGGTACTGCCACCACATGGTCAGCATGATAAGTTTCGAGATTAAAGCCTGTCACAGTCAATTTCACAGTACCATTAAAACTGTGTGAGATAGTTACATTACCACTTGCATCAGTTATTGCAGAAGCAGGTTGAGATCCAGATTGCCACAATGAAACAATTGCACCTTCAAAACCTGAACCTTCAACTTGAACTTGTGTTGTATAAGAACCAGGTGTCACTGCAACATTTGACAAGGTAATCTCTTTCGGTTGATCTGTCCGCACTTGGAAAGAAGGATCTCCAAAAATAGTCCATGTGTAATAGGTATCCCAGTCTTGTGAACCATCAGATTCATTCACCATCAACTCAGCAGCATTGTATGTAATTGAACCAAAAGTAGTGCGTCCATAAGTAGTTGAAGTTCCACTTGCAGAAACACCAGAATAATCAAATCCTTGAATTAACAAGTCGTTTGCATAATCCTGACCGCGCATAGGTGGTTGCCAAGGTTGGTTCATTGTTGACATCCAAGTAGCAACAGCACCTCCATCAGGATTTCTCAGCATAGCCTCGGCAAAACAAGTACCACTATGGAATGCTCCAACCACACATGCAACAGAAAATGCGTAAGGATACATTGGACCATTAGTGGATGAAGATGCTTCAGACACACTATAACCACTAGATACCCAATAGGTATTTGCACCATGACCACAATAATTGATAACACTCACACCTCCATCAATAGCAGTTTGCACACCTGATGCAGACGCACTAGGATCAAACTGTTCATGACAAGTCGTATAAGTCGTTGCCAATAAGCGGTCATTATGAATATTTTCGATCTGATCGTTATCGTATTCACCATCATCTCCTGTACCTTCAGAACTAGCAATTCCTAAAGCATTTTTGTACCAGGTATCAGAACTTACTGCATCACGTTCATACTCAATTGCTTTATTTCCTTGCGCAGTAACATCAGCAGTAGATTCTGCAGAAAAACGTCCGATGATAATATCATGGTGATCATCAGTACCTACAACACAACCAAGCATAGGGTCCATAGGCGTTGTTTCAGAACCTCCAAGATCAGATTTAATTTCTGCCCAATCACCGACTAGCAAGACATACAAAATATTGTTATTTGCATCGTAAGCATTTTGGATATCAGTTCCAACATTTGTTCCTGTGCTCACTTCGAGTTCTTCCACATGATAACCTTTTTGTTGTTTCCATTCAATCCATGGTTGAATTGCAGTTGCATCACGAGAAGTATAAATCACCAAAATATCACCAAACTCACCAATTTCCTCAGCCCAACGGATAGGATTTTGGTTATAGTTCACAAACAAAGAACGATACACAGGTTCCATTTCAACATTTACATCACCTAAAGTCTGTGGCAATGGGTTGATAGGCAGATCATCATTCTCTGAAACTTTCACACGCAGTTGTGTATAAACACGCAAAGTTTGCTGAATCGCATTATAACGGAAAGGATGAAATTTTACGTTTTGGCCTCTAACTTTTCTTAAAATATAAGGTTCTGATGCTTCGTGAAGTTGAGATGGGTACCATTCATCAACAATAGACTCAGGATCTATTTGATAGGGTATTTCAGATGGTTCCTGATTTCTATAAATAACACCACGAGACGGCAGCATTGGATGATCCAACGGAATATCCACATAGGACGATGAAATGATTTCAACATCCACATTATGTTGTGGACCTAGCTGAATTGGCACAGATACAAATGGTAATTCTGCCCACCCAGCTTGTTTTAGATTGATGTTTCCATCAAAATTAATTTTAGAGTACTGTACTCCATTTTTTTCAACAACCTGAACATCGTATTTCATTAAACTAATGTCCAGTGTAAATTCATCTCCCCTTGTCTGATCAAAAACAATGTTGTAACCTTTATCAGACGAAGAAAAGCCACTTAAACTCATCGCTATGAGTCCTACTAAAAAAAGTAATGTTTTTTGCATAACACAAAATTTGAAATTAATACTAACCCCTATCGAACTTTAAAAATACATAAAAAAATGGCTGTAAATTCACAAAGAATCAGTCATTCGCTTTAAAGACAAGCTTTTTATACAATTGGTTGCTTTATTGAGAAAGCTTCTTGTTTTTAAGGACAGATAAGTTTACTTTGATAAGGATATCACATAATAATTCGTTGTGATATACAGATCTCGTAAAAAAGGAATGCAAGAAAATGGAGGAATAACTTTTCGTGGTTTCAAGCCAAATTTCACCTCATAATTGGGATTAAAAAGATAGAAATCACGACTCTCTTTTTTGTATGAAAAACGTTTTAAAATACGTTCAAAGCGGTTGATAGAAATTCCTGTTTCTTTGACTTCTAAAAGAGAGTCTATCATTATTTTTGACTCCCCAAACAATTTCAATATTGGCTTGTAAATAAAAACAGGAAGCACATGATAGTAAGGAAGTTTTGACAAGAATTTACTTCGACACATTTGCTGATGTCCACCAAAAGGATTCCACCATGGAGGGAAACCAAGAAAAAACTTTCCATCGTCTTTCAGAAAGACTTTTGCCATACGCATGAACTTTTCCTGTCCATGAATATGCTCCAGTACGTCACGCATAATGATTACATCAAACTTTCCAAGATCCTCACGGTTAAACACATCATCGCAAATGAATTCTACATGATCTTTATTGGGATAATCAGCATAGAATGTCCCCGCATTTTTGATTTTTTTTGCATTCATATCTATCCCAACAACATGCTTACAACCCATATCAAGAAAAGGTTTTAAGTTTCCCCCTTCACCACAACCAATTTCAAGCACACGTGTGTTTTCTGAAATTGTCGTATGTTTCTGCAATAAAGGAATAACGTAGGTCTTTGTTGTATAGGCCTGTTCATTGAAATATTGTAAGCGATCTTTGTGCCGTTTTTGCATGATAATAATTTTCGAAAAGTAAAAGTACAATAATTTCACAACAATAAATGAATCATCTTGTTTCATTCTAAAACAAAATTCACAATCCGCTTTTGGTGAAAACATCAGAAATCACCATCTTCGCAAAAGAAAAATTTGTTATTATGGAAACATTAAAAGCAATTATGGAACGTCGCTCATATCATCAATTTAAAGATGAAGCAGTAAGCGATGAACAAATAAAAACAATTCTTGAGGCAGCTATGAATGCACCGAGTGCTGGTGATGGTCGCCCATGGCATTTTGTTGTGGTAAAAGACAGAGAAAAGCTTAACATGTTAGCGGATAAAATAGATGAAGGCAATGACATGTTTAAACAGGCAAAAGCAGCTATCTTAATTTGTGGTGATCCGAAAAAAGAAGGATTCCCTGGTTTCTACCCTCAAGATTGCTCATGTGCAGGTCAAAACATTTACCTCGCGGCTGAAGATTTAGGCTTAGGCACTGTATGGATTGCGATTTGGAGTGTTCCTCCAAGAATTCAGGGCATTAAAGATGTTTTAAACATTCCTGATTCAGTAGATCCATTTGCGATTTTCCCTATTGGTGTACCAGCAGAAGATTTAAAACCTGAATATCGTTACGATGAAAAACTAATTCATTACGACGGTTGGCAAGAAAAATAATGAAAGCAATTTATCTCAACAAAGAAAGCCGGTAATTCCGGCTTTTTTTGATTGATGACGTGAGAAAACAAAATCTCAACTTGAGGGTTTTATACTCATGAACACAAAAATGAACACTGGCGATATAGTCATCATAGCAATTACTTTTATTCTTTTTTTCATTGCTCTATTTGTGAAAGGGTTAACGAAAGATATTTTATTGGAAGCAGGAGTACTACTTGTCTCGATAAAAATCATTATGATGGCACGGAAAAAAGTAGTGTTAATCAGGAAGTCAATGATAAACTGCTAGACAAATCTAAAAACAAAGACTAAGTTTATTGATAGCTTTCGAAAGGATCAGCATATCTCACTATGCGGAAATTATCAAGCCATGCAGGCTTTTCATTCGGGTTATACAGGTAGATTTTTAAATGTCGATCATTCATTTCTTCTGAAACAGCAAAACTCATCACAAGTTTTTCCCATTCTCCTTTTGTCTCAACAATCTCTGCATTGTTTAAATAAAAGTAAGATGCATCGTCTGCACTCGCAATAATCTCAGCATCTGCACCATAACACCAGACAGAGACTTCAAACATTTCTCCTTGTTTTGCTCCTTCGGGCAACTCCCATGCAAAACCATAAGGCTTATCTTTGTCAACGCGGCATGAGTATTTCCCGTCAAAAGCAAATTCGTCGCTTTGCATTGTAGCATGTCCAATTAAAGTCACACTGTCAGCACATAAGAATTTAGCATTTCTACAGGATTCTCCATTGCAGTAGAGATCCATCAGGACAAGCTTTTCATCTGGATTAAAATTCCGGACAGTATCTTGCAAATCAAAAATCAACACAGACTGATATTTTCCGATAAGATGTCTGGCAAAAGGCTTCACATAAGCATAGGTTTCTAAATCAGCAGTATTATTGACAATTAAATACTTAGCACCTCGCTGTATAGACGTCTCAATTCCTTCTTTGTCCTGATTATAGCATATTGGTTCTGCACGGTTAAATCTAGCATCTTGATATTGTGTCCAACCATGCTGATTCATAAGATACAAGCTCACATTTGAACCGTCAGGAATAAATATCACTTTATCCTGATATGTTATTCCCAAATCGCGAAGGTAAGGTTCTATACGATATATGTCCTCCTTCAATTGATAATACTTATTTGGCCATGCATTGAAACGAAACTTCTGCTGATTTGCAGCATGATACACATTCAGGACAAGCAAGACGCTAAAGACAATTCTCAACCAACGTCCACCGAAAAAATCTGGCTTTTGTTGTTTCAGCAAGTACAAGGCTGACACCAGAAAAAATAGTGGTAAAATATTTAAGTTGATGGTGTAATAATCGTGATTGTAGAAGGTCTGAAATTGCAAAACGACAAACACGAAAAACTGCAAAACAAGAAAAACCATCAAGGCAAGATGCATCCGACTAAGTTTGCGAATATTCCACAAGGTATAGCAAGTTGCAATCAAAAAGACAATATGCAATGAGTCGTGAAAATATGCAGTTCGCCAATGTGTCCACACATGAGAAATCAACTCCCGAATTTCTGCTCCAGACATCTTCCATAGAGGGAAAACAGTGGTTGAGAAATAGTAACACTCATGCATTGTATTAAATCGGTGAGCATAAATAACCCATGCGCCAATCACAAGCAATATCAGCACTAAACCAGTGATAAACTGCCATTTATGTAGAATCTGCAGATTATCCTCTCTCCTCTTTCCAAAAACAAGATCAAAGACAAGATACCCGGCAATTGCAAACAAGCTCATTAATGCAGGAAGCTTAAATATCCCGGCAAGGAGAAAGAAAAACAGCATTTTCAATAAATAAGCTATTTTGGGGCTTTTCACATAGCGTACAAAATGATAATTGGCGATAAATGCAAAAGACAGAGCTGATACATTTGTCAGGAAATTGTTTCCGTAATACACCAAAACAGGGGAAGTAAACATCAACAAAGGGACAATGAAAGCCCAGAATTTATTATCAAGCAACAAGTTTACTGTCTTAAAAAGATAAAATAAGCCCAGAAAGAAAATCAGCAAATTGATAAAGCGTATAATGAATTCATGCGGACCAAATAGTTTGTAAAGGACTGCAGAAAAGTAATACAGAATCGGCATTTCACTTGTTGCTGCATATCCTGTTGTTCCACCATCAGAAGTTAAATTATGAACCTGCGGGTGCAAAGGATTCATATCATCCTGATAATAATTCATTGTAATGCTGGCACAATCAGCTTGCCGCCATGCATGAACCGATTGCGGACGATATGTTGTGCTTTGATGATAGGAGTATGCCAAACCCATAAGTATGAGCACAAACCAAAACAGCAATGCTTGAAAATATGAAGATTGAATTCTATTTGGTTTCATTTTCTGCAGATTTTACTCTTACAAGAAAAGACAAATTCAGTTTTTTTCCAAAAGCAATTCGAATTAAATATGAGTTATTTACTCAATCATAAAATTCAACAGTAATTTTATGACAATTCACACAAAGAACAATCCGCTAATTTCAAACGTGTTAATCTTTCCCCTTTGTATCTTTTGATGAACCAAAGGTGTAGCGAATGCCAAAATTTAAAAAAACATCTAAAATTATTTTTTGCGAGTACTCCAAATCATTGCTTACATATTTTGGGATGATAACCGATTGTAAACTAGGAGTTAAAAGGAAGCTGAATTGTTCACTAACTTCAAGTTCATTCACAAATTTCAAACCAGTCAACCATTGACTTGGGGCATTTACTTCGCGATCATTTACAATACGGAAACCCCCAAAGAAAACGCTTGGAGTTAAATTGTAGTCTAGCTTTGTAATTATAGTATATCCTGCTTTAACACCATAGCTCAACAATTCATATTTATCGACATTAATATTGTAAGCATGATTTTTTACTGGGTAATAATTGAAACCTAGAAATATTGAAGCATTGTACTTTTCATACTGAACATTTTGTGAAAACTTCAACCCAATAGGTATACCTGCACCTCCAAATGGATACATTAATTGAGCTGTTGGGTAAACATTCCCTAAGCCATTATCAATATGAATACTTAGGCCTGTTCCAACACAAAAATCAGATGAAGTGCTAAACTGAGCTTTGGCATAAATCGAAAAAAACAGTAAAGCTATAATAAATACATTTCGTATCATTTTATTGATTTAAAGATTAAGAAGAATGTCTCACTGAAAAGTCCTAAAACTTAATTTGTATTAACAACACCGAAATTCACTAATAATCTAATGCCAAATAGTTTATTTCCATCTCCTGACAGAATAGAATATCCACCTAATGTGAAAGACCTAGCTCCCGAATACCTAACACCTAAATCAAAATAGGTTCCTGAAAATTGTTCGCCACCACTAAATACGCCAAAACTTGTAGAGCTTGAGTAAGTCATAGAGTTAAAACCATAACCTGCTCCCAGATAACCTCCAAAGTTGCTTGAATTGTCTTTTGTAGAAAAATGACCAAAGTTGATGTTTGCAACAATTGGTATTTCAATAGCCAGTTCACCACGCTCAGTGCTAGCTGCTATACTTAATGGTACACCAATAGAAAAAGAAACCGACTCAGAAGACACCAAACAGTTTAGTCGTGCATGATAGGTTGCTGCAGCCATACCGATGAATGAGCTTTCACTAATTCCCACCATATAACTCGCGCCCAAACTATGCATATAAGATATTTTTGACGCCTTTTCACCTTTAGACACTATACCTGCTTTTACCGAATGGCTTGAGAATAGACACCCTACAATAATAATGTAAATAATTGCTTTAAATTTACTTTTTAGCATGACTAATGTTTTTTAACTATACTTTTTAACGTAATGGGGATCAAATATATTTAAAGGAAATGAATTATCAAAAAAACTTTGTATTTTATGAGTTTTCATCAATAGTGTACAGATATGGAAAAGCCAAAGTCTGATTCAAAATAGTACTGTCCAAAATTAGTTGTAGCAACTAACATACACAATAATGTAAAAATGACTTTTTTTATGTTGTTTTGATTATTCAGATTTTCGCTGACAAAATACATACAGAGTCCGCTAATGTAAATGTAGCAAATTAAACAAAGAAACATTGGAATATGGTCTATATCAACGATTAACGTACAAAGCCTCCACTAGCAATCACATCTAATAAACTGTGAGTAAGCTTGCCTCCTGCTTTTTGTTTTTTAGGAATTTGTATTCAATTGCTACTCTCCAGTAAATTTGCAGTAGAAGTGATTATTTAAAATAATATCGGACTCCTACACCAACATTTAAACTTACTGAATTAAAGTTGGATGCCGGCTTAAATGGAAATTCCAATTCGGCATCAGCCACCTCAACTCCATCTCTCTCAAAACTTGTTCTTACCTTATTATTATAATAATAAACAGGTGCAACAAATGCATTAACATCTAAAAAGAATGACAACTTTTCATATGGGTGATAAAAAATCTTTAACCCGGGGTTAATATCAAGCCAATTCGGATTTCTATCGTTTCTATTCAGTATCTCTGTATAGTATTTTGTCGTAATAGTATTAGTTCCTGCAAGTGTATCTGTATTATTTGAAATATCAATTGAAGTATATTTATCTTCATGCACACTGAAACGTTTTATAAATCGACAGCAAATATTTACATAAGGTGAAATTGAAATATCCTTCATATGGAACTGATATGCAAATCCAGCAGAAAACCCATAACGTTGTTGGTAATATTTACTTGTTTGGGTTGTAAATTTTTGAGTAACATAAAAACTACCAGAAGTAATTTTTGTGAATTCTTTACTGCACTCATTGTGATTTAATAGCCAATCCATTTCATAATTGTTCGCATAATACGCCGAAACAGAAAATTGATACTTATTTTTCAACAAATATCCTGTAGTTAATGAAACATAAGGGCTAGTTATAAATGTAAATGGACTATAACGATATTCCGCATCAGAAGTCCCATCCACCTCATTTTCATAACTAGAATAACAAGAATAATTCAAATTATTCTTGTTCATCTGAGTTGGAAGTGCAATTCCTGTCTGGAAATCAACAAACCACTGGGCATTTGATGACAGTGAAATTACTATAAATACAATTAATCCTATTTGTTTTCGCATAATACTTATTGTTTAACAATCTTAAAACTTTTACTTCCGACTCTCAATACGTATACATTTGGAACCAAAGCCTCAATATCGATAATTATACTATAAGTACCTTTTTCAAATTTCTGATCTCCCAAATCTAATAATAGTTTACCTTCTAAACTAAATAACTGAATTCGAAGAGTCTCTGCTATTTCTATATTAAATGAAAGATTTAAATCATTATGCACTGGATTTGGATAACAATAGAATTCATTCTGTAATGAATAGTCATTACTTTCATCTTTTAACTTTAGATTCTTATTACTCTGCTGCAAACAAGGATTCTCATTCGTTTCCAAAATCAGTTTCGTATCTCCATTTGCCACAAATTCATTTTCCCCGTTAATTTCAATCTGATTACAAGCACTTACGACAGTATTATTCTCAGATAAGTATTGAGTGGATTCTCCATTTATAATAAAATTTCCACCGTATATAAAGAGAGGTCCATTCCAGTTATTTAAAGCCCATGTAGACCGAATAGCTCCTGCAAATTTATTCAAAGCTGGAATAAATTCGCACACATTGCTACAATCTAACACATTTACACCTCCCCAGTCAGCCTGAGAAGCAACAAATCGAGTCAATGAACCTCCTGGAGGTGTATATGTCTCATCATAATTAAATATCCCTGATTGCCTATAGAATTGTAATTTTATTATTTTGTGCCCAGGATAATTAAATGTATGACTAATTGCTAAGTCATTAGGATCAAGTGGGACACCTTCTCCCATATAAAATAAGTCTGAATTCGTTTCATTATCCGTACCATGCTCGAAAACCCATTTCCACAAAACACATCCAGTCGACCCATAACTTGATGTATTATAAAAAGTCACCTCTGTCCCTATTTGAACTAATTGACAATCTGAGGTGAAATCTGGACAATATATATTATCTAATTGGGATGGCACTGTTATTGATGTAATTATTGGATCCAATTCTTCTCCGGTTAAAACAGAAGTTAAAGTTAACACAACCTCATATGTACCAGCAAACGTGTAAGTATAAGTTGGTGTTGGATTTTCATTCCAATCGTCCTCTGTATATGGGTCTCCAAAATCCCAACGTATATCATAATTGATTGGTTTATTTTCAATTGAAAAATTGTAAACTGCCCATTGAGTGCTTTCATACGAAATGCTTATTCCTTCAACCTCATGCATCACTATATCAACAGTTAAGTTGTTTTCTATAGGGTCAATAATTTCATATATTTGAGATTGATATCCACTTGCATTAACATAGATATCTCCATACCAATTAAAAGGCACATAAAGAGTAAATTTACCCTCTGCATCTGAAACCGCTGTACTCTCATTACACGACACTTGTGCTCCAGCCAAAGGAATGTAACCTTCTTTATAGACCGTCCCCGAAATTTCATAAAACTCTCCAAAAAGTGGATTTACAGTAAAACTATAAACATAATCATCGTTTGGCAGATCTAAATTATGACCCTCATCAAAGTATGCAGGTACACTTGTTATACTCTCTTTTTTGAGATAAATATTTATTGCCTCTTGCTCCGTTGCAAAACTTTGCCACTTGAAGGTGATTTTATTTGATTTCCCTGAATAATCATAATCCCATGCTAAATCATAAACATTAACCAGATTTGAGTATAAAAATGAAACAGGACTATTTGGATCATCTACATACAATGGTATGTTACTATTACACCATGTATCGAAAAGAATATAACCTTCTCCTTCTGCACCAACATCTGTATCAGACAAGGGGAATTTACTACTAATCCCAGGGCAAAGTGTTATTTCCTCATTTGCTGCCAATTTCAGATGCGATGTTGGGTTTTCCTGAATGAATGAATTGTATGCTAAAGAAGCCATCCTTGATTCTCCTTCATCAGACTTTCCATTCATAAGTTTAAGTATTTTTTTATTTGTATTATCTGCAGTTGTGAAATTTGTAACGTCATCATATCCAAAACAAACACCACCAGCACATGCATCAACCCATCCACAAGAATAACTATGACAAGCTGATATTATAGTTATAGTTTTATTGGCAATTAAGTCTTCTGCCCAATGCTCCAAAACCCAGTCACTACTGGCATATGCTGACCAACAATCAATGTTATTTGACCAATCATCAGGCTTAGTAGCTTCACTTTCCTGAGCTATAGTAACATTAACATCGCTTCCACACCATTGTTGTAATTCAGCATGAGAAGTGCCTCGAGCTAATAATAATCCAGATTCCGTACCACCATGAGTCGCAATATATAGAAAACCAGCATTTTCAGCTAAGTTTGTTAAGAATCCGTAATCGCAAGCAAAAGAATTATCATTCGCCGTCAGATCTTTGTAACGTGCAAACTCCACATAACCACTACTTTGAATTTCTTCCTTAACATTGTTAAATTCTGAATCAAAAGCCCCAAAAACATCAGACTCAAACACTGCAGGACAAAATGCAATTATCTTATTTCGAGTCGGAGAATATGCAGATGTTGCTGTCCTCATTTTTTTAAAAAAAACTTGTTCAAATATTTGATCTTCTCCAACAGTCATTGATTTCTCAAAATCAACGCTTTCTTCTATTTTATTTTGACCTTTAGAGACCCCATCTTCTTGAAATATTGAACTTATAATCTGCTTCTTTCCTTCAGGGTTAATTTCCACAAGCTCAACGCCTAAGCTATCTATGAATTCATGGCTTTTTATTCGATAGGTAAATGACTCATTATCAGTAAAAATAAAAACAGCCTTATCTTCATTTAATTTTGTTTTTATTTCATTAATTCCAGAATCAAATTGTTCTTGTTTTGTGATATTAGTTTTAATTCTTTCAAGGTGATCTGGACTAAATATCATTAATTTTTCTTCCCCATTAAAAAAAGTTACATTATAAAAAACTCCCTTATTTTTTATGATTGACTTGACATTAGGCAAACGCTTATAATATTCAATAATACTATCGTTAGCTGACTTGCTATCATATTTATAAATATAATAATTGCAAGCTGACTTAGCATAACTAATACTAGCATTTGGGACTAATGAGTTAGAAATAATGCTGCTAGGAGAGTTCTTTGTAATCTCAGGCGAAATATCAACCTGCTTATTATGCAGATTTACACCCTGAAAGTCCCCATAAAAAACAATCTCATTAATAAACAGCTGATCTTCTGAGCTCTTTATTAAATATGGAGGCTCAATATACTCCCCATTAATAAATACAAAACCTGAATTAATTTGCTCTACCTTTGCATTTTGCGCAAATGACAATTGCAATACAAGGATGTTACACAAAAAGAGAAAACACTTCAAATATTTCATTATTCATCCTCCTTTAATGTTTTCTGAGCATCTTCCAATGCCTGTATTCTCTTCTCCTGCTCAATAATGTACAAACTCAATTGTTCGATTTTTTCCAACAACTTTGCATTCATTTCACCTAAATCAATACCTTCTTCATCAACCTCTGTTTCCGATGGAATTCCAGGCAAGTGTTTATTTATGCTAATGAACTTTTCAAGCTCAGCAATAGACATTAATTCATAGTCGTCCTCAAAAACATAATCACACCATCCTGGTGATTCAACAATAACTTTACAAAAATGAGCAGAACCTCTTACGTCTAATTTATACTGTGGATCATTAGTCCCAACACCAACATTTCCTTCAGGTTGAACGATAAACTGAGTAGTTCCGTTATAAATCTCCAATTCCCCAGCCTTTAATTTATTGTATTGTCCATTATACCAAAAAACAATCTGATTTGTACTAGAGCCTATTTCTACGCCACCGTTATCTGCATCAAATCGTAAAATATTATCATTTTGCTCCAAAATTATATTATTCCCCTCAACATGTAAAGTGGACGCTGGAGTAGTTGTTCCAATTCCAATTTTCCCATCTGCTTTCACAATAAATGGCTTGTTGGCACCTTGCTGGATGAATACATCACCAGTTTTTTCAAGACTAAATGCCGTTCCATTGTTATATAATTTAAGACGTCCATCTTCTTTGTTACTTAAAATAGCATCACTGCCATATGATTTTATAATGAATCCATCAGCAGATGTATGCCCTGTAAAATGATTCGTTAGCCTGATAACGCTTTCAGATGCTAACTTAGGAATCATATCTCCTTTTGTGATAATCTGGCTATTGCCTGGCTCAACATCATCGCCAAGACCTGGAATAAAAGTTTTATCAGAATGAATATGCAAATCACTTTGTGGTGTCATAACTCCCAAACCCAGATACGACGGATCATAAGTAAGTACCATATCATAATCAGTGTTAGTGGCAGAGTTTACAAAATAAAGGTCTCCAGCGCCACCATAGCGACCAAAGATATTATTTCCACCAACATTATTCCCTCCGACAATCCATGGAGTAATTTGACCAAAAAGATTTAATTGACTAAAAATTAAAATTGCAAACAATGCAATGTTTCGTAAAAAAATGGCATTTGCGTGTTTCATAGTATTAAGCTATATTTAAATGATTAATTGATGTAAAATTAGAAAATAAAAAGTAATAACAAGAACAAATCACACACAAATATTTAATAAATGCTCAAATTACGCTGTAAACTTGATAAATAAAAGCATTGATCGATTACTTTTTTTTCGTATTATTGCAAACAAAAACATAATGATACGCCGAACAACTCACTTAAAAATATTATCCCTTTGCTTTTTTGTTTGCTTTTTGTTAAACGCATTGGAGGGCTTTAATCAAACATTTTTTGGTGAAAGAGAAATAATAACCGATAATGTTATAGACCCTATTTCTGTGTATTCCGTAGATCTGAACAATGATGGTGATCTGGATATAGTTTCAGGCAGTTATGAGGATAACAAAATCGCATGGTATGAAAACGATGGCAATGGAAATTTCGGGAGTCAACAAGTTATCTCAAATAATCTTACTCATTTAATTAGATTTTATCCAATTGACAAGGATTGTGATGGAGATATGGATTTTTTTGCTGAATATGGGGGAAACACTTGGTATTTCTATAGCTGGTTAAAAAACGATAACAACTTTTCTACTCAATGGGATATGGAAACACCTGACAATTTATCAGAACTAAACCAACTATTCAATTATAACGATGACATCCACTACCTATATCGTTTCCTTAATGTCTCAGACTATAATGATGATGGTGTTACCGACTTTTTCAGCCCGTATTTCTATGCCAAAGGAAGCTGTGAATGGAATAGCTTTGATTCAATAGTAGAAACACCCATAGAGGGAAACAATAAATTCAGACGTGTCTGGCATGAGGACCTTGATAACGATGGTTTGTCTGACTACATAATCGGTGGATACAACAACTCATCATATCTTTCTTCCAAAGTTTTCTATAAAAAAAATCTTGGGGAAGGGCTATATGAAGGCTGGGAACAAATAATTCTCGACATACCTCACTGTCATTACATAGCCATTGGCGATGTAGATGCAGATAATGATAATGATATTGTTTCCATAGACTATGAGGCTGATCAGGTACGCATTCATTATGGGAATGGCTCTGATTCTTTCTCAAATTATGATATGATATGCAATACCATTGATCGCCCAAAGTATGTATTTTTTGAAGACTTGGATAATGATGGAGATGATGATATTATTGTTGCCGGACAACTGGACATAATATGGATTGAGTCGTTAGGAGGAGGAAATTTCTCTAATCCAGTCTTAATTGATCATTTTTCTGATGAAGTAGCCTATGCCTGGGGAATCATGGATCCTACCTATTTCCTCTTCGAAGATTATGATGTTGACGGAGATTTAGACATTGTTTATGCTGATAATAATACTGATAAGATTTTCTATTACGAAAACTACCAGCTCAAAGTTGATGCTCAACCCATGGACACTTCCGTATGTCCGGGAGAAACGCTTGTTTTAAGCATTGCGTCAGAAACTGCAGAAAATTACCAGTGGTATGTTGACAATGGCACAGGTTTTACTGCTGTCGAAGACAACGCCCAATATAGCGGTGCACAAACCGACAGTTTAAACATCATCAATGCAGGAGAAACGCTGTCAGGCAATTTGTATTTCTGTGAAATCAGTGTTTCTGCAGGCAGTACGGTTTCTGACACCATTACTTTGTTTGTGGGAGATACCATTCCTCCTGAAATTCTTTCATCTCCAAGCAATCAAGAAATTGGTGACGCAACAAGCTGCGAGGCATTCCTGCCAGATTACACTTCGCTAGTGGATTTTACCGACAATTGTGATCCTTCACCAAGCATTGTTCAAACACCACCTGCCGGCACAGAAATCAATGGTGCAATCAATAGCATAAATTTCACCATTAGCGACATCAGTGGAAACACAAGCGAGGTCAACATCAATGTTGCAGTCTCTGACACGACAGATCCCGTGATTGCCTCTGGTCCTCTGGATCAAAATATTTCTGCGCTTGAAAACTGCAATTACATCATGCCGGATTTTTCTGGAGAACTTTCTGTCTCTGATAATTGCGATACTGATTTGGAAATCACACAAAATCCTGCTGCAGACACAGAAATCAGCGATGAAATTACATCAGTACACTTCACTGTCACTGACGATATGGGAAACAGCAGTTTTTACACTTTCACCCTCACAAAAGTGGACGATTCTGCACCGGTATTTATTTCCAATCCTGATGATCAGATTCTGATAGCAGACAATAATTGTCAAACCACTTTGCCGGATTATATTGCCATGTGTACAATTCAGGACAATTGCGACAATGATCCGATTGTACAACAAATTCCCCCTGCCGGAAGTATTGTATCCGGAGCAACAAATACCGTTCAGATTTTAACAGAAGATGAGGCAGGCAATACAAACAGCATTAGCTTTAATGCAGAAGTTCAGGACACCACTGCGCCTTTAATTACTTCCATCCTGAATGATATGATTATTGGAGATTCAATTGCTTGTACCGTAAATCTGCCAGATTACACAAGCCTGCTCAATGGTTACGATAATTGCGATGACCCGCTGAATAAGCAGCAACAGCCTTTGCCCGGAACTCCAGTTTCAGGGCTGGACAACACAGTGGTTTTAAGTCTAAGTGACAATTCTGGAAATTTCTCTCAGATAGCATTTAATGTATCTGTTGCTGATACCACCGCCCCTGAGTTTTTAACCTCCATTGCAGATCAGGACATCATCGCTTCAGGAAATTGTGACTATATCATTCCTGACTTTACCGATGATGTGTTTTTCTCAGATCTTTGTGATGCCAATCCAATAATTTCTCAAATCCCCGAAGCTGGAACCATCAGCGATGCAGAATCACAGCTTGTTCAACTTTTACTTGAGGACGAGTCAGGAAACCAGAACCTGCATAGTTTTTATTTAAACTTACAAGACACCACACGCCCTGAAATTCAATATACACCGGGAAATCAAACACATTATCTGAATGCTTTATGCGAATATACAATTCCGAATTTTACGGATTCTGTTCAGGCAAATGACAATTGTGACAATACGCTGTCAATTGTTCAAACTCCACCTGCCGGAACAATCGTTTCTACAAATGAAGTTGATGTGCTTATTGAGGTCACTGATGATTTTGGGAATCAGGAGAATGCTGATTTTACCATAACATTATTGGATACAATTACTCCTGCCTTTGCAAACATTTTACATGACACCATTATTGGTGATGCAATAAATTGCGAGCATATATTACCTGATTTTACCAGTTTGCTTGGCATTTCAGACAATTGCGACTCCAATCCGCAAATAAGCCAAAATCCAGCAGCAGGAACATTGGTTTCAGGTGTTGACAATGAAATCACTATAACATTAAGCGACGAATCCGATAATTTCAGAAGCATGCAATTTAATGTTGCCGTTATGGATACCAGCGCACCGGAAATATTAAACACACCAGATTTACAGACTGTTTATGCAGATCTAAACTGTCAGTACATTATGCCGGATTACTCCGAACTCCTGCAGGCTACTGACAATTGTTCTGACACCATTTTCATCACTCAATCACCGGCTGCCGGCGTATTGATTTCCGAGGTCATGTCAGAAGTAATTTTGTATGCTACCGATGATTCCGACAACACAGACCAAGTCAGCTTTAACGTTCAAATGATTGATACCATTCGCCCTGAATTTGTCAATCCATTGGGAGAGCAATTCATTGGAGATGGCATAGCATGCGAAGCCATTTTACCGGATTACACACGACAAGTTGACTTTCACGACAATTGTGATGTTGCACCTGTAATCTATCAATCACCTGAAGCAGGATCTATCATTGGAGGAGACACAACACTTGTTCATTTAACACTGATTGATGCAAGCGGAAATAACACATCCATATCATTCAATGTCACCGTACTTGATTTAGTAGCGCCAGAATTAAGCAATATACCGGATCAAATGGATTTTTATGCTGACAGCAATTGCCTATTCATACTGCCTGATTTCTCTAGTGAAATTGGCATTACAGACAATTGTGATGAAAACCCAACATTGCACCAAATTCCTGAAGCCGGTAGTGAAATCAGCGGTTCTGTTAACAGCATAATCCTTATAGGTTCCGATGTAAATGGCAATGAAACATCAGCATCTTTCAACTTAAATGTCATTGACAGTATTGCACCAGAACTCATTTGCAGTGATACCATCAGCTTAAATCTGACAGGAAACCAAACTTATTATCAGGTTCAAGGCAATGAAATAGATCCCATTTACTTTGACAATTGCCCCATTGTTGACCTGACGAATGACATCAACCATTTTGAGAGTCTGGAAGGAGATATTTTTACCATTGGCGAACATGAAATCCATTGGGCCGCGACAGATGCCTCTTTCAACGAGACACAATGCAGGTCACTATTGATTATCAATCGCCCTGAAGGCATGCTACTTCCTCATAGCATTGCAATTTATCCAAATCCAAACCATGGAATTTTCACAATTGACTTTGCAGGAAATCAAGTTGAAAAACTAGAAATTTTTAATGCAATTGGACAACGTGTACTGGAAACTATACCTCGTCACGATGAAGAAATTATTGACATTAGCGTGTTTAGCTCAGGCATGTATATTGTTCGAATTCATCTGCCAAACGACATTGTTACAGACGAAATTATTGTGGAATAGCATGGCATTTCACTTTAGAGAAGAAGATGTCTAGACACAAAGTGGAGCACAAAAAGAAAAGTAAAACACTTGTAGTTTCAAAACGATTGATTTTTGAAACTACAAGTGTAAATATTGAGAATTAATCTGCTCTACTTTTGATAATAATCTGTACTTTCAAAAATCTTGTCTGCTGATTTTGCAATAAAACCAGAATAGAGGTTTCCATCAACATCAGGATAACGTTTTGCAAACTCATAATAAGTTACCGGAACTTGATAAACACCTTCCTGAAACTCAACTTTGTGCATATTAGCCTTGATACTGGACTGCTCCAACAACTCTTCAGGAGTTCCTTTAATCTCTCCACCAGAATCGTTCATGAGGAAACCATTGTCTTTTAGAAACTGATTGGTTTTCTCCATTGAATTCAGTTTTTGCAAATGTGTTACACTGACAGTAAAATGATTGACTGTAAATCCGTAGAGATATAACCATGCAGCATATTCTGACTCTTCACGAAGCTTGTTATATACAGCATAGGAAGGTTTTTCTTCCCATACGTTTCCAGATGTAAGCACTTCGGCTTTTGAAGGCAGTTCAGCCGGAATCTTTGAAACAATCTCAGCGACTTTTTCCTGAAGGAAATCAGAAAAATCTTCTGTCTTTAGTTGAGATATAAAAACCCGTGGAGCATTTTTCATAGTTTTATGCTCAAAATGTTTTGCAAAAAGATGCTTTTCTTCAAACTGATATTCTCCTTTAAACTCGTATCCCGCATTGATAAAATGTTGCGCCAAAACATCCACATTTATAGAGGGATGGTTAAAAGTTCGAAATGCAATGTGATCGTTAATGACTTCTTCGCCTTCTTTCACAAAAAGGTCGTGTACACGTTTTGCTTCTGGGTTTCGCTTAATGTAATCTGCCCAAAGCTGGTCAAATAGTGCCTTTGTTTTTTCCATGATTTTCTTTTTCCTATTGAAACAGAAAAACTTGAATTCTGTTCATTTCATAAAGTAGCGCACAGATTTCGGAGTAATGAGAAGCTTTTGGACATGATTTTTGCAGAAAAGCAAAAATGCATGCCAAAAGCTACAATACTTTGTGTACCCCCAATCTTCGAGGTCAAAAGGGAGACACTTTCGCTACAATACTTGCAATAGTTATCTGCCTTTGTCTATTTTACATTCGACCTTTCTTTTACACCCCCATCTTCAAGGTCGTGACAATTTAACTTTCGACGCAATACTTCAAATAAGCACTAGTATCTGCCATTAACAATTTATCTTTCGACCTTGAAGATTGGGGGTAAAACTACATTTTTTGAAATTTAATAATTTCAATTGCTTCTCCACAACGCACTTCGAGCATATAAATTCCTGAAGCTAAATGTGAAACATCAAACTCCCCTACGCCTGAAATTTCTTTAGTCATAATGCGCGTTCCTGTGATATCATACATGTTTACAATTGCATCATTAGGAACACCATTCAATGTTAAATTGCTTGTTGCAGGGTTTGGATAAACAGAAATGTTAACCATGCTGTTTTGGCTCAAACCAACAAGCATCATCTCAACATTCTCAACAACATCTTGATCAATCACCTCAATCTGAGATTCGTAAGTTTGATAATCAGTCGCAGTGACTGTGTAATTATAAGTTCCTGCTTCCAAATCTGAAATAACAAGCTGACCTGCTGCATCTGTTGCATAATCGGTTCCGTCGAAAGTGATGCTTGCACCTTCAATTGCATCGGTTCCATCTGTCACATTGAAAGTCACATCATACACTTCTGCTGGCAATAACTCAAGCTCAACATTTACAGTAATGTCTTGATCGACAATTGTGAATTGATCCTGAACTGTTTGATACCCATCAGCAGTTACTGTGTAATCGAAAGTAGCAGCAGCAAGTGCATTGGAGGTAACATACCCGTTTGCCAAGGTAACAAAGTCATCAGTTCCTATTGTTACAGTAGCTCCTTCAATAGGGTTTGTACCATCACTTACATAAAATGTCACATTGTAATATTGAGTTTCTGCGACAAGGGTTACATCAATTGTCACATCTTGATCAGAAACAGTAACTGTACCACTTTGAGTTACAAAACCAGTAGCAGATACAGACCAGTCATACTCTGCAGCTGGCTGATCATCAATGACAAGTACACCAGACGCATCGGTTAATAAAGTTGCAGCACCAAAGGTTACGCTTGCTCCCTCAACCGGATTTGTTCCATCTGTCACATTGAAAGTCACAGAGTAATGAATAGGAATAAGATCCAAAGTAACATCAACGGTTTCATCGGCTCCATTCACAGTAACATTTCCAGGATATGAAGTATAACCATCTGCACTTACGTTATAGCTATAATTACCATCCATCAAATCAGTAAAAGTTACACTACCACTAGCATCGGTTGTCAATTCTGTACCATCAAGTGTTACGCTGGCACCATCAATAGGATCCGTTCCATCAGTGACATTAATTGTCACAGTATAAAGGTCGGGTTCAGAAATTATCACATAAACATCTGTATTTGAGGAAACATAGATATCACAACCCATTGGCAATGCGCGGAATGAATATGAATATTTTCCAGGAGCAAGATTTTCAAACTCATTTGAACTTTGCTCAACTCCAAGATTGTCCCAAGTGCTGTATAATTCATCCCAAACAAGCAATTGATACATGTAAGAGCTAGCTCCTTCGAAAGAGGCATTCGCAATGAATGAACCATCATCTGCACCAACAGCTGAAATATTATTGTACCCTCCAATTTCGTGAGTATATTCAGGTTCTTCTAAAGCAATAGAGTCACCAGCATTGTAAACTTCTTCACAACCATCTTCATCACGAACACGGATAACATAATTTGAAGCTCCAATATTATCAATAGGATATGAACCATCGTACCACCATGACCAAACACCACTTCCAGTATTTGTAAACACTCCTGTTTCAAGGTTTCCGTTTCCACCAGTCGCATCCACAGTAAATCCACCATAATCACCAGAACAGGTAGGATGATTGGCAGTAACACTATTGATGACAATTTCGTCAGAGGCAACAAAATTCACTGTGTAAACATGTTCTGTTGTTCCATTTTCAGCAGTGACAGTAATTGTACATACATCATTATTTGAAACGCCCGGAAGCTCAATGTTTAAGTTAGCTGTAGCATCATCAAGTGTTGCAGATACATTGTCATCATAAGATTGACAATAAGGGTAGTTAATGGTATAATCGTAAGTATCGAAAGCAAAGTTATCAATGGTTGTACCACTAATGCTGATATCACTTAGGAAAGCATTGGAAGACAAACAAACAGAGCTAGTAAAGCCGACACCTGAATCAAAATCCCAATTATTATCAGCAAAAACAGGATCTCCAACTTGCACACAAACAAGATTTTGATTGT
The DNA here is from genome assembly GCA_963676165.1 of Bacteroidales bacterium. Taxonomy (GTDB): domain Bacteria; phylum Bacteroidota; class Bacteroidia; order Bacteroidales; family ML635J-15; genus JAQIBY01. The sequence goes on along the minus strand of OY781043.1, from coordinate 558,976 downwards.
TTGCGAGATCTACATAGCCTGGAGTATTTCCACCAAAAGTAAGTTCGAGCAAACTGTTATCAGACAAATAAACATCATCAAGCAAAGCATTTAAAGACAAATCCAAAGCCTCAAACGCATTATCAGATAATGTAAGATATTCCAATGCTAAGTTTTGGCTTAAATCGATGTCTGTCAAACCACAGGAACCTGCATTTAGATGATACAATTCGGTGTTTGCGGAAACATTCAAACTTGAGATATTATTCCCATTACAAATAAAGTATCCTAATTCGGTATTTGCTGAAATATCTACATTTGTAATGTTATTACTTTGACAATTTAATCCTTTCAAATGAATAAATGCCTCAAGACCAGTTAAATCAGAAATATTACTACTTTGCACTTCAATATTTCCAGCGAAAGACCAAGCTTCACTGTATTGAATTTCTGCGTCTGCGTTTGTATTGATTGCTGTATTTGCTACTAATTGAGCTTTCAGCATTGGATCTGGAATATTCACGACATAACTTCCTCCAACAAATACTTCATCGGGATGTAAATATTCACAGGTTTCATCTTTGAAGGTAATTTGGTAAACTCCAGGAGGTATATTTTCCTGATAATCGTCAACACTTTCAAAAGCATTTCCATTGACACTCCATTCCAAGCCAACAAAATCCTGAGGATATGAGTTAAGCCAAAGCATACCATCACTACACGTAACACATGTTGGATCGTCACCATCTACATCCACATCCAAACCATATCCTACAGTGGCATCTTCAATATCAATTTGTTGCCAAGAAGCAACAGAAAAGGTCTCATCTCTAAAATAGTGTGCAGTAACACCACAATCATTTTTTACCATTAAATCATCTTCATAGTAAACACCATTTGGAACTGAGAAAACATCTGAAGTTTGCCATGTAGCACCGTTATCAATCGAATAATAAGTCGCATTGACTCCAATAATACCAATGGATCCATTATCAACGCAAGTATTTCCATGGTTTGTATAATAGCCTACTAATTCTGGTGCAGGTAAAGGACTGTATGCTAAAACAACAGGATTTCCAGGATAATTCTCATATGAGGTTGTTCCTGCTTCTCTTACGCGGAAATAATAATTATCCGCGCTTAAGTTATAAATGGAATATCCACCTCCAGAATACATCACATCGTGAGTAAACGTTGTCCAACTTGAGCCTCCATCAAGAGAAACTTCAAAATCCTGACCATAAGCCAAACCCGTTATTTGGAAATTAATTTCCCCGTCATTGCCACAGACTTCATCCTGAGCGACAGTGACATAATCAATCCCTATTGCAAAGGATTGCAATCCAAATATTGCCAAGAAACCTAGCAACATTAATTTTAAACTAATTTTTTTCATAAGCTTTGTTTTTTGATTAGAAGCAGCAATGGCTCCCGTTTTAATTTATTTTTTAATGATTTTAATGATTTCACCATCTACTTTCAAGACATAAGTTCCTGTGCTAATACCACTTAGATCAAGCGAATAGATTGAAGAGTTAACCACTCCATGACGGACAATACGTCCTGAAATATCTGTCAAGGTATAATGCTGATTATTAGCCCCCTTGAGATAAAGCACATTTTGTGTTGGGTTTGGATACACTGAAACCTGCACATCATTCTGGGCGATTCCAACATACACTAAATCAACATCAACAATTTCATCAGCATCACTGATTACAACATCGCCTGAAACCTCCTGATAGCCAATTGAATTTACAGTGTAATCATAGGATCCATTCGAAAGACCAGATAGAATAAATTGCCCAGAAGCATCTGTTGAATAGCTTGTTCCATCGAAGATAACGATTGCATCTTCCATCGGATCAGTACCATCTGTCACATTAAAAGTTACCGAATAGGTTAATGTTTCAGTTGACATAGAAATAGTAAGATCAGTACTTTCCACCAATGTAATATCATCCACATAATCCAGATAACCATCAGCAGTAATGGTGTAGGTATAGGTATCATGAACCAATTCTGATATAACTATAATACCATACTCATTGGTAAGGTAATCTGCCCCATCAATGTTTACATTTGCTCCTTCGATAGGATTTGTCCCATCATTGACAGTAAAAGCAATATAATACTGGGTAGCAGAAAGGTACACTGGAATATCCATATCTGAACTAACATCTAGAGTTCCAGAAAAGGTGTTATAATAATCTTTAGAAACTGTGTAAGGATAGTTTCCTGCAAGTAACTCGACACTCACATTTCCATCCACATCTGTAACAACGGTTTGCCCTCCAATGTCAATGCTAGCATTTTCAAGCACTTCAGTTTGATGGTAAACAGTAAAGTTTATGGTATATGGAGCTACAAGCAAACTTACATTGACATTCACATTATCGTCAACAATATCCACACTATCAATGTACGTTTGATATCCATCAGCAGTAATGGTATAAACCAAATCAGTTGTGGCATCAATTCCTGAGAAAGTTACTGTTCCATCAACCCCAGAAGTTTGTGAGCTAAATCCGTCAATCTCAACAAGAGCACCCTGGACAGGACTACCTCCGGCATATATTGCAATCTGCAAATCATAACCAATGTATGTTAAGTTAGCATCAAAACCTAAATATGAAATATCTGTAATTTCTCCTCCAGCATATGTATCTCCAGATGTTGACTCCCAATAATTGAACACATAACCTGGGATATTTGGAGTAGGCAATGCAGTAGGACCTCCAGAACAATAATTGAAACACTCCAGACCTATGTGAGTAAGTTTATCACAACCTGACACTTGATACGCATCCAGCGCTGCAGAAAAAGCATCTGCACCTAAAGATTCAAGATTAGGGAAAACGGAAAAATCAATACCTCCAAGCGAGTTGGTACTGAAGCAACTTTCTCCGAACTGCTCAACATGTACACATTCCAGAAGGTTATGTACAGAAATACTATTCAGATAAAAACAGTGATTACCAAAAGATCGAATACCTGTCGGCAAATCAATTTCTATGAGACCTTTATTACTAAACACATTGTCATCAATACCTGTAATCAACTGACCATCGAGAGAATCCGGAACATTCACCCGAACAAACTCAAAGTTATAGGAACATGATTCCAACATACCATCGGTTACAACAACATCATCATCTGTCAAAGTATAATAACCTGGCAAGTAATACAAGGCATACTTATTTGTGACAGTATCTGGAGTAGTCCATGTACCTGAACATTCCCAATCTAAAGCTGGGTAGTTGACATTTTCCGGCAAAACAAAACTGGTTTGGCAGTTACGAAATGCACTGTATCCAACATAAGTAAGTTCGGTACAATTTGACAAATCTAAAGTATCAAGCTGAGCATCGTAAAATGCAGATCGTTTAATGACACGCAATCCATCAGGTAAAGATAGATGCTGTAGGTTTAAATCTTCGAAAGGTTCTTTTTCAATTCCTATAATTCTCTGATCGCACAATGTATCCGGGATAAATAAATCACGGATATTTTCAGCCACATCTGCATCAATGATAAATCCATCTTCAACAACCACATCTCCATCAGATACGACATACGGAGCATCGAGCGTATAAGACTCATCAAAAACGGAAACCTGATCTCCACCAGCATGCACTGTTGCATCAGAACACAACCAGTTTGCTGTTGGATAGTCATTGGACACAGGAAGCACAAATGCACTAAAATTCGCTCCAGAATACGATGCATTGAAGGCTTTTTCACCAATATAATACAGATTATTACACGAGGTTAACACAACGGTATCCAGATCGGCATAAAGAAAAGCCATATCGAAAATATTGCGAAGGTTTGTACAATCACTAAAGTCAACAGAAGTGATATCTGTACAATTATTGAATGATTTCTCACCCAAAGTCACAAGTGAAGTACAATTTGTCAAGTCGAGAGTTGCTAAACTATGACAATACTCAAAAGCACGTTCTCCAATTTGGGTTAATGAAGCACAACCCGAAAAATTCACACTGGTTAGATCCTCATTTTTAGCAAAAGAAAGAATGCCTAAGGATCTTAATTCGGAATATTGTGAGAAGTCAAAGGTCGAAAAATTATTCCGATAAAAAGCATACATACCAATGTTCTGGATATGTGTAGGTAAAACAACATCAACTAACCCTTTACTACTAAATACTCCTGAGTATGAACTATTTGAGATCCCCACAATTGTCTGTCCATCCAACACATCAGGGATTATCAGCATTTTCAATTCAAAATCATACGAACATGAAATGATAACTCCATTTTCAACTTCAACGTCATCATCAGTTAATGTATAACTTTCATTTATGATATACCATTGAACCATATCATTTGCAGTCCCACCTTCAGCAATAACATCTCCATTTTGAGATAACCATCCACCATCGTAATTTACATTTTCTGGCAGGGTAATTTCTGTTAGATTATTTCCTCCGAAAGCACCAGCACCAAGTGTTACCAAGGCAGTTAAATCGGACAAATCTACAGCATCTATATTATTCAAATAAAAAGCATTTTCACCAATAACACGCAATTCAGACAAATTGGAGAAATTCACCGTGGTCAAACTATTATCATAAAATGCTCTTTCATTAAGATATCTCAATGAGCTAAGCGGGCTCAAATCTAAATTAAGAATTATACATCTCTCAAACGCATTATTTCCGATGGTATGCAAGTTTGAGCAATTTGAAAAATCAACACTTTGTAAGGATTCAGCTTCATAAAATGCTTTGTATTCAATTTCTTCCAGCATAACACAGGCAGACAAATCTAAACTCGTAAGATTCGAATTACTGAATGCTTCTCTTTTTATGGTATTCAGAGCAGTACAGTTTGAAAAATCAGCAGAAGTTATGCCTGAATAACAGAATTCTCCCATTCCTACATACTGCAAGGTTGAAGGAAACACAACAGAATTGATCTGACCGGTACCAAACACTCCATCTTCATCATTATTGTATTCATCTTCAATTCCAATTACAGACTGTCCATCCAGGACATCTGGAATAATAATATTGGGATCAGAATAGCCATAACTACAACTAATAATGACACCATTTTCTACAACCACATCATCATCTTGCAATGTGTATTGAGCAAAAACACTACTTAGCGAAAAACAAAGTAGGAGTAATAGATAAATTCGTTTCATTGTTTTCATAAGATATTATATTAAAACGTTAATTTTCGTTGAGTTATCTGACACATAGCGCCTTCTAATTTCATTTGCAATTGAAAATTTCAATTGTGTTTTAAAATCATCTGCAGCTTTACGTTCAATTGTGGAAATAGACTCACCACTGCTCACAATTTGATCAATCATTGCACTGTTTTCAGCCTTTATAGGCATCACTGCAGCAATGCTTTTATTTTCTTTATTCATGACTGCTAGATAACCATGCATACCAGCTACTGAAAGATGATTGTTCTCGAAATAAAATTTTGAAGTTTTAGAGACGAGTAAAAATGCAATTTGCGAATTCGACTCAAATTCTTGCTTCAACTTTCCAAGGCAAGGATTTTCTTCACAAAAGTCAATGTCTTTCTCTTTTTTATCAGAGGACAAATAAACATCGGTTGAAGCTAAAACATGCAGACGCATTAATCCGAGCTGTTTCACCTGATCTCCATTGATATTTATCGCCCAATCCAATGCTCCGAAATAAGATTCTGAGTCATAATTATTGTCAAGTTCTAATGCTTTTGAAAAATATGCATGATCCAACACAAATACATTGATTGAATTATTTGGAGTTGGATTAAAAACAGACAGATCTTCCTGGAACGAAGTGTCATTTAATGCAGATTGAATATTTCCCATTAGAGCATTATCCAATTCAATGAATTCATTTTCCAGTTGTTTTAATTGAGTTAATTGTGCCTCAATTTGACCATCCTTATTTTGACATGAACTTATTCCTAAACTCAAAATAACGACGCTTAACCATACTATTCTTCTCATACTTTTCATCACAGAATTATTTGTTTCTGAGGTAAAAGTACGGCACAGTTTTGGGGCAATAAAATAAGCTTTGTTTACATTCAGCAATCTATGCTAAGACACAAGTTTTCAATCTGACTATCTGGACATTACAAAACATCTAACTCCTGATAAAAAACAGCAATTTTGCAACAAACCAATTACGAATTTCGATTATTTTTGAAGAATGAAGGGGTAACACCAGTGAACTTTTTAAATGCATTATTGAATGCAACCCGAGAATGAAATCCAGACTCAATTCCAATTGCCTCAATGGTTAAATGATCATATTCGGTATTCATTAATAACTGTCTGGCTTTACGCACACGAAAATCATTGATGTAATTACTGAAATTTATGGAAAAGTTCTCATTAATTAGTTGAGACAGATACCTCCGGTTTGTTGACAAAGCATCGGCAACATCTTCAATACAAAGTTGCTTATTTAGATAAAGATTGTCTGCATTCATCAGTTGATTTAGACCTGAAAGAATCCGACGTTTTTCTTTATCAGACAAGGTTGAATTCGCATATTTCTTTTCCACTTCATTGGATGATTTCTCTACAGGAATGACCTCAGGAATAGAGAAATTTTGCTCTAATTTTTCTCTTTCTCCAATTTCTTTATTTTGTCGCACCAAGACTCTTAAAGCGTTGCGTTTTTGAAGATATAGTATTGTCAAACCAACAGAAAACCCAATCAAGGCAAGCAAAATAAAAACAATCATTCTTGTGATTTGCTTACGATGAAAGATGTCTTCCTTTTGATTAATAATCGTAAGCTCTTGGACAGCTATTCGTTTTTCTTTTTGTGCGGTTTCATATTTTATATTCAACTCCTCAAGTTGAGATGCAACCTCAGAATTCATAATGGAATCACCCGTTTCATGGGACAGATTTTTATATTCCAAGGCTTTTTTATAGTTGCCAATTTCAGAATACAGGTCTGACACTGTTTCATAAAGATTCTTACGCGTCGATATCAAGTTAGGATCTTCTGCAATAAGTAAAGCTGAATCAAGCAACTGAATTGCATTGTCGTACTGTTTTAATTTCATGAAAGCTTCAGCCATATTCTGACTACTAGAAATCAGGCCAGTCTTACACTGACTTTTTTGATGTATCCGATACGCTTTTGTTGAATGATGCAGAGACAAATGATATTGTCCCAAAGTAATATATACCGCTGATATATTAGAATTTAACACGGCAACTTGGTAACCAGTCCCAGAAGATTCAGCCAAATCCAATGCGTCCAAATAGGTTGCTAATGCTTCTTCTTTTTCCCCATATTTTGACATACATTGTCCCATATTGATCATGGAATTTACAATACCTACATTATCTTCCATTCTTTCCTTAATCAATAGAGACTCTTTATAATAACGCAGTGCAAGATCTAGATTTCCTGATTCAGAATAGCAATTCCCAAGATTTTCAAGCGCATGTGCATGACTTTTCTCCATCTCATTATCGACTGCCATTTGTAGAGCTGCCTGATAATTATTTACCGCTTCCGGATAATTACCGCGACGCTTGTAAATGTTTCCAATATTATTAAGTGTTACAATAACGCCTTTCGTTCTGCCACATTCTTCAGACAATTCCGATGCGATCTTATAATTTACAAGTGCATTATCATACAATCCTTGCCGAAAATACACATTTCCCAAATTCGAATAGCATATTGAAAGCTCTCGAGTATGTTTGGATTTTTCATTAACGCGAATTGCTTCTGAAAGATAAAGTGCCGCCGAATCATACATCTCTTGTTTCGAGAAAGCAAGTCCCTTGTAACTTAGCAATTTGCCATGATACAGCGAATTGCCAAACTTCACCGACAAATCAATCCCTTGATTACAGATAACAATTGCAGAATCATAATTATGAGATTTTGTGAGATGATGAAACGCTTCAGATTTTAACTCCTCAAGCATTAGTGTATCTGAAAACAGGAAAACAGGATTAAACTTCACATTTGCAAAGCCAACAAATACAATAACACCTAGAAATAATGTTAAAAAAAGACGCTTCATACTCTTCGCATTTATATCTTCTCACAAAAATACATTAAAAACCTTATTTTCAATACAAACAACAGAAAAAGACGACAGACTTTATAGTCTGCCGTCAAGAGGTTAGTAACTGGTGCTATGAGAAAACTAACCATAGGGGTTAATCTATTGTGAAATATAATTAAATGCATCTATCAATTGTTCTAGCTCTTTTTCACTACTGGCTTTCAATACGAAACAATAATTTTCATTTACCCAACCAAACAGGCACTCATGATCTGAATGTGCAGTTGCATAATACTGACCATTAATATTACCAGAAAAATTATTGGGCAAATCTTTGAAATCCTTCAATAAATGGTTTTGAAAGAAACTGATTGCCTCCTCTGTGGACTCACTACGAGAGCTGTAGATACTCCCAATCTCACCATATTGAACTAAAACTCCTCCAAAAATAACCTGATGAACTTCTCCTTCCACTTCTTCAATATCCACAGGGAAAACATCACTTATTTCTGCATCAAGTGCAGGAGCAGGAAAATCTAAATTGTATTTCGGAGACATGCTGCAAGCTAATATAAACACAAGCGAAACTAACAATAGGCTAAATTGAATGAATCGAGTTAAGTTTTTCATGATTTTCGTGATTAATTAATACACTTCAAAAATACATTGTCGAAATGAGCCAAACAGATATCCTTTGAACAGATTCAGCAATTTAAGCAAGACAAACACCTTACCACCTGTCTTTCTGATCTTTACATACATTCAAAATACATTTCTCAGCAATTTCAACTACAAATCTCAGTATGTTTTCCTGCATTATTTAATAATGGAATTCCACACCCGTTTTTATAGAAATAAAGCGAGATTGGAAGAGTATTCCATTCTGATTTAATAGGAGCAGAACTTATGCATAAAAACACCACACCTGTAGTTATACGCAAAACTCTTATCTACTGACTTTCTTTACACTACAAATTCCTTGTTGAGGTATTTCACTTAATAAAATCAGGGATTTTCCCCGCATTTTGAATTGGGATATTGATTTTATGGCTCCCAAGCCTTGCAAAAACCATGAAAGCATTTTTCACACTATATTTGATCTGAAAACCAAAATTTATACACAAATGAAATTAAGAAATTTAGCATTTATCATGGTCATTCTTATGATTGTTTCATGTAACAAATCAGAGAATCCAAGCGAAAACTCAAACAATGAGAAAACAGAAGAAACTTCCAACACTGAGAGTCCAAGTGAAAATCTTGTTCAGCTTAGCTTGGCAGATGAAGGAATTCCTGTAGCACTTATGTTACCACAAGAAGTTAGCATCTCCAAAGGAACTGGTGTCACTGAAATGAACGGAGTAACTTACAAGAATTTAAACCTAAAAGGTGGAGATTATAAAATGAATGCGTCCATGCCAGAAGAAGATTTTGATGGCACTATGGAAGAAATTCTTGAATCCCAAAAACGTCTTTCATCATTTGACAAAGGATTTAACATTATTCAGGAATGCGACAATGGCTACCTATATGAATTTGAAAACAGCAAAGGGAAAAATTATGCGTTTGTTTATGCAACAATCAAAGACAATCATCAAATCATTTTCACTTCCCTACCATCACGCAGTAAAAATTACACTCAGGAACAAATAGAGAAAATGTTTGAAGCTGCTAAAACAGTGAAGTAGCATTTTTTTCTCCTCCTATCTTCAAGGTCGGGACAATGTAAATTACGATAAAACACATGCATTAAGCAAAATCTGTGCTTTCGTCTATTTATCTTTCGACCTTAAAGATTGGGGGTTACAAAGTTTAGAGGTCGGGACAATCTAGCTTACAATGCAATACTTCAAATAAGCATTAGTAAATGCCGTTGATAAGTTACCTTTCGACCTTGAAGATGGGGGGTTTTATTAAATATTTGCGTTTACCAATAAGTCTTTCATTTGCAATTGCATTGCCTTTGCTTTTTCGCCAGCAACTTCTGCAAAATTTTCTTCTTTTGATGCGAAAATAATTCCACGAGAAGAATTGACTAACAAGCCACAATGAGAGTTCATTCCGTATCTTGCAACCTCCTCAAGGCTACCACCTTGAGCTCCAACACCAGGAACTAAAAGAAAATGCTCTGGGACAATCTTACGTACATCTGAAAGCATTTCGGCACGGGTAGCACCAACAACATACATCATACTTTCTTTACCTGCCCAATTTTGAGATTTTTTCAAAACAGATTCAAAAAGACGCTCATCAGAATCGGTATGATATTGAAAATCATCAGCTCCTTTGTTTGAAGTTAGTGCAAGTAAAATCACCCACTTATTTTCATATGTCAAGAAAGGGGAAACAGAATCTTCACCCATATATGGAGCAACTGTTACGGCATCAACATCCATATTCGAGAAAAAAGCACGTGCATACAAATTAGAAGTATTCCCAATATCTCCGCGCTTAGCATCAGCAATAATAAAGATCTCAGGATAGTTATTCTGGATATATTTCACTGTTTTCTCCAAAGAAATCCAGCCTGCAGCACCTTCACTTTCGTAGAAAGCTACATTTGGTTTATAAGCTACAGTATAAGCCGCTGTGGCATCAACGATGGCTTTATTGAATTCAAACATTGGATCTTCTGACTCGAGCAAATGCTCAGGAAGCTTTTTTATATCAGAATCAAGTCCGACACATAGAAATGATTGTTTCGCTTTAATTTGTTCAAACAGTGCTTTATAATCCATAATATTATGATTTATTCGGTTTCTTCAACTTTTAAACGTTCTGCATTTTCAGCCATAGTGAGTTTATCAATCAACTCGTCAATCTCACCATTCATCACATTTTGCAAATTATACATTGTGAGGTTAATACGATGATCTGTGACACGACCTTGTGGAAAATTGTATGTTCGAATTTTTGCTGAGCGGTCTCCACTAGACACCATAGTTTTACGCTTTGATGCAATCTCATCTAAATATTTCTGATGTTCCAGATTATACAGACGAGTTTTTAATTCTTTCATTGCCTTATCCAGATTCTTGAGCTTAGATTTCTCATCTTGGCAAGTCACAACAATACCAGTTGGCATATGCGTTAAACGAATAGCTGAATAAGTTGTATTAACAGACTGACCACCAGGACCGCTAGAACAATACTCATCACGTTTTACATCTGCAGGATTGATTTGCACATCAACATCTTCAGCTTCAGGCAAAACAGCAACAGAGGCTGCAGAAGTATGGACACGACCCTGTGTTTCTGTTTGAGGAACACGTTGCACACGATGAACTCCTGATTCGTATTTAAGCACTCCATAAACACCTTCTCCCGAAACGGTGACTACAATTTCTTTAAACCCACCTTGCGTACCTTCTGTCACACGTGTAGTTTCCATTTTCCACTTACGTGTCTCGCAGTATTTAGTGTACATCCGATACAAATCACCAGCAAAAATCGAAGCCTCATCGCCACCAGAACCTGCACGAATTTCAAGAATTGCATTCTTATCGTCTTCAGTATCTTTCGGAATAAGAAGAAACTTAATCTCTTCTTCCATTGGCTCTTGCTGTTCAGAAAGTTCGTCAAGTTCAGCCTTTGCCATTTCTCTCAATTCTTCATCTGATTCATTGGCGAGAATTTCTTTGGCATCTTCAATTCCTTCCAATAGTGACTTGTATTTATTGTAAGCATCTTTTACTGGCTCCAAGTCTTTATATTCCTTATTAAGCTTAATGTAACGCTCCATATCAGCAGTTACAGAAGGATCTGTCAATAATTTGGCAATCTCTTCAAAGCGTTTATTTACACCTTTAAGCTTATCCAATATCATATTTGATTTCATACAATGTAATTTTAATAAATAAATGTTCCGAGTTCTGAAACAATGGTCAGCTTTTTCTGATCCGCAGCTTCAACTCGCCCAATGATTTTTGCATCCACATGAAAATCACTAGCTATATCAATTATTTCTTCTGCAATTTCTTCTGGGACATACAATTCAAAACGATGTCCCATATTAAATACTTGGTACATTTCTTTCCAATCAGTTCCTGATTCTTTCTGGATCATTTGGAAAAGTGGAGGCACATCAAACATATTGTCTTTTACAATATGAAGATTTTCAACAAAATTGAGTACTTTGGTTTGTGCTCCACCACTGCAATGTATCATACCGTGGATTTTATGTCTGAAGCCATCCAACACTTGTTTAATCACAGGTGCATAAGTTCTTGTCGGGGAAAGCACAAGCTTACCTGCATCTAGTCCTAATGCCTGAATGCTATCTGTCAATTTTTTAGACCCACTATAAACAAGATCACTTGGAACAGATGGATCAAAGCTTTCGGGATATTTCTTTGCTAAATAGTTATGAAAAACATCATGTCGAGCTGAAGTTAATCCGTTACTTCCCATTCCACCATTGTATTCATTTTCATACATGGACAAACCAGAAGATGACAAGCCAACAATAACATCACCAGTAGCAATTTTTTCATTGCTAATAACATCTTCACGTTTCATGCGTGCAGTAACGGTAGAATCTACGATAATGGTACGAACTAAATCGCCAACATCTGCAGTTTCACCACCTGTAAGGAAGATATTGACTCCCATATCGCGCATTTCCTGAAGTATTTCCTCCGTTCCATTAATAATTGCAGCAATAACTTCCCCCGGAATAAGGTTTTTATTTCGACCGATTGTTGATGACAACAGGATATTATCAGTTGCACCAACACACAACAAATCGTCAGTATTCATAACAATTGCATCCTGAGCAATTCCTTTCCAGACAGAAATATCACCAGTTTCTTTCCAATACATGTATGCTAAAGAGGATTTTGTGCCAGCTCCATCAGCATGCATGATATTGCAATACGCATCATCACCACCCAAAATATCGGGTAAAATTTTACAAAACGCATTAGGAAAGATTCCTTTGTCCATATGTTTAATTGCCTGATGCACATCCTCTTTTGCAGCAGAAACACCTCTTTGTTGATATCGTTCCGAATTGTTTTCCATAAACTTTGTTAAATAATAAAAAATGTGGCGTTCGCACAAAATATGCGAACGCCACAAAGATATGTAAATAAGCTAAAATTCTCCGCCACCAACTTCAACTTCGGCTTCACCTTTTTTGATAATGTTTTCATTCTCCATTTCGAATGGATCTTGACCAGGTTCTAAACCGTAAGTTTTTGATTTCACACTAAACTCAGTACGCCTGTTAAGCTGATGAGCAACTTCACGTTGAGCTTTTGTTGGAAGATCTAAGATATAACCTTCAGTAAGAATATCTCCAGGTTTGAGGAACTCATGCTCTTCTGTCATAAGAGTATCAACAACACGTGGCATAGATTCGCCAAATCCTCTCCAAGTTAAACGATCAGCTTCAATTCCTTTTTCAATTAAATAATCCACACAAGATTTAGCACGACGCTCAGACAAGTCCATATTGCTTTCATCAGAACCACGGAAGTCAGTATGAGCACGCATTTCAATAGCAAGATGTAGGTTATCATTCAATGTTTTCACCAAACCATCCAGAGCAACAGTTGACTCAGGACGCAAAGTTGCCTTATTCAAGTCATACTCAATATTTGGAAGTGTAATAATCTGTGGGATTTGTGCCATATTAATGTTAATTACAATGGTAGTATCCACATAAATCTCGCGGGTTGTAAAGCTGTATGTATTTGCGAAATACTCATCACCAAGAGAAGCTTTCAATACATAATCCATATCTTCTTCTAAGTCTTTAAAGAAGTATGTTCCATCATCGCTAGTTTCATAAGCTGCAACGAGTCCTGCTTCATTCAGCAATTGAATTTTTGCACCTTTCAAACGGAATTCGAAATGAGGTTTGGTTGTATCTCTAACAATACCACGGACTGCAATATCCAAAGGTGGTACACGGAAGAAGTAAACATCGTCAAGCCCTTTTCCACCAGTACGGTTTGAAGAGAAATATCCTCTTTCACGTTTGTTATAAAAGATAATACCAAAATCATCCGCTGAAGAGTTGATTGGAGGTCTTAAGTTAATTGGCTCAGTAAACCCACCTTCACCATCAGGCTCAGCTCTAAAAATATCAAGTCCACCCATTCCAACATGACCATCTGAAGCAAAATACAAGGCTCCATCATCACGAATGTGAGGGAATGATTCATCACCAGATGTATTGATTGGTTCTCCGAGGTTGATAGGATCTCCAAAAGGATCTTTATCATCAGCACGTTCCATTTTATAAATATCAGAACCACCAAAGCCTGTAGGAGCTTTTGCTGAGAAATACAATGTCAGCTCATCTTTTGTAATGTATGGATAACCAACTTCATAACCTTCAAATCCTGGGATAACAAGTTCTTCTTCACCACTCCATGAACGTCCACGTTTTATCGCAGTGAAAATCTTACAAGGAACATCTTTTTTCGCACCACCGTAGCAACGTGTAAAATACATTAGATTCCCTTTTTCATTCAAACTTGGAGCACCTTCATCTTGCTCAGTATTGATGTAGCCACCCAATGGAACAGCTTCACTCCAGTTGCCTTTACGGTCTTGCTCGATCATAAAAATATCAGTAAACCCAGTTCCTGATTTTTGGTTCTTGCTATCACCAACGGTACCTTCACGGGAAGTTGTAAAATAGACAGTTCTATTTTTACTGTCAGCCCATGCAGGAGCAAAATCTTGTTGCATAGAGTTGAAGTACGCCATAGTTGACACTTCGTAACGGGTTGGTTCATTTTCCCATTTAGGAACATTTTTGCATGATTCGATACCAACTTCTGCTCGATAATCATCTGGAACAATATCCAAATAAGTTTCATACACCTCAATTGCATCTTCGTAGTTTCCATTCATACGGAGTGCATCAGCATAATACAATCTTGCTTCAGGAGTTAATTGTTGTGAATTCGCTTTCAAAGCTTTAGCAAAAAATTCTTCAGCAAGTTTCATTTGGCGCATATCACGATAACAATATGCAATTCGATAAGCCATTAAAGCATAATCTTCCTGACTTGGTGCGTTAGGAAGTGCTTGCATGTAATATTCTATGGCTTCATCAAACCTAAATTGATCAAACGCATCATCACCTTTCTTTGAGCTAGTTTGCGCAAAGCTTTGTGATATCAGGACTCCTGTGAGGAGAATTGTTAATAAAAATATTCGTTTCATATCTACGGATTTTTCGGGTTATAAAATTAATGAATTCTATGAATAGAAAAAGGAATTCTTATGATTTCCTACATTCCATCAAGAAAAATCTCTTTTTTTATTTTAACTGGGGATTCAATCTCTTTGGTTGAGACCCTTATGCTTTCAGGAAGAAAAGGATCTTTTTCAAAATAAACTTGGTATAGAAATCCTGGCTTCAAGTGAAACTTATACTCCCCAGCCTCATTGGTAAGACAGGATTCTATCAACTTTCCATCTTGAGACATCAAACTAACTTTCACACCACTAAGGGTTGTATTATCCATTCTCGACCAGACAATTCCAGACAAATCAGCAGTCAGTTCTGGCAATGTAAAATGGTAAATGTCAGATTTCCCAACACCTCCACGACGCCGAGAAGTAAAATATCCTTCTTCAACTTCATCTTTAAATACAATTCCAAAATCATCGGCTGGAGAATTGATAGGAACTCCCATTGATTCAACTTTGTATGAACTTGGTCCCAATTGTTCAGCTTTAAAAATATCTAAGCCACCAATGCTTCCATGTGCTTGAGATGCAAAGTACAATACTCCATTCGCTCTAATATAGGGAAAACAGTCGTCTTTATCTGAATTGACATCAGGTCCCAAATTTTGAGGTGCTCCAAAATCATGAGACTTGCGTTCACGTGTTACTTTGTAAATATCTTTACCGCCATATCCACCAAGCATGGAATCAGCAACAAAATACAGTGTCAATTCATCTTCAGATATTGCAGGGTGTCCAATGCTAATTCCTTCAGGGATTCCTGGGATTTCAAGCACACGCACTTCAGACCAATGCTGCGATCTGCGTTTAGCGGTATAAACACGGCAGGCCTGGTCTGTTTTTGGATCAAATTCACAACGTGTAAAATACAAGACATTGTAGCGACGATTTAAACTTGCAGCTCCTTCATCAAATTCGGTATTTACCATTCCAAGGCTTTTTCGTGGCACTGACCAAGCATCGGTACGATTATCTCTGTCCATTTCATAAATATCAGTAAACAGCTCACCAGATTCTTGGTTAATATCTGGATTATCAATAACTGAACGAGAGGATGTAAAGTACAGTTTATCGTAATCCTTATATCCGTAGAACGGGCAGAAATCCAACTCCCCACTGTTGATGAGTGCAAAAATTTTCACATCGTAACTGTTGGGATTTTCCAAAGCCTCCAGAGTTGTGTGAATGCGTTCAATAGCCATATCAGTTCTGGGGTCATCAGGCACTTCTTTGCGATAAGTTTCTAACGCAACAATGGCTTGATCAAACTCCTCATATTGAAGATATGCTTCAGATAAATCAAAATACAGATTGTTGTCTTTAAAATTGTAATTAATGGCGTTATTAAAATGCTTTATTGCTTGTTCGGACTCTGAAAGTTTCATGTATGCCAAAGCCATTTTATAGGAAACTTCGGCACGAGTTTTTCGTGATTTCTCGCTTCGATCATATTGCTTTTGGTAATTATCGATAGCAAGTTTAAACTGCTCACGTTCAAAAGCCTCATCTCCTTTTTCAAGATAGCGCTGAGAAAATGCAGATTGAGACCAACCTGTAAGCAGAACAAAACTCAGAAAGAAATACACTAGTTTTTGCATGTTTTTCAGTTTAATAATTTAAAACAAAGCTACAAGCTTTTACGCATTTCACACAATTTTGATTGTCACAATATTTTGACAATTGGCATGAAATATACAAATCAAATGCCGAAATTAAAAACAAGAAGAAAATATATGCAATAAAAAAGCCGCTGAACAATCGTTCAACGGCTTTAGGCCAATTATAAATATGATTATCTAAAATCACTAAGTTGCTCCATTAATTTCTTGCGAGCGAAGAAAATACGACTCTTCACTGTTCCAATAGGAAGATCAAGTTCATCCGCAATTTCTTGATATTTGAATCCATGGGTAAAACGCTCGAAAGGAATTTTATATGCATCATCCAATGCATCGATTGCTTTTGTAATTTCATTTGCAGCAAAGGTCGACTCTGGGCTAATTGATGACTCTGCTTGTCCTGAATTCAGGTAATACGCATCTTTTGTGTTATCAAAAGCAGTTTTTTGTCTTGCCGCTTTATTGTAATTATTAATGAAAGTATTTTTCAAAATCGTAAATACCCATGCCTTAAAGTTTGTGTTGTCAGTATATTTCTCTTGGTTAGAAATTGCTTTGAAAAAAGTTTCCTGCACTAAATCGTCAGCCTCTTCATCGTTAGACACTAAACTATAGGCAAAATATTTCAGATTATCTTTCAGTTCAATTAACTTGGTGTTAAATTCATTTGGTCTCATATGGTATTTATTTAGATTAGTTAAATTTTACAATGTAAAAATAGTTATTATTTAAACTGAGTCCAAATTAATGTGTTAAAGAATATTTAAAAAATTATTTTGACGAATGAAGACCAAAAACTGACGAACATTCTATCGCGTGCGATAAATATTTTTTAGATTGAATATATCTCGGTTTCACTGAAAAAGAAGCAAATTTCGCGCTTTGCATTTTCGACAGAATCCGACCCATGCACGGCATTATGTGTAATATCTTGAGCATATTTAGCACGGATTGTTCCTTCTTCTGCTTTTCCTGGATCCGTATTCCCAATAATCTTACGAAAATCCTCAACTGCATTGTCTTTTTCAAGCACGACAGCCACAACAGGACCTGAACTCATAAAATCGACCAGGGTATTATAAAATGCTTTGTCTTTATGGATATCATAAAAGAGCTGAGCATGCTCTTGAGTCAGTTGTTTCATTTTAATGGCAATAATTTTAAACCCACCTTTATGGATATCATCAAGAATAGGAGCAATAAATCCTTTTTGCACTGCCAAAGGTTTAATCATTGAGAATGTTCTTTCTTTCATTGTTTTAGTTTTTATTTGGGTTCACGGTTAAATTTCACTGCAATCACTTGAATTTTACGTTCCTGAGCCGCCAATGGATTATACACAGAGTTACGTCTGTCATTCGGATCATCACTAACACCTTTACGAACCTGGGTTTCACCAAAGGGAACAATTTCTATGCTTAATAAACCTGTTTCCATGTAAGAAAGAAACATTCCGCCTTCATATTGTTCAATGTAATTCACCAAACTACTGATTCGTCGCTTTGCAAGGTTTAAGTTATATTCCGGAGTATTTAACGGACTTGTATAACCCTTTATTGTCAAGCGAATTTCCTGTTCGTTCTTCAACAATTCACTCATCAGTAGCATAAATTTACGCAATTTTTGGAATTCTCCATTCACTTCCCTATCAAAAAATTCTTCTATGCTATCCTGAGCCGCATAAGCCTTTTCTCCACGCAATCCTGCAGCAAACTGCTTAAGGTACTCTTGCCGACGAGCCATATAAGTTTTGAATGTTTCATCGTAACGCAAGTCAGTTGTTGTATCCCATGTTCCAGGACCAGGTCTATCATTATGGAAATACAAGGTAATAGGAATTAATTCTTCTGCCTCTCTACTCATAATAACAATCTGTTCCTGAAGTATTTCCTCCTCAGTTTTTGGGATAATGATTTCGGGGAGAATATACGTAAACACATCGTTACAGCAAGACAAATGTTTTTCTGCCAATGCATCATCTCGATTTGAAGTTAAAGACGCCAATCGTCCAGTACGATCAATGCGAAAGTTTAAATCGTTTTGTGGGGAATTAATTGGATAACCAAGATTTTGTATTTCAGAAGTATCTCCAATTGGAGCTTTCATTTTAAAGATATCATACTGCCCCATTCCATACTCCCAGTCGGAACTAAAATACAAGGTAGAATCCAACACATTATAATAAGGAGCAATTTCATTTCCTTGCGTGTTAAATCTGGAAGTCGTATCCACTAAATATGCAAATTTGGAATTTCCAGGCTCTCGTCTTCCCCAGTTTTTAGGGACAGAGAACGTTCCGTCTTCATACATAATATGAAAATAGATATCAAAACCTCCCATCCCTCCTGTCTTGTTAGAAGCATAAATTAAATAGGACAAACTATCCGTATGCACAATGCTTGGATGAGTTGTAACTGCTCCTATGGCATTGATTTTCTGAGACAATTTCTCAGGGGAACCCCACGCATTACCATTCCATTTTGATCGAAATATGCGAGTCGGAAGACTATCGGACACAGTATAATACAAGGTCATAGTTTTCGTATTATAAAATGGATTTCCGACATCAGCATAAGGAAGGTTAATGTAAGGAGGAAGTAAAGATTTCTCCGGATGTAAGCTATCCATCCTAAAATCCAATTGATAAATACGGGAATAAAAGTGATTGGAATCTATTGTATCTGGCAAAATAGATGCAAAAAACATGATGGAATCTCTCACACCATCTAAGCCGTAGTCTGCATAGTACGAGTTAATTATCGAATCAGTGGTATGCATGATATCATAAATCACAGGACGAAACATCATCAGCTGAGCTTTTTCACATGCAATAATTTCTCGTTTAGCCACAATTCGATAATAATCCTCATTAGGATACGATTCATAAAATTCACGAAAATGATATTGTGCCATGAGATAATCTGCTCGCGTTTTAAGCATATCTGCTAAATAAAATTGAGCCAAAGGATACGTGCCAACATGATTTGGGACAAGCTTATTGTAGTATTTTGCAGCTTTTGCATAATCATTATCCATACGATAGGCTTCAGCTGCCTTAAAAACAACTTCAGGTACGTTTGGATTAATACGCAATGCCCGACGATAAAACTCAGCTCCGCCATAATAATTGCCTTGTTCAACAGCTAAGTCACCAGATGCCACTAGGCTTCTGATGTCTTGCGCCTGAACGGAGACAGAAAACAGAATACTTATTGTCAAACAGATATTTAGATAAAGTCTGGACATTTGCGAATTGGGGGTATATTCTGAATTTTTGTTTGTTTAAAGATATAAATTAATGATAGTTCAACTCCTCCTCTACCATTGCTAATAACGCGCAAGCCAGAAAAGTTCACATCGTAACTAATTTGCATAATAATTTGATTGTAATCCATTCCAAACATAAGGATGCCAGCATCCCGGGCACGCATATATACTCCTGCATACACTGAGCGCAATCCAAGGGGATTAAAATCAAAACGAAAATTACTTCCCATATTAAACTCCCGGTAAGTCCCTTGATTCATAAAAAACATTGCAGGTTGAGCAAATATATCATCAGTAAGTTGGATGTTTGCAGTAACATACCATTGCCAACGTAAATTCAGCACAACATTTGGATTGGAATAAAATGTTTTTTGCGGTGCCATTAAATGATTAGCAGAAGCCCCGAAATAGAAACTAATACTATCATTATAACGGTAATCAAGGCCAATACCTCCTGCTAAATCAAAGTAAGAAAACCGCTCTAAGCTTGGGATCTCATTGCTTGGTAAAGTGGGATCGTATTGATCTCCATCGTACTGATTTCCAAAAGTTAGTGCGCTGTAATTTAGTCCATGCTGAACAAAAGTTGGAGATAAACCCAAACGAAAAATCATCTTTTCCCATTGATAGGAGGCTGCCAATGGCAATGCAATGTGCATACTTCCCAAATCACCATCGCCTGCCACATCATTATTAAACAGCAGACCAATTGCAGGCTTTAGCACTTTATCCTGATAAAAGGCTCTGTCCACAGAAACGGAAAAGGTTGAGTAAGCATCTTCAAACGACCTCCACTGTTGTTTGTGATTTCCCACAAAACGATAATCTCCATCAAACTGTCCTGCGCTGGCAGGATTTAAGTTAAGTGGAGAATTGAAAAACTGAGAAAAATGAATATCCTGAGCATAGCCTGCGCTTGCAAGACAAGCTGCCACAATAAAAAGCAATGAATATTTCAGGATATCACGTTTTTTCATTCCTTGTTTTTTGTAAATTTACAAAGAATTTCAGAGAAATCCGTCCAATGTTGACTTGATTCCTATCAAATTAAGATTTGACAGAATAATATTTTCTTCTGAAATTCTCAACATAATAAGTAAGTTTTAAATAATCAGCGCATGAATAATACATATAGAAATCTCACATTTGCACTTCTGATTCTTTTACTAAATAGCTGTACGCTACAAACTCAAATTATTTCTGAAACAGATTTAGTGCACAACACAGAACGTAGCCAGCTTAAATTAAACTACCCTTCGCAACGACATTATTCCCCCATGTCATCAGCGGAGCAAAGTATTGTAAAGATTTCAAGTGTTGATTGTACAACATATGAAGTTTATGATGTCATTCATTTATACGGTAAAAGTTTTAATTTGAAAAACGAAGTTTATATTATCATTGATGATCAAGCCTACCCTCTAGAAATTAACACCATAGAGAGGGAACACGTGCATGAGATTTCTGAAAACACAGAAAACATAATGACAGCAGACTCAAGTAGCATTTCTGTTGTAACAGGATACTCAGAAGACAATCGGAAAATATCGAGAGTCAGTTATAATCTTCCGCAGGATTTCGTGGATAAAATGGCAAAAGCAGAACATGTAATTTTTCGTTATTATGCTGCCCCTGACATGATTAGTTTGGAGCTAAAAGGATATAAGCTAAAGCGTTTCAAACAATTTGTAAATCTCTAGTTTAATATGGATTGCATAAATCAGGAAATTCACCTCCCCAATAAAAAAGCCTGCAAATCTTATTCTGCAGGCTTTCCAAATTTATTTTAACCGACTTAAGCGTCAATATTTGCATATTTTGCATTTTGCTCAATAAATTCACGACGAGGAGCAACTTCATCCCCCATTAACATGGAGAAGACTTGATCAGCTTCTACAGCATTTTCAATGGTTACACGTTGCAATTTACGAGTTTCAGGATTCATAGTTGTTTCCCAAAGTTGTTCTGCATTCATTTCTCCAAGACCTTTATAACGTTGGATGTGTAATCCAGACTCGCTTCCATTTGCAGTAAACTGTTCAACAATTGCTTTTCGCTCATCTTCTGACCAAGCATATTCAGCTTGTTTTCCTTTTTTTATGAGATACAATGGAGGAGTTGCCAAATAAAGGAATCCTTGTTCGATTAATGGTTTAATGTATCTGAAGAAGAATGTCATAATCAGCGTTGTAATGTGGCTACCATCCACGTCGGCATCCGTCATAATAACAATCTTTTCATAGCGAAGTTTCTCCATGTTCACTGCTTTTGGATCATCATCAGTACCGATAACGACACCAAGTGCAGTAAAAATATTTTTGATCTCTTCACTATCAAATACTTTATGTTGCATTGCTTTTTCCACATTGAGGATTTTACCTCTCAAAGGCAGAATTGCTTGAAACATTCTGTCACGTCCTTGTTTTGCAGTACCACCCGCAGAATCTCCCTCCACGAGGAATAATTCAGCGATAGAAGCGTCTTTAGTTGAGCAATCTGCAAGTTTTCCAGGTAAACCAGCACCAGTTAATGCAGATTTTCTCTGTACAAGTTCGCGTGCTTTACGAGCAGCATGACGAGCAGTAGCAGCAAGTATCACTTTCTGGACGATAGTCTTCGCATCTTTGGGATTTTCTTCCAAATAATTTTTCAGAGCAACGCTTACAGCTTGTGTTACAAACTGAGAGACTTCAGAGTTTCCCAATTTTGTTTTTGTCTGCCCTTCAAACTGAGGTTCAGCAACTTTCACAGAAATAACAGCAGTTAATCCTTCGCGGAAATCATCTCCTGAAATTTCAAATTTTAATTTTGAAAGTAATCCTGATTCTTCAGCATAATTTTTCAATGTACGTGTCAATCCACGACGGAAACCAGTTAAATGTGTTCCACCTTCAATGGTATTGATATTATTCACATAAGAGTGTACATTTTCTGTAAAGGAAGTATTGTATTGCATTGCAACCTCAACAGGCACTTCATCATCCTCTTTTGAGATATGAATAATGTCTTCGCAAATGGTTTCACGATTCTGATCAAGGTACTCAACAAATTCTTTCAATCCTTCTTCTGAGAGATATGTTGCTTCTTTGGTATTTCCTTCTTCATCAGGGCGAAGATCACGAATTGTCAATCTTACACCTTTATTCAGGAAGGCAAGCTCTCTCAAACGGTTTGAAAGAATTTCATATTTATATTCCGTGGTAATAAAGATATTTCCATCAGGAACAAAAGTTACAATTGTCCCAGTCTTATCTGTGGTTCCAATTTCTTGAATATCAGAAAGAGGTTTACCAATAGAATACTCCTGAGTATATATTTTACCTTCACGATGAATTTCCGCTTTCAGGCTTGTAGAAAGTGCATTTACACAAGAAACCCCAACACCGTGGAGACCCCCAGAAACTTTATAAGAATCTTTATCAAATTTTCCACCTGCGTGGAGTACTGTCATAACCACTTCGAGGGCGGATTTCCCTTCTTTTTCGTGCATATCAACAGGAATACCACGTCCGTTATCCTGAACTGTAATACTGCCATTTTCGTTGATTGTCACCTCAATGGTATCGCAATAACCAGCCATTGCTTCATCAATGGAGTTATCTACAACCTCATAAACAAGATGATGAAGCCCTTTGACTCCAATATCGCCAATATACATCGCAGGACGCTTTCTTACAGCTTCAAGTCCTTCGAGTATCTGAATATTCTCCGCCGAATACTGATCTTTTTTTAATTCTTCCATCTCGACAAATTCTGCATTTTTATTTAACACACAAAGATACATTAATTGTGTGATTTCAAGGCATGATATATGCTTTGAATTCCATATTTTATTAACAATTACAGTGGAATTTCAACCGAAAGAGGCAAGATTAAAATCCATATTTGATACCGCCCATAAAATGGAAACCATAAACTGGGTATTGATACCAAATTTCATAATTCTGACCTGCAAGATTATTCAACTGAACGAAAGCACTTAACTGACTGCTTATCTGATAATCAGCGCCAAGATTAACATCAATTACAGGATCCATTTCAGCAAATCCTTCAGAAGTTGGGTCCGTCAGTTGCACAGCAGCATAGCGTTTCCCATCCACAAATGCTTGAGCATGCACATTCAACTGTGGCAATACTTTATACGATGCATATAATCCAGACCGGAATACGGGAACATGCCATGCATAGTCAATGTCTTTCAGCCAGGTATAATGATTATACAATCCATGCAAACGCACATTCAGTTTGTCACCAAATTCAAAATTCAGCTCAGCATAGGCTTTAAACATTTCCACATCGGAATAAACAACATTGAAACGATTTTGTAATGGTGAAGTAAAGTCTGTCACAAAGAAATGCTGATCATCCACCTTATTATATTGTCCGTTAATATTAAACTGCACTTCATCTGAAATACGTCCTTTTATCCCCACACAAATATTTTGCTTGATATTTGACGGGCTAACCATCATTGTATCATTAATGTATGGATTCACTTCTGTTAATCGCAACATAGAGTTAGCCATTAAATTACCAGAGAACTTAGCATAAGGCAGAATAACATCCGCAATATTGTGCTGAATTTCCACATCAGGATAGAAATGAAAATCTGAACTATCTTTAAGAAATTGCATTTGGGTTTTCAAACCTAATTTCAACTTAAAGTTATCAGTATTGTGTTTCAAATAAGGAGACAAATCAATATACATCAAAGATGGGTCAAGATATTTTGCCGGAATAAGCAAGAGCTGGGTATTAATACCCACAATTTCCTTTTTAATTTTCCGATTAAAATTTGCCTGCAAATCAATATTGTGCTCTAAATTTTTATTGGCATCAAACCACAAATCGTACTTCAAACCCACATCAAAATTGATTTTCTTTATTTGTGGAAAGTGTGATGAGGCCCCTGCACGAATAGACATAACAGAATATCTTTGTCTGAAATTTCCATCAATAAAATCCTCTCTATCATCAGGAATCAAAAGGGTATCCATGGATAAATTTACTGGATTAAAGCCATAAAAGAAATGCTGTGAGGATTTAAAATTAAAATTCCCTGTGAGTGTTGTGTATGCATGCATTTTTTTCACAAATGCTCCAATACTGCTTTGATCATAACCTGCATATACACGCTCATTTTTCGGATTTTTAAGTTTCCCTTGAGATGACAAATGTTTTCCAACCACGCCCCAATTCGTACTGCTATTACGGGTATTCATGTAATACAAATCCGCATTTAAGGTAAGTTTACTCCCTATCGCTAGTTTAGCATAACCATTATCAAGATGATCTTTAGGCTCACCTTCAAGCTTGGCTGCTTGCAAAGGAGTTGGATGCAACACTGTTGGTTGAAGCTTACTGAAAATATCGTAAGTAAATTTAGGTTCAGCTTTAAATGTATCCACAATTTGTGGCAGCTGTTCCATACGATACGCATCATTGATAACAGGAGTATAAGTTGTCACAACTGTTACCTGCTGATTGCTCAGATTCTCATCTGTTGCTTCGTCATCGTTTTGAGCTATCCCAGCGAATGGAATAATCAACACAAAACTTAATACGCTTAATAATTTCACAAGATATTTATTCATTGTCTTCAGGGATTTCTGGTTCAACATCAGGAGTAACACTTGTACTATCGGATGGCATTTCACCTTGAGTTCCATCAGGATTTTGAATTCTCATATTCTTATCCTGCATTGCTTCCTGTTCTTCCAAGCCACGAATTTGCATTTGTTTCTCTCTCGCTTCTTCTTTGATACCGTCCACCTCATCGGTGTAGTTATCCAAGAGTGATTGTAAGATATGTGAAGCTTGGAAATATTCAGTTCTATCCACATAGATATCTGCCAAAAGAAGGAATCCCTTAGCTAGCCAATATCTGTGCGGACTATTTTGCTCTGTAAAGTTTACAATGGTATTTTCAGCAACATCATCGTAACCCATTTCGTAATTGATTTTGGCCACATAATATTTTGCTTCACCACCTTCATAACTTGTAACTTCACCACTGAGTTCACTGTAGTGAGATAGTGCTTTGTTGGCTTTGCCTGTTTTGTAATATGCATTTGCCAGTTTATAGTGTGACTCACGTGTTTCTGCATCTGACATATCCTGAGTTTCCAGCATCTTTTTAGCCGCTACAATGACAAAGTCGTAGTTTTCTGCTAACCATGCAGAACGCAACATTCCCAAACGAGCAATCTTAATTCTTGACTGTTGCTCGGTCAACTTTTCAAGTCCACTATAATACGTGTATGCTTGTTCATATTGTTCTTTATCAAAACTGATGGTTGAAGCTTTCAATAAGGATTCTTCGGTGAACATACCAGTTGGTTTATCAATGACAAACTGATATCCTGGCAATGCATGCTCATATTGTTCTTTACTGTAATAGCATTGTGCCTGATAGAAGTTTGCTTCCAAGGCATAATGTCCATTCGGATATTTGTCGAGATAATTCTGGAAGGAAGTAATCGCACCATCAATATCGTTGCTTACAAAGAGTTTCTCAGCAGAAGCATAAACAAGACTGTCTTTTTCAAATTCAGTAATGTCAGTTTCTACGCCTTCAGACTCAACATAATCAACATAAATACTTGTATTGTTCATCTCCACAGAAATGTTTTTAATCATTTCCAAGGCAACAACAGACTCATTAGTACCAGGATACTTAGCAACAATGGCTTTACACGTTTCCAGTGAAAGTTCATACTGTTGTTTCACATAATAAAGGTTTGCCAAAGAGGACAGCACCATTTTCATTTGTGGAGCCTCAGAATATAACTCAGTGAAACTCTCATAATGATAAATTGCAGAATCTTGATTTTCAATATTGGAGTGATATGTTCTTGCAATTTCATACAAAGCACTTGCCTGATAACGTGATTCAGGATAATTCATTCTCAAGCTATTCAAACTCGCAACTTTTGCATTGTAATTTTTCAATCTGCCTTGTGCAATTGCCTTCTGATACCATGCATAATCAACGTTATACGTGCAATTCTGAGTTGCTTTTGCGTAATAAGTTTCAGCAGGAGCAAATTGGGAATTCACGAAATAACAATCACCAATACGTCCATAAGCATCACACAACAAATCGGAACTGCCAGACCCAACATGCTCTTCAAATTTTCTAAACCAGATTCCAGCTTGATCGTATTTCTTTTGTTTAAAATACGCATATCCAATGTTGTAATATGCTTTTCCGTACTCAGGAAGGCGGATCGCACCACTTGTCACCAAGAACTCATTCAATAAAGTAATTGTTTGATTGTATTTCTTTTGACGGTAAAACGCATCTGCTTTCCAATAGTATGCAAGCGCCTTATATTCTGGACTGTACTGTTTAAATTCAAGTGATTTGTCAAAATATTCAATGGCTTTGTCAAGATTGAGATCAGCGAAAAATTCCAAGGCTTTAAAATATGCCAAACGTTGATATGCTTCGTCAATTTCAGGAGTACGCTGAGGAACCTGCTCAATCACTTTAATTGCCTGTTCGTAATTTTTTGTTCCAAGCACAGCCTGCAACAAGAATTCATACGCTTCATCAATGCGAATTGAGTTCGGATATTTGGTGATAAACTTATTGAATGAATTGATGGCTTCAGCAAATGGGGAATAATCCAATTCAAAACATATTTTTGCATAATTAAAGAGTGCATCTTCAGCAATTTCTTTATCGAATTCATTATGTGCAGCAATTCCGAATGCAGTTTTTGCTCTTGCTTTGTCATCCATCTCAATATAGCATTTTGCCAAGTGATAAGCCGCATTTTGAGTAAGAGAATCTTCTACACCAATCACTTCAGTAAGATAAGTTGCAGCACGATTATATTCTCCTTTTTGGAAATACGCAAAGCCTAGCTGATAATAATCTGTATCACTCAACTCTTCCGCATTGGCTTCATATTTTTTCATCCATTCCAATGCTTTTCCGTAATCACCAGTTTTATAATATGCTTCTGCAATAATACGTGCAATTTCGTTAGTACGCTCTCCTTCAATGGACTTTAGCATTTCAGGGGCATAAGCGATAACATCATCGTAGCGCGTTTGTATGTGATAAATTTGAGTGATGTAAAAAGGAACAATTTTCGCAAACAATTCATGATTAGCCAAAGACTCAAAGCCCTCAAGCGCTGTTTGATACTGTTTGTTCAAGTATTTTATGTGGGAATAAAAGTACTTTGCCAAGGGACCATAGAAATCGTTGTTGTTGTAGATTTCATAAAATGCTTTGTCTGCTTTACTGTAATCTTTACGTGCATAATGGCAAAATCCCGTTTTGAAATAATACTCACTGAGTTGTAGTTCTGGCAAGCTTCTTTCGTCCACTTTATCGTACCATTTCAGGGCTGATTTGTATTTCGTTTCTCTGAAATAATGGTTTGCCAATTGGAAACTCGCTTGATTAATTTTCGGATTTTCAGGATGGTTGAAAATAAACTGCTCAATGAGATGATTTACATCCCGATTGTACAACTTCATGGCACACAGCGAAGCATAATACTCCGCATCTTCACGAAGCAGAGCATCATTGATGTCATCACGTTCCATAAACTGGTTAAAGGCATTTTGAGCAGCACTATACTTTTTCTGTTCGTACAACTCCAGAGCATTGTTAAACTCTTGTAACCTATTGGTATAATTCAGGCTTTTCTGTGCAAAGCCAATAACTGCAAGGCTAAACAGAATTCCCGTTAACACAGCTTTTTTCATAATATATTGTTTTGCTATATGCATAAATATCTGTATTTTAGACACTTATTTCAGTGTATTTTATCGTATAAAGGTAAAGATTATTCTGCGAGTTCTCAGAGGACAATTCTGCTTTTAATTAACAATGTCATGTTTATTTCTATCGTTCATACTTACAGCAAACTGCAGGATAAATTATTACATTTGTCAGGATGCTATTAAATGTAACCTAAGAATTAAGCTTTTTATTGCATGGACGAAAAGAACAACAGCTCAAATCTGGTTATAAAAATGAGCCACACTCATTTAAATCAGGGAGATAAAGAAATTCTAAAAGAGATAAATTTAGAAGTGCGTACAGGCGACTTTTATTATTTGATTGGACGTGTTGGTAGTGGAAAATCTACTTTGTTAAAGGCAATTTATGGAGACATAAAACCAACTGCAGGAGAAGCAATGGTTGCTGGTTATGATTTAATGCACTTAAAAACTAAGCACATTCCAAAATTCAGAAGAAAATTAGGCATAGTTTTTCAAGATTTTCAGTTATTGACAGACAGAAGTGTTTACAAGAATCTTCTTTTTGTGCTAAAAGCAACAGGCTGGAAAAGTCAGCGCGATATGGACAGACAGATAGATGCTGTTTTAGAAAAAGTTGAAATGATTGCTCACAAAGACAAAATGCCTCATGAATTATCTGGAGGGGAGCAGCAACGTATTGCCATTGCAAGAGCTTTATTGAATGATCCTGAGATTATTTTGGCAGACGAGCCAACAGGAAATTTAGACCCTGAGTCAGGTGCTCAAATTACAGAAATTCTTCAAAAAATCCGGGATAATGGAAGAGCAGTACTTATGGTTACCCACAATTACAATTTGATTAAACAATATCCTGAACCAACAATAGTTTGTGAAAATGGGAGCATTAGTGGAGAAGCCACAGAAGTGTCATCCATTGACTTTGGAAAGTTCAGTGACGGATCGGAAGATCTCAAGTTGACGTTTTGATTCTTCTTCCCAATGATATGTTAAAGCTGCCTTCTGTGCAGCTTTTTTTTGCTCTGCATACAATGCTTTATCTTCCAATAATAGGCTAATTTTTTGTGCAAGAAACTTTGCAGAACAATCTGAAGGAACAAGTATTCCAGCCCCAGATTCGTTGACTAAACTATGCAATTCTGGCAAGTCGCTTAAAACAACAGGAATTTCTGCTTGAAAATAATCAAAGACTTTGTTCGGTAAAGCAAATTGATAATTCAGACCTAAATTCTCTTCAAGACTCAAGCCCAGTGCCGCTTGTCTCGTCAAATATTTCAACTCATCAAATGCTAATCTCCCCGTAAAATGAATGCGTTTATTGTTTGCTGCACGTTGCTTTAACTCCTCAAACAAAGGTCCATCTCCAGCTATTACTAAATGATTATCGGGGAGAAACTCCATAGCATCAATCATTTTTTCGAGGCCACGACCCACATTCAATGTTCCCTGATACAAAATAAAACCGGGCTCACAAGGTAACTGAATTTGTTTTTCTTCAATTTGCCTCATTGGGACATTTCGAACAACCTGCATTTTAACACCATGCATCTTTTCATAATAATCGGCAATGGACTGACTCACAGTGTAGGCATACTGTAATTTAGGCAATAATCGGCGTTCCAACTTCTGCCAAAATCTCTGTACTTTAGGCCGTTGCTGCACTTCAGGCACTTCTGAAAAAAGCTCATGACTGTCATACACTAACTGTTTGTTTTTCCAACGCCTTGCCATACTTGCAGCTAGCAAAGTGTCTAAATCACAAGAAAGCACAACATCCCAAGCATGAAACAACAAATAAAAGAACAAGCGGATGTTGTACCATACATAAAACAAAGGGCCAGACTGAAACAACATGAGAATCCGATGCGTTTTATAAGATCTTTCAAGCGCTTTAGAATCTGAAGTCATGCGACCAAACATCATCACATCATAACCATTTGCACATAAAACAAGGGCTGTTTTATGCATTCTTTGATCCATTTCAAGATCATTGGTGACTGTAATAATGACTTTTTTCAAATCGCTTTGTTTAGAACTTTAAAAGTATAAAAAAATATCGTTACGCTGAATTCACTACCTTTGTAAAAAAAGGAAGGCATGCAAACACATTATCCACTCAAAGAACGAAACACTTTTCATTTTAATATTCATGCAGAGACATTCAGCGAAATAGACCATCCTGAAATATTGCGTGAAATTATTTTAAGCAATGATAAAAACACTCCGATTCTCATCTTAGGAGGTGGAAGTAACTTACTTTTTAGAGACAATTTTAATGGGCACATTATCCGATCAACAGACGAAACGATTGAAATTATTTCTGACGATGGAGATTCTGTATTGGTGAGAGCAGCTGCTGGTACAGATTGGGATAAATTTGTTGAATACACAGTGAATCAAAACCTTGGAGGACTCGAAAATCTTTCATTAATACCAGGAACAGTTGGAGCATCACCAATTCAAAACATTGGCGCATACGGAGTTGAAGTAAAAGACTGCATTGAATATGTGGAAGGCATGTATTTGGATACGGGTGAAATGTTTCAATTAGAAAAAGAAGCTTGTCGCTTTGGTTATCGCGACTCTGTGTTTAAAAACGAACTAAAGCATAAGGTTTTCATTAGCCATGTCGTCTTTCGATTAAGTAGAAAACACAGTTACAAACTTGATTATGGAATATTAAAGGAGGCTGTAGAAACAAAGGGGAAAATTAGTTTAAAATCGATACGAGATGCTGTAATTGAAACCAGGGAAGCAAAACTCCCTGACCCTGACAAAATTGGAAATGCAGGAAGCTTCTTTAAAAATCCCGTTGTGAATGAAACTCATCTTCAGCTAATACAAAAAGATTATCCCAATACACCATATTACACTCAAGAAGATGGGTATAAAATTCCAGCAGGTTGGTTAATTGACACTGCAGGTTGGAAAGGGTACAGAAAAGGCGATGCAGGAGTGCACAAACACCAAGCCTTAGTTTTAGTAAATTATGGTGAAGCTATGCCTTCAGATGTGCTTGAACTTGCGGAAATGATCTGTCGTGACATACAATTAAAATTCGGAATAGAATTGGAAATGGAAGTTACTATTGTATAGTTACGTTTAAAAACATCCAATTTGCTCAGACAGTAGCCAGACAAATAAAATTTTAATATCTTATAGGACATAAAAACAAAGGCAAGGTGTTGATTTCCTAGTCTTTGTTTTATCGTATTTCTTCTGTTTATTTAAAGACCATTACTTGCCCACTGTAAGTGTACTCTTTTCCGAATTTATCTTTCAAAGTAATAACCCAAGTGTACACTCCTTGTTGCACATAGTCGCCCATATTATTGTTTGAACGTCCTTGCCAATGCTCATTAATATCACGTGTCGTAAAAATTGGCTCTCCCCAACGGTTAAATATTGTCATTTCATACGAATTGTACTCAATTCCAACTCCATGAGGATAGAATTCATTATTTCCAGGAGAACGTACATTAATTGCATTTGGCACATACAATCGATGTTCTTCAATAATATTCACATTTTTCACAACTGTATCGGTGCAACCAATGTTATTGTAAGCAATTAAAGTAACAGGGATTTCACCAGCTTCATCAAAAATGTAATCCGGATTCTGGATAGTACTCATTCCTTCAGAACCAAAGTGCCATTTCCATGCAGTTGCATTGATAGATTCATCATTAAAATGCACACTTCCAGAGAACATACCTGTTGTCCAAGGCTGAGCAATAAAGTCTGCTGTAGGAGACTCTTTCACCTCTAAATTGACTGTAGCAGAATCCACACAACCTTGATTGGTAGTAACCACACAAGTCACTTCATAATACCCTGAGTTTTCATAATAATGCACAGGACGCTTAATTTCAGATGTATTATTTATGCTCGTGTCTGCATCTCCAAAATCCCAATAATACGTATAAGTATAGTTGCTCGTGTTATTGTCAAATTGAATACTCATTGGAGCACATCCTTTGGACGGAGTTCTTGTGATATTGATTTCTGGCTGAGGCGCAACAGTAAGACTTACCCATGCAGTATCATTTGGAGTACCACAACCATCAGACAATACAACTTGGTAACTTGTATTTACCTCAGGACTTACCAGTAACTGTGGATTATCTGTCACAGTACCATTACCCCAATCAAAGACAAAGTTACCATCTCCACCATCAGCAGTGGCGGTGATTAGAGCAGGTTGTCCAAAGCACACAGAACCTGGTGTTACTACCGTTATATCCAATGGAGGTTTTACCATAATTTCGACGGTTTCAACCTCTGAGGAACATCCGTTTGCATCAACCACAGTCACGACATATTCCGTTGTAACATCAGGAGAAACCCAATGAGTAGAACCTGTTCCAGTAGGATCCCAGATATAATTATACGGTAGGATGCCACCAGCTGCATTGGCACTTATCTGAGCAGATTGTCCAATACAAATCGTATCAGCAGGATCAGTGATTGCAACTAACTCCTCAGGTCCACTTATTGGCACAGTTGCATATACCTCACAACCATTTTGATCGGTTACAGTCACAGTATATAAGTTTGCCTCAAGGGTATCACAAGAAAATTGATCGGACACGTTTGGATTCCAATTGTATGCGTAAGGTGGTGTTCCACTAGACACCATAATACCTGCAGCTCCATCGTTATAACCGAAACAAGTTACAGGTTGAGTAATTACATTATCCAGCTGTAGAGCAGGGGTTTCTCCAACTGCTACATTGAAAGATGCAGTACAACCATAAGCATCAGTAACGAGACACTCATATGAGCCAGGGGCTAGATTTCCAACGGAATCGAGATTTGCGAATCCACCTGGAATCCATGTATAATTGTACCCCGGAGTTCCACCAAAAATCGTTGATATATATGCAGAACCATTGTCAAGATTACAGGTTGCATCAACAGTTCCAAAAATCGCATTGATTTCGGAAGGCTGAGGCACAAAATAATTCTCTGTCACAAAACAAGCATGATCATCTGCATTATACACGATAAATGTATAATTTGCAGAACTCAAACCATTAGCGACAGGCTCAGTACTTGCAGAACCTAACCATTCGTAATCGTAATTTCCATTACCTCCAGTAACTGATACTGATACTGATCCATCATTCCCGCCATAACACGTTACAGGGAAAATATTTTCAGACAACTGCATTTCAGTTGGCTCATCAATTTCCACTGGACTTTCTGAGGTACAACCATTTGCATCGGTAGCAGTCAGGGTATAAATTCCAGGACACAAACCAGAAATTGACTGTCCAGTATAACCACCTGTCCAAGAATAGCTTACAGGTGAAGTTCCACCTAAATACATTGCAACTGCAGTACCATTACAGAAACCATAACAAGTTGCATCGGTATAAGCATCTACACGACCAACAAACTCATTAGGCTCAGTCACTGTAATTGTTTCACTTGTTTGACATCCACTTGCATCAGTAACTAAAACAGTATAAGTTCCTTCGGTTAAATTAATGGCATGGGCAGAGCTTTGTCCCATAGAATCGTCCCACAAGACAGTATTTGTTGGTGTAGTACTCGTAAAATATACAATTGCCTCACCTGAAGCCTCATTAAAACAAGCAACATCAGTTACCACAACACTGTCAATGACAGGAGCAGAAATATCATTAAGATCAATAGTAAGCATAGCAGAACATGAATGATCATCAGTCACTGTTACAGTATATGTTCCACTCGGTATATTATTTAAGCTAGAAGTATTACCTCCAGGAGGATTTTCCCATTCGTAAGTATAAGGTGCTGTTCCACCAACTACTCCAACAGAAATTGAACCATCATTATTTCCACAATGTGGCTGAACTGAGCTTTGCAATACTACATCAAGCACACCAGGACCATTAATTGCTACTGAACTTATCTGCTCACACAGATTATTGTCCGTTACAGTAAGCAAGTACATACCAGGACATAAATCATTATCAATAGCAGCAGTAGCTCCATTAGACCAGTTGTAATTATAGCCTGGGACACCACCTGTCACAACTGCTTCAATTTCACCATCACATGCATTATAGCATGACTCATCTGATGTCAAGAAATTAATGTTTATATCTGTAGGCTGAATCAGCACAATGCAAGTGTCAATTTGACAAAGATTATTATCAGTAATTGTTACACAATGTGTTCCTGCAGGAAGGTTATTTGCAGTTGCATTGACACTTCCATTATCCCATGCATAAGAATAAGGTGCTGTTCCACCCTGTGCACTAATAGTAATATAACCATCAGACAACCCATGACAAGTAGGATTTTCATCCACAGTAGTTGCGAATTCTAACGGACTAGGATTTGGAATATTCACAGTTCCATTGGTTGTACAGCCATGATCATCAGTTACTGTTACGCCATAATTTCCTGGGCATAAGTTCACTGCGGTTTGACTTGTTTGATTGTTCAAATCACTCCATTCAAATGTATATGGGGGATTACCTCCTGTTGGACTTACAGTAGCTTCACCATCACATGATGCACTACAATTTGTCATCAATGCAGAAGTTGGAGCAGTAATAAAACTTGGTTCGGTTAAAATATAGTCTCTAGTAATAAAACAACCGTTTGCATCAGTTATCACGACAGTATAAGTTCCATCACAAAGGTTAGTTTGATCCTCTGTAGGAGGTAAAGTTCCAGGGCCTGCCCAAGTATAGGAGTACGGAGCTGTACCATCAAATGTTGTCATTTGTATTTCCCCATCACAAGCATTATGACAGTTCGGATCAGTTGTAACGGTGCTCACATCAAGCTGACTAGGTTCATTGATTGTTGCACTTGTCGATGTCACACAACCCGTTGACATGTCAGTTACCATCACAGAGTAATTACCTGTACATAAGTTAGTTGCAGTTGAATTAGTTTGAATTGGGCTAGTATTCCATTCAATATCGAATGGACCGGTGCCTCCAATTACATTTACAGTAGCTTGACCATTACACCCACTAAAGCAAGTAATATCTGTAGTCGATGAAATATTTAGAGTTGGACCAGACACATCATTAACTGCATAGCTTTGCACTGCTTGACATCCTTTATTATCCGTCACTGTGACAGTATAAGTACCAGCCGGAATATTGACAAGATCTTCGGTATGAGGACCATAATCCCAATCAATAATCATTGCTCCCGAAGAACCTCCTGAAATGGTTAAATCAATTGCACCATTCGACTGTCCACAGTCAGAAGGTGTAATATCAGCAGACAAAACAATTGGATCATTTTCATCAAGCACTAGATTATCTGTTGCTGTACATCCGTTGTCATCTGTCACAGTGATATCATACGTTCCTGCGCAAAGATTAATTGCCATTTGAGAGTTCTGGAAGTCGCTCCACAAATAAGTATAAGGAGATGTTCCTCCTGTCGGCGTTGCTAATGCAGTACCTGTGCAAGTTCCAAAACAGTCAATTACAGGAGCTGCGGCATTTACTGTAAAAGCAGAAGGCTCATTAATTGTAGCATTCGCCTGATAAGTACAGCCAAACATATCTGTTACAGTCACAGTATGAGTTCCAGGTCCAAGGTTAACAGCAGTCGCAGTACTTTGAACTGGCGTTGTACCCCATTCAATTGTAAATGGTGGTGCACCACCTCCTATAGATACGGTTGCTGTTCCATCATTATAACCAAAACAAGTAATGTCAGTAGAGTTGGAAATAGAAACGGTTGCTCCCGGTTCATTATTAATGGTGACATTTCCTACAGCCATACACCCATTATCATCAGTAACCTGTACAGTGTAAGGGGAACCAACAGCAGACAATCCTGTATTGTTTGCATTTGTTGGTTGGGTACCACCACTCCACAAATAAGTATAAGGAGATGTTCCTCCAGAAGGGACAACAGAAGCTGTACCATCATTTTGGTTACAGTGTGAATTGGTTGAACTTAGTAATAAGGTAATAGGTGAAGGTTCTGATATTGTGACAGGTGCAGTCGCAGTACATGTATTTGCATCAGTTACAGTCACAGTGTAATTTCCTTGACACAAGCCTGTATTTGCAGCAGCATTAGGACTAGTTCCATTTCCAACACCCCAATCGTAAGAAATTAATCCTGTTCCGCCAACACCACTCGCTGTCGCTTCTCCATCACAAACGCCATTGCAACTTACATCTGCGGAAGAAGTAATACTCACATTCAAAGTAGGTGCAGAATTAATATTGAAATTCGTAACAGCAGAGCAACCCCAAACATCGGTTACCGTTACTGTGTATGGTTGAGGAGACAAATTTGACAATGTATGACTTGTTGCAGATGTTGTTTGGTTAATACCATGAGACCATGCATAAGTAAAATCAGGATCTCCACTTAAAACATTGATTGTTGCAGAACCATCATTTGAGTATGAACATAAAGTAGAAGCATGAGTTTCATTGATTGCGACCCCACCAACATCCATAATACTTCCAATAAACTGTGCAGTACAAGAATTATCATCAGTCACAGTGACATGATATGTCCCTGCGGGTAAATTACTGGCTGTTTGTGTAAACTGTGCAGGAGTACAATCCCATTCATAAGAATAATCAACACTTATAGTACCACCAGAAGGATTCACAGTGATATCTCCATCAGATTGACCGCAATGCGCGTCATTCGAAGTCACACTTGCAGTAATGGCAGCAGGCTCTGAAATCACAACGGTTTCAGTTAAAGTACAGGCTCCTTCTGTCACAGATACCGTATGTGTACCTGCACACAAACCTACTACTGCAAAGTTTGTAGGATTTGTCCCGCTACTCCATTGATAAGTAAACGGACCTGCTCCTACTGCTGTTGCAGTTGCTTCCCCATCACACGCTCCGTCACATTGGACGTCCTGATCAACACTTGTTGTTACAGTAAAAGGAGCACCTGTATCATTGATAATTACTGTATTTACCTGAACACATCCATTTGCATCTGTTACAGTAACAGTATAGCTCCCTGCAGGAATTCCGCTAATAGCACTTGTATTCCCTCCATTTGACCAGTTGTAGTTGTATGGAGATGTTCCTCCACTCACTGAAACAGAAGCTGAGCCATTGGACAACCCACAGTTGGCATCAATACCATTCATTGTTAAGACCATCGCAGGAGGATCAACAATATTAAAGTTTTCTACAACAAAACAAGCAGGATTTGTCCCATCAGAAACTGTCACATCAAAACTACCAGCACACAGACCTGCTGTTGTTTGATTATTAGGTGTTGACCCTGATGAATATGCATATGTAAATGTTGCCGGTCCTGAAGCATTAACTGTTGCAGTTGCATTGCAATCTCCTGGACATAATGGAGGAGTTGTTACGACATTTGCAGTTGGTGTTGTCCCATTGGAACCAATGGTAAAGTTTTCAGTTGCAACACAACCATTGGCATTCTGAACTTGCACAGAATACGATCCTGCACACAAGCCTGTTTCTGCATTTGATGTATTTCCACTACTACTCCATGTGTAGGATGAGAATCCCAAATCGGCAGTTGCAGTCCCATCACAATTTCCACAATTTTCATCAGTTGTCACAACATTAGGAACAGGCTCAGGATAAACTGTAATGTTTTGATTATACGTATCGATACAACCACCAGCAGTAATCGTTAAGCTCACATTATGTGCTCCTGAAGTCGTAAATGTTACCCCAGTAGGATTTTCCACAGTGGATGATGCTGGCACTCCTCCAGAGAATGACCAGTTATAGGTTTCACCTGTTGCAGGAGTTCCTGTATGTGTGAAGTTATAAGACTGAGCATTAAAACATTGGTTCCCATTGTAAGTAAAGGTTGCGTCCGGATTCACAGCCGAGGCTAAATTCACTGTCGCAGTATTTGAACAACCATGATCGTCTGTCACTGTGATGGTATAGGAACCGTCTCCAAGGCTTGAGAAGGTATGGGAACTCGTATTATATGCAGTAGTTTGCCCTGTACAGGCAATATCGTAAGGTGAAAATCCTCCTGATATTGTATTCACATCAATGCTACCATTGCTATTTCCGCAAGTTGGCTGAGTTACCGAGGTATTGAATGTTACTTGTCCGGGCTCTGTAATGAATATTGTCTCGGTATATTCACACCGCCCATCCGCATCGTTGATGGTCAGCACGTATGCCCCGGGCGAGAGTCCCGTTATTGAGTTACTTGTGGAAGAAAAACTTGAAGGACCTGTCCATAATACAGAATAAGGAGGGGTTCCTCCGGAAATACCAGAAACACTAGCCCAACCATCATTTGCGCCATAACAACTTACTGTTCCAAAATTCGTAGTCGCAGAAATTCCTGAAATGGAAAAATTTACAGAGTTTTGAGGTGAAAAATTGGAACAAATATCATCCACACCACCAGCACCAACAGTTAAAGTATAGTTACCATCATGTTCGAGATAATCTGTAAGTTCTAAAGTCCAGATATCGTCATAATACGTATCTCCATAAGTTGAGTTCATACCGGCTTCGCAAATTTCACTCCACACATCTGCAATGTCATAATTCCCCTGAGGACCCGTAATTGTAAAATCTTCAGGTTGGACACTAGTACACCACAATCTTTCAGAAAACTGTATGGTCAAACTTGTAGCGCCACAAACCGGATTATACAGAATGCTTTCAATATAAGGTCCTGTATTATCAACAATTTGTGCAGTTCCCCCAAAGGAAATGGTATAACCACTTTGTGTTGCACTCCAGTTACTAACATTGACAACATAAGTTTCACCAGCAGTAACATTCAAATCATCATTGTAATTTGTGCATGAGTTACCGTGCTGACAATCATCTGCACTAGCACCAGATGGTCCGGTAGCACCAGCAGTTCCACAAAAGTTACAACTTACTTGTAACGCATCAGCATTTGTGGCAATATCTATGCAATTTGCGTTAGTTAAATCATAAACTGCCCAATCGTAATCATCTGCTGAATTGTTAGGATTAATAATAAAAGAAACTGTACCTGATGTTTGAGCTGTAAAGGTGTACCAAACATCATTCACCTCACCACCGAGTAAGCAGTTACCTGGACAATTATCATCGGCCATAGAACCTCCATAGGTTGGAATCTCATTCCAATAATTACCGGTTCCTGAATATGAGTTTGTTGTACTATACGTATTAAAACAAAGAGGAATTGCACCAAGACAATCTTGTTCATTTGGAGGTGTAATTGTGCGATACGCAAGGTCACCAGCTGCTACACCGCTCTCATTACAATTGTACTGATAAATAACAATACTGTAGGTTCCATTTGCAGTGCATGTCCAGGTTAACTCAGATCCTAAACCACAATGGTCATCATTGTACGTATAAACCGTTGTTCCATTTTGATTACAAATTTCGATTTGGGTATCAATACTATTCGATCCACCTCCTTGACAAAAGGAAAATATATAAGTAATGTTAGCATACCCAGTAAAAGTATATCGATCTCCTGCATCAACAGAAATGGTTTGAAAGGTAGGAAGCATTGTCAGGTTACCTGAATATGTTCCCCCTCCTGCGCATTGCGCTAATGCTTTATAACCTCCCAACATGGAAAGTGCAAATAGTGCAATGACAAAAAAGAGTTGTTTGTTTTTCATGGTGACTCCTCTCGGCTAGTTAATTGGTTTATCCCCTACTCCTATCTATCGGTTTCTATTGATATATTCCTGATACGCATCTGGATTTTCTTCTATCCATTTTTGTTTGGCTTTGCTATAGTTTTCCTGATCAACCTCTGGATTTCCGGTATCTACATATTGAGGAAAACCATCAATCATAACTGGACTTGGAGGAGTAGCACCAGGCTTTGATGAGCTTCTAGCATGCGCAGTTTCGAGGTGTCCATTTCGAGAAACTGTCGTATATTCAAAATCCAAATTGTATTCTTGCAAAATACTGCGAATGTATGCTGCATCAATTTCATGAGACATGTAAAGCTGACACCTATCTTGCAATTTGGGAGTTTTGTAGATTCTACCATCATATATTAATGGATCGCTTAGTAAACGCTCCAAGATAATATCCGGCATATCAGAATCTTGGATTCCTTTAATATGGAAATAAACTGTTTTTTGTTCCCCCAAGTTTTTACTTAAAGTAAAACGTAGCTCATTCTCTTGCGCTGATAATTGATACAACGACAACAGAACAAAGCCCATAATTAAAATGCGCTTGACCATAGTTATTTTGGTTTTATGTTATCCCAACCTTATTTTCTAAGCAATGTCACCTGTCCCCTACGAGTTCTTACATTACCATATCGGTCTTCAGTGACAATCTTCCACAAATAAACACCCGCTTCAGATTCCTGATTTGTGCGAATATTCATTCCATCCCACGGCTTGTAAATATCATCAGTTTCAAACACAACTTGATTAAATTTATCTAAAATAATCATTGTGAATGTTAAACCTTCCATTTCACTAAACACAGGTCCAAAATGTGAGTTTACTCCCGGCTCATTCGGAGTAAATGCATTTGGCATCGCATAATTGTGCTCAATTTTCACATTCAGTTTTGTTTCAACATCTCGCTTGCAACCATGTTCATCTTCCATAAACAGATTCACATCGTAAACTCCATCAAACTTAAATTCATAATCAAATGATGTGACATCAAAACTATGATTATCTAGCTTCCAATTATAAACAATATCCCCGCGATTAATTGTGCTAAAAGTATATAAATTTCCGAACTTTACAAAATCTATTTCAGTCTCTGGTATTCCATAACAAGATATTATAGAACCGGTTATACGTTGTCTGTAATACTCATCAGAAACCGGAGTCAAAATGAGCACAGGTGAATATTCACCGATTTCCGTATAAGTGTGTATCGGAGAAACTTCTGTCGATCGAGTACCATCTTTAAAATGCCACATAAAATCATAATGCTCGGCACTTGCATTGGTAGTAAATGTAACGGTTAAAGGAACACAACCAGCATCAACACTTGTTTTAATTCTCACAACTTGCTCTGGTTTACTGTTTTCATTTCCAGAATTATAAGCAGAGCTTCCATGATCTGCAATCATTGCATCTTCGTGATCTGCAACAATTACTTTGTCATCGTTGTCATTTTCAACAACTTGCTCATTGGTTTCTTCAGAAACTTTCTCTGTTTCATCTTCTGTTTTAACAGGAATCACTTCAGTCTCTACACTTTCAGGAATATCAACATCTTCATACACTTCATCAGCAACAGTTTGGGCATGAGTTTCAGATGATGTGTTTTCGATGGTATTTTGGGTTTCTG
The DNA here is from genome assembly GCA_963676165.1 of Bacteroidales bacterium. Classification (GTDB taxonomy): domain Bacteria; phylum Bacteroidota; class Bacteroidia; order Bacteroidales; family ML635J-15; genus JAQIBY01. The sequence continues at coordinate 516,885 of OY781043.1, read as the reverse complement.
ATTCTACAACTTCAGAACGAGATTCATTTGTCACTTCAGTATTCTTAATCACATTGTATGATAGATTATCTGCTGGCTCCTTATCATTCGGATTTGTCAGAAGAACTACAATGCTAACAGTAGCAACGATAGCACCTGTAAAGATAAGCGCTTTGGTCCAAGCACTAAATCCAGGTTTAGGTAATTGATTTTTCAACCCTTCCCAATTGCCAGAGGCATTGCTAGGTTCAAACGATTGCAGTTTGTCCTTTAATCCTTTTTCAAATTGTGTTTTCATGCCCAAATTCCTTTATATATAATTCTTTTAACTTTCTTCTTGCTTTTGCATAATTGGATTTTGATGTTCCCACACTAATATCCAATGTTTCTGCAATTTGCTTATGCGTCATATCCTCAACCACGTACAGGTTAAAAACAGTTTGATAAGCTGGTGTTAATTTCTGAATCAATTCAATAATCCGATCGGCTTGCAATTGCAAAATTTCTCTTTCTTCAACTTCCTCTGGATTTTCATCTTTTAGGTTGCTGATATTTGATTCATCACCAAAATCAAAGAGCATTTTTCGCTTTTTACGGATTTGATCAATTGTATTATTCACAATTAAACGACGAACCCAACCTTCTAAGGAACCTTTAAAATTAAAGCTACGGATTTTATCAAACACTTTAATAAATCCGTCCTGTACCAGGTCTTCGGCTTCCAAAGTATCGCGACTGTAACGCATGCAAACCCCCAGCATTTTAGGGTACAAAGCCTCATAGAGCTGACGTTGACATTTACGATCACCCTTCTTACATCCCCTGATTAGTATTTTAACCTGTTCCTTATCGTTGAAATCCATTTTTAATGCCTTCAGTGATATGACGATAGCAAAATAAAAAGGTTGCCACCTATTGACAATGTTTTCATAGCTTAACGATAAATTCCCTCACGATTCAAAAAACGGCGGTATTCTCGTGCATACGATTCGTGCTGTCTCAAACTTTTTGAAAAGTTGTGATAACCTGAATAATCTGGTTTCGCACAGAAAAATATATAGTCATGTTTTTCATAATTCAACACTGCATCAAGACTGGATTTCTCAGGCAAGCAAATTGGACCCGGAGGAACTCCTTTGTACTTGTATGTATTGTACGGACTATCAATTTCTTTATGTTTATTGAGAACTCTACGAATAGTAAAATCACCATGAGCAAAAACCAAGGTTGGATCTGCTTGAAGTAACATTCCACGCTCAATTCTATTCATATAGACGCCTGCAACTTTAGGTTTTTCATCGCGTTGCTTTGTTTCCTGCTCCACAATTGAAGCCAAACCAGACACTTCAACAGGTGATAATCCTATGGCTTTTGCTTTTTCAAGGCGCTCTGTTGTCCAGAACTTATCATATTCTGATTTCATGCGGACAAGAAATTCTTCAGGACTAGTATTCCAATAGAACTGATACGTATCTGGAAGAAACATAACAGGAAATGAATAAGCATTAAACCCACATGTATCTATTACCTGAGGATCAGTCAACAAAGCAGCAAAATCAATAGAATCGGCTTCAAACTTTTCAGCAAGAATGGCTGGTAACTGATCAAGCTTTCTCAAATTATTGAATGTAAAGTTTACAGGAGTCTGATTTCCTGACCTCAACAAATTGATCAATACAGCAGCAGTCATTCCATTGGTAATGGTATAACACCCTGGCTTGACACTTGTAACATATGCTTTCTTTTCTGCGACCCAATCTAATGCATCTTCATTCAAGATGTATGCTCTCAAGCTATCCTTAACGGTTTCGTAATTTGCTCCCGTAGGAATATAAATCTGAACAGAATTTGCACCTTCAATCTGCACATTTTCATTGTAGATATAGGTATAATACCGATAAGCAAAAACCGCTGCAACAGCAACATTAATAAGTAATACAGCAAGAATTATTATTCCTTTTTTCTTCATTGTTTATCTGTTTTAGAAAGCACACGCTTTGAATAGAATAAATGTAATGAAATTCCTCGTGATAACATAAAAAACATGAGAGCAATCCACATTCCATGATTTTGGAAATAAAATCGAAACAAAAACAAGCTTGGAATGAATATCAAAAGAGATGACAGTATCATGGCATTTCTCATGGTTTTGCCTTCAGTTGCACCGATATAAATTCCATCCCAAATAAAGGCAGAAAAACTGACTAATGGAATAAGCACAATCCAGATTGAATATTGAAGTGCCAACTCAATAATATGCTGTTGATCTGTCAGCAAACGAACAATTCCTTGGTGAAAGATGAGATAAACCAAACTAACGAGCACACTTAATCCTGTTCCCCAAACAAACAAGACTTTCACTGCTTGTTTTAGATCTTTTCGCGAGTTTGCACCAATGTATTTCCCTGTCAAGGCTTCTGCAGCATAAGCGAAACCATCAATAAAGTAAGAAAAAATCCATAAAAATTGTAGCAAGACAGAATTTGCAGCCAGCACATCATCACCAAGTTTAGCACTTGCCGCATTAAAGTAATAGAAACTTCCCGTCAGCAAAAGTGATCGAATAAGAATATCTCGGTTGACTTTCATGAATCGTGAAACCTCAGACCACACAAATACTGCTTTGCGTCTCCAATACAATTTTATGCGCTTTGCATGTTTGCCCAGCAAGAACATTGCTAAAAGTAATCCGGAATATTGTCCTATGAGTGTCCCTAGGGCAACTCCCTTCACCCCCATTTCAAAATGAAGCACAAAAATTGTTGAAAAAACTATATTGACAGCATTGATCAGAATGGAAATCCACATCGGGGTTTTAGCGTCCTGCATTCCAATATACCATCCCATAATTGCATAGAGACTCAGGGTTGCAGGCGCAGCAAAAATCCGCACACTAAAATAATCCATTGCCAATTGTTTCAGCTCAGCACTACTATCTACAAAATGAAACGCCAACCAGGCTATTCCTTTTTGAGATAGAATTAAAACAATCGCCAAAGCCAAAGCAATGAATAAAGCACGTGCCAATGTCAGATATGCATCCCCAATATTTCGTCGACCACGACTTTGTGCTGTGAACCCACTGGTCCCCATTCGTAGAAATCCAAGACCGGAATAAATGAAGGTAAAGATGGTTGCACCAAGTGCAATTGCACCCAGGTAAGCTGGATTTTCCTGCCTACCCATAAGTGCAACATCAACCATACCAACCAGCGGAACGGTTAAGTTGCTAATGATATTCGGAAGAGCAAGTTTTAAAACTCGCCGGTTCAAAATTCATGCAGTTTTATCGTGCTTAAATCACGAATAATATACACTTGGTAATCCCCAAGGTATTTAAACCCATAAGAAGCATAAAGAGAACGTGCAATTTTATTATCACGATGCACTTCCAGTTTCACCTGTAAGCCTGTTTCCACAACAAACTCCATGCTTTTATCCATTAGCAGATGGCTAAGCTTTTTGCCTTGAAATTTCGGAAGAATTGCAAAATGATGCATATATAATCTGCGCTGGTCTGTAGTAATCCAACTACTACCAATGACACCCTCCTTATCGTCTTCAAGAATAAGTAGTTTACCACCATAACTTAGGGTTTCTTCAATGATATCTTCATCGTCACCCCGTTTTTTGCCACCCATATCAGTAGCTTCCCATAGTTTCAAAAGTGCAGGATAATCCTCCTCTTTGTAATCACGTACAAATTGAGCCATAAAAATTAATTAATCAATAATATCGACATAAAGTTGACCAGATTCATATCGTTTCACGACAACCTCAGTATCCCTCTCAATGTACCCATTGATGGCTTTGGCATCGAAACGTTTATCATCAATTTCAATTTTTCCAGAAGGACGTAATTCTTGCACGACAATCGCTTTACGTCCAACCATTTCTCTTGGACTTTCATCAAAGCTGATGTATCCTTCTTCATTTTTCTGAGTTGTGGATAATGATAAATTTCCAAACAATCGATTTTCAGAAAAAAGTCGGCTACTTAGCCAGAGCGAGAAGAAGAAGGATGCAATTGAAGCAATAATTACGTAAAACAGTGCATTAACGAGTGGTTTCAAATTTACTTCACCTTCAATTGGTTGAAGTTCGTATTGTCCCACCATAGAAAGTGCCAATCCTGTTATAAGCAAGGCAATACCTGCAATCCCAGCAACTCCAAAGCCGGGTATAACAAATATTTCCACCGCAATGAGTATAACTCCTAAAACAAAAAGAAGAATTTCCCAATGGCTTGCCAGTCCTTCCACATATGAAGGTGCGAAATAAACCAAAGCAGCAGCTACTGCAATAAGGAAAGGAAATCCGATTCCAGGAGATTGCAATTCAAAATACAAACCTCCAATAATGAACATAATTAATATGGATTTGAAAGCTGGGTTAGTTAAAAAACCAAGCAATTTATCCATGCCTGTTGGTTTGTATGTTTTGGTTGTATAGTCAGTAACGCCCTCTGATTCTAAAAGCTCAGGAATTGACTCATAAACACCATCACAAAAGCCATTTTCCACCGCTTCAGATGCAGTAAATGTTAGCACTTTCGTTGAGTCAATAATTCCGGGAACATACACGTCAGGATCAACCATAGCTTCTGCTATTTGAGGATTTCGTTTCCACTGAACAATGGTATCACTTCCTTGAATAATGGTATCTTTCCCTTGGGCCTCAGCAGTTGAACGCATGGTTGCTCTCATGTATGATTGGTACTTGTCAGGCATTGCTTGTCCATCTTGACCCACAACAGTAGCAGCTCCAATGTTTCCACCTTCACGCATAAAAATTTTATCGCATGCAATTGAAATTAAGGCTCCAGCACTGGCAGCATTGTTGTCAACAAAAACCCATACTGGAATTTCAGTTTTAAGAATTGCCGAACGGATGGAATCAGCAGCAACTACCAATCCGCCATAAGTATTCATGTGAATCATAAACAGATCAGCATTCATTTCTTCGGCTTGCTTAATAGCCTGCTGAGTATTTCGCCAAACTGCAGTCGAGATATTCTCAAAAACCTCCAACTTAAAGACAACAAAAACAGCAGTATCAAGCTCCTCTGTCACAATGCTAATTGTTTCCAAGCTGTCTTTTTCATCATCTTGAATGATGGTATCATTATCCACTTGTGCAAATCCACTGAATGCCCAAAAGGTTAACAGATTGATCAATAATAAAAAGCGTTTCATAATCTATTCTTTGCTAAGGATAAAGTGCCATGTCTTGGTTTCAACAGCATCATCTCCTTTTGAAATTTGCATGCTAGTACTAATGGTTTTCATACCATTATGATCGACTGTGAGCTCATAAGTAAATCCATTGGCTAAAGTTGCCATATAATTTCCTTTTTCATCTGACTCTACTGTAGTCACAACTTCGCCATTATCCTTGTTTGTAATAACAATTTCTGTTTGTATTGGATTCTGATCTTCATCTACCACAGACCCTTTTACAATGGTTAACTCAGGCTGTGCAAAATCCACATCAATATGCTCAAAATAGTTTTGCATATCAATTTCATATAAATCAACTTGTCCTAAACCACCTTCTCTGTCACTCGAAATATAGGCAGTTTTACTATCTGTAGTGAGTACAAAGTGATATTCATTTTCTGGAGTATTGATTGGATATCCAAGATTGACAGGCTCTTGCCAACGTCCATCCACTTTTTTCACCATAAAAATATCGTATCCACCCATGGAAGCCGGCCCATTCGAAGAATAGAATAATGTGTTACCGTCAGGATGAATAAAGACTCCAATTTCATCTTTTGAAGTATTGATATTTTTCCCAAGATTTTTAGGGACACTCCAGCCTTTACCTACTCGGTGTGCTGTGTAAACATCTCCTTCACCAAATCCTTTTTTACGCTCACTGACAAAATAAATGGTGTTATTATCTGCTGTCACACAAGCAGAAGTTTCAAAGTAACTAGAATTAATCGCTGTTTCACCTTTAAAAAGCGTTTTAAAACCATTTCCAATTTTCTGAAAGAATTTTTCAGGCTTGTTTTCAGGCAATGGCTCAGGACGTAACCATTTACCATCTTTTTTCTTGGAAATATAAATGTCCCCACTCAATGTTTCATTCTTGATATTTTTGTACAAATAGATTGTTTTTCCATCAGGTGATATGCTTGTGTTTGCATCATGCCATTCTGTATTGATGTCACCTTCTATTAGTACAGCTTTTGACCAAGAGCCATCTTCTTGCTTGTGGGTGACATAAACTGCATCGTAGTATTGTCCGGTAAATGGATCACGCTTTGCTTTTTCATTCAACGGACGACGTGTTGTAAATACCATACTGGACTGATCTGCAGTAATGGATGGGATAGCATCAACGTACTCTGAGTTAACAGCCTCCCCAAGATTTTTTATTGTCACATCTACTTCTTTGGATAGCAAAGCAATGGCATTTGTTACCTGAGACAAATAGGTAGGGACACTGTAATAATTCAATATTTTTTGCTTTTCCTTATTTTGGAAGCTCTCATAATGAGTTTTTGCCTCATTATACATTCCGGCTTCCTGATAAGACCGTGCCAAATAATAATCCAAAAGCTCCATGTTTTTCTCATCTGGTTTAGCTTCTGCTTTTTTCAAATGCATAATGACAGTTCCATAGTCTTTCAACTGAAAATAGGTTTCACCCATTCGATAATTAAGCATAGGATGCTCTGAATTCTCAGCATAGATTTCACGGTAAATCCTCAATGCTCCCTGAAAATTTTCGGATTGATATTTCATCCGTGCCTGCGTCATTTGCAAACTCAAATTGTCATTTTTAGTTGTGTCCGGCTTAAATTCATTGTTATTGACAGCAAATAATGACACACTCAAACTCATTATTATGCTTAAAAAAATTGCACGCATCATAGACTATAATTTCTGGCTGTTTTTCAAGAAACTAAAATACGAAAAAAACGACACAATAAAATGATTCGGGCATTATTTTCTCCGAATCTCTGTAAGAGCAGAAAGGAATAAATGCAATGACTTTTTCTTTGAATCATTCCAATCGTAATCGATACGGTTTTTCAAGTAGTTTTCCAATGGCAAATTGGGATAATCCTTACCTCCCCACTCAATGGACTTTTCTACTTGCTGTACTCCTGATTTCAGAACGTCATTAAATGCATTAAGAAAACTCTTTGGCAATGGTTGCAAACTTACCCATGCAGCAAATACAAATTCCTCTCCGGTATATTCAAACCACGCTTTGGCAAGATCATATTGATACGGATACTCTCCAAGTAATTCAAGAGCCTTATCACCAATAACTACGGCCCCTGTACCCCCAGAAATTTGAGATTCATAGCCATATTCGGCTGGGATATATTCGGCATTTACATTCCAAAACTTTTCATCCAAAATTTGAACCAATTGCACAGATGTACGAGAGCGGTAATCAAGTAACACACGCTTTAATTCGTGCATAGGCTTTTCAGAGAAAAGAAAGACTGAATCCACTTGCTGTTTCGCACCTATGCAATAATCTGAAATAATATGATAATGATCCAAATCAGGCAATGCAGCAATGGGTATAAGCCCAATATCTGCATTTTTCTCAATCAGCTTTTTTGCACACACAGAAGGAATATCTTCCTTTATGTCTACCAGTTGAAGAAAATCATTGTCATGAGATAAAGCGTATCTAAATGGCAAAGTATTTAGAAAGCTAACGATGGATATTTGGTATTTTTCTCGCATAAAAAAACAGCAAAGATTCTCCTGTAAAGATAAGTTTTTCATTGAGAATCTTTGCTACTATCGGGCAAAAATGCCGATTTCTGTATGGAAGTACTATTCTTTCACAAAGCGTTTCACCATGTGTTGTGTTTGTGTTTCGACCTCAACGACATATAAACCAGAAACAAAATCATTCACTGGCAACGCGTATTTTCCTTGCCAATTTACAGACTCTGTTTTAACAAGACGCCCTTCGGCTGAAAACACACGAACAGTCACTTCTTGTCCAATAATCTCCTGATTTTCAAGTTGCAGAAAATCTGACACTGGGTTTGGATACAATTTAGTATGCTCATTAAATAACTCATTTTGAATTCCTATTTCAATTTGTCCAGTAAACCATTGATAAGTTCTTGACATTAAAGAATCTCTCAATTGATTGGAAACCACTTGTTCTAAGCCAAAGGTAAGATAAACGATTTTTGCATCCTCTTTTGTTGATCTTATTCCTGCAACTGCCGCTCTTTCTGGAGCAAAACCCAATACCGGAACAGCATTGCCGGTCGCATAAATTTTATCTGCAGACAATTCTGTGGAGTACATTCCAACAATATTTCCAGAATTCAAGCCACCAAAGAGCTTTTCACCTTCAAGTGGATAAATTTCATTATCATCGGGATCTCCGTCATTTGAGAAAGTTGCTTGGATATAATTGGCAAAAAAGAGCTTCATTTTTATGGTCCCATAACCAGCAACAGCCATTGCGTCCCAACCGATATCTTGTCCAGCTATCAACAAATTACCTCCATTATCGATAAAGACCTCTAGCAGATCAATTTGATTATCGGACAAGCTAGGATGCGTATATGAAATGTTTAAAAATATGTTTTCCACATCATCCAGCATATCTCCAGCAAAAGCTTCCTCCATAGCTAGGGCAGATATTGCACCACAAGTTGCACTGCCAGAAGCTTCAAGCGCATCAAGATATTCAGCCTGATAATCTGCACTATTCACTCCTGTGAAAGATCCTGATCCGTTTACAACAAGATCAGAAACACCCTTGACAAGATAAAACTCAGTAATCTTGGGATCAGCGCTTGGGAAACGTTCAGAACTCACTTCTAGCACGTAATGACCAACACCATTGCTTTCTCCAGGAGTCACATGGAAAGTCAAAGGATAATTCTGTGAAGCCAACAATGTTAAATCAGTATTTGCGGTATAATCATTTCCATCGACGGTATAAGAAACAGACCAATCATCAGGATGCTCGGCAGTTAATTCAAAATGATAGCTTGCATCAACAGTGTCTCCAACAAGAAAATTCCCTGATAAATCTGCTGTACTGCCAGATTCTGCTGTTGAAATTAAATTTGACATATTTAAACGTCCAAAATCCAATTGTGTCAGACCATTAAAACTATCATTCACAAGTGCCGCAACACCTCCGGTAATAATTTCTGAACGTCCTTCTGCAACAAAACACGTGATTTCACAGTTTTCCACATTCCAATCTTCAGGCACAGTGTAAGTATAAGTTCTCTCTACCAAGCTTCCTTGCGTAACTTCTGCAATTTCATCTCCCCACTGACCGGTTATCATATGACGCAGGATGTGATTATGCTCGTAATTTGTCCCCCCATTGGCTTGATATCCATAAACAGAGTTTTCTGTTAATACCACATTAATAAAGTTTTCTTCAACCATGAAAGGAGCATCCTCAACATAATACAATTCCACATTTACAGTCAGCTCGCGAGTTCCTTCATCATATACAGTTTCAAAACCGACATTGACATAAGAAGCTTCTTCCCAAATAATATCAGCAGCTGCAGACCAGTCTAAACGGCTCATTGCTGTACCTCCGGAAGTAATTCCTGCAAAAAGGGAACGATTTACGGAAGCCATAGGAAAACCGTTAATACTCGCTTCGGAAGCAAGTGCTGAACCAAAATCTGTACGAAAATCTGGCTGACTACCTGATGGAGTTGCGTATGAGCCAGTGTGCACATTGATAATTGCTACTCGATTTGGAGCTCCGTCATATATTTCCTCTGCAATCTGGTGACCATAAGGACAATACGGACAATTCATCCCTGTATACTCCTCTAAAATCACATTTTTTAATTGCGGACTTGTCACGACCAAATCCTGAGCATTTAATTGCAAAAACATTGCAAGCACTGCAAAAAGTGTAAAAGCTTTCTTCATAGTATGAAAATTTTCATTGAGATTATTTTCGCTAAAGATAACACTTTCCCAAAACGTTGAAAAGCTAAAAATGGCTGCATAGCAACAAGAATTATCTGAACATTTACGAAATCTCCATAACTCAAAGCATGGTTTCTTCGGTGTACTTTCTTTCTATGGGGAATATTATTACATTTGTATCTGATCAAAACCATGTCCCCGAAAGCATGAATACGGAATTGTTTATAGCCCGGCGAATGATGCAGGGCAAATCAAATAGCAGCAATTACAGTCGTCCGATAGTAAAGATTGCTGTGATAGGAATTTCCATCGGGTTAATTGTAATGATTTTAGCTATTTCTGTCTTAACAGGATTTAAGCAAGAAATTAGCGATAAAGTCATAGGTTTTGGATCTCACTTGCAGATTCGAAATTTTGACAACAACACTTCTTACGAAACATTTCCAATCACAGAAAACCAAGACTGGATTCCAAATTTGCTTGAAATTCCACACGTAACTAATGTCCAAAAGTACATCACCAAAGCAGGAATCATACAAACAGATGATTACCTTCAGGGCGTTGTTCTTAAAGGTGTTGACACTGATTTTTCCTGGAATTTTCTCGAAAAACATTTAGTTGAAGGTGAAATATTAAGCATCTCAGACTCCACAACAACCAATGGGGTTTTGATTTCTGCCAATATCGCTGACAAGTTAAATTTGGAACTTGGAGACAAAGTAAAAATGTTTTTCATCCAAGAACCACCAAGAATGCGTCGGTTTACCATTGAAGGTATTTACGATACTCAACTTGAAGAAATGGATAAAGTTTTCACATTTTGTGACATTAAACACCTGAAAAAACTTAATAATTGGGAAGACGACCAGATCAGCGGATTTGAAATCCAAATTGATGATATCCATGCATTAGAGGAAGTGGACCTAGCAGCAACACGAATGGTAGGTTCTCACTTCTCACCGGACCGTCAAACTCTGGCGGTAGATAATGTTTTCGATCAAAATCCACAAATCTTTGACTGGCTAAATTTACAAGATAAAAACATGTGGGTAATTTTAGTCCTTATGTTGATTGTTGCCGGCTTTAATATGATTAGTGGTTTGTTAATTATTATTTTGGAGCGCACTAATATGATAGGGATCATGAAAAGTATTGGTGCACATAATGTATCAGTACAAAAAATCTTTTTGTATCATGCTGCTTTCTTGATTGGTCGTGGTTTAATTTGGGGAAACCTTACAGGTATAGGCATCTGTTTAATCCAGCAACATTTTGGCATTATTCATCTGGATCCTAGCTCCTATTACGTAGCAACTGTCCCTATAAATTTAAGCTTCCTGCCAATTTTACTCTTGAACTTAGGAACCATTCTCATTACAGTATTAATGCTCATTCTGCCATCAATGTTAGTCACTCGCATTAGTCCGGCAGATGCAATTCGATTTGATTAATTATGTTAAGACTAGTTACCATTGCATCCGTACCAGTTGTTTTGATTCTGGCATACGTCTATCGTCGTGATAAATACAATAAAGAACCATGGTGGTTATTGCTATTTTCCTTTCTTGGAGGCGCTCTAATGGTTCCTTTCATCATCTGGTGGGAAACGGGAATGCTTGATATAATGCCTGCAGTTAAAACAGTGGAACATTATGCTTTATATGTTTCATTTGGAGTAGCAGCACTTTGTGAAGAAACCTCAAAGTTTATCATTCTTGTTCTACTAGCATACCGAAGTTCGCATTTTAACGAGAAATTTGACGGAATAATCTATGCTGTGTATGTTTCCATGGGATTTGCCTTGGTCGAGAACATTATGTATGTTATTTCCGGAGGCAACAGTGTTGGATTAACCCGCGCATTAACGGCAGTACCTGCTCACGCAATTTTCGCCATTGCAATGGGATTCCATCTTGCAAAAGCAAAATTTAGCGCAAGAAATCGCACAATTAAATTCATACTTGCCCTGCTAATCCCAATGGCTCTGCATGGAACATACAATTACATTCTGATGGCTGACGTGGAATACTTATTACTCAGCTTTGTACTATATGTTATCCTGCTTTATCGTTTTGGATTTAAGCACATGCGGAGTAGCATACAGAATTCAGCATATAAAAAATAACAGATCATATCTGCTACTAATATTACTTACATAATAACAATGCGTTTGTTCCAAATTGTATTGCCACTTTTGATTGTCAGCAAGTAAATACCAGCGCACATATCAGTAACATTCAAACCAATCCGATGTCCTCCTGAGTTTACATTTTCCTCACGAACCTGACGTAATAGATTTCCACTTACATCATAAATTAAAACATCTAAATCAGCATCACATGCTAAATTTACATCCAAATACATGATATCAGAAACAGGGTTAGGATAGATTTGTAAGCTTTCAGCGATTTCATCTTCTACATTAACCGGCCAGGTAACATCAAGACTAACAGGAACATATACCGTATCATTTTCAAGCACAACACGTAGCTCAGCCTCATACAAACCAGGAGTCATACCATTCGTATCCCAAGTGAGTACAATGCTATCACTGAGAGGTTGATGTGCCTGACCAGACTCAGGACTAACTTGCAACCACTCAATTGGAGGTCCAAGATTTTCGATGGTCAAAATGTCATTAATATAATGAGGATCTGCACCATAAATATCACCAGTAAATTGATATTCAAGCTCCAGATCTCCTTCAAAATCATCAGCAATTTCTGCAGTTATCGTCGCTGTTGCGGTTTCTCCACCTGAAATAATTCCCCAACCATCATCAGTCTCATTGAACCAAGTAATGATAACACCATCACCAATTATACCATTAAAGAAAAGGGTATCATTGGTGTCATAAAAATCGGTTGCAGAAGTTACATTCATTCCTTCAGGAAAATTAATCATGATTTGCTTTATCCATTCAGAGTCAGTTGATCCATTGGTTACAGAAAAAACCCATGTAACTGTTTCCCCCATCATAAAATATTGCGATGAACACGACAGATTTGAACCTGCAATACTCTTTGTTCCATCAAGATTTTCCGGAGTATTTCTTAACTCCAGAGAGTAACCCAAAATACCACCACCTAAATTCGAAATCACAATAGTATCTTGATCAATACTATTCACGGGCATCTGTTTGTAAATACTATCGACGCTAACATATAACAAAGGTGGAGCATCGTAAACAGAAGGAAAAATAATATCATCTATCCAAGCACAATCTTCAAAATTGCTTACTGAACCATCCTTCACATATTTCCATTCAAAAATGCGGAATCCTGAACTTACTGAATAAGTAAATTGCTCCCAATCTTGTTCTCCGTCCCAACGAGCCTGTTCAACACCATCAATATAGAATGCCAAATAATCCCAATTATGATTTGTTGCATCTTGTTCGCAAGAAACTTTACGATGGAAACGCACACTATCTTCAGCAAGCACTTGGACACCAATTTTCAGGCTAGAAACCTGAGAATCTGCAATATCTCCTGACTCTAGACAAATGGAGCCATTGTAGGAAGTATCATCTGAAATAAACCAATCTGCAGAACCTTCAGTGTACCAAGAATACTGTTCCATATCAGCAGTTTCCCAATCTTCAACAATTTGTCCAATACTCACATAAAGTTGAATGCTGTCAGAATAATTATCGTTCGTTGCGTACAACATCATAGGAGCAACATGTCCATTAGGAGTTGATATATCTGCTGATAAATTGAAATTTAACACATCTTGAGCTTCACTAGGTAAGTTTGCTGAATATTCATTTGCAGTATTGATGGACAAATAAGCATCTTCAGTTGTCAAGAGAAAACTAACATCTTCAGTATCACCTCCACCAATATTAGCAACTGTCAAAAGATAGTCTGCATTTTCACCCTCATCCAAACGACCATTGTCACCATCGTCAATTACAGCACTGACAGCTGAAATTTTCGGAGCCCTCACAATTTCACTAACAGGGCGTTGCCAATCCTCTTGGTCAGAATGCACATGGATAACAAAATCCAATTCTTCACCATCCTCACAAGCATAGCTTATATCAAACGCAAAAGCATCTGATATATTAATTGTTTCAGCAATACTAACATCACCAAAGGTCTCTGTATCGTCAGTGATTGTGACCTCAGGATGTGTACTTGTCAAGCTCACAGAAACACCTGTAACATTGGACCCTGTTTCATTGATTAACGTAATGTCCATGGTTGCAGATTCACCTGTTTCTAAGACATCGTCATCGGCAGTATGGAAAGCATAATCAATAATAAATCCATCGGTACTAATTGGAATAATTTTCTTATTGACAAGATTATTATTATCCAAGACTCTTACTGGCAATGGCTCTGCCAAGTATTGCTGGGTAGGTGTTCCGCTGATTGTTCCATCTTCGGAGATATCAAATTCATCTGGAATATTGTGAGGTATAAGGGTGTAAGTCAAGCCTTCGGGAATACTTCCTACGTTAGAAATTGGCAACATAGTAAAGAAAGACTGGTCACCACAAGATGCTCCAGCGACATAACGTTGTTGCTCTGAAACATTATTAGCACCATAATAAATTTTAATTTCCCCATCTTGATAGAGACGAATACTAAAATGATAATCTGTATTTGTCCAAATAAAGTGAACATTATCGGCATTCTCAACCACTTCCAGCGAAGGCGAACCCAGACTCCCATTTTCTTCCATATACATTCCTGCAATCATTTTCCGATTGAAGAAAACGACATCATCGTCTGAATTGTAAGGCAAGTCTGTTGGCAACACTTCCATCATTATAGCACCTGTTTTATAAATATAAACGGTAGAATATACAGAATCATAAAAGGGAAATTCCCAAGGTAATTCATAAGCAGCATAATTTAATCCACCAGTAGGAAGACTACTTCCCGATAAACTTGGGTAGGTTGTGGTATCCGCGTCGAGCATAAAATCTAAATCCCATGACCAAAGATATGGTGCTGTTCCATTTATTGCCTCCAAGGTAGTAGTATATGGTTCATAAACAGTTGCAACAGGCACAGATTCGGTTGTAATTTCCGGAGGATCAAAGTTCACACTCGTTGTTACAGGAACACGCAGGAGTCCGTTATCTACCAATGGCAAATTGCTTTGACCGCAATTGGTTTCAACAGGAGTTCCACTGGTATAATCGATAACACTCATGGAAATAAACTGTCCTGTTCCTGTACTTTCAGGATCATCCTCTTCCAATTGGAAAATAAATTTTGCGTCTTGACCTGGTTGCAAATAATTCAAGAAAGGGGTTAAATCAAAACCGAACTCAATATATTCCTGACCATCTTCTGTCCCACCTTGCATATTGCGTGTATCACCTTGATAATCAAAAATTGGATAATCCAGAAGAAACATAGGTTCATCCGAAGAAAGATCGGTTGTCATACCCACATTCATTTTCACCATGATACGTTTATTGTGTTCCATTTCCACTTTCATGGTAAGTTTAGGCTCATAACTTTCTTTTGCTTTAAGAACATTCACTGTGCTATTCCAGATACCACCATTGTATCTATCCAAAGCCAGAGTTCTGTACATCATCCAAGCATAACCTTCATTTCCCCATGTATAATCAGGATAAGAATGATAGGTATTGTGCATTAACAATGCTCCAACTTCCCAATCTTTCATGTCAACAACACCATCGCTATTGATGTCAATATTGTTGGTGTATTGTCCATCACCATTGTAATCGTATTTGATAGAATCGTTGTATCCGGCGATACCCATTCCATGATTAGGAGAAGAACCCCAGCTTGTAATTACTTTCTCTCCTGCATGTTCAGACTCAGCGGGCAAACTATTTGAGGGAGATTGATATTGAGAATAGAAAAAACCGACACCACCAACATCCGAATCTTCATGGTGATGTACTAACCAATGTTTTAAATTATTCAAGCCTTCCTCATCCGACACATCAATGGAATATGCTCCAACAATGCGGTTTATCATCGCATGCAAATACTTATCATAACCAGACATAAAGCGCGTTCCATCTCCTCCATTGACATCTTCTTCATACACTTCGAGATTTGGCGTTCCAACCATTCTCAAGACATCCATACTATGATAGAAACTTGCCCCATACCAGCCATTACCACCGTTTTCCCAGTTCCATACAAAATAGGATGGATAGGTAGTACTCAATTGATCGGAAACCACATTACGCAAACGGTTCACTTCATAGGTGTAGCCCATCGCTACAGAAGCAGCTTGTCCACAATCCAATCCAGACTGGCAAAAAATATCACGCATATATGGTTGTGTGGAGTTATCCACAGCATATGGCAAACTGGTATTTTTAAACTTTGCAGGAAGTTTGAGTTCCGGTAACATGCGCATTTGCTGCTGCTCCTTTTCAGTCAAAGGCTTTAACTCCGCATTGGAACATTTCCCTTCAGGATATTTATTTTGCGCCGTTGAAACAACAGACAAGATTAAAGTTAGAGTTATCAGTAGAGTAAAATGTTTTCTCATATCAATAAATTATGAGGGGAAATACCTGTTTGTCCCCAGATTCGGATTTTAATTTCACAAGGTAATGCGATTTTCTAAATTTTGCGACATTAACATACTGATTGTTTTGTATTGTCGCTTGATGTACAATTCTACCCTGCAAATCGATAATTTCCATGCTATAGATTTTCTCATCGTTACTAATAAAGCGAAATCCACTTCTACAAGGGTTAGGGAAAATACCAGTTTCAAAAGAAGGAATAACTACCTCACTGCTATCTTTTTTCAGGAAATCATGCACAATGTATTGCCCCAATGCATCCTCAACACGTACCTTTAGGTATTTATTCACTGTTGTATCAATGCTTCCAGACAAAAATCCACTTTGACTTAAATCTATATTTGCATTGGTTTGAGGGATAAAACGCAACACTGCATTTTCACCAGGATATGCATTAACATCAAAGAACTTAAGTGACATCTGATCTCCCAAGGACAACCCATAATAACGACCTGCACTTGCACTTAACTGAACTTGCCCATAGTGAAAAACAATTTGTCCATCAGGGTATAAACTCACGGAATATTCAGCATGCATATCGCTCTGACTTTCCTCGCTCACTTTCCAATAGAAATGAACAACATCCTCACTACTATCCATCCAGATTCCATCGCCATTTTCAAGATTAATTTCTGTATTATCCCTAGGCAAAGGTGCAATTACAAGCGTATTCTCTATCATAGGACGAAGATAATCCCTGAAATAAATTCCCATTTCACGGTCTCCACCAAGTACAATATATCCGTAAGGAGAAACGCTTACCGCCTCAACACTGCCATATCCAAAAGGGAAATCAAAAGGCAAATTAACAGCAATGTCTTTGTCTAGCGACTCCACATCAACAATACTTTCAGCATTTTCATCCAAAACAAAACCGTGTTCTTCCACTTCCATTTTCCAATCGTGTTGTAATGACCAATTGTATGGAGCTTGACCTCCACTGCAAATCAATTGTTGCTGGAAAAACTCATTATTCTCAGAATAGTTTAAAGAATCGGTTTGCATGCTTAGTTTATCAAAATCTAAACTCAAATCTACAAACATGGGATTTTCTTGATATTGCACTATAGAAATGGAGGCATTGTCAGCATAGACTATTTCATTATCACCAGTAGCATCAAGGACTTTAAAAGAATGAATGACTCCATTTCCCGGATTTGAAGTACTTGCAAGATTAAGGAGCAGATGTAAGCGAAAGGTTTCCCCCGCCTCCACAAAAGACAAAATATTAGAAATATCCAAAGCATAGGCAAAATCATCAGCTCCAGCCACGTTAAAACCTTGCATAGGACGCGGACCTCCTTGAAAATTAATCATTGGATAATAAAAATGCTGCTCAATTTGATTAAGATTATCACCTTTAGAAAGTCCAATTCCTATTTGCAGTTGATTGCGTAAGTTGTTACTCAATTCAATTTCCGCAATGAGCTTAGGCTGATAACTCTCGTATGGAATCATCACATAAGCTTCTGAATTCAGGATTCCCCCGTTAGCAGGAACATCCGCAAAAGTGCTGTACATAGCCCAATAAAAACCGTCGTTACCTGTTTCAGTTCCATACGATTCCGAATACTTAAACGCACCAAATTCAGAATCCCGGATATCAATCAGTCCGTCATTATTAATGTCCACATCAGTTGTAAATTGACCATCTCCATTCAAATCGTATCGTATGGAGTCGTTATACCCAACAATCACACGAGCATGGGAGGCAATATAACCCCAACGGTACAAGACTTTTTCTCCGGCATAAACGGATGATTCAGGAAGCGTTCCCAAATTATTGTAACCACCCATAATCACAGCAAGCCCTCCACTTTCATTACCTGAAAGATGATCGTACAGCCACGCTTTAAGCTTCGCAATTCCCTCTGCATCTGACAAATCAATGGCATAATATGCTTTAGCTCGGTTACCCATTGCGCTCTTATACTTTTGCACGCCAGACATCCATGTGATGGTATCCATATGGTCATCATCACCAAACAAAGTGCGAGAAGGTATCCCTAAACGCTTGGCAAAATCCATTGTTTGCAAAAAATTGGAACCATACCAACCAAATCCGCCATTATTGAAATTGTAAGTAAAATACACAGACATTTGATTTTCAGGCAATGAGGCATCAAGGTTTCGCAAACGGTTTAGTTCATAGGACATGAGGTAATATGCCACCGAAACCTGATTGCAAACAGCATGTTCCTGAGTATAAATGGGTGGGAAATACATGGACTCAGAGTTATCTACTTCAGCGGGTAGGTCTTGCCGCATAGACTTTAAACTTGCTTGGTTCTCCGGATATTCAGGAATACCAAACAAACTCGTTTGCGCATAAGACATAGACACACACAGCACACAAAACATCCACAAAGTAATAAGCTGCTTCATGACGACAAGGTACAAAAAAATGTGATAACTCGTTTAAAAACCCCCATCTTCGAGGTCGTTCAATTAGCTGAACAAAGACTAACTCTTTGCTAAATGCAAATATTGTATCACAATCAGCATTGTCTCGACCTCGAAGATTGGGGGTGGAGATTTGCAATTTTAGTCTAAAGTGTGTAGTTTTAGTGTAGCATCCTTAAAACTAGCAACATGTCAAAAACGATAATTATTGAACCAGATAGAACTTATCACATTTATAATCGTGGCGTAAACAGTGTGAAGATGTTTATGTATCATGGAAATTATAAGCGATTCATCAAAAATATGAGAAAACACCTAAATCCAATTGGTACTGTTTTTGCCTATTGTCTTATGAATAATCATTTTCATTTTTTAATCCACACTAAAACAACTCAAATGCTGATTAAAGAAGGATTCATTCTTCCTAATAATGATCAGGATATCACAATAAAAAAAATCAATAAGCAATTCTCAAATTTATTTAATTCATACACTCGCTATTTCAACATTCAACAAGAACGTACAGGTCCATTATACGATTCAAGGTTTAAGAGAATCCCTGTCACAACGCAGGAATATTTCCAACAACTCATTATTTACATACACAATAATCCGGTTAATCACCATGTATGTAAAACTGCAGAAGATTATGAATGGAGTTCGATTCATGACTATCTTTCTGACACACACAGAAAGCCTTTTATGGAAGACGTAATCCGTGACTTCGGGGGTATTGACAATTTTAAAATCGCACACAAACAAAACAAACCGCTTGTTAGTTCTCCTAAATATTAGGTGGAATAACACCCCAATCTTCGAGGTCGTTTAATTAGCTGAACGAAGACTAACTCTTTGCTAAATGCAAATATTGTATCACAACCTACATTGTCTCGACCTCGAAGATTGGGGGTGGGGGGGGATAAATAAGTATTATTAAATTATTATTTGTAAATAAAAACTACTACCTTAGGCGGTAAATCAATCAATACTCATGAAATTATTACTTAATAAGTTATTCACTTTTTTTATTTTGCTATCATGCACTACCACTTCGATTGCCCAAACTGAAATCATCTGGGAAGAAAACTTTGGAACTGAAGCGATTGAATCTGCTATTGACATGATTAACATGGATGATAGTAGTTTTATCATAATTAGTGACTCTATTAGTGCCCAAAATAATCAAGAAATCAAATACAAAGTAACAAAGCTTGATGAGAATAGAAACACAAGCTGGGAAAAGTGTTATGGAATAGAACACTATTATCAACCTGTAAAGATTGTTTCATCATTTGATGGGGGATTTATAATAACTGGACATTGTTCCTACACTGGCCCTTTACCAGAGGGTTTCTTTGGAGGGATGGACGGATTTGTTCAGAAACTTGACAGTGCTGGTAATGAGGAGTGGATTCGCAATTACGGTGGATCTGAGGCGGATGTATTTAACGCAGTTATTGCCGATAGTACTGGTGGATTTCTACTTGGTGGTTGGACATCTTCTACTGACTATAATCTAGAGGGAATAAATACGGATACAATTGATAATTGCTGGCTTATAAAAATTGATGATTTCGGAGAAATTGAGTGGCAGCATTGTTATGGTGAGGATTCAGTACGTAACACTTTAAGAAAAATGGTTTGGAATGGTGATGAATTAATTATTGGTGGTAGTGCTTGTTATGAGTCTGAAAATAGTAACCTTAATTACAACCAGTGCGACGTATGGGTATTTTCCCTAGATGAAAATTATGAAATTATCTGGGATAAACATCTTACAGGCTCTGCAACAGACCACCTTTGGGATTTAATTTGTTCAGAAACTGGCAGTATTATTATTGCAGGCGAGACAATGTCTTTTGATGAAGATTTCTCTCGTCCATATATTGTTGGTAATCGAGATGGATGGATGGGGAAACTTAGCAATTCAGGCGAATTAAAATGGTTAAAATTCATAGGCGGGAGTATGTTAGACGAATTGTATGATGTTTGTCTGACTCACAATAATGCATACATGTTTATTGGCTCAGGAAGATCACACAATGGACATTTGTCTGACAATCATCAAACAGACTTTCAATCTCTAAGCGACATTTTCACAATAAAAACAGATACATGTGGCAATGTTCTGTGGCACAGATGCTTTGGCGGATTCGACGAAGATTATCGCCCTCGAAATTTATTGCAAATTAAAGATAGTACTTTTGTATTTATTGGAACGACAAAGTCTTCCGATGGTGACGTATCATACAACCATGGATTAAGTGATATCTGGCTTGTAAATTTTCGTGAAAACTTAATTTGTGGAAATGTATATCTTGACTATAATCACAATTGCACCTACGACAGCCTTGACGAAAGCATTGAATCTCAAACAGTAACTATAAGCCCTGGCAATTTCACACTTTCAACAAACCGCTCAGGTGTATATTCATTACCAAGTTTGCCTGTAGGAACATACACTGTTTCTACCCAACCTAGTGATCCACTTTGGATCTCAGCATGTCCAACCCAAGAAACACTAATCATAGAAAACGAACACATTAGCACTACTGCTCCACAATTTGGTTTTTTCCCATCAACGCAATGCACTTCTCCCTTTATCAGCATATATATGTTTAGTATGCGTCCTGGTTTTAGTGAACAAATAATCTATATTAGAGCTCGAAACGAAGCTTCAGCAACAAACATACTATATGACGCCCATGCTATAATTGATTTGCCAGATCATATAAATGTTGACTCTTCAAATTTCACATATGAAACACTGGAAGACAATTGTCTTAAAATACCCTTAGGCAACTTATATCCTGGCACAAACAAAAATATTAAACTCTACACAACAATTGACGCATCTACCATAATTGGCCAAACTTTATGTATGTCCGCAACCTTATTCCCTGCTGATTCCTGTTTATACACTACAGATACTTTACCTAACGAAAGTGATGGTATATCTACTTGTAATTTACCTTGGAATAATTCTAGTATAGAAGTACGAGGTACTTGCCATGAAGACAGTATAGTTTTTAGTATAATAAATGTTGGAGATGGAGACATGGTGTGTTATTCCCCCGTTCGAATTTACATAGACGGGGAATTTTACTTATTGGATTCTGTTAAATTACAGTCTGGTGAAATACAAACATTCACATTTCCAGGAACGGGTCAAACATGGAGACTTGAAGTGGACCAACACCCACTACACCCTGGCAATTCACACCCAAATGCTGTTGTTGAATTATGTGGAGACGCAATTAACTGGACTCCTGGCTTGGTCACCATTCAGTATCAAGATGACACAGAACCTTTTAAGGACATTTACTGCGGTCAAGTATCAGGCAGCTATGACCCAAATGACAAACAAGTCACCCCAAAGGGTATTGGCGTAAATGGAAACATCCGAAAAAACCAAAAGTTAGAATATATCATCAGATTCCAAAATACGGGTAATGACACAGCATTCAATATCATTATCCAAGATATTTTAGATAAAGACTTAGACATTTTTACTGTTAAAGAGGGAGTTTCAAGCCACCCATGCAAATTTACTATTCAAAGCCCTCGATTACTTACTTGGGAATTTGAGGATATTTTACTACCTGACAGCACTACAAACGAAATAGAAAGTCATGGATTTGTCACATTCTCCGCAAACACTGTAAAAGACATAACATTTGGAAGTCAAATTAAGAATAAAGCTGAAATTTATTTTGATTTTAATGAAGCAATTAAAACCAATACAACTGTAAATACTATTTATAATTTTAGCAGTGATAGTATTCAAAAGGAAGAACATGAAACAAAACTCCCAACAAAGTACATTACCCTTTACCCAAATCCTGCTCAGAATTTCGTAAACATAGTTTTTCCAGAAACAGAAGGAATCTCAAAACTCAGCTTTTATAATGTCCTAGGCTATAAATTATTTGAAAGTATCTTACCTGACAACTCTTCAACTTACATTCTTGATATATCTCAACATGAAGATGGTGTATATTTTATAAAGCTTGAAACCTCTCACGACACAAAGATTAGAAAACTTGTTATTCATAATCTAATAAAATAAAGTAAACGTAGCTCGTAGCACCCCAATCTTCGAGGTCGAAAGATTAGCTGAACTGAGGTAAAAACTTTGCTGCAAAGCCCCCATCTTCGAGGTCGTTCAATTTGCTGAACAAAAGCACAAAACTTTGCTTTATGCAAATGCTGTAACGCAGACAACAATGTCCCGACCTCGAAGATTGGGGGTTAAAATATTTGCTAACTTTGCAATTGTATGAATAAGTTTAAACTCACATCAGATTTTAAACCTACAGGCGATCAGCCAGAGGCGATTCGGCAATTGGTAGATGGTATTGAATCTGGCAACGAACATCAAGTTTTACTCGGTGTTACTGGCTCTGGCAAGACCTTTACAATTGCAAATATGATTGAGAAAGTCAATCGCCCTGTCTTGGTAATGAGTCATAACAAAACACTTGCAGCTCAATTGTATAGCGAGTTCAAACAATTCTTTCCTGACAACGCAGTGGAATATTTTGTTTCCTATTACGATTATTATCAACCAGAAGCATATTTACCAACTACAGACACTTACATTGAAAAAGATTTATCCATTAATGATGAAATTGAGAAATTGAGACTCTCAACAACTTCCGCACTTTTGTCAGGTCGTCGTGATGTGATCGTCGTAAGCTCTGTTTCATGCATTTACGGAATAGGAAATCCAGAAGATTTCCATTCAAACACGATAACAATCAAAGTTGGTCAAATTATTGACAGAAATCGTTTCTTACGTGAACTTGTTGGCTCACTCTATTTCCGATCTGAAATTGACTTCAAGCGCGGCTCCTTTCGAGTACGTGGCGACACTGTCGATATTTATTTAGCATACCAAGACACAGCAATGCGAGTTGTCTTTTGGGATGATGAGATAGAGGAAATTCAAACATTTGACCCAGTAACTGGTGAAACGTTTGAAGAGCTTGAACAAGGAATCATCTACCCAGCAAATATTTTTGTTACCACACAGCATCGTATTCAGGAAGCGGTTCGCAAAATTCAGGACGACATGCTTGCTCAAGTTCAGTTTTTCAAAGACAGTGGAAAACCTCTTGAAGCCAAACGTCTTGAAGAAAGAGTTACTTACGATCTGGAAATGATTAAAGAACTAGGTCATTGCCCGGGAATAGAAAACTACTCCCGCTATTTTGACGGGCGAAAACCAGGCTCAAGACCTTTCTGTTTGATCGATTATTTTCCTGAAGACTTCATTACCATCATCGACGAAAGTCATGTGACTATACCACAAATTCGCGCCATGTTTGGAGGCGATAGATCTAGAAAAGAAAACCTCGTAAAATACGGTTTTCGTTTACCTGCAGCGATGGACAATCGTCCCTTAAAGTTTGAAGAGTTTGAGGGTTTATTGAGCCAGTCTGTTCATGTATCTGCAACACCTGCTGATTTTGAGTTAGAACGCTCAGAAGGAGTTGTTGTGGAACAAGTAATTCGTCCTACCGGGATTCTTGATCCTCCAATTGAGGTGCGTCCTTCCAATGGGCAAATTGATGATCTACTGGATGAAATCCGTACACGCATCAAAAAAGAAGAACGTGTGCTTGTTACAACATTAACTAAGCGCATGGCTGAAGAACTCACAAAGTATCTTGTTCGCATTCGCGTAAAAACCCGCTATATCCATTCTGATGTTGACACCATGGAGCGAATTGAAATTATGGAGCAACTACGAGAAGGAAAAATCGATGTGCTTGTGGGAGTAAATCTTCTTCGTGAAGGTCTTGATTTACCGGAAGTAAGCCTAGTTGCAATTATTGATGCTGACAAAGAAGGATTTTTACGTTCGGAACGTAGTTTAACACAAACTGCAGGGCGTGCGGCTAGAAATCTCAATGGACTCGTCATTATGTATGCTGACAAGATTACAGGTTCTATGCAACGCACAATTGACGAAACCAATAGGCGACGCGAAAAACAAATGGCCTACAACAAAGCACATGGCATTGAACCGAAACAAATTGTTAAAGCAAAGAAATCTATGATGGGCAACTTGCGCCCTGAAGAAAATGCGTACACAGGTCCTGATGAGACAATGGATATTGCTGCAGATCCTGTTGTTCAATACATGAATAAAGAAGCCATTATTCAAAGTATTGCCAAAGTGAAAAAGGAAATGGAAGCCTCAGCTAAGAAACTTGATTTTATTGAAGCTGCTCGCAAACGTGATGAGATGTACGCTTTAGAAAAAATGTTAAAACAAAAAGTTTAACTAAAACTCGACATAATCTCCAATTTCAATTCCTAGAGAATCGCAATAACCAGCATTAACCTCAACCACATAAATTGCAGGTTTGTCTGATGGCATAGATTTATCGCTTTGAGTTTCCGTATTCTTATAAATACTTACAATTTCACCTTTTGAGTTAACATAAAGGATATCAAGTGATATGATGGTATTTCGCATCCAAAACGATTGAATTTCCTCTTCCCCAAACTTGAACAACATTCCTCTATCCTCTTGCATAACAGGTCTAAACATCAAACCTAAAGCTCTATCAAAATTAGTATCAGCAATTTCGATATCAATTTCAGATATCAAATCACGTGTATTTTTATCGACAAATCTCAGCTCACCTTCCTTTTTAAACACTGGAGGATTTTCAAAAGAATAAGAATGATTTTCTGGCTCTACTAAATTCTTTGGCTTGCTAATATCAGGTCTTGGAAGTTTTTCTTTACAAGCCGAAGGAATTATTAAAATAAGACTGAATGCAATTGCGAGATATAATGATTTTTTCATAATTATTTGATTTGCATGTTATACAATTTGGTGTAAATACCATCCATTTTCAAAAGGTCCTCATGTTTACCCTGCTCAAGAATTCCGCCATATTGCATAACACATATTTCGTCAGCGTTTTTAATGGTAGATAAACGGTGTGCTATGACAATGGATGTTCGATCTTTCATAAGATTATCAAGTGCCTGTTGAACGAGTTTTTCAGATTCTGTGTCCAATGCAGAAGTTGCTTCATCAAGAATCATAATCGGAGGATTTTTTAAAATCGCTCTGGCAATACTTAAGCGCTGTCTTTGTCCCCCAGAGAGTTTACCACCTCCATCGCCAATGTTTGTTTCGTATCCTTTTTCTGACTCCATAATAAACTCATGCGCATGCGCAATTTTTGCAGCCTTCACAATATCTTCATCACTTACATTTTCAGCTCCGAACCGAATATTATTAGCAAAAGTATCGTTAAAAAGTATAGGCGATTGATTCACATAACCGATCAAGCTACGCAAATCCTGCAATTTCATATCCCGAATATCAATTCCATCAATTGTAATCTGTCCTTCTTTCAAGTCATAAAAACGAGGTAATAAATCAGCAAGCGTAGTCTTTCCAGAACCAGACTGACCTACTAGTGCTATGGTTTTACCATATTGAATGCTTAGATTGATATTTCTCAACACCGGAACATCCTCATACGCAAAATTGACATTTTTGTATTCAATCCTATCTTTAAAATTCGGTTTGGCAACAGCATGTTTGGGGTTCTCAATCTTATTCTCGGCTTTAAGGATTTCATTAATTCTATCCACAGATGCCAAGCCTTTTTGTATGTTGTACATTGCAGTACTAAGCGACTTTGCAGGAGTAATAACCTGTGAAAAAATCAAAAGATAAGAGATCAGCTCAGCTGGATCAAGATTCCCATCCACAAGAATAATACGTCCGCCATACCACATGACAAAAACAATGGTGATGGTTGCCAACAATTCCGTAACCGGAGATGCCAAAGCACGACGACGATTAATTTTATTCTGCACGTTGGTATAACCCTTATTCACATCATGAAACTTATCGTCCTGATGGTTTTCAGCATTAAAGGCTTTAATAATTTGTAATCCAAAAACAGTTTCTTCAATAATAGACATAAGGTGTCCCATTCGGCGCTGACCATCTTGGGAACGTCTTCGTAACGATTTTCCAATCCGTCCAATAATTAATCCTGCAACTGGCAAAACCAACATGACAAAGAGTGTCAATTTATAGTTGAGAAAAAACAAGGTTCCAACAAAGGCAATAATCTTAATTGGATCACGGAATAACATGGTCATAGAACTCATGATGGAGAAATCAATTTCTTGCACATCATTTGTCATTCTGGCAATAATATTCCCACGCTTTTCTTCGCTAAAATATCCAACGTGTAAATCGAGAATTTTGCGATATAGGTTGTTACGAATGTCTCTTACAACACCATTACGAACAGGAACCATAAAATAGCTTGCCAGATACCAACTTGCAGTCTTTCCTAAAGTAGCAACGCTTACAAGAATCCCAAGCATTACAAGCGCTTTCAACTCACCATGCTCAAGTATTATTTGGGACAACCAGAATTTAAAATTATGTAAGATTACAGTTGTATTAAAAGACCATTCCTGCATTTCTGTCACAAGCTCTTGTTGTCCAAATAAGACATTCAAAAACGGGATAACCAGCCCAAATGAAAACAGCGTAAAAATGGTACTAAGGAAATTGAATACAATGTTTGCAATTGCAGACCATTTATAAGGTAATATGTAACGGAAAATCCGAAATATATCTTTCATTAGCAACCTGTGTAATTAAAAGGTGTAATATGCATAAGCTCTTCTTTTATCTCATTACTAACGTTAAGTCCCTGAATAAAAGTATGTATGCTTTCTTTCGTTATTTTCTCGTTGGTACGAGTAAGCTCTTTGAGTGTTTCGTAAGGTTTTGGATAGCCTTCACGACGAAGAATATTCTGTATTGCTTCAGCCACCACAGCCCAATTGTTCTCTAAATCTGCAGCAATCTTATCCTCGTTAACAAGAAGCTTATCCATTCCTTTAATTAAGCTTTTGAATGCAATGAGAGAATACGCAAAAGGCAAACCAACATTACGACTCACAGTACTATCTGTTAAATCGCGTTGCAAGCGAGAAATTGGTAATTTATGGCTCAAATGCTCACAAATTGCACTTGCAAGCCCAAGATTTCCCTCTGCATTTTCAAAATCAATCGGATTGACTTTATGTGGCATAGCAGAAGAACCTACCTCACCGGCTTTAATTTTTTGTTTGAAATAATCCATGGACACATACGTCCAGATATCTCGACTAAAATCAATCAAAATAGTATTGATTCTGCGCATTCCATCAAAAAATGCAGCTAAATTATCGTAATGCTCAATTTGAGTTGTTGGAAATGAGCGTTTTAAACCGAGATCATTTCCCACAAATTCACGGGCAAATTGATGCCAATCAATGCGAGGGAAAGCCACATAATGGGCATTGAAATTTCCTGTTGCCCCACCAAATTTTGCAGAAAACGGAACAGCTTTTAACTGCTGAATTTGCTGACGTAAACGCTCAGAAAACACATCAATTTCTTTGCCTAAGCGGGTTGGAGATGCAGGCTGTCCATGTGTACGTGCCAATAAGGCAATATCTTGCCATGCCTCTGCTTTCTCATCAATTTTCTGAAGAACTTCTTCAAAAAGAGGAATGTAAACATTCTCAAAAGCTTCCTTCAAACTCAATGGCAAAGCTGTATTATTGATATCTTGAGAGGTCAATCCAAAATGAACAAATTCTTTATAATCAGAAAGTCCAATTTCATCAAACCATTCTTTAACAAGATACTCAACAGCTTTCACATCGTGATTTGTAACCTTCTCTGTTTCTTTTACTTTGATTGCATCTTCGTCAGAAAATGCTTCAAGTTTATTTTCCAAACGAATTAAATCATCTTCGGTTACGCTTTCAAGTTGGGGAATATCTTGCTTGCACAAAGCGATAAAATAGCGTACTTCAGTATTGACGCGATAATAAATTAGTGCACGTTCTGAGAAATACGCTTGCAGTGCCTCAGTTTTTGACAAATAACGTCCATCAATCGGACCGATAGCATTCAGTGGTGTTAATTCCATGGGTTTAAAATTTGTTCAAAGGTAGAAATTTTCTGGCTTTATACATATCTAATCAGCAAAATTGACTTACTCATATTCTACAGATTTTTCATCCAACACATCAAAGAAAATTGTATTTTTCAAAGGACGCCCAGAAGCCATAACAACAGAGGAAACACGAGCTTTTAGACAAGTTACATTATCTTTTAAGCGAACAATTTCTTGCAAAAAATCAATCTTCAGATTACCATTTTTTACGATCCCTAATCGCACAACAAATTGATCTCCAGGACGAAGTGATTGTTTATAATCAAGTTCAGTACGTATAACAACTGCATCTTTCCCCTCGTCATGCCACTGGGAAAAATCCAAATCTACACTATGCAAAAACTGATGTCTGGCATGCTCTAAATAATTCTGATACACAGCGTTATTTACAATGCCCTGCAAATCGCACTCATAATCACGCACACTCATTTCCAATTCAAATACACTTTTCATTTGCTCTGTTTTTTACAAAATTAAACAAATACAGTACATTTGTAGCAAAGCAAAAAGGAAATGAACATTTTTGTCGGTCGATTAGCACAGGAAACTACTGAAAAAGATTTGTATCTTTTGTTTAAGCAATATGGATATGTTGATGCCGTTATGCTTTCCAGAGACAAGCTCAGCAAAAGAAGTCGCGGGTATGCATATGTGATCATAAAGCAACAAGCCGACGCTGAATCAGCCATAGCTGCACTCAATAATCATGAGCTATATGGTGAAAAAATGATGGTAAAACGAGCCCGCCCTGGCGAAATTCGTTTCATCAAAGAGGAGAATTATTAAGAGTGACCTCCAACAATAATTCGCATTATTTTCAGATTTAAGACAAAAAACCGAATTAACTGCCATGGAAAAAAACGTCTCCAAAACAGCGTAGATTTTGTTGGTAATGGAGGATATGACTCATCCTTATATCCTCTGACGATATCTTTTTTTCTTGTTAACATAATTAAACCTCCAATTTTATTCAGGAATTAAAAACCAAAATGGTTTTCCTTTTGCTTTGTAAATAAACATGATATGCAACACCAACTTAATCCAATGTCCTGCAGTACCAGGCTCTCCAACCGTATATTTTAGATCTCTACCCCACTCAGGATATTTATCAAAATCAGGGACAATTGGGAACACAGTCATGGTTGCTGCTGAACCTTTTCTTAGTCCATAACCGCTGGACACAACACAAGCCGAACCCATACGAGTCATACTGGCATGATGCTTTAACACAATTTTTCCAGCTTTAATGGAATCAATAACATTTTGAGCTACAACTTTCCCCATTACCCCACTAGGCATTCCTGTTCTTGGTGGAGCTGGAGTAATGTCTGTTCCGTTTTTGGAAAACATTGGTTTAGAAATCCCATGTGGTGGAGCAAAAGCAATCCCTGGAGCAAAAATATTGTCGTAAGCAGGACTTTGGTAAGTTGAAGGCCAATCGTCTGCCTTCCACTCCTCATATGATTTAGGTGTATAATCTGCATCCACCTTCATAAAACCATTGGGAGCAAATAATTGATCTGAAATATCTTTATCAAACTTATCAAAAGCTTTGATTCCTGCTCCTGCAAATCCAGGAATCAACATGGCAAAATCATAATCGATTTGTTTGTTCTCACCATCAAGGTTTTCGTAATGAATGGTTGATTTAGTCACCTCTTTCACGCCTGCACGCTTTATCCAGCGAATACCATATTCCGCCAAAATACTTGAACTAAACACCTTGGTAGAAGTTACATAACCATTACGTTTCACAAAAGCGCCACCCATTCCAAAATCACCAAGTTCATACTCGTTTGTAATGTAGGTAATATCAGCTAAATGGGTTAATTTTCGTTTGTTGATTTCAAACGCAACATTCAAAATATACTCAAAGGCAGCTCCCTGACAGGTTGCTTTGGGATGCCCGGTTCCAATTACAATGCGTTGTTTTTCACCAGCTTCCATTTTTTTCAAAGCAGCATGAAACTTTTCCCACGCTTCGGCAGCATGTCCATAAGTGCAAACAGACACTGTATTTCCAGCTTCAGGACCCAGTCCTGGAGTTGCTTCAAAATTCAGTTTTGGACCTGTAGCATTAATGAGATAATCGTACTGTATGTCTTGCCGCTCATCACCAGAAACAGGTTTTATCCGAACAAATGACTGCTCATTTTCTGCATTCCCTTCGGGATGAATAGACTCAGCAAATGCCTGATAATACACAATTCCCTTTCGGCGATAAACTGGTTCCAAAGGAAAAATAACCTGCTTGGGCTTCATTCGACCAATACCTACCCAAATATTGGAAGGTACCCACTGATAATTTGAATTGGGAGAAATCACAACAACCTCATGCTTCTTGCTGAGTTTCCTGCGCAAGTGCATAGCTGCAGTATGACCCGATATTCCGGCTCCCAGTACGACAACTCTGGACATAAAATAAATTTAGGTAGAACTTGATTTAATTGTTTAAGAAACAGCTGCTTTCTTAAAATTGTTCATTTAGGATTAGTTTACACTAAAAATCTATCTGTAATTTCGCAGTAATTGCAAAAGGATAAATATTATTGTTTTTTAAATGAGACAACCTCCAAATTGCATCGAGACGAAGCACTTTAAAGATATTGCTCACCCCAATATTCGCTTCCATATATGGCAAAATTTGACCTTCTTCAGTGTAAAAATCATGAATAAAATAGGGATAGAACATTAAACCTGCATTTTTAGGATCTAAATCTCCTAAAGTTGTACGAAAACCGACATGTTCACGCCATAACAAACGACGCATCAATGGAATATGATTTAAAAAGAAACCATCAAAATCTTGCTCTACATAAAATGAAATGTACTGATCTGATACAAATTCGTAATAATTCATAAGATTGAAGGCGTAATCATAAAATGCAAAGGATTGATTTCCCTGATGGACAAAAAGAAAAGGGTAATATGCTTTTCCATATACCTTGCCAGCTTCAAGTGCATAGTGCAAAACACCCAAAGGATACATTGGAATTTTATGTCGATAATTTAGGGTCACTTTAAAAAACTCGTGCTTGTTTGAAAACATGTCCAGTGGAGAATATTCCATTTTCAAATTTATAACAGGCTTTTTTGTCCCTAAACTTACCTGCTCAAAACTCCCCCGAATAAATTTTTCATCTTTTGCATAATGTAAACCAAAAGTAAGACTGGTATTTTGGATATAATCTGTCAAAACATATCGTCCACTGCGTTTAGTTGATTCGTCCTGATACAAATAAAACATATTCGTTTTTGGGGAGAAAATTCGATGAGTATTCATTCCCAATGAGACAGAGAAACCCTCTTTAAACTCATGTTCATACAACACCTCATATTGATCAGCAAAATGCAAATGGATTACTCCCGGACGTCTAAGCATTGTACCAAGTAGATTATCTGTTCGCAAAGCATTCAGCCCACTTCCCATTTGCATATAATCATGAGCAAAATGGTAATGAATCGCTCGTCGAGGCATAGTATTAAACATATAGGTTCCTCCTCCACCGTATTTCCATTGTTGGTCACCAAATCCATAAGCTCCATATGCTTCAAACAGTATTTTACGGCTAAAGTTATTGCTTGTTCTTGCACCAAATCGCAACCGGTTTCCTTCAATCGGATTGTATGAAATAAAGGAAAACACAGGTCCAATTTCAAGTGGTCCAGACACCCAATAACCAGTAACTAAAGTGGTGATAATTCGTTCCCACTGTTTAAACGCCTTAATTTCAGTGACAGTATCTACCATGTCGTAAATTGCTCTTTCTCTGTCGCTCAGTGACTCTGGGCGCTTTTTATCCCAATACGCATCGGTAGCACTGGCAGTATCGGTTAAATACACTAAGTTGGTGGGATGTTTTTGTTCAAAAACCGAAGTATCAACCTCCTCATTTAACCTATGATCTGAATAATAAGATGTTTTACGACCAAAAAATCCTTCGGCAGATTCCAGTAAATTAAAATCGACAAATAAATTATCGTATGATATCATCCACACAGAATCTGACACTTCGACAAAGCGTTTTTCAGCAACCAAAGAATCCACAAAATTAATACTTGCAGTTTCACTCAAGCTAATACGAAAAGACTTAACCGCAAAACTTGTATCATTCACCCACACATACCCTTCAATGGTTGGTTCGTATTTTCGCTTCGGAACAAATTCCAACTTGTAGCACCATCGATTATCCTGCCAGGCAGTGTCAGACAAATTATAATCGTAATAGGTTTTTCCCATGCGCCCAATTGGTGAAATAAATCCTTTTCCAAGCACAGAAATGACATTGTCATAAATATTGACATCTTGGTACATATCACCAGTATAGCGTCTTAAACTCTCATTGTTTATCCCTGAAATTTTATTCCCTCGAATCACTTCTAAATTTTCATCCAAAGCATTGGAATAATACCGTTCTGAAAACGTTTCTGAGATAAAAAATGGTAGATAAGCTTTCCCACTAACGTCAGCAGTATCAATAAAATCATTCAGAAACTCAAATGGTTTTAGCAAGGCTGCATTCGAGAAATCACCTTGAAGATTATTCAGATCAAATTCCAATTTATTATACACCTTATATGAATAGTGATTAAGATATTCAAGCTTATTGTCTTTTCGCTTTTCGCGGATAAGTTGTAATAATATCATAGCAGGATCTTGCCCTGCACGAATTACAACTTCCCCCAATTTCATAACAGAGGGTTGTAACTCAACTACAATTCTCTGATTAAAACCATGTTCGAGAGGTACAGCTTTACGCTCATACCCAACAAAACTTACGATTAAACTATCAACTTTCTGATTTGAACTTAGGTAAAATTCGCCATTCACATCCGTGATTCCGCCAACATCAGTTTGACTAAAATGCAAATTGACATAAGGCAATACTTCTCCAGATTCCGCATCAACGACTTTTCCGCTAACCCGAAATGTCTGAGCTACCAGCACATTGCCCCAAAGCAAAGCCAGCAAAAAACATACAGACAAGAAATATTTAAACGCATGATTCATCCAATCATGTTACACAATACCTTCTTTAATCAAGTCGTGAAGGTGGACCATCCCCAAATATTTTCCATCTTCACTCACAATAACCTGAGTAATATTATTTCGTTTCATCATATTAAACACGTTCACGGCAAGCTCTCCTGGCTTGACTGTTTTCGGTTCAGATGACATCATTTTTTCTGCACAAACAGACTGAACTTCACTCAGATTTTTCTCCAGCATACGACGAATGTCTCCATCAGTTATAATTCCAACCAAAGCCTCATTTTCATTCAAAACCGCAGTCGCACCTAACCTTTTCCCACTAATTTCTGCAATAATAACATCCACACCTGCTGAGGTTTTCACCCAAGGGCGTTCATTGACAGGATACAAGTCTTTCACTCTGAGGTACAACTTCTTACCCAATGAACCTCCGGGATGCACTTTAGCAAAATCTTCAGCAGAAAACCCGCGCAAATCCAGCAAACTCATAGCCAGCGCATCTCCTAAAGCCAACTGAGCAGTTGTACTAGAGGTTGGAGCCAAATTATTGGGACAAGCCTCCTCACTAACGGTTGCTTTCAATACAAAATCTGATTGTTTAGCAAGAAAAGAATCTTGACTGGAAACCATGCCGACAAGCACATTATCAAAACGCTTAATCAACGGAACAAGGACTTTGATTTCACTGGTATTCCCACTTTTCGAGATACAAATCACTATATCGTCTTTTTGAACGATACCTAAATCGCCATGAATTGCATCGGCAGCATGCATAAAAATACTTGGTGTCCCTGTTGAGTTGAAAGTAGCCACCATTTTATTCGCAATATTCGCAGACTTACCAATTCCGGTAACAATAACACGACCTTTACAGGAAAAAATTAACTCGACAACGGTAGAAAATTCTTCATCGAGATAATCAATCAAGTCCCTGACAGCTTCGGCTTCTAGTGTTAATGTTTTCTTCGCAATATCTAAAATGTGTGCTTTACGTTCCATATCAACAAATTTCCCTAAAATTAATACAATTTCAAGCAAATCGGGATAAATTTATTCACAGTTTTTCAAGTTTTAGCATAACAATCTGAAAATGCTGACTTTAGAAAGATCTCTCAAAAACTACAATTTATAATCAATCCAAACTAACTCAGCTGATCCCACATAAACAAGCTGTTATTTGACAAAATGCTCAGTTTATATGAAAAAGCGGGATTTTCTAAAAATACGTGAATAAACGCAGAAGTCAAGTAAATATTTTTTCTTATTTTTGATTAAGACACAAAGAATAGATGATGACAAAAAACAAAATAGATGACGCTGCAATTGTTGACGTCCTGAAAAAATATTTTGGTTTCGACCGATTCAAAGGGCTTCAAAAAGAAGTTATTCGTGCACTTCTTGATGGGAATGATTGTTTTGTGCTAATGCCCACAGGTGGAGGTAAATCATTATGCTATCAACTTCCTGCACTTATGTCCGAAGGTACTGCAATTGTCATTTCCCCTTTAATCGCCCTCATGAAGAACCAAGTAGATGCCATGCGTGGGTTCAGTTCAGATTCAGGCATTGCGCATTTCCTTAACTCTTCACTTACAAAAACTGAGATTCAAAAAGTAAAAGAAGATGTTTTAAGCAAACGAACAAAACTGTTGTACGTTGCTCCAGAATCCCTCAGCAAAGAAGAAAATGTTGAGTTCTTAAACAAAGTAAATATCTCCTTTTATGCCATTGACGAGGCGCATTGTATTTCTGAGTGGGGTCATGATTTCCGTCCTGAATACAGAAGAATCCGCCCCATTATCAACGAATTAGGAAAGTCTCCTGTCATCGCACTAACAGCAACAGCCACTCCAAAAGTTCAGCACGATATTCAAAAGAACTTGGACATGTTGGATGCTAAAGTGTTTAAATCATCATTCCGAAGAGAAAACCTGTATTACGAAGTACGTCCAAAACATAACGCAAGCAAAGAAATCATAAAATTCATCCGTAAAAACGAAGGCAAATCTGGAATCATTTACTGCCTAAGCCGGAAAAAAGTTGAAGAGCTTGCAGAAACATTGGTTGTTAACGGAATTAAAGCCAAAGCATATCATGCAGGAATGGATTCTGCAACCCGCTCAAAAACTCAGGATGATTTCCTTATGGAGGAAATTGATGTTATTGTTGCTACAATTGCTTTTGGAATGGGAATAGACAAACCAGACGTGCGTTTTGTTATTCATTACGACATCCCAAAAAGTTTAGAATCCTATTATCAAGAAACAGGAAGAGCTGGCAGAGATGGTGGCGAAGGTGTCTGCATCTGCTTTTACAGTTACAACGACATTCAAAAGCTTGAAAAGTTCATGCAAGGAAAACCGGTTGCAGAGCAAGAAATTGGCAAACAACTTCTTCTTGAAACCGTTGCATACGCTGAGTCAAGTGTTTGTAGAGTAAGACAATTGCTGAATTATTTTGGAGAAGAGATGAAAGAGAGTTGTGGCAATTGTGACAATTGTCTTAGTCCAAAAACTGAGTTTGAAGGAAAAGAACATCTAGTCAAAGCGTTAAATGCAATCATTACTGTGAAAGAGCGCTTTAAGGCAGAACATTTAAGCAATGTGCTGGCAGGAATTAAAAATGCAGCAGTTTCATCATACAAGCATGACAAAACACCTCTTTTCGGAAGCGGTGGCAATCATGATCATAAATTTTGGAATGCAGTTTACAGACAAGCATTAATTGCTCGCTTAATCCGTAAAGACATTGAAAACTACGGATTATTAAAAATGACCGAAAAAGGGTATGAATATTTAGAACATCCGACCAGTTTTATGATGGTAGAAAATCACGACTACGAAGCAAAAGACGAGGATAGCCAAACAAATCAGGCCGGTAGCAGTGCAGCAGACCCTATACTTTTTTCCATGTTGAAAAATCAACGTAAGAAACTTGCAAAACAGCTTGACTTACCACCATATATTATTTTCAGCGACCCGTCTCTTCAGGAGATGACAACTCAGTATCCTATAACCATGGAAGAACTCACACGAATTTCAGGTGTTGGTACAGGGAAAGCAGAAAAATATGGCAAAGACTTTATTGAGCTCATTCAAAAATATGTGGAGGAAAACAATATTGATCGTCCACAAGATTTGGTTGTTAAATCGGTTGTTAAAAAATCTGGAAATAAAGTTTTCATTATCCAAAGTATAGACAAGCAAATGCCTCTCATGGATATTGCCGATGCACGTGGAATGACACTTAACGATTTGCTGGACGAAATTGAAGCCATTATTAATTCCGGGACAAAAATCAATATTGACTACCATATCAACCAAGAGCTGGATGAAGAAAAGGTAGAAGACATTTATGATTATTTCATGGAAGATTCTGAAACTGGATCCATCGAAGAAGCTTTGGAAGAGTTTGAAGGTGAAGAAATTTCTGAGGAAGAAATTCGTTTAGTCCGCATCAAATTCATATCTGCAATGGCCAACTAAACTTCAAGCTTGCGACCTTTCCATTTTGGTTGAATTATAAATGAGGCAATTGAGCTAAAAATTGTCCATAAAGGATAAATAAGACTTAAAAACAGATAAGAAAAAATATGTTTTTCTGCTTTGAGAGTTTGTGCAGTTTGCAACAACAGCACTTGGTCAAATATTATTTTATTCATCACAAACGCCAGTAAAATCAACCATTGAGCACTAGCAATCAAAAACACAAAAACCACTAAATAGGCAAATTGTAAACCAGCAAATAATCCCGCGACGAACATGCTAAAATTCAGTCTGTATTTTTTCACTTTACTTAGCCACCTAGCCCTTTGCCACATTAGCTCTGACATACTTTCTGATGCCGGGGTTTGAACTACTGCATACGGATGTAAACAGAAAGCTACTTTGCTTGATTGTTTCTGAAGTTTATCCATTAAAAATACATCATCACCCGAGCTAACATCACGTAAAAATGGATCGTCAAGCGCTTTTAAAACATCGGTTTTCACACACATATTTGCAGCATTACTAAGCACCGCTTTATTGTATGCCGCTGAACCCAAAGTCACAGCCTGCAAACTAACAAATTCAGCCATTTGAAAATGTGCCACGGAAGATTTCCCTGTCATCACAACCGCACCACCCAACATGTCTGCATCCTTTAAAATCGCCTCCTTAAGCATGGTTTGTATCCATAATGGAGGCAAAGTACAATCCGCATCCGTAAAGAAAGTATAGTCTCCAACTGCATGAATTAGCGCATATTCAAGAGCTGCCTTTTTTCCTTCCAATCCATCTGGCAAGTCAAATAAATTTGCCTTAAATCGATTTTTTAAGATAAATTGTGAAACAATGTCAGCAGAAGCATCCTCAGAATGGTCATTGACAAAAATAATGTGTAGGGAATCTAATGGATATTGAATTTTTAACAAACTATCCAATAGGTTTTGAATGCGTTTTTCTTCATTTCGAAAAGGAACAATTAAACTTACCTCTTTCACCTCATTCGATCGGAAATGATTTGGCTGTTTAAAACGAAATAACCCAAAGAGAATAATGAGGACGAATAAAATGTATCCTCCCGAAAAAGCCAGTATTATCCACATAAACGCTTAAGGCTTTACCCATTCAAGCATCTGATATCCTGCATCTTTCATACCAACATTCAGATATGCATTTATGGCTTTCTCGTTGGCTTTTTCCACGTACAATCTCATACCACGATAATCCTGATTTGCCTCAACAATCTCTTTCATGTACTCATACATCATACGGAAAATACCTTGTTTACGGTGTTCTGGCAAAACATAGACAGATTGTAACCAGATAAAATATCCAGCTCTCCAATCACTCCACTCAGGAGTTACCATAAAGCAACCACAAAGGACTTTATTTTCTACAGCAACAAAATATCTTGCTTTTTGCTTATCATTTAAAACAGCCATAACTCCACGCTTAACTGTTTTTTCTTCCAAATCCATGTTTTCAGTTTCCTTTGCCATGGCAATTTGAAACTCGACAATTTTAGGGACATCAGAACTAAGTGCCGGACGTATTTTCATAATTGACTATTTTGGGGTTCAACAAAAACAATGCACCGGTTAATGAAACCAGCAAAACATTGATAATCCATAGCAAAACTGATGCCGAAATAACGGCAGAGATTTGCAATGTAAATGGGCTAAAAAAAACTGCTGTCAGACTTGCCCGTAATCCTGGCTCACCAATTGTAAACATTGGAAGCATGCTCATCATAAAGTACAAGCTTGCAGCTGCTACAAACAATTCATAAAAATGAACATTTACATTAAAAAAGCTTGCAACAAAATAAAATTGCAAGACAAAAACAGCATACCGCAATATACTCAATAACAAAAGACGAAGCAAATCCTTCAGCGGAACTTCTTTTATAACGGAAATTGTTTCTGCATATTTTGCTAAAAATGGAATTCGAATTAGCAGAGCATACGCAAAGTTTAGATTAAAATAAAAAAACATGAGTATCGCAGCAACAAAGAAAGCAGCAATCAAAGCAAAAGGGCTAACAGGAATACCACTAACTTGGGCTGATTTCCAGAATAGAAAAAGCAAAAGGGCTGGAACCCCCATCAAAAGAGTAGTAAAAAACTGTGAATACGAAGCTAGAATACTTAAAAGTGATGCTTTTGCACGTTTGTGACTTGGTAAATACAAAATTCTACCTCCAAATTCTCCGATTCGATTTGGAGTAAAAAGTCCTAAAGTGAC
Organism: Bacteroidales bacterium; assembly: GCA_963676165.1. Lineage (GTDB taxonomy): Bacteria > Bacteroidota > Bacteroidia > Bacteroidales > ML635J-15 > JAQIBY01. The sequence continues at coordinate 477,322 of OY781043.1, read as the reverse complement.
ACCACTGATAACAGATTTAAATGCTTTCCACAAGGAGATTTTATGATAATTACGCAGAACAAATTTCCACTTCTTTGCCTCAATTCCCCAATTTAGGAACAACAAAGCAATAACAAAAAGAAGAAACTGATAATTCTGTGACCAATATTGCGGAATACTTGTAATGACTTCTCGTGTATCTTTTGACTCAGACAACTTATACCAAGCAAATAAGAAAGAAGCAACAAGCAATACAATCTTAAAAGCCAGAATAAGTTGTTTTTTATATTTCATACATTACAACCGCTCTTTATTAACTAGCGGCAACCCAATGGTCGCAATCAAACCTGCCACAAGAAGCATTATCATTTGTAAACCATGCACTACCAAAGCAAATAACTTGGCATCACCTTCAGGAATACCATAAATTATCATGGTTTGAATTGTCATAAAGTGCCATGCACCCATTCCATTTGGTGCTGGCGCAACCATCCCGTAGCTTCCGGCAACAAAAATAGTTAAAGCAGCTAATCCACCTAAAGATTCTATTCCCGGAAATGCAGGAAAACAAATCCAAAGCATGGAAAAATACATGATATAGATAAAAATAGAATGTCCAATAAATGCACCCGGTCTTTTCAATCGAAAAACAGATTTAATGCCATCAACAAAACTTCGGACAAACTCTCCAGTTTTCGCAAACAGTCTATATTTATCCAAACGGCCTTTGGCAACAATGACTAAAACATACAAGCCAGCAGCAACAAATGCTCCAAAAGCTAACCAAAACTTCCAGTTTAACAAAAAACCAAGTTGCTCTTTAAATTCAGGATTTTCGCGAATAAAATCGCCCACAACATTCCCTTGCAAAAAGAAAACAACAACAGTTAGCAAAACCAAAAGTAACATATCAGTGGCTCGCTCTGTCACCATTGTTCCGAGCACTTTCGAAAACGGTATTTTATCGTATCTGGACACAACTCCACTTCGGGTAACCTCACCTAAACGTGGGATTGCTAAATTCACAAAATACATTACCAAAACGGCAAAAAACGTATTGACAAATCGAGGTTTATGATCCCCTACAGATTCCAAAAGGAGATTCCAACGAATAGCACGACTGACATGGGCTGCCATCATAACTACGATTGCCAAAACAAACCAACCCCAACGAATTGTTCTCATTTTTTCAAATAGTTCACCAAAATCCTGATCGCGATAAACCAGCCATAACAAGATTACTCCCACTCCGGTAAAGAGGAAAAACTTTATAATATTTGCAAGTCGTTTATTCATTCATCTATAAATTTCACATTTGTGACAAATATAATTATTATTTACTTTGAATTTCGTATTTTGCAATGAGTAAAATGAAGGAGAGATACATGGTAAAACCAAAAAAACATCTGGGACAACATTTCCTGACAGATCCAGGAATAAGTCGGCGTATAGCAGGAGCGTTAGTAAATGAAGCAAATTTACCTGTACTTGAAATAGGTCCGGGGAAAGGCATTCTCACAAAAGAAATTTTACAACTTCAGGAAAACTTTTACGCTGTTGAAACGGATGACGAATCTATTCCATATCTGCAAACAAACTTCCCAGAACTCAGTAAAAACCTGATCCATGGAGATTTCCTTAAGATGGACTTTTCAGAATATTTTAAAGAAAAACTGTGTTTAATTGGGAATTTACCGTATAACATCAGCAGTCCAATTTTATTTAAAATATTGGACAACAAACACCTAGTTGACGAAGCAGTTTTCATGCTTCAGAAAGAGGTAGCTCGAAGGATTTGTGCAGATTACAACAACAAGGAGTACGGAATTCTCAGTGTTTTAATTCAAACTTATTACGACACAAATTACTTATTCACTGTCAATGAAGGGTCATTTTTCCCACCGCCAAAGGTAAAATCAGGCGTTTTCAGATTAAAACGGAATGAAAGCAAACCAGTACCTAAAAATCCTGACATTCATAAACAAATTATCAAGGCAACGTTTAACCAAAGAAGAAAAACTTTACGCAATTCACTTAAAGGGATTTTATTACCTTTGCCAGAGAATGCTGAATGGTTAAAACTACGACCCGAACAATGTTCAGTTCAGGATTTTATTAACATAAGTGACGAACTAAGTTAAACCTGTAATTATGCAATTTGAAATCAGTACAGAATTCATACAGGAACTCAAATCCTTAATTGAAGAAAAAGACGATGAAAAAATTCTTAAGATACTTGAGGATCTTCATCCGGCTGATATTGCATCAATTTATCGTGAATTAAACATTGAAGAAGCAAGATACACTTACTTAATTCTTGATCCTGAAACTGCATCAGATGTGCTTGTTGAGCTTGAAGACGATGATCGTGTTAAGTTTTTGAATGTCTTACCAAGTGAAGTTATTGCTCATCAGTTTATTGAAAACATGGACTCTGATGATGCTGCTGATATCATGCAGGATCTGAATGACGATAAACGCGATGATATCCTATCTTTCATCAAAGACAACGAACAAGCAAGTGACATTGTAGATCTACTCAAATTTGATGAAAATACTGCAGGGGGTTTGATGGCAAAAGAGTTGATAGCCATCAATGAAAATCTTACAGTTAAGGAAGCCCTTGGGGCAATTCGTGATCAAGCACAAGACATGGATGAAATTTATTATCTCTATGTTGTGGATGATGATGAGAAATTAAAAGGCGTTGTCTCACTAAAAAACCTACTTTTCAAACCGACAACAAGTAAAATTATTGACTTGCTTGAGGACGATATTATATCTGTTCGTACAGACACTGACTCTGAGGAGGTTGCTCAAATCATGGAAAAATATGATTTAGTAGCCTTACCTGTTGTTGATCAAATAAATCGTCTTACTGGTCGTATTACCATTGATGATGTTGTGGATGTCATTCGTGAAGAAGCGGAAAAGGATTACCAATTGGCATCTGGTATTACGCACGATGTCGAACCAACCGATAAAGTTTGGCTTCAAGTAAAATCAAGAATACCTTGGCTATTGATTGGGCTAATGGGAGGAATTCTTGGAGCACTTGTTATTGGTTATTTTGAAGGAGACTTAGTAAAATATGCCGGCATTGCTTTATTCCTTCCGTTGATTGCTGCGATGGGAGGTAATGCAGGTGTTCAAAGCTCCTCAATTATTGTCCAAGGATTGGCAAGTGGCAATATGGATTTGAAAAACACTGGAAAAAAACTATTCAAGGAGTTTCTAGTTGGATCCCTTAACGGATTAATTTGTGCAAGTTTAATTTTCACCTACAATCTCATTTTTTCTGACACCTTTGCATTGGCAATTTCTGTGAGCTCAGCACTAATGATTGTCATTGTCTTTGCAAGTATGTTTGGGGCTTTTGTTCCATTAATTCTTGAGCGGTTTAAAATTGACCCAGCTTTAGCAACAGGTCCATTTATTACAACTGCCAATGACATTATGGGCTTGCTAATTTACTTATCCATAGCAAGATTGATTTTCAATATTTTATAAATTCTTGGGGAGGGCATTTTAAGCCTGACTCATTGCCACAACAGGATCAAGTTTTGCTGCTTGACGTGCTGGCCAGAAACCACTAACAACACCAATAACTCCAGAAATAATTAATCCGGTAATAATATTTTTTCCACTCAGCACAAATTCAAAATTGGCCATATTCGACCCAATAATTGTCCCTATCCATATCAAGAAAAGACCTAAAACCCCTCCTAAAAGAGATAAGAAAACAGCCTCAAAAAGGAACTGCGTTAATATGAAACCGGACTTTGCCCCAATTGCTTTTTGAATTCCTATCATACGTGTTCTTTCTTTGACAGAAACAAACATAATATTCGCAATTCCAAAACCACCCACTAATATGGCAAACCCTCCAATAATAATCCCGGCAATATCAATTGTCGCAAATATTTTATCCACACCTTGGGTAATCATACTTGCTTGATTTAAAGCAAATGTTGGCTCTTCCAGTGGACTTAAACGTCTTTCTGAACGCATGATAATTTCCAATTCATCGCGCATTTGTTCTATCGGTACTCCTTCTTTGGCTCGACACAAAATCAAAGGATCAAGTTCATATCCATTCATTCTAAATATGCGTTTCCCGTAATTTAAAGGGAGCATAACAAGGAAATCATGACTACTTGACATCATATTTGCACCTTCTTTGTCAAAAACACCAATAACAACAAGTTTATGCCCATCAACTCTGATGTTTTTTCCAACAGGATTTGTACTCATAAAAAGATTTTGTGCTACATCATATCCAATGATTGCAACATTTGTCCCTAATAAAGACTCATTTTCTGTAAAATATCTTCCTTTTAAAATTTCAAATGATCGATTCTCCTGATAATCATGCGTAGCGATAAGAATACCAGCATCCATATTTGCACTCTCAACGCTTACATTACGCATTGCACTGCCCATAAAGGTACAAGACTCAACATACTTTGCATTATCACGAATGGCTTCATATTCTTTGACAGAAGGCAAAGGGCGATTCAAATATTTCCACCATGGGTAATTTTCAGAAAATTCCCAAGGCCATTTTTGCACATATATCACATCATCGCCTAAACTCGAGACAGAGTCTCTAATCTGCTTTTCCAATGAATCGATTACGGCAAAAACAGCAATCATTGCAAAGATTCCAATGGTAATCCCCAACAGAGAAAGGAAAGTACGTAGCTTATTCACACGAAGTGACTCCATTGCGAAGCTAATGCTTTCTTTTATGAGGCGTAAAAAGATCATCTTGTAAATTTAGAATAAATTTTTATCAAATACCATCATGCTTAAGTTTTTAAGTTGGCTTTAACAGACAACGTCCTTCAACAAATCTATTTTGGGGTTTCAAGCAAAAAAAAGACCGACTCAATAGCCGGTCTTTTCAATATAATTAGCGTCTAATTATTTAACAATATTAATTTTCTGAGTTTTCACATCATTCAAACCAGAAACTTTAACAATATAAGTTCCTTCAGAAAGGTCAGAAAGATTAATTTTCACGTTTTGCTCAAGGTTAGAAGCAGCATAAACACGTTGTCCAACAAGGTTATAAACTTCAACATCAGCACCACGAACATTTTCAATAGTAAAAATACCATTGTTAGGGTTAGGATAAACGCCTATTTTTTCAGCATCAATATTTGCAACTGCATTTGATTCTGGAGTCAACAATCTAATTGCTACGCCACCTCTAGACCAATTAGTTAAAGAAATCCACTGATTTGCATTTGATCCTAATGTAAAATACCAATTGGTTCCCCAAATACTAGATGTAACACTTGGATCATAACCAATCATCAAATCATTATCATCACCATTATAATAAAACTCAATTGCTGCTTTAATATTTAATGCTCCTTCATCTCCCAACATAATTTCAATTGGATCAGGGAATGTAACTGTTTGCCATGTTCCCAACATATCTTCTGAAACAACAACAATTGAACTTGATAAGTCAACCCAACTACTTGAGACATCATCAAACTGCATTACATGAGCCACAAAAGATGCTCCTGGGGTAGAACCGTCGTCAATAAAGACCTGCAAACTTTCAATTGTTGTCTCATAAAGCATCAAATAGTTAGTTCCTATCATATTTCCATCTCTACCCACACCTACAAAGATATCTGGGCTAACTGCACCTGTGACATTACCGATATCTCTCGCAAACATATTATCTGTAACATGGAAATATGTAGTGTCTACATTGTTATCAATATCTGCATCATCTGTCACAATAACGTTATAGATAACAGTATAAACTCCAACCTTAGGTTCTGAACCTAAGGATAGTTCTGTTAATACATCCAAAGTATCGACATCCAAAGTTGAGAGTACGTTACTACCTGTAACAGTCTGATTATAAATTTCAGTAGCATCTGGATCCAGTACTTTAACATTAAAGTCAGGAGTAACATCTAAAATTCCTCTATTTTCTACAATGCCATTAAAAACTATTACAGCAGCATCATTTTCAAATTGCTCTTCAGGAATCATACCATAATGTGAACTAAAATGAAAATAATCAGCATTTGCAGGATTAGTATAATCTTCATAATAAAAGAAATTTGTAATTCCTTCTTTGAGTTCCATCTCAACATCAGGATTATCAACAATTTTCAGATCATCAATTTCCCAACCGTGACCACTATCACCATCTACTACTGTTCTTTGCCATCTAAAACGAATTGAAACACTTTCTTCTCCACCAATATAATCGCCTACAAACAAGCTAAAATTAATTGGAGCAAGTTGATTCGCAGTTAATTCATCATTTATTAGAATCGAAGACCATGTACTGCCATCATCAATAGAGAAATCCAAATATGAATTAGTCTCATTAACATGAGCATAAATCTGTTTAAAAGAAATCTGAGGATTTGAACACTCAGACAGATCAATTCCATCAAACTGCACCCATGAGTTAGTAACAACCTGAGTCTCATTAATCATATCCTCAACACCATCAATCCATGCAAATTTTTCTCCAGACTCTGAAAAACGAGAAACTGGTAAAAGATACTGTAAATGAGGAGAAACAATATCAGCATCTAAACTATCTGTAACAGCCCAAGTTCTATTACCTTCTTCACTACCTAGACTCCAGACAGCAGTTTCTTCCTCAAAAGTAACTTCCCAATAAACATCTTCGGTAACGGTTTTTGTAGATTTTTTTAAATCATTTGAAATTGCATCCTGACTATCAAGCCAAGTTACAAACCTTTGTTGAGTTTGAGCAATCCCTACTGCTACAAACAGTAGCGCAAACAACATCAGAGTAAACTTTTTCATAGTATTAGCATTTAAATTTAACATTAACTTTATAATTGCATCACAAATATAGTGAATATAGTGAATTTTAAAAATATTTTCACACCCGATTTAAACAGATTTCACTAATATTAGTTTGATCATACATAAAGTAAAGATGAGTAAATCATTAAAATAGTTGCAACATCACTAAAAACGATAACGTCTCACAGCATATTTCGCAGAAATTTCAGCTATCTGAAAGCCTGATTTTCCGTCTAAGAAACCCAATTTAAGACAATAGATTTGAAGAAATTTCCATATACCTGACATCGCAGATATCCAAAAACCATCATTTTTGCCCAGCTCTCTCATTTTTTCAGCCTTCATTCGAGTAAATTTTTCAGCTTGTTTATGATGATCTTCAATGGAATGATATGAATAATGTAAAAGATTCCCTTTCACCCTTTTTGCATGACATTTCTCGCCCTTGTTAACTGGAGACAGGATTTCATGTATACTTCCCTCCCATTTCATTTTTCGACGATCAAAAAATCTCAGTTTCCAGTCAGGATACCATCCACAATGCTTGACCCAATGCCCACAATAGTAGGTTAAACGATTGAATTGAAATAAACTATTATCATTGAGTTCTAATTGTCTCAAAAAATCATCCCGCATCTCCTCATCCATTGCCTCATCAGCATCCAAAGACAAAACCCAATCGTATTTCGCTGCTGAATTGGCAGCATTTTTTTGACTTGAAAAGTCCACAAAATCATGCTGATAAACGTTTGCGCCAAAAGTCTTGCATATTTCCTGTGTTCCATCTGTACTTCCAGAATCAAAAACAACAATATCATCCGTCAAACCTTTTACCGATGCTAAACAGGTCTCAATGTTTTTTGCTTCGTTTTTTGTTATTATGACAAGACTAAATTTTCTCATGAACGCTCTGTATATATCCGTTTAACACGAGACGGAATCCCAGTAAGTATCTCATAAACAATTGTTTCTAGTTTGTTTGCCATTTGCTCGGCACCTGGATTTTCGCCAAACACAATGACTTCGTCACCAACACTTACATTCGAACCAGTAACATCCAACATACACATATCCATACATACATCGCCAACAATAGGATACATCTCACCGCCAATATTCATTTCCCAATTTCCATTGCCCAAATGCCGGTTTAAACCATCAGCATACCCGACAGGAACAACTGCGATTAGTGCATCATAGTCCATTTTACCTCGACGATTGTATCCAACGGTTTCACCTGCTGCCACCTGCTTCACACTTAAAACCTTTGATTTAAGCACTGAAACTTTTCTTAAATGCTCTGAATCAACTGCAGAAAAACCATACAATCCTATACCCAGCCTCACCATATCAAGGTGCATCTGAGGATGTCTCAATACTGCATTACTATTGGCAATATGTCGAATTGGTTTATGATCTGAAGAAGTGGCCAATAGATCAAACATCTCCAGGTAATTCTTAAGTTGCTTTTTCGTAAATAAATCTTCATCTGGCATATCACTAGCTGCCAAATGAGAAAACACAGAAACGAGTCGAATTTCATTCCCTTTTCGTAAAAGTTCAAGGCATTCATCCATTTCATGAGGCTGAATTCCTAAGCGGTGCATGCCGGTATCCAACTTTAAATGCACAGGGAAATCTGTCACTCCACGGGCACTTACAAACGCGCGTAACTCTCGCAATTGGGCAAGACTATAAACTTCAAGCTGTAAATTATAATCCAACACCTGATTGTAATCAGATAATTGTGGGTTCATTACAATGATAGGAAGACTTATCCCAGCTTTTCTCAATTCAACCCCTTCATCTGCAAAAGCGACACCAAGAAAATCAACTGCCTGATGTTGAAGATAACGTGCAATTTCAACGTAACCACTTCCGTAGGAAAACGCTTTTACCATAACCATCAAACGGGTATTTGGGGAGATTTTTGAACGGAAGAAATTTAAATTGTGTTTCATTGCATCCAAGTGCACCTCCAAAACTGTTTGATGCGCTTTTAATTCAAGGCGAGACGAAATATCTTCAAAATGAAATTTTCTTGCACCTTTGAGCAAAACAACTTTTTGTTTAAAATCCAACCATAAGTGAGATTCCAAAAAGGGTTTTGTCGAGCTAAAGAAGCGTGCAGTTTTAGCAAAAAGATGACGTTGTGCAAAAATCCGTTCTCCAATACCAATGAATTGAATATCCTTAGCATTTATCATGTTGGCAACCTTGGCATACAAAGTTTTATCGTCTTCGCCACTTTGAACAATATCAGACAATATAACTACCAAATCCCCTCCTTGCTTTTCAGCAAAATCAAGTGCTATTTGAAATGAATTTATATCGGAATTATAGGTGTCGTTTATGAGCACACAGCTATTGATTGCTTCACGCACATCAAGTCGCATTGCAATTGGCTCCAAATCAGACATCGCACTTTCAACTATACTAGCATCAACACCAGTTTCTAGTGCAATTAAAAATGCAGATATGGCATTTTCAATGGATGCTTTATCTCGAAAAGGGATCTCAAATTGATGAGTTTGATTTTGATAAGTAAGTCGAATTTTTGTCCCTCTATTTTTATCTAAAGCCTCACAATAAACATCTGCATCATTTTCAAAAGACCATGCAACTAATTTCCCTGAAAAATCGGGAAACATTGCACGAAACACAGACTCAAATCCATTGATTCCTTTGGGATACACTAGAACCTCAACGGCTTTGAACAGTTGAAGTTTTTCTTTGAGTTTCTCCTCAAGTCCAGAGAAATTCTCCTGATGCGCCTGACCCAAGGAAGTAAAAACACCCAAAGTAGGATTCAGTACTTCTTCGAGCTTTGCCATTTCATTTTTCTTTGAAATTCCGGCCTCAAAAACAGCTAAATCTGCATCATTCCGTAACAAACTTACTGACAAAGGAACACCAATTTGGGAATTATAAGATTTTGGAGATCTGACAACATTCAAATGTCGATTTAAAATTTGATGCAGCCATTCTTTAACTATTGTCTTTCCATTACTTCCACTAATCGCGATAAGAGGAATATGAAATTGGCTTCGGTAATTTGCTGCAATAGCCTGCAAGGCAGACACACTGTCACCCACTCTCAAAAAAACAGCATCTTCAGGTTGACTTTGTGGAAGTTGAGTAACAATAAACACACGAAGTCCTGAACGATACAATTCATCAATATATTCATGTCCATCATGGTGGAGTCCTTGAATTGCAAAAAACAAACTACTTTCAGCCTGTAAAAGACTTCGGCTATCAGTCAATAAGTGACGAATTGTAACATCTGCAGAACCAAATTGCTCTGCATTACAAATTTTAGCGATTTGTTTTATGCTGTAATTCATTGAGAATATATTAACGTACAACTATTTTTCTTGTTGTCCTTTCACTGCATTTAAATAGCAAGTACGACACAAAGGTTCGTAAGAATCTGTTTCGCCCAAGAGTACTTTTTCCTCACTTGCGACTTTACGAAAAGAATACTGTGCCAAATCCCCACAACGCAAACAAATTGCATGCACTTTTGTCACTTCTTCTGCAACGGCAAACAAAGCAGGCATAGGACCAAAAGGACGACCTTTAAAATCCATATCTAAACCTGCAACTATCACCCGAACCCCACGGTTAGCTAACTCAATGCAAACATCCACAATACCATCATCAAAAAATTGTGCTTCATCTATCCCTACAACATCAACGTCTTGAACCAACATTAAAATATTGCTCGAAGACGAAACAGGAGTACTGTGAATTGCACTTTCATTATGGGATACAACCTCTTCCTTGGAATAACGAATATCAATGGCAGGTTTAAATATCTCCAGACGTTGACGAGCAAACTGTGCGCGTCGTAACCGACGAATCAGCTCTTCCGTTTTTCCGGAAAACATTGAACCAGCGATGACTTCTATCCAGCCGGCACGGTCTTTGTGTTTTTCTTTACTTTCGTTAAACATTCCGGGATAATATTAAGTGATTCCGGTGAATTTATTTTAATTTTACAAATTTATAAAATCTGAACAATATATCCTTTTATGAAAACGAAACAAGTCATTAATCTTTGGGAATCTTTAGGGAAAACGCTCAAGCGTATTGAAAAACACAATACACATCAAATCGACGTAGACACTGCACTGCAACAAGTACGAGATTTATATGCTGAGTTACTTAACACAGAAAATGAGGAGGAAGAAAAAATCACAAAAGAAGAAAATCCGGTAAAAAAAGCGCATGAACCTGTGTTTAAAAAACAAGAAGAGGTAGAGATTATCAAAGAAGAAATTACTCCTGCTAAGGTTTCTGAAGCAGCCAAAATTGAGGAAGATCACGAAGAAAATGAAATCATTGCTGACGACTTGATGAACGATCCAATTCCTGAAAAAGAGGAAGAAATTAAAGAGCCAGAAGCCGTTAACACACCAGACCCAATCCAAGAAACTCCAAAACAAGTACAGCAACCTCAGGGTAGCCTTTTTCAGAATGAGACAAAAAAACCTGCAGAAAGCTTGGGTGAAAGTTTAGGCAAAGACGTGCGAAGCATGAATGACACTATGAGCAAGCAGGAATCTGATTTAGCAAGCAAATTCCAATCAAAACCAATTGCAGACATTCGAGCAGCAATTAATCTTGGAGATAGATTTTTATTCATTAAAGAGCTATTCAATGGAAATGCTGACGAGTTTAACCAAACTATTGACACTTTAAACAACAAACAATCCATGAATGATGCAAAAGCAGTTCTCAGCAAATACAACTGGGAAGAAAATAATGAAACTGTTGATTATTTCATGAGCATTGTTCAACGTAAATATATTCCTGTAAAATAATCGATTATGCGAAGATTCCTTGTTCTATTTCTGTCGTTTTCCCTTACATTAACAGTACAAGCACAAGATAGTACCTATGTGCGAAAAATCATCAAAACCTTAAGTAGTGAAACATATTTTGGACGAGGTTACACAAAGCAAGGCGTAAATTCTGCAGCGGATTTCCTTGAAAAAGAAATGAAATCGATTGGATTAAAACCCTTTAAAGATACATACAAACAAGAATTGAGCTATCCTGTCAATGTTTTTCCAGGAGCATACACTTTAAAAATTGACGACAAATTATATTACCCAAGTAAGGACTTTATTCTAAGCCCCGATTGTGGTAAAATTGAAGGTGAGTTTCAGCTTATTGAGATTTCTCTAAAAACACTGAGAGATTCCGCAAAACTTTGCAACTTGAATCCTAAAAAATTCTCAGACAAATTTGCTGTTTTTCATCTTCATGCATTGGACAATCGGGAATATAAATCTTTTATCAAGAAGCGAATATCAGAGAACTTTCTCCATGCCAGAGGTTATATTATTATTCAGGATATTTACCCTATATGGAGTGTAAAATCCACAGATAAAGATTTTGCAGTTATTCGCTTTCAAAAGGATAAATTTCCAAGCAAGGCTAAATCATTGTATCTGAATATTGAAAAGGAAAACACCATAGCAAACACAAGTAACATTATTGGTCATTACAATGCAAATTCAGACAAAACCATCGTTTTATCTGCGCATTATGATCATCTTGGAGGAATAGGCGACAGCATTTATTTCCCTGGAGCTCAAGACAATGCATCTGGCGTTGCTGCCTGTTTAGACATTGCTAGACATCACATCAAACATGAGCTGGATTACAACCTTGTTGTCATGCTTTTTACAGGTGAAGAAGCAGGTTTATTAGGGTCCACATTTTATAGTTTGAATCCTCTTTTCCCACTTGAAGACATTGACTTTCTTATTAATTTAGATATGGTTGGAACTGGAAGCAAAGGCATTACCATTGTCAATGCTAAAGACAGTACCTACCAAAAAGAACTGGCAATATTTGAAAGCATTAATAAAAAAGAAGGTTTGGAAATCAATATAAAAGCCAGAGGAATCTCTGCTAATTCAGACCACCACCCATTTAATGCACAAGGAGTGAAAGGTGTTTTTATTTACAGTAGAGGAGGAAACACTTTCTACCATAATATTCAAGACAAAGAAGAAACAGTTACACTTAGTGCATACAATGAGATTTTTCAATTGATCACAAAATTTGCCGAAGCATTATGAGCGGAAAACTCACATTAGTCCCTACACCTATTGGAAACCTTGATGACATGACATTTCGTGCCATTGAGTGTTTAAAGTCTGTTGATGGAATTTTAGCAGAAGACACAAGAACATCAGGGAAGCTTTTAAAACATTTTGAGATTGAAAATAAACTCATTGCACACCACAAATTTAATGAGCATAAGACAAGTGATCATTTAGTTCGGCAAATGCAAGAAGGGGCTCATTTTGCACTGATTAGCGATGCAGGAACACCAGCCATTTCTGACCCGGGTTACCTTTTAGTAAAACATTGTATTGATGGAGGTGTTGAAGTTGAATGTCTGCCAGGAGCGAGTGCGTTTGTACCAGCACTGGCAATTTCTGGACTTCCAAACGATCGCTTTGTGTTTGAAGGATTCCTTCCACACAAAAAAGGTAGAATGAAACGCATTGAAGCACTTAAAGATGAAAACCGTACCATCATTTTTTATGAATCGCCTCATCGAATCATAAAGCTTTTAACACAACTTTCTGAAGTCATAGGTGAAGAAAGACAAGCATCAGTGAGCAGAGAAATATCAAAACGATTTGAGGAAACAATACGTGGTAATTTATCCGAACTAATCGACCATTTTACAGAACATCCACCGAAAGGAGAATTTGTTGTTGTTCTTGCCGGAAAAAATTAAGATTTTTTTCATACTTGGACTCAACATTTTTACCTCATATTGCGTTTCTTTAGAACACATTGAAATTTTGAAAAATAAACCTGCATGAAACGACAGATTCTCTTATCTGCAACATTGCTACTCCTTGTTTTTTCCTGTAAGGATAAGGATCAAGCACTACAAAGTCAGATTGAAAAAATCAATCAACTTGAAGCTGAAAATGAAACACTTAAAGAAAAAGCAGATAATTCTCAGCAATCACTGAATGATTTCATGGAAGCGTTTAATGATATCAATCAAAACCTTGAAGAAATTAAACAAAAGGAGGAATTGATTTCCATGACAGCCCAGAGCATGGAATACAGCTCTGTCAGACCTGAAAAAATTCAAGAAGACATATTTGCAATTTACGACTTGCTTAGAGAAAATAAGGAAACCGTGGAAGCACTCCGCAATAAGATGGAAGCCAGCGATATGATCAATGATGAAATGCAACGTTCATTGGATTTACTAGGCAAAGCAATTGAAGAAAAAAATGAACAGATCATCCGATTAAGAACCCGAATGGAAAACCTCAACAGTGAAATGCAAAGTTTAAATGACAGCATTGATTCTTTGTATCTCGAAAACGAATTACAGTATCAGAAACTTAAAGCACAAGAAGATATTCTAAATACCGGATATTACATTGTTGGCAATAGTCGTGAATTATTTCAAATAGGAATTACAACTCGAAAGGGCGGTTTCATTGGGATAGGCAACATTTCTCAGATTGATGAACACTTTGAATCACGCTTTTTTAAGAAAATCAACATCCACGAAATAAAACGAATTCCAGTGAATGCAAAAAAAGCCAGAATACTCAGTACACATCCTGCACAAGCTTATAAATTCGACGGCCCATCTGACTTCTATAACAATCTGATTATCACACGCCCTGAAAAATTTTGGTCAACTTCGCGCTATTTGGTAATTGAAATCGATAATTAGCCAATCGGAAATAATCTTGAAGGTGTTAATTATATAAATTAATGCATTTTTATTATAATTCTTCGAAAAAAAAGTAACCAAAGCTTATGTTTTTTCAAAATAAAAAACCACTTTTGTACTAAGCTTAGAATTATATCAAGTCATATATGAAAAAACATCGTTTTAACGAACATCAGTACACTGACCTGTTTATTGATTTAGATAGGACACTTTGGGACTTTGAGAGAAACGCCCGCGAAACGTTTATGGAGCTATACCATAAATACCAATTAAACAAGCAGTTTGAGAGCTTTGAATTATTCTATTACACCTATAAAGAATACAATGAAGAGCTTTGGATTTTATATCGATCTGGACAAATTACAAAAGAAGAATTGAGTTGGAAACGTTTCGATCTTACGCTTAAGGACATTGATGTTGATGATGAGAAACTTGCAAAAAATCTAGCAAAAGATTACATCGAAATTTCCCCAACAAAACAAAAATTATTTCCTCATACACATTTGAGTTTAATCTTTTTGAAAAAACAATACAAACTTCACCTGATTACTAATGGGTTTAAGGAAGTTCAGTATAAAAAGATTAAAAATTGTGATATTGAAAAATACTTTGATAGTGTTTTCATCTCTGAGGAAGTTGGTGCAAACAAACCTAGCATTGAGTTTTTTAATCATGTGCTTAAAGAAACAGGAGCAGATCCACAACAATCCCTAGTCATTGGAGACGACATTGAAGTAGATATCTTAGGTGGTCACAATGCAGGAATGGATACTTTATGGATAAACCAAGAAGGTATAGATTTGGAAGAAATAGGATTGGAATTCAAACCGACGCATGAAATCAACTCATTGAAGAAATTAATTCACATACTATAATTTGCTTTAACCACATTTTAAATATTGAAGCTGGAATTAAGTTTTCAGCTTCTTCTTTTTTGCAGCAGGGAATAAGACATTATTTAAAATTAATCGGTAACCAGGTGAATTTGGATGGAGTTCAAGATCGGTTTCTTCATCACCTACAAAATGGCGATAATCTTCAGGATCATGTCCACCGAGAAATGTCCAGGTCCCTTTTCCAAACTCACCGTGCAGATATCTTGCTTCACCAGCAGCTTTATTTTCACCCATAACAAGCACATCAGGTTTTACCAAATCAGAGTTATAAGCTGTTGTTTGTCCCATAAACCCTTTCACCATATAGGTGTGATTTTGACATAACATGGTTGGAACAGGATCCCATTTTGCAGAAAACTCAAACAGAGTAAAATAGTCTTCCTTCTCTGAAAGTTTACGTGATTTTGTCACATCTATGTCGGAATATTCATATTCGAATGGATTCATGATCAGCGTAAAATCGCGAAAAGCCAAGCAATGAGAATAATCTAAACTTTCCTGCGCGTTAGCTGCTGCGGGATCGCCATCAAACATTGATTCACAAATATCGGTATCCTGAGCTGCTAATGCAATATCGAAACTATCCGTTGCTGAACACATGGCAAATAAAAATCCTCCACGTGACACATAAGCTTTGATGGTTTTTGCAACAAAAAGTTTCAATTGGCTCACTTTATCAAAACCTAAGGCAGCTGCCTGATTTTCAGCATCTCTTTGTTGCTCTTGATACCATTGCATATGTCTATAAGCACCATAAAATTTCCCATACTGACCAGTAAAATCCTCATGATGCAGGTGCAACCAATCGTAATCATTAAGTTGCCCTTCAATAATTTCTTGATCATATATCACATCATACGGAATTTCTGCATAAGTTAAAGCCAAGGTTACAGCATCATCCCAAGGCATTTTCCCAGGAGGAGAATACACTGCGATTGTTGGAGCTTTCTCCAACTTCACACTTTCCATATTGACATCATTACCTGCGATTTTGCTAAAAATCTGTTGCTTTTGAGCATCTGCAATAACTTGATAACTCACACCTCTAACAACACACTCCGTTTCAATGTCTTCGTAATATGGGATTAAAAAGCTACCACCTTCATAATTTAGCAACCACCAAGATTCAATTCCATTTTGAAGTGTCCAATAAGTAATACCGTACGCTTTCAGGTGATTTGTCTGAGTCTCATTCATAGGGATTAACAAATAAGCTGACCGTCCGACCAAACTAAGACTCAGAAAGAACAGAAAGAATATGCTAAATTTTCTTATCATAACAGTATAAACGAGAATTCTGGATTTTTGTTTTCTTAAAATGGACTATTGTCGTCTTCGGCGGCAAGGTTTCCTTCAAATTCATCGTTGGAAGGGATGCCTCCAAACACATTGTCAGCACCACTATCATTGATTTTTGAGGATATTGTCATACCTGATGGGTCCAACATCTGTATTTTATCCTGAAATTTTGCAAATTCTGAACGGAACTCAAGCTGTACAGTACCAGTTGCTCCATTTCTATGTTTAGCAAGAATGATTTCTGCCACACCAACTAAGGAATTTCCATCTTCATCTTCAAGCATACCATAATAATCTGGCCTATGAATAAACAAGACCATATCCGCATCCTGCTCAATTGCACCAGACTCACGTAAGTCAGAAAGTTGTGGACGTTTATCCCCTCCACGTGTTTCTACCGAACGGTTAAGCTGAGATAAAGAAATAATTGGGACATTCAGCTCCTTAGCAATGGCTTTTAACGAACGAGAGATTAATGACACCTCAAACTCACGACTACCTTTGCTATCAACACCTGCGGTCATAAGCTGTAAGTAGTCAATAATGATAACCTTAATATCGTGAGCTTGTACCAAACGTCGAGCTTTGGCTCTAAATTCAAAAATGGAAATTGCAGGTGTATCATCAATAAAAATAGGAGCTTCTTCCAAAGGTCTTACTTTAGATTCAAGCTGTTCCCATTCGTGGCCATGCAAATCACCATTACGCAACTTCGTACCTGAAAGTTCAGTCTCTGAGGAAATTAAACGAGTTACAAGCTGCAATGATGACATCTCAAGTGAAAAAATTGCCACAGGCTGTTTGTGATCAATTGCCATATTTCTTGCCATAGAAAGCACAAAGGCCGTTTTACCCATAGCAGGACGAGCAGCAATAATCATCAAATCAGAAGCTTGCCAACCAGATGTGTATCTATCCAATTCCGAAAAACCACTAGGAACTCCTGACAAACCGTCTTCACGCTTTGAGGCTTCTTCAATTAATTCAAGTGCTTGTTCTACCAAAGGTTTCACTTTGACACTTTCTTTTTTCAAACTTCCTTCTGCGATCTGAAAAATTTCATGTTCAGCAAAATTCAGGAGGTTGTCCACATCTTCGGCATCATCAAATGCTTTATTTTGAATATCAGAGGCAGCACGAATTAACTCGCGTTGGATAAATTTCTGTTGGATAATTTTTGCATGAAACTCAACGTGAGCGGCAGTAGCTACACGGCTTGTTAGATTTGTGATGTAATGAGCACCACCCACATCATCCAGCTTCTTTTCAGCGCGCAATTTATTGGTCACTGTCAAAATATCAATAGGCTCTTGATCTTTTGACAATTCTACAATGGCATTGAAAATAATTCCATGCTCCTCTTTGTAAAAACTATTGGGTTTAAGAATATCAATCACCAACAAAACGGCATCGCGTTCCAACATAAGCGCCCCAAGTAGAACCTCTTCAATATCTGTTGCTTGTGGTGGCATTTTTCCATATGCTTCATTAATTTTCTCAAGGGAGTTTTTTGCCTTTACAACTTTCTTTTCTGCCATAATTTTTCCGTTTCAATGATTTTCAAAATAAATTGGATGACGAAATTAAAAAAGCTTACGGAAAAAACGCTTGTAAAAACGCTTAATTTATTAACTTTGGACAAAGACTTATTATGATCATTGTTGATAACATTCGAAAGTCCTATGGACAGCTAGAAGTGCTAAAAGGCATCAAACTAAAGGTTGATAAAGGAGAAATGGTTTCTATACTTGGAAGTTCAGGTGCAGGAAAAACCACTTTACTTCAGATAATGGGCACATTATTAAATGCAGATCAAGGGAAAATCATCATCAATGATGTTGAAACAAATAGCTTAAATGCAAAAGCACTTGCGCGATTTCGGAATCAAACCATAGGTTTTGTTTTTCAATTTCATCACTTGCTTCCTGAATTCACCGCCTTTGAGAATGTTTGCATACCTGGATACATCCGAAAAACAAACAAAAAGGAGGTTGAAACCAAAGCACTAGACTTGCTTGATCGTTTAGGATTATCGGCTCGCAGTGAGCATAAACCAGCAGAATTATCTGGTGGGGAAAAGCAACGTGTTGCCATTGCGCGTGCATTAATCAACAATCCGGAAATTATTCTTGCCGACGAGCCTTCTGGAAACCTCGATTCTAAAAACTCATCGGAACTTTATCGCATATTTTTGGAGCTAAGAAAAGATTTCAATCAGAGCTTTGTTATTGTGACACACAATGAAGAGCATGCCAATTTAACAGACAGAAAATTAATTATCAAAGACGGTGTGATTGTGGATTAAAACTCCACAATGCGAGGAATTTCCAGAGGCAAACGTGTCAACATTTCATAGTTTAACTGATTTGAAAAATCGCTAAATGATGCCACTGTAATTTCAGAAGTTTCTTGCTGTCCTATCAGGACAACTTCATCTCCTTTTTTTGTTTCCGGAATATCAGATATCTTCACAATAAGCATATTCATATTCACAACTCCAACAATATCTACTCGTTGACCATTGATCAAAACACGCCCCTGATGGCTCAAAGAACGACTGTATCCATGTGCATAACCCACAGGAATAGTCGCAATTTTCATGTTATTTTTGGCAATGTAAGAAGTTCCGTACCCAATAAATTCTCCGGTTTTGACATATTTGGTACTCATGACTCTTGATTTCCAGCTCAACACACGTGCAAGAGGATCATTATTGGTTTCATTTTTCACTGTGTAATTGATAAAAATCTCTGGACTAGGCCAAAATCCATATTGCAATATTCCAATACGAACCATATCCAAACGAGTTTCCGGATAGCAAATACTCGCTGCAGAACTAGCAATATGACGATATTTAGGGTTCAAATTATTACGTTTAAAACACTTATAATACAACTTATAGCGTTTAATTTGGCTCATTATTCGAGTGTAATTTGCGATACTTTCAGCACCTGCTAAATGCGTAACGAGTCCAACCATTTCAAAATGTTTCCTATTCTCTTTCAACACATGAATAAGCTGATCCATTTCCGTTTCATCAAAACCCGTTCTGTTCATTCCTGTTTCTAATTCAACATGAATGCGGGCAGGCTTTTTCAATGCTTTGGCTTTTTCAATGGCTGCAAATAAACGATCAAATTCAAAAACAAAAAACTCCACTCGATTTTCAATTGCCCATTCCAAATCGACATTATCAATCATTCCCATGATCATAATATCGGAATCTTGTTTAATAGCCTTGTGTGCACGTAAGGCTTCGTCAGCATTAAAAACAGCAAAATGGTTTATCCCACACGATTCAGCTAAAGGGACAAACACCTCAATTCCATGTCCATAGGCATTCCCTTTGATGACAGAGGATATTCTGACTTTCTCCCCGACGGTTTTTCGTATAAATGCTAAATTTTGAACTAAAGCGTGACGATTAATATGTAAACGTGAAGTTTGAAACATTTTTACTTATTTATTTGATCAATAATTGATGAGAAAATAGAGACTCCATAAGGAATAAGCTCCTCTGGAAAGTCATAATCTGGATTGTGCAATTCAGGCATGTTTTCCCCTGCGCCAAGTCCGAAAATTGCCCCTGGGTATTTATCCAAGAAATAACCAAAGTCTTCACTCCAACGGTTTGGTTCCTCAATGTGATGATACTTTACTTTAGATTTTTGTGCTGCAATTTTCACCATCTCAACTGCCTGAGGATTGTTTATTGATGCAGAAAACTCTTCGACCCATTCAAACTCTAACTCTAGGCCGTACTTTGAAGCGATTGTTTTTGCATTTTCAGTGGCTTTAATTTTGAGCATATCCAAGTCAGGGTTTCGATACGAACGAATTGTTCCCATTAGCTCTGCATAACCTGGAGTTGTACCAAACGCTTTCTCCCCTAATCTTGCATACACCGGGGTTATCAAAGCAAAATCAGATAGTTCAGTTTGAGAAACAAGATTTTCTAACATTTGAATCATTTCAGACAAAGCCAAAGCGGGGGATTTCCCTTTTTCGGGCTGAGCTGCATGCGACGTCATCCCTTTGATCCGAATTATCATTCCAACAGATGCAGCAGCAAAGACATCCTCACGACAGCGAATTTCACCGAGTGGCACATTGGGTAGATTATGTAAAGCAAAAATATAATCTGGATTTAATTGCTGAAACTTAGCATCGTTTAACATTTTCAGAGCTCCAGTTCCTGTTTCTTCCTCTGGTTGATACAGTAAGATCACTTTCCCTTTTACTGGTGGATTTGCATGAAGATACTCTGCCAATCCTGCTACCATCACCATATGTCCGTCATGCCCACATTTGTGAGAAACCTCATCACTGACTGATCGATACACAAAATCGTTAACTTCCTGAATAGGCAAAGCATCTAACTCAGAGCGAAACATAGAAACGGGACCATCTTTTCCAGAATCGAAAACAAAGGCAAGACCATAGGTTCCTATTCCTTCAATAATCTCAGAAGGTTTAAACGTTGAGATATAATTTTTGAGGCGTTCCGCAGTTTCTTTTTCTTCACCAGAAACCTCTGGATATTGATGAATTTCACGTCGAAGTTTTATTAAACTATTCAAATCCATAAAATGATCTACTTATAATTACAGTTAATTATTTTGATATTCTATTAAAGATCAATCCAGTGCATAGAATCCCAAAGGTTTAAATAATTCTATTCAATTCCAAATTGAATGGCTTTACGGTGTAGAAATATCAATAGGATAAAAAGGCTTATACTTGAAAGGCAAAATCCTTTAAAAAGACTGACAGGAGAGCAATTATCCCGATTATCACAATGACAGAACCCGCAATACGGTTTATCCAGAACAAATGTCTTAAACGTAATTTTTTACGAAGTAAACTAAGCAGCCAGGTCAAGAAATACCACCAAAGCACTGTTCCCAAAGCAACTCCTATCAACAAAATAATTATCGACGATTTCGAACTTTGATGTTCTATCAGTCCAAAACCTGCAAAAGCAGCACCAAGAAAAAACAAACTGGCAGGATTTGTAAGGGTCATTACATACATTTCTCCAATGACAGCAAAGGGGTTGCGAGCTGTCTTTTGCCTGAGTGCTTTTCGTTTCATCTTAACAGGATCAGAAAACCCAAGCTTTAAGCCAACAAGAATCAATACAGCAGCACCTACCAACTTAAACACCAACTGGTTATCAACTACAAATCCAATGATAACACTTAAACTAAAGGCAGCAATAATTGCATAGGTTGTATCGGAAGCCGCAACACCAATGCCACTAAGAAAACCATATCGTCTGTCTTTATTCAAACTACGTTGAACAACGACCATTGCCATAGGTCCTAAAGGTGCAGAAACAGCCAATCCGGCAATTATGCCTTTTATAAGGAGTATCCAATCCATAATCAACTCAAAGATAGCGGTTCTGACTGTTAATTCCCAACGATTAAATAAATTTCATCTTATCTTAACAGGAAATTTATCCCAATTGGAAATCATGATAAAACAGGCTATCTTGCAATATGCAAATGGAGGCATTAAAAGAAATATTGGATCAACGATTAAAAGGGCTTTCTGCTGAAAGTTTCATCCCTTCGGATCCAATTTCAATACCTCATTCATACAATAATCAGCAAGACATTGAACTATCCGCTTTTTTAACCTCACTCCTCTCTTGGGGCAGAAGGGATATGATTATCCGAGCAGCTAAAACACTATTAAGCCCCATGGGTAAACATCCTCATGAGTTTCTTATTAATGCGAACGTGAAAGAAATCAAGTTTGCAGAAAGTTTTGTTTATCGCACCATGAATGGAATTGATGCAAGTTTTTTATTGAAAAGCTTGCAAAATATTTATCAGCAAAACACATCACTGCAGCATTTTTTTATTGACAAATCAGTACTTGAAGGATTGACAGATTTACGCGAAGCATTGCTAAAAACACCGCATGAAAAGCGAAGTGAAAAACACATTGCAAATGTTGCAAAAAAAGCTGCGGGCAAACGTCTTAATATGTTTCTACGCTGGATGGTTCGCCATGATGAGAAAGGGATAGACTTTGGTATTTGGGATAAAGTTAGTGCTGCTAATTTAATTCTACCTTTAGATGTTCACACTGCAAATTCAGCACGTAAGTTTACATTGACAGAAAGAAAACAAAACGATTTAAAAACAGCTTTAGAGATAACCGAGAAACTTAAACTCATGGATTCTCAGGACCCAATCAAATACGACTTCGCACTCTTTTTAAACGACAATCCTGTATGAAAAATCCATACTTTGAGTTCAAGCAATTTCGTATCATGCAAGATAAAACAAGCATGAAAGTTGGTACCGATGGCGTTCTTTTAGGATGCCTTGCCCAATGTACTATTGAAGAGGGAAATATTCTTGACATTGGAACAGGAACAGGACTTATTGCTTTGATGATGGCTCAGAAATATCCAAAAGCAAGCATTACAGGCATAGAAATCAACCAATCAGCTTGGGAACAAGCCTGTGACAATCGGGACACATCGAATTGGAGGGACAGAATTCAAATGCAACACACTTCCCTTCAATACTTTAATCCTAGCCAACATTACGATTGCATCATTAGCAATCCCCCTTTTTATCATCAAGCGAAGAACTCGCCAAATACGAATAGAGCGCAAAGTCGTAACGATGAGTTTTTACCTGCAAGTTCTATTTTCAACTTTGCAGAAAACTACCTCAGCGAACATGGAGAACTATGGCTTATTTATCCAATTGAGCAATTTGAAACCCTAAATAATTTAGCTAACAAAGCAGGATTAAATCGTAAAACCACATATTTCATCCGTCCAAATATTCTAAAAGCATGTCATCGAGTTGTCGTCTGTTATAGCAAACCAACTATCAAAGAAAGAAACACAAGCATACTTTGTTTGGAGATATTAAAACGACATGATTACAGTGAAGATTACAAACAGCTTTGTCAAGATTTTTATTTGCATTTTTAACAAATTTGGGGTCGAAAGTGAAATCATCTTAACTGGAGATGGTTTGTCCCACTTTAATTGGCTCAAATTCTGACGAGTTCAACGGTATTTCTTCAGTAAGCAGGACAACGGATGAACCCATATGAAAAGCGCCCATATCATCGCCTTTTTTAAAATTAGGAATTTGAATTTCCTTATACTCGACAATTTTTTTGTTTTTCGGACAAATACTATCTAAAGGTTTCAACTCAATTTTTCCAACATTTTGAGCAGCAACGTACACCAGATAAATTTTCCCTTGAGAGGAATTACATTCCAAAACTACACGTTCATTTTTCAAAAAGACTTTTCTTTTTTTCGCAATTTTTGGTCTAACCGAGAAGTATTTTCCCGGAATGTAACGAACAGTCTCAATGGACAAATCGAAAGGTGCATGATAACGATGATAGTCTCCAGGGCTCAAATAAAAGCTCATAAAATATGTTGCTTTATGCTGATCATCACACAACAAATCAGACACTGAAATTTGCTGAGATTTAACTTGCAACATACTATTTTCTTTCACTTGACCAGAGGCATAAATGGTCGCATCGACAGGTGAAACGAGCCCCTCACCCACAGAGCGTGCATTAGGCAGTAAGTGTCGAGTAAAGAAATCATTAAATCGTTTATAGTTTCGATTTTCAAAATCGCATTCAGACAAATTCACCTTATACTGCTTTGCGTAGATGCGTATAATTCGACGCATAATTTTAGGAGGCAGAGCCACACTTGCCAACCCACCTATACATTTAGCAAGAAATATTTGAAAAAAACGAATCACAAAGTAGTTTTTTACGAATGTACAAAAAACGGGAATAATTTCCAGATTATTTATTGAAATAATTCATTGTACGTTCCAATCCGATGGTTGAAAATGCTTTAATCGCTTCAATGTAGTTATCTACTTGCAAATTAAATTCTGCCTTTTCTCCTTCTTCTAATTTACCAAGGACATAATCGATTTGCCGTCCTCTAGGGAAGTCTTTTCCGATACCGATACGCATTCTAGGAACTTGATTAGTACCTAGCACGTCAAAAATATTTCCTAAGCCGTTATGTCCAGCATTTCCACCTTTAGCACGAATTCTAAGCCGCCCAAAATCGAGAGCGACATCGTCAAAAACCACAAGAAGTTTATCGGTATCGAGTTTTTCTTTATTTAGCCAATAGCGCACAGCATTACCACTACGATTCATAAACGTAGAAGGTTTAATCAGCACCAAGGTTCTTCCTTTGTGCTTAATTTCAGTACGCCACGCATAACGGGTATCCTCAAAAACAGCATTGGATGCCTTTGCAAAGGCATCCAATACCATAAAACCTATGTTATGTCGTGTGTTCTCGTATTCAGGACCCGGATTTCCCAGTCCGACAATTAAATACTTCACAAGACAATCATTTTCAGAATTATTCAGCTTTTTCTTCAGAAGCTTCAGCACTTTCATCACCTTCTTCGCCTTCTTCTCCTTCTTCACCTTCCTCTTCATCTTCGACAACACCTCTTGCAGCAACAATACCAACAACAGATACGTTTTCATTGATAAGGAATTCAACATCTTTCACATCAAGATCACCAATTTTCACGCTGTTTCCGATATCGAGATCAGTGATATCAACAACAACTTTTTCTGGCAATACTGAAGGAATACCTTTCATAAGGACATAGCGCATATCTACTTTCAAGACACCACCTTTTTTCACACCAACAGATTGTCCAGCTACTCTCAATGGAATATTCATTGCAACAGCTTTACCATCGAAAATTTCAAGGAAATCTACGTGAAGAACCTGATCGGTTACTGGGTGGAACTGAGCTTCTTGTTTAATTGCACGGTAAGTTTTACCATCAATATCCAACTCTACGAAGAATACTTCAGGAGTAAAAAGCAAATGTCTTAAATCATTACGAAACATATGGAAGTGCAATACTTCTTCACCACCATAAAGAACGCCAGGAACTCTGTCGTTTTTTCTTAATTCGCGATTTGCTTTTTTACCAAGCTCGGTACGCTTTTCAGCTTTGATTTTTAACGTTTTCATATTTTACTAGTTGTGAGCTACTTGGGCAAAGCCCCCATCACTCGATTTATAATTTGGGCTGCAAAGATAGTAAGTAATTTTTAAAAACTGAAAGGTTTTAAACTGAAAATCACAGACTAAGAAAAACTTAGCCTGTGATTTCTCATATCTTGTCATTTAAATTATTTTGATTGAATGAATGTGCCGCTAATAGACTGGTGTGTATATACTTTGCGAATAACTTCGGCAAAAAGTTCACCAATAGAAAGCACCGTAATTTTATCTGATTTTCCAGTTAAAGGAATTGAGTTAGTCACAACAACTTCTTTCAATGCAGATTCATTAATTCGATCATAAGCAGGACCTGAAAGCACAGGATGAGTTGCAATTGCACGTACAGATTTAGCACCTGATTCCATCATCATATCTGCAGCCAATTTAATGGTACCTGCAGTATCAATCATATCGTCAACGATAATGACATTTTTACCTTCCACATCGCCAATAATACGGAGTTCGTTTACTTGATTTGCTTTTTCACGTACTTTGTGACAAATCACCATTGGACATTGTAAGAATTTTGAATACGCATTAGCGCGTTTTGTTCCACCCATATCAGGCGAAGCAATTACCATATCACTGAGTTCAAGCTTTTTAATGTAATCCACAAAAAGTGCGGAAGCATACACATGATCAACAGGCACATTGAAAAATCCCTGAATTTGGTCAGCATGTAAATCCATTGTCATCACCCTATCTGCACCAGCAGCATGCAACAAATCAGCAACTAATTTCGCACCAATTGACACTCTAGGCTTGTCTTTTCTATCTTGACGAGCCCAACCATAATAAGGGAGTACAACATTGACTTTATAAGCAGATGCTCTTTTTGCAGCATCAACCATCAAAAGCAATTCGAAAATATTATCAACCGGTGGGAAGGTAGATTGGATAATAAATACTTGGTGACCACGTACTGTTTCATCAAGGCTTGGCTGGAATTCGCCATCACTAAAAACAGTTAAATTTGACTTTCCGAGTTCTGCACCGTAAGCACTTACGATATCCTCAGCAACATAGCGGGAAGCTTTTCCGCTAAAAAATTTAATGGGTGAATCTATGGACATGACTGTGAGTTTTTGTTCAGCACAAAATTAAAATTTCATCAAGAAAATACAGAAAATTTCGGCAAAACTTTTTAACCGATTTTTTCATTTTGTTAGTAATGAGACCGAATCTTCACAAACTCCATTCACACAAAGCCATACAAAAAATCAACAAGCAAAACATTCAATTACTGAGGAAACTCGGCATTCAAACTTTGAATTGCATACAGTATCTCATCTCGACCTTTGCCTGTTTTGGAAGAGCTCACATAATGCGGAGGCATTTCTTCCCAAGTCTTTTTCATCTCTTCGATATATTTCGAAAGATTTTTCTCTTTTTCAATTGCTTTCAATTTGTCATATTTTGTAAAGACAATATGAAAAGGAACTTGATGCTGTCCGAGCAAATCGAAAAACTCTAAATCTGCTTTCTGAGGTGGAAGTCGTAAATCAATTAACACAAATAAAAGCAACAGGTGTTCATGCTTAAGCACATAATCCTGTATCATTTTGGAGAAAGTTCCTCGCTCAGATTTTGATCGCTTTGCAAAACCGTAACCGGGCAAATCCACCAAAAACCACGAATCATCAACAATAAAATGATTGATAGTTCGTGTCTTACCGGGGGTTGAAGATATTTTTGCAAGTTTATTTCTTTGCATCAACATGTTAATTAATGATGATTTACCAACATTTGAACGACCAATAAACGCAAATTCATTCAATTTTCGCTCAGGACACTGTTTTAAGTTGGTGCTACTCTTCACAAAAGAAACTTGTTTAATCTGTATCTTCTTCTCACTCATAATAATAAACGGTTTTGTAAGACAGAGACCCGTCTTGATAATGATAGATGCGATATGATGCCTGACGGCCCCAAAAACCTGCAATTGATGGTGCAACATACAATGGGACACTCCCTAACCAATGCAATTCATCTCGATGAAAATGACCAGTTACAATTGCATTAACCTGATATGTATTCACCAATTTCTCCCAATAGATCCGCATGGTTTCAGGCCAGCTATCATGATCGGAATTCAAATAAAAATCTTTGGCAGAAGGTTGATGATGAAATACAATTTTGGGTTCATTTTTCAAGCTGTCCAAGACATTTTCTATCCATGCTTTTTGCTCAGGCAAATCCGGGAGCAATGTATCAGCCAATGGAATGGAATAATACAAAATCATCTGTACACCCTCAACCTCAACAATTTGATTTAACGGGGCAACATGCTTCATGTACAATTTTTGGTGCTTTTGATAATGATCTGGCAACAAATCATGATTTCCAGGAACAACATAGAAAGGTGCCTGTATTTGTTTTTTCATTGATTTAAAGGACTTTCGAGCCTTTTTCTCATGCAAGTTATTCTGAAAAATATCGCCTGTATGCACAACAAACCTCACATCAAAAGGCAGTTGATTGATGGATTTCACTATGCTGTCAGTTATTCGATCGTGATCTTTATATGCCAAATGGGTATCAGTAATTTGGACAAAATAGAAATCCTGAGCAAAAGATAAACTCGCAATAAAAAGGAGGACACTAATAAAGAATGTTTTCATCATAATTTATTCATCATAAAAATTAACTGGTTCAAATTTATAGGTTTTCCAATTAATCGAAAATTTTCATCCACGAGAAACATGCTTGGCGTTGCAAAAAGATCAAACTGTTCCACCAACGGACTATCCCAACCTTTTCCATCAGCATAAACTTTCCAATAGAGCTTATTCTTTTTCAGGTAAGAATTGAGTGCATTAAGATCGCTATCCAGGGAAACAGAAACAATTTGCACCCCTCTTTCGTGCATTTGCGGATAAATATCTTTCAAGGCAAGGTTCATTTGATTGCAATGCGGACATTCTGTTGACCAAAAGACAAGAAGCGTGTAACCATTTACAAGGTCATAAAATTTCGCACTGCTTCCTTCCGGATCTTCCAACTCAAAATTCTCAATTTTCACCCCATTATAGAAATTACGATAAAATCTCAAACGTCCTGACTCCTCTAGTAACTCAGCGGTACAACTATCAGCATAATGATTTACCACATGCATAATGACAGATTCCATTTCATACTGCTCGAAACCTTCCATTAAATATGAAATTGCAAAATCATACACTTTCGTGCGTGGCGGAATCATTGTAAAAAGGGTATCTATTCCTCGTTGAAAAAGCATTTCTTGCTCTTCCTGACCTGCTCCGGCTTTACCATAAAGCATAAGAAAATCAATGATACCTTTTGAGTATGCATTGGAATTCAGCAATAAGGTATCGTTCCAATCTCTTTGACGGAAAGCCTGCAATTGCATGTCAAGTTGCTTGGAAGAGTAATATTTCCAATCTTTCAAATAAATAAAGCTCAGATATCTGACTACAAAAGTTTCTCCTTGTTTTTTATTGAGTTTTTGAAGGTATTTTTGTTTTTCCTGATATGCTTTTTTCAGGGTTTTTTGGGCAAGTTGCAGCATTTTATCCTCCTCTGGATATTGCATAATAAACTCTTCCAGCATTCCTTGTTTCACCTCTCCATTCAGTTGCATTTCCCGATATGCATATAAAATCTCATTTTGTTTTCCTTTAAACAAGATAAGATTTTGCTCAGGAGCTGCTTGAATTGTTTGAAACTGAACATCCTCAACACCGAGTATAAAATCGAGCCAATTGTTTTGATCGAAGTACAAGCGATACAAACCTACAGGATCAGTGCTATCTAAAACAAAAGAAAAGCGACCTGTTTCGTCGGGAATTATGGTATCAACAATACGAGACTGATCCCCAAACTGCTCACCTAGTAACAGTTCCTCTCCCTGTCCTCCAATAATTTCTCCATCAAAACGATATTGAGCAGATACATTCCCGACAAAAAGCATCAAGCCAATTGTCAATAAAAAGATGTTTAAAGCAACACCCTCAAGTATTGCTACATGAGGGTGTTTACTATTTAAGACTTTCATAATGAATTATTTACATGTTTCACAAACCATTTGTTTGACTTTATCGTTGGCATAAACCTGTTTCGGGAAAGCATCCTTTCCTTTAAAGAGTTCACAGAACCGCTCTGGATCCTGTTCCCTTGCTTTCTCTAGTGCCATTGCAAATTTATTTGAATGGTATTTATGATCCACTTTTGAGCATAAACTTATGTAAGTAAAAAGCAATTCAGGGAAAACGTTTTCCTCTGTAATGAATGGATCAAGTAACTGGAAAGCATAATCATAATCGCCATGATTCAAAAATACACTAGCTAATTTGAGCGAATTTTGCCAATTCACTTCATCAAAGGTAATGATATCTTTAATGCGCTCAAGACTTTCAACAACGATAGGGTGATCATAACCGACAGAATCTTTGAACTCATCCATCAAATGATACTGCATTTCAATGTTCAAGAGGTCAAGTTGTTTTTTCGGCAATTCAAAATCGTACAGATAATCGATTTCTCCTTGCAAGTCTTCACGATCATATTCATTGGTTAGATCAGTCAAGAGCACACCGCAATATAAGCGATTAAAATAGATGTATGGATTTTCTTCTTGCAATTTCCAAAGTCCATTAATTTCTTCTTGATAATCTTCATCAATGATGTCGTTATATGCCATTTTCTTCATGCAGACTTTATTCATATTCAGCCCAGCATAATCAGCACCTTCAGGAATATTCATTCCATCCACAGTATATCTGCCATATTTTCCATCCGCGACTTGTTCAAGCATGTATTTTTGGATGGAAAGTGCTTTTGCTAAATCACCAGCTTCAATGGATTTATTGAACTGATCAAGCACATATTTTTCCTCTTTATCACCTTCAATATCGTAAGTTACCCAAACAGTGACATCAGCGTATCTATGATTTTTGAGAATTGGTTCCATCTTTTTTGCTAAGCCTTTGACCTGGATTTCACGAATCGCTTCTTCCATAGTCATGGCAGCCATTTTATCATAATCTGTTCCTTTGACATCTTTTTTGAAATCGTCCCAGTTGGCAGCAGTTGTCACTGAGTCAATCAAACTTTCATTTTGATTTTGTTTCAAAGCAGAAATAATGCTATTGGCTCTTTGTTTTTGCAGTTTTTCATTGGTTTTCACATTTCCTTCGAGAGATGAGAAAGCAGCCACATGCACTTTGTTAATAATAAAGTCTGGCTCATTCAAGGTATTGATTACAGGTTGAATATCCTCCATTTTGTAATCGTACTTATTCCGTTCAAAAGGAATGCGGAAAGAAAATTTATTTTTTGTTGCCTCTGGTTTGTAAGCAGGAACACCTTGAGGAACAATTGTATCCGGCATAAGGTCAATTTTCTGAGCATATTCATAACCAGCATCAATCACAAAACTTGGTGGAATGTTATGACAAACATGTTTGTTTTGGATAATTAAAAGGTTAAGTTCAACATCTTCAGGATTTAACTCTTCAGGGAGTTCACCAAGCACAACTTCTAATTTTGTTACGCGTTGACGTTTTCCTTCTGCTGGAGCAATATTTTTCTTGTAGATTTTCTTTGTCCACATGCGTTTGGTCATAATACCACGATTCACACGTGTGTAATCCACAATATTTGCGGCTTTACAATTTTCGTATTGAGATTTCTGAACAATATCAACAGCCAATCCATCTTTTTTCCCACGAATTAGTCGTTTAAAACGTCGCAAATCATTGTAACGAAAAACGATTTCGCCATTTTCGTTAATGCTAAGACCATTCTGCAAGTCAACGATATCAGGGAAATAGCGTTTGGTTTTACGGCATGGCGCATAATCGTAAGGGCTTAACCCATATGACTTTGTTGTGTATGGATTCGCCATTTCATCAATACGGTAAGCTCCAGCATTTTGAGTATAATAATTACCTAAGAAGAATGAAACATATACTTTTTTCTTTGAATCATCTAGGGCAGAACCAGTTCCTGCGAAATAAAATTCGCCTCGATTTAACTGGCGAACAGTTTTCACTGATGAAGACCATTTCAAGACAATGTTTCTTGCCAATTCACGGTAAGTATAATACTCTTCAGTGGTTTTAATTGAGAACCTCATGACAAGTTCATCTCCAATTCCACTTCCTCCATAGTACTGAATTCTGGATCTTACATCTTTGGTTTTTCCTTTACCTTCAGTAGAAGCGGATTTGTTTTCTGCCATTTCCTGAGCATGATCCTGAGCAATTGTAGATAAGAACTTGTTGTCTTCAAATCCTTCAACCCCAATTGAATCCATCAACATATTGACTTCCTGAAGCACAAGTTTATTCAATAAAGCCCGATCAAATGCATCCGGATTTACTTTCTCATCAGAATTTTGGAATTCCCCAATTTCTTTTTCCTGTGCAGTTACACCAACCGACAGCGACACGAACAATACAAAGTACAATAATTTCCTCATGGTTTATTTAGCTTAATTATGAACAAGATTTTGATGCTCCAAAGTAATAAATTTTTCCTATTCATAAAAGCCTTTGTAACTTTGAATTCGAAAAAATACGAATATGAAAGCATCTGACAGTGTCCGAGTTGACAAATTTCTTTGGTGTGTACGGCTATACAAAACACGCAGCATGGCTACAGAAGCCTGCCAAAGCAAACATATTATTGTGAATGATCTTTTGGTTAAACCTTCTGCAAAATTATCTGTTGGAGATAAAATAGAAATGAAAGTTCCACCAATAATTCGTAGTTTTGAAGTCAAAGCGCTTTTAAACAATAGAGTTGGCGCAAAACTCGTTTCTGATTTTCTCACAGAGACAACTCCGGAAACGGAATTTGAGAAATTACGATTGGCGCGTGAAACAGCCTCATTTCGAGAAAGAGGAAGTGGAAGACCAACGAAAAAAGATAGAAGACAAATTGATAAATTGAACCCGTACAAATGATAATTGCAAAACAAAAAAAACAAGAAAATCCAGCAGAATATGTGCTGTACATGTGGCAAATTGAGGACATGATACGTGCATGTCAGTTTAACATGGACATTATTGAAGAAAAACTCATTGTTGGATACCAAGTTGAAGACGCACAAAAGCAAGAAATTAGGAATTGGTATGAAGGGCTCATACAGCAAATGCATGATGAGAAGAAAATGGAGAAAGGACACCTTCAGTTCTTAATTAATCAGGTGAATGATTTATACGATTTTCATTTGTATTTATTGAATGATGAGAGTGAAACATCTTATCAGGAATTTGCTCGCATTGCAAGTCCGAACATTGAGCTTTTCAGAGAAAAAAGCAAGGACAAAAGCTCCAATGACATTGAAGTTTGTCTTAATGCTATGTACTCCCTTCTGATGTTAAGACTTCAAAAACGTGAGATAACAAAAGACACTGAAAATGCCATGCAAAGCTTTAGCAACTTGCTAGGTTTACTTTCGAATAAGTATATAGATTTCCACAAAGGAGAAACTGAATTTAAAAATTAGTTATCGTCCTTTGGGTTTGTAAAACGACTGATTCAAGATTTTCTGAAAGTCTTTTTCATGCATGAGTTCTTGCAGCGAAACATTGTTTTCGTTCACATAAGCTGTTACAATTTGCCAGCCGATCCAAGCTGCAGCTCTACCTGGTGAATCGTTGCCAAAAGCAGCTGTAAACGGGGCATCACCCATAAATTTGCGTCGTTGAAGATAATCGGTTGAAAACAAAAGGTTTTCAGATACCAGATACTCCCACATATGCGACTCAAAATGTTCACAATAAGCAATATTTCGATCTGTAAAACCTATTTTGAGTGAATCGGGCATTTCAGGATACATAGCATCCAAAAAGTAAAGGATTTTACCTTCATAAATCATTTCAAACACCAAATAATCGGTACTGTCAGTGTTGGGAAATTCCATTTCAGCCCAAGCAGTTATGCAATCCACGGGAATCATTTCCTTTCGCATATTTCTGACTGCATATTGTGGAATTCTCATCATTTGATAGAACTCACAATCAGCACCCAAATATTTATCCAAACCTATTCCAATTAGGCGATCAGTTGTCACAACAGAGTGATTAAATCCGGCAATAAAGCTCACCACTTTAGGAGTTTGATTTTCTGGAAAGTAGTATTTGTAATGACGAAATCCATCTGTCAAACTTGCTTCAATGTCAGACATATCCTCAAACTCTTGAAACACAGCATCACGTGCCTGATCCACCGTATAGTCTGTTAAAAAGGCATCCAAATATTCATAAAAATTCTGATTTCCGGTATGACCAATTTTAATGATTTGCTGAGTGTAAAGCATAAAAAAATCCGGATAATTTGCTTCCAACTCAGCCACCAAACCTGTTAAATCGTCATGAGAAGAAAATAAATCTTTATCAAAACGTTGAACTTGAATTTCCAACTCAATATTGGAAACATCCACTTTAAGAGGATTCTTGTCACGTAAGGCAAAATACCATGTGAAAAATCCAACTAAAAGAATGAAAGTGAAAAAAAATATGACTTTAGTACGTCTGCTTTTCATAAGAGCACAATTTTTTCTTTATATTTGCAAGTAGCAAATTTAATGTATCCAATTAAAAAACGACAATATTATGAAAAAGATTATCCTTGCCATTAGTTTATTTGCCATTAGCTTTGGTGCATTTTCACAAATTTCAGGTGGATTATTTGGTGGAACCAGCTTGTCTTGGTTCGGCGTAGAAAGTAAAATTCAATCCAACGAAGGTGTTGGTTTAGGTTTCAATTTTGGAGCCATGGCAGATTTCCCTATCTCAGATAATTTTGTTTTCACTGGGGCAATTAAATACAACACAATGAATGCAAACATGCATTACGACCATGGAATTATTTCAAACATTTACGACCTTGGAATAATTGACACGGTGAAAGGTGCTAAGAAAGTAGGTTATAACTTAAACTATTTGGAAATCCCTATTGGTTTCAAAGGAAAAACCAACGAAATTGGATTCTTAAGTTATTACATGAAAGCTGGTGTCTCTCCTATGGTTCGCTTAAAAGGAATTGCTGACATTACAGATGAAGGTGACGACTTATTCACTGATAACATTGGTCTATTCAACATGAATTGGTACATGGGTGCTGGTTTTGAGTGGTCATTATCAGGTAATACACGTTTTATTACTGAAATTGTGTACAATGGTGGTATTATGGATTTCATTAAAACCAACGATGACGTTACTGTGGAAGTATTTCAAGAAGGAAATGCGACAACACGTGAACACCGTGGTAAAATAAATACTGTTTCATTGAAAATTGGAATTCTTTTCTAAAATATTTTGATTCACATTATAATCCCGATTCAAACGAATTGGGATTTTTTTATCTAAACAGATATGAAAATTCAAATAGAGCAGCTCAACTATATTGTTGGAGATCTTAAAGGGAATGCAGAAAAAATTATTGATGCAATTCAAAAAGGCAAGCAAGCGAATGTCGATCTCGTTGTGTTTTCAGAATTAGCAATCTGCGGATACATTCCTCATGACATGTTGGAACAGAAAGATTTCATTGACATGATTTATGAAGCGATTCATCACATTGCATCCCATTGTCACGGCATTGCCATATTACTTGGCGCTCCATGGCTAAATGAGTCTCCCAATGGGAAAAAACTTTTCAATGCAGCTGTTTTTATCGCAGATGGCGAAATAAAAGAAGTCTTTAAAAAGACACTATTACCCACGTACGATATTTTTGACGATTACCGATATTTCGAACCCAACACAAGCTTTAAACTGTTGGAATATAAAGGAGAGAAAATTGCCGTTACGATTTGTGAAGATCTTTGGGATAAACAAGAAGCCGGATACCAGTTTGCGAAAGAAACCTTGTATCAGGTTTCTCCCTTGAGAGAATTAGCTAAGTTAAAACCTGATTACGTGATAAATATTGCCGGATCACCATTTTCATACAATCAGGAAAATCTGAGAAAACAAGTATTGATCAACAATGCTAAAGATCACAAACTCGCTATTCTTTACGTAAACCAATGTGGTGGTAACACGGAATTGATTTACGATGGAGGCTCTCGCGTTTTGAATAAAGATGGAGATGTTGTTCTTCAACTTAAACATTTTGAAGAAGACAGACAGTGGATAGACAGCAAAACGATTTCAGCGAAAGAAGAGCTCGCCATCAATGAAACCGGCCGTATTGCCATGATGCATGATGCGTTAATCTTAGGTATTCGGGATTATTTTCAGAAGATGGGATTTAAAACTGCGATTTTGGGCTTATCCGGAGGTATAGATTCTGCATTAACTGCAGCGCTTCTCGCAGAAGCATTGGGAGGTGAAAATGTGTATGGCATATTAATGCCGTCACAATATAGTAGCGAACACAGTATAAAAGACGCCGAAGTTTTGGCTGAAAATCTGGGTATGCATTACGAAACCATACCAATTCAAGATGGCTTTTCGGCAATCAACAAAAGCATGGCAGCCTATTTTGCAGGACAAAACGAAGATGTAACAGAGGAAAATATTCAAGCACGACTTCGGGGAGTAATGCTCATGGCTGCATCCAATAAGTTTGGACATATTCTGGTTAACACGTCCAATAAAAGTGAAGCTGCAGTTGGATACACAACACTTTATGGAGACATGAATGGAGGAATATCAGTTTTAGGAGACATTTATAAAACAGATGTATTTGCCATGTCTCGCTACATCAATCGAGAAAAAGAAATCATTCCGGAGAATAGCATTACCAAACCGCCATCAGCGGAATTGCGTCCTGACCAAAAAGACGAAGACAGCTTACCTCCGTATGAAATTTTAGATGGCATTTTATTTGCCTATATCGAAAAGAAATTATCTGCCTCAGAAATTATTGAAGCAGGATACGATAAAGAAACCGTACATTATGTTTTAGGCATGGTGAATCGTAATGAGTATAAACGCTTTCAAGCACCTCCAATTTTGCGCGTTAGTTCAAAAGCATTTGGATTTGGACGCAGAATACCTTTGGTTGCGAAATACCAAATGAAATAATTGTTATACACTTAATTATTAGCATGGGAAGGCTAAAATTTTAAAAAAATTGAATGTTTTCTTGAATTTTTAAAAATAAAAAGCTGATATGGTTTGCGATATAGTGATTTTTTCTATATTTGCACTATACGGTAATCAATGTTTAATTTTAAATCTAATACTATGAAAAAAATTGCTGTTTTAATGAGCCTCGTAGCTTTCGTATTTGCTTTCTCATCATGTGGTGGACCAAAAGCTGACGCTAAAGCTTTGATCAAAAAACAAGAAGCTTTTGTGAAAATGCAACAAAAAGCTGCTGAAGATGGAAAAATTGATGATGCAGAGATTGACAAAATCGTTACTGCTTTCAAAGAAACCATGAAAGAATCAGAAGAAATGATGAAAAAGTACGAAGAAGACACTGCAGCTGCAGAAGAACTTTCTACTGAACTCGAAGCACTCGCTGAAGGTATGGAAGACAAATACAGCGATGTAGAAAAAGAACTTGCAGAATGTGAAGGTTATGACAAATTGCAAGAAAAAATGTTCGAAGCATTATTCTCAGATATGGAATAGTCTTTCGTAAAAAATAAAGAAACCATTCCTTCGGGAGTGGTTTTTTTTTGCTCTTTTTGACGAGTATGGTTTGGGAAAAGGATAAAACAAAGAAGTTATGATGGGCTTTTGGACATGATTTTTGCAGAAAAAGCAAAAATTCATGCCAAAAGCTACAATGTTTTATGATCTGAATACGCTGAGTTATCTCAGCACATCAAATCTTACGGTAGAAATGTGGTAGATTTTAGTGTTTATGGAGAACAGAACTCCAAAAACATTGATTAACACCTCGACTTCCATAGTTTACCAGCGGAGGTAGGCAAGCTAGTATATTTGAATACTCTATGGTCAAAATAAAAATAAATTACATTCATTAGCGCATAAAAAATCCACTTTCCTAAGGTAGAAAAGTGGATTTTCAAAATATGTTAATTCAATTTAGAATTTATAGGATAGTCCCAAACCAAAGCTTTCTTTAAACTGGATTGCAGGACTCATTCTTACCAAACCATCTTCTTGTTCGATAGCGATATCAATATCGTCATCATAAATTAAATTAGTTGTTAGGATAGCAGTAAGGAATTTATTGATTTTCATTGCGACCAAAACATCCCATGTCACATCAATATTTTGTGGGTTATTCAAATAATTTGAAAAAAGGTCAAGTTTTGTTTGCAAGCTTACATTTTCCATGATGTCATGTTTCAAAGCAACTTTCATATATCCCCCAAACTCAGGTCTGAAATTTTCACCGGCTTCCACTCCAAAAGCTCCTGCATCAGCAAGGACCTGATCCATTACAAAGGTCATCTTACCCGAAAGCGGAGAGATAAAGAGTGAAAAATTATCGTTGGGTTTATAATCCATCCCTAAAGAAACATTCAAATAAGCAGGAGCAAAGAAATTGGAAATAGGCAAGAGGTCGTCAGGGGAACTAAAACCTTCCATAAACTGTGTTTTAAAACCCAGCAAGCCTGTGTAATACCAGTGCTTAAATGCATACTGACCTGCTTTTGATGCAAAATCAATGCGGTCATCACTTTTAATCCAAGGGTCCTCCCCAATTTTACTCATTCCATAAGCAAGATCAAGTGTGTTGTCCCAAGTAAACTTACTTTTTTTGTAATTAGCGAATGCATTAAAAAGAGCAACTCCAGATAGTGATTCTTCACCCCCGGCACTCCAATTGACTAATGCAACTTGAGTTCCACTCAGTGTAGCCACTGCACCGGTTTTCCATCCAGCTAATGAATCAGGCACAGCCTTTTGCCCCATAACTTGCCCTGCAAAAATCACAGTGACTAAAGCAATAAATATTCGTTTCATAGTTTCTCGTTTTTAGCTATTATGAATGTGTACATCCATTTGTGGGAATGGAATATTAATGCCCACCTCATTAAATTTGTTGTACACTTTCTCATTCATTTCAAATTTCACATCCCAAAAATCTGCACCTTTAACCCAAGCACGCACAGTGATATTCACAGAGCTATCGCCAAGCTCAGATAGTACAATTTGATATGCCGGATCTTTCAAAATGCGCTCATCGTTGACAATAAAACCCTCGAGAATTTTACGTGCATCTTCCACTTTATCGCCATAACCGATTCCAAAAACCCAATCGACACGACGAGTTCCCTGAGTGGAATAATTGATCAATGAATCATTTGAAATTTTTGCATTTGGAATAATAATGGTTCTGTTATCAACCGTCAACAAAATGGTATTAAAAATCTGAATCTGGTTAACAGTACCCATATAACCTTGAGCTTCAATAAAATCACCCACTTTATAAGGTTTAAACAATAATACCATAACTCCACCAGCAAAGTTTTGTAGAGTCCCAGACAATGCCATACCAACAGCCAAACCTGCAGCACCGAGGATAGCGATAAAGGATGTCATTTCTATCCCCACCATTCCCATAACAGAAATGAAAAGCAATGCTTTTAACAAAGTATTAAACAGTGATTTCAAAAACAAACGTAATGATACATCTGTGTTTCGTTTTTCCATTAATCGAGTAATGGTTTTTGTTAGAACCTTAATGATCCAAAGTCCTGCAATGAGGACAAGAATTGCACCAATAAATCGAGGTGCGTACAGGACAAGTAGATCCAGTAAATTGTTTAATTGTTCTTTCATAATTCATTTATTAAATTAAACCTTCAATTATCTCATATAATAAAACATCCCCAAAATAATGTTCCAGATTGACAAGCGCCAATCGTTGTTTAATATTTTCCAGATTGTGTCTTTCGTTTTCAAGCATTTCTTCCAACTCTCGAATTGGATGTGAAGCAAAGAAATCACCAAATATTCTCGCTTTTTTAATGACTCCATTTTGCACATCAAGATGAAATTCGATATAACCAGCATTGGTTTTAATGCCCTTATTGAAATTATACTCAGGTGAAATTCCATAATTCCACTCCCATGTGGAGTACTTTTCTTTGGCAAGCTGCTGAATTACATTCTGATCCTCATCTGTTAACTCATAATATTCCGCATTGGGATTAAGAGAAATCACATAAGCTATTAATTTCTCAGCAAATTCTTCAATAGACATTGCTTCAGGCAGATAATCCACAATATTTGTTACTCTGGAACGCACAGACTTCACTGCTTTATCTTCAAATTTCAATGGATTAACTTTCAGTGCATCACTAAGTACTTTCATTTCAGAATTGAAAAGAATTGTACCATGTTGCAAAATTTTATCCTGAAATTTCATTTTTGCATTCCCTGAGAACTTTTTATCGTCAATAACTAAGTCGTTTCGCCCTTTAAACATGGCTCTAACACCCATTTGATTGAGCAAATCAATGACAGGTTTTGTAAATTTGCTAAAATCGACAAAATCATCATTTTCATTGTATTTTGTGTGAAAAGAAAAATTCAAGTTTCCATGATCATGATATACAGCACCACCACCACTTAAGCGACGCACAACCTTAATTCCATTTGCTTCAACAAAAGGTTTATTGATTTCGGCAAGTGTATTTTGATGTTTCCCTACAATAATTGCAGGATCATTAAAATATATCAAAAAAACATCTTCCTTAACAGTTTTCAAGAAGTACTCCTCCGACGCTATATTAAAAAAAGCATCTCTGGAAGGACTTTTTATTACCAGCATAATCTATTTGTTATTACATTCTATCCCTTTTAAAACACAAAAAGCTTCATATTGTTCTATTAATATCTCAATCAAATAGTAATCCGGAGCATTGAGTAAAAACTCTTCTGAGAAATTACAAAATTCCATGAATTCAATCAGGAGATCGCCCTCAAAACCTGTCACTCTGGTAACAAGGTCTTCGTTATACTTTAGGGCAATTTTTTCATCAATCGCATCTTGCCTCATCAACTCTGCAAGTTTCCGTCTTTCTTTTCCCTCTTTTGAAAACGCATCGTAAAGTGCAGAAATTGGGCTCATAACTAATCCAAAACTCTCTGAGTTTCGTTCATAAAAAGCATTTACATTATGGTTCACGACAGGGAAATTATTACGTGCATTTTTCACATCCCGAGGAACTTCCATATTTTTCACTTCATAACGAAGTTTTTCGTATCGTGTTAAAGCAAGAATATCCACGTCAGGAATTTTGTAGGTTCGTGCTTTGAGATAAAACGTGTCTTGAATTCTGCTTCCCGGGGCATCTTCAATTTTGTATTGCAAAGGATAATATCCCATACTCGAGAACCACAAGGTATCTCCAGGTAAGGCATAATATCGGAAATAACCATTTCTATCGGTAATGGTACCACGCATAGTACGTGTATTGTAAACATTAGCAAAGGTAAGGACAGAGTCTTTATCGACATCAAAAACATAACCTGAGACCACAACAAAATCAGGATTTAATATTGCCTGAGCATTCACATT
The DNA here is from genome assembly GCA_963676165.1 of Bacteroidales bacterium. Taxonomy (GTDB): domain Bacteria; phylum Bacteroidota; class Bacteroidia; order Bacteroidales; family ML635J-15; genus JAQIBY01. Next base: position 436,104 of record OY781043.1, on the reverse strand, counting down.
TTTCCCTGTCCAAGAAAACAGAAAAAAGGTAAGCAATAGCATCCAATATTTTTGTATGGAGACCAATCTCATGAGATAATAACTCTAAAACAACAAATATATTTCTTTATTTGGGATGTTTGTAATTAAAACACTATTGTCTGATAAAAAATTAAAAGAAGGGAGATCAGGAGATGATTGGTTTTCGGACAGCTTATTTGTTTAAAAGAGTAAAAATCATTGCATCAAGTGTAAAAGCTCATAAATCTGATCAATATGTCAAAAAATTCAAAACAAAAAATCATTAAAAAAATATGCTATTTTAATCCTTATGCCCAATGCACTTCCTTACGTGATGTAAATGGCGTAATGCTTGTTTTTTTTCAGGCAAGACCAAATATTCTAATTGAATTGCATACAAAAAATTTAGACGCAAATAAACTGCGAAAGCTTAATGTTTTTGGAAATGTCTCCAATAAACTTCTTAAAAAAATAGATATCTTATCTCGAACATCAAAACTTAAACACTGACAATTAACAATTGATAATTCAATCATGAGTCTTTTCAAGGATATTTAGAATGTATAGGCCAACCCATCAAATGGTAAAAGAAAGGAGAATAAAACTTTATACGGCCATTAACGTTAATAAAAACTCACCAAAAACATTTAAATTTCGCAGACAGTCAATCACTTAAATATATTGTTAGACAAACTCAAAACTCGATTCAAACAATATCTCATTTTTAATAAAAGATATTATTATAAAGCTCTCTATAAATTTACTCAAGCTAGAACAGGTTTTATTAGCCTAAACAAAAAACACACTATCAAAATACAAATATACCATGCTCTAATTGCAAGCCTGCTAATGACAGTTCCCCGAAAATATTGTAAACAATGGGCATTTTCTAATCTGTTCAATTTTCGTAAAATTCATTTATTTAATTGCATCCATCTGCTAAAATTCTTTGAAATTACATATAAGGATTGGTAAAAACATATGATAAACTAATTCAACCAACTTAATTTCAGATGACTTACCATCTAAACACATAGAGCAAAGCATATATGGCTAATTATCAAAAAAAAATGTAAAGAAAGCTAAGCTATTTTGTGTTTTTTCATCTAACAATGATATATTTTTTATAATTTTACAAATTTAATATCACTTATTAAGTCATTTCATTATGAAAAAGCTAATTTTATTTTGTATTATTATTGGTTCGAGTGTAGTATCTTTAGCTCAAATTAGTGTGTTATCTCCTTCAAATGGAAACGTAGGGCAATATGAACTTATTGAATTTAGTGTTGAAGTTCCTCTGTCTATCCAGGGAGCAATACATGAATATTTTAATCCTTCAGGTGGTAAAACTGCACCTAAGATAAACCCATATGATCCAGAGGATATTGATGTAATTGCTACTTTCTCTTGTGGCAACAAGATAGAAAAAATTAATGGGTTTTACTATCGTCAATACAATTATAGCACAAATCCTGTTGTTGAAAGCACTACATGGGTAGAGAGCCCTTTAAGTAATAATTGGAGGGTTCGTTTTGCTCCTAAAATTACAGGCAACTGGCATGTTACATTGAAAATCTCATGCGGGGAAAGTATCGTATATGAAGATAATATTGGTTGTAATTTTATTTGTGTAGAATCAAATAACCCTGGATTTCTAAAGATTGATGAGAATAATAAGTATTTAGAAACGTCTTCAGGAGAATCAATTTTTCCCATTGGAATGAATATTGCTTGGCCCCGTCCTGAAGAATTTGATTCAAACAATACAATATTTTGTCCAATAGAGAATGTTTCGCACAGAACAAGAATTAAAAAACTGTCTAATAATGGAGGTAATTTCTTAAGAATAATGTTTGTCCCATATAGCTTTCTCCCAGAGTGGAATCATTTAAATGATTATGATGACAGACAAAATCTAATGTGGGAAATGGATAATCTATTAAATCAATTAAGAGATGATAATGTGTATGTTCATATTGAGCTACTTACGCATTCAGAAGGTCTGACAAATCATAACAATACAACTTATGCTTACAATTGGGATTACAATCCCTATAAAACATTAAATGGAGTAAATGATCCGGTTGATTTTTTCACAGCGGAAGTTGCTAGAAAAGAATATAAAAAATTAATTAGATATATAATTGCTCGTTGGGGTTATAGCACTCAGATTGCCTCTTTTGGATTACTAAATGAATCCATTTTGTTAAGTAATAACCCAAGTGCACATAATTATGTTTCAGATCAGGTGTTAGTAAATTGGCATACTGAAATTTCCGATTATATTAAGAATGAACTCAGTCATACGGATCATTTACTATCAGGTTATGCGGTACCAGATTATCAACACAATATTGGTTCAGTATCTAATCTTGACTTTGTGACAAGGCATCATTATAATCACAAGGCTAATTCAGAGGTCGAAACTTATAATGCATTAAATTTTTTATTGGATAGGTTTCAAAAGCCGGTACTTTTTGCAGAAGTGGGTGCTGCACATTATGCAGGTATTAATCCACAACCCAATCCTGAAATGAGTAAATATATGGATTATTTTGAGCCAACTCATCATAATCATTTATGGAGCAGTGCAATGAGTGGTTCTTGTGTGCCTGGTTTAGAATGGTGGGAAATTAATTTAGATTATGATTGTTATATAGATAACATTAAGCAGGCTAGAACTTTCTTTAATGATTGTAATTTAAAAGATTTTAATCCAAATCCATGTATGTCAGTAGATGAGAATGATTTATATAAAATAGAAACCTTTGTACTTCAAAATAATAATAGTATTAACTCTGATGAATTTTTAGGCTGGACTCACAACAATAGTTATTATTGGTACAATTTTGTTCAAAATTCATCTTCTAGTTACTATAATCCTACTCTTGCTGCTGCATATCAAATTAACGAAACCGTACCAGGATATACTCCTTCTGTTAAAACTGGTGTCTTGCAGAACACTGAAGAACCTGTTGAATATGTCACAGGAGAAGTAAATATCAACAATGTAAAAGAGAAACAATATTTTGGAATTGAATGGTATCGTTTTAATGAAGATAAAGTTGAACTTTTTAATGTGCAAAAGGTGAGTTCAAATTCAAACGGAGAGCTTAATTTCACAACCCCTATGATGTATGGGCATTATCAGGATTTTGCATTTAAGATAAAGAAATGCAGAACTGCATGTAGTGTTAATGATCGGATTGAAGTTGCTCAATTAGGTGATGAAAAGAAGAAATTGGTATTAAATAATAGATGTAACTTAATCAATAATCCAATTGTAAATGGTGCGATTGGGAGTTTGAATCTTTCTACACATCAATTAGAATCAATAGTTTACCATGGTATAGATGAATTTATTGGATGGATGGATGATTCAGATGAAATGTTTGTGGGTGATGTTAATGGAGATGGTATTGATGAAATGATTTTAATAAATACATCATATAATTATGGAGCAATACGAGTCGTAAATATTTCGACTGGAGAGACAATGTTATGGATTAATCATGGTACATTTGGAGGATGGATGGATGCTTCTGATAGAATGTTCCTAGGTTGTATTGATAATGTACCCGGTGAAGATCTCGTTTTGGTTAATACTAGTGGCTCTTATGGTGCTATACGAACAATAAATCTCGTAACAGGAGAAGATATTTCATGGATTAATCATGGCACATTTGATGGCTGGATGGACGCAACAGATAAAATGTTTCTGGGCAATGTTGATGATAACCCTGGTGAAGATTTAGTCTTTGTAAATACAGATGGAACTTATGGTGCTATACGAGCTATTGATTTGGTTACAGGGCAAGAAATTTCATGGATAAATCATGGCACATTTGGAGGCTGGATGGATGCTTCTGATAGAATGTTCTTTGGAGATATTAACAACGATGATAAAGAAGATTTAGTTTTATTGAATACGTCTTATTCCGGTGGTGCAATTTCTGCATATGATATCAAGACAGGAGCTTTATTGGCCTGGTTAAACCACGGACAGTTTGATAACTGGATGGATGTTAACGATAAAATTTTACTTGAAGACATTGACAATGATAATAAAGACGATTTAATATTTATTAATTCTTCAGGAGGTAATGATGGTATTAGGGTGTTTGATATTCTGGGAAATCAGAATATACGTGTGAGATATAATCTAGTACTTCATAATTATATTGATTGTAATGATCGTGTTCTTGTAGGAGACTTTTATGGTAATCAGTATAAAGATTTAGTTTTTATTAATTCTGATGTTTCAACATCGAACACAGGAAAGGCTATATTGGGTTTTGATGTTAGTAGTAACTCGTTTCATATATTTAATAGTAGCTACTTGCCTTCGAATCTAGAATTAGAATATTGGGTTGATGGTACAGATCACAATTCAATTTGCAATAATGTTCAAGCTCCAATTAGAACTAAAAAAATGTTGAATGTGAGTGAAAAGAGTGTATCTTCAGCGGATGTTATCGAAGTAATTCCAAACCCAAATGCTGGTATGTTTAAAATAAAGTATTCGGGGGAAAATATAAATTCAAAGATTGAGATTTACAATATGCTGGGAAAGATGATTCTTTCAACTGAGTATAATGGAGAATCTGTTAATGTAGATTTGAAAGCATATGATGCAGGGATCTACCTGATAAAGATGACAGTGAACAATAATATTTACACTAAGAGAGTTGTTGTACAGTAATTATTTTGTTGAGACAGTACTTCCCATAAAGTATGTAAACAAGAAAAGTTGCTCCATAATTAATTCTCTTGTTAAAAATAATTACAACTGATTTAAAATTACACCCCAGTTTCGAACTGGCTGAGTCCACTTTTTTGTAGCCTCTCTAACAGCTAGGAATGTAGACTTTAGCACAGCTTTATCTGTAGGAAAGAGAGTTTGTTTTTCGTGTATTTTCTGATTTCAACAGGGAATTCAAAAATAATCAAGCCTAAGCACAAAACATCTAAAAAAGCAGATTTAGATTTATTCCCACAAATATATACCTCATCCAACTTATGGCATAATTTGAGAAGCTTGACATTTTTTTTAATTTTGTTGAAAAGCCAATAACCATAATTATGAAAAGACAGATTATTATTTCTGCATGTCTCATTCTTACAATGAATGCATTTGCACAACGATTTACAGAACAAGTTTTTCCTGAAATTGAGATTACAAACGATATTGTTTACGGAAATGCAGATTCTTGGGATGCATTATTAAACGGTATAAACCTTCCTGAAAATTTGACTTTCGACTTGTATCAACCACCAGCAACAGATACTATGGCAAAACGCCCTTTGGTATTGACATTCTTTGGAGGTGCATTTTTGCGTGGCAGTTCTCAACGACCTGATATGATTGCATGGTGTGATTCACTTGCACATTATGGATATGTTGCTGCATCGGTGAATTATCGATTGGGATTCAACCCTGCACTCGGTGGTAGCGATATTGGTCCAGACACAGGAATGAAACGTGCTGCATGGCGTGCAATTCAAGATGCAAGAGCTGCAGTTCGATTCTTCAAATATCATCATGAAACCTATGGAATTGATACCACAGAAATTTACCTTTTGGGAAATTCTGCAGGTTCGATAACTGCTTTGCATGCTGCTTTCATGAATGAAGATGAATGGCTACCTGAAGCGGGTGAAGTTGGAAATGGAGCAAATAATGTGGATCTCGGATTACTCGACGAAAGCACTAGCTTGGAAGCATCTCATTTTAACCATACAACCGATGTAAGTGCTGTTATTGCACTGTGGGGTGCAACGATGGATGTGAATTATTTTGAACCCACAGAAAACATCCCAGTTATGCTGGTTCATGGCACAGGAGACAACATTGTTCCTTACGATGAAGGTTCTGCTTTTAATTTTGGAACTGGATTTAATTTGACGTTTACTTTATACGGTTCCTTACCTATCCACGAACATTTAGAAAGTTTAGGTAAACCCCATGAGTTTTATTCGTACCCTGACCAGCCACATGCATTTTACAGCTGTGGTGAAATGAGTCTTACAGAACTTGAACGCGATTCTTTCCCTTGCGAATATTGGGAGCCAATTTTTAATCATGGAATTGATTTTCTTGCCTCAGTAAATCCCTATATTGACGATTTAACGGAGATAGAAACAAACAAAGAAAATGAGTTCCAAATTTACCCAAATCCAGCTCAAAACATGGTAAGTTTGCAATTTTCTGAACAAACTAAACATAGAATTGATATCTTTACACTTTCTGGACAAGCCATTGAAACAATGGAAACCGAAAGTCAAGAATTAAAAATTGACATTTCAAACTTGCCAGAAGGCATATATTTGATAAAACTCAGCTCAAACAAGGACTATACAACAAAAAAATTATTGATCAATAATCGATGAAAGACTTTTTTGAATATCAACTCATAAGCGGAGATAATTTCAACATAGAAGTTTGGGAACTTATATCTGTACTTGTCATTCTCTTTGTATGGGGAATCTTAGTAGGTTTTGGCAATCGCTTACTCAAGAAGATTCATGCACTTAATTCACTATCAAAAAAACACATTAAGGCAATCAAGCGATTTGTCTTTATACTCTTTTCGTTTTTTATGGTGTATGGAGTATTAAAGATTCTTGGCATTCCGATAGAAGTTGTTCTGCGCGCAGTTGTGTTTAAAACTGAAAAAGTCAATATTCTTATTTACCACTTCATTCTGCTATTCTTTGTGCTTAACGGGACACGTTTTATCATTCTAATTATTGAAGCGGGAATTAATCGGTATCAAGAAAAACAAGAAATAGAAAAAGGGAAAACACTCTCTGTTTTCCTACTAATCAAATACTTAGCTTATGTTATTGCGATCAGTATCTTTATTCAATCGCTGGGTTTTAGCATCACTTTTATCATTGCATCGGTCAGTGCTTTATTGGTAGGTATCGGATTAGGGATTCAGCATTTCTTTAATGATATCGTATCCGGGATCGTCATTCTATTCGATCATTCCATTAAAGTTGGGGATGTAATTGAAATTGAAGGAGAATTGATTGGTGAAGTTGTAGAAACTAACTTAAGAACATCAAAATTAATTTCACGTGATGATGTAATTATGATTGTCCCAAATTCGGTTTTCACTTCGGAAAAACTCATTAACTGGTCACATAACAATAGAAAGAGCCGTTTCAGTGTAGATGTTGGCGTTGCCTATGGTAGTGATGTTCGTTTGGTTGAAAAGATATTGAAATCTGTAGCACATGATCATCCACATGTGGAAGAAAATCCGCCTCCTATTGTGTTTTTTGAAAACTTTGGCAATTCGTCTTTGGACTTTTCCTTAAAGTTTTATTCTAAAAAACAATTTCGTATTGAACCTATACGCTCAGAACTTCGTTTTGAAATTGATAAACGTTTTAGAGAAAACAATGTGACGATACCTTTCCCGCAGCAAGATATTTACATTAAAGAAATACCAAGATGAAAAATCAATCCAAACTAAAATTCATTGTTAAAACAGGAATATTGATTGGGATTTCTTTAATGTTGTTTTTCCATATGTACCGTATTCTTCTGGTAACTGAACTCAGCATTACGGAATACTTCAAACAACTTGAGACTAAGGACTTACTACTTGAATCAGCAACTATGTTGTTCTCAGGTTTCTTCCTCGCATTTTATGTCCGTAAGCAAATAGACAACCTAAAAAAAGCAAAAGAGGGAAAATTACAATAAACCCTCTCCTTTTGGCAAATTAGAGCCATGCATAAGTACAAAATCACCCTTATTTGTCAGGGTTAAATCTGCAATTGCATGACATTTTACCGTAAAAAGGAAATAAATATTGCGATTCGTTTCAGTGATTAATCCTTCAAGATTGCCTTGTCCCTTGGAAATAATAACATCTGCAGAATGAAATACCTCCAAAAACTCATCGGAACATTGGGAAAGTACGGTAGAAGGAATATCTGTTCCATTATTTATTAGTGAACATACATCCTCCATTCCAACGAAATCAGCATCTTCCTTTACAACATCATTCAGCACAGGTTTCCCTCTCGTTACAAAAGTTAAATTGGGATGATTTATCGTTTTAATAAACAATTTATCCATTACAATTTCACCAGCATTATCGCCCAAATACAACACAGTTCTTGCATGTCTCAAATCCTCAAACAAACGCACTGAGTCATCAATTCGGAGCTCAGACTTTAACACTTGTGATATAGTTTCATCCACTGAAAATTCATGTCCAGGACCAAAATCAATAATATTCCCTGCAATTGCCAATTTAGCCGCTAGTCTCAATGCATCGTCAGACTCTTTCAACATATTTGAATAATCTTTGTACTTACGCATCATATACGCATTAAACTCTTGCTTTTCTTTTCGATAAAGTTCCTTGTCTGGATGGTATTTTGCAATTTGTCGATTAAGCTCAGCAGCAAGTTCAGGATTGGTAATATGCTTTTCAGCGTTACCCAAATAGCATAAATAATTTTGAATTATTTCAAGACAATCCGATTCTGGTATCTGAACTTTATTTAAATGTCTGCTAATGGACTTTAGCTGACAAAGCATGCACTGAGAATTCATTTTTACAACAAAGTAAGTGTATTATTAGAACAATAATAATGATAAATACCTAGATTTATATCATTTTTTTCATTTCTTTTAACTCAAAAGAATTTTCTGATTAATTTTATCACAAGAAAAAAACACTTTAACTATGAAACATTTCAAACTAAGCCTCTTTTTCATGCTTGTATTTGCATTGAAAAGTTTTTCTCAAAATCTACCACAACAGGCACCTTTAGATGCTGATTTCACGCAATATCGAAGCAGTTTAAACGAAACTCAGAATTTCACAAATGAAGGATATCCTTTGGGTGAAATTCCATCGCCTGCGAATCGTTTTTTTGACCCCCACCACCTTCCACAAGTTGATGCGTCGAAACTTGGAGCCGAATATGATTTGCGGGACGTTGATGGGGGAGCATACCTATCTCCAGTAAGAGATCAAGGTCTAGAGGGAGCTTGCTGGGCTTTTGCAACATATGGGGCAGTGGAATCCTACTGGCTTAAAAATGGTATGGGACAAGAAGATTTTTCCGAACAAAACATGGCAACTTGTCATGGCCTTGATTGGACTCCAAGTGAAGGAGGGAATTACGATGTTGCCATGGCTTATTTAGCAAGACGCTCTGGTCCGATTGACGAAACAGCTGATCCTTACACGTTACCCGCCAATCCAGATTGTGTAACAGGATTAAGTCCTGTTGCTTATATAGATGAGGCGAGATATTTTCCAGGCATAAATGATGCAGGTTACAACGCAAATGCAATTAAACAAAACATTATGGATAATGGTGCCATGTATGTCAACATGCGTTACGACGGTGATTACATGAATTATTCAGATGAAACGTATTATTACAATGGAAGTGAAGGTACAAATCATGGCGTTTTGCTTGTCGGATGGGATGATAATAAAGTTGTCACCGGAGGGAGTTATGCAACGCCCTCATCACCTGGGGCTTGGATTATCAGAAATTCATGGGGACCATCATGGGGAGAAGCTGGCTATTTTTACATTTCTTACGAAGACAGCAAAGCACTGACTACGGTTGCCTATTTCCCAAGCACAACAGAATACAACAATAACTCTGATGTCTATGGTTACGATGAATTAGGATGGTGCAACTCCTTTGGATATTCAGATAGCGACGATTATGCTCTTGTAAAATTCACCAGCACTACAGATCAAAGCATACAATCCATTGGAACTTTTGTAACAACAGGTGGCAGTAATGTTGACATCGAAATATACGATAGCTTTGACGGATCCACATTAAGTACGCTTTTAGGAAGCATTACTGGTGAAAGCTGTAATTACCCGGGCTATTACAGTTTTGATTTAGGAACTCCAATTAATTTGTCTCCTGGAAATGATTTTTTTGTCAAAGTTCGATATTATAACAGTGGGAATTATTCAATTCCCGTTGAAATAGCCATCACAGATTTTTCTTCCCTTGCCACTTTCGAAACAGGAAAATGCTGGATAAGTGACGATCAAAGTTCATGGACAGCAATAGGAGCAGGTGAAACCTATGAAATAGATGTCTGCATCAAAGCATACGCAACAGATCTCGCCACGACCAATCCGGTTGCTGATTTCACAGGAAGCCCTACGACAGTTGCAATTGGAGCAGATGTTCAATTCACAGACAACAGTACAGGTGTACCAGCCTCATGGACATGGACATTTGAAGGTGCAGACCAAACGAGCAGCAACCTTCAACACCCAACAGCAAGCTGGTCAAGTGCTGGAACATATGATGTAACACTATCTGTCACCAACGCATTTGGCACACATTCCATCACGAAAGCAGATTACATTACGGTTGTGAATGCACCTGTAACTTGTCAGGCAATGAGCAATATCCACACGGATGATAACATTGTGTATTACACAGCAACAGATGGTTACCTTTCCGGACAAAATGGGTATGGATTTACTCAATTTGCAGAATACTTTGAAAATCCAGTACTCAACTCATTAACAGAGCTCACATTCGGAGTTGCAAGAGCAGAAGCCTTATCCTCAAATCCTATCGTTACCATAAAAGTATGGGACAATAATGGAGGTATTCCAGGAACTGAACTATACAGTGAAGACAAAAGCATTTCTGATTTTACTGCAGGTTCTTACAATACGGTTACATTATCTAGTCCTGTGATTGTTCCAGAAGCATTTTTCGTTGGTTACGAAGTGTATTATGAGACAACACAAGACACATTTGCCGTTTATATGGCACAAGGCAGAGAGGATCCAACTCCTTACACTCCTACTGCGTTCACTTACTATTCAGGTTCATGGAACAATCTTGACGATGTGTTTTCAGGAGGGTTTAATACAGCTTATGTCATAGATTTAGAGCTGTGTCCAGCAGCACCAGTAGTTGATTTTGAATCAGACGAAACCGAAGCATGTGAAACGCTCACTGTTCAATTTACAGATTTGAGTTTATGCAACCCTGACACATGGAGTTGGAACTTTGGAGATGGAAATACCTCAAACAACCAACATCCAATTCACACTTATAACACAGCAGGTGATTATACAGTAACACTGACAGCGACAAACTCCTTTGGATCTGACACTTACTCCATCACAGAAATGATTCATGTGTATGACAATCCAAGCGTGAATTTAGGTAGTGACATTGATCTTTGTCCAGGAGTTACAGGTACCTTAGATGCTGGTGCAGGAATGAGCAATTATGCTTGGTCACCATCAGGTAGCAGTCAAACATTGGAAGTATCAACAGCTGGCACTTATGCTGTTACCGTTACAGATAATCATTCCTGTACAGCAAGCGATGAAATTGAAGTGGCGATTTTAACTGCTCCAACCGTTGATCTTGGTAGTGACATTGAAGCATGTAGCACACAATTACCTATCAATTTAGATGCTGGTGCTGGCTTAACTTCGTACACTTGGACACCTTCAGGAAATACGCAAAGCATAGATGTGAATAGTAGTGGCACATACAGTGTTGTAGTTGAGGATGCAGCAGGCTGTACTGCAACCGACGAAATTGTTGTAAATATACTTTCAGAACCTCTCCCGGATTTCTCGGAAACGTCCATAGAAATATGTTCAGATGCAACCCCCGTATTGCTTAATCCAGGCACAGACTCAGGCTATTACTATACATGGTCAGAAGGTTCTGATACAGAAACTATTGAAGTAAGTAATTCTGGGACATATTCTGTCACTGTAAGTTATGGGACATGTACTGCAACAGATGAAATCAATGTTGAAGTAATTGAATTCCCACAAGCATACGATTTACTTGGTGGAGGAGAAATTAATGAAGGTTCAGATGCAGAAATCTACCTCTCAAATAGCGATCTTGATGTTACATATTATCTTTCTCATGATGTAAATGGTGTGGTTGCTACTCTTGCAGGAACAGGAGAACAACTTTCATTTGGCAACTTCACAGAGGCAGGAACCTATACAGTTTCTGCAGAAACTGATGTTGCAAACTGTACATCTGACATGAATGGCACTGTTCAAATTATTATCACATCAATTGTAAACAACAATTTGAATGAAATTGTAATTTATCCAAACCCTGTTGCAAATCAAATTTACATTCATTCGGACCAACAGGTTATTGACATAAAACTTTATTCTGCAGATGGGAAACTGGTAATGCAACAATGTCATGAGGAACCTATCAATGTCAAAGGTTTGGAAAATGGATTATATTTCATTGAGATTCAAACCAACAATCAACAAATCAGAAAACAAATCATTATTTCAAAGTAGATTTACAAACATCAAAGTAAAATAATTTACATAAAAAGCCGGCTTTGGATAATCCAAACCGGCTTTTTGATTGTAATGATTATTGCTAGTAAATCACTGTCACAACACCTGTTTTCGCTTCAGTCGCATTGTACAGTTTAATGACATATATGTATGAACCTGTTGGAACAAAATTGTCTTTTAAGTCTTTTCCATCCCATGGTTCATCTCCATGTTTTCCCTCATAAACAGCTTGTCCCCAGCGGTTAAATACTTTGACAATGGAATTTGGGAACATTTCAATATTTTCAATTATCCAGGTGTCATTATTGTTGTCTCCATTCGGTGTAAAAGCATCTGGAATTCTCAAACACTCTTCAGGTACATCCATTAAAGTTATGGTCTCCAGATCATATTCGCAACCATTAGCATCTGTAATGCTAACCTCATACGATCCCTCATACAATCCATCAAAATATGGTAAATTTGCAGTTGCTAAATCCCACTGATAAACGTATGGTTCTACACCACCGACTACTTCAAATTCAATGTTTCCGTCATTATTTCCTATACAACTTGGATTTACTGTTAAGTAATCCACCATCATAGGAGCAGGTTCTGAGATAACAATCATAGTATCCTGTGCACAACCATATGCATCTGTTACCAATAAAGAATAAAATCCTTCTGGAAGATTAGTAATTGTCTGCATTTCGCTGCTATAGGTTTCAAAATGCCAATCGTAAGTATATGGAGGTGTTCCCCCAACACCAAACGCTGTAGCACGTCCATCATCAAAACCGTAGCATGAAATATTCGATGACAATAAATCTATCGTCAATAGAACATCTGGTTCAGAAACGTGTGCACTGTCCACAAGCTCACAATTATGCACATCTGTCACCTGAACATTATAATAACCTGATGTCAAATTACTTATCGTATCATTTACACCATAACCAGGCCAATAAATAGTATATGGACCTGTACCCCCTGAAGGAAGAGCTACCAGTTGACCATCTGAGCCATTAGCACAATGTACATTGCTCACAGCAAAGTTAAGATTGATTGGATCAGGCTCAATAACATGATGAGTAGCTTGTCCTGAACAACCCCAATCATCAGAAACCTGTACACTATAAATTCCAGAGTTTAGATTTTCAATACGGAAATCAATATCACCAGTTGGACTCCAATAGTAATCCAAAGGTTCTGCACCACCTGGACATTCTGCTCTCAACACAGCATTTGATTCACCGAAACATGAAATGGATTGATCCTCTGTAATGCCGACACTTAGGTTTCCATTCACAGGTACCATCATACTCGTTTGTGTCGAACAACCCAAAACATCATTCACATGCACTGTATATAAGCCGCCAGACAACCCTGTCAAACTAGGCGATGTGGATGAATAACCATCCCAGGAATATACATATCCACCATTTCCACCATTTGCAGTTACCTGACAAGCTCCCGGTGAAACTCCACACATTACAGGAGTTACATTTTCAGCCAAAGTAAGCTCATCTGGCTCGTTGACATGAACAGATAGAGTTGCTTCACAATCGTTATCGTCCGTCACGGTTAACTGATAATCACCACCAGAAACATTAGTCAGAACAGGAAGTGTTTGGCTATTGCTCCACAAGTAATCATAAGAACCTGTACCTCCGGATGCAGTTACAACAACCTGACCGTCCATGAATGCATGGCATGTCACATCATCAACTTCAACAATAGAAACATTTAAAGCAGATGGATCAGACAATACTATTGTCTCAGAATTGACACAACCATTATCCGTAACAATCACAGTATATGACCCTGCACTTAAGTTGGATAATAGTACGTCTGTTCCTAATCCTGACCAATTGTAAGTTGCAGTCGATGAACCAGGACTATACACTTCAATATATCCTGTTGACTCTCCATAACATAATGGATACTGAGCTGTTAACACGCTTATCGCAGGAATGTCATTTACAGTAACTTGTATTTGATCAGTATCGGTACAACTTCCTACTGTAATTGTGTAATTAATTGTGTGTGTACCTGCGCCTGCGATTCCAGGGTTGAAACTATTGCCACTCACTCCGGCACCACTCCATGTGCCACCTGCAGTTGCAGAGTTTAACACAACAGAAGCCACATCAATACAAAGATCTGCTTGTGGGGTGATGGTAGCATCCGGCATTGGGTCAACAACGATAGTGACATTGTCAACATCGGTACATACGCCATTGCTCACGGTATATGTGATGATGTGAGATCCTGCACCGGCAGTTGCGGGATCAAAACTATTGCCACTAACACCAGGTCCGCTCCATGTTCCGCCTGCAGTGGCTGCACTCAAGGTTACAGCGGCGTCACTCACACAGAAAGGTTCTGCCGGGGTGATAGTAGCATCTGGCATGGCATCAACATGGATGGTGATATTATCGGTATCGGTACATGAACCAACGGTAATGTCATAGGTTACGAAATGGTCACCGGCACCTGCTGAAACTGGATCAAAGCTGTTACCACTTACGCCTGGGCCACTCCATATGCCTCCTGCTGTAGCAGCGTTTAATATTACTGCTGCTTCATTTTCGCATAGATCTGCTTGTAGGGTAATGATAGCATCCGGCATCGGATCAACTACGATGGTTATATTGTCCAGATCGGTACAAACGCCATTGCTCACGGTGTAAGTGATAGTATGGCTACCTGCACCTGCGGTTGCGGGATCAAAACTATTGCCACTAACACCAGGTCCGCTCCATGTTCCGCCTGCGGTGGCTGCACTCAAGGCTACAGCGGCGTCACTCACACAGAAAGGTCCTGCCGAGGTGATGGTGGCATCTGGCATGGCATCAACATGGATGGTGATGTTGTCGGTATCGGTACATGATCCAACGGTTATATCATAAGTCACAACGTGATCTCCAGAACCAGCACTTGCTGGATCGAAGCTATTGCCACTTACGCCTGTGCCACTCCATATGCCTCCTGCTGTAGCAGCGTTTAATATTACTGCTGCTTCATTTTCGCATAGATCTGCTTGTGGGGTAATGGTCGCATCCGGCATTGGGTCAACAACGATGGTGATATTGTCCATATCGGTACATACGCCATTGCTCACTGTGTAAGTAATGGTATGGGAACCTGCACCGGCAGTTGCGAGATCAAAACTATTGCCACTAACACCAAGTCCGCTCCATGTTCCGCCTGCAGTGGCTGCACTCAAGGTTACAGCGGCGTCACTCACACAGAAAGGTCCTGCTGGTGTAATGGTAGCGTCTGGCATAGCATCCACATGGATAGTGATGTTATCGGTATCAGTACATGAACCAACGGTTATATCATAAGTCACAACATGATTACCTGCTCCGGCTGAAATAGGATCAAAGCTATTACCGCTTACGCCTGTACCACTCCATGATCCACCGCCTGTAGCAGCATTTAATGTTACAGCTGCATCGTTTTCACAAAGATCGGCTTGCGGGGTAATGGTCGCATCCGGCATCGGATCAACAACAATGGTGATATTGTCCATATCGGTACATACGCCATTGCTCACGGTATATATGATGGTGTGAGATCCTGCACCGGCAGTTGCGGGATCAAAACTATTGCCACTAACACCAGGTCCGCTCCATGTTCCGCCTGCAGTAGCTGCACTCAAGGTTACAGCGGCGTCACTCACACAGAAAGGTCCTGCCGGAGTAATGGTAGCATCTGGCATGGCATCAACATGGATGGTGATGTTGTCGGTATCGGTACATGAACCAACGGTAATATCATAAGTCACAACGTGATCTCCAGAACCAGCACTTGCTGGATCAAAGCTATTTCCACTCACTCCTGTGCCACTCCATGTTCCACCGCCATCAACGGCATTCAATGTCATTGCGGCATCGTTTTCACAAAGATCTGCTTGTGGGGTGATAGTTGCATCCGGCATTGGATCGACAACAATGGTAATGTTATTCACATCGGTACAAACGCCATTGCTCACAGTGTACGTGATAGTATGGCTACCTGCACCTGCGGTTGCTGGGTCAAATTCGCCAGTCGTTGTGTTGGTAATTCCTGTACCACTCCATGTGCCTCCTGCAGATACTGCACTCAAAGTCACAGCTGCATCAGTAATACAATACGGACCGACTGGTATAATGGTAGCGTCTGGCATAGCATCCACATGGATGGTGATATTATCGGTATCTGAACATACCCCAGATCCAACCGAATAACTAATCACATGATCTCCATATCCTGAAACCATCGGATCAAATTCACCGGTAGATGCACTCACAATTCCAGTTCCCGTCCACATCCCGCCAGCATCAACTGCATTCAATATCACAGCAGCATCATTTTCACAAAGATCTGCTTGTGGAGTTATTGTTGCATCAAGAAAATCATCAACATGAATTGTAATATTATCAGAATCGGTACAAACACCATTAGAAACCGTGTAAGTAACAATATAGTCACCTAAACCAACTAAGGAAGGATCAAACTCTCCAGTTGTAGTATTGGTTATTCCAGGACCTGACCATGTACCACCAGGCGTAATAGACGACAACAACACTGCTCCATCTGTTGAACAGAAAGGTCCTGCTGGTGTAATGCTAGCGTCTGGCATAGCATCTACGTGGATAGTGATGTTATCGGTATCAGTACATGAACCAACGGTTATATCATAAGTCACAACATGATCACCTGCTCCTGCTGAAGATGGATCGAAGCTAGTACCATTGACGCTTGTACCACTCCAAGTTCCACCGCCATCAATTGCATTCAATGTCACTGTGGCATCGTTCTCGCAAAGATCAGCTTGCGGGGTAATGGTCGCATCCGGCATTGGATCAACAACAATGGTTATATTATCCACATCAGTACAAACGCCATTGCTCACAGTGTACGTGATAGTATGGCTACCTGCACCGGCTGTTGCAGGATCAAATTCGCCAGTTGCAGCATTGGTGATTCCAGTTCCACTCCATGTGCCACCTGCTGTCGCTGCACTCAAAGTCACAACTGCATCAGTAATACAATACGGACCAACTGGAGTGATGGTAGCGTCTGGCATAGCATCAACATGAATGGTGATGTTATCGGTATCGGTACATGATCCAACGGTAATATCATAAGTCACGAAATGGTCACCTGCTCCGGCTGTAGCTGGATCAAAGCTATTGACACTTACGCCTGTGCCACTCCATACTCCACCGCCTGTAGCAGCATTTAATGTTACAGCTGCATCGTTTTCGCATAGATCTGCTTGTGGAGTAATAGTCGCATCCGGCATTGGATCAACAACGATGGTTATATTATCCAGATCGGTACAAACTCCATTGCTCACGATGTACGTGATGGTGTGAGATCCTGCACCTGAGGTTGCGGGATCAAATTCTCCGGTTGCTGCATTGGTAATTCCTGTTCCTGACCATGTGCCGCCTGCCGTAGCAGATGATAACAAGACTGACCCATCTGTTGAACAGAAAGGTCCTGCCGGGGAGATGGTGGCGTCTGGCATGGCATCAACATGGATGGTGATGTTGTCGGTATCGGTACATGATCCAACGGTAATGTCATAGGTTACGACATGGTCACCTGCTCCGGCTGATGCTGGATCAAAGCTAGTACCACTTACGCCTGTGCCACTCCATACTCCACCGCCTGTAGCAGCATTTAATGTTACAGCTGCATCGTTTTCGCATAGATCTGCTTGTGGAGTAATAGTCGCATCCGGCATTGGATCAACAACGATGGTTATATTATCCAGATCGGTACAAACTCCATTGCTCACGATGTACGTGATGGTGTGAGATCCTGCACCTGAGGTTGCGGGATCAAATTCTCCGGTTGCTGCATTGGTAATTCCTGTTCCTGACCATGTGCCGCCTGCCGTAGCAGATGATAACAAGACTGACCCATCTGTTGAACAGAAAGGTCCTGCCGGGGAGATGGTGGCGTCTGGCATGGCATCAACATGGATGGTGATGTTGTCGGTATCGGTACATGATCCAACGGTAATGTCATAGGTTACGACATGGTCACCTGCTCCGGCTGATGCTGGATCAAAGCTAGTACCACTTACGCCTGTACCACTCCAGGTTCCACCGCCATCAACTGCATTTAATGTTACAGCTGCATCGTTCTCGCAAAGATCAGCTTGTGGAGTAATAGTTGCATCCGGCATCGGATCAACAACAATGGTGATATTGTCCATATCGGTACATACGCCATTGCTCACGGTATATATGATGGTGTGATATCCTGCACCGGCAGTTGCGGGATCAAATTCTCCGGTTGTGGCATTGGTAATTCCTGTGCCTGACCATGTGCCGCCTGCCGTAGCAGATGATAATAAGACTGCTCCATCTGTTAAACAGAAAGGTCCTGCCGGGGTGATGGTAGCATCTGGCATTGGATCTACAACGATAGTAATATTGTCAACATCGGTACAGACGCCATTGCTCACAGTGTACGTGATAGTATGGCTACCTGCGCCTGCGGTTGATGGATCAAATTCTCCAGTTGCTGCATTGGTAATTCCTGTACCACTCCATGTTCCGCCTGCTGATACCGCGCTCAAAATCACTGCTGCATCGGTGATACAATATGGACCGACTGGAGTAATAGTCGCATCTGGCATGGCATCAACATGGATGGTGATGTTATCAGTATCGGTACATGATCCAACGGTAATATCATAGGTTACGACATGGTCACCTGCTCCAGCTGAAGTAGGATCAAAGCTATTACCACTTACGCCTGTACCACTCCATATGCCTCCTGCTGTAGCAGCGTTTAATGTCACTGCCGCATCGTTTTCGCATAGATCTGCTTGTGGGGTAATGGTTGCGTCTGGAATTGGATTTACAGTAACACTCATTGTTGTACTGTTAGCACATTCACCAACATTTGGGGTAAATGTGTAAACTGTAGTCCCAACTGCTGCAGTACTTATTGCAGCAGGGGACCAAGATCCTGTTACTCCATTAGTAGAGGTTGTTGGTAAAACTGCTGGAACATCACCGACACAATATGGACCAAGTGCGGTAAATGCAGGAGTAAGAATAGGATTAACAGTTAAGTCGTATGTGCTTAATAAAGTATATGTATCGCCAGCATTAACAGAGCCACTTCCATTTGCATCACAATATGCATAAGCAGAAACAGACTGCATAATTGGAGCTCCTCCACCATTGATACCATTAGGCAAGTTATTATCTGGGACAACAGATCCCCCAACAGGAATCACACTAGAATACACAATGCAAGATGGATTTGGTGCTTCAACTGCAGTCTGCCATGCAACAAGTCCAAATGGGTCTCCAGAACAAATTGTTTCGGACTGATCAGCAACAGTAATTACGTCACAACATGGTTTCACAACATTTGCATTGTAGGAACAAGTTATTGGAGTAGGCGCCATTTCATCAAAAGTAACATCTAAACTTAGATCAAAGCTAGATGCTGTCCATTCACCAGAAGCAATAGAACCACAACCAATACCAGGGACAAATGTTGTATTTGTAGAACCAGAGCTAAAGGTATTTGGATAAACATACACCTCAACAATACTATTTTGGTTGTAACCAGAGATATCCGTTTCATCAAGAGTGATACTAGCTGAAGTTGCAGGATCTAAGAACTCTGTATCATAAACAACAGAACCATCGACAAGTATTGTTACCCAAAAATCCGTAGGATCACCAGAAGGGTGGTCAAAACAATAACCTGACAGATCAAAAGTCAGAGTCAATGATGTAGCTGAACCTCCCGCTCCATTCCCGGGAATTGTCAAATATGCTGAATTATTTGTACCTCCAAAAGGAGAATTAGAAACGACGGCATCACTTGTCCCTTCTGTCTCTGAATATGTAATTGGGGCAGCTGGTCCAGCTGTATTACAACAAGGTAAGCCTGTGCCAACGCCATTATATTGCAATGTAAATGTTTCCGGATTTATTGCAGCACAAGGGTCTGATACCGCAGTTGGGTCAGGTGTAATATCAAACACATCTCCAAGATGACTTAGATTACAATCATTCTGCCAATTAGTAACCCACTGACAACTTGCAGGATCATAAGTTATGTCTACAATGTCACTCACTGCAGAAGGAGTGTTTGGAGAGATTGTCATTGAATGAGTACCACTCGCTAAAACAGAACCATCATCATTACAGGTTATCTCCCATGGTAGATTCACAGTACTTGTTGTACAGAAAAGTGAATTATTAATTGTGATAGGTGTTCTAAAATCCTGACAATTAGAGATTGTTTGAGTAACAGGACCTCCAGGAGTAGTAATTGTTATTGTTGCATTTGAAATGATAATATCGGGGATGAACATATTGTGTGCTTCTGAACCAAAATTTCCGCTTATTTGTGGTGAAATTTCCACCGCACTTTGTTCAATGACGATATACCCTCCGGTTCCATTAAACCCATCGCCCAAAGAATCAAAAACTGTCAACGTAAAGGTTGTTCCTTCAACAGATGGATCAACAGGCCCGACAGACACATTAATATTTGCACCATTGGTACCGGGACCTCCACTTGAAATTACATTTGATGTCAGATTACTTGTAACTTCCCATGTTATTTCTCCTGCATTAGAAGATCCATAATTCCCAACCACATCAAAATAAATGTCTCCATTACAGGAATTATTTAACACTTCAAAATAATACGTTTGCCCAGCACAATGATCCGCCGCGCTAGTGACAATCGTTGAGTATTCCGGACAAGTAGCTCCAATAGCAGAAGAACAGTCAATTGACAAATCATATTCTGCATTATTTGAGGAACTGTAATTATCAATGATCACATAATATGTAACACCTCCAGTTAAGGTCTCGGTAATATCTCCAACACCCCAACAAGACCCATGTATGTTTGTACTTGTATTATCGCAACTTGACATTAAAAAATAATCAGGGTCACCGGACACATTAACACCTGTAAAAGTATAATCCCCAGTCACTGGTGGAGTAAAAGAATACACCACCTCTTCTCCAGGTTCATTCCAAGAACAACCTGTATAAGAATTCCAATATGAAGATGCTGTTCCAAGTGTTCCTGTGTAAGAATTTCCGCAAGACATAGGTGTTACTGAAGCACAAGGACCAGAAACAGCACTACAATCTACAGACAATTCATATTCTGCATTATTGCTGGAACTATAATTATCCACTACCACATAATAAGTAACACCACCTGTCAGTGTTTCTGTAATATCACCAACTCCCCAACAAGACCCATGAATATTTGTACTGGTATTATCACAACTGGACATAAGAAAATAATCCGGATCACCGGAAACATTCGCTGCTGAAAAAGTATAATCTCCCGTCGCTGCTGGTGTAAATGAAAACACGATCTCCTCTCCAGGTTCAGTATAACTACAATCTGTATAATTATCCCAATAGGAATAGGAAACTCCTAAGGTTCCAGTATAAGTTGTTCCACAAGCCATTGGAGTAATTGATGCACATGGATCAGGGGTAGATCCACATGTTGTACATGCCCATTGGAGTGTCATACAAGTTGACATGTCAGAACAATTATACTCGCTAACTAAGACATGGACCTGTCCTGTAAAAGTAGCTGTCCAGGTAATTGTAGATTGTGTTCCGCAATCATCATCATTATAGGCATATGATGTTGTATGTGAAGTATTCCACAAGGTTAGCTGAGTATCAAAATCAGTATCTCCACAAGTTGTCCAGGTATAGGTTTCCCCTGCCGTCACATCGAATACTGCATATTCCCCTCCATACATACACGTACTGACTGTAACTAAAGTATTGGAAGTTGTAGTTTGAGTCGCTGATGGATATTGAGAGTCAAAATTTGAACACTGAGCTGAAAGGTCTTTTACAAAGATTGTCAGCACCACACCTAAAGCGAACAATAGTATTTTCTTCATAAGCAAATTTCTAATTAGAATGCACTCCACAACATTCTATTATTGTCATTATAAAATTGCAAATAGACACAAGTGTCGCTATATAGCAGCAAAATGATTAGTATATTTATTACATACTCGCCATCAAAATAAAAATCAAGAGGTTATAATACCCCGCAATAAAGTTTTACCAAATGTCTATTCCCAAAAAATTCAGTTTTCCCAACTATAATATATACGTTAAAACATGTAAATGGATGCCTGAATTTTAGGTTAATTTTAACAAGTCATACTAATAACATAATAAACCAATCTATCTGCATTTTCAAACATACAAATCACCCATTTTAAAAAATTTGCCAGGGGTACTTTTTATTAATAAATGACTGAAACAATGCCTGCAAGAGGTTCAGTTCCATTATATAGTTTGAGGAGATATAAAAACGATCCCGTAGCAACCATCTTTCCATCCATGTCAGTACCATCCCAAGCTTCATCGCCCTGTTTTCCTACATACACAACTTGTCCCCAACGGTTATAAATAGTTACTACCGCATTAGGGAAATTATCAATGTTTTCAATTACCCATGTATCATTGGTATCATCACCATTAGGCGTAAATGCATCGGGAATTCTCAGGCATTCTTCTGGAATATCAACCAAAGTAACAGCACCCAAATTCACAAAACAATTGGTAGCATCTCTCACTGTTACATTAACACTCCCTTCGTATAGTCGAGAAAGATATGGCAGGCTTGTTGGCACATCATCCCAGATGTAAGCATATGGTTCAACCCCACCAGTCACTTCCAACTCAATTGATCCATCATTATTACCAATACATGAAGGATGCATTACAATATGTGAAACCAAAATTTGAGAAGGTTCTTGAATCATCATGGTTGTATCAAAAGCACAAGAGTTTGCATCATGAATTTCCAGATGATAAAATCCTTCGCCCAAATTACTCACAGAAGGACTTGTTGATATCACATTATCTTGACTCCATACATAGGAATAAGGCTGAGTTCCACCAAAAGCCATCGCACTAATTTCACCATCATCTTCACCATAACAACTCACATTGGTTTTTGCCATATTAGCCCCAAGAGCACGATCAGGTTGTTCAACCTCGACAGGTGTTACCATATTACATCCATTTGCATCGGTCAAACTGACATTGTAATAACCTGCAAAAAGATTTTGGATTTGATACGATGATTGACTTGTCTCTGTTGACATACCTCCATAAGCAATCGTATACGGTGCTTCTCCTACAGAAATATTTAAACTGATCGCTCCATCGTTACCACCAAAACATTGCACATTTGAGGCAAGTGCTATATTAGCCACAAGTTCCCCTCCGTTTTCTACCGTTATATCTAGTTCATCTGTACAATCATTTGCATCCATGACTGTCACAGTATAATCACCGGCAGGAATACTCCCAGCATAACCTTGATTTATATTTGATACCCCAAATGGCCACATGTATGTATATGAAGGAGTTCCTCCACTCGCACTCACCTCAGCAGACCCTTGGATTAAGCAATTGGCATCTTCAAGATAATCCAAACTTAAACTCAAAGGCTCCGGATCAACCAAAGAAAGAGATTCAATGACTGACTCACAACCATTTGCATCAACAATTTGAGCACTGTAATCCCCAGCACATAAATCTGTAAAGGTGTTTGTTGACAAGAAAGACACACCACCATCAATTGAATATGTCAATGGCGTTGCAGATGAGCTGGATGATATTTCAATTTCGCCATCGCAAGCATCATAACAAAGTGGGTCGTCATAAGTAATAAGAATACTCGGATGATCAAAAACAGTTAGCGTAGTTGTCGCTTCTGCAGTACACCCATTTGAATCTGTCACTATCAGGATAAAATCTCCATTATAATCAGTAACATCATCAGTCATCAAACTGAAATCCTGATTAGAAGATGAATATCCTGCTGGTCCGTTCCATGCATAAGAGGTCATTCCATCAGGAAATGCTTCAAAGTTCACTGAGGAACCGGAACACACAGAACCTGAATTACTCGCAATAGGAACTGGATTTTCATAAATTGTGATCGTCATATTTGCATCCACAGCACATTCTCCTGCTGTTGGAGTAAAAGTATAAGTTGTACTTACTAAATTATTAATTGCTGGAGACCAAGAACCTGTCACACCGTTCGTTGATGTTGTTGGTAAAGATGAAATAGTTTCTCCGGCACAATATGGTCCAAAAGGATCAAAAGTTGGCACTGTCGGACTTGTAATATTGATTGTCAGATTGGCTGTAGTAGCGCATTGTCCACCATCAGGAGTAAAAGTATAAGTGCTTGTTGCCATATTATTGATGGCTGGCGACCAGCTTCCGGATATTCCATTGGTTGACGTTGTTGGCAAAGCTGAAATTACTTCCCCTGCACAGTATGGTCCGACAGCATTAAATGTCGGAACTGTTTGTGGAGTAATGACTATTTGCAAACTAGTAGTTATAGCGCACTCACTAGCATCAGGAGTGAAGACATAAGTAGCTGTTGCCGAATTATTTATAGCCGGCGACCAGCTACCTGACACTCCATTGGTTGATGTCGTTGGAAGTGTAGGAATTACATCACCCTGACAATATGGTCCAACAGCATTAAAGGTTGGTGTAGTTTGTGGTGTAATGTCAATAGTTAAATCTGTTGTCAAAGCACATTGCCCAGCATCTGGAGTAAAAATATATGTGGTTGTATTCATATTATCGATAACCGGAGACCAAGAACCTGTCACACCATTGGTAGAAGTAGTTGGCAGAGCAGGAATCGCGTCACCCTCACAATATGGTTCAACGGCATTAAAGATAGGCGTCACATTTGGACTTACAACAACATCTGTGGTTTCAGGATCACTTGTATCCGGACCTACTGTAATGACCAAAGAATATGTACCTGCTGCGGCAGTTGTCACGTTTGGAATGGTAGGATTTATATCTGAGGATGTAAATCCATTCGGACCAGTCCAACTGTATGTTGCACCAGGTTCTGGAGTTGAAACTATCAATTCCAGTGTTTCGCCTTCACACAACGGTCCATTATTTTCAACTGGGGGTGCAATAATTCCACAATTGGTTGTCCCCGATCCTGCGGTTTGACTAAATGAAATATTTGTTTCAATATTGGCATAATTTGTAATCAAGAGAATATAGACTTCACCAGCCTGCGTTCCTATCAAATTACAAGTTTCGGTTGCAGCAGTTGAATACGAACAATCGACTCCAGAATTTGACATTAAATCGGTAGCACACCCTTCACTTAAAGAGTTAAACGGACCCCATGCGATGAAATCCACATCGCCACCACTGGAAATATAGATATCAATATTCCCAGGTTCGTTTATTTCCATCCAATACCACGCGGGATTTGGGGTTGTACCCAAACAACCAACCGATCCCATATTCGGAACATTTGTACTTGCAGGGAAAGTATAAGAATCACTGGTACAGAAAGGTAAAGCTCCATCACAATCACCAGAAGCACTTCCTCCGCCGCACGAAGTACAAGCCCATTCCAAAGTCATACAAGAAGTGTTAGAATCACAGGAATATTCACTTATCAAAACAGTAACTGTTCCAGTAAATGTTGCTGTCCAATTAATTGTTGAGAGACTCCCACAATCGTCATCACTATATGCCAAACTTGTACCTCCACAGGTACTTCCCTGGAACAATGTCAACTGAGTGTCAAACCCTGATCCTGAGCAGGTTGTCCAAGTATAAGATTCTCCACTCGTCACAGAGAATACTGCATATTCACCTCCATACATACAATCACTCACAGCTGACAAGGATGCATCGGTTGTAGAAAATGTTCCACTCGGATAATTCGAATCACAATTTGAACACTGGGAAAACCCATTATTCCCCAGTCCAATTATAAGCAGCAACAGCCAAAATATTGTTAGTTTAGTTTTCATGGTAAAATCGTTTTATTATTCAATATGAAGCCCAACACTTTCCAACGTTTGAATTATTTCGGACTCAGATGTTCCTTGCTTTACACCAATTTTACATTCTTGGTTTCCAAATGAAAAATTGACTACAAATTGTTTTTTCAATATTTCGGTTTTTATTGCTTTTTGATCCATTTCCGACAAATCGTTAAGCAAAGGATATTTGTAATATTCTGCATCATTTTTTTCGCTGAAAGCCTTTGCTTCCTCAAGTTTCGGACTGTATGATGCATTCACATCATCTATCACTTGCTGCAAATCCTCATCAGTAAAATTCACTGCGACTTTAAGCATACATTTTTCAGGTGCCTGATTGTTGTAATAGCGAAACATTTTTACATCGCTGGTGTGCTTCAACTCTCTTTCAAACAACGAACGGATTTCCATGCTTATATTTCCATCCAAATTTAGATACATAATTTTTGTCCCATCATCATAAGTTTTTGAGGATTCAATTGTAAAAGAGTCAATTTGTGACATGGCGAAGTGTCCAATCATCAAAAATGTAGCAAGGGTAACGAATCTTTTCATAGCAATCAGGTTTAATTTTATCAATTTATAATGTCTTCAGGGATAAATACAGAAAGGCAGATACGAGTATCACCTTGTACGGAAAAATCATACTACAACAAGCACACATGCATTGTAGCATGCAAAAAAAAACAAACTAAAATTTTCACCGACAAGAGTGGAAACTATCTTCTAAAATCTATCCCGATGTAAATATACAAATTTATTTAACACAGACAGAATTTTTTAATGATTTTTAAAACGACTGGAAATTAAGGAATAAGCACTATCAAAACCCGAAGGAGTAATACAAAAGATTTGCTCCCATTTTTAAGGCTTTCAAACGGGTTTCATAACTGTCATTATGTACAGCTTCATCTTCCCATCCATCACCCAAATCGGTTTCATAAGTATAAAAAAGCACAAGTCGTCCTTCATAAAAAACACCAAAACCTTGAGGCGATTTATTATCGTGCTCGTGCACTTTAGGCAAGCCTTTAGGAAAAGGGTAAAGACAATGGTAAATTTCATGATCAAAGCCCACTTCTACCAGTGGTTTATCAGGGAAAATTCGTTTAATTTGCTCTCTGACATATTGATCCATTCCATAATTATCATCAATATGCAAAAAGCCTCCTGACAACAAGTAATTTCTTAGATTACTGGCTTCAAAATCTGAGAATACAACATTTCCATGACCAGTCATGTGGAGGAATGGATAATTAAAAATATCAGGACTCCCAACTTCAACAACATCAGCCTCTGGATAAATATCGGTATGCTGATTTTCATTCATAAATTGAATAAGATTGGGCAAAGAGGTCGGATTTGCGTACCAATCCCCACCACCTTTGTATTTCAGCAAACCAATTCTCAGTTTATCAGCATCCTGAGCAGAAAGGTTATTCACTGAAAACATGCATAAAATGACAAATAGGCTATATGTCAAAATGTTTCTCATTTCACAAATTTAATAAATTGTCGAAAACATGAATACATTTTGGCGAAAATACGAAACAAACATCTATTCGCTTTTGGACATGATTTTTGCAATAAACGCAAAAATTCATGCCAAAAGCGAACACATTAGTACAACCTGACATTCAGAAAGCTATCTGCTTTCTTTGAGAAAGCAAAAAAAAAGAGCCATTTCAAAGAAACAGCTCTTTTAATCAGTATTTTAATCTATTAATTACCTAGCGTAGCAACCATTACTGCTTTAATGGTATGCAAGCGGTTTTCAGCTTCGTCAAATACAATGGAGTGTTCTGATTCAAATACTTCATCAGTTACTTCCATTTCACCAATACCAAATTTAGCAGCGATTTCTTTTCCTACAGTGGTATTTTTATCGTGGAAAGCAGGTAAACAATGCATGAATTTCACATTAGGATTTCCTGTTTTCTTGATCATATCCATGTTCACCTGATAAGGAGTCATTTCTTTAATACGCTCTGCCCACACTTCTTCTGGTTCGCCCATGGAAACCCAAACGTCAGTATAAAGGAAGTCAACACCTTTCACACCTTCTTCTACATTTTCAGTCAAGGTGATTTTTGCGCCAGTTTGTTTTGCAATCTCTTCACATTCAGCAACCAATTCTTCAGTTGGGTGACATGATTTAGGAGCAACAGCACGGAAATCCATTCCCATTTTAGCAGCACCTACCATCAAAGAGTTACCCATATTGTTACGAGCATCACCTAAGTATGCAAATGAAACTTGATTTAGAGGTTTGTCAATATGTTCTTGCATAGTTAAGAAGTCGGCAAGAATTTGAGTTGGATGATATTCATTCGTCAAACCGTTCCATACTGGTACACCAGCATATTTGCCAAGAGTTTCAACGATTTCCTGACCAAATCCGCGATATTCAATACCGTCATACATACGACCTAAAACGCGAGCTGTATCAGCCATAGATTCTTTTTTACCCATTTGAGATCCTGAAGGACCTAAATAAGTTACACCAGCACCTTGATCCATTGCTGCTACTTCAAAAGCACAACGTGTACGAGTAGAATCTTTTGCAAAAAGAAGAACAACATTCTTTCCTTTTAACATTTGTTTTTCAGTTCCTGTGTATTTTGCTCTTTTGAGATCTCTTGAAAGATCAAGCATAAAGTTGATTTCTTTGGGAGAGAAATCTAACAACTTCAAAAAGTTTCTGTTTCTTAAGTTAAATGCCATAATGTATTTATTTATTTTTGTTCAACAATAATTACGCAACAATCTGAGTTCCCACGTTTTCTTTTCCAAGCTCTTTAGACTCAGTAATGATACACTTTTTACCCCCTTTTTCAATGAACTGCAATGCAGCACGCACTTTTGGTGCCATACTACCTTCAGTAAACTGACCATCAGCAAGATGTTTTTTCGCTTCCTCAACGGTAATCACATTAAGTGCTTCTTGATTTGGCTTGTTAAAGTTGATGAAAACTTTTGGCACATCAGTTAAAATGTAAAATTCATCAGCACCAATTTGAGTCGCCAACATGGATGATGCTAAATCTTTGTCAATTACTGCATCAATCCCTTCCAAATCGCCACCATCGTTATAGCATACCGGAATTCCACCACCACCAACAGTCACAACAATTTTACCTTGACGTGCAAGCATTTCAATGCTGTCTTTATTTCCAATTTCAACAGGAACAGGTGATGCTACCACTTTACGGTAACCATGTCCTTTTGGATCTTCAGCATAAGTATCTCCTGGATTGTCTTTCACCAATTGCTCCATTTCCTCTTTGGTGTAATAAGGACCAATCGGTTTGGTTGGATTTTGAAAGGCTTTGTCATTCTTATCAACGACAACCTGAGTCACAAGGGTAAGCACATCACGCTGCATTTCATCCTTTTTCAAAACATTGCGCAACTGTTGTTCAATAATATAACCAATAAATCCTTGTGAATATGCGCCACAAACTGATAAAGGCATAAGTGGCAAATCAAACATTTTTTGTCCGGCAGCATTTCTTAACAGGATATTTCCAACCTGAGGACCATTTCCATGTCCAATCACAACATCATAATCCTGTTTCAATAAACCAAGTAAATTTTCACATGTTTTGCGGACATTTGCAATTTGCTCATCTGAGCTACCTTTTTGTCCGGCACGTAGAAGAGCGTTTCCACCAAACGCTACAACTGCTAACTTTTTACTCATATCTTTCTCCTCTATTAATTAAAGCACAAATATAAAAGATTTTTAATATTTGAGTGTAAACTTGTTACTGTCTTTTAGTCCCAACATTTTATTAAGATTTCAAATATCAACTTTCTAAATATATTATTACATTTGTTGCGAACATTCTAAACTCAAAATCAATTGATATGAAAAAATTAAGTTATGTCATTATTGCAATCCTGACTATCTCATTATCAGGATGCTCAATTTTCCAAGGTGGAAATAAAAGCTTCGAAGGTGTGATTAAATATTCCGTGGAAGTTGAAGGAGATGTGGACGATCAAACTATGGCTGCTCTTCCAACAGGTGTTACAGAATATTACAAAGGTACAAGTTTACGTAAAGACCAAGAAAGTCTAAGCTACAGCGTTGGAGTTATCACTAAAGGAGAAAGCGGAGAAACTATTATGCTTATGGACATTCCTATGATGGGACAGAAATTTGCTTTTAAACAATCCAAAGAAGAAATTGAAGAAGCAAAAGCTGAAATGGAAGAAAACAAACCTGAAATTACGGAAACAGGAGAAACTAAAGAAATTCTTGGATACACATGTAAAAAAGCAGACGTCATGATAGAAGACGACATTTACCCTGTGTATTATACAACTGAAATTACGCTTGATTCTAACCCGAACGAAAACGGTATGTTTGAAGGCATTGAAGGCGTTATTCTTGAGTACACCGTAAATCAACAAGGTATTGTTATGCATTTTACTGCTTCTGAAGTGTCAAAAGAAAAAGTTCCTGCTGCAACTTTTGAAATTCCAGAAGATTACGACTTAAAAACTGCTGAAGAAATCGAAGCCATGTTTGGTGGTATGTTATAGATTTTTAAAAGTATTTCACTTAAAAATCCTTGCTTTGCGAGGATTTTTTTATTTTTACTATCTTAAACATAAGATACGTGTCAACAAAAAAGAAGCAAAGTAAAAAAAGTACAAAAAAGAACAGTACTAAGGCGAAAACCAAGAAGCAAAAGCAGTTTAATCTCGTTGCATTTTTAAAAGACGAACGAGTTAGAGTGTCTGCAGGGATTTTCCTTATCAGTTTTGCAATATTGCTTGCCTTGTCTTTCACATCCTATATTTTCACATGGAAAGCAGATCAAAGCAAATTGGACATTAGTACATTTCAACTTTTTAAAGATCCCTCTATTCAGGTTGAAAACTGGATAGGGAAATTGGGCGCAATATTATCCAACGGATTTATTCACAATGGATTTGGACTTGCTTCTGTCGCTTTTATTTTGATTTTTTTAGTGCTCGGATTCAAATTACTCAAAGTCAAACTTTTACCTTTCAGAAAAACACTTTTCATCAGTTTAATTAGCATGATATGGTTTTCTGTCTTCTTGGGATTTGTCTTTTCTGATAGACTATTCTTTCTTGGTGGTGCACACGGATATTTTCTAGCCGAATGGCTGAATGCCTTACTTGGTAAAGCTGGAACACTCATTATTCTACTTATAAGTTTCTTCGCACTTATTGTTTTTTCATTCAAAAATGCATTGAAAATTATTAAAGGTTGGATATTCACTGCGAAAAACTTGAAACTTGATCAATTAAAAGAAGAAGATCAGGCCTTGGAAACAGAAGAACAAACCAATGAAGAAACTGAAAATCCTACCGAAGGAAAGGAATTAGAAATTCAGGACACTGAAAACTCTCCTGCAGTTGAAATTTCTTTATCTGAAAAAACTGAAGACCCTGAGGATTTACCTGAAAATGAAATCAGCCTGGATTCTAATCCTGTTAACACAACAGAAACAGAAGAGGAAACACCAGAAGAGAAAGCAAATCTCGATTTTGAATATGAAAAAGCTGCGGAAGATGAAAAATCCCCAGAAGGTGAAATCAAAGTCAATACCGATGGAGATTACGATCCTAAATTGGATTTGAGCTTTTACAAAATGCCAACCCTCGACCTTCTTGAAGACCATGTGAATGAGGTTCCAGAAGTCAGTGAGGCTGATTTAAAAGAAAATTCAGACAAGATCATCAAAACACTAAAAGACTATAAAATTGAAATTTCCAAAATTTCAGCAACCATTGGCCCAACAGTAACATTGTATGAAATTGTTCCTGCTCCAGGGGTACGCATTTCGAAAATCAAAAACCTTGAAGACGACATAGCTTTATCCTTAGCAGCACTTGGAATACGTATTATTGCCCCAATTCCGGGGAAAGGAACCATAGGGATAGAAGTACCAAACAAACATCCTGAAATTGTTTCTATGCGGGATGTTCTCACATCAAAAAAATTCCAGGAAACAGATTATGAGCTCCCGGTTGTAATCGGACGCAAAATCAATAATGAACCACTGATTTTCAACCTTGCAAAAATGCCTCACCTTTTAATGGCAGGAGCAACAGGACAAGGTAAATCTGTTGGTTTGAATGCAATCATCACATCCTTACTTTACAAGAAACATCCATCACAACTTAAGTTTGTAATGGTCGATCCGAAAAAAATTGAGCTTTCATTTTATTCCAAGCTTGAACGACATTTTCTTGCCAAATTACCAGAAGAGGAAGATCCGATTATTACAGATACCCAAAAGGTAATTTATACCCTTAACTCTTTAACCAAAGAGATGGATATGCGTTATGATCTCTTGAAAAAGGCTGGGGCTAGAAATTTAAAAGAATACAACAAAAAATACATTAAGCGGAAACTCAATCCTGAAAAAGGGCATCATTATTTGCCATATATTGTTGTTGTCATTGATGAGTTTGCTGACCTGATACAAACTGCAGGAAAAGAAATTGAAGGTCCGATTGCCAGACTTGCACAATTGGCTCGTGCAATTGGAATTCATTTGATTATTGCAACGCAAAGACCATCCACCAATGTCATTACAGGAACAATTAAAGCGAACTTCCCAGCGAGGATATCATTCAGAGTTTCCTCCAGCATTGACTCCAGAACCATTTTGGATTCAACAGGGGCAAATCAGCTTATCGGACGTGGTGACATGCTGCTAAACGATGGACAAAACTTAGTGCGTGCACAATGTGCATTTGTTGATACACCAGAGATTGAAGAAATTACAGATTACATTGCTAATCAACAAGGCTACCCTTCTGCCCTACTCTTGCCTGAGCCAGATTCCGATGAAGGTGATGGCGCAAAAGTTTTAGCTGCTGACGAAAAACTTGACGATTTATTTGATGAAGCAGCAAGACTCGTGGTGAGACACCAACAAGGAAGTACTTCGCTTATTCAGCGTAAACTTGCCATAGGATACAACCGTGCCGGACGAATTATTGATCAACTCGAAGCCTCTGGAATTGTTGGTCCGTTTGAAGGCAGTAAAGCCCGCAAAGTGCTCTATCCTGACGAATACAGTTTGGAACAGTATTTGAATACCCTTCACGAAAACTAAAATTATGAAATATTTTCTACTCACATTAGCCATCTACGCATCGTTTGGAATCGTAGGTTTAAACAAAACTGCTTCAGCTCAGGAAAGCGATCAAAAAGCACTTGAAATACTTGAAAAAGTAGCGAATAAAACCGATGCAATGCAAGGATTTTATACTGCTTACACTTTGTTGGTTGAAGACTTAGCTGACGAAAAAAACAATGTTAAGTATGGTGGCGAAATTTGGTACTTAGGAGATAGGTATAAAATGATTATGATGGGTCAAGTTTTGTATTCTGACGGCTCAACAAACTGGGTTTATCAAGAAGATATTGAAGAGGTTACCATCACTAACTTTTCAGAAGAAGAGCAATCTGAGAATCTGATTGATCCTTACTTTTTGATAGAGAATTATGCCAAAGATTACACATGCAGGTTTGTTGCAGACAAATTTGAGAATAACAGACCTTTGGTAGAGATACATCTTTTCCCTAACAACATTGAAGAATCAACTTACAGTCGTATTAAACTGAGGATTGACAAGAGTAAAAATGAATTGTTTGAGTTCACTTTAGTAGGAAATGAAGGAATAAATTACACAATTCAACTCAATAAATTTGATGGAAACACTCCCGTAAGCACTGACATGGTGACATTTAAAGAGTCCGACTACCCAGATGCAGAAATAATTGACATGAGAGATTAATTTTTCTTTTGTAATTAAATTGGATTTACTATTTTTGCTAACCATTAGCAAATGATCCCGGAGAGGTGGGAGAGTGGCTTAATCCACCGGTTTGCTAAACCGGCGTACGGGTCATTCCGTACCGGGGGTTCGAATCCCCCCCTCTCCGCAGACACAAAAAGCAAAAAGACGTAAAACCCTGAATATGAATAATATCAGGGTTTTTCTTTTCTCTCAAAAGCAGCAAAAACAGGCATTATTGGATCAAGGCTTGCCCCGCAGTCCCAAAATGTAAAAAAAAGCCTTCAATCCCGTCCCTGTCCCACGCACAAAGAGAACGACAGTGCATAAATGAACGGATTGAAGATGAAATAAATCAAGCATTGAAATGTAGCCTCTTTTACGGAGGCGCTCCAATGTAATGCTTGTAATAAGAATAGGACTTTGAGCAACAGCCCAACCACCCATTAGCCTTCCCTGCATTCTGTCTCAAAGAATCTTCACTGCCTGAATCACTTCAAACCAGCTTGCAGATTACTAATTGGCTACTCCAACTCGCCAATATAAGACTTACACCTTCTGGAAAATTCACACTTATTGCTCGCTTTTCTCAAGTTAAATTTGCATATTTAAACTTTTAATGAGCTTATACAACATTGTCTATACACTCTACGATAAAAAAGTATATGTTTCTATCCGATTTTAACTTGCCCGATAACTTTTAGGCGACATCCCAACCATACGCTTAAAATACTTCCCGAAAAACGATTGAGACGGAAAATTCAGTTCATCACTTATTTGCTGAATTGTCATATTACTTGACTTTAATAGTGCTTTTGACTCTAATATCACATAGCGGCTAATCCACTCGTTGGCTGAAACCTGACTTACCCTTTTGATGATAGTCGACAAATATTTAGGAGTAAAACACAACTTGTCCGCATAGAACTGCATACCTCGCTCTTTTTTATAGTTTTTTCGTACAAGGGCTCTAAATTCATCAAAAACCAATTCGTATCGAGACCTTTGTTTCCCCTCTGTTTCATGAAGTAGATGACCAATTCCATAAAAAAATGCCAGAATAAAATGTTTTACTATTTCTAATTTGTTAGAATTATAGTCACCCAAAATAGTCATTTTGATCAAATCAACACACATTAATATAATTTTTAATTCCTTTTCATTTAACTTTATTACGGGGTTATTAGCTATAGATAATGGAGTAGGTAACCCTCCCTGCACACTCAGCATAGAAGTAAAACGATTAGACATAACAATACATAGTGCTTTGTAGTCTTCACTAGTATATTTGTGGGTTAATATTTGCCCGGGAAGAAGTACCGTTAAACTACCTTTTCCCGAGATATAAGGTAATAAATCAATTTTCCCTTCAGATATCCCTTCCAAAGTAATAACTATAGAAGTTACATCTACCTTAAAAGGATGTTTAAAATCTTCTTGAACAAAGAACCTATCCAAAAGAATAAAATCCTCCCCGATAGCCAATTTATCAATATGGCGCCGGACTCACGTTATTTAATTCGGCTCACCAAACAGGAACGAGAACATTTTCTTTTATTGCTGTGCTGTGTTTTGGTCAATTGTTCCATAATAATGGTCATTTTGTCTTTATGTTAGAATAAAAACGACTAATTGACCAAAACCGAAAAACTTTTGACCTTTCGAAGATGAAATTACCACTATACTTTTGTTCCATAGATTTTGAAGTCAAACTTATAATATTACAAAAAATGAAAAGAAGTATAATTATGATTGCTGTGGCAGGGTTGCTTTTCGCCTGTTCCGGTAATGAACAAAAGAGTGTCCCGTTTACTAAAAATGTAAAGCTTGCAACAGCTGAAAAAGTAGAAGAGACTTCAATGTTGAGTTTTCCCGGTGTGGTGCAGGGCGTGCATGACATTAGTGTGGGCTTTAAAACAGCCGGACAAATTGAGTCCATTGGTGTAAAACAAGGCGATTACGTTAAAAAAGGGCAATTGCTGGCACAACTTGACCCCTCTGATTATAAGCTGGCTTTGGATGCTTATGAAATTCAATACCATCAATTAAACGATGAGGTGTCCCGAATGGAACAGATGTACAAAGCCAAAACCATTTCTGCCAACGACTATGAAAAAGCAAAAGCCGGATTGGAGCAATTGGAAATTCAGGTACAGGCTTATAAAAATAAAGTGGAATACACCAGGCTGTATGCCCCGGTTTCCGGGTATATCCAATCGGTTAATAACGACCCTTCGGAGATGATCGATGCCGGCTCGCCGCTTTTTAGCCTGATCGATAATTCAAAATATGAGGTAGTAGCCGATATCCCTGCCAACCAGTATGTCGATAAAGAACTTTTTACAAACTTTTATATGAGTTCCCAATATCTCGGGGGCGAAAAACTGCCTTTGAGCCTTATTTCCATTAGTCCCAAAGCCGATGGCAGCCAACTGTATCAAATGCGGTTTGCCATTGATAGCAGTGCAGATAAAATTACCGCAGGAATGAATGTGGAATTGCACATTGAAAAGGAAAATACAGCCTATACCGGTAAATATACCATCACTCCACACGCGGTGTTTACAAAGAATGAAAAAACGTATGTCTGGATTTATGATAATGGCAAAATAAACAGCAAAGAAGTACGCGTTGAGGGGATTGATAAGAACGGGGATTTCTACATATCGGGAGTTAATGATAAGGTTCGGATCGTCAGCGCCGGGGTGCATATCCTGCACGAAGGAGAAACTGTAAATGTGCTGACAGAAACAAGTAAAACAAATATTGGAGGGCTGTTATAATGATGAAGGTCACAGAATTTTTTATCAAGCGTCCTACGCTGTTCTGGTCATTTTTGGTGATAATACTCTTTGCCGGAGTACTATCCTTTAAAACAATGCCAAAATTAGAAGATCCCGCTATAGCTGTTAAACAGGCTATGGTAATCGTACCATACCCCGGTGCCAATGCTCACGAGGTGGAACTGGAAGTGGCACAGGTAATGGAAGACAAACTACGGACATTGCCTGACATTTACAAGATCAAATCTGATTGTTATGACGGAATGGCAATGATCAGGGTAGAATTCGAAATGTCTGTTCCCCTCGTGAAGATAGAACAATACTTTGATTTGCTCCGACGAAAAGTAAACGATGCGAAAATGTATCTTCCGCAGAACTGTGGAGACCCTATTGTAATGGATGACCTGATGGACGTTTATGGTATCTTTTACTCTTTTTCGGGCGACGGTTACGATTATCATGAGCTAAACCGTTATGCCAAATATATACAGCGCGAGCTACTCAAAGTAGAAGGTGTAAAACGTATCAACATTGTAGGTAACCGGAATGAAGTCATTAACATTACACTTTCAAAAGAAAAGATCGCACGTAATGGCATGATCCCTAACCAGATCATGATGTCGTTGCAGTCGGTAACCTCTACCGTGGGAGGCGGTGAATACCAAACAGGCAGAGATAACCTGCAAGTGCGGGTAAATGGAGATGTGAAAACGGTTGAGGACTTACAAAACCTGCTGATCAAGACCACCGACGGGAAGAAAATACGGCTTGGCGACCTCGCAGAAATTGAGTCCGGCTATGCAGAACCACAAACACAGGGGTTCTTTGTGAACGGCAAACCCGCTCTTGCCATTATGGTATCTTTGGAAAACAATGTGGTCGTACCCGATGTGGGTAAAGAAGTTGATGCAAGGCTTGCCGAAGTAATGCAGACACTCCCTGCCGGGCTGTCAACCGACAAGGTTTATTTCCAGCCCGAAAAGGTGGATACTGCCATCAGTTCCTTTATGAGAAACCTGATACTATCAGTAGCGGTGGTCATCATTGTGCTTATTTTTGCTATGGGATTCCGCAGCGGGATGATCATAGGGATAGGGCTGATACTGACCATTGCGGCATCATTCCCCATTCTTTCAATGATGGGGACAACCCTGCAACGCATCTCTCTCGGGGCATTTATTATTGCTATGGGAATGCTGGTGGATAATGCCATTGTTATTATGGATGGTATTATTGTGGATAAAAAGAAAGGCTTAAAACCGAAAACCTATCTTTATCAGATTGGTAAAAATAATGCATTGCCTCTGCTTGGTGCAACCATCATTGCCATATCTACCTTTATCGGGATATACCTTGCCGAAGGATCAGCTGCCGAATATGCAAGCGATTTGTTTCTTGTGCTTTGTGTCAGTTTACTTATAAGTTGGGTGTTGGCCCTGGTACAAGTCCCGTTTTTTGCCAAAGTATTTTATCCTGCACGTTCATTGAAAAAGAAAAAAAGCAAAAACAATGATAAAGAACCGATGAATGGTAAAGTACACCGGCTTGTGCGTAAACTCATTACCACTTTTATCAAACACCGGGCGATCACTATTGCATCTTTCGTCGTAGTGTTGTTGCTCAGTATATACGGCATGAGCTATGTGAAGAATTTATTCTTCCCCGATTTTAACTACAATCAGTTCATCGTGGAGTACCAGGCACCATCACAGACTGACCCTGGTAAAGTATGCGACGACCTTGTAGAAATATCAGATTTGCTTTTAGAAAATCCGGACATAGAAAAAGTTACAGCAAGCCAGGGTGGGGCACCCGGACTTTACTGCCTCGTGCGTCCAATGACAAATGGAGGCAACAGTTACGGAGAGTTACTTGTCGATTGTCCCGATTATAACACCATATGTGAGCAAATACCAATAGTTCGTAAACAATTGCGTGAGTTATATCCCGATGCCTATATCCGTATCCGGAAATATAACTTCTCGGTCAGCACCTCTCATACAGTCGAAGTGGAGTTTGCAGGGCCTGATCCGGCTGTACTCCGCGACTTAAGTCGCCAGGCAGAGGACATTATGAGAAACTGCTCCCTGGTTGATCCCTATTCCGTATCCAATAACTGGAGAGCTCCTGAAAAAACGCTTCTCGCAGAGTACAATCAACAGGATGCTTTGCGGGCAGGTATCGGAAGAGGAGACATAGGTAATGCCCTGAAAGCAGCAAATGATGGCATG
This sequence comes from Bacteroidales bacterium, assembly GCA_963676165.1. Taxonomy (GTDB): domain Bacteria; phylum Bacteroidota; class Bacteroidia; order Bacteroidales; family ML635J-15; genus JAQIBY01. The sequence goes on along the minus strand of OY781043.1, from coordinate 397,109 downwards.
ACAGTTGGCGTTATTAATGATGCGGATAATATGGTATTGGTTAACCTGCGTGTACGTAACGAAGACGGCTCCCGTATCAAAAATATCCGCGATATACCTGTCTGGACAATGATGAACATTAGTTTGCCGGAAGAGGATCTCGCAGGCGTAATGACCGGGGGTAAATCTATCGAAGAACTGCAGGACAAAATGTTTAGAGCAACCCCGCTGAGCAATGTAACCGATGATGTGTCTTTGGAATGGAATAATAACCTTGTACGACGCATCAACGGACAACGTGTGATTGAGGCAGAATGCGACCCTGATTATGATCTGTGGGCAGCAACACCATCTGCTGTCATTGCAGATATTCAGGAGCAAATTGATGCTATTGCCCTGCCTCATGGATATTCTAAACGATGGGTTGGAGAGATTGAAACACAGGCAAGCGCATCACACAGTGTAACGAAATGGATGCCATTAACATTAATGATTATTCTAATTGTACTGCTTTTGCTGTTCAATAGCTGGAGACAGGTCATTCTTATCCTTATTTGTCTGCCGTTTATATTTGTAGGAATTACACCTACACTACTATTAACAAAGTCACCTTTTACCTTTATGGCAATCATTGGTATGCTGGGGCTAATGGGGATGATGGTAAAAAATGCCATTGTGCTGGTCAATGAAATAAATCGGCTGCAAAAGGAAGAGAAACAACATCCCTATAACGCTGTGATAAATGCCACCATATCCCGTGTAACACCGGTGCTTATGGCATCACTAACCACCATTGTAGGTATGTTCCCGTTACTTTCAGACCCAATGTATAGCTCTATGGCTTTAACCATAATGGGAGGGCTGGCTGCAGGAACCGTAATTACGCTGCTGCTGTTGCCTTTGCTTTACACAGCATTTTACAGAATTAGAAAACCGATAGTTTAAATAAAAATGAACGTGAAAATGAAAACAAATATTATAATTATATATTTAATGGTTCTGACATCTATAGGATGTTATGCCCAGGAACAGGAAACCATGATACTTTCTCTTGAGCAATGCCGGGAAATGGCACTGCAACAAAGTGAAGATTTGAAAATTGCCGGAAACGCTACTACTCAGGCTCAATACGACAAAGACATTGCATTTGCCAATTATCTGCCTCGTATAGAAGCTTCAGCCATGGGGATTTATATGGATCCCGATATTGATTTAGGCAGCTCAACCCTCGTTATAAAAGGGATGTACACCGCCGGTTTTAGCGTGGAGCAACCGATTTATGCCGGGGGAAAGATCAGAACAGCCAATAAACTGGCAAAAATAGGGATTGAAAGCAGTGTTGAACAGGAACGAATGACCAAAGCAGAAGTAATAGAGGAAGCTCAGAACAACTACTGGAATTATGTTGCCGTGCTTGATAAAATCAAACTCATAAAAGCCTACGAAGTACAATTGGATACATTACAGCAACAAATGAAAGTCTCCTATGAAGCAGGTATGATCACTGAAAATGACTACCTGCAGGTAGCTGCAAAGTTGAGTGAAATTAAATACCAGATGTTAAAGGTGAAAAACGGAGCAAACCTTTTGCGCTTGTCATTGTGTTATGTTACCGGGCTGCCTCCCGAAACACAAATTGTGCCCTCGGACACTACAATAGAGATAAACAGACTCCCGAACCCTGATATTGATTTGTCAAATCGTCCGGAAATGAAACTTTTGGATATGGGCATCCAGGCAAGCGAATATCAAATTAAGATGGCAAGGGCAGACAACCTTCCACAGCTTGGTGTAGCTGCCGGATATACCTGGTATGGAAACATAAAAACAGAAGGCGTTACAGAATACCAGGGGCAGCAGGTTTCTTATTCGGAAACGATGAACGATGCTGTTTTTTATTCTGTTGCATCACTTTCAATTCCTTTGTTTCATTGGGGCGAAGGGCGTAAAAAAGAGAAGAAAGCACACCTCAATTTGGAAAATGCCCGGTACGAAAAAGAAAAAAACACGCGCCTGATGACCATGGAAGCAACTCACGCATTAAACAACCTTAACGAAAGCATCGCAATGATAAGCGCTGCTGAGTTCGCGATGGAACAGGCTAATGAAAACTTACGGGTAATGATGAGTAAGTACAGCTCTCAAATGGCTCCTTTGTCTGATTTACTCGCCGCACAGGCTCAGTGGCAGGAATCAAGCAGCAATTTGATTGAAGCAAAAATACAATATAAAATCTACGAAACAGGCTATTTGAAAGCGACAGGCAGATTGGATCAATAAGTGACCCCCATGAAAGGGTTTTTATTGGCCTTCGGTTATCCCGGGCATTGCTTTCTGTCAGGGTGACAAAAAAATCCCGTTAAATGCATATTTGATTGTGCATTTAATGGGATTTTTGTTGAACTGATTGTGCATTATTATATGTATCTTCGTAAAAGTGTAGTGTATTAAACAATGAGGTCATTTTGTCAGAAATCTAAGACTCTTTTTTGAGCTTTTGGATTAAGACTAAGATAAAAAGAATGTCAGTCGTTAATAGGAACAAGATTCAATGCGATATCCCAATCATTCAGCATGTGGTCTTTTTATACTTTCAAAAAAGAAGTAACTAAAATACATTAATAATATGGCTAAATACATTTTAATACTTAAAAACAAACGAAAGGGGACATTGACAAATGAACTCTTGCAGGGGCATATTGACCATCTGAGGGAACAATCCTCAAATGGAAATATATTTCTATCAGGGCCGTTCAAAGATAATGACGGAGCCATTCAAATTATAGAAGCCGAATCAAAAACAGTTGCGGAATCTATTGTTAAAAAAGACCCTTTTGTTTCTGAAAAATATTACCAGGCATATGAATTGAACGAATTAATAGAAGCAAACGAAGAAAATAATTGGCTTTCGGACGATTCACAAACAAACGGTAATATTAAGAAATGACAGGATAAAATAATGCACGGTTACATAGTTTCGACCGTCAGACTATCTGAAAACTACCCGGATTTTGTTGAAAGCTAAAGATATGCCAGGCATTCAGCATGTGATCATTTTCTACCTTTAAACATGGACTTCATTAAAACTTAAACAGGTATTTGTCAGTTTCATGCCTGAAATTGCTATCTTTAAAACACTTAAAAAATAAAAAGATGGAAGACAAAAGAAATCAGACAGGCAAGCCGGATTCCCCTGTTGATCCTACACCAAAGGTGACAGGAATTGGAGGTATCTTCTTTTATTCAGATAAGCCGGAGAAAGCAAAAGAATGGTACACGAAAAACCTGGGAATTGAGATCAATGACTGGGGAGCTGCGGGTTTTGAGTCCAGGAACATTGATAATCCTGATAAGATAAATTCACTTCAATGGAAGCCGTTCAAACGTGGTGATGAGTACTTTTCCCCTTCAGAAAAGGATTTTATGATTAACTACCAGGTTCAAAATATTGAAGGGCTTGTAAGCAAACTCAAAGAAAACGGGGTGACCATTCTTGACAGCATAACAGCTTACGATGGCATCGGGAAATTTGTACATATTCTGGATGCAGAAGGCAACAAGATTGAGCTCTGGGAACCCGGAGATTAGTTTGGTAACGGGAGAGAAGCCGATTGTACCGATTTTTGCCACTACCTATGCGCATTAAAAAATAAAATATGAGAAATAGTGGATAAAGAATATTTTGAAATAAAGGATAAGTGCCGGAAAGGTCTGTTAAAATACCTCGCAAAAGCCATTTCAATACTTCCGGTAACTGAAACCCCTCGGATATTAGATATTGGTTGCGGTTCCGGAGTGCCAACACTAATGCTTGCAGAAAAATTTAATGGCAGGATTACGGCTGTTGATCCCGACACGAAATCAATAAATATTCTTAGAGAAAAAGTAAAAGAATTAAAACTTTCTGATAGAATTACACTCTTTAATTGTTCTTTTTTTGATATTAGAGTTGGGAATGGTCAATATGACCTGGTTTTAGCAGAAGGGCTTCTCAATGCTGTTGGATTTCAAAAAGGCTTTTTAAGGATACTTGAACTATTAAAAAGAAAAGGATTTATTATAATTCATGATGAGTTTCGGGATCAGGATGAAAGAACCGGGTTTATCCGAGATAATAATTGTAAGCTGTTGGATTCATTTGTGTTAGATGAGCATGCCTGGTGGAATGATTATTTTAAATGCCTTGAAAAAGAAATATCCTCAAATCCGGACAACGAATTATTGAAATTATTCGAGTCTGATCGACAGGAAATTAAAATGTTCAGGGAGAATCCGTCTCAATACACTTCCGTTTATTATATAATACAAAGGATGTGATTCTAATCTCAAGAATGTACACAACATACTCATTTAAAGATAAGTAATATGAAAGGAATAGGAAATACACCGTTAATAAAGCTTAAAAGTCTCGTTGATTCAAATTGTGCCGATGTTTATGTCAAATTTGAAGGCGCAAACCTGACCGGAAGTATGAAAGACCGCATGGCACTTTCAATGATCGAAGGTGCTGAAAAAAGAGGCGAACTAAAAAAGGGAATGAAAATAGTTGAATATACCGGGGGAAGTACCGGAAGCTCTCTATCCATGGTATGTGCAAAAAAAGGCTATGAAGCGCATTTTGTGTCTTCGAATGGCTTTGCAAAGGAGAAAATACAGACAATGAGGGCATTCGGGGCAACAGTTGAACTAATTCATGCGGAAAACGGGGTGCTGACAGCAGAAGTTATAAACCGGATGATAACAAGAACAAAGGAATTAGCTAAAGATCCCGATACGTTTTGGCCTGATCAGATAAATAATATTGATAATAAATTGGGCTATCATAAAATGGCTGCAGAAATAATGGAAGAACTCGGGACCGATATCGATGAATTTGTAATGGCTGTTGGCGGGGGAGGCTGTATTTCCGGAAATTCGGAAGCTTTAAAAGATAAAATACCAAATCTGAAAACGATCGCGGTTGAACCTTATGGGGTCCGGAATATTTCAGGAGGCGACACAAGTGGAACCCATAAACTGGAAGGTATAGGCCTTTCTTTTGTCCCATCTGTTTTGCGAAAAGACTTAATTGATGACGTGATTGCTGTTACCGACGATGATGCATACAGAATGGCAAATGAGCTGGCGAAAAATGAAGGAATATTCGGAGGGGCAACGTCCGGGGCTAATGTTTGGGCTGCAATCCAAAGAGCAAAAATAATCGGGGCCGGAAAGAAAATTGTAACGGTTGTATGCGATACCGGAATAAAATATCTCCAGGGAGACCTTTATGAATAAATGGTCTGTGATATTTTTTTAATGAGAATTAAATCCATTGCCAACAAAAAGTACAAGATATTTGGCACACAGTACTAATTTTAACTAGTAAAGAATTATAAACACTGAAAAAACTAATATGATATTAGCAATTTTATTTCTCCTCGGATGGTTTTCGATAGTTGTAATTTTCATAATAACATATATTACGAAAGCAAAATTGATTAAAACTCTAAGTCGGAATCATCCACAAATAACGATTGACTTAGGGTTAAGTGGATACAATCCAGTTAACAGATTAATAGGGATTAAAAACTTTGCCATATCAATTTTATGCTTTGGTTCATATAAATACACAAAATTATTTTGGAGAACATTCGTAAACGTTGATGCAATTGATAACTTAAATGATAATAGTCCTAAATTATTATTAAATAGATTGATTAAATTGACATCATGGTCAATAAAGATTTTTATTATTATGTTTTGTATTTTAGTAATTGGCGATTTCATTTAAATAATTGTACACTGCAATTATTCAAGTTATAGTCTTCCTAATAAAACTCACGTAACACACGTCAGCAAAAGAAGTACATTGATTCTAGAACCTAAATCGAACCGGGTTTATACACTAACGACTCAAACACTAAAGCAAAAAAGCATCAAAAAAACCGCTAGATTTAGCGGTTTTTTTAAAGTTTGTTTTTTATTCGAATTCCATCATGACGGTATTTTTAGGAATTTTGTCACCCACTTTCACATGGATTTTCTTGACTTTTCCTTCGTATTCCGCTTGAATTCGATTATTCATTTTCATTGCTTCAAGAATCAGCACTGGCTGTTCATGAGTTACTTTATCGCCTTTTTTCACAAGCACTTCAAGTATGGTACCTGGAATAATTGCTTTGAGTTCTTTCATAATCTTAAATTTTTCTCGATAAATTATCAGAATTATACAAAATTCCTAGTCTAGAATGGTGGAATACCATGCTTTTTCTTAGGACCGATTGCCACTTTATTTTCTGAGATTTCAAGTGCTCTCAAGAGATGGTCTCTTGTTTCTTTCGGTTCAATAACAGCATCAACATACCCTTTGGCAGCAGCCACATATGGGTTAGCAAATTTCTGTTTATATACCTCAACTTTTTCAGCACGCATTTTATCAGGATCGTCAGCTTCAGCAATTTCCTTACGGAAAATAATATTTGCTGCTCCTTCAGGTCCCATCACAGCGATCTCAGCATTTGGCCAAGCAAAAACAAAGTCAGCATTCAAGTGACGTGAGTTCATTGCAATGTATCCACCTCCATAAGCTTTACGGAAGATCACAGTAATTTTGGGCACTGTTGCTTCTGAATATGCATAAAGGATTTTAGCCCCATGGCGAATTACGCCGGCATGCTCCTGATCTGCTCCTGGCAAATAACCCGGTAAATCAACCAATGTCACAACAGGAATATTGAACGCATCACAGTAACGGATGAAACGGGCTGCTTTATCGGAAGAATCCACATCAAGCACACCAGCAAGGTAATTTGGTTGGTTCGAAACAAAACCTACTGTTTCACCATCAATACGTCCAAAACCAATAATGATATTTTTCGCCCAACGTTCTTGAACTTCAAAGAAATCTGAATCATCAACCAATGCTTTCAGGATATCTTTCATATCATAAGGTTCACGAGGATCCAGCGGTACAATTTTCTCAATATCGTACTTTTTCTTTGGGGGTTTTGCTGGGAACACTTTTGCTTTTTGCGTATTGTTCCACGGAATAAAAGTACAGAGTTTCTTAATTTGATCGAAACATTCTGTTTCACTGTTAGCAAAGAAATGTGCATTTCCTGTTACTTCAGAGTGTACACGTGCACCTCCAAGCTCTTCCATACTAATTTCTTCACCAAGTACTGTTTTAATAACGCTAGGACCGGTAATAAACATTTTAGAAATGTTATCAACCACAAAAACGAAATCAGTTAATGCAGGGCTATAAACAGCACCTCCAGCGCAAGGACCGAGGATTACAGAGATTTGTGGAATTACACCACTGGCTTGTGTGTTTCTGAAGAAGATTTCTCCATAACCAGCAAGCGAGTTCACACCTTCTTGAATACGAGCACCACCAGAATCATTTATACCAATCAAAGGGACACGCATCTTCAAGGCATGGTCCATGATTTTCGTAATTTTTCTTGCATGCATAAGACCCAAAGATCCACCAGCAACAGTAAAATCCTGAGCAAAAATACAAACAGGACTTCCATACATTGTACCAGTACCAATAACAACACCATCACCGGCAAGGGTTTTACGATCCATTCCAAATTCACGAGCGTCATGTTCTACAAAGAGGTCATACTCGTGAAACGATTCATTGTCAAGCAGAGACGTTATACGTTCCCTGGCTGTCAGTTTCCCCATAGCGACCTGCTTTTGGATCGCTTGATCTCCACCACCCTTTTGGGCGTCGAGTCTCCTTTTTATGAGTTCCAGGGTTTTGTCATTTTCTCCCATGAGCTTTAGATTTTGATTTAAGGAGCTAAGTTAAAACATTTATTCTTTATCAGACAAAAATCTTATTAACTATTTGCATCTACTTTGGTGCAACACGCAATAAAATCACGCCAATAATTGCATAAATTATGTTTGGTATCCACACAGCAATTCCAGGAGGTAAAGACCCACTAAGTGCAAATGAATCTGCAAATTGCATGAACAATATGTAAGTAAAACTAAGAAGGATTCCTAGCCCAATTTGTAAGCCAATTCCACCCCTAACTTTCTTTGAGGATAAAACAACCGCGAGTAGAGTTAAAATAAAAGTAGAAAATGGATATGCAACTCGTCTGTGCTTCTCAAGTAAAGAACTTGTTATATCTGCTGTTCCTCTCACCCTTTGCTTTTCAATATACCTATCCAGCTCATTATGCGTCATGGAAGCAACAAGTTCAACTTGCTGAGTAAAATCTGCAGGACGCACGCTTAAGACAGTATCCATTGTCATTCCACTAACAATAGCATCTTCGGTTTCATTAAAATGACGAATTTTATACTCCTCCAATGTCCAAAGATTATTGACAGAATCCCAGATAATACGATTTGCATTTAATCTTGACACAAGCTGGTCATTTTCTATGCTTTCCATGGTAAAGCTATATCCGGTTTGTCGATTCATGTTATAGCTTTCAAGGTAAATGTACAAACCGGGCTCTATTTGTTTATGGACATGTGACTGTCCTGATTTTTGTGCTCCTTTCAGGTAAACGGCCTGAAAATCAAGCCGCACCTTATTGGCTTCCGGGATAATATAATATCCTAAAACAAAATTAAAAACTGTAATAATCAGGGCACCAATAAAAAATGGATATAAAATTCGCCGGAAACTGATACCAGAGCTCAACATGGCAATAATCTCGGTTGCGTATGCCATTTTTGCCGTAAAAAAGATAACTGCAATAAAGACAAACAAACTACTGAAGAGATTTGCAAAGTATGGGATAAAGTTGAGATAATAATCAAAAAGAATGGCATGCAAAGATGCATTGTTATCAATGAAATCATCGATTTTTTCAGAAGCATCAAAAATTACTGCAATAGCAAGTATTAGGCCTATTGCAAAAAAATAGGTACGAAGAAATTTTCGGATAATATATTTATCAAGCTTCTTCACTTATAGTCTATGCTTCAATTTTGGTAAGATAGCATTTTTCCATTCATTAAATTCACCATCCACAATTTTTTGTCTTGCCTGACGAACTAATTCAAGGTAAAAGCTCAAGTTATGAATACTTGCAATTTGTGCACCGAGATACTCTCCCGAGTGAATCAAATGGCGCAAATATGCTTTTGAATATTTATGATCAACATAAGAGCTACCATTTGGATCCAAAGGAGAAAAATCATCTTCCCACTTTTTGTTTTTGATGTTTATAATACCTTCACTGGTAAATAACATGCCATTGCGTCCATTACGCGTTGGCATCACACAGTCAAACATATCAACACCACGTGAAATGCCTTCGATAATATTTTCAGGAGTACCTACGCCCATAAGGTAACGCGGTTTTTCCTTTGGCAGGATATCATTCACGACATCAATCATATCATACATCATCTGGTGAGGCTCACCAACTGAAAGACCTCCAATTGCATATCCTGCAGCATCGTAAGACGATATTACTTTTGCAGATTCCTTGCGAAGATCCTCAAAAACAGATCCCTGAACAATTGGGAAATAATGTTGATGAAAACCATATTTAGACTCCGTATTTTTGTAATGCTTAAACCCTCTATCTAACCATCTATGAGTCATTTGCATTGATTTTCTAGCATAATCGTATTCACAAGGATAAGGTGTACATTCATCCAAAGCCATCATAATATCAGAGCCTATGCTTCTTTGGATATCCACAACATTTTCAGGAGTAAACAAATGCTTTGAGCCATCAATATGCGACTTAAACATTGCTCCTTCTTCTGTTAATTTTCTATTATCCGACAAGGAAAACACCTGATATCCACCGCTATCAGTAAGAATTGGGCCATCCCAAGTATTGAATTTATGCAATCCACCTGCTTTTTCAATGATGTCAATTCCGGGACGCAAATACAAATGGTAAGTATTCCCAAGAATAATTTTCGCTTTAATATCATCTTTCAAAAAGGAAAAATCCACTGCCTTCACACTTCCAACAGTTCCTACAGGCATAAAAATTGGAGTTTGCACCAATCCATGTCCTGTTTCCAGAACTCCAGCTCTTGCATTTGTATGCTGATCTACTTTTTCAAGTTTAAAACTCATGATTCAATCTTTGAGACAAAAGTAATAAAATCTAAGCAGTCTGTGCACTGGCAAAAACCACAGAAGAATAGTACGTTAAGAAACGGAATTTATTGCGACAAAGGATTAGAAATCTTCCAAGCCATACACACCGCTTTTTTCATCGGGTTCTGGCTGCCATGTTCTCACATGAATGGTTGGCTGATTACTGTCCTGTAAATCAACAAGTAAAAACAGATATCCTTCATCTCCATAATTGGATGAGAAATAGTTCTGTTTAATTTGGATTCCATAAACGCGCTCTTTCTGTCCTGCACGAATATCAGATTTCTCGAACTGTAAATTGATAAACTCCTTGCTCCTGAATAAAACTTTCAACCGATCAATGTATTCTTTTTTAGTGTACTGGTTATACTGTACAATTCGGTTGTTTTTATACGGAGATTCTGGATGTGGATTTGTTTTGTAGGAGCCTGTAATAATTAAGGCTTCATCAGAAAAGATGGATTCAATGTAATCGATTCTTTCCAAAGCATAAGCCGTTTTATAGTGCTCAAGAAAATCAACAATGACAAGTCTGTCCTCTTCTTTCCATTGATTTTTATCCCAGATATCGTTCAATGCTGTGTTGGACAAGCTAAAACTCATATCACAAATTTTATTGTCTTCATTGACATAAAAAACCACATTTTCTGTGAATTGACGATTATTGGTTTTAAACGAAAACAACATTGGAACAGAACGTAAAACTGTAATGTTTCCTTTTTTCATCCCTTTCAATTCGGGTGAATCCAGAATTCTGGCGTTTCCATATTGAATTAAGCGGGTATAAACTTCATATCCTTCCTCTGTGAACAACGATTTTACGCTAGCATAATCTTTCTTTTCAATGGCACTGATTACTGGAGACAAAAGATCTGAGTAAATACTAATATCAGTAATTAAGGAAATGCTCTCTTCTATCGGCTGACTTGTTTCCTCAAGGTCACTGTCAACAGAAGCATAGGAGTTTTCTGTATTCTGAGATAAGATATCCAAACTGCTACCAGCTTCATCCTCATCCAATAGCAAATTTATATAAGCTGATTTGAAAGGAATTCCTGGCAATTGTTCCATCACAATATTTAACTCTTTATCGTAAAGAGTTTCATTGCGGAACATGTACTCAATTTTAATCTGGATTTTCTCACGATTGGCAGCATCATCACCAAAAAATTCAGCAATACCAAGTCCATTACCAGCTTCAATAAGGTTAGTGTAATCTTGTCCTATCCAATATTGATAAACCAATTTTTCTATGGGCTTTCCTTTGTAGGTTAAATTGAGTTTGTATTGAGCAGTCCCTTCAGAAATTTTTGTATCTCTCACTTTAATATCAATTCCTGATATCACTTGTTTTATACGCTCGGGCAACCAAATTGCTAACATGTGACTTTTCCCCGTATCGTCCATATAGGTTAATTCATTCTGCTCAGGATGAGAACGCAATAAAGCATAAGCCCAATAGTAATATTTGATGGCATCACTAATTCGTTGCTCTTCAATTGCTGTTGCTGCATAATTACAAAACTCATCAATTTTCAGCGCACGATTGGCAAAAATGCGGCTAACATCAGAGCGTTTAATGTAGCGCAAAACTTTTGCTTCGGGTTCTTGATTGATGACTATGCGCTCAGTATTTTGCAAGCTTGCAGAACTGTATGTATTGATAATGGATTTTACTTTTTCGGAGACTTCACCATCGGCATTTTCTGTTTTTTCCATTTCAAACTGACTTTCCACACTGACAGAAATTTGATTAATGAGCATGGAGAGTGCATTTTGATCGGCCTCGTTGAGAGTTATTCCATCACCTTCACCCCACAAATACATACGGCTGTTTTTGATGTCGTTTACAGACTGTGCATGTAAAATGATGATGGAGAATAAAAATAAAACAATAAGTGTAAAAAGTTTTCTCATGTTATTACAATTGGTTTGTTACAAAAATAAAAAAAATACCGGAGTGTTTTACCTCTCTCTATTCTGCCACTCGTATAAAAGAGCAAAGAATTAAAACATTATGTTTTGAATATTTACAATTTATCTGAGTGAACATCAATCTAGATATAATGGTTATTATCAAAAACTCTTCCAGACTTTAAAATTTGGCAAATAAAATGTAGTTTTAACACAAATAATTCAGATTATGCGATCTATTTTTCTTTCTCTTCTTATTATACTGCCAATAAGTTTGTTGGCACAAAATATTGACGTCAAATCGTTTCGGGCTTTACCTCAAGATTTAGATGCACGAGTAAATTTCCCGGAAATTGATCAAAATGGAGATAAGGCTGCACTCATTAAAGTTGTTACAACCGAAACAGGCTTCAAATTTGAGGGAGGAATGTTGGGAATTGTTAAAACAGTACAAAAAACCGGCGAAGTTTGGGTGTACGTTCCACATGGCGCTAGAAAAATTACGATTAAACATGCGAGTCTTGGAGTATTGAGGGATTACAATTTTGAAGAGAACATCAAAGAAGCATCTGTTTATGAAATGGTTTTAGTCACAGGAAAAGTTACAACCATAGTTGAAGAGATTGAGGTTGCTGCTCAATGGTTAGTGATTACATCTGATCCTGAAGGCGCAACGGTGTATATTGACGAAAAAGAGATTGGTCAGACTCCTTTCAACCGGAAATACAAGGAGGGAGATTACAATTATCGCATTGAATATCCAAGATATTATCCGGAAGCAGGTAAACTCACTATTGAGGGAAGTAAAAAACAATTAAACTTTGATCTTAGTCCACGTTTTGGTGACATTTCAATCACATCAGAACCTGAAGATGGAATGAAAATCTTTTTAGATGGTAAAGACACTGGCAAGAAAACCCCTACTGTTCTGAAAAATATTGACAGTGGAGAACATCGAATTAACTTACAATCAAAATGGTATCAAAACAAAACTGAATTAGTGACTGTTCGCGACGAACAAACTTCGGAAGTTGAATTTAACATGCTGGCATCTTATGCTGAGGTTGAAATTACCACAACTGAAGGTGCATCCATTCTGATTGACGGGGAGAAAAAAGGCGAAAACTACTGGAGCGGAAAACTTTTAGAAGGCATTTATGAAGTGCTAGCCACAAAGCAATATCATACAGACAGAAGCAAACAATTAGATGTTCAAGCAGGTAAAACCATACGTGTCGATTTAAGTTTAAATGCAGAAACCGGATCTGTTGACGTGATTTCTACACCAATAGGAGCAAAAATATTTGTTGATGGAAATGCATACGGAACAACACCTAACACGGTTGAAGACTTGTTGTGTGGTCCTCACACTTTGCGTCTAGAAATGAACAAATATGCTCCGATAGAGAGAAACTTTACGATAAAGCATAATGAAACCATTACCGTTCAAGAAACACTAAAGGATGGAGAGCCTGTTTATGTTGCGACAAAACCTAAAAATGTAGCGGTTTATCTGGATGGTGATTACAAAGGTGAAACTCCAATAACACTTTCAATGGGTTATGGAAATTTTCAGTTGAAATTCATCAATGGCTCAGAAACGAATTACAAACACATCGAAGTAAAACCAAACATTCGAAATGAGTACAATTTCGATTTAAGAACCTATGCCCAAAGAGTGGATGAGTCTGATTGGGAAACTGCAACCCGTACAAATTCTTTAAGTGCATATCAGAATTATTTACGAAATCATCCTTCAGGGATGTATGCAAACGATGCAAGAAGTAAAATTAGCCAAATCGAATCAAGTCTTGATGATCAATATTATGCTGAATGTAAAGCCTCCAACTATGTGGAAGATTATCAGAATTACCTCAAAAAATACCCGAATGGGAAACATGCAAAAGAAGCACATACCATTTTGGAAAATGCATATTGGCGACTAGGAAATCAAGCCTTGGAAAACAAACAATACACAGCAGCCATACGCTACTATAACCTTTACACTACAGACTATCCAACAGGAAAACATACGACAGAGGCAATTGCCAACAGGAAAAAAGCAGAACGAAGAAACAGTCGATATGATTCCTATTATTTTGATTACACCATTCAGGGAAATGCCCCAATTGGAATGAGCATGGGAGGACTTAACATAAACAAGGTTGGACTATATTACACCCTAAACACAAATGGAAATTGGTGGAAATACAGTGCAGAAGTCTCAGATATTGTAACATATACTGTAGAAGAGATGGAGAATGCATGGTGGAACGATCCGGTTGCACAAAATGTATATGAACGTGCCTATTTTAGAACCTCCATGGGTCTAACCTATGGTGTCATCTATCCTTTATGGGTTTATGGAGGAGCAGGCATAGAATATACCACACAATTTGAGAAATATTATTTGCAAGACAGCCAAGAATACGAATGGGCAAAAAATGAAAATTTAACCTACACCACTTTCTACCCGGAATTTGGTCTTATTGCTCGCCTAGGTCAGTCATGGATGGTAAAATACGGATTGCTATTTACCGACGGAGGTACATTCCAAGAGTTTGGACTTGGTTTGGCTTTTTAATTTATATTATCTGGAAAACTGTATAAAATCCTTTTCCTCAAAGCTCTAGATTAACTAAAACCATTTGAGGTCGCTATTTTAATGTTGAAGAAATTTGATTTTCTTATGCAGTACCATTTTAGATTGTTTACATTTACTAAGATTTTCAAAACAGAAAATTATGAATGAGTTGATAAAACGCGAATTGTATATTGATGTGAATAATTCCAAACAACGGTTGATTATTCAAACAAAAGATGAAAGCTTACCTGTATTGCTTATTCTACATGGACTTGCAACTCCAACCTCGATTTTTGCTGAATATTACAATGAAAAAATCTCTGCATTCATTTCAAACTTCACGATTGTGCATTGGGATCAGAGGGGCACAGGAGCTTCTTATTATGTCAGTTTAACGGCAAATACAATGACACAATCTCAATTTGTTGAGGATACGCATTTGGTTATTTCTTTTTTGAAAGAAAAATACTCAAAAGAAAAGGTTCACATACTAGCACAATCGTGGGGTAGCATCATAGGCTTACGATATCTTAAAAAATACCCTGAAGATGTTGAAAGTTATATTGGAGAAGGACAGGCTACAAATTATCCACACTTCATTCAATGCATGTATGATTATGCAAAACTCAAAGCCAATGAAAAACACCATTTAAGGGCAATGCATGCAATTAACTCGTTACACATCCCTGATGTAAGCACTGACCCAAAAGTGGCAGTTAAATTCTACAATAAAGTAAAGAAATGGTCATCACATTTTGTGCTTGAAGAATACAATGGCTGCGATTTGACTGCAGAGTTTTTAGCCGCACTGAAAACTTCCGAATACTACAAAGGAATTTCAGCAAAAGTGAATTTATTAAAAAGTATGCTATTCACCCACAATAGTACTACAGAAGAGTTGCTCACGACAGATTTATCGAAGGAAATCAAGTCCTTAAACGTGCCTGTATATTTCATCATGGGAGAAAAAGATTTTCTACTTCCTGCTACTTCCGATTTTTATGCACAACTCAATTGTTTATCAAAAGAGTTAATCATCGTAAAAGATGCAGGTCATGTTCCAAGTTTGGATCAAACTCAAGTGTTTGAAAACGAAGTTTCCCGCATCTGGAATTTGTAGTGAATAAATAAGATGATTATGAATCTCTAAACTGCTTAGGTGTTTTTCCTTCAATCCGCTTAAAACTCGAATAAAAAGTTGATTTAGATTTAAATCCTGCCATTTCCCCTATGCCTTCTAGGGTTTCATTTTCGTATTCTTTAGAGGTTAATAATCGCTTTGCTTCATTCACACGATATGAGGCAACAAGCGATTGAAAATTCTGCTTATACTCTGTATTAATTGCCTGAGAAATGTATTTGTAGTTTACCCCTATCTCTCGGGATAAATCCATTAAGTTTAAGTTCGGATTTTTAAATGCCTTTTGACCCAATAAATAGTTTTCTAAATCAGCTAAAATAGATTTTGCTTTCTCATCATCCTTTAGAGACGAACCAGAGTACTTACTATCTGTTTCTTCCTCTATTTCATCCTGAGTATTTAAGGTTTGCTGAGATTCGCGCAAGAGTTCTGTCAAGTGGTTTTCTTGTCGGATTCCTTGAATTGCGAGATAAAAAATATAGACGGCATAAAACAGAGGCATTGCAATATGATCAAGCGGATAAGAAAATAACTCGGTAAGCACAGAGAATGAAAAATAGAAAATAAATCCCCACAATCCGAGCTTCATCCACTGCAAACTTACTCCTTCAGGACTTGAAAATATATTTGCAACTTGCTTTTGATGTGCTTTAACCTCACGATACATTTTTATCAGGTATAGCACAAATTGAATAAGTATAACAGAAATAAAAATGATAATTAATAAAAGAAAGGCAAAATCAGTAATTCTTGAAAAAAAGAACAAGCGAACAACAAGCAAGAAAACCAACAGGCTTAATGCAGGTAGAAAATGCACTAAATCCTTCCGCCTAACTCCACGTCGTATTGATTTGATATACAAATACTTTACTGGTGCAACAGACCAAAACACAGGAGCAAATACAACAAATAAGTTCATTGACAAATTGCTAAGCTGAGTATTGGCAATAAAGAACTGGAACTGTATGTATCCTAACAAGAGGAAATACAGAGCCAACAATCGATTAGGGATTGATTTTGTTCTTGATATCAGCAGAACCACGACAGCTAAGCTTACCGCCATAATAAAGGAGGCAAAATTAGCCATTTGACCAACATTTAGCATTTCAAATGATTTGATATCAAAGATAACAAATAATGCTGCTTCATTGTTTGAAATACTCCAAGTATAACAAAAGAAAAGCAGACTTTCACTCTCGCAAAAAGCCTGCTTTCTATTTAGGTTACTCTGATTTCCTAATAAACAACAGTTACAACACCTGTTTTTGGTGTAGATCCATTGTGTAAATTAATTACATAAATGTATGAACCTGTCGGAACTGGTTTTCCTTCTGTTGTCGTACCATCCCATGGTTCTGATCCTGGTTCGCCAATGTATAACACTTGTCCCCAGCGGTTAAATACTTGTACATAATATTTGTTAAACAAATCAAGGTTTTCAATTATCCAAGTATCATTGTTGTCATCACCGTTAGGAGTGAATGCATCTGGAATACGTAAGCATTCTTCAGGAACATCCATCAGTGTAATGGTTTTAACATTATATTCACAACCATTGGCATCGACTACATTAACTTGATAGGAACCTTCATACAATCCATCAAAGTATGGCAAACTTGCTGTCGCCATATCCCATTGGTAAACATAAGGTTCGACACCTCCAACAACTTCAAGCTCAATGTAACCATCATTGTTACCAATACAACTTGGATTTGTTGACATGTAATCCACCATAATTGGTGCAGGTTCTTGTATTATTACCATAGTATCTGTTGCACATCCGTTTATATCAGTAATGTATAAGGAATAGAAACCTTCTGGTAAATTCATGATGACTGTATCGGTAGAAATATTACCATCAGCATTCCATTCATATGTATATGGTGCAGTTCCACCATAAGCAAGTGCTGCAATTCTACCATCATTTTCACCATAACAAGAGATGTTTTGCTTGTTCAATATGAAGTTCAGTGGCATTTCCGGTTGTCCGACAAAGACACTATCAGTAATTGCACAATTATGAGCATCTTCAATATAAACGTTGTACCAACCAGAGCTCAAATCAGATACTGTATTTCCAGAACCAACACCATCCCAAACGTAATTGTAAGGTTCGGTACCACCATTCGTATTTACATTAATGTATCCAGTGTTACCACCATGGCAAAGTACATTGGATACTGCAAATGTTGGAACAATTGGATTTGGTTCAATGACATGATGAGTAGATTGACCTGAACAACCCCAATTATCAGAAACTTGAACATTATAGATTCCAGAATTCAGATTCTCAATACGGAAATCTACTTCACCGTTATTCCAATAGTAATCTAATGGAGCAGCTCCTGAAGGACAGTTTGCACTGAGAACAGCATTTGATTCTCCGAAACATGTGATTGGAACATCCTCAGTAATAGTTACAGCAAGTGTTCCCATGGTATTAACCATCATGGTAGTCTGGTCTGTACAACCTTCTAAATCACTTACATTTACAGTATATTGTCCTTGTCCAAGACCTGATAATGTCGACCCTGTTACTGAAGGATGACCGTCCCATGAGAAAATATAACCACCATTACCACCACTTACAGAAACATTACATACACCAGGAGACATTCCACATTGTACATGTGTCACATTTTCAATTATATTGAGAGGTTCTGGTTCGTAAACCGTAATTGTTTCTGATACTTCACAACCATTTTGATCTTCAGCAGTCACAATATACGTACCACCACCGACACTTGGAAGAACTGGCAATGTACTTGATGCACCAACCCAAGAATATGAATATGGTGATCCAGTACCACCTGAGCATGTTACAGTAATGCTACCATCACCATAACCACTACAGCTAACACTTTCAACTTCAACCACTGTAAGAGTTAATTGAGTTGGTTCTCCAATGGTCACACTTGCAATATCAGTACAACCTAGACCATCGGTAACAGTTACATTGTAGCTTCCAGGACATAAACCTGTTGCAGTATTTGTAGTTTGAGACATTGCATCACTCCAGATAATGGATAAATTATTATCTCCACCTGAAGCACCCACAGTTGCGGTTCCATTACAATCTCCAAAGCATAGCACATCTGTACTATTTGAGATGCTTGCGCTCACTGCTGGATTTTCAGATATGACAACACTTGTAATTGCTTCACACATATTACCATCGTAAACAGTAACATAATATGTTCCAGCAGATAGGTTAGTCGCAGTCGCAGAGGTTTGAGTATTACTCCAAGCGTAGGTATAAGTTTCTGTTCCTCCACCAGCAGTTACCGTAGCACTACCATCAGAACCACCATTACAAGTTACATCTGTAACAGATGTGATATCTGCAGTAACAACAGGGTTTTGACTTATTGTTACACTCGTAATTGCTTCGCACATATTACCATCGTAAACAGTCACAAAATAAGTTCCAGCATTCAAGTTGGTAGCCGTTACAGTATTTTGACTATTACTCCATGCATATGTGTAAGATCCATCACCTCCTCCAGGAGTTACTGTTGCTGATCCATCAGAACCACCAAAGCAAGTTACATCTGTACTGGAAGCAATATTGGCTGTCACAACAGGATTTTCGTTGATGGTAACACTAGCATAGGCTTCACACATGTTGCTATCGTAAACAGTTACATCGTATGACCCTGCAGGTAAACTTATTGCAGTTGCTGATGTTTGTCCATTACTCCAAAGATATGTGTAGCTTCCTGTTCCACCACCAGGTGTTACTGTAGCTGATCCATCTGATCCTCCGTTACAGGTCACATCAACACTTGTATTTATACTTGCTGTAACAACTGGATTCTCAGTAATTGTAACGCTACTGTAAGCTTCACATAAGTTACCATCATAAACAGTAACATCATAGGTTCCTACAGATAGATTCACTGTAGTTACAGTTGTTTGTCCATTGTTCCAGAGATATGTGTATAAACCATCACCACCGCCTGGTATCACAGTTGCTGATCCATCGGATCCTCCATTACAGGTTACATGTGCATCTACACTTGCGGATGCAGTAACAGGAGGATTTTCAGAGATAGTAACACTTGCATAAGCTTCACACATATTACCATCATAAACTGTTACGTCATAAGAACCTGCAGATAAGTTTATTGCAGTTGCAGATGTTTGTCCATTGCTCCAGAGATATGTGTATAAACCATCACCTCCACCTGGAGTCACAGTTGCTGATCCATCGGATCCTCCATTACATGTCACATCAACACTTGTATTTATGCTTGCCGTAACAACTGGGTTTTCATTGATTGTGATGCTTGTGGTTGCTTCACACATATTACCATCATAGACAGTTACAAAATATGTTCCTGCTGATAAATTACTTGCTGTAGATGTTGTCTGTCCATCACTCCAGAGATAAGAATATGATCCATCGCCGCCACCTGGTGTTACAGATGCTGATCCATCGAATCCTCCATTACAGGTTACGTCAATACTACTAGCAATTGTAGCTGTCACAACAGGATTTTCATTGATTGTCACTGTAGTTTCAGCAGTACAACCATTTGTATCTGTTACAGTAACAGAGTGGTTACCTGCACAAAGATTGATCGCAGTAAGTCCAGCTTGTCCATCATCCCAAATCTGAGAGAAAGATCCAGTTCCACCACTAGGACTGATCGTTGCTTCACCATCACAATCACCATTACAAGTCACGTCCACTGTACTCACGACATTGATACTAACAGCAGGATTCTCATTAATTGTAATATTTGCTGTTTCTTGAGCACCATTGGTATCTTCTACTGTAACTTGATATGTTCCTGCACATAAATTTACAGCTGTTTGAGTAGTTTGAGCATCACTCCAAGTATAATAATATGGACCAACTCCACCTGTAGGAGTTACTGTTGACGTACCGTCACAATCTCCATTACAAGTGACATCAGTACCAACAATGGTAAGCGACAATGCAGCTGGTTCATCAATTACAACATTTGCAGTAGCAGAACATCCATTACCATCATAAACTGTTACAGTATATGATCCTGCACATAAACCTGTTGCTGTCGCATTTGTTTGAGCATCACTCCATAAATAAGTGTATGTTCCATCTCCACCACCAGCAAGAACGGTCGCATCTCCATCACAAACACCATTAATCGTTGCATCATTAAATGCACTTATTGAAGCTGTTACGGTTGGATTTTCATTGATTGTCACAGATGTTTCAGCAGAACAAGAATTACCATCATAAACAGTAACTGAATATGTTCCAGCGCATAAACCGGATATTGAAGCAGTTGTTTGTCCATTACTCCAATCATAAATATATGTTCCATCGCCACCATTTCCTAATGCAGTAGCACTACCATCACAATCTCCATTACAAGTTACATCTATACTTGTTGGAATTGAAACTGTAACAACAGGATATTCACTAATTGTCACACTGCTATATGCTTCACATAAATTGCCGTCATAAACGGTGACATCGTAAGTACCGGCTGTCAGGCCTGTGATGTTTGCGGTGGTTGCTCCATTACTCCATAAGTAAGTGTAGCTGCCATCACCGCCGCCTGGGATAACAGTTGCGCTTCCATCTGCACCGCCGTTACAGGTAACATCAGCATCCAAAATTGCAGATGCTGTCACTGCTGGGTTTTCATTTATTGTTACGCTTGAGTAAGCTTCACATAAGTTACCGTCATAAACAGTGACATCGTAAGTGCCGGCTGTCAAGCCTGTGATTGTTGCTGTGATTGCTCCATTACTCCATAAGTAAGTGTAAGTTCCGTCTCCACCACCTGGGATAACTGTGGCTTCACCATCAGCATCTCCATTACAGGTTGCATTTGCATCCAAGCTTGTACTTGCTGTTACAGCTGGATTTTCACTTATGGTTACGCTTGAGTAAGCTTCACAGAGGTTGCCGTCATAAACAGTGACATCGTAGGTTCCTGCTGTCAGGCCCGTGATGTTTGCGGTGGTTGCGCCATTACTCCATAAGTAAGTGTAGCTGCCATCGCCGCCGCCTGAGATGACTGTGGCTTCACCATCAGCGCCGCCATTACATGTGACGTCTGCATCCAATGTTGTACTTGCGGTAACTGCTGGGTTTTCTGAGATGGTTACGCTTGAATAAGCTTCACAGAGGTTGCCATCATAAACAGTGACATCGTAAGTGCCAGCGGTTAGGCCTGTGATTGTTGCAGTGGTTGCTCCATTACTCCATAAGTAAGTGTAAGTTCCATCTCCACCACCTGGGGTGACTGCCGCTTCTCCATCAGCATCTCCATTACAGGTTGCATCTGCATCCAAGCTTGTACTTGCGGTTACAGCTGGATTTTCTGAGATGGTTACGCTTGAGTATGCTTCACAGAGGTTACCGTCATAAACAGTAACATCGTAAGTGCCGGCTGTCAAGCCTATGATTGTTGCAGTGGTTGCGCCATTACTCCATAAGTAAGTGTAAGCTCCATCGCCACCACCTGGGGTGACTGTGGCTTCGCCATCAGCGCCAGCATTACAGGTTACGTTTGCATCCAAAGTGGTAGATACGGTTACTGCTGGGTTTTCTGAGATGGTTACGCTTGAATAAGCTTCACAAAGGTTACCGTCATACACGGTGACATCGTAAGTACCGGCTGTCAAGCCTGTGATTGTTGCGGTGGTTGCGCCATTACTCCATAAGTAAGTATAGCTGCCATCGCCACCGCCTGGGATAACTGTGGCTTCGCCATCAGCATCTCCGTTACAGGTTACGTTTGCATCCAAAGTGGTAGATGCGGTCACTGCTGGGTTTTCTGAGATGGTTACGCTTGAATAAGCTTCACAGAGGTTACCGTCATACACAGTAACATCGTAAGTACCGGCGGTCAGGCCTGTGATTGTTGCGGTGGTTATTCCATTACTCCATAAGTAAGTGTAAGTTCCATCGCCACCACCTGGGGTGACTGTTGCTTCGCCATCAGCACCACCGTTGCAGGTTACATCTGCATCCAAAGTGGTAGATGCGGTAACTGCTGGGTTTTCTGAGATGGTTACGCTTGAGTAAGCTTCACAGAGGTTGCCATCATAAACAGTGACATCGTAAGTGCCGGCTGTCAATCCGGTGATTGTTGCGGTAGTTGCGCCATTACTCCATAAGTAAGTGTAGCTGCCATCGCCACCACCTGGGGTGACTGTCGCTTCGCCATCGGCTCCACCATTACAAGTTACGTTTGTATCTAAGGTGGTACTTGCAGTAACTGCTGGATTTTCACTTATTGTTACGCTTGAGTAAACTTCACATAAGTTGCCATCATAAACAGTAACATCGTAAGTACCAGCTGTAAGACCTGTGATACTTGCGGTAGTTGCGCCATTACTCCATAAGTAAGTGTAAGTTCCATCTCCACCACCTGGGATAACTGTGGCTTCGCCATCAGCTCCACCGTTACAGGTGACATTTGCATCCAAGCTTGTACTTGCGGTTACCACTGCATTTTCTGTCAGTGTCGTGCTTGTCACATCTTGACAGCCATTCACATCGGTGACTGTAATATCATAGGTTCCAGCACCTAAGCCGTTGATTGTATAGTTATTCAATGAGGTAGTTGCACTACTCAAACCCCAATCAATCGTAAAGTCTGGGGTACCTGAGGCAACGGTGACATCGATTGCTCCATTGGTGTCGCCATTACATAATGGATTGGCATTGAGGGATGAACTTGCGGAGATTGCCCCTACATCAATAATGGTTACAGTTTCAATTACCTGACATCCATGATCGTCGGTTACAGTCACATCATAACTGCCTACAACGAGTGAACTTGCTGTATTACCTACAACGCCACCGGCTGTTCCCGGCCATGCGTAGGTATATGGTGAGGTTCCATCTGCGCCTTCCACTGTTGCTGATCCTGGAGTTGAACAGTTTTGATTGACCTGTGCGGTTGTGCTGGCTGTTAAGGCCAATGGTTCACTAATGGTAACGCTTGAGTAAGCTTCACATAAGTTACCGTCATAAACGGTGACATCGTAAGTGCCGGCTGTCAATCCGGTGATTGTTGCGGTAGTTGCGCCATTACTCCATAAGTAAGTGTAGCTGCCATCGCCACCACCTGGGGTGACTGTCGCTTCTCCATCAGCATCTCCATTACAGGTTGCATCTGCATCCAAGCTTGTACTTGCGGTTACAGCTGGATTTTCTGAGATGGTTACGCTTGAGTATGCTTCACAGAGGTTACCGTCATAAACGGTGACATCGTAAGTACCGGCTGTCAGACCTGTGATACTTGCGGTAGTTGCGCCATTACTCCATAAGTAAGTGTAGCTGCCATCGCCGCCGCCTGGGATAACTGTGGCTTCACCATCAGCATCTCCATTACAGGTTGCATCTGCATCCAAGGTTGTAGATGCAGTAACTGCTGGATTTTCACTTATTGTTACGCTTGAATAGGCTTCGCAGAGGTTACCATCATACACGGTGACATCATAAGTGCCGGCTGTAAGACCTGTGATTGTTGCGGTAGTTGCGCCATTACTCCATAAGTAAGTATAACTTCCATCGCCGCCTCCTGGGATAACGGTTGCTTCACCATCAGCACCTGCATTACAGGTTACGTTTGCATCCAAGCTTGTACTTGCTGTAACTGCTGGGTTTTCTGAGATGGTTACACTTGAATAAGCTTCACAGAGGTTACCGTCATACACAGTCACATCGTATGTACCGGCTGTCAGACCTGTGATTGTAGCTGTGGTTGCTCCATTACTCCATAAGTAAGTGTAGCTGCCATCGCCACCACCTGGGGTGACTGTCGCTTCGCCATCAGCTCCACCGTTACAAGTTACGTTTGTATCTAAGGTGGTACTTGCAGTAACTGCTGGATTTTCTGAGATAGTTACACTTGAGTAAGCTTCACATAAGTTGCCATCATAAACGGTAACATCGTAAGTACCAGCTGTAAGACCTGTGATACTTGCAGTCGTTGCGCCATTACTCCATAAGTAAGTGTAGCTGCCATCGCCGCCTCCTGGGATTACTGTGGCTTCGCCATCAGCATCTCCATTACAGGTTGCATCTGCATCCAAGGTTGTAGATGCAGTAACTGCTGGATTTTCTGAGATGGTTACACTTGAGTAAGCTTCGCAGAGGTTACCGTCATAAACTGTAACATCGTAAGTACCGGCTGTCAGGCCTGTGATGTTTGCTGTAGTTGCTCCATTACTCCATAAGTAAGTGTAGCTGCCATCGCCGCCTCCTGGGATAACGGTTGCTTCGCCATCGGTTCCACCGTTACAGGTGACATTTGCATCCAAGCTTGTACTAGCGGTTACTACTGCATTTTCTGTCAGTGTGGTGCTTGTCACATCTTGACATCCATTCACATCGGTTACTGTAATATCATAGGTTCCGGCGCCTAAGCTGTTGATTGTATAGTTATTCAATGAGGTAGTTGCACTACTTAAACCCCAATCAATCGTAAAGTCTGGGGTACCTGAAGCAACAGTGACATCTATCGCTCCATTGGTGTCTCCATTACATAATGGATTGGCATTTAATACAGAACTTGCTGAGATTGTTCCTACATCAATGATGGTGACGGTTTCGATTACGGTACATCCATTAGAATCTTCAACAGTAACATCATAGCTGCCTACAACAAGTGAACTTGCTGTATTACCTACAACACTGCTTGCTGTTCCCGGCCATGCGTAGGTATATGGTGAGGTTCCATCTGCGCCTTCCACTGTTGCTGATCCTGGAGTTGAACAGTTTTGATCGACTTGGGCAGTTGTACTTGCGGTTAATGCCGTTGGTTCAATAATATCTATTGTCATATTATCGGTACAACCATGGGCATCGGTAACTTCCAATGTGTAAGTGCCTGCAGTAAGACCAGTAAACAATCCACTCACTTGTGATACACCGCCATCTAGTGTGTAACTATATGGTGCAGTACCATCGGTGGCTGTGACTTCGAGTTCGCCATTTGCATTCCCGTTACAGTCAACATCAACATGACTTGCTAATACTTCGCTGATAACGAGTGAGGCTGGTTCGATGATGTCGATTGTCATATTATCGGTGCAACTATGGGCATCGGTAACTTCCAATGTGTAAGTGCCTGCAGTAAGACCAGTAAACAATCCACTCACTTGTGATACGCCGCCATCTAGTGTGTAACTATATGGTGCAGTACCATCGGTGGCTGTGACTTCGAGTTCGCCATTTGCATTCCCGTTACAGTCAACATCAACATGACTTGCTAATACTTCGCTGATAACGAGTGAGGCTGGTTCGATGATGTCGATTGTCATATTATCGGTGCAACCATGGGCATCGGTAACTTCCAATGTGTAAGTGCCTGCAGTAAGACCAGTAAACAATCCACTCACTTGTGATACACCACCATCTAGTGTGTAACTATATGGTGCAGTACCATCGGTGGCTGTGACTTCGAGTTCGCCATTTGCATTCCCGTTACAGTCAACATCAACATGACTTGCTAATACTTCGCTGATAACTAATGTCGCAGGTTCGATGATGTCGATTGTCATATTATCGGTGCAACTATGGGCATCGGTAACTTCCAATGTGTAAGTGCCTGCAGTAAGACCAGTAAACAATCCACTCACTTGTGATACGCCGCCATCTAGTGTGTAACTATATGGTGCAGTACCATCGGTGGCTGTGACTTCGAGTTCGCCGTTGGCATTCCCGTTACAGTCAACATCAACATGACTTGCTAATACTTCGCTGATAACGAGTGAGGCTGGTTCGATGATGTCGATTGTCATATTATCGGTGCAACCATGGGCATCGGTAACTTCCAATGTGTAAGTGCCTGCAGTAAGACCAGTAAACAATCCACTCACTTGTGATACGCCGCCATCTAGTGTGTAACTATATGGTGCAGTACCATCGGTGGCTGTGACTTCGAGTTCGCCGTTGGCATTCCCGTTACAGTCAACATCAACATGACTTGCTAATACTTCGCTGATAACGAGTGAGGCTGGTTCGATGATGTCGATTGTCATATTATCGGTGCAACCATGGGCATCGGTAACTTCCAATGTGTAAGTGCCTGCAGTAAGACCAGTAAACAATCCACTCACTTGTGATACGCCGCCATCTAGTGTGTAACTATATGGTGCAGTACCATCGGTGGCTGTGACTTCGAGTTCGCCGTTGGCATTCCCGTTACAGTCAACATCAACATGACTTGCTAATACTTCGCTGATAACTAATGTCGCAGGTTCAATGAGTGTAGTCGTTGTCACATCTTGACATCCGTTTACATCGGTGACTGTAATATCATAGGTTCCGGCTCCTAAGCCATTGATTGTATAGTTATTCAATGAGGTAGTTACACTACTCAAGCCCCAATCAATCGTAAAGTCTGGTGTGCCTGAAGCGATGGTTACATCAATCGCGCCATTGGTATCTCCATTACATAATGGATTGGCATTCAGTGATGAACTTGCTGAGATTGCTCCTACATCAATGATGGTGACGGTTTCGATTATCTGACATCCATGATCGTCGGTTACAGTCACATCATAGCTGCCTACAACGAGTGAACTTGCACTATTACCTACAACGCCACCTGCTGTTCCAGGCCATGCGTAGGTATATGGTGCAGTTCCATCTGCACCTTCCACTGTTGCTGATCCTGGAGTTGAACAGTTTTGATTGACCTGTGTGGTTGTGCTGGCTGTTAAGGCCAATGGTTCACTAATGGTTACGCTTGAATAAGCTTCACATAAGTTGCCATCATAAACTGTAACATCGTATGTGCCTGCAGTCAGACCTGTTATTGTAGCTGTGGTTGCGCCATTACTCCACAAGTAAGTGTAAGTTCCATCGCCACCACCTGGGGTGACTGTTGCTTCGCCATCGGCTCCAGCATTACAAGTTACGTTTGCATCCAAGCTTGTACTTGCTGTAACTGCTGGATTTTCACTTATTGTTACGCTTGAGTAAGCTTCACAGAGGTTACCGTCATAAACTGTAACATCGTAAGTGCTTGTGGTCAGACCTGTGATGCTTGCGGTAGTTGCGCCATTACTCCATAAGTAAGTGTAGCTACCATCACCACCACCTGGGATAACAGTGGCTTCGCCATCGGCTCCACCGTTACAGGTGACATTTGCATCCAAGCTTGTACTAGCGGTTACCACTGCATTTTCTGTCAGTGTCGTGCTTGTCACATCTTGACATCCATTCACATCGGTGACTGTAATATCATAGGTTCCGGCGCCTAAGCCGTTGATTGTATAGTTATTCAATGAGGTAGTTGCACTACTCAAGCCCCAATCAATCGTAAAGTCTGATGTGCCTGAAGCGATGGTTACATCAATCGCGCCATTGGTATCTCCATTACATAATGGATTGGCATTCAGTGATGAACTTGCTGAGATTGCTCCTACATCAATGATGGTGACGGTTTCGATTACGGTACATCCATTAGAATCTTCAACAGTAACATCATAGCTGCCTACAACAAGTGAACTTGCTGTATTACCTACAACACTGCCTGCTGTTCCCGGCCATGCGTAGGTATATGGTGAGGTTCCATCTGCGCCTTCGACTGTTGCTGATCCTGGTGTTGAACAGTTTTGATTGACCTGTGCGGTTGTGCTGACTGTTAAGGCCAATGGTTCACTAATGGTTACGCTTGAATAAGCTTCACATAAGTTGCCATCATAAACTGTAACATCGTAAGTGCCGGCTGTCAAGCCTGTAATTGTAGCTGTGATTGCTCCATTACTCCATAAGTAAGTGTAAGTTCCATCACCACCACCTGGGATAACAGTTGCTTCACCATCAGCGCCAGCATTACAGGTTACGTTTGCATCCAAGCTTGTACTTGCTGTTACAGCTGGATTTTCACTTATTGTTACGCTTGAGTAAGCTTCACAGAGGTTGCCATCATACACAGTAACATCGTAAGTGCCGGCTGTCAAGCCTATGATTGTTGCAGTGGTTGCGCCATTACTCCATAAGTAAGTGTAGCTGCCATCGCCACCACCTGGGGTGACTGTCGCTTCGCCATCGGCTCCACCATTACAAGTTACGTTTGCATCCAAAATTGCAGATGCTGTCACTGCTGGATTTTCACTTATTGTTACACTTGAGTAAACTTCACATAAGTTGCCATCATAAACAGTAACATCGTAAGTACCAGCTGTCAGACCTGTGATACTTGCGGTAGTTGCTCCATTACTCCATAAGTAAGTGTAAGTTCCATCGCCGCCACCTGGGATAACTGTCGCTTCGCCATCGGCGCCGCCATTACAAGTTACGTTTGCATCCAAGCTTGCACTAGCGGTTACTACTGCATTTTCTGTCAGTGTGGTGCTTGTCACATCTTGACATCCATTCACATCGGTGACTGTAATATCATAGGTTCCGGCGCCTAAGCCGTTGATTGTATAGTTATTCAATGAGGTAGTTGCACTACTCAAGCCCCAATCAATCGTAAAGTCTGATGTGCCTGAAGCGATGGTTACATCAATCGCGCCATTGGTATCTCCATTACATAATGGATTGGCATTCAGTGATGAACTTGCTGAGATTGCTCCTACATCAATGATGGTGACGGTTTCGATTACGGTACATCCATTAGAATCTTCAACAGTAACATCATAGCTGCCTACAACAAGTGAACTTGCTGTATTACCTACAACACTGCCTGCTGTTCCCGGCCATGCGTAGGTATATGGTGCAGTTCCATCTGCGCCTTCGACTGTTGCTGATCCCGGAGTTGAACAGTTTTGATCGACCTGTGCGGTTGTGCTGGCTGTTACACTTGCAGGAACTAATATATTTACAGTCGTTGTCGTTGTATTTCCACACTCATCAGCAACAGTAATAGTCACAACAGTATTTGCAGCAATAACAGTTCCTGCAACAGGTGATTGAGTTACAATTAAGGATGCTACCGCTGTACAATTATCTGTAGCAAAAACTAAACCTGTTATATCTGGAATTTCATAAACACAACTTCCCATCTGACTAGCTGGTTGGTCAGCAATCGCTGCAGAGATTACGGGATCGGTCGTATCGTCAACATTAATAATATGGTTGAAAGCAAGTATGTTTCCACATTCGTCTTCGACTTCGTAAGTTCTTGTAATTACCAATGGACAAGTACCTGCAGTTGCATCACTATGAGATACTGATAAATTACCATCCGTTGTACAGTTATCATCGATAGAAGTGATTCCGACAAGTCCTTCCAATCCTGCTACGGTTGTTTCCGCTGCTGGAACACTTGCTGAGCCTGCATCGCAACCTTCTACGGTTACTGTTGTTGGTGAGCCGGTTAAGACGGGATCTGTCGTATCGTCAACATTAATAATATGATTGAAAGCAAGGATGTTTCCACATTCGTCTTCGACTTCGTAAGTTCTTGTAATTACCAATGGACATGTGCCGGATGTTGCATCACTATGAGATACAGTTAAATTACCGTCAGTTGTACAGTTATCATCAATGGAAGTGATTCCTGCAAGTCCTTCCAATCCTGCTACGGTTGTTTCCGCTGCTGGAACACTTGTTGAGCCTGCATCGCAACCTTCTACGGTTACTGTTGTTGGTGAGCCGGTTAAGACGGGATCTGTCGTATCATCAACATTAATAATATGGTTGAAAGCAAGGATGTTTCCACATTCGTCTTCGACTTCGTAAGTTCTTGTAATTACCAATGGACATGTGCCGGATGTTGCATCACTATGAGATACAGTTAAATTACCGTCAGTTGTACAGTTATCATCAATGGAAGTGATTCCTGCAAGTCCTTCCAAGCCTGCTACGGTTGTTTCCGCTGCTGGAACACTTGCTGAACCTGCATCGCAACCTTCTACGATTACGGTTGTTGGTGAGCCTGTTAGGACTGGATCTGTCGTGTCGTCAACATTAATAATATGGTTGAAAGCAAGTATGTTTCCACATTCGTCTTCGACTTCGTAAGTTCTTGTAATTACCAATGGACAAGTACCTGCAGTTGCATCACTATGAGATACTGATAAATTACCATCCGTTGTACAGTTATCATCGATAGAAGTGATTCCGACAAGTCCTTCCAATCCTGCTACGGTTGTTTCCGCTGCTGGAACACTTGCTGAGCCTGCATCGCAACCTTCTACGGTTACTGTTGTTGGTGAGCCGGTTAAGACGGGATCTGTCGTATCGTCAACATTAATAATATGATTGAAAGCAAGGATGTTTCCACATTCGTCTTCGACTTCGTAAGTTCTTGTAATTACCAATGGACATGTGCCGGATGTTGCATCACTATGAGATACAGTTAAATTACCGTCAGTTGTACAGTTATCATCAATGGAAGTGATTCCTGCAAGTCCTTCCAATCCTGCTACGGTTGTTTCCGCGGCTGGAACTGTCGCTGAGCCTACATCGCAACCTTCTACGGTTACTGTTGTTGGTGATCCGGTAAGGACGGGATCAACAACATCCACAACCCGAGTAATAATCTGATCACAATCAACTGTACAAGTTGCATTTGAAACAGAATATGTTCTTGTGGTCACAGTAGAACATCCATTTACAGTTGCATCAGAATACGATACAGAAGTTGCATTAGTGTAAGTACCACCTAGAGCAGTAAATTCAGCAAGGGTTGATGCACCTGTTGGAAGTGCGTCATTACATGTTGAAAGATTAATGTCTGGAGGGCATGTAATAACAGGGCAACATACATTAATAGTAATTTCAAGTGTTGTTGTTGTTGCACATTGACCTGCATCAGGTGTAAAAGTATAAGTCGTTGTATTTACATTGTCAATAGCAGGCGACCAACTACCAGTTATTCCGTTTGTCGATGTTGTTGGTAAGGCAGGGATAGCGTCGCCTTCACAATACGGCCCAACAGCATTGAATGTTGGGGGAACTCCAGGATTAACAGTAACTGTAATAGTTGTATCATATGTACATCCCATATCATCTGTTATTGAATATACATAATCTGCAGTACCAGCTGTTGCTGGATTAGCAGAACCAGGATTAGAAGTACTTGCCATATTTGGACCTGACCATGATTCAGAAACAATTGTTGGTGTAAAACTCCATAGAGCGGGATACAATGAAGGATCAAAATTTATACCCCATTCAAAAATATAACCATTATCTGCAGATAAATGGTCTGTC
The DNA here is from genome assembly GCA_963676165.1 of Bacteroidales bacterium. GTDB lineage: Bacteria > Bacteroidota > Bacteroidia > Bacteroidales > ML635J-15 > JAQIBY01. The sequence continues at coordinate 365,281 of OY781043.1, read as the reverse complement.
ACATAAATTGTCCAAGTTCCATTTAAAGGACACCCAACAAGATTCGTCCATGCGCCTTCTGCTTCATAAGTACCAGGAGTTAACTGATTAATCGTAGTAGAAGTTACATTTCCAATAGGGTCTGTATAGGAAGACAAGTTTGTCCAATTTCCAGAATCATCAATGTAACCATTCGTTGACGTTGGAGACCAACAATAACTGTATCCTATACCCGGTGTTAAATCAGAAGTGTTTCCATCAACTGGCAAATCAGTTGCAACAGGTTCACCAAGGATAGTACCACTACCACCTTGGTTAAATATTGTCATTGTTTGTCCATTTGGACATTCAAGCTCCATGGATAAGTCTCCCATATAAGAGTGTTCAATAAGTCCACAAATATCAACGATATCATTTACAGAAGTAACTGTTTGACCAGGATTAAAGATATCAAAGAACAATCCTGATGAGTATGTCACTCCTGATCCATCAGGAAGGAAGGTTGTCCCTGCCACACTACCACCTGTCGCAACTTCTGTTGTGGGTTGTGTTGCGGTACCAGTCAATGTAACTAATTCTGTTTCACATACAGGATCAGGAGCAGCTACTGTTCCTGAAAAGTCTGGTGTTGGTGAAACTCTAACTCTTACATTAAGGTTATCAAGATTTGTACAACCATTCACATCAGAGATAGTAAGGTTAACATCATAACCACCAGCATCAGTATAGGTATGTGATGGAGTTTGTCCATTTCCAGTTTGTCCATCACCAAAACTCCAGCTAAATGAAGATGTAGCATCTGACTGAGTATAATACGTATTATTAATTGGATAATCACCTTGCACTGAAAAGTCAGCAGTACCACCTTGACATAAATCAATGTATGCCCATCCACCATCCATGGTAACAGATGGGTTTGTAGAAATTAGATCAATAAAAATATCCTGACATGGAGGAGCACAATTTATATCTGCTTCCCAGCCAGCATGAGAACCAGAACCATCAGAATGGAATACAAATGTCAAACAACCACTTGAGTTTGTCGTTGTTGACATGACTATTCCACTCAATGGATACCCATTATCAAAAGCTGCAACTAATGGTGCAGAGGTTGAGTTACCATCATATACTTCCAAGTAATCATAACCATCTTCAACATCAAAGCTTGTGAAATCCATTTCAATACGGTAACCTGCCATATCTGGACAATAGGTCACAACATAATCCTCATTGGTAGCATAGTCAGCACCAGTTCCTCCAGTATCAGTGAATGTACCATTACACCCTGCAATGTATGCATCCGGATTTGAAACACATATATCGAATTGACCAGAATCGTTGTTTCCATATTCCCAAATTCTAATCCACAACTGATCACCTGGTGTTTGACCTGTAAGTGAAATCATTGACATTGAACCATTTGGACTATCATCATCATCACATTCAATTAATGTAAGATTATTGCAATCAGTTCCAGAATAAATGGCCATTCCAGAATCTGTAAAGTCAATATCATTCGTATTCACAGTCAAGTTTCCTGAAGGAGGAACTGTTACTGTAAACCACACATCACCACCTTGGTAATTGGCACAACCCGGGTCTGGTTCTCCAGAGTCTGTTGCATAATCAGTATAATATGTTTGATAATTACACGTAGGTTCAACAAATAAAGATATAGCATCACAAGGCAAATCATTTGAAGGAGGAGGTGTTCCAATACAAATATCAAATGTTGAAGTTTGACCTGTTGTACTTGTCCATGTATAAACTCTTACGTAATATGTATTTCCAGGTGTTAAGCCAGTCACCGTACTTTGATTAACATCTGAACAGGATAAGTTTACTAATGAACCACAAACCCCCTCATAAACAGCATGGTACATATCAGTAGTTGAACCAGCTGCATTTAATATATCAACCTGATGTTCATAACTAGTTGCTACAAAGGAGTACCAAACATCATCGTCTGCTGTTCCTCCACAAGGATTTGTTTCAGAAGAGGCTAAAGCATCCTCAACAGTTCCCGATGTAACTGTTCCACAGTTAAGGTCTGGATTTACAGTCAAAGAAATCGCATCATCACATTCATCATTAGCAGGAGGTACAGGAGGTATATTCACACATACATCAAAAGTTGTTGTTTGAGGTAAAGTAGAAGTGCTTGAAAAAATACGGATAAAATATGTATTTCCAACTGTTAACCCATTTACTGCACTTACATCAGGATCACTACAATTGATTAAACTAAGAGAACCACAAGACCCTTCGTACAGAGCATGAACTAAATCTGTCGTTGTCCCAGACACATTTAACAATTCAATTTGATGGTAAGGACTAGTAGCAACAAATGAATACCAAACATCATCGTCTGCAGTACCTGTACACGGATTGGCTATAGCTGAAGGTGTCGCTTCTGCAATTGTCCCTGCCGTTGTTTGTGCACAGTTTGAGTTATTATTAACATTTAAAGAGATTGCATTAACACACTCATCATTTGCGGGTGGTGGTGGTGGTGTACCAACACATACATCAAAGGTTGAAGTCTGAAAGGCTGTCGAAGTATATGTATAAATGCGAACATAATATGTATTACCTGGTGTTAAGCCAGTCACATAACTTTGATCAGCATCAGAACAACTCACATTTATTAACGCACCACAAGAACCCTCATAAACAGAATGATACATGTCTGTTGTGGAACCAGCCACATTTAAAAGGTCAATTGTATGAGACACATTTGTTGCAACAAAAGAAAACCACACATCATCATCTGCGGTTCCACTACAAGCATTTGCCTCTGCAGAAGCTGTAGCTCCAACTACTGTCCCTGCCGTTGTTGTACCACAGTTATAATCAGGGTTTATTGTTAAACTTATTGCATTAACACACTCATCATTCGCAGGTGGTGGTGGTGGTGTACCAACACACACATCAAAGGTTGAAGTTTGACCTGCAGTACTTGTATAAGTATATACACGAACATAATATGTATTACCAATGGTCAGACCTGTGATATCTGTACTATTGCCATCATTACAATTTAATTCTGTCAAAGCACCACATGAACCACTATAAATGGAATGGTACATATCCGTTGCAGAACCAGCAATATTTTCAAGACTTACCCTGTGCGAAGTAGAAGTAGCAACAAATGAATACCAAACATCATCATCAGCAGTCCCACTACAACCATTTGCGTCAGCAGACGCAGTTGCAGCTTCAACCGTCCCAGAAGTAACAGTACCGCAACTAAAATCAGAATTAACAGTCAATGCAATTGCACCAGAACAATCATCATTTGCAGGGGATGTTGGTATATCTTTAACACAAATATCAAATTCCCCAGATACGTCCCCACCATACTCCCAGAAACGAATCCAAATTGTTGAACCTGGAGTTTGACCAGTAATTGTTAATGAAGGCATTAAACCATTTGCGCTATCATCATCATCACACTCTATTAAAGTCAAACTACTACAGTTACTTCCAGAATATGCAGCCATACCACCATCAGTAATATCACCTGTATCAGTATCAATAACAACCTCACCACTTGCAGGAACAGTAACACTAAACCATACGTCACCACCAGAGGTACTATAACTTGCACAACCAGGACTTGCAACACCAGAATCTGAGGCTCCAGAATTATCATATGTAGAAAACGTACAAGTTGCCCCGACCGTTAATGAAATTGCATCACATGGATCATCATTAGATGGTCCTGGAGGTGGAGCAGGAGCTAAAACCGGACTATTCGTTTCTTTAGGCAACAATTCCGATTTTACAGTAACCGAATTAAAAATAACAAGACTAAAAGCAACAATAGCTATTATATATTTTTTCATAATTACGTAATTTCGATGGTGATTAATTTTTGATGTATCCCAATTCCACGAGAATTGCATATTTCTTAGGATTTTGCTTTCCCCATTCATGAACAGCTTGTTCATAAATTTTTATTTCCTCTATATTGGCTCTTTCTGGTTCCTCAGGAAAATCACTTGGAACCATAACATCTCGGTAAGTCTCTAAATTATTATACAAACTTTCATCTAAAACATCAATTGAAGGGAAATAAAAATCCACATTTTCTGCCAACAGAATAGTTCTTACACTTTTAGCAGAAACCTTACTATCCACAACAATTCTACACTTGTAGAGATATTCAATTTTCACCTCAACGATACCTGTCAAACTTTGGATTTTTGCCTCTATTTCATTCGCATGTGACTGAGAACTCACTCCTAAAATTTTAAAAGCAATTCTATTTTCATCTGCCTTGGTTCTCCCATCATTATTTGGAAAAGAAAAATCCTGTCCAATTGAAACATGAACAGAAAGAACAAAAAGGACAAAAAATGCAATTTGCCCAATAAATAATACTATCCCCTTTTTCATAAGCATAAATTTATATCCCTAGGAATAATTAGCTTCCACATATAGCCAATTATTCCATTCCACATAAACATTTTCTGTGGCAAAAAAATTAACTAGAAATAACAAATCAGTACATCCCCAAAGACAGTTCTGATTAAAGCTACCACATCTAAAAGCCAAATGTAGTGAAATTATTAACATGTAATAGTGGATAAGTTGAAATATTACCTATACATCTGCTCTACAAACACCTTTAGTCCATAATAATTATAGCGGCTTTACACCTGATATTCTGATTGTTAAATTACACTAAATCCATCTTTATAAATTTCACCTATTCCTCAATAAATTTCAAAAAAAATGGCCATGATTAACTCAAAGCCATTTTCAAAAAATCAATTATTTCTCTTTTTACTCTTTCACAAACCTTCGTAATATCTGAACATCGTTTTGATCTATTATAAGTAAATACATTCCAGAATCTAAATTCTCGATATTCAATTTGTAAGTATCATTTTCTGTATTGGCTTCTAACAATAAACGACCATCCAGAGAGAAAACTTTCAGTCCATTTAGCTCATTGGCATGAATTGTCAACACATCTTTGGCAGGATTTGGATATAAATCCACAGACTCAGCATGCATGGCATTAATACCAGTAAAGACAATATCAATCGTTTCACTTGCAACATCAATACCACAGGCATTAAACACTGTTAAAGTTACAGTGTAAGACCCTTCGGCAGCATAAGTAAAAACAGGATTTGTTTCATTTGATGTGCTTGGAAAGAAATCGTTATCACCAAAATTCCACTCTACACTGTCTGTATTTGTAGAGAGGTTAGTAAACGCAACTTCTGATTCGGAGTTCATGGCAAAATCAAAATCTGCAACAGGCACATCTGTACAATCCATCAAACGAATATGATCAATAGCTATACCCTCATAATCTCCCATACTGAAATCTCCAGCATCAAAAACAAAACGCAATTGAACATTTGATTCACCTGCTAACTCAGGCATGTTGTTGTGTACACTTACCCATGATTCAGAATTGCCAGACCAGCTCGTTCCAGCAATAAGATCACCACCATACCAATTGACAGAAGCCGCTGATGCTTGAACTGTATCCCAAGACATTCCATTATCTAAACTGTATTCCAACACCATTCCAGCAGTGAAATTTTGTACATTATAAAACAAATCCACATCAAGCGTTGGATTGTTTAAAACAGAAAAGTCAAAGCAAGGACTCACAAGATATGAGTATTCTGAGTTGTTATGATAACCAGATGCATTGGTCACCCAAGCCATACTTCCGTCAGAAGCTGCATTAATAAGTGAAGCTGCAGGAGTTGCAAGTTCTAAACTTGAGTTTTCGCCACCAGCAGTCCATCCGGCATCGCCAGACTCAAAACTTTCAGCATAAGGGAAATCTGATAGGATATCGCCATGATTCACCACAACCGATATAGTATCATTGTCAGCATCTTCATCACCAGCCATAAAAATTGCGCAAATCAATTCATACGACCCAATGCTAGAAAGATCGGCAGGAGCAGTAAAACCATAAACTGTTTCTTCTCCAACAGCCAAAACATCAGCATAAGTTTCTGTCTCCCAATTCATTCCCCCATCAACAGAGTAAGACAAGCTAAATCCTGATTGATCGACAACTCCATTATTTGCAATCGCAATTTCAACAGTTTCAGAGGCACCAAGCAAGCAAGAGCTTACTGGAGACAATATCTCATCTACAGACAATTCAACGACAGGCAATTCTTCAATGGCAAACATATCAATAGCTACGCCTTCTATCGTTAAAAATCCACTTGCAAAGGCAAAGCGAAAACGGCATGAAGCTTCTCCAGCCAATTCAGGAAGTTCGTAAGCCATATCCATCCAACCTTCACTACTTCCAGCATAGGAATCGTCAACAAGTATCCATGTCGAACCTCCATCAACACTATATTGTAGCGACAATGATGCGCCAATCATCCCCAACTCATGCCATAGCGCAAAGCTTACCTCCACACCATTGCTGCTGCTAAAGTCGAAGCAAGGCGATGTAACATTTGATGTTTCGTTTGTGTTTGCATTTCCATCAGGATTTGTTCCTAAAACCTGAGTTCCATCTATAGGCGTATTAATCACATTGGTATCATTAGGCACTGCATGTGTCCAAGAACCACTTTCTGAGCCAGTCCAATAATGATCATCAGTTTCAAAGCTCTCCATGTATGGGATAGTTGAAATCAATGGCAAATTTGTCACTGTTGTTGTATAACTATCGTTGGAAACGTCCATATCACCAGGCAAATTGGTACTTACTACAATGTCATGATTGCCTTCAACACTTACATCGGCAAGTGTTGAGAACGTAAATTCAGCAGTATTTCCGTATAGAATGCTACCCGTAAAGGTTTCGGTGTGCGGAGTTCCATCCACAGAGTAAGTAAGATCAAGACTTGTAATTTCATTGATACCAAAATTTTCTATGGTACAAGTTACAGAAACCGTACTCAACTGACAATCGGATGTAATAGGTTGAACCATGGTAATCCCAGCATCATCAGCATATACTTCGTTAACGGAAATTGAGAAGTTCACATTGGATGCATAGGTCTCAATAATATAATCGATATCAGAGGAAGACACGATGATGTAATAGGTTGTTCCAGCATCAAGAGAAAGATTCAGGATTTCAGGGTTTGCAGTTTCCCCATCTTGAACTACAACACATGAAGTTGCAGGATCAGTTGGAATACCATCCATCACAAACAATCCGATGGTTGCACCTATTAACACTGGTGCATCGGTAATAATTTCCGTTTCTGACAATGCAATATTGACCACTTGTGCACTTGCAGGCGTGTAGGAAAAGACATAATCTTCATTTTCCATTGACACACTAAGACATGCATCATCAGGACCATAATCATCGAGAGTTCCGGTAGTTGATAATCCCTCCGCAATATAAGGGAGGCTTGAAATAACATCTGGTGTTGTGCAATCATTCTGTGCAAACAAGCTGCTTGCAAGCAATACAAACACCAAGAAAGGAGCAAAATGTGCTTTCATAAATTGTATTTTTGGGTTAACGACTTAGTTTCGATAAAGTTAGATAATCTATATTAATCAAGCAAGTAAAGGGCGTATTTTTTCGATGATTTTTCATTTTTGTTTTGTTAAAAGTTTCTTAAAGATCAGTTCTCGCTCTTCTTAAAGTAAGACCAATTGATTTTTGTAACGAATTAATTCTGAAATAAACTTTCTCTTCCTTTTTTTCTTTCCCGAATAGTGCATGTTATTTTTTGAGCTTTCGGGATAAAAACTTATGTGTATTTGGGGTGTTTTTAAGTCAAAAAAAGGAACAAAAAAGACAAGGCAGCACCAACCTCCCTGAACGCTCTGCTGAAATGCTATAAAAGTCATGAATGTGGACGACTAAAGCGCCATTCTTGATTTTATTAGAGCAATTCAGCACCTGCCCGTCCGGCAGACGGGTTCACGTCCAACCCTGACTCGTGGTCTGCCATACCCAACGCGCATAGCCTTCTTAAAGAAGGCTTCTCGAGCGCATCTTTTCAAATCCTAATATCAATCTTAAACTATATTTATTTTATTTATGCTAAATATTTAAACAAAATTTCCGATAAAATCCATAAACATTTTTCACATAACCTATCAATCACAAAACTTGGCAAAATAGAAGTAATTTTCTGAAAAATTAGATTATAGAACTTCTACATATTAACACAGATCTACTTTGATTAAACAACTGCAACTATAAACTAATACTTACAAATATGTTAGGCCCCATTGTTAACATTAAGAATTAAAGCATATGATTTTTTGCTCTTTTTGACAACTTTAATCAGGATTTTTTGTTTTTTTGACATAAAACATTTGAGATATGGTAACAAGTAAAATTGAATACATTGGCGATTTAAGAACGCACAATACACATGTCAGATCAGGAAACACAATGATTACTGACGCTCCTGTTGACAATCGAGGAAAAGGTGAAGCATTTTCTCCAACTGATCTTATGTCAACTTCTTTAGCAAATTGCATTATTACCATTATGGGAATTAAAGCTAAAGACGAGGGTTTTAGTTTAGAAGGCGCAAAAGCAGAAATGACAAAAATTATGGCGGAAAATCCTCGTCGGGTTGCAGAAATCATCATTGAATTTGATTTTAGCATGTTAAATCTTACAGACAAGCAAAAGCGTATATTGAAAGCCATTCCTGCAATTAGTCCTGTGGCTTTAAGTCTTCACCCTGATGTCAAACAAAACATAAAAATGAAATTTTAGCATGGAAAACATTCAACTTAGCACAGGAATACAAGGTAAAACAGAACTCGTTGTGGAACAATCACAAACTGCAGCTGAATATGGCAGTGGCTTAGTGGAAGTTTTTGCTACCCCCGCCATGATTGCCATGATGGAAAAAACCTGTTTGGAATCTGTGACCCCTCACCTATCAGACGCCTACAGCACAGTAGGAACAAAAGTGAATATTTCCCACACAAAAGCGACACCAAAGGGAATGAAAGTCATTTGCGAATCAGAACTCATAGAGATCGATCGCAATCGTCTGGTTTTCAGGGTTTCTGCAAAAGACGAAGAGGGACAAATTGGCGAAGGCACGCATGAACGCTTTATTATAGACAAAGAAAAGTTTATGCAAAAATTCGGAAGCTAAATATTTTTCTTAACATATTTTCGCTGTATCATTTTGATTTCCAGCACATGATTTTTCTCATTTTGCACTATAGTTAATTATTTTGGTGATTTATTTGGAAAATTAAAATCGAGTATAAGGAAAAATTGCTTAAAAATTTTAATTTTGTAAAAGACACTCAAGCAACCTATTGTTTAACCAAAATAAATAACTTTTTATGGCAAAAAGAAATGTAATTATTATTGGAGCTGCTGGAAGAGATTTTCACAACTTCAACACGTTTTTCAGAGGTAACGAAGCATACAATGTTGTTGCTTTTACTGCTGCTCAAATTCCTGACATTGATGGACGTAAATATCCAAAAGAACTTGCCGGTGAGCTTTACCCTGAAGGAATCCCAATTTTTGCTGAAGATGATTTAGAAAAACTAATTCAAGAGTACAACGTACAGGATTGCGTCTTCTCCTATAGTGATGTACCATACAACCGTGTTATGAATATGAGCGCTCGCGTCAATGCTGCAGGTGCTAATTTCATGCTACTGGGACCAGAAGAAACTATGGTTAAATCTGAAAAACCAGTGATTGCTGTTGTTGCAACACGTACCGGTTGTGGTAAATCACAAACATCACGTAAAGTGATTGAGTACTTAATGGAAAAAGGATTGAAAGTTGTTGCTATCCGTCACCCTATGCCTTATGGTGATTTGAATGCACAAAAAGTTCAACGTTTCGCTGATGTTTCCGATTTGGAAAAACACAAATGTACAGTGGAAGAAATGGAAGAGTATGAACCACATGTTGTTCGCGGAAACGTGATTTATGCAGGTGTAGATTATGAAGCTATTCTTCGCGAAGCAGAAAAAGATCCTGATGGATGTGATGTGATTCTTTGGGATGGTGGAAATAATGACTTCCCATTCTACAAATCAGACCTCGTTGTAACTGTTGCTGACCCACATCGTCCTGGTCATGAGTTATCATACTACCCTGGCGAAGTAAACATGCGCATTGCAGATGCTATTGTAATCAACAAAATGGACTCTGCTGCTCCTGAAGGAATTCAAACAGTGCGTGAAAGCATCGAGAAAGTAAATCCTAAAGCACAAGTGATTGATGGCGCTTCACCAATTAAGGTGGATGATCCTTCAATTATCAAAGGGAAACGCGTTCTTGTTGTGGAAGACGGACCAACATTGACACACGGTGAAATGAAAATTGGTGCTGGTGTTGTTGCAGCTCAAAAATTTGGATGTGCTGAACTCGTTGATGCTCGCCCATTTGCTGTTGGTAAATTGGCTGAAACTTACGAAATCTATCCAAACATTGGTACCTTACTACCTGCAATGGGATACAGTGCACAACAATTGAAAGACCTTGAAACTACAATCAACAACACGGATTGTGACTCAGTAGTTATTGGGACTCCTATTGACTTGAATCGTATCATTGACATCAAAAAACCAAACACTCGTGTATATTATGATCTACAGGAAATTGGTTCACCTAACCTAGAAGGTATCTTGGGTGATTTTGTTGAAAAACACAACTTGAAATAATTTCTCTTTCAAATAGTTTTAAAGCGAGTTCGTTATGGGGCTCGCTTTTTTTGTGTGACAGGTTCGAATAAGCCACCTCAAAAAACCATTAATCGTAATCGGAAATGACAAGAATAGCAATAATTGCTACAGGTATTACCCATCCCCAAAACTCGTCAACAAAATAATAGATTGAAGAAACCGCTAAGCAAGCAATTGTTACCAGCACCCTCAACAACTTGGTTTTTGACTTTCGACTCATTCTTTTCCTCATCACATACTCTTATATAAAACTCCACTAACCAACCCTTCCTAAAAAAAATTTACAGGTCTTAGCTTCAAAACTTTTGACTCTTTGCTTTCCAACTTTCAACTTTCTGACTTTCATCTCAATCAGCCAACTCGTTTGAAGCACAAACTCCCCATTTTCTCAATTTTAGCCGTTTTGAAGACTTAAAAATAGTAAAGATGCGCAAACGATCATCCTTATTTTCTTAGTACATGACAAAAAATTAATTCGCTGAAAATCAGTAAAATAACTGCTATAAAATTTGGTAAATACCTTGATATCCAGTATCTTACAAAGGATTCCTAAGTCTTTTGTAATGAATAAGAATACCAAGGTAGAAGATAAAAGTACTGAATTAGTTTCAATTTTAAAAGAACAATTCCAAGGAAAATTGAACTTGGCAAGAATTAAATTTCTGTCACTGTTTATTGTAGCCCTGTGTAAAGTTCAGACAGTTAATTTTGAGAAGCTGTCTTCGGCTTTTAATTCCAGGGCTAAAGCAAGTAGTAGTCATAGGCGGATTCAACGCTTTATTGGTCTCTATAATCTATGTCCTGATTTGGTTGCTCGCTTGATATTCAACTTACTTCCAAAGAAAGAAAAACTTGTACTTACAATTGATCGAACAAACTGGAAGTTTGGAAAAACTAATATCAATATTTTCATGCTTGGTGTGGCATATAAAGGTTTGTCCTTCCCGGTAATGTTCTCACTACTTAATAAAAGAGGTAACTCAAATTCGTCAGAGCGGATAGATCTTGTAAAGCGTTTTATTAATCTGTTTGGACAAGAATGTATTGACTGCCTTGTAGCTGATCGTGAATTTGTTGGGGAACGCTGGCTTGAGTTTCTAAACGAGCATCAAATTCGGTATTATATTCGTATTCGTAATAACTTCAAGTTATACCTCCCGTACAAATCAAAGAAAGTAAAAGCTAATTGGTTATTTAACTCCCTTGATGTTGGTCAATTCAAGCGTTATTCAAAACTTGTCAAAATTGGTGATCAGCTTTGCTATATTTCTGGTTGTAAAATAAAAGGTAAGGATGGCAAGAACGATTTCTTAATTATAGCTTCGTTCAACAAACCAGATCAGGCTAAGTTCTTTTATGAAAAACGCTGGCAAATTGAAACTTGTTTTAAAGCTATGAAATCGAGTGGATTTGACATTGAAAAAACTCACCTCAGTGAAACTCCACGTTTACAAAACCTTATTTTACTGGTAATGATTGCTTTTGTCTGGTGTTATAAAGTTGGAATATTTTTGCATTACAATGTGAACAAAGTCAAGACCTAAAGGCATGGAAGAAAAGCAATGAGCTTGTTTAAATATGGTTTGAAATATATTGCTTCAGTTTTGTTAAATCCTGTTTGTCAAGATGATATTCACATTGAAAAATTTTTGTCATGTACTTAGCCTTACTTTAGAAATTTTATTTTTATCTTTTATTGATTCCCAGTGTTTTAAGGGCTTAAAATTACGCTATCAACTTTTTTGAAGCATTACCAGAATAGAATGGATGCAAACTTAATGTAGTTTAATCTTTTTTTCATTGTTCTATGTTTTTTAGTTAGCTTATTTTTAGTTTTTCATTATAAACAGACCATCAAGATTGAATGGGATAACTGACAAAGGCTATGTAATGTAAAAACGTTTAGCACTTCACCGTATTGTTTCACACAATATTCCCCTTTGAATATTATTGACATACAATTAAAGTTCTTCGATTGACATAAAAGCCCGTTTAAACTCACCATTTTTGAAATTTAAAAAGTTACAATAATTGTCATTTTTCACATCATAATCATACATGCCATTTGTTAAATCCAGTATAAATTTCGACAGATATTTTGATGTAAAATTAGTTCTATAGTACTTAACATCAATACCAATTATTGGATGCGATATTTGATAATACTTACTCATGTGAACCTTGTCAAAATACTCAGCAACGATAAACAATTCGCACCCTTTTTGACGACAGATTTCTTGCAAAACATTGAGGGAATAACAGTATTTTCCTTTGCATCTAGGAGTCCAAATATATACAACAGCACTCGGAATTTCACTTAAGCAGTTTCTTATTTGAAGTCCATTGGCTATTAAAACAGATGCAGAATCTGAATGTAAGCTTAAACAATCTTCCACCGAATTAATACGCTTGAATGTTATCTCAGACTCATTTTTTGTTTTGTTATAATAGCTAAACAAACCCTGAAATGATCCATTAATAGAACAAGAAGCACAAAGCAATGCGACGAACCAAATAAATATGTGTAACTTTCTTTTCATGGTTTTAGAGTTACTTGTAACGGTCAAGTATATACAAATGGAGCGATTACGGACTACAAAACTATCAAACCGAAACAACTTCAAAGCGAGCTAAGCTCCTTGAATTTACTACAATTCCATCTATTTTACATATACAGTGTTAACGATTGTTATTTTCTATTCCCTTCAATATTACTACAAATCCAACAGTGTCTTCGTCATATTTATAAATGATTAGTTTTCTATAATTCACATCCGTTCTTAACTCTTCACAGTCTGTTTTCTTGTCATAAATTTTTACTCTTCCAATTTCAGAATCAATTTTTGTGTTGTCCATAGAAATATTAATCTGAGGAGATTCAATCTCTATAAATTTTGTTTTATCCTGAATTATTACAGTCGCATTTTTTAAAATACGTTTCCCGTCTTGAATTGAATCAAATTCAGCTTTCACAATAAATTCATCTTCTGTTTTTTTGTTAAAAGCAACAACAGTCTCAGTACTATCAATAAACAATTCGTTTTGGGGAAGGCTGAACAAATCAATCGTGTAATCAATTAATTCAGAGCCACCATATTCCCCGTGTCCCGGGACTACAACTTTAGCAGAGCCATATTCTCTTTTAATGTTTTTTGCTGTTTCTGACCATTTTTCAAGGTTTGCATCGCCAATATTTCCAACCCAACCGTTATAATTCCGAATTTCATTTCCGCCAAAGAGTATTTGTTCATTTGGAATCCAAACAACAATCCCATCCGGTGTATGTGACTCTCCCAGAAAATGACAAATTATCTTTTGATTTCCAACTTTTATCTCTTTTTTAGGATTAAACCCAAATTCAGGAACAGGCAACCCTTTTTCTTTGGCTATCTGTCGGGTTAATTCATAAGCATAGCTTTTTATGTCATTTTTTTTAACGACATCTAAACCCTGCATTGCATCGGGATGCCATCTGTCAATTACGTAAGCAACAATTTTAGCGTGTTGTTCATTTCGAACCCAATCTATTAAATTTTGAGTTTCGGTATCTGAATCGGGAGTTGAAACAATAACAGCTTCTCCATTATTTATGTAAACCAATCCGTTATTACCCTTTTGAGTATGCTCATAACAACATTCTGACAATTTGTACAAAACAAGATTTTCAGAAATCTTAATTTCTTGTCCAGATGATTGATTTAATGAAATCAATATAATTATTCCTGCAATAAGATATTTGAATTCATAGTTCATTCTCATAGTCTTTTTTAATAACAGGTAACAGCAGTCTATCTAAAAATTACATTTTAATAAGGGAGTTTGTAAAAAAGTGTCAATATTTATCTCCCGGATTAAAAATTCCTGTTTTATCATGGGTTTCGTTATTTTCTGGTTTATTTGCCTTAAAGGTATCTTAAAAACACCAAATTTCAAACAAAAAAGAGAGAAAAGACCTTACTAATATCACATCAATACCTGGCATCGGTAAAAAGACAGCTCTTTTTCTTATTGTTTGTACAAATGCATTTGAGACTTTTGATAATGCAAAACAATTATCAGCGTTTTTGGACTCTCCCCTGTTGAATACTTGTCAGGATCTAACGTCAAAGGTCACTCTGGAATCTCCAAAAGAGGGAATGCTCTGATGAGAAACTACCTCTTTATGTAAGCTTTACAGCATGCAAAAATAATCTTCATTGCAAGGCTATCTATAACCGAATTGTTGATAAGGGAAAATCAAAAAAACTTGCCCTGATTGTTGTAACAAACAAACTCTTAAAACAAGCTTTTGCAATCGCAAATTTAGGAAATCCATATGATCCAAATTTAAAATCGTCTTTGACTCCTTCGTAATTTTTACTTGGATTTTACCTTAATTCTTTGTTGTAGCTAGTGCTTATTCCTTCATTCTTTTCACTTCTAATTTAAAAAAATCTTCAAGACGATTCGTTCCATATTGGTTTGCAATATTATCAAATGCCATCGCAGTTAAAAAGAACTCAATCGGTCCATAAGTTCTAGATGATGTAAATGTTCGTAATAACCAAATTGTTAGTCTCCTTGTCCAATCTGGAAGATGACTTATTTTAATTGGTTTATTCCACGCTTTTAGTGCTAATTCGGCTAATTCATTTTGAGTTAAAATGTCAATCCCTCCTGCCGTCTCCTCTTTAACACCTTCAATAATTTTATCAACGCATACTTTTGCCAAATCCTCTCCGTGAATTGGATTCAATTTCAACACTCCTGCTCCAAATAAAAATACTCGACCAGCTTTTGCCATATTTAGAAAGTCTTTCATATCGGAAAAGAATCCATTTGGACGTAAAACACAATAATTAATTCCAGAATCTTTCAATTCATCTACAAATTTCTCTTTAGCTTCAAAAATTTTGAGATGTCTAAGTTTCTCTCCGTTTATTGCTGATATATATTCAAATGATTCAACTTTATCTATTAATGCTTCTTTTAATAAGTTGGAATTGCCTTGATAATCAACATCCATATATGTCATTCCATCTTTTTGTCGAGTAATACCAATCGTTGAAAAGACCCAATTAATATCTTTCGTTACCCCCTTAATACTTACAGGTTTAGTTACTTCTCCAATGAAAAAATCGTCAACTGTTTCAAATTTTTCCTTTTGAGCTTCTTTTCGAATTAAAACTCTTACCCAAAATCCTCTTTTCTTTAGCTCTTTAACTAAGTACTGACCTAAATATCCCGTTGCTCCTGCTACTAATACTTTTTTCATCATTATTTATTTTAAAAACAAAGTTATAGCATATAATTCTACTTTCTCTTGACCATCATCAAGAACGTTCTTTTTTGTAAACTCTTGTTTTGATTCTACTTAGTGTTTCCGGCGAAACTCCAAGAAACGATGCAATATACTGTTGTGGAACTCTTTGGAAAAGTTCTTTTTGAGTATTTAACAAGTCAAGGTAACGTTCTTCCGGCGATTTTGTCACAAATGAAGCAATCACTTTTTGACTAGTTATTAATTCATTCTCCACAGCAACTCGTGCAATTACCTCTATTCTTGGTAACAGTAGCGTTAACTTTTCAATGTCTGACTTTGTGAATATTATCAAGTCAGTATTTTCAATTGCTTGATAGTTTTCTATGGCCGGTGTATTGAAAGTATAGCTTTCTCCTGCACATATAAATTGTCCTTCTGTATAAAAGAAGGCAGTTTTATCGTTACCGTCTACATTATAAAACAGGCGAACACAACCTTTAGAAACAAAATATATTTCATTAGCAATTTTTCCTTCTTCAAAAAAGGTAGTCTTTTTATTATAAGTTTTTTTTGTCAAAAATTTTTCAAGCAAAGACAATTCTTCCTGATTTAAGCTAATATAAGTCTCAATATTTTCTACTAATCTTTTCATAGTTTCATTTTGAACGAAACTCTCTTTTGCATTAACTACAACGGACAAGTGTCGAATAGGTAAAGGGAGTTTCACCCTAAGCCTCTCACAGAACCGTACGTGATAGTCTCCCGTCATACGGCTCTTGTTATACAAATCTGCTACTTTTAATTTGAAAATCCTAATTGCCAGTGATAAAACAGATAAGGATATTGCTTCCTAACCCTGTATAACAATTTACAGACTCTTGTCAAACTTATTCTGTAGCGTTTATACCGTTTTCGTGCCCAGCGTACCAGTCGACATCGTAGCAGATAAAATACTCTTGACAGTTCGTATCCACGAAATTTGCTATTGTTAGAATACCTAACTTGTGGACTTTGCCGTCTTTTTTAAGAATCTCAACTTCTTTGACTAGTGGAGGGAAATAACTCCCCGATATCATTCGATTCCAAAGTTTATACAAGTGTTTACTTCTGTTTGCATCGAATATCTCCATGCTTACTGAATCGACACCTGCACTTCCTTTGTTGGCTTTCTCTTTCTTATAAGCCTGCCAAATCATTTGGCGACTTATCGGTACTGATTTTGTCTCATTCCATAAATTCATCCTCTTACAAGTTGTTAAA
Organism: Bacteroidales bacterium; assembly: GCA_963676165.1. Taxonomy (GTDB): domain Bacteria; phylum Bacteroidota; class Bacteroidia; order Bacteroidales; family ML635J-15; genus JAQIBY01. The sequence goes on along the minus strand of OY781043.1, from coordinate 348,150 downwards.
TGTTATGACTCTGTATAACCTAACCCCTTTGCTCTATTCCCATTACAGGAATTCATCACTACTACGGGTTAGTCCGTCTCTGATTCGGGTTTTTGGTATTTCGCCTCTAGATTGATTTTATTGTGCTTCCCTTTACATTCCCGATCAGATTCCCAAGTTCCTTAACTGAGCCTGTGTACAGTTCATGCCATCTAAATGACGCCAATCGTGCAACCAATAAACAGGTAACCGTTGCACTTATAACCGCATTCATACTTATACGGATTTTGACTGAGGATTCCACTTTCTCGACTCTTCATCAATGGTTCTCTTTCGTTCATCTCCTGTACACATTCCTGACAGTCTCATGGACTGTATTTTCCTAAACGCTCAATACCATGCTTCTTCAACACAGCATCTTTAGGTGGGTTGAAGCCCTTTCCTGGAAATCGACTTCGGGGGGATCATCCGTCAACTGACGGATTCCACCATCTCAATTAAAGCATGCAGTACTGTTTAATGCCGATGTACTGCTTCTTGGCACACGTATGCAAATGTAGGCGATTGCGGGCTTCAAATGTATCAAACCGAGATAATTTTAAGCGGGCTACAACCGTTGAATTTACTACCATTCCGCCTACCTTGTATATACAGTGTCAGCTTTAGTTATTCTTTTCTTTCAATATTCTATAGGTTTCAATTTCTCCATATTTTTGAAAACCAAGCTTTGTATAAATTGGGTCCCCCATTTTCGAAGCATGAAGAACACAAATTTTTGTTCTATTTTCCTTCGCTTCCATTAGTAGATGCTCCGTTATATTTTCATCAAATGATATTCTTGATACAAAATACCGAGAATCATAAAATATTTTCACAAAGAGTAGTGTTAGCCAAATAATGCAAAAAATCATGGCTTCAAAAAGTCCTTTCTCATAAGCTATTAAAGCAATAATAACTATTGAAAAATATATCCAAATGACCTAAGCTAAATAATAACCTCTTATGAATAGGCTTTATATCAATTTCATGAATCATTTTAATAATCCGATTTAAACTAAAGTTTAAATTGTAAATAGTTTGAGTTCTGTTTTTTCGTCTGTCAAGCCTACATAGGGCATAACGGTATGCAAATATGTAGCGGCTGCGCCACTATTGCGTATCAAACTCGCGCAGCTGATATATATTTATTGTTATGCACTGGTATTCTTTCTAAAAGTTTTTTATTATCTGCAAAATGTTTTAGAATTGCAATTCGGTCGGACTTTGACGTGTATCAAATAATGTTACGATTCTAATTGTCGATTCTTCTAAATCATAATAAAGTGTTACTTGTTTTGTCATTACTGCTCTTCTAACATTATTGTGATTAGTAGCAACAAAAGCTTTCGGATGCTCCTTTATTATTGAAATTTGTTTTTCAAGTTTTAGCGTAAATTTATTTATCTCTTTTTGCGTCCAATTGTCTTCAAGGTAATTAATGATATTTTTCAAATCAGAGACAGCCCGATCTGACCATACAACCCTAGTGATATCTTTCATAAAGCTTCTTCACTTCTGAATGATCATGTAAATTCCCTTTTGACAAATCTCGCAAACCTTCTTCTATGGCATCTCGCTCTGACTGACTTATTTCTTCCCACCAATCATTTTCTGTAGCAAGCCGCATCAACTTGTCGAGAAGCTGCGAATCCCTTATTTGCGTAATCCACTCTATCAAATGATATTTCTTTGTTTGGATATCCATGATTATCTCTTTTTACAAATTTACGCTTTTTTTCATTACAGCCGAAATCAATTCAATTTTAACAATTCATACCTTTTTGCAGTAATTCTCTTTACTTGTGCATAACTCGTTTATATCCACAACTCCTTTCACAAACACCTAACAATCAATCAATATCAACTGCATGGTAAGTATTTATAAATAAATGTAATCATTTATAAACGAGCGTGCTTGTGCTTGTTTCTTCTCGAAAGGTAGAGATATTTTCGATAAATCACAAAAAACATGGAAAACTTGTCAAACCTTTATGATTATTGTTTGATAAGCTGTCAGAAAACAGGTTTTCAAGAGTCAATTTTTTGCTTTTGAGTATTGCAGTGCTATTTCGCTGTTTTACCGAGATTTCCACAGCTTTCACCGAAAAACACTAGCATAAAATGCCTCCCACCGGTACTTTTGAAATAAAAAATCATGAAAAGAAACCCTTTAAATCATCCGAGAGTATTTAACGATAGTACATGGGCAATGGGCTATTATGAGCGTAACAAAAAGAATAACCGCAAAGTGGGAAAACGTATTTGCAGAATACTTAAACAACACAATTTTAACGGCATAAAAGTGCTGGATGCCGGTTGTGGATTTGCTGGGGTAAGCATGCAAATAGCCAAATACTGTCCCGAAATTCACATCCATGCTGTCGATCTCTCTGAGCCATTAATTGATCTGGGAAACAAATTTGTCCAGGCGCAAAATATGCAATCTCGTATCGATTTATCCATAGCAAATGTAGAAAATCTTTCTGCCTTTCCTGACAATAGTTTCGATTGTGTTGTCAGTAGCTTTGTGCTTCACATTGTAGAAAACCCGGAAAAAATGCTCGCCGAATTAGAGCGTGTATGTAAACCAGAGGGCATCATTATTTTAACCGATTTGCGCAGAGGAACTCTTGCTCGCATTGCTCCAAAACTCAAAAAATCATTTAGCTATAAGGAATTCAAAACATGTATTCAACATGCACCCATCCGTAAAGGAAGCATTGGAAAAGGACCTTTCTGGTCGGATTATATTTCCTACCAGCCAATATAAAGCAGAACAAAAACCAGGGTGCCGCTTTTGGCATGAATTTTTGCTTTTTAGTGCAAAAATCATGTCCAAAAGCGGCACCCCAAAACCATGCAAATTAAACTCACATCAATTCCTTATCACTGACATATAAAGTTGCACATCCCATGAACAACTTACACTCTACATTTGTATATTTGTCATTATGACACTACATGAGATTTTAGATTACTTTAAAGACCTTCAGGAAAATAATCAAAGGGATTGGTTCAAACAACACGAAGCGAGGTATAAAGACGCCAAATCAAGCTTTGAAGTCTTTGTTGATATACTGATTAACGAAATTCGAGGCTTTGATCCTGAAATTGGTGCATTGGAAGCCAAGCAATGTACATTCCGCATTTATCGGGATGTACGTTTCTCCAAAAATAAGGAACCGTACAAAACGCATTTTGGTGCTTATATTGCAAAAGGAGGACACAAAAGTCCGTATGCCGGATATTACATTCATATGGAACCCGGATCATCCTTTGTAGGAGGCGGATTACACATGCCTCAACCAAATATTCTCAAAGCCGTTCGCAAGCAAATATTCGCTGATCCAAACGAATTTTTACAATTGATTAATGAGAAATCCTTCAAAGCTATGTATCCTGAGATTTATGGCGAAAAATTAAAGACAGCTCCTCAAGGTTATCCGAAAGATTTTGAACATATTGACTTGCTGAATCACAAGCATTATTCAATTGTGAGTCCTCTGGATGAAAATATTTGGCAAAATCCTGAACTTGTTACAAAAATTACAGAAGCGTTTAAAGTACAATACAATTTCAATCAATATTTGAATGAAATTGTCAATGAAAGCATTGCTTAAATCTCACATAATTTAACGTAAAAAAAAACAGCGTTAAACAAATGAAACCGACTTTTTTAAATTATTGTCAGTTAAAATATGCCCTTCTTTAACCTGATCAAATTCTTTGCAAAATTCATCAACAAAACAAAATATTTCAGTAATTTTGTTTTCACAACTCAGGATTCTAAGTTTATATATATGTAAATTACAACTACTTAAATATAATCATGACCTTGCTCTTTAACAAGTTTATTAGGCCTTTTCTTATGTCGAACTCACGTTAAAATAACTCGAATTGATATAAAAAAAGAGGCTGTCCAATTTTACTTTTGGACAGTATCTTTTTTATGTCATATCAAAATTCATTTACGATCTCATACACTCTTCAACTTCTTCTGGTGTAATAGGAATGCGTTTACTTCCCAATAAACGATGTCCGTCAGGAGTAACGAGAATATCATCTTCCAAACGAATACCACCAAAATCAAGATACGATTCAAGTTTCTGATAATTAATAAAATCCATATGTTTGTTTTCAGATTTCCACGCTGCAATCAACTCAGGAATAAAATAACAGCCTGGTTCATTCGTCAAAACAAAACCAGCTTGCAATTCTCGACCTAATCGCAAACCTGAAAGTCCAAATTGGCTTGAACGTTTAATCTTATCATCATAACCGACAAAATCTTCGCCTAAACCTTCCATATCATGCACATCAAGTCCCATCATATGACCTAAACCATGAGGTTGGAATAATGCATGTGCTCCTTCACGAACAGCATCATCCGGATTTCCTTTCATAATACCCAATTCTGTTAATCCCGTTGCCAAAACTTTTGCTGCAGCCAAATGCACTTCACGGTATGTAATTCCCGGTTTTATTAAGGACATTACATGATTGTTAGCATTCATTACTATCTCGTAAACTTCACGCTGCTTGGTAGTGAATTTCCCACTTACCGGGCTGGTACGCGTATTGTCAGAAGCATAATGCAAAATGGTTTCACAACCTGCATCAGCCAACATCAAATCGCCATCTTTCATGACATTGCCATGATAATGATTATGCAAGGTTTGTCCATTCACAGATAAAATAATTGGGAAAGATGGAACTCCACCATGTGAAAGGGAAATCCCCTCCATTAAACCAGCAACTTCACGCTCAACAACACCAGGAGCAGCTTTTTTCATTGCAGATGTATGCATAAGATATCCAATATCACATGCTTTATCAATTTCTGCAATTTCAAATTCATCCTTAATGCTACGTAAACTCACAACCGCTTTGATTAACTCAACCGATGCAGCTTCTTTCATTTGTGCAAAAGGAATCCCCAGTACTTGATTCAAATAAATCATGTTATCGTGACGGTACTGAGGCAAAATGTGAATTTTACGACCTGCATCAGCAGCTTTCACCAAGTAATCAGCCAAATCGCCAAATGGTGCAGTTTTTTCCATTCCTACCTCATTTGCAAGCGATTTTACGCTAGGTTGTGGACCCATCCAAATGATATCATCCATACTCACATCATTTGCGAATAAAATATCATCACCATTATCAACATCCATTACACCGGCCATACCATCGTGATCGTGACCAAAGAAATAAAGGAAATCTGAATCCTGACGAAAATGATATCCGTTTGCCGGATAATTCATCGGAGATTCGTTGTTTCCCAAGATCAAAATAATTCCGTCGTTTACTATCTTTTTCAGACGCTCTCTACGGTTTATGTAAACTTCTTTTTTAAACATATCAATGAATTTTTATTTTCAAGCATAAAGTTAAAAAAAAAATGCTGAGAGAAGAAAGGACAAGTAATAAATCACAACCCAACCTGTCGGCTAGCAGGTAACAAATTACAAATCCCAAAACTTGTCTCCGCCAGCAGTTGGACAAGCAGTCTCAGACTGACAAGCTCTAAAAATCAATTTCAAAATCTCAAATTCCCTGATTATCAGTTTTTAGGACACTACAAACTAAACTTGTCCGACGTAACGCAGTGAAAACGGAAACCTCACCTACTTCTTTCTAAAAAAAAGCTTAAGTGGCACGCCTGTAAAGTCGTATTTCTTTCGCAATTGATTTTCGAGATATCTGCGATATGGATCTTTAATTTCTTTGGGTAAATTACAGAAGAAAGCAAAAGCCGGTGCATAAGATGGCAATTGTGATGCGTATTTAATTTTGATGTAGGCTCCTCGCACTGCTGGTGGATGATATGCCTCAACTGCTTCTTGTAACATACGATTCAACTCTCCGGTTCCAATTCTGCGCTTACGATTTTCGTACACATGAATGGCTTCCTGAAGCACTTTATGAATACGTTGTTTGTTTAACACGGAGGTGAAAATAATTGGCACATCAGTGAATGGTGCAAGTCGCTCATGAATTGCTTTGGTCATTTCTTTCACGGTATTGGTCTCTTTTTCAACCAAGTCCCATTTGTTAACCACTATTACCACTCCTTTTGAATTTCGCTGAGCCAAACGGAAGATATTCATATCCTGAGCTTCCATGCCATTCTGTGCATCTATCATTAAAATACACACATCGGAATTTTCAATAGCTCGAATTGAGCGCATGACAGAATAAAACTCAAGATTTTCTCTCACTCTGTCTTTTCGGCGCAATCCGGCTGTATCAGTCAACACAAAATCAAATCCAAATTTATTGTACTTTGTATTTACAGAATCCCGCGTAGTTCCTGCGATATCAGTCACAAGATTTCTTTCTTCTCCAATCAAAGTGTTTATCATGGATGATTTACCAACATTCGGACGACCAATAATGGCAAAATGAGGAATTTCTTCTTCTCTTTCTTCGTCTTCTTTCTCAGGAAGCACCTCCACAAGCTTATCGAGCATTTCTCCAGTCCCACTTCCATTGATGGATGATACCGGCATAGGATCGCCTAAACCGAGATTATAAAATTCATAAATCTCTTCATAACGCTTGGTATTATCCACCTTATTGATGACAATAATTACTGGCTTTTCTGTTTTTCGAAGCAAATTAGCCACTTCATCATCCAAATTGGTGATTCCGGTTTCTACATCCAAAACAAAAAGAATTGCATCTGCCTCATCAATAGCTAGCAAAACCTGTTTCTTTATTTCTGATTCAAAAACATCCTCTGGGTTTTCGACATACCCTCCGGTATCAATCACAGAGAAAGTTCTGCCATTCCATACAGATTGACCATACAATCTATCTCTTGTCACGCCGCTGTAGTCATCAACAATTGCCGTACGTTGCTCGGTAAGGCGGTTAAAAAGTGTTGATTTACCAACATTCGGTCTTCCCACTATTGCTACTATTGTACTTGATGTCATATCTCTCTGATTATTAGCTTGCAAATATAAAAATTAATAGCCAAACTGACGCAGCAGACTTGTGTCATTTCGCCAGTCTTTTTTCACGCGTACATACAAGCCAAGGTAAATTTGTTTTCCAAAAAAGTCTTCTGCGTCTTGACGAGCATGCTGACCAACTCGTTTAAGTGCAGCACCTTTCTTCCCAATAATGATTCCTTTTTGACTGTCTCTAGCAACATAAATAGTCGCCTCGATGCGAATAATTTTTTCGTCTTCTTTAAATGAATCAACCTGAACCTCAACAGAGTAAGGGATTTCCTGTTTGTAATTTTTCAGTATCTTTTCACGGATAATCTCAGAAACAATGAAGCGCTCTGTTTTATCGGTCAACTGATCTTTAGGGAAATAAGGTGGATTTTCAGGCAGATGTTTCAATATCTCTTCAAACACCAAATCGACATTGTAGTTTTTCAGTGCAGAAATAAAAAACACAGATGCATTTGGTATCTCAGCTTCCCATGCTTCTTTGAGTGCAATAACCTCTTCTGGTTTTGCAATATCCATTTTATTGATCAGCAGAATCACAGGCGTTTTTGTGTCTTTCAAACGATCCAAGTATTTCAGATTTTTATCCCGTGTTTCAACAACATCAGTCATATAAACCAAAACATCAGCATCCTCAAAAGCAGTACTGACAAAGTTCATCATGCTTTCTTGCATGCGGTATGCCGGATTAATAATTCCAGGCGTATCGGAATAGACAATTTGAAAATCGTCACCATTGACAATACCCATAATCCGATGACGTGTTGTTTGTGATTTGGAGGTGATAATGGAAATCTTTTCGCCCACCATTTGATTCATTAATGTGGACTTTCCAACGTTCGGATTTCCAATGATATTTACAAAACCTGCTTTGTGCATCATATAAAATTTTTTGTAAAGATAGTTTTTTATGTGGGAAGGTGGATGTCAATTGCTAATTGTCAATTGTTACTCATTTCATTCGCAGTTGATTGTTGAATTTTCTATAATCAATTATTATTTACAATTAGCAATTACCTACTTACAAATCCTTATCTTTGTAAAAAACGACAACATGAATACTGAAAGTTTCAGAGAATATTGCTTATCAAGAGCAGGTGTAAGTGAAGGATTTCCATTTGACGAAACCACTTTAGTCTTTAAGCTTATGGATAAGATGTTTGCCATTACTGACACTGAGAACGATTTTAAAATTGCATTGAAATGTGATCCGGAACGCGCCATTGAGCTGAGAGAAGCATACCCTGCAATACAACCCGGCTGGCATTTAAACAAGCAACACTGGAACACAATTTCGGTTGATGGAAGTTTAAGTGATGCTTTTCTAATCGAATTAATCGATCATTCCTACGACTTAATTCGCAGCAAACTCACAAAAAAATTAAAAACAGAGCTGGAAGCACTGGAAAAAGGAGAATAGAGCAAATCAGAATGCTTTAAACAAGAAACCCCTTAATTAATAAATTCGCATTTTTCTTAAATAAACAACTTCGCTAATTAATTTATTTGCTATTTTCTTAAATAAAGCTTATCTTTGGTTAAGAAAATGTAGTAAAATGAAAAATTTCAAAGCAGGTCGTTATATAAACCAAGGGACTTATAAAAGTTTCCAACCTGAAAAAATTAATAAACAATGGGTATTGGAAAACATGGAATTAATTAATCTGTTAAGTAAAGCTGACAGACAACTTGGACGATTAGACATGTATTCTGAATACATTCCCAATATTGATTTGTTTATTAGCATGCACATTGCAAAAGAAGCAACAAAATCAAACAAAATTGAAGGAACAAAAACAAATATTGAAGATGCATTGCTTGACAAAGAAGACGTTAATGAAGAAAAAAGAAATGATTGGGAAGAAGTTCAAAATTATATAATTGCATTAAACTCTGCTATTGAGAATCTAAAAAAACTACCATTTTCATCAAGGTTGATCAAAGAAACTCATAAAACTCTATTAGCTGGTGTAAGAGGAAAATATAAATTGCCAGGTTGTTTCAGAACGAGTCAAAACTGGATTGGTGGAGCGACAATAAGTGATGCAACATTTATTCCGCCATCATTTGACACAGTCAATGATTACATGAGTGATATTGAAAAGTTCGCACACTCGGAGGAATTTTATTTCCCTGACATATTAAAAATTGCACTTATTCATTATCAATTTGAAACAATTCATCCTTTCTTAGATGGTAATGGAAGGGTTGGACGTTTGATGATTACTTTATATTTGGTTGAAAAAGGGATACTTAAAAAGCCTATATTATACCTTTCAGATTTTTTCGAAAGAAACAGAACTTTATATTACGATAACTTAATGCGAGTCAGAGAGAAAGATGATATTATACAATGGTTTAAATTCTTTTTAGTTGGAGTAATTGAAACGGCTCAAAATAGTATTAAAACATTTGATGGCATTTTAAAGTTGCAGAAAGAAATAGAAACTAAGATACAAAGCTTAGGAAATCGCTCAAACAATGCAATGCAAATAATCAACCATTTATTTCAAAAACCAATAATTAACGCACAAATAGCTAAACAAATAACAAAACTATCCCTTCCTTCAGTTTATAAAACAATTAACGAGCTCGAAGAATTAAAAATTCTTGAGGAAATTACAGGTGGAAAAAGAGGGAAGTTATTCGTTTTTAGAGAATATCTGGAATTATTTGATTAAGTTATTTTTCTTTTTGACATTTCCTCCATCTCGTCCCGCTTAGCTAAATCGTCCACATTAAAACAAAAAGCTCATCCCTGAACCTTACAGATTGCCAAAAGGCTCCTCTAAAACGTATCCGTCTCCACGATGACGTATAGTTTTACGGGATAAAACTTTCGATTTTTACATCCATAATTTTCAAAAAGGATGTACTATGATTTTTAACTTTAATGACACTACCCGTTTTTATTTCTACAGAGAGCCAGTTGATATGCGAAAAGGAATCCATTCGTTATATCATTTGGTAAAAACAACAGGTAATATGGATGCGCTCACTGGCGATGGTTATGTTTTTATTGGTAGGACACGTAAATCGTTAAAGGTATTACGATGGCAAAAAGAAGGATTCGTGCTTTACAACAAAAAATTGGAACTGGGTCGTTATACCCTGCCTCGACAGGTAGGAGATACCCCCTTCTTTGAGGTAGAGAGAGGTCTTCTTGACCAGATCGTCAATGCGATAAAACAAAAAAGCAATTCAAATGAGCTTCGTCTGAAAGTCATGCTAAGTATCTGAAAAAGAGTAAAAAAGATGCAAAAATAATATGTTTTTTCCATAGTAAAACCATATTATTTTTGTATCTTTAAGCTATGACAGACAGGGAGTTAGTGATATTTTTACAACAACAAGTTTCAGCATTGACTGCTACAATTACCTCTCTATCTCAAGAGGTGGCATCTTTAAAGGCGGCACTCTTGGAGAAGGATAAAAACGCTGAAAAGATGAAGCAGTTTGCAAGCGTCAATCTCCCTAAAAAGACTGAAAAACGCAAGGGAAAGGAAAAACATCCGGCTCCCACGCCAAAAAAACGCGGCAACAATGGTGCAAAAAGAAAGGCTTATGACAATATAGAAGAAGTTATTGATGATGTTTTGCCTTCTGATGCCGAATTTGACGAAAAGGTTGCTGTTTTCCTGTTTCACAAAGATGTGATAAGGTATGAGTATATCCCCCCACGCCTGATAAAACATATTTATCGGTGTAAAAAATACAGGATGGGCGATGTTTTTTTTGAGGGGAAAGCTCCCATCGCTCCATTTCTAAATTCTAACTTTGATGCTTCATTTTTAGCCTACCTGATTCAACAACGGTATGTTTATGGAATGCCTGTTGAACGGACAATGAAGTATCTGAATGAAATGGGGATTGATATTCCCAAAGCAACGCTTCATGGGTTGATAGAAAAATCGGCAGCACTGCTCGATAAGTTAACACCTGTTCTCAAAGATGCTATTCTTTCAGATGCTTACATCCATTTTGATGAAACTTATCACACCATATTAGGTGGTGACAACGGAAGTCGTAAAGGTTATTTTTGGAGTGTGTTATCTCACCAAAATAATTTGATCCAATTTATTTACGAAAATGGTTCACGGAGCAAAAACGTATTGACAAATTACTTACCTGAAACTTATAATGGTGCTGTTCAAACTGATGGGTACAGCTCATACAAAGTACTGGAAGGATGGAATTACCCCAAAGCAATACGCTTAGGTTGTGTGCAACATTGCAAACGAAAGTTTATTGAAATCAAAGAGCAACCAAAAGCAGAAGTGATTATCGATCTGTACAACCAACTTTACATTATCCGAAAGAAAAAGCCCAAAGAGAAGTGGAAAGAAGAATCACTGAAAGTTTACAATGCTTTGGAAAAAGAACTCAGAAAGATAGAACAGGATTCCGACACGTTGGGCAATACTATTTTGAGCAAGGCTACTGCATATTGTCTCAATGAACTGGAATCGATTTACAACATTATAATATCTTCCGATTACGACTTGGACAACAATACGATTGAACGCCCCATGCGTTACATTAGCATCAGCCGTCGCAATTCACTTTTCTGTGGCTCAAACAACGGGGCAGAGAGAACTGCTACGCTGTATTCTATCGCCATATCATGCCGTCTGAACAATGTAAATACTTTTTCTTACTTCAAAGACGTAATACAGCGTTTAGCCGAAAATCAACAAATGACCAACGAGAAATTGAGAGAACTGCTACCGGACAAGTGGGCAGAGGAATAATAGACTTTCAATAGCCTATCAACATTGCAACGTTATCGCGGAGATGCTTACTCTAAAACACGTTTCCTACAATAAACATTAAATACAAAACTCCTTAATTAAGAAATACCCGATTTTTTTAATTAAGGATTTCACTAATTAAATATTTTGCCATTTTCTTAAATAAGGTACAGCTTGAATAAGATATCAGCAAACAAGCTTAACGATCACGCTTAAATAAATCGTCCACATTAGAAGCAAAAAGTTCTTCTTTGGCTTCACGGAGCTTAATGATAGGATTATAGCGCTTGTCTAATTCCTCTATGGTTTCATCCAACTCATCAATGGACTTTGGAAATTTTAATTTCTCTGGCTGATTGGCAAGCTGTGTTTCTTTCACGTAAGTAATATTCATATTTTTCCAATCAAGCTTTTTCTCATTTGGCTGATACACTAGTTGTTCCTTGTAATTTGGATGATACGCTTGAATTTTTTGCGCTTTCAAATTTGGAATATGCTGGAAATGTACATACTCCACTACTGCTGCACGAATTTCCTCATCGTTAGCATGTGTTTGTACCTCAACATCGGAAGTATTTTGATGCTGATACGCCAAATGATTTTCAGTTGAGCTTTCACCTATATGAATAAACTCAGGAGTTTCAGGGTGACTTGTTGCCTCATCGTCAAAATAAATCACATTGTCAGCCAAAGCTTTATCCGAAGGATTGTAAGTAAATTCTCCCTTATTTAAAGACCCCAACACAAGAAATAACAAACCAGCAAACACTGCAGCCATTGCAACATAACGACTTACATGCATAGGGAAAATACGAGCTTGTTTTTTCAGATTTCCTTTGTTTTGATATGTTAGTGCTGCATTTGCAGACAACCTAGTTTTCTTGTATAGTTCAAATTCTTTGGCAACATCAGCATTTTCCCGGATTAATGCTTCAGTCATTGTTTTTTCGTCAGAAGTCAGTGTGTTTTCAAGTAATCCAATAAGCAAAGCGTCCTGTTTTGACAATTCAGGCATGTTCTCATCACGCTGTAGGCTAAGTTTTGCATCAAAATGGCAATCTTCAGGTACGAGAGTCACATCATCCATTTCAAAAATATCTGCATCTATTTCCGGGTGGGATTCCAGAAAGCTCTGCAGCGCCTTTGCATCCTCGGCACTGAGATTTCCTTCCATGAAATCCAGCAGATAAGCTTCGTAATTATGTAAATTAATTTCTGACATTATAATACTGCTTCTAAATTTCCTATTGTCATTTTCAAACTCTGTCTTGCTCTAAAAATATACACTTTAACCTGAGATTCTGTGAGATCTGCAATTTCCGCAATTTCTTTGTAGGAATAGCTTTCATAATCTCTCAACAAAATTAGCGAACGCTGAACTTCGGGAAGTTTTTGCAATGCATCCTCGAGTATTTCTTTCAGGTCGTTGTATTGATCGTCATGATAATGTGATCTGCGCTCCGGCGCCTCATCCATTTGTTGCTCATATTTTCCTTTTCGTATCATGTCAATCATTCGATTATGCGCAGTGGTAAAAAGGTAGGAGCGAACTTTTGCAGCATCCACTTTTTCGTGATTTCGCCACAATCTTTCGAAAGCATCCTGAACAATATCTTGTGCCATTTCTTCATTTCTGATATTGCTCAGAATGAAGCGGAACACATTGTCCGAGAACTCTTCTACGCTTTTATTATACTCCTTAACTGTCATAATTCTACCGTATGACGGATGATGTCAAAAAAAGTTACACTAAGTCCTAATTATTTTCAAAGTTTTTGATTTCCTTAATATCAAAAAGCTCTAGCTTGTTTAAATCTTTCCAATACTCAATGCCTATTCGACGAATTGCATCCCAATATGCATCGGTTAGCAACCCATAATTGTCAATGCTTTCTTTTACATCTTCCCGAAATTGCTTTTGATACTTTGCTTTTAAACTCATCTCAATCACACGTCCATTGTAATCAAAAATCGCTTTGGGAAGATACAAGCTGTCCTCAACCACATGAATAGTTCCATAACCCAAAGATGCACCAGTGCTAAACTGCAAACCATCATTCATGCAACTTAAGGGAGGTCGGCTTCCTGCCCAAGAATACACTTCCAGTTCATCCAATCCTACCGAAAAATACTGCATTGCACGCAATCCCATTTTGGCCCCTACAATGGAGTATATGCCCAAATGTCCATGAAACTCACTCGTCATCGCAACAACTTGAAATTCCGTGTATCCATATTTCTGAATAATGCTTTCGGACACATTAAAAATATCGTCACGCAACCAAGCTTTCCCGACAGCATTTTTTTGCCATACCACTCCTTGCACAGGCTTATTGACATGCAAAACCGCTAAAATACTCGCAGTTATGTTTGATTGATTTAACTGATAGGATTTCCCATCGAATTCAAACATTTGAGGGAACAAAATATACAGAGGCAGACATTCGTCCCACACAGGATATTGACCTAAATATGCATGATTTTTAAGCGATTTTTGACTCATGAATGCAAATAGCGAGTTGCTATATTGATTGTTTATACCTTGTAAATAACTGAGAAATTCTGTGTCGAGAAAAATTTTCTCCTTGCCAACATTAACAAATTCTATGGCAGGAAACTGCTGGATGACAAATTTCGCAGAAGCAGAATCTCGCAAATAATTCATCCCGGGATTTTCAGGTTGATGATACCACACAATACGATGAATATGATTCAATGCTTCCGGATGCTCTCTCAGTAAGTCTGCTACATTTGTCATAGGACCTGCCACAACAATTACATTTTTCCTAGTATGCATTTTCAGACTTTCCAAGATTAAATCACTGGTGTTATGGCTATAATCGTCAGACAATTTTCCTGGCCACAAAAGTGAATTTGCAAATTCACGATGTATAAAAGGTTTGTCAAGTGATTTTCCTGCAGCTACTGGCACTCCTTCATGGTAAAATTCATTAAGCATGCCCTTAATTTTGGCGGCAGCTTGATCAGTAGACAGCACACCATCTGAGGTGCATACAGCATTAAGATTAAAATCCGGAGATGATAAGACAAGCTGCAACATTCGAAAATCATCGGCAGCCCCATCGGTATCAAGAATGATATTCCATGACGCTTTTTTATGTGCAAAACTCTGTGTACTAGCAAAAATCAGAGCGAATAAAAGGATGAAGAGATGTCTCATATATTCAATCTTTTTCAATTGTAAATGTACAAAAAAGCACGTCAAATCTGACTTTGTTTTGATATGCTTTGATAATATGGGAACGCTTTTGGACATGATTTTTGCAAAATAAAAGCAAAAATTCATGCCAAAAGCGGCGCAAAACTCTGCAAACAAACAAAAAGAAAAAGCCGCTTCGTGTTAGAAACGGCTCCACCAGGCGGTGATTTGGGTTAAGGTGTATGTGTAAAGTCTAGATTGTAAAATTCAATCCGAATGAAAATGCATTTTGATTTTTCCCGTCAGGACCTTTTCCTTCTTCGAAAAGTGTATTTAAATCGTAGTTTAAAAAGATATTAACTTCTTTGATTCCAATCATTGCTTTTGCACCATAACGGAAACTGTTGAGGTAAAAATTGTCATGGTTTTTAAGCTTACGTTTTTGACCATCTTCGTCGTAAACATTTTTCGTCATGCTACCAATTCTGTATCCAGCGTAACCGCCAACTCCAATACGGAATGTTCTACGATTAAATCCTCCTGTTTTTTTACCAATATGGAAAACAGGCATTAAATTAGCATTTACATAACTCACGCGAAGTTTTGAGCGGATTGCATCATTTTCTCCAAGATTATAAAAGTCATTGGAAGTGAACATAATCTCTGATGGATTTTCGCTTTCAGTAATATCAATTGCTTTGTCTTCCATTTTGAAGTTGTACCATAAAAGATCAGCCCCGAAATCAAAACTCAACCAGCTTGTAGCATACGCACGCATTCCGCCTCCCAAAGAGAAACTCCATGATCCAAATGGTTTTACAAGGTAAGGCACGTCTCCTGATGGAAATTTTTGATTTTCGAGATAATTGTTTGATCCAATTTCGTAGACCATATAAGGATGTAAGTTTTTATCTTCTCTACTTTTCTCAAATTTGACTTCAAACTCATCATCATCATCGCTATAACTCTCCAGCTCTACGGTTTCAACAACTTCACCATCTTTATCTTTAATGATGATTACTTTTTCATCTTCTTTTTCAATGATTTCAATGTCTTGAAGATTTTCATCAATTTCTTCCAACGCTTTTTCAACTTCCATCATAATACTATCAAGGTTGATGTCAAGCTCTTCAAGTTCGTCAAGATTTTCCAAATTGACAGCTGCTTTCAATTCTCCGTCAACAATAACTTTCAATGTATCTTTTTCCATCATTGGATTTGCAAAAGCTGTACCTGCAAATATTACAGCGGAAAGGCTCAGGATTGTAAATAATTTCATAGCTTTCATAATTGTAAATTTTTATCGTTAATATTTTGGGATTTCTTCTCTATAATCTGATTTAAAATATTTTTTATCGTTTTGTGTAGGCTCAACGATTTCAACTTCTTCGCTTGGCTCTGATTTATGGAAAAAGTAATCGGATGCTTGACGCAATAAATCTCTACTCATGCTTCGCATACTTTCAAACACATTTGTTTTTTCAGGTTCTTGAACCACTTCAGACACATCGCTTTTTTCAACACTAGCATAATATTCAACACGTTTTGAATAATTTCCATTCTCATCAATATGAATATAGATTGTTGCATAATTATGCATATCAAATACAATCAGATCTTTAGCCAGAACCATATTGTCGACTGACTCATATTCATAATCTTTTGTACTCAAAAAAGGATAAGTTTCACGCTCCATATTATCCAATGAGTTTACATAACTTTCCTCTTCAATAAAAAGTTTATTCTGAGGAGGTGTCATTGCGAAACCCATAGTATGGAGGAGGCGCATGATAAGAAGCGCGAGTGGAATCATTAAAGCATTTGTTTTCATTTTCTTTTGTTTTTTGTTTTCAAGGGTGTGACGGACAAGGTTTCAATTTTGTTACAGGCAACTAAAGTTTTTTCTTGTTAAGAGAGTATTAAAAGACTCTTACCTTCTGATTTTCTTCAGATTACAAAACCCCCTCAGACAAAGTTATTTTGATTTTTCGTCATTACTCAAATGAATGAAACCCAATATTTACAAACAATAGTGCAGTAAATAACGATGGTTGAATTGTCCCGATTCGATTTGTTTAATATGCATATCGGGACTCAAACTGCTTCGGCTAACGCCTTGCGTGATCCCGTGTGGGGTGTTTCAGAAAAACAAACCCGGTCTACTATCGCATCCCGATGCTTTTTTCATTCATGCCAAGCATGAGAACTCGTTCTCATGCTTGGCATGAATGAAAAAACCCTGACTAACGCCAAGGTTTATTTTTCTGCGGAGAGAGAGGGATTCGAACCCCCGGACCGCTCGCACGGTCAATGGTTTTCAAGACCACCGCATTCGACCACTCTGCCATCTCTCCTGAGAATGGAGTGCAAAAATAATATCATTTTTAAACAATCAAAAATAATTACCACTTTTTGTCAAAAAAAATTGAACAATCCATCAGATTGTAAATCATTTCACTTTTCATCGCTTTTAACATTCTATGATTATACTTTTATTTTGAATAAAACCTCACAAAATCCTCCAAAACCCTCTAATAGAGGTGGGTTTATTAACAATCCGGACGTATTTATTAACAAATTTTATTTTTTTTATGCATAAACTTGCAAAAATGAGACAATAGCATATATTTGCATTCATAAGAATTAAAAGTTTAATTAACCTTAAAACCTTAGTATTATGAACAAAGCACAATTAATTGATGCAATGGCTGAAAAAGCTGGTCTAACTAAAGCAGACGCAAAAAAAGCACTTGATGGATTTATCGGAGCAACTACTGATTCTTTGAAAAAAGGAGAACGTGTAGCATTAGTAGGTTTTGGTTCTTTCTCAGTTTCTGAAAGAGCTGCTCGTAAAGGTAGAAACCCACAAAAACCTAATGAAGTAATTAATATTCCTGCTAAAAAAGTTGTTAAATTTTCAGCTGGTAGCGAATTAAAAGATTCTGTAAAATAATTCAGATTACTTAAGATGTTAAAAAAGGAGCAAATGCTCCTTTTTTTTCGTTTATGCCTATGAAAGCTTCATACAGAGACCAACTCATTAACTATCTTGCTCAGTTTATGCTGGAAAGACGCTTTGAACTCTTCGATGACATACTATCAAAGCGCACAGATTATATGACTATCGTTCTCGAAGATATTTATCAAGCTCAAAATGCAAGTGCTGTCTTGAGAACTTGTGATTGTTTCGGAATTCAAGATGTCCATATTATTGAAAACAATTATAACTACAAAGTGAACCCAGATGTTGCCATGGGTGCAGACAAATGGTTAGATATTCATTTTCATGACCAAGAAGAAAACAATACAATTGCAGCACTAAGAAATCTAAAAAAAGAAGGCTATCGCATTGTAGCAACCACACCACATAAAAACGATGTTGATCTAGAAGCTTTTGATCTTAACAAAGGTAAATTCGCTCTAGTCTTTGGGTCTGAAGTACCAGGCATCACGAATGATGTTATGCAAGAAGCAGATGAATACATGAAAATTCCCATGCATGGATTTACAGAGTCATTTAATATTTCTGTTTCTGCAGCAATAAGCATGCACCATTTAACATGGAGATTACACCAATCCGAGATTGATTGGCAACTACCAGAAGAACGCAAAAAGAATTTAAAACTGGAATGGATGATAAAGAGCCTTAAAAAACCAGAGCTCCTCATCAAAGAATTCGAAAAACTTAACCCTCACCTCCTCAAACACTAAGGCTTAGAAATTACCAGTTTTCGCATAATTGAAACTTGATTGTTTTCAAAACTCATGTGATAAACACCATTCTCCAGAGGAAGCATAAGTTTTTCACCTGATATCACTTCAGCTTGATACACCAAACCACCATACATATTATATATGTGCAGTGTTCCTGATTGTGTTCCTGATTGCCTTATTGAAACAGTAATCATTCCATTGCTTGGATTCGGAAAACAATCAATTAACGCATTTCCCGAAATTGAAATCCCAGACTCGTCAGGATACAACAAAGCATATCTTGCCTGCAAACTATCAACAGCTGTTTGCATTTCATAAAAACTCTGCCCTACCAACATACCCAACACAATGTGGACAGTATCCTCGGTCGGCAAATTGATTGGACCAAATCCAAAGGACTGCACAATATCGCTTCCATCTCCAGTTGCTCCCGCGGAATGATTGGTATGTGTCATGCAATAGAATTTCTCTTCAGAAGACAAACCGTTAGTCAAATCAACCAGCCCATCTCCATTGACTAACTGATCCATTGCATAATGCTTCAATGGAACATCAGACAAAAGTTTAAATCCACCGAAAAGATTGACATCTCCTGTGTGTTCTGCATAAGCAAAGTCTTTCACATCATCCCAGATAATACGATTACGACTTGATTTGAATAAATCCCAATCGACAAACAATGAAGCATAAAAATCGTTAAGATCCACCATGTTTTGATTCACAAAAGCAAGATCAATAAGGAAAAGATTTGGTAAATCGTTCCACGCATACACTTTCTGTTGCACATTTAGATTAATAGCAGCTTCAATATTGTAAGCTCTAAATTCACCATACACAAATTCGTCTGCTAATGGATGATCTTCTTGCTGTGTGGTTTGCAAAACGCTAAAAGAGTTATCCACGCGAAAAGCATCAAGAAGAGCGTCTTCAGATGTCCCCATTACCCAAGCAGCATCATAAAAAAGATCTCTAAATTCTAAATAGTTCAACCCATTACCAATTTGCCTTGAGTAATCAACGAAGCCAAACATTCCATTAGATGGGACACTTAAGTGCATGTCTCCATTTGAAATATCTCGGTAACTTGGCCTGGTATAGAAAACCACATATTGTATTCGACTAAAATCATCGGCTGTAATTTCCAATTCAACAATTACCTTATCATCGTAAGCAACCGGATCATCCAACTCTAACTGCAAGTTTCCAGACTCAACCGAAACAGCTTGCAAACTATCAACCGAACCCAAATCAATTGTTGGAGTAATTACGGACGCATTATTTGACAAAACATTCGCTTGAATTGTTACATTGCTTGCATCTCTAAGGTAGTTAAATAGGTCACCAGTAATTTCAACCATGCGAGTATTTTGATAATCATCCACTCTATCGTCAAAAATCGTAATATTTTGAAACACAAGACCTGGCTTTATTGGCTCACTGAGGGCTTTCAACATATTAATCCGTCCAGTTCCCAAAAGTCCTTTCCACTCCTGATTAAACGGGATGGTATCAATCACATCTGTACTATTTTTCAAATGCTCTATGGCCTGCAATGCAGACATCTGAGGATAATAACTCCTCACAATGCCAGCAACACCTGCCACAATAGGTCCTGAAAAAGACGTACCAGCATAGGCTTGACGATAATCACCACCATCAGAGGTTGTCATGATCCGAATTGCAGGTGCAGCTACATCCACAAAATATCCATAACTTGAACCCCCACTGGAATTTCCATTTTCAGGAGTCCATTTTTCGTCTGTGGAAGTTGTCCCGGCAACGGAAAGTACAAAATCATAGCTTGCTGGATAAAAATTCACATCATTATGATCATTTCCGGCAGATGCAACAACAAGCGCATCGCGATTAATCGCTGCATATTGAACAACATCTTGCTCAAATTGGGCAAAGTAGGTGTTTCCCCACGAGCAATTTATAACGTCTGCACCTTGATCTGCAGCATAAATAATTCCTTCGTACGCGCGAGATAACAAGCTATCCTCATCTTGCACTTTTACTGGCAAAATACTGCAATCAAATCCAGTACCAACCACTCCAAGTCCGTTATCGGAATCGGCAGCAGCCATTCCAGCACAGAGTGTACCATGCTCATTCATTTCATTTTGAGGGAAGTTGTCATTATCCCCCATATCCCAACCTCTGAAATTATCAACAAAACCATCATTATCATTGTCAATACCATCAATAGGATCGTCGTAATTGTATGCTATTGTATAAATCAAATCTTCATGATCCATATCCAAACCTGTATCAACAATGGCAATCACAGTTGCACTGTCTCCTTTATGAATATCCCAGCCATCGTAAGCCATAACATTTTGAAGGTAATACTGATTGCTATGTTGTGGATCATCTGGTATATAAAGTAATTCGGGAATGTATCTTGGTTCTGCGTATTCCACAAAACCAGATTTATTTAAAGCCAATATGCATTGTGATTTTTGCGCATCATCGGCAAGTTGAATTTCAATATAGCGTGTTAGATCTATCGTTTTATGTCCATTCTTAAACTCACGAACAGGCTTTTCTGCCATCGGAAACAAAGCTTTTGCATATTTGACATTAAACTGCAAAAGAAGTTCTGAAAGGTCATCAACCTTTGCCTGACTATCATTCATTCTCACAACAATCAAACCTGGAACCTGAGTTGGTTTCTGAACGACTTGAGAGAATGCAAACAAGTAAGTACAAAGGACAAAAATTGAACTAAGAGCAAGCTTTAGGAATCGCATGTTTTAAAATTTTGTGACAATGCAATATACAAAATTATGTTATAAGAAATAAAAAAACCTCCGGGCATTCCGAAGGTTTTTCTAAAATATGTATTGTCAATTTATTCAACTTCTACAGTACCTGTGATTGTCAAACGTGTTGTTGACTCTTTAGGATCGTTAGTGATCACAGTAATTGTTTTTCTTTGTTTTCCACGTTTACCAGCAGAGTTAAAGGTTACATCAATGTAAGATGATTCCCCTGGTTTAATTACGTCTTTTTCAGGGTTAGTTGCTGTACAACCACAACTTGCTTTGATTTTACGAATGATCAAATCAGATTTACCAGTATTTGTAAATTCATAACGATGATTTACTTTTTCTTTTTGTTTGATTGTACCAAAATCAAAATCAGAAGTTTTGAATTCAACTTTTGGTGCATTTGCTAACTCTTCAGGTGAGAGGTGAGAGAAATCTTCTTCAATTGTTGCACTAACAGACAATCTGTTTGAATAGTTTTTTTCTCCGTTAAGAAGCAAATAAAGTCTGTCAATCACGAAACCGTAATCGCCTTTTGCTTTTGCATCATAAGTAATAGTAATAACACCTTTTTCACCATGTTTTTCACCTTCCTTCATTCCCTGCAATGTTTTTGGATTGGCTTCAATTTTAATGTGAGAAGGAACGTTTGAGAAATCAAGGGTAACTGGTTTTACGCCCATGTTTACCACTTCAAGTTTTTCAGTTTTCACATCGTTGTTTGTGATTTTCACAAAAGCAACATGAGAAGTTTTCAAACGCAAATCACCAAATACTTTTGGATAAATATCCTCAACAGTTTTCTCGCGAGGAGTTACATTTCCTGTAATTCTTAAAATTGTTGTTGGTGGGTTTGCATTGGTAGTAACAGTCACTGATTTATTGAATTTGTTAGGACGGTTTCTTGGATCGTAAGTAGCTTTAACATACCCTTCTTCACCCGGTTTAACAGGAGTTTTTGTCCAATCAGGAGAAGTACAACCACAAGATGAACGAACATTCGTAATCACCAAATTCTCATTCCCAGTGTTTTTGAATATAAATGTCGCTGTTTGCTTTCCGGCTTCTTCTTTAAAAGTTCCGAAATCATGAGATGTTTTATCCCAAGAAATTGCTGCTCCTTTTTGTTGAGCACTTGCACTCAAACCAAAAAACATTACCAAAGCAAGGCTTATACTTAAAACTCGTTTCATAATATGATTTTTTAATTAGTATTTAACAAAAATATTAAAATTGCTTTCACTATTTCAATACAATTCTCTCAATTTACAATTATCAGACCATTTTTTTCAAAATTCGTTGCCTGAATTAAAAAAAAGATTTACTTGACCTTCATTCTAGCCATGGGAACCATCTCGTGACTTGCAAATTCAGAGCGAAGGTATTTATAATATCCGATAATTGCAATCATTGCTGCATTATCTGTTGTATATCGTAAAGGTGGCAGGTGCAAATTCCAACCTTCTTTTTTGCTTGTTTCAGTCAAAACCTCTTTCAAGTGAGAGTTTGCTGAAACCCCTCCAGATGCTGCCACATGCTTAATTCCTGTCTCATGAGATGCCCTTACAAGCTTATCATTCAATATGTCGATTATGGTTGACTGTATAGAAGCCGCTAAATCTTCTGTTCGTTTTGTCAAAAAGTCAGGATCCTCTTTCAAATGATCTCTGATTAGATATAAAAATGACGTTTTCAATCCACTAAAACTAAAATCCAAATCGGGAATACGTGGTTTGGTAAAGTGAAATGCTTGAGGATCGCCTTTCTTCGCTAATTTGTCAATAACCGGACCACCAGGATATCCTAAATTCATCACTTTTGCACATTTATCAAATGCCTCACCCGCAGCATCGTCAATAGTGCCACCCAGAATCTCAAACGCCATATAATCTTTAACAAGAATAATTTGAGTATGACCTCCGGAAATCAGCAAATTTAAAAATGGAAATTGCGGTTGGGACTCGTTTATATTCTCCTGATCACGCAAAAAGTGAGCAAAAATATGCCCGTGCAAATGGTTAACTTCTATCATTGGGATATTTGCAGAAAGGCTCAAACCTTTCACAAAACTGCTTCCTACCAACAAGCTTCCAAGCAAACCTGGACCTCGTGTGTAAGCAATTGCATCCAAATCATTTACAGTAATCCCAGCTTCTTTTAATGCGGTATCAACAACAGGGATGATATTTTGCTCATGTGCACGTGACGCCAACTCTGGCACAACACCACCATACTTCTCGTGAACAGCCTGACCAGCAACCACATTACTTAAAACCTCTTCGCCCCACAAAACCGCTGCAGAGGTGTCATCGCAAGAGGATTCTATTCCTAAAATAAGTTTTGACATGTTTGCATTTTTTACAAAGTTAAATATTTGCACGTTTTTTGCTTACATATGGTGGCAAAATATGCCCACCTTTGTTACTTTTGTATCAAATAACGGATTGTGCTAAGAAAAAGAATATATCGCATACTGCTTTTTATTCTGCTGTGGTTTTTAAGACTGCTGGCAATCTTTTTTATTGTATTAAATTCTTCTGGGATACAAACTTGGATGACCGAACGTGTCATTTCTTACATGTCAAATCGCTACGATTTGGAAATTCAAATGGAAGAAATGGACATTAAACTGCCCAACAGAATCATCTTAAACGAAGTTTACATTCCTGATGAAAACAATGACACCTTAGTTTATTCCGAAACAATTCTAGCGAAAGTTTCTGCTCTCAAAATTAAGAAAAGGCGAATCTACATCAGTGAAGTATTGCTGGAAAAACCCAAAATATCTGTCCTTTCTGACAGTAGCGGAAGATACAATTTTGAGTATATTCTTGAAAAATTTGATTCCGACAAAGCTAAAGACAACTCGTCCAATGAAAGTTTCGATGTGTTCTGTGAAAGTTTTCTGATTGACAAAGCCTCGTTAAAAATGCAACACAATCCGTTTTCGGAAACACCAGGCAGCTTCAATTCTAATGATTTATTGGTGGATGGGTTTACTATTCGAATTAATGATTTCCAAATGCATGAAAACAATATTGAGCTTGCACTTCAAGAATTGTCATTCAAAGAAAAATCTGGAATCTCACTGGAAAACCTTTCTGGTTTTATCCGCTTATCGGACACCCTTTACCAAGTCAATAATCTGTTTGTTAAAACTGGAAACTCCATGCTGCACGCTCCAATTATGGAACTTGCAATTGTCGATAGTAGCATGAATGATATTTTTAAAGATGTTGAATTTAACATTCAAATAGACTCCAGTCTTTTAGGTGCTGCTGATGCAGGATACTTTTCTCCTGACCTACAGGGTCTCGATCAAAAAATCAGATTACGTGCTGACCTCTCAGGCTCATTATCTGACATTAAATTGAAAAATTTCAGCCTTGCCTACGGAAAAGACACACGCTTTATTGCAGACATTAGCATAAACGGCTTACCCGTGCTTGATGAAGCCTTTATTTTTGGAGAAGTTAAACAACTATCCAGCTCAGTGCGCGATGCGCAAAGTATTTATGTCCCTCCCTTTAAAGACAAACAAACTTTAGCACTTCCTGATGACATACAAAAACTCGGGACTGTAAATTTCCAAGGAGATCTTGTCGGAATGTTTAATGACCTTGTGGCTAACGGACGTTTCACAACCAATTATGGAAGCATCTCTACTGACCTCGCAGTAATTTCTGACTTTCAAAATAAAGCATACGATTTTAAAGGTGAGGTTGATATAGAATCACTAAGAATTGGTGAAATTCTGAATAGAGAACCCATGCTTGGCGACCTTAGCATGACTGCAAACCTTAATGGAGGAATTGATTCTTTAGGACAATACGACATGAGTATGAGTGCGGATATCTCAAGAGTAGATTTTCAAACCTATCCATACTCAAAAATCAATTTTGCAGGGCGATTAACCAATGAATCTTTCAATGGAGAAATCATGGTTGATGATCCAAATTTCAAAGTTGAATTCATGGGTGGTTATGAAATGGAAAACAATGTCCCAAATATGGATTTCCGTGCAGACATAAAAGGAAATCTGGATGAACTTCAACTTGACACTATCGATTCTGAAGCCGGACTGCTACTCATTGCCGATGTCAAAGGAAATAAACTCGACAATGCAATTGGAGAAGTTCAACTGTCCAATATTTATTATCGTAAAGAAAAAGATACTGCAAAAATTAACCAACTCATTGTTAACAGCCTTAACATACTTGACGAACAAGTTTTATCCATCCGAAGCGATTATTTTGATATCAATACAAACGGACATTACAACACAGGAGAGTTTTTTACCGCACTAGGAAAACTTGCATATCAGTATTTCCCAATTCTGGATAAATCAGAAGAAAAAGAAGAAAACTATCTCGCTGACAATCCCGGCATTTTGAATATTGATGCGAAATTCCACAACCTCAATTCTCTAACGCATTTCTTTTTACCTCAACTTGACATTCCTGAGAATATGTCTCTGGATGCAAAATTGGATGCAAACAAGGACATTTATACCATTAGCCTTGAAGCCCCAGAGCTTCAATTTGACACCATCATTGTCAAAAACCTTAAACTTGATCTGAACTCTGACAATGATGCAATGGATATTAAATTTTTCTCAGACAGAATTAATTTCAAAGGAAATGAAATCTTTGATAATCTAGCAATCAACACAACATCTCAAGAGGATTCTGTACAACTGGATTTATCGTGGGATAATGAAAACGATAGCATTCGTTATGCAGGAAATTTTTATGCATCTGTATTATTTGAACCATCACTTAATGACAATATTGCAATAGAAACTCATCTTTACAATTCTGATTTTATTTTGAACAATCAAAGTTGGATGCTTGATGAGACAAGAATACGCATTGATACCAGCGAAATCAATCTGGGATCCATTAATTTCCACAATGAAAATCAAAAACTACGTTTGGTAGGATACCTTTCCAATGACCCTTCGAAAGATTTCAGATATTACATTCAGAATTTTGATATTAGTTTGCTCAACCGCTTTCTTGCTAAGAGTGGTTATCAGCTTACAGGGGTTTTCAATAGCAATGGACGCTTATCCGACGCATACTCCGACATAAATTTCCGGTCGTTTATTGAGTTAAACGATTTATTTGTCAATGAAGAAGAGTTTGGCAGACTCCAAATTAATGCCACTTGGGATTATTTGTCAAATGCTCTCCGACTTGATGGAAACAGTCAATACATTGATTTCCGCGGAGGAATTAACCCGAGCTCTGACAGCCTCGATTTAACATTAAACATCAATAATTTTGGACTGTCAGTCCTCTCACCGTACATGATTAATGCAGGCTTATTAGACATCAATGGTAATATCGACGGAAGCATTGATGTGACAGGAAAAATCAGCGATCCTGAAATTCAAGGCGCTTTGGATTTCAATCGTGCCGGACTAACTTTTGACATATTGATGGCAAGATTCAATATAAACGATTCAATTTTTGTGTATACTGATTCTCTTGTCTTTAAAAACTTCTTGATCACCGATGAAAAAGGTGGTACCGGAGTCATTCGTGGAAATTTATCTCATAATATGTTCCAAGATATTACTTACAATTTTGATATTGATCTGCAGAATTATCATATCATGAATACTACAGAGGTTGATAATTCTCAATATTATGGATCCGCATTTGCCACTGCAAGTGCAAACATCCGAGGCAGCACACAAGACATTGTTATTGAAATTCCAGAAGCAGTCACTGAAAAAAATACCGTTTTCGTTCTCCCTATGGGAAATAGCTACGAAGCAGATGAAGAACCATGGATTACATTTATCAAAGATTCAGCAGCAGAACAACATCTTGAAGATTTAATCCCTGAGACCCCTTTTGACGTAACATTTTTGATGAACTTATCCGTTACCCCTGATGCAGAAGCCCGGTTAGTATTTGATCCGAAAGTTGGAGATATGATTCGCGCCAACGCACTAGGAGACCTGAGTATTGAAGTGTATCCAGACGGAGATTTCTCCATGAAAGGGGAACTGGAAGTAAAATCAGGAGATTACCTTTTTACTTTGCAGAACATCATAAACAAACGGTTTGTGATTGAAGAAGGCGGTATGATTTCCTGGGATGGAAATCCAACGGAAGGGAAACTCGATTTACGTGCTGCGTATAAATTAAAAGCTCCGCTTTACGACATTATGGTCGGCATAGATACTAGCGATGTGTACAAACGTCGTACAGATGTTTCCTGTTTCATGAACATGACTGGCGACCTTCTAAATCCCGATATAAAATTCAGCATAGAAGTTCCTAATGCCGACGAAAAAGCCAAAACACGTGTGGCAAGCTTATCCGACGATGAAATTAACAAACAAGTGCTAACCTTACTTGTCCTGAATCGTTTTTATACGCCAGACGACATGCAAATGGCAGGTGAAAACCGCAGCTCAAATCTTGCAGGTGTCACATCGTTTGAATTACTTTCGAACCAGCTTAGCAATTGGCTTTCTCAAATTTCTGACGACTTTGACATTGGTGTAAATTATCGACCTGGAGATGAAATTACATCGCAAGAGCTAGAGGTGGCACTTTCAACTCAAATTCTTAACGACAGAGTCCTCATCAATGGAAATGTTGGAGTTGGCGAGCACGAAAACACATCCTCAGATATTGTTGGTGATGTTGAAGTGCAAGTAAAGATCAATAAATCGGGGAATTTGAGGGTAAAAGGATTTACACGAGCAAACTCACAATCGCAACTAGATTTCGATTACGGACCATACACCCAAGGAGTTGGTATTTTCTACACAGAATCTTTCAACACAATCAAAGAATTACTACAACGCTACTTCGCTCCAATTACCAAGAAAAACGAGGAAGAAGACAAGGAAGAGGGAACTGAAAAATCCGAAGAATAAAAGCTTAATAACAAGGCAAAATTCCCATTTGGAAACTACGCATTCACACAGTATATTTGCAGATTGCTAATTTTTAAGAAATAAGTAAAATGCAAAAACGATTTCCTGAATATCAAGCGCTTGATCTAGCAAAGATCAACCGCGACATGCAAGCAAAGTGGGAAGAAGAAAAGAGTTTTGAGAAATCTCTCGAAATCCGTGAAGGAAAACCCAGTTTCATTTTCCACGAAGGTCCACCGTCAGCCAATGGCAAACCAGGCATTCACCATGTCATGGCTAGAGGGATTAAGGATAGCATTTGTCGTTACAAAACACTTAAAGGCTTTCAGGTTAAACGTAAAGCAGGATGGGACACTCATGGTTTACCTGTAGAGCTTTCCGTTGAAAAAACGCTAGGTATCACCAAAGAAGATATTGGAAAATCTATTACTGTTGAAAAATACAATCAAACTTGTCGTGAAGAGGTAATGAAGTACACAGACATGTGGGAAAAACTCACACGTCAAATGGGATATTGGGTCAATATGGATGATCCATATATTACTTACGACAACCGTTATATTGAAACCTTGTGGAATTTGCTTAGCACTCTTTTCAACAAAGGAATGCTTTACAAAGGATACACGATACAACCATATTCTCCTGCTGCAGGAACAGGTTTGAGTACACATGAGCTGAATCAACCAGGCTGTTACCGTGATGTAAAAGATACAACAGCAGTTGGGATGTTTCGCATTCCTGAGAAAGATGAGAATCAAGCACTATTAGAAAAGTGCGACTCTCCATTGTACTTTATGGCATGGACAACCACACCTTGGACTTTGCCTTCAAACACAGCCTTAGCAGTAGGTCCTGGCATTGAATATGTACTTGTTAAAACGCTGAATCCTTATTCTGGAAATCCAGCACATGTTGTTTTGGCAAAAGACAGACTTTCAGCGTATTTCAATGCAGAACAAGAAAATGGAGCTTTTGAAGATTTCAAAACTGGCAGTAAAAAAATTCCATGGCAAAAAGTTGCTGAATTCAAAGGGAAAGAACTTGCTGGCATGTCATACGAACAGATTATTCCATGGGTAAAACCAATGAGTGAAGCATTTCGCATTATTGAGGGCGATTACGTAACCACAGAAGATGGTACAGGTATTGTTCACATCGCTCCTACTTTTGGTGCAGATGATGATAGAGTTGCGAAAAAAGCAGGCATTCCTCCATTGGTACTTATCGACAAAGAAGGCACTCGTGTTCCTATGGTTGACAAACAAGGACGCTTCTTCCCAATTGAAAATTTAGATTCAGATTTTGTTGCTCAGTATGTGGATACTGAAGCGTATGGTGAATTTGCAGGCCGTTTTGTCAAAAACGATTACGATGAAAATCTCACTGAAAAAGATGCTTCTCTAGATGTTGACATTGCAGTGATGATGAAGAAAAACGACTTGGCTTTCCGTGTAGAAAAGCACGAACATAATTACCCACATTGCTGGCGTACTGACAAGCCGGTGCTTTATTATCCACTGGACAGTTGGTTCATCAAAACCACTGCAGTTAAAGACAGAATGATAGAGCTAAACAAAACCATTAACTGGAAACCCAAAAGCACTGGCGAAGGACGTTTCGGAAAGTGGTTAGAAAACCTCGTTGACTGGAACTTAAGCAGATCTAGATATTGGGGAACTCCTTTACCAATTTGGAGCAGTGAAGATGGAAGCGAAAGAAAATGCATCGGCTCAGCAAAAGAGTTAGTTAACGAAATTAACATAGCAATTAAAGCTGGCTTGATGGAAGAAAATCCATACAAAGATTTTGTCCCTGGAGACTTCTCAAAAGCCAATTACGATAAAATTGATTTACACAGACCATACGTTGACCGCATTGTGTTAAAAGGTGAAAACGGAGAACCTTTACACCGTGAAGCTGACTTAATTGATGTTTGGTTTGACTCCGGAGCAATGCCTTATGCACAATGGCATTATCCATTTGAAAACAAAGCAGGTTTCGAAGAAAGAATTCCTGCAGATTTCATTGCTGAAGGAGTAGATCAAACTCGTGGATGGTTCTTTACCTTGCATGCTATCGCAACAATGATTAGCGATGACGTAGCATTTAAAAATATCATTTCCAATGGATTAGTTTTGGACAAACATGGAAACAAAATGTCCAAACGTTTAGGAAATGCAGTCAATCCATTTGACACCATGGACAAATTTGGTGCAGATGCTTTGCGCTGGTATATGACCACCAACTCCCAACCATGGGACAACTTGAAGTTTGACGAACAAGGTGTTGAAGAAGTGAAACGCAAATTCTTCGGAACACTTTACAACACATACAGTTTCTTTGCACTTTACGCAAACATTGATGGTTTTGATCCTGAAAAACATAAAGTAAGCAATGAAACCCAACCAATTCTTGATCAATGGATTATCTCACAGTTGAATTCACTCATCCGCGACGTTGAGCAATCAATGGAAAACTACGAACCAACTCGTGCCGGACGTATGATTCAGAATTTTGTGAATGACCACTTGAGTAATTGGTATGTGCGTTTAGGAAGAAAACGTTATTGGGGTGGAAGCATGGACGATGACAAAATTTCTGCATACCAGACATTGTACACATGTCTCTTAGAAATTTCAAAATTAATGAGTCCAATTGCTCCATTCTACAGTGATGTATTGTATCGCGACTTAACAAACAACAAAGCAAAAACATCAATTCATCATGAAGATTTCCCTACTTGGGATGCTTCTAGAATTGATGCTGAGCTAGAAGAGCGTATGCATATGGCTCAAAGTATTTCCAGTATGATCCTTGCTTTGCGTCGAAAAGTCAACATCAAAGTACGTCAACCATTGCAGAAAATTATGATTCCTGTGAAAGATGATACCATGAAAGCACAGTTAGAAAAGGTTGAAGATATCATCCGTACAGAAACCAACATCAAAGAAGTTGAGTACCTTGACGATGCATCTGGAGTATTGGTGAAAAAGATCAAGCCTAACTTCAAAACT
This sequence comes from Bacteroidales bacterium, assembly GCA_963676165.1. Taxonomy (GTDB): domain Bacteria; phylum Bacteroidota; class Bacteroidia; order Bacteroidales; family ML635J-15; genus JAQIBY01. The sequence continues at coordinate 316,853 of OY781043.1, read as the reverse complement.
CTTGGTCCAAAATATGGCAAAATCATGAAGCAACTTGCTCCTGTTATCATGGGATTATCCCAAGAGCAGATTGCACAATTTGAGCAAACAGGAGAATATCACTTAAATGTAAGCGATACTGACGTTGCGTTGAGCCTTGAAGATGTAGAAATCATTTCTGAAGACATTCCAGGATGGTTGGTAAGCAATCAGGCGCATTTAACCGTTGCCCTTGACATTCAAATTACTGAAGAGCTCAAACAAGAAGGAATTGCTCGAGAACTCATTAATAGAATCCAAAATTTAAGAAAAGACAAAGATTTTGATGTCACAGATAAAATTCAGATTCAACTAGAGTCAAATGAAGAAATTGACGCAGCAATAAACAAACATGGGGACTATATTTGTGCACAAACTTTAGGAGTGTCAATAAAAAGTTTAGAAAAACTGGAACAAAACGAAACCGAAGACGTAAAATTGGATAATCTCGAAACGAAATTGTTCATTGAACGTGTTTAAATACATTAATCAAATCAACTATGAGCGAACAAGAAAACAAAAAACGATACAATAAGGAAGAACTCCAGGAGTTCAAAGAAATTATCCTTAAGAAGCTGGAAAAAGCAAAACGTGATTACGAATTGTACAAATCAGCATTGAATAATGATGACTCTAATGACACAGCAGACACTTCACCAACCTTTAAAGTTTTGGAAGAAGGAGCAACTGTTTTGTCCAAAGAGGAAGCTGGAAGATTAGCGCAACGTCAAGCAAAATTCATCCAACATTTGAATGCTGCATTAGTACGTATTGAAAATGGGACTTACGGCATTTGCCGTGAAACCGGAAAGCTAATTGCAAAAGAACGCCTAAGAGCAGTTCCTCATGCAACACTAAGCATCGACGCGAAAAACAATCAGAAATAATTTGAAAATTCCCATAGGAATCTTTGTATGTCCTATGGGAATTTTACTATTTTTACTACGTGAAAAACAAACGAGTCATAATCGCGTTTGGGATCATGATTTTCATTTTACTTGTTGATCAGATTCTGAAGTTTTATATCAAAACTCACTTCATGCTAGGTGAAGAGGTGAAAGTTGCCAATTGGTTTATTATTCACTTCACTGAAAATCCGGGCATGGCATTTGGGATGGAATTTGGCGGCAATTATGGCAAACTATTTTTGAGTTTATTCCGCATATTAGCAATTGGAGCCATGTTCTGGTACCTCATACGTTCGCTCAAAAAAGGCGAAAACATGTACTTCATTGTTGCGCTTTCTCTCATTTTAGCTGGAGCATTAGGAAACCTGATTGACTCAGCTTTTTACGGAATAATTTTCGACCACAGCTTACATCAGGTAGCGAGTTTTATGCCTGAAGGTGGAGGCTATGGAAATTTCCTTCATGGCAAGGTAGTGGACATGTTTTATTTCCCTATCATCAACGGAACTTATCCACAATGGTTTCCTGGAATTGGAGGTCAATCCTTCACATTCTTTCAGCCTGTTTTTAACATTGCTGATGCGAGCATCACTTCAGGCGTTATTTTCCTCATCCTTTTCTATAAACGAGCATTTCCAAAGACTGAAAAAGCCGAAGAAGTTCCTGTGGAAACAAATGAAAAAGAAGCTGATATCCCTACTGAAAATTAAATTCTCTTTACAATTACAATTTTCATTTTTCTAAGACAACCTTTAATACTTAACTACGTCCTAAAATCAGACTTGTAGATACAATTTTTTTTTAGTACTTTAGAGCGTTGGGGATATGTTATGAAAAAAGGACTAATTGTTTTTGGGTTAGTTCTGCTGTCAGGACTGGTTTTTGGACAGGAAACCGCCGCAGATTCTGCACCTGATATCAGCGACTATTTTATACGGAATATTGAAGAAATTCCGTATAACAGATCATTATTGGACACTGTTCCGGGGAAAAATATTGCAATGATTCCTCCTGAACACTTCATTTTTGCCAAAAACATTCCTGGATATATACACCCAGGAACCAGTGCCAGTATCCAGATTAAGGAAGTGAACGGAACGAGCTGGCCCATCATTGACAAAGTCATGACTCCTGAACATTTCACATCCCAAGGGGTAAAATTCCTCAACCGTCAAGAAGTTGAACTAAAATCCGGCCATAGCGGAGTCATTTACACCGTTGAGTTTGATGCAAAAGGCGTAAAATTTGAGCGCCTAATGCTATTTACTGGAGATTATAATAACACCATCTGGATTAATGCAAATTATCCAGTGATGGTAAAGAAAACCGTATTTAAACCTATCATTAACTGTTTAATGTCAGCTGAATTAATAAAATAACCATGAAACTAAAACTGTTGTTAATCTCATTATTAATCGTTGGCGTGTCAGGCACACAAAAGAGCTTGGCGCAAGACCCCACCAACGTATTAATTCATAATATCCTCTATCATACCGAGGACCAAGACATGTGGGGTCCTGGTGGAGCTTTTAGCCTCGATTTTGATTACGATATCATTAATATTGAATGGAATGAATCTGACAATGTGGGTTCATATACTGAGATTTTCGGAGAAACCTTTGGCATGGGTCTTGACTATGGTTTCTGGGGAGTTATTCGTTCAACATTCAGCATTCATGGATTTACTTTAGGAAGCATTGATATTAACTATCCGGTAGAAATCACGCTTGATTTCCCGGACGACTACAGCTTTGATCATGGAGAAACCATCACCATCAATTCTTGGTACGATGTGTTAGATGGTTACTATCTCGACTCCCACTTTCCAACTGCCGGGGTTATAGCTCTCGATTTGGAATTTGGACTTGGACTTCATATGGACTTAGTGGTTGAACTCTTTGGAACAACAACAATTCCACTTGTCCCTAGTTTTAACATTCCATCCGAACCCGTTCCAGGACAACCTTTACCTCACGACTCCATTGCAGTTTTTTATCTAAATGGTGAAACAGGCGAAGTTGTTTATCCTTGCCTTGATCCTGTAACAGGTTTACCAAACATTTGTAACGACGACATTTTGCCTATTATCATCCCTGACTGGTTTGGCATCGGATTAACTGGTGAAATTGATTTGCCTTATGTTGAAACCGACGATTGGCTAGATCCAAACACGCAATGTCTTGAAGCATACGGACAAGACAACTGGATACATTTCAATCTTAACGTCCTAACATTTTTAAGTGCAATCGCCAACCTCATTCCTCCACCAACAGGACCCGCAATTGCCAATGTCATTGACATCATTGATGGTGGAACAATTACTTACGATATCAGTCCGGTAACTGCAGTTATCGACTATTATATTCTGCAGATCAGTTTCGACATGAACAGCTATATGACTCAAGAATTCTCCTTCTGTCCTACCATTTGGGCTACTTTAGGATTCCCTATCTCGATGCCATATACTGAAACTGACCCCAACGATGGCAACGCATTGATTAATGCTGGAGATTCCGACACCATTACCTTTGCCGTAAATAACGATTTAAATGTCACTTACCCTTGTCATGATTGGGATTCTATGGATATCAGTGTAGAGTACGACATTAGCCCGACATTTACAAATCATACTTGGGACTCATTAACCTTTGACTTTTTATATTCCGTGGTTTATGCCTCTATCGAAATTATTCTGGAAACCCCATTTAAGGCAAATGAAATCCCACAATTTGACATTCCGATAAGTTATACAGATCCTGAAACTGGAGAAAGAGTGTATAATAACATATCTACACCTGGATACACTACACCTGAAATTGATTTAAGTGATTATCTGGCTAAGGATGATTATGTTTCCATGTATGATGAAAGCAGAAATGGAAGCAAAGATATCACCATAGGACCTTTTGAAATAGGACCGCTATTGGAAGGTTCTGTTCCATTAGGCTACATTCCTATCAACTGGTTTAACCAAACTTGGGATATGGATGGTTTTTATGAGGACGACGATACTATTCACGATCAAGTGAATATTATACCACTTCCTGAGCTAGATTTTGAAATTGACGGGAATGACATTTTATGCTTTGGTGACACTTCAGGAGTTGTTACTGTAACGGCACTTAACTCCACAGGACCATACACTTTTGAATACTCCAATGGCATGGTGAATACACACATTTCACCAATTGATAGCATCATTGTTCCTGCGGGCTATTATTATGTCACAGTCAGCGATGTTTATGGATGTGAGGTGACAGGAGAAATGAATATTTCCAACCTATATCCACCAATGTGGGCAACTTTACATGAAGACGATGTCCTGTGTCATGGAGAAGCAACAGGTAACCTTTATGTTACTTCTGGCGGAGGTGCCGGATCACATACGTATTGGTGGGAACCTGCAAACAGTGACGAACAAAATCCAGTTGGAGTTTTTGCTGGAATGCATTATGTCACCGTGACAGATTCTGTTGGCTGCACCTATGAAGACAGTATCTATGTGGATGAACCAGATGCACCACTTAGCATGACCTACACCTTCATCAATGTATCTTGTTATGGTGGATATGATGGGGAACTTGATGTTACACCTGCAGGAGGAACTCCTCCATATTATTATGAGTGGAGCAATGGTATGAATACTCAGGACTTAATGAACATTCCTGCCGGAGATTACACCATAAGCATTACTGATGCCAATGGATGCGACTTGTCTCACACCATGGTAATCATTGAACCTGAGCCACTTGTAGCGAACATTCACAGCAATGACGTATCCTGTTTTGATGCTAGCAATGGCTATATTGATTTAACCGTAACTGGAGGAACACCTCCATACAACTACCAATGGAATAACAGTGTTACAACGGAAGATCAACAAAATATTCCTGCTGGTATTTATATTGTCACGGTAACAGATAATAATGACTGTCAGACTTATGCATACGTTCAAATTGATCAACCAGACTTCCCATTGACAGCAACAATTGAACATGAAGATGTACGTTGCTTTGGGGAAGATAATGGATGGGCATCAGTGAACGTATTTGGTGGAACTGAACCATATTTCTACTCATGGTCAAATGGGGAAATTGGTCAAAGTATTGATTCTTTACCACCAGGAATTTACTCTGTAACAATTACTGACAATCATAGCTGTTTGGCTTACGACACGGTAGAAATCATTCAACCAGATGCACCATTAGGAGCAAGCATTACAGCAACAGACGCTTCGTGTGGAAACTATACAGACGGGACAGTACAAATTACTGCCTTTGGAGGAACGCCCCCTTACCATTATAATTGGAGCAATGGATCTTGGGAAGAAGATCAAATTGGGGTTGGTGCCGGTTATTATTCCGTCACAGTGACAGATGATCACTACTGCCACTTTGTTATTGGCGACTCAGTCCGTGAGCCGGAACCTATTGAGCTAATGACACTTGACGATCAAACCATTTGCTGGGGACAAACAACAACTATTGGTTACAGCATGATTACCGGCGGTGTTCCACCATATACCGTTTTCTGGACACATCACGGACTGCAAGGCGAAAGCATAGAGGTCGCTCCAGAAGGAACAACTGAATATGGTGCATTTGTCATGGATGATATCAATTGCATGTCAGACACATCATATTTCACAGTAACCGTTCACGACCCACTGGAATTTGATCTCATGGCGAATATTGATACTGTTTGTCCTTATGAAACCGTACGATTTGATTTGAATTTGAGTGGTAGCGCAGGTCAACCATACGAAGTCTATTTACATGATAGCCTGATTTACGGCGATATGATCTATGTAAAACCTTGGACAGATTCTGTCTTTGCTTTTACAGCCTGGGATGCTTGCCATTTTGATAGTATTTATGTGGAATACCCGATTTATACTTATCCATTACCGCAAACTCTAATCAATGCTGATATCACTGAAGGCTGTCAACCATTAACAGTGCATTTCAATGAAGGTAGCCCTCATATTGGACAACGTTATATTTGGGACTTTGACGATGGGGACGTAGAAAATCTTTCATTCGACAAACAACCAACACACACCTTCCACAATGCAACAACTTATCATGTGAATTTGATGGTTGAATCAACGGACGGATGTCGCAGAGACAGTACCATTGCAATTACTGTTCATCCAAAACCTGATGCAGAATTTGAAGCCTCAAAAACCAATGTGCTAATAACAGATCCATTGGTTGAGTTTACAAATTATACTGCCGGAGGTTATTTCTATGAATGGAATTTTGGCGATGGTGGAATTACCGATGAAGAAAGTCCTCAACACTCCTTTGGACAGCCAGGTAAATACACTGTATTATTAACTGCGGAATCACTCTTTGGATGTGTGGATACTGCAACTGTCAATATGACTGTATCAGGAGAGGTCATGATATATGCACCAACCGCATTTACACCGAACCATGATGAAACCAATGAAACATACAATATTGTTGTCACAGGAATTGACATGAACTCATACCACATGGAAATCTATAACCGTTGGGGAGAAATTCTCTTCAAGACAGATGACCAAGATATTGGATGGGATGGCACAACCAATAACATCAACTCTCCTGAAGGAGTTTACAGTTGGTATCTTGAGTTCGATGATTATTATGGAAACACCTATACGCAATCAGGGCATTTTACTCTGATACGTTAAAAACCAATCAATTATATATGAGAAGGCTATCTAAGTTCAGGTAGCCTTTTTCTTTGTTCAGCATTCCACACAGCATTTTTCAGAAATATTATTACATTTGTTAAGAAACTAGAATTTCGGGGACATGAAAAATCACGTACTACTTGTCATTTTTGGCTTGGTAAGCAGCTTGAGTTTGTTTGCCCAAAGCGGAATTAAAGGACATATTGTTGACACCAATAATGAAGGTCTTTATGGTGTGAATGTCGTAATTACACAAGCAAATACAGACTTTAACTCTGGAACAATCTCTGATTTCGATGGCAACTATTCCATCGAACTAAAAGCTGGAGATTATCATCTTAGCTACCAATACGTTGGCTACAAGAAAATTGAAAAAGACATCACAATTAAAGATAATGAATTTATTCAACTAGACATTGTGCTTGAAGAAAATGCTGAAATCATTGAAGAGATCGTTGTCTCAGCATCAAAATACGAACAAAAACTATCTGAAGTAACCGTTTCGATGGAGGTTATCAAACCTCAGATGATAGAAAATACCAACACAAATAGCATGGAGAGCGCCATCACAAAAATTCCTGGTGTGGATGTCAACGATGGACAACCCAGCATACGTGGAGGTAGTGGCTGGTCCTATGGCGCTGGTAGTCGCGTGCTTGTCTTAGTGGATGAGTTGCCAATTATCGCTGCAGATGCCGGAAACGTGAAATGGGATTACCTTCCAATCGAAAATGTTTCTCAGGTGGAAGTCCTTAAAGGTGCATCATCGGTATTGTACGGATCATCTGCAATGAACGGTGTCATCAATATCCGTACTGCCTATCCGACAGAAAAATCAAAAACAAAAATTATTTACAATGTAGGTTTCTACAATGAGCCGAAAAATCCTATCCAGTACATTAATGGAAAAACTTGGGATAGCAATCTTTACACTGACAATAATTTTTATCAAGACGGAAATACTCCTGCATCCATCATGCTAAGGGAAAACACATTTTACTGGGTTTCTAAACCTATGTTTAGCGGTTTGAACTTCATGCATATGCAACAGTTTGGAAATTTTGACTTTGTGATTGCAGGAAATCAATTTGTGGATGAAGGATATCGCACTGACAATTTTGACAAACGCACACGCATAAATACCAACCTGCGTTTCCGTAGTAAACGAGTAGAAGGTCTTGCTTATGGTGTCAACGCAAACTTTATGGGACAAGCAAAATCTGATTTTCTGCTTTGGACATCTGAAACACTCAACGATGTAAATGGTGCTGACTCAATTGTTATCCGTCCTTTAGAAGCCATGCCAGGCGCCGTTAACGTGATTGAAGGATACCGCATCAACATCGATCCTTTCATTTATTACTACAAAGAAAACGGATCGAGATACAGCGTAAGAACCCGCTACTTTTTGGTGGATAATCGTATTCCGATTGACACATCAAAAAACAGCAAAAGCCGGATTTTCTATGGTGAATACAGATATCAAACTGACATAGGAGAAAAAACAAAACTTGCTGCTGGTTTTGTCAATTCATATTCTGAGATATTCTCAAATCTTTTTGGAAACCACTTTAGCAACAATTTAGCAGGCTATGTGCAAGTGGATAATAATTTCGGACGTTTGAAAACTTCGGTAGGGCTTCGTGCTGAGTATTATCGTGTGGATACAACACAAACTGAATCCATGATAGACATTGAACTCGACAAAAATACAATTGAAGTGCCTGTGAAACCAGTGTTCCGTGCAGGTGCAAATTACCGTTTGTTTGAATACACAAACTTACGCGCAAGTTTTGGTCAAGGGTATCGTTTCCCAAGTGTTGCTGAGAAATATACTGCCACAGCCTTTGCTGGTTTATTAAACGTTTTTCCAAATCCTAATTTAGAAAGTGAAACTGGCTGGAATGTTGAAGTTGGAGCTCACCAAGGATTTAAAATTGGGAAAGGCTGGATGGGTTTTGCTGATGCAGCTGCATTCTACTCTCGCTACAATAACATGATGGAATTTGGATTTGGTTTGTTTGACACAGAAACCTACCTCCCACTTGCAGACAGCATTATGCCTACCATGGACAATATGGGTTTCCAATCACAAAACATTGGAGATGTAAGAGTCATAGGCGTGGATCTTTCTGTTTCTGCCAAAGGAAGTATTACGGATGATATCGATGCTACTCTTTTTGCAGGATACACACACATGGATGCCATTAACCTCTACGATACTGAAGAGGAAAGGGATATTATTATCGCCACAAAAAATCGAGATACTGATTATTTGAAGTATCGCTATAAACATTCATTGAAAGGAAATATTATCATTGATTACAAAGTAATTTCGGCAGGTGTATCTATGATTTACCACTCACCTATGCTTGCACTAGACAATATTTTTGTATCTCAAGACCCGGAATTCCAAACTTTCAACAATTTGGTATTAAATGGGTTTGCGGATTATTACGCATACAATAAATACAAGCCAATGTTAACCTACGATGTGCATTTTGGATGGCAAATAAACGATGCGATTAAAGCCTCTTTAGTTGTTCAGAATCTATTTAACCGGGAATACATTGAGCGTCCTGGAAATATGCTACCTCCAAGGGCTGTATCGTTTCAGTTTAAGGCAGAGTTCTAAAGCTGTAGCTTTTGGCGTGAAACACCATTGGTGTTGGATAAACCAATATGTATAGGGCTTATTAACTCCGCTTTCTATCCTGATATTGAATCAATGGAATTAATTTTAGTTTTCAGGATGAAAACTGATGTTTAATTTAAAGTATTTCCCGTTATTACATGACAAAACTTTTTGTCATAATCTTTGCATACCTTCGTCCCTCGGTTATTGCAAAGATATACGCCAAAAACACATTCACCTATGTTTGTCATCCCCGGACTACGAATAAATTCTTGTCCGGGGTTACAAAAATTAAGCCCCTACAGGGCTTGAGCAATTTGTTATAATTCAATACTTGAAATAGATTATTTAGGTCATGTACAAAGGTATTTTCAAAAATAAAGCCTTGCTGTTTCCCCACTAAGAATAGAAGGCAACCTCCCATTTTGGGTAATCTCAAATATTTATCTGTAGTTTTACAATTGTCAGAAAGTACTAAGCTGGCGCAAAAAATTACTAGTAATATCACCGTAGATGTTATGGTGACAACGCCGAAATGCATCATATGCATGTCAAGCTTTTGGCGTGAGTTTTTGCTTTTTTTGCAAAAATCATGTCCAAAAGCGGAACTTCTTTACAGATTCTTTTTCTGGTTTTCAACCAAAGCCTTTACGGGCTCTAAGCCTGCATAGGTTCCTTCTTGTATGGCTTTTAGCACTGCACCACCACCGGTGAAAATGTAGTATTTTGGATTGTCCAAAGCGACAATATACAAACCTGGGAGTAAACGTTTTAACTCTTGCATGGTATCTCCACCACCGTATAACTTCACAGCATCCAAATTTGAATCTGTTAGCTCATCCAATGCAATGGTTCCATCATTAAAATGCGGAGTAAAACCCATAACTGCATTGATAAAAATTGTCTTAGCATTTTTAAATACCTGACAAACATTTTCTTGATGAAAGGACTCTGGAGCAACATCCAACACATAGTTCAATTCCTGATCCTCTTTTAAGTCCTGAATGTGATGCATTCTGTATTTTCCATTTTCTTTGCCTTCCAAAATATCAGATTCAATGATGTATTCCAGCTCCAAAATCTTATCAGAATAATCCTCAGCATATTTCACAAACTCTTTTGCAAGTGCCAAGTTCCCCTCATCAACTCCTTTGATTCGAATTCCATATTTTGCGCACAAATAGGCATTGTAAATGACACCGCCCAAAACCAATTTATCAGCAATTTTTAAAAGCGCATAAAGGGACTCAATTTTCGTGTCCATTTTACTCCCTGCAACCACTGCCACAAAAGGATGCTCAGCTTTATAAATACGCTCTAAATTAGCAATTTCCTTTTGCATGAGATATCCTGCATAAGAAGGCAAATAATCGTTGACTTTCACCGTTGAAGTGTGAGGTTGCCATGATCCAAATGCATCGTTGACAAACACATCTGCTAAACCAGCTAGCTGCAATCCAAAACGATCTGACACATCGCCATCTGCTTCTTCACCGGCAAACCAACGTGTATTTGGTAAGTAAATTCCATCGATATCGCCATTTCGAAGTTCACGAATCATGTGGTTAATGGAAGTCTCCAAGCCCAAATATCCTTGATCGCCATGCGGTACAAATTCCGGTATCTGAATATTGATATGCAATTTGTTGTTTAAGTAATCGACAATGGGTTTTACCGAAGTATCATCACTAATATGAATGCTATTGTCCTTTTTGTCACGCGGTCTTCCCACGTGTGTCATTAAAATGATTTTCCCGCCCTTTGCATTGATATGATACAGGGTTCCAATCGTTGCGTCAATACGGTAAGGATCGTGAATCACACCCTTTTTCACCACATTGTGATCGACACGAACAAGGACAACTTTTCCATTCAGGTCAGCATCTTGAATTTTCGGCAAATTAATTTCCATAATAGCTTAGTTTATTTGCATTATATCTTTGTGCGTATTGCTTTTAAACTTGGTAATTCTTTTCCTTCAATGTACTCAAGCAAAGCACCTCCCGCAGTTGAAATATACGAAATTTTATGACTCATACCATAGCGTTTTAGTGCTGCAATAGAATCTCCACCACCAACAAGTGAAAACGCTCCCATATCGGTTGCACGCGCTGTTGCCAGAGATATTTTGATTGTTCCGTTACTAAAATACGGCATTTCAAATACTCCCATCGGACCATTCCAAAGAATAGCGTTGGAGTTTTCTATCACTTTCGTATAGGTTTCCGCTGTTTTCACACCGATATCTAAACCCCTCCATCCGTCAGGAATATTGTTTGCTTTGGCATGACGAATTTTTGGGTTTTTCTCAAATGCATCGGCAATCAAACAATCTGTTGGAAGATACAATTTCACTGAGCTACGTGCAGCATAATCAAGTATTTCACGTGCCACATCCAATGAATCCTCCTCAACGAGAGAATCTCCAATATTTCCACCCATGGCTTTGATAAAGGTAAAGGCAATCCCGCCACCAATAATCACATTATCGGCTTTATCCATCAAAGCACGAATGATATTGATTTTAGTTGAGATTTTTGATCCCCCAATGACAGTGGTAAACGGACGCTCAGCTTTGTACAATATGCGATTGATGTTGTTAATTTCATTTTCAATCAGATATCCAAGCATTTTATCTTCAGGGAAGAATTTTGCAATGGTATATGTTGAAGCATGTGCACGATGCGCTGTACCAAAGGCATTATTGATGTACACATCCCCAAGACGACTTAATTCTTCAGCAAAACTTTCACTTCCCTCAATTTCTTCATTGGTAAAGCGGAGGTTCTCAAGCATCAGCACTTCGCCAGGCTTAAGCTGTTTTGCAATTTTCTCAGTATTATCGCCACGACAACGATCTGCAAATTGCACTTCGGTACCAAGCAAATCCGAAACATAAGGAATAATATGTCGAACAGAATATTTATCCATTCGCTGACCTTTCGGACGGCCAATGTGAGTTAAAAGAATGATAGATCCTCCTTCTGCAAGAATTTTCCGAAGCGTTGGAATCGCAGTACGGATACGTGTATCATCGGTAATCTTGAAATTCTCATCCATAGGGACATTGAAATCCACACGAACAAGAGCACGTTTTCCACGGAAATCGTAATCATCCATGCTGTGAGTTTCCCTAATTGCGCGTAAACTTGGCAATTTTTTCCCTTCAATATACTCCAGTAAGGCTCCACCTGCAGTTGAGACATAAGAAATTTTATGTTCCAATGCATACTTTTTTAAGGCAGCAATGGAATCACCTCCACCAACCAAAGAGTAAGAACCTTTATCGGTAGCACGTGCCACAGACAAACCTGTTTTCAGCGTACCATAAGCAAAGTGAGGCATTTCAAAGACGCCCATAGGACCATTCCACAAAATGCTTTCAGAATTTTCAATGACCTGCTCAAACAATTCAGCAGATTTTACACCAATATCCATTCCCATCCAACCGGGTTTGATGGCAGAAACAGGAACATGCTCTATCTGGGCTTCATTGCTAAAATTATCTGCAATCAACACATCTTCTGAGAGATACACTTTGACATTTCGTTCACGAGCTGTGTCAAGAATACGTTTTGCCACCTCAATATAATCATCATCAACCAAAGAATTTCCAACTTCTAGTCCTTTGGCTTTCAGAAAGGTAAAGACAATACCCCCACCAATGATTAAATTATCCACTTTCTCCATCAAGGCTTCGATGATGTCAATTTTTGTGGAAATTTTTGCTCCTCCAATGATTGCAGTAAAGGGTGATTTGGCTTTTTTCAGGAGTTTATCAATGTTTTTCACTTCAGACTCCACCAAATATCCCAACATTTTGTCGTAAGGGAAAAATTTCGCGATGGTGTAGGTGGATGCGTGCGCACGATGGGCAGTTCCAAAGGCATTATTGATATAAGCATCACCAAGTTTGGCCAATTTTTTCGCAAATTCCTCATCGCCGGCAGTTTCCTCGTTATAAAAACGAAGATTTTCCAACATGAGCACCTGTCCTTTTTTGAGTGATGCTGCCAGTTTTTCCGTTTCCTTGCCTATGCAATCTTCCGCAACAATAATTTCACGACCTAGCATTCCGGACACATAATCAGAGATGCGTTTTACACTTAAAGCCTCATTAAATTGTCCTTTCGGACGGCCAAGATGTGTCATGATGATGACAGAACCGCCTTCAGTAAGCACTTTTTGAATTGTAGGCACGGCTGTTACAATTCGTGTATCGTCGGTTATTTCACCATTTTCATTCAAAGGGACATTGAAATCGACACGAATTAAAACGCGTTTTCCTTTAAACTGATAATCATCCATATTGGTCATAAGTCGGGCATTTTTTTGAGGGTATAAAGTTACGATTTTTTAAAATGCGACAGACCTGTTCTTTGGTATTTCACAATTTATGAATACTTTTACATTAGCAAAAAAGCGTTGATTTTCAGAAAGGGGAATTGGCGCTTTTTTTTAACAATCTCTGTTTCCTGTTTAGTTGGATTCTTTCCTTTAAAGCTACTCAGTCCTATATTTGGTTTCCCTGAGTCCACTCGATTATAAATTATCTCAGCTGCTGTGTGCCCATGCGCTGCCCAGTGCATTTTATTTTGAGCTGTTTTGAAGAACATTACAGACATCTCCAATGATGGGTCATAATCAATACTTGTAGCATATATGTCAAGAACTTTTCTCCAAAACACTTTTTCTGATGAATGAATATCCCTGATACGAGCTAGTAATTCGTCAAAGTAATTACCTCCACCAGCCTGTTTGAGTAAATCATCGTTCATGGTAAATCCTTTAACGATGTATTCTTTTAACCGAGAAGTTGCGGATCAAGCAATATTCCTGTGGGGCAAACCACTAATACCTAACATTTTTCAACTTCGCTTTCTTTCCTGATGAAAGAAAGCTAGCAAAGAAAATCAGGCGCTGACCCGAATTTTCTTATTTATTGGATATGTTTTCCGTGACCCGCAGAAAGCTCGTTTTGTTTAGCGGCCAAGTATGGCAAACAGGCTCGCATGCGCGGCTCAAAAACTCCAAACACATCTCAATAAATCACAGAAAATACGCGAAGGCGCCAGACTGTCTGATAATTAAGATTTTCTAAAAATTCATGCCCTCATAAGCCTATAGTTGCTAAATAAGTAGTAATAATTAGGGATTGATTTTGTGCAGCCTTGTTTGTGTAAATAATTTAGAGGTCTTAAAAGTCTTAATTTGATTCCATATCTGGTTAATATTTGAGCACAAAACCTCTTTCCCTTATTGAAAGATTCGATTAGTGCATCAATTCCCAGAATATTTATTAATCGCTTGATATTATAGCATGAAAAAATCAACCCAACATCTGCTGTTGCTCGTTTAATGTATTTTTTCGTTATTATGTGGTCGTATCCCCATTGTCGTTTCATTGTTCCAAATGGATGTTCTACTATGCTTTTCCGCTGCCGGTATTTATCTTTTAAATCAATCATTCGTTTCGTGTTAGACTGTATGTTCTCGGCATATTCACTTCTTTTTATTCTACGACCTTTTTTATTTATTGTACACTTAGACCTAACGGGACATTCTTTGCATTTAACGGTACCATAGTTTTTAAATCTGTAATAAACTTCTCCATTCTTATTTCTTGCGTTACACCAATTCCCATTAGTTATTAAAATTTCACCTTCTGGGCATGTATATGTGTCATTTTCTTTGTCATATACAAAATTGCTTATACAATAATTTGGGTCAGGAATTTGGTTTGCATGTGGTGTAGAAGGTACATTTACCAGAACATTGATGCCTAAATCATCTGCTTTTTTTAGCTCTCTCCCTGAATGGTATCCAGTATCAAATAAAGCAGTAAAAGTAGTATTACGTAAAATAGACTTAGTACGTTGCAACATATTTCCCATTGCGTTTTTATCACCTTTGTTCGTCACAATAAAGTCCAGCAGCAGGTTGTGCTTAGCGTCAACCATACTTTGAACACAGTAAGCGACTTCCGATATATTATTTCGAAGAGTCATATTTCGACTATCTGGATCACTAGTTGATATTTGTGTTTCTTTATCTCTAGTTAATTCCTCAGACATGCGGTCGTACTTTGATTTAAGTTCTTTTTTGTTCTCAATCTTTTTTAATATTTCCTGATTATCACCATCGTTATTACTTAATTCTTGTTCGTATTCTTCTATTTTTCTTTCGATATATTCTTGATGTCGCTCTATCTTTTTCTGATTGAAATTATTCTTTTTGCTATTCTGGGCTCTAAGCTTTGTGCTGTCTCCTGCAACCAATTCGCCTCCAATAAGTTCAAAATACTGAGATAACTTAACCGTCTCTCTGAAAACTTTCTTTATTGATTTGGAATTGTCCTTTCTGAAATTCGATATAGTATTATGATCTGGTGACAAATTATTTAAAAGCCACATCAATTCAATATTTCGTTTGCATTCTTTTTCTAACCGACGTGATGATCTAATGCTATTCATATATCCATAAATATATAGCTTTAGTAAATCTTTGGGGTGATAGGCCGGACGACCTGTTTCTCTGTAATGTGTTCTAAATCCCAATTCAGAAAAGTTTAAATTATCAACAAATGCGTCAATAATGCGAATTTCATTATCCTCACCAATGCTTTCTTCTAAAGATACTGGGAATAGACTTTTTAAATACCTACTTTCTCCTTTTATAAATTTCATATTGTAAGGTACTAATATCCTTTCCTTTAACATGAATTCATGCAAAATCTTTATTAACAAACTTATTAAGGTTATTAGACAGTCTGGCGCCAAAACTCGTATCTAGATTATTACCAGATACCTATCTATAGTTTTACGAAAAGCGGCTAGTACTAGACTAGCGCAGATTTTGGTAATGATAAGCTGAACTGTCAAAAAAAATAGCCCATCCAAATATTTGAGAATATAGGTCATAATAAACATTCAATGTCCCCCAACTTTTTTGCTTGATCCGAAGTTGCCCACTGCCGAAACTTTGTTCCTTGATGGCTTTTAACCCTATATCCAACTGAAATAATCACATCAAGATTATAAATATTGGTTGGCTTTGTAGAAAAATCGGAAATTCCGATTTTTCTCATTGATTGTTCTTTTTCGAGCTCACCTTCATTAAAAATATTAATAATATGCTCATTTATGGTTGAACGAGATTTCTGAAACAATTCACTCATTTGGTTAATTGTAAGCCAAACGGTTTCGTCTTCTAATCGAACATCAATTTTTGTTTGTCCGTCTTCAGTTTGATACAATAATATTTAATATTTATTCACTTTCAATCAGATCATTCATCAAATCTTCTTTGCTAATTTGCATAAAATAATCAATAAAATCATTACTAATACTCTCCGATTCTTTCAATTTCTCAAGCTCAGCTTTCCCTTCACCCTCTCGACCAAGGATAAAAATCAGGGCAATAGCTCGATTCAACTTATTTGCTACAATCTTATCCTCCTCATCTGTATTGCTTATTCTTTGATCATAGATTTTAACACTATGAAGATAATAAGATTGTGCTTTTTTTGAATTTCCGAGGTAGTCGTGCAATAAACCTGCAAAGAACCAACCCTCTGCCAAATCTGTTTTTTTCTTGATCACTATTTCACTTTCGCTTAGTGCTTTTTCATATTCATTACGAGACAAATAGATTTCGACCTTGTTTGCATGAGGCATGTAGTATGTTTCATCCGCTTTAATTGCCTTATCATAATATTCCATGGCTTTATCTTCTTGACCTAGGTGTTGAAATTCCACAGCCTGGTTATTCAATTCAACTGCTTTACTTCTGTTTTGTTGGCTCCTAGTACATTGAATACTGTTCAACAAAACAGATATCATCAACAAACTTCGAAAAATTACTTTTCCCATTCTCTTTCCTCTTATTAAAGTTGTGCTGTTCATAAGGCGTGCTTAATCTTTAAGTTCTTTTCCAAATATTAGCGACTTCAAAATGTCGGTAAAACATTACCCAATTTGTTTTCTCATAAATCAGTGTGACATCATCAGAGCTTGGTTAAAAAGTCTGTCCAGTATTTTATGAATACTTCTTTTGATGTTTTTTCCAAAATGAATGCCAACGGATGGCTGTACAAAACGTTGCGCATTTTGAAGCAAGAATCTATCAAGCCTAAGCCTTTTATTAATTGTTATACCGTTCATGTTTTGTACTTTTCGCGTTGTTTTTTTTGTGTTTGTATGTAGGCTTCTCCTTTTTAAAACAGTGTTATAGTAGACATTTTTCATTAGATAAAGCATCATGAGGACTGTTGTGATTGAAACAATTGCGTTTTTCTTTATAACTCAAGATTTACATGAATAGGTATTGTTAACATAACTGCTACTTTCTTATTATTTATTTCTCCTGACACCCATTTAGGTAAATCACTAAATATCTCATCTAAATTCGTTCTTAATTGCTTTTTCAATTTATCTATTCTTTCATCATCATTGCATATTGATCCAACTATTCTCAATGAATTTGTTTTAATACTTCCATCTGCATAAACTATTATTCCAAAACAAACTTTGTCAAACCAACAGTTTGTGTCAACCTCTGGCCAATTCAATTTTGAACTTAATATGCTCATAAATTCAGCTTGAGATATTGACATTTCAGGCATTTTATCCGCAGAATGATAAATTCTAATCCCATTTGAGTCAAGTTCAAAAGAATGGGTAGAATCATTTATCTGAGCAAACAAACCCAAATTCAATATTAGACTTATTGTAAGTATTAAATATCTCATTTTTCAAATGCCCATAACGGCTCGAATATGCGTAGTGCGGGATTTCAAGGCACTTCACTATCAAACCGCTAAGTTGTTTATTAAATGCTTTAAAGTTCAAATTTAGAAAATCGCCCCGCATTACGTATATTTATTGTTGTAAAACGTTTTTAATCAACTCTTTCTCATAGCTGGTATCAAAACCAATGTACGTAATATTGTCAATATCAATTTTCTTTTCATCCAGCCACTCTGAAGATTCACTCAGCAACTTTAATGTTACCTTACTATTAGATAGGTTATTAATCCTTCCTACATAATAAGAATCATTATCGTCTGATGTAAAGATGGCAATCAATTCCTTTTCTCTTAATGCAACTAAACATTCATGGAATGAATTCATTTTATCCAGCGGTAATCTATTTAGGAAATCTATGTGGTTATCAGTCTTAATCTCACTTAGCTCCTCATTATCCCAATATCGATACTGCTCTATTTCTTGACTTCTCAAAATGGCGTATCCATCATATTCCTTTGTCTCCTCATTGAAGCAAATAAAAATGAAGACTTCATGATTTTCCTTTATACAAATCCCTGTAAAAACTTCATCGCGATTTGGCTCTAAGTCCACATGAATCGGTATTCTATTTTTTATCGCATTCTCCATTATTATCGATAATATTTTTTATTTGCCTCCTTACGTTTTGCTTCTTTTTCAGCTTTCTGTATCTTTTTTGTAATCAGTTCATCGACTTCTTCAATCTTTAACTCTTTACGGAAAGTAAAAGGGTGGAATATATTAACTATACTTGATAAGCTGAGAAATACTATTATAGACTGAACAAGGTTACTTTTATTTATCAAGTCTTGTAAGAACCCATCCAAAAAGTGATTAATCAGGTAGTAAATTATTGAACCAATTAATGCAATGGAAATATACCTTAAGTTTTTCCTAATCAAGCTGGCTCTATCAATAATGCCTAAAATTTGAAGTTTCTTTTGAAATAGAAAATCATAGAATAAAATAAGGAATCGCCTAAAACCTTTAATCTCAATTTTATCTACAAATCCCTGAGAATCCACTTTGCCAAGGTCAGACATCCCTTCTTTAAATACCCCTCCTGGAGAAATAAATATTTTCATTTTTCCTGAAGAATCTATGAAATGAAAAATACATGGATGCCATTTACCGTTATAAAAACCCTTGCCAGAATAACTTATGGAATAAGAAGGTAATTTTACTTTCAGTTCATCTTCAATCTTATAATACTCCTGACGATATCTATATTTTTTTCCATTAAGTTTTAGTCTCATAATATTTCAATTATCAATAACTAGCAGATGGGCTGACAAATGTTTTACAACTCGTTTATAACCACACCCTTCTCACAACTACTTAATAGCCATCGATTACCATCCGGAAATAAGCATTTGTAATTGTTTGTAAGCATTTATAAACGAGTTTGCTTGTTTCTTTTCGAAAAGTACAAATTTATTTCGATAAAATGAAGCATTATACCATAAAACTATCATCCTCACACGACAAGCAGACAATTTGGCTTAGAATTCATAAGTCAAGCCCAGGTAATTGCTCAGATTTAGCTCGAAAGAACCAAACTTCATATTGTAACCGCGCAACAATATTGGATTGCTGTCTTCGCTTTGAATTAGCAATAATATTTCCTGAGACATTCACTCAAAACTCTAACATTTGATACTTATTCACTTTCAATCAGATCATTCATCAAATCTTCTTTGCTAATTTGCAAATGGCTCTTTTAGGAGTTTTACACTCCAAATTAAGATTTTAAAATTTGGCGACCTTTCAACAAGGAGCCAAGCTTATCTTTCCTTCTAACACTCTATTGGCCATTGCCATTATTATTAGCTGGTTTTTGTTCAAATATTAACCACTTATTTACAATAGAATCAAAATATTTAGATTTATCTTCGCCATACATAAATTCATTATCATCTTGTACCGTTCTGACTCTAACCGTATTGCAAGACTCTCTTTCCCATTTAATCTTAGTCTTATATTCTTTTCCTGTATAAATATACATACGTAATTTTATGCGTCTCAAATATTCTTTTCCAAATTTCCTGTCTATAAAGCCAGGAATTCCTATAATATTTTTACATTGTGATGTTGGGCTAACATAAATAATTCCATCATAGAGATTCTCAAAACTCAGGATTCCATTAGCGGACCAAACATCAAACGTATCTTTACCAAAAGGTGAACTGTTGAAATCAAAGCCAATATTTTTGTAATCACAATATTTGAATGCAGCATCCCACTTTCCATTTGCAACTGGCTGTAAACTATTAATTCGATACGGATTTACTATCACGTAACACACTCTTCCTTCAAGTACTTTTTCGACATAAGCACCAAACATATCGGAATAAGTTACTTCTTTATCTGAAGTCCATTTTCGTAAACTATGAGGATAATTCATGATAACAAAGGCTTTATTCCTTTTATTGTTTTGGTTTTCATCAAAACTTTCCAGGAAGTATTCAGCCATTGATTTATCATAATTGACTTCAACTTCTTGTGTTTTGACTCTGCAAATGGTCGTATCTAATATCTCGTGCCAATTAAATGGATGAGAAGTCATTTTAATTGTAATAGGATAATTTGGATGTGATAGATTGAATTTATAAATTGTTTTCCATAGATATAGAAAATTGTTTTTATCCCAGAATGCTTGATATGAGATTTCTCTATATATTTCTATAAGCTTTTGATCAACTTCAGCTTCACTTAAGAAATCATTCTGAAGTATCTTATTAAGGGTGTCATTGTAATTGGAAGATCCAACCTCGGTATAAATAATGTTTACCTGTTTGTAAAAATCTTCTGAATTTATCAGTTTTTCCAAAAAATAATATTGCGTTATATCTCTATGATCTCGCTCTCCAAATACAATCACATCATAGGTTTTATACTTTTCTAGTAAGTAAGTTATTGGACTAATTTGTTGTTCTTTGATGAAATTGATATATGGTTCAATCTCCGGTTTAAAACCTATTATTTTATTTTGAGCTGATAAATTCAAAAAGCTCAAAATTGACAATATAAATATGATAACTTTCCCCATTATTCTTATTTTTTATTACAATTGCCTTCCAAACTTGCCGCTAACGGCTCGAATACGCACGGCACCCATCAATTAAGTATACCGCGTGTCAGGTATTGTTGTTTCTAATTTTCGGATGTATTTTAGTCAAATCTTTAATTAAAAACTCCAAAGGTTTTCGCTTTTCTTTTGGAATCTTTCTATTGTCCGCATTTATTACAATTACCAAATCTAAGTCAGGTACCACATTTATAATTTGTCCACCATTACCGGGAATAAACCAAGAATTAAATCCGTATTCCGTTTTCACCATTTGCCATTGGCAGCAACTATATAAAGGATGTTTTATTTCAATGTATGGTTCAAAGATTTTGTCCATCCATTCTGACGAAACAATTTGTTTGTCATTCCATTTCCCTTTATTCAAATGTAGCAATCCGTATTTCGCAATGTCTCTTGATTTTAGTTTTAGTCCACCTCCTACATCATAAATTCCATTTTTTGAATACCATTGATAATCACTTATTCCAAGTGGCTTAAAAAGATTTACTTCAGTAAATTCAGCCACATTTTGCCCTGTTGATGCTTTAATTATTTCTCCTATGATGATATTGTTCGGTCCACTATAAGAATATTTAAGTCCTGGCATAGTATCCATAGGCAACTCAATTGAAGCTTTAAACAAATCGTCAACTTCATCCATTTCATAACCCATATTATCAGGGTCATCTACAGGTAATGAAACTTCGTCCCATTCAAATCCAGATGTATTAGTCAATAGATGCTTAATTGTTATTTTTTCTTTAAGTGTGTCATGTGATTGAGAATAATAGTCTGGAAAGAAATTAAGCATTTTTTCATTTTCATCTTTAATCTTCCCTTGTTCTATTGCTATACCTATCATTATCGCACTGAAACTTTTGGTTGTGGATGCTAAAAAATGAATCTGATTCGCATCCCAGCCATTATAATATTGTTCGATTACAAGTTCATTTTCGTGGATAACCAGAACACTATGCAAATTACCGTAAACTCCATTACAAATATCTTTATTGACTTTTTCAAAAGTTTTTCTGTCCAGATTGTGTTCTTCCAGCATAGAAACTTTCAATCCGTCATTTTTATCAACAGGTATTGTATAAGAACACTCTGTCTGTTGTTTACAACTTATAAAGCTGAGAATAATTAGGATCCCAATTAGTTGTTTCATATTATAGAATTTTTCTTGGTTTCAACGGTCTCGGCTATGGGCAGTAGCGGTTTGCGTGCGTCTTCCTTTTCAAATTGAGAAAATGCTCGGGCGGGTTACAAAGCTACGAAATGAGCATTTACCCGCTATTGCCTATGAGCCATTGTTGTGTGTTCGGGCTTTATTCATTAATAATCATTCATATAATCTTTTAATTTGTCAAAAGCTAATGGGTAAAGTTTCTTTCGCTCTTCCATATCATAAGGAATGATAACATTGTTTCCTATATATTTTTCTAAAAGTTGGTTTAAAATATCTCCTCCTTTTTTAGCTTGTAAATAAGATATTGGTATTTCTTGGATAGATTGAATATCAAAATCTATTTCATCTAAGATTTTATTGAATTCACTTTCTTGAAATAACTTCAATTCACTTTTATAACTATTCATTGTATAGGCAACAAATTTATCATTTTTCCATTGCCTTTTATGTTTGTTTTTTAACCATTTAGGTATTCTTCTTTCTTCTTCAAAATAATCCTCATATCTTTCTTCTTTTAATAAAATATGAGAATCAGTATTCGGAACAACTTGTTCCCCTTTCCCTCTTAATCCATATAATTGATAAAATTGAGGATATATTACCAAATTAGGGTAATTGTAAAATGATGAAGCATTTGATATTTTTCCATAATCTCGTGTTAAGATTCTTAATAATGTCTTATTCTCTATCTTTTCTGTAAAATAATCTATATCTAAAGAAAAACCATTAACTAAAAACAAAAAGTCAACATTATGAGGTGGTAATGAATATTTCCTAATGGTTTCAGATGAAACAGACAACATAAGTATTCTTGCAATAAAGTCAAGGCAGACATCTCTATATAATTCTTCTTCAAAAGGTAATAAAAAAGAGTCTAATCTATTTCTATTTAAGGATAACGGTAAATTTCCTTGTGAATCATAGATTGAAATATTCGGACGATTTTTAATAACAGCAGAATAGTTATAAGCAAAATTATTAATATTATCTAGTGTAATAATTATATCGTTACACGCAATAAACATATTATTTCTTCCGCTTTTTATTTCTTTTGGATAATCCCAGTGTATTTTATCGTAACCGTCAGGTTGTATCTCCCTTTTTTTTGTAGTAACAAAAAATTTTTCAGGCTCTATTATCTCGTTGTTTAGTAAATATTGGATTTGTGGATTATCATTAATATACCAGTCAGTCCAAGATATTTTGTTATAAGAATCTTTTTTTACTAATCTTTCAAATATATCATTAGATAGTTGTATGTTAATTTCGGTTCCAATTTCTAAATTATTCACAGTTGTTATGTCAATAAAATCGCTATTCATATTTGCGGTAAATGTAAAAGCTTTTGAATTGTTTTTATGACTCTTGGTTTTTACGGAAATTTCGTTTCCTAATAAGAATGCAGCTAATACACCTATCCCAAATTTCCCATTACGATTAACTAAACTTTTTCCATTACTAGTAAATTCTTTTTTCCATTCAACAGTTTCTCTAAAAGAAGAACCAACAGATAAGAAGTAACTTAATATTTCATCAAGAGTCATTCCTTTTCCATTGTCTTTTATTTGAAATAGATATTTTTCATCCTCTATTTTATTTATTGAAACTAATACTAGCGGTTCGTAATTTGTGTTTCTCTTATCTAGTTCAATTTTTGTCCTTTCTTTGCAAGCATCGGTAGCATTTTGAACTAATTCACGTATTCCGTAGGTCGGTTTACTTCCATATAAAGGAGCAACTAATAATTTTGATAAATCTTTATTAACCTCAAAAGATATCTTTTGAGGAATATAGTCTAATTGTAGTTTAGTGAGATTTGAGTCAATTCTACGAAATTTAATTTTAGGTTTGTTTTCGGGTTTGAAGCCATATATTTCACCTAAAGTAGCCCACGATAAATCTAATTCGTGTTGTATGTCTTTTATAAGCAATTGTATTTTTACATACATTCGTGCATCTTCTGGCTTATTGCAATCAACATAAATTAGTTCAGGCTCTGTTATTGTTCCAAAATATATATGTCGAATGGTTAAATGTGTTTTGTGTTCTCGTAATGAAATTGGACTATTAAATGTTTTTAATTTCAGTAATACCTCGCTTGTCCTTGTTTTATCAATTTGTATATAATCTGCAATTCTCAATAGTACCATTAAATAAACAATATTCAATTCATCAGGATATTTCCAAGCATCTAAAGCAATTTCTTGAAGATAAGGAAATGTTTCTCGAATATTAATACCGTGACTTCTTGCGATTATCCCAGTTAATTGTTTATCTCGTTCATCAAATTCAGCATTCCCAAATGGAATCGTTCTGTTTCCAATGAATCCATTTAAAGCAATTTCGTGAGCAAATCGAGCGTGGTTTCTTCTAATAAATTCACCGATTAATTTCTTGTCGTTTCCAGTTAGTTTATCTTTATTTGATAAATCAGGAGTTTGTGGTAATTCGTTATGATTTCCAAAAATATCATTTAATGTTTTGCTACTCCAGTGTCTTGATTCTGATAGATAATTATCCCATAATTCAGACCAAGTTTTTTTATCTAAAATGTCAACTTTTACATTGTCATATTTACCGTCAAGCATTGCTATGAAGGTCGCAAATTCTGTATGCATCGCAATGTCGTGCAATACTATTGAAGAAATTAATATTGCTATTTCTTTGGGAGTAATATGACAATATGAGTCATCTGGAACTAAAAATTCTACAGCTTTTAAGACCATTTCGATATGCTCAATACCGTGGTCTGTATATTCATCAAAAAAGAATAATTTGTTATCCTTGAAAATAGGGTCAAAAGTTGCTATAATTCCTTTTACTACACTATCTAATCTCGTATCTTTTTCTAATATTTCCTTTAACTTGGATGGAATATTTATCATAGGTCTATTAAAAATATAATCAGATTTTTAATCTGTGATTTTCATTTATGCACGGAACTGTTAGCCTGACACACAACTCGTTTACAACAACACCTTCCTCACAACTTCCTAATAGCCACCTATTACCATCCGGGCATAAGCATTTGTAATTGTTTGTAAGCATTTATAAACGAGTTTGCTTGTTTCTTTTCGAAAAGTACAAATTTATTTCGATAAAATGAAGCATTGTGCCATAAAACAATCATTCACACACGACAAGCAGACAATTTGGCTTAGAATTCATAAGTCAAGCCAAGGTAATTGCTCAGATTGAAATCGTCTAAGAGGAGAAAGAAACCACCAAAGGAGCCAATACCAACACCTATAAAACAATTCAAATTCTGGGAGCATTGATAATTCATACCCATGCTTACTGTATTTTCAACAACAAACTTCTGACGAGATTGCACAAAAGGAGGTCCGTTTTGGTATTCATCAAACTCAACTCGAAACACCGAATAATTAAATTGCCCGAAAAACTTTAGGTTTTCCATCAATTCGTTTGAATAATACCGGTAACCTATGTTCACCCCAAAGGCATTGTTTTGATAAACTACATTTGTACTTTGAGTTGGCTGCAACACATAAGTGTACTGACCACCAAGATATAACTCATGAGCCTTCAAACGGTAAAAACAAACAGGAACATGATGCATAGCGCTAAAACTATTGTCCTGCTTGAGTTCATAATCATACGAAAAGGTATAACGCAATCCAAAATGAGAATCCACACTTTCCTGTGAATACGCTTTCGCAACCAAAAGCAATACGATTATAATAAGGCTAACTTTTTTCATTTTCATTTCCTTTTTTTATTAAAACAATCTCCAACCCTGAAGCCGAAGACACGTGGATGCAAGAAAACAGAGCTTGAGAAGAGAGAGCTTGCGAGCGGGCGAAACGTTCCTCTGACTCCTTCCACCTGTCTCCTAACACCTAACCCATGCCTCCTGCCTCCTGCTACATTCCCCAGCTGCTCCTATCCAGACTTCGATATTGAATGGCTTCAGAGATATGTTGGGCTTGTATTTTTTCGCTAGCATCCATATCAGCAATGGTACGTGAAACTTTTAAAATTCTATCGTACGCACGAGCTGACAAATCCAGCTTCTCCATAGCAGTTTTCAGCAAAACATTTGCAGTTTCATCAATCACACAATAGGTTTGCATAACTTTCGATGTCATTTGTGAGTTGGAAAACATGCCTTTGTGCTTTTTAAAGCGCTCAGCTTGAATTTCACGACTTTTGATGACCCTCGCTCTCACATCTGCACTGTTTTCTCCTGGTGGCTGACTGGATAGTTTATCAAAATCAACCGGAACAACTTCCATGTGAATATCGATTCTATCCAATAAAGGACCAGAGATTTTAGATAAATATTTCTGAATCATTCCTGTTGTGCAAACACACTCCCGATGCGGATGGTTGTAATAACCACAAGGGCAAGGATTCATGCTCGCTACCAACATCAAACTGGCAGGATACACAACGGTAAACTTTGCCCGACTGATGGTTACTTCTCTGTCTTCCAAGGGCTGACGCAACACTTCGAGAACAGTACGTTTGAATTCTGGCAACTCGTCCAGAAAAAGCACTCCATTATGTGCCAATGAAATTTCACCAGGCTGTGGATGATTCCCACCACCGACAAGCGCGACATCAGAAATTGTATGGTGCGGGGAACGAAACGGACGTTGAGTCATGAGAGATGAATCGCGCTCCATTTTCCCAGCTACCGAATGGATTTTTGTCGTTTCCAATGCTTCTTCTAGCGTTAGAGGAGGCAAAATAGAAGGCAAACGTTTTGAGAGCATGGTTTTACCAGCGCCCGGAGGACCAATCATAATTAAATTATGACCACCTGCAGCCGCAATTTCCATGACACGTTTTACATTTTCTTGTCCTTTGACATCGGAAAAATCGGCTTCATAATCTCCCACTTTACGTGAAAAAGTTTCTTTCAAATTGATGGTCACTGTTTGTAGCTCTCGTGTACCGTCAAAAAAGTCTATCACTTCAGTAATATGCTCAACACCAAACACATCTATCCCCTCAACCACTGCTGCTTCCTGAGCATTTTGTTTGGGAAGAATAAAGCCTTCCAAACCTGCTTTCTTGGCTTCAAGCGCAAGTGGCAAAACCCCTTTGATTGGCAAAATAGAACCATCAAGCGACAATTCCCCCATCATCATAAAACGGTGGATACGCTCTCCATTCATTTGTTCCGAAGCCGAAAGCACACCAACTGCCAGCGGCAAGTCATAAGCAGCACCTTCTTTCCGCAAATCAGCAGGTGCCATATTGATCACAATTTTACGACCAGGCCATTTGTATTCATTGTTCCCCAGTGCTGAAATTATACGTTGCTGCGATTCTTTCACTGCATTATCTGGCAATCCCACAAGGTGAAAATCATATCCCTTTGTTGCATCCGTCTCTATTGTCACAATGTGAGCATCTATCCCATGAAAGGCTGCTCCGTAAGTTTTAACTAGCATAGCTTGAATTTTGCCACACAAGTTATAAAATCAAAGAGAAATATCCTAATTTGAAAGATAAAATGAAAACTTAGAGATTCATCATCTTCTCTACCAAACCAATTATGGTATGAATGACTTTGATGTGAATTTCCTGAACTCTGTCAGCGTATTGCGATTTTGGAGCGCGAATTTCAATGTCACAAAGATTTGCCATTTTCCCACCATCCTTACCACTTAAACCGATGACAATAAGACCTTGTTTTTTGGCTGCGATAATTGCATTGATAACATTATCAGAATTTCCGCTTGTACTAATGGCAAGCAACACATCTCCAGCCTTTCCATGCGCTTCAAGATATCTTGAAAAGACAAATTCATATCCAAAATCGTTGGCAACACATGAAAGATGCCCCGCATCACTAATCGCAATGGCAGGAAGTGCTTTTCTATCGTTCCGATACCGACCCGTCAACTCTTCAGCAAAATGCATTGCATCGCTCATACTGCCACCATTTCCACAGCTTATGGCCTTATTTCCTTGCTTAAAGGCAGACGACAAAATCTCTGCTGCAGCATGAATTTTCTGGAAATTCTCGTCGTTAAAAATAAAAGCATCTAATACTTCACGTGCTTCTTCGAATTCCTGGCGTATGTCATCAAGATATTGCATTGCAATGATTTTTGTTTATCTTCAAAATTAATAATTTTATGTCGATAAAATTAAACTTATGAAAACAATTCGTCAAAAACTGCATCGCATCATATTTTTTACGGACACAAAAGCCGGGAAAGCATTTGATGTTGTCTTGCTTATCACCATTCTGATAAACATGTTGGCTGTTATGCTAGAGAGCGTTCAAAGCATTAACGAACAACATGGAAATACACTAAAAATTACGGAATGGGTCATTACCGGATTGTTTATTATTGAATATGCACTACGCATTTGGGTAAGTAAGAACCCCTGGAGATACATTTTCAGTTTTTACGGTCTGGTTGACTTACTTTCTATTCTTCCGCTATTTATGGAAATGCTGTTTATTGGATCGCATTCGCTCGCGATAATCCGCTCATTACGTCTTCTCCGGCTTTTTAGAGTTTTCAAGCTCACACGACACATGAACCAAGGAAATGTCATCATACAGGCATTAAGAGAATCATGGGCAAAAATTTCCGTTTTTCTCTTTGGAGTAATTACTATCATTCTGGTGGTTGGCACTGTAATGTACTTAATTGAAGGTCCGGAATTTGGATTCAGTAACATCCCACGAAGTATCTACTGGACAATTGTGACTGTAACAACCGTAGGTTTTGGAGATATCACACCACAAACAACTGCCGGGCAGATTATTGCCAGCTTTACAATGATATTAGGCTATGCTATAATTGCTGTTCCAACTGGAATTGTCACCGTAGAAATGAGCAAGCAAAAAAACAGAAGTATTATCTGTCCAAATTGCGCACAACAAGGTCATGATACAGATGCTAGATTTTGCAAATACTGCGGATGCCAGCTCAATGAGAAAACAGGCAAAAATGATGAAAGAAACGAATAAGTCTGATTATTTGACAATTCTGAAGCTTTCACAATATCCATCATCGGTACAAATATGAATAACAAACAATCCACTTTGTGGAATTGACAATGTGATATTTTCTTGTCCCAGAACAGCAAATTTCTGGCTTGACAAAGCTTTTCCCAGCATATTGTAAACTCGGATTTTACCATTTGCTTTTTCAGTACTTTTCAGAGTAAATTGCACAGCACTTTCATCTGTACTCAAATCATCTATCGTAAATTGTTTGCCTGAAAGATATTCAGCAATACCAGCCTCTCCAATCTCAAATTCTGCAATAACAGGTAAATGGTCACTGAAGTTATACATTGCAGTTAAAATATCTTGTGGCAAGGAGTTGTTCGTAGGATTAATCAACGATCCGTTATAGCGGTTTCCATCTTGTCCCAAAGTTGTGTATGAACCATTGACATAAATCACACTATTCTCCCCACTCATGATATCATCAGAAACCAAAATAAAATCAAATCGATCGTCCATTCCTCCATAAGCAGGGCAGTCGTCATCGTAATAATGAGTGCTTTGTGTGTGATAATAGCGATAATCATAATTGCTAGACCAGTCTCCTTCTTGATCAACAGGATCAACAAATTGGATATTTCCTTGTGCCGGGTCAGTCAGGTTTTGATAAGCCTGTTCATAGTCACCATACAAGTTAAAATCGCCAGAGAATATCACATTACGCTTGTCAGATTGATCGCTCCAGTAATCCATAAATTCAGATGTTGCTGATGCTCTTTCCCCTGCATCATCACTTCCTGAACCAGCTTTCAAATGACCAACTGCAACTCTGAAACGTACTTGAGGGACAACATCTCTATGCCTCAACTCATAAATATTGATATCACGCAATCCTGTTGTGACAGATGATTGACTTAATAGCTCAAGTTTGGTATTGTCGTAATACAGCATGTTAATCAAACTTCCATCGTCTTGATTTAAAATTGCTGCCGAGCGGTAATGCGAAACTCCATTAACATTCAGTGCGTTTCCCAATAAATGATTGACGGCATAGGAACTAGGATCCATTTCATTTACCGTAAAAATATCGGGGCGTACATGGTCAATTATGATAGTCAGATCTTCAGCTTTATCCGAAATGTTGTTATTTGATGTGTTGCACCAATCAGTATAACTCCCATAATACAACAAATTATATTGCATCATTTTAATGGTTTCCTGAGCAGATAAAAAACCTGTTGTTGCAATAAAAACAAGCAATAAAAGTACTTTCAATTTATTCATCATTGCATAAAATCTTTTTCGTTTACTTCAATGACTGGACCAAAACGCTCTAAGGACTCAAAATCAATATGGTTTTTATTTCCAACCAAGATTATGACACGTGCTTTCCCAAAAACATGAGAAGAATGAAATGCTTTTAAGGCATCAATATCCAAATCATCATATACTCCCAAATAGGCTTTTTGAGGATCATCATCGTAACCCTGATTTGTCCAATCGGCTGCAAGATAAGAAATTCTGCGAAAATCGGGACGTTCAGAAGTCATTGACTGTTTCATTGCGTTTTTCAATATAGGGATACGCTCTTCTTTCCACGGACAATGTATTAGCAATGAATCCATGATTTGAATTGCCTCCACAGTTTTATCCGATTGAGTTCCGATATATGCTTTCAAATATCCACGATCATTAAGTGTTTCACCATTGAAATAATTTGCCCAGGCCGTGTATGCCATACTTCGCAATTCGCGAATTTCCTGAAAAACGACAGACCCCATACCGACGCCAAAATAACGGTTAAATGCTTTCCCTCTGGCTCGTGTTGTGATATCGTCAACACTTCCCGAGATATAAAAATAAATCTGTGACTGCAGTGCTTTTTTATCATTGAGGAAATAAATACAAGGCGAATCATAATTGATGATTTCCCTGACAAAAAATGGCTTTTCTGGCTGAACCTTTGGCAATTCAAAGCTAGAAACCACTTTCGATTCGATTTCTTTCGGATTGACTTTTCCGCTGTAATGAATTTCACAAGGATACTCAAATAGGCTTTCTTGAATTGCAATTAGTGTTTCTGGATTGAGTTTCCGAATGGCTTTCATCTCAGGACGGATCAAATAACTCGACTTGTCACCATAAATGACATATTCCGCCAAGGCTCTGGCCTTAATATCAGATTTCTGTTTTTCGTAACGCCGCTCAACACCAATCAAACTGGTAGATCGTTTTAAATCCGACTTTGAGGCAAATGGATTTTGCATCAAGGAATTCAGAAGATAAAGTGCAGTGTCCAAATCCTCTTCCATACCACTCAATCCAAATGAAAAGTAATTCTCTTCGCTGCTAATGTTTATTTCCGCTGCAATGTTTTGAAGCTTTTGATGATATTCACCTGACGGATATTCCACTGTTCCACATTGATTTAGATAAGCTGCTAAAATTGGCAAAGCTGGCTTTTCAAACTTTGATACCCGGAACCGAATTGTTATCTCAAATACATTATTTACAGGGTTTTTACAGTAATAAATCGGAATCCCACTTGACAAATAATCTAGCTGAAAATCCTCATTCTCATCCATATAATTAGGTTTAAAATCAGGAGTTTTAGCTTGAATTATCGACTCTGCAAATTCAGATCTTGCTTGAGGATGTGCAGGCTTCACCGGATCGTAACCAGGCTTGTCAAGTTTTTCCTTTTTTGGGAAACCCATTCTTGAGCGAAACAACAAATAGTCCGATCCATAATATCGATTGGCGGTTTCAACAATATCGCTCACACTGATTTTTTCCACTCTTTGACTGTATTTCAAACGGTTTTCCCATGCTTGTCCATAAATAAAGCTTTCCATCATAGCCATAACGCGTGACTCTGGCGACTCCAACGACAGCAAGTCTTCTTTCATCATAGATTTCTTTACTGCTTGCAATTTTTGCTTATCTATTTCTCCTCTTTTTATGGATTCAATTTCATTCAAGACCAACTTTTCAGCTTTCTTCATAGACTGAAACACAATTTTTGGAACAATTAAGAAAACACTACCGCTTTCATCTTGCCTCATGTCGTTAATTGCCATGCTATACATGAGTTTTCTGTCATTGCCCAATATGTCCAATCGTCCGGTACTATTGGGATTACTCAATAAATAACTCAAAACATCCAAAGCTATTTTATCCTCATGATTAATGGGCACAGTTCGAAATCCTATCAAACTCACGCGAATTGGAGTCAAACGATCGGTAACCTTTTCCTGACCCTGAAAAGCGTCTTCTTTGGGCGGATTAAACTCTGGAATATCCCCAGAAGGAAGTTGACCAAAATATGATTCAATCCACAGTTTGCAATCATCCACATCAAAAGGTCCAGATAAGATTAAAGCCATATTGTTGGCAACATAATATTGATCATAAAACGCCTGCATTTGGGTCAGGGATGGGTTTTTGATGTGCTCAGCTTTTCCAAGAATTGTTTGTTGCCCATAAGGGTGGTTTTTGTAAAATGATGCAGCAAAAGTTTCAATTATTTGCATCTCAAATTGATCAAGATACATATTCTTTTCTTCAAACACCGTTTCAAGTTCCGATTGAAATAGCCTAAAAACAGGATTCAAGAAACGATGAGAATAAATCTTTAACCAATTTTCCATTTGATTAGCAGGAAACTGATTAAAATAAGCATTCATCTCATAACCAGTAAATGCATTGACACCTTTACTTCCCAAATTATCAAGTAGCAAATCCAATTCATTTGGAATAGCATATTCCCCGGCTTTTAATGAAAGTTCATTGATTTTTGACTGTATTACCAAACGTTGATCCGGATTTTTTGTCATTGCCAGCGAATCATACAACATTTGAATTGAGTCCAGAAATACAACTTCTGTTTCGTAATCGACAGTCCCCAATTTATCGGTACCTTTAAAAAGCATGTGCTCCAGATAGTGAGCTATACCCGTTACTTCGGCAGGATCATATTTTGAACCAGTTCGCACAGCGACCATACCGGTAACACTACTACTATAAGGGTCAGAATTCAGATATACCTTTAACCCATTATCCAATTGATATTCAACAACATTTAGAGTTGTATGATTCACGTTTTGTGCAAAAGCAACAGTCTGCAATCCCAATAAAAGGCAAAATATTAATTGCGCTAAAATGTATCCTCTTGATTTCCAAATCATAGTCTAAATTGTTGAAAATTCTTAATAAAAAACATTATTTTCTTCGAATATTACGCAAGTTAATCTGTATTTTTAAAATTCTCATTTCATTCATTGAACAATTTAATAATTATGAAAAATTTCACACACCTGCATGTTCACTCAGAGTTTTCTGTTTTAGATGGTTTAGCGAAAACCAAACATCTGATAGATATTGCGAAAAAAGACGGCATGACAGCACTTGCCTTAACTGATCATGGTGTCATGTTTGGCGTTAAAGAGTTTTATAATCATTGTAAAAAAGCTGGAATAAAACCAATTTTAGGTTGTGAAACTTATGTTGCAAGAAATGGGATTGACAACAAAAAAAACAAAGAAGATCGTTCTGGATATCATTTAATATTACTTGCTAAAAATTTGACAGGTTATAAAAATCTTTTAAAACTTGTCACTAAAGCCAATACTGACGGTTTTTATTATCGCCCTCGTATTGATCACGATTTGCTTGAACAATACAATGAAGGATTGATTGTTTCATCAGCTTGTTTAGGCGGTGAAATCCCTCAACTTTTGATGAAAAACCGAAATGAGGAAGCATCAGAACGAGTGGAGTGGTTTAAACGACTTTTCGGTGACGATTTTTATCTCGAAATCATGCGCCATAAAACAGATGATCCACGCATGAAGCAAGATGTGTATGATCGTCAAGTTGAAACCAATGCAAAGATTCTAGAATTAGCGAAAAAACATAATGTAAAAGTCATTGCAACCAATGATGTTCACTTTGCAAAGCAAGACGATGCGGATGCCCACGACTTGCTAATTTGTTTGGTAACAGGAAAATTCCGCGACGAAGAAAATCGCATGCATTACACCAAACAAGAATGGTTAAAATCCAGAGCAGAAATGGAAACGCTTTTTTCCGATGTTCCTGAGGCTTTGGATAATACCATGGAGATTGCTGAAAAAGTTGAAGAGTTCGAATTGAATTCAGATCCAATTATGCCTGTCTTTGAAATTCCAGAAGATTTTGGAACTGAAGAAGAATACAAGCAAAAACACTCTGAAAAAAACTTAAAAGATGAATTTACTGAAGATCGTTTTGAACACCTGGGAGGTTACGACAAAGTACTCAGAATCAAACTTGAAGCAGACTATTTAAAACATCTGGTTTATGAGGGAGCAAAAGTAAGATACGGAGAAGATTTTGAAAGCAAAGAGGCAGTTAAAGAAAGACTAGATTTTGAGCTGGAAACGATTAAAACCATGGGTTTTCCTGGCTACTTCTTAATTACTCAGGATTTCATCAATGAAGCAAAGGACATAGGAGTCATTGTAGGTCCGGGGCGTGGTTCAGCAGCAGGTTCGGCAGTAGCATATTGCAGTGGAATTACCAATATTGATCCAATTAAGTTTGATTTGCTTTTTGAGCGTTTTCTAAATCCAGATCGTATCTCTATGCCTGATATTGATATTGATTTTGATGACGACGGGCGAGAAAAAGTACTGGACTATGTACGAGAAAAATATGGAGCAGAAAAGGTAGCTCATATTTGCACCTTTGGAACCATGGCAACCAAACTTGCCATTCGTGATGTTGCACGTGTTCTGCGATTACCTTTGAATGAAGCCAACCGACTTGCAAAATTAGTTCCTGAGAAACCCAAAATGACATTCGAAAAAGCATTTAAGGAGAGTCCGGAACTCAAAGACGAAGCAGAAAACGGAAGCGATCTTGTCAAAGAAACGCTGCATTTTGCACAAAAGATTGAAGGAACAGTTAGACAAACAGGAACACATGCATGCGGTATTCTTATTGGGCGGGACAACTTGCAAGAGAACATTCCTCTCATGAAAATGAAAGATGCCGAAATGCTTGTGACACAATACGATGGAGATCACGTTGAGCCAATTGGATTGCTTAAGATGGACTTCTTGGGTTTAAAAACCTTGTCCATTATCAAAACCACATTGGAAAACATCAAGCATTCAAAAAACATCACCATCGACATGGATGAAATTCCAGAAGATGATGAGAAAACATTTCGTCTCTTTTCCGATGGATTAACAACAGGAATCTTTCAGTTTGAATCCGACGGAATGAAAAAGCATCTCAAAGCACTTCAGCCAAATAAGTTTGATGACTTAGTTGCTATGAATGCCTTATACCGTCCGGGTCCAATGGAGTATATTCCAAATTATATTGAGCGTAAGCACGGACGACAGGAAGTGAAATACGATCATCCAATCATGGAAAAATACCTGAATGACACTTACGGAATTACAGTATTCCAGGAACAGGTAATGCTTCAATCCAGAGCTTTGGGAGGATTTACACGAGGTCAATCAGATACCTTGCGTAAAGCCATGGGGAAAAAGAAATTTGACCTAATGGCGAAACTTAAGATTAAATTCCACGATGGATGTTTAGCTAACCCTGAATTTGTACAAGGGTGCGAAACCGTAAAAAAAGACCCTGAAGACCTGATCAATAAAATCTGGAAAGACTGGGAAGCATTTGCTCAATATGCATTCAATAAATCGCACTCTGTTTGTTATGCAAACTTAGCATACATTACAGGTTACCTGAAAGCAAACTATCCGTCAGAATTCATGTCTGCGGTTATGAGTCGTAACCTCAACGACATTAAAAAAATCTCTCTTTTTATGGAAGAATGTCGTCGTATGGATGTGAAAGTTTATGGTCCAAGTGTGCAAGACAGCTTTTCTGAGTTTACTGTGGATGAGGACAATAACATCCGATTTGGCATGAATGCCATAAAAGGAGTTGGGAGCAATGCTGTGAAAGAAATTATTGCTAAGCGACAAGCCGATGGAAAATTTGAGGATATTTTTGATTTCATTTCAAGAGTTTCTCTTTCTCAGGTAAACAAGAAAAGCATGGAAGCACTTGTTTTTGCAGGTGGTTTCGACTGCTTTGAAGGGATAAAAAGACACCAATTTATTTGCGAAGACGAACAAGGTGGCACTTTTCTAGAGGCATTGATGCGATACGGAAATCAGAAACAAGCGGAAGGCTCTGGAGGAAACAGCTTGTTTGGAGATATGCTGGATGCTGTGGTTCAAACTCCAGCCATTCCAAATTGTCCTGAATGGTCTGCTCTGCAGGCAATGAAAAAGGAAAAGGAACATATTGGAATCTATTTAACAGCTCACCCATTGGATGAATTTAGCTTCGAATTAAAGCAGTTAAATACCATATCATTATCCGACTTAAACAAAGACAGCAAGGCATTGGTTAACAAGGACTTTATCATTGCAGGCTTGGTAACAGATCAATTTGAAAAACGTACTGCCAACAACAAATTGTACGGAGGAATTACACTGGAAGATTATACAGATTCCTACAGTTTACGTTTATTCAGTACAGACTATATGAATTTCAAAAACTATTTCCAAAATGACTATCTGTTGCTAATTAAAGCCCGCATGGAATTTTGGGAACAACGCCAGCAATACAATTTAAAGGTGAAAGAAATCATGGAACTGTCAACGCTGAAAGACACATATTTCAAGAGTTTACATCTTAAATTACTATCCACAAGCATTGATAATAAATTTACAAAAGATCTCATTCATGTCATTAGCAAAGAATCTGGACAGGTAAGTCTGAACATTTCACTCTATAATCCTGTTAATAAGACGCGTGTTGATATGCTATCACGCAAATATCGTGTAAAATTAACAGATGAATTGGTTGACTTTGTTGAAAATAACCCTGTCATCCATTCGTTTTCATTAAAGTAATTAATTATTTTAGTCGCAAATTTTTAAGAATAACATTATGGTACATGAAATTACCTCTGCAAACTTTGAAGAGCTTGTAATGAAATCAGACAAGCCAGTATTAATTGACCTTTGGGCTGAATGGTGCGGACCATGTCGTATGCTTACTCCTATTGTAAAAGAAATGGGTGAAGAATATGAGGGTAAAGCTATTATTGGTAAAGTTGATGTTGATGCTAGTCCTGATATTGCAGCTAAATACGGTGTACGTAACATTCCTACAGTGCTTTACATTAAAGGTGGTGAATTAGTTGACAAACAAGTAGGTGCAGTTCCAAAATCTACATTGACTGCAAAACTTGACAAACTGATCTAATACCCCTTCTACCATAGAAAAAATATTAAAAGGATTAGTCACAAAATCGACCGGAAAGGAGTATCACGTACTTTCCGGTCGTTCGCTTGTTACCTGTGTTTTACGAGGGAAACTTCGATTACAAGGCATCAAAGCCACAAATCCTGTTGCCGTTGGTGACAATGTAGAGTATAAGATAATTGACGACCAACTCGGTCAAATCACCAAAGTCTTACCACGAAAAAATCATCTTGTCCGTCGCTCCACCAACTTATCAAAAAAGTCACATGTTATTGCTGCAAATATTGATCAGGCAATTTTACTGGCAACCCTACAGTCACCTGTTACAACACGAGTTTTCATTGATCGTTTCTTAGTCAGTGCTGAGTCTTTTGGCATTCCAGTCGTTTTGATTTTTAACAAAACAGACTTGTACACCAAAGCAGAAATAGAAGAACTGTATGAACTGGAATACACTTATTCCAAGGTTGTAAAAGCCTTTCATGCAATATCTGCAATACATGAATCGGCTCAATCACTTGCCATCGACATATTGAAAGACAAGACATCTGTAATTGCAGGTCATTCAGGAGCTGGGAAAACAAGTTTTATTAATCTTGCAGATCCTAAACTCAATTTAAAGACAGGTAATATTTCAGACTATCATCAAACTGGTAAGCACACAACAAGTTATGCAGAAATGCATTCCATTGAAAGTGGAGGGTTCATTATTGACACACCTGGTATACGGGCTTTCGGAATTAATCACATAGAAAAAGAAGAATTATATCACTATTTCCCTGAAATTTTTGAAGCATCGAAAAACTGCAAATACTATAATTGCCAGCACATTAACGAACCTGGTTGTGCTGTAATTGAAGCAGTAGAAAACGGAGATTTAAGTCCGTCACGCTACTTTTCCTATCTTAATTTATATGAAGATAAGGGAACAAAACACCGGGAAGTTGATTATTAAATTTAAATTTCCAGTCCAAATTGCTCAAGGAAACGTTTGTCATTTTCAAAGTACAAACGCAAATCATTGATACCATATTTTAACATGGCGATACGCTCAATCCCCATTCCAAATGCAAATCCTGAATATTTTTCAGAATCGATACCTGAAGCTTCGAGGACATTAGGATCAACCATTCCGCAACCCAAAATTTCTAGCCAGCCTGTATGTTTGCAGACATTGCATCCTTTACCACCACAAAGAGAGCATGACACATCCATTTCTGCAGATGGTTCAGTGAATGGGAAATAAGATGGTCTTAACCGAATCTTTGTTTTTTCTCCAAAAAATTCCTGTGCAAAATAAAGCAAGCTTTGTTTGAGATCAGCAAAACTTACTCCTTCATCCACATACAAACCTTCAATCTGATGGAATTGACAATGGGCACGTGCAGAAATCGCTTCGTTACGATACACACGTCCAGGAGTAATACTGCGGATTGGAGGCTCCATCTCCTGCATTTCATGACTTTGGGATGAAGAGGTATGCGTTCTCAACAAAACATCAGGATTCTTCTCAATAAAGAAAGTGTCTTGCATGTCTCTTGCTGGATGTTCAGGAGGGAAATTCAACAATTCGAAATTATGTTCATCGTCCTCAATCTCTGGCCCGTCAGCAATCACATAACCCAAGCGATCGAAAATATCAAGAATTTCACGACGCACAATAGAAATTGGATGTCTGCTACCAACAGCATCAGGATATCCCGGACGGGTTAAATCCAGATGAGAATAATCTTTCCCTTGATTCGCAAAAGAGGCCTTCAAACTTTCAAACTTCTCTGTTGCCAGTTGTTTCAGAATATTAATCTCCTGACCAAAGGCTTTTTTCTGATCTGCAGGAACATCTCTAAATGCTTTAAAAAGAGAAGGAATTTCTCCTTTTTTTGATAACATTTTCAATCGAAATGCTTCAAGTTCCTCTTCATTTGCTGGAGAAAAATCCAGTACTTCCTGTTTCAGTGCCTTTACTTTTTCTAACATAATCTGCTATTTAATGTCGCAAAATTAATAATTTCAGATGAATTCACTTCATGATAGTGACATTGCTTTTAAATAATTCTTCAGAATTATAAATGCTTATTCTTCTGCTTGCTTTTCCATTTTACGAAATTCCTTTTCGGTAATTTTTCGCATGGAAAGAATCATAATATCTTCCAATGGACGATTTCGGATATCAGTTTTCACATCACTAATTTTCTCAATCACTGACATTCCGAGGACAACTTCCCCAAACACAGTATACTCACCATCCAAATGCGGGCTACCACCCAAGGTTTTGTAAATCTCTTTTTGCTCGTCAGAAATATCAAATAATTCAACGCTATCTGCTTCAATTTTTGGCATTACCTGATCAGTAAGCTGAAGATAAAGCGCATTAAACTCCTGGTTGAGATGATGTCTTCTAAGCGAATCAACATACTTTGCAATCTCCTCATTTTCTGGCTGTTTTAGATATCGATTGATGTATTCTGCAATCACATAAGAATTTCTCCGCTTGATCATCAAATCTAAAGTCTGATCATCCCATATATTTCCTTCGACAATGTAAAACTGCGAACCTGAAGAACGTTTTTCAGGATTAACATCATTCGCTTGTCTTGCAGCAGCCAATGCACCTCGCTTGTGATAAATTCCATCAATAATTTCAGCTTCTATTGTATATCCCGGGCCACCATTTCCCAATCTCACATTTCTTCCCGCATCTTTTGACTCTGGATCTCCACCTTGAACCATGAATTTATCAATCACTCTGTGAAACAATAAACTATCGTAATAAGTAGAATCCACTAGTTTTAGGAAATTTTCTTTGTGTTTTGGCGTTTCATTATAGAGCTTGACAACAAAATCTCCTTGATTTGTTTGTACAAGAACTTTTTGTTCAATTGCACCTTTGGGCTTGAAAATAGCGCAGGATACGACAAAAAGAATGAGTGGAAGAATAATTAATCGTTTTTTCATATTGATATTTGCTTGAAAGTTTTCAAAAGTTTTCTTATTATTGTAAGTCACAAAAGTAACCAATTTACCTGATCATGAAGAGAAAAACACAAAGCATTTTAGTACTGTTTGTTTTTACACTAATTATAACAGCGGTAAGCAGTTGTAAAGATCCTGTCCCTCCTAAAGCAGTGATCTATGTTGAAACACAGGAAGGAGAACCCGTTGATAATGCAATGGTAATTATTCGTGCTGCAGATTCTGACAGTACGCATACCATGGTATATTTAGCAGATGGACCAAAGAAAATTTCCGACACATCATACACAGAAAAAGACGGAAAAATTCAAAAAGAGTTCATGTATGAAGCAATTTACCGTGTTGAAGTAACCAAATGGGGAGATAATAATACACCTACTCGCCGTGGCGTTGGAGTATTAATTTTGGAAAATGATAAAACTTACGAAGAAACAGTAATTATTACTCCACAAACAAGTTTCTAAAGCCATGAAAAAACTTAACCTTAGCTTATTGTTTGCTTGTGTTATTCCTTTATTTTCTTTGGCTCAGGTTACTTTTGAGTCCAATCATTATCCACAAGCAGGGGATGAATTCCCAATGATTTCTTATGTGAAAAATCCAGGCGGAGACACTGTTTTTGTAAGTGACTTTGGTACTGAACAAATACAGTTTCATACAATTGATATGTTTGACGATTACCTTGTTGACACTGTCATTTATAAATTGCCTGGCGAATTTGATCCTGACGGAAATTTTCCAACCGCCACACACATGCTTCAAGATGAAAATCAGAATATTTTCATTGAACATTCAACAGAAGCTGCTGTCGCTTTAGGGTTTTCCGGAGATATGTTTGACATGGGAATGAACATTCCAATCACAGGAGATACTCCTTTAAAAATGATGGAATTCCCAACCAACACTCAAACCAGCTTCACCTCCTCAACAACAGGTGACTACACCATGCCAACTCAGGCATTACAAAACATTGTTCCAGCAGAATATTATGATCAATTTGCTGAAAATTTTGATTCGGTAAGGATTGTGATTGAAATTGAAGAAATTCATGATGTATTGTCTGAACAAAATGTTGATATTGATTTAGGATCAGTTAATAATGGAAACCATGACTGTCTTAAAGAATTTGTTGAGAGCTATTCAATGGTAAATATTCATGTAAGATCCTCTTCATTTGGGATTTGGGCTCCTCTAAGTGATATTCCTGGAGTTGGAGATGCATTACCCGTTGAATTACCAAGAATGGATACCACATTTTTCCTTAAATGGTGGACTCCTGAATTCAAACTTCCTTTGGTTGAAGCAGAATGTGATGTTGAGCACCAAATTATTACAAACTTAAAATTCCACTATAACGGAGAAAACAGTGTTGCAATGCAAAATTTATTGTCAGTAACACTATACCCTAATCCGGCAGAAAATCAGGTAAAAGTTACAGACTTACCGAAAGAGTCTGCTGAGATTATTTTAATCAACGCAACGGGAAAACAAAAAAAGAATTTTGTTGTCAGTGGAGATCAATTTATGTTCGATTGCAATCAATTAGCGAGCGGTTGGTATATGGTACAGGTATTGGATAAAGCGGGAAAACCAATTGCCCAACAACGATTAATTATAAAGTAAAATTGTTCACTATTTTGGGGTATTAGCTCAGTTGGCTAGAGCGCGTGACTGGCAGTCACGAGGTCAGCGGTTCGACTCCGCTATACTCCACAATAAACATAAACCATAAGGGAGCTTTGGCTCCCTTTTCACTCTAATCTAAAAACTCGCT
Organism: Bacteroidales bacterium; assembly: GCA_963676165.1. Taxonomy (GTDB): domain Bacteria; phylum Bacteroidota; class Bacteroidia; order Bacteroidales; family ML635J-15; genus JAQIBY01. The sequence continues at coordinate 274,585 of OY781043.1, read as the reverse complement.
ATGGACACAAAAAACAAAGGTTTTAGTACAAAATTAATTCATGCTGGAGATTTTGAAGATCAGTTTGGATCTGCTGTCGCTCCAATTTATCAAACCTCAACTTTTGCTTTTCGCAATGCAGAACAAGGAGCAAAACGTTTTAAAGGTGAAGAAGACGGATACATTTATACTCGTTTAGGAAATCCAACGATTCAAGCATTAGAAGAAAAACTTGCAGCACTTGAAAACGGATTTGGAGGAGTTGCACTTTCCAGTGGTATGGCGGCTGTTTCAACTGTTTATGCTGCTTTTTTAAAACAAGGAGACCACATGATAAGCACACATGCTGTATATGGTCCTAGCCGTATGTTGATGGAAACTTTCTTCAATGATTTTGGCATTGAATCAACCTATATGGACACAAGTAATCCTGTAGATGTTGAGAAGGCAATCAAACCAAATACAAAAATGATTTATTTGGAAACACCTGCAAATCCCACCATGGAATTATCAGATATTGAGGCAATTTCAGCCATAGCACACAAACATGACATTTTGGTTTGCGTAGACAACACCTTCTCCTCACCATATTTGCAAAAACCATTGGATTTGGGAGCAGACATTGCACTTCATTCCTTAACTAAATTCATCAATGGACATGCCGACATAGTTGGGGGAGCGTTAATTGCAAAGAACGAGACAATTTACAAACGCCTCCAAGCAACTATGCGTTACTTTGGAGGTAACATGGATCCTCATCAAGCATATTTGGTGTATCGTGGAGTAAAAACATTGGCATTACGTGTTCAAAAAGCAACTGACAATGCAAAACTTGTCGCCGACTATCTGGAGAAACATCCAAAAATCAAATGGGTAAACTATCCAGGACTGAAATCTCATCCACAACACGAATTAGCAGCAAAACAAATGAAAGACTTTGGTGCTATGCTGTGTTTTGAATTGGAAGGTGGATTTGAAGCAGGTAAAAAAATGATGGATACTGTTCATCTTGCTTTACTCGCAGTTTCACTAGGAGGAGTAGAGTCCTTGATTCAACATCCGGCATCTATGACACATGCAGGAATCCCTGAAGCAGACAGAGTAAAAGCCGGGATTACATCTGGATTAGTTCGTTTCAGTGTTGGTATTGAAGATGTGGAAGACATCATTGCAGATTTAGATCAAGCACTTGCACAAATTTAAGGATCAAGCAAAAACTTGGGGAAGTATTATTTGTCACGATTTGTCTCGCCAACGGTCTGACAGGCTGTCCATTGACTCACTTCTACGCCAATTGGCGTTATTAGCATAGTGCTTACAGCGTCATTCCCAGCAAGTTTTTGCGCTAATTCAGTACTATCTGATTTTCGTAAAACTACAGAGATAAACTTATTAAAACCCCAGATGCGAGCTTTGGCGCATCAGCGAATTTCCCGTTATTAAACGAGATGTGATTGGAATTTTTAGAGCCGCGCATGCGGAGCCTGCCTGCTATTCTTGGCTGGCAAACTGGCAGGCAGGGAACGAGCTTTTCGCGGGTCATGGAAATCATATCCGGTTAATAAGGAAATGCGGTGCAGTAAATGCTTGTCCGGCAATCGACGGAGATTTTCTTTGCTAACCAGCCTCCCAACTATTTTTTTATGGTTTGCGGGCAGGTTTTCATCCCGAACACTCAATAGTAGTTTTCTGTGATTCGGGATCAGGAAAGAAAGCGAAAGTAAAAAATGCTACAAATTGGTGGATTCCCCCACAGAAATATTACTTGATCCTTGAAAGGCCTATCTAGAAACATGCCTCCTTAAACGTACAAAAACAACAAAAGGCTGTCCAATTTAGCAGTCGCTCAAAGTCCCATTCTCATTACAACCATTACATTGGAGCGCCTCCATAAAAGAGGTTACATTTCAATGCTTAATTTGTATCAACCCAATTCCAATAATAACTACGAAAATTCGCTATTCCCCATGTTTTAAAGAACCGCCGTACCAGCATGTCGTTTGCTTGTTAATACTGTATTACAGGCAGGTGAGAGGCGATGCTCTAAGTTCTCTGAAGTGTGACCCGCGAGTCTTATGGCTCATGGCCATCTTACTCGATTAGGGGTAGGCGTTATTTCTGTTTTGTCGTCATACTGCTAATAGTTTCTGTCCTTTTTCGTTAATAATTATTTTTTCGTTTTCAAATGTTGTCACCAACGCAAACCCGTTATAAAATGGTTCAATTGTCAAGTAACGATTTTTATAAACTTCTTTTCCTTTTTTGTCAATATGAAACCAACCTTTTTTGTCTTTTGCTGTCGCAAAGTTTTTGTGAAAAATTCCCAAGTCAAGAAATGATTTGGTATTGATGAACTGTCCTTTGTTGTCAATGTGTCTATAAAAACCATCTTGCGATTTCACACAAGCAATTCCGTCTTTGTAGTCGCCTACGTAAATATAATTATCTGAGTAAATGCGATTTCCATTTAGGTCAATATGAAAATAATGGTTGTCTGAGTTGCGAACTGTGCATAGGTTTTCTTGATAGTTACCTGTCCACAAGTAAAAATCAGAATAAACCCTATCACCCTTTTCGTTGATGTGAAACCAAACGTTGTTGTCAATTACAGAAGAACGATTACAATAAAAACCAAATGTTCGTGAATGTCTTTTTTTGTATAGTTCTTTTCCATTACTGTCAATGTGATAAGCACCTGAATTGTCTTTTACTGGCGCAAGTCCTGGCGAATGAAATTTCAATACTTCAATAAATATCTTGTCGAAAATCGGTTTTCCGTTAATGATAAAATGCGTATTGTCGTCTGAAACTTGTATGTTTTTCCAATTCATCTTTTGAAAATCAAAATGGTTTGTAATTCATTTAATTTGTTTTCACTGTTAAATTGAAAGCCTGCATTTTCACAAAGCGAAATGTATTGGGCTGATGTTCTTTCATAGCTTTCACACATTGCAGACATATTGAGCGAAAGCAAATACAAATCAATTTTGATTTTATCTGAACAGTTTTCAATCACATATAATGTTCCATTATTTGGTAATGCGTTAAAGCAATTTTTCAAAATGAGTTTTGCTTTTTCGTCCTTCCAATCGTGCAATACTCTTGATAAAACAATGGCATCCGATTGATCCGGAATTTTCTCAAAAAAACTTCCGCCTATTTTCTTAATGCTTGGAATTGTTACTTTCTCTATAACTTTGGGCAAGTCAAACAAGACACATTCAACGTTTGAATATTTTCCTCTTATGTTCTCTAAAACTGCACCATAACTACCGCCAACATCCATTAAAGATTTGTGTTTGCTGAAATCAATTACATCAGGCAATGTTTTGTAATCGTCTTTTGCGTATTGATACATTGCTTTGTGGTAAGCGTGAAGTTTTTCGGGGTTGTCGTTTAGAAAATCAAAAAACGGTTTCTTGTGAATTTCTTCAAACGAACCATTGCCTGTCTTAATTGAGAAATCTAAATTCTGCCAAGCGTTCAAATGTTCTCCACTCCAATTCAGACAAGCATATTTTAAACTTTCGGGGTTGTTGTCAGTAAGTATTTCTGATAAGGAATTGATCTTATATAAATCAGAGTTTTTCTCTAAAAAATCAGCATTATGCAAAGCATTAAGCAACAATAACAATTTTTCTTCATTCAAAGATAGTTCCGTTGCTAATCGCTTTGCGGTTTTAGCTTCTTGTAAATTGTCAAACAAATTGAGTTTACAAGCTGTGCTAACAGCCATATATTTCCAATGTTCCGTAAAAAATGATTTGAGTTGGTTTTTAGTTTCCATTAAGCAATTTGTTTTTGAGTTGTTCAATCTGTATTGGTAATAAACCACAATCAATCAAATAGGGCACAATCCCTCCTTTTTTGTTGATGATGTCCAACACAATTTTTAAACGGTAAGGTTTTACATCAACTTCACTCGCCAGATAATCTGCGTAAATTGTTTCCAATGGTGTGTCCACCAGTAAATGAAGCAATGAAATAAAAATTCCTGTTCTGTCTTTTCCTGCAAAACAATGAACGGCTGTTGCGTTTTCTTCATTTATAATTGCTTCTAAAGCCTTTTTAATTTGATCTTTGCAACCAATTGCGAAAAAACGATACGCTATTTCATCATTCGTTCCGTAGTGATATTTCTCTTTAAACCATTCGGGTTGATTCCAAGGGTCAAATTGTGCCTTAACATAGTTGATTTTTGAAAGTGTGTTGTCATCATAGGGCAATTCGTCAATTTCTCTGTCAGCTCGCAAATCAACAACGGTTTTTATTCGCTTGCTGCTTAGCAATTTTTCAAAACGATTTTCTTCTTGAAATATGCTCATTGTCGCAGTTCTGTATACAACACCGCTTTTAATTTTTGTATTGTGAGTACTTATATCTCTGAAATTCCAAAAGAAATCACGTTCAAAAATCAATTCTAAAAATTGTTTGAATTTTTCTTGTTTCTCTTTACTGATAAGCGTTTCAATAGATGAATAAAAAAAGTCTAACAATTTTCTTTTTTGCGTGTTGGCTTTTGGCAAAAACAAAGTTCCTTTCAATTCATAAAACTGACTTCTCTCTTGTTCTGTAAGCGTGTTTGCCATAAAGTTTTTCGGCAGGAAATTGTATTTCGTTTCACCTGTTGAAAGATGTTTTAATCGAACAGCAACGTGCAAAGCTATGTTGTAAAAAAAGTAAAATTGAAACGCATCACTTCTGCGGTGCATTATTGAGCAATTCTCAAATTCATAAACAAACTTATCTGCTAATTCCAACACCTTTTTTTTACAGTTTTTTGCAGTTTTTTCGACATTACATTTTTCTACGATTTCGCGCAAATAGCTTTCAATTTTTTCTTTCCAATTTTCGTTAGCAAAAAGGATTGTTTGTTCAATGTTCGTAATTTCAGAACCCAAGTAGTTTCTATTGATTTCATTAATCACTCTGCAAATTCCGAATTCCACTTTTGGCTGTGATTTGAAGTAAACAACGACTTTATTTCTCAATCCAACTTCACCAATGAATCGAATTTCGTCTGCAAATTCCTTTTTCAAAATACGAATCAAGTTTTGCGGGTGGAAATTTTCATCAACTAAAATTTGAATATCAATATCCGAATTTGGATTTGCTTCGTTTCTGCCAAATGAGCCATAAAGCAAAGCAACATTAATACCAATAACGTTCGGAATAACCAGTTTTACTTTTTCTATTGTTTTAAACTGTCTCATTTACTCAATTTGGTTTACGCATATTGCAGGTTTTACATAAATCAATTTTCTTGTAGTTCTTTACAAGGTTTTGATAGTTGTCGCTTTGCAACACTTCTTTAATGCTTGTATTTTCTATATTGCCGAAATTACCAAGAGTATTTCGCTGTTCGTCAGGAGCACAACAAGGAGAAATTTTGCCTGTGGCAGATACCCAAAGTTCTTTTTCTAAAAACGGACATTCGTAGCTTTCAGGAATTTCTTTGTTTTCGTTTTTCTGTAACGGAATAATGTTTTCCAAAATCACTTTTTCGCCATTGGCTTTTCGGAATTTCTCCTGTGCTTCATTCGCTTGTTTTACATATTCGTTCCATTGCAAAATACTTTCAGGCGTTGCTTTCATTGACAAATTTTTGATTTCATCAAAATGCGTCCAAAGTTGATGTCCTTTTACTCTATCAACGCCAAACTGTGCAGCCAATTTTACGATGTCTGCTAGTTCGTGCATATTATTTTGCATAAACGTAAGTTGGAAGGTAACTCCGCAGTAATAACCTGTATTTGCATAGTGTTCATCTCGAATACGGATAAACTCTTTTACGTTTGCAACTGCTTCTTCAAAGTTAATTTTCAACATTACTTTTTGCGAAGTTTCGGCAGTTGCACCGTTCCAACTTATTTTTACATCGGTTGTAATTGGAACAATCAATTTTGCCCATTCGGTAACAGTTTTCTCTGTTGTTCTCGGAAATGTTCCATTCGTTGTTAAATTCATCTTGATATTGTATTTGTAACACAACTCAATGAAATGGGCAAAATGATTGTATATTAATGGTTCGCCCATTGTTGACGGAATCATTTCCGTAACACCGATTTTTTTTGCTTCCTCAAAAATTGGCTCTAACCATTCTTTCGGCATTCTGCGATGTTTGCCGTTTAGTTTTTCTTTGATGTAAGTTGAAAACGGACTGTGTTCTTCGCACATTGTGCAACTCAAATTACAATCTTCGGGATTTGTGTCAAGTGTAACACGCCAAAGTTTGTAAATAAATTTGCTGTAAATGTTTTCTAATTTTTTACAATGTTCTTGAATATTTGGAACGCTTCCATCTGCGGAATACAAATAACCACGTTCGCCTATAGTTTTCATTTTGTCGGGATTTGAAACCGCAAATTTCATTTGCTCTGCCAATGAATTTACGCTGCGATGTTCAAACAAGAGTCCGTTTACATTGCGCTGAACATATTCTTTCATACCACCAAAATCGGCTGTGATTACAGGAACTTTACACGATTGAGCTTCGTGAATTACAAGTGGTGAATTTTCGCCCCAAATGCTCGGAATTACAATGCAATCAACGTTTGAAAATACATCATTTGCCAAATTGTGATTGATGTATTCGCCCGAAAATTCAATTATGTTTTTTGAAGTTTCTGCTAATGCTTTCAAAGCATTTGTGCTTTGTCCATTTGCTCTACCAAAAATTTTAAGCGTTGCAGGTTCTTCAATCTGCTTAAATGCTTCAATCAGAATGTTTACTCCTTTTGCTGGGATATGAGTTCCGATATAACCAAAAGTGTAATTCGTTTTCTCTTTTGATTTTTCTGTTTGTGTTAGGTATTCCGTGGGGAAACCATAATCCAAATAAATGATTTTGTTTTCGGGAACGCCAAAGTCATTAATAAATCTATCTCGCAAATAATTTGATGGTGCAATAAACAAATCAACTTTGTTGATGATTGCTTTTGTTTCAATCATTCTTTGTTGTATCCAATTGCTCCAATTTTCAATTTCTGTGTTTTCGTTTTCTTCTCGTCCACTGAAATAGACTCTATAGCAATCAGTTGCACATTTTTTGTCGTTTTGCTTTTCGCACAATTGAAAATTGTTTTCGTTTCCAATGTTTCGTGTCAAAAATTGTCCACGTGGACACATTAGCCAAAAGTCGTGAAGTGTGAAAACAATCGGAATGTTGAGTTTATTAAGTTCATCAATCAAACCTGTTGAAAGATGGTTTAGATGTCCAATGTGAGCAATATCGGGTTTTATTTGTTTTACTAATTCAGCAAAATTCTCATCTATTTGTTTATGACGATAGCCGTCTTTACCTTGTGGATTGTTAACGAAGTAAAGCGTTAAGTTATCATTCACTTTTTGCTCACGAATACTGAAACATTTTACATACACGTTTTCTTCTCGTGTAACAACAGAGACTTTGTGATATTTTGCAAGTTCATTACAGATTGATTGGCTGTAAACTTCTGAACCTGCATTATAATTTGGCGGATAGCCGTGAATAATTTTTAAAATGCGCATTTTACTTTATTTTCAATTAATATAAGCAAGCGGGCAAAGCCCGCTTACAGAATGCACAGCTATCTCTTACCTTTTTGGTTCGGATTAAGCTGTTTCCCACGATTCCCTTGATTTTTGTCATAGGTCGTGTTGCTGCCCTTAGTGCCTTTGTTGGCATTTTTGATGTCAGCCTGATGATTAGATTTCTTTGTCATAATCACAACAGTTTATTGTTACGCCTACTCTTTAATTGCTTTTCAGCATCCGCACCGTCAGTTTTGAATGGACTTCAGAATAACCATTTTATTTTCACCGTTTTCGGTTTGCAGTGTCTTTCTTTCGCTTACCTGTATCTCGTCCATCCCCTCACAAAACCTAAGGAATACATCCAATATTTGTCATATACTCATAGATTTGTTTGCTTTCCTCAAATATAAACAAAATCATTGAAAAATGCTACAAATTGCTAAATTCCCCCCCCACAGAAATATTACTCGCTCCTAGAAGTGTCTGTCCAGAAAATGCCTCCTTAAGCCTGCAAAAACAACAAAAGGCTGTCCGATTGGGCAACCTTTTGTGTTGTATGTAAGTTTTTTATTCTTCTTTCTTACTGTCATCATTTGAGATGCTATCTCTCATGGATGTGTCAGCTTGAATATTTTTCATTCTGTAATAATCCATAATACCAAGATTTCCGCTACGGAAAGCTTCAGCCATTGCCAATGGAACTTCAGCTTCAGCCTCAATAACGCGAGCTCTCTTTTCCTGAGTAAGTGCTTTCATTTCTTGCTCATTGGCAACTGCCATTGCACGACGTTCCTCAGCTTTTGCTTGAGCGACTTTCAAGTCAGCCTCAGCTTGATCTGTCTGCAAGCCTGCACCAATGTTTTTACCGATATCAATATCAGCAATATCAATGGAAAGAATTTCAAATGCAGTTCCTGCATCTAAACCTTTGGAAAGCACAACGCGTGAAATATTATCCGGATTTTCGAGTACAACTTTATGTGTATCAGAAGAACCGATAGATGAGACAATACCTTCACCAACACGAGCAAGAACAGTTTCTTCACCAGCACCACCAACCAATTGTTTGATGTTTGCACGAACGGTAACTCTCGCTTTAGCAATTACCTGAATACCATCCAAAGCAACCGCTGCAACTGGAGGAGTATTAATAACCTTAGGGTTAACAGACATTTGAACAGCTTCAAACACATCTCTACCTGCCAAATCAATAGCTGTCGCCATATTGAAAGGTAAATCAATGTTTGCTTTTGATGCTGATACCAATGCATGAACCACTTTTTCAACATGACCGCCAGCAAGATAATGCGCTTCAAGGTCATTTCTACCGATTGTCAAACCTGCTTTTGTAGCCTCAATCATTGCACGAACAATAATTGCTGGTGGAACTTTTCTCCAACGCATGAAAATAAGTTGAAGTAGCGAAATTCTAACACCTGAAACAAGTGCTTGAAACCATAATCCTAATGGAATAAGGTAAAGGAACAACCATAAAAATATGATAGTTCCACCAATAATAACAACATAACCTACGGTACCCATAGAAATTTATTTTTTAAGTTTTACAATGACTTTATATTTCAACACTTCTGTAACAACAACCTCAGTTTCAGGATCAATCAGACCACTGAGTGATTCTGCTTCAACGTCCATATCGTTGACACGAACTTTTCCCATTGGAGCAAGTCGTGTCACTGTTTTTGCAGTATCACCTACCTGAATACTATTTTCTTCAAAATATTCAACTTTTGAGCTAACATTTGTACTTAAAGATATTCGTTTCCAAGTATTGGATTTCAGGAAAAAGATAACTGTAAGAATAAGCAAAACAAGCGTTGCACCAAGTACCCACAAACCGGCAACATTCCCATGCTGATTAAAAGCAAGATACACACCACCTGCCATGAGAATAATTCCACCTATTCCGGAAATTGTTGTCCCCGGAATAACCAAGACTTCAAGCCAGATAAGCACAAGCCCTAAAACAATCAAAAAAACAATTGCTCCAATTCCCATCTATTGAATATTTACGTTTAAACCTTTTTCAATCAAACTGTCCTTCATGGGTTTTAAACTTGACATCTTGCCAACCTTAATGTCACATCTCCCATTATAATGCGTAATAAAGGCGCATTGCTCTGCTTGTGTTGTATCATGATTGCAGACATCAACAAGACATTCAATGACATAATCAAAACTATTGAAATCGTCATTAAAAAGCACCATAATACGCTCCTTCTCTGAGGACGACAAATTGTCATTGGACGGATTGATGTTTTCTTTTGCCTTTCTTACCATATCAACAAATTTAGTCTTTTTTTTCGTTTTGCAAAGAGAATTTGACGGGTTTCAGTGAAGTTTTGTTGATTTAATGATGTAATAAGATGTTTTCAGCAAAAAAATCTCAACCTAATTATTCAAAGCTTTTCGAAGAGATACTTTCTCATTTCCTCTCCAAGCAGTAACAAAAGCATCTCCGATCACCGGTTTTACCATTATTTTAAGTGCCTGACCCGCTTTTTCGTAAGATTCAAATCCTTCAAGAAAGTAGATGGTAACATTTCCTCTGTTAACTGAACCAATGTGGTAAGGCTCAAAAGCAAGCCGATATTCCTGTAGTCTGTTTTCGGCTATCCCATTGCTAAATGCCCCAATTTGAATTCTGAAACTAATTTCATTGGAGTTTTCTGTAGGCACTGTATTGGTTTCTGCAAGCTCTGCATTGTTTAAAATGGCATTAGCCTGCTCACGAGTAACTTTGTTTCCTCCACTAAATGCAACAATAAATGCATCAGGAATGCTTTGATTTACAACTTGTTTTTCTGTCAATGCAGACGCGTAACTCGTGTATTTGCCATGATAATATCTAAAATAACCATTCCCGGTTCTGTGATAAAAATCTGCCGAAACTCCACGGATATTATTCTGTCTTAATTCTCGGCCAAATGCTCCCAATTGAATGGAATAGAATGTTGATTGGTCATTTTCCAAAGCAGGAACAAGGCTTGTGTTGTTGTTTTCAGTCTGATTGTTTTGATTGTTTGCTCCTGTGTTTTCGGCAATAATCTGTTCGTTTGTCGTGTTGGAGATCCGAAATTCTGCAGGGATATTTCTTTCCAGATAGCGCATTGTGCGGGCTTTCGCTAAAGAGATTCTCTCACGGTTCAAATAGGCAACAGGGAAAGCATCATAAAAACCTTGATTTTTTACTTGTGGCAGAGCTTCACGCCATGAATTGCTGTTGTAAAATTTCCCTGCCAGATATCGATAGATCTCACTTCCGGGGACTTGCTCATCCACAACGGGAGAAATATTTCGGAAGGATGTATCGTTGAGCGGACGAGAATATGCTACCATTTGTATTCGGTAAAACAATTCATCTTGTCCCGCAACATTCTCGATTGTGTTTTCAGTATCTTCTCTGTTTGTTTGCTCTGTCAGATTATTTTCGTCAACCTGTCTATCTGTACTCTCTTCTTGATTGTCTTGAGTTTCCTGAGCAGCCAAATCTTCTTCAGGACTTTCATTGACATCCCGATTTTCCATTTGTTCGTTTTCATCGTCAGAACCGTTTTGGCTTTCTTCGGTATCTGTCTCCTCAGAAAATTCTTCTGTTGAATGAGTAAGATTGCCATCATTCGCTAGCACCTCTGTGTTATCTTCTATCTCGATACGATTAGATTCTGAATTATTCTCATTCTCAAGGATGTTTTCTGTATCCTCACCATCTTGATTTGTGGTGTTTTCATCGTTTGACAGATTTTCTTGGTTGTTTTCTTCATTTTGAGCGTCATTTGTCTGGGTCTCAGAATAATCAATGAAGTTCTCATTTTCATCTGTGTCAAATTCAAGGTCTTCATCTGAACCATCGTTGGATGTTTGATTGTTCTCAGTATTCATCAAATTCTCCGATGTTTCCTCGTTATGATCCAAACTATTATCCGCAAGCAAATTTTCATGTTCGTCATCAGCTTGTTTTTCCTGATAAATTGAGATGTGAGCCTGAAAGTCTGTTTCTCTCATTACGCCAGCATTGAAATCGGACAAGCTCTGATTTAGGTGATTAGCTTCAGACAACAAGCCCTTAATGTAATTCAATTCTTTGTTAATTAATTCAGGATTTTCTTTGCTTGTTTTAAAATTATTGTATCGATTTTGCGCAATCTGTGTGAGACTGTCAGAAATTTCATTCACTGTTTCTGCATAAGGTGAGATGCTATCCTTGACTCTGAAATTCATGTACCAAAACTGTTTCTCAACACTGTACGTATTTCGATTTGCTTTTTCTTCGTGAAGCTGATCTTCAAGTTTTTCTAAAGTGTTGATGCTTTTTTCATCTGCATTCACTTCATTTCGAATGGATAGAATTTCTGCTTCAATCTCAGCTATTTTCGCATCAGATTTTGATATTCTAGCTTCCAGTTTTTCTTTCTTTCTTCTTTCCGAAGGAGGAAGCGCCAAGTCGATGTTTTCAAAATCACTAAGCTGTTGGCTTGTGAAATCATGGGCGACAGGAATCTCTGGCAAAGCAAGTCGATCCATTTTATTTGACAAATCATACCATTCTCCAGGTCGTGCTTGACGTTTTTCCACTCGAAAACGATTGATTAAATCTTCTTGCTGCTTTAGAAATTCTATTTGCTGTTCCAATTTTTGTGATTGAATTGTCACTGTTTGATGCACTTGAATTGGACTCATGTTTTCAATATCCGAAGAGCGAGTTGTTGTCGATGGGACATCATCCATCGGTGGGATATTTTTTATCTCTACAAGCCCTAAAGATTGCAAATAAAGGAGATCTTGATTGTTTTCCTCTATGCGAGCTAAAATTGCAGGCTCGGCCTCATTGTAAATGCTTAAGACATCTTCTGCCATGGAAAACCGAATTGCATCTTCTGCCTCTCGTAGCTGTGATGTTTGTTCATTCTCAATTGACTCACTCAACTGCACTAAAACGGCTTCTCGTTCAACGAAACGCTTTTCTGTCTCTTTAAAAAGCTCTTCTCTTTCAACACTATCTTTAGTTTGTATGCACTCTGCTAAATGGTCGTTTTGAGGAGAAATGAAAGGACGATTTTTACTGCTCTCAGTCAAAGCATCTGTACTTTCAAGGACAATTTCTTTGAGAGTATTGCTGTTTGGAGTATCGTGGGTGTTTGCCTGGTAAACAGATTGACCTGTCACGCCAACAATGACATCATTCAGTAAATTATTTGAAGCTTGAATTTTTTCTTTTGACTTCTCAAGAAACGCCATTTTTCGCATAGGATTCTCTGTGTTTCTTGCAGATATTTCAAAGCTTTCTGCCTCATCAGCAAGTTTAACAGCTTCCTTAATCTGTTCTCGAAGGTTAACTGTAAATCCCGTATTGTCATCTGTGTAACGATACAATTCGTTTTTCAAAACATTGTGTGTTTTTCGCTCATTTTCTATCACATCAGAATTGAGCTCAATGACATTTTCAACAAGCTTAAGCTGTTCACTTTGTACTTGCTTTCTGTCAATGGATGAAGTCAAGCTATTTTGAAGTTTCTTATTTTGTTCCTCCCGAGCTGCTTCCAAATTATTTGCTTTTTGTGCTATTTCAGCTTCGGTTTCTTCCAGCTTTTCCAGTTGTTGATTGGTTACTGATAGAAATTCATCTTTCTCTTCTTCCGATGCAAAAACATCAGGGTATTCTATCTCAATTTGAGTGTTGGAATTTTCCTCTGTATCAGTTGTGTTGCTTTCTGTCGTATTATTGGCAAGGTTTTTTGTGCTTAAGATTTCAGATAAAGATGCTTTAACGCTCTCGATTTCTGACATCTTTTCATGTATGCTTTCCCAAGTTTCTATCTGTTCTTGTTCGCTTGCCTCATCTAATTCTGCTTTCTCTTCCAAAATATCCGACTTCAGAGTTTCAATCTGCTCTACTTTTTCTTTTATTTCAGGATTTTCTGCTAGTACTTCATCAGCAACAATTCGTTCGTCATTGACTGTGTTTTCTAATTGGTCTTGATATGCTTCTTCCTCGTACCAAGCAGGGATTGAGTATTGTGTTTCTGTTTCCTTTCGTATCTGATTTTGATTTTCATTGAATTGCGCAAGTCGATCTTGAGTTTGCTTCTGCTCCATGTCTCTCAAGCTGGATGTAGGGATTTCAGTATCGCTTGTTTCTAATGTTTCAATGACAGTCTGGGCTTCAGAAAGTGAGGCGATTATGTTTTGCTCTTGGGTTTGTTTTTCATTGAGAACAGAATAGTCATGCAGCTTTTCTGTCAGAGCAGCAATTTGCTGATTTTGTTTTGCTCTTGCTTGCTTGTTTTCTTGTATGCTTTCATCGGTAAAGTCATCAAGGCGATGAGCTGCTTGATTTTCTTCCAATTGTTGTTTCAATGTCTCAATTTCCTCTTCCAAAACCTCGATTTGAGCTGCTCTCTCCTCAACTTTATTTTGTAATGCATTCAGAGGTGAAGTTTTTGATTGAGTGGCAAACACATTGTCTGCATTTTGCTTTAATGCAGAAATTTCTTCCGTAATTTGATTGTTTTCTTCTTGCTTTTCCAATTGATCATAAAGCTCAGTAAAGTTATTGAAATCTGAGGTGATCGCTTCGGATTTTTTCTCATATTCATCTGCAATTGCTAATGCAGATAAGGCCATGTTATTGTCTTGTTTTTCAATTGCATAATTAACAAGATGCTTGTATTGGTTGCGCTTTGAGTCAATTGTGTTTTTCAATGAATCCAATTTATCTATACTTGCTTTTGTGTCATTTTTAAGCACTTGAAACTCATCGTTCACGGACTCACTATCATTCTGTTCTGTCTCATTCTCCGTGTTTTCATTCTGGTTGTTCTGATTTTCTGAATAATCAAGAGCGTCATTTTCTGAGGTTTCATCATCTCTGTAATCCACATTCCCTGCCAACATATTCACATCGAGATGAGATGTGTTAATGAGGTCTTGCATGTTTTCAATTTTCCGCTTTTCGGGAGACTTGTTAACTTGGATAGTGTAAATATTTACTCTGTCATTTTCCGAATCACGACGGCTAGCAAAAATTGCCATATCGTTTGCAGAGTCGTTGACATAAAGCATATCATCATGAGGTGAGTTGATCGGAAAATCCATATTAACAGGGATTCCCCAGTTGTCGGTTTTCTCATTCCATTCTGACATGAAAATATCGTATCCACCCATGCTGTTATGTCCTTTGGAACAGAAAAAGAGCAGCTTTCCGCTTGGATGAATGTACGGAAAGTCTTCATCCTCAAGCGTGTTGATAAGACCATCGAGTTTTACAGGGTCACCCCAGCTTCCACTTGTTGTTTTGTCAACTCGATAAATGTCCTTTCCTGTATTTCCACGTTTTCCAAAGCTGCTAAAGAGTATGCAATTGTTTGCATCGGAAACAAACATGATAGGATCATCCTCTTTTTTTCGGTCATATCGTGTCTGAAAATCGGCATGTTTGCGGATGAATTTACCTCCAATCGACTCCAAATTATACGAGTAGAAAAAGTCAGACATGGTGAGTCGCTTGTTTTTCATTATTTGAAGCATATAGGCGTATTCAACAAGACGCTTTCCATTTTCTGCCATTCCAATTTGACGATGAACAGGGTATGATGATTTTTCTTTGTCGCTTAAATTAGAGCCTAGAAACTTTGTGTAATTTCTTATCGCTTTGTCAAACATATAGCGATAATGATGTGCAACACCAAGATAATAATAAGCTTGTGGATATTTTCCTGATGAAATACTTGTTTCCAGATAATCAATTGCTTGATTTAATTCGGAATTTAGCATGACAAGACAAACAGCATATTGGTATCGAAAATAGATTTCATCATTGTGTAAACTCAGTAATTGAGAGAAAACCTGACGAGAATACTGGTAATTTTCAGTAATTAAGCTGTCTTCTGCAGATTGCAACAAGTCTTGTTCTTGAGGTGTGAGCTCGACAGTTTGTGCTTTTACATTGTTGAATATCAATGTTAAAGCAAAAAGTGATATAAGAAAAATATGTCGGCAAATACCTGTCAAAATCAAAGTATTTTATTATCTTTAAGATTCTTTATAAAAATAACAATTTTTCACGTTGATTAAAACTGAAGCTTGTTTTTCGACTTTATTGTAAAGAAAAGTACAGAATCATTGAACCAAAACGGTATGATCTGGGTATATTTGTAGAACCAAAAAATTGATAAAAATGGCAGAATTGAACATTGGAGATATGGCACCTGATTTTTCAGGGATAGATCAACATGGGAAGCCCGTGCAAATGTCAGATTTTAAAGGCAAAAACTTGATATTATACTTTTATCCAAAAGATAATACACCAGGCTGTACAGCAGAGGCTTGCGACTTTCGGGATAATTACCAAATGTGGTTGTCAAAAGGATATGCAGTTGTTGGTGTAAGTGCCGACAGCGAAGCATCTCACAAAAAGTTTGCGGAAAAATTTGAACTCCCATTTCCTTTAATTGCAGACGAGGATAAAACCATTATTCAAGCTTATGGCGTTTGGGGAGAAAAGAATCTTTATGGAAAAAAATCCATGGGAATAAAACGTACAAGTTTCATCATCAATGAAAAGGGAGAGATTACTCAGATATTTAAACGGGTAAAATCCAAAGAGCATACAAGTCAGATTTTAGATAAAATACAATAACCCAATAACACAATTATTATGGCAAAAAAAGACGCACAGGATATCCGCAGTGAAAAGCTGAAAGCAATGCAGCTAGCTGTCGGGAAAATTGAAAAAGATTTTGGTAAAGGATCCATCATGAAGCTTGGAGATAAGGTGATTGAGGATGTTCCAGTTATTTCATCTGGTTCAATTCAATTGGATCATGCACTTGGAATTGGAGGTTACCCTCGTGGTAGAGTAATTGAAATTTATGGACCAGAATCTTCTGGTAAAACAACTTTAGCTATCCATGCTATAGCAGAGGCACAAAAAAGCGGAGGCATTGCAGCAATTATTGATGCTGAGCATGCTTTCGATAGATTTTATGCTGAAAAATTGGGTGTTGATGTGGAAAATCTTTTTATCTCACAACCTGACAATGGGGAGCAAGCACTGGAAATTGCCGACAATCTGATTCGTTCAGGTGCAATTGACATTATTGTTATCGACTCTGTTGCAGCACTTACACCGAAAGCTGAAATTGAAGGCGATATGGGCGACTCCAAAATGGGTCTTCAAGCTCGACTCATGTCTCAAGCGCTTAGAAAGCTTACCGCAAACATTAGCCGCACAAATACAACCTGTATTTTCATTAACCAATTGCGTGAGAAAATTGGTGTCATGTTTGGAAACCCAGAAACAACAACTGGTGGAAATGCGTTGAAATTTTATTCAAGTATTCGTATTGACATTCGTCGTTCCGGACAAATTAAAGATACCACAGATGTGACTGGTAACAGAACCAAAGTGAAAATTGTAAAGAATAAACTTGCGCCACCATTCCGTCGTGCTGAATTTGATATCATGTACGGACAAGGAATTTCAAAAATTGGTGAAATTATTGACCTAGGTGTCGATATGGAAATTCTCCAAAAAAGTGGTTCTTGGTTTTCATACAACGAAACTCGTCTTGGACAAGGTAGAGATGCAGTGAAATCTTTATTGCTTGATAATCCTGAACTAAGTGAAGAGATTGAAGCAAAAATTCGTGCAAAACTTTCAGAAAATTAATCTTTATGACAAATCGAATTATTTGGGTTTTTACCCTTGTATTTCTTGGTTCTCTTTGGGCTTGTCATCCAGACAAAAACAAAGAAGCTAAAACAGAGACAAACAGTGAATCTACAGATTCGCTTACTGTTGAATCTTTGTCCGAAGCAATACGAGAAAACCCTGAAAACGCAGACTTATTTGTTCAGCGCTCTCAATTGTATGCAGAGCAAGGCAATCCTTCAGAAGCAATCAATGATTTGAATATCTCACTCAAACTGGATTCTTTGAATCGGGAAGTATATTATTCACTTATTGATTTGCATATGGAGCTTGGACAATCTGGTAAAGCGAAGAAAGCAGCCGAAAAATGTCTGAGCCTATTTGAAGGAGATAAAGAATCGCTTTTGAGACTTGCACAGATTTATTTCTATGTGGAAGACTACATGCAAGCTTTGGAATATACTAGGCAGATTAAATCGTACAATCAGCAAGATGCAGATACTTATTTTGTTGAGGCATTAGTTTACCGTGAAATGAATCAACCGGCAAGAGCCATAGAAAGCCTACAAACTGTTTTGGAATACGATTCAGAATACATTGCGGCTTACAATTTATTGGGACAATTGTATATGAGTGCTGGCGATGTTTTGGCACTTGAGTATTTCAAAGCTGGATTGATGAAAGCTCCTGAAAACTTAGAATTGTTGTATAATCTAGGTTTCTATTATCAGCAAAATAGTCAACCCGAACTAGCTTTGGAGCAATATGATAAACTGCTTCAAGTTACTGATAGCATGCATTATGGTGCGTTGTACAATTCTGCTTATGTCAATATGGTACTGTTAGAGTCATACGATGATGCAGTAGCCTTATTTACCGATGCAATTGCGATAGACAGTACTGCTCACAAAGCATATTACAATCGTGGCTACGCTTACGAACTCTTGGGGCAATATGAAAATGCACGTGCCGACTATTATAAGGCGCTTGACATTGTTCCCAATTATCCTTTGGCAGTTCAAGGCCTAAATGCACTGGATGAGAAATAAATTTTAATCATTTGCTGCCCGTTTTTTACGGGCAGCTTTAATTTTGAATAATATGAAACGTATTTGGATTTTTATGATGTTCTTGCCTTTATTGGCAATGGTTTCTTGCGGTGATATGTCCGGATCTAAGGATAAAGACGCTGAAGCTTTAGTAATTGATAATCAGCTGACTGATGAAGAAATTGCTGGTGGTATATTAACTCCAGAAATCCTTTGGAAGTTTAATCGTATTGGCGGATATGCACTCTCCCCTGATGGAGAATCAGTAGTTTTCTCATTGACAAAATATTCTTTGGAAGCGAATAAAGGACAAACTCATATTTACCTTATTCCTGCTAAAGGAGGAGATATGACACAGTTAACTTCTGGTAGTATGAGTTGTTACCATCCTGAATGGATAGAAGATGGCAGCCGTATTGCATATTTAACTGCGGATGAAGATGGAACTCAAGTTTGGTCCATGAATTTGGAAGGGAAAGATGCTAAGAAGTTAACCTCTATTGAAGGTGGCATTAATCATTATGATATTGCTCCAAACGGAGAAAAACTACTTTATTGTGCAGATGTCAAATTGGAAGACAACACACAAGACATTTATCCCGATTTGCCTGAAGCAAATGTACACATGGCAACAGAACTCATGTATCGCCATTGGAATCATTGGGAAGACGATGCTTACAGTCACATTTTTGTGGCAAAACTTGATGGACTTGTAACAGAGGGAAAAGACATCATGGAAGGCGAAAAATACGATGCTCCTTTATCACCATATTTTGATTTTGGTGAAATTACATGGTCTCCAAAATCTAATATGATCGCCTATACATGCAAAAAAATGGGTAAAAATGAATATGCAGTAAGCACCGATTCTGATATTTACCTTTATCATTGCGAAAACGGAGAAACTGAAAATCTCTCAGCACCAAATCCTGGTTACGATAAATATCCTGTTTTCTCTAATGCTGGAGACAAAATTGCATGGGAACAAATGAAAATTGCAGGCTATGAGTCTGATCGTCCTAGATTGGTTGTTTATGATTTAGATACAAAATCATTAACAAACCACACTGAAGAGTTTGAACAAACTGTTGGATCAATCAATTGGAGTGATGACGATAAGGAAATTTATTTCATTTCCGGAATCAATGCAACGTATCAGATTTACAAAATCAACTTAGCAAATAATGAAATTTCTCAATACACTGATGGATGGCATAATTACAATAGCATTCAGGTGCAAGGGGATAAGATTTTGGCGAACCGCATGAGCATATCCCAAGCAAGCGAGCTTTATTTACACGAACCTGCTGTTGAAACTCAAATTACTCATGTAAACCAATTCATCTACGACAAAATTGAAATGGGTGAAGTTCGTCAAGAATGGGTTGAAACGACAGACGGCAAAGAAATGTTAGTTTGGTTAATTTTACCACCAAATTTTGATGAAAACAAAGAATATCCTGCTATACTTTATTGTCAGGGAGGTCCACAATCAGCAGTTTCACAATTTTTCTCTTTCCGCTGGAATTTTCAGATGATGGCAGCAAACGGATACGTTGTAATTGCGCCTAACCGTCGTGGATTACCTTCATTTGGTGACGAATGGAATGAGCAAATCTCCGGTGATTACGGAGGACAAAACATGAAAGATTATCTTTCTGCAACAGATGCTATGTCTGCAAAACCATTTATTGATGAAGATAAAATTGGTGCAGTTGGAGCGTCTTACGGAGGATTTTCTGTGTATTGGTTAGCTGGTCATCACGAAGGTCGTTTTAAAGCTTTTATTTCGCACTGTGGTATGTTCAATTTAGAAAGTCAGTTTAATGGTACTGAAGAATATTTCTTTGTTAACCATGACTTAGGTGGTGCATATTGGGAAAAAGACAATGAAATAGCACAGCGTTCTTACGCAAATTCACCACACAGATTTGTTGATAAATGGGACACACCTATTCTCATCATCACAGGTGAATATGATTTCCGTATTCCTTACACTGAAAGCTTGCAGGCTTTTAATGCTGCACAGTTGAATGGAGTAGAAAGCAAATTGCTTGTTTTCCCAGAGGAAACACATTTTGTTCTAAAACCACAAAACTCTGTGCTTTGGCAACGTGAGTTCAAAGCTTGGTTAGACACTTATTTGAAATAAACAAGCTTAGTTCGACGTAAGATATAAAAAAAGCCTCCGTACAGAGGCTTTTTTTTACAATAAAACAAATTCCTCTACGATAAAGTCAGGTATTGTGGGATTCCATAGACCATAAATTCTAACGTGTTCATTGCTTCCAAAGGATTTTAATTGATTATCCCAAAAACGTACTGAATGAATAGCATAAGACTCAAAATTCTGAATTGAGATACGATTTTCATTGAATTAAATTTATAATCAATAATCACTTAGTTTAAAACACATAAGTAGTTCTTTTCCCCAACTTTTCGATAAATACATATGTATAATTGGCTTCATCCATGTCCGGCTCAAATACAAAGCAATAGCAAATTTACTTTTGGACATGATTTTTGCAAAAGAGCGAAAAATCACGCCAAAAGCTACCACTAATCATCAATTCAGATGTCATCAAAAAAAACTGCCACAGAATCTGCGGCAGTTTTACTATGTCTAAAATTTTGAAAAACTATTTTTGTTCTGGCTTCAGCACAACGCGAACATAATTGTCTTTGTCAAAATATTTAACAGCAGCTTTTTGCAATTTTTTTGCACTGAGTTTATCAATGCATTTTTGATGTTTCATTACATCTTTTGCTTTCATACTACCATTTTCAACTTCTTCCAATTTATTCATCCAGAAACGGTTTTCTTTCATGTCAGTTTCCAATTCTCTGCTTTGTTTCTGAATCACTTTATTCATATCAACATCACTAGGACCGTTTGCTTGCAATTTATCAATCTCAGCAAAAATTCCTTCTGTCAATTCATCAACACGTGCAGGATCACAAGTGAAGAATACGGTTACACTATATTCTTCATCAGGAATACGACTTGCACTAGGATATGCTCCAATAGTGTAAACACCTGATTTCTTTTCGCGAATTTCTTCCAAAAGTTTGGTTGAAAGCACGGAAGAAACAGCATTCAGTTCAAGACGATCTTTTACAGTATAATCCATCTCACCATGGAAGTTGATAATTACCATAGTTTTATCATCTTTTCCTTTGTAAACAGTTTTGTCAACTACACCTGCAGGAGGATTAATTCCGAGGTTTTTCCAGCTTTCTTCACGATTTACAGTTGGTAATCCACCAAGGTACTGTGAAAGCAAAGGTTTTACTTTTTCAGGATCAATATTACCGGTAAAATAGAAAGTAAAGTTCCCTGGATCTCCAAAGCGAGTTTTCATAATGTAGCTGATGCGTTTATAACTTGCCTCATCTAACAATTCAGGGGTAAGAACACGACGACGTGGGTGATTTGAAGCCAATGTAGTTGCCAATGTATCTTGCCAAGCTTTTTGAGGGTCAAGTGACTGATTTTCTAATAGTGCTTTTGTTTTGTTGACATATGAATTGAATGCAGTTTCAGATACACGTGGAGATGTAAATTGTGCATAAATCATTTGTAACATTGTTTCAAGATCTGCAGTAGAACAATTACCGTTAAGCCCTTCACTTGTTTCTCCAATATAAGCATTCAAACGTACATTTTTGTCAGCAAGGAAACGATCCAAATCAGTTCTGTCGTAATTTGCAAGACCTGATTCATCAGCAACTGAAGTGGCAATATCTAAGTTGATATCGTCTTTTTGTTCGTACAATGATGATCCACCATAAGATTTTGCTTTAAAAAGAATTTCATCGTCTTTAAAATCAGTTTGTTTGATGATAACACGCACACCGTTTTCATATTCAAAAACTGTGTAATCAAGGTTTTTATCGTATGATTCTTTAACAACTGGTTTTGCTTCAGGAAGTTTAGAAAGCAATGGCTCTTCGTTCACTTGATCAACATATGCCTCTACTTCAATCTCATTGAATTTATTGTATTCAGCAAGAATTTCTTCTTCAGTAGGAACTTCAATACCTTCTTTTTCAGGAAGCATTGCAACGATTACGGTATTCTCTTTTTTAATTAAGCTAGCCATTTTCGCATTCACATCTTCCAGAGTGATTTCAGGAATTAATTTTTGGTACAATTCATATTCATACTCAATTCCAGGAATTGGATTATGTGGGTAGAGATAGTAAGATGAAATTTCAGAAACTAAGTCTGATGATTTTCTCTTATCTTTTTCATTGAATGCTTTTTCCATTTGTTTAAGCATAGCAGATTTTTCACGTTCCAACTCGGTAGCAGTAAAACCATGTTGTTTTGCACGTTGGTTTTCCATTACCAAAGCTTTCATTGCACCAGAAATATCATTGTCTTTTGCGATACCAAGGCTCATGTAAACAGATTTTGGACCGATGAAATTTGAATGTCCGGCAAAACCTTGTACAAATGGAGGATTTTCGAGACGAGTTAATTCGCTCAGACGGTTACTAAGCATGCTGCTAATTAAATTAGAAACAAGTTGTTCTTTATAATCGGCAATCGTTTTCAATTCAATAACAGGAAATTTGGTATACATCTGAACCATAGAAATTGGAGCTTCAGGATCAGAAGCAACAGTTACCAAAGTTTCTTTATGGTCAGGCATATCAATGAATGGACGTTCACGCCCGTCTGTTTTTTCAGGAATTTTTGAGAAAAGCTCAACAACTTTATTTTCCATTGCTTTTTGGTCAAAATCACCAACGACAACAACAGCCATAAGGTCTGGTCTGTACCATTCGTTGTAAAAACGACGAAGTGTTTCGTATTCACAGTTGTCAACAACATCCATTGTTCCAATTGGAAGACGTTCAGCATATTTTGAATTATGGAAAATTTTAGGGAGATACTGACGCATCATACGATCTTGAGCACCTTGTCCCATACGCCATTCTTCGTGAATAACACCACGTTCAGCATCAATTTCTTCATCTTCGAAAGAAACCAAATGAGCCCAATCGTGTAAAACGAGAAGTCCTTGGTCAAGCATTTCTTCATTATCCATTGCAATGGTAATTCCATATACGGTTTCATCAAATGAAGTGTATGCATTCACATCAGCACCAAATTTCATCCCTGTTGATTCAAGGTAGTTAACCAATTCATGTTTAGGGAAATTTTTTGTTCCGTTAAATGCCATATGCTCACAAAAGTGTGCAAGTCCCTGTTGATCTTCATCTTCAAGAACAGCTCCAGCATTCACAACTAAAGTTAACTCAGCACGATTTTCCGGTTGTGGATTTGATTTAATGAAATACTCCATTCCATTATCAAGTGTACCGTGGGTAATGTTTTGATCAAATGGAATTTTTTCCTGCATGTTAACCTGTGCAAACATGCTTGCAGATAGCAAGAGAGCAAATGCTCCTAAAACAAATTTTTTCATAATTTTTTTATTGTGTTGTACCTGACAAATGTACACAAAGATGATGACATTCCACTTAAAAATTTGTTAATGAAGCAAAAGGACATGTGGTATAAATGTCAACATTTATCTTTATCACGAAAGCATTGAAGCTGATAACAAGGAAATAGTAACTGAAGGATAAATAACTAATCAAGCTTAAGCACTGCAAGGAATGCTGTCTGTGGCACTTGAACAGATCCTACCTGACGCATACGTTTTTTCCCTTTTTTCTGTTTCTCCAACAATTTGCGCTTACGTGTAATATCTCCACCATAACACTTGGCAGTTACATCTTTACGGACAGCTTTAACTGTTTCTCTCGCAATGATTTTTGAACCGATTGCTGCCTGAATTGCCACATCAAATTGCTGACGAGGAATTAGTTCTTTCAGCTTTTCACACATTCTTCGTCCCAAACGGTATGCATTGTCAACATGTGTAAGAGTGGACAATGCATCAACCATTTCACCATTCAGCAAAATATCCATACGAATAAGTTTTGCTGGCTGATGTCCTGACGCATGGTAATCAAATGAGGCATAGCCTTTTGAAATACTCTTTAGCTTATCGTAGAAATCGAACACAATCTCACCAAGAGGGAGTTCAAAGCTCAAATCCATACGATTATTTGTCAAATAAATCTGGTTTATTAGTGTTCCACGACGATCAACAATCAGTTTAATTATTGGACCAATGGATTCCGAAGGAGTAATAATATTTCCTTTAATCATAGGTTCCTCAACAAAATCGAGGTCATTTGCATCAGGCAAGCCTGATGGATTATGGACTTCCAATGTTTCCCCATTTCCTAAATGTGCGATGTATGGTACGTTAGGAACTGTCGTAATCACATCCATATCAAACTCTCTATCGAGGCGTTCTTGAACAATCTCCATGTGTAATAAACCAAGAAATCCACAACGGAAACCGAATCCAAGCGCTGCAGATGATTCTGGAATAAATGTCAAAGAAGCATCATTTAATTGCAATTTTTCAATTGAAGCACGTAACTCTTCATAATCATCAGCATCCACAGGATAGATACCTGCAAAGAGCATAGGTTTCACATCTTCAAAACCAGAAATTGCTTTATCGCAAGATCTCTCAAAATGAGTTAAGGTATCTCCTACTTTAACTTCTTTGGCTGTTTTTATTCCTAAAATTATATACCCAACATCTCCTGCAACAAGCTTGTCTTTCGGAAACATTTTCAATTTGAGATTACCTACTTCATCGGCATGGTAATCACTATCGGTATTAAAGAATTTAACATGATCTCCTTTATGAATGGTTCCATTGAAAATACGGAAATAAGCAATGACCCCACGATATGCGTTAAAAACAGAGTCAAAAACAAGAGCTTGTAATTTCCCTTCCGGATCTCCTTTGGGAGCAGGGATACGTTCAACGATGGCTTCTAAAATTTCAGGAACTCCTTCCCCGGTTTTTCCACTCGCTCTGAGAATTTCTTCTCGCTCACAACCAATTAAGTCGATAATTTGATCTTCCACTTCATCTGGCATAGCATTGTCCAAATCAATTTTATTCATGACAGGAACAATTTCCAGATCATTATCAATTGCCTGATAAAGTGTTGAAATAGTTTGTGCTTGAACACCTTGTGTTGCATCCACAATTAAGAGTGCACCTTCGCAAGCGGCAAGAGAACGAGACACCTCATATGAAAAATCGACATGCCCGGGAGTATCAATCAGATTAAGCACATAATCTTTTCCTCCTGAATTGTAATTCATTTGGATTGCATGGCTTTTAATTGTAATTCCACGCTCACGTTCAAGGTCCATACTATCCAAAATCTGATCCTTAAATTCTCTTTCATTTACAGACTGTGTAGCCTGCAACAAACGGTCTGAAAGGGTGGATTTCCCATGATCAATATGTGCGATGATACAAAAGTTTCTGATCTTATCCATACTCATATGCATTAAAGCGCAAAGATAGAAAAACTTCAATGAAAAATACAGATCTATTTTTTAAAGAAACTATTTAATTTTCACAGCCATTTGGTAGAAATTATTGACTGCTCCCAATACCTCAAAATCAATATAATACGAATTCACAAATTCAGTAAAAGCCTTATACTCATGCATAGGAACATTGAATTCATCAAAGAAGAGAATATCTCCTGACTTCAAATAAGGAGCCATTACATTAAGTACATAATAGGTAGAAGAGTACAAGTCTGCATCAAGATGAATAACATTTTGTTTTGACCCATCAAATGATTTTAAAAAGTCTGGTAATGTTTGTTGAAACAAACCTTGAACAAACTGATGTCTAGGATCTTCAATCTTAGGAATTTCACCAGCAGACATAGATCCTTTTGCAAATGGTCCCCACGCTTCTGGTAATCCTGAAAAAGTATCAAAACCATAAAACTTTGCATCCGGATGATCAATATGTTCTAACCACCATTTAAAAGAACCACCATTTTCAACACCAAACTCTAAATAATTTATATCATCTAGTTTTTCACTCTCAATAACATGTGTAAACAAACCATATCGTTTGCTGTAATCAAAACGGCGTGTACAAAAGTCATTGTAAGACAAATTCTTACTATGCTTCCGTATAAACTTTGACAACCCAGAGATATGTCCAAAAAAACTAAAGAAATATTCAGGGAAAATATAGTGCAACTTTAACTTAAAAAATACTCTTTTAAATGCTCGTCTTGATTTCATTGTTTTTTGTATTTTTTTAATAAAAATATTTACCTTTACAAAGATAGCATTATTAACCATATTTGCCTATGCCAAGCAGAAAATTGTATTTTATTTTCCTTATCTTCACAGTGTTTACTAATTTCAATTGTTATACACAAGAAATAACCTGTCAACAAATTTATTATCCGGAAAAAGATGCTGATGTTTGGTATCTAAATAGTCAAACTACATCTTGGGGAACCACAAATGATTCCAATTATGGCACAAATGACAGATTAGAACCTCAAGAATGGACTTGGTCAGGATCATGGGGAATAATCAGAAGTTTTATTGACTTCGGACACACTAATAATCCTTTAAGCAACTCAACCACTGTCAATTTTGCAATTCTTTCACTCAGCAACCCCTTCGAATCAAACACAAATTTCTCACACTTATTTTATGGCAGTTGGGATAATGAAGGCATCATATACCTTGTGAATGAAAATTGGGGTGAAACCAATATCACATGGAACAACCAACCTCTCATTAACACTGCTAACGCTATCGTAATGCCGGCTATTCCCAATGTTGAAGGGCAACACTCCTATGATGATATAACAATTGATATTTCATCTTTACTCATTAATTCAGGGACGTTTATTAATGCACCGTATGGCATCTGCTTAAAAATGCAAAATGGAGATAACATAACAAATCACTATAGAAGACAAACATTTTCCAGTAAAGAATACGCAGACCAGAACTATTGGCCTCGTTTGGACGTCTCCTATACTTTTCCTGAACCTATTATCACCTATGATGAATCAGGGATTTTCACTGTCAGTAATATTGAAGACATAAACACGGTTTATGATAACATTGAATTTGAGTGGGAAATTCAAGGCATGTCCTTTACTGGAAATCCCGTTAACTACACTTGGGACTGTCAAATTCCAGACAGCACCTTCAGTGTGACCATGCGCATTTTTAACAACTTAGGAAATGAATGTCAATATACGCACGACTCAACACTACATGTTGTTCCCCCAGTCATACTACAATCAAATTCAGATTTTTGTGAAAATGAGCCAACAACTCTTTTAGAAGCTAGCCCTTCGGGAGGTATCTGGAGCGGAAATGGTATTGTGTCATCCGAAGGACAGTTTAATCCCCAAAATGCAGGTGTTGGTGAACACTCTATTACTTACTATATTTCCAATTGTGGTGGCATAAGTACCAATTTTACAATTTCGGTACATCCACAACCTGAAATTGAAACAACAAACTTTGCAAATCCATTATGCTTTGGAGATACAAATGGTAGTATTTCCATGCAGTGCACAAATCTTTCTACGGTATATTACACCTGGTCAAACGGAGATAATACTGAAACCGTTAATAATTTAGAAGCAGGAAATTACTATGTTACTGCAACAAGTCAAAATGGTTGCCAAGAAGTATTTGGACCAATTGAGTTAATCAATCCACAAGAATTATCCTTATCTACAAGCTCAATTATTCAACCAAGTTGTTATGGAAATAGCAATGGACAAATTCAAGTGAATGCAGCAGGTGGGACAGTTTCAAGCGATTATTCATATCACTGGAGCAATGGTTCCACTGGAAATGAAATTACACAATTAACAGCAGGAAATTACAATATTACAGTGAGTGATGATAATGGTTGCACAAATAGCTTTTCCATTGAGCTAGAACAACCAAGTCCAATTAGCATTGAAATACATGTGGACTCTATCTATTGCAACTTTGGAGAAAGTGGATATATTTATGCAATTGCAACAGGTAATAACCCGCCATACAATTACACTTGGACTAATGGAACTAACAACGATTCAATTGAAATAAATGGAGAAGGATACTACCATGTAACTGTTACAGACAATTCAGGTTGTTTCAACACAGATAGCATACGAATTTTAATTCCTGAATTCCCTTACAATTTAAATATCGAAACAGAAAACATTACTTGCTATGGTTTAAATAATGGTAGCATCACAGCCTTTCCAACCGGAGGATTTCCTCCATACGATTTAACATGGCATGCCCCTGGAAACAATATGCTATACGGAAACAATTTAACCATGCTAGAATCAGGGATTTATTATCTGAATGCCATTGACTCTATGGGGTGTGAAATTGAGACTCATGTACTTATCTATGAGCCATCTCCACTTCAGAATATAATCTCTAATGAAAATCCAACATGCATTGGAGCTGAAAATGGTGAAATTATTCTCGAAACCTTAGGAGGAACTCCACCATACCGTTACCAAATTAACGAAATTCATTCAAACTTTTCGGAATTCACACATTTGGCAGAAGGAAATTACACAATACACACATTTGACAGTTTAGGTTGTGAAATTGTTCAAACATTAAGTCTTATAGACAATCCAACAGAATGCATACGAATTCCAAACGCCTTCACACCGAATGGTGACAACACAAATGATACCTGGGTTATCGAAAACATTGAGATGTTTGAAAATTGGTCTATTAAAGTCTTTAATCGTTGGGGGCAACTGATATATTGGGGAATGACAATTGAAAACTTTTGGGATGGCAGAAGTCCCAATGGAAATCTTGTCCCAACAGGCTCATATATATACATTATTGAAGGGATAAAATTGCCAGAGAATTATTGCGGAATTGTCAGTGTCATTTATTAATCGATTTGAATTCTCTTATTCCTGCATTTTTCTTATTTTTGAGAAAAATCTATTTTTATGAAAATTGACTTTAAATCTCAGGCATTACCTCATTTAGTTGCAATTGCAGCATTTTTCCTAATATCAGTAGCATATTTTTCACCTATGCTTAACAATCAAAAATTAGAGTCACATGACTGGAAAGTTTATCAAGCTGCAGCAAAAGAATACAAAGCCTATAAGCAAGAATCAGGGGAATCTATTCTCTGGACAAATACAATGTTTAGTGGAATGCCTACTTATCTTATTCATAGCCCAAAGGATCAAAACATTTTTTCCAAAATTGATCGATTTATCAATTTTGGAAATTGGCGCCCAATTGCACACCTATTTTATTATCTATTAGGGTTCTACATTCTCCTACTCGTTTTTAAAGTCAAACCTTGGTTAAGCTTTGGAGGAGCAGCAGCTTTTGGATTTTCGTCCTACTTTTTCATTATCATTGCTGCAGGACACGTTACTAAAGCCATTGCGATTGGATATATGGCTCCGGTTCTTGCCGGCATATATTTAGCATACAACAGAAAAGCCTTTTGGGGTATGATGTTAATGACATTCTTTTTGACATTACAGATATTAACAGGTCATATACAGATTGTGTATTACACATTTTTAACTGCATTAATTTATGGCATTTATGAACTTGTTGCAGTTATCAAAGAAAAACGATTTGTCCCCTTTGCAAAAACAACAGCCATCTTGTTGGGTGGATTTGTCATAGCAATTATGGCAAGCGCAACACCTTTACTCACAACTTATGAATACTCTCACTACTCAATTCGAGGACCAAGTGAATTAAGTAGCGATAAAGAAAATCGAACCAGTGGTTTGGACAAAGACTATATTACACAATGGAGTTACGGAGTTGACGAAACACTTACACTATTGGTTCCAAATTACAAAGGTGGAGCCTCTGGTGGTGAATTAAGCAAAGACAGTGAAACATATCAAGTGCTAAAAAAATATTTACCACCTGAAAATGCCAGTGCAATTATCAAACAGATGCCACTTTACTTCGGCACACAACCAATGACTTCTGGACCTGTCTATGTTGGAGCATTTGTTTTCTTTCTGTTTATTTTGGGATTATTCCTTGTCAAAGGCAGGGTTAAATGGTGGTTACTAACAATAACGATCTTATCCATCATTTTGGCCTGGGGTAAAAACTTTATGATTTTTAACGATTTATTCATTGATTACTTTCCTGGATACAACAAGTTTAGAACTGTGTCTATGACACTTGTCATTGCTGAGTTAAGCATGCCTCTACTTGGCTTTTTAGCGCTTAGAGAATTATTTCAAGAAGGCATAGAAAAAGTTCGTGTTATGAAGGCATTCAAAATTGCCGGTATTTCAGTTGGAGCCTTGCTACTCATTATTATTGCAGCTCCCGGAATGAGCAAACCTGAAACAAAAAAAGACGGAATGCTTGTTGAACAGTTATTTGCAGGAACAGAAGGCAATCCTCAATATCAACAAATGAAGCAGCAAATGATGAACGAATACGTTCCTGCATTGCGCCAAGACAGAGTAGATTTAGTAAGAAAAGATGCGTTACGATCCCTTCTATTTGTACTTTTAGGAGCAGCCTTAATTTACTTTGTCATACAACGAAAAGTTAAACCTCAACTAGCTTATGCTTTGATCTTTTTCATTGTACTTGTCGACATGTGGCCAGTTAACCGAAGATACCTTGATGATGACAACTTTACATCAAAACGAAACTTTGAAACTCCGTTTGTTGCAAGCAAAGCAGACAATATTATTCTGAAAGATAAATCATCAAACTATCGAGTTGCTAATATGAGTGTAAGCATTTTTAACGATGCCAGCACTTCATGGTTTCATAATTCAATTGGTGGTTATCATGGTGCTAAAATGCGAAGATACCAAGAGCTATTCGACTCAGTAATGGTTCAGGAATTATCTATGGCACAATACTATGCAAACAGCATGTTACAATCAACTCAAGATCCGAATCAGATCAATGCAGTTGTTAATGCAAATTTACAATCTACAGCTTTAGATATGCTTAACACAAAATACATCATAATTCACCCACAACTTGCACCTGTTGAAAATTATACTGCATGTGGAAATGCTTGGTTTGTGAGTAATTTTGAGCTTGTAGAAAATGCAGACGAAGAAATTGTTGCAGTAAGAGGCATTGATCCAAAACAAAAAGTCATAGTTGATAAATGTTTTGAGGAAAAACTCGGTGACTATCAAGTTACCAAGGATTCAACAGCAACAATTCAATTGACATCTTATCATCCTGATCATATGGTTTACGAATCGAGCAGTAAAAAGACACAAATCGCGGTCTTTTCTGAAATCTACTATCCAAACGGATGGTCAGTAACAATAGATGGAGAGAAAGCTGACTATTTTAGAGCAAATTATGTTTTGCGTGCAATGAAAGTTCCAGCAGGAGAACATAGAATTGAATTCCGTTTTGAACCTAAATCTTTCAAAACAGGAAACACTATTGCTTATGCATCTGCAAGCATATTCTTTTTATTATTACTTGGTGGTTTATTTGTTGAAAGCAAAAAGAAAAAGGAGTAAACTACGCCTCAAAAACTGCTTTTAAGATATCGTAAGATTTGAGCTTATCAAATCCGGGAATGTGTTTGCTGTAATATAGCAACAAACTTTCCAATGCAAGTTTTTTGTTTTCTGAGGATAAACTTAATTCTGAAAATCGTTCTGCATTGGTTTGAATAAATCCGGAAACCAAACGACTTTCAGTTTCGGTAAGGCAAGCAGGATTTATTGCATAAAGAGGAACAAATTCACCATTTTCCGTATCAAGTAAAGGAAAATCGTTTGACCATGTATTGACAGGATTGAATCCCAAAAATTTCATCAACTGAGCCAAAAAATAATGATGAAACATACCGCTACCTTTGGACAAGTGATCAAACAAGAGAATTTGATGGGAAACAAAATCAAAAAGAGGAGAATCAGGTTGATCCGAGTGTATTGATTTTTGCAATACTTCTGCTAAAAAAACGGCAACTGTTTGCTTTCGAATATCACTTGCTATTTCATGAATGGGATGCTCTGTCCTCACATTTTTCAAGCTCTGAATGTCACGGTTCTCACGATATTCAATTTCTACATCAAGTAAAAACAAAGGCTGAAAATAGGGTTGTTTGCGAGCACTTCGTTTGTTCCCATTTCTCACCATAATAGCAAGTTTCCCATGTGTTTCTGTCAACACATGTGCTATGGTTGAATGATCCGTATATCGGATTTGTGTTAAAGCAATCGCCCGTGTGCGAACTAACATGGCTTAATTGACAAACAGAATTTTAGTCACATTTGATTGTGTTCCATCTTCGTTAGCAGAAAACACGAGATAAACACCCGTATGCACTTTATTACCATTCAAATCTTTTCCGTACCAAATTGCCTGTCCCCCTTCTGAACGAGTTTCAAACACAAGATTTCCAGAAATATCCGTTATTTTGACAATGGATCCACTTACTAATCCATGAACAGTTATCGGACCTTCGTAATCTGGCTCTACCGGATTCGGGAATGAATAGACTTGATCGTAATTGTCTTCACCCATAGTTGCCTCTCCTCGATAAGAAAGAACACCTTTGTTCGTACCAAAAAAAACATCTCCAGTTTCCTGATTAATATCAAGACATAATACGTTATTTGAAAACAGTGGACTATTGTCTTGATTAAAATGGTAAATCTCTTCAACTCCATCTGATGATGTTTTGAAAACACCTCCATTTTCAGTGGCAAACCATTTTTTATTAGCCCCGTCAATTCCAATGTCGGTAACAATTTCAGAACCCAGTAAAATATCAGCATTGCTGGTTCCATCGTTTCGAGGGATTAGCACACGGTATCCCACAATATTTTGATCAAAGACATCTTCTGGATCATAATAAACTACGATCCCAACATTTGTTCCTATCCAGATACTTCCATCTAAGTCCTCAGCAATCGAAAACACCTCATTAGAAATAACCTGACCATATTCGTCACGAATACTAAATTTCTTTGTTCTATCATCAGAAAGATCTTCTGGCGTTCCATTATCATCAAAAGCAAACAAGCCTCCTCCACGTGGAAGAACGACCCATTTATGATCATTTTGTGTGACAATAATATCTCCAATATTAGGTGCGCTTATTTCTGAGGAATAATCTAAACCTATCCACTCACCATCCGGAGTCAACATATGAATCGGGACACTACTACCGGAATTCACAATCCATAGATTTTGCTCATCATCAAAAGCCATCCCTCCGATACGTACATAATCGGCGGAACTCACAGACTGCAATGTTGAATTTGACTCATTGTAAATTTTATAGATCTTGTTATTACGCAATTCTATAACTCCGTATATCCAAGAACCCAGAAATACTTGAGATGGATTATAAGGATTCACTTTGACTTCTAACAAATCTCGTAAATTTCGAATAATTGTATCATTTCTAAAATTAATAGAATTCCAATTATTATTCACTAAAAAATTCACTTCTCCCATTGTAAAAGTTGGTCCCCATGATAAATTTCTTCCTCCTGCAACCATATATACATTTCCTCCTCCAGAGGAAATATCAAAAACAGTGGAAGAATAAGGTCCGTCCAATGAAACATGCATATCATTCCACGCTCTAAAGTGTCTTACCAACCCAGCATATTGATCAGCAATTATGAGCTCATCATCCATCCCGGGAAGTGCAATTGAAGGGTGTGGAGCCTGTGTTTCGCCATTACTAATGAATTTATAAACATAAATTTTTGAAACCTCAACCAATTCAGTATCGTAAACCTTCACACTCCAATCTGCAGTTAGTATCAAACGTTCTTCATCAGAAGACAAGTGACTAACCTGATGAACTGTCGTATCCGTAAAATTGAACCAAACCCCATCCTGATATATAAACAAAGTATCTCCGTTTTGTGATTCACTGTCATGTTTATTAACAATTAAAGCATCTGCAAAATATTCCAAAGTGCTAAAATTGGAATTACTTAGTGAGGCAAATGCTTGTCCAACTGGAATGTTTGTAATCACATCCCAATTACTAAAGTCTGCTAAATTGTCATTCAGGTAATCGCCTTTATAAATACCTTTTTCAGTTGCGGCATAAATGTATTGACCATCATAAGTACATTCATTCACATTCAAATAAGCACCCAAATCATCAATGTACCAGGTTGACTTAACCTCTTTCTTATCAACATCAAATAGCACAATACCAAAGCCTGTTGATAACACAGCAAATTGATCAATAAACAGAATATGATTGATGCTCTTTTCCGAGGAAATATTTTTTCGTTTAATATCTGAAACATTCGTAATTTCTTTGTTCTTCAGCAAGTCAATATTTCCATTGGAATACCCGATAAGGAGAACATTATAATCCAAATTGTAAGCTATGGATTGGACACCAATATCAGACAATCCGGTAACTTTATTTAATCGCTGAGTTTCTCCGTTGGTTTTGTGATATGAAAAAAGAGCTTCTTCAGTGGCAGTGTAGATATAATCATTGCTTTCCGCAACATATGTCGCCTTAGTGTAAGGTAAATGATCTTGCCATTGCCCGACACCAACCTGTGTAAATGCAAGCTGAAAGAAAACGAGCAACATAAATGAGGATAAAATAAAATATTTTGAGTTCATAGAATTTCTTTTCAAATTAAAACTGTTTTAATCGGATTTTATTATTCATTCTTTGCTTGAAAAGTTCGAAATCAGAAAATCTCTTAATTTTTCCATCACACGACCTCTATGAGAGATTGCATTTTTCTCAGACTCATGCATTTCTGCAAAACTTAAATCATAGGTTTCAGGGATAAAAACGGGATCGTATCCAAAGCCTTTTTCCCCTGAAGGGTTTCGAGATATTTCACCATTAACTATCCCTTCAAAAAACATCTCTTGCCCATTGATAATCAGACAGACCACTGTGCGGAATCTTGCTTTGCGATTGGTTTCAGTTGTCATAAGTCGCAACAACTTGTCTAAATTAGCTTTGTCATTATGTGCCTCTCCTGCAAAACGAGCTGATAAAACTCCAGGGTTTCCATCAAGTGCATCTACCTCTAAACCAGTATCATCCGCAAAGCAATTGATTGATTTCTCTTTCCATATTGTCCGAGCTTTAATAGCAGCATTTCCCTCAAGTGTATCTGCATCCTCAACAATCTCTTTCTGATAATCTATATCCTTCAAAGACAACAAATTGAAATCGTTCCCAAGTATAGCTTGAACCTCGGACACTTTGTGTGCATTATTGCTGGCAAAAACAAGTTCTGTCATTCGGTAAAATTAATGTTTAAAATAATTTGACGTACAATCGGAGGGAAATAAGTCTCCATCACATCTTGAATATCATCCAGATGAAAGGGTATTTCCGAAGCAGCAAATCCTCCGTACAACAATCTTCCATTGTAATCGTACAGGCTGTAGTGTACTTTCATAATACGTGTTGCACCGGCATTTCCGGACATGTATGGATCTCCATAATTGCCAACAATCTCCAATTGATTAACAAATAACACTTTATCCAGATCACGTCTTCGACACAATTCCGGAATAAAGTCAGGATTATCAAACATAACATGTAAATACTTGTCGTGAGTGGAATATCGGTGCCCTTGAATTTCGCCATTCTGACGTCTAGCCTTTACAACAGTATCAGTATATTCCTTCTCTTTGGGTTTGAAAATGCCTCCTAGAAAGCCTTTGTCTTCCTCCTTTTCTTCAGGAGTATCAGGCATAGCACGTCGAAGTTCATAACGAACAGTTGTGTATAAACCCAATAAGTCATTTCGTGCTTCCTTAGTGTAAGATGTCAGTAAGTCCACACTCTCACAAGAGTCTATCATCCCCAAATGCAAACGACGATTTAGCTCTTCACGCAATGCATCTCGAATTTCATCATGTGACATATCACTAGCATCTGACCACATCATACTGGCATCGTTCACGTAGATAGAAGGATCAAAAGGCAAAATCAATATTCGTTGCTTTGAGCGCTCAGGACTCACATCAACATCAAATTGAGCATACAATTTGCTCACAAAGCCCGTAGCTAAAATCAGAAATAGGAGTGCAATTTTTTTCATAATGATCAATGCTTAATATATATAGCTTATCATCAGAAAAGATTAATAATATCATTCCCAATGACAAAGACCATAAGCCCTAGAACAATAACCAGACCAATCATTTGAACAATTTCCATAAAACGATCCGGAAGTTTACGTCCAATAACCATTTCGATGAGAGTAAATAAGACATGCCCACCATCCAATGCAGGGATAGGCAAAATATTAACAAAGGCTAATACCATGGATAATAATCCTGTTATACTCCAGAATTTCGGCCAGTTCCAATTTCCACCAAATACTTTGGCGATTCCTATCGGACCTTGTAAACTGTCTCTTGCTTTTTCTTGTCCGGAAAACACTTTTCCTAAACCTTTTGCATTGGCACGAATGGATTCGAAGGCATCTTTCCATCCATATTTCATAGCAGAAAAGAAAGTATATTCTTTAATTGGAATATCTCCAGTTGCATAAAATCCAATTTTACCAAGACTATCAACATACACATTAAGCAGTTCGGCTTCCTGATTTCTAAGAATTTCCAGTTCAACAGTATCAGCTTTGTAAGCTTTCAGCGCCACAACTAAATCACCAAACACATCAATTTCATGTGTATTGACTCGCACAATTTGATCGCCTTTTCGCAAACCTGCTTGCTTGGTTGCATCATTGACAACAGAATCGACTTCAAAAGCATAATTGGTGAAATCAAAAAACAAATCACCATGATTTATGACATAAGAATACAAAGTATCAGGCAATGCGATATTAATAATCTCACCATTACGATTGACAGTCACATCATTTCCTAAAAACAGACGTGTTGATTGCACATCGTTAAGACGAGTCACTTCTTTTCCGTTGATTTCGATAATCTTATCACCATTTCTAAACCCAAGTTCCTGACCATAATCGTAAGCGTAAATACCTTCTTCAATTTGTGTTACATCCACATAAGCTTCGTTGTAACTCAAATGGGTAAAAGTAAAAATCAAGACCCCAACAATTACATTCATAACAACACCAGCAACCATAACAATCAATCGTTGCCATGCAGGTTTTGAACGGAATTCCCATGGTTGTGGAGGTTTCTTCATTTGTTCTTTGTCCATGGATTCGTCTATCATCCCGGCAATTTTCACATATCCACCGAGCGGGAAAATTCCAATACCATATTCGGTATCTCCGATTTTTTTACTCCAAATTTTTCCTCCCCAATCAAAGAAAATAAAGAATTTATCGACTTTAATTCCAAATGCTCTTGCAGCCAAGAAATGTCCTAACTCGTGAACAAAAACTAAAAGAGAAAGTGCCAGCAATAGCTGAACTACCATAATTATTCCACTCATAATCACAAAGAATTTATTATTTCAACTGCCTTTTCACGGGCTTGCTTATCACTCAAAATATAATCGTCAAGTTCTTTCATTTGGCGAAAATCAATTGCATTCATAACGCGAGAATTGACATTTGCAATATCCAAAAACTTGATTTTTTTGTCTAAAAATGCCTGAACTGTAATTTCATTCGCTGCATTTAATACGCAAGCAGCATTTCCACCACGTTTAAGCGCATCAAAAGCTAGTTGCAGGTTCGGAAATTTCTTTTTATCGGGAGACTCAAAATTCAACTGTCCAATCTCTGTCAGGCTAATTGGGGAAACATGTGTTTGTATTCTGTCCGGATATGACAGTGCATACTGAATTGGCAAACGCATATCTGTATTTCCAAGCTGGGCTTTCATGCTTCCATCCACAAACTCAACCAGAGAGTGAACAATGGACTCAGGATGAACAACCACATCAATTTTTTCTGCTGGGATACCAAACAACCAATGTGCTTCAATCACTTCAAAACCTTTGTTCATCAAACTTGCAGAATCGATAGTTACCTTTGGCCCCATATCCCAATTGGGATGATCAAGTGCCTGCTCTACAGTTACTTTCTGTAACTCATCGTAAGATTTATTACGGAAAGGACCTCCTGAAGCTGTTAAAATAAGCTTCTTAATTGCATGCATAGGCTCTCCGTTAAGACACTGAAAAAGTGCAGAATGCTCAGAGTCAACAGGAATGACAGGTACTCGTTTTCTCTGTACTGCTTTCATAATTAGCTCTCCCGCCACAACCAAGGTTTCTTTATTCGCCAAAGCAATCACTTTTCCGGCTTCAATGGCTTTGAGGGTTGGTTTTAACCCAGAAAATCCAACCATTGCAGTTAGCACAATATTTACAGAGGAAATCTGCACAACATGATCGATGGATGATTCTCCTGCAAACACTTTGATATCTTCTTCTTGCAATGCTTCAGCAACTTCGTCGTACTTGTCTTCATTGGCAATCACAACCATATTGGGTTG
This sequence comes from Bacteroidales bacterium, assembly GCA_963676165.1. Taxonomy (GTDB): domain Bacteria; phylum Bacteroidota; class Bacteroidia; order Bacteroidales; family ML635J-15; genus JAQIBY01. The sequence continues at coordinate 236,061 of OY781043.1, read as the reverse complement.
AAACTCCTTTGCTTGTTCGATAAGCAATTCAGCACTATTGTTTGCAACAAGCACCTCTGCAACAAATTTATCCTTATGATTTCGGATAACGTCCAGGCACTGAGTACCAATTGAACCCGTAGATCCGAGGACAGCAATATGTTTTTTATCAGCCATTAAAATTCAAGGTATTTTTCAGGATCCAGCGGAATACCATTATGCCAGATTTCAAAATGTAAATGAGGACCAAAACTTATCTCACCAGTATTTCCGTACATCCCAATACTCTCTCCTGCATCCACTTTGTCTCCAGTTTTTACTAAAAGCTTTTTCAAATGTCGGTAAACCGTGATGTAATTATCTTTATGCTGAATTTGAACCGTATATCCTGTTTCAACCGTCCAGTCTGCCATAATAATTGTACCGTCAAGACTAGCGCGTACAATTTCATCATCTGCAGTAACAATATCTGTCCCAAAGTGTCCTTCTGCCGGATTAAATGAATTGGTAATTACTCCACGAACCGGAGGAAACATCACAAAAGGAACTGGCAATTGAGAATTGCCTTGCACTCTTCGGGTTAAGTTTTGAGTAATATTGGAAATTTCCGGATTTTGAACATCCTCAATGGAAATGTTTGCATTGGCAGTATCTTTGGGCTCAACCTGAATCTCTAAATCCGCATTAAAAGGCTTTTCTCCCAATAAAACTTGCTTTAGGTTATTCAAATACTGATCTCTAATCTCAATTTCATGCTCAAGACTATCCAATCGAACTGCATTTTCCACAATTGCTTTTTTTGTAAACTTATCCGGATATCCAGGAATCATTTCCCGAATACTCGTAAATGCAATGATTGTACTTGTTATTGCGATAATTAAAATGGCAAAACCCATCAACATGGCAATAAAACCCAAACGGCTAAAGTTCCATTTTCTTCTTTGCTCAAAACTCTGTTGGGACATAGTTACGATACGAAATCGAAAGCGCAACCATTTTATGAGTTTTTTATTGAATGACATATTATTTACTTTAATATGCAAAGATATGGTTTTTCATGAGATTTAATAACGTGAGTTCGATCTAATAAATCCAAACCAACCTGCCATCTAAAAAGTAAACCACTGGCAGGCAGCTTTAAAAGATATTTTCATATTCAAATGAAATTTTTGAAAGACTATCGGGATAATTTTAAACAATTTCAGGAACGAATAAGGGGAAATATTTGAAGCCTGTAAAGGAAAGACATTTTAATACCATCTTTTATGTTAAAATACGGATAAAATATCCCAACTATTCCATCTTAAAATCAAAAATTGGATATCTTTGCTTAAACAAAATTTGCTGCTATGAAAACCCTGATAAAACATGCCACTATCATCAATGAAGGACAACACTTTGAAGCTTCACTTCTCGTAGATGGTGAAAGAATTTCAGAACTTATTTTAACTGAAGATTTTCCTGAAGCAGATAGAGTGATTGAAGCCAAAGGTCAGTATCTAATTCCAGGGGTAATTGATGATCAGGTGCATTTCAGACAGCCCGGCATGGAGAAAAAAGCGGACATCTTTAGTGAAAGTCGGGCAGCGGCGGCTGGAGGAGTCACATCTTTCATGGAAATGCCAAACACAAATCCTCCAACAGTAAACATGGAGCGATTGAATGAGAAAATTGAAATTGCAGCAAAAGATTCATTGGTGAATTATGCATTTTACCTCGGAGCGACTGAAGACAACATCCAAAATATTGAAAAGCTAGATCCTACTCGTGTTGCAGGAGTTAAAATTTTCATGGGCTCTTCGACAGGGAATTTGTTAGTCAATCAACGTGATGTATTGGAACGTATTTTCAAAGACTCTCCTATTCTGATTGCCACTCACTGCGAAGACGATCCAACCATAGCAAAAAATCTTGATCATTATCTGAAAACCTATGGAGAAAATATTCCTTTCAAATATCATCCTGCAATTCGTAATGCTGAAGCATGTTACAAATCTTCATCCATGGCAGTAGAACTTGCTGCTAAAACCGGGGCAAATCTGCATATTTTACACCTTAGCACAGCAAAAGAAATGGAGTTGTTTTCAGCAGGAAACATTCAGGACAAAAAAATTACAGCAGAAATCTGTGCACACCACCTTTGGTTTACAGATGCAAACTATGCAGAAAAAGGAAGTTTAATAAAATGGAATCCGGCCATTAAGTCTGAAATGGACAGAAATGCCTTAAGACAAGCCTTGTCGAACGACAAACTTGACATTGTGGCTACCGATCATGCCCCTCATCTTTTGGATGAAAAGCATAATATTTACACGAAAGCACCATCCGGAGCACCACTGGTTCAGCATTCACTTCAAATGATGATGGAATTGTCTTTGGAGGGAATTATCAGCAAAGAAAAAGTGGTTGAAAAAATGTGTCACAATCCGGCAATTCGTTATGCAGTAAAAGACAGAGGTTTTATTCGCGAAAACTACTTCGCTGATTTAGTGCTCATTAACCCAACACAAAATCATAAGGTTTCAAAAAGCAACATCCTCTACAAATGTGGCTGGTCTCCGCTTGAAGAAACAGAATTTCATCATAGCGTTAGCATGACAATGGTCAATGGAGAAATTGTGTGGGAAAACGAGAGTTTAAACGACAACAAACAGGTAGCTAAAGCATTACACTTTGACAGATAATTCAATTATGAAACAATTATTTACCAGCTTATTCTTTCTTTTCACCTATCTGACAACAATAGCTCAGGATGTGGAAAAAACACCATTTGAACTTTCCGGAGGAAAGTCCTGTGAAACCTATGAAGAGGTCATTGATTATTGCTGTATGCTTGATGATACGTTTGAGGAAATAAACTACTTTTCCTACGGAAAAAGCAGCAGACATTATGAACTACCTATGCTCATTTTAGATCAAGACGGATTAACGGATGCACAAGCCATTCACAAAACAGGACGTGCATTGCTTATGATTGAAGCAAGTATTCATCCCGGAGAACCTGATGGGACATCTGCTGGATTGATGCTTGTCAGGGATATGCTGCAGAACAAATCCAAACGGAAACTTCTTCAACATGTGAGTGTTGTGTTTTTACCTATTGTCAATGCTGATGGTTATGTACGACGCAGCCCGTACAACCGAATTAACCAAAACGGACCAACTGAAATGGGCTGGAGAACCAATGCACAAAACATAAACATGAACCGGGATTTTCTTAGAGCCGAAACCCCGGCTATGAAAGCCTGGCACAATACATTCAACACTTATCTACCTGACTTCTTCATCGATTGTCACACTACCGACGGCGCAGATTATCAGTATGCAATTACTTACGATCTCTCCATTTATGGCAATATGGAAAAACATCAAACCGAATGGCTGAAGTCCGATTATCTTGAACCATTAAAACAAGACATGGCAAACAAAGGGTTTCCTATGTTTCGTTATGTCTCATTCAGAAACTGGCACGATCCGGAAAGTGGCATTGAAGCCTGGGTTGCAAGCCCGATGTTGTCAGAAGGATATTCTGCAATCAGAAATCGTGGTGGACTACTTCTGGAAACTCACATGCTTAAACCGTACAAAATTCGGGTTGAAAGCACTTACGAAGCCATTTTGTCAAGTATGGAAATCATTGCACGACATGCAGAAACGCTTAAAACACTAAACCAAAATGCTGATCAGTATTGTGCTACTGAAAGGTTTAGAACAACTCCATATCCGATTCAATTTGCAGCATCAGACTCAAGCCGGAAAGTTGAATTTCTCGGGATAGAATATATGAAAGAAACATCCGACTTAACTGGTGGAACATGGTATCGATATACAGGAAATAAAAAATCAATGATGATCGATTTTTATGACGACATACAAGTTGTAAAAACAATAAAAATTCCAAAATTCTATGTCATTCCACCAGAATGGGAATCGGTCATTGAACGACTGGACATTCATGGAGTCAAATATTCTCGCCTAGAAAAAGCAGAAAATATGGATGTTGCCATGTTCCGAATCAAAGATTATGAATTTTCACATCAGCCTTACGAAGGAGCATTTCGTTTGCAGAATTTCAATTTAGATACCATCATTGTAAAACAGGAATTTCCGGCACAATCAGTCATTGTAAATACAAATCAAGTCAATGTGAAAGTAGCAGCTCACTTACTGGATCCAACTGCACCCAGCTCTTTGTTGAAATGGGGTTATTTCAATGCCATTTTTGAACAAAAAGAATATGCTGAAAACTATGTTATGGAAGTCGTAGCGCCTCAACTTATGAAAGACAACCCGGAACTTAAAACAGAATTTGAGGCATTCTTAGAAAACAATCCAGAGTTTAAAGAAAACCAATGGGCTATGCTTAACTGGTTTTACCAAAAAACTGAATACTGGGATCAACAGAAAGATTTGTATCCAATAGGATTCGCACTTTAACAGGAGTCAGGGGCTAGGTGTCAGTGGTCAGTTTTGAGTGCGAGAAAACAGTACTGAGTCCCGATATGCATATAAAAAAGGTATCGGGACAATTCAACCATTGATATTTACTGCACTCTCGTTTGTAAATTTCGGGTTTCATTTGCGTGAGTATTGAGGAAGAGGCTGATGAAATAACAAAATTCAAATAACAAATAATAAATAACAAAGAACTAAGGTAAAAACCAAGTAAAAACGAATAAAAATTTTTCTTTTTAAAATGCCGTAATTAAGTAAGGGCAATTTCAAAAAGAAAAATTACGAAGGAATCAAATGCGATTTAAAATTTGGATCATATGGCTTTCCAGAATTTGCAATTGCAAAAGCTTGTTTTAAGAGTTTGTTTGTTACAGCAATCAGGGCAAGTTTTTTTGATTTTCCCTTATCAACAATTCGGTTATAAATAGCCTTGCAATGAGGATTGTTTTTGCATGCTGTAAAGCTACACATGAAGAGGTAATTTCTCATCCGCGCATTCCCTCTTTTGGAGATTCTGGAGCGACCTTTTACACTAGATCCCGACGAGTATTCGACAGGAGAGAGTCCGAAAAATGCGGATAATTGTTTTGCATTATCAAACGTTTCAAATGCATTTGTACAAACAATAAGAAAAAGAGCTGTCTTTTTTCCAATGCCAGGTATTGATGTGATATTAGTAAGCATTTCCTGCTTGTTTTCTTTGATTCTGTATTCTAATTCAGACTCTAACAGGCTAATTTCATTTTTTAATAGTCTTAACTGTCGTTTTAAGGAGGTCACAACCTTTCCTTTGACACCTTTGTCTAACAGGCCTTGCAATTTATTTTTAAGAGCGGTGTTTTGTTTTAGATAAAGATTTATAGCAGAATGTAAATCTTTGCATTCTTCTATGTAATCTGGTTTAGGAGCCCATTTGCTTAATTTCTGTTCTTGTGCATATTTAACAATCATCTTTGCATCACTTTTATCTGTTTTATTGTGTTGCAATTTCATTTGAATAAACCGCTTAATTACTAGCGGATTAATTACAGAAACATTCACATGGTTTTCATAAAGAAAGATTGCAAGTTGTTGGTAGTAGCTGGCTGTATATTCCATAACGCACCAACTGTCTGGTGCTAAAAGCAGGACAAACTCAGCAAAGCCATTCTCGTTGTTTGAAAATTGCTTATGTCCCAATTTTTCATTCCAGACATCAAAAACATTTTTAGAGATGTCAATCCCAATAAATTTTGTATTTTTATTCATAATTATGATTTTAAAAAGAACGATGCTACTTGAATATAACAACCTGAAAACAGGCTTTATGCCCAGAGAACTAATCGTATTTAAGTAGCGAAAGAGTGGGGATCTTCAATGTTGACGTGTTTTTATGACACATTTTGTATAATGACCTTAATCCTCTCTTTCGTTCTTTTGATTATAATGTTTAAATATAATATTTTACAAACTTAGGAAGGGTATATACACTTTTCGTAAGCTCCTGCCTGCGCCAGACTGTCTGATAATTAAGATTTTCTAAAAATTCATGCCCTCATAAGCCTATAGTTGCTAAATAAGTAGTAATAATTAGGGATTGATTTTGTGCAGCCTTGTTTGTGTAAATAATTTAGAGGTCTTAAAAGTCTTAATTTGATTCCATATCTGGTTAATATTTGAGCACAAAACCTCTTTCCCTTATTGAAAGATTCGATTAGTGCATCAATTCCCAGAATATTTATTAATCGCTTGATATTATAGCATGAAAAAATCAACCCAACATCTGCTGTTGCTCGTTTAATGTATTTTTTCGTTATTATGTGGTCGTATCCCCATTGTCGTTTCATTGTTCCAAATGGATGTTCTACTATGCTTTTCCGCTGCCGGTATTTATCTTTTAAATCAATCATTCGTTTCGTGTTAGACTGTATGTTCTCGGCATATTCACTTCTTTTTATTCTACGACCTTTTTTATTTATTGTACACTTAGACCTAACGGGACATTCTTTGCATTTAACGGTACCATAGTTTTTAAATCTGTAATAAACTTCTCCATTCTTATTTCTTGCGTTACACCAATTCCCATTAGTTATTAAAATTTCACCTTCTGGGCATGTATATGTGTCATTTTCTTTGTCATATACAAAATTGCTTATACAATAATTTGGGTCAGGAATTTGGTTTGCATGTGGTGTAGAAGGTACATTTACCAGAACATTGATGCCTAAATCATCTGCTTTTTTTAGCTCTCTCCCTGAATGGTATCCAGTATCAAATAAAGCAGTAAAAGTAGTATTACGTAAAATAGACTTAGTACGTTGCAACATATTTCCCATTGCGTTTTTATCACCTTTGTTCGTCACAATAAAGTCCAGCAGCAGGTTGTGCTTAGCGTCAACCATACTTTGAACACAGTAAGCGACTTCCGATATATTATTTCGAAGAGTCATATTTCGACTATCTGGATCACTAGTTGATATTTGTGTTTCTTTATCTCTAGTTAATTCCTCAGACATGCGGTTGTACTTTGATTTAAGTTCTTTTTTGTTCTCAATCTTTTTTAATATTTCCTGATTATCACCATCGTTATTACTTAATTCTTGTTCGTATTCTTCTATTTTTCTTTCGATATATTCTTGATGTCGCTCTATCTTTTTCTGATTGAAATTATTCTTTTTGCTATTCTGGGCTCTAAGCTTTGTGCTGTCTCCTGCAACCAATTCGCCTCCAATAAGTTCAAAATACTGAGATAACTTAACCGTCTCTCTGAAAACTTTCTTTATTGATTTGGAATTGTCCTTTCTGAAATTCGATATAGTATTATGATCTGGTGACAAATTATTTAAAAGCCACATCAATTCAATATTTCGTTTGCATTCTTTTTCTAACCGACGTGATGATCCAATGCTATTCATATATCCATAAATATATAGCTTTAGTAAATCTTTGGGGTGATAGGCCGGACGACCTGTTTCTCTGTAATGTGTTCTAAATCCCAATTCAGAAAAGTTTAAATTATCAACAAATGCGTCAATAATGCGAATTTCATTATCCTCACCAATGCTTTCTTCTAAAGATACTGGGAATAGACTTTTTAAATACCTACTTTCTCCTTTTATAAATTTCATATTGTAAGGTACTAATATCCTTTCCTTTAACATGAATTCATGCAAAATCTTTATTAACAAACTTATTAAGGTTATTAGACAGTCTGGCGCCTCTACGCATCTTCGCGTCTTCGCAAGTTCACAAATTCTACCTTACCACCGTAAAATTATGGCTTGTTTTTTCAATGACAATTTGATAGGTGCCTGGTGGAAGAGAGCTGATGTCAATTGTTGCCTGCCAGCCGGTTTACCAGCTGAGGATGGCAGGCTGGTTTGTTCTCCGGTAATGGTTGTTTTAATTACTTTTTTCCTTTGATGAAAAAAGTAAACAAAAAAATCAAGGCAGCACCAATCATCCTCCCGCTCAGTTGAATTTTTGTAAAATCTAATCACAACGTGTCTAAAGCATCTGATTGATTTTACATTAAAAATTCAACTTTCACTGCCACGGCTGGCTTGTGGTCTGCCAATCCCTCCGCTCATAGTCTTCTTTCAGAAGACTTACAAAACTCGCATCTGAATTTGTAGCTAATTTAAATGTTGTATTAACGATTTAATCTTTGCAGCTACGCATGCTCGCAAAACAATCGAATGACAATTTTTACCTTTTCCAATTGAATGACTATTCAGGGGTCAGGGATTAGGTTTTCGCCCGCTCGCAAGTTCTCTCTTCTCAAGCTCGTTTTTTACGCATCCACGCGTCTTCGCAAGTTCGCAAATTCTACCTTACCACCGTAAAATTATGGCTTGTTTTTTCAATGACAATTTGATAGGTGCCTGGAGGAAGAGAGCTGACATCAATTGTTGTTTTTTTTCCGGTAATGTAGCTGCTTAATACATGTTTTCCTTGCGTATCAAAAATATCAGCATTTAGATTTCTATGATTGTTTTTTAAATCAATTGTAATGTTGTTGTTTGCAGGGTTCGGGTATATCTGTAATTGATTAAGCAATGCATCATTTATCCCGTCGGGGCAGGTTGTTACGTAAATTGATTTTGTTATGGTTTTGTTATTGCCCCATCCATCGGTGACGGTGATGTCAAAATTGACAAAGCCAACTTGATTGCCGACATGAAATGCTATGGGTATGGCTATGCACTCTCCCCAATCGTGGTTGGAAATGGTGACTTCATATTCTTCAAATTCAAGGGTTGATATGCCATCATAGGATATTTCAATGGTACTTGGACCAATTTCTTTGGGGACGAATACCGGGGGGTAGTAGATGCTGTCAAATTGTTGACCATTGCTTACGCTAACTGTGTATGGTGCGGTTGGCCCTGCTATATACAGGTATTGCTCTGTGGTGTCAAAAGCGCACATCTCATTGGGCAGGTTAATATCTACTTCTAAGGCATCGGGTGCTGTGTTACATAGCCCATCCATGCCAAGGCTATCGGTTTTTATGAGCCAACGTTGTTGGGGGGGGGTATAGCCAATGTTTGAATAGTCGTTACCATAACCGGATAATATAAAACCGTTGTCTGATGTTTGTTTGAAAGAGTTTAAATATTGCCATGCTGAATTTAAATTATCTGCATAATAATACTTATGCCATTTTACTTGACCACTATTTGTTACACGCATTAAGAATCCTCTGTGTATTGTATAAAATGACAATGAAGATCCTAAAATGATAAAATCCCCATTTGTAAGTTGGATACAGTCACTAATTTCCATTTGCGATAGAACTTTGTCAACATCTGTAGGGTGTCCGCTATAGTTTCGATATCGCTGTTCCCAAACCAGATCGCCATTTTTATCAATTTTGCGAATGCAACCATCGTAATAGGTATCGAACGCGGTTTTTATGCCCGGGTAGCTTCCGCAGGCAAGTATGCACGAATCAGGGGTTTCTGCTAATGTGGATACAGCTCCGTCATTTCGTGAACCAAGCCAGCCAAATCTTTTTGACCATAACAAATCTCCTTGTGTTGTATAACGGTTGATTAACCAATCATCGTATCCGTTTATAGATTGAGTACCTGCACAGATAATGTCAGCATTTTTACATTCCAATATTTTTGAACCATAAGAATAATCATAATTAAATGTGCGACTCCATATCAGTTCTAGTGTTTCGTTTAGTTTTATTAGTAACATATAAACATCATTACTTGCTGTATCAACATATGCTCCTGTTAATAAAACATCACCTGCTTCATTAATAAATGAGCTATAACAGGATTTCCAAATAGAATCATATAAAATATATTTTTGTTCTTGAATATCAAACTGTCCATTCAGTCTTGTGATGTGGATGGATTGACCAGGACCAACCTTATCCAGACTTGTACCACAAATCATTAGGTTGTCATTTTTTATTTTCAAACAGCCATCCCAACCTGCCCGGACAATAAGACTATCATTATCATACAACCTCTGCCATTGTATATCTCCTAAGCTATTGATTTCAGAAATCGCAAAGCAATTAGTAAGGGTCTCATTGTGTGTTCCAGATAAAACATAGTAATTGCTGTTCAATTCTACAACATCTATTGCAATATGAGAAGCAGTATCTTCCAAAATAATATTGAAAACTTCTTGTGATTGAGAAAGTGATGAAACGATGGTTAATATGACAAGAACTAACTTTTTCATTGAGTAAAGATATTTATAAAAACAATGTGAGCAGAAAATAAATTCTGCTCACATAATAATCTATTGTTTTGTGATTTTCAGAGATTTGCTGTTTTTGTAACAATCTTTTATTTCTAAAATGTAAATACCGGTAGGATAAGAAGAAATGTCAATGCTTTTTATTTCCTCCAGGTTATACAACGGAATGGTTTCCATCAATTGTCCGTTGTTGGAATAAATGTAAATGCTTCCGCTTTCACAGTTTGGCTCCGGAGTGTAACCTAAAGTTTTCATAAGAATTTCTATTCCTTCCTGTTTGAGGGTCTCAAAATTATATTCAACTTGTAATATACCATCTGTAGGGTTTGGATATACCTTTATTTCAGGGGTGAACAAATCGTTCGGAGTTTTAGATTCCTTGTTCCGTTTGGGCTGATTTATATCTTCCGGCATGGGTGTGTACTCAAAATACGGATATTCTCCAATGAGCGCGAGAAGTCAGTTTTGAGTGTGAGTTTTGAGGAAGAGGCAGATTGTCTTATCCCTCATAACTCGCACTGGAACTCACACTCAAAAAACAAAAAACAAAAGACAAAAAGCAAATCCCAAAGTTCAAGCACAAAAATTACAAACTCGTTTGGGTCAACTCGTCGGTTCACCAGCTCGCGTCATCGAAAAAAAACAATCGAATGACAATTTTTACCTTTTCCAATTGAATGACTATTGTTTTTCGCCCGCTCGCAAATCAGGAGTTAGGTGTCAGGGGGCATGGGTCAGGAGTTAACTGGAAGTATGGAAAATTGGTAGAGACAGGAGTTTTTGCATCCACGATTTATTTTTCGCCCGCTCGCAAGTTCTCTCTTCTCAAGCTCGCAAATTCTACCTTACCACCGTAAAATTATGGCTTGTTTTTTCAATGACAATTTGATAGGTGCCTGGTGGAAGAGAGCTGATGTCAATTGTTGTTTTTTCTCCGGTGATGTAGCTGCTTAATACATGTTTTCCTTGCGTATCAAAAATATCAGCATTTAGATTTCTATGATTGTTTTTTAAATCAATTGTAATGTTGTTGTTTGCAGGATTGGGATATATCTGTAATTGATTAAGCAATGCATCATTTATCCCGTCGGGGCAGGTTGTTACGTAAATTGATTTTGTTATGGTTTTGTTATTGCCCCATCCATCGGTGACGGTGATGTCAAAATTAACAAAGCCAACCTGATTGCCGACATGAAACTCTATGGGTATGGCTATGCACTCTCCCCAATCGTGGTTGGAAATGGTGACTTCCGGTTCTTCAAATTCAAGGGTTGATATGCCATCATAGGATATTTCTATGGTACTTGGACCAATTTCTTTGGGGACGAATACCGGGGGGTAGTAGATGCTGTCAAATTGTTGACCATTGCTTATGCTAACTGTGTATGGTGCGGTTGGGCCTGCTATATACAGGTATTGCTCTGTGGTGTCAAAAGCGCACATCTCATTGGGCAGGTTAATATCTACTTCTAAGACATCGGGTACTGTGTTACATAGCCCATCCATGCCAAGGCTATCGGTTTTTATGAGCCAACGTTGTTGGGGGGGAGTGTAGCCAATGTTTGAATAGTCGTTGCCATAACCGGATAATATAAAACCGTTGTCTGATGTTTGTTTGAAAGAGGTAATTTGTTGTGAATGTGATTCTTCATTGACTGCGAAATAATTTCTTTTCCAGATAATTTCTCCATGGTTATTTAATTTCAATAAAAATGCTCTGTCCAACCATGAATTATAATTGTAATTTCTGCCAATAGCATAAATGGCTTCATGATCTGAAATAATCGAATAAATATTATTGGTAGTATATATACTTCCGGTATGGCTTAACAAATAACTTCTATATAACTGTTCCCAAACCAGATCGCCATTTTCATCAATTTTGCGAATGCAACCATCGTAATAGGTGTCGAAGGCGGTTTTTATGCCCGGGTAATTTCCGCTGGCAAGTATGCACGAATCCGATGTTTCTGTTAATGCGGATACAGAACCTTTACCATATAAGTCATGCCAGTTGTTTTCTCCATCTGGTTTGTAAGAGGCAATTAAGCATTTAGATTCTCCATAATTAGATTGTTCTCCTCCGCAAATAATAGATCCATCAGAGCACTCTAATAATTGGCTCCCTAACGAATAAGAGTCGGTTATTGTTTTTTTCCACAATAAATTATTGAGACTGTCATATTTGCTTAGGTAGAAAAAATAATTGTTTGCAAGTGTATCATAATATATTCCTGTTAAATATGCGTTTTCGTAACTGTCCAAAAGAGAATTATAGCATAAACTCCAATTCATATCGTATTTTACAATTTGAGAGTCAATTAAGGAAAAATATTTATCAAATTTATAAAACATAAAGCCAATACTATCAGTATTTATACTTTTTATTGTGGCTGTAAGGAATGTTGATTCTTCGTTTTTTTTCATGCAATGATCCCAACCTTCCCAAATTTCTATACTGTCAGAACCATAAATTTCTTGCCATTCAATATTTCCAATATTGTCCACTTTTGTTATGCAAAAGCTTCTTATGTTAAGGTCATTTCCGGTTCCAGACAAAACATAATAATCTCCAGAACTAAAAACTACACTATTAGAAATGTGCGCATTTGCTGTATCCTCAAGAATAATATTGAAAATCTCCTGTGAGTGGATAAGTGTTGAAATCAAGGTTAATATGACAAAAATTAGCTTTTTCATTGAGTAAAGATATTTATAAAAACAATGTGAGCAGAAAATAAATTCTGCTCACATAATAATCTATTGTTTTGTAATCATTATTGAGTTATTGTTTTCATAACAATCCTTTAGTTCAACAATGTAATTGCCGGAAGGATAGGTTGACAAATCAATGGTTTTGTTTCCCCGGAGTTTGTTTAATGGTATTGTTTGTAATAATCTGCCAGCAGTAGTGTATATATTGACTTCCCCATGTTTACAATGCTCTTTTACAGTATAACCCAATACTTGCATTAGCAAATCCATTCCTTCTTTTTGCATAATTTCAAAGTTATATTCTATGGTTAAAATGCCTTTGGTTGGATTTGGGTAAATGTTTAATGTCGGTTTAAACATGTCCTTAATGTCTGCTTGTTTTTCTGTTCTTCGTGGGTTGCTTATATCTTCCGGCATGGGTGTGTACTCAAAATACGGATATTCTCCAATGAGCGCCAATAGATTTTGAGCTTTGCCCGAATACATGTCAGATTCCATCATTGCCATTTCTTCTAAATAGGTTTTGTTTTTGGCAATAATTGTTGTATCCATTTTATCCAAATAAGCAAGTTGAATGTTCTCAACAGTAATGAACGTTTCAAGTTCTTTACCGATACTGTCATTCCTGTTTTTAGCCAGATCGTTAAGGTGTGCCAGTTCAAGCTTTGCCGTGCGGAAATTCTGTTTGGATACCAACAATTTGTATTTCTGCATGCTATATTTATAATCATTTAAGGCTAAAGGTTTGAGGTATTGCAGCACTGAGTCTGATACAGATACTAAGCTGTCATTGTTGTGTGCTATGTTTATAATTTTTGACTCGTTGTCCGCAATGCGTTGAAGTACATCACTCATCGCGTATTCTAATTTAACCCGATTGTTTACTCCATCCTGATAAATCATGAGTAGTTTCTTTAAATTGGCATCAAGTTCAACTCGATCAACCAATTCGATGACTTCTTTAGGGAGAGGAGAATTCTCTATTAAAATAGCAACCAAAGCGGATTCAGGGGCAATATTATTGCATAAAATTGCAGTTAACACCGTGTCTGTTAAATACCCTTCGTTTTTCAGAATTTCAAAGGCAGTGGCATAATTCTCGTCATTCATTAACTCTGCCGTCGCTTTTAAATACTCCGTGTTTCCTTTGTCAATAATTTGACGGTATTCTTCAAGCAGGTTATTGTAGTCGGCTCTGTCATGGCGAATGGCACTTAATGCATCAACCACCTGATCAGAATCAATGAATGGGCGGGAATAATGAGAAGGGCAAGCATCTGTTTCAACAAATGGTTTTCCAAGTTGAGTCCAACCTATTACACCGCTAATGAAATTTGTACGTAAAATCCTATCATAACCATTCTGTTCAGATTCACTATTATTATCATCGTGTTGATAGTAATTGTATATTCCCAGGTTAAAATGAGAAAAATCGTGGAAATGGTTTTCCTGAATTTGAGCAGTAAAATCCATTCCATTTACCAATGTTTCAGAGAATTGGTTTCCGGCAAGGTCTTTATTGTCACCACTTGATGTTCCCTGATTTCTGCGTATGTTTCCATTCACCACACCAATGGCTTTGCCGGTAGCATCAAATGTATTGCAGCGGATTTCGAGCCCTACTTGACCAGAGTTTGGAATACTTTGTTCATAATCCGAATTGCTACCAACCGCAATTGCCCCGGCTTTCATGTTGTAAGTTTCACCGCTTTCGGGGGCTGCACCAATGTTGTTTTTGTAAAATTTTCCGGCAGTAGAACCTGTGTTATACACATAAAAACCGGCATCCCCATTTTTGGCTGAGTTTTCTTCAAGGAAAAAGTTTTCACACGCACTCAGGTAAACAGCATAGCTTTCGTCATCGTCCGGTGTCCCATTGAGTGAGTAGCCAATCCATTGAAATAATGGTGTTGCTGTTGTGGTATTAAAGGTGTTAAACATAACCCTTGCAGAGTTGTTGTCTCTCATATAAATCCCTCTGAAGTTATTTGTAAATGTAGAGTGATGAACTCTTACCGGTGTTCCGTATGAGCTTCTTGCTCTTACACCGTAAAACAAGCCTTCAAATTCATTTGAGAAAGCAGCCATTGTGTAATTAACACCCAATACGGGTGACACATCATAGGATGAGAAATTGGAAGAAATCCCTATCCCTCTTTGATTGACGTACTGGTATTCTTTGGAATTGAAAGGCATGCTATTTCTAAACTGATTGTTTTTGAATTTTAGACCTTTCACCCAGGTCATGAAAACATGCGATTTAGGATATACACCTTCCTTGTTTAAGTATCTTGTGGTTTCAAAGACATTATTGTTGATTTTTGTCGCACTCTGATTGGAACAATAGTGTGTAAAATACAAATCGTATTGATTGTTTAAGTAAAAGGAATTTTCGGTTTGTATAATTGCACCGTTTATGGATTTAATCGCACATATTGCATCTGAAATGCTACTTCCGTTTTTAAGCATTACTAAGCTTTGTACATCAGTTGTGTGCTCACCGTGTTGTCCTTGCGCTTCAATACCCTGCCACATATTATCAGGGCAACCACTTTGTACTGTGGTGTTGTCTAAAATAAGATCGTACGGTTTGTTCACTGTCCACACGGTTTCCTCTTCATCTGCACCCCAGGTGTTCGTGTAAATAATGCAATTTTTGAACGTGATGTCGTGTAAAATGTTAAAATTCTGATCATTTAGATTACCCAGTTGAATTGTTCTATCGGTAAATAATTCCTGAGCACCTATATTTCCACTTGTGAGCGTAATACCGTTTGAATTCCATGCATAGCTAATGCTTGTTGATAATCCTTGAGAATTCCCA
Organism: Bacteroidales bacterium; assembly: GCA_963676165.1. Lineage (GTDB taxonomy): Bacteria > Bacteroidota > Bacteroidia > Bacteroidales > ML635J-15 > JAQIBY01. The sequence goes on along the minus strand of OY781043.1, from coordinate 220,382 downwards.
TTGGCATCACTAATCTGAACTGTAAATTCATCCTCGCCTGTAGGTTGTAAGTCAGTTAAATCGAAGGTGTAAGTTCCTTGTTCGTTTACAGTTAGACTTGATATGTTTATGTTCTCTGGGTTATATATATTAACCTCGTATGGTGCAAGACCTCCTTCAATTTGAATGGTAATTGATCCATTTGGTTCAGGAATACAAGTGATTGGATTAAGCTCAATGATTGAAGTTGAATAAGAATCAATGAAAATCAGATCAAAAACATCAGTGTATGTACATCCGTTTTCAGAGACAAGCGTTGCTGTGTAAGTGTGCCCTGTAGGAAGAGCATTGAAGTTGGTGTATGGATTGTTGTTTTCATCAACAAGCGTAAAGCTATAATTTGTTGTGCTAATATCAGGATAAAAACTGAAATCAACAGAAGCATAGTTGTTACCGTATTGATAATTCACATCGCTATATATTGAGATGTTTTCAACGTCAATATTAATTGTTTCATTCTGAATACATCCATTTGCTCCTGTAACAAAAATCGTGTAATCTGTCCATTCTGTGGGAGAAACAATCGCGGTGTTGGAATGTAAACCGGAGTCGTGGCTCCAATCTATCTCAAGAGGATCGACCCCTCCTGTAATCTCTGCGCTTATCTCGGTTGATTCACCTAAACAAATTAATTCGTCTGTAGCACTTAAAGAAACATTTGGTGACTCAAGAATGGTAATTGTGATATCATCGCTTGTTGTACATCCATTAATATCAGTTACTGTTACCGTGAAGATGTTTGATCCAAGTGAACTGAGAACAATGTATGGATTGTAATCTGCAGGAGTTGATGGTGGTGTAATAAAATCAACAGGACTCCAATTATATGTATATGGAGGATTGCCTCCTGTGGCTGCATTTCCTATATTTCCTTTAAACTCACCACATATCGTTGTATCTTGCCCGGCATAAACTGTTGGAGCAGAAGGCTCGCTAATGTATACGGATTGAACTAAATCGCAGCCTATGTCACTTGTGATTGTGTAATCATATGTTCCTTCGCCAAGGTTGTTTAAGCTTGTTTCATACGTGTTGCCTGTAAGCAATGTGTAGTCTGTATTCATTCCATTCGACCACTCAACCTGACCGGATGGCATTAATGTTTCTGCAAAATCAATTGTTAAAACAACACTGCCACTATTTGTTGAAAAACAGCCTGGTGTTATTGTCGGGGTTACATTTGCAATGTCAGCTTGTTCTATGGTAAAATGTACTGAATCTATACATGCATAACCATATTCATCATTGGTTATTACAATTGTGTACTCTCCTGCTGGTAAATCGCTAAATGTTTCCTGCCATGCTAATCCAATATCAAAATCCCCATTACTTGTTGGGGTTTGAGTATATGATGCATCTTGGGGGAAGGGATCACATGTGATTGTGTAATTGCCATTCATGATTAATTCAATACTGCCTAAATGTTCACTGCAAAATGCCGGTTGTATGTTTGTTTCAAGAATTTCATAATTTTGGACTTCCTGAATTTCTAATGGGAATTCAGAAACACATCCATTGGTGTTGTCAATTGCAGAAACAATGCAGCTGAAAGGATACTCATGAATTGGATAAACAATGTCGTATTCTTCGGCAGGACTTATTGTAAATGGGTCATTTAATGTTACTAAGTTTCCATCAATGTAGGTTTGATAAGTATAATTACCAGGAATTTCGGGTTGAAAATCCACCTTGTAGGCTCGACAACCTATACGTGTAATGCTGTGATTGACGATGGGACTGTTTTGTATTTCAAATTCTTCAGTATTGCTACAAGATGTACCGTCACTAATCGTATATGAATATACTCCCGGTAATAAGTCAAAATAATTTCCTGTTGTTTCTGTTAATTCGTAGGAGTTATCTTCAAAAATAAAATCAAGTGGGAGATAGGTTTCGTCTCCAACCTGTACATCAATCTGTCCGGGGCTTGTTTCGCTGCAATAGTCTGAGGTGATAATTTGATGAGAAAATCCGGTTACCGTAACCTGCATTTCTCCATAGACATCACATCCAGAATTGTTAATGGCATCAACACTTAAATTAATTACGCTGCCAACAGAATAACCGTCAGTGTTTAAAGTGAAAACTGAGCTTCCTTCCGATTGAGCAACACCGTCAACATACCATGTTGCGTTTTCGCTTGTTGAGAAGTCTAAAAAATAATTAGAACTGTTCCCCAGGCATATTTCTTCAGCTCCTGATATTGATGTTGAAGCAGGAGCACTATTTATTGTAATTGAATCTGATTCAGGATCGCAACCTACTTTGGATAAAGTTACAGTATATACACTATCACCACTCACTGTAAATGATGTTCCATCAGTTGGTATTGTGTTTGTACCATTGTTAACTACCCAGGTGAATTCACCAGGTAGACCATGCGATAAATTCAATATTTGTACATCTCCTCCACAATTATCGCTGCAGAGTTTAAAGTCGAGATCGCATGGGTCTGCTTTCCCATCAACAAAATTCGGTAAATAGAATTTGTTAATTAGTCCTGAGCCAGCAGTGTAATGAATGTAATCGTCAATTACTCCACATGGATTTGGACCATAGATTGAAGCTGCATTGTTATTTGGTTGAGAGATCACCCCAATATATTTGGCATTTGCATCAAATTCGGAGTGTCTGGAGAAGTATATTTTCCCATCCGGACCTTCTTGTAAGAAATATGTTGATAGTAAATAATTTGATTCATCAATATCACGTTCATAAATTGGGATAGAAAATAAATCGCAACCTTCACATAAATTGATGTCTTCAAGATTAACCTGAAATATAGTATGCTTCTGATTTGTAATTATGTAATAATATAGAAATTGTGAATTTGGAGAAAATGCGGTAACAGAGTTTTTAACGCCTTGTGAAATACAACTTGTTAATTCTATGAATTCTCCTGTTTCTGTATTGAAATTGAAAAGGAATGTTTCACTCCCCGGGTTTGAATAAACGATGAACTTTGCATCGGGTGAGGCTTTAACCGTTTGATCGTAAGCACTTGTTGCATCGGATAGTCCCATGTTAATATCTATTGGTGAGATATTGCAATTGTTGGAATCAAAACTTGTTGGGATGCTCCCCGGTATGTCAATGGCAATAGGGCGGTAATTTGTTTCTAAATTGTCTTTTATACAACTTATTACCTGATATTCATTGGGGGCGATTTTTTCAACCGCAGTTAAGCTTACCATTTCAGGATTTGAAATTCCTAATCCGGTGAAATCAGTTGAACTTATTAATTCATCGGAATCGTTTTCAGTAATTGAGTAGTTTGATTTATCAATTGTAATTGTAAGGTAACTTAAGGTGTTAGTATTGTTCAGGTAAATTAGTGAATAAATGGCGTAATTTTCTGTTTCCTCAAGTTTTAATGGGATAATTCCTTTCCCTTTTCCTGCAGCATCATTTATGCTAATGTTTGTAATGACATGATTATGATCCCAGATGTCATGTCCATTCGTATAGAAAAGTAAATTACCGGAATCGTCACAGGCAGAAGTTTCACATTTCTCTGCTTCAATTTCAGTGTCACCTAACTGTGCATACCCACTTGTGAAATCAAGACTCACTCCATGGTCAAAATGCCATTGAGCATCTGTGTAGTCTGTTTCACCACATTCAAATACATCATATTCCTGTTCTACTGTATGCGTTGCATCTCCCATGGTTGCATCTAACACGAGTGTGTAATGCGAGTTCTCATTAAAATTGTATGTTGTTTCCCAGTTGGAATTAAAGTTGGCATCGGAAAGGTTGCTAACAAGTTGATTGTTTTCATAAATATGTAAAACAAAAGACTCTGCATCATCAGGAAATATTGTGATGTTATTTGAACCACTACAAAAGCCACCGGTACCCGGAGCAATAATTGCAATGTCCTCAATGTCAGGAACTGTTACGCAATGCGAGATGTCTTCAGCCTCGTCATATGGCAACGGGTTGTTTAGTGTACTATAAGTGTCATCGATAACAGACCTCATGTAAGATGCCTGTAATTCGGTAAATTGATTTCTACATCCATCCGGAGTGTAGTTCATTACATTATGTATTGGGTCATTCAAATTGTCATCTGGGCATTGGTCTGAGTTTTCGTTGCATGTGAAGTTCGGAAATCTATGCGGAGCTGTGTCGTCAATTTCGTCATCTTCAGTACATTCACTTTCTGTTGCAGCTCCTACAGTCCAGGTATGCCATAAACCAAAATAGTGTCCGATTTCATGCCCTAATGTGAAACCTAATTCTCTATTCGGGATGTCGTTAATTCCAACAACATCTTTATCAATGGCAACATACCCATATATATTAGGCCCTATCGGATGTGCAGCTGACCAGGCAAAGCCATATATGCTACTGTCATGTAACTGGTCAAAAATGAATATGTTTAGGAAATCATCCGTTGGAAAAACAGAATAATATGCATTAAGGTTTTCAGGAGAGTTCACGTTCTCTGAATTCGATATGTAAGGTAAATCGGAATTGTTGGGTAAGTTTATGCCTGTTCCATCATGATTGTGGTAAGTAATGCCATTATATGTCTGACCTGCGTATGGTACCGATAAGGATATTTCTTCAACTCCATCATAGTACTCTGGCGCTAAACAGAATCTGATTTTTGTGTCAATTTCATTATTAGAAAACTCTCCTGCATAAAGTTGATTAAGAATTTCAACAGCCTGGCTTATTTTGGACGGAGTTAAAAAGTCAAATTCAGATTGATTGCTTGGAACCATAACGTGAAAAACGATAGGTATTGTAATTTCCTCCAAAGTAGAGAGCTCTTTTTGCATTGCAGCCAACTTTATTTCATTAACCTGATTGTCAATTAAAGCAACTTGCTCTTGAGTAAATACTCTTTCCATGTACATTTCATCAAATGCACAATCAAGTATTATGTTAATTCTTGTTGCCTGACTGTATTCTGTCCATACATTGTTTACCAATGCTTTTACTCTGTAATTTAAGAAATAAAATCTTGGAAGGCCTTGATAGTCTAAATGTGTAAGATAATTTACACTTTTCGTAATTGTTTTGCTGAAAGAACTGTCTTGTGAATAAATGAGGAACATATATTCCTCTGCATTTTCAACTTCCGTAGCTGTGATTTCAGTTCCAAATAGAATTTTTTCATTGCGAAGATTTGGAGAAATTTCTACTGTCTGGGCAGACATGAATTTTGGAAAACTAATAATAATTAATAAGAAAAGACTAATGTAAGTCCAATTTAAATGAGGATTTTTCATGGCGAAATGTGTTTAAATTGATAAAATGTGCTTTATAATTTTACTAAAGTAATAAAAATTTTAAAACTATCATGTATAATTTTCGGTATTAACATTGTTAATATCTATAAATCGATTAGTTTATTGTTAAAATCAGACCATTAGCTTATATGAGATTTAAGATTGTTGATAAGTTTATGTTATTTATTTAGGGACAGAAGTTACAGATTGCAACAACTCGTCCACACAACCAGGCAGCATCAGGGATTAAGGGTCAGGAGCTAGGTGTCAGTTGTCAGTTTTGAGCGCGAGAAGTCAGTTTTGAGTGTGAGTTTTGAGGAAGAGGCTGATGAAATAACAAAAAGCAAATTCCAAATCCCAAAGGGTAAATCATAAAACACAAACCAGCTGAGGATGGCAGGCTGGGGGATTAGGTTTTCGCCCGCTCTCCAGTTCTCTCTTCTCAAGTTCGTTTTTTACGCATCTGCGCGTCTTCGCAATTACGCATGCTCGCAAAAACAACCGAACAACAATTTTTCCCTTTTCCGACCGAATGACTATTGTTTTTCTCCCGCTCGCAAGTTCTCTCTTCTCAAGCTCGCAATTACAGTTTTCCGCCAAACTCCATAAGAAAGGCCTTGATGAATGGGTTGAGGTCTCCGTCCATAACGGCTTGTACGTTTCCTGTTTCATGAGAAGTACGTAAATCTTTCACCATTTTGTAAGGATGCATCACATAAGAACGAATTTGTGAACCCCATTCGATCTTCTTTTTAGCTCCTTCTAATTTTTGTTTTTCCTCATTTTGCTTACGAATTTCCAATTCATACAATTGTGATTTCAGCAATTGCAAAGCATTGTTCCGGTTTTTAAGCTGTGAACGGGTTTCGGTATTTTCAATGGTAATACCAGTAGGTAAGTGACGTAAACGCACACCAGTTTCTACCTTATTGACATTCTGTCCACCTGCTCCACCGCTTCGGAAAGTATCCCACTCAATTTCAGAAGGGTCAATTTCAATTTCAATGGTATTATCCACTAAAGGATACACAAAAACAGAAGCAAAGGAAGTATGACGTTTATGAGCAGAATCAAAGGGAGACAAACGCACCAAGCGATGCACTCCATTTTCAGATTTTAAATAACCGTAGGCAAATTCGCCAGTGAACTCTAAAGTAACTGATTTTACACCGACTTGATCGCCTTCAGACATATGAATTTGACGTACTTTATACTCATTTCTTTCGCCATAACGAATGTACATACGCATCAACATTTCTGCCCAATCGTTGCTTTCAGTCCCTCCGGCTCCAGCATTTATTGTCATGATGGCATTTAGTGCATCCTCATCATTGCGAAGCATATTTTTCAGCTCTAATGCTTCGATGGCCTCAACGCAGCTTTCGTATTGTGCATCAAGCTCCGACTCTTCTGCTTCTCCTTCTTGAGCAAACTCGTAAAGCACATCAAGATCGCCAATAATTTCAGCAACCTTATCGTATGTTTTCACCCAAGATTTAAGTCCAGAGATTTGTTTCATCAAAGCTTGCGCCTCGTCAGGATTATCCCATAGGTCACCAGCTTGAGATGTTTTCTCCAAGTCGTTTATTTGTGCGGTTTTCCCGTCAATGTCAAAGATACCCCCTTAACGCATCCAGGCGATCTTTGAGGGATTTTAATTGTTCTTTTGAAATCATGAATTTGCTTTAAATAATCAGCATGGCATCACCATAAGTTCCAAAGCGATATTTTTCTTCAACTGCAACTTTGTAAGCACGCATCAAATTCTCGTATCCTGCAAAAGCACTTACCATCATCATTAAAGTCGATTTTGGTAAATGGAAATTGGTAATCATACTGGTTGGGATTTGCACTTCATAAGGAGGGAAAATAAAGAGGTTTGTCCATCCTTCAAAAGGTTTCAGCATACCGTTGGTAGATTTAGAACTTTCAAGGGTTCTTAAAACAGTTGTTCCAACAGCACAAACCTGACGTTTACCTTCTTTTGCTTTATTAACAAGATCAACAGTTCCATCGGTAATGTGGATTTCTTCACTGTCCATTTTATGTTTAGTTAAATCCTCAACATCAACACTACGGAAGTTTCCTAACCCAACATGTAAGGTAATGTAGCCAAAATTTACTCCAATAATTTCCAGACGTTTCATTAACTCGCGGCTAAAGTGCATTCCCGCAGTAGGAGCAGCAACAGCGCCTTCTTTTTTCGCAAAAATAGTTTGGTAACGCTCTTTATCATTGTCTTCAACAGGACGCTGAATAAATTTTGGTAATGGAGTTTCACCTAATTGATACAATGTATTTTTAAATTCTTCGTAAGAACCATCGTATAAGAAACGCAAAGTTCTACCACGCGAGGTTGTATTATCAATTACCTCAGCAACAAGCCCATCATTTTCGCCAAAATAGAGTTTGTTACCAATACGGATTTTTCGAGCTGGATCAACCAACACATCCCAAAGTCTTTGATCTTTATTGAGTTCTCTTAACAAAAACACTTCAATTCTTGCTCCTGTCTTTTCTTTGTTTCCGTAAAGACGGGCAGGAAACACTTTGGTATCGTTAAAAATCATCACATCTCTGTCTGAAAAATAATCCTTAACATCCTTAAACATACGATGCTCAATTTCTCCGGTTTCACGGTGAAAAACCATTAAACGAGACTCATCTCTGTTCTTAGCCGGATGTAAAGCGATAAGATCTTCCGGCAAATTATACTTAAATTGTGATAATTTCATAATTATTCTCCTCTGTAATTTTACATTTATTTGTTAAGAAACCTTTGCTTATACATAATTAGCATGCCAAAAGTTTCATATTAAATCATTTTTTTTAATTCATCCAAACTAAAACAGTCATCAACATGAAAATCTCCAGATGCAGTTCGCTGTAATGATGTCATCCAAGCACCAGAATTAACCGACTCTCCAATATCCCTAACAAGGGACCGAATATATGTTCCGGCATGACATGTCACTTGAATATCAAGCATAGGATTTTCGAACTTTTCGATTTTTATTTCATCAATTCTGACTGTTCTTTCTTTAATTTCAGGCTTTTTACCTTCGCGAGCAAGTTCATAAGCCCGTTTACCATTCACATGGACAGCTGAAAATGCTGGTGGAACCTGAGTAATTTCTCCAACAAATTTTTGCAAGCTTTGTTCAAGCATTTCACGGGTAATATGCTCCGCCGGAAATGTTTTATCCACCTCTGTCTCTGAGTCATAAGAAGGTGTTGTTTCTCCAAATTTCATGCTTGCTCTATACACTTTTGTTTCTGCTTGCAGTTCTGAAATACGTTTTGTTGCCTTTCCGGTACAAACAATTAAAACACCTGTTGCCTGTGGATCCAATGTTCCAGCATGACCAACTTTAATTTTCTTATAACTTCGATTAAATTTTAATAAATAACGAAGCTTATTGACAACATCAAAAGAAGTCCATCCAATGGGCTTATCCACAGGAATAATAACTCCTGCCTGAAAATCTGTTGTATTTTGATTAATTATTTCCAATGTTTACAAGAATAAAATACATGCTACACCTGCAATGGCAGTATAAACAGCAAACCAAACAAGTTTACCTTTTCGTACAATGTTTAACATCCATTTGCAAGCCAAATAACCAGAAACAAAAGCTGCTGCAAAACCAATGATTAAAGGTAAGGCATGCATTCCACCCTCACCAGTGAGCTCCCCACTGAACAAATCGAGCACATTCTCACCTAAAATTGGCAATAGTACCATTAAGAAAGAAAACTTCGCAATTTCTTCCTTTTTCACACCAAGAATGAGTCCTGTTGATATCGTTGCACCAGAACGTGAAATACCAGGTAAAACAGCAAAAGCTTGTGATATCCCAATAACAAAAGCGCTGAGGTAAGATATTTTCTTTGTTTTAGGCTTATAAAAATGTGCAAAACTTAACAATGCAGATGTCACAAGAAGCATGGCACCAACAAATGCAATATTTCCACCAGAAAACAGTTGTTTCACCTCATCTTTAAACAAAACACCAACGATTCCAACCGGTATCATAGACACCAGAATTTTAATGATTGTTTGTGTTTCATCATTCATTTTGAATTGAAACCCACCTTTTAACAGTTTTACTATTTCAGACCACAAAACAACAATTGTACTTAACACAGTTGCTCCATGAACAACAATGGTAAAATACATATTCTCCTCCCCCTCAATACCGAAAAGTGCTTTTCCTATTTCGAGGTGACCGGAGCTGCTAACGGGTAAAAATTCAGTCAATCCTTGAACAATTCCAAGGATTAAAGCTTCAAACCACTCCATAGTTTAGAAATTATTTATCAGATTTTTCTGCTGAATTATCGGCAGGCTTCTTTAAAATAGCATAAATCTCGATGGCAAAACCAATCAGAATAAGAATTGGAGCTAAAGTAATGCGTCGGGTATTAAAAATTGCATCACTAAACACTGCAGGGTTCTCTGCTTTACCTCCTGCCATTAGAATGTATCCTAAAAGAATAACTAAAAATCCGATTGCCATGAATATGTAATTCTGCTTATCGAAAGTAAAAACAGGTCCTTGCTTTTTTGAATTATTTTGTGTGCTCATAATTAATAGTACAAATTTTCAGATTTAATTCTTAAATATTTATTCACTGAAAAAAGGGTCGAAATATACGAAATAATAATCCCTAAACCTAATACGATGATAAATAGAGGAATAACAACACCAAACTCGGTCAAACTGATAACATCGGCAAACTCCTTATTAAACAGGTCAATCAATCCGGCTAAAAGCGCACTTGCCAGCAAAGCAGACAAAATTCCTTGCCAAACTCCACTCCACAAGAACGGTCTGCGAATAAAGTTTTTTGCAGCACCAACAAGTTGCATGGTACGAATTAAAAAACGCTTGGAATATACCATCAACCGTATTGTATTGTTAATCAATGCAAATGAAATAAGAATAAGCAGAGCTGCAAATCCTAAAAAGACAAATGAGATATTTCTGATGTTCTTATTCACTGCGTATAAAAGATCCTTTTGATAAGAAACGTCGTCAACCAGATTTTCATATGCACGAATTCGATTTTCTATCATTGCAACAGAATCCGGATTGGCATAATCTGCTTCGAGATACAAATCGATGGAACTCCACAAAGGGTTTTCATCAAGAATATCCATAAAGTCTTCGCCCAAATCTTCAATTAAAATTTCTGCAGCTTTATCTTTAGGGATGTATTCTGTGTATCTGACAAAGCTCAATTTGTCCAAATTTTTCTTAAAAGCAATCACATCCGGCTCACGTGCATCGTCTTTCAGACGCACATTAAAGCTAATGTTTTCCTTAACATGCTCAGACAATCTTTGAGCATTAAGCAGCAGGTAACCAACTATTCCCAAAAGGAACAGCACGAGTGTCATACTTAACATGGTAGTTATAAACGACCCTCGAATTCTGCTTCTGAACAATTTCTTTTCTCTATTTCTCTTTGCCATGCAGCTACTCTTTAATCAATCGATAATTTATACTTCGACTTTTCGTGCTCAAATTTACAACATACAAGCCGGATTGCAAAGTACTTAAATCTATGTGCAATAATCCTTGGAAATCAGTACAGCTTCTATTCATAACGATTCGACCACGCAAATCATATATTTGAATTGAATTTAATGTTTCATTTAACTCATAATCAATCACAAATGCATTCTTAGCTGGGTTAGGATACAATGCAACATCTTCACCCGGACTCAATTGGTTTACAGACTCGCCCTGCAAGACAGTAATTTGCACAGTATCAGTAGTTGTACATCCGTTTTGCGCAGTTACAAATACCCATGCATCATGTGTTCCAACACCTAAATAATCGCCAGTATACACTGCTTCATGCAGATTGGTACTATTGCTCCAATAATAGGAAAGGAAACCTTCCTCAACACTCAATGTCACTGAAGAATCTCTCGCAATGGTATGATCATCTCCAAGATCAATTACAGGCACTTCCAATATTACAACATTGATGGTATCAGTTGACAAGCATCCAAAATCATCGCCTGCTGCAGTACAATAATATTGACCAGACTCACTGACAGAAATTGTGCTTTCATCGCTACCGGTATTCCACAAGTAAGAATACGCGCCATCACCTGCATCTAAAGTCATTGGGCCGCAATTGGATAAATCATCTCCTAAAATCACGGTATGATATGGATGAACTTCAACATATACCGTATCGTAACCGGTACATCCATTGTCACCAATTGCTGCGAGTGTATATTCTCCTGTTTGGTCAACTTCCAGACTTGCAGAGTTACTTAAGCCATTATTCCAACTGTATGACTGCGCCATAACATCAGTGCTTAAAATAATGCTTTCACCATCGCAAAATTCTTGATCATCACCCAAATCAAATTCTGGAGCCGGGAAAATTTCCACATCTACCGTATCAGAATTTACTGCTGCACAACCATTGTATGCCTGAAAATAAAATTCTCCTGCCATTGCATCATCAACAGCAGGAATCATCAAAGCAGTATCATTTTGTCCTGAAACTACCACTCCGTTATTAAACCATTGATAAAATACATTTTCACCACTAGCATCTGCATGCAACAATAAGGTTTCATTCTCGCATAATGATTGACCGACAGGATTCCAGGTAATTGCAGGCGCTGTTCCAATATTGACAAACACTTCGTCACTTTCTGTTATCCCACATTGATTCATAGCAGTACAAAAGAAATATCCTGTTTCTAACGTTTCAGCAGGATCAAAAATAAGCACAGTATCTTCTGCATCAGTAATGGCACCTTCGTTTCTGAACCAAAGCAAATCAATTGGACCAGTTCCTTCAACATTGACTTCAAGAGCCACAGAATCACCATGGCAAGCATCTATATCTTCAGGTTGCAAGACAAATTCCGGATACGTATTGACGGTTAACGTTGCTTGCTCGCTATTTACATCAGCGCATTGGTTAGAAACCACACAATAATAATCATTTGCGTCATCAGTTGTTACAGATTGAATTGAAAAAACAGCATTGGTACTTAATACCTGATCAGAACCAGGATTCATCCAGGCATATTCAAATGGTTCACTCCCTTGAACAATCATCTCAAAACTTGCCTCATCACCTTCACATAAGGTTAAGTCGTCAGGTTGAGATGCAATGCTTGGAGGCAAAATAATTTCAAGCTCCGCAGGATCTGAAGTAATTGTACCGCATCCATTCGTAATAATACACGTATAATCTCCCTCATGACTTTGATCGATTCCAGTAATATTGAGTTCAAACGTATTATCTCCAGAATATTCTGCTCCATTCACATCTGCTCCATTTAATTGCCACTGGTAATAAATAGGTTCAGCACCAACAACTTTCACTCTAAAACTCACATTGGTTCCTTCACAACCGACAGTATCGGATGGCTGTTGTGTAATTACAGGAGCAACATCCGGAGACAGTATTGCAGAATCTGAATGCACAGTACCACAACCATTGGTGTATTCATTATAAACGAACAATGTATCAGCAGTCTCCAAGGTTACTGTTAATGTAGAAAATACAGAATCAACAACCGCTTCGCCATTCACATACCATTGATTAGTAATTTCAGGAGTTCCTGTTGCAGTACTGGTTAAACTTATCTCCTCTCCCACACAAGCATTTGCACTTAATGGATGTGCAGTTACAGATGGGTAGGTATTGACCGTCAATCCCACAGTATTTGTTTGTATGCTATTACACATGTTTGAAACAATGCAATAATAGCTGCTAGAATTATCAGTTTGAACATCCTCAACAGTAAGCTGAGAATTGATTTCACCTGTCATTTCTGAACCGTTTTCATACCATTGAAATTCAAGATAAGAACCTTCAGCTCCCACATTAATTTCTGCATCGTTACCTTCACATACAACTTGTCCTACCGGCTGAGTAACAAGTTCGACAGGCTGAGCAACAGAAATAGTAATTTCATCAGTCAGCACTTCTCCACATGCATTTGACAACTCACAATAATAAACACCTGCATCTGAACTTGCCAAACCATTTAACATGAGTGTTGGACCATAAGCTCCTGATACAAATTCTTCATCTTTATACCACATGAAATTGACAGGACCTTCGGTCACACTAACGGACAAACTAACATCTTCAGCTTCACAAAATGTACCACCTGAACTAAGCGTTGCCACTTCAGGCAAACCCGCCTGAACAATAATCTGGACTGTTTCAGAAGTAACACTACCCTCACCATTGGTTACAACGCAATAATATTCACCTGAATCAGCCAAATCAATTGGGTCAAAAGATAAAACCGGTGAATTGCTCCCTGCAATTGGAGTTGTTTCGTGAAACCATTCATAAACTAAAGTTTCGGCTCCAGTTGCTTCAACAGATATTGCAACAGCATCTCCAACACAAATAATTTTATTCCCTGGCTGACTTACAATTTGAGGAGCCTGAGCAAAAAGTGAAAAAGGTAATAATACAAATAAGAAAAGTGGTAAAGCTTGAAATTTCATGGTTTAGAATTTATATACATATTTTGCCCAGCAATTTACTAAGAATTTATGGCTTCACATATCTTTTTTTTTAACGATGATTTGTGAATTACTCCAAACAGAACAGAAATCATATAATCCTGTATACCTTGCATTTATAATTTTCGAAAAGAAAAGATAGGCGGAAACATATCACAATCTCATTATCTTGTTAACAATCAAAAAACACACATACGAACCGATATCTCTTTTGAGGTAAATGAACCGATATTAATTTCATAATATTGCTTAACAATCTGGTAACATTAAGTTCATATCTGAGAAATATATAAGCCCTACCTTTGTCCTGAACTAAAAAATGAAAAAATGAAAATTTTAGCAGTTGTACTTGGATTATTAATGAGTGTTTCTTCTTTTGCAATCAATGAAAAAGAAGGAGAAAATAATTCAGAAACCAATGAAAGCGTTGCAGCAGTTACCATGATTCAAGGTCAAATTATTGACAAAGTAACTGGGGATGCATTAACTGGTGTTACTGTTCGTTTAAGTGATGGCACTGAAGCATACACGGATTTCAATGGAAACTTTACTTTCCAAAACGTAAAGCCAGGAAAGTATCAAATTCAGGCGTCATACATTTCTTATGAAAATGCTGTTTTTGAAAATATTAATTGTGAATCGTCTGAAACTAAGACATTAAAGATTCAACTTAAAAACCTTTAATCACAATTTAGTCAGTTTGTGAAAAAAGCCATTCTCAATAGACAACATTGGAATGGCTTTTGTCGTATATTTACAAAAAATGCAATATGAAAAGGATATTATTTTTATTGGTAACAGCAAGTTTATTCTTCAGCATACAATCTCATGCTCAACTTGTCAAATCAGATGACGGTTTGTATTACGACGCAAATCAAGTTCTATACACAGGTGATTATGTAGAATTCTACGATGATGGTCAAGTAAAAATTGAGATGAGCATCAAAGATGGAGAACCACATGGAACATCAACGCTATATTATCCTAACAGCAAAGTGAAAGAAATCCGCAATTATGAAAATGGACGCATGCATGGTGAATGGATGTCATATTTAGATGATGGCACATTGAAAGCTAAAGCATACTATACCAACAATAAAAAGGATGGTAATTGGGAAATTTTTGACAGCAAAGGCAATCTTCGTACAGAGATGTACTATAAAAATGGCAACAAAACAGGAACATGGAGAATGTACGATGAAAAAGGGAATCTCACATCAGAACAAACATTTGATTAGTTTTTGCCTAAGAATTATTAAATCTCTGTCCATTCCAGGCAAAACGGCTACGATCTAAATTTTCACACTCAATATAAATCCGATCTTGCGGAATATTTAAGCTTTTTGACACAAATTCTGTGACTGATTTCATAAACTCTCCACAATCTTCGGGTAAACCAATGCTCTTAATCTGTACATAGGCAGCAGCATCTGCACTACCACCAAAACGAATTTCATGCTCATCTTGCAATGAAATCATGACAAATTTTTCCGGCTTATTTAACAATTCGCTTAATAGATAACTTGCGGATTTTGTAAATTGTACCCGATAAGGCACCTTACGATTTGTTTCAATTTTGAAATACGGCATGGTCTTGAGTTTTGTTGGATGATAAATTTCCTAAAAATTTAACAAAAAATCAAAACTTTTTTGAAATATTTCATTGCATACACTTTTATAATACAATATATTGCGTGCTAAATTTGTATGATTATGCGTTTGTGGGTAATATTTCTGTTTTTCTTTACATTAGCAAATTTTGGATTTGCACAGAATTTCAGTTCAAGTGCAAAAAGAACAAATGACAAAATAAAACCTGACGGTTCATTAAACGAAGCAGATTGAGGAAAAGACAAACAAAAACCCTATCTCTCAAAGTTTTATATTATATCGACTGGCAATATTTTATGAAATCCTAATGCCACAAACACGAAAAGATTAATTTTTCGACCCATTTGTTAAAAAAGTCTAAAACTTTTCGAACTGACCACAATTTTATTTAATTTTGGACCGCTTTACCATTTTAGTCGAAAGTTTATGAATAAAGAAAAACACGAAAAGATTCGGAAAAATTTATTGGAAACAGCAGAGCAGGTATTTGCACGATTTGGGTTTGAAAAAACAACAATGAACGATATTGCAAAACACACCAGAAAAGGCAAGTCATCATTGTATTACTATTTTTCAAGCAAGGAAGATATTTTTCAAGCGGTTGTAAAAACAGAGGCCGATCGATTTAAAACAATCATTACTGAAGGACTTGAAAACATTGACGACACAAAAGAACGCATCAAACACTATTTTTCCATTCGCATGCATAGATTTCAGGAACTAAGCAATTTATATGCTGCCATGCGGAATGATTATTTAAGAAAACTGGAGTTCATTGAGAATATTCGTAAAAAATATGACATGGAAGAGATAGAATTCATTCAGAAATTATTGAAAGAGGGTGTTGACAAGCAAGAGTTTGATATTACAGATGTAGAAAACACAAGTTATGCGCTTGCTTCTGCTGTTAAGGGTCTGGAATATCCTCTGGTACTACATCAGAAAGATCAGAATCTCGATCAACGAATTGATGCATTGGTGAACATTTTATTTTATGGAATTGTCAAACGATGAGTAAACACATTACATATTATTTATTAAGCATTGTTCTCTTTGTTCTTTCACTCCCATTAAGAGCTCAAGAAAACACTGATTCTGTTTTAGACATTTACACATGTCAAACATTGGCAATAGAACACAATCATAAATTGCGCATAGGAGAACATCAATTAAACATTGCAATCAATTCAAGAAAATCGGCTTTTACACGTTTCTTTCCTTCACTTGACGCCACTGCACAGTACATGCGAACAAATAAGAAATGGTATTTGATGGATGAAAATGTGTTTTTACCGGTTGTCCCATTTTGGGCAATTGACGAAAACAGCATGAGTTTAAACCCTAACATTCTTGACAACCCTCTGATTAATGGTATCATGATAGATCCAACTACCGGGGAAGCGCTCACAAATTCTAACGGAGATCCTGTTTTTCTTCAATATGGATACATTCCAAGCGACCAATTTAAATTTGGATCGAAGAACTTAACCATTCTAAATGCAGGAGCTACACAACCTATCTATTTAGGCGGAAAGCTTCGTGCACAATATCGCATCGCAAAAATATCAGAAACGATGCAGAAAAGCAGAATTGCCATTGACGAAAACCAACTGATTAAAGATGTTGAAAACATCTACTGGCAAATCATTAGCCTTGAAGAAAAGGAAAAGCTGGCACAAGCATACAAAACCATGCTTGATACTTTGGTAAGGGATATAAAAAACCTTAAAGCAGAAGGCATTGTCACAGGTAACGAGTTACTCAAAGCCAGATCCAAACAAAATGAAGTTGAACTTCAGCTGTATCAAGCTCAAAATGGTGTATTCTTAGCTCGCATGGCACTTAACCAAAAGATAGGATACCCTTTAGACACCATTGTTCCACTAAATGATGATATTTTACCGGTGCGTGTTTTTTCTGACAGAGATGCAATGATTCAATCTGCATTGCAAAATCGACCTGAACTGGAAATGCTAGATCAGTCTATTGCATTGGCAGATCAAGGAATAAAACTAGCTTGGTCAAGGTTTCTTCCTATCATCGTTGGGACTGCCAATTATTCGTATTACAATCCCAATCCGTACAATGGTTTTCAAGAAGAATTTGGAGGAGACTGGAATATTGGAATAACATGTAGAATTCCCATCACTCAATGGGGTGATCGTTTTCACACACTGAATTCTGCCAAAGAACTAAAAGCTATTGCCGAGTTGAAACGTGACGAGAGCAAAGAACTAATTGCATTAGAAGTACAACAAAGTTGGAACAAGTACCTTGAGAGTTTCAAAAAAGTTGAAGTCATGGAAATTGGTGTAACACAAGCTGAAGAAAATTTAAGAATCCAACGCGATAAATTTAAAGAAGGCATGATTAAAACTGCCGACCTTTTAGAAGCTCAAGCATTGTGGCAAGAATCTGCCAGCAAATTACTTGACGCAAAAACTGAATTAAGAAATTGTGAAATAGAAATAAAAAAAACAACCGGACAATTATGAAAAAGTCTGTTCAATATGTCAAGCCGTTTATCCTGCTTCTGATTACAGCAGTGATGATTTCATCATGCAAAAAAGATCAAGCTGAGACCCAGATTCAAGCCGAAAGTCACCCCATTATTCGGGTAGCTATTGCAAGACAAGATAGTATTCAGCAAAAAGTTGAATTCCCAGCAACGATTTTCGCAAACAGAGAAGCAAATTTAGGAGCTTCGTTACCTGGAAAAATTGAGAAATTTTATTTCCCTGAAGGCAGCTTTGTTCAGAAAGGGGATTTGCTGGTTGATTTAAGTGCAGAAGCATACACTCAGGCTCTTATAGAACTCAATGCAATAGAAAAAGATTTTGAGCGAGTGTCCAGATTACGAGAAAAAGGCTCCATTAGTGAGATGGAATACGATCATTTGAAAGCAAAACTTGATGCTTCTCAAGTTAAAACAGACATGCTAAGAAAACACACTCAGGTTGTAGCTCCTTTTTCAGGGGTGATTGTCGAGTATTTAATGGAAGAAGGCGAAAACTATTTCTTTAATATCAACCTTGAACCCGGATATTCCAATACTTCTGGCATATTAAGGCTGATGCAACTTAACCCGATGAAAGCAGAAATTCAAGTTGGTGAAAATGACTTAAATCGCTTTTATACAGGTCAAAACATTGAGATATTTTCGGATGCTGTTCCAAATCAAATCATAAGGGGGCAAGTATCTTACATCAAACCCATTTTATCGACAATGACTCATACAGGAACTGTGGAAATTGAATTTTCAAATCCAAACTTGAGTTTTAAACCAGGCATGTATGCCACATGTCAGGTAAACTTAGGAAATCGTAGTGGTGTATTCATCCCTATCGATGCAATTATTCGTCAATCAGGCACAGCAGAAGATTATGTGTTTTGCATAGAAAATGACACAGCCAAACGAACCATAATAAAAAGAATCGCAACGCATGGGGAATGGGTAATGGTTGACAGCCTGAACGTTGGAGCTATTGTTGCAACAAAAGGCAAAAATAATTTATATCACGGAGTAAAAGTTGAGATAAAGGAGAATTAGTATGAAGCTACCAAAATTAACTGTCAATCGGCCGGTGACAACCGGCATGTTTTTCATGGTCATTTTACTATTTGGCTTGGTTGCTTTGCGCATGCTTCCAAAAGACATGCTTCCTGATATTGAATTACCTACAATTACTGTCGTTACTATTTATCCTGGCGCATCTGCTGAAGAAGTTGAACAACAAATAAGCAATCCGTTAGAAACGGTATTATCGGGAACTGAAGATTTAAAAAAGATCAGTTCACAATCCAAAGAAAACGTCTCTTTTATCTCCTTAGAATTCAACTGGGGAACCAACATTACAGAAGCTGCAAATAATGCACGCGACTTAATGGAATTGGTCAAAACTGATCTTCCAAACGATGCCCAGTCACCATACATTATGAAGGTAAACAGTGCAATGATTCCCGTTGTTGTCTATGCAATTCGGGCAGATGAATCATACTCGGGACTTGAAAAAATTGTAGAAGATCAAATTATTGGCAAACTAAAGAAAGTAGATGGTGTCGGTTCTGCATTTATGATAGGGCAACCAAGTCGGGAAATAAAAATTCAGGTAAATCCCAGCAAACTCAAAGCATACAATATCTCTATCCAACAAATTTCCACCATATTGCAAGCGGAAAACATTACCATTCCCGGAGGAAATATTAAATTAGACAAACACGACTTTTCTGTAAGAATTCCAGGTAAAACCGAATCCGTTTCTGAATTATCAAACATCGCACTAGTTAATTTCAATGGACGCATCATCCGCCTTAAAGATGTTGCCACAATTAAAGATGAGTTTCGTGAAAAAGATGAGTTTGTGTATTCAAATAAAAAACAAGGGGTTGGTCTCTTTGTGCAGAAACAAACGGGAACCAATACGCTGGAAGTGTTTGAGGCAATTGATCATGAAATGAAAGTCATTAGCGAAAGCTTGCCAGAAGACATTGAATATGACCGAGTTTTCGATACATCAGAAGTAATTACAGAGGTTACAGGAAACTTGAACAACACCATTCTTTATGCCGGACTTTTTGTAATACTCGTAGTGCTTATATTTTTACGTGAATGGAAAAACTCCCTTATTGTTATTTTAACCATCCCATTTTCTTTGATCGCTGCATATATCACCATGTTTGTTGCAGGTTTTACGATTAATATTTTCTCGCTCATGTCATTGATTGTTGCAATTGGGATGGTAGTTGACAACGCCATTGTTGTTTTGGAAAATATCATACAGCATTTGGAATCTGGAGTCCCACCAAAACAAGCTGCCATATTTGGCACAAGTGAAATGGGGAATGCAATTTTGGCATCAACACTTACAACAATCTCAGTATTCTTCCCTCTCATGTTTATGGGAGGTCTGGTTGGCATTCTGTTTAAGCAACTTGCAATTCTTGTAACAGTTACTATGCTAGCTTCCCTCATTACAGCGCTTAGCTTGACACCAATGTTAGCATCCAGACTGAAAAAGCCAAAACAAAAAGCCAAAAAACAATCTTGGATTTTCCGCACTTCGGAAAAAGCGTTTCAAGCTTTAGAAAACTTCTACAAACGCACTTTAGGGTTTACTGTAAAACATCAATGGTTAACTGTAAGTGTAGCAGTCCTTTTATTGGTCTCTGCAGGCTTTCTTGCAACAAAACAGGGATCAGATTATATTCCAGACCTGGACGCAGGAGATGTCATTGCCGTCATTGAAACCGAAGTTGGAACAAGTGCCTCGGAAACACGACGCATAGCACAACAAGTGGAAGACATCTACTTAGAAAACGTCCCGGAAATGGTATCTCAATACAGTTTAATCGGACAAACAGAATCCAATCTTCTGACTAGCATCGGGTTTGCCGAAGGGAAAAACAAAGCAACCATCTCGATACATTTGAATCTTCCTCAGGATAGAAATCGATCAGCTCAAGACATTGCAAAAATGATGCGTAAGGAATTGGATAAAATTCCTGAAATAGTGAATTATCAAGTGCTTGGTGGTAGCATGTTGCAAAATGTCCTACTAGGAAAAAGCCAGCCTGTTGAGTATAAAATCTTTGGATCAGACTATGAAACCATTAACGAGACTGCAGAACTTTTAGCATCAAAACTCGAAACCCGTACCGAATTTGGGAATGTTGAAACTTCCGTTGACAAAGGTAAAATGGAATTCCTGATTAAAATTGACAAAGAAAAAGCATCAAAGCTAGGGTTAAATACAGCAATGATAGCTATGCAAGTTCGCCAAAGTATTTATGGCGCTGATGCTGGTGCATATACTGAAAACAATGAAGACATAGACATACGTATT
The DNA here is from genome assembly GCA_963676165.1 of Bacteroidales bacterium. Classification (GTDB taxonomy): domain Bacteria; phylum Bacteroidota; class Bacteroidia; order Bacteroidales; family ML635J-15; genus JAQIBY01. The sequence continues at coordinate 199,118 of OY781043.1, read as the reverse complement.
CGCTATGCTCCGGAATACCGTAATGACATCAGTAAACTCAATCAAATTCAGTTAAGCACAATGCTCGGTCAAACAGTTCCATTGTCGTCGGTTGCAAAAATTGAAACAGGAATGGGACCATTGGAAATTATTCACGAAAGTCAACATCGACTTGTTCGGGTTGGTGCCAACCTCAACAACATTTCACTCGGAGAAGGAGCAACCATTGCCAAAGCCATCTTAAAAGAGACAGAATTACCACGTGGGATTACCGTTGAAATGGGTGGAAAAGTAAGCGATCAGAAAGAATCGTTTGGGAACTTAAATCTTGTTTTCATTATTGCATTTTTACTGGTTTACATGATCATGGCATCTCAATTTGAAAGTTTTAAAGATCCCTTTATCATCATCTTTGCCATCCCATTTTCACTGATCGGAGTAATCTATGCATTTGCAATCACTGGCATTACCTTGTCTGTCGTTAGTTTTGTTGGCATCATTATGTTGCTTGGCATTGTCGTAAATAATGGCATTGTTTTGGTAGATTACACCAACCTACTTAGAGCTCGAGGTGAAGGTGTTATTGAAGCAATATTGAACTCTGGGAAATCAAGACTAAGGCCTGTGCTTATGACATCGTTAACCACTATTTTGGCAATGATTCCTATGAGCCTCAGTAAAAGTATGGGAAGTGAAATATGGGTACCTTTAGGCATTACGATTATTGGCGGTTTATTAGTTTCCATGCTCATCACACTCATCCTCATACCAAGCTTATATGCAATCTTTTACCATAAACAAGTTAAACGCGAAAAACAAAGATCATGAAACTCATTTATGTCACTTGTAATATTTCAGTTCAGGAAAAAGTTCTGAATGCTTTAAAAAAACTTGAAGTGAAAGATTTTCAAATTATTGACGAAGTTAAAGCAAAACCGGTCATTGGAAATCCAAGATTAAATAACGCTGTTTGGCCAGGTTTCAACACAAGCATTATGGTACAAATTCGAGACAATATAAAAGCCGAAAGCATCATGAAAAACCTGAAAGAACTCAATCAAAACATTATAACAAAAGACGAATTAATTACTGCCTGCTCCATACCAATGGATGATTACTTTTTCGACTAAATAAAATGACAACATTTCTTTAACATTTTAAATTAAACCATCCTGTTGGAAAGCTGTCTAAGTTGGTGTAATCATAGAATATCCATCATTTCATTTCTATGTGGTTAAAAGTTTGTTAAACAAGTCAATCAAATTTGCACAAAAACTGAAATATAGGATATTTGTATAAATCATTTTTCATGAAAAAATCAGGAATAAAATTTTTCGGTCTTGCAATTGCAATTTTAATTTCATTCGCAAGCTTTGCGCAAGATCACAGACAGGGTGGACAATCAGGAGAAAGACCAAGTGGTGGCGCAATTAAAGCAAGAGTTTTAGATGCTTCAACAGGTACACCGATTGAATATGCCAACTTAGTTGTTTATTCAGCAAAAGATTCTATTCTTATCTCGGGAGGCATCACTGATGCAACAGGTAATGCGCTCATCCATCCTTTGCCTTATGGACAATATTATATGACTATCGATTTTATAGGGTACATCAAACACACTGAAAACAATCTTAAGATTAATCTGAAACAACCTTTTGTTGATTTGGGGACAGTAAATCTGAAACAAGCAACAGAAATACTTGACGATGTAACGATAGAGGCAGACAGAAAGCATATTGAATACAAAATTGACAAAAAAATTGTCAATGTAAGTCAAGACATTGGATCTCAAGGAGGTTCGGCTGTTGATGTTTTAGAAAACACGCCATCCATCCAAACGGATATTGAAGGAAATGTCATGTTAAGAGGAAGTTCCAGTTTCACTGTATTGATTGATGGAAAACCAACGCCTTTGGAAGGAAGTGAAGCATTGCAACAGATTCCTGCTTCATCCATTGAAAACATTGAGATTATTACCAACCCATCAGCTAAGTTTGATCCTGATGGAGTTGCAGGTATCATCAATATTGTACTAAAACAAGAAGAGAAAAAAGGTATCAATGGAAATGTAAACCTAGCTTATGGATCATTCAATGCATTTAATGGAGACTTCCTGATCAATGCAAGAACTGGGAAATTCAACTTCTTTGTTGGAGGAAATTATTCAGACCGTGTTAGTGAAGGAACAAACGAAAGCTTATCAGCACGTTTTCTTGGCGACTCAACCTTTGTTACTGATGTTGACGGAACAGGTTCATGGGGACACAATGGATACAACGCAAGAGCGGGTCTTGACTACTTCATGACAGACAAAGATATTTTCACTGTTTCTGGAGAATATGGTGCAAGAGGATTTTCACGAGGAGGATCATCAGATAACACGCTTTTCTACAGTGATGCCAACGAAAAACCTTTCACAGATGCAATTTCAGATCCTTGGTATTATAGCAATGATACTAAATTTGATGTTAATAACAACTACTACAGTGGAGATTTGAATTACCAGCACAAATTTAATAACGAGGGACATGATTTGCAAGCTTATTTCATGTATTCAGGATCTGTAAAAGATGAAACCTCAGGATTTAATCGCTTTGATACAGATGCAGACTTTATTCGTATTGAAGATGATAGCGAAGTGAAAGAACAATCTGTTGAGACTGGAAATACAAGTCGTTTACGTGCAAAAATCGATTACACAAACCCATTTTCAGAAAACGGAAAATTTGAAGCAGGATATCAATTCAGAAACCGCATAGGTTTATCCGATTACAAATACCAAATTTGGAATGGCTCTGTGTATGTGGATGACAACACACAGTTTAATGATGTTGATTTCAATCGACAAATTCATGCGTCTTACGCAACCTTTACAAATCAACTCTGGAAATTTGATTATATGCTTGGAGTTCGCGGAGAATACACAAAACGTGATTTTACCAGCAATGTGCTAAATAGGTCATGGAACTACGAGAAGTTTGATGCATTTCCAACCGTTCACGTTTCAAGAAAATTGAAATATGAAATTCAGTTGCAAGCCAGTTATACCAGCCGTATCAGAAGACCTCGTTCATGGTTCCTTGATCCATTCCGTTCCAAAATGGATGAATACAATTATCAAGAAGGAAATCCAGGACTTGAACCTGCATACATTAACTCATTTGAATTTAATGCACAGAAACGCTTTGGTTCTCACTTCTTAGCACTGGAATCATTTTATCGTCAAACAAACAACTTGTTTGAGCGTGTTACTTATGTTGACCCAACCAATCCGGAAGTGTTAATTTACACTTTCGATAATGTTGGACAAGATGAATCGTATGGTGTTGAAGTAATGGGAAATTTTAATTTTGCAAAATGGTGGAATATGAACCTTACTACTGATTTGTATCAATATACAATCGATGCCGATCTTGATAACAGTAGTACAGGAGAAAACTCAACATTAACGTATAGCGCAAGAATCAATAATACATTTAAAATTAAAAAGACCAACACTCGTTTTCAACTTTTTGGAATGTATAATGGTCCATCCATTACATCTCAAGGTGAACGTGGTGAGTTTTTCATGATTAACGCTGCAATTCGTCAAGAATTTATGAACCGAAAACTATCGGTTATGTTTAGTGTTGACGACATTTTAGGAACCATGAAACACAGCCATGAATCCTATACTGATAGTTTCTACAACTACAGTAGCTTCGATGCGATTACACCAACATTCCGCATTACTTTATCCTATCGTATCAACGATTATGAACGTCGAAAAGAAGATAGAGAAAGTATTGAAGTCGAAGGTGGTGATGGAATGATGTAATTTTTGTATCTTGCAAATTGTTACATTTGAATGATGGCATATGAAATTAAAACATGGATTAACTGTTCTTTTTGCATTCTTTTCACTTATTATCAACGCACAAGAGAAGTGGAGTCTCGAAGAATGCATACAACATGCTATTGATCATAACATTCAAATCAAACAACAAAGTTTAAGCTCTGATATTCAAAGAAACCAACTGAAGGCAAGCCAATTATCGATATTGCCTTCTGTGAATGGTTCAGCATATGAGAGTTTACGATTCGGACGTACGGTAGATCCATACACCAATGACTTTACGGAAGACAACACTTCCTCATTCAATATGGATTTGTCTGCGCAAATGGACTTATTCCGAGGCGGGCAACAGTTTCATGAAATTCAAAAATCCAAACTGAATTTAGAAGCTAGCTTAAAAGATTTGGAGAAAGCAAAAAATGACTTGTCTGTGAATATTGCCAACGCCTTTTTCAATGTATTATACAATGAGGAGTTGGTTGAAGTGAGTTCTCGACAAATTGATATGACAAGAGAACAAGTATCAAACACTGAAAAACTAGTCAATGCAGGATCTCTCGCTCAAGGAAACTTACTTGAAGTACAATCGCAACTTGCCAATGAAGAGTTACAACTTGTTAATGCAGAAAACAATTTGGATTTAGCCTATCTTACGCTCACTCAATTCTTAGAACTTGACTCCGTTGATGGATTTGAGATTGAAAGACCATTTTTAGAACCCATTTCTGAAGGAATTCTTTTACCCAATGTCAAGCAAGTTTATGCTGAGGCAGAAATGATCATGCCAGAAGTTGAACGCTCAGAGCTGGACCAGGCAATTGCTCATAGAGACTTATCTATAGCAAGAAGCAATTATTATCCAAGTTTGGTTTTATCTGCATCCTATGGTTCCGGATTTTCAGATGCACGACAGGATATTGACAAAATTACACCATCCACCCCAGTGCTTACTGGTTATGGAATTAATAGTACAACTGGAGAAATGTTTGATGTCTATCAATACGGATTTGATTACACTTACAAAACTCGTCCTTATTCAGATCAGCTTAAAGACAATGCCAGTGCCTCTTTAAGTGTTGGCTTAAGTATTCCTATTTTCAACGGCTGGCAAATTCGTACAGCTGTTGACAATGCCAAAATTAGTTATGACATTGCAAGAACAAGTACAGAAATCACCAAAAAGAATTTATACAGAGAAATTCAACAAGCATATGCTGATGCTACGGCTGCTCAAAAGAAGTATATTGCGACAGAATCAGCACTAGAAGCCATGCAAGAATCATTTCGATACACACAAAAGCGATTTGATGTAGGATTGGTGACTTCTCTTGAATACAACACGGCAAAAAATCAACTCAATCAAACAGAATCTGAGTTACTTAGAGCAAAATACGAGTTTATTTTCAAACAAAAGATTCTCGATTTCTATCGTGGAATACCAATCAGTATAAGCCAATAATTATGGGAAAGACGAAAAATAATAAAACAAAAAAACTTCGCAGAAACCTTATCATTTTGGTTGCTGCATTGATAGTATTTGCCATAATTGGCAATAAAGCAGATTGGTTTGGAAAAACCACAGGACATCGAATTTCCGTCAGTCCTATTGAATACCGCGATATTGTTCAGACAGTAAGTTCAAATGGAAAAATACAACCAGAAACAGAGGTAAAAATCTCACCTGATGTTTCCGGAGAGATTGTAGAGCTAAATGTCAAAGAGGGACAACAAGTTGAAGAAGGCGATTTTCTATTAAAAATCAAACCTGACCTGTACGAATCTTATTTGGAAAGAGCGCAAGCATCCTTGAATTCTGCTAAAGCAAATCTTGCAAACTCCAGAGCAAGGTTAGAACAAGTTAAAGCTCAATTCAGACAGACAGAATTAAGTTATAACCGTAACAAACAATTATACGAAGAGGGCGCAATTTCTCAAGCTGATTTCGAAAATGCCGAAGCTGCGTTTGAAATGGGCAAAGCAGACGTTAATGCCGCAGTTGAGTCGGTAAATGCAGCTGAATTTTCTGTCCTCAGTGCAAGTGCATCTGTTAAAGAGGCGTCTGAAAACCTAAGAAAAACTACTGTACATGCACCAATTTCAGGAACAATCTCCATGTTAAATGTTGAGGTTGGAGAACGTGTTGTAGGTACAGAAATGATGGCTGGAACAGAAATGCTTCGTATTGCTAATCTTGATTTAATGGAAGTCATTGTTGAGGTCAATGAAAATGACATCATCAAAGTTAGCCTTAATGACACAGCAAGCATAGAAGTTGATGCATATCTTAACCGCACTTTTAAAGGCATAGTAACAGAAATTGCCAACTCAGCGACAAATTCTGGCTTGGCAGCTGAACAAGTTACTAATTTTGAGGTTAAAATTCGTATGTTGCAATCATCCTATGCAGATTTACAGCGCGAAGACAATTTGAGTCCTTTCCGCCCGGGAATGTCAGCAAGTGTTGATATTGAAACTGAAGCTGTACATCATGTATTGGCAGCCCCAATTCAATCTGTCACAGTTCGAATTGACTCCACTTTGGTTGAAAATGCTCAAGCTGTTGAAAAAACAGAAGAAGAATTGAGTTTGCCAATGAAGGAAGTTGTCTTTGTTTACCAAGATGGGAAAGTAAAACTTCGTGATGTGAAAACAGGAATTCAAGACACAGAATTCATTGAGATAAAATCAGGATTAGAAAAAGACGAAGAAGTTGTTTCAGCACCATACAGTCTGATTTCTAAAATATTAAAAGACAATACAAACGTTGAAAAAGTACCAATCAGCGAATTGTATAACCAGAAAAAGAAATAATTTATATGCCAAATATTCTTCATATTGAAACTTCAGGTAAATCTTGTTCAGTTGCAATTAGCAGCAGTGAAACAGTACTTGCACATCGACTGATCGAAGAAGAACGTAGTCATGCCTCAAGTTTAACAATCATGATAGAGGATGCATTAAACAATTGTCAGCTTAGCCCTGAAAAATTAGATGCTGTTACTGTCAGTGAAGGTCCGGGGTCATATACCGGCTTACGCATTGGTATTTCTGTAGCAAAAGGCATTTGCTATGGAACTAACATTCCACTTATTGCAGTTCCAACCTTAAATATTTTATTGGCGCATTTAAAACATAAAAGTGGGGAAATGCATCTTTTACCAGAAAAAGCAGATTTGTTTGTTCCGATGATAGATGCCAGACGCATGGAAGTTTACGATTGTATTTTTGATGCCCATGGAAAAATCACTCGAGAAGTTAAGGCTAACATCATTGATCATTTGAGCTTTCAAGAAGAATTAAAGCAACATAGCATTGTTTTCTTTGGTGACGGGAGTAACAAATGTCAAGATATTATTATCCATGAAAATGCAATTTTTGTAAATGGAATTCTCCCCGATGCAAAATACATGGTAAACATTGCCCTACAGAAATTTAATGATAAGGATTTTGTGGATTTAGCGTATTACGAACCATTCTATTTAAAAGAATTTCAGGCAACAATTGCTAAAAACACTGTACTTTCAAATTTAACAAAATAATTCTATGAGAACTTCAAATCCAGCATTCAGCAGTAAAGCTGCTGCTAACGCATTTGCAGGTAGCAGAACAGAAAGCGAGCAAATGACCATCAAAGGAACTATCAACAAAAGCCTATTTATGGTCTTACTCATTTTTGCAGCAGGAAGCATCTCTTGGAAAATGGTAATCGAAGCTCAAGCCCTTTCCATGCAGATTGTAATGGGAGGAGCAATCGTTGGGTTTATCCTTGCTTTAGTAACAATCTTTAGTCCTAAGCTTTTACAAATTACAGTCCCTTTGTATGCTGTTGCAGAAGGGCTATTTTTAGGAGGAATCAGTGCAATTTACAATAGTCTATACAATGGAATAGTTGTGCAAGCTGTTTTGCTGACTGCAGCAACACTCTTTTTAATGCTTAGTTTATATCGGTCAAAGATTATTCGTGCAACACCAGCCTTCCGCAGAGGGATAATTATTGCAACAGGAGCAATTGCAATTGTGTATCTTTTCAATTTCCTATTTTCCTTTTTCGGAGGAAATGGATTAACAATGATTTATAGCAATGGCATCATGGGAATCGGATTAAGTATTCTGATTGTGGGAATTGCTGCATTCAACTTAATTCTCGACTTTGACAACATTGAAAAAGGGGCTCAAATGGGCTATTCAAAAAAATATGAATGGTACGGAGCTTTTGGCCTAATGGTAACTTTAATCTGGTTATACATTGAAATCTTGCGATTATTGAGTAAATTGCGACGTTAAAACTAGTCAACATGTCAGAATTCAAATTAGTCGAAGTAAAAGACAAAGCGGAAATCAAACAGTTTTTCAACTGTGCCAGAAGTATTTATGCAGATGATCCACATTGGGTATGTCCATTAGATATTGAAATTGAATCGATTTTTGATCCAAATCATAACTCAGCATTTAAACATGGAAATGCAAAACGCTGGATTGTAATTGATGCAGACAAACAAGCAGTTGGAAGAGTTGGTGCATTTTATCATCGTGAAAAAGCAATGAAAAGCAAACCATACGCTGGCGGTGTAGGTTTCTTTGAAAGCATTGACAATCAAGAAGTAACTAACATGCTTTTTGACGCAGCCCGTGATTGGCTGAAAGCTGAAGGCATGGAAGCAATGGATGGTCCAGTCAACTTTGGCGAAAACTTTGTGTATTGGGGTTTGCTCATTGAAGGTTACACTCATCAAGCCTATGGTATGCAATACCACAAACCATATTACAAAGCATTATTTGAAAATTATGGATTCCAGAATTACTTCAACCAGTTCTCATATCATGTTGATTTAACAAAGCCTTTCAACGATAGACAAGTCAAATTTGCTGAATTTCTTGGAAGAAAAGGCAACTTCACGTTTGAACATTTAAAGCTTGCAAACAAAGAAAAATACGTCAAAGAAGTCACTGAAATTTTTAATGCAGTTTGGTCTGACTTTCATGAAGATTACACTCCATTGCAAGAAACTGACATCGAACAAATTTTGAATGATTCAAAAGATGTCATCAATGAAAAATTCATTTGGTTTGCTTACGATGAAGGAAAACCAATTGGAATGATTATCACTTTCCCTGATGTGAATCAGGTAATTAAACCTTTCAAAGGGAAACTCAATTTGATGAATAAACTTAGATTTTTGCAAAGACGCAAAAATCCAAAAGTTGTGACACGCGCACGCCAGTTAATCTCTGGTATGATTCCAGAATATCAGCGCAGTGGAATAATTGCTCCTCTTTTCTTAAAAATGGCTGGTTCATTGAAAGAAAACGGAGTAACTGAGCTTGAAATGTCATGGGTTGGAGAGTACAATCATACTGTAAATAAAATGTATAAGCAGATGGATAATGCTGAAAAAGCAAAAACCCATGCAACCTATAGATATTTGTTTGATCGTGACGCTAAATTTGAGCGATTTACAAATGAACATAGCGAGAAAGCAAAAAAAGTTTATAATAAAGAATAAAAGTTTTGTTTTTTCGTAAGCTTTGCTTACATTTGCAGCCCAAATAAAATTGAATTTCAAAACAATAGAGCAATGAAAAAAGGAATACACGCCGATAATTACAGAATGGTAGCATTCAAAGATATGTCAAACGAAGAAATCTTCATCACTAAATCAACAGTGAATACTAAAGAAACTATCGAAGTTGACGGAACAGAATATCCATTGTGCAAACTTGAGATTTCAGACACCTCACATCCATTCTATACTGGTAAAGTGAAACTTGTCGATACTGCAGGACGTGTTGATAAATTCCGCAACCGTTACAAAAAACACCTCGAAAACAAAAACAAATAATTGTTTTTACATAAAAGCATTAACCTCTGCTCTCAAGGCAGAGGTTTTTTTGTTTTCTGCTTACCTTTATCGCTAAGGTTTTGTATCTTTGACAATCACAACTTTTTAAAACCATATGATGAATACAATTCTATCAGATGCCGGCTTATACCATGCTATGAAACCTCTTAGCTGGACCAGACCAATTGCCGAATTTCGAACAGGGATTTTAACAAGCAAAGCACGTTGGGAAAAACTGCTGGACAAAAATATTTCTGTTGCAACAGAAAACTATTTGCAAGAAAAATACCCACTCAATGCAGAGGATAAAAACTTAGTCATTCATGCAGGGCTTATGCCTGACAATGAGATTGTATATGCCATACAAAACCTCACAAAAGGGAGCCTAAGTTATCGGGGAAAAATTATAGCATCGGTTTGTACTAAAGATGAAATTTCAAACTGCTTTGCAAATGCTCCTTCACCAATTGTTGAATACGAAAATGACTGTTTGCTCATTGAACATACATGGGATCTTTTCACACATGCTGGGAAAATGATCACTTTTGATTATAACCTCTTATGTAAAGATAAAATCTCCGAAAAAATTAGTGAAACAAACACCATCATAGGTTCCAATCCGGTGTTTTTAGCAAAAGGAGCCAAAATGGAAGCTGCAATCATTAACACAACCAACGGCCCTGTGTATATTGGTGAAGATGCGGAAATTATGGAAGGGTCTCAAATCCGTGGTCCATTTGCTATCGGGGAACATTCTGCAGTCAAGTTAGGTGCAAAAATTTACGGTCCAACCATTCTTGGTCCACATGTAAAAGTTGGAGGCGAATTAAATAATGTGGTCATTTTTGGATACTCTAACAAAGCGCATGACGGATTTTTAGGTAACGCAGTTATTGGCGAATGGTGTAATTTAGGAGCAGACACAAATAATTCCAACCTCAAAAACAATTATGCACAGGTTAGAATGTGGGATTATGAAACTGGCGGATTCAGTAAAACTGGCTTGCAATTTTGTGGAACAATCATGGGGGATCATTCCAAATGTGGCATAAATACAATGCTAAACACAGGAACGGTTATTGGAGTAAGCTGCAATATTTTCGGTGCAGGCTTCCCAAGAAACTTCATCCCATCCTTTGCATGGGGAGGATCTGGTGGATATACTGAATATGCCGTTAAAAAAGCATTTTCTGTAGCTGATATTGTCATGCAACGTAGAAACCTTAATCTTAGCGATGCAGACAAAGCCATTCTACAACATGTCTTTGAGGAAACACAACAATACAGAAAATTTCACTAAAATTTAGCGAAAACATATTGAAGAGATATCTGTTATTTTGATACTGATAAAATTTTTGGAGAAGTAGATTATATGGGACATCAAAAAGATAAAGAATTAGAAGCACTGTTTATGTCAAAAATGCAGGAAGATTCTGAAATCATTCCAATCATTGCGGATGATGATGAAGAGTCTCTTTCGAATACAGAAACACCAAATGAATTACCGATTATTCCATTGCGGAACACGGTTTTGTTTCCAGGTGTTGTTATGCCGATTACAGTAGGACGTGACAAATCCATGAAACTCATTCGCGATGCATACAAAGGCACTCGTTTAATTGGTTGTCTTTCTCAAAAAGATGCTGAAATTGAAGAGCCATCTTCCTCAGACATGGTAGAAGTTGGCACCTTGGCAAAAATTTTGAAAATCATTGAAATGCCTGATGGAACGATTTCAGTTATCATTCAAGGACAAAAGCGATTTGAGGTACTTGACTTTATTGCAACAGAACCGTATTTCATTGCGAAAGTCCGCCCTCTGATTGACTTAAAACCTTACGAAAGTGATAGTGAATATGTTGCACTTGTCGGATCACTGAAAGACATTGCACTCAATATCGTAAAACTCAATCAGAACATTCCACATGAAGTTTCATTTGCGATTAAAAGCATTAGAAATTACACCTTTTTAATCAATTTCATTTGCTCTAACAGCGATATTGAACTGAAAGACAAACAAGATTTATTGGAAATTGATGACATCAAAGAAAGAGCAACCAAACTTCTGGAAACCCTCAGCAAACAAGTTGAGATGTTGCGACTGAAACAAGAAATTCAAAACAAAGCAAAACAAGAAATATCGCAACAGCAAAAAGAATATCTGCTTCATCAGCAAATGAAAACCATTCAGAATGAATTAGGTGGGAATCCCATGGAGCAAGAAATTAATAATCTTAGAGAGGAAGCCAAAAAGAAAAAATGGGCAGATTATGTCGCTAAGCATTTTGAAAAAGAAGTCAACAAACTTCAATTCATGAATCCTGCAGCAGGAGAATATTCTGTTCAGCTAAATTATTTACAAACCATTCTTGACATTCCGTGGACAGAAAAAACAGAAGACAATTTTGACCTGAAATATGCAGAGAAAATCCTTGACTCCGATCATTATGGCTTGGATAAAGTGAAAGATCGCATTATTGAACATTTGGCTGTCTTAAAACTTAAAGGTGACATGAAGGCTCCTATTCTTTGTCTTGTTGGCCCTCCGGGAGTTGGAAAAACCTCATTGGGTAAAAGTATTGCAACTGCATTAGGCAGAAAATATGTTCGTATGTCATTGGGTGGTTTGCATGATGAATCTGAAATCCGTGGACACCGCAAAACCTACATTGGTGCAATGCCAGGACGTGTCATTCAGAACATCCGTAAAGTAAAAAGCATTAATCCTGTCTTTGTGCTGGATGAAATTGATAAAGTTGGTAACGATTTTCGTGGTGATCCTGCATCTGCATTGCTCGAAGTCCTTGATCCTGAGCAAAACAGTGAATTCCATGACAACTACCTTGAAGTGGATTACGATTTATCCAACATTATGTTTATCGCAACAGCAAATACAACAGCGACTATCAATCCTGCCTTGAGAGATCGTATGGAAATGATTGATGTGAGTGGTTATGTGTTGGAAGAAAAAATCCAAATTGCAAAACGCCATCTTCTACCAAAACAACTGAAGGAACATGGAGTTGAAAAAAATAAAATTAAGGTTTCAGACCAAGCCATTAGCAATATTGTCGAGTGCTTTACTAAGGAATCCGGTGTTCGTGGATTAGACAAGCAAATTGCGAAAATGATCCGTCAAATTGCAAAACGCATTGCCATGAATGAGGATTATCCGAAAACCATCAAACCTGAACACCTAGTGGACTTGCTTGGCAATCCGAAATTTTTCAAAGAACATTACATTGGCAATGAGCATGCAGGTGTTGTCACAGGGTTAGCATGGACTCCTGTCGGTGGTGATATTCTTTACATCGAAACTAGCTTGTCCAGAGGGAAAGGTAATCTTACTATCACAGGAAATCTCGGTGATGTTATGAAAGAATCAGCAACCATTGCTTTGGAATATATCAAATCGCATGCTGATCTATTGGATATTGACAACGATGTATTTGACAAATGGAATGTCCACATGCATGTTCCTGAAGGTGCTATACCAAAAGATGGACCATCTGCAGGAATAACTATGGCTGTTTCGGTAGCATCAGCATTTACACAACGAAAAGTTAAGAAAAATCTGGCAATGACAGGTGAAATCACCTTGCGCGGACATGTGCTTCCTGTAGGAGGAATCAAAGAAAAAATCTTAGCTGCAAAACGTGCTGGTATTACGGATATTATTTTGTCTAAAATTAACGAAAAAGACATTAAAGAGATTCCTGAAATTTACATCAAAGGACTATCATTCCACTATGTTGAAACCATACTTGATGTAATGGATATTGCACTATTAAAACAGAAAGTTAAAAATGCAAAAAGCATTTAGATTTTAGACTTATCATGACACGATCAGATATAAATTTAATGGCGCCGGTAGGTTCGTATGAGTCGCTTATGGCAGCCATACAAGGTGGAGCAGACTCAGTTTATTTTGGTGTTGGCAATTTGAATATGCGTTCGCGCTCATCCAATAATTTCACGCTGGAAGATCTTGTGAAAATTACAAACATCTGTAAAGAAAATGGGATTCAATCGTATTTAACAGTTAATACAGTAATTTACGATCATGAAATTCCAGAAATGCAAGAAACAATTCGTACTGCAAAACAATCTGGGATCACAGCAATTATTGCTTCTGACATGGCAGTGATTGAATATTGCCGTGAAATTGATATGGAAGTTCATGCCAGTACACAACTAAATATTTCCAATACACAAGCAGCAAAATTCTTTGCTCAATTTTGCGATGTCCTTGTTACAGCAAGAGAGCTTAATTTAGACCAGGTTGCTGAAATTAGCAGGCAAATATCACTTCAACAAATCAAAGGGCCAAAAGGCGAGCTTTTACGCATTGAGAGCTTTGTACACGGAGCTTTGTGCATGGCAATTTCCGGGAAGTGCTACTTAAGTTTGCATGAGTTTAATAAATCTGCCAATCGCGGAGCTTGTTATCAGACTTGCAGAAGAACGTATCATGTTACAGATAAAGAATCGGGTTATGAACTTGAGGTTGATAATGAATACATCATGTCTCCAAAAGATTTAAAGACCATTGACTTTCTTGATAAGATTTTAGCAAGCGGAATTAGTGTATTAAAAATTGAAGGAAGAGCTCGATCTGCAGAATATGTTAAGACAGTTGTTAAGGTTTATGATGAAGCGATAACTGCTGTTTTTGATGGTACTTTTGGGCCTGAAAAACTCAAATTGTGGAATGAAAAACTCACCACTGTTTTTAATCGAGGATTTTGGGATGGATATTACATGGGGCAAAAAATGGGTGAATGGGCTGAACAGTATGGCTCAAAATCCACAAAGCGCAAAGTATATGTTGGCAAGGGAGTGAATTATTTTGACAAGATAAAAGTTGCTGACATATTATTGGAGGCTGGTGAGCTTTCGGTTGGCGATGAAATTGTTATTATAGGTCCAACTACCGGAGTTGTGGAACATACCATTACCGACATGCGTGTTGATGATAAAAATGTTGAAACAGCGCCCAAAACATCTAGGGTTTCATTTAAACTTGACACCCTCATCCGAAGATCTGACAAGGTATATAAAATGGTTGAGAGGTAGGAGGTTTGGATTTTTAGATAGATTTACTTAATTTTAATCAAAATTCTAAGTAAACCACTCTTTTATGAAATTCTATGCAGCAGTTATTGCACTCTTAATTATTACTTTAAACTCATTCAGCCAGAACTTTTGGAGCGAGGATCGATTAATGAACTCACCATCAAATTTCCCTTTTGAAATTTTATTTCAAGACATCAATAACAATGGAGAACCAGAAATTTTTCTCTTTGGAGAACACAACTTACAATACTACAATTACCTTTCAGAGGATTCAAGTTTTATGAATCCGGTTTTTGTATCAGACTTCCAACGAAACTGTTTAAGCAGTGAACTTGTCGACTTAAACTCTGACAGTTTCACAGACATTGTAACTCTCATTAAAGAAGAAACTTATCTGTATGAAATCCTTTGGTATGAATTTGATGAAATTGAAGATAAATTTCTAACAGAAGAACCTATTTACAGCACCAACAACGCACTAAGAGGAGTTTTATGTTTTGATTATGACAATGATTCCGATCAGGATATTATCATTAGCTCGGTATACCCGAATAGGCTTTCAATATTGCACAATGATTCGGAACTAAATCCAAGTTGGAATGAGACAATAATCGATTCTGTTTCTGTTGGATATTATGAACTATATAAATGCGACATTAATGGAGATGGATTTAAAGACATTCTAGGAGCAGGTTCCGAACCTGGCTACTATCTAAATCAGGGAGATGGGACTTTCAGTTCACAAATCCCATTAACAACAGAAATATCATCAGCCTACAAATACAGCTTTTACGATATAGATAATGATGGTGATTTAGACATCATTAACTCATATAATTATAATAACATCACCTGGTTAGAGAACATTGACGGAGCTGGTAATTTTAGTCTATTGCATGTAATTGAAGACACATATGGTTGCAACGTACACACTATATTTGATGTAGATGGAGATTCAGATTTAGACATTTGCACCGTAAATGATTTACAAATACTCATAAACAATGGAAATGGTATATTTGATTCAGTTACATCAATTGATGAAACAGTAGAACACTCCAGATTTATCAATAATTTTGACATAAATAATGATGGTATTCAGGAGATCTTTGTAAACAACTCCGTTGCAGATAGAATTCTAGTGTATTTTAAACAAAATGACACATCTAACTACCAGCAGTCAACATATCCGCTTATGCATGATAAATATTGGACAATTATGGGGCAGGCAGGTGATTATAATGGAGACCAACAAATTGATGTAGTTTATGCTACGCCTGATGGATTTGTTACCTGTTACAATAATAATAATTGCACAAGTTTTCATGCTATTCCACATATTGATGATGACATAAGCTATGTTGATCAAATGAAAAACTTTGACATCGATGGAGATAATGATCTGGATATCATATTAAAAACTACTTACGATAATATAAAATTCTATAAGAATTCAGGTGGTCAATTTGACGAAGGACATATTATCGATAATGAATATCTTGGAAACCCAACAGATTTTACACTTGCAGATATGGACAATGATGGTGATTTAGATTTTCTATCAATTTGGGGAGACAACACATTATATTTACAATGGAATCTAGATGGAGCAGGAAGTTTTGGGCAAGCACAAGAAATCGCATCGTACATTCAGTCCACAATTCTAACAGCTGACATGGATAATGACAGTGATTTGGATATTATTTACTTCACTACTACTGGAGTTAGAATTTTCTTTAATAATGGAGATGGAGAATTTGAGTCTATTTCAAGTAGCGAATATATCTGTGGACTAACTGACAGCAATCAAGCATTCATGATTGATCTTGATAATGACAGTGATTTGGATATTGTGATTCGGGGATACAACAATATTTTCATATTAGAAAATACAGATACATATTTCACCCTTAAAGATACAAAGACCGTCCCTGAAATAAATTTTGTAGATATTGCAGACATTGATATGGATGGCGACATTGATTTTGCCTACTGCACTGATGATCATTTCTTGGGATGGGTTGAAAATATTGGAGGAAATAATCCTTTAGGTGATGCATATATAATAGACTCACTGATGGAAATAGCAACATCTGTTCAGATTATTGATGTTAATAATGATGACGTCAACGACATTATTGCTACGACTGCCTTAGAAGGAAAAGTTACTTGGTATCAAAACATGACCATCAACACCAATTTAATCACAACAAATATTCAATCATGTCCAGGTACAAACCAGATAAAACTTTCAATAGAAAGTCTAAACAGCACCAATTTTCAATGGCAAATAAAAGAAAATTTGACTTATGAAGATCTATCAGAATCAGATTTTGCTATCGGCACTAATACTCGGGAACTTATCCTTAACCTCGACTCATGTCCTATTTCTGATATCTTTGAAATCCGTTGTAAGTTAAACAATGACTATGATTCTTGCTATTATGAAAGTTTTGAAATATCTTCCAATGAACAATTAATTCAATGTCATAACCTTGATACTATATTGCATATTGAAAACTGCCAGAGTATCATCCCTGACTTCACACAGCATTTTTCTCCTTTAGCTACTTGCACAGATCAGGTAAGCATCCAGCAAATTCCTGAAGCAGGGACTCTTTCCTATCAGGATACTGTGTCAGTCACTGTTCAAATCACAGACAACGACCTTAACACAATATCCTGCTCAATGAATATTCAAATCATTGACACAATACCGCCAACAATATCCTCAATACCAGATACTACAATTTTCGCATCAGATACCAGCTGTATTACCATTTTACAAGACTACACAACAATTATTTCTTTTGATGACAACTGTCCTGATCAGATAACTTTAAGTCAATATCCTGTATCTGGAACAGAAATTTCAGAAAGTCAAAACATTGAACTTACAGCAACAGATATCAATGGGAACAGCGTTTCAACCTCCTTCTATTTATCCTTTGTCGATGAAACTACACCTCTGATTACTTGTGCCGGAGATAGCATAATCACCCTTGGTGAAAACGACGAATACTATATTATTGGTGATGTATTTAACCCTCTTGAAACCTACGATAATTGTTCTTATACCTACACAAATAATTACAATAATACTAATACTTTAGAAGGAGAAATGCTCATTCCTGGAAATTATGAGATTACCTGGGATATAAATGATATAAATGGGAACTCTAATGAATGTAGCCTAACAATTGAAGTTTTAGAAGAAAGCAGCATAGAGTCCCACAATATAAATATACAGTTATTCCCAAATCCAACTGATGCAAAATTTCAAATAATAAATCAAGGAAATTTTAAACCTATAAAACTTAAACTGTACAATATAGATGGGCAATGCATTTTTTCAAAAAAGATTGATGGATCTTCTACAATAATAGATATAGAGCAAGTACCCACAGGAATATATTATCTTGAACTTATTGACATAAAAGATCTAAAAATATCCAAAACCTTAGTTAAGAAATGATTTTGTTTCACTAAAACCATTAAAATTATTTCAGTTCATTTTCCATTATCATACCTAAGCGCAAAGCAGACTCATTCCATTCATTTGTATTTGGCCAAATAGCAGATATGCTTTCATCAAATAATTGACCCTCTTTTTCAGAATTATCCCAACCTGAATTCTGCATTTGAAAATCGATACGTTGTCTGGTTTCCGATTCACTTTCATCAATCTTGTGCACCAAATGGGAAGCACGTATTTTGCGTTCTTCTTTCTCTTCATGGGTAAGGAAAGATAGTTGCTGAACTTTTTTCTGATATTCGATAATTTGAGCTGTAGCTTCAGCGAGTTCCTCTTCAAGCACTTTTATTCTTTCAGCATCATTTTCTCGCTTTTGAGGTTCAACAAACTCGTTTGGAATGTCCATATCCTCATACATGGTACAAAACCATTTTACGAGTTTTACTGCTTGGCGGAGTACAAATTTAACTTCCTGAGGTGTTCCTTTCCCATCATGCGCAGCACCATTTCCGGATTTCCGGATAATGTGCATAGCATCACTCACTTCTCGAGGAATTATTCCCTCTTTTTCTAATAATCGAATACGATGATATTGATCCTCATTTTCAAACTCCTTGATTTGTTCAATGTTCAGTATAAACTCTGTAATTCGCTCAGAGAGTAGTCGAAGTTTCACTAATGAAGTACTCGGGTCTCTATATGTATTTCTTTCTGCAAGAATGCCAAGATTGGCAAGATTAGGATATACAGAATTTAGAAAGTCGAAATTACTTATGACATGCATCTTTTAAACTCAAAATGATAAGATTACCAAATTTAATAATTTGATTTCAAATTAAACATTTTTTGAATTATTATCCAGCAAGAAAATACAAATTAGACAACAAGTCCGATATCGAAGAATTGAATTTTCAGAAGATTGAAAAACAAATATACAAAAAAAGCCTTCCGCGTAAGCGAAAGGCTTTAAAAATTAGGCGGCGACCTACTCTTCCACGTAAGTAGTACCATCGGCGCTGGTGAGCTTAACTTCTCTGTTCGGAATGGGAAGAGGTGTTTCCTCACCGCCAAAGCCACCTAAAGGTTTTCAATATTTTCGACGCATGTATAATAATATGTATAAAGTATTTGGTAAAAAAGCATATGAGCAATTAGTACTGCTCGGCTTTGACATTACTGTCTTTAGACCTGCAGCCTATCAACGTCCTAGTCTTGAACGACTCATAAAGGAAATCTCATCTTGAAGGGAGCTTCGCGCTTAGATGCTTTCAGCGCTTATCTCTGCCAAACGTAGCTACCCTGCGATGCAGCTGGCGCCACAACAGGTACACTAGAGGTTTGTCCATCGCGGTCCTCTCGTACTAACGACAGGTCTTCTCAAATTTCCAACGCCCACAACAGATAGGGACCGAACTGTCTCACGACGTTCTGAACCCAGCTCGCGTGCCACTTTAATGGGCGAACAGCCCAACCCTTGGGACCTTCTCCAGCCCCAGGATGTGACGAGCCGACATCGAGGTGCCAAACCACTCCGTCGATATGAGCTCTTGGGAGTGATAAGCCTGTTATCCCCGGAGTACCTTTTATCCTTTGAGCGATGGCCCTTCCATTCGGAACCACCGGATCACTATGCCCTGGTTTCCCACCTGATCGACTTGTATGTCTCTCAGTCAAGCACCCTTATGCCATTACGCTCTACGCATGGTTACCAATCATGCTGAGGGTACCTTTGGGAGCCTCCGTTACTCTTTTGGAGGCGACCACCCCAGTCAAACTACCCACCAAACACTGTCTCCCGTTAGGGATTAGATTTCAAATAAGCGAAGGGTCGTATTTCAAGGTTGACTAACTTACTCCTGGCGAAGCAAGATCGAAGTCTCCGACCTATCCTACACATCACTTACCCAAAACCAATGTTAAGCTATAGTAAAGGTTCACGGGGTCTTTCCGTCCCGTTGCGGGTATCCGGCATCTTCACCGGAACTACAATTTCACCGAGCTCGTGGCCGAGACAGTGCCCAGATCGTTACACCATTCGTGCAGGTCGGAACTTACCCGACAAGGAATTTCGCTACCTTAGGACCGTTATAGTTACGGCCGCCGTTTACCGGGGCTTCAATTCAGAGCTTCTCCGAAGATAACTCCCCCTCTTAACCTTCCGGCACCGGGCAGGTGTCAGACCTTATACGTCATCTTTCGATTTAGCAAAGCCATGTGTTTTTGATAAACAGTCGCCTGGGCCATTTCTCTGCGGCCCACCCGGAGGTGGGCACCCCTTCTCCCGAAGTTACGGGGTTATTTTGCCTAGTTCCTTAGCCACGAATCACTCGAGCACCTGAGGATTCTCTCCTTGACTACCTGTGTCGGTTTGCGGTACGGGTCTGTTATACCTGAAGCATCGAGGCTTTTCTTGGAAGCCAATTCACCATTTCGCTTCGTCCAAAGACTAGGCTCAACGTGCTATTCCGTCAGCACGTAATGACTACATGACTCCGTCCCCTCTTAGCAGTATAACAAAGTACAGGAATATTAACCTGTTATCCATCGACTACCCCGTTCGGGTTCGCCTTAGGTCCCGACTAACCCTGATCCGATTAGCGTTGATCAGGAAACCTTAGTCTATCGGTGAGCGGGTTTCTCGCCCGCTTTATCGTTACTTATGCCTACATTTTCTTTTCTAAAAGCTCCAGCATACCTTACGATACACCTTCAACGCCGTTAGAATGCTCCCCTACCACTCTTGCGAGTCCATAGCTTCGGTAATATACTTATGCCCGATTATCATCCACGCCCAACCGCTCGACTAGTGAGCTGTTACGCACTCGTTAAATGAATGGCTGCTTCCAAGCCAACATCCTAGCTGTCAAAGCAGTCGGACCTCGTTTGGTCAACTTAGTATATATTTGGGGACCTTAGCTGATGGTCTGGGTTGTTTCCCTTTCGGACATGGACCTTAGCACCCATGCCCTCACTCCCGGAGAACATATCACAGCATTCGGAGTTTGTCAGGGGTTGGTAGGCGGTGAAGCCCCCTAGCCCAATCAGTAGCTCTACCTCTGTGATACTCTGGTCCGAGGCTGCACCTAAATGCATTTCGGGGAGTACGAGCTATTTCCCGGTTTGATTGGCCTTTCACCCCCACCCACAACTCATCCAAAGACTTTTCAACGTCAACTGGTTCGGTCCTCCATTGCGTGTTACCGCAACTTCAACCTGGTCATGGGTAGATCACCGGGTTTCGCGTCTACCCCCTCTAACTATACGCCCTGTTAAGACTTGCTTTCGCTCCGGATACGTCTGTTCGCAGACTTAACCTCGCTAGAGAGGAGTAACTCGTAGGCTCATTATGCAAAAGGCACGCTGTCATCCCGTAGGACTCCAACCGTTTGTAAGCGCACGGTTTCAGGTACTATTTCACTCCCCTGTTCGGGGTACTTTTCACCTTTCCCTCACGGTACTTGTTCACTATCGGTCTCTCAGGAGTATTTAGCCTTGCGAGATGGTCCTCGCAGATTCACACAGGGTTTCACGTGTCCCGTGCTACTCAGGATACTACTAAATTGTATAATGCTTACGTGTACGAGACTTTCACCCTCTTCGGTGTGACTTTCCAGACACTTCCACTTCAAATTATACGCTTATATTGTAGTCCTACAACCCCAGCATTGCCGAAACAACACTGGTTTGGGCTAATCCCCGTTCGCTCGCCACTACTTGGGGAATCACTTTTGTTTTCTTTTCCTCCGGTTACTTAGATGTTTCAGTTCACCGGGTTAGCCTCCTTTCGGATACCCCCTAAGGGGTGGGTTTTCCCATTCGGAAATCTACGGATCGATACTTTTTTGCAGTTCCCCGTAGCTTATCGCAGCTTGACACGTCCTTCATCGCCTCTGAGAGCCAAGGCATCCGCCATACGCTCTTATTTGCTTTTTTTACCTACTATTATACATATTATTACACATTACGTCAAAGAACTTTTCCAACTTTTTGTCGGACTGTGGAGTTATCGGATTTGAACCGAATATCAGCCTAAAACTGACTCCTATATATCAAGAAACGAGAGAAAAAAGCGAGCGCTGAGCAAGTCACGACTCCAGAAAGGAGGTGTTCCAGCCACACCTTCCGGTACGGCTACCTTGTTACGACTTAGCCCCAGTTACCGGTTTTACCCTAGGCCGCTTCCCGTAGGATCACGGACTTCAGGCACCCCCAGCTTCCATGGCTTGACGGGCGGTGTGTACAAGGCCCGGGAACGTATTCACCGCACCATGGCTGATGTGCGATTACTAGCGAATCCAGCTTCACGGAGTCGAGTTGCAGACTCCGATCCGAACTAAGAACAGTTTTGGAGATTAGCATCCTATCGCTAGGTAGCTGCCCACTGTACTGTCCATTGTAACACGTGTGTAGCCCTGGACATAAGGGCCGTGCTGATTTGACGTCATCCTCACCTTCCTCACGGTTTGCACCGGCAGTCTCACCAGAGTCCCCACCATTATGTGCTGGCAACTGGCAATGAGGGTTGCGCTCGTTATGGGACTTAACCCGACACCTCACGGCACGAGCTGACGACAACCATGCAGCACCTTGTAAAGAGTCCCGAAGGAAATATCTGTTTCCAAATAATGCACTCTACATTTAAGCCCAGGTAAGGTTCCTCGCGTATCATCGAATTAAACCACATGTTCCTCCGCTTGTGCGGGCCCCCGTCAATTCCTTTGAGTTTCATCATTGCTGACGTACTCCCCAGGTGGATTACTTAATGCTTTCGCTCAGTCGCTGACGATGTATTGCCAACAACGAGTAATCAACGTTTACGGCGTGGACTACCAGGGTATCTAATCCTGTTCGCTCCCCACGCTTTCGTGACTCAGCGTCAGTTTCGGTTTAGTAAGCTGCCTTCGCAATCGGTGTTCTGAGTAATATCTAAGCATTTCACCGCTACATTACTCATTCCGCCTACCTCAACCGAACTCAAGGACAACAGTATCAATGGCTATTTTACGGTTAAGCCGCAAGATTTCACCACTGACTTACTGTCCCGCCTACGCACCCTTTAAACCTAGTGAATCCGGATAACGCTTGCATCCTCCGTATTACCGCGGCTGCTGGCACGGAGTTAGCCGATGCTTATTCCAAAGCTAGTCAAATCACTACACGTAGCAATAATTCTTAGCTAAGAAAAGAAGTTTACAACCCGTAGGGCCGTCTTCCTTCACGCGGCATGGCTGCGTCAGAGTTGCCTCCATTGCGCAATATTCCTCACTGCTGCCTCCCGTAGGAGTCTGGTCCGTGTCTCAGTACCAGTGTGGGGGATCATCCTTTCAGACCCCCTAGACATCGTGGCCTTGGTGAGCCGTTACCTCACCAACTAGCTAATGTCACGCATGCCCATCTCTTACCGCCGGAGCTTTACCTTAAAAAACATGTGTCTCCTAAGGACTATGGGATATTAATCCAAATTTCTTCGGGCTATCTCCCTGTAAGAGGCAGGTTGCATACGCGTTACTCACCCGTGCGCCGGTCGTGTACTCTCCGAAGAAAGCCTTACCCCTCGACTTGCATGTGTTAAGCCTGCCGCTAGCGTTCATCCTGAGCCAGGATCAAACTCTTCGTTGTATAAAGAGATGAAACTTATTTTGTCGTATTGACGAGCTCAATTTTACCTTTTCTTATCAAAAAAGTCGCTGCTTTTTTCTTTTTCTCATTTCATGAATTCAAAGAACTTTCCAATCTTAAACTACTCTTAGAACACTGCCTCTGCTTACCTTTCTACTCTTTCATGAGTGCTCTGTTGTGAACGTTTATTTCGTGATTGGGAGTGCAAAGAAACATGCTTTATTTTTAACCACCAAATGTTTTTGTGATTTTTTTCAAATATTTTTTTGCCTTTTTTCTTTTCTCCTTATATTTCAAAGCTTTAAGAGAAATAAAAAAATAAACTTTTTTTTGCGTTGTAAAAATTATCCAGAGTGTGTATATTTATCCTAACCAAAAAACAGCATTGTGAAAACTAAGTGGGCAATCATTATTTTCGTGCTTATTGCATTTATCCTTTATGGAAAATCAATCAATCATCAGTACAATATCGATGACAATTATGTTGTGCATAATCATGAACTCGTTAAAAAAGGAATAAAAGGGATTCCTGATATTTTCAAAAGTAGATATCATAATGAAAGGGATCAAGCTTTCGGTTATCGTCCATTTACCATTGCTGTTTTTGCACTTGAAACATCTGTCTTTGGTCAAAATCCCAGAATCCATCACACTATTAATATCCTTCTCTATGCTTTGCTTGTTATTGTTTTGTTTAGATTGCTTAAACAATTAATGCCCAAAATATCTGACAGTTTTATTTTTCTAGGCTTACTTATCTTTATCGTTCACCCTATTCACACTGAAGTTGTTTTAAGTTTAAAGAACAGAGAAGAGATCTTTTGTTTTTTCTTTGGAGCTTTAGCCTGGAAACAAGCCATACGATATTATGATAAACAGAAAGTGTATTCTATTATTCTCAGCATTCTTTTCTTAGTTATTTCATTTCTATCTAAAGAAACAGCGATTGTCTTTTTAGCAATAATCCCTATAAGCTTATTCTTTTTTCGGGTAAAGGCATCTGAAAACAATGAAACAATGAAAGCAAAGCCCAATAAAAGCCCTTGGCTAATTGGCATTCAAGTGATCTGTTTTTTACTCATTGCTTTTCAATTCGATTTTATTACATCAATAATTGGCTCCACACTATATAACGTTATTGCATTTGTTACAATTACAAGTATTGCATTTACGCAATGTAAGTTTAATGACTTTCGCCACTCACCCATTTTAAAAACTAGCATTGGACTACTTGTCTTAACTATTATTATTTCGATATTATTCAAAGGACTTGGAAAAGTTGCTATCGCATTCACAAGTTTGTCGCTCATTCTATATACAGTAAAACATCAATTCCCAAACCGTTTTATGCAATGGAAGAAAGGGATCAAGGCAATTCCAAAGGTTTATTTATACTCTATTCTCTTTACTATTATCAGTGCGCTGGTTATTGCAGCGGTATTTTACATCCCAGAAACATTACTACCGAAACAAAATGCACCAGTATTCCATTGGCAAAATCCATTGTTTGCTGAACACTCTGTTTCAACTCACCTAGGCATTGTATTGTATTCGCTTGCATTCTATTTAAAGCTCCTATTTATTCCTCATCCACTCCGATTTTATTATGGGTTTGCAGTCATTCCTGATGTTGGAATTTTTCATCCAATATCTATCATTTCATTGCTCATTCATTTGCTCCTTATGTATATGGTGTACCGAGGCATAAAAAAACGAAGTATTTTATCCTTTTCCATACTCATATATTTCATTGGGATACTCCCTTTTTCAAACATTTTCTTTCCTTTGACAGGGATAATCGCGGAACGTTTACTGTTCATACCTTCACTTGGGTTTTCTTTGGCAATGGCATTCCTCATCTTTAAAATTAGTAAAACCGATATTTACTCAAACAAGCCTATCATTAAACAAGCAGGCATTATTGCACTTAGCTTAATTATTGTCATTCCATTCTCAACACTGAGCATTCAACGCACACCAGACTGGGAAAATCGAGAAACGCTATACGAAGCAGATATTCCAAACCTGACAAAATCAGCTAAAGCAAACAACTTATACGCCAATCACCTTATCGCTAAAGTTTATGAGGGAATGAAACATCAGGTTCCTCTCCAACAAATGGATGAAATCATTCAGCTATCCATCAAGCATTACAATCAGACACTTATTGTTGACAGCACATACGCCAATGCCTATCATAATTTAGGATACATTTATATGATTATTGGTCGTGATTACAATACAGCAGAACGCTATTTCACAGGCTGTATCGAACGTGACACAACAATCCCAGAAGCATACATGAATCGAGGTGTTTGCCGATTTTATCTTAAAAAATACGATGAATCGCTTTCTGATTTAGAATCAAGCAAGTCGTTTAATATGGAAAAAGAGATGGATAAAATCTTTTATTATTCAGGACAGATTTATGAAATAAAAGGTGAGTATGAAAAAGCAATTGAGGCATATGATTCAGCACTATTTTACAATCCATCTCAAGCTAACATTATTGAAAAACAAGCGGAACTAAACAGAAAACTGGACACCATAAATGTAAACTCCAGATAAGACAATCTGTATCTAAGCCTTCTTTTGATAAAGCAAGTGGATTATCATAATCTTCATTTCGAATAAAAGTTTACCTTAGTGTTTCAATGACTAAATTTAAGCATGCCATATTGTTTATTTCTGTATTGATGTTGTCAGTAGAATTAATCTCTCAGCAATTAACCAATTATTATATTGAGGATTACACAGTAAATGACACTTGCATTCAACTTAAACATTACCCAATTCATCCCAATAGTCTTAAATTCATATACCCAAATGACAGCACCATATTTGAAGATATTTTAGTTGATGAAATGAGTGGCAAAATCCTGATTAACAAAAGTCTTAACATTGCACGAATTACGATTTCTTATAAAGCGTTTCAAACAAATTTCCACCAATATCAAAGCGATTATTCTTCATGGCAACCAAAACTCAGCATTTCAAATGATAGCAGTAAAAATAAAAACTATTTCAATCCTGCTGATCTCAAACAATCGACTTTAGACAACTCCAAACTTAAAATTCGAGGGAGCATTGCCCGTGGTGTAAATGTGGGAAACAATCAAAATGCAGTTCTCAACTCCAACCTAAACATGCAAATTGAAGGCGATTTAGGAGATGGACTTATGGTCAATGCTTCAATTTCTGATCGAAATATACCTATACAACCTGATGGTAGCAGTCAGCAACTACAAGATTTTGATCAGGTATATATCGAAGTATTCAACCCAATATTTAAGCTGACAGCAGGGGATTTCACCATGCAACATTCCGACAGTCATTTTTTAAAATATCAAAGAAAGGCCCAAGGTGCAATGTTCGAATTAAAACCTATGCAAATCAATGATAAGTTTACTGTAAAGTCAGATATAAGTGGAGCAGCAGCAAGAGGGAAATATCATAGAATGGTTTTTAATGGTGAAGAAGGAAATCAAGGTCCTTATAAACTGTCTGGTGCAAACAATGAAAGCTGGATTATTGTGTTGTCAGGATCTGAGCGTATTTATATTGATGGGGAATTGCTAACACGAGGACAATCTCAAGATTACATTATTGACTATAATACAGGCGAGTTAACTTTTACAGCCAACCAACTCGTCACAAAAGACACGCGCATTATTGCAGAATATGAATATTCAGACAGAAATTACAACCGTTTTAGTTTTGCCACAAACCACGAAATCTCTTCGGAAAAATCAAGCTATTTTATTCGCTACTATTCCGATTCAGATGCAAAAAATCAACCTGTGGATCAAAACATTGATACGGAACAACGCCTTTTTCTTTCCCAATTAGGTGACAATCCGGGAGCCGCTCTTTATCCATCTTTTGACAGTGTGGGTTTCAATGACGGACAAGTAAGATATACAATGATAGACAGCCTAGTAAACGGACAATTGTACGACTCTATTTTTATCTATTCTGTGGCTCCCCAAAAAGCTGTATATCAAGTCAGTTTTGCTTTAGTTGGAGACAATCAAGGAGATTACGTGAAACTAATAAACTCTGTCAATGGGAAAGTATATCAGTGGGTTGCACCTGTTAATGGTGTCCCTCAAGGAAACTATGCTCCTGTAAGTTTGCTTATCACTCCCAAAAAACAACAAATGCTTAGTTTGGGAGGGAAAAACAAACTTGGGAAACGCACCAAACTGCATTACGAGCTAGCACTATCCAATAACGACTTGAATTTGTATTCAGATCTGGATGCTCAGGACGATCAATCGCTCGCACTAAACACTGGCATTTCTCATGACCTGCTTCAAACCGAAAAAAATAGATTAAATCTTAGTCTTGATTACAACTACATTCACAATAATTTTCAGCAAATAGAAAACTTTAGAACGTCTGAATTTTCTAGAGATTGGAATCTTGAGTCTTTTCTTCCGGATGAAAATGAACACACGGCAAAGCTTTCATTGGATTATCAAACATCTAAATTGTTTCATGCGAACCTTAGCAGTTCAGTATTAAACAGACCCGGAATTTATGAAGGATATAAACAAGATTTTAGCTCTAAATTAGATCACGAAAAGTGGAGTATTATTGCTATTGCAAGTCTGCTTAACACCGAAAGAACGCTTGATCAAACTCAGTTTCTAAAACATCAATTGAAAATAGGCAGACGTTTCAATCAGTTTGAAATTCATCTGGAAGAGTTTCAAGAATGGAACCAGTGGAGTATGTCTGATAGTTTATTAGGAGAAAGTTTTCAATTTCAAGAATTAAAAGCCAAAATTAACTCTGGGAAAGCATCTAACAACCACTGGGAAATAAATTACAAATATCGCATTGACAAGCTTCCTTGGGATAATCAATTGACAAATTATAGTGAATCGCATGACATTAAAGCAAAATTTCGATTCCTATCAAATCAAAAAAGCCAACTGGATGGTAGTTTCGGGTATCGGGATTTAAAACTCCTCAACCATGAAATTGAAACAAATCAAAAAAATCAAAACAGTCTAACAGCACAAGTTCGCTACAATCAAACTGCGCTTAACGACTTCATTCAAGCTCGAATGTTTTATCAATCTGGGGCAGGTTTAGAACTAAAAAAAGAATTTACCTACATTGAAGTTCCACCAGGTCAAGGTATTTATCAATGGATAGATTATAACGGAGATGGCACTGAAGATTTGGATGAATTTGAAATTGCCCAATACAGTGATGAAGCGAAGTACATTCGAATTTACACTCTTGGACAAGAAAGCATTCGAACATTTAATAACCAGCTTAGCATGAGTTTGCAACTGCGTCCTGAAAAACTTGTCAAAGAAGAGAAATCTTCTTTCATTCAAAGGTTTCATAACCAGCTTAGTATAAATTTATCGAATAAAAACACCAGTGATACGTGGATTGAACAATACACACCACTGGCAAATTTCCAAGCAGATTCCAGTCTTGTTTATCTTAACAACTCCATTCGTAACACACTTTCGTTCAATCGATTTAACCAAAACTTCTCAGCTGACCTTATTTATCATCAAAACCAATCGAACACGCTCCTTGTCAATGGGCTGGATGTTCAATCGAATCAGCTTACAGAGATTCGCACAAAAACACGAATTATACCTTCTTTAAGCATTGAATTAAGAGGTGGTATGGGCTTAAAGGCATACGAATCTGATTTTTTTGACACGAAAAATTACGCCATTAAATATGAGCAAGCGAAACTCGACCTTGTTTTTCAGCCAAGCATGAATATGAGACTAAGCCTTTTCGGGGAATTTAAACATAAAGAAAATCAAGATACGCCTGTTTTCTCGCGACAAATGAGTCCTGGAATTCAATACCGAAATAATGCATTTTTTCAAGGTATGTTTAGCGTCAGATTTGCTTATACTTATATGGAATACAACGAAAAAAGCAACTCTTCCCTCGCCTATCAAATGCTAGAAGCATTACAAATAGGTAATAATTACAATTGGACAGTAAGTTTTCAAAAACGACTTGCCAACGGACTTCAAATAAACCTCAATTATCAAGGAAGAAAACCAGCAGACAGTAAAATTATACATACAGGAGGATTACAGGTTAGAGCATATTTTTAAATAACGTGAGTTCGACGTAAGAAATCTAAAACAGAAAGTCATTTTGATGTCAGATTTAGCCTAATAAAATACGAAGTAGTAACGGGTTACTTCAAGAATTTTTTAGGCAAAAGATGGTATTAAAATAACTTTCCTTTATAGGCTTCAAATATTTCCCCATATTCGTTCATGAAATTTTCTCAATTTATCCCGATAGTCTTTCAAAAATTTCATTTGAATATGAAAAAATCTTTTGAAGCTGATTTGGATTTCTTAGATCGAATTCACGTTAAATATTTCACTGGGATAGCTTAATAATATTTTATTGTGATGGATTAATATTATTTTTGCATAAACATTAATAAAGAAGGTAACATGAAACGGATAAAAATCAGCGAGCTTCTGAAAATGTCAGGAGAAAATCAAGAAGTAACAGCCATGGGTTGGGTACGTACTAAACGAGGAAGTAAAAATGTTGCATTTCTCGCCTTAAACGATGGTTCAACAATCAAGAATATACAGGCAGTTATTGATTTTGATAAAATCTCATCAGAATTACTTGAAAATGTACACACAGGTGCATCTGTCGCTGTAACAGGAGAGTTGGTTAAATCTCAAGGCAAAGGACAAACTGTAGAAATTGAAGTCAACGAATTTCACTTATTGGGTATCGCTGATCCGGATGAATTTCCAATTCAACCGAAAAAACACAGCTTAGAATTTTTGCGTGAAAATGCACATTTAAGATTCCGCACAAATTTGTTTGGCGCAATTACCCGAATTCGCCATGCTATGATATTTGCTGTCCACAAATTTTTCAACGACAAAGGATTTTACAATATTCACACACCCATTATCACTGCTTCAGACGCTGAAGGAGCAGGTGAAATGTTTCGCGTTACAACATTAGAAATGGACAAAGTTCCTTATAATGAGGACAAAAAAGTCGACTATAAAAAAGATTTTTTCGGACGTAGCACTCACCTTACCGTTTCAGGACAACTAGAAGCTGAACTTGCTGCACTTGCAATGTCTGAGATATATACCTTTGGTCCAACTTTCCGTGCAGAAAACTCAAACACTGTGCGTCACTTAGCTGAATTCTGGATGATAGAACCAGAAATGGCTTTTTATGACATCAACGACGACATGGATCTCGCCGAAGAGATGCTACAATACCTTGTCAAATATGCACTTGACAATTGCCGTGACGATTTGGAATTCCTGCATGCAAGAAGAGCAAAAGAAAATAGCCAAAAGCCTCAAAATGAAAGAGACGCTATGGAATTAATTGACCGTTTAGAATTTGTTGTCAACAATAAATTTGAACGTCTATCCTATACTGATGCTGTTGAGATTCTGAAAAACTCTAAACCAAATAAGAAAAAGAAATTCCAATATCCCGTTGAAGGTTGGGGAACTGATTTACAAAGTGAACATGAAAGATATTTGGTGGAAAAACATTTCCAAAAACCTGTTATTCTTACCGACTATCCGAAAGACATCAAAGCATTTTACATGAAAATGAATGATGATAACAAAACAGTTCGTGCAATGGACGTACTTTTCCCTCAAATTGGAGAAATTATTGGAGGATCACAGCGTGAAGAACGTCTTGAAGTACTAACTAGTCGAATGAAGGAAATGAATGTTCCTGAGGAAGAAATGTGGTGGTACCTTGACACACGAAAATTTGGAACCGTTCTTCACAGTGGCTTCGGACTTGGTTTTGAACGCCTTATGCTCTTTGTAACAGGCATGTCTAACATCCGCGACGTCATTCCTTTCCCTCGCACACCAAAAAATGCGGAATTCTAAAGAATTTTTTGTATTTTTAGTACGAGATAGAGAAATACGCATATGCTAAATCAAAGACTACAGCAAAAACTTCAACAGAAGTTGTCGCCTCAGCAAATCCAAATGATTAAGTTATTGGAATTGCCGAGTCTTCAGCTTGAGCAACGCGTAAAAAAGGAGTTGGAAGAAAACCCTGCACTAGAAGAAGGAGTGGATCAAGAGGAAATGGATAGCCAAGAAGAAAGTCAGGAAAATACTGATCAAGATGAATTTTCTCTTGAAGATTATATCAGTGACGACGATACGCCTGATTACAAATTAACAACAAACAACTACTCCAAAGACGACGATAACAAACAAGCCCCAATTAGCAACGGAAAATCATTCATGGAGTTTCTAATTGAACAACTGCAACTTAAAAACATCTCGCAAGAAACCTATGTCCTTGCAAGATACCTAGTTGGGAGTTTAGATGTGGATGGATATTTACGTCGTGACCTTGAAGACATTGTTGACGATTTAGCTTTCTCACAAAACATACAAGTTGAAACAGAACAACTGGAAGATGCTTTGGATGCCATTCAAAGTTTAGATCCGGCTGGTGTTGGAGCAAGAAACTTGCAAGAATGCCTTCTGATTCAATTGCTAAGAAAAGAGAACCAAACAGATGCTGTTAAACTCGCTTATAAAATTGTGGATAATCATTTTGACGCCTTCACAAAAAAACATTACGACCGCATCATCTCGAAACTAAAAACAACAACTGAAGATCTGAAAGATGCGCTTGATGTTATAATCAAATTGAATCCAAAGCCAGGCTCTTCAGTTTCCGAGGGTGCATCGATGCAAACTATTATCCCAGATTTTCTTATCAACATAAAAGACGGGAAAATTGATCTTAGCCTTACTGCAAGAAATGCTCCTGAGTTGCATGTCTCAAGAAACTATTCCGACATGCTAAAGGCTTATCAAGCTCAGCAAAAAAAATCAAAACAAGATAAAGAAGCTGTCTTATTTGTTAAGCAAAAACTGGATGCAGCAAAATGGTTTATTGATGCAATAAAGCAAAGACAAAACACGCTTATTGTCACTATGCAAGCCATTATTGAGCATCAAGAAGAGTTTTTCCTCGAAGGGGACGAAACCCTTCTTAAGCCAATGATTTTAAAAGATATCGCAGACGTTACAAATCTGGACATTTCAACGATTTCCCGAGTTGCAAACAGTAAATATGTTCAAACACCTTATGGGAATTACCTTTTGAAATACTTCTTTTCAGAGAGTATGCAAAAAGAAGATGGTGAAGAAGTTTCTACTCGTCAAATTAAACAAATATTACTTCAGCTGATTGAAGGTGAAGACAAGAAAAAACCTCTTACGGATGAAAAACTTGCAAGCCTACTCAAAGAGCAAGGCTATGTCATTGCACGTCGCACCGTCGCTAAATATCGTGAGCAACTAAACATCCCGGTAGGAAGACTCAGAAAAGAATTGTAATATGAACAAATCCCAGCTTCCGTTTCGGATCATCTCTTGGGTCACACATCCAATTCTTATTCCGGCAATTGCATGCATAGCACTTTATCAAAGCGGACATTATTTGCAATACATTGACCCCCGAATCATGAGGGCTGTTATGTTAGTAGTAACTACGTTTAGCATAATCTTACCTTTATTAATTATCCCCTTACTTTACAATTTGTATGTCATTCCAAATTTGAAATTACAAACAAAAAAATCTCGAATCATTGTAATGACAGTCATGCTTGCAGTTTACGGACTTGGGCTTTTTCTGATGATGCGTTACGGCTTCCCAACAATCATTATTCAACTATTTTACGCCATTATATTTACCAGCATATTGGTATTAATAAGCCAGTTTTTGGGGAAATTAAACTTCCATGGTGCTGCCTGGGGAGGTTTGGTCGGATTTATTCTCTTTTTATCCATTCATTTTCAGTTAGACTTACGCATGCTTCTCGTGATCACTTTTCTTTTGAGTGGATTTTCAGGTATGGCAGTTCTAAAAATTAAGCAATGTAAAAGCTACGAATTCTACCTTGCGTTTCTTCTTGGAACAACAAGTATGTTGTTGATTATGTTCTTTTTAAACTGAAATATTTGACACTTTTGATAAAAGAAGTGCATTGTTAGGTTAAGTGCTTGTGAAATATTATTTTTACGACAAAAACAGCATGAATATACTTGTCTTAGGCTCAGGCGGAAGAGAACACGCAATCTCAAGAAAAATTTCAGAATCTAACCTTTGTAATGCCCTTTTTATTGCTCCAGGAAATGCTGGAACATCGGAAATCGGAACCAACTTAAACATCAAACCCACAGACTTTGATGCAGTTAAAGCAAGCTGCCTCGAACATCAAATTGACATGTTAGTTGTTGGCCCAGAAGACCCTTTGGTTCAGGGAATTGTTGACTTTTTTCATGCTGATAACGATTTGCAGAATGTTTTGGTTATTGGTCCTGACAAAGCTGCAGCACAACTTGAAGGTAGCAAGGAGTTTGCAAAAGAATTCATGAAAAAATACGACATTCCTACTGCACAATATTTTTCAGCTACCATTGAAAACATTACTGAAGCAGAAGCATTTTTAGACACTCAAAGTGCACCTTTTGTACTTAAGGCAGACGGACTTGCTGCAGGGAAAGGTGTTTTAATTATTGATGATATTCAAGAAGCAAAAGCATCCTTAAAAGAAATGCTCGAAGGCAAATTTGGCGACGCATCAAAAACCGTTGTAATCGAACAATTTTTAAGTGGAATTGAACTTTCTGTTTTTGCACTTACCGATGGAGAATCCTATGTCTTGCTACCTGAAGCCAAAGACTACAAACGAATTGGAGAAAACGACACTGGTCTTAACACTGGAGGAATGGGCTCCATCTCTCCTGTCCCTTTTGCCAATGCTGAATTCTTATCAAAAATTGAAGATAAAGTTGTTAAAACGACCATTGATGGAATCAAAAAAGAAGGCATGAATTATCATGGCTTTGTCTTTTTCGGCCTCATTAAGGTAGGTGACGAACCTTTTGTCATTGAATACAATGTTCGCATGGGCGATCCTGAAACAGAATCAGTTATACCGAGACTTCAATCTGACCTCGTTGATTTATTGGCTAAAACTGCACAAAATGAGCTCAACAACTGTTCCTTTCAAATTGACAAAAGAACTGCTGCAACAGTCATCCTTGTCTCCGGAGGATACCCTGAAGCATACGAAAAAGGCAAGGAAATTACTGGTTTCAATCATGTCTCAGACAGCATATTGTATCATGCAGGAACAAGCCATAAAGACAACAAAGTGGTTACTTCTGGAGGTCGAGTTATTGCAATTTGCTCAATGGCAGAAAACATGAAACTCGCTTTAGAGAAGTCGTATGCAGCTGCAGAAAAAATTGAATTTGATAAGAAATATTACAGAAAAGACATTGGATTTGATTTATAACAAATGAGGAAAGAACTTGGTATAGCACAAAATCGACCTGTAGTATTGGTGGGATTAATCGCCTTTGCTAACATCATTATTTTACTTCAATTTCTTTTCCCCGATACAGTTAACACCTATGATATTTCTGCTGATCGTTTTTTCAACCAGTGGATAGACGGAACAATCATTTCTGAACATTGGTCTGTTTTGGGCGCACTTCCATTTATCTTTCTAAACCTATTTCTCATTTATCACATTAACAATCAGTTTAATGTCATTAGCAACTCATACTATTTGCCTACATGGCTTTATTTTTTAATTAGTTTAAATGATTACCGACTTTTGCATCTTTCTGGTGAATTGATTGGCTCTACAATGTTGCTAATAAGCATATTTGCCTTTCTGCTTATAAACAAAAGACAGAATAAACATGCAATGTTATTTTGGTCTAGTTTTTTCCTTGCAATTGGCAGTTTAGTATTCCCACAAATCCTCCTTTATATCCCGTTCTTTTTCATTGCATTATCCATTTATAATGGTTTTACAATTCGAAATTTACTGAACTTTTTACTTGGAATTGCCAGCCTCTATTTTATTGTATTTTCCAGTTGCATTTTAACAGATAAACTCTCTGTTTGGCATCAACTTTTTGAATACAATCGAGTTTTTGAAGGTATTGTCATCCCGGAATTTACAGGTTTATTTCTGGATTTTTTACTGATATTCCTTAACATTGTTAGTTTGGTCTTTTATTCACTAAATGCAGGGTTTCTTAAGGTATTACAACGAAAACATTTGTTAGTGCTAGTTGTATTTATGGTCTTTAGCACATTTGCATATCTCATGGACGGATTTAACATTTACCTCAGGTTCTTTGGAGCCCTGCCAATGAGTTTTATTATTGGGAATTATCTAGTCAATACAAAGTCTCGATTTTTACCCAGAACATTGCTTTGGTTTATGTTTATTTTCTTTATGATTTCACAAGCACTTTCAATTTTCAGTAGCTTGTCTGTTTAAGCATAAATAAAATAAAAACAAAGCTGTAACGTTTTATCGATTAAAGAATTATTGACGTGAATATATATCATAGAAAACGACGCTGGAAATTACTTTTATTCTTTGTTGCTGTCTTCATAGGTGCAGGTTCATTGCTGTACACAAATTTTCTGATGAAAAAACTATCAGAGGAGGAGCACAAACGTGTTGAGTTATGGGCAAAAGCCAATGAAGAAATTCAAAAATCAAATCCAGATCAAGACATCTCATTTATTTTTCAAGTCCTGCTAAGCAACAATACAATTCCTGTTTTACTTGTCAACACAGAAGACAGTATCATATCATACAGAAATCTTGATTCGCTTAAAATGCAAAATCCAGAATACCGCATCAAACAATTGGATGAGATGAAAAAGCATCACAATCCTATCGAAATTGAATTGCTAAACGGAAAACGTAATTACATCTACTTTGATGACTCTACTCTATTAACTCAGTTATATTATTACCCATTTGTACAATTAGCAATCATATCTCTATTCATTTTGGTTTCTTATTTGGCATTTAGCACATCCAGAAAATCGGAACAAAATCATGTTTGGCTTGGCATGTCAAAAGAAACAGCCCATCAATTGGGAACACCAATTTCTTCCCTAATGGGATGGATAGAAGTATTAAAACTTGAAAATCCTGATAATCCAAGCATTGTTGAAATAGAAAAAGATGTTAAACGACTTGAAAGAGTAGCTGAACGCTTTTCAAAAATTGGTTCAAAACCCGCATTAAAACCTGAGAACATTCACAAATCATTAAGTTCTGCGGTGGATTATATCAAGAACAGAAGCTCTCACAAAGTAGATTTTGAGATCAATTTACCCCAGAATCAGAACATCATGGCCCCTCTTAGTTTAAATCTTTTTGAGTGGGTCATTGAAAACATTTGTCGAAATGCAGTTGATGCCATGAATGGTGAGGGAAAAATTATTGTGAACATGGTCATCAAGGACAATCAGGTGATTATTGACATTTCCGACACAGGAAAAGGAATCTCAAAATCGAAACAGAAAACTGTCTTCAGACCTGGTTATACAACAAAACAAAGAGGTTGGGGTTTAGGCTTATCATTAAGTAAACGCATTATTGAGGAGTACCATAGAGGACGAATATTTGTCAAACAGTCCGACTCAAAAAATGGAACAACCTTCAGAATCATTCTTAATGTAAAATAAAATCATTACCTGTTGAATACTACAAATAGGCTTTGTTAAAAAACAGATTGTAGTTTGTCTTTCAAGCATGTTCATAACAAATGCAATGGATGATTTGTGTCATCAGGAATATTAGCACTTCACACAAAATAAACCCCAGAGAACATCACAAAAATCGGTTGCGAATGACACAATCAAATGGCTTAATTGACGCTTTTATATTATTTTTTTCAATTTCTTATGTCTGTTAGCAACTTATTTTATAAGTTTGCAGACAATTTTCATTGACGTGAAGAAACAGGATTTAACATATCAGATTCAGCACACAGAGCTGGGGGACGGAAAGCATCAGTTTGATTTTCAGGTTGATGACAAAATTATTTCCCGCTTTGAAAATGAAGAAATCAGAAATACTGATTTATCAGTCTCTGCAATTTTGGAGAGAAAATCTGACGATTTTATGTTGATTCTTGATGGTGAAGGAAGTATAGAACTGCAATGTGACAGGTGTCTTGACTTTTTTACACGTGATATGAATCTCCATCATGAGGTGTCTATTCAGCTGGCAGAAGAAACGAACTTTGACACCGATGAGGAATTTGTAACACTTAACAAGTCTGACAACTACCTTGACATCGCATATTTCATTTATGAAATGATCATTCTAGACCTCCCTATCCGAAGAGTACATCCAGAAGACGAAAATGGAAACTCTATGTGTAATCCTGATGTAATCAAATACATCACCGGCGAGTCTCAAATCACAGAGGAAGAACGTGAGGTTATTGATTCAGACCAAGGCAATGAAAACTGGAAAGATGATTTAAAGAATTTACTTAACAATTAAATACGGAAAAAATGGCACATCCGAAGAGAAAACAATCTAAAACAAGAAGAGACAAACGCAGAACACATTATAAAGCAAAAGCTGCTACTATGGCAACTTGTCAAAACTGCGGTGCAACAATTCGTTATCATCATGTTTGTCCTGAATGTGGACATTACAAAGGAATGTTAGCAATAGATAAAGAGGCTGAATTAAGTTAAAGCCTACATGAGGATTGGCCTCGACATAATGGGCGGCGACCATGCTCCACAAGTTTGCATTGATGGAGCAATTATCGCATCCCGGAAATTGGACTCTCAGGATAAAATCGTATTGATTGGTTCTGAAAAAATCATTCTGGATTTGCTTTCTGAACGAAAGGCAAACCCAGATAATTTTGATATTGTTCATGCTCCCGAAGTTATTTCCATGGAAGATCATCCTGCAAAAGCCTTTCAGCAAAAACAAAAATCAAGCCTTGTTATTGGATACAACCTATTGAGATCCAAATCGATTCAAGGTTTTACCAGTGCAGGTAACACTGGTGCAATGATGGTAGGTGCAATGCAGGCAATAAAACCTATCCCGGGCGTATTACGCCCGGCAATTGCTAGTTTTTTCCCAACTATGAATGGGAAACATAACATTTTGCTTGACGTGGGATTAAATCCGGATAGTAAACCGGACGTTTTATATCAATACGGCATACTTGGGTCAATTTATTATCAATTTATTTTTGGTGTAAAAAAACCTAAAGTCAGCCTGCTTAATATCGGAAAAGAAGAAGGGA
This sequence comes from Bacteroidales bacterium, assembly GCA_963676165.1. Lineage (GTDB taxonomy): Bacteria > Bacteroidota > Bacteroidia > Bacteroidales > ML635J-15 > JAQIBY01. The sequence continues at coordinate 160,142 of OY781043.1, read as the reverse complement.
AGGGAAATCTGGTATCTAAGTCAGCTTATGAGTTGATGAAAGACAATACTGATTTTCATTTTGTAGGAAACATCGAAGGGACAGATATTTTTGACTATAACACAACCGATGTTATTGTCGCCGATGGATTTGTCGGTAACATTCTACTCAAACAAACTGAATCATTCTACAAATTAATTCAATCAAGAGATGTAGAAGATTCCTATTTTGATCGTTTTAATTATGAAATATACGGGGGTACTCCTGTCCTTGGCATTAACGATAATGTTGTAATTGGGCACGGCATTAGTAGTGCACGTGCAATTTCTAATATGATATTGCAAACCAAGGACATGGTCAATGCAAAATTATCATTGAGAATTAAAGATTTTTTTAGTTATGAGTAAGTATAATGCAATTATTACTGGCGTCGGTGGATATGTCCCTGACTACGTCATGACAAATCAGGAACTCGCTCAAAAAGTTGAGACAACTGATGAGTGGATTATGACCCGTATTGGGATCAAAGAACGCAGAATCCTGAAAGAAGAAAACGAAGGCACTTCCTACATGGGAGAAAGAGCAGTTAAAGAACTGTTGGAAAAAACCAACACAAATCCCGACGATGTGGATATGCTTATCTGTGGTATCGTTACTCCAGACATGCAATTCCCTGCTACTGCAAACATTATTTCTGACAAATGTGGGATTAAAAATGCATTTGGCTTTGACCTAAATGCCGGTTGCTCCAGTTTTTTATTTGCATTGAACACTGCCTCAAAATACGTTGAGTCTGGTATTCATAAAAAAGTCATTGTCGTGGGTGCAGACAAAATGTCATCCATTACTGATTATACCGATCGTGCGACTTGTCCTATTTTTGGAGATGGCGCTGCAGCAGTTTTATTGGAACCAACAGAAGACAAATCATTAGGTATTATTGATTCTGAAATGCAAGTGGACGGATCTGGTCGTAAACACTTACACCAAGTTGCTGGAGGTTCACAAAAACCGGCTTCATTTGAAAGCGTCATGAACAGAGAACACTATATCTATCAAGAAGGACAACCTGTGTTTAAAGCAGCAGTTTCTAAAATGGCTGATGTGTCTGTTGGGATGATGAAAAAACATGATATCAAACCGGATGAATTGAACTGGTTTGCTCCTCACCAAGCGAACATGCGTATTATCGAAGCAACTGCTAAACGCATGGGTATCAGCAAAGATATCGTGATGATTAATATTACAAAATTCGGAAACACAACCTCTGCAACAATTCCACTCCTGCTTTGGGAATGGGAAAAGAAATTGAAAAAAGGGGATAAAGTTATCATCTCAACTTTCGGAGCAGGGTTTGCATGGGGTGCTACTTACCTCAAATGGGCTTATGACGGAAAATAAAACGCATTTATCACATATGGAAAAGGTTGGAATTTTTGATTTCAACCTTTTTTTATTTCCCTATACGTTTTTGCAGAGTTTTACTATTTTTGTAAACTAAGCGAATTAAATCATGTACGAATACATTAAGGGGAAAATAACTGATCTGAATCCTTCTTTTACAATATTGGAAAACAACGGGATAGGCTATTTTCTAAATATATCAGTCAATACTTACTCCGGGTTAAAAGACGGACAAGAAGCAATGCTTTGGTTACATCATCATGTGAGAGAAGATGCCGAGCTTTTATTTGCCTTTATTTCAAAAACAGAAAGAGAGTTATTCAGACTATTGATTACTGTGAATGGAGTTGGAGCAAATACAGCTAGAATGATGCTTTCAACACTAAACCCAGAGCAAATCACAAGCGCAATCCAGCAAGATGACGTGGTGGCGCTGAAAAGCATCAAAGGTATTGGTGCAAAAACAGCACAACGAATTATCATTGACTTAAGAGATAAAATCACAGAAAATCTTACCTCAGATACCATAAATTTACCTACTCAGGACAATACAATTCAAAACGAAGCGTTTGAAGCATTAGCTATGTTAGGGTTCGGTAAAAAACAAATTGAAAATGCCCTGAAGAAAGTCATGGCAAAAAATAAAGATTTATCGGTTGAAGAACTCGTTAAATTAGCTTTAAAACAGTTGTAATTGGAAATTTAGGGCGTGAAGAATATCCTGAAATATCTCTCATACATCGTGCTGATTAATTTGGCAGGTGCTTTTTGGGCATCTACAAACTCTCTGTTTGCACAACAAATAAACGACAGTACAAATAGCAATGACACAATTACCATTCAAGATGTGGACTTACCATACGAATTTGAAGGTGATGACAATAACCCAAATAATGACAATGACAACTCGCCACTTTATGGTAATGACCCAGGAAATGTACAAAACCAAGTTGAATACGATCCTGTTACCGGTTCCTATATTTTCAGAAAAACTTTAGGAGATAGCCTTGACATTCAAACTCCTTATTCCATGTCGCTTGATGACTACATCAATTACGATTTTGAAAAAGGGATGCAGGAATATTGGAGACAACGTTACAAAAACTCCAGTTTCGAAACTCAATCAAGTTTAATCCCAAAACTCGAAATTGGTGGCGAAGCATTTGATCGTATTTTTGGGAGCAATACCATTAACATCAAACCCCAAGGTTCTGCGGAATTACGTTTTGGTATCAACATTTCAACTGTAAAAAACCCAAGCCTTCCAGTAAAAATGCAGAGACAAACCATTTTCGATTTTGAAGAAAAAATTCAAATGAATGTGGTTGGACAAATCGGAGACAAAATGCGTATTAATGTGCAATACGATACTGAGGCAGCCTTCGATTTTGAAAATTCTGTGAAAATTGAATATACTGGTCATGAAGATGAAATTATTCAGAAAATTGAGGCCGGAAATGTTTCTTTGCCACTTACAGGATCGCTCATCCAAGGGAGCCAATCCCTCTTCGGTTTCAAAACAGAACTTAAATTTGGGAAATTAACAATGACTAGTATTTTCTCCCAGCAAAAAGGAGAAACATCAACAATTACCGTTGAAGGTGGTGCACAATTGCAAGAATATGAAATTGATGTGGATGAGTACGAACCAGACAAACACTTTTTCCTCGCTCATTATTTCAAAGAAAATTATGATAGAGCATTAGCAAACCTTCCTGTCATTAACTCTGGTGTGAACATTACCCGTATGGAAGTTTGGGTTACCAATACAAGTGGGAACTTTGAAAACGCTCGTAATATTGTCGCTTTCCCTGACCTTGGTGAAAGTAACAGCGATGACATCCAATCAGATTATGCCGATTTGGGTTATACAGTAACACGTGTCCCAGATGATGCAAACAACAAATTGGTTGACATTGAAGATGTTCCTGGTGTAAGAGATATCAACCAAGCAAGTAACGCACTGATTAATCTGGAAATGCAAGGTGGTGTTGATTTTGAAAAGATAGAGTCAGCACGTATGTTGAATTCATCTGAATACACTTTCCATCCTCAATTAGGTTACATTTCTTTAAATTCCAGATTATCATCTGACCAAGTGCTTGCTGTTGCATTTGAATACACTGTAAATGGAGAAACCCATCGTGTTGGTGAATTTGCCAATAGCGGTGTTTCTGCACCTGATGCTTTGATTCTTAAAGTAATCAAAGGAACCAGTTTAACTCCTAAGTTAAAAACTTGGGATTTGATGATGAAAAACATTTATGCCATAGGAGCATATCAGGTCAATAACGAAGACTTTGTCTTGGATGTTATGTACAGAAATGACAAAACAGGAACTGCTATTAATTACATTCCTGCAGGTGCAATTGACTCCACAATTCTATTGCAAGTCATGAATCTGGACAACCTTAACACTCAGCTTGATCCTTATGCTGATGGAATGTTTGATTTCATTAATAACATTACAATTATCCCGCAAAACGGACGAATCATTTTCCCAGTAAGAGAACCATTTGGATCACACTTAAGGAAAAAAATTGAAGGAAACAACCCAGATGAATACAGCGATATTGCGAATCAATATGTTTTCCAGGAACTGTATGATTCAACACAAAGCACTGCAAGACAAATTGCAGAGAAAAATAAGTTCTACCTTGCCGGTCATTACAAATCCAGCAGTGGATCAGAAATTAGCTTGAATGCAATCAATATCCCTGAAGGATCAGTCGTTGTTTCAGCTGGCGGAGTTCAACTTCAAGAAAATGCTGATTATACAGTTGATTATAACCTCGGACGAGTAAAAATTATCAATGAGGGAATTCTGGAATCCGGCACCCCAATTAACATCTCTCTTGAGTCTAACTCACTGTTTAACATTCAGACAAAAACATTGATGGGTACGCACTTCAATTATGAAATCAGTAAAGATTTCAATTTGGGAGCTACCATATTAAATTTAACGGAAAAACCATTAACCCAAAAAGTTAGTTTTGGCGACGACCCAATTAACAACACAATTTGGGGTGTAAATGGTTCATATCGTAGCGAATTACCTTTCTTAACAAAAGCAATCGACTGGCTACCACTCATCGAAACAAAAGAAACATCATCCATTACAGTAACGGGAGAATTTGCCCACTTAATCCCTGGGAAATCAAAAGCAATCGATGATGGAAGCGCTTATATTGACGATTTCGAAGGAAGTGAAACAAGCATAGACATTAAGATGTTTAGTGCATGGAACCTTGCAAGTACACCTTTCGGACAAGAAACTCTCTTCCCTTATGGAGATAAAATGAATAACTTAATTTCTGGATACAATCGTGCAAAATTAGCATGGTATGTTGTTGATCCATTATTCCATCGTTCGAACAGTCCTGTATCTCTAGAGCAACAATCTAGTCATTATGTAAGAGAGGTCAAAGAACAAGAGATTTTCCCAAACAAAGAAAGTGAAACAGGAACAATTCCTACCACCTTAGCTGTTATGAACCTTGCCTATTACCCAACCTTAAAAGGTCCATACAACTACGATGTTGCCGGAATGAACGCTGACGGTACGCTAAAATTCCCGAACACTCGATGGGCAGGGATTATGCGCGCATTAACAACCAACGATTTTGAAGAAGCAAACATTGAGTACATAGAATTCTGGATGATGGATCCTTTCGTTGAAGACGAAAACAATCCTGGTGGTGATTTATACCTTAACTTAGGTAACATCTCAGAAGATGTGTTGAAAGATGGTAGAAAATCATTTGAAAATGGGCTTCCTACACCAACCGTTGATAATCCCGTTGATACAACTTCATGGGGTTTGATTCCATTAATCCAGTCCTTAACCAATGCCTTTGATAATGAACCAGAATCCAGAGAAGCTCAAGATATTGGTTTGGACGGAATGAGCGATGCACTTGAAAGAGGTTTCTTCAGTAGTGGTGGCATGCATCAATATCTTGACACCATTGAAACCGTATTTGGTGCTGATTCGAAAGCATATCAAGATGCCTTTAATGATCCATCAAACGACAACTACAAATACTTCCGTGGAGATGAATACGACGAGCAAGATCTTGGAATTCTTGAGCGCTACATGTATTACAATGGCTTGGAAGGGAATAGTCCTGTTACAGATAACGCAGCATATTCATCCTCGGCAAGAACAGTACCTGATGTTGAAGATATCAATCGTGACAACACCTTGAGCGAAAACGAAGCATATTTCCAATACCGTATTAGTATTCGCCCGGAAGATTTGGTAGTTGGACAAAACTTCATAACTGACAAGACAGAATACACCGCACAATTCTCCAACGACGAACAATCCAAAGTCACTTGGTATCAGTTTAAAATACCAATTAGCAATTATGACAAAAAGGTTGGAGCAATTGAAGATTTTAAATCTATCCGCTTCATGCGTCTGTTGATGACAAACTTTTCAGAATCTACCATTATGCGTTTTGCAACAATGGACCTTGTGAGAAGTGAATGGAGAAAATATGACAACTCTTTTATCCAACCGGGAGAATACATTCCGGATGAAATTGAAAATACACCATTTGAAGTAACAGCAGTTAATATTGAGGAAAATGCTGCGAAATCACCTGTCAATTATGTATTACCTCCTGACATCGACAGAGTTATTGACCCAACCAATCCGCAACTTCGTCAATTAAACGAACAAGCAATGGTATTGAAAGTCCATGACTTGGCCGATGGAGATGCCAGAGCAGTTTACAAAAACATCAATATGGATATTCGAAAATACAGAAAACTGAAAATGTATATCCATGCTGAAGAAATTGAGGGATACCCACTTGAGGATGATGATTTGACTTTATTCATTCGTTTGGGATCCGATTATCAAAACAACTATTACGAATACGAAGTTCCACTCAAACTCACACCATACGGTAATTATAACAATGATGTTTACGAAGATCGCGTGATTGTTTGGCCTATTGAAAACAATGTAGAGCTTGACTTTGAATTGTTGCAATTAGTAAAACAAAACCGTAACGACGATATGCGCTCTGCAGGTTCAGGAGTTACATTAACAAGATTATACTCTATGGCAGACGGTGATCGTAACATCAGTGTAATGGGGAATCCAAACCTGAGTAATGTAAAAACCATTATGATTGGTGTAAGAAATCCGAAGAAACGCACAGCATCTGATGGAGATGATGGAGCACAAAAATCCGGAGAAGTTTGGGTGAATGAATTACGTCTTACAGATTTTGATCAAAGTGGTGGCTGGGCTGCAAACGCACGTATGACTGCTCGTTTAGCTGACTTTGGATCTGTCACTGTTACCGGAGAAACTTCCAAACCAGGTTTTGGTAGCATTAACCAGAAAGTCAATGAAAGACAAAAAGAAGAAATTAACTCTTACAATATAACTTCTAACTTTGAACTTGGTAAATTCTTCCCGCAAAAAGCAGGTGTTAGAATTCCTATGTACGTTGGATATTCCGAGTCTGTAAGCAACCCTGAATACAATCCTCTTGATCCTGACATTCCATTTAAAGTTGCCTTAAATGATCCAAACAGATCACAAGAAGAGAAAGACTCACTGCGCTACATTGCTCAGGATTATACTCAACGTAAGAGTATTAACTTTACCAATGTTAAGGTAAATAAAATGAAGGGAAAGCCGCAGGTTTATGACCTTGCAAACTGGTCTGCTAGTTATTCTTACAATGAAACTTTCCGTCGAAATGTAAACACACAATTCAACACGAATAAAGACATTTCTGGTGCGCTGAATTACAACTACAATGCAACTCCAAAGAATGTGCAACCATTTAAAAAGATGAAAGCATTCAATAATCCGGCTTTGCGTTTCATTAAAGATTTTAATTTCTATTACCTGCCTTCTCAGTTGAGTTTCAGAACCAATCTTGTGAGAACTTACAGTGAAACTCAACTCAGAAATGTAAGCAATCCCTATGTTCAAATTCCTTTGTCTGTCAATAAAAACTTTTATTGGGTACGTCAATATGACTTCAAATACAATTTCTCCCGAAGTTTAAAATTTGACTTTACAGCATCCAATAATGCACGTATTGATGAACCTGAAGGACGTATGTGGGAGGAAGATCCTTACTATGAACAAAAGCGTGATACCATCTGGAACAACCTGAAAGATTTTGGAAGAACCACTCAATACAACCACCGTTTCAATGTCAATTATCAGGTACCTATTAATAAATTGCCTCTCTTGAAATGGGTTTCAGCAAATGCCAGATATAATGGAACTTATGATTGGATTGCAAGTCCAATTACTGCAGACACAATTCAACTCGGAAATACAATTCAAAACTCCAACACAATTAGCTTGAGTACCCAATTTAATATGTTGACATTATACAACAGCGTTGGATATCTGAAAGAAGTAAATCAGAAATACAAAGGACGTGCAAGACGAAATAAACGTCCGAAAAAAGAATCTGTTAAATACGAAGAAACCGAAGTTAAGTTAAGTAAAGACAAACGAAAACGCTTTGTTCACAAACTTAAAACTGAAGATGTTACTATTCAGGTTTCTACAAACGAGGGCAAAGTCATTGAAGGAGAATTGGAAATTATCAATGATAAAACTGTTTATTTTACACCAAAAGAGGATGTAGAAAATGCCAATGTAAAAATCACAGGATCACGTGAAGTGACTGAAAGCATTGCGAAAAAAATCTTTGACAATACACTTGCTATTGCAATGAGCACAAAGAATATTTCCATCTCTTATTCTGGAACAAACGGTACTCAATTACCAGGATTCTTACCTGAATCACAAATCCTTGGTATGACAAACTATATGGGCATGCGTGCTCCGACTATACCATTTGTCATGGGATGGCAAGATAGAGATTTTGCAACGTGGGCAAGTTCAAATAACATGTTAACGAGAGATTCCATGTTGAACCAGCCTTATACCATGAGTCAAAATGAAACTTGGACAGCTCGTGCATCATTGGAACCAATTCGCCGTATGCGTATTGACTTGAACGTTAACAGAACCTACACTGAAAACATCAGCGAATACTACAACTGGACTGAAGACAATTCGATAACAGGAGCTGGACATTGGAGAGTAAATAGTCAGATGATATCTGGTAACTTCTCAATGACAACTGTCACTTGGGGAACAGCTTTTGAATCTATCGGGAAAGACGGAAATTATGAATCAGCAGCATTCTCAGCCTTTAATGATGCTCGTAAAACCATTGCTGTCAGGTTAGCACAACAACGTCCTGGTTTTGATGCTTCCAATGTGGATGAAGATGGTTTCCCTGTCGGATTTGGCAAGCTCTCTCAAGATGTTTTAATTCCATCATTCTTAGCAGCATATACTGGGAAAGATGCAAAATCAATCAGTCTTGATCCATTCCCATCCATTACCAACGTTCTTCCTAACTGGAGAATAACTTACGATGGATTGTCACAGATTCCATTCTTAAAAAAATATTTACGCTCTGCAAATATCACACATGTGTATCGTTCAACTTACAATGTTGGTGGTTTCAACAGTCGATTATCTGATATGTGGAATCCTGATGATGGTTTCAATTACATTACGGATGCAAACGGAAACTATTATTCTCAATTTGAAATTGGATCCATATCAATTACAGAGCAGTTCTCTCCTTTCATTGGTATCGATTTAAACTGGACAAACTCATTAATCACAAAAGTTGAGTTCAAGAAATCACGTAATTTGAATATGAGTTTTGCCAACAATCAGCTCACTGAAATGCGCACAGACGAATATGTCATTGGTGGTGGATATCGTATTAAGGATGTTGAGATTGTCATTGGGGCGAAAGGTGGAAGAAAGCGTACATTCAAGTCTGACCTTAATTTACGTCTTGATTTATCCATCAAGAATAATCTGACCATCATACGTAAACTTGAAGAAGGTGTAAACCAGCCAACTGCAGGTAACAATATGATTACCATTAAAACCAGTGCCGATTACGTTTTAAGTGACCGTTTTAACCTCCGAATTTATTACGATCACATCATTACCAAACCAAAGGTTTCTTCATCATTCCCGAATTCCAATGTGGACTTTGGAGTCAGTATCCGCTTTATGCTAGCATCCTAATCTGTTGACACAAGCTAATAGAAGGCATTAAGTCATGGACAGACATCTTGATTGAACTCACGCAAAATAGGTCTTGAATTCGTTTCATAAAAGATTATCTGTATATTTGTCTTAGATAAAAACCATGACTAAGCCATTAAACATAGACATTTCAGTTATTCTTCCAGTTTATAATGAAGCTGAGAACATTGAAAATTGTTACCATCGACTTAATTCAGTACTTCGTAATTTAACGAATTCATATGAGTTACTATTCATCAACGATGGCAGCAAAGATAACTCTTTGGAGGTTATTTGCACCTTAGCAGAGAAACATCAGCAGGTGAAGTATCTTAACCTTAGCAGAAATTTTGGACAACAAGCAGCCATTAGTGCTGGTTTAGACTATTGCCAAGGGGAAAAAGTGGTTATTATGGATGCTGACTTACAAGATCCACCAGAAATTATCGCTGAAATGTCATCCCTCATGGACAATGGGTTTGATGTTGTTTATGGTAAAAGAAAAAGACGAAAAGGGGAATCTCTTTTAAAGAAATTCACTGCCCGGATGTTTTACCGTATGCTGTCACGTATAACGAATGTAAAAATCCCTCTCGATACCGGTGATTTTCGCATGATCAGCAAAAAAGTTGTTGAAATTTTAAAACAAATGCCTGAAAGAGATCGGTTTATTCGTGGGCAAGTTGCATGGATAGGTTTCAAACAAACTCACGTGTTATATGAACGTCAGGGGAGAGATAAAGGTCGTTCAGCATGGTCATACAAACGCATGATTCGTTTTGCTATTGATGGCATTACTTCCTTTTCCGATTTTCCCTTACGATTTGCAACTTTCTTAGGAATCATTGTTAGTTTCGTTAGCTTTATTTTGATTCTTTGGGCACTTTATCAACGGTTTATTGCACATTCCTATGTTCAGGGTTGGACATCGTTGATTCTAAGTGTACTGTTCCTGGGAGGCGTACAATTATTGTCTTTAGGAATTATTGGTGAATACATAAGTCGCATAGGCTCAAATGTAAGAAGGCGTCCGAGATATGTCATTGAAGATAAAAATACAGAAACAGATAAAGAAACTTCAGAAAAATCAGAAGCAAGCGAATAAAATTTTTCAGTGGATTAGTCTTGCTGTATTATTCATTGCAATGGCTGTATTGCTTGCCTATTATCTGAAGATAAACTAAATCCCTATTCAGAGGTAGAATTGTCCAATTTAATATATGGAGATTGATGCTCAGGGTTCACAATCTCACGGTATTTAAAAAACACCTTTTGAAAATCTTTCCATGCATCTTTTTTAAGCGCCGAATTTCTCAGCAATGCAGATGGATGATACGTTGGCATAAGCAATCGACCATTCCATTCCATCCAATGTCCTCTCATGCGTGTAATACTAGCATTAGGATCAACTAACGCTTGCAAAGCCACACGACCTAGTATAATGATAATCTTAGGATCCAATAATTCGATTTGCTGCATTAAATATGGCAAGCATTTTTCCCTTTCTTCTGGTTTAGGATCACGATTCCCCGGAGGTCTGCATTTCACAATATTTCCAATAAAAACATGCTCTTCACGTGTAAAATTACAAGCTTCCAATATCTTATCCAACAACTGTCCTGACTTACCAACAAAAGGCAAACCCTGTTTATCCTCCTCTGCACCAGGCCCCTCTCCAATGATAAAAATATCTGCAGTATCGGAACCACCACCAAAAACAGGATTTATACGTGTCTCTGACAAAACACATTGTGTACAGTCCAAAACTTGCAATTGCAAATCCACCCAAGCAAATTTATCCATAGAATTTTTGTTGATTTGGTAGTAAATTTAGCAAAGGATTCGCACAAATCATAGAAAATTTGTTCTTTTGTTATGCAATGCAACCAATCATATTAAATAATTATCTGTAATTTAGTCCTGAATGCAAGAATTGGATGACATAATTCGCGGGTGCCAAAAGATGGACAGAAAAGCGCAAAAAATGCTTTACGAGCGTTATTCGCCAATATTGTTCGGTATGGCTATGCGTTATGCATCTTGCAGATCAGAGGCTGAGGATATGTTGCAGGAAGCCTTTATTAATATTTTTAAACATATTGAGCAATTCAAAGGACACGGTTCTTTTGAAGGATGGATGAAGCGAATTTTAATAAATGCAGCCATTGGATATATCCGAAAATACAAAAAACACATCAATGATAACTTTGATGAAATTCAAGAGATTCAAATTAAAGATGTGAGTTTTGATGAAAAAGATTTTACAAAAGAGGAGCTTTTAAAAGCCATCAATGAGCTACCAGAGGGATTTCGACTGGTATTTAACCTCTACGCAATTGAAGGCTATAAGCATCGTGAAATTGCAGATATGCTGGAAATACAAGTTGGGACTTCAAAATCTCAGTATTCCAGAGCAAGGAAAATATTAATGAACAAATTGCAAGAATTAAGTAAAATGCCAGAGAGTAATGTTTCATGAAAAACCGAAACCACATAGAGGATCTTTTTCGTGATGAATTTTCAGGATTTGAGCACAAACCCTCAGATACGTCTTGGGGAAATATGCAATCTGCATTAAACAATATGCATCTTGAACATCTTGCAAAAGCTAAGCTGGTAAATCACCCGATTTCACCAGCTAAATCGGTTTGGAATAAAATTGCAAGCAAACTCTGGTGGGAACAATTCATTCATTTCTCGGCACTAAAATTCAACATCTATTATGCAAGCCTTGCCGTTGTTGGAGTTACAACTGGTGTGGTAGTAAACAACATACCAAATCAGGAGGTATATGAACCTGAAAAACAACTGCAAGTTGAACAGCTGCAGCAACTGGAGGCGTATCAAGACGATGAGCTAATTCAGATGGAAAAAGTTGTTTTGATGAATATTCCAGATCAAAAATCAAAGACCCCAACATCACTCACATACACACAAAATAAGTTTATTCAAGCTGAAAACAATACAAGCAGGAGACGAATGTATGTCACTATTCGACCTTCAATTATTACTCTGAATGAAGCCAGAGGTCAAAATTCAATGCTTTTAGACAAATCAGAAAATCACAATATGCCTCTATTGTTGAGTCAGCTTGTTCCGATAAATTCCGTTTTCAATAATTTATCAATTAACAATTTTACATATCGTTCAGACACGCTAGGTTTAAATTACAAAGGAGAACCAATTGTCAAGGATATCAACTTTGTTGAACAAGGTTATTATTTTGGAACAGTAATGTTCCAACAAGAATTTTCTAATTTAAATACGGAGTCGATTGAAACCCAAACTATTTCAAGAAATTTTAGTCAATTATCATATCGTTTCGGGATACGTTTTAATGTAGTCAGGAACAATTTTATGGCGCAAACCGGAATATACCTGGCAAACCTAAACAACACCTTTGATCACACAACTGCTCATCTGATTATTCATGATACAACTCCACATCTTCCGTATCTGGAATATGACTGGCCATACGAATCAGACACACTGATTGAATACAGAACCCACAGATACAACAACACCTATTCTTTCGTTGAAGTGCCTGTTTTACTTGGTACCCATTTTGAAAATGAAAGATTTGCTTTAAACTTAAAAACCGGACCAGTCTTACAAATTATTTCGGGTGTTAACAGCAAGCTTGTCATGAGTTCAGACAACAAGATTTCAACCATTGAAAGGAGTGATTTTAGAAGACCAGGTTTACGATGGGAAATCAGTGCTGACATTTCATATCGACTGAATAGTAAGTTTAGTATTTTTGCTGAACCCGCTTACGTATATGACATTACAAGTATGTTTAAAGCGGAAACTGAAGTCAAAAGTCGTTTCAAAGGGTTTTCAGCAGGTGGAGGAATTTATTACAGATTCTAACAAAAAAGCCCTGTAAAAAACAGAGCTTCTTTTCCTAGAGTAATACCTTAGAATTAAATTGTCATAATATCTTCTTCTTTGAATTTTGCCATCTCATCAACTTCTTTAATGTACGTATCATGAAGCTTTTGTACTTCATCCTGATAATCTTTTGAAGTATCTTCGGACAAACCATCTTTTTGCATTTTCTTCAATTCATCGTTAGCGGAACGACGTTGTCCTCGAATACTAACTTTTGCATTTTCAGCAACTTCTTTTGATCGTTTTACCAATTCACGACGACGTTCCTCTGTCAACGGTGGAATAGTAATACGAATAATTTCGCCGTTATTTGCTGGTGTGAAACCAATATTCGCCGCCATTATTGCTTTCTCAATAATTGGGATCAATGATTTATCCCAAGGCTGAATCATAATGGTTTTTGCATCAGGCGCTGAAACGTTTGAAGCTTGTGGTAAAGGAGTCATTGTACCGTAGTAATCGACCATAACTTCGTCAAATACACGGACATCAGCCTTACCAGCACGAATTTGCACATATTCTTTTTCAAGGTGTTTGATCGCTCCGACCATTCCTTCTTTTGTCGTTTCAAGAACTAATTTAGCTTCGTCTTCCATAACTTTGAATTTTATCCTGCTAATTTATATCATTCTGTATTAATGTACCAACTTTTTGATCGGAAATTACAGATATTAAATTTCCTTTTTTATTCATATCAAACACGAGGACTGGTAAATTATTCTCCTGACAGAGTGTAAATGCTGTCAAGTCCATTATTTTTAATTTTTTCTCCCATGCTTCTGTAAATGTTAAGGTTTCGTATTTTACTGCCTCAGGATCTTTTTCTGGATCGCTGGAATACACACCGTCAACACGAGTTCCTTTTAGAAATACATCCGCTTGAATCTCCAATGCTCTAAGCGCAGATGCAGTGTCAGTTGAGAAATAAGGATTGCCTGTACCACCTGCTAATATTGTAATGTAACCATCTTCCATTGCTTGTATGACATTTTTGGCATGGAATCGTTCACCAATAGCCGGCATATCGAATGCGGTAAACAATTTTGCTTTCTTACCTGCCTGACTTAAAGCGGAACGCAAAGCAAGAGAATTTATCGTGGTAGCAAGCATTCCCATCTGATCTCCTGTTGTGCGATCAAAACCTTCGCTTACACCAGCTAAACCACGAAAAATATTTCCACCACCAATGATAATACTGATTTGCACATTTTCACTTTGCAAGCCAGCGATATCCTCAACATATTGGGATAATCTTTCATTGCTAATACCAGACTCTTGTTCTCCCATTAAAGATTCACCTGAGAGTTTCAATAATATTCGTTGATACTTCATGTTTTCAATTTTGACTATAAAGATAAAAAAAGAGAGCCTGTTACAAGCTCTCTTTTAGAAATATTTCGATTTTTTGAAACTATTCAGCCAATGACCAACGTTTGAAATCAACAACCGTTAATTCTTTGTCGTCTTGTTGGAGGTACTGTTGAACTGTCACTTTGTTATCACGAACAAAAGCTTGGTTCAATAAAGTGTTTTCTTTCATCCATTTATTGACTTTACCTGTAGCAATTTTATCAAGAATTGCTTCTGGTTTACCTTCGTTCATTGCTTGCTGACGTCCGATTTCAAATTCCTTATCTTTGACATCTTGTGGTACGCGACTTTCGTCAACAGCAACTGGATTCATAGCAGCCACTTGCATTGCAACGTTGCGAACAACTTCTGATTCAGCAATTTTATTTGTAGCTACGATAGTACCAATTTTGTTACCCATGTGGATATAACAATCAACATATGCAGCTTCTAACTTATCGAAGTAACCAATTTCTACTTTCTCTCCAGTTACACCAGATTGACGAGTAATCATTTCTTCCATAGTACCACCTTCAACCTCAAGGTTTTTTAATTCTTCAAGGTTAGCTGGGTTTTTCTCGAGTGCGATATCTGCAATTTTATGAGCAAAAGCAACGAAGTCTTCATTTTTAGCAACGAAGTCAGTTTCGCAGTTAAGACATACAACAATACCTGTTTTATGGTCTTCAGTAGTTTTTGCGATAACAGCACCTTCGGTAGCTTCACGATCAGAACGTTTGTTAGCAATTGCTTGTCCACGTTCACGAATAATTTCTTGAGCTTTATCAAAATCGCCGTCTGCTTCAACGAGGGCTTTTTTACAGTCCATCATTCCAGCACCAGTCAATTTACGAAGTTTACTTACTTCTGCAGCTGATATTTTAGCCATTTTTATAGTGTTTTTTCAAGTTAATATTAAGATTCTTTACTGTCTTCAACGATTTCTTTTTCAGCCGGTTTTTCTTCTTTAGCAGCAGATTTTTTTGACTTTTCAGCTTTTTCTTGTTTGGCTGCTACTTCTTTTTCAGCATTACGTTCATCCATACCTTCTTTAATTGCGTCGCACATAATTTTTACAACGAGGTCAATGGATTTTGAAGCATCATCATTTGCTGGAATTGGGAAATCAACACCAACAGGATTTGAATTGGTATCAACAATACCGAACACAGGGATTCCTAATTTTTGAGCTTCACGAACAGCAATATATTCTTTGCTTACATCAACGACAAAAATTGCTGAAGGTAATCTGTTTAAGTCAGCAATACTACCTAAAGTTTTCTCAAGTTTTGCACGTTGACGTTCAATTTGTAAACGTTCACGTTTTGAAAGGTTGGCTAATGTACCATCAGACAACATTTTATCAATGGAATTCATACGTTTTACTGCACGACGAATGGTAGGGAAGTTAGTTAACATTCCACCAGCCCAACGCTCAGTAATATATGGCATACCTACAGCTTTCACACGTTCCGCAACAATTTCTTTTGCTTGTTTTTTGGTTGCTACGAAGAGAATTTTACGACCTGACTTTGCAATTTGCTGAATAGCATTTGCTGCTTCATCAATTTTTGCAACAGTTTTGTGTAGGTCTAATATGTGGATACCGTTGCGCTCCATGAAAATGTAAGGAGCCATATTTGGATTCCATTTGCGTTTCAGGTGACCAAAGTGAACACCTGCTTCTAATAATTCATTGAAATTTGTTCTTGGCATAATTTAATTTTTTTGTTTACATTCTGTTTTCTCAACCATCAGGTAGCCCAAGGGAGTCCTGATAATTTAGATACTAAACAAATCTTTTTGCTAAGCAGCAAGATTAACGTTTACTAAATTGAAATTTCTTACGAGCCTTTTTCTGTCCAGGTTTTTTACGTTCAATAACTCGTGGGTCACGGGTCAACAATCCGTGAGGTTTCAACAAAGCACGGTTTTCAGCATCTAATTCAACAAGTGCACGTGCAATACCCAATGATAATGCATCTGCTTGTCCGCTGATACCTCCACCATCAATTGTTGCGTTGATATCATATTTACCCATGTTTTCAGTTACCTCAAATGATTTCAAAACAACTTTCTGCATTGATTTCACTGTGAAGTATTCTTCAAACTTACGATTATTAATGGTAATATTACCTTTACCCTCACTCAGATATACTCTGGCGACAGCGGCTTTTCTACGTCCTACTGTGATAATTGTATCCATAAGTTTTACTTAATAGTATTTAAATCAAGATTTTTTGGTTTTTGCGCTGCTTGGTCATGTTCTCCACCAACATAAACATAAAGATTCTTCATGATCTTTCTGCTTAAGCGATTATTTGGGAGCATTCCTTTAACGGCCATCTCTACAACTCTATGTGGTTGTTTTGTTAACAACTCCTCAGGTGTAGTTGTGCGCTGTCCTCCCGGATATCCTGTATGACGAACATAAACTTTGTCTGTCATTTTCTTTCCGGTTAAACGAATTTTTTCTGCATTGATAACGATAATATTATCGCCACAATCAACATGGGGAGTAAACCCCGGTTTATGCTTACCGCGTAGGACTATTGCAATCTTTGATGCAAGACGTCCCAAAATTTCATCGGTCGCATCAACAACGAACCATTCTTTTTGAACAGTATCCTTGTTTTCTGACTTTGTTTTGTAACTTAAAGTATCCACAATGTTCTCTTTTTTATTAATATTCAACCATTTACAAGCACCGCTGACCAAACGGACTGCAAAAATACAATGAATTATTGATATCAACAAATCTTATAAACAATTAATTTGTTAATAACTTATAAAATTTCAGATTGTTACAATTCTATTTCGGAGGAGCTGATATAGAAATTTTGAAATCACTTTTTAATTATGTGTTCAAGGCAAGAAACAAAACAAACTCCATCAACAAGCAAATTCTCAATCGATACTGCACTGTTAATGAGACACCGGCCCAATTTTATTTTCAATGGACTGTATTTTTCCGTTAATCCGCCCGATGGGTTTATTCTTTTGAATATCAAAATTCACAACGGAATATACTCTATCACAATCGTTTGCAAGTTCTGCATAGGCTTTATCAAGCACAGATAATGCTGAAGACATGTCCTCTGTTTCAAAGATAGTTCCCATGGCACTTAATTTATACTCGTAACCACTTTCTCTAATCATTTTCAAAATTCGACTTACATAAGGACTCACACTGACTCCCTTATCGGTAGGGAACATCGCAAAACTAACTAGTACAGACATTTCTAATTATTTAAAGAGAGATTCAAAAACAGAATTAGCTGTTTTCCGTTTCATTTTATTTATACCTTCACGAATTGCTTCTTGGCTGGCAGCTTCAAGCGTATCACCAAATCCCATAATATCATTTTCTTGCTTACTATACACTATGCGTTTTTGTTTATCTAAAACAGTTACGGTGTATCGCAAACCAACAGATTGCTGATATGCACTTGTTTCTGTGTTTCGTGTATCACTTTCTATACGGACAATAAAATCTGCATTTGATGCTGAACTTGCAACACGCATATTGTTTTTTGCCATTGCTTGAAACATTGCATCTTTCAGATCTTGATCATTGGTAGTTTTACCAAACTTACGCTCTGCAGACTCCAAAAAGATTGTTGGGGATTGCACATTAAACATCAGTTTGTAAGTTGGAGCTGGCACTTTACGAATGACAGTACGAATAAAAATATCCTTAGTCAAACGACTTAATGTTAGCATATCAAGCTCAACAGTTAGTGTCTCAGTCTGGTTTTTACTGGTAATTTTATTGATAGGAATATGCACAACTCCATTTTGATCTGAGGTTAAACGGTTCTCCAACAAACCTGCTCCTGTAAAACTTAAAAGCACAGGCATGTTAATTACTGGCTTACCCGCTGAGTTGGTCAGACGGACTTCCATATACTTAAGGTCAATACTCATGCCGCTAGTGATATAAACTGGATTTTCTTTGGAAGAAAATTTAATTTCATTGAAGCTCTGTATCAATTCTCTGTAAATAGTTGTACCCAAGTCAACTGTCTTTTCCTCAATCATGATATCAGTTGGTTCCGCTAAATATTCAGACAAATCGGCAAAACCATCAAGATATGAGCTAATAGCATCGTACTGCTTACCAGAATTCTTCAATTCAATTGCTTGCAAGTACTTTGTTTTCGCTTGTTGTAATGCGGCATTTTTCTTCTCTGCTTTTTGTGCTTGATACTGTGCTTTTGATAAACGACAATAAACCCAATAAGTCTCACCTCCATCCCAGGTATCTACCACTTCATATCCTTCAATATTTTGATCTGAACTTGATTTAATTTGACGAGTATATGTTTCACTTAACTGATAATCTGTTTCTATTGTATTTATCACAGAACTTGATGAAATATTCACCGAAATTTCTGATGACAAAGCATTTAACGCAGAATTGCGCGCATTTTCTTTAAACGCATCTGGTGCTAAACCAGCGGTACGTGCAGAACCAATTCCAATGTAGTACATTCCTGCCGTAGGTCTATTGTCAACCCACTCAGGTTTTGGCTCAGTTGATTTTCGGGTTTTGCTTAGCGTGCTACAACCTCCAAGCGCAAAAAGGCTTATACTTAGTAATATGAGTATATATCGTCGCATCTATTCTGGATTATATTCAACAATTCGATCAACAGTTTGACTAGAAACTTCATCTAACAATTCACTTGACAAAGCATCGAGTGTTTTAATCTTAGATCTTGCACCCAACAATTCTTGCAACGCTCTTCTTTGTGAACGATTAGTACGAACAACATCTTCATCTGAATCAGTGGATTTGTTTTTCCAATATCCAGGAACAAGATCTTGCTTTTTACCATCATAATTGGCATAGTGAATTTCATCTTTGTTACTAAGATTAAAACTCTTTGTTAACATAATCTCATTGGTTCGAGTATCTACCATGCTAATGTCAAATTTAATATTCACAGAACGATGCATCTGGAACTCTTCATACTCCACTTTCTTATATTCTGTCTTGGTATGAGATTTACCTTCACTATCTTTATAAGTAGTTTTTACTTCAAGATAACCTCTTTGAGGAGTACGCTGTAATCTACCTAAATCAAATGTATAACTGTGTATTGTTCCCCTAACAATTGCATCAGGTTTAGCAACTTTGGTACGAGATTCTGCAGAAAATGAACCTAAATTCTTTGTGTATTCAACAACTTTCAAGAAAGGGTCATTGGATTGATTCAAACCTGAGATAATTTTACTCTTGATTTGGCTACTTAATTCAGATTTATTTGAGTGATTCGTTATATCTTCAATTGCAACACGAATAGTTGCTGCATTTTGAGATTCATTTTTCAAATCAGTACTTTCTTTATAGCTACCATAATTTCGAATAATCTCATCAAAAAGATAATATGCACTACGATACTTTTTCTCACCCATGTAAGCAACTGCTTGTCTATACTTTGGCTCATAAATTGATATGTTCAATTTCTCTTTACTGTCCTTGTAGCCCGCATCAATATTCACAATTTCCGAGAATATTTTTTCAGCACTTTCAAAGTCTTCATTGTTGAGTTTTTTCACTCCTTCAAAATACTGATCATCTAAGTATGTCCCTTTAACCTCACTGTAATACTCAGCATAATGAGGAGGAACCACCAAATCAATATCCATTTGCTTCAGTTTTGCCTCATACTCTTCAGCTTCAAGATAATAATAAACCGCTTCTTTATTATTTCCTTGATTGTAAGAAGTCATAAAATTCCCGTAGATTTTGTCAATCACACGCTGTCCAGTACGTTTTAAGCCAAGCTGAGCTTCAACATGTGTACGCTTTGCAACCAATGCTTGATAGTAAAAATCAGCAGACTCTTCATACATTCCTTGCTTTTCGAATTCAGCAGCTTTCTTAGTGTACCGCTTATGCGAACAGGAACTTGCACCAATTAGTATAACAAGAAAAAATACAAAATATTTAGTAAATTGTTTCATAGTCATTAGTTTCTGGTTTGTAAAAATATCAATATTCCTTTGCTTATAATAGTTTAATTCAATAATTCTTTGGTCTAATTTACAAAATCAGGTGAAATGGACAAAATGCGCTGATCATGCTTTTTACTATAATCAACAAGTAAGTCACCGTTAGCACGGAAAATTTTAAAATAATTGACATCAAATTTCCGAAACACAGATTTAAATTCAACACCCTCAACAACTATGAGTTTCAGATTTCCTGTTTGATAATTATGTAAACGAAATTTTGCACCGTTATGAATCAGGACATCCCCAATTCGGATACTTACTTGATTTTTCGTGTGAATTGTCATTAAACCTCGATCCAATCCAATTTTTGAAATCTGCTTTAAATTCTCATGCAAATCAGGATTTTGCACCATAAAATTTGGATTCAGAGCATTTAATGTGGCAGTTATTTCTTTTCCACCAACTACCAAGCGGTGAGACTCAAGCGTATTAAAGAATGCGAGCACTCCAGATACTGACTTATGATAATCTTTTCTTTCATACTCCATGCTACGTCTTTTCCAGAGTTTTGCCATTTCAACCGGAGTCAATTTCTCAATACGTGCCAAATAAACTGGAACAGGCATATATGCATTCAAATGAATACTACCATCTGATAAAACTGCCATAGCTTCGGATTCATTGACACTCATGTCATTCACTTGTTCTTCAGAAATGAGTTCTCCTGTATTGGAAAGATAATAACCAAGATAACCCGAAGTCTCTCTTGCCTCACTTTTATTATCTAGCAGTGCAAACCAGTTTTCTTTCTGATTTAAGTTAAAACTTCCAATAAAGTGTTGTGAAACATCGGTCTTTTCAACTCTTCCAGAAACAAAAATTTGGTTATCGGAAATCAAAATATTTTCAGGACTCACATAATCCTCCTGATCAAGTTTTAGCAACCAATTTAACTTGCCTTCTGAAGAATACGACGCAAGAAACCCGCTACGGGCCTTATGTGTCGTTAATTGTTTCCCTTGAATAGAAAGCTTTTTATTGAAGGAACCCGTCAAATAGATGTTTCCATTTTTATCTTGGCTAGCAATCTGATCAACATTATTCATAAAGCCACCATGCTCATAAATATCTGCCCATAAAGGTTCAGCTAATTCTTCTATGGTTTTTGTTTTGTTTAGCGGAACAATGACAGCTTGTGCTTTTTCATATTGAGGCATACAAGCACCGACAGGAGCACCAATAAATGTTGGATCACAAATGGTAAAACGTTTCCCTTCATATTCCACAAAACGACCTTTTACTAAACCTGTGAAGTTCACGGCTGTTGCAATATGCCCTGGATAATCTAAACCGACAACTTGCAATCCGGTAAGTTCAGAAACTAAATAGGAAAACAAGACGGAGCGATCTTCACAATCAGCAGCCTCATACATAAACAATTCATCAGGGAAGAAGAATTTCTCTACACCAAATTGCTCTTGATCTGTTTTGTAATCAAATTGTGTTTGAACAAAATTTAGAATAATATTTACTGTTTCAACCTCATTTTTACCAGCTACGGCCTTTTCAAAATAATTCAATAAAGACTCACGAGTAATTGGAGACATTGCAGAATGGAAAAATACTGCAATTTCAGATTGAGGAAATGCATTATAATAAGCTTTCATGTTTGCATTATAGGCAATCTTAACGTTTTGACCATCAATCTGAAACTCTCTAAATGCAAGTTTCAACGGCAAATTTGGAGTTTGTGACATGTGGATGTCGAATGTTCGGTCTGCCACCGGATAATCTTTATTGTATGTATGAATGTGTTTCATGTTCTTATTTAACACATAATATTGCTCTCCATCTATTCGCAAATATGGTAGACCGTACAAAGCAGATTCGGTTGGAATAAGCAAAGAAATATCATCATTGTAATATGCTAACTTCGTTTTATATCCAGACTTTAGCAATATAAACCATTGAAATAAAACTTGTTCTTTTTCGGTTACACACACCTTCTCAGAAAGATTTTCAACCAGCAGTAAATACCCCCAATCATTAAGATTGAGTTTTCGCTGGGTCTGAAACAAATTTTCAATTAAATAAAAATAATCCGCTTTACTTAAGGCGTCAAAATATGCAGAAATTACATTTGGACCATTTTCTGTTCCTGGGTTTTGGTGTAATTCCGGATCATATAATAAGCTAATTTCTTTTCCATAATAGTCAAACACAGCTGTTTTGCGCTTTACATCAGGTTTAATCACAACATTTACAGGCAGTTTTGCTGTCAATGGTTTCTGCTCCATAACAAATGGAGGCTTTTCTGAAACAGTTGGAGTATCATCATCTCGACTTTCTAGTGTTGGTATTGGTTTGTCAACACTAACATTCATATTTGGTTTGTATTCAGGAATTTTATCTGGACCAGGCACTCGTCCTAACTCATTGCCTTTAAACAATTCAAACTTTTCCCAATCTCGCTTCAGAAACTCGGCAAAAGCTTTATCTTGCTCTTCGACATATTTTCTAAAGTTTTCTTCTTCTTGCTTTTTATAATTCTCAAAATCTTGACGCATAGCTTCCAGCTCTTCCTCAGTTTGGGCAAACAGTGAAAAACTACTCAAAACAAAGCACACAAAAGCAATTGCGGATATTATTTTCTTCATAATCTTGAATTTTCAGTTAGTGTCTGACAATATTTGTGCCAATTTGGTTTTTAACAGTTTGACAAAATAATAAAAATATCCAAGATAAAACGCTACATGAGCTTCATTTATACGTAACGAATGTTAGGCATAAAACCACCTTCTATCAAGATTTATCTGCAACATAGCGAATGGGCTTTTAATTGCTGCTTAATTTTTGTAGTTTTGTTACTGTTCATTATAAGACTATGTCAAAAGCAAACAAAAAGAAAATCATCAACGACCCCGTGCATGGATTTATCCGTATAAATCACTCCATTTGCTTTGATTTAATGGAACATAGATATTTTCAACGTTTAAGGCGAATTGCACAATTGGGTTTAACTTCATTGGTTTATCCAGGTGCCATTCACACTCGATTTCATCATGCAATTGGAGCGATGCATCTTATGAGCACGGCCATTGATGTTATACGGCAAAAAGGTCATGAAATTACTCATGAAGAATCTGAAGCAGTAAGCATTGCCATTTTGTTACATGACATTGGACATGGTCCCTTTTCACACACACTAGAAAAAGACATTGTAACAAAATGGGATCATGAAACTCTTTCTCTGCTTTACATGGAAAGACTTAACGATGAGTTTCATGGAAAATTAAGCATCGCTATTCAGATTTTCAAAAACGAATACCATAAAAAATTCTTACACCAATTAGTTTCCAGCCAACTGGATATGGACAGACTAGATTATTTACGTAGAGATAGTTTCTTTACCGGTGTATCTGAAGGAGTCATTGGATCGGAACGCATAATTAAAATGCTCAATGTGGTAGATGATCAGCTAGTGGTTGAAGCAAAGGGCATATATAGCATAGAAAAATTCCTCATTGCCAGACGTTTAATGTATTGGCAGGTATACCTTCACAAAACAGTTCTAGCTGCTGAAAAAATGTTAGAAACAATTCTTCAGCGTGCAAAAGACATAATACAACAAGGAGACAACCTAAGTGCTAGCAATGCACTTCTGTGGTTTCTCGAACATGAGGATGGCAATACCGACGAAATTTTACAGCATTTTTCTATTCTTGATGATAGCGACATTATGGCTTCCATAAAAGAATGGGAAAACCATCCTGACAAAATCCTATCTTTTCTAGCCAACAGTTTAATGAACAGAAAATTATACAGAATTCGACTTGAAAAGGAAGCGATAAATGAAGAAGAAATTGAAAAAGTAAAAGTTGCAGTTAAAAATCGATACAAACTGAATGATGATGAGTTGCGATATTTTGTGTTTAGCGGGAAAATAAGCAACACAACCTACAGTGATATGAATGAGAAGATTAACATTTTAAAAGGTGGTCAATTAACAGATATTGCTCATGCTTCTGACATGTTATCTCCGGCTGCATTGAATCACGATGTAATTAAGTATTATATTTGCTATCCAAAAGAAATTGAAAAACATTTGATAAAATAACGAGCCAATGAAATTTTCAGCTAAACAAATCGCAAAATTCTTAAATGGTGAAGTTGATGGAGATCCAAAGGTAAAAGTTAAGGATATTGCAAAAATTGAAGCAGGTCAACCTGGGGCATTATCGTTTTTGGCTAATCCCAAATACACACACTATATCTACGAAACGCAAAGCAGCATTGTTCTTGTCAACAAGGATTTTGTTCCTGAAAAGGAGGTTTCTGCCACACTCATTCGCGTGGAAAATGCATATGAGGCATTTGCAAAGCTCTTAGAAATTGTCAATAAAAATGCATCAGATAAACAAGGAATAGAAACACCATCATATATTAGCAAAACAGCGAAAGTAGGAAAAGCTGCTTACGTTGGCGCATTTGCATACATTGGAGAGAATGCTGAAATTGGCAATCAAGTCAAAATTTATCCCAATGTATACATTGGAGATAATGTAACAATTGGAGATAATGTAACGATCTATGCAGGTGTTAAAATATATCATGCTTGTGAAATCAAAGCAAATTGCATCATACATGCTGGCGCTGTTATTGGTTCTGACGGATTTGGTTTTGCACCTGATAGTGATGGAAATTACAACAAAATCCAACAAATAGGGAATGTAATTATTGAGGAAAATGTTGAAATAGGTGCAAACACCTGTATTGACAGAGCAACAATGGGTTCAACTATAATCAAAGAAGGTGTTAAACTCGACAATCTAATTCAGGTAGGACATAATGTTGTCATTGGCAAAAACACGGTATCTGCAGCACAAACAGGCATCAGTGGTTCGACACAAATTGGGGAACATTGTATGTTTGGTGGCCAAGTGGGCATAGCAGGACACATAACAATCGGGGATCAAGTAATTCTAGGAGCTCAAGCTGGTATAGGTGGGAATATCAAATCAGGAGAAAAACTTTTAGGAAGTCCGGCTATCCCATTTATGGAATATAAACGTAGTTTTGTTATGCAAAAACGTTTACCTCAACTGCAAGAAGACATTCGAAATCTTAAAAAAGCCATAAAAAAGATTGAAGAAAATCAAAAATAACACACTGACCTACTGCATTTTAACGATTCTTCTTTTTTTAATTGATTGTTAATGTTATTTTTGCCACCGGAATTATAGCGTTGACACCAAAATCATGAGCGAAAAACAAAGAACTATTTCAAAGCCGATAAGTTTATCTGGAGTTGGATTACACACGGGAAGTAAAGTAACATTAACCATTCAACCGGCACCTGTTAATCATTGGTACAAATTCAAACGTATTGATCTCGAAAATCAACCTGTGATTGATGCCGTTGCAAACAATGTCATTGATACGTCAAGAGGGACAACCATTGCAAAAGGAGATGCAAGTGTAAGCACTATTGAGCATCTGCTATCAGCTACATACGGTTTAGGTTTGGACAATCTGCTTTTTGAACTTGACGGACCAGAAGTTCCAATTCTTGACGGAAGTGCAAAACACTGGGTTCAAAACATTCTTGAAGCTGGGATTTCAGAACAAGAAGAAGATCGTTTTGAATTTGAATTTAAAGAAAAGCACGAATTAAATATAGAGGAGAAAAACATTCAAATTACACTTTATCCTGATGAAAAATTCACTTTGAATGTTTTGGTTGATTACAAATCAACACAGCTTGTTAACCAGTTCGCAAGCTTAAATGACATGTCTGAATTTGTAGAAGAATTTGCACCATGCCGCACCTTTGCTTTTCTCAGTGAGCTAGAACCACTTTTTAAAGCTGGATTGATTAAAGGAGGAGACCTTGACAATGCGATTGTTATGGTTGACAAAGCATATACAAAAGAAGAATTTGACCGCATTAAAGTTTTATTCAACAAACCTGACATTGAAGTAAAAACACAAGGTGTATTAAATACAATTGATCTTAAATTTAACAACGAACCTGCTCGTCATAAACTCATTGACATGATTGGCGACCTTGCCTTAGTAGGTTATCGCATTAAAGGAAACATTATTGGTAAACGTCCTGGTCATTATGCAAATACTGAATTTGCAAAAACACTTCGTAAACACATCCAACAGGAACTTAAGAAACCAAATGTTCCAGCATACGACCCTGATGCAGAACCTTTGTTTGACACCAATGAAATTAAAAAACGTTTACCACACCGCTCTCCTTTCTTATTTGTTGACAAAATTATAAGTCTTACAGACACTGAGGTTGTGGGAGTAAAAAATATTACTTTGGACGAACCTTTCTTTGTCGGTCATTTCCCTGACGAACCAGTTATGCCAGGAGTTCTTCAAGTTGAAGCTATGGCACAGGTTGGAGGCATTTTAGTCCTTGGCACAGTAGAAAATCCTGAAAACTACCTCACTTTCTTCTTGAAAATTGACAAGGTGAAATTTAGAAAACAAGTTGTTCCTGGTGACACTTTAATCATGAAGCTAACCCTTACTGAGCCGATCAGAAGAGGCATTGCAGTAATGACAGCAGAAGCTTTTGTTGGAAATAAAGTTGCCTGTGAAGCAGAATTAACCGCACAAATTGTTAAAACCAAATAGCATGAATCAGCCATTATCATATGTTCATCCTGATGCAAAAATTGCATCAAATGTAGTTATCGAACCATTTGTAACCATTAGCAAAAATGTTGTAATTGGTGAAGGTAGTTGGATTGGACCAAATGTTACCATCATGGAAAACGTAACAATTGGGAAAAACTGCAAAATCTTTCCTGGAGCTGTCATTGGAGCCATCCCGCAAGATCTCAAGTTCCAAGGAGAAGAAACATATGTTGAAATTGGCGACAACAATACAATCAGAGAGTGTGTCACCATTAATCGTGGAACTGCAGCAAAAGGAAAAACTGTCATTGGTTCAAATTGCCTTATGATGGCATATGTTCATATTGCTCATGATTGCGTTGTTGGTAATAATGTCATTCTTGTAAATGGGGCAACGCTAGCAGGTGAAGTTGTTGTGGATGATTTTGCAATTATTAGCGCAGCTTCTTTGGTGCATCAATTTGTTCATATAGGAGCTCATACAATGCTTCAAGGTGGTTCAAAAGTTGGTAAAGATGTTCCTCCATATTCTAAAGCAGGAAGAGAACCGTTGACATATACAGGAACAAATTCAATAGGACTTCGTCGTCGTGAATTTACGAACGAAAAAATTAATGAAATTCAAGAAATTTACAAAAACTTATTCCACAATGGAATGAATCGAAGTCAAGCAATTGAATACATTGAAGCTGAAATGGCAGCAACAAAAGAGCGTGATGAAATTATTCTCTTTGTAAAAAATTCTAAACGTGGTATCATTCGAGGGTATCATGATAAATAGACAACTTATCAATCACATAAAAAAAAGAGCGGATTCTAACGAATCCGCTCTTTTGCTATTCGTTAAACTGTACTATTCAACAATTGTCATTTCTTCAATTAGGTTGGTAGCACCAGCAAATTTTTCAATAATCCACAAAGTGTAACGTACATCAAGGTTGATACAACGTTGCAAGTTATCTTCAAACTCAATATCACCACTCATCGCTTCACCGTTTCCATCAAAAGCAGTTCCGATTAATTCACCATTTGCATTGATAACAGGAGAACCAGAGTTACCACCGGTAATGTCATTATCTGTAAGGAAACATACAGGTAATTCTCCATTTTTGTCAGCATAACGACCATAATCTTTAGCTTCAGCAAGTTTCTGCAAACGAGCAGGAATATTGAATTCCATATCATTAGGATCAGCTTTTTCTAAGATTCCATCCATAGTTGTAAAATACTTATAATAAACAGCATCACGTGGTACATATCCACCAACTTTACCATAAGTCAAACGGATAGTTGAGTTTGCATCTGGGTACCAAATTTCATCGTTTCCAATTGTCATTAGCCCTTCAACAAATAAACGACGTGCGCGCTCTAAACCTTCTGATGATTGACTCATAGAAGCAGAAACTTCACGGAACTTACTGTAAACAGAAGAACCCATCTGGTACATAGGGTCTTTCAAAATTTTCTTTGCATTTGGTTTTTCAAGGAATTCCATCATGCTTTCTTCAGTTGCAAAGAAAGTTTTTTCTTTAGCGATCAAGCTCTCAGCCCATTTATCAAAGTCACCTTTGCATTTTTTATTGACTGCAGCATAAACTTCTGGATGATATTTAGCATCCACATGCTCACCAAAATAATTGTAAAGTGCAGCAAGCATTTTTTGCTCAGTACCTGCATTATAATCTTTATAAAAATCTTTTGCTAAACCTTTCAAGCGCTCAACAATCATTGCCTTATCATCATCAGACAAATCTTTTTCTGTCAGTTTTTCAAAAAGTCCAGAGGTTTGAATTGCAAACAATGGTAGGTCAGCTCCAGTCAATAAAGCTTCCAATAAGAATTGACGAGCATATGCATCTTCACTGCGGCTACTGTATGCAGTTTCAATGGTAGAAAGTACATTACGGTATTTTTCTGTGCGTAGATTATCAGCCCAAGCTTGATATTTTGATTCAAGTGCTTGTTTCTGACCCATTGTATTGAGTTGTTTCAATGCAATGTTTTGCTCATGAGAATATTTCCAATAGTTTGCACTACGTGCATATTTTGATGCGTATTGAAGTTTAATTTTGGGATCTGCATTCATGTCTTCACGCATGGCATCTAATTTTACAGTACGAATTTTATAACGCCATGTGTTTGTGATATCCATTGTTTCTTTAAGACCATAAGAAGTCATATAACGATCTGTAGTACCAGGGAAACCCATTACCATTGCAAAATCATCTTCTTCAATACCTTTGATTGATACAGGCAAGTGATGTTTTGGTTTCAATGGAATATTCTCTTCACTGTAAGATGCAGGTTTTCCATCAGCGTCGGTATAAATACGGAACATTGAGAAATCCGCAGTATGGCGAGGCCAGCTCCAGTTATCAGTATCACCACCAAATTTACCCATGTCTTCTGGAGGTGCACCAACTAAACGCACATCTTTATAAATGATGTAAACAAAAAGGAAAAATTGATTGTTATCAAACATACTTGCTACTTGAGCAGAATAGTCAGTTCCTTCTTCTGCATTTTCTGTGATTTTTGAAGAAATCTCACGGATTTTAGCAGCACGATCTGCTTCAGTCATCTCATCGGTTAATTCAGAAGTTATTTCTTCAGTAACATCTTCCATTCGAACGAGAATAGATGCAGTAATACCTTCGTTTGGCAACTCCTGATCTTTTGACATTGCCCAAAAACCATCTTTAAGGTAATCGTTTTCAACACTTGAATGCTGTTGAATCATACCATATCCACAATGGTGGTTTGTCAACATCAATCCCCGATCAGAGATAATTTCGCCAGTACAGAAGTGTCCGAAAGGAGAACCTTCGTTTCCTAAACCAACAATTGCATCTTTAAGCGAAGCTTGATTAATGCTGTAAATATCTTCAGCACTTAATTTCAAGCCCTTTTCTTTCATTTCCTCATAGTTCTTTCCAATTAGAGAAAGCAACCACATTCCCTCATCAGCCATCGCTTTAAAACCACTAAGAGACAAGCTAATGATAAGAACAAAACTCAATAAACGTTTCATATAACAAATTTTAATTAATAGATTTTCAATATGGCGTCAAATTTAATATTTATCCATTAAATTTGTGCACAGATACACTTAAACTCTTGTTAATGTCAAAACCTGATTTAAGACAACAAACTTCTGAGCAAATTAGTTCATGGCTTATATCCCGTGGAGAAAAAGCGTTTCGTCAAAAACAAATTTCTCATTGGTTGTGGCAACAAGCTGTGCAGGATTTTGATGACATGTCAAACCTCTCAAAATCGCTGAGAGAAAAGCTTAAAGAGGATTTCAGTTTAACACAACTATCAATCCTCACTACACAACACAGCTCAGACGGCACAGTGAAAACTGGGTTCAAATTAAACGACAATGCCTTTATTGAGGGAGTGCTTATCCCATCACAAGAACGAGTTACAGCATGCATCTCCACCCAAGTAGGTTGCCGTATGGGATGTAAGTTTTGTGCAACTGCAGGTCTTGGCTTTTCAAGAAACTTAAGTGCCGGTGAAATTTTCTTACAAGTGTATTTACTAAACGAACTATCAAAAGAAACCTACGGTAATGGGTTGAGTAATGTTGTCATTATGGGCATGGGAGAACCGCTTGACAATTACGAATCAACCAGAACAGCTGTTCATCATATGACATCTGAAATGGGTCTTGGCATGAGCCCAAGGCGCATAACGCTTAGTACTTGCGGACTTTCTGACAAAATTAAGCAAATGGCTGATGACGGCTTAAAGATTAAGCTTTCTATATCGCTGCACGCTGCCAATGATGAGCTTCGAAAAAAAATTATGCCAATAAACAACAAACATAAGCTTGCTGATTTGGCAGAGTCTTTGCAATACTACCACGAGAAAACAAAACACAGAATCAGCTATGAGTATGTTTTGCTTAAAGGAATTAATGACAAACAAAGTGATGTTAAGGAACTTGCTGAGTTTACCAAAATCACGCCTTGCAAAATTAATTTGATTGAATACAATCCGGTTTTAGGACTTCCTTATGAAAAAAGCAGTGAAAATCCCACTCAAAAATTCATTGCATATCTGGAAAGTAAAAATCTGATTGTAAAATTACGAAGAAGCCGAGGTGCAGATGTGGACGCTGCTTGCGGACAATTAGCAAATAAATTTCGCAAGAAAATTTAAATGCATAGCCAATCACTATTCGGATTCTAAAAAATTATTGATATTTTAGCACATTAACTGGAAAATAAACCACTGAGATTATGAAACGTATAGTAACTTTTATTTTAGGACTTTTTATCATGTCTGCAGTCACTACTGCTCAGACTGTAAACTGCGATTTTGGCGTTGATCAAAAAATAAAGCTGGAGAATGGAGAAACATATCAAAAAATGATTGGTGCAGACAAAACCGGTTTTTATGTCCTCAAAACAGATTATGATAATAGCATCTGGCTGGAATTTTGGAATTCAGACAACCTCGTAAAAGAGAGCTCAAACCGTCTCATCCTCCCTTCTGTTGGTGGTGTTCAGGCAGAATTTAAGGAAATGTTCTACCTCAATGAAAAACTCATTATGTTCACAACTGTAACAAATGAGTCCATCAAACAAAAAACATTGTACGCACAACACGTCAATAAAGCGGGGAAAATCATTGGAGAAAGCAAACCAATTGGTCGCTTAACCAATCAAAACATTGTGGTTAACTTTGACGTACGTTTGACAGAAAACAAGAAAAATATTTTTGTGAATTACTATCGTCCTTTCCAAAAATACAATGAAGAACCTTATTTCTTAAAATTTTACGATGCCGATTTGAATGAAATATTGAATAAAACCATCAAACTTCCTTTAGTTGATCGTGAATTTAATATCGTTCAATTTGTTGTGATGGACAATCTAGACATCTTAATGCTTGCAAAACTTAAACCTCAAAGCGATAAGCGCGGCAGAAGAGGTCCTGAAGTTTTTGAATATAGCATTTTAATGTATGACGTTGAACTCAGTCGCGTAAGTGAATATCCTGTTAGCGTTGAAAAATTCATTCCACAAAATGCAATGATCGCGGTGAATGAAAAAGACAAATTCGTTGACGTTATGGGTTTCATGGCAAAGAAAAACAAAACCGAATATTCCGGAATCTTCCACGAACGCCTTGACCTCAAAACAAAAGAATGGGCACCTATTGATCGCAAAACAACTTATTACACCATGGAAAGAAACGAAGAGCGTGATTTCCGTGCAATGCATCTCATGGAAGATAGAGACGAAATGTACAATTATCAACTTAGAGACATTGTTTACCTTAGTACTGGTGAGCCTGTATTGTTAGCTGAACATTACAATGAGTGGGTAGATAGCATCATCGACCCAAGAACAAAAGAAGTTTCTTACAACAGTTATTATAAATACAATGATCTCATTGTTGCAAAAGTTGATCGTAACAACAATTTTGAATGGATGACTCGTGTTCCTAAATCACAATCATCTTATAACGACTTTGGCGATTATTCTTCATTCGGAATGACTGTACTTGGTGAAAAAATCAAATTGTATTACAACGGTAATCACAAAAACCTCAAAATGTTGGCTAACGACATGTACAACAGCGAAGATTTAAAAGAGGCAAAAAGCCCTGGTCGTAGAGGTCGTGCCTTAACCGTAACTGTATTTTCTGATGGAAAAGTTTATGGATCATACATGTTTGATTCAAAACACAAAAAACAAATTATTAAACCTGAACTTATGTCAGTGCATAACAATAAGCACTTCATTTACACAAAAAAAGGGTCAACAATTAAATTTGCTAGATTCTTTGTCGAATAATTATAATCCTGATAAATACAAAGAGGTTGTCATTTAAGGCAACCTCTTTTTTATGATACGAATTTCAACATAAAATTAGATGGCTGGCATTTATTTACATATCCCATTTTGCAGAAAGAAATGTTCATATTGCGATTTCTATTCTGTTGCCAGACCTTCTTTACTTCCAGATTTCACGAAAGCTATACGCAAAGAAATCAAGCACAATGCATCATCCGAACCCATCCAAAGTATTTACTTTGGTGGAGGAACACCATCCATTTTGGAAAGCAAAGACCTTGACAACATTCTCAATGACATTCATGAAACATTTTCAGTTTCAGACAAGGCAGAAATCACTTTAGAAGCTAATCCTGAGGATATTTCAGAAAGTAAATTAATCGACTGGAAACAGGCAGGAATAAATCGCTTAAGCGTAGGTGTTCAATCCACAAATGATGATATTTTAAAACAACTGAAAAGAAATCATACAGCAAAAGATGCTTTGCATTGCATTGAATTATCCATTAAAAAAGGGTTTGGTAACCTGAGTACTGACTTAATTTATGGTTTACCCGAATTAAGTGTCGAACAATGGGAAACATCACTGAATCAATTATTGAATTCGGGAATTACGCACTTATCAGCATACCACCTTGGCTTAGAGCCTGGCACACTCATGCACAAACAAGTTGAAAAACAGATCATTCAACTACCCAATGAGGATATAAGTCTCGCTCAGTTTCATATGCTTTTTGAAAAAACAGAATCGAAAGGATTTCCATGGTATGAGATTAGCAACTTCGCCAAATCAGGCTACCATAGCCAACACAACTCATCCTACTGGGATGGATCTCCATACTTTGGATTTGGTCCATCAGCACATTCTTACGATGGTAATAATACTCGTTACTGGAATCAGCCCAACATTAAAGCTTACCTTGAAAATCCAACTTCATTAAGAGAAAGTGAAACACTTAGCACACTCGACAAAGTCAATGATTTTCTGATAACCCGACTGAGAACCCGCAAAGGAATTAGCCTCATTCAGCTGAAAAATGATTTTCCATCACTTGAAACAGAACAACTCGAACAAAAATTTAATCAACTCATAGACAAAAAATTAATGCAGCATGTTGACATGTTGTACAGCTTAAAACAAGAAGCTTTATTTGTTTCAGATGCCATCTTAAAAGATATTCTTTATATTTAGGCACAAATAAAAATAAAATGCAATGAATCACAAAAAAATCAATCCTGCAGTTGCCTCGATACCGGTATTTCTAACCTTTTTTTGTATGGGATTTGGAGATGTCGCGGGGACATTAACAGATTTAGTAAAACAAGAATACGCATTAAGTAACTTCATGGCTAGTTTTGTTCCTGCATCAGGATTTGTGATGTTTGGAATTCTATCGGTTCCTTTCTCATTAATTATGGCAAGGAAAGGAAAAAAAACGATTTTAACTTTAGGACTAGTCATTGCATTACTTGGTCTATCCATCCCTATAGTTTATAGCTTTGATTTATTTACAGTATTATTGTTGTCAATCTTACTGCTTGGAGCAGGAGCAGCACTTTTGCAAGTAGCAGGTAACCCTATTATGCGAGATGTTTCCCCTGAAGGTAAATATTCCAGAAATCTAAGCTTTGGTCAGTTCGTGAAAGCGATTGGTTCACTTTCCGGAGCACTACTTCCTGCAGCGGCTGCTGTTTGGTGGGGTTTGGATTGGAAAATTCTTTTCCCTATTTATGCTGTCGCTATTGGAATTACTGTTGTAATCCTAATGGTAATCCCAATTAAAGAAAAAGCACTCAACACCAACCCTCCGAGTGCAAAATCTTGCTTAAAACTACTCGGAAATTCTGATATTGCATTAATGGTACTTGCCATTTTTCTCTATGTTGGAGCAGAAGTTAGCATGGCATCAAAACTTCCAAGTTATCTTGATTACAATTTTGGGTTAGACATAGAAAAACTTGGTGTTGCGAGTGTAGGACTCTTTTTTCTTACCATTATGATAGGTAGATTCCTTGGAGGTGTCATTCTCAACTGGATGAAAGCACCTCGCTTTTTACTTCTAACTACTGTCCTATCACTCTTAGGTATTGCTGGTTTATTCTTACATTCTCAGCCAATTGCCATTATATCCATTGTATTAATTGGGTTAGGTTTTGCAAACATATTCCCACTTGTCTTTTCTATGACAGTTGACAAGCACCCAGAATACACGAATGAACTTTCTGGATTAATGGTTACAGCAATAATTGGCGGAGCTATTCTTCCAATTCTGACCGGTAAAGTTGCGGATTTAACCAATATCACAATGAGTTTTATTGTTCCAGGAATTGCAATTCTTTACGCATTTATTGTTGCATTACGAAATCAAAAAGCTTAACAAATGAAACAAGAAGAACCTCTCATTTTAAGTGTTGATGCAGGAGGAACAAACTTTGTTTTTTCAGCCTTACAACATGGCAAAACCATTGGTGAAAGCATTCGCAAGCCATCACATGCAGATAATCTTGACAAAAGTCTAAATACAATTATCCAAGGGTTTACAGAATTGCAAAAACAGCACAACGCTAAAGTTGCGGCTATAAGTTTTGCTTTCCCCGGTCCTTCAGATTTCACACATGGAGTGATTGGCGATTTGGGAAATCTCCCAGCATATCGGGGAGGAGTTGCTTTAGGTCCATTGCTAGAAAAAACATTTCAAGTCCCTGTATTCATCAATAACGATGCAGACCTTTTTGCCTATGGAGAAGCAATGAATGGATCGCTCCCACTCTTGAACCAAAAATTGCGTCAGGCCGGAAGCAGTAAAGAATACAGAAATCTTGTTGGGTTAACTCTCGGTACAGGATTTGGTCTTGGTGTAATTAATCAAGGATATTTATTAAGAGGAGACAACTCCATTCCAAGTGAAGTCTGGCTCATGCGCAACCCGCAATTCCCAAATTCAAACATTGAGGAATCCATTAGTATTCGTGGCATAATCCGATCATACAAAACATTAAGCGGAGACAATTTTGAAAGTGAATTAACACCAAAATCCATTTTCGATTTAGCTCAACATGGTAATACAAACCAAAAACAAGCCGCACTTGAAAGCTTCCGTATTTTCGGGAAAAACCTTGGTGAAGTAATAGCCACCTTAGTAAGCCTTTACGATGCAAATGTTTGTATAGGAGGTGGTCTAAGCAATGCATGGGATTTATTCATTCCTGCAGCAATGGAACAAATTCATTCAGAGTTTATCACACCAGAAGGAAATCGTTTCCCTCGCAGTACCCACGAAGTGTTTCAATTAGAAGACGAATCTGAGTTTCTACGTTTTGCTCAAAAAGACGAAACACTGATTGCACTGCCAGGTGAAAAGGATAAAAAATATAAGTATATCCCGAAACCTCGTGTTGGCATAATGAAAGCAGCAATGGACACCTCAGAAGCTACAATGGTTGGTGCCTATTACTACGCTCTATCTCAATTAAAAGCTTAGGACGTTAAGAACCTTTTTGCTGCAAGATTTTATCACTTTTTACCCTCCAATCGTGATTTGAATTTTTCATCTCATACTCACCTGAAATATGATGTTGCAGATATCAGGCAGTTTCATTACTTTTACAGGAGCTAAGCAAAAATATTATGAGTAAAATACTGGTTATTGACGATGAAAGAAGTATCCGTAATGTACTACAGGATATTTTAGAGTATGAAAAGTATAAAGTTGATTTGGCTGAAAATGGTCAGGAAGGCTTTAATGCCTTTCTAAAAGGCACTTACGACGCTGTTTTATGTGACATTAAAATGCCAGAAATGGATGGTACTGAAGTACTTATTAAAGCAATGGAACATAATCCTGAAGTCCCATTCATCATGATTTCCGGACATGGAGACATTGATACAGCAGTCGATTGCATCAAGAAAGGAGCATACGATTTCATCGAAAAACCTATTGATTTACAACGACTACAAATCACCATAAAGAATGCATTGGATAAAAAGAGCCTTGTATCTGAAACTAAGATTCTGAAAAAGAAAGTAAGTAAACGATATGAAATGATTGGTGATTCTGAACCAATGCAGAAAATCAAATCCATTATTGATCGTGTTGCTCCAACCGATGCAAGAGTAATGATTACTGGACCTAATGGAACAGGAAAAGAGCTTGTTGCACATCATTTACATGAAAAAAGCACACGAGCAGCAGCTCCTTTTATTGAAGTTAACTGTGCAGCAATTCCATCTGAATTAATTGAAAGTGAACTCTTTGGACATGAAAAAGGAGCCTTTACTTCAGCGCACAAGCAACGTAAAGGCAAATTTGAACAAGCAAATGGCGGAACCATCTTTCTTGATGAGATTGGTGACATGAGTCTATCTGCTCAAGCAAAAGTTCTTCGTGCATTGCAGGAAAATAAAATTTCGCGTGTTGGAAGTGATAAAGACATCAATGTAGATGTCAGAGTACTTGCTGCAACAAACAAAAATTTAAGAGAAGAGATTGACAAAAACAATTTCCGTGAAGACTTGTATCATCGTCTTAGCGTAATCATCATTGAAGTCCCATCATTGAATGACAGAAAAGATGACATTCCATTGTTAGCTGATCATTTTCTTGAAGTTATTTGTCAGGAGCATGGTATTCCTAAAAAGGAAATCACTAACGGGGCAATCAAAGCATTGCAAGATTACAACTATACAGGAAATATTCGTGAATTCCGAAACCTCATTGAGCGCTTAATAATACTTTGTCCTGAGAAAATCACGGATAAAGACATTGAAGCATATGCTCGTCCTCTAGTTTAATGCCTATGCGACAAGAAAAGGATTTCATCGGGAAATTGGATATTCCTAAAACAGCTTTGTACGGAATACAGTCACTTAGAGCAAAGGAGAATTTTCCTTATCAGACTGCCTTTCATCCCAAATGGTATCAAGCAATGGGCATTGTTAAATTAAGCATGTACCAGTGCATTAGCAAGTTTCAACATGATGCAAAAAAGAAGTATGGAGAAAATGACCAATTGAATTTCATTGCCGATGAAGTACTTCATGCCATGTCAGATGCAGCAATAGAAATTAGTGAGAGTAAGCACTATACAGATTTCATTGTACCGGCAGTACAAGGTGGAGCCGGTACAAGCATCAATATGAATATCAATGAAATTATTGCAAACCGGGCATTACAACTACTTCAGGACACTGCAGGAAATTATCAACGCATTCATCCTATTGAACATGCAAATCGGTATCAATCCACCAACGATGTTGTTCCAACAGCATTGCGTGTCGCTGTAATGCAGTTATTAGATGAACTAGAAGATGTTGTCAATCAGCTGCGCTTTGGAATTGAAGCCAAAGAAAAAGCGCATCGTAATAGTTTAAGAACAGCTTACACACAAATGCAAGAAGCTGTACCATCCTCCTTTGGAAAACTTTTCAGCGCCTATAATGATGCACTTTCCAGAGATTGGTGGAGAGTTTCAAAGTGTTTCGAGCGCATTAAACTTGTCAACCTCGGAGGTTCAGCAACAGGAACTGGCCTAACTGTTCCGCGATATATTATCATGGAGGCAGTGCGTGAATTACAAAAATTAACAAATTTACCATTAACCCGAAGCGAAAACCTCAACGATGCAACAAGCAATTTAGACGCATGGGTAGAAATTCATGCAACATTAAAGGCACATGCAGTAAATTTAGAAAAAATCAGTAGTGACATCCGCCTGTTAGCTTCTGATATCAACAAAGATAAAAGCATAAGCATTCCACAGAAACAGATAGGAAGTAGCATTATGCCGGGCAAAGTTAATCCTGTTATTCCTGAATATGTAATTTCTATTGCACATAAGGTATATGCCAATGACCAACTTATTTCAAGTTTGAGCAGTCAAGGTGTTTTGGATCTAAATCCATATTTACCTCAAATTGGAGATGCAGTTTTAGAAAGTTTGAGTTTACTAATTGCCGCCAATCAAAGTATGCTAAAACATTTGATTGCTGACTTGTCTGTAAACAGCGAAACATCTGGCAAACAACTGTATTTTAGTCCAAGCATTGTAACTGCAACCGTTCCTATAATTGGCTACGTGAAAGCAGGAAAATTAGCAAAATATATGAGAGAAAATCGTTGCGACATCTTTTCTGCCAATCAAACATTACATTTTCTTTCTCATGAAAAGATGAATGAATTGATGAAAGCTGAGAACTTGCTAAAGTTAGGCTTTACATTAAAAGAGATATTAAACGATTAGAAGTTTTTTAAATCCTTATTTTCCAATAATTTTGTCAAAAAATAAAACATGGAAACAGAAACTAAATATTTTGCACACGAAACTGCCGTGGTTGACAGCAATTGTCAAATTGGAGAAGGCACAAAAATATGGCATTTCTCTCATGTTATGAGTGACTGCACAATTGGCAAAAATTGCAATTTAGGTCAAAATGTACTTGTCTCACCAAGAGTTGTATTAGGCAATAATGTCAAAGTACAAAACAATGTATCTATTTACACTGGTGTGATTTGTGAAGACGATGTGTTCTTAGGACCATCTATGGTATTTACCAATGTAACAAATCCTCGTTCGGCTGTCAATCGTCGTGGTCAATATGAAAAAACACTCGTAAAACAAGGAGCGAGTATTGGTGCCAATGCAACCATAGTTTGCGGACACGATATTGGAGAGTTTGCTTTTATTGGTGCAGGTGCAGTGATTACAAAAACAGTAAAACCGTATGCTCTTATGGTTGGAAATCCAGCAAAACAACTTGGCTGGATGAGTGAATTTGGACATCGTCTGGAATTTGACGACAAGGGAATTGCAGTTTGTCCTGAGAGTAAAGAAACCTATCAATTAACAGACGGAGAAGTCAAAAAATTAGCATAAGAATGAATAATAAACCGATCAATTTTGGACTCATCGGCGTTGCAGGCTATATAGCAATTCGCCACATAAAAGCCATCAAAGAAACTGGCAATGAACTACTTGCATGTCTCGATCCTTTCGATTCAGTTGGTTACATTGACAGCTATTTCCCAGGAGCAGATTTTTTCAAAGAATATGAACGCTTTGACAGACATTTAGACAAGCTTAGACGTCAAGATCAAAAGGTTGATTATGTGAGTATCTGTTCACCGAATTACCTTCACGATTCACACATCCGCTTTGCTTTAAAACAAGGAGCACATGCAATTTGTGAAAAACCACTTGTGCTAAATCCTTGGAATCTTGACGGATTAAAAGAGGTTGAAAAAGAAACTGGCAAACGCATCAATAATATCCTTCAGTTACGTTTACATCCATCCATTATCGCTTTAAAAGGAAAAATTGACAATGGACCAGCCGATAAAATGTACGATGTGGATTTGGCATATTTAACAAGTCGTGGAAATTGGTACCATTACAGCTGGAAAGGAGATATTAACAAATCTGGAGGCATCTCAACCAATATAGGTGTGCATTTTTACGATATGCTCACTTGGATTTTTGGTGATGTCAAAGAAAGCATTGTTCATGAACATGGCACACATCGTGCAGCCGGTTTTCTTCAACTCGAAAAAGCAAGAGTAAGATGGGTACTAAGTGTTGATGAAAATGATTTGCCAAAAGAAGTCAAAGAAAAAGGTCAACGTACATACCGCTCCATTACAGTAGAAGGAGAAGAAATTGAATTTTCACAAGGTTTTACCGACCTTCATACATTAAGTTATCGTGAAATTTTAAAAGGAAATGGTTTTGGATTAGACGCTGCCAGAAAAAGCATAGAAGTTGTTTACAACATAAGAAATGCCAACCCGATTGGCTTAAAAGGTGATTATCACCCTCTATGTAAATAAAAGTCATTTTGTCCTTTTAAAAAAAAATCTATTTTTACAGAAATTAAAAGATTAAGCCCATGTACAACGCTATTGTTAAGAAAGAAAAGAAGATTGCTGTGATTGGTTTAGGCTATGTTGGTTTACCAATTGCACTTGAGTATGCGAAACATGTTCCTGTTATCGGTTTTGATATAAAATCTGACCGTGTAGAGTTAATGAAAAAAGGCATCGACCCTAGCAACGAACTTGAAGCGTCTGATTTTGAAAATCGTGACATCCTTTTTACTAGTGATATCAATGACTTAAAAGATGCTCATTATTATATTGTTGCAGTTCCAACCCCAATTAACGAACACAAATTACCAGAACTAACTCCTCTTATCAAAGCATCTGAAACCGTTGGTAAAGTGCTTAAAAAAGGAGATTACGTTGTTTATGAATCAACCGTTTATCCTGGTTGCACTGAAGAAGATTGTGTTCCAGTACTTGAAGAGTTCTCAGGACTTAAATTTGTTGATGATTTTAAAGTGGGTTACTCTCCAGAGCGTATCAACCCGGGAGACAAAGACAATACTTTAACAAAAATTGCAAAAGTCTCATCTGGTTGCGATCCAGAATCTGCAGAAAACATTGCAAAAACATATGAAATGATTATTGAAGCTGGCGTTCACAGAGCTAGTTCAATTAAAGTTGCTGAAGCAGCAAAAATCATTGAAAACACTCAGCGCGATGTGAACATTGCTTTGATGAATGAATTATCCATCATCTTTAACAAACTCGACATCAACACATTTGAAGTACTTGAAGCTGCCGGAACAAAATGGAACTTCCTGAAGTTTGTTCCTGGTTTAGTTGGTGGACATTGTATCGGTGTTGATCCATATTACCTACTTCACAAAGCAAAACAACTTGGTTATCATGCACAAATCATTAATTCAGGTCGTGCTATTAATGATGGTATGGGTGCTCATGTTGTAAAACAAACTGTGAAAATGATGCTTGCTAAAAACGTTGTCCTTTCTCAGGCAAAAGTTCTTGTACTTGGCTTAACATTCAAAGAAAATGTTTCAGACATTCGTAATACACGCGTTGTAGATATCCTCAAAGAATTGGATGACTACAAAGTGAAATACGATATTGTTGATCCACATGCGGATGCAAAAGAAGTCAAAGAAGAATACAACATCGACATGGATAATCTCGGTTCAGGATATGATGCAATCATTGTTGCTGTGAATCATAATGAGTTTATGGATTACAATGAAGATTTCTTCAAATCTATTTCAAATGGTCAAGGTATTCTTGTTGACATTAAAGGAATCTTTAGAAATAAAATAAATGACATGACCTATTTTAGCTTATAAGCTATTGTAGATATTTTTTCTTAAGGGCAGACATTTGTTTGCCCTTTTTTCATAATCAAGGGGCCGCTGCTAAAAACAACCAGCCCCTTTTGAAACCACATGAAAACTGCAAGAAAGGGTGAGAGGGTATCTACACCCAATTTAGATAGATTCTAAATTACTAACATTAAAGTTTTAGAATTGTTCACGAAAAGTGAAATTTGAGAAATATTTTTTCATTTCCTGGAAAAATAAAGCCGGTTTTCTTTTTAATAAGAACAAGAGGTTTATTCATACCGTAAGGATTCCACCGGGTTCCGGTTAGCAATACGGATACTGATCAGATTCACAATACAAGCACTTACGATCAGGCAAAAAAGGATAGCGAGAGCAAAAGTCCACCAGGGGATTGAAATTTTATAGGCAAAATTTTCAAGCCATTTATTTACAATGGTTATGGCAACAGGGATTGCTACTATTCCTGAAATTAAAACCCATCGTAAAGTTTCAGTATTTAGCATACGTACAATTTCTATGGTTTTTGCTCCATTGACTTTACGTATCCCGATTTCTTTAATGCGTCGTTGTAGATTAAAGATGGTCATTGCTACAATACCAAGTGCTGCCAGAATAATTGATATTAATGACAGCACGGTCATAACCCGGAGCTGTGACATTTCCGGTAAATAAATTTTTTGGTATGAGTCACTGATTAATTCATACTCTAAGGGGAATTCGGGATTTATTTCTTTCCATAATTTTTCAAGGTCAGAGATCACAGGTCCTACCATTTCTTTTTTACATTCAATAAGGAAACAATAGTTAAATGTTTTTCGATACATTGTCAGCAAAGGCTCTTCTTCATTATGCAGGTTTGTATAATGGAAGTCGGGGACAACTGCAACCACTATGCCGGACGGAAAAATATACTTCATATGGTGGTGGGTGATGATCCGCTTTCCAATGGCTTCTTCCGGGTTTTTGAAGCCAAGCATTTTTACGGCACTTTCATTCAGGATAAAATGATCTGTATGTTCGACAAAATCATCCTTAAGTGTTTTGTACATTTCCGTATCCTCGTGTCCCATGGCTTCAAGGTTTCCTAATTGTATTGCCTTTTGTTCCCATTCGGCAGACGGGGTTGTTCCTGTATAAAGTTCTCCTGCAATGGGCTGAATATCCATAAACTGGAAAAAGTTGGTGTCTGTTGTGAACAGGTTAATTGCAAAATCCTGGTCAGATAGGCCTTCTAATTCAATATTGATACCATCCAGAATATCTCCGCCGGGTTCTTCCATTGCGGCACTGACATTTTTCACATAAGGGGATTTCAGGAGTTCTGTTTTCAGGAGACCGAATCGTTGTACGGCATTCCATTGGTTTGCAGGTAAAACCAGGAGCCCTGATTCTTTAGCTTTTGGGTGCTTGTTGTAAAGGTCGGACATCTGAAGGGACATGTTCAGAGAAATGCTGATTGCAATTATTGCCAGTAAAAACTGGAAGAACAGGGGAAAGCTGTATGATAGTTTTCCTTTCAGGGCTGATAGTTCGTTCATTTTTGGCCATAAAAACAGCAGTGGAATGATGCCGGATAAAATAATAAGCAGAATAAAAGCTATTGATAAAACAGCCCAAAGAGCAAAATCAGGATTAAGGCCAAACAAGCCGGATAGTTTAACAGACAGAAACAGGCCAAGCAAAACGGAACAAAAGGATAAAATCAAAGATTCCGCCATGTTATCCATGATCAGGTTGAATCTTCCTGCTCCGTTAATCCGTTTAATGTGAGATATTTTTATGTTTGCAATAAACTGCACCCTGCTTAGGTTAATGTAATTTGTCAGTGCTATGAGTAGAATTACAATCAGTCCTCCCAGCATAAGGTATATTGATTTAATATCTCCGTTTGCTTCCATTTCCCGTT
Organism: Bacteroidales bacterium; assembly: GCA_963676165.1. GTDB lineage: Bacteria > Bacteroidota > Bacteroidia > Bacteroidales > ML635J-15 > JAQIBY01. The sequence continues at coordinate 115,899 of OY781043.1, read as the reverse complement.
CCTTGTGGCTGTGCAGATGGATATCCCGGATGTTTTGCAGATGTACAAGCATTTTGTTTGCACCGGCAGGCCTGTCTTCACTTATCAGATCATTAATCTTTTTTTCCAGTGCTTCTGCATTGACATCTTTGCCCAGCATCATATAGGAGTATGCCCAGCTTGTTTTATTGTCATATTCAGTAAAAGAGCATAGAATTTCTGCATGAAAATGGGAGTTTTCGGGGAAATCCTGCATAATACCGGCTACGGTATATTCCAAGGCATCCGGAACCTGCTGGTGCTTTACTTTAATTATTTTCCCGACAACGTCTGTACTTCCAAAGTATTTTTCTGCGAGGCTTTTACTGATAAATACTTTATATGGTTGATCCAGGGCATCCGGAGTTCCGCTGATTAGTTTGAAGTCAAAGAAGTCAAAAAAAGTACTGTCGCAGGAAAAAGCATGATTTGAGTAAAATCTGTTTTGGTTTATTTCAATTAATGCTCTTTTAAAAGGTAATATCCTGAGTAGGGATTCTACTTCCGGTAACAGTTCTGTCAGGTTCTGTGATAATTCACCGGCTACTCTTGCAGGGTGCATACTTCCTGCGCTGGAGAATGATTCGGTTGTAATTCTGTAAATGCGATCCGATTTTGAGTGGAAGTTATCATAACTCAGTTCTTTATTAACAAACGTGATAACAAGAAGCGCCGTGATAAAAGCGATGGATAGCCCTGTCAGGTTTATGATATGCCACAATACATTCCGTTTCAGTTTTCTTAGTATTTTCATTGTCTTATATTTTTATTCATAACGTAAAGAATCAACCGGGTTTTTTGTGGCAGCTTTCCAGCTTTGCCAGCTAACCGTCAATAAAGCAACGCTCAGTGCCAGTATTCCGGACAGTGCAAAAATCCACCAGCTCAACGTTGTTTTGTAGGCAAAGTTTTCGAGCCATTTGTGCATGGCATACCAGGCAACCGGCATGGCAATGACAAAGGCAATAGCTACCCATTTAATAATATCTTTGTTGAGCATTATCATTATATCGGAAATTTTCGCGCCGTTTACTTTCCTGATGCCAATTTCTTTTGTCCTCTGTTCCATAATAAAAAATGTTAATCCAATAAGTCCCAGGCACGATAATACCAGGGAGACCAATGTTGTGTAAAGCAGGAATTCCCGAAAGCGGGTTTCTTTGGCATACATTGAAGCGCGTGTTTTGTCGAGAAAATGATATTCCAGCGGGAAATCAGGAGAAAAGCGGTCCCAAAGTTCTTTTACCTGTTCCATTGTGGCTTTGAAAGAGTCCGGATTGTCCGTGTTAACTTTTAAATAAAGCACTTCATCGCATTCACCGGATGACATAAATGCTGCTGCACGTATCGGTACATGGAACGATTCGAAATTGAAATCACTGACAACACCAACGATATGTCCTTTAGAGTCATCTCCGAGTAACATCCTGCCGTCACGGATATTTTCGAGCCTGAAATCGGATTGAGCTGACTGGTTTATAATAACATCTCTGTTGGTATCCGAATGTTCGTCGAATCCTGCTCCTTCATTGAGACTGATTCCAAAGAAATTGAAAAATCCGGGGGTAACCGATAGTTTTGAAAAATGAATGTCGTATTCATCTCCTTTATTAATAAAACTGACTCCCCAGTTTTCGTCGTTTTTCATTAATATGTTGTCTGAAAAGGTGAAATCGTTAATGCCGGAAATTTGTTTTAACCCGTCTTTAAAAGCTCTGCTATGATTAGCAATATTGTCATTGGTATTGGCATACACAATATTTTCTGTGGCAAAACCTGTATTCCTGTTTTGCATGTAACTGTTTTGCCTGTTGATTATTAAGATACAGGCAATAAGGGCAATGGAGACGGTAAACTGGAAAACCAATAAGCCATTACGTATATGGTTTTTCCCTCCGGATATTTTATTATTCCTGATAAGGAGGGTAACCGGCTTTTTGCTGAAGATTAACCCGGGAATGATGCCGGTAAACAGGATCATGATGCAGAGGATAGCAACTGACATGGCCAGGTATTTCCCTGTAAAAAGCCGGGTAATATTGAACTGTGATCCTGTTAGCAGGTTAAACCCGGGTAGCAGAAAAATGATTGCAATAATTGAAAGTACAATGGCTGTTAACAGCATGAGTGCCGATTCTGTGGTTACCATTTGGATGATCCTGTTGCGGCTGCTCCCCATGGTTTTTAGAATGCCAATATCTTTGTAACGTTTTTCACGTTGAGCTGTAACCATATTGATGTAGTTCACACAGGATAACAGTAAAATCAGAGTTCCGACAATACCAATAACCGAAAGAGTAAAACGGTTTCCATGTTTGGTATCCTGCAATTGAGGTAAATCAAAATAGGCTTTACTGAAAGGAGCAATACCGTATTGTATGTTGTTTTTGTAATCGTCGGGGACATTGTCACGGTTAATGCCGCTTAATTTATTTGCAGCGGTTTTTTCAGGGACGTTAGCGTTTATCTTTGCAAAAGCACTGTAATTTTGTGCCCCCCAGTTTTCCAGATTTCTATCATACCAGTCGATATGGTAATTAGTTGTGAACGAAAGTACAGCATCAAAATTCCATGAACTTGCCTGGGGTAAATCATCAATAACAGCAGTAACTTCCAGTTCTTCTCCCTGAAGATAAGTTGCATTGTAAATAAGGGTTTTCCCTACCGGGTTTTCTTTCCCGAATATTTTTTCTGAAAGGGAGCGGGTAAGTACAATCTTGTTGGCAGTGTTTAATGCATTCTGAGGATCTCCCCAGAGTGTTTTAAAGTTGAAGACCCGAAAGAAACAGGAATCTGCAGTCAACATATTTTCAACTTTATAACTGTTGTTTCCCTTTTTCAGGAAAACCTGGGGAGACCAATCATAACTGCCAAAAGTAACAGCATCCATTTCTGGGATTTCTGTTTTTATATGGTTTATCATTTTTTGAGAGAGGGAAGTGCCTTCATAATTGGTTAAAACATAAATGTTTTCGAGGCCGGGTAAATATTTGTCAGTGCTTTTTTCTTTTAAAACGAAAAGAAAAATAAGCATACTTACGGTTATCCCAACCGTTAATCCAATCAGATTAAGAATACTGGCGCCTTTATTTTTCAATAAAAAACGGAAAGAAAATTTAATATTTTTTTGTATTCTCATGGTATTTATCCTATGCTTATTTTAATTCCTTTTAAAATGACCTTTGATCGCGATCTGTTTTCTCCGGCAAACCCTTTCCTATGCCTTTTTATTCGTATCTTAATGCTTCTACCGGATTCTTTGTTGCAGCCCGCCAGCTTTGCCAGCTAACCGTTAACAAAGCAATTCCTATTGCCAGTATTCCGGACAGGGCAAAGATCCACCAGCTCAGTGCTGTTTTGTAGGCAAAGTTCTCAAGCCATTTGTGCATGACATACCAGGCAATTGGTGTTGCAATTACAAAGGCGATGACTACCCATTTAATAAATTCCCTGTTGAGCATGCTTAGAATTTCCGATACCCTGGCCCCGTTAACTTTTCGAATGCCGATTTCCTTAATCCGGTTACGGGTAGTGAATACTGTTAAGCCAAACAGGCCGATCATTGCAATAAAAATTGTTAGAAAGCTAAAAAACCCAATTACTTTTTGTTGTGCCCGGTACGATGCATAGTTTTGGTTTAATATATTATCGAGAAAACGGATGTCGAAAGGTGTTTCAGGAAAATGGTTTTGCCACAGTTTGTTTATTTTCCGGATAAGTCCTTGTATATCGTTGGTTTGATAGCGGATATTGATGGTCGAATAACCCCAGTCGTCCCAGGCCGGATTAGCCATAATGAGCAATGGTTTCATGGAGTTTTCAAGAGACCCGAAATTGAAATTATCCACAACCCCGATAACATGAAGTTTCCCGTTTCTCATTATTGTTTTTCCTACAGGTTCTTTCCACCCTGTTTGTTTTACCATTTCCCTGTTAATTAGTATGGCATCTTTATTAAAAGCGTTATTTGTACTGAAGTTTTCTCCTTCGATGAGGTTGAGTTTATAGCAGTTTAAAAAGTCTGCATCAGTATAAATTACGTTTAACATTGTATTTTTGGTTTCCCCTTCAATTGTATAGCCGTTTTGTGTTAATCCGGATCCGATAGTTTGGCTGCTCAGGCTCACAGTTTGTATTTCTGCCAGTTGCATTAATTCCTGTTTAAAACCATCTAATTCGTCATTGAGAAATTCATCGTCCGATTCAATTATCAGCATATCTTCTTTATTGAATCCCAGTTCCCTGTTTAGTAAAAACCTATTCTGTTTTGAGATGCAGAGTACTGAGATCATTAGTAAAATGACAATTGTGAATTGCAGGGAAACCAGCAAATTATTTCCCTTTACCTTGATGCGCGAATTCCCTTTCAGAATATCATTCAGTTTTAATTTTTTCATTTTAAAAGTGGAAAAGAAAGTAACAATTACAGATAGTAGCAGAATAGCGGGGATAACAAAACCAACTGCTGCAATTATATTTTCTTTAATGATAATATGGGTGTTTAACTGGGAATTTAAAAACGGCAGAATTCCTCCAAGCAGGGCGAAACTTATTAAAGATGCAATGCAGGAGACAATTAACACTTCTGTGTAAGTTTGAATAATTATTCTGTACTTTCCTGCTCCGTGAAGCTTTAGAATACCAATTTCTTTGAGCTTGCTTAAATTTTGGCCGGTATAAAGGATAATGTAGTTTACAATAGCGAGGATCAGAATAAGTAAACATATGGTGTTAATGATATATATGCTTTTTTTACTGCGGTTCGTGTTGCAATCGTAAGTTATTGATCTGTCGGACAGATGGATGTCTGAGATTTTTTGGAGTGAAAGCTCATAAGATATTCCCCTATCTCTCCATTGGTTGTTGATTTTTTGTTCGAGAAGTTCCGGAAATTGTTGTGCAATTTGTTGGGGTGTGACATTGGGTATTAACTCGATGTAAGAGAGAAAGGTTATGCCACCTCCCCAGCCTTTCCAGTAACTATCACTTTGTTCGATATGTTTTATTGAAGCTATTGCATCGAAATTCAGGTGAGTGTTTGCTGGTGTTTCTGCTGCAATACCGGATACAATAAAATGTTGGTGTTGGTAAAAGACAGGCTGCCCGACAACATCAATAGTACCGAAGATCCTTAATGCGGTTTCTTTTGTAAGAACAATCTTATCGGCACTGTTTAAAACGGTTGACGGGTTTCCAGTAATGAGCTTGAAAGGGAAAAAACTGAAAAAATTATCATCGGCAAAACGCAAATTCTCCAGCGTGGACAATTGGTTGTTTACATAACATTTTGCAGGTTCAATGCCGGTTACACGGCAAAAGCTTTTGATTCCCGGAATATTATTGGCTACTGCCGGTGCTACCGGATAGTAAACAAATCCTTCAGTGCTTTTTTGGTCGGGGGTGCTAAATTCCCCAACGAGGCGAAATAATCTGTCCTGATTCGGATAAAAGTTGTCAAAGCCGGTTTCAAATTTTGTAAATAAAAAGATGAACAAACAGGCTGCTAAGCCCAACGAAAATCCCAGGATATTAATGATTGAGTTTATCTTGTTCTTTCGAATATTCCGAATTGCCAGTTTTAAGAAGGTTGTATTCATCTTGTTCTATTATTTATTCGTATCTCAATGCTTCTACCGGATTTTTTGTTGCAGCCCGCCAGCTTTGCCAACTGACAGTTAACAATGCAATTCCCATTGCCAGTATTCCACCCAGGGCAAAGATCCACCAGCTAAGTGTGGTTTTATAAGCAAAATTTTCGAGCCATTTGTGCATTGCATACCATGCAACCGGACTGGCAATTACAAAGGCGATGACTACCCATTTAATGTATTCTTTGTTGAGCATGCTTAAAATTTCCGATACTTTAGCCCCGTTAACTTTGCGGATACCGATTTCTTTTATACGCTGACGGCTGGTGAATATTGATAAGCCAACTAATCCGAGAACTGCAATTACAATGGACAGTAAGGCAAAACCTGTAACGATTTTGGCCATTCTCATATCCGATTCATATAATTTCTGAACTTTTTTATCGAAAAATTCAAATTCAAACGGGGTTTCTGTATTTAGATTTGCCCATTCTTTTTTCAGGTAATCAATAACCTCAGGTGTTTTTCCCGGTGCTGTACGTATGACCATTTCATATACCTGTCCGGGATTCAGGAGAATAATTACCGGGGGCATTTCTTCGTGTATTGAGGCATAATGAAAATCTTTTATAACGCCTGTTACCTGTCCGAAAGCAACCTGTTCTCCAATGGGATTTGTGAAGCCCAGTTTTTTAACAGCTATTTGATTTAATAATACCCCCCGGGTATCGCTTTCCGTAAAACCTCTTCCTGCTACGAGTTCCATCCCCATTGTCCGGGCAAAATTGTTATCAACCATTAGCCCTCTTAGGGATACATTTACATCGGGTTCGTCTTTTTTCGGGATACTTACCACCATATTGTTTGTCGTAGGAGGTAGCCACATGGAACCACTAACACTCAAAATATCAGGATTGCTTTTAATGGTTTCCCTGAAAATATTGTATTCCGAATTTTCATCAAAGTTTACGATCAAAAGATTTTCTTTATCGAAGCCTAAATTTTTGTTCATGGAATAGTGTACTTGTTTATAAACAGCAAAAACAGTAACAACCAGGGCTATAAAAACCGATATCTGGAAAGTCAGCATCACTTTTGACGGCATTAGTTTTTGTTTCCTGTCTCGTATGTTTTTCAGGGCATTAATGGTTTTCTGCGAGCTTGCTTTTATTGAGATCAATAGCCCTGAAAAAATGCCAACCGCAATGGTTACTGCAAAGATCAGAACTATACTAAGGGGGTAATCAAATAGTTTGAGTTCATATTCTTTCCCTAATAAAGCGCTTGCTGCCGGGAGGCATAAATAAACCAGCAAAAGTACCAGGGGCAATGTAATTAAAGCCAGTATAACCGATTCTGTAATAAATTGCCAGGCAATATTCTTTCGTGTTGCCCCGCAAACATTATAAATGGCAATGCTTCGTTTCTTGACAAAAAGCTGGGCTACGGAGATATTAAAATAATTAATGATTGAGACAATCAGAATAATTAAGCCCACGAAACTCAGGATCAGTATCATTTGAAGATTCCCGTACTCTGGTACATAGTTTGTTGACAGATCCTGGTGGTTAAAATATATTTCTGTAAAAGGCACCATAGACATATGTGAGAGGTTGGGGTCTATTCCGTTTTTTTCGGTAAACGCCGTTAATTTTTTATTAAAAGCGGCCGCATCTGCTTTGTCTTTCAGCAGGAGGTAGTTCCCAAAAAAAACGGAATAATCCCATCCGGTTTTAATTTCTTCGGTGGTGGGATTGGTTTCTGAAGAACTAAACATTGTGCTTTGTATATGTGGAAAACTAAGGTCGATACTTGCCACAAAGTTTGCTTTCAGGCTTGAGTTTTTGGGGAAATCTCGCATTACGCCGCAAACATTCATCAGGAACAGGGAATCGTTAATTTCTAACTGCAAAATTTCTCCTACCGGATTTTGATCTCCAAAATATTTACGGGCTTTGCTTTCCGTTAAAATAATCGCATTCGGATTTTCGTCAAGGGGCTTTGCAGAACCTTGCACTATTTTAAATGAAAAAATATCAAAAAACGAAGATTCGGTACAAAGGATATTTTCTTCATTAAAGGCCGTTGCTCCTTTTTTTATTTTAAATTCCGGAATATTGTAATGATGTGCATATGCTTCTACTTCGGGGAACTCGTTTTGCAAAGCTTCTCCCACTATAAAAGGTGCAGTAGCCCAGATCACACCATAGACATTTGCCGAATCAACCACCTGGTAGATCCGGTCTCCGTTTGCGTGGAACTTGTCGTAACCGGATTCGTTTACCGTATAGATCAGTACAATTGATGCAATTGTTAAGCCCATCACAAAACCTGATAGTTTTATGATGTTGTTTACTTTGTCCTGTTTTAGCCTTCGCAGGCTTATTTTGATGTTTCTGTTCATTTCTTTTTATTTAAAAGTGTTTCCAATTTTTTATTTTACACCGATATATGATTCTCTTTATTCGTACCGAAGTGCTTCTACCGGGTTTCTTGTGGCAGCTTTCCAGCTTTGCCAACTAACCGTTAATAAACCGATCCCCAGGGATAACAGTCCTGAAAGGGCAAAAATCCACCAGCTTAATCCGGTTTGGTAGGCAAAGTTTTCAAGCCATTTACGGAGGATAAGCCAGGTTACGGGAGTCGCTATAAAAACAGCAATCAGTATCCATTGTATAAAGTCATGGTTTAATAAAAAAAGGACTTCTGAAATGCGGGCTCCGTTCACCTTTCGTATCCCGATTTCTTTTACCCGCCGTTCGGTAGCATAATGAGAGACAGCATACAAACCCATGAATGCCAAGAAGAGTGCCACTGCCATTCCTATTGAGATAACTTTTGATGCGGTTTCTTCTGTTTTATATAGCTCGTTATAAGTATCATCTAAGAAATGATATTCAAAAGGGATTTCAGGATTATATGTGTTCCACAACTTTTCAAGTGATTTTATGACGTCTTTGTTTTGTCCGTTTGTTCTTATCAGGATAGGATTTTGTTCACTTACCTGGTTAAGGTAAATATACACCTGGGGATCTACCTTTGTATGCAGGGATTTTGTGTTACTGTTGTTTAAGATTCCTGCGATTGTATAAACCTCACTCCCTCTTTGTATTTGTTTCCCGATCGGATCTGTCAGCCCGAGGCTTTCGACGGCCTGTTTGTTAATTAAGCATTCACTGTTATTTTCTTTTCCTTCCACAAAAGGATTCCTTCCGTCAGATAAGGACATATGCATTACATCGGGATAGTTCCCTTTCATAGAACAGATCTCCATTATTTTCATTACAGAAGGATTATCGGCCAGCGAGATATTGTTCCCCTGCCTCCAAACGTTAGGCAGACAGTTTTTGGCTGTTATGTCTATGATATCGGGATTTCTTAATAATTCGTTACGGATAGCATCATAGCTTTTACCCATATTGTTTGGGAAGACATACATAATTTGACTTTTGTTAAAGCCTAAATCCATATTTTTTATGTATTGAATTTGTTTTTTGATGATACCTGCCGAACATATCAGTATGAAAGATGCTACAAACTGGCTAATTACAAGGCTTTTCTGCAATAGGTTTATTCTTCCTCCTTTAAAACGGTTTCGGATAATTGACACCGGATTGAACCGTAGGATATACATCATCGGAAAGGTACCTGCAATTAGGGTTGTCAAAAGGATCAGGATAATTATGTAAAGATAAAAATGAGAGTTCACAAGGTTAAATTTTATATGAGTTCCTGTGAGTTGATTAAAATAGGGGAGCAGTGCAATAGCCAGGAGTATGGCAATGCCGGTGGATGTGAGAATATACAGCCCTGTTTCGATATATGAAGAAAAAAACTGGTTAGCTTTAGAACTTCCGTTTATCTTTTTAATGCCAATAGACTTTGCCCTTAAAAAAGAAGTGGAAATGAACATATTTACAAAATTAAAGCTGGCGATCATTAATATAAGTCCGGCCAGCGAAATAAAGATGAATACAATCCTTTTGTCACGCGTAATAACATTATCGAAACGAAATCCGGAAGAGAAATGAATCTTGGTAAGAGGTTGCAGAAAATGGGTGATTTTAAATTCTTCGTACAATGGAAAATGTTCGTAAGTCATTGCTGTTACTTTTTTTGCCAGGTCTTCTGCATTAACTCCTTTTCCGGCAAGGATATATGTCATAAAACCATCGTAACCACCCCATTCACTGTTTTTAAGCCAGGAAACAGAAGAAACAGGAATAACAACATTGAATTTTAAATGAGAATTTTCCGGCATATTTTTCATTACTGCGCTTACGCGGAACTGTTGTCCAAGAATCTCTATAGTTTGGCCTATGGGGGATTCCCCCTGAAAATATTTATTCGCCGTTTCCCTGTCAATTACGATTTTGTCGGGTGCATCTAAACAATTTTCGGGGTTCCCGTTTTCGAGATTAAAAGAAAAGAAACGGAAAAAATTTTGATCTGCGGAAGCAATATGATCCTGATAAGCATTATTCCCGGATATTTTAACAGCCTGTCGTCCCATAAATACAACTCTGCACATTTCTTCAATTTGCGGGAATTCTTCTTTTGCTTCAGTACCGATAGTGCCAAAATCGGACCCTACAGTAAACGATTCATTATTCATGTTTACCTGTCGGCAAATGCGATAGATACGATCGGCATTGGGATGAAATTTATCAAAACTAAATTCGTTTAAACTCCAGAGGCCGATTAGTAAAGCAATTGTAAGCGCTATTGACATTCCGCCAATGATCAGTGCTGTTGTAACTTTATTTTTTGATGCCCGGCGTATTGTTTCCTTTATATTGATATGTGCCATAACCTGTTTTTTTAGGCCTGAAGCAAAAACATAGGGTTTGGTAAAACTATATTTTGCTACGGCTACTGATTATTCATTACCGATCATATTATCGTTACTGATCAGTCCGTCGGCAATACGGATAATACGTTTCCCGTATTTTGCAAATTCTTCGTTATGTGTAACCTGGATAATGGTGATCTTTTCATCTTCATTCAACATTTTCAGCAGCTTCATAATTTGCTGTCCCTGGTCGGAATGTAGATTTCCTGTTGGTTCATCTGCAAGCAAGAGCTTGGGTTTCCCGACAACAGCACGGGCAATTCCTACCAATTGTTGTTGCCCGCCTGAGAGCTGTTGTGGAAATAAATTTTTCTTGGCTACCATATTAAAACGGTCGAGCATATCGGCTACCATGGCTTTGCGTTCTTTGGTTTTTATGCCTTTGTAGATAAGCGGCGTTTCAATGTTTTCGTAAACAGTCATTTCATCAATCAGGTGAAATGCCTGGAAAATAAAGCCCATGTAATTGCGGTGAAACTCTACTTTCTCTTTTTCTTTTAAATTATGTGCCGGGTGTTCAAGGAAAAAATACTCACCTTCGCTGGGTTCGTCTAACATCCCGATGATGTTGAGCAGGGTTGATTTTCCTGCCCCACTTGGCCCCATGACAGAGACAAATTCACCCTCGTTGATAGTGAGATCAATATCTTTCAGCACAAAAGTACGCTGAGACCGGTTGTCGTAATACTTGTAAATGTTTTTTAGCTGTATCATTGTAATTATATATTATAAGTCTGCCAGGCAGGTTTGCCTGTAATTATTTTATAAATATTATTTAGTGGGTTATTCATATCTTAAAGCCTCAACAGGGTTAATACGTGATGTTTTGTATGTATGAAAAAGTATGGTGATCAGAACAACAACTGATGCCAAAACAAAAGCAATTATAAAGTACCAAAAGCTGATACTTACTTTATAAGAAAAATTACTTAACCATTTTTCGGAGAAATACCATGAAACAGGGACTGCGAGAACAGAAGCAATAAGTACCATGATGAGATTTTCCCGGATAAAAGAATAAATAATAGCTTTTGAGGAACTTCCAAGGACTTTTTTTACCCCAATTTCTTTAGTGCGTGTTTTGGTAATATAAAGAGTCAGCCCAAATAATCCGGAAGCTGTAATCAGCAATGAAAAAAGGGCAAAAACAGAAAAGATAATGCTTAAATTCTTTTCATAGAAATAAATATTTTTAATTAAATTTTCAATTGTCAGGTATTGAAAAGAACAATCCGGGGCAATTTTTTCCCACTCATTTTCGAGTTTCGGAAGCAGGTCATTTAACGTTCCCGGGGCATAATTTATAACCACTTGCGAAATATATTCATCTGTTATGTCTAGTAATAAGGGGGGAATGTCGGAATGGATGGAATGTAAGTTAAAATCTTTTACAACGCCGATAATTGTTTGTCCCATAATTTGTTTCCCGACAGGGTTCTCTATTCCAAGCTCTCTTACTGCTGTTTCGTTTAGTATAATAGAACCGGTAAGATCGCTCCCGAATTTTTCGGAAAAACTACGGCCCTTAAGAACCGGAATTCCCATGGCCTCAATAAAGTTATAATCAACAGACAGCCCTTCTACTTTTACATATTGTGATTGATCCTGGAAATTGGGAATCATCATTGTTCCTGAATTTACTGAGGGAATAGCTTCTGCTGTTCCGGCAGCCATCTTTACATCGGGAAATGATTGTATGCTGTTAGTAAAAGCCCTGTAATCTTTATAGTTACGCCCTAAGTCAACTAAAAGGATATTGCTGTTATGAAACCCTAAATCTTTTTTTAGCGCAAATTGGTATTGAGAACGAATGATTAAAGTTCCTGAAATAAAAGAGCAAAAAATAACAAGCTGAATAACAATCAAAGAAACCCTGATAAATGATCTCTTTTTTCCTGAAAAATGGTTGCTCTTCAGGATATTTACAACATTCAGTCGTGATAGGTACGATGAGGTATATATGCCTGAAAGAAAACCGATAATGAGAGTAAGTAACAGGTAAATTGAAATGTAAATAATAATATTGGAGTGAATGATATAAAGATCTGTCTGGAATAATTTTTCGGCATAAGGTTTGGCAAATAAGGCTATAGCTATGGCTATTGGCAATACAAGCAAAGATAAAATAAGTGATTCCCCCAGTAGTTGTTTTTTTATGGATTTTACAGCGGCTCCGTTGGTTTTTCGTATGCCAATTTCTTTACTTCGTCCTGATGAAACTGCTGTGGAAAGAATAATATAGTTAAAAGCAGCTACAAGAATAATTAAAAAGGCAATTGTAGAAAAAATGCGAATGTCCTTTATATTTCCGGTTATTCCACTGTTTATGATATTGTCGGAACGGAGGTGTACATCGGCAAGATTTTGAAGTGAATAGCTGTATATCGGGGCATCTCCGATATTTTCCTTTTCCAGTTCTCTGAACCGGGCTTCAACAGAACCCGGATCTGTTCCTTTTTTTAACAGCACCCAGTTTGTCCAAAAATTCATATCCCAGTTTACATCGGCGTTTGTTATCTCGAAAGCTTTGTTTATAGGCCCGAGTGTCCATTTGCTGTTTACGAAACAATCAGCCTGCAAGGTGGAATTTGTCGGAAGGTTATTGAAAACGCCTTTTACCATAAGCAGTTGCTCCTGGTTATCAATCATGGCTAACACCTCTTTACCTACAGGATTTTCTCCGGGAAAGAATATTTCAGCTTGTTTTTTTGACAGAACAATGGAATTCGGATCATCTAAAATTCCCTCAGTTGAGGTGTTGAGTGGAATGTCGAATATACTAAAAATATCAGATTCCGTAGCAACAGCCCTGCGGACAGGAATAAACTCATCCTTCATTTTTAACCTGAATCCTCTTACATTTCTTGTTCTTACAGCATACTCAATTTGCGGAAAATCTTCTTTCAGTGTTGTTGTCAGAATGTAAGGACTTCCGGGTTGTGTGGTTTTAAATTCTTCGTACGTATTAAGTACCCGGTAAATTTGTTTCCGTTTTTTGTAGTGGCGATCGTAACTGAATTCGTTTATTACAAACAACAGAATGATAAACGAAACTGCCAGAGCCAGTGAAAGCCCCATAATATTTATACATGCGAAAAGTTTGTTACGTTTTAAAAAACGAAAAGTTGATTTTATATAATTTCTAAGCATGGTTTATATCGTTTTTTATTCATAGTGCAAAGAATCAACCGGGTTTCTTGTTGCCGCTTTCCAGCTTTGCCAACTGACAGTGAAAAGTGCAATTGCAAAGCTTACTATTCCCGCGAAAACAAATACCCACCAGCTGATTTCTGTTTGATAGGCAAAAGCCGACATCCAGGTTTTAACAGCAAAATAGGAAAGTGGGGATGCAATGATAAATGCAATTGTTACTGAAAGAAAAACATCCTTATTTAACATCAACATGATTTGACTGAGAGAAGCGCCGTTTACCTTTCTTATCCCCATTTCTTTCATTCGGTATTCACTCATGAAAATGATGATGCCCAATACTCCGACAACAGAAATCAGGATGGAGATTACACTAAAAATTAAAATGAGCTTTCCCTGCTTCCTGTCATTTTTATATTGGGCATCAAGGGTTTGGTTAAGAAAAGTATATTCAAAGTTGTACTTATGCTCAAATTTTTCATAAACCGTTTTGATGTGTTTTATGGTTTGATCAACATTCTCTCCTTTTATTTTAAGGCTTATAAGATTGTGCCGTTCTTTTGTAACCCAGAATGCCATTGGCTCAATTTCGCCATGGAGCGATGCGAAGTTGATATCTTTGATTACTCCGACAAGTTTTCCGCTAAAATCGAATCCGGGGATACTTTTCCCAAGATAATCTTCGGTCCAGCCAAATTCCTGTAATGCTTTTTGATTGAAAATAAAATTGTTCTCGTCGGCCTCAATATTGTCCAGAAAATTTCTTCCTTCAACAATTTCCATTCCCATCAGGTTGATATATCTTTCATCAACGGGCCAGCATTTGAAATTGACATACTTCCCGTCAATTTCGCGTCCCCAGCCCATACCTACGCCACCGGGAACAAATTGTGAACATGAGTAATCAATAATCCCCGGATTTTGCATTATTTCGCCGGTAAAAGCATCTTCCTGTTGCATGATTGAGGGAGTAAGGTCAACAACCAAAATATTTTCTTTTTGAAAGCCGAGGTCAAAATTTCGCATGTAATTCACCTGTTTTTGAATGAACAATACCCCGATTATAAGTATAATTGATATGGTGTATTGGAAGATCGTAAGGACATTTCCGGTTGTTCTGCGTTTGGGCAAAAACTTCAATTGCCCTTTCAAAGCCATTGCCGGTTCTACACCGGAAACCATACGGGCCGGAAACCATGCACAAAGTATCCCGATAAGTATGAAGCCGGCAAAGCAGACCAGCTGAAGTATGATATAATCGGCAAGCCTGATCTTATAAGCAAACATATCCGGCCATAGCTTCAGAATTCCATAGGCAAGGAGGTTAGCAAGGATAAATGAAAAAAGGATCAGAACTACCGTTTCGAAAACAAACAGGCTGCGTTGCTGAACTTTTGATTCCCCGACAACCCTCCTGATGTTGACGGATTTTAAAACCTTGGGGGCACTGGCAAAAGCAAAATTCAGATAATTTGTAAATGCCATAAAAATGAGTAAAAATGCTACCAAAAGCAGGGTCATGACAAAGGTTTTGTTTCCATTTCCCCAATTTTTATCAAAGTGCAGGTCTCCCATTGGAATGAATGTAAACGAAAAGTCAGTGGAATTTTCCTGATGTTCTGCTATTTCAGGCAGGCTCAGTATTTTCTTGCTTATCTCCGCCGGATCGGAATCTCCTGAGAGTTCAAACATGTGATTGAAACTATATTCAGACCAGGCATTTACCCATTCATCTGTCGGATAGGAACAAAATGCATCATAATTGAACGATGAATTTTCCGGGATATCTTTAAAAACGGCTTCTACGAGGTAAGGGGAATTGAAATTTCCCCATATGGTTTTTCCGACCGGGTCTGTATCACCGAACGTTCGTAAGGCAGTACTTTCCGAGAGAATAATCTTATCCGTGCCTCTTAACGGGGTTTGGCTTCCCCGGATGATTTCCAGCGAAAACATATCCGTAAAGGTTGAATCAACTGCACGTGTTGAGATTGTTATTTTGTTTTCACCGTCTTTTTCCGTAGAGTAGTTGCCCGGCCCCCAGTAAAGCGAACACAAATTATCTATTTCGGGAATTCCTTCCTTAATGGCATCTGCCATCGGATTGGGAAGAAAACAGGAACTCTCGGTCAATCCATCTGTGTTGATGGTTAGTTCAAGCATATATAAATCATCTATTTTTTTGTGATAATGATCAAACGTAAATTCATTCCACAAAAAAATGGCAAGCAGAATAAATGCTGCAAATGATACACTTAATCCAATAAGATTGAACAGGGTGATCTTTCCTGATTTTTTTAATGATTTAAAAATGGTTTTAAGAAAGTGTTTAATCATAATTATTCCCTTGATAGATTACAAAATCATGTCTCCGATCTTTTCTTTTTGATCTTCTGTTACTATCTGCCCGTCAAACAGATTAATAATTTTGTGTGCGTATTCGGAATCATTCAGAGAGTGTGTGACCATTATAATTGTCGTTCCTTCCCGGTTGAGTTCTGTCAGCAGTTCCATGACTTCTTTTCCGTTTTTTGAGTCAAGATTTCCCGTGGGTTCATCGGCAAGAATAAGTTTTGGATTTGCCACAACAGCCCTGGCAATGGCTACACGCTGTTGTTGCCCCCCGGAGAGTTGTTGTGGAAAGTGTTTCCTGCGGTGAGATATTTTCATCCGTTCCAGCACCGATTTAACCATTTCTTTACGCTCCCGGGATTTTAGGCCAAGGTAAATCAATGGAAGTTCCACATTCTCAAAAACATTCAAATCATCTATCAGGTTAAAGCTTTGAAAAACAAAACCGATTTCACCTTTGCGTAACTGGGTTCGGTTTTTTTCCTTCATTCCGGCAACATTTTGTCCGTTGAAATAATAATCTCCTTCTGAAGGATTATCCAAAAGGCCCAGGATATTTAATAAACTTGATTTACCGCACCCGGAAGGCCCCATTACGGCAACAAATTCCCCCTTTTCAACGGTCAGGTTTACATTATTCAAGGCCCGGGTCTCAATTTCATCCGTTTGAAATACCTTGGTTAAATTCTTTGTTTTTATCATAACTGTATTTATTTAGATTTTTTGTTTTTCCCTGTTTTTGGGGCTCCCGGATAAAAACCGAATGCCCCGGCAAAAAGAATCTGCTAATTCTTTTTGAAAATAATTCGTTCATTATCCCCAAAGCTTCTGTAACTGGAGGTGATGACCCTTTCTCCGGGTTCGAGCCCTGAGAGTACCTCAAAGTATTTCGGGTTCTGTTTCCCTATACTGATATCTCTTCGTACGGCTTCTTTCCCTTGTTCATCCAATACGAAAATCCATTGCCCTCCTGTGTTTTGAAAAAATGCACCTCTTGGAAGTAATATGGCTTCTTCGGACATTCCCAGCTGCAGCTTTACATGATATGATTGTCCGGTGCGTATGTTGTCCGGCTTTTCCCCGTTAAAAACCAGGTCAACCTCAAATTTCCCGTCCCTGACTTCCGGATATACTTTGCGGATTGTCAGGTTATATGTTTCGTTATTTCGTTCAAAACTTGCGGATAATCCACGCTTCACCCGGTCAATATAGTGTTCGTCAATTGCAATATGAATTTTATAATCTGTCAGTACATGGATAAGCCCGATACGTTGTCCCTGTGAAACAGATTGTCCTATTTCCGCATTAAGCATCCCCAGTTGCCCGTCAACGGGAGCCTTGACATTCAGGTTGTCAAGGCGTTCCCGGACTAGCTTCAGCATTTCCCGCATTTTTGTCAGGTCAGTATCCAGCGTCATCATGGATGTTACTCGTATAAGTGAGTCGTTTCTGGCCTTTAGCCGGTTAATCTCTAAAAGTTCAGACTCATATTCGTAATCTTCTTTAGCCTGAAGGTACTCTTCTCCGGAGATCAGGCTGTCTTCATACAGTGCTTTATATTGATCGTATTGACGTTTTTTACGTGTCATGCGGTACTCACTGCTTAATATGTTTTTTCTGGATTGGATCAATTCAGACTCAAAACTGATCTTTGTGCTACGCAGATAATTCTCTTTTTCTGCAAGAGCCGCTTCGCTATTCAAAATAGTTTGATACAATTGTTTGTTTTCCAGTTTCAGAATAATGTCTCCCTGTTTGACCATTTCTCCTTCTTCGATCAGGGACTCTGTAACACGGCCTCCTTCAATGGCGTCAAGATATATGGTATTGATAGGTTCAACATGCCCGGTAACTGAAATGTAATCATTAAACAAATCGTATTTTACCGTTTCTACTGTCAGTTCATCAAGTGATGTACGATATGCAGAACTCCCGTCACTCAAAATTATTTTTATTATCAGAAAGACAAGGATCGCTCCTCCGCTTATCCAAAATATATGCTTTTTTTTCAGCCCTTTTTTCTTTTCAATTTTTCTATCCATTGACATATGTCCGAGTTTTTCTATGGTTAATTTTGCCAGAACCGGGTTCCCTGATAAAATTTTAACATTTTAGCCTGTATAAGGCATTGTATTTTAGTTAGTAATAGTTGGTTTTGTGCGTCTGAAAACCGGTTTTTTGCACTGGTAAGTTCAATTCCGGATATCAGGGATTTGCTGTATCTTTTTTCGGCGGCTTCATAGGCGATCTCTGCAGACTCAACCTGTTTCCCCAACTGAAGATATTCCGAATAACAGGATTGAAGCTTCATGAAATCTGCCTGCATATCATAATAAAGTTTTTGTTCTGTTGACTGCAATTTAGATTCTGCAACTTTCATTTGCAGTTTCCTGCTTTTTATTTCTGTTCTCTTTTGGTTTCTGTCAAATATGGGGATGTACAGTGATAACCCAATGTATTGGTTTAAATTCATATCATATTGTTGGGTCAGGGGAATTACGTTCCCTAATTCATCAACAGAAGTCTGGTAATACCCGGTACCCAGGGCACCTGCGATACTAAGGGACGGGAAAAAGGAAGAACGGGCAAGTTCCACTGATTGTCTTGCTGCCATTACCTGAGACTCAGCCCGGTTCATTTCCGGAGAGATCTGGCGAAAAATTTGAAAAACAGAATCAACGGGCTGTGAAAGAGTTCCCTCGGGAATCGGGACCAATTCTTTTTCAGGTTCAATTTTTTCCCCGAAAGGCAAATTCATTAAACGGTATAACTTCAGCCGATTTTCCCGGAGCATGTTTTCTGCTTTCAAAAGCTTTAGTTTATCCGATTCATATGTTGCCTCCATTTCCAGTAAATCGGCTTTTGATTTTAATCCGGATTCGATCATGCGGCTTACCTTTTCAATGTTTTTCTCAGAAAGTGACACCTGATTTTTTGCAACAGCAATAGCTTCGCTGTAGAATAAAACATTGTAGTAGGCATTTGTCACCTGGAATGCGAGTTGGTCAATTTGCTGTAACTGTGATTGCCTGGCACTCTGCAATAAATATTTTTGATATTTTATCTGATGGTTCCGCATGAAACCATTGAATAAATCCATATTGACCTGCAGGCTGTTGCTGTTATTCAGGAATTGATTGTTTATGATGTCGTTGGTGTTGGGGTCAATGCTGCGTCCGCCTGAAAATCCAACTTCCGAACCGGCATATACAGATGGTAAGAAATTAAGTTTCGACTGTTGCCACTTTGCCTCTGCAATTTCTGCTTCCTGTCCTGTAATTTTTGTTTCAGGATTATTTTCTATGGCATACTGGATACATTTGTTAAGATCCCATGTTTCTTGCCCGTAAATACCTGAAACGATAAATACCAGTAGTAATGTGGAAATGAATACTCTCATAATTCTCTTCATTTGCTTTTTGCTATATAATATCATGCCATAGTATTAATTGGCTGTTTTATAGTGTTTTATATTGTATTTTGTGTTGTTGGATGTCAAATATTTATACATTTTTGTGTCAAATTATTTTACACACTGTCGGTTTGGGGTAAAAAACGTTTTATTTTTGATAAAAATCAGTAAGATGCAAAACGGAAATATTCTCATTGTTGACGACAACAAAAGTGTATTAACAGCCTTGGAATTTCTTCTGACTTCGGAGCGGTATAATGTCAGGTGTCTGAGTAATCCGAATCTTATACTCTCGACTTTAAAGGAATCATTGTTTGATGTGGTTCTGCTTGATATGAATTTCAGTGCGGGAATTAACACCGGGAACGAGGGAATTTATTGGTTGAGACAGATAAATAAAAATTTCCCTGAACTATCGGTAGTTATGATTACAGCTTACGGAGACGTAGAACTGGCGGTCAGCGCATTGAAATCAGGTGCAAGTGATTTTATTCTGAAACCCTGGGATAATACCAAGTTAAAGGCCACGGTTCATTCCGCAATGCAACTCAGCCGTTCGCGAAAGGAGATTAAAACGTTGCGAACCGAAAGCCGGGAGATCAAACGAAACAGTAATCCCACGGAAAGCCGGATAATCGGCACTTCACCTGAGTTGATAAAAGTTCTGAAATTGGTACAGAAGGTAGCAAAGACAGATACCAATATTTTAATAACGGGAGAAAATGGTACTGGTAAGGAGTTGATAGCAAGAGAGATACATCGATTGTCAAAACGAAGTAATGAATTAATGATAAGTGTGGATATGGGGGCTGTCAGTGAAACTCTTTTTGAAAGTGAGCTGTTCGGCCATGTTAAAGGTGCATTTACGGATGCAAAAGAAACACGTACCGGAAAATTTGAACTTGCCGGTAAGGGAAGCCTGTTTCTCGATGAAATAGGAAATCTTCCACTACACCTGCAGTCCAAGTTACTTGCAGTTCTGCAAAACAGGGAAGTCTGTAAAATAGGCTCCAATGAACCGGTGGCGGTTGATATCCGGTTAATATGTGCAACCAATAAAAATCCGGATCAGATGGTTCTGGACGGAATTTTCAGGGAAGATCTGTTGTATCGGATAAATACAATCCAGGTTGAAATCCCTCCCTTACGCCAACGGGGAAATGATATTATTTTATTGGGCAATTATTTCTTGGATAAATACACCCGGAAATATGACAAACCACCGATAAGGCTGAATAGCGAGGCACAGGAAAAGATCATGAGCCATAATTGGCCGGGAAATGTTCGTGAACTGGAACATACAATGGAAAAAGCGGTTATTCTCAGCGACGGGAGAGTCCTAAAAGCTGAAGACTTCTATTTCCGGAATAATCAGACTCAGAATCTGATTAGTGATAACCTGAACTTAGAAGACATGGAAAGCCGTATGATACGAATGGCTTTAGAGAAAAACCCCGGGAACATCAGCTCTGCTGCTGAAGAACTTGGTATAACAAGGCAAACTTTATACAACAAAATGAAAAAACTTGGCATACGATGAACCGATCTTATCTTTTTAATGTTACGCTCCGCATTATAATTATTGCTGGTTTTGCTGCAGTTCTTAGCGTGGTGATTCTGAAGCATTATTCCCCTTTTCTCATCGGAGTTTCTGCCTTGCTTCTGATTTTTTCCGTTATTTCAGCAATTCGTTATCAAAACAAAATTAATGCACAAATTGCCTATTTTTTTGAAGCTGTCCGTAATGAGGACTTCAGTCTGAATATTCCTTCCAAAGGAGAAAATAAGATTACCAGGGAACTTGTTCAGAACCTGAACCGTGTTAACCGGCAGATCCAGGATATTGTAATTTCCAATTACCAGCAGGAGCAATATTTCAAGAAACTCATTGAACAACTGGAAACCGGAGTCCTGACATATGATGAAAATGAGCACATTATACATGCCAACCGGGAGGTGAAAAAAATTCTGGGAATGCAACAACTGACACACCTCAGACAAATTCAGAATGTAAGCCAGAGTTTATATCAGAAACTGAAAACTTTTGGAGATAACGGGCAAAAGAATATTCAGGTTCAGACCCCCGGGGGAGAGATTGATTTACTGGTCAGAAGTACAGACATTAAGAATCAGGGCCAGCATCTTCACCTGCTTACAATCCAGGATATAAAACGGGAACTGGATGCCAAAGAAACTGATTCGTGGATAAAACTTATACGTGTGCTTACCCATGAGATGATGAATTCCATTGCACCGGTTGTTTCGCTTTCTGATACATTGAGCAACTCTTTCAAACAGGATGGTAGTGCTATTGACCCGGGACAGGTAGATAAGCCGATGATTGAACGCACGATCCAGGGGTTTGAGATCATTAAAGAACAAGGGCAGGGCATTATTCAATTTGTGGAATCTTACCGTCAGCTTACGACATTACCCAAGCCCAATAAAAAAAATGTTAATATTAATACTCTGATTGACAGGGTAATGCTTCTTTACGATGGCCTGCATAAAAACATCAGCATTAAAAATCATTGTAACTCGTTTTCATGTGAAATTTTACTGGATGAAAATCAAATATCCCAGGTTCTTGGGAATTTGATCAAAAATTCCATTGAAGCGATAGGCGATTCTAAAGAGGGAGAGATCCTGATTGAATCTGAGCAGATGGGAGACAAAACGGAAATAAGAGTAATTGATAATGGCTGCGGGATACCTGTAGAGAAACAGTCCGAAATATTTGTCCCGTTTTTTACCACCAAAGAAAAAGGGAATGGTATAGGACTGAGTTTGTCCCGTCAGATTATGCAAATGCACAATGGCAGGATCATCTGCCACTCTGTATTGGGGAAAGGTACCCGGTTCAGCCTTCAGTTTCCCCGGAATACAAAATAAGTATTGTTCAGGAGCAGATACTTTTATCCCGGATGAGTGATTGTTAAAAATCAACAACCTGCATTGATGATTTTTTTATAGTTTTAAGCTTTGAAATCTGAAATCAATGAAGAAAACAAAAATACTTGTAACAGGAGGCACCGGATATATTGGGTCTCATACGGCTGTAGAGTTGATTAATGCCGGCTTTGAAGTGGTAATTATTGATAATTTTTCCAATTCAACGCCTGTGAGCCTTGACGGAATTGAGAAGATATGTGGAACCCGGCCGTATTTTCATGAACTTGATATGCGGAAAGAGTCAGACATCAGGACACTTTTTCGGGAGCATCCGGATATTTCAGCCTGTATCCATTTTGCCGCTTTTAAAGCAGTTGGAGAATCCCATGAGAAACCTCTCATGTATTACGATAACAACCTTAAATCATTGATGAATCTTCTGTCAGAGATGACAGGCACAGGGGCAAAAAACCTTGTGTTTAGCTCTTCATGTACGGTTTATGGGAATCCTGATGTTTTACCTGTGGATGAAGAAGCAAAAATAAAAGAAGCCATGTCTCCCTATGGTAATACAAAGCGGATATCTGAAGAAATTATCCGGGATGTGGTTAATACCGGAGGGATGAATTGTATAGCGTTGCGTTATTTTAACCCGATTGGGGCTCATCCCCGGGGTGAAATCGGTGAATTACCCCAGGGTATTCCCAATAACCTCATGCCTTTTATTACCCAGACAGCTCTTGGAATAAGGGACGAGTTGAAAATTTTTGGAAACGATTATGACACGCCGGACGGAACCTGCATTCGTGATTATATTGATGTGGTAGATCTTGCTAAAGCCCACGTTATTGCGGTTGAACGCTTACTGGGAAAACAAAATGAAAGCCCTTATGAGTATTTTAACCTGGGAACCGGACGCGGTGTTTCCGTGCTTGAAATGGTTAAAACATTTGAAAAGGTTGCCGGTATGAAACTCCGGTATTGCATTGCAGACCGCCGCACCGGGGATGTGCCCGTTGTTTATGCCGATACGGAAAAAGCCAATAAAATTCTTGGCTGGAAAGCTGAAAAAACACTTGAAGAAACCATAGCCAGTGCCTGGAACTGGGAAGTTAAATACAGAAAATCCAATCAATATGAATAAATGCATTTTAATTACCGGGGGTGCCGGATTTATCGGCTCTCATGTGATCAGACGTTTTGTTGTCAATTACCCGGATACGCTGATTGTCAATCTTGATAAACTTACCTATGCCGGAAATCTTGAAAACCTCAGTGATGTCGATTCTGCAAAAAATTACGTGTTTGAAAAAGGCGATATCGCTGACGAGAAGTTCATCTCTGAAATTTTTAGTAAATATCCCATTGACGGAGTGATCCATCTCGCGGCAGAGTCACATGTGGACAGAAGCATAACCAACCCGATGGAGTTTATCAGGACAAACATTGTCGGGACGGTTAACCTGTTGAATCATGCGAAAAAAGCCTGGGACGGGAATTTTGAAGGCAAACGTTTTTACCACGTTTCCACAGACGAGGTTTACGGATCGCTTGGTGAAACCGGTTTCTTTACAGAAGAAACGGCTTATGATCCCAAATCTCCCTATTCTGCATCCAAAGCAAGTTCCGATCATCTTGTCAGAGCTTATCATAATACTTATAAGTTGCCGGTGGTGATTTCCAATTGCTCTAACAATTACGGCCCAAATCAGTTTCCTGAAAAGCTGTTGCCTTTGGCTATCAACAATATCCGTAATATGAAACCCATTCCAATATATGGAAAAGGAGATAATATTCGTGACTGGTTTTTTGTTAAAGATCATGCATCTGCCATTGAAGCTGTCTTTAACAAGGGTAAGGATGGAGAAACCTATAATATCGGAGGTAACAACGAGTGGACAAATCTGGACATGATTCATTTGCTCTGCAAGCTTATGGATAAAAAACTTGGCCGTAAAGAGGGCACTTCTGCTTCTCTGATTACCTTTGTAAAAGACCGTGCCGGGCATGATCTGCGTTATGCTATTGATTCGTCTAAAATACAGAAGGAACTGGATTGGCAACCGTCCCTTCAGTTTGAGGAAGGCCTGGAACTGACTGTGGACTGGTATCTAAAAAATCAGGAATGGATGGACCGCATTGTTTCCGGAGCTTACCAGGAATATTATCAGAATATGTATGAAAACCGGTAGATCTTCATGGGATTATTCGGACGTAGAAAACAGAAATTGAACCATGGCGTTGATATGCCTGTT
This sequence comes from Bacteroidales bacterium, assembly GCA_963676165.1. Taxonomy (GTDB): domain Bacteria; phylum Bacteroidota; class Bacteroidia; order Bacteroidales; family ML635J-15; genus JAQIBY01. Next base: position 91,380 of record OY781043.1, on the reverse strand, counting down.
ATGCGTTTGCAAACGGATATTCATTCCCATGTATTGCCCGGAATTGATGACGGGGCAGCGAACATAGATGAAAGCCTGGAGATGGTAAAGGCATTTATCCGGCTTGGCTATACGAAAATTATCTGCAGCCCGCATATTCATTCCGACCGTTACCGCAATACCCGTGACAGCATACAATCTGCATATAATGAGCTGATGAAAGGCATGGAAGCGGAAAATCTGCATCTTCAGGTTGAATTTGCCGCAGAATATCATCTTGACAATGAATTTCTCGCGCTCATAAAAAAAGATGACATTATTAGCTTTGGATCTGAACGTTATGTATTAGTTGAATTCTCTTTCAACCTCCCTCCCGTTGGTGTTGACAGGGTTTTTAATTTACTGACTGAAAAAGGATACCAACCAGTTGTTGCACATCCTGAACGTTATGAATATTGGCACGGAAATGCCAGTCTATTTGAAAGACTTCGCAGCATTGGATATTTATTTCAATCGAACATTCATGCAGCCTCAGGTGCCTATGGAGTAATCCCACAAAGAATATTTCAAATGCTAGCAAAAAATGGTTGGATAGATTTCCTTGGTTCTGATGCACATGATGCAAGGTCTGTCAGCTTATTGAACCAAAGCATTGAGTTGCCAATCGTACAAACTGTTTTACAAAAAGGTGTAAGAAACCCCTTTCTATGATGCGTCTTAGCAAAAATATCATCTTCTTTGTTTCGTTGTTTCTGATTGCACAAACAGTACGATCAGAGCAGGTTGAAATTATAATTTTGGACACGCAAGAATACAGTCAAGAGTTTGTTTTTTCTCCCACAGACACTGTCCGATTAGGACAATACAACATCATTTTATCAGATCCTGACACCCCGCTTAAAAAGAAGCGAAACAAACTTATTGCAATAGCAGCAGACCTCTTAACTGGTCCATTAGGTGGTCATCGTATTTATTTGGGAACGAAACCATATGTTCCTGTTGTCTATGCTTTAACGCTCGGTGGTGGATTAGGTGTGCTTCCGGTTGCTGATTTGGTTGTTATCATTTTCACCAAAGACCTAAACAAATACTGCGACAACCCTCAGATTATCATGTGGTTATAAGTTTTTATTTTAAATGCTCAACATAGTATCAAGTTCGCTTTTGATCATGATTTTTGCATAAAAAAGCAAAAAATCACGCCAAAAGCTACAATAATTTACAAATTAAAACTCTGGAACAAATTTTTGTAATTCATTTGATCCTAGAATCACACATCAAAAAAATAGTGTCAATCTTTCGAAAGACACTATTTCACACGTATTTCGTTTATCTTAAATATCTAAAACTTCAACCCATCCAAATGGATCTTCGTGATCACCAAACTGAATAGCCAAAAGGGTTTCATACAGTTTAGTTGAAACTTTACCTGGTTTTCCATCAGAACAGAAGTTATACACTTCACCAGTATCAAGATCTTTAATTTCACCAATTGGAGCGATGATCGCAGCAGTACCGCAAGCACCAACTTCATCAAACTCTTTAAGTTCAGTTTCTGGAACTGGACGACGCTCAGTTTTGTAACCAAGGTATTCAGCCAACTCAATTAAGCTCTTATTGGTGATCGATGGAAGAATAGAAGTTGATTGTGGAGTAACATAAGTGTCTCCTTTTATCCCAAAGAAGTTTGCAGCACCAATCTCATCAATGTATTTCTTTTCTTTTGCATCCAAATACATAGGAGCACTGTAACCTGCTTCATGCACTTTTTCACCACCTCTCAACGATGCCGCATAGTTACCACCAACTTTCAAAGTTCCTGTACCTAATGGAGCAGCACGATCAGTATCACGAACGATCGCAATTTTCACAGGGTTAAATCCTTCTTTGAAATATGGACCAACTGGTGACACAAAAATCATAAATGTGTACTCATCAGCAGGTTTAACACCAACTTGAGGACCTGACCCGAAAAGCAATGGACGAATGTACAATGAAGCACCAGTACCATAAGGAGGAACAAACTCAAGGTTTTGTTTGATAGCCTCTATCATCATTTTTTTAAAAAGCTCTTTTGGAATAGGAGCCATCATGATACCATGAGCTGAATTTTGCAAACGTTTCCAGTTTTCTTCCCAACGGAAAATTCGAATTTTTCCATCTTTTCCACGGTAAGCTTTCATTCCTTCAAAAGCTTCTTGTCCATAATGCAATGCAGTAGCTGCCATATGGATGTTCATGTACTCAGAAGTTGATACTTCAGCATCACTCCATTTTCCGTCTTTGTAATAAGCACGCACATTGGCGTTTGTTTTTATGTAACCGAATGGTAATTCGGACCAATTCAAATTAGTCATAACAATTCTTTTTTAAAATTCACCACTTCAAAACTACTCAGATTTTGTCGGAAAACCTGAACCCTTTTCATGCTTCACAGCATAGCAAAATGAACAAGTTTACACCTAGAATTAAGAACATCTTCTATCTCTTTTTGTTTACTTATTCAAACCCATAAAAAGACGTTCTATAAAGCATTTTATGATTATTTCTGCAATCCATTGCCTTTTTGCTTGCACAGATAACAGCAATAAGCAAGCAAATGCGAAAGAAACTAACAATCCTGAAAAATTGGAAAAAACTGGTGAGTTTGTTCAGACAAATTGGGAAGCTCTTGATTTCAATGTTGTTGAACTTTTTGGTAAAGATTGGGCATTAGTTGCAGCAGGCAATTTGGAAGATTATAACATCATGACTGTTTCATGGGGATAGATTTGGGAAACTCCCGTCAGCAATATTTATGTCAAACCTCAACGACACACTCACAATTACACAGAAAAGAGTAGTTACTATACCTTTTGCTTTTTTGATGACGAAGACAAAGATGTCCTTAGAAAAATGGGAACAGTTTCTGGTCGAGATTTTGATAAAATGCATTATGAAAAATTAAAACTCTATTCCACAAGTTTCCATAATCTTTTTAGGAATATCGGTATTGTCGTATTTCCCTGCAAAAACGTCAGCTTCTCCACCAATCACATAAACAGGAACAGGAGCAGCTGTGTGACTCCAATTTGTAAAACCTACTCCAGCCCTTAAATTCACAATGTGATTGTATGTTTTAAGATATGGGTGATAAGATCCGTAGTCCATGTGATAATCAGGATTGTCCTGAGGTCGGCGTGAGGATTGTACCATAGATAATTCCCAATCGCTCAAATTATCAATACCAAAAAGCTCCTTCATTTTCTTCGGATCATTGGATTTATCTTTAAAATATTGACTAATTCTGTAGTAGGACATTTTTTGATCCTTCAGCAGTCCAAAATCTGTATCATACCCTTTGGATGAATTCCCCAAGCACAATCCTCCAGTTTCATGATCTGCAGTAATTACAATCAATGTTTCATCGGGATGTTCAAGATAAAAATCCAAGGCTTCCTGCACTGCAAGATCAAAATCTATCACTTCGTGTACAATGGTTGCAGCATCGTTTTCATGACTTGCCCAATCAATTTTCCCTCCTTCAACCATAAAGAAAAAACCACTTTCGTTGTCTAACTGCTTAATTCCTGCTCGTGTAATATCAGCAAGAGAATAACCGCCATCGTATTTTCTATCAATAGCATACGGCATATCTGCCTCTCCACCCAATACCGGATTTACCAAAAATAATTTATCATATTGCATCAATGTATCGGTGTCAATTTCGTCACGAATAATGTGATAACCAGCATCTTTGGTTAAATCATACAAATTTTCTGAAGCTATGCTGTCAGCATATTTAAATCCGCCTCCTCCAAAGAAATTGAAATTACTTTCAACCAAGTCTCTACCAATGCTATAATAGTATTTTCTCAAATTCTGATTAGCATAAAATACAGCAGGAGTCGCATGATCGATACTAACAGAGGTCGCAATTCCGATTTTAAATCCTTCTTCTTGGAATCGATATGCAATGCTCTTGTAATTGTCGTTTCCATCAGGAGATTTTGATATTCTTCCTATGTTGGTTTTGTGTCCTGTGGCAAGCGCTGTACCTGCAGCTGCTGAACCAGTAATTAATCGATTGTTAGCATGAGTAGTTGCAATACCCCGAATTGACAAGGTGTCAAAACTTAAGGTTTTAAAACCTGGCTTTTCCACATTGTCTAAACTGTGCAAATAAGCTTCGGTCAACTGCACATGAGAAAATCCCATTCCATCTCCTATGAAATAAAACACATACTTAATCTGTGTATTTTCGGGTTCATCCTTTTCGGAATCCGTTGTCTGACATGAAGTAAGAAATAATGGAAAAATGAGTATCAAATAAAAAAGTTTCTGAAAATTCGTCATAACTTGCACTTAAGTGTTAAATTTGTCAATAATTAAGTTTCAAAATTAATGGTTTTAATGAAACTGTAATCGACACAGTGTAAATTAATGATTAAATTGACGTTTTATGGGGCTGAAAATTTACAATACTTTATCACGTAAAAAAGAAGAATTCCAAGCAATAAACCCTCCTTTTGTTGGACTTTATGTTTGTGGCCCAACTGTTTATGGAGACGCACATTTAGGACATGCTCGTCCGGGAATAACCTTTGATGTCTTATACAGATATTTGAAATTTGCTGGTTATAAGGTGCGCTATGTCCGCAATATTACAGACGTTGGTCATTTGGAAAATGATGCAGATGAAGGGGAAGACAAAATTGCAAAAAAAGCACGTTTAGAAGAGCTTGAGCCGATGCAAGTTGTCTATTATTACATGCGCAGATACCATAAAAACATGGATCAGCTTAATGTTTTACGACCTGACATTGAACCTCAAGCATCTGGTCATATTTTGGAACAAATTCAAATGACAGAGAAAATTTTGGAAAGTGGGTATGCCTACGAATCAAACGGATCTGTTTATTTTGATGTAAAGAAATACGCTGAAGATTATGACTATGGAAAACTAAGCGGAAGAAAACTTGATGATTTATTAAGTACTACCCGCGAACTTGACGGACAGTCAGAAAAACGACATAGTTTTGATTTTGCCTTGTGGAAAAAAGCATCTCCTACCCACATCATGCGCTGGAATTCTCCTTGGGGAGAAGGGTTTCCGGGCTGGCATATGGAATGTTCAGTCATGAGTACAAAATATCTTGGTGAGACCTTTGATATTCATGGTGGCGGAATGGACCTACTTTTTCCTCATCACGAATGTGAGATTGCACAATCTACAGCTGCACAAGGGAAAGAATCCGTTCGCTATTGGATGCATAATAACTTAATTACCATCAATGGACAAAAGATGGGAAAATCGCTTGGTAACTTTATTACCTTGGATGAGTTGTTTTCTGGCAAACACGAAGCCTTAGAGCAAGCTTATCATCCGATGACAATTCGCTTCTTTATTTTGCAAGCACATTATCGCGGCACACTTGATTTTTCGAATGAAGCACTTCAGGCAGCCGAAAAAGGCTTTAAACGTTTAATGAGAGCCTATTTGCAAATAGAGAAACTAAGCACATCGGACACATGTAGTTTTGACATCAAAGCAATTCGCGAAAAATGCGATGCTGCCTTGGAGGATGATATGAATACACCTATTCTTATCTCCCACTTGTTTGATGCTGTGAAACTCATTGGAAACATTGAAAATGGTAGTGAATCCATTGACGAAGAAAATAAAGCTGGACTGAAACAATTGTTCCACGATTTTGTCATAGAAATATTAGGTCTTGTTCCTGAAGAAGAAGCTGCTGGAGACAATTCTGCAGACAGACTAAAATCTGTTGTTGACCTTCTTTTGGATATTCGTATGAATAGTAAAAAGAATAAGGATTGGGCGACTTCTGATTTAATTCGTGATAAGCTGAAAGAAGCTGGCATTCTTGTTCGTGACAAAAAAGACGGTTACGATTGGGAGTTGGAATAAGACAAGTCTGACTTGAGAAAAACATATAACAAAAGCCCCGCTACAAAATGTGCGGGGCTTTTCGTTTTGTTTACGGTAATCAATTACATCATACCTGGCATGCCACCCATTCCAGGAGCACCACCAGCAGGCATCATAGGTTCATCCTCTTCGATGTCAGCAATAACACATTCAGTGGTCAACAACATTGCTGCAATTGACGCTGCATTTTCAAGTGCAACACGAGATACTTTGGTTGGATCAATTACACCAGCTTCAAACATATTAACATATTCTTCAGTGCGTGCATTGTAACCGAAATCGCCTGTACCTTCTTTCACTTTCTGTACAATCACAGAACCATCTACACCAGCATTTGCAGAAATTTGGCGCATAGGTTCTTCAAGTGCACGGCGTACAATTGCAACTCCAGTATTTTGATCCTGATTTTCCAATTCAATGTCTTTCAATGCTTCAATAGCACGAATGAAAGCAACACCACCACCAGGAATAATTCCTTCTTCAACAGCAGCACGAGTCGCACTCAAAGCATCTTCCATTCTGTCTTTTTTCTCTTTCATTTCCACTTCAGAAGCTGCACCAACATAAAGGACAGCAACACCACCAGCGAGTTTGGCAAGACGTTCTTGGAGTTTTTCTTTATCGTAATCTGAAGTAGTGTTTTCAATTTGTTTCTTAATTTGAGAAACGCGAGCTTCGATAGCTTCTTTATTACCACTTCCATTCACAATGGTTGTGTTTTCTTTATCGATAGTAATTTTTTCACAACGGCCAAGCATATCAACAGTTGCAGCATCGAGTTTCATTCCTTTTTCTTCAGAAATTACAGTTCCACCTGTTAAAACAGCAATGTCTTCAAGCATTTCTTTACGACGATCGCCAAAACCAGGAGCTTTTACAGCAGCCACTTTTACAGTTCCTCTCAAACGGTTAACAACCAAAGTAGCCAATGCTTCACCTTCAACGTCTTCAGCAATAATCATCAATGGTTTACCTTCTTGAGCAACAGGCTCAAGTACAGACATTAAATCTTTCATTGATGAGATTTTCTTATCTGTTAAGAGAATGTATGGTGCTTCAAGAACAGCTTCCATTTTTTCACTATCAGTAATGAAATATGGAGAAATGTAACCACGGTCAAACTGCATACCCTCAACAACATCAACGTGAGTTTCAGTACCTTTTGCTTCTTCTACAGTGATAACACCTTCTTTTTTTACTTTTCTCATTGCTTCAGCAATCAGTTTTCCGATGGTTTTATCATTGTTGGCAGAAATCGTTGCAACTTGTTCAATTTTGTCAAAATTGTCACCAATTTCTTCGGAAAGTCCTTTGATGTGTTTAATGACAGCCTCAACAGCATGATCAATACCGCGTTTTAGATCCATTGGATTGGCACCGGCAGTGACATTTTTGAGTCCTACCTGAACAATAGATTGAGCCAATACAGTAGCAGTAGTTGTACCGTCACCAGCATCATCGTTTGTTTTTGAAGCAACCTCTTTGACCATTTGGGCGCCCATGTTTTGGTATTTATCTTCCAGCTCAATTTCCTTAGCAACAGTGACTCCGTCTTTGGTCACTTGTGGAGCACCAAATTTCTTGTCAATTACGACATTGCGACCTTTAGGTCCTAATGTTACCTTTACTGCATTTGCAAGCGCATCAACTCCTTTTTTAAGTTGATCTCTGGCTTCAATGTCATACTTCATTTCTTTTGCCATAACTCAAGTATTTAATTAATTAATTTATTTGATTCAAAATTACAGCTCTCTCTTAACGAATTTTATGCCAATCAGCCATTTGACAAATTTTCGGACAAAATTTCACTATTGTCTGACTTTACTCACAAATTATTATTGGGAACAATGTCAATTTGTCATTATTAAGCTGTAATTAAACGTTTCTTTTCAAAACATGTCAAAAATCAATAATACTATAGTCATAATAAATCCTTAATTTCTATCTTTATCACAAATAGAATAAGATTTGATTATTTATCCTAAACAAAAACAGGTTTGAATATCAACAATAAAATAAAATTTGCATTTATTATTTTTATTACCGCATTTAAAACTATTACGGCAAATCAAAATAGCAATACGATAATAACACCTTCGGCGGATATTAATATTAACATTCAATATTTAAACTCTAACAAATGTTCAGATGTTAATAAAATTAAAAATAATTTAAATCAAGATTTCAAGCCTTTTACCAACCAATATTTTAATTCAGATTCAATATATTGGCTAAAGCTAGACATAACTAACAAATCTAATAAAAAGAAAGATTTAGTTCTTCATTTCAAAAACACACTCTCAAAATTAGATACATACCAATACATAAATGACAGCTTAATTAATCATCAGATATCCGGCGTTCTTATCCCAAAATCAAAAAGTACAAACAATAATGACTTTAAAGACAATATATTAATAAGTATACCAAAAAATAAAACTACAACTTTATATATTAATATTGAGAACAAACTAAAATACAAAAACATAGGAAGCTACTTAACCATTACAAATGAACAACAACATATTAAGAACATCCAAAAAACAAAAGTTAAAATCAGTTTTTTTTCAGGTTGTATTGGTATAATATTTATTATAACAATAGTATTATTTTTATTTTCAAAAAGCCCAATATATTTAACGTATGGCATATATATTACATTTATTGCATTTTACTTAATTTCTAAAAATAATATCTCAATATTCCCAAATCATCCGATAATTGAACTATATCTCGAATGGTCTATTTATGTATCACAAAACATATATTTTGTTTTTTTAAGCCAAATATTTAAAATCGAAGGGGCAAATAAAAACAAAAACAGGTCACTGTCGATATTATTGGGTTCTATCCCAATTATTATAACTATATTTTTTATTAGCCTATTTAACTATAATATAGCTAAAATATTACATTATTATTACTCATTAATATTTATTTTAACTGCGTTTTATTTTTGTGTTAAATTTTTTATGAAATCAAAATTACAAACCAAACTAATTTTTATTGGCTCTATAGTTATGGTTTTTGGTGCCTTTATTGATATCATTAATGCAAATCCTAATCTTCCAAGAACATATGGTCTCAAAATAACATTCTTCCAAATAGGTATTTTTATCGAACTCATTCTTTTTATGATTGCTATAATTTATTCTTTTTTTAACGAAATTAAATTAAAGCATGACATAGAAAAAGATCAGCTTAAAATGCAGATGGAAAAACTTCAAAAAGAGAAAGAGAATATCCTTTTAAAACAGGAGGTAGATAAAACATACCGTGAATTAGCATCAACCTCTATCAGGCTGACACAAAAGGAAACCCTTATTACTGACATGATGCAAAAGCTTTCTCTTTTAAAAGATGAAAACACAAGTAAAAAAGAACTCGGAAATCTTATCAGTGGGCTTAAACAGCATTTAAGTAATAATAGCTGGACAGAATTCGAATACTATTTTAACCAGGTAAATCCTGATTTTTATTCTGCTTTACTAAAAATACATCCTAATCTGACGGTTAATGAAAAAAAGATATGTGCTTACCTGAAATTAAATCTGAACACAAAAGAAATCGCTTCAATAAGTGGGAAAAGCATCAACTCAATTGAGGTAGCAAGAACCAGATTGCGCAAAAAACTGGAGCTGAAACCCTACCAAAACATTTATACTTACATATCAAACATTTAGCCCGATCACATAAATCCTATTTCATATTTAATTTAATTAAATGTACGATTTTTGTAAGTCTTGTTTTTTCTCTTTTGCCATATCCTTATTTAATTTTGTTCCTTTCATATAAACAGGAATGAAATCCTGTAAATGAATTATACTGACGAATGAAATTCAAAGTGTAAATGATATTATATGGAAAACCATCGTATTAATGTCTTTTGCATCATTAAAAAATTGTAGCCAAATGAAAAAAACAAAACGGATATTTAGCTTACTGATTTTCTCCTTTTGGGGATTAACAGGATTACAGGCACAGGAAAGTATTAACACAACAGGCGGAAATGCCACCGGTAGCGGAGGCTCGGTAAGTTATTCCGTTGGACAAATTGTATATCAAACCTATACAGGAGCAAATGGTTCTGTCGCTGAAGGCGTGCAACAACCTTATGAAATTTCTGTGATAACAGGAATTAATGAAGCCAAAGGCATAAACCTTTCAGTTACCGCTTATCCTAATCCGACAACTGATTTTCTCACATTGGAAGTAAAAGACTTTGAATTTTCAGGTTTACACTTTCAACTATACGATATGCATGGAAGACTCTTACAAAGTCAAAAAATCACAGAAAGCCGGTCAGGGATTAATATGATCGATCTTGTCCCTGCCACCTATTTTATAAAAGTAATAAAGAACAACAAAGAAGTAAAAACATTTAAGATCGTAAAATATTAAATTCTAACAGATTATGAAACGAATCTTATTATTTCCGGCTTTTATCCTGCTTGTAGCAGGGGTATTTGCCCAGTCTCCTCAAAAAATAAGTTACCAGGCAATAATCCGTGATGCGGAAAACCATCTTGTAACCGAACAAATAATCGGAGTGCAAATCAGTATTTTACAGGAAACTGCCGATGGAACAGAAGTTTATATCGAAACTCAAACTCCTGAAACTAATGCAAACGGCTTGATAAGCATTGAAATTGGATCAGGAACAATCGTAAATGGTGATTTTGCTGCCATTGACTGGTCAAACGGTCCGTATTTTATTAAAACCGAAGTTGATCCCGAAGGTGGAGATAATTACTCAATTACCGGCGTAAGCCAAATTTTAAGTGTCCCGTATGCCATGTATGCCAATAAAGCCGGAAATACCTTTAGCGGTGATTATAACGATCTTATCAATCAACCAGGCTTTACCGGCTGGGACACAAATGTTACCGATGATTTTGACGGTGATTATAGCAATCTGACAAATACACCTGACTTTACTGACTGGGACACAAATGCTGCTGATGACTTTAGTGGTAGCTATAATGACTTGTCAGATGTTCCTGCAAATATGGACACTGATGCTACAGATGATTTTGACGGACAATACAACAATCTAAGTGGGACACCCGAAAACCTTAGTGATTTCACAAACGATGAGGGTTACATCACAGAATATACTGAAACCGACCCTGTTTATGATGCCTCTCCGGCTAGTGACATTACAAACACCGACATTGCAAACTGGAATACTGACATTTCCGAAACCAACGAACTGCAAATACTCAGCATTAGCAACGACACTCTGTTCCTTTCTGATGGTGGTTTTGTCGTATTACCTGCTGACTCTACCAATTCTCTTGATGCTGCCTACGACAAAGGAAGAACAATAATAGCTGATACAGGAGCACTTGTAATAGCAGGTACCGATGGTTTTATTTCCAGCGGTACTTTTGGAGAGGGTGATACACTATCTATCGACGGTGCAGGAACTCGCATGATGTGGTTCCCCAAGAAATCTGCGTTTAGGGTAGGTACGGTTACTAACCCATTCTGGGATGCTGACAGCATAGGAAATTACACATTTGCCACAGGCTATAACACAATGGCATTGGGTAGTAACTCTACTGCTATGGGATATAATTCCATTGCATATTCTAATAAATCAACAGCAATTGGATACAATGCCAATGCTTCCGGATATGCGGCAACATGTATCGGCTGGAATAGCAAAGCCACGGGTTCTGCTTCAGTGGCTATTGGTCGATCAAACACATCTATCGGAAACAGATCGATTGCTATGGGACTATACAGCACATCAGAATCCTATGCTTCTTTTGCAATTGGACGCTATAATGTTGGTGGTGGAGATCCAACAACCTGGGTAGATACTGACCCGCTGTTTGAAATAGGTAACGGAACTTCCGAAGCAAACAGTACCAATGCCTTAACCGTTTATAAAAACGGAACCATAGAAGTTGACGGACAAATAAAAAATGTAACAGACCCTTCAGATAATCAGGATGCTGCAACAAAAAATTATGTAGATTCAAAAATAGCAACCTATTCTGTAGGTGATTTTGCCCAAGGTGGCGTGGTGTTTTATGTTGACGAAACAGGACAACACGGACTGGTATGTGCCATAGAAGATCAAGGTGGAGGAAGTGGTATAAGATGGTATGCCGGGACTTATGGAGTAACAAGGGCAACCGGAGATGGGGTGTTCGCAGGAGAATTAAACACCGCAATTATTATATCATCACAAGTATCAATTGGTGATGATGGTAGTGATTATGCTGCTCAAATATGTAACGATTTACAAATTACCGAAGGTGGCAATACATATGGCGACTGGTATCTTCCATCAAGATATGAATTAAACTTAATGTACACGAACAAATCAACTATTAATGCAACCGCAACTGCAAACGGAGGCAGCAGTTTTACTAGTGCGTACTATTGGAGTTCTAGCGAGTACAGTAGCAACTTTGCTTGGGCCAAAAATTTCCACGTTGGCAGCCAGAACAACTCCAATAAGGGCACCACCACGTATAGAGTTCGTGCAGTTCGGGCTTTTTAAATAATTTCAACAACAGATTGATGAATTGAAAACTTTAAACAATAATTAAAAAAATATAATAATGAAACACATTTTCGCATTTTTAATTGCATCAATAATAACTGCAACAGTTTTTGCACAAAGCCCTCAAGCAATTTCTTATCAAGCAGTAATAAGAGATGCAACTAATAATTTAGTTCCCAATCAATCAGTTGGAATGCAAATAAGCATTTTACAGGGAACTGCCGATGGAACAGAAGTTTATATCGAAACTCAAACTCCTGAAACTAATACAAACGGCTTGATAAGCATTGAAATTGGTACAGGAACAATCGTTAGCGGAGATTTTGCTGCCATTGATTGGGCAACCGGACCATATTTCATTAAAACCGACGTTGATCCCGAAGGTGGGGAAGCCTATACCATAACAGGAATAAGCCAATTATTAAGTGTCCCGTATGCCATGTATGCCAATAAAGCCGGAAATACCTTTAGCGGCGATTATAACGATCTTACCAATCAACCAGGCTTTACCGGCTGGGACACAAATGTTACCGATGATTTTGACGGTGATTATAACAACCTGACAAATACACCTGACTTTACTGACTGGGACACAAATGTTACCGACGATTTTAGTGGAAACTTTAACGACTTAACTGATGTACCTACTAACCTTGATGTTGATGTTACAGATGATTTTTCAGGAGATTATAACGATTTAACGAACAAGCCTGATTTTGCTAATTGGGATACTGATCCTACTGACGATTTCGAAGGCAATTATAACAGTTTAACAAATACTCCCGACTTTACAGGATGGGATACAAATGCTGCCGATGACTTTAGCGGAAGCTACAACGATGTTGTTGATTTACCGGAATTTTTAGACATTGATTCCACTGACGATTTTTCCGGGAATTACAACGATTTAACCAACAAACCCGATTTTACCGGTTGGGACACAGACACTACCGATGACTTTAACGGTCAATACAACAACTTAATCGGTATCCCTACAAACATTAGTCATTTTTTAAATGATGTAGCCTATTTAACATATTATTCCGAAAATGACCCTATATATAGTGCATCACCTGCAAGTACAATTACCGAATCTAATATAATAAATTGGAATACAGATATTTCTGAAACCAATGAAATACAGATTATCAGTATTAGCAACGACACACTGTATCTGACAAATGGTAATTTTGCTGTTTTACCCAAAGGGGCAAGCTCTTTAGATGACGCATATCATATTGGACAAACAATTACAGCAGACAATGATGCTTTTGAAGTTGCCGGTACAGATGGGGTTTTGTTTTCAGGAACTTTGGGCGAAGGAACAATTCCTGCATCAGGTAGTGGTACGCGTATGATGTGGTATCCAAGAAAAGCTGCCTTTAGAACAGGAACAGTTAGTAATAACGAATGGGATGACGAAAATATCGGGAATTACTCTTTTGCTGCAGGTGACAGAACAACAGCTTCAGGAGATTATTCAACAGCCATAGGACGAGCAGCTACTGCAACAGGAGAAGCTTCAACAGCTCTTGGATACAGAGCAAATGCATCAGGGGTTAATTCGGTTGCATTATCACATTACGCTAATGCATCAGGAGATAATTCAATTGCAATTGGAAATGAATCAATTGCAGATGGAGAGTATGGAATTGCAATGGGCAAAGATGCCCATGCCAGTGGAAATAACGCTATCGCAATGGGCGAATTCACCAACGCAACCGGTGATTTTTCTACAGCAATGGGATTTCGTACAAATGCTGAATCATACAACTCGGTAACTATTGGACGCTATAATGTTGGAGGCGGAGATGCTAATAATTGGGTAGAAACCGACCCTCTTTTTGAAATTGGAAATGGTTCATCAGATACAGATAAATCAAACGCTCTTACTGTATATAAAAATGGAAACATTGAAATCTCTGGAGACATTACAGGTGTTACTGATCCTACAGACCCTCAGCACATTGTAACTAAAGCCTATGTTGACAATGGTTATCAGGTAGGAGATATAATGTTTGGTGGTATAATTTTTTGGGTCGATGAAACTCATAAACATGGGCTGGTTGCTTCTTTAGAAGATCAAGCTTCTGAAGTACCATGGGATCAAGGATATGCTTTAACCAGAGCTACAGGAACTTCTGTTTTTTCAGGCAAACGAAATACAAACTTAATTATTATAACTAATTTTCAGAATGGAGAACCTGAGGTAGATTATGCTGCCGGTGTTTGTGTAAATTATAATTCACCCGATAGTCTTGGCAATTATGGAGATTGGTTTTTACCTTCTATTGATGAGCTTGAGTTAATGTATCAAAATAGAGATATTATTAATTCTGTTGCTGCAAGTAATGGAGGACAACAACTCTCCAGCAGTAGCTATTGGAGCTCATCTGAAGTTACTAATTTACCTGGTATGGCCAAAATATTTTCTTTTACTAATGGAAATAGCTCAACAATTTTCAAAACTTCAACCTACGGGGTACGTGCAATCAGACAATTTTAAATTCTTTAAAAAAGTAAAGATGAATACTATAAATAAAATAAATTTAACATTATTAAGTCTTATTTTCACAACTGTAGCTTGGGCTCAAAACATTAACTATCAGGCTGTGATATTTAACACAGATGATGAAATTGTTTCAGAGCAAGAAATAGGAATACAAATTAGCATTATTAAGGAATCTGTTGATGGAACTGAAGTTTACGTTGAAACTCAATATCCTGAAACAAATATAAATGGATTAATAAACGTAGAAATTGGCTCCGGAACAATTGTTAGTGGTGATTTTTCAAACATTGACTGGCAAAATGGTCCTTTCTTTATAAAAACAGATATTGATACTGATGGCGGAAACAACTATACCATTACATCTATAAACCAAATTTTAAGTGTCCCTTACGCTTTGTATGCCAATAAAGCCGGGAATACTTTCTCCGGAAATTATAATGATTTAACAAACAAACCGGACTTTTCTGACTGGGATACAAATGTTAATGATGATTTTGACGGCGATTATAACAACCTTTCAAATACTCCTGACTTTACTGATTGGGATACAAACGCTAATGATGATTTTTCCGGGAGCTATAACGATCTGACAAATATACCTGAAAACATTGATATTGATGCCTCTGATGATTTCTCCGGCGATTATAATGATCTTACCAACAAACCCGATTTTACAGGCTGGGATACTGATGTAAATGACGATTTTAACGGAGATTATAATAATTTAACCAATAAGCCCGATTTCTCTGATTGGGATACTGATGCATCCGATGATTTTAACGGTAATAGTTATTACGATATGTTTATTCCCGCCTCATTAGATATTAATTATACAGATGATTTCTCCGGCGATTACAATGATCTCATAAACCAACCCGATTTCACAGGCTGGGATACAAATGTTGCCAACGATTTCGATTATCAATACAGTAGCTTAATTGACACTCCTACAAATCTTAGCTATTTTATTAATGATATAGGATATATGACAGAAGTGATTGAATCAGACCCTGTTTTTAATGCTTCGCCTTCCAGTAATATTACTTCCGGCAATATTACAAATTGGAATACAGATTTTTCGGCAACCAACGAACTTCAAATTCTTAATATTAGTAGGGATACTGTCTATCTTTCAGATGGTGGTTTTGCAGTTTTGCCCAAAAATATATTAAACTCATTAGACACAGCTTATAATCTTGATCGCACTATTATTGCCGACCAGGGAGCTGTTGAAGTAAACGGAACTGATGGCATTGTATTTTCAGGATCATACGGAAATGGCACAATTCCGGCTTCAGGTGCAGGAGTCAGAACAATGTGGTATCCTCGTAAAGCTGCTTTTCGCTCAGGAGGAATTAACTCAACCCAATGGGATGACGATAATATTGGAATTTATTCTTTTGCCACCGGTTACAATAACATTGCCAGTAATGATTACACCAGTGCAATGGGAATAAATTCAATTGCCAGTGGCAATAGTTCTACCGCAATTGGAGATAGTGCAAAAGCTACAAATTTTAGTTCTTTTTCTATGGGGACAAATTCAAGTTCATCAGGCTCCAGGTCAATTGCAATGGGCTACGAATGTATTGCTAACAGAATGTATGCCATTGCAATGGGCTATCAATCAATAGCAAGTGGAAAATCTTCAATAGCAATAGGCGATAATTCATCTTCAACAGGCGATAATTCTACTGCTATGGGTAATACTGTTAATGCTGATTCCTATGGTTCTTTTGCTATTGGACGTTATAATATGGGGGGCGGTAATGCTACCGGTTGGGTAAATTCCGATCCGCTCTTTGAAATAGGAAACGGAACTTCGCAAACAGATAGTGCTAATGCTTTAACTGTGTATAAAAATGGAACTTTCGAAGTTAATTCAACAATTAAAGTCCTTACCGAACCAACTGAAGATAGTGATGCTGCAACAAAAAATTATTATGATAATACCAACACTTATCAGATTGGTGATTTTGCCCAGGGAGGAGTTGTTTTTTGGGTTGACGAAACCGGTAAACACGGTTTGGTTTGCTCTGTTGAGGATGCTTCTTCTAGCGCAATATTGGATCTTTCTAATTTTAAAGGGCCCAGATTTGATGGTATATATGCCGGAAAATTAAATACCGATATAATAACTTTATATGCCGGCAAAGAAAATCCTGACGATCCATACGATGATGATAATATCCCGGATGCCCCTCTTGCAACTAGTGTATGCTTGGATTATGAATACACACAAAATGGAGTAAGTTACAACGACTGGTATATTCCTTCTTTTATGGAATTAAGTATAATGTACCAAAAAAGGAGCTTAATCAATTCTGTTTCGACAGCAAATGAGGGGAATGCGTTTGCCGGAGACACATATCTTAGTTCAACTTTTTCACATTATACGAATCCCGATGGTTGGATATATGCTTCAAAAGCAATCTCATTTTTTTCCGGAAATATATTTAATGATTCATTTACCTATTTAAGACTAATACGAGCTTTTTAATATAAATTTATTAAAGATTATAAAATGAAAAATAATATTTTAAACAAAGCAATAATAACTATAATAAACTTATTATTATTAACAAGCGTTTTGGCTCAAAACACTCAAGGGTTTAAATATCAGGCAGTAATTCACGATGAAAACAATTATCTTATAACCGAACAAAGTATAGGAATGCAAATAAGCATTCTGCAAGGTTCTGCTGACGGTATCGAAGTTTATATCGAAACTCAAACTCCTGTAACTGATACAAAAGGATTGGTTAACATTGAAATTGGAACAGGAACTGTTATAAGCGGCGATTTTGCAAGCATCAATTGGGAAAATAGTCCATATTTTCTAAAAATAGAAGTTGACATCCAGGGCGGAGAGAACTATACAATCTCAGCAACAAATCAGTTGTTAAGCGTGCCTGTTGCTTTATATGCACAAAAAGCAGGAAACACATTCAGTGGCAATTATTACGATTTAATAAATAAACCCGACTTTTCTAACTGGGATACAGATGCAAGCGATGATTTTAACGGTAATTATAACAATCTTTCGAATACTCCTGACTTTACTGATTGGGATACAAACGCTAATGACGATTTCTCTGACAGCTATAACGATTTAACAAATATTCCCGAATATTTGGATCTAAATGATGCCGACGATTTCTCCGGCGATTATAATGATCTTAACAATAAACCCGATTTTACCGATTGGGATACAAATGCTGCCGACGATTTCTCCGGCAATTATAATGATTTAACAAACGTTCCTGATTTTACAGGCTGGGACACGAATGCTGCCGATGATTTTACAGGTGTTTTTACAAATTTATCAGATTTGCCGGAAAATTTAGACATCAACACACTTGACGATTTCTCAGGCGATTATAATGGTCTTACCAATAAACCCGATTTTTCATTATGGGATAAAAATGCAGATAATGATTTTGATGGAAATTATAATAATTTAATAGGAGCACCCATAAATTTAAGTGAATTTATAAACGACCTTAATTATTTAACCGGATATACGGAAACCGATTCTGTGTTTGAGAACTCTGTCGCAAGGAATATTACTCTAAGTGACATTGAGAACTGGAACATTGACATATCTACAACAAACGAACTGCAAACAATCAGCATTAGTAACGATACATTATTTCTTTCAGATGGAGGTTCTGTCGTTCTCCCTGACCCTAAAATTAATTCTTTGAATGAAGCTTATTTAATCGGTCGTAAAATAAATGCCGACCAGGGAGCTTTCAAGGTTAACGGAACAGATGGAGTTGTATTTTCAGGAGCTTTGGGGGAGGGGACTCTTCCAAACTCAGAATCAAACGTAAAATATATATGGTATCCGAGAAAAGCAGCATTTAAAGCCGGGTATTTTGGCTCAACTCAAAGCTCCAACAATAATATTGGGGAATATTCTTTTTCTGCAGGATATAATACAACAGCTAATAAATACGGAACTATGGCTTTCGGGAAAAACTCAATTGCTAGCTTTAATAAGGCTTTTGCATGCGGAAATAATGCAAGAGCAACCTCAGAAACTTCAATAGCTTTAGGATACAATGCTTTTGCATCACAGACTAATTCAATTGCTATTGGATCAGATAGTTATTGTTCTTCACATAATAGTATTGCAATTGGCAATAATGCTACATCTAATGCCGAAAGATCATTTGCTATTGGCTATAATTCTGTAAACTCGGGAGCAAATTCTTTTGCAATTGGAAATAATACAGAAACAAAAAACAATGTTTTTGCAATAGGGAGATATAATTTAGGCACTGGTGGTACTAATTCATGGATTGACTCCGAGCCTCTTTTTGAAATAGGAAATGGTAACAGTAGTAACAGAAGTAATGCCTTTACTGTATATAAAAATGGAGAAGTTGAGATCCAAGGACAAATTAAAAATCTGCCTACACCAACAGAAAGTGATGACATTGCAACAAAAGCTTATGTTGATTCGCAAGGGTTTTATGAAATTGGCGATATTGCACAAGGAGGTGTGGTTTTTTATGTTGATAGTACCGGCAAGCACGGTCTGGTTGTTTCCATTGATAATGCTGGTTCAGGTATAAATTGGAGTCCTGATAATTTTAGAACTTTTGCGAGAAGAAATGCTTTATTCACAGGAAAAGCAAACACCGAAAATATCATTGTCAGACATATAAAAAATGGTGACACATTTATAAATAATTATGCTGCTACTGTATGTGTTAACTATACAAATTCTTATGGAGACTATTCTTATGGAGACTGGTATTTACCATCAGAAGAAGAACTTCTACAACTTTCTCAAGAGAAAACCATTGTTGATATGTCCATAATGTCTGTAGGTGGAGAAACTGTTTCTAATTTACCTTTATGGTCATCTACCGAAGTTGATGCTTCTAATGCGATTGCAATAAATATGCTTTTAGGAAATTCCAGCACAATTCCTAAATCTAACACATTTTATATTCGTCCGGTCAGGGTATTTTAAAGTCAAAAGTCTAAATGTTTAGATTATGAAACAGGCATAAGCATAATGAAATTATAAACAGAAGAGAGAATTCTAGTTTTAAATCCATCGAAAAATTTTGTAAAATTCTTTCGCATCAAAAGTTGGTCACATAATTGTGAATATAAGGTTTCAATACGTTTACGAGACTTTCTAAAAACATATGGCTGTGGTTTGTAATTGTGTTGATTTTTTCGTTTAGAAGTTTCAAATTTGATGTTTACTTTTTCAAACAAATTTAGTTGATATTCCGCAGACAAATACCCCATGTCACCGAGTGCAACACAGTCCTTTATTTGCTGTTAGATTCATTGCTATAACTTCAATATTACTTAGTTTAGGGTTCCTAATTTGCGGAAAAACAAATGTTTCAACTTCAATCTTTCTTAAATTTGTCAAAATAATTTTGTAATTTTGAATAAAGTCGTTCACAGCATCTAATTAACTGATTACAAAATAAATATACAAATCATTTAATGATTCAATGAACAATTTTTTATCTTTTTACAAGTGCACAACGGGTGATGAATATTATAAAAGCTATGAACAGATAAAGACAACTGCACTTTGTGAAAATAATTGCATATCTAATATGATTACGTTATTGATCTTAAAACATATTTAATGAAAAACAGGAATATTTGTATTTGCATACTAATTTTTGCAGTATTATGTTTTATTGGCTGTCAAAACGAGCAATCAAGAGATTTAACACCTGATAGAAATCTGGCATTTAATAATGGTAAAACACATAACTATAAATAGTAGCTCATATACCCCATAATAATATTTAATTCCGGATTAATACAATATCCTCAAAACCTTGATATATCATTTCACACATTATTTTTATACCATCCAGATAAATTTTACAACCTGCTTAACCAGTAACTATTTTCATATATCTATTATAATTTTTTTGGGGGGTGTCACATTCTTCTGTTTTGTGATTTAACAAATAGAGATTAACTAAAAAATTATAATTATGAAAAATTTCACACAAGAATTTCAGTATGATGATCAGGTAATCGAAGTTACCTTTGAACACTTCTCTTATGTACGTGCAGACTTAATTAACAGGGCACTCCAGAAACGAAACAATATTTTCAGAAATGGACTACCCGTATCTGTTAAGGTTTTCAAGAGTTATCTTGAATTGGTGTATCCGGACAAATTATTTTACTACTCTGTCAGTGAGAAGCGGTTTTTGGATATTCCACCCCAGACTGATGAAAATCCTGTAATAAAAATTCCGATGTTTAAAAGGTTGATGAAATATACAGGTCTCTTATAGTAGGTTTAACAAACGGCCTCTGATAATATATACCACAATGACACAAAAATACTATAGTAATAAGTTAAATCTATTACTGTATATTGTATAATCAGTCCGTAAATATATTTATTTGCAAATGATATCTAAGTTCAATATAAGATTTGACAATTTTAAAAGGATTTTATGAAATAAATTGTATATTAGTGACTCTTGTGGAAGAGTCCGCTATAAATTATTCTGAGGACAAAACAACAGGATAAACAAAAAGGAGATGAATAAAGAGACTGTAAATATTATAAAAACTATGGATAGACAAAGACAACTGCATTTTGTGAAAATAATAGCATATCTAAACTTAAAAAATGTCAAAAAGATATGTACTAAAACAGGCTTTGTTGAGGATTTCTTTGTTGATTACGGGGAATTTGACCATGTGAATGAAGGTCTGCCCGGATGCAAAATGAATTCTGATCTTGATGATTTTAAAGATGAACTCTCAGGTATAAGAAAACTGTGTAATGATTTTTTTGCCGAACAAAACAAGGAACCAGATATGTGGCTTTTATATAAGAATCAGTTATACAGGGATACTATCGGGATTATTGCAAAAAATAAAGAATCAATCCTAAAAAATAAAGAAACTTTAAATCTTGATAAATTATTTTTACAGGTATTTGGCACTGCGTATAGATATGACAATGAAATACTGACCGGAGAAAAAGTGAACCCGGCGATCCTGGCGGATTTGGAAAATGATATAAAAACAAGAAAAGAGTCCTATTCGTTTTTACATAAGTTGCAAAAAGGAAAAATAACAACTAAGGAACTTAGAGTTTTTAAATCAACAGTATATATCAGACACAATAAGACTCTTTTACCTAGTGAAATTGATGGTGTAATTACCGATACATTAATGGACATATTAACGAGACTGGACCCAGACATTAAAGATGCCTTTTACTTTTATTATTCATCCCTGGTATCTTATGTATCAACTGCTATTAAGTATGAATCATACGCCAAAATCCGGAGAGAGGAAAGTAAAAGGCAATACGAAAGATATATTAAAGCAGCTATTAGTATGGTCGAACAACAAGATTCTGAACCTGACATTTTTTACTACATTGCTTGTGGAAATAATAAACAACAGGAAAAGGCATGGTACTATCTTGAAAAAATGTTGGAAATGGATGGGAGGACAAAAGACTGTCCATATTACATTAAAGTTGTCAGGGCATATTACAAAGTAAAATTAAATGCTAACCAAAATGTTGACAATGAGGTTGTCAATACAATTAATACAGATGACACATTAACGGCTGAGCAAAGGGATTTAACGGCAGATAGTATCAGGCAAATACGAAAAAGGGTGCGGGAACGCATACGGAGTTTCATTAACAAACAGCCAAAAACTTATGAAATACTGATAGGAAAACTTATGGAATTAAACTAATGGAAATTATGAAAAAAATACAAATATCATACGAAACAAAATTTGATTTAATAAAGGCATATATTGAAGGTAATTTGCCTGAAAATGAGTTTAACTCACTTTGCGAACGGGTTGAAGGCTTTAAACATCAATACGAGGTTCAAAGGAAGAACTATGAAAAAATCAAAAAAGTTTTAGAACCCCGGAGTGCTCCCGTAGAGGCAAAAAGTGCGGTATCCCTTGTCTTTCACAACATTTCCGAAGCAATTAAAACGTTTCCGGAGTTTATCTCTGAAGTAACCAAAGATATTCAACAAATTTTCACACATGTTGAGCTCCAGGTTGAATATGCGCGCTCTGCAGGAGAAGAAAATGATGAAGTTCGAAAAGAATTACAGTTTAAAACTGTTGAAGATGTTTCAAATAGTATATCTGAACTGGTAGAAATACTTTACCATAGAGATAATGTTTCCAGGATAGAATTAAAATTTGATTTTTATGAGCAGGAGAAATATCTCGAAATTGATAAAAATGGAGACATGGAAGAGGTAACTAAGAAAGTAATTGATCTTATTGAAAAAATTGGTTTCGATAAACTTGATAGGGTAAATGTGTTCATTATATAATAAGTACTAAGGGTAAAATATTAATTGACACACATTTAAAAAACCATAAAAAATGCAAAAGATAAAGCATCTGTTAAGTAAAGAAGACTTGGATTTAATAGAACCATATTTACCGTTCATGGTTCTGGATAATGAAAAAAAAGACTATATTAAACTGAGCAAGAGCCAGTTTGGCAGGAAAAGACGCAGACTGTGGATGTTTTCAAGTTTGCTTGCTTTAATAATTATTCTTGCATTATCATTTTTATTGATCCAGTCTGTGAACCTTCGCAAGGAGGCTGAAAGAAATGAAGATGAAGCAAAACTTAAGACAGAAGAAGCCCAATGTCTTTATTTGTCATCACTCTCGCAAGAAGTTTTTGAAACAGACCCGACAAGAGGACTTGCTTTAGCAAATTTGGCACTTAAAAATTCTACTGAAAATGTATTTCTAATAATTCGCAAAATTTTAATGGAAATGTACTACAATGCTAAAAGCAACAAACAATTTCTATTTTCAACAAATATTGAAGGTGCTACCTCGGCAATATTTTTCCCGGATGGGAAAATGATACTAACGAGCTCTGATGATACAATAGTAAAAAAATGGATTTAAAAGGCAACCTAATTGCAGAGTTGACTACACCTTATTCTCAAAGTAATGTTAATAGGGATATATTCTTATCAAATGGGAATATATTGGAAATGCATAAAATGCATGGGGGCACCGTGGAAATTTATAACCTTAATAGTAATATAATTACTGAATTGATAGGACATGATAGCGAAATTAACTCAACAGTATTTTCCCCGGACGGAAAAATGGTGGTGACTGCTTCTTATGATAGTACGGCAAAAATCTGGGATTTAAATGGCAATATAATTGCTGAATTAATTGGCCATGGTGGTGATGTTAACTCAGCAATATTTTCCCCAGACGGAAAAATGGTGGTGACTGCTTCCAGTGATAGTACAGCAAAAATCTGGGATTTGAGAGGTAATATAATTGCTGAATTGAATGATTATGGAGGTAATCTTTGGAAGGTCAGATTTTCACCAGATGGGAAAAATGTGCTAACTGCTTCTTATAATAATGCAGTAAAAATCTGGGATTTAAAAGGGAATTTAATTGCTGAATTTATTGATTTTTGGCCAGTAGAATTTTCACCAGACGGAAAGATGGTGTTAGCTGTTTCTTCTAATAATTCATCAAAATACAACTCAGTAAAATTTTGGGATTTTAAGGGTAACTTAATTACAGAGTTGATAGGTCATGATGATAATATTCTTTCAACAGAATTTTCCCCGGACGGGAAAATGGTGGTGACTGCTTCTATTGATAATACGGCAAGAATTTGGGATTTGAAGGGTAATGTAATTGCTGAATTGATTGGCCATGATGGCATTCTTCGGTCAGCAGAATTTTCCCCGGATGGGAAAATGGTGGTGACCTCTTCTGATGATAATACGGCAAAAATTTGGGATTTGAAGGGTAATATAGTCGGTATTTATGGCGGTATTGAGTCAGTAGGCTCTTTACCAGATGTTTCCCTGGACGGGAAAATGGTGGTAACCTCTTCTGATGATAATACGGCAAAAATTTGGGATTTAAATGGTAATATAATTACTGAATTGATAGGCCATGATAGCAATATTAACTCAATAGTGTTTTCACCGGATGGGGAAAATGTGGTGACTGCTTCTAATGATAGTACGGCAAAAATCTGGGATTTAAATGGTAACATAATTGCTGAATTGATTGGTCATGATGGTATTCTTATATCCGCAAATTTTTCTCCGGACGGGGAAAAGGTGGTGACAACTTCCAGTGATAGTACGGCAAAAGTTTGGGATTTGAAGGGTAACATAATTACTGAATTGATTGATCAAGATGACTATATAGACTATGCATCCTTTTTTTTAGATGGGGACAAAGTCATGACTGTAACTATTTTATATGATGGTGCTGAACAAAGAATATATGATGGTGAACGAAGAACATTCTGGGATTTGAACGGTAATGTAATTGCTGAATGGAATGACTATTATGGTAAGCCAGCAACTTGGGATTTGAATGGAAACATTATTGCTGAATTGACTTATCATAAGCCAATTTGGCGTTTGAACGGGAATGTAAATGATTATCGTAAGGAGGTTAGTTTAATCGCATTTTCACCTGACGGGAAAATGGGGCTAACGGATTATAGGTATTATGATAACCCAGTAATTTGGGATTTTAAAGGAAATTTAATTGCTGAATTGATAAGTTACAACGACTGCGATATTAACTCAGCAGAATTTTCACCTGACGGGAAAATGATATTAACTACTTCTGATGATAATACAGCAAAGATTTGGGATTTGAAGGGAAATGTGATTGCTAAATTAACAGGTAATTATATTGCTAAATTGATAGGTTATGAGGACAATATTAACTTAGCAAAATTTTCACCTGACGGAAAAATGGTATTAACTATTTCTGATGATAATACAGTAAAGATTTGGGATTTAAAAGGAAATATAATTGCTGAATTTATAGATCACGAAGACGATATTAACTCAGTAGAATTTTCACCGGATGGGAAAATGGTGGTGACTACTTCTGATGATAATACAACAAAAATTTGGGATTTGAAGGGAAATATAATTGCTGAATTTGGTCATGACTGGCGTGGAGATGCTTCCTCTGTAATATTTTCACCGAATGGAAAAATGGTATTAACTGAGTCTAACTGTACGGCAAAAGTTTGGGATTTAAAAGGGAATATAATTGCTGAATTATTAAATAACAAAGACAACGAGATTTACTCAGCAGAATTTTCACCGGATGGGAAAATAATAATAATAACGATTTGTAAAAATGCTGCCACTGTAAATATATGGCCAACACCAGATGCTGCAATTGATTTTCTTAATGATCCGCAGAAATGCTACCAGCTAACACCTCAGGACCTTATAGAATACGGGCTTGATCCCAATGATTTTGGAATTAAATAATAAAAATAAATAATTACAATATGCAAAAATCAATAATCCTTTTCGTTTTTACCAATACGGAAAATCAGGACAAAGAGTTGGAAAAACTCCGTTTTCTTGATAAAGAAAAAGAACAGATATTAAAATGTATTGATACAACGCTTATTGAGCCGCTCGTTATTGACGGCAATAAAGGTTTTGATGAAATTGTGGATACGATTACCGATAAACGCTACAAAGACCGTATAATGGGTTTTCACTTTTCGGGCCATGCCAATACCGCTCAAATGTGGATCAACAATAAAGGAGTGCAGGCAAAACCGTTTAACGAAATTCTGAAAGTACAAAGCTCTTTACGGTTTGTGTTTTTGAGCGGTTGTAAAACTAAGTTCCAGGCAAATTCCTTAGAAAAAAAGGGAATTATTACCATATCGACTTTAACGAAAGTAAACGACGAAAATGCTTACCGTTTAACAACAGGTTTTTATAAACAGTTTATCCTGAATAAACATAAATTAAATGAAGCTTTTAATATTTCGAGAGAAACACTCAGGGCTTCGTTTGATAAAAAGGATTATGAGCAGGAAAAAGCTTTAAGTACCGACGAAGAAGTGAACAGTTGGCAACTGAACGGTAAAAATACCGGGCAAACATTCGAACAACTCTGGCTTTCAACCTCCTGTGGAATTGCCGACAGTATTTATAAAGGTTCGATAAAACACTTCAGGAACCTGAAAAAAGGCCGTTTTTCACACCTTGAAATAAACCGGAACATTCTTCCTGAAACAGCTTCGGTAAAAAACAAGGATGCAACCTTTGCTTTGGGTGAATTTAACCGGAAACTAATGCATGAAAACATGATTGTTACCGGAAGCGGCGGAATGGGTAAGACGGTTTCCCTTTTGGAGGTATGGCGAATATTTCTCAGGCTTGATACTGACAATAATACTGTCGGGATTCCGGAAAAACAAATCCCGGTTTATATTGCATTGCACGAGTATAACAACTACAAAGGGAAGGAATTTATCTTAGACCATATTATTGAAAATTATCCTGTAAATACTGTAGGACGTGACAGTTTATCCCAGGCATTTAAACAGGATAATTCAGAACCTGAATTTGTCCTGCTGTTAGATGGCTATAACGAAATTTCGACCGATAAAAAAGAGCTGTTGGAGGAACTGGGAAAGATAAGTGAAACATGGGGCAATGTTCGCTTATTGTTCACCGGCAGGGAAGATAATATTTCGGCAAACCTGGCAAAAACCAAATTCGGTGTATATGAGCTGATTCCTCTCGGGCCGAAAGTAATTGAAGAATATCTTCAATCATGTAATATCGATCCTTTAAATGACAGCAGGCTGTCGGCATTACTTTCAAATCCCATGATGCTTACCATATATGCCAATACATCGGGGCTTATTGAGAAAATTAAACATGAGAAAATAAAGTCAGACTACGAATTAATTGAAAAAGTCGGGACGCCAGGGGAATTGCTCTGGAATTTTAACCAGGCTTTATTGGGAAAACTACAATTGACTACCGGTCAAAAGGATAACGGTTTACTTTTGCTGGATCGTTTTATGTTAACCTGTTTTATCCCATATATTGCTGCTGAAATGACTCTTAACCTAAAAAGTTATTCTATCGGACAGGATAGCTTCGATGAGCTTATATCCGAAGCATGTTGGAAGTTTTCAGGCATTAAATCATTAAAAGAAGATACGCAATTATATTCTGAAATAATCGATAATTATTTGACATGGGAAGATGATAGTGGGAAAAACAAACAGATCAACCGGGTTAAGAACCTGTTTCAAAACCGTTATGCCCTCATTTTGGAAAATAATGACGGTTCATCAGGTTATTTTTCATTTAAACATGAAATATTCAGGGATTTATATGCTGATTTTTGGATAAAAAAAGAATATAACATAGAAACAGGGGTAGAAGGGGTAAAAAAACTCGGGAGTATAGAAGCAAGCTTTAGAAGTATTCTTGATCAATATCTCGATGCATTTGATCATGAAGAAAGGAAAAGACACGAAGCGGTAATAAAGTGTTTTATTGATGACCAGGGCAATAACCGGCAGTTAACATTTGAGCAAATAGAACAAAAAGTTATTGAAGTTACGACAAGAAACAAACAGAAACGGATTACTGAAAATGAACTCACTTTTATTATAAAAAAACTAATAGAGAACAGGATTATTAAGAAACATGACAGGCAAAAACGCTATGAACTTCATCACGACCTGATAGCCAGGATCATTTATGGCATGTTAAGCCCCTTTGAAAAAGAGGTAATAAGAGTAAAACTATTATTTGACTTAAGATTCAAAAACTATAAAAATGCAAAAGGAAAAGCATCTGTTAAGTAAAGAGGATTTAGACTTAATAGAACCATATTTACCTTTTCTTGTCCTGGATAACGAAAAGAAAGACTATATAAAACTGAGCAGGAAACAGTTTAGTAAGAAAAGACGCAGACTGTGGATGTTTTCAAGTTTGCTTGCTTTAATAATTATTCTTGCATTATCATTTTTATTGATTCGATCTGAAATATATCGCCATAAAGCTAAAGAAGTACAAAGTTTTTTTTTGACAAAACTATCGCAAGATTTCTTTCGAACAGATCCGACAAAAGGACTACAATTTGCATCTTTGGCATACGAAAATTTGCTGGGGGAAATGGCACCAAAAGTTTCTGAAAATTTTAATGAATTATGCAGAGAATTTGTTAACAATAAATATTCTTTTAGTAAAATACTTACTGAGTTTCCAAATCTTATTAGTTCAGCAGTATTTTCTCCTGACGGACAAAAAATCATCACTGCTTCAGGTGATAATACAGCAAGAATATGGGATGTTTCCGGAGAATTATTGGTTGAATTGAAAGGATATACAGGTATTGTTTCTTCAGCAAATTTTTCTCCTGATGGACAGAAGATACTCACTATAGGGGATATCACAGCAAAAATATGGGATGTTTCAGGAAAATTATTGGCTGAATTGAAAGGACATACAGGTATTGTTTCTTCAGCGAAATTTTCTCCTGATGGACAGAAAATACTCACTGCGTCATGGGATAGTACAGCAAGAATATGGGATGTTTCAGGAAAATTATTAGCCGAACTTAAGGGACATAAAGATATTGTTTCTTCAGCCGTATTTTCTCCTGACGGGCAAAAGGTACTTACTACATCATGGGATAATACGGCAAGAATATGGTCTGTTTCAGGAGAATTATTAGTTGAATTAAAAGGGCACACAGATGATGTCTATTCAGCAATATTTTCTCCGAACGGGGAAATGGTATTAACGGCTTCTTATGATAATACAGTAAAAATTTGGGATATAAATGGTAATATTAATATAATTACAGAATTGGTTGGGCTTGAAGGTTTACTTCTCTCGGCAGTCTTTTCACCGGATGGGAAAAAGATACTCACAGCTTCAATGGACGGCACTGTAATAATTTGGGATTTGAAAGGGCATATAATTACAGAATTGATTGAGCACGACATTCGCTCAGCAGTCTTTTCACCGGATGGGCTGAATATTCTCATTACTTCAGGAAGTACAGCAAGAATATGGTCTGTTTCAGGAGAATTATTGGCTGTATTGAAAGGACATACTGATATTGTCAAAACAGCAGTTTTTTCCCTGAACGGACAGAAGGTGCTCACTGCTTCATCTGATGGGACAGCAAGAACATGGTTAGTACCTTCCGGTACCGAAGATTATTTAGCCAATCTAAACTGCTACCAGTTAACCCCCCAAGACCTTATAGAATACGGGCTTGATCCCGACGATTTTGGAATTAAGTAAATTCATTTTAGAACTTCTTTCTTCAAAAAATACAAATTCCTCTCAAAGACCGGTATAAAATAATTTATTTTTTGTCGTCAATGATAAAAACACTCAACTTACTGATAGTCAAGCTATTACGCAAGGTTAAGAAACGAAGATAGGAGGCAATGTCAAAAAAATATTGCCTCTTTTTTTTGTTTTTGGTGTCACGTTGTTTGTCTCAGCGAATATTAAAGATAGAAAGGTAAACCAAAACTAAAAAAATGAAAACAACGGTAATAATATTAAGTATAGTAGTTATTGTTTTAACTTTATCTGTCATTGACCCGGGTAGAGCTGAAGCAACAATCTGCAATCCTACTCTTAATGATTTTATAAGTACATCAAAAATAGAAAACCGGTTTTCGTATTTCATAAATGCTGCTTTACGAAGTAAAGTGTCAATGAAATGGAAAAAGAAAAACAGTCTGGTAATAATACAAAAGTTTTATAATAAAAGACACCTGACAATGCAAAAAATATCATGTGTAATAAATCATGACTGTTGCGCAATATTAGATATTTACTCTACAATTGATTTTTTTTGTTTAATAATTAATAATGTATAGATATGATTACTGCTAATATACTTTTTAACAACAAGTTTTTTTTGAAATTCTTATGTCAGACATTAGATGAAATCGGAGATAAAATAGAAGTTTGCTACTCTTCGGAAAACTTCGATAACTATGTCGATAATGCAAAAAAAAGCAATCCCGGACTTTTAATAATGGATTTAAATTCCATGGATGGTAAAAGAAGTGGGATCGATATTGCCGGTTTATTTCCAAACAGTACTATCTTATTTGTAAATGCCTGCAGTATCTCAGATTTTAAAATGATTGAAGATATACGCATTGAAAATCAATGTTCGGTAGAAACTTTGAGCAAACCACTGACATCAGCTAAACTTATACCGGTTTTATTAAAACTTATAGACAATATCGAACTCAGGCAGTCAGAAAATTTTATCCCATTGGATTTAAGGTCATATCCCGATACAGTTTATATTAACCAGAAAGATATTGTTTTCCTTAAAGCAAAAGGAAGGGACAAGGAAATATTTTTCACAAACAGGAAACGCGAGACACTGTTGAATTTTTCATTTAAAAAAATGGAAACGCGCCAGTTCCCCGGATCGGTTTTTATTCCTATTCACCAGTCATACAGGATTAATATACATAATATTTACAAAATTGATACTGTAAAACATCAGATTGTTGTAAGGGCATTCAAGGATAAAAAACCTATGCAGACTATGCAGTTGCCAATTTCCGATAACTATTACCATAAAGTATATAATTTATGGAAAAAGAGTAGTAAGTAAACTTGTTACGCAACAAAATATAGTATGCGTAATATTAGCTTTTGACGAATGAAAGCTATAATCTTGGAGGGCGAAGGTATTGTGGGAAAATATAAGTAAAAATAATAAGGCTTGTTATCAGAGATAAAGAAAAAAAAAATGAAATTATAAATGATAATAACTAATTAAAAATTAAGAATCATGAAAAAATTAACAACTATTTTTGTAGCATTTTTATTTACAACTTTATTTATTACAAGTTGTGTAACTACAAATAAAGGATTTCAATCTAGTCCTGTTATTTCCAGAAATGTTCAGTTAGACCCGATTAAAGCTGATATTAAAGTTGATGAAAAAAACAAATTAAAAGGAGAAAGTAGTTCAGCGTATTTTTTATTTATTAGAGTAAGTGGAGATAACACTTTTGCAGATGGGATTAACTATAGCACAGACGCATCCGCAAGCATGCTTCAAAAATTAAATCCTCTTAACCTTGCTCAAGCAGGGAGATTAAACAAAGTTCGAGGTGCTGCAGCCTATAATGCTTTAAGTAATGGAGATTACGATGTGTTAGTTCACCCTAATTATACAACAACAATTGAAAACTATTGGATTTTCAAAAAATATTCAGTGAAAGTGGACGGCTACGGAGCTAAATACGAGAATTTTAGAACCGAAAAACTAAAAATTGTGATTTTGGAAGATGGCACAGAACTAATACTTCAAGATAATTAATGCGAATTAAGAGTTAAATATTGACAATGCAAATTACAATTTTATCTCTAATACAAACGGGCTACTAAAGCAACATTATGAAAGCAACAATACGATTAACCTTACTAATTATTACACTAATAACTCTCGGAACGTTTCTATCTTCCTGTGAAAAGTATTCATCAGAAAAAAGTAGTAATAAAATAACTATTAATGGCGAATGGAAATATGAAATGAGCTACAGTGGCTCTAGGATAACTACTACTGTTATGTCTGACACAGACGGGATGATTAAAAACAACAGGAGTACAAAAAGCGGTTCACTTAGACTAAAACTGTTTTTAACATCTTCAAAATATAACGGTGGAGACATAAATGGCTATGTAATGGCTGATTATTTACTCGATGATGGAGATCCTCTGGAGGGAGGTCATTATTATCATAGTGTTATTTTTTCTGATACAGAAGGCTTTCCTCCATATGGCGAATACTATGTGACACTTGTATTGCTTGAATATGATGGTGAATATTATATAGAAGATTATCTAAATTTTAGCAAAGGCATAAAAGTATATTCCACCAAAAACCATATTGATTTTCAGGAGGAAAAATACAATAAAGTAAAATGTTTAAAATAAAAAATTATGAGAACAAGATTATTTTTTATTGTAATGGTAACAATATTCACAATCGGGTTATCATCTTGCGAAAAAGCAGAACAGCTATCCATAGAAAAAGATCTTCGTAATACAGTATGGATTGATGTTGATAATCCCAATTGTGATTTAATTATTGGAACAGATGCTGTTATACTTTGTGGATATAATCTGGCTGGTATTGCAGGTATTCCGGATTCAGAAAACCGTAAAGTCAGAGCTAGATACGGGCAAATAAAATGGAAATTTTGGTACGATACAAATTTCACATATATACTGGATTATGAATTTGACGGAGAATATTTATGGGTTGTGAAAGACAATACGGATGTGCATGTTCCCTGCATTGGTTACGGAAGAAAATTTGTTAGAAAATGAAGAATTTTAGACCTATCATATTAACAATATTAAGGCTTGTCATAGGTGTGGTATTCATGGTGTCAAGCCTTAGTAAGGCACTTGACACGGGAGCATTTACAGCTACGATTGTCAGCTATGGATTTGAATTTTTCAAAGGACTTGCTCCTGTTATCATTGTTGTCGAATTTTTTGTTTCAATTTTATTGATATTAAAAATCAGGATAAAAGAAGTCTCGCTTTTGTCTCTAATAATGCTAATAGTTTTTACATCCCTGTATTCGTATGCTTATTTTTTTAGAGATGTCAAAGATTGCGGGTGCTTTGGGGATATAAAACAGCTAAACCTGACCCCGGTTCAATTCTATATCAGGAATTCCATACTATTTGCCGGTTCTTTGCTTTTATTTCTTTACGATAGAAATAAAGAAGTAGAAATAGCATTTTGGAAAAAGGGACTTATTGCGGTTTGCTTATTGTGTATGTCCTATTTAACAGGATTTACACATAAAATCCCAATAAAATTGTTTAATAAAGTATCGATCCCTATGCTTGTAAACAAGCAATATGATTATGATTTTGAAGGAAAGCATATTGATGACACACCATTGGGGGATATCATAACAACAAACCGTGATTCTTCATACCTGTTTTTTTGTTTTTCATACACCTGTCCGCATTGCTGGAACTCTATGGAGAATATAAAACAATACTCTAAAAGTAATTATGTTGATAAGACATTTTTGTTAGGTACGGGGAACAAAGATTCCCAAAGACAGTTTGTTGAGAATTTTAGTTTGGAAGATACATTAATAAATGTTCCGTATTCAACCATGATTGAGTTGACAAATTTATACCCGACTTCTTACTTTGTGAAAAACGATACAATAACTCAAAAGTATTCAGGGGCATTGCCTGTATATCAATTATTATTAAAAACAAATTAAAAACATTGACTTATGAAAACAAGAAATTTACTATTTTTAATTATTACGACAATTATTTTTTCAGTGTTTACAGTGTTTATTTCATCATGTGAAGATGAGGGGGAGGTTGGTAGTGGGTTGCCACCTGATGAGTATAACGTTTTTTTTGCATGTGAAGATCCCGATTACCCCATGTATTGTGAAAATCATGGAATATGTTGTGCTAGTGAATTTGGATACACAAATGGAGAGGCATGTTATTCCAGCTTGGCTGCTTGCCAGAATGCGGGAGGAGATTGTGAAACCTGTTATGATGAAAACGGAAATACTTCCGGTGGTGATAGCGGCGGTAGTAACGAGAATAATTCAACACACTGCCCGGGAGGGTTATATTGTGGTCCTATAAGTGGTAAATGCTGTCCTTATGGTTATTTTATTTATGCATCAGGATATTGTCATTCTAGTTATGGAAACTCCGGGGACGTAATCTGGATTAAAGGATGCTATACATCAAAAGAAGCTGCAAAATCACAATGTCATCCTAATAGCAATAAACAGATACGCTTTTACAATTGTAGTCAAGAATAGTTTAACTCAGGAATCAAAAGGAATGTTAGATTGTCTCAGTTCAGAAATTATTATGAAACAGATTTTAAAGTGTTCTTTATAAACAACTTCAAACGTTTAAACGGATGAAAAAAACTAAAATATTATTACACCCACTGATTATAGTGTTCTTACTATTGTTATCTTGTAATACTACTTATGATATTTCTGATTTTGAGGAAGAAAAAATTAGTACATATAAAGTTCCATGGGGCAGTGCCGGTTATGAATCTAACCCTGACTACAGCATGATAGAACTGCTTAAAGATTCTTATGAACCGTTTTTATTGAAGAGTTTGATGATAATAGAAATGGATGGGAAGAAAGAAGTGGATATGATTATACTACTATTGAGAATGGTTTTTTAAAATCTTTTACTGTAATAATGTGTAATGGAGAAAATGCAAGTGGAGCTTATTCGCATTCAATCCCTTTAAAAGGATTGTCGCAATTAGATAATTATTTAATCGAAATGTCAATTTTCATTGATGGCTATGATATAAATAATCCATACGAATATTTTGAAAAATGGTATATGAGTGCAGGTTTTTATTGGGGAGTTGGAAAATACATTAATGATCTAAATCCATCGAGAAATTATTCTAATGGAATTGAGATAAACTATGACAGGGAGTTTTGGATACAAACAACTGCAGAATATGCAAAAACAAAAAACAGCTCTTACATAAATTTCAAACATGATATTATATCTGTTTTAGTCGAAAATAACAAGGCAAAGTTTTATATTAATAGAAATTTAGTATATATTGTTCCATATAAACTTAAAACTGACTATGATGAAATTGGAATTGATGCATGTTGTATAGGGGTTAGGTTTGATTATTTAAAGGTTTATAAAAAGAAAGAGTAGTTTGTTTCAGCTTAAAAATATTATTATGAAAAAATTTACCATTTCACTGATTTTGACAATATCAGGAACATTAATTATCTCATCATGTTTTGCACAATACACCCTCCAGGACAATGATATAGTTGTGGAAAACGGAGTAATAACAAGCTGTAATATCGATTTTGACGATGAATACGATATTCTTATCCCGGATACATTGCACGGGCAGGCAATAATTGCTATAAGGGATGCTGCCAAAGAAAAAGACGGTGTGTTTGCAAAAAAGAAAATAAGATCTGTAAAATTTTCGGGCACCATGCAAAAAATTGGAAGTTATGCCTTTTGTAATAATAAAATACAGGAAATAGATTTTGAAAATAGTACAGGTCTGATGCATATAGGAGCTTTTGCTTTCGCGAATAATTATTTAGAAGAAGTTGATCTGTACTTCTGCAAAAAAATTGAGCATATTGACAATTTAGCGTTTGCCGGAAATAACATTTATAATATTGTTTTAGATAGTGATATAATACGTTTAATCGTTGAAGGGGGCGATTTTTATGGCAATGAAACCTATGAATTAAATTTTGATTATTTTGATTTCAAAAATAACAACATATATATATCAGATACACGTTATTTACCATGCCGTTCGGGTTTTTATAACAATACAAATGTCGCATTATTATATGAAGGGACTTTTAATCTCACAAATTCAAATAACGATGATATTTTGTTATCAGGTGGGGAAATAGATATGCTTTATAATATATATTTCCCGGCAGAAAGAAACACCGCTTTTGGTTTTGGAATAGGCCCTGCAATAATGTTTAATGGTGGAAATAACATTGATTTTGACAGTGGCTTGCCATTCCCTGACAGCGTACGGTCATATTCGTTAAGCAAGACTGGTTTTCAGATAAGAGGTATCGCAAATTATTATTTTAAGCAAACAAAGAGCATCAGATATTTTGCCCGGGGCGGGATTCAGTACAACTATTATTTTTCTGCCGACATTAACGGTTCCTTTGATAGTAATGATACACATTTTACTTTTAGCCGGAAATGCAATGATTATAATAAGCATGATCTTGGCATTTTGGGTAAGGTAGGATTTGAGTCTTTTAATTATTTAGAACTTTCTTTGGTGGGAAAATACTATTTTATTAAAGACGAAATATACGATAAGAACATATTTAGCCTGGGCCTTTCCGTTACCTTTAGATTTTAATTCTGAAGGTGGCAAAACTTACGCTGATGGACCTGCCATCAAGAAGAATTGATTTTATGTATCAAAACATAACCACGATTGGTACTACAACAGGGACAAACGGAGGCAACAGTTTTGCCAATCACAGCTATTGAATAGTACGGAATACAATATTGGTTCTGCAAAATTTTATGATTTAAACAGTGGTTATCCCGGCTGAACTGTTAAATCATTTATTATTCTTGGCATACGTGCCACTCGGGCTTTTAATTCAATCTACAAATTATGAGAACACCGTAATTGTATAATATGATACTACTTTTCTTCCCCTTGACTTTCAATTCCTCACCAAAAACAATGTTTCTCAGCAGCCTTAAACAAAGTATGACATAATTATTGTATGGATTCAAGAAAAACCTGTATTTTCGCAGCTGAAAACAACGATTGAGTTATTATGGCTGAAAACCAAAACCTTTTTGCTGAATTTCCTGAAATTAGCAAGGAAACATGGCAGGAAAAAATTGAAACAGACCTTAAAGGGGCTGATTTTGAACGAAAACTCGTCTGGCGTACAATGGAAGGCTTTAACCTAATGCCTTACTACAGACTGGACGATTTAAAAACCAAAGAATATCTCAACAGTTTACCAGGTGAGTTCCCATACCTTCGCGGAACCAAACTGGAAAACGATTGGGAAGTTCGCCAAGACATTCTTGTCAAAGATGTTAAAGTCGCAAATGCAAAAGCACTTGACATACTTAACAAAGGAGTAACTGCACTTGGCTTTATCATGACCAAAGCGATTACACCTGAAGAACTTGAAATTTTGCTCGATGGAATTGTTATTGAGGTCTTACCAATTTACTTCATTTCTGAGGAAAGCAACGGTCTTTACTCCAGACTTCTTGCAAGTTATGTTGAGAAAAAAGGATTAGACAAATCTAAAATTCAAGGTTCTGAAAACTTTGATGCCTTAGGGTTTCTTACAAAAAATGGGTTTATGCCTTGTGGAAAATCTGATTGTGACTGTGCAGGTAAATTATTGGCAGATGTCAAAGATGCAATTCCAGCATTTCGTCCGATTGCAATTGAAGCTAAAAACTTTCAGAATGCAGGTTCAACTCTTACTCAGGAATTGGGTTTTGCTTTATCAGAAGCAGTGTACTACCTCGACAAATTAACTGACGCAGAATTCAGTATTGATGAAATTGCTCCACGTATGCAATTTAACTTTGCTGCAGGATCGAATTATTTCCTTGAAATTGCAAAACTGCGTGCTGCGCGTATACTATGGGCAAAACTTGTTGATTCTTACGGAGTAAAAGATAAAGAAGCTGCCAAAATCCACATGCATATTGAAACAGCACAATGGAATATGTCAGTTTACGATCCTTATGTAAACATGTTAAGAGCAACAACAGAATGCATGTCTGGTATCCTTGGTGGTGCTGACAGCATCAATGTATTGCCATTCAATAATCCGTATGGAGATTCAACTGATTTCTCAGAACGTATTGCTCGTAATGTTCAGTTAATCTTGAAAGAAGAATCTCACTTCGGAAAAGTTCAAGATCCTGCGGCCGGTTCATATTACATTGAAACCTTAACCGACAAATTGGCTGAAAATGCATGGGCTCTCTTTATGGAAATTGAAGAAGCTGGTGGTTTCATGAAAGCTTTCAAAGAAAACATCATTCAAGAAAAAATTGATGTTAGCTTAAATGATCGCAAAAAACGCATGGCTATGCGCAAAGAAACCATCTTGGGAACAAATCAATTCCCAAATACAGAAGAGCATATAGACGATGATATTGATATCAATCGCCTGTTCGCTGTTCAACTTAAAGATTCAGGAAACGGAAGACCACTGCGTCACATGCGTATTTCTGAAGACTTTGAAGCTATGCGCATCAAAACAGATAGAAGTAAATCCAGACCAAAAGTATTCCTTTTGACCATTGGACATCCTGCAATGCGAAGTGCAAGAGCACAATTTGCAGCCAACTTCTTTGCTGTTGCTGGTTTTGAAATTGTGAACAACATTGGATTTGACACAGTAGAGGCAGGAGTTAAAGCTGCTCACGAAATGAACGCCAGCATGATTGTTCTTTGTAGTTCAGACGATGAATATGCTGAATATGGAAAACAACTTGCAACACTAAACGGAGGAAAATCCATCCTTGTTGTAGCTGGAAATCCTGCTTGTAAAGAAGATCTCGAAAAAGCTGGAATTGATCATTTCATTCATGTGAAAACTGACATTCTTGCTAAGTTACAAGATTTACAATCCAAATTAGGAATTTAAAAATTTCAACGTATGAAACCAGATTTTAAATCAATCAATATTCGCGAATCTCAGCAAAACACAGATGTGTCTGCATGGGAAAAAGCGCACGGAATAGAGAAAAACTGGGAAACACCTGAAAAAATTAAGGTTAAACCCGTTTACACAAAAGAAGACATCAGTTCATATCAGCACTTGAATTACGCAGCTGGGCTTGCACCATTCTTGCGTGGTCCATATTCTGCAATGTACGCAATGCGTCCTTGGACAATTCGTCAGTATGCAGGATTTTCTACCGCTGAAGAATCCAATGCTTTCTATCGTAGAAACTTAGCTGCAGGTCAAAAAGGACTTTCTGTTGCATTTGACCTTGCTACTCACCGTGGATATGACTCCGATCACGAACGTGTAGTTGGTGATGTGGGTAAAGCAGGTGTTGCTATCGATTCTGTTGAAGACATGAAAATTCTTTTCGATCAGATTCCTTTGGATAAAATGTCTGTTTCCATGACAATGAATGGTGCTGTACTTCCTGTTATGGCCTTTTATATTGTTGCTGGACTGGAACAAGGTGCAAGCCTTGAGCAAATGGCTGGTACAATCCAAAATGATATCCTGAAAGAATTTATGGTACGTAATACTTACATTTACCCACCAGAATTTTCAATGCGTATCATCTCTGACATTTTTGAGTTTACTTCTCAGAAAATGCCTAAATTTAATTCTATCTCAATTTCAGGTTATCACATGCAAGAAGCGGGTGCTACCAACGATATTGAGTTAGCATACACACTTGCTGATGGTTTGGATTATATCCGTACAGGTATCAAATCAGGACTTGATGTAGATGCCTTTGCACCACGTTTGTCTTTCTTCTGGGCAATTGGGATGAACCACTTCATGGAGATTGCTAAAATGCGTGCAGGACGTATGCTTTGGGCTAAATTGGTTAAACAGTTTAATCCGAAAAATCCAAAATCAATGGCATTGCGTACTCACTCACAAACTTCAGGTTGGTCATTGACAGAACAAGATCCGTTCAACAATGTTGCTCGTACTTGTATTGAGGCGATGGGAGCTGCTTTGGGTCACACTCAATCATTGCACACCAACGCACTTGATGAAGCGATTGCACTACCAACTGACTTTTCAGCGCGTATTGCTCGTAATACTCAAATTTACATTCAAGAGGAAACTCAAATCTGCAAACATGTGGATCCATGGGCTGGTAGCTATTACGTGGAAACACTAACCAAAGAAATTGCAGACAGAGCATGGGAACACATCCAGGAAATTGAAAGTCTTGGTGGAATGGCGAAAGCGATTGAAACAGGGATTCCAAAAATGCGTATCGAAGAAGCTGCAGCAAGAGCTCAGGCAAAAATCGATTCTGGAGCTCAAACCATTGTGGGTATCAATAAATATCGTCTTGAAAAAGAAGATCCAATTGATATCTTGGATGTTGACAACACTGCTGTTCGTGAATCACAGATTAAACGCTTAGAAACACTTCGCGCTAACCGTAACGAAGCAGATGTTCAAGCTGCATTGGAAGCAATTACTAAAGCCGTTGAAACTGGTGAAGGTAACTTGTTAGCCTTGGCGGTTGACGCTGCTCAAAAACGTGCAACTTTAGGTGAAATATCCTATGCGTGTGAGAAAATTGCAGGCAGATATCAAGCTGTTATTCGTTCAATTAGCGGAGTTTATTCCTCAGAAAGTATGAACAACGATAATTTCAAAAAAGCACAAGAATTGTGTCAGATGTTTGCTGAAAAAGAAGGCAGACAACCTCGTATTATGATTGCTAAAATGGGACAAGATGGACATGACCGTGGAGCAAAAGTTGTTTCTACCGGATATGCTGACATCGGTTTTGATGTTGACATCGGACCATTGTTCCAAACTCCTGCTGAAGCAGCGAAACAAGCAGTTGAAAATGATGTACACATTTTAGGTGTAAGCTCTTTGGCTGCAGGACACAAAACACTTGTTCCTTCAGTAATTGCTGAGCTTAAAAAGCTTGGACGTGAAGACATTATGGTGATTGCTGGTGGAGTTATTCCTCATCAAGATTATGATTTCTTGTACGAAGCAGGTGTCGCTGCAATTTTTGGTCCTGGTTCTCCAGTACCTGATGCAGCCATTAAAATGTTAGA
The DNA here is from genome assembly GCA_963676165.1 of Bacteroidales bacterium. Taxonomy (GTDB): domain Bacteria; phylum Bacteroidota; class Bacteroidia; order Bacteroidales; family ML635J-15; genus JAQIBY01. The sequence continues at coordinate 50,223 of OY781043.1, read as the reverse complement.
AATTTTACTACAGGATTAGTTGTAGTTTAATGCTATGGTTAGTGAAAAACCACTTTCTGAAAAGAAGGTGGTTTTTTCGTTATCTCCCATTCAACTTTGAGTATTTTATACCAATTTAACCCAATAATGCCTCATTGAAACTAGTTAAATATTTTTCATTGTGGGTTATTGACATTATTTGTTTTTCTGTCATTTGGTTTACACTTGTTGCCAACCAATCTTTTACATTTTTCATCGTTTCAAAAGTGTGATTTTTGAACCTTGATTTGATGTGTTGCCATATTTTTTCACAAGGATTCAGTTCGGGACAATAAGGGGGAATATTGAGCAATAAAATATTGTCCGGGACACTTATGTTCCTAGTTGAATGAAACCCTGCATTGTCAATAACTACAATTTTATATTCTGTCTCACGATGTTTGGAAAAAGCCTGTAGGTAAGCCTCAAATATTTTGGTGTCTGTACCATTGATTTCCCATACAAACGAATCTCCATTTACCGGAGAGTAACTGCCGTACAGATAAGTGTTTTTAAAAGCATGTTGATATTTGACTATCGGCTAAATCCCTTTGGCGGTAAGATATTTGCCTATATGTGTCATTAATCCGAAACGGCTTTCATCCTGGAAGTACAGGTTTATTCCTGAATATTTATCATTATCCAGACTAATTCTAAGGTCGTTGAATGTCTCTGGCAGTTTTAAAAAAGGCTTCAATAGCCTGTTCATCTTTTTTGTAATGGGATTTCCTGGGGCTTTTCAGCTTCGTTTTAAAATGGGTAATTAAGTATTTTCTTAACCAATGGTATTTTATTGAAACATTGAATTCTTCTTCAACCCATTGTTGCGCTTCCCAATAGCCTAAAAACGGGGAATCGGGGCTATTGAGCTTAGCTTCCAGCGCATCATGGATCTCGGGGGTGATGATTTTTGACGCTCTGATTTGCGGTTCGTTTGATATTAATGATATGATCCCTTCTGCCCTGTATCGTGCTAACCAGCGTTCCTGGGTACGGATGTGGACTCCCAGGTGGTTGGCCAGATCTTGTCGGGTTTTAAACTTAGATGTTTTTAAGTGAATTAAGCAATCCACTCGTTTTTGTTTTGACAAAGTAGGCTGTTTTAACCTTAATTTTTTTAGTTCCGGAAGGCTTTCTTTTATATCAAATTGTACTGGGTTTTTCATGCCTAAATATACCAATTATCTGCGGCATATCAAAGTTAAATTGGTATTATTAGGCTAAATCTGACAACAAAATGACTTTCTGTTTTGGATTTCTTAGATCAAACTCATGTTCTTAAACAAAAAAAAGGTGCCACAAAAGCACCTTTCCATGAATTATTATGGTTGAATTATTTTTCAATTAAGACTTGAATAACATCCGATTTGCATTCCACAACACCAGATTTTACCGGAAATTTCTTTTCGTCTCCACTACTTAGCACAACACGAATATCACCAGGATTTAGTGTTGAAATAATGGCAGCATGATGGTCTAATATTTGAAATGCACCTTTCTTTCCAGGAACTTCAATTAACTTGACATCCCCGCTAAAAAGCATTGTTTCCGGTGTTATGATTTCAATTTTCATAATTATTTATTTTCAGCAAGAATCTTTTCTCCTTTTTCAATCGCTTGCTCAATTGTACCCACAAGTAAGAAAGCAGATTCTGGCAAGTGATCAACTTCACCATCAAGAATCATTTTAAAACCTCTAATGGTGTCTTCAATCTTCACAAATTCACCTTTCAAACCAGTAAATGCCTCAGCAACATGGAATGGCTGTGAAAGGAAGCGCTGTACACGACGAGCACGGTGAACAACAAGTTTATCTTCTTCAGACAATTCGTCCATACCGAGAATTGCAATAATATCTTGTAGCTCTTTATTACGTTGCAAGATTTCAATCACACGTTGTGCAGTATCATAATGCTCTTGTCCAACAATATCTGGAGTCAAAATACGTGAAGATGATTCCAATGGATCAACAGCTGGATAAATCCCTAACTCAGAGATTTTACGGCTAAGTACAGTAGTTGCATCAAGGTGAGAGAACGTTGTTGCAGGCGCAGGGTCAGTCAAATCATCAGCAGGCACATAAATTGCCTGTACAGAAGTAATTGAACCGTTTTTCGTTGAAGTAATACGCTCCTGCAATTCACCCATTTCAGAGGATAGAGTTGGCTGATAACCTACTGCTGAAGGCATACGTCCCAGCAATGCAGACACTTCAGATCCTGCCTGAGTAAAACGGAATATATTATCGACAAAGAAAAGGATATCGCGTCCGCCTTCGGATTTTTCAGTTTCATGTACACCATCACGGAAAGACTCAGCAATGGTCAAACCTGAAAGTGCAACTCGAGCACGTGCTCCTGGAGGCTCATTCATCTGACCAAATACCATAGAAAGTTTGGAATCCTTCATGGCTTCCATATTCACTTTGGACAAGTCCCAACCACCTTTTTCCATGCTTTCTTTAAAGGCATCACCGTAGTTCACAATGTTAGCTTCAATCATCTCACGCATAAGGTCATTCCCTTCACGTGTACGCTCACCAACTCCTGCAAATACAGAGATACCATCATAACCGATAGCAATATTATTAATCAACTCCTGAATGAGTACTGTTTTTCCAACACCAGCACCACCGAACAATCCAATTTTACCACCTTTTGCATAAGGTTCGATAAGGTCAATTACCTTAATTCCAGTAAAAAAGACCTCTGTACTAGTGGATAATTCTTCATATTTTGGCGCTTCACGGTGAATTGGGTAACCATCTTCATTGCTTAGAGGATCTAATCCATCAATGCTTTTACCCACAACATTCATCAAACGACCTTTGACTTGTAAGCCAACTGGCATTTTAATTTTGTCGTTTTTAGCAAGCACTTTCATTCCTCTGTACAAACCGTCGGTTGAATCCATTGCAATTGCGCGCACTGTACGTTCACCAATATGCTGCTGACATTCAACAACTAAATCGTCTTCATTTTCACGTTCAATAATAAGCGCGTCATAAATTTTTGGAAGTTCAGTATCATCACCGTCAAAGATGACGTCAACAACCGGACCAATAACCTGTAAAATTTCACCAGTATAATTTGCCATGTTATGAATTTTTAAATCTAGTATCCGTACAAATGTAAAAAAATTTTATCGTATTCCCATTCCCAGCGAATGGGAAAATTTGCATGCATCAGACCTGTTCTCCAACATTAAAACGAACGATTCATCAAGTAGATAAGGAAATCGTACAATTCAGATTTTTTCGCTTTTTCAACATTAACAGCATCCAAGGCAGCTTTTGCCTCTTCAAAATAAGTATTTGCTTTCTCGATTGCTATCTTATCAATCTCCAATTGTTGATACACATCCAGAACAAATTGTATCTTATCATCCGCAGGCAGATCTGTTTTAAAGGCATGATCTAAAACTTGTTTCTGATCTTCATCAGCAAGTTCATACGCCTTAATGAAAAGGAAGGTTTTTTTCTCTGAAAGGATATCCTCCCCGATTACTTTTCCAAGTTTATTTTCATCACCAAAACAATCCAACCAATCGTCTTGCAACTGAAACCCTATGCCCATTTTCATTCCAAACTTGTAAAGATTCTCAATGTCTTCTTTTGGTGCATCAGCAACAATACCTCCCATTTCCAATGCTACAGCAAGCAAGGCTCCTGTTTTTAAAGATATCATTTTAAGATATTCATCTTCAGAAATGGTTTTCAGACTTTCATAGTCCATATCATATTGTTGACCTTCACACACATCGATGGCTGCCTGGTTAAAACGTTCCAACAAATATTGATGATTTCGTGGTGTTTTAAGCACAAATTGTGATGCCATAATACTCATCACATCACCAGAAAGAATAGCAACATTATCGTTCCATTTTGAATGCACTGTTGGCTGTCCTCTACGCATTGCAGACTTGTCCATAATATCGTCATGCAACAACGTGAAATTGTGAAACATTTCCAAACCTAAAGCCGGATGCATTGCCTCTTCAAGTGTCTCTTTATAAAGCTGATAAGCCATCAACAGCAAAACAGGACGAATGCGCTTTCCACCACTTGCTAATGTGTATTTTACTGGTTCATACAGTTGTGCAGGTTCTTTAACAAGACATTGATTATTCAAAAATTGATTAAACGATTCTTGAAGTTGATTTCTATTGTACATGATTATTTTAAATTGAGTTCAAACAAACCTTCATCCAAAATTCGCTTTATGCCGTCTTCTAAACTCAATAAAGGTCTGTCCATAATATTTTTCATAATGCTATTATCAGGGCATCTTCGCTTCATATCGCCATCTTCAAGTGGTGGCAAATAAACAAGCTTTGATTTTGATCCTGTAATGCGAATAATAGTTTCTGCCAATTCTTTAATTGTGGTTTCATTTGATTGTCCGATATTGACAACATCATTGATCAATAAATCATCGTATGCCGCTTTCACACAAGCTTCAATATTATCATCAATAAAACAGAATGTACGTGTTTGAGAGCCATCGCCATAAATCGTAATATCTTCATTATTTAATGCCAAAGCAATAAATTTACTGATGACAAAATCGCGACTTTGTTTTGGGCCATAGGTGTTGAAAAAGCGGAATATTGTAAATTCCAAACCATATTCTTTTTCAAAGGATCTCAGGTATGCTTCGCCAATATTTTTAACAATTGCATAAGGCAATCGTGAATTAAGCGGCGTTGTATGAACGTTTTGTGGAATTTCCACGGGTTCTCCATATACTTCTGAAGATGAAGCAAAGAAAACACGCTTCACCCCAATATTTTTTGAAATGGACAAGATATTATCAATCCCTCTTACGTCGCGAAGCACTGTTACAGGATTTTCTTGTGTGCGCTGAACGCCAACAACTGCAGCATAATGGAAAACATAGTCAAAATGAAAGGCAAGCATTATCTCAACCATTTCATCTTTTTCATTGACATCACATTTAATGAAACGGAAATTCTCTGCAGGTTTAGGTAGTTTCCCAATGTGACCTGTGCTCAGGTTGTCAACAACAACAATATAATTATCTTTATCCTGAATTAAGCGTTCCGCCAGCGCACTGCCAATAAAACCAGCTCCACCTGTGACAAGAATTTTGCGTTTGTATTTGCTTATATCTTCCATAATAACAAACATTTTTAGTTTGGAAAGCTAAAAAAGAAGCTTGCCGAAAGATAAGCATTTCCAACGGAAAAATGATATTTTTCAATATGGAATTAGTTATTCATGAAATCACGATAAGATTTCATTGCATTTACAACACCCATTGACATAAGTTTTGTCTCTTGCAAAATATTAATAAACAAGACACTGGCTTTGGTTGAATCTTTCCCTTTCTTAATACGTTTTAATTGTTCTTTCTTCAATCTAGCCATTTCTTCGTATAAATATTCTTGTTGCTCTTTGACATGATCAATGGCTGTAAAATCGGAACGCATTATCATATCGCGACAGGCCTGATGCAATGGGGTGTAAAACTGAATAAGTTCTTTTACCGCTGCTTTCTGATCATCAGACATCGGCTTATGGTTATTCGCTATATGATCATAAATTGGCTCTGCAATATAACCTAAACTCTGAGAGCTTTCTCGCAAATAATCAATAACTTGAACATAATACATACTGGCATTAACATCTTCCTCGTCCAGTTTTCGAATTATTTGATAGATGTTGTCCTTTAATCCTTTAGTTGTCAAGTTAATTGCCTTTACTTTTTTCAAGGCTTTCTTCGCTTTCTTGCGATCAAAATCAATAATACTGTTCAGCGATTTGTTAAACTGATCTAACTCGTCACCAAGATTTATGCTCACATTATCACGACATTCCGTTTTAAAGGTACGTTCTGTAATTGCATTTTTCTTTTCCTCTGCTTCTTTTTCTCTTCGCTTATGACCTCTGTAAGTTTGGAAAATAATAAAGGCTGCCAATAAAACCAGGCCTATAATTGCAATCGATCCACCGAAATTAATGATATTAAGCATGATAAACGCTACGGTAAACGCTGAGAAAGCTGTTAAAAACCATCCGGCAATCACAGAAATCACACCGTTAATTCTGAATACAGCAGATTCTCTCCCCCAAGCTCTATCAGCCAATGAAGAACCCATAGCAACCATAAATGTAACATAAGTTGTTGATAAAGGAAGCTTAAGCGATGTCCCTATTGCGATCAAAACAGACGCAACAATTAAATTGACAGCTGCTCTTAGCATATCAAAAGCTGGCCTGTCTTTTGCTGGCATAGCTTCAACTCTTTGATTTGGCTCAAACTGTTTATCGATTTTACGTTTAACTGCTGCAGGAACCAAAAATGAAGTTGCTTTTGAAATCTTCACACTGCCATTTACAATAGCACGTGCTAATTTCGAAGCAGCAAATCGCTCTTCACCTTCATCTTGGCGAGATAAATCCACAGAAGTTTTCACCACTCTTCTAGCTTTCTTAGAAAACCATAATGTCACTGCCATGATAACCCCGGCAATAACTAACAAATAGGTTTGAGCTTTCACTGGCTCAGTGAGGAAATCTGTTTTTAATAAGGCAGGATCACTTCCACTTGCAATGAAGTTTTGATAAGAATCTAAACCAGCTAACGGAACACCAATAAAGTTCACTAAATCATTACTTGCAAATGCCATAGCCAAACCCATTGTTCCAACCAGAACAATAAATTTCAAAATATTCATTTTAAAAAGCCAATGAAACAATTGCAAAATGACAGTCCAGAAAACAAAAGAACCTCCAAGAATAATTAGTGTATGATCATGTATCCAATCTTTGATTTCCGATGTCATAAATGGAGCATTTTTCACTCCTTTAATGATCATAAAAAATGTAATTGAAGTTAATGCAATACCTCCAAAAATACCACCAAAATATTTAATACGGTTTTCAAAATTGAATGAAAACAAAAGACGTGATAACCATTGGACTAATGCACCAACTGAAAATGCAATAACAACAGAGAGCAATATTCCGAGAATAATCATCAATGCTTTCTGAGTATTGATGTATTCTCCCATACTCAATGCATTGGGATCATTTGATATTTTAATAATAGACATTGCAACAGCAGCACCTAGTAATTCAAATACAATAGAAACTGTCGTTGATGTTGGCAAACCAAGGCTGTTGAAAGTATCCAAAAGGATAATATCCGTCAACATAACAGCCATGAACATGAACATGATTTCATCAAAGTAAAAATGCTCAGGATGAAATATTCCTTTTCTCGCTACTTCCATCATACCACCAGAAAATACAGCTCCGAGAACAATCCCTATGGAAGTAATAATCATTAAATTCCGAAAACGCGCCGTTTTTGACCCGATTGCAGAATTTAAAAAATTAACTGCATCATTACTAACACCTACTACTAAGTCAGTGATTGCCAATGCAAAAAGAACAATAATAATAAAAAAGAAAATAGTCATGTTACCTTTTATTTATGAGTTTCAAACTTAATAATCACAATTCGGGCTTATGTTAAGCCAATGTTAATTCTAATTTGAGCGATTTATATCAACTTTACATTAATTTAACATTGGAAAAGGCGATGCATACTGCATATTTTGTAACATTGTGCTCATTTTCGGAATATTATGCAATTTGGGTTGATAGAGATACTACAATTGGCAGGATCATTAGTTCTGTTTTTGTTTGCCATGAGGATGATGTCCGAAGGTTTGCAAAAAGCTGCAGGTCATGGCATGCGAAGTATTCTGAGAAGAATGACTCGGAACCCGGGAACAGGAATACTTTCTGGATTTTTCCTCACCTCACTTATTCAATCATCATCAGCTAGCACGGTGATGTTTGTAAGCTTTGTCAATGCAGGACTTTTGAGTTTTGCGGAAAGTTTGTCTTTAATTCTTGGTGCAAATATTGGAACTACTATCACAAGCTGGCTTATTGCTCTGCTAGGATTTCGATTTGACATTGTCATGTTATGTCTTCCGTTAATGGCCATCAGTTTTCCTTTAATTTTTTCACGTAAAAACAAATGGAGAACTTGGGGAGAAGTCATCGTTGGGTTTAGTTTGTTGTTTCTCGCATTGGACTTTTTAAAAATGTCGGTTCCGGACATCAACAATAATATTCATGTCTTAGAGTTTCTAACGAATTATCAATTGAATGGAATTGGCAGTATTCTTCTCTTTGCTTTTGTTGGATTTCTACTGACCATTATCATACAATCATCCAGTGCTAGTCTTGCTTTAGTGGTTGTAATGTGTGGTGAAGGCTGGATAGGATTTGAGTTAGGTGCTGCAATGGTGATTGGAGTGAATATAGGAACAACAATTACAGCAAATATAGCTGCTCTGATAGCAAATAAGGAAGCAAAAAAATCGGCATTAGCTCACACCATTTTCAATTTAAGTACAGCGCTGATCGCTTTTATTTTATTCAATCAACTTGTGCATGTTAGTGATGTAATTACAAACCAAATTGGTCATGAATCTGCACTAACAAATCATTCTGCAATTCCATTAGGCTTAGCAGTATTTCATAGCCTTTTTAATATTATTGGAGTATTGATTTTTGTTTGGTTTATTCCTCCTTTCACGAAAGGAATGAATCGCATCTTTCCAGTTCAAGAAACAGGATCAAGAGTAAAATTCATCAACACTGGATTGCTTGCAACATCTGAGTTATCTTTACTTCAAGCAAGAAAAGAATTGCAAAACTATGCGGAGCAATCTCAACAAATGTTTGCACATGCAAAGCAATTATTCTTTGAAACAGATATTGACAAGAAAGAAAAATTGTATGCACAAATTGAAAAGCAAGAAGAGTTTATGGACTCTCATGAAGTTGAAATTGCAAGCTATTTGTCAAAACTTTCAGAAAACGATTTATCCTTAGAGTCTGTTAGACAGATGCGTTCAATGATAAAAATCAATGATAACATTGAAAGTTTAGGTGATGATGCCTACAATTTAGCAAAAATCATACGCAGAAAAATGCAACAACGCATCTGGTTTACTCCAGAGCTTAGAGACTCAATTCAAGAAATGTTTAGTTTGCTAGATCGTGCATTTGAACTTATGATGCTGAACCTAGAAAACTCACGTTATTCGAAAAAGATTTTGCTTGACAAAGCAAGTGAACTTGAGGATGAGATAAATGCTGTAAGAAATTTCCTAAAACAGAGCAGCATGCAAAACATCAAGAAAAAAGAATACAGATACCAAGCAGGAGTGATGTTTATGGACATTATTTCAGTATGTGAAAGTATTGGAGATCACCTCATAAACATTTCCGAATCGCTGAGTAAAGACAGCAAATCAAATTAAGCATTGAGTGCTTCTGCACCAGATGTAATCTCAGAAATTTCGTTTGTAATTGCAGCCTGACGTGCTTTATTGTATTGCAATGTCAATTCATGTAACAAGTCAGAAGCATTGTCGGTAGCTTGATGCATTGCAGTCATACGCGCACCATGTTCTGCGGCATTCGAATCCAGCAATGATTTATAAAACTGTATTTTAAGCATTTTAGGAACAAGCTCTTTTCCAATTTCTTCTTTACTTGGCTCAAAAATATAATCAACAGCAATATTATCGTCACTGTGTTTTACCTCAACAGGTAAGAAACGTTCAGAAACTTGCTCTTGAGTTGCTGCGTTTTTAAAACTATTGTAAACCAGTTCAATTGCATCGTATTCTCCAGACTCAAAATACCTTATCAGATCTTCTGCAATTTCGGAAGAAGCTGAAAATCTTAAGTCATCAAATATTTCAATTTCCTTACGGACAATTTCATAAGGATATTTTTTTGCAATTTCTGCAGCTCTTTTCCCGACGCACATCAGGTCAACCGTCTTATCCACATACTTTTCCTGAATTAATGCGATAGCTTTTTTAACAGCATTTACATTGAACGCACCGCACAAGCCCCGATTCGATGTAATAACGACAACCAGAACCTTTTCGACCTCCCGAGATTGTATCAATTTAAAGGACTTGTCTTCGGCTAAACCTTCACCAATTTGCTCAATGATAAAATTCAATTTATTTGAATACGGTTTAAGCTGAACAATCTTATTCTGCGCCTTTTTCAACTTGGCAGCAGAGACAAGCTTCATGGCGCTGGTAATCTGTCTGGTTGATTTGACAGAACTAATACGGGTACGTATTTCTTTCAGATTTGCCATGCCAAGAATTTAGTTTTTAAATTGAGATGCAACTTCAACGGCTGCATTTTCAATGCTTTGTTTAATTTCGTCAGTAAATGCACCTTCACCTAGCGCTTTCATAATGTCCGCATGTTTTGCATTCATATACTCAAGGAAAGCTTTTTCGAAATCACGCACTTTATCTTCAGGGATATCACGCAATAATGCTTTGGTACCACAGTAAATTATAGCCACCTGATCCGCAACAGTTACAGGAGCATACTGTGGTTGTTTCAATATTTGTACATTCTTACGACCTGCATCCAAAGTTGCTAGCGTTGCTTTATCTAGGTCAGAACCGAATTTTGCAAATGCTTCGAGTTCACGGAACTGTGCCTGAGCTGTTTTCAGTGGTGATGCTACCTTTTTCATGGATTTTACCTGAGCATTACCTCCTACACGTGATACGGAAATACCAACATTAACAGCAGGACGAATACCAGCATTAAACAAGTCAGACTCAAGGAAAATCTGTCCATCAGTAATTGAAATTACGTTGGTAGGAATGTATGCAGAAACGTCACCAGCTTGTGTTTCAATAATTGGCAGTGCAGTTAATGAACCTCCACCTTTCACTTTTCCTTTAAGTGATTCTGGTACATCATTCATCTGCTGAGCAATATTGTCAGAGCTAATTACCTTTGAGGCACGTTCCAATAAACGTGAATGAAGATAGAATACATCTCCTGGGTATGCTTCACGTCCTGGTGGACGTCTAAGCAAGAGAGAAACTTCACGATAAGACACTGCTTGTTTCGACAAATCATCATAAACAATCAAAGCAGGACGTCCGGTATCACGGAAATATTCACCGATTGAAGCTCCGGCATAAGGTGCATAGAATTGCTGAGCTGCAGGGTCAGAAGCATTTGCAGCAACAATAATGGTATAATCCATTGCGCCATGTTGCTCCAATGTATTTGCAATGTTTGCTACAGTTGACCCTTTCTGACCAATAGCAACATAAATACAAAATACAGGCTCCCCTTTATCAAAGTTTTCTCTTTGGTTAATGATAGTATCAATTGCAATTGCTGTTTTTCCAGTTTGGCGGTCACCAATGATTAACTCACGTTGACCACGTCCAATTGGTGTCATTGCATCAATTGCTTTTATTCCTGTTTGTAGTGGCTCAGTTACAGGCTCTCTATAAATAACTCCCGGGGCTTTGCGTTCCAGTGGCATTTCAAAAAACGGACCTTCAATTGGACCTTTACCATCAATTGGGTTTCCAAGAGTATCCAATACGCGGCCTACCATTTTTTCACTCACATTAATGGAAGCAATACGCTTAGTTCGTTTCACTGAAGAACCTTCTTTAATCTCTTCTGAGTGACCAAGCAATACTGCACCAACATTATCTTCTTCAATGTTGAGTACAATACCCATATCACCACTTTCAAATTCGATTAACTCGTTTGCTTGGACTTTGGTTAAGCCATAAATACGGGCAATACCATCACCAACTTGCAAAACAGTACCAACTTCCTGAAGTTCTGCTTCAGCGTTAAATCCACTCAATTGTTTTTTGAGTATTTCTGATACTTCTACCGGATTAATTTGAGCCATATAATTATCCTTTAAATCGTGTATTAACTATTTCAGTAATTTATTGTGTAATTCGCTAATCTGTGCTTTCACACTTGCATCGAATCGTAAATCGTCCATGTCCAAAACAAAACCACCAATAAGATCAGGGTCAAGTTCTGTGCTTAATTCCAATGATTTCGCATTCAGGGCCTCTTTGACGATAGCCTCAATACGTTTTTGCAATTTCGGATTCATTTCAACGACACTACGAATTTTGAGATTGCGAATTCCAAATTTCTCTTTATACATTGCATCAACACGTCTGCAAATAGCAGGAAAATGCTCTTCGCGTCGATGTTGAATAACCAGTTTCATAAAGTCACAGGTGAGTTTTTGAAAATGTTTTCCGTAAATATCATCCACCATTTGACTTTTCGTACTGGATTTTGTTACCGGATTACTAAAGTATTTTAGCAATTCCGGGTTTTCTTTCAGGTTGGAATACAGTAACCTGATATCTTCCACAACCAGATCTGTCAGCTTTTGCTCTTCTGCATATTCGAAAAGAGCCTTGGCATATCTTACACCTATTTTACTGTAATCCATACAACTAATTAATTAAGTTTAACATCATCAAGAAGCTGATTGATCAGATTTTCCTGTTTCTTTTTATCATCCAGTTCGGCTTTCAAAATGCGTTCAGCCATATCAATGGAGATTTCAGCAACTTGTTGTTTTAACTCATTCATTACAGCTTGCTTTTGGGCATGAATTTCAGCTTTTGCATCAGCTTTCATCTTATCAACCATTTTATTGGTTTCATCTTTTGCTTTTTGCATGAGCTGTTCTTTCATTTCACGTGCTTCTGCAAATATTTTGTCTCGCTCTTTGCGAGAGTCTTCCATCATTTGCTCATGATCAGCTTGAAGTTTTTTCATTTCTTCACGCGCTGTTTCTGCTTGTTTTAAAGCTTCTTCAATGGAATCATTACGCTTATTTACCATAGTTAAAATTGGCTTCCACGCAAAGAATCGAAGCAATACGACAAGAATGAGGAAAACAAAACTTGTCCAAAATATTAAACCAACACCGGGACTTACAAGATCCATATTGTCAATGTTTTAATTTCAAAAAAGACTGTTTTTTCGCAGCCTATCGCTGCGAAAAAACAGGTAAAATTTAGTTAGCAACCAAAAGTGAAACTACAACAGCGAAAAGTGCTACACCTTCAATAAGTGCTGCAGAAATAATCATTGCTGTTTGAATTTTTCCAGCTGCTTCAGGTTGACGTGCAATAGCTTCCATTGCATTTCCCCCAATTTTTCCAATACCAAGAGCTGCTCCAATTACTGCGAGGCCTGCTCCGATAGCTGCTAAAGATCCCATAATATGAGTTTTAAATTAAACAAAATGTTCGAACTAATGATCACTCTGAACTGCCAGTCCAATAAACAAGCTAGATAAGAGCGTAAAAATATATGCTTGGATGAATGCTACCAGAATTTCCAACACGTCAATAAACAACACGAATGGAACAGAGATGGCACTCATACCAATTGTTTCAAAAATAAATATAACTGAAACCAAACTTATCACAATAATGTGACCCGCTGTGATATTCGCAAACAAACGAATCATCAGTGCAAATGGTTTGGATAAAATTCCAATAAATTCAACAACAGGCATAATTGGAATTGGAAATTTTAACCACCAGGGAACTCCAGGGGCATTAAAAATATGCTTCCAATATGCTTTGGATCCACTTATATTGGTTAATATCATTGTAAACACAGCCAATGTTAATGTGACAGATATATTACCGGTAACATTTGCTCCTCCCGGAAAGAACGGGACCAAACCAAGGAAGTTGTTGATCAAAATAAAGAAAAACACGGTAAGAATGTACGGCAAGTAACGCTCATACTTTTCACCAATGTTTGGTTTTGCAATGTCATCGCGTACAAAGAGAATAAGTGGCTCCATAAAACCTTGCAATCCACCAGGACGACCCGGACGTTTTTTATAAGCACGCGCTACAGAGATAAAAATCAAAATCATAATAATGGCAGTTAAAAACATTCCTGCCACATTTTTGGTAATGGAAAAATCAAGTGGTTTTTCATTGACTATCACTGTTTTTCCTTTTTCTTCATCAAATTCTGTTTCAATGGTTCCATGCTCATCTGTTAAGTAAATTTTTCCTTCATAGAGGAAGTAATTATTTCCTTTTTTTGTTGCAACAGCATGTCCGTGATGAAATTTCGAAGACATAAAACAAACAAACTGTCCATCATGAATCAGAATAATTGGCAGTGGAACTGATACAGCATGAAGTTCACCTGATTTATCAGTATAGTCTAAAATATGCCATCCGTGGCTATCCTTGATGTGATTTAAGACAAAAGGCGTCACATTAAACTCTTCTTGAGCTTCTTCGTGATGAGGCTCACTAGCAAAAAGTAGTCCTGAAAACAGGAACAAACTTAATAAAACCAATAATTTCTCTACCCTTAAGATCATGTACCAAAATTGATAAAAATTTTCTTAAAAAAAAAGTAGCTTCAACATTTTCATTCCTGAGTTGAATCTGCTTTAATAATTTTCATTAAACTTTTGACTTCCATAAAGAGGTAAATCATGTAAATTGTCATAAACTGCAGCACATAAAAAACATCCTTATCTCCATCCTCAAGTAAAACAGGAAGTAAATAAGTGGCTGCTAATAACATCTTTAGCATACTAATTCCACCAAATGCCATTGCAGACATTGATTCATGCTTTTTACGAACCTGCAAAAAAACCATGTAACCAAGCCCTGTCATTGTGAAAATATAAACATGTCCAAAAACATGACGCATAACTGGTAAACTATCCTGAATTAGGTAGGAAGAAAGAAATTGTAAACCCACAATTATGAATGAAACAATCACTAATTGTCTCCAGAATTTTATCATCTCACTTCTTGTTTCCATGATTAAAATCGTTTACCTGTTTAATGACAAGATATAAGGCCAATGCAATAGCCACTAATGAAAATATGATTGTAAATACCGGAATTTCACGTCCGGCTTTTTGATCTAGTTTATTCCCTAACCAAGCTCCACCCCCAATGATAGCAAGCATTTCAAAAACAATGCCTGAAAACTTGGCATAAGATTTTAACCCGTCGGTTTTAGGCTTAGGCTTTTCCATGTTTGGAGGTCATACCTGGTTGACCAGCATCCATCTGACATGTACCTGAGAAAATAGCATTTGGCTCAATTGCCAATTTTTTCGTGATAATATCGCCTTTCACTTTCGCACTGGCTTTCAATGCAAGCAATTCATTCACTGTTATTTTACCATCAATACCACCACTCACCTCTGCATTTTTACATTGGATTTCTCCCTGGATTTTTCCTTGAGTACCAATAACTAACTTTCCTTGTGTTGTTAGATTTCCTTTCAATTCCCCATCAATGCGAATATCTCCGTTTGATTGGATGTCTCCTTGAATTGAAGTTCCTTCACCAATGACATTAAGTCTGTTGTGTTCTACTTCCTGTGCTTTAGCCATAATCCTAATTTTTACGTAACATGCAAAGATAATAATCCAAAGCAAATAAGGAAAATATTTGTTTTAATTAAAATGGAATGGTAGCTTTGTGTGCTTAATATCGTTTTAATAAAATCTTTAAAACCATGTCATATATTTTTACTTCAGAGTCCGTTTCAGAAGGACATCCAGACAAAGTAGCAGATCAGATTTCTGACGCAATACTTGATGAATTTTTAGCATTTGACAACGAATCTAAAGTTGCATGCGAAACATTAGTTACTACCGGACAGGTTGTGGTTGCCGGTGAGGTAAAATCAAACACTTACGTTGACATTCAGGAAACTGTAAGAAACATTGTCAACCAAATTGGTTACACCAAAGGAGAATATCGCTTTGACGGAAATTCTTGTGGTGTTTTGACAGCGCTACACGAACAATCACCTGACATTAACCGTGGTGTTGACAAAGTATCCCCTGAAGAACAAGGCGCTGGAGACCAAGGAATGATGTTTGGTTACGCTTGCCGCGAAACAGATACTTATATGCCTCTTCCATTGGATTTATCTCACCGTTTACTTCAAGAATTGGCAACAATTCGTCGTGAAGAAAAAGAGATGACATATTTGCGTCCTGATTCAAAATCACAAGTAAGTGTAGAATACGATGATAATCACCAAGCAATTAAAATTGACACCATTGTTGTTTCAACTCAACATGATGATTTTGTTCAACCAAAATCAGATGCCATTGAGGATGTTCTCAAAGCGGATGAAGAAATGTTGACCAAAATTTACAACGATGTTCGCGATATTTTGATTCCTCGTATTATCAAAGCAATGCCTGAAAGAGTTCAAAAATTGTTTGATAAAGAATTTAAATTGTACGTAAATCCAACTGGGAAATTTGTCATTGGAGGTCCTCATGGAGACACTGGTTTAACCGGACGTAAAATTATTGTGGACACTTACGGTGGTCGTGGTGCTCATGGTGGTGGTGCTTTCTCAGGAAAAGACCCTTCAAAGGTGGACAGATCTGCAGCCTATGCATCAAGACATATTGCTAAAAACATGGTAGCAGCAGGCGTTGCTGACGAAATGCTCGTTCAATTATCTTATGCAATTGGAGTTGCTGAACCAGTCAGTGTTTTTGTTGACACCTATGGCACTGCAAAAGTTGATATGACCGATGGAGAAATTGCGAAAAAAATTCGTGAAATTTTCTCATTATCACCTTATGCAATTGAAACACGTCTAAAACTTAGAAATCCAATCTATTTTGAAACTGCTTCTTATGGACACATGGGACGCACACCTCGCACTGTGACTAAGAAATTTCACAAAATCAATGAACCTAACAACCTCCAAGAAATGGAAGTAGAACTGTTCACATGGGAGAAATTAGATTATGTAGATGTCGTTAAAAAAGCATTAAATATCTAAACCTTAGCATTAGAAATTTCATTATTTCAAAATAATTATTACCTTCGAGCATCATGTTCGGAGGTTTTAATTTTTTCAAGCTATTACTTTATCCTGTTGCTCTTATCTACGGGACAATAGTGGGTATAAGGAATTTCATGTTTGAAAATAAGATTTTGAAAAGCAAATCTTACAACATTCCCATCATTAATGTTGGCAACCTAAGCGTTGGTGGAACCGGGAAAACCCCACATGTTGAGTACATTATTTCCTTGATAAAGGATGACTTCAAAGTTGCCATGCTTAGTCGTGGGTACAAACGCAAATCAAAAGGATTTAGACTTGCAAACGAACAGGACAATGCCAACATAATTGGTGATGAACCTTACCAAGTCAAACAAAAGTTTGGAAACAAAATACAAGTAGCCGTAGATGGAAATCGCCGTCGGGGAATAGAAAATTTGCTTGAAGAAGAATCACTCAATGCCATCGTAATGGACGATGCCTTTCAACACCGAAAAGTATCGGCAGGGCTTAATATTCTATTGACAGATTTCAACCATCCTTTCACCAAAGATCATTTTCTACCTTATGGCAGATTAAGAGAACACCCTCATGAACATCGCAGAGCACACATTATAATTGTCACAAAATGCCCTAAAGACATGAAGCCTATAGAAAAACGCTTAATTGATAAAGAAATAAAAATCTATCCTTTTCAATATTTGTTTTTCACAAGCTTTGAGTATGGAAAACTCACAAATGTCTTTGACCCAAACGACACGATGGATTTAAGTGACATTCACAACAAACATGTCGTTAGCGTTTCAGGAATAGCAAACAACAAGAGTTTCAAATCCAAAGTTCAAGAAGAAGCACTCTCAATAAAGCAAATGTCCTACCTTGATCATCATGATTACACAAGCCGTGATATTCAAAAAATTCAGGCAAACTTCAACATGATACATGAAGATAATAAGTTGATTATCACAACTGAGAAAGATGCTGTGAAATTAAAAAATCATAATGCGTGGGATGATTCTCTAAAAAAATATGTATATTTCCTTCCAATTAAAGTTGTCTTTCTAGGCAATGGCAAACAAGAAGAAGAGTTTAAACAACAAATTATTAAATATGTTAAAACAAATCGAAGGTACAGTAAGCTTTATAAAGGGCAAAACCTCCATAAATCCTGAGGTAGGTATCATTCTGGGAACAGGTCTGGGAGGATTGGTTGACGAAATTGAAATCACTGAAACATTAGATTATAAAAACATTCCAAATTTTCCAGTTAGCACTGTAGAAGGTCATTCTGGAAGGCTTATTTTTGGACACCTAAATGGCAAAGCAATTGTTGCGATGCAAGGTAGATTTCACTTCTACGAAGGTTACAACATAAAAGAGGTAACTTTCCCTGTTCGTGTATTGAAATTTTTAGGCATTAAATATCTGTTTGTCAGCAATGCAAGTGGTGGTGTAAATCCTGATTTTGAAATCGGAGACTTAATGATCATCAATGATCATATCAACCTCTTACCAAATCCACTGATTGGGAAAAATGACAATGATCTTGGTCCACGATTTCCTGATATGAGTAAAACTTACGACAAGGGACTTATTGAAAAAGCTAAATCACTTGCAAAAACACACAATATTGCATTGCAAGAAGGTGTATATACAGCAACAAGCGGCCCTACTTTTGAAACTCCATCTGAATACAAATACTTTAGAATCATTGGATCAGATACTGTGGGTATGAGCACCGTTCCGGAAGTAATTGTAGCAAGACATATGGGGCTTCCGATTTTTGCAATTTCTATCATTACAGACCTTGGTGTACCAGGAAAAATTGTGGAAATCTCACATGAGGAAGTTCAGAAAGTTGCAACAAAAGCTGAAAAGAAAATGACTTTATTAATGAAATCAATGATGAAAAGCCTCTAAAGCTAGGAATTCCAGAATTTTGATAAAAGCTAAAAAGTAGCCAGTCGATGATGATTGGCTCTTTTTTTTGCAGTTTGTACATCAAGCAAAATAGTTGTAAAATCAGAATATTATATCGCATTGGACTCCCATAGGAGTCCTACATAAATAACTTGAGTTCGATTTAAGAAATCACGCTAAATAGAATATTCCATTTTTAAGAATAAAAAAACCGACTTTTCAGTCGGTTTTTTTGAGGTACCTGGCGGAGTCGAACCGCCGTACATGGTTTTGCAGACCACTGCCTAGCCACTCGGCCAAGGTACCATTTCAGGACTGGCAAAGGTAGAAAACTTTTTTTTATTGCCAAAACGAAAAACAATTTCCTTCATAGAAAGCAAGAAACAACCCATAAATCTGAGAAGTTTTTAGTATTTCGCCTATCATCAACTTAAGAATTAATTAATCTTAGCGCAATATTATTTTCACTAACTTTGGCACATCATTAATATCAAAAGCAAATGTTTAAAGCTGAAGATTACACATTGCTACTCGTGGACGATGAAAACGACATTCTAGAGTTTTTATCTTATAATTTATCAAAAGAAGGTTACAAAATCCACACATGCTCAAACGGTTCTGATGCACTGGCAGAGGCAAAAAAAATTAAACCTGACT
Source organism: Bacteroidales bacterium (assembly GCA_963676165.1). GTDB lineage: Bacteria > Bacteroidota > Bacteroidia > Bacteroidales > ML635J-15 > JAQIBY01. The sequence continues at coordinate 30,928 of OY781043.1, read as the reverse complement.
TAATTCTTCTTGACATTATGATGCCTATGAAGGATGGCATTGAAACATGTCAGGAAATTCGTGAAATAAAAGGGTTGAAGAATGTTCTCATTATGTTCCTAACCGCAAGAGCTGAGGATTATTCGCAAATTGCAGGTTTTGATGCCGGAGCAGATGACTATGTAACTAAACCAATAAAACCCAAAGTACTTCAAAAACGCATTGAAGCCTTATTAAAACGGGCGAAAAAGAACAATGCTGATAATGATGTAATCCAATTTGGCAATTTCATAATTGATTCCGAAAGATACGTTGTCAAAATTGACGAAAAAGAAATTAATTTACCTAGAAAAGAGTTCAAATTGTTGCACTTACTTGCATCCAAACCATCCAAAGTGTTTTCTCGAGAAGAGATTTACAACCATGTTTGGGGTGATGATGTTGTTGTTGGAGACAGAACCATTGACGTACATATCCGCAAGCTACGAGAAAAAATTGGTAACGATTATATCATTACACTCAAAGGCGTTGGGTACCGCCTAAACATCGACTAATTCATGCAAAATTACTCAGCGAATAGCTTGGCTTTTAGAGTCAGTCTTATACTAAACTTTGTCTTGATCATTCTAGTTCTGATTATGAAGTATGGGCTTGCTATGGACATCCAATGGTTGCACATACTCATTGTCATTCCTGTTTTCTTTGTATTGTCAATTCTAATCTTACGGAACATTCTTTACAACTTTATTTACAAGCGTATTCGACTCATTTACAAGTCAATTCGAAATGTAAAAGAAGACCCCGAAACAAAGAAAGAACGTTTCAACATGCATAGCGATATGCTGCAGCAGGTTGATCAGGACGTTATGGCATGGGCAGAAAAAAGCAAAAAAGAAATTCAAGAGTGGAAACATATGGCTCAATACCGAAAAGAATTTGTTGGCAATGTGTCTCATGAATTAAAAACCCCAATTTTCAACATTCAAGGTTATACTTTAACCTTGCTCGAAGGAGGACTTGAAGACAAGCGCATAAACACAAAATACTTATCGAAAATTGAGAAAAACATCAATCGCATGATCTCCATTGTCAAGGATCTGGAAGCCATTTCGAAACTTGAACATGGTGAAATGAATTTGCGATTGAAAAAAATCAATCCGATTGAACTTGCACAAGAAGTCATTGAAAGCTGTGAAGAACGCGCTCAAAAGAAAAACATAAGCCTGAAAATAATATCTCATTTCGAAAAAGAGTTCCAAGTTGAAGCAGATCTGGAATTTGCACGTCAGGTATTTACCAACCTTATACTTAACAGCATCAATTACGGAAAAGAGAATGGCTTTGTTGAAGTGGAATTTTACGACATGGATGATAATCTTCTTATTGAAGTTTCAGACAATGGTATAGGCATTACAGAAGAAGATGTTCCACGTGTATTCGAACGCTTTTACCGAGTAGATAAAAGTCGCTCAACTCAATCGGGAGGTACCGGTTTAGGCTTAGCAATTGTAAAGCACATTATTGAAGCTCACAATCAAACCATTAATGTGAGAAGCCGCGTAGGCATAGGAACAACCGTTGCATTTACGTTGAAAAAAGCGTAATATATTTCATCAAAACAATGTATCATAGAAATGTGTATCTTTAATAAAATTTACACCTATGTCACGATATTTCATTAAGCGAAGTAAAAATCAGGGGAAAGCTCCCGGATCACTTGTTTTTATTGGAGAAAAGAAAGCAGATCAAACCAACTTCAAATTATTCACATACGATGAAAATTCACTTGAAGAAAAGAACTTTAACAAACTTACCTCTCAGGATTTATTCAGCATTGATTTAAGTCAGAATGTCAATTGGCTGGATATTGATGCTCTGCATGATCTTGATCTGATGAAATCCATCAAAGAAACGTACAACCTGCACCACTTAATGATGGAGGATGTGCTAAACACCGGACAACGACCAAAAAAAGAGGATTTTGTTGACATGTCCCTTATTAGCATGAAAATGCTTCAATTTTCAGAAGGTAAAATTCAAGTTGAACAGGTGAGCTTTGTTTTGAAAAATAACTTTCTGATAAGTTTCCAGGAACATCCAGGCGATTTATTTGACATGGTAAGATATCGTATCCGCAATTCGAAAGGAAAAATCCGTTCTCTTGGTGCAGATTATCTTTGTTATGCATTGATGGACACCATTGTAGATCAGTATTTTGACATTATTGGCAAAATTGGAGATGAGGTGGAAGACTTAGAAGACCAGATACTTCATAAACAAAGTGAAGAAATCTCCAGCAAAATTTATCAATATAAACGAGAATTTCGACTTTTGCATAAAGCCATTCTTCCAGTACGAGACATCTTACTGAAAATATTGCGAGAAGAAGATCTGTACTTTAAAAAAGAAACGAAGCAATACATTCGAGACCTGCTTGACTTAACCCAGCAAGCCTTGGATTCAGTAGAAACCTATAGAGAGCAATTATCAGACTATCACAACACTTACAACACTCTGGTTAATAACAGAATGAATGACGTAATGAAAGTGCTCACGATTTTTGCATCCATATTTATCCCTCTCACATTTATTGCAGGTGTTTATGGAACTAACTTTGACTACATTCCGGAATTATCCTATAGATACTCCTACTTCATCATGTGGGGAGTCTTTATCATTCTCATTGCTGGAATGCTTATTTATTTCAAGCGCAAAAAATGGTTGTAGTTTTTGTAATGACAATAATAAACAACAAAATTAATCCATAGTACCGCATTTACCCTTCGAAAAGGATAAGAACAGGAAGTATAAAATCTTCCTTAGCAATCACTTGAAAAACAATTGATTTTAAGATTTCAGTGGATTCCAACCCTGAGCATCAATTTGCACCTCTTGTCCATTTTCAGGAACAAGAAAAGCACCAGTTTCTTTGGCTGTCATATGCCCAATGATAGAAACGCCGGGAATTATTGTCAATTTTTCATGCTCACTCACCGGAACAGTAAAAAGCAATTCATAATCTTCACCACCATTCATGGCTGCTATCATTGCATCCAAATGCATTTCTTCTGCAGTGATTCGGGACTCATAACGGATAGGAATTTTCTCCTGATATAAACGACATCCCAAACCTGATTGATCACAAATGTGAAGAATTTCAGAAGATAAACCATCAGAAATATCAATCATTGCGCTTGGTTTCACATCATGATCAGCTAACATGGAAACAATATCTTTACGTGCCTCGGGTTTCAACTGACGTTTTAACACATACTCATATTTTTCCAGCTTAGGTTGAATTTTTGGATCGTTAACGAAGATTTCCTTTTCTCTTTCAAGAATCTGTAAACCTAAATATGCTCCACCTAAATCACCAGAAACACAAACCAAATCAGTTTCATTGGCAGAATTTCGTTTAATTGCCTTCCCTTTCTCTACTGATCCTATTGCTGTTACACTAATGACTAAACCTGTTAGTGAACTAGTTGTATCACCTCCTACCAAATCAACATTGTGTTGTTTGCATGCCTCTTTCATTCCATCATATAACTGATCCAAAGCCTCAACCGTAAATTTTGAGGAAACAGCGATTGATACGACAACCTGCTCAGGCTTCCCGTTCATTGCATAAATATCGCTAAGATTAACAATGATAGATTTGTACCCCAAATGCTTCAAAGGCGTGTAAATCAAATTGAAGTGAATACCATCAACCAACAAATCAGAGGTAACCAAACTCTCTTTTTCACCATAATCAAGAATTGCAGCATCGTCTCCAATTCCATATACAGTACTTTCATTCAAGCTTTCAATATCCTTGGTCAAATGCTTAATTAAGCCAAATTCTCCTAATGTCTCAATGCTGGTTTTACTCATAATTCATTAATTTTTTACGCTGCAAAAGTAATCAATGTTTGGCAAAGTCTTTGTAAATATAAGTCAACATCCTGAAATGTTTTTGATTCACAGTACAATAAGCTGATAAATCAAAGAGTTATTATCAGGGTAAGCTTTTTTTATATAAATTTGTTGAAAACATCAATTATGAGGTATTTGTATGCTTTTATTGTTTTATGCTTCACATTCACAATGAATGCGCAAGATTTAGCAATTTATAATGATTACCTGAACAAAGTTCAGCTATTTGACGGTGGTAAATTTCAGGAATTAGAGCATCTGCCTCTTAAATCCTATCAAATTGGAAATACAGTATTAGCCTATGAAAGCAATGCAAGTACTTTCAAAGTGTATCATAACCATTATGTGTTTAGCGTGAGCGACTTTGTAACAGACTACACAGCAACAGATCAGCTCATAGGATTTAACCTAAACAATCAACTTAAAGTCTTTGATGAAGGAGATGTAAAAACCTTAGCTTTACATGCCGGAGAATACAAAGTTGGAGATGAATTGATTGCTTTTGTTGACAATCATAAATACGTTTTCAATGTGTATTACGACAAGGAAATCATTCAGCTTGATGATGTTCTGGCATCAAAAGACAGCACAGAATTTGAAGTTGGTGAAAATACGCTTGTTTACAAAGACACTCAAGGATATTTACACATTTTTTATCACGGCGAACAGTATGAGTTGCTTTATGCAGATCGTACAAAATCCTTCAAAACAGGAAGAGATATTGTCGCTTTTGTTGAAACACCCATCGATAATTTTCAAGCGTTTTGGCATGGTGAGTTTTACCAACTTGAAGACTTCGAACCACAATCCTATCAAACTGGAGATGGGTTTGTTGCATACATTGACTCAAATGATTACTTAAAGATCTTTGACGGCAATGAAACAGAAACCGTTTCTTTTGACGCACCAGATGAATACCATGTCACTGATGAATTATTGGTTTTTACCGTGCAAAACTATTTTAAAGTACGCTGGAATGGAAAAACATACACGTTAGAAAGCCACATTCCGGAATCGTTTAAAATGGATCATAACATGCTTGCTTACATTGATGAACAAGGTTATTTAAAGGTTTTTGATCGTGGAACGAAGAAAACGCTCAGCTTTGAATCAATTAATGAGTACAACTGTCATGGAAACACAGTATATTATAATTACGGTGTGAACTCAAATGACATTTATTACAATGGTGAAATTTATTCTGGAGAATAATGCAAGCTCAAAAAGCAAGCAATCACATTAAAAAATTAGCAACTGAAGCGGGTTTTGACCTTGTCAGAATTACAAAACCTTATGTGCCCTCCGAAGCACAAACTCGCTTTGAAAGGTGGCTTAAGCAAGGTTATGCCGCTGATATGGAGTACTTGCATCGCAACAAAACCCTTCGCTACAATCCGACAGAAATTCAACAAGGGACACAATCCGTAATCGTCTTAGGACTTAATTATTACACAAAAGAAATTCCCGACATAAAATATTCGGTTTCCAAGTATGCCCTAGGTAGGGATTATCATAAATTGATAAAATCAAAACTCAAAGCTTTGGTACGAAAAATCAAGGCTGATTTTCCAGAATTAGAAACAAGACCATTTGTCGATTCTGCGCCTGTTCTGGAACGAAGTTTGGCGGTTCAGTCAGGTATGGGTTGGATAGGCAAAAACACCTGCCTCATCAACAAAGAAAAAGGATCTTTTTTATTTCTTGCTGAGCTATTCGTTAATATTGAATTAAAGGAAGATGCACCATACACAAAAAATTATTGCGGAAATTGTACACAATGTATAGATACTTGTCCAACTCAGGCCTTGTCACTGAACGGACTAGATTCCAATCGTTGCATATCCTATCACAGCATTGAAAGCAAAGATGAAATCCCGGAAAACATTGCAAAAAAAATGGGGAATCAGCTTTTTGGTTGCGATATCTGTCAGGATGTATGTCCCTGGAATCAAAAAATAACTCAACATCAGCATGAGGATCTTTCCCCCGGTAAGCATTTACAATATTTGAATTCTCAAAGCCTATCTGCCATGGATGATGTAGAATTCACACGACAATTTGCCGGAACAGCTTTCTTGAGAGCAGGAAGAAAGAAATTATTGCAAACCATGGAGCAATTGAAGAATAAGGATTTATGTTGAAAATTGATGATAATACAATATTGGAAATTGCTGGCGACCTACACTTAGCCTCCAAAGCCGCCTTCATCTACTCCGACCACATAAAATTCTCTAACCCCCACTTTGTCGTACTCTTAGTTCTATAATAGGAAAGCTGCATTTTGCATATACTATTTGTAAGATAACTTCGTTACCTTACAAAATCAAATCAATGAAAAGAAACAGCTTTTTAATTATATTGCTCTGTCTCGTGCTTCTCAACTCATGTAGCCAGCATGAAACATATGATCCGGTAACTGCTCACATTAGTTTTGTCAATTATACAGATACCGATTTCGATAGTCTTCAGCTTGAATATCGTGGGTTTCCAATATCTGCTGGTTATAAAATTCAAAAAGTCTATAATTTGAATGTCTGGGATACAACAGAGTATATAACGTGTGATAGCATCGATGAGGGATTTGAATTAATGCTGTATTCAGATACTTTAGCATTTTTTGACAGATGGGATTATCCTAAAAAAATGAACGACCCATCTAATCCTCAAGTTAATCATTTTATTTTTGGATATTATCATTTTGGAATTTTTCCAGCTGATAGTTTAAATAGCGACATACATATCGGACTTGAATTTCATACATTTGATACCGTTTATTAGTATGAACCACCATTAAACTTACTTGTTTACTCTATAAATTGGAGTCCCGAAAACCGGAATGAGTGGACAACCCAAAAATAAATAATTAGTATGAAAATGGAGAATTTAATGTTTATCCAAATACCATTAAAAACAAAATTAAATTAAAGCTAAATGATTATACTTTAAGGAATAAATAGCAACAAGAGATTTATGCATTGTCGGGTCAAAAATTATTTTCAGAAGACATTTACAGAAACATCGTACTTGCTTTGTCAGTTTATGCCTCAGGAATATATCTACTTACCATGAGATATACCAATAAAATTATTCAAACAGAAAAAATCATTGTTGAGTAAAAAAACGAGGCTGTCAGTTAGGCAGCCTCGTTCTATTTTACGATTAATTCATTCAAACTAAAAACTGCGGAACCCAATTAGGTTACGCACTTCTTTTATGGTTTTCTGTGCACTTTCACGAGCCTTTTCAGCACCCATTTTAGCCACTTTTCTCAGATACTCATCGTTACTATTGATTTTCTCGATACGTTCTCTCATTGGAGCAATTTCACGGTTAATGTCTTCTGCAAGTTGCTTTTTAAGATCACCATAACGAATGCTACAATCTGCATAGGCAGTTTTATATTGATCTAATATCTTCGGATCGGTAACAATCTTCATGATATCAAAAAGATTCTGTACACTTTCTGAAACAGGTGAATTTGGTTCCGTTGGTCCGGTATCGGTTTTTGCCTTCATGACTTTTTTACGCAGAGTTTTTTCATCATCAGATAGGTAAAGACCGTTTCCTTCAGATTTTCCCATTTTACCGCTGCCGTCAAGTCCAGGAATTTTAATCAATTCTTTACCATAATTAAATGGTTGCGGAATGGTGAAAAAGTCTTCCTTATACATGTTGTTAAACCGCTTAGCAAATTTTCTTGCCATTTCAAGATTCTGTTCCTGATCTTTTCCAACAGGCACAAAATTCGCTTGATGAATAAGGATATCGACAGCCATGAGTACAGGATATGTCAACAAGCCAGCATTTACATTATTTGGCTGCTTGCGTGCTTTGTCTTTGAAAGAGGTTGTGCGCTCCAATTCTCCCAAATAAGCATTCATGTTCATCAACAAATACAATTCAGGAATCTCTGGCACATCAGATTGTACGTATAAGGTAACCTTTTCCGGATCAAGACCTGCTGCCAAATATTCAACCATCACCTGACGTACACTTACATGCAGATTTTCAGGTGTTGGATGTGTGGTTAATGAATGATAATCAGCAATAAAAAAGAAACAGTCATGCTCATCCTGAAGACTTACAAAGTTCTTCACTGCTCCGTAATAATTTCCCAAATGTAACTTCCCTGTGGAACGAATTCCACTCAATACCGTTGCCATAATCTAGTTCTTTTCGTTTTTATTCAAGTCAATGCTTCCGTCTAAAATTCCGGTGTAAGTTTCCTCATCTTTAAGAATTTCCATCGCCTTAGCAACTTCTGTATCAAATTGCAATTGATATTCTAATTGTCCTTTTTGATAATAATAGCGACCAATAATTTCACGCTCCAACAACTCTTTGATTTCATCGCGAAACAGTTGAAGGTCTTTTTCTCTGTCGTGCGCAATTTTTGCTTTTAATTCATCAAACTCATCCTTAGCGACATCGTAATATTTCTCTTTTTTTGCAGTTTCCACCAGCTCATCAAAAGAAGCTTCAGATGAGGTTTCGTAATCAAACTCACGATCGTTAATAAAAGCAATAAATTGGTCGTATTCATTGTCACTCAACTTAAAGTTTTTTAAATCGGGTGTTTCAGGTGTGTTATAAACAAACCAAGATGCAAAATCAAAGATCATATCATCAACAATGAGGTGACTTGTAATTTTACTTAATTTTTGTGCTTCCAAAGCGATGTCAGGATGAATTCCTCCACCGTCAAAAACAACACGTCCATTTTTTGTCTCAAATTGGGTAATCAACGAATCTGGAATACGACCAACACTGCCGTCTTCATTCCGATGCGTATAATCCAAGGCCTGAATACAACGTCCGCTAGGAATATAATACTTAGCTGTTGTCACCTTAAGTTTAGCGTTATAGCTTAAATCTCTAGTGGTTTGAACTAATCCTTTTCCAAATGTTCTCTGTCCCACAATAACACCTCTGTCCAAATCTTGAATACAACCAGAAACAATTTCAGAGGCAGATGCAGAACCTCGGTTGACAAGCACAACCAATGGCATTTCAGTATCGTAAGGACTCATTTGCGCTTTATAGGTTTTGTTCCAACGCTCAACCTTTCCTTTTGTGCTTACAACTATTTCATTTTGTGGCACAAAAAGGTTACATATCCGCACTGCTTCAATCAAAAGTCCTCCAGGATTATTTCTCAAATCAACGATTAGCGATTCGGCACCTTTTTCTTCTTTTAACTCACGAACAGCATCATTAAATTCAGAAAATGCTTTATTTGTAAAACTGCTCAAGCGCACATATCCTGTTTTATCATCTATCATTCCATAATATGGCACAGGACTTATTTGCACTTTTTCACGTTCAAAACTGTATTGTTTTTCCTCTTCACTCACAGCACGTTTTACTTTTAGCTTCAATGTTGTTCCCGGCTGCCCTTTAAGCAATTCACTAACCTCAGAAGTACTTAAGCCTTTCAAGCTTTTTCCATCAATTTCTAATATGATATCACCCGCTTTAAGACCGGCTTTATCCGCAGGAAACCCTTCGTACGGATCTGTTACCATCACATAATCGTCTTTCTTTCGGATTAAAGCACCAATTCCACCATATTGTCCGGTTGTCATGAAGGTTAAATCCTCAATTTTTGACTCCGGAATATAAACAGTGTAAGGGTCCATCTCCTCTAACATCTTATCAATAGCTGTCTTTACAGATTTACCAGCATCAATTTCATCGACATAATAGAGATTGAGCTCTTTAATTAACGAAGAAAAGACATCAAGATGTTTTACTAATTCAAAATCTGGACTTTTATTCGCTGAAAGAATAAATGTTGCACCACTTAATGCAATGATTCCCAACATTGTAAAAAACAAACGCTTCGCTATTTTTCCTGAAAATTTCATACGCTATGCTTTGGATAATTTGTCACTTAAACGTTGTAAAGTTAGAATTATTTTTGATTCTGTCTGATGATATTCCAATGCCTCGGTATTTCGACAGATTATCGCAAAGTGAATGGTTTTTTCAGACTTTTGGGCGACATCATAAAGGATATGTTTATTTTTACGATACAGTTCGCGCATTACACGCCGAGATTTAACCCGATGCCAAGCCTTATGCTGAAATTTTTTAGGCACAGCAAACATCGCTGAAGGCATGTTTCCATTGAGGATACGAAAGATAATGGAAAATTCATCTTGGCTAAACCAAGTTCCCTGTTTGAAAAGGGTATCAATATCTGAGTTAAAATGTAAACGTTCTTCTTTCGACAAACCAAAATCAGGCAAAGAGGAAAAATTGCTTACATCACAACACATTGAACTTATTTGGATTTCTTTTTATTAAACTCCTCAATATAATGATCAAGTGCCATTGTCATGGATGGATATTTGGGCTGTGGTGCTTTAATATCCAAATTCAAACCGGCATCTTTCACTGATTTATGAGTGGATGGTCCAAAAGCTGCAATTTTTGTGTCGTTTTGTTTGAAATCAGGGAAATTATCCAACAATGAATTAATTCCTGAAGGACTAAAGAAAACTAAAACGTCGTAGTTGACATTCGACAAATCAGACAAATCAGCATGTACGGTTTTGTACATCACTGCAGGAGTAAATTTTACACCTGCTTTTTCTAATTTCATCGGAATATTTTGTTTAGACACACTGCTAATAGGCACAAGGAATTTTTCATCTTTATGCTTTTTAATCAGGCTCAATAAATCATCGAATCTACCGTCACCATAAAAGATTTTACGTTTACGGTAAACAATGAATTTCTGTAAATAGAAAGCAACAGACTCAGAAACACAGAAATATTTCCAAGAATCCTGAATTTTCAATTTCAGATCATCACACATACGAAAAAAATGATTCACTGCCGTACGGCTAGTAAAAATCATTGCCGTATGGGCATTGATATTCACTTTGGATTGTCTAAACTCTTTGGACTGAACACCCACAACCTCAATAAAAGGTCGAAAATCAATGTCAAGTTTATGTTTCTCTGCCAGATCAAAATACGGCGATTTATCTGACGATGGTTTTGGTTGCGATACCAGAATTCGCTTGATTTTTGAAATCATACAGTCTCCTCGTATTTTTTTAGCTCATTAGGAATTTTATTAGCATCCCAACAGGCATTATTTCGAGGGCACAAAGATATAAAATAATGCTGAACAAAGAAAGCTTGTTCTGAAATGATATTTGCAACCCACGAAATATCTTCACGGTAAACAAAAAAGTGTAAATCACAAGATAAGTGACAATCAGGTAAATTTGATAGTCATCAGGCAAATACAACATAAGCAAAAGCCCTGGAATTAGAAGCAATCCAAAAAGCTTGTTTAAAATCATCCAATGACTAGTATATTCCATTTGTATATCCAGATGATTTGTAACCCACCCGATAAAATGATATATCATTAACCTTAAATTAAAACCAAAAGCAACAACAAAAAAGACAATGAGCACTTGCAGGATGTATTGGTCACTTGGTAAATCAAATTCGAAATACTGAACCAAGAGAAATAAGGCCAGTGAGGTATTTACATAAAACACAAAATTTAAGCTGTGATTTATCCGATTAGTTAATGAATTGTTTTCCGAAATGATCTTATTCGTCACAGTTTGATTAAAAACAGAACTCAATATGCGCGAAAAGAACAAAGGTTTAACATAATACTCAAAGACAACATAAATCAGCCCCAGCAAAACCACCAACAATACCCAGTCTTGATATTGGTGATAAATTATTGCTTTGCCCGGAAATTGCCCATTGAGTAAAAGCATGCTATTCCAGTAAGAAACTTGATGTACCAATCAAATTACCATCCATATACAACTCCACTTGATAAGAGCCTTCAAGCAACTCTTGATCAAGATCGTAATAAATAATAACATCAAGGAAATTCCCATCGTATTGAACTGTTCTGCTCTCAGAAAAAGCCAAAACTTCTTCTTCGTAAGTGAAAATATTTTCAGTGTTTTTTACCAAAACATAGCCATCAGGACGCAAAATACGAACGTAAATAGTTTTTTCACCAGCTTCAGCAATGGAGTTTTCAATCAATGTGAAACGAGTTTGAATTTGAGCTACTCTTCTAGCTTTATTAACTTCTCTACCGCGTTTATTAAAAGTTAAACCCTGAATGTTTGAAGCCTTAATTACAGATGCTTTCTCTACTGTCAACTCAAGTTCATCATTCTTCTCAACAACCTCATCCATTTCATATTTTAAGCGTTCGTGACTTTCACGCACTTGGTTGTTTTCAGCTATCAATTGATTGTTTAACTGATTAAGTGAATCAATCTGATAAACATAGCTTTTCATGATGCTACGTAAAGTTTCAATTTCACCCTGATATTTCCGAATTTGAGATGCATTATATGATTTCACAGTTTGCAATTCTTCCAGCAAAACTGCGATTTTCTCTTTCTCTTCAGCAAGCTTATCATTCATACTATCATTAGTGGTTTGCAATGAATCGTATTCAGAATACAAGTTATTCAAGTCTTCTTCAATCAAGTCTTTTGCAGAAATAGTTTCACCCATTTGTTTTGTAAGCTCCTGATAATCTCTACTCAGCGTGATGACTTTGTATGCTGTATATCCTATTGCAATGACCAAAACAATAATTAACAAAGTCAATAAACGTGTAACCTTTTCTTTCTCCATAATTCAATTTTATTATGCAACGTTGCAAAAGTACGATTTATTGAACAAATTACGTTCCTCTCATAAAATGTTTTATTTTAGCAGAATCTGATTCGTAAAATAGTAGCAAAAAAGAAATAAAACAAAAAAGGGTTTTATGCGCAATCACATTAAAGTCTATACTATAGAAACACAGCGATTTAAAGCAGATGGAGGCGCAATGTTTGGCGTGGTCCCAAAAGCCATGTGGCAAAGGATTTATCCTGCCGACGAGCAAAATTTATGTCCATGTGCTTGCAGATCACTTTTAATTGACACTGGGGAGAAAAAAATATTAATTGATACAGGCATAGGCAACAAACTTGATGCTGATTATGCTAAATTTCATTATCTCTTTGGAAACGATGAGCTTGTCAAATCAATAAACGATGCAGGGTTTTCCGTTGATGAAATAACAGATGTTGTGCTTACTCACTTACATTTTGATCATTGTGGAGGATTAAGTGAATTAGATCAAAATGGTAAGCCTCAGATTGTTTTCAAACAAGCAAACATTTGGGTAAGTAAAGCTCAATGGAACTGGGCAAGCAAACCAAACAGAAGAGAAAAGCCTGCATATTTAAAGGAAAATCTTGAACCGATTGCCACATCAGGGAAACTTAAACTCGTTGAAAACAATTTCAAGTTATGCCCAGAAATTGAATTTCGATTATTCTATGGACACACCAATGGTTTAATGGCAGTTTACACTGACCTGGGAGACAAAAGACTTGTTTTTGCAGGAGATCTCTTACCTGCAATTCCGTACATTCGACTTTCTTTTACTGCAGCATATGACATTTTACCTCTTGTTACCATTCAGGAAAAAGAAGCATTTCTTGAGGAACTAGAAGCCAAAGGAGATTTACTTTTTCTACAGCACGATAACAATACAGAGGTATGTAGTTTAACCAAAACACCGAAAGGAATACGTGAAGATGAAACATTTGCACTTAGTGGAATACAGTAAAATTTTTATCCTTGCCCTTGCACTAATGACACTTTTCAGCTCATGCACTGATCAGTGGCATGAAGAGCAAGCAGAAAAAACACTTGTGAAACATGAGTGGAGCCTTTACATGTATGTTGACGGAGTACAAAATGAAGTTGTTTCAGTGGGAGAAATTCGATATTCTTTTGATGAAAACGGCACAGTTTACAAACACCTCAGTAACAATGTATCCCTTGAATCAACCTGGGAAATGAATGGCAAGGATTATCTAAGGATTGGATCTTCAACATTCCGAATTAATACACTAACCAATAAGATTTTAAGTTTAGAATACGGTGAAGATGTGATGTATTTTCTTCCCAAGAACTAAGCATTAAATTTCAATAATGCATCAACATATTCTCTGTGATTTGCCAAGCGAGGAATTTTATGCTGACCACCAAGCTTTTGCCTTGATTTCAGCCACTCATAAAATGCACCATCTTTCATAACAACAACCTCTGGAGGACCTAAGGTCATGTTTTTATAGCGTTTAGCATCATAATCTGAGTTTATTTCGCGCAATGTTTCATCCAAAATTCTGACAAACTTATCGAGATCGTCTGGTGCCTTGATAAATTCAAACAGCCATTGGTGAGCAGCATTTTTCTTGTCCCCAAAATAGCGTGGAGCAGCAGTATATTCTCGTATTTCTGCACCTGTTTGTTCACATGCTTTTTTCAAAGCATTTTCAGCATTATCAATAATAACTTCTTCCCCAAACGCATTAATAAAATGCTTTGTCCTTCCGGTAATTTTAATTTTGTATGGAGTTGTTGACGTAAACATAACTGTGTCTCCTATCATATAACGCCACAACCCACTATTGGAAGTAATCACAAGGGCATAATTCTTTCCAACCTCAACCTCTGACAATGGAATTGCTTTAGGAAATGAACTATCTAACTCTTCCATTGGAACAAACTCATAAAAAATTCCGTAATCTAACATCAATAATAGATCCCGCTTGTCTGCCTCATCCTGCATAGCAAAGAAACCTTCAGATGCATTATAGGTCTCCATATACTTCATATTCGGATTACTTATTAGATTTTTATAGGTTGCTCTGTACGGATCAAAGCTCACTCCACCATGAATAAAGAGTTCCAAACTAGGCCATACCTCTGAAATATCTGATTTCCCAGTAATTTCCAAAACACGTCTGAGTAAAACTAGAAACCAACTGGGAACTCCAACAATATTAGATACTGCATTTTTAATGGTACTTTGAGCAATGCGTTCAATTTTCTCTTCCCATTCCTCCATAAGTGCAATGTCCAAATTTGGCAACTTATAAATGTAAGTCCAAAAAGGTAAATTCCGTAACAACACTGCCGACAAATCGCCAGAGAATGACTTGTCGCTCAGATCATTCACCTGATGACTACCTCCTAAGGCTAGAGTTTTACCAGAATAAATTTTGGTGTCAGGATTTTGATCAGAAAATACTGCATAAATGTCTTTTCCGCTTCGGAAATGGCATTCATCCAATGCCTCTTTCGTAATTGGAATGTATTTACTTCGATCAGATGTCGTCCCACTTGATTTAGCAAACCACCGCACATCTGTAGGCCACAAAATATTTTGCTCTCCTTTAAGGATACGCTCAATATAAGGCTTTAGTCCATCATAATCATTAATAGGCACACGCTCAGCAAACTGTTGATACGTTCGAATTTCCCGGAAATCATATTTCTTTCCAAACTCTGTATTTTTTGCAGTATCAATTAATTCATTGAACTGCTTGTTTTGAACATCAATAGGATATCGACGAAACTCATCTATTTGTGCAAGTCGTTTATAATTGATGAGGTTGATAATGGAATTGATTACAGGCATAATGTTATATTTGTCACAGCAAATTTGCTTATTTTTGACGAAAATAAAAAGTGATTATGAATTATCTCGACATTGTCATTCTAATTCCGGTTTTGTGGCTGGCATTTAAAGGGCTAAAAAAAGGACTTGTAAAGGAGATTGCCAGCCTCTTAGCGTTGATTCTAGGAATTTGGATTGCCAGCACATTCTCTCATTACCTTGCCGGAGTTTTACAAGACAAAACTGAAATTGATGAAAACTACATTCCTCTCATTGCATTTGGCATCGTATTTATTCTGGTGGTAATCCTTGTTCATCTCATCTCTAATGGATTAGACAAGCTTGTCAATGCCATTGCATTGAAATCTATCAACAAACTTGGTGGAGCTGTTTTTGGTGCAGCTAAAGCCGTATTGATTGTTGCAGCAATTTTGTTTTTGCTCAATCAGTTTATTGTCGTCAAAATGGAATTAATTCCGGAAGAAGTTACTGAGAATTCGTTGCTATATCAACCCATTTTAGACTTAATTGAATTTTTATATCCCAAAATTGAAAACATCAAATTTGACGAGTTCAAAATCAGTTAAAATCATTGTTTTCAGGAGATTTTATTTTGAAATACAAAACAAATAACGTACATTTGCAGTGCGAATGAGAAAAAAAGGGGACAAAAGTCCCCTTATTTTGTA
Organism: Bacteroidales bacterium; assembly: GCA_963676165.1. Classification (GTDB taxonomy): domain Bacteria; phylum Bacteroidota; class Bacteroidia; order Bacteroidales; family ML635J-15; genus JAQIBY01. The sequence goes on along the minus strand of OY781043.1, from coordinate 14,875 downwards.
CATTATGATAACAAAAGAATACATACAATCAATTGTTAGTGAGCTTGTTAGCCCACCTGAATTTCTCGTAGATGTTAAAGTTGGAAAGACAAATAACATTCAAGTTTTTGTTGACAGTTTGGAAGACTTTGATATTGATTCCTGTAAGCGCATTAGTCGTGCTTTAGAATCTAAATTAGATCGAGATAAGGAGGACTTTCAACTGGAGGTTTCCTCTCCAGGTTTGGACAAAGCTTTTAAAGTTATTGAGCAATACCAAAAATATCAAGGTAGAATCATTGATTTATGGACGGATGAAGGTTTCTTTAGCAACGCTGTTTTGCTTGATGTTAAAGAAGAAGGAATTCAAATAGAGTACACTGAAAAGAAAAAGAAAGAGACAAAAACATATTCATTTAATCAAATTGAGAAGGCAAAACCTGGCATCAGTTTTAAGTAAAATATCAAAGCAATGGCACAAACAAATCTAATAGACACTTTTGCTGAGTTTAAAGAACTTAAAAGCATTGACCGTGCAACCATGATGAGCGTGCTCGAAGAAGTTTTTCGTGCAACATTAATAAAAATCCATGGCACAGATGAAAACTATGACATCATTATCAATGTTGATAAAGGAGACTTTGAAATCTGGAGAAACAGAGAAGTAGTTTCAGATGAGGATTTTGAAGATCCTAACTTGGAAATACCACTTTCAGAAGCACTAAAAATTGACGATGATTACGAAGTTGGTGAAGATGTCACCGACGAAGTAAAAGTTGAAGATTTTGGTCGCCGTGCTATTTTGGCTTTGAGACAAAATTTGACAAATAAAATTTTGGAACTTGAGCGTGACAACCTTTACAATACATATAAAAATAGAACTGGTGATATCATTACAGGTGAAGTTTATCAAATTTGGAAACGTGAAATTTTAGTACTTGATGACGAAGGCAATGAATTAATCCTTCCTCGTGAAGAACAAATTCCATCTGACTTTTTCCGTAAAGGTGACACAATACGTGCCATTGTTGAACGTGTAGAAATGCGCAATGGAAATCCGTTAATTATAATTTCCAGAACATCAACAGTATTCTTAGAGCGTTTATTTGAGCTTGAAGTTCCTGAGATTTTCGACGGACTAATTACAATTAAACGTATTGCACGTGTACCAGGAGAACGCGCAAAAGTTGCCGTAGAATCTTACGATGACCGCGTTGATCCTGTTGGAGCTTGTGTAGGAATGAAAGGTAGCCGTATTCATGGTATCGTCCGTGAATTACGCAATGAAAATATCGATGTCATTAACTTTACAGCGAACATTCAACTTTTCATTCAAAGAGCGTTAAGTCCTGCAAAAGTTTCAAGTGTAAAAATATTAGAAGACAATAAAGCAGATGTTTACCTTGAGCCAGATCAAGTTTCATTGGCAATTGGTAAAAATGGACATAATATTAAATTAGCATCACAGCTTACAGGATACGAAATCGATGTTTATCGTGAAGTAACTGAAGATGATGAAGATGTGGATATCGACGAATTTGCAGACGAAATTGAAGACTGGGTTCTCGATGCACTCAAAGCAATTGGCTGTGATACAGCTAAATCTGTTCTTGAATTGAGTCGTGACGACCTTATTAACAGAACAGACTTGGAAGAAGAAACTGTGGATGATGTTATCCGCATTTTCAAATCTGAATTTGAATAAAATCTGATTTATCAGAAGTAAATATTGGGCTAAATTTATGGCAGCAGACACAAAATTAAAGCGTTTAAGCAAGATTGCGAGGGAATTCAACCTCGGGATTTCCACCATTGTGGAATTTCTCGAAAAGAAGGGTATTGAAGTCGATTCAAACCCAAACAGTAAGGTTCCCGCTGAATCCTACGAACTCTTATTGAAAGAGTTTGGAGATCAGATAACAGTCAAAGAGAGATCCAAAGAGGTTTCACAGCAAATTCGCGAACGCCGTCAAGAACGCGTTGGTGCGTCCAAAGAGGATGAAGGTGATGAACCTGACATTCAAGAAGAAAAGGTAGCTGAAACTCCAGTTGAAGAAGTGCTTGTTAAAGACAACACAATTCCAGCTGAAAAATCGGAAGTTAAGGAAGAAGCTCCAAAAGAACCGGTTAAAGCAAAAGAAGAAGCTCCGAAAAAGAAAGAAGTGAAAGAAGAGGTTAAGGAAGCTGAAAAAACTAAGGGAAAACCTGAGAGAAAAGCAACCGAAGATCAGAAATCTGAATCAGTTGAAAAACCTGCTAAAGAGGAGAAAAGCCCTGAGAAAAAACCTGCTGCAGAAAAACAGGCTCCTAAAAAAGCAGAAAAAACTGAGAAAGCTGAAGAAAAAACTCCTCCTGCGAAAAAAGAAGAGAAAACTCCTGCTCAGTCTGAAGACGAAAAGATTAAAGTCCTTGGGAAAATTAATCTGGATGACTTAAACCAGAAAACCAGACCAAAGAAAAAATCCAAAAAGGAGAAACATCTTGAGCAAGAAATAAAAGAGCAAGAAAGAGAAGCAACCCGCAAAATCCAAAAAGAAAAAGCACAAAAAGAAGAAAAGCCTGCTGAAAATAAACAAGCAGAAACTCCTGAAAAACCTAAAGAAAACTTTTTGGAAACCAAAGTCAAAAAACTGGATGGCCCGAAAGTACTTGGTAAGATAAATATTGACGAGTATTTACAAAAAGAAAATGATCGTCAACAAAAACGTCAGAAAGAAAAAGAAGCCCTTAAAGCTGAGCGTAAAAAACAAAAAGAAAAGAAAAAACGTAAACGCATACCAAAAGAAAAGGTAAATATTGACAGTAATAACAAAGGGCAACAACAAGGTAAATCTGGCAAAAAACCACGTAATAAGAAGAAACCGACTAAAACCAATGAGGTATCAGAAGTTGATGTTCAAAAGCAAATTAAAGATACACTTGCACGCCTTGAAAACAAGAAGCAAAAATCTAAATCTGCAAAATACAGACGTGACAAACGTGATGCGGTAAGCAAAAAACGTCAAGAAGAGTTCGAACGCGAAGAAGCAGAAAAGAGCATACTCAAAGTGAATGAGTTTGCATCTGTTAGCGAACTTGCTGCCATGATGGATAAACAGGTCAATGAAATTATCATGGCTTGTATGAGTATTGGCATGACCGTTTCAATTAACCAGAGACTTGATGCTGAAACCATGACCATCATTGCTGATGAGTTTGGTTTTGAAGTTGATTTTGTAAGTGCAGAAAGCACTGAAGACATACAGGAAATTGAGGATAATGAAGAAGATCTTCTTCCTCGCGCTCCGATTGTTACTGTAATGGGTCACGTTGACCACGGTAAAACAAAACTTCTTGATTATATCCGTCATGCCAATGTGGTTGCCGGTGAAGCTGGAGGTATTACACAGCACGTTGGTGCTTACAGTGTAGAGTTAGACAATGGAAAACGAATCGCATTCCTTGATACTCCTGGTCACGAAGCGTTTACTGCAATGCGTGCTCGTGGTGCACAAGTAACTGATATTGCAATTATTGTTATCGCCGCTGACGACGATGTAATGCCACAAACCATTGAGGCAATTAATCACGCATCTGCAGCAGATGTACCAATTGTATTTGCAATCAACAAAGTAGATAAGCCAACTGCAAATCCAGATAAGATTAAAGAAAAATTGGCTAGTATGAATTATCTCGTTGAAGAGTGGGGTGGAAAATATCAATCACAAGACATTTCCGCACTCAAAGGTCTAAATGTAGATGCTCTTCTTGAGAAAGTTCTGCTCGAAGCTGAAATGCTTGATTTAAAAGCAAATCCTGACAGAAATGCTGAAGGTACAATCATTGAGTCTTCCTTGGATAAAGGTCGCGGATATGTCGCTACTTTACTTGTTCAAAAAGGGACATTGAAACACGGTGATATGGTATTAGCAGGAACCAATTTTGGTCGTGTGAAAGCCATGTTTAATGAAAGACAAAAACGCATTGATAAAACAGGACCATCAACTCCTGCCGTTCTCTTAGGTTTAAATGGTGCACCTCAAGCAGGTGATACATTTAGAGTAATGGACGACGAAAGCGAAGCAAAACAAATTGCAAGTCGTCGTGAACAATTGCAAAGAGAGCAAAGCCTCAGAACTCAAAAACACATTACATTGGATGAAATTGGTCGTCGCCTTGCATTGGGTAACTTCCAAGAAATTAATGTGGTTGTTAAAGGTGATGTGGACGGTTCAATTGAAGCACTTTCTGATTCACTTGAAAAACTTTCAAATGATGAACTTCATGTCAATGTAATTCACAAAGCAGTTGGTCAAATCACAGAAACAGACGTCATGCTTGCATCAGCATCCAATGCAATTATCATTGGTTTCCAAGTTAGACCATCTGTAGCTGCGAGAAGACTTGCGGAAAGTGAAGAAATTGAAATCAGATTATATTCCATCATTTACGATGCAATCAATGAAATGAAAGATGCTATGGAAGGTATGCTTTCACCTGAAATTAAGGAAAGAATTCAAGGAACTGCAGAAGTCCTCAATGTATTTAAAATCACAAAAGTTGGTAAAATTGCTGGTTGTAAAGTGGTTGATGGTAAAATTTACCGCGACAGCAAAGTTCGACTCATACGTGATGGAATTGTCATCTACTCTGGTGATTTAGGATCCCTTAAACGTTATAAAGACGACGCAAAAGAAGTCTTCTCAGGTCAAGAATGTGGACTGAATATCGAAAACTTTAATGACATTAAGGTTGGAGATATGGTTGAAGCCTTTGAAGAATTCGAAGTCAAGAAAAAACTTGATTAATTTTCATGAAAAAATCACATTGGATTATATTAGCAATCATCATCGGAGCAGCCGCTCTGGTGATGATTTTCTTTTTTACAAGAAATCACCCTGTATCTGATAATACAACAGTCGATACAGAAATTATTGATTCTATACCAGCTCCTGAGCTAAAATATGGCATCCCGATAGATTCTTTCCTCATCGTTTACGACACCATACAATCAGGCTCAAGCTTATCTGATATTCTCAGACCATATCAAGTTAGCTTGTTAAAAATTGACAAAATCGGGCGTATGTCAAATGACACATTCCGAGTGGATAGGATTCGTGCGGGTCAACCTATTGCCATGTTCTGTGATCTTGACACAACAGAAGGTTTCATAGCCAATTATATGGTGTATGAAAATAATGGGATAGATTATACGGTGTACGATTTTCGCGATTCGGTTGTCATTACACAAGGACAAAAGCCAGTTGATTATGTCGAACGTACCGTTAAGGGAAACATCGAATCCTCTTTATGGATGGCGTTAAAAAATCAAGATGCAAACACATCTCTGGCACTTGAAATGTCCGAAATGTTTGGTTGGGTTATCGACTTTTTTGGCATTCAAAAGAATGATGAATTCCGCATTATTTATGAAGAAGCATGCGTTGAAGGAAATCCACTTTATGTGGAACGAATCAAAGCCGGAATGATGGTTCACATGGGCATGGAATACTGGGCAATCCCATTTACCGTAGATTCAGTTGAAAACTTCTACGATGTGGATGGTGGCTCTTTAAGACGCACTTTTCTAAAAGCTCCGTTAAAATACAATCGAATTTCCAGTCGTTACACTCACAGTCGTTTTCATCCTATCTTCCATAAAAACACACCTCATTTAGCAGTAGATTATTCCGCACCTATGGGAACAGAAATTCGAACAATTGGTGATGGTGTAATAACACTTAGACAATATGGAACAGGAGCTGGAAATTATGTAAAAGTAAAGCACAACTCTGTTTACACAACTGTGTATATGCACATGTCTAAATTTGGCGAATTTCAAGTTGGAGATCGTGTAAAACAAGGCGATGTAATTGGGTATGTTGGTAGCACAGGCTGGTCAACAGGACCACACCTTCATTTTGAGGTACATCAAAATGGGGTTAAAATCGACCCTCTAAAGCTTGAAAGTCCTCCAGCAGAACCTGTACCAGACAGCTTAATGGATGCCTTCAATGAAACCAAAGAGATATGGATGAAAAAGCTTCAAGAAATTGAATAATTTCTCAAAGCTTTTCTATTTTCTTATATTTTTCTAATTCCCCGACTTATGTCAGGTCAATTTCCATTCCTTTAGGTAAGAAAGGTTTAACGTCTCCACCATGCTTATACACATCTCGCACAATTGAGCTACTGATAAAAGTATACTCAGGATGAGTAAGCAAGAAAACAGTTTCAATCTCAGGGTGAAGTGACTTGTTTGTTTGTCCGATTGCTCTTTCAAACTCAAAATCAGCAGATGTACGCAATCCTCTAAGAATATAATTTGCACCAATATGATCGCAAAAATCCACGGTTAAACCTTCGTATGTCATAACCTCAATTTTAGGATTTTCACCAAAAAGAGCATTAATCCATTCAATACGCTTTTCATGAGGGAAAAAACCTTTTTTATCTTGGTTCACACCTACCCCTATGATAATTTTATCAAAGAGAGGCAGTGCTCTTTGTACCAATGATTCATGACCAACGGTAAAAGGGTCAAAGGATCCGGGAAATAATGCAATCTTATCCATGATTATTTATTCTTTTTCGCCCATGAATCTCTCAATGGAACAGTACGATTAAAAACAATTTTTTCCGCAGAACTATCTGGGTCAACACAGAAATAACCTGTACGTTCAAACTGATAGTTTTCACCTGCATTAGCCTCAGCCAATGCTGGTTCAATAAATGCAGTGGTTACTGTCAAGGATTCATTATTCAGGTTGTCTTTAAAATCTCCACCTTCTGGAACATCTGAAGGATTTTCAACAGAGAACAAACGATCATAAACACGGATTTCAGCAGCTTTGGCAGCTTCTTTTGCCACCCAATGAATTGTTCCTTTCACTTTACGTCCATCAGGAGAGTTTCCACCGCGACTTTCAGGATCATAAGTACAATGTAATTCTGTGATGTTTCCATCCTCATCCTTAATCACATCCTGACAAGTAATGAAGTAACCATATCTTAAGCGCACTTCTCTACCCGGAGCCAAACGGAAAAATTTACGAGGAGCATCTTCCATGAAATCTGAGTGCTCAATATACAATTCACGTCCAAAAGGAATCATACGTTTTCCTGCAGACTCGTCTTCAGGGTTATTCACGCCTTCCATTTCTTCAATTTGACCTTCAGGATAATTGGTAATAACAACTTTGAGAGGATCCATCACTGCCATGCGTCTTTCGGCAATTTTATTCAAATCTTCACGGACTGCCCACTCAAGCAAACCAACATCAATGGTATTTTCACGTTTTGCAAGCCCTACACGCTCAGAAAACAAGCGAAGTGAGCCTGGAGTATATCCACGACGACGAAGTCCTGAAATAGTAGGCATACGAGGATCATCCCATCCTTTAACATAGCCACCAGTTACCAATTCAAGAAGTTTACGTTTACTCATGACAGTGTATGTCAAATTTAAACGTGCAAATTCAATTTGTCTCGGTCTGGATTCTCCTGATTTTGCAATTTGATTAAGGAACCAATCGTACAATGGTCTATGTACTTCAAACTCAAGCGTACAAAGTGAATGTGTTATTCCTTCAATGAAATCAGATTGCCCGTGAGCATAATCGTAATTAGGATAGACATTCCATTTATCACCGGTGCGCAAATGAGGTCTTTTTAGAATACGATACATGATAGGATCTCTCATGTGCATATTTGGAGAGTTCATATCGACTTTAGCACGAAGTACCATACTACCCTCGTCATGTACTCCATCCTTCATTTCTTCAAAAAGTTTCAGACTTTCCTCAACAGGACGATTTCTGAACGGAGATTCAATTCCAGGTTCTCTTGGAGTTGTACGCTGTTTGGAAATTTCATCACCAGATTGTTCATCAATATAGGCTTTTCCATCTTTAATAAGCATGACAGCCCAATCATAAAGCTGATCAAAATAATCAGATGCAAAACACAAACGGTCCCAATCAAAACCTAACCAAGCCACATCTTGCTTGATGCTATCCATGTATTCTTCTTCCTCTTTGGTTGGATTTGTGTCGTCAAAACGAAGATTTGTTTTACCATGGTAATCAGCTTTGATTCCAAAATTTAAACAAATAGCTTTGGCATGTCCAATATGCAGATATCCGTTTGGTTCGGGTGGAAAGCGAGTATAAATTTCTTTATGTTTACCTGAGGCTAAGTCTTCCTCGATAATTTGCTCAATGAAATTTTTTGATTTGCTTTCTTCGGTTTCCTGATTTTCTTTCATAATCCTATAATTTACTTTCACAAAAATACATTGAATAATCATTGGAATGAAAAGAAAGGGTGTTAAATTCGCAAAAAAGATCGAATTATGGGTTTAATTCAAATAGAGGGCATGGAATTTTATGCATACCATGGCCATTATGAAGAAGAAAGATACGTTGGCAACCGGTTTTTACTCGATGTTGCAATTCAAACAGACACCAGTGCTGCAGAAGCTTCTGATAGAATTGAAGATGCATTAAACTATCAGCATGTTTACGTGCTCATCAAAGAAGAAATGGAAGGCAAACGCTTGCATCTTTTGGAACATGTTGGACGCCGAATTATTGATCGCTTAAAATCAGAGATTCAGGGGATAGACTCCATAACACTTAAAATTCGCAAAATGCATCCACCAATGGGAGGACAAATTCAATCGGTAAGTATTAGTTTGACAGATGGCAAATAAAAAGAAAACATGCCCTCGCTGCCATGCTGAATTTATGTGCCATAACAATTCAAGTTGCTGGTGCACAAAGCTCAGTATTCCCCAAAATACGTATGAGGTAATTAAGAACAAATACACAGATTGTCTTTGTGAAAAATGCTTGTTGGAACTCGGCGCAATTAAAAAGCAAAAGGACTAGCTTTCACTAGTCCTTAAGGTTAATCCGTATTATTTTTGTTGGAAATATTATCCACATTTTGAATAGCCACACTTGGTGCAGATCACACATCCATCTTGATAAACCAAACTGTCTGTTTCTTCGCACTCAGGACATTTGGAACCTTGTTTTTCTGCTTTTGTTCCATTTGGAATATAACGTTTCAAAGCACGCTCAACTCCATTTTTCCAAGTGTTAATACTTTCACTATCAAGCTTTAATGAAGTCACAAGTTCTGTTACTTTATTAATTGGCATTCCATGACGTAAAACGGATGAAATCAATTTTGCATAGTTCCAGAATTCAGCATTAAATTGGTGAGATAAACCTTCAAACGTAGTACTATATCCATACTTGTTTTTGTATTGGAAGTCATAGCGACTGTTACCTTTTTCATCGCGATTTTTAATGATTTTTCCTTTTTCAACAGTCGAAGGAACCATTAAAACATCCTCTTCTTGACGTCCTGTAAAGATTTCATAAGGTCTTCCATCCATCAAACCAACAAAAGCAATCCATTTCTCTTTATTGTTTTGGAAACGTACAATATCTGCTTCAAGAACTTTAGGGCGTTTGCTTGCAGCAGCTGGAACCTTTTCTTCTTTCTTTTTGCTGTTAGAAATCAAGACACCATCTCTTGAACCATCACGATACACAGTTACACCTTTACAGCCAACTGCCCAGGCTTCGCGATACAGTTTGTCAACCAAATCTTCCTCTACAGTTGCAGGCAAGTTAATGGTCACTGAAATTGAATGGTCAACCCATTTTTGAATACGTCCCTGCATTCTAACTTTGTTTAACCAGTCAACATCATTTGATGTCGCTTTGAAGTATGGTGATTTTTCAACGATTTTGTCGAGTTCTTTTTCGTCAAGCTCTTTAACCTGATCTGGATCATAACCATTGACTTTCAGCCAAGTTGAGAATTTGGGGTGAAATACCACATACTCTTCCCATTTATCACCAATTTCATCCACAAAATCAACGCGTACATTTGGATCGTTAGGATTTACTTTTCTACGACGACGATAAACTGGCATAAAGACAGGTTCAATACCTGAAGTTGTTTGAGTCATCAAACTTGTTGTACCAGTTGGAGCAATAGTTAAGAGGCTAATGTTACGGCGGCCCCATTTTTCCATATCCTCAATCAATTCAGGATCTTGTTCACGAATACGATTGACAAAAGGATTGTCTTTTTCACGAGTTGGATCATAAATTTGGAAAGCACCTCTTTCTTTAGCCATGCTAACAGATGAACGGTATGCTTCAATCGCAATGGTTTTGTGTACTTCTTCAGAAAATGCTGTAGCCTCATCAGTTCCATAACGTAAGTTTAATGAAGCAAGCATATCGCCTTCTGCGGTGATACCTACACCTGTACGACGTCCTTGAATTGCTTTCTTTTTAATTTTTTCCCAAAGGTTTTTCTCAGTGCGTTTGACTTCGTAGTCTTCTGGGTCACTTGCAATTTTTGCAAGAATTCCATCAATTTTTTCAATTTCCAAATCGATGATATCATCCATGATGCGTTGTGCAGCTTGAACATGATCTTTAAATTTCTCCATGTTGAATCGTGCAGTTTCACTGTATGGATTTTCAACATAAGAATATAAGTTGATTGCTAACAAACGACATGAATCGTAAGGACAGAGAGGAATTTCTCCACATGGGTTAGTAGAAACAGTTTCAAAGCCTAAATCAGCATAACAGTCTGCAACAGACTCTTTGGTAATGGTATCCCAAAAAAGGATTCCTGGTTCAGCAGATTTCCAAGCGTTATGGATAATCTTTTTCCACACATCATTCGGATCAATTTCTTTCTGATAACGTGGTTGAGGTGAATCGATTGGGAATTGTTGTACGTATTTTTCGTTGTTATTTAAAGCTTGCATGAAATCGTCAAGAATTTTAACAGACACATTGGCACCTGTTACTTTTCCTGATTCCATTTTTGCATCAATAAAATCTTCAGCATCTGGATGTTTAATAGAAACACTTAACATCAAAGCACCACGACGACCATCTTGAGCAACCTCACGTGTTGTGTTTGAATAACGTTCCATGAAGGGTACAATGCCTGTTGAAGTTAATGCAGAGTTTTTCACAGGGCTACCTTGAGGACGAAGATGAGAAAGATCGTGCCCAACACCACCGCGACGTTTCATTAATTGAACCTGTTCTTGATCAACTTTCAAAATTCCACCATATGAATCGCTGTGATCCTCGTTGCCAATAACAAAACAATTTGACAAACTTACAACTTGACGATCATTGCCAATGCCAGACATTGGTCCACCTTGAGGAACAATGTATTTAAAATCTTTTAAGAGTTGATAAATATGCTCCTCCTCCATTGGATTATCATATTTCTTTTCAATTCTGAAAATTTCTTTTGATAATCGACGGTGCATATCATCTGGAGTAAGCTCATATAATTTCCCGTCTGAATCTTTAAGGGCATATTTATTGATCCACACACGTGCAGCTAAAGCATCACCTTTAAAATACTCTAAACTAGCATTGTATGCTTCCTCATCAGTGTAACTCTTAATTTTAGGGTTCTGCATAGCAGTTTCTTTCAATATTTTCTCATCTATTAACATAAGCAATGGATTTTGGTTCTAAAATTCCTGTGAGATTTTGGCTAAAAAATCACTTGATAAAGATAATATTCAAACAATACATTTTAGCTCATTTTTATTAACAGAATTATTAACAAAACGCCTTATTCTGCTGTTATTCTACCACTTATAAATATTTTCAGAAATATGGGAAATTGGTGGAATCTCTGCATTCTATCTGAAAATGGAGGAATTAGAGCAATAGAGTTTTTATTCACAACAAATTGTTGAAATTTTAATGAGTTTTTTCTAAAACTTTTTAATTGATTGTTAATCAGACATTAATAATACACGATTGCACTTAATATTTCCGCAATGCCTATACTGAAATTGCACTTTTTCAGGTATCAATTTGATTGAAAAACGTCAGATTTCTGAATATAGTCTAGAATTTTTTGTGTTGCACCCCGTTTTTCATTCACATAGCTGAGTGCGGCTTTTCCGGCATCTTCACGACTAGATTTTTCCGACAGCTTTCCAACAATATCCTGAAGTTCAGCAGCATCATTAAAAGTAAACGCAGCATGAAGGTGTATTAAGTCAATTGCTTCTTTGAATTTTGTGTGATTGGGTCCAAATATAACAGGCATAGCATAGCAAGCAGCCTCTAATGTGTTGTGTATTCCTTTCCCAAATCCTCCTCCAATGTAAGCAAATTGACCAAAGCGATAAATTTTTGAAAGCAATCCTATGGAATCAATAATAATGAGTCTGCAATTTGACACTTTTTCCATCGTGACTTCTGAAAACAAGCAAAATGGAATGTCACTGAATCGCTGTGAAAGGCTTGTAATGTGTTGTGAATCTATTTCATGAGGTGCAAGGATAACATGCATTTCGCTATTCTGCAAAAGCATGTCATGAATACATGCTTCATCTTGGGGCCATGTACTACCAGCAACCATACATAATTTCTGCTCTGAGAATTTGGAGAGAATGGAATTCTCATAGTTTTCATTGGTCAACTGCCAGACACGATCAAAACGTGTATCTCCTGACAAACTTGCTCTTTCAAAACCAATACGAGTCAAACGACCTAATGAATCCATATCCTGAACAAATATGTGTTCAAATGCAAAAAGGATTTTCCTAAAAAATCCGCCCCAAGGTTTAAAGAACACCTGTTTGTCTCGAAAGATTCCTGAAATCAAATAAACAGGAATACTGTGTTTCTTTAATTGAGAAATGTAGTGAAACCAGAATTCGTATTTCACAAAAAAGCTCATTTCTGGTTTTAGAATATCGATAAAATCTCTTGCGTTGCGTTTACTATCCTTAGGCAAATAAACCACCATATCAGCAAAGGAATAATTCTTTCGGATTTCATATCCAGAAGGGGAAAAGAAACTCAAACAAATTTTAATGTTCGGATATTGCTTTTTAAAGTCTTCAATGAAAGGTCTGCCTTGCTCAAACTCACCAAGGGAAGCACAATGTATCCACACATATTTATCATCAGGATTTCTTTGCTTGAGCAGAGTTTTTCGCCAATGCTTTCTACCTAGAATGAATAATTTTGCCTTTGGTTTAAAAAGCGTAAAAATTCGAATAAGCGTCCAGTATATTTCAATTCCCAGCTGGTAAAGTAATCTCATGGTCTAATAATAGTAAAATTCTTTGGGCGCATGTTTATATATCGGGATAATCCAACCTAAATGAATTCCCCACAAGAAATCCTTTTTCATAGTATCATCCACTAATCCGGTATCGTAATTTATACTACGTCGATTATAAGTGAATGCCTGATAAAACTCAAAACCAGCAAAGAAATTATAATATCCATTGGAATCGAAATATTGATACCCAACAAATTGGCGCAAGGACAATCCGTTGGTTAATCTATCGTATCCGTCACGATAATCTCCAAGTACTGCGGGAATATTATTGTCTTTATTTTCGATATGAATATGGTGTTGCAATAAACCAGCTCCTAACTCAACTTTAAGTCCGGAATTTGGATTGGGATTAAGTACAGGTAGCACTTTACCAACACTACCACCAAGGTAAAATCCTCTTTCTGTTAAAAGAATTGTACCATATTCACCGTATTCATTTATAATGCCTCCATATTGATCTTTAAGATGATCGAGTATGGTACTATCTTTCACATAGCCACCAAACAAGTAACTGTACTGCAAACCAAATGTCCAATTGTGTTTGGTTTTAAACTCCAAAGATCCACCAATACCATGGTTTGCACCAAAGCGCTGACCAATATCACCGGATGGAATGTGGAAGGAGTAATTCGCTCTTATCTGAAATATATTGATGGTGCTGTCTTTAATCTGAGCATTTAGTCCCAGACTAATGAGACAAAGCAGTATGCAGGTAATTCTATGCTTCAAAGTCATGTGTGCAAAAGTAAATTATTTTTAAAGAACGACCAACAGGACAATTTATTGAATAATACACAGCTAATCTGACAATTTGCCGGCATATTTTAAATATTCATTCTCTTTCCCGCGCATAGTTTGCTGTTCTTCCTCTGATTTATCGTGATAACCACAGAGATGCAAAACTCCGTGAATCATGACTCTAAAAAGCTCCTGATCTAAACTATCAGCAAATTGAGATGCATTTTCTTTAATGCGATCCAGTGAGATAAACAAATCGCCTGAAACCGTTTGATCATCCACATAATCAAAGGTAATAATATCGGTATAATAATCATGTTTCAGATAGTCCTTATTCATCTGAAGCAAATGTTCATCTGAACAATAAATGATATTGACATCTCCAGAAACAAATCCTTCATTTTCAATCAGGTGTTTCAAAGTTTGTTCAAGTAATTTCTGATCGAAATCAGGCACAGACACGTCTTCTGAAAATATTCCTATGGCCATTACTCACTAATTTTTAATAAATACTCCTGATATTTCTCTTTATAAAAGCGATGCAGTTTTAAGTTTGAATACTCCAGTAGTTCATTAAACTGCTCCTGCTTTTTGGTTTTCTCAAATGCTTTTTCAGGGTTCGATATTTTATAATCGCGGGCTTCTTGAGATTTTCTTTGTTTATCGATTTCACGCTCAAACTCACTCTTTTCGGCTTCCAACATGCGGGTAATAATTTGTTCTTGGCGGCTTAATAAATTAGGCGTAATATTTCGATTAATTAAATCGCTTTTGTTTTCCTCCATCATGCGATTGATTTCTCTGAGCATTTTGACAGCATCAGGGCTAATGGTTTGGTCAGACATCATTTCATTAAGCATTTGCTGCATTATTTCTTGTTCTGCCAGCATTTTGGCAATTTGTTTGCTCATTTGCTGTTGACCTTGTTGACCACCAGGCTTTTGTCCATCTTTCATCATATCCAGCATTTGCTGCAATTGATTTTTTAAAGATTGTTGCCGTTGGCGCATCTCTCCCATTTTGGGTT